>NZ_VFPS01000001.1 GCF_006716815.1 Microbacterium lacticum
CGATCCTCCTCATCGGTCTGCGACCAATACGACCACAAATCGCTCCCCACGGGGAGCAGGCGCAACCTAGGACGCGTCGGCGCCGACGGAGGTGCCGAAGGAACAACGACCGTTCACCTCACGGAGGCACTCATGGCCCTCACGAACTCCTTCCGACTCCCCGGCTACAACTGGCGCCGCGGCAAGCAGTCCTGGGACAAGCACACCTGGCTGTACGTTTCGGTGATCCTCGCCGTGGTGCTGGGGGCGACGGTGGGTCTCATCTGGCCCGAGTTCGCCGTCGGGCTCGAGCCACTGGGCAAAGGATTCGTCAGCCTCATCAAGATGATGATCGCCCCCATCATCTTCTGCACCATCGTCGTGGGGGTGGGGTCGATCGCCAAGGCGGCCACCGTCGGCAAGATCGGCGGCCTCGCCCTCGGCTACTTCATGCTGATGTCCACCTTCGCCCTGGCGATCGGGCTGGTGGTCGGCAACATCATCCACCCGGGCGAGGGTCTGAACATGCAGTCGGCCACCTACGACACGCAGTCGCTGGGCGAGGCCAAGACCACCACTGAGTTCGTGCTCGGCATCATCCCGACCACATTCTTCTCCGCTTTCACCGGAGAGAGCGTGTTGCAGGTGCTGTTCATCGCTCTCCTCGTCGGTTTCGCGTTGCAGGGAATGGGCACCAAGGGTGAGCCGATCATGTTCGCCGTCAAGCAACTGCAGACGCTCGTCTTCCGGATTCTCGGGATGATCCTCTGGCTCGCCCCGATCGGCGCGTTCGGTGCGATCGCCGCCGTCGTCGGCAAGACCGGCGTCGCGGCGATCGTGAGCCTCAGCATCCTGATGGTCGCCTTCTACATCACCTGCATCGTCTTCATCGTCGGGGTGCTCGGCACGCTGCTGTGGGTCGTGGCGCGCATCAACATCTTCAGCCTCATGAAGTACCTCGCTCGCGAGTACCTGCTCATCGTCGGCACTTCATCGAGCGAATCGGCGCTGCCACGTCTGATCGCCAAGATGGAGCACATCGGCGTGTCCAAGCCGGTCGTGGGCATCACCGTGCCGACGGGGTACTCGTTCAACCTCGACGGCACGGCGATTTACCTCACCATGGCCTCGCTGTTCATCGCGGCAGGCATGGGTGCCCCCATGTCGATCCCCGAGCAGATCGGTCTGCTGGTCTTCATGATCATCGCCAGCAAGGGTGCGGCCGGTGTCACCGGCGCCGGGCTTGCCACCCTGGCGGCGGGCCTCCAGGCATACCGCCCCGACCTGGTCAACGGTGTCGGAGTGATCGTCGGAATCGACCGGTTCATGTCGGAGGGGCGCGCCCTGACGAACTTCACCGGAAACGCGGTGGCGACGGTGCTCATCGGCACCTGGACGAAGCAGTTCGATCGCGAGCGGGCGCTCGCCGTGCTGTCGGGCAACGCGCCGTTCGACGAGGCGACGCTCTCCGGCGACCATCACGACGGAATGTCGACGGCGACGGATGCGGTGGGAACGCAGGGTCTCGGCCAGGCCGCCCTGGAAGAGGCTTCGCAGAAGCAGGAGCGGGCGCGGCGCCACGCGGTGGGGGAGACGATCTGAGCTCCGACACACACGAGGACGGCCCGGCGATCGAGATGATCGCCGGGCCGTCCTCGTTTCGCCGAGT
The DNA here is from genome assembly GCF_006716815.1 of Microbacterium lacticum. GTDB lineage: Bacteria > Actinomycetota > Actinomycetes > Actinomycetales > Microbacteriaceae > Microbacterium > Microbacterium lacticum. The sequence goes on from NZ_VFPS01000001.1 coordinate 1,649, forward strand.
TCAGCCGCTCTTGCGGCGGAACTCGCGCTTGGTCACCGCGGCGTGGGTGCCGTGGACCGCGGAGTCCCCGTCGAGGTGGGCCTCGCCGCTGCGGTGCTGGGCGTTCTTCTTGTCGAGCGCCTCCTTGAACTTGCGCTTCAGGTCGTCGGACGCCGCGGACGCGGCGGTGTCGTCAGTGCTCATGTGCCCACGATACGTCCGGGCGTCGCAATACGCACGGGAGAAAGGTGCCTGGTAGGCTTGAGCGGGGTTCTCGACGCTCTCGTCGAAGACCCTGGAGCAGGCCGGCAGGAAGCTGGTCCCCTGTGGTGGGTTCCCGTCTCGAACGGTGGCTTTCTACTGGTGGCCAGTGCTGACGGTTCCGCGGCGAAGTCGCGCGTCTGGATCTGCCTGTTCCTGCTCCTTCGCACGATCTCGTGCGCGAAACGCGCGTGCGAGTCTAAACAAAGAAGGAGAGACCTCTTGGAAGGTCCAGAAATCACCGCCGCTGAAGCCGTTCTCGACAACGGCCGCTTCGGCACCCGCACCATCCGCTTCGAGACCGGCCGCCTCGCCCAGCAGGCGCAGGGCGCCGTCGCCGCCTACCTCGACGAGGAGACGATGATCCTGTCGGCGACCTCCGCCGGCAAGCACCCCCGCGAGGGCTTCGACTTCTTCCCGCTGACGGTCGACGTCGAAGAGCGCTCGTACGCCGCGGGCAAGATCCCCGGCTCGTTCTTCCGTCGCGAGGGCCGCCCCTCCACCGAGGCGATCCTCGTGTGCCGCCTCATCGACCGCCCGCTGCGCCCGTCGTTCGTCGACGGCCTCCGCAACGAGGTGCAGATCGTCGTCACGGTGCTCTCGATCGCGCCGGGCGAGTTCTACGACGCGCTCGCGATCAACGCGGCATCCCTGTCGACGCAGATCTCGGGTCTGCCGTTCTCCGGTCCGATCGCGGGCGTCCGCCTCGCGCTCATCCCCGGCCACGGCGAGCACGCCGACCAGTGGGTCGCGTTCCCCAACGCCGCGCAGGTCGAGGAGGCCGTGTTCGACCTCATGGTCGCCGGTCGCGTCCTCGAAGACGGCGACGTCGCGATCATGATGGTCGAGGCCGAGGCCACCGAGAACAGCTGGAACCTCATCAAGGGTGGCGCCACCAAGCCCTCCGAAGAAGTCGTGGCACAGGGCCTGGAGGCATCCAAGCCCTTCATCAAGGAGCTCGTCGCGGCGCAGAACGTCGTGGCGAACACCGCCGCCAAGGAGATCCAGCCCTACCCGGTCTTCCCCGCGTACACGCAGGAGACCTACGACTTCGTCGCGGGGCGCGCCTACGACCGCCTCGTGCCGGTGTACCAGATCGCCGACAAGATCGAGCGCCAGAACGCCGACGACGCCATCAAGGACGACGTCAAGGCGCAGCTGGTCGCCGCCGTCGAGGCGGGCGAGCTGCCCGCGTCGGCGCTCGCCGAGTTCAGCGGGGCGTACAAGTCGGTCACCAAGACGATCGTGCGCGGCCGCATCCTCAGCGAGGGTGTGCGCATCGACGGCCGCGGCCTGGCGGACATCCGCCCGCTGGATGCCGAGGTCCAGGTGATCCCGCGGGTGCACGGCTCGGCGATCTTCCAGCGCGGCGAGACCCAGATCCTGGGTGTCACGACGCTGAACATGCTCAAGATGGAGCAGCAGATCGACTCGCTGTCGCCCGTCACGCACAAGCGCTACATGCACCACTACAACTTCCCGCCGTACTCGACCGGTGAGACCGGTCGCGTCGGATCGCCGAAGCGTCGCGAGATCGGGCACGGCTTCCTCGCCGAGCGCGCCCTCGTGCCGGTGCTGCCCAGCCGCGAGGAGTTCCCGTACGCGATCCGTCAGGTCTCCGAGGCCCTCGGCTCCAACGGCTCGACCTCGATGGGCTCGGTCTGCGCGTCGACCCTGTCGCTGCTGAACGCGGGTGTGCCGCTGCGCGCCCCCGTCGCCGGCATCGCGATGGGCCTCGTCTCCGACCAGGTCGACGGCCAGACCCGCTACGCGGCGCTGACCGACATCCTCGGCGCCGAAGACGCCCTCGGCGACATGGACTTCAAGGTCGCGGGCACGAGCGAGTTCGTCACGGCGATCCAGCTCGACACGAAGCTCGACGGCATCCCGTCGTCGGTGCTGACCGCCGCGCTCACGCAGGCCAAGGAAGCGCGCATGACGATCCTCGGCGTGCTGAACGCCGCGATCGACGGCGCCGACGAGATGGCCCCGACCGCGCCGCGCGTGATCAGCGTGCAGATCCCGGTCGACAAGATCGGCGAGCTGATCGGCCCGAAGGGCAAGACGATCAACGCGATCCAGGACGAGACCGGCGCTCAGATCTCCATCGAGGAGGACGGCACCGTCTACATCGGCGCGACCGACGGCCCCTCGGCCGAGGCCGCCCGCGCGCAGGTCAACGCGATCGCGAACCCGACGAACCCGGAGGTCGGCGAGCAGTTCCTCGGAACCGTCGTCAAGATCGCCACGTTCGGCGCGTTCGTCTCGCTCCTGCCCGGCAAGGACGGCCTGCTGCACGTCAGCGAGGTGCGCAAGCTCGCCGGCGGCAAGCGTGTCGAGAACGTCGAAGACGTGCTCGGCGTCGGCCAGAAGATCCTCGTGCGCATCACGAAGATCGACGACCGCGGCAAGCTGTCGCTCGAGCCGGTGCTCGAGGAGCCCGCAGACCAGGAGGGTCGCGACGCGGCCAGCGAGGGTCCGGGAGACGCGCCCGCCGAGGGTTGAGCCAGACGGCTCCGGAGCCCCGCGGCTCCGGAGCTCGTCGCAGGACACGGATGCCCGCTTCCTCCCGTCTCGGAGGAGCGGGCATCCGTTTTTGGCCTGATCTGTCCCCCATTCGGGGGACATCCGCGGCGATCTCGCCCCGTCGAGATCAAAGCGTTATTGAAAGTTCACCGCATGGTCGCCGCAATGGACGGCCGTGTCTCCGGCCTGCCTTACCCTCGGTACTACGCATCGGGGGATGCGTCGGACGTTGAGCGACATCGGTCCGTGAGGGGGTGTGACGTGGGTTTCTTCGGAGTAGGCACGACGCCATCAGTGGAGCCCGCGCGCGGCAGCGCCACCGGACCCATGCGCACCGCCACCGGCCCCGTCCCGACTGACAGTGCGGCGGGCGCCGCGCCGGCCGCCTCGGGCACGCCGGCCGCGCCGCTGACGCACCCGTCGGCGCCGATCCCCGTGCAGGGCGCGCCGATCGGCGCCGCCGTGCGGGTGCCGCTCGGCGAGACCGGCGCGCGGGTGTTCCCGCTCGTCCTCGGCGGCGCCGAGTTCGGCTGGCACGTCGACCTCGCCGCGGGCCACAGCATCCTCGACGCGTACTTCGACCGCGGCGGAAACGCGCTGAACACCTCCGACGGCTACGCGGCCGGTCGCAGCGAGCACATCATCGGCGCCTGGATGTCGCGGCGGGCGGTGCGCGACGACATCGTGCTCGGCGTGCGCGTCGGCACGAACATCGATCACCCCGGGCTCGGTCCGGTGAACCTGATCCGCGCCGTCGAGGCATCCCTCACCCGTCTTGGCACCGACCGCATCGACGTGCTCTACCTCGACGCGACCGGCGACACGCACGGCTCCCTCGAAGACACCCTCGCGACCGCGGAGTGGCTGATCGAGTCGGGCAAGGTGCGCGCGCTCGGCTCGCTCGGGCTGTCGGCGTCGCAGCTGGTCGAGGCGCGCATCCTCGCCTCGGCGGGCTACCCGCGGCTGACCGTGCTCGACGTGCCGTACAACGTGCTGCGGCAGGGCGATTTCGACGGCGACCTGCGCCTCGTCGCGGGCGCGCAGGGCATCGCCGTCACGCCGTCGCAGGCGCTCGATCACGGCTACCTCGCCGGCGCGCACCGCTCCCGCTCACAGGTGGCCGGATCGGTGCGCGGCAGTCAGCTCGCGGCGGCGATGAACCGCCGCGGCACTCGCACGCTGCGGGCGATGGACCGGATCGGCGCCGAGCTGTCGATCCCGACGTCGGCGGTCGCGGTCGCGTGGCTGCTGGCCCAGCGCACCGTCGTCGCGCCGATCGTGAACGTCTACGCCGTCGCGCACGTCGACGAGCTGATGCAGGGTGTGGGGGCGAAGCTCAGCCGCGTGCACCTCGCCGAGATCGCCCGCGCCGCCCAGTAGCGCGGATCGCGGGCTGACGTAGGGTGGGGGGAGCACCCCCTGACGAGACGAGCCTGCCGTGACGCACTATCTGTACCTCGTGCGCCATGGCGAGCATCTCGACGCAGAGCACGGGCTCGAAGACGGTCCGCTCTCGCCGCGGGGGCGCCGTCAGGCCGAGCTGCTGGCCGACCGGCTGTCGGGCGTGCCCCTCGACGCGCTCTGGCACTCTCCGCTCGAGCGCGCCGCCGAGACCGCGCGCGCCGTCGCGGTGCGGCTGCAGGCCATCACGCCCGAGCCCTCGTCGCTGCTCTTCGACTGCATCCCGACCGGGATGACCCCCGACACGCCGAGCGTGTACGAGGCATTCTTCGGCTCGTACACCGACGCGGAGATCGACGCCGGCCGTGCGCAGATGGAGGATGCGGTGGGGGAGTTCCTCGTGCGCAAGCCCGCCACGCACGAATTGCTCATCACGCACAACTTCGTGATCGCGTGGTTCGTGCGCGCCGTGCTCGACGCGCCGCAGTGGCGGTGGCTGACGATCAACCAGGCGCACTGCGGGTTGACCGTGCTGGCGCAGCGCCCCGGTCGCCCCTGGACGCTCGTCTCGCACAACGACCTGTCGCACCTGCCGCACGAGCTGCACACCGGCCTCCCCGAGGTCCCGCCGGTCTGAGCCCGGGCCCGGGCTTCGGGCCTGCGCGGTCCGCCCCAACTGCAAGGGATCGTGCGCGACACGCCGGGGCGGCGGTCGCGGGCGCGGCGTGTCGCCCGAGCGGCCTTGCAGTTGGGGTGGGATGCCAGGGCCACGACCCGCGGCGGCCGGGCCGCCTCAGGGTGTCACGGGGTGACGAGCTCGGCGCGGGCGGTGGGCTTCGGGAACGCGCGGCGAATGGCATCCGTGTGCAGGTAGTCGGAGACGCCGATCAGCACGACGGCGAAGAGGATCTGCTCGCCGATCACCCAGAGCGGGTAGAGGCCGGGGATCGCGGCCAGGGCGAGCGCGACGACGGGGAAGATGCGGCTGAACAGCTGCAGGCGCCGGAGCGCCCAGTACCAGCCGCGGCGGGCGCGCGCGAGGAAGTAGAAGAGTGTCGCCGTGATGCCGAGGACGACGAGGCATCGCATCCAGACCGCGAACGTGACCTCCGCCCCGGATGCTGCGAGAACGGATGCCGTGACCACGGTCGCGACGCCGAGAGCGAGGCATGCCGCGAGCAGCCAGGTGACGGCGCGGAACGCGTGCCGGAGCTTCGCGTCGAGGGGGAGCGGCACGCGTCGCCCCGCCAGCCGTCCGCCCGCGATCCGATCCAGCCGCTGCAGCCCACGTTCGATGTCCATGCGAAAAGCTTAAGTCATACTGAAGGTTTAGGGCTGGGAGTTCACCGAGCAACCCGCCGCAGCGGGTCAGTTCAGCTGCTTGCCGTACCAGCGCGTCGCGTTCGGGTTGTCGTTGTAGGGCTCGATCGCGGTGAAGCCGCTCCGCGCGTAGAGACCCCCGGCGGCCTCGAGGGTGTGGTGCGTGTCGAGCACGAGGTCGGCGGCGCCCCACTCGCGGGCCTGCGCTTCGAGGCCCTCGAGCAGCACACGGCCCCAGCCGCGCCCCCGCGTGGACGGGTCGAGGTAGAGGTGCTTGACCTCGTAGCGCGGGCCGTCCGGGCCGTCCGCGATGCGGCGGATGCCTCCGCAGCCGACATCCCGCCCGTCGTCGTCGACCGCGACGAAGAAGACCCCCGCCGGAGGGGTGAACACGGATGCCTCGGGGAACACCGGCCGGTACGTCTGGCCCTGCGGGAACGCCTCGGCGCGCATCGCGAAGTAGTCGGTGAGCAGGCGCTGGGCGCGGGGGTCGTCGGCGGAGAGCGGCACGAGGGTGACCATGTCTCGAGCGTAGTCCGCGCCGGCGAACGCCTAGTCTGGAGGCATGACTCCCGCAGGCAGCACGACGCGAGTGGCCCTCGTCGGCGGAACCGGCAAGCTCGGCGGCATCATCCGCTCCGTCATCGACGACGAGCCCGGCTTCGAGGTGGTGGCGGTGCTCGGTTCGCGCAGCGACCTGGCCGAGCTCGACGGCGCCGACCTCGTCGTCGACGCGTCGACGCCGAGCGTCTCGATCGATGTCGTGCGCGCCGCGATCGAGCGCGGGCTCAACGTGCTCGTCGGCACGTCGGGCTGGTCGAACGAGCGCATCGCCCTCGTCCGCCCGCTCGTCGACGCGGCGGGGACGGGTGCCGTCTTCATCCCGAACTTCTCGCTCGGCTCGGTCATCGGCTCGGCGCTCGCCGCCGCGGCCGCGCCGCACTTCCCGGCGATCGAGATCGTCGAGGCGCACCGCGAGACGAAGGTCGACTCGCCGAGCGGCACCGCCGTCCGCACCGCGGAGCTGATCGCCGCCGCCCGCTCCCAGGTCGGCCCCGTCGAGTCGCCGCACGTCGACCAGCGCGCCCGCGGTCAGCAGGTCGCGAGCGTGCCCATCCACTCCCTCCGGCGTCCCGGCGTCATCGCGCGGCAGGAGACGATCCTCTCCGGCCCCGGCGAGAGCCTCACGATCGTCCACGACACCGTCGACCCGGCGCTCGCCTACGCCCCCGGCATCCGCGTCGCCCTCGCCGCCGCCCGCGATGCCCGCGGCGTCACGGTCGGTCTCGACGCGCTCATCGACCTGGGCCTGCGCCCGCGCCGGGCGCAGGCCGACGTCGAGAAGCCGATCGACGAGGGCGGGGTGCCCGGCCAGGTCGCGCGGGCCACCGGCGCATGAGCGCACGCATCGGCGTCGCCGTGATGGCGGTGCTGCTGGCGCTGTACATCGTGCTCGTCGCTCAGCGCGCCTGGCTGCTGCTGATCTCGGGCCAGCCGATCGGTGTCGTCATGGGGGTGGCGCTCATCGTGCTCCCGCTCATCGCGGCGTGGGCGCTGTGGCGCGAGCTCGCGTTCGGACTCGGCACGCAGCGCCTCGGGCGTCTGCTCGAAACCGAGCAGGCGCTGCCGACCGAGCAGATCGACGTGCGCCCGAGCGGTCGCCCCGATCGCGCGCAGGCCGATGAGCTCTTCCCGCGCTACCGCGCCGACGTCGAGGAGCACCCCGACGACTGGCGCGCCTGGTTCCGCCTCGGCCTCGCCTACGACGGGGCCGGCGACCGCACGCGCGCCCGCCAGGCCGTGCGCACCGCGATCCGTCTGGAGAAGGCGGGCCGCGCGCGGTCGTAGCGGCCGGCGGCTTAGTCTCCGGCGGGCCGCTCGGGACCCGGCAGGCCCGGCGGGCTGCTCAGGCCGCGGGGACGGCGGCGGCCACGGCATCCTCGACCGTCGGGTGCGTGAAGCTGAAACCGGATGCCTCGAGCCGCTCGGGCACGACCGGCATGTCGCTCAGCAGCAGCGCGTCGGCGGCATCGGGTCCGAGCGCCAGCCGCAGCGCCCACCCCGGCGCGCGGAGGAGGAACGGACGGTTCATGCGGCGGGCGAGCGCGAAGCCGAGGTCGTTCGCCGTCGCGCGGGTGGGGCCGGTGAGGTTCACGGGCCCCTCGAGGTCGCCGTCGATGACGTGCCGGATCGCCCGCACCTCGTCGTCGAGCGAGATCCACGGCCACACCTGGGTGCCCAGCCCGAGCGGCCCCGACAGGCCGAGGCGGGTGAGGAGCATGAGCGGCTTCAGCACGCCTTCGGCGTGCACCACCGGCGCGGTGCGCAGGAGCGCGACCCGCGCGCTCGGCCCGGCGCCGCGCGCGGCGACCTCCCATTCGCCGCACAGATCGGCGAGGAATGTGTCGCCCCGGCGGGTCTCCTCGGTGAACCGCTCGCCGGGCGCCCGCGGTGCCGACGGGTAGTAGCCGACCGCCGACGCCGAGACGAACGCGGGGGCCTCGGTGCCGAGCGCGCGCACGGCGGCGGCGAGCGCCTGCGTGGGCGCGAGGCGCGACCAGAGCAGCTCGTGCTTGTAGCGCCGCGTCCACGGGAAGTGCCCGATGCTCGCCCCGCCCAGGCCGACCACCGCGCGCGCTCCGGCGAGCACGGCGGGGTCGAGCCGTGAGCGCTGCGGATCCCACGACACCTCGTCGCGTGCCGTCGCCTCGCGGCGCACGAGCCGGGTCACCGGGACCCCGTCGGCGCGCAGGGCCGCGACGAGCGCGCCGCCGATCAGGCCCGACGAGCCCGCGACGACGACGCGCGCATCGGAATCAGGCAAGCGTCGCCTCGAGGGTGATCTCGATGCCCGCGAGGGCTGCGGAGACGGGGCATCCACTCTTCGCCTCATCGGCGATGCGGGCGAAATCCTCCGCCGACAGGCCGGGGACGACCGCGTTGACGTTGAGGTGCGAACCGGTGATGCCGGTGCCGGGGATGAAGGTGACCGAGGCGGTCGTCTCGACGCTCTCGGGCGGCGTGCCGTTCTGCGCGAGCGCGTTCGACAGTGCCATCGAGAAGCACGACGAGTGCGCCGCCGCGATGAGCTCCTCGGGCGTCGTCACCGAGGTGGATCCCTCGCTGCGCGCCTTCCAGTTGACCGCGAACGGGCCCTGGTTCGAGCTCTCCAGCGCGATCTCGCCCGAACCCTCGGTGAGGCTGCCCTTCCAGGTGGTGGATGCTTCGCTCGTGACGCTCATGATGACTCCTCGGGGGTGTGTCTGCGGCGCGGGCGCGCCTGGCTCGAGCCTAGACGGACGAGGGCGGCGAGGGGAGGGGGAGCGTGCCCGGGAGGGCGATGGCGGTCCGGGTCAGGCGGCGCGGCCGACCGGATCAGGCGGTGCGGCCGACGAGACCGCCCCGCTGCAGCAGCAGGTACAGCTGGCAGCCGAGGCACAGACCGAACGCCGCGTTGAGGAAGGCGGCGACGAACGCGAGCGCCGCCGCGATCGGCAGCGCCCACGGCACGCCGGCGAGGTGCAGCACGAGGCCCACGCCGGTCACGAAGAGCCCGACGCCCTGCGCGAAGCGCGGCGGGCGCGGGTCTTCGAGCTCGGTGGGCGGCGCGAGGCGCGGCTGGATGGCGCGGCGGTAGAGCACGCTCCACGGGTGCGTCTGCGGCGAGACGACGCCCCAGAGGAACAGCAGCGCGATCACGAGGACCAGCACGAATCCGGGGTCGGCGGCGCGCTGTGCGACGGTGAGGGCGGGGAGCGCCCAGGCGGTGGGATCGACGACCACGCCGCCCGGCACGAACGAGGCGGCGCCGCGCGCGGTCGACAGACCGGTGAGGGCGAAGAGGGTCGCGATGAGGAGCAGCACGGCGGTGAGGGATGCCGCGAAGCGCGGCCCGCGCGGATCGATCCCCTTCGGGGCGGCCTCAGACACCGGCATCCACGGCGGTCACGCGGGTGAGCTCCAGCTCGACGGCGCTCCGGCTCGGCGTGCCGGCGAAGCGGGTCTGCACGAGGCCGTGCCGGTCGAGGATCAGGGTCGTCGGGGTCTGCATCACATGGAAGTGCTTGGCGATGTCGGGGCGGTGGGTGAGGTCGACGTCGAGGTGCAGCACGCCGTCGCGCTCGCCGGCGATCGCGCCGAGGGTGCGGTGCACGCCCGGGCACCGGCTGCACATCTCGGTGCTGAACTGCAGGAGCGTCGCCTGCTCGCCGAGCGACGCGGCGCCGAATCGCTGCGGGTCGACGATCTCGCCGGGGTCGACGTGGCGGGGGCGATTCTGCTGCCACCGCAGGAACGCGCCGACACCGACCGTCACGGCGAGGAGGGCCGCGAGCAGGGCGATGGCGTCGGACAGGTTCACAGCGGATCAGCCTAACGCGATCCGCCTGACGGGAGGGCGAATTCGGGTTGTGTGACGGAGCGGTCGTCATATTCGGGGTCGCGGCTTGCGGATCGGGTCTCGGGGATCGCGGTCGCTGCCGGCCCTGCTGTCCGGGGCCGCCGGTACGATGACAGCGTGAGTGCACCGGCATCCGTTCCCACCCCGTATGAAGATCTGCTGCGCGAGGTGCTCGACGACGGCGTGCACAAAGACGACCGCACCGGCACGGGCACGACGAGCGTGTTCGGACGGCAGATCCGGTTCGACCTGTCGCAGGGGTTCCCGCTCATCACGACCAAGCGCGTGCACCTGAAGTCGATCGTGTACGAGCTGCTGTGGTTCCTGCGCGGCGAGTCGAACGTGGCGTGGCTGCAGGAGAACGGCGTCACCATCTGGGACGAGTGGGCCGATGCCGACGGCGAGCTCGGGCCGGTGTACGGCGTGCAGTGGCGGTCGTGGCCGACGCCGTCGGGCGAGCAGATCGACCAGATCTCGCAGGTGGTCGAGCAGATCCGTGCGAACCCGGATTCGCGGCGACTGATCGTGTCGGCGTGGAACCCGGCGGACATCCCCGACATGGCCCTTGCGCCCTGCCACGCGCTCTTCCAGTTCTACGTCGCGGGCGGCAAGCTGTCGTGCCAGCTGTACCAGCGCTCGGCCGACATGTTCCTCGGGGTGCCGTTCAACATCGCCTCCTACGCCCTGCTGACCCTCATGGTCGCGCAGCAGACCGGCCTCGAGCCGGGCGACTTCGTGTGGACCGGCGGCGACTGCCACATCTACGACAACCACGTCGAGCAGGTGCGCGAGCAGCTCTCCCGCGACCCCTACCCTTACCCGACGCTGCGCTTCACCCGGAAGCCCGACTCGATCTTCGACTACACCTACGACGACATCGTCGTCGAGGACTACCAGCACCAGCCGGCGATCCGCGCGGCCGTCGCGGTCTGACGGGCCGACTGTGCGTCCGGGATCGACCGTGCGGCTGGGGCTGATCTGGGCCGAGGCCCGCGGCGGCGTGATCGGGCGGGACGGCGGCATGCCGTGGCACGTGCCCGAAGACCTCGCGCACTTCAAGGAGGTCACGTCGGGACATCCGGTGATCATGGGGCGCCGCACCTGGGAGTCGTTCCCGGCACGGTTCCGGCCGCTGCCGGGGCGCCGCAACATCGTCGTGACGAGGTCGGATGCCTGGGCCGCCGGCGCCGACGCGGCCGGTGCCGAGCGTGCGGGCTCGCTGAGCGAGGCGCTGGCGCTCGCCGGTGACGTGCCGGAGGTGTGGGTGATCGGCGGGGCGGGACTGTTCGCCGAGGCGATGCCGGTGGCATCCGTGCTGGAGGTCACCGAACTCGATCTCGAGATCGCGGACGGCGACACGTTCGCCCCGGATCACGCCGGCTGGCGGGTCGCCGCCGCGTCGCCCGACGAGGGATGGGCGATCTCGCGCACGGGGGTGCCCTACCGGTTCCTCACGCTGCTGCGGCGCTGAGCCTGCGCCCCGAGCGGATGCGGTTCACACCGGATCCAGCTCGACGAGGTAGCCCGAGAAGAGCTCCACGGGGCCCGACGGCGGTTCGTCCGCTTCATGGACGAGGCGGGTCTTCTCCTCGGCCGCGGGATCGGGCGCCGTCGTCGGAACGCGGGTGACCGGGACGGTCCGCACCGCGCCGGGCACGGGCGTGAGGGTGACGGTGTAGGGCTTCGGGGGACCGATCGTCCAGGCCAGGCGTACCTCACCCGCGTCGTCACTGTCACCGCGCGCCGCGCGTTGGAGCTCGGCGAGCTCGGCCTCGTGCTCCGCCTGCCGCTCCGCCAGATCGCGGGGGTCGCGCGGCTCGTGCCGCACGGTGTGACCGAGGTAGATAGCCTCGATCCCGCGCACGCGGCCGCGAACTGCCGTCGTGGGCGCATCGTCCGCCCCCCACCTGGTGGTGCGTCTCGTGCGCGTCGACGCTCGCGCCGCGCTCGCCGTATTTCTCGCGGACCCAGGCATCCGGCGCCACGACCTGCAACTCGACCTCGTCGCCCGCGATGAAGGCGTCGCCGCAGCACGCCCATTCCACTCCGAAAGGTGCACAAGCATGCCCCGACCCTACGCACGTTCGGCGCGCGGGGTCCACGTGTGCGGCTCGGCGCGGGTGGGTACCCTGGCCGCATGGCCAAGACGGCACTCATCACCGGAGCGAGCTCGGGCCTCGGAACGGAGTTCGCGCGGCAGCTCGCCGCCCGCGGCGCCGACCTGGTGCTGGTCGCGCGCGACGAAGCGGCTCTCGGTCGGCTCGCCGGCGCCCTGCGCGTCGCGCGCGGCGTCGAGGTCGAGGTGCTCGTGGCCGACCTCACCGACGACGCGGGGCTCGACGCCGTGGCATCCCGTCTCGCCGATCCGGAGCGGCCCGTTGAGGTGCTCGTCAACAACGCCGGGTTCGGCCTCGACCTCGACTTCGCCGCGAACGATCTCGCCGACGAGGAGCGCCACCTCGACCTGCACGTCCGCGCGACGATGCGCCTCTCGCACGCGGCGCTCGGCGCCATGCTCGCGCGGGGACACGGACGCATCATCAACGTGGCATCCGTCGCCGCCTTCCTGCCACGCGGCACCTATGGCGCCGTCAAGGCGTGGATCGTCTCGTTCAGCCGGTGGGCGAACGCGGCCTACGGCCCCCGCGGGATGACGGTGACGGCGGTCTGCCCCGGCTTCACACACACGAACTTCCACGAGCGTCTGGGACTGCCGCCGGGGCAGGAGGGCATCCCGCCGTTCATGTGGCTGGATGCGGCGGAGGTCGTCCGCGGGGGGCTCCGCGACGCGGCGCACGGCAAGGCCGTCTCGATCCCGTCGCTGCGCTACAAACTGCTCATCGGCGCCGCGCGCCTCGTGCCCGCCCCGCTCGCCGCCCGCCTCGCCAAATCCGGCCGCTGACCCCGCCCCGCACCGCCTCTCGCACCCCTCCACCCCCAAGCGTCGGGCCGCTGGTGCTGGAGTCGCCCGGAGTGGCACCCGGCACAACACCAGCCCCACCTCTCCGACGGATGATGACCCGTCGTCGCCGCCTCCTCCCCAACGGACGGATATCGGCAACGGTGCACAGATCGGGGCTCGGGCGTCCCGCCGCATGCCGCAGAGCTCGATTCTCGGAGGATGACTCCTGCCGCCATCGCCAACCACCTGTCCATCCGAGGTGGCATCGGACGGGGTCGCGGGGTGCTGCGGGCCGGGGCGTCGCGGGACGACCTGCGCCGCGCCGTCGCGCGCGGCGCGATCGTCCGGGTGCGAACGGGCGTCTACTGCCTGCCCCACCTCCTCGCCGAGCAGCAGACGGCCGCCGCGCACGGCGGAGAGGTCGCCTGCGCGAGCGCGCTGCGGCGGATCGGCGTCTGGCTGCTCGACGACGACGCGCGGATGCACGTGTGGGTCGGCTCTCACGGACGGGCCTTTCCTCACACGGGATGCCACTGCGTGACGCACCGCGACGACGGCGTCTCCGCGTTCGGGCAGGTCGGCATCGTCCAGGCGCTCGTACAGCTCGCCTCGTGCCTCGGCGACGAGGCGTTCTTCGCCGCCTTCGAATCTGCCTGGCATCTGGGCCTTCTGGGGCGAACGGAGCGGGCCGAGGTTCGCGCGGGGTTGCGGGCAGGTCAGCGGTGGCTCGTCGACATCGCCCGTTCCGACGCGGAGAGCGGGCTCGAGTCGCTCCTCCGGCTCCGGCTGTTGCGCCTCGGGATCACGGTGCGATGCCAGGTCTGGATCCGGGATGTCGGCCGCGTCGACTTCCTCATCGACGGCGTGCTCATCGTGGAGTCCGACGGCCGCGAGGGCCATGCCCGCGAGGCGGAGCGCCACAAGGATCTCCTCCGCGACGCGCGCGCCGCCGCGGCCGGATATGAGCGACTTCGCTTCGACTACGCGCTGATCGTCCACGACTGGCCGGTCGTCGAGGCGGCCATCGTCGCGACGCTGCAGCGGCTCCGCCTCGCCAGACGTCGGACCGGTGGGGCGGGTGTGCACCGGTGAGTCCCGGCTGTCGACTCCTGCACCACCGCTCCGACGGCTGATGACGCATCCACGAGTGAATGCCCGGAGGAGAACCTGCCGCGCCAACCGATAGCCTGGAACCATGACGCACTCGGGCAATCCGTTCGGACAGGTTCTCGTCGCACTCGTCACTCCGATGACGGCCGACGGCGAGGTCGACTGGCGCGCCGTCGAGAAGCACATCGACGACGTCATCAGCGCGGGCGCCGACGGCGTCGTCGTCACCGGCACCACGGGGGAGACCTCCACCCTGACCGACCCCGAGAAGCTGAAGCTCGTCGAGGTCGGCAAGTCGGTCTCCGCCGGCCGCGCCAAGATCATCACCGGCGGCGGCTCGAACGAGACGGCGCACGCCATCGAGCTCTACAAGGCGAGCGAGAAGGCCGGCGCCGACGGCATCATGATCGTCACGCCGTATTACAACAAGCCCACCCAGGCCGGCATCCTCACCCACTTCCGCCTCGTCGCCGACGCCACCGACCTCCCGGTCATCCTCTACGACATCCCCGGGCGCACCGGCGTGCCGATCCGCTACGAGACGATCCTGCGCCTCGCCAAGCACCCGAACATCCTCGCGATCAAAGACGCCAAGGGCGACTTCAGCGAGGTCAGCCGCGTGCTGAACCAGACCGACCTGATGTACTTCTCCGGCGACGACGCCAACGCCCTCCCGCACATGGCGATCGGGGCGACGGGCCTCATCGGCGTGACGGCGAACATCACCGCCGCGCCGTACCGCGTGATGGTGGATGCCGTGAACCGCGGCGATCTCGCCACCGCGACCGCCGCTCATCAGAGCCTCGAACCGCTCGTCCGCGCCGTCATGACGCACGTGCCCGGCACGGTCAGCGCGAAGTACATCCTGCACGGCCTCGGCCGCATCTCGAGCCCCCGCGTCCGCCTGCCCCTCGTCGGGCCGGAGGAGTGGGAGGCCGCACTCATCGAAGACGAGCTGGCGCTCGTCAGCGGCGTCGACGGCGCCGACTTCTCCAACTTCCGTCCCGACCGCAATGCGGCCGCGGGCGGAGCGCTGCCCAAGGTGCACGGCACGACACGCTGACACCGCACGACCCCGAAGAAACGCGGATGCCGGATTGACCCCGGCGCCCCGAAGGAGGCATCCGATGCCCACGAACGTCTACGACCCGCCCGCCCTCGAACGCGGCACTCTCCGCGTCACGCCGCTCGGCGGTCTCGGTGAGATCGGCCGCAACATGACCGTCTTCGAGTACGACGGGAAGCTCCTGATCGTCGACTGCGGCGTGCTCTTCCCCGAGGAGCACCAGCCCGGCGTCGACCTGATCCTGCCCGATTTCGAGCCGATCAAGAACCGGCTCGACGACGTGGTGGGCGTCGTGCTCACGCACGGCCACGAAGACCACATCGGCGCGGTTCCGTACCTGCTGAAGCTCAAGAGCGACATCCCTCTCATCGGCTCGAAGCTCACCCTCGCGCTCGTCGAGGCGAAGCTCAAGGAGCACCGCCTCAAGGCCTACACCCTGACTGTCGAAGAGGGTCAGGAGGAGCAGGTCGGTCCGTTCGACCTCGAGTTCGTCGCGGTGAACCACTCGATCCCCGACGCGCTCGCCGTCGCGATCCACACGGATGCCGGGACGGTGCTCGCCACCGGCGACTTCAAGATGGACCAGCTGCCCCTCGACGGGCGGCTCACCGATCTCCGTGCCTTCGCGAGCCTCGGCGAGGACGGCGTCGACCTCTTCCTCGTCGACTCGACCAACGCCGACGTGCCCGGCTTCACCCCGCTCGAGCGGGCCATCGGCCCCGTGCTCGACCAGGTCATCGCGAAGGCGCCGCGCCGCGTGATCGTCGCGAGCTTCTCGAGCCACGTGCACCGCGTCCAGCAGGTGATCGACGCGGCCGCGGCGAACGGCCGTCGCGTCGCGTTCCTCGGCCGTTCGATGGTCCGCAACATGACGATCGCCGAGGATCTCGGCTACCTGCACGTGCCCGACGGCGTGCTCATCGACTACGAGAAGGCCAAGGACCTGCCCGACGACAAGATCGTCTACATGTCGACCGGGTCGCAGGGCGAGCCGATGGCCGTGCTCTCGCGCATGGCGAACATAGACCACGCGATCGAGGTCGGCGAGGGCGACACGGTGATCCTGGCATCCAGCCTGATCCCCGGAAACGAGAACGCCGTCTACCGCGTGATCGACGGGCTCACCAAGCTCGGGGCGAACGTCGTGCACAAGGGCAACGCCAAGGTGCACGTCTCGGGGCACGCCGCCGCGGGCGAGCTCCTCTACTGCTACAACATCCTGCAGCCGCGTAACGTCATGCCGGTGCACGGCGAGTACCGGCACCTGATGGCCAACGCGAAGCTCGCGCAGGACACGGGCATCCCGGCGGAGAACACGATCATCGCCGAGAACGGCACGGTCGTCGACCTCCGCGGCGGCGTCGCGAAGGTCGTCGGTCAGCTCGCCCTCGGCTTCGTCTACGTCGACGGCTCGTCCGTCGGCGAGATCACCGACGCCGACCTCAAGGACCGCCGCATCCTCGGCGAGGAGGGCTTCATCTCCGTCATCGTCGTCGTCGACGCGGCGACCGGTCGCATCATCACGGGGCCCGAGGTGCACGCCCGCGGCTTCGCCGAGGACGACAGCGTCTTCGACGACGTCAAGCCGAAGATCGCCGCGGCGCTCACCGAGGCCGCGCAGTCGGGCGTCCGCGACACGCACGCGCTGTCGCAGGTCGTCCGCCGCACGATCGGACGATGGGTCAACCAGCGGCTGCGCCGCCGCCCGATGATCGTGCCGCTCGTCATCGAGGCCTGAGCGCGTGTCCTCGCGGAAGGCGCCGCGGTGCCGGCGCTCTCTCGGGGACGTCCTCCCGGTCACGCGCAGACGGTTCGATGAGGCCCTCGACGAGGTGCGGAACTCCCCTGCGCGGCTGACACCGCCGTCCCGCCGCGGAGGACGCGACTTCTGGGTGAGCATAGCCGCTGTTGCGGTCAGCATCGTCGCGCTGATCGCGGTGATCGTCCAAACCGGAGCGACGCAGGATCAGGCGCGAGCGGCCGCCGACGCTCTCGACGCGCAGACGCGGATGACCGATATCCAGTCGATCGGGTCGGTGGTCCTCACCTTCGACGCGGATGGACTGGTTGTCGCCAATCGAGGCGGGATCAGTGCGCCGCCGGTGGGCGTCTGGCTTCTCACGCGCAGCGGCGAGAACCACGTCAGCGAAGTCACCGGAACGTTGGGCGGCTTGCCGGCATGCTCGACGACGCAGCTGCCCGCGGAGCTCCTGCGCTCCGCGCGCGAACAAGGCGACACGAGCGGCCGTGAGTTCGATCCGAGCGCCGCGAGCGATCGAGAAGCGTACCTCGCGCTCCAGGCGCCGTCGGGTGCCCGGTTTCTGCTCGCAGACACCGGCTACTTCGCGTCGATCGACACAGACGCCATCCTCGAGACTCCTCAGTCGCAGACGGAGCCGTATCACCTCACCGTCGATCCCTTGAGCGTGCTGCGGTCCTCACGGCTCTGGGAAGTGTCGGCGGACACGTATTGGGAGGGCGCCGACAGCGTCTCGACCTATCAGTTGGACCCTTCGCTCGCGATCCAGGGGGCCGTCACCGGGTACGGGCCCACCATCCGTATCGACCGCGACAGCGGCTGCGCCGCCGCCCCATGATCGTCCCGCTCGTCATCGAGGCCTGAGCCGCGGCGGCGGAGCGCTAGCATCGGCTCCATGCCCGTCAGCTTCCGTGTGCGCCCCGCGACGCAGGCCGACGGCACGTTCCTCGGCGACATGGTCGTCGAGGCCGCGAACTGGCGGCAGGGCGGCGCCCGCCCGCGGCACGAGGTGCTGACGCACCCCGACCACAACCGCTACATCTCGGGGTGGATGCGCCCGGGTGATGCCGGCTTCGTCGCGGTCGATGCGCAGGACAGTCCCGTCGGCGCGGCGTGGTATCGGATGCTGCCGCGCACCGACCCGGGCTTTGCCTACGTCGGAACCGGTGTTCCCGAACTCATCATCGGCGTGCGGCCGATCTGGCGCGCGCACGGCGTGGGGCGTGCTCTGCTGCAGCGGCTGTGCGAGCACGCCCGGGCCCAGGGGCACGGGCGCATCAGCCTGTCGGTGGAGCGCGGTAACTTCGCGCAGACCCTCTATCGCAGCGAGGGCTTCGCGGTGACGCAGGCCGGTCACGGCCGCGACACCATGGTCAAGCGCCTGCGCTGATTCGCCCGCGGCCATCGCGTGCGGTGATTGTCGTCGGATCGCGCCCGAGGCGAGGCGGTCTGCCGAGCGGAGGCGGTTGCTGCGGCATCCTGCCTGCTCTGGGCGGGTTGCCTGTTCCGGGCTGGGTGCCTGCGGCCATCGCGTGCGGTGATCCGCGCCCGAGGGGAGGCGGTCTGCCGAGCGGAGGCGGTTGCTGCGGCATCCTGCCTGTTCTGGGCGGGTTGCCCGCGCTGGGCGAGTTGCCTGTTCTGGGCGGGTTGCCTGCGCCGCGCGGTTGCCTGCGCCGGGCGGTTGCCTGCGCCGGGCGGGGCGGGCACTCCTGATCGGATGCCGGGGCAGGCCCGGCTCGGGCCACGTCAATCCGCGGATCCGGGCGTCCCTGCGCCTACCGTGGAGTAATGGCACGATCCACGAGCACGCCCACGAACGCCCGCGCGTCCGCGAAGGGCTCATCGACCCGTGCCCGCAAGCCCGCACCGGCTCCCACGAAGTACGTCGACGACACCGACCGCCCGCCGGTCGCCGTCCGCGCATGGCTCGGCGTCGCGCACGGCGTCGGCGGCATGTTCCGCGCCTTCGGCCTCGAGACGCTCGAGAAGGACCAGCGCCGGGACGGCTTCCCGTTCCTGCTCGTCGTGCTGGCCGCGCTCGGCGCCGTCAACGAGTGGTTCTTCATCGGCAACGACGTCGCGACGCAGATCAGCGCCTACACCGTGGGGCTGTTCGTCGGCCGGGTCGCGTTCATCATGCCCGTGCTCCTGCTGGTGCTGGCGGGTTGGCTGTTCCGGCATCCACCGTCCATCCACGACAACGGCCGCATCGGCATCGGTTTCGGACTGTTCGTCCTGTCCATCGCGGGCTTCTGCCACGTCGCGGGCGGTCGGCCGCAGCCCTCGCAGGGGATGCCGGCGCTGAGCGCCGCGGGAGGCCTGTTCGGGTGGACGATCGGCGAGCCGCTGTCGCTGCTGACCACGATCGGCGCCTACGTGCTGCTGGGCGCCCTGACGCTCTTGAGCGTTCTCATCCTCACCAAGACCCCGCCGAATCGCATCGGTCGCCGTCTCGGCGATCTGTACTCCTGGATGTTCGGCGCCGAGCGTCCCGAGGCGGCCACGACCGATGTGCCCACGGTCGCCTTCGGCGAGGCGGAGGACGCCCCGGACAAGGAGCTGCCGTGGTGGCGCCGCAACAAGTCGGGCCGAGAGGAGGACGTCGACGGTCACCTCGGCTCCGATGATCTGACCGCGCTGCTGGACACCACCGGCGACGGCGGCTTCGAGCAGGCCGTCGCGATGCCGGGGCCCGTGCCGCCGGTGCCGCTGCCGGACGCGCCGACGGAGATCATCGATCCGGCCGTGATCGCCCACGCGAAGAAGGCCGCCCGCCGTGCCGACACCGGCATCCGCGAAGACAGCGGCGAGATCATCCTCGACGACGGCATCCTCCCGGGCATCTCCGCCCTGGGCGACGACCACGACGGCCAGCCGCCGCAGGCGCCGTACCGGCTTCCCTCGGTCGCCGCGCTCGCGCAGGGCGACCCGCCGAAGGCGCGGTCCGAGGCGAATGATCGGGTGGTGGCGGCCATCCGAGGCGTGTTCGAGCAGTTCGGCGTCGATGCCCGCGTGACGGGCTTCTCCCGCGGACCGACAGTGACGCAGTACGAGATCTCGCTCGGCCCCGGCGTCAAGGTCGAGCGCATCACGGCGCTGACCAACAACATCGCCTACGCCGTGGCATCCAACGAGGTGCGGATCCTCGCGCCCATCCCCGGCAAGAGCGCGATCGGCGTCGAGATCCCGAACACCGACCGCGAGATCGTCACGCTCGGCGACGTGCTGCGCTCGCCGGCCTCGACGAGCCAGACCCACCCGATGACGATCGGGGTGGGTAAGGACGTCGGCGGCGGCTACGTCGTGGCGAACCTCGCCAAGATGCCCCACCTGCTCGTGGCCGGCTCGACCGGATCGGGCAAGTCGAGCTTCGTGAACTCGATGATCACGAGCCTCCTGATGCGCGCGAAGCCGTCCGAGGTGCGGATGGTGCTCATCGACCCGAAGCGCGTCGAGCTGACATCGTACGCCGGGGTGCCGCACCTGATCACCCCCATCATCACGAACCCGAAGAAGGCGGCCGAGGCGCTGCAGTGGGTCGTGAAAGAGATGGACATGCGCTACGACGACCTCGCGTCGTTCGGGTTCCGGCACATCGATGACTTCAACCGCGCCGTCGTCGCGGGGGAGATCAACCTGCCCGTCGGCAGCGAGCGGGTGCTCAAGCCCTATCCGTATCTGCTCGTCGTCGTCGACGAGCTCGCCGACCTGATGATGGTCGCCCCGCGCGACGTCGAGGACTCGATCGTGCGCATCACGCAGCTCGCGCGCGCCAGTGGCATCCATCTCGTGCTCGCCACGCAGCGCCCGTCGGTCGACGTCGTCACCGGTCTCATCAAGGCGAACGTCCCCTCCCGGCTCGCGTTCGCGGTGACGAGCGTCACCGACTCGCGCGTCATCCTCGACCAGCCCGGCGCCGACCGCCTGATCGGTCAGGGAGACGGACTCTTCCTGCCGATGGGGGCCTCGAAGGCGCTCCGCGTGCAGGGCGCGTGGGTGGCCGAGAGCGAGATCGAGAAGGTCGTCCACCACGTCAAGAACCAGGCGCGCCCGGAGTACCGCAAGGACGTCGAGGCGGTCGCCGAGAAGAAGGAGATCGACGCCGACATCGGTGACGACCTCGAGCTGCTGCTGGCGGCGGCCGAGCAGATCATCTCGACGCAGTTCGGCTCGACGTCGATGCTGCAGCGGAAGCTCCGGGTCGGGTTCGCGAAGGCCGGGCGCCTGATGGATCTGCTCGAGTCGCGCGAGATCGTCGGTCCCTCCGAGGGCTCGAAGGCCCGCGACGTGCTCGTCACGCCCGACCAGCTGCCCAAGGTGCTCGCCCGCCTCCGCGGCGACGACCCGCCCGCGCCGGCGGCGTCCGCCGCGTCCGGCGGTGGAGACCCGTACGGCGCGGACGCGGTGGACGCGCAGTTCGACGGATACGAGGTCGTCGAGTCCGACGAGTCATCCGAGGATGCCTGGGGGCTCACCGGGCGCGACCAGTAGGCTCGGCTCGTGGCGATCCCCCGGCAGCTCCCGAACGCGATCACGATCGTGCGCATCCTGTGCGCGCCGGTCTTCCTGTGGATGCTGCTCGCCGACGGCGGTCAGGACGGACCGCTGCGCTGGTGGGCGGCGATCCTGTTCATCGTCGCGATCGCGACCGACGGCATCGACGGCTACCTCGCCCGCAAGTACGAGATCGTCACCGATCTCGGAAAGCTCCTCGACCCGATCGCCGACAAGGCGCTGACCGGCTGTGCGTTCGTCGGGCTCTCGATCCTCGGCGAGCTGCCCTGGTGGGTGACGATCGTCGTGCTCGTGCGCGAGGTCGGCATCACCGTACACCGGCTGGTGGTGGCGAGCGATCACGTCGTCGCCGCCGCGTGGATGGGCAAGCTCAAGACCGTCGCGCAGGCCGTCGCCCTGTCGCTCGCCCTGTTGCCGCTGTGGACGATCGTGGGCGACTGGATCCACGTCGTCAACACGATCGCCATGTGGATCGCCGTGATCCTCACCGTCGCGAGCGGCATCGACTACGTCGTCACGGAGGTCCGCGGCGCGCGCCGCGGCCGGCAGGCGGCGCGGTGAGCCCGGTGAGCTCGCTGCCGGGGCTTCCCGAGCTGCCCGACGACCTCGAGAACACGCAGGTGTCCGTGGGGCGGCAGAGTGAGCCCGAACGGCTCGTCGCGCGGCTGGGGGAGCTCGGCTGGACCGTCGCGGTCGCCGAATCGCTCACCGGCGGCCTCGTCGTCTCGTCGATCGTCTCGGTTCCGGGGTCGTCCGCCGTGCTCCGCGGGGGAGTGGTCGCCTACGCGACCGACGTGAAGGCCGCGCTCCTCGGCGTCGACGAGACCCTGCTGAGCGCGCACGGCCCCGTGCACCCGCGCGTCGCGCGTCAGATGGCCGACGGCGTGCGCCGCGCCCTCGGACACGACGGGCTGCCCGCGGATGTCGGCATCGCGACGACCGGGATCGCCGGGCCCGTCTCGCCCGACGGTCAGCCAGTCGGCACCGTGCACGTCGCCGTCTCCACGCCGCTCGGCTCGCGGGTCGAGTCGGTGCAGCTCTCCGGCGACCGCGCCGCCATCCGCGCCGAGGCCGCGGCGCTCGCGGTGCGGATCGCGCTCGAGGCGCTCTGACGACTCCGTCTCGTGGAGGGGCGCGACGCACTTCCGGCCACGACGGCGGGGATGGCCGCGGGGAATACGCGGTGTGACATCCCTGTTACGAATGGTGATTCCCACCCATTCCCCAGCACTCGGGGTTTAGGGTGACGTGCAAGAGCTGTACTGCATCCCGACCGGGACGCGGAGTCACTGTCAGAGGAGGGGGCCCGACATGATCCTGGTTCGTCAGGAAATCGGCGAAGTCCTGCGCGACTTCCGCCTGCAGAAGGGGCGCACCCTCCGCCAGGTGGCGGGGCGCGCCAGCGTCGCCCTCGGCTACCTGAGCGAGGTTGAACGCGGTCAGAAAGAGGCATCCAGCGAGATCCTCGCCTCGGTCGCCGACGCGCTCGATGTGCCCATCTCGACGATCATGCGCGAAGTGGGCGACCGCATCTCGGTGCTCGAGGGCCTGCAGGTCTTCCCCGACGTCGTGCCCGACGACCTCGCCGCGCTCGACCGCGACATCCAGTCGCAGCTGTCGCTGCGCTGACGTGCGGCGCAGCGAGTTCCAGCGCGCCGTCGACGACGAGTTCGGACCGCGCGCCGCGTTCGTGGTGACCGACCTGTCGCTCTCCGGCGTCGGCTATCGCACGGCCGCGCAGGCGATCGATGACGGCGTGCCGATGCGCGACGTCTGGCTCGCGCTCTGCGTCGAGACCGACGTGCCCGAGTCGCGCCGCCACGGCGTGGGACTGCTCGACCCGCGCCGGCCGTAGCGGGCCTCGACGCGACGGCGTGTCGTTCCAGCGTGTCGTCGTACTTTTGTTCGAGGCAGGCATAGGCTCCTCCACAAGAGGCATCGTGGAGAAGTTGTCCACCGTTTCGCCGCATCCCTCGCTCGATCATCCGTCGATGTCGGAGGGTGTTCGTAACGTGGACAGCGTCATCACGACACCTCCGCCTTGTCGCACCGAACTCCCGTCGGGAGCAAGGGCGGCAGCCTACAGGCGACGGACACCCCGACGCGGCGTAGCCGCGCAGAGCACGAAGGAGCACGTCATGCCCTCACCCGCAGACCGCGAGAAGGCCCTCGAATCGGCCCTCGCCCAGATCGACCGGCAGTTCGGAAAGGGCTCGGTGATGCGCCTCGGCAGCGACGAGCGCGCACCCGTCGCCGTGATCCCCACCGGGTCCATCGCCCTCGACGTCGCCCTCGGGGTGGGTGGCCTGCCGCGCGGCCGCATCGTCGAGATCTATGGACCGGAGTCGTCGGGTAAGACGACCCTCACCCTGCACGCGATCGCCAACGTGCAGCGCGCCGGCGGCATCGCGGCGTTCGTCGACGCCGAGCACGCGCTCGACCCCGACTACGCCCAGAAGCTCGGCGTCGACATCGACCAGCTGCTGGTGTCGCAGCCCGACACCGGTGAGCAGGCGCTCGAGATCGCCGACATGCTGGTGCGCTCGGGCGCGATCGACCTCGTCGTGATCGACTCGGTCGCCGCCCTCGTGCCGAAGGCCGAGATCGAGGGCGAGATGGGCGACTCGCACGTGGGTCTCCAGGCGCGCCTCATGTCGC
The DNA here is from genome assembly GCF_006716815.1 of Microbacterium lacticum. GTDB lineage: Bacteria > Actinomycetota > Actinomycetes > Actinomycetales > Microbacteriaceae > Microbacterium > Microbacterium lacticum. The sequence goes on from NZ_VFPS01000001.1 coordinate 25,545, forward strand.
AGGCGCTGCGCAAGCTCACCGGTGGCCTCAACCAGACCGGCACCACGATGATCTTCATCAACCAGCTGCGCGAGAAGATCGGCGTGTTCTTCGGCTCGCCCGAGACCACCGCCGGTGGCAAGGCGCTGAAGTTCTACGCGTCGGTGCGCCTCGACATCCGTCGCATCGAGACGCTGAAGGACGGCACCGAGGCAGTCGGCAACCGCACGCGCGTCAAGGTCGTGAAGAACAAGATGGCCCCGCCGTTCAAGCAGGCCGAGTTCGACATCCTCTACGGCGTGGGCATCTCGCGCGAAGGATCGCTGATCGACTTTGGCGTGGAGCACGGCCTCGTGAAGAAGTCGGGCGCCTGGTACACGTACGACGGCGAACAGCTCGGCCAGGGCAAGGAGAACGCCCGCAACTTCCTCATCAAGAACGCCGACATCGCCGCCGACATCGAGACGAAGATCAAGCAGAAGCTCGGCATCGGCCAGCCGAAGGTCGTCGAAGAGGCCGCGCCCGTCGCCGACCTCGCCGAGCGACGCCCGGCGTGATGAGCGACGGCGACGACCGTCTCGCCCCCGTGATCCCCCTGTTCGGCGGGGCGGCTCCGGCCGCACCCGCCGAGCGGGGAGTCGCCGGGCGCGGGGCGGGGCCGGCGCACCGTGGGGACGCGGATGTCGTGAACGCGGGCGGTGTGGATGCGGCGCTGGCGCCCGACGGCGATGAGCGGGCCGCCGCCTGGCATCCGACGTGGACCGCGCAGGTCGCCGACCTCGGCGGTCAGGATGACGAGCCGGAGGGCGACAGCGCCGACGAGAGTGCCGCGGCGGGCGAGGCGGCGCTCCTGCGCAAACTGCGCACCCGCTCGCTGTCGGTGCGCGAAGCGCGCGGTGTGCTCCGCGAACGGGAGGTCGACGAGGCGTCCTCCGACGAGATCGTCGAGCGGTTCGTCGGGCTCGGCTACCTCGACGACGCGAAGCTCGCCGAGCAGCTCGTGCACACGGCCGTCGACCGCAAGGGTCAGGGGCGCCGCGCCGTCTCGCAGACGCTCTCGCAGCGCGGCATCCCGCGCGAGGTCGTCGACGCGGTGCTCGCGGAGCTGCCCGACGACGAGTTCGAGCGAGCGCTCGACTTCGCGCGGCAGAAGGCCAGGTCGATGCGCGACCTCGACCGCGAGGTGGCGCTCCGACGGCTCAGCGGTCAGCTCGCCCGGCGCGGGTACGGCGGCGGAGCGCTGGCGGCGGCCCGTCAGGCGCTCGACGAGGCATCCCGTCCTCAGCCGCGCGGAGTGCGCTTCGACGGCTGAGCGAACGACGCCAGGCGCGGATCCACCCCGCGTCTGTCAGACTCACCACACGTGCAGGTCAGCGTGCACGTGACGCCCTGACGGGGTGCCCTGATGGGACGCTCTTGCGGGGCGCTGTGGCGGAGAGGGGGTGGCGGTGTCGATCGAGGTCGACGGACTGGTCAAGTCATACCGCTCCGTGCGCGCGGTCGACGACGTGAGCTTCTCGGTCCTCGACGGACAGCTGTTCGCCTTCCTCGGCGCCAACGGCGCGGGCAAGTCCACGACGATCGGCTGCCTGACGACGCTCCTCCGCGCCGACGCCGGCTCGATGCGGGTCGCGGGCCACGACGTCCGCACCCAGGCCGAGGCCGTCCGCGCGGCGATCGGCGTGGTCTTCCAGCGCTCGCTCCTCGACGACGGGCTCACCGTCCGCGAGAACCTGCGGCTGCGGGCCACGCTCTCCCGCGTCCCGCGCGGCCGGTTCGCGAGCCGCCTCGCCGAACTGTCCGCCCTGATCGAGCTCGACGAGGTGCTCGACCGCCCGTACGGGCGGCTCTCCGGCGGTCAGCGCCGGAGGGCGGACATCGCCCGCGCTCTGCTGCACGAGCCGGCGACTCTTTTCCTCGACGAGCCCACCGCCGGTCTCGACCCGGCCAGCCGTGTTGCGGTGTGGTCCGCGATCGCGCGTCTCAGACGCGACCACGGCCTGACCGTGTTCCTCACGACGCACTACATGGAGGAGACCGAAGAAGCCGACCAGGTCTGCATCATCGACGCGGGCCGGCTGGCGGCGTCCGGCACGCCGACGCAGCTGCGCGCCCGCTACAGCCGCAGCATCCTCAGCATCACGACCTCCGATCCTGCGGGGCTCCTGGCCGACGCGGGCCCGGCCGCGGCGAGCGTCGAGATCGACGGCGACATCGTCGCGGTCGCGGTCGCGGGCGCCGACGACGCGCGCCGTATCCTCGCCGCGCACGGCGACCGCGTGCGCGATTTCGAGTTCCGCCACGGACGCATGGACGACGTGTTCCTCGCGCTCACCCGAGTCCGCACCGCCACGGGCGATGCGACCGAGACCGACGCCGAGGCCGACGCCGACGTGAAGGCCGAGGGCGACGGATGAGCATCGTCCTCGCGATCCTGTCGCGCAACCTGCGCCTCTTCTTCCGCGACCGGATGAACGTCTTCTTCTCGCTGCTGAGCGGGCTCATCCTGTTCTTCCTGTACACGCTGTTCCTCGCCCGGCTGCAGGTCGACGGGCTGGCGACGACGCTGCCGGATGCCACGGAGGCGCAGATCACGGCGTTCGTCGACAGCTGGATGCTCTCCGGCATCGTCCTGCTGACGACCGTCACCTCGGGGATCGGCGCCCTGTCGACGCTCGTCGACGACCGGGCCTCCGGCCGCTTCGCCGACTTCCTCGTCGCGCCCATCCGGCGCACTCACCTCGTGCTCGGCTACCTCGTCTCGGCGATCGTCGTGTCGATCATCATGTCGTCGGTCATCCTGGTGCTCACCGTCGTCTACCTCGGCACGGTGCGGGAGGTCTGGCTCGGTCCCGAGGCGATCGCCGCGAGCGTCGGGGTGATGATCCTCTGCTGCGCGGCCTTCACCGCGCTCGCGGCCTTCGGCGCCTCGTTCCTGCGCACGGCGGGCGCCTACTCCGCGTTCGCGACGGTGCTCGGCACCATCCTCGGCTTCATCGCCGGCGCCTACATCCCGGTGGGGTCGCTGCCCGGGCCCGTGGCATCCACCATCAACGCGCTCCCGTTCGCGCAGGGCGCGATGCTCCTCCGCCGCCCGTTCACGCACGACACCCTCGACGCCGTCACCGGCGGCAACGCCACCGCCGCCGAGAGCCTCCGCACCTTCTACGGGATCGATCTGTACGTCGGCTCGGCGATGGTGCCGGTCTGGCTCGCCGTCGCGGTGCTCGCCGCGGTCGCCGTCGGCTTCACCGCGCTGTCGGCCGGACGCATCCGCGCGCTCCTGCGCTGAGCGCCCGGCACACGGTCGGAGCACCGGCACGCGGCCAGCTTCGGCGCGCGACCGGCTCGTACAATGGTGCGATCATGACTTCTCCGTCCGCCGCCCCCACACTGATCGCGCCGTCGCCGGCCTCCGTCGCCGCCGACGGCCGCGCGCGCACCTACGAAGTGCGCACCTTCGGCTGCCAGATGAACGTGCACGACTCCGAGCGCCTCTCCGGATCGCTCGAGAGCGCCGGTTACGTGCGTGCCGAGGCGGGCTCCGAAGCCGACGTCATCGTGATCAACACGTGCGCCGTGCGCGACAACGCGGCGGGCAAGCTCTACGGCACGCTCGGGCACCTCAAGAGCCGCAAGGACAAGCACGAGGGCATGCAGATCGCCGTCGGCGGCTGCATGGCGCAGATGGACAAGGATGCCGTGCAGACGAAGGCCCCCTGGGTCGACGTCGTGTTCGGCACCCACAACATGGGGTCGTTGCCGAGCCTGCTCGAGCGCGCGCGTCACAACGGCGATGCCGAGCTCGAGATCCTCGAGGCGCTCGAGGTGTTCCCGTCGACCCTCCCGACCAAGCGCGACTCCGTCTACAGCGGCTGGGTGTCGATCTCGGTCGGCTGCAACAACACCTGCACGTTCTGCATCGTGCCGCACCTGCGCGGCAAGGAGAAGGACCGCCGCCCGGGCGACATCCTGAACGAGATCCGCCTGCTCGCCGACGACGGCGCGATCGAAGTCACCCTGCTCGGCCAGAACGTCAACAGCTACGGCGTCGAGTTCGGCGACCGGCAGGCCTTCGGCAAGCTGCTGCGCGCCGCGGGCGAGATCCCCGGGCTCGAGCGCATCCGCTTCACGAGCCCGCACCCCGCCGCCTTCACCGACGACGTCATCGACGCGATGGCGGAGACCCCCGCCGTCATGCCGCAGCTGCACATGCCTCTGCAGTCGGGCTCCGACCGCGTCCTCAAGGCGATGCGCCGCTCGTACCGCAGCGAACGGTTCCTCGGCATCCTCGATCGTGTGCGCGCCCGCATGCCGCACGCGGCGATCACGACCGACATCATCGTCGGATTCCCCGGCGAGACCGACGAAGACTTCGAAGACACGCTGCGCGTCGTCGAGCAGGCCCGCTTCGCGAGCGCTTTCACCTTCCAGTACTCGATCCGCGAGGGCACCCCCGCGGCGACCATGGAGAACCAGGTTCCCAAGGCCGTCGTGCAGGAGCGGTACGAGCGGCTCGTCGCCCTGCAGGACCGCATCAGCCTGGAGGAGAACCAGAAGCAGGTCGGCCGCGAGGTGCAGGTGCTGATCTCGGCGGGGGAGGGCAAGAAGGATGCCACGACGCACCGTCTCACCGGCCGCGCCGAGGACGGCCGCCTCGTGCACGTCGAACTGCCCGTGGGCAGCGAGAAGCCGCGCCCCGGCGACGTCGTGACGGTGACGATCACGCAGGCCGCCCCGTTCTACCTGCTCGCCGACAGCCCCGACGGCGCCCCGCTGCAGATCCGGCGCACCGGCGCCGGTGACGCGTGGGACCGCACGCAGGCGGAGTCGTGCGGCGTGCCCGCTCCGGCCTCGACCGGCGCGTCGGTGACCGCGGACGGGCGCCGCGCCGTCGGCCTCGGCATCCCCACGCTGCGCGTCGGGCCGTGACGACGCCCGTCGCGCGCCGCCGGCGAAGCCCGGCGCGGTGAGCGATCAGGGCACGCCCGAGCGCGCCGACGGCGCGCGTCTGTGGGCGGTGGTCGGCGCGACCGGCACCGGCAAGACCGACCTGTCGCTGCGGCTCGCGCAGACCCTCGCGGCGCGCGGACGCCCGGCCGAGATCGTCAACGCCGATGCGATGCAGCTGTACCGCGGCATGGATGTCGGGACGGCCAAGCTTCCCGAGGCGGAGCGCCGAGGCATCCCGCACCATCTCTTCGACGCGCTCGACGTGACCGACGAGGCCGCGGTCGCCTGGTATCAGCCGGCCGCCCGGCAGGCGATCGAGGGCGTCTTCGCCCGCGGTGCCGACGCGATCCTCGTGGGCGGGTCGGGACTGTACGTCTCGAGCGTGATCTTCGACTTCCGCTTCCCGCCGCACGACGATGCGGTGCGCGCGCAGCTCGAGGCCGACCTCGAGCAGCACGGCGCAGCGGCGCTGTACGCGCGCCTGCAGAACGCAGACGCCGCCACCGCCGCCCGCGTCGATCCACGCAACGGCCGCCGCATCGTGCGCGCCCTGGAGGTGCTCGCTCAGGGCGCCGCGACGCACGGCGCGGCCCTGCCCGAGAGCCCCCCGCTCTGGCATGTGCCCACGACGATCATCGGCGTCGCGCTCGAGCGGGCCGCGCTCGTCGAGCGGCTCGACCGGCGCGTCGAGGGCATGTGGCGCGGCGGCATGCTCGAGGAGGTCGCCCGGCTGCAACAGGTCGGGCTCGAAGGCTCGCCGACCGCAGGCCGGGCCATCGGCTACGCCCAGGCTCTGGCGCAGCTGCGTGGTGAGCTGACCGAGGCCGAGGCCATCGCGCAGACGCAGGCGCTCACCCGGCGCTACGCCCGCCGTCAGGTGTCGTGGTTCCGCCGCTACGACGGCATCCGGTGGACGGATCCCGCCGCGGATGCCGCTGACCTGGCAGACTCGCCCGAATGAGCATCGAGATCCGCCCCTTCCAGATGGCCGACACCGAGGCGACGGTCTCGCTCTGGCAGGAGACCGGTCTGTCGCGGCCGTGGAACAACCCCTATCAGGACATTCGCCGCAAGCTCACCATGCAGCCCGAGCTCTTCCTCGTCGCGGTGGACCGCGGCGAGGAACTCGACACGGGCGATGGCGAGGCCGCCGGCGTCGGCGATGGCATCGGTGCTCAGGCTCCCGGCGAGCTCGTCGGCACGGTGATGGCCGGGTACGACGGGCACCGCGGCTGGCTGTACTACCTCGCGAGCGCCCCGGCGCGCCGCGGCGAGGGGATCGGTCGCCGCCTCGTCGAGGCGGCCGAAGAGCGACTGCTCGAGCTCGGCTGCCCGAAGGTGCAGCTCATGGTGCGCCCCGAGAACGGCGGCGTGCACGCGTTCTACGGCGAGCTCGGCTATGAGCCGTTCGACACCTGGACGACCGGAAAGCGCCTGATCGCCGACTGAGCTCCGTCTCTGCTGCGCGCCCTAGACTGAACCGCATGCCGCAGACCGTCGCGTTCACCAAGGGCCAGGGCACCGGCAACGACTTCGTCATCATCCCCGACCCCGACGGTGCGCTCGCCCTGAGCGACGCGCAGGTCGCCGCGCTCTGCGACCGTCGGTTCGGCATCGGCGCCGATGGCACGCTCCGCGTCGTCCGCTCGGCGGCGCTCGTCGAGGGCGCCGCGACGCCCGACGCGGAATGGTTCATGGACTACCGCAACGCCGACGGCTCGGCGGCGGAGATGTGCGGCAACGGCATCCGCGTGTTCGCGAAGTATCTGCTCGAGGCGAGACTCGCGACCCTCGACGATGCGCCGCTGCTCATCGGCACCCGCGCCGGCACCAAGCGCGTCACGCGCAACGACCTGGGCTTCGAAGTCGATCTCGGCTTGTTCGCGGTCGACGACTCGGAGATCGTCGTGCACGCCCGCGGGCTCGATGTGCCGCGCCCCGGCGTCGGGATCGACGTCGGCAACCCGCATATCGTGATCGCCCTCGGCGACCCCGCCGAGCTCGACGCCCTCGACCTCACCGTGCAGCCGGTCGTCACCCCCGCCCCACCGCACGGGACGAACATCGAGTTCGTCGTGCCCGCCGCCGCGCGGCACGCGCAGGGTCCCGGACTCGTCCGCGCCGGTGTCGGTGCGATCCGCATGCGGGTGTTCGAGCGCGGTGTCGGCGAGACGCTCTCGTGCGGCACGGGGGTCGCCGCTTCGGCGCTCGCCGTGCGCCATTGGGCGGGAGCCGGCGCCCCGGACGAGTGGTCGGTCGAGGTGCCCGGCGGCACCCTCGGTGTCCGCGTCGTCGCCGAGCGCGACGGCGACCACGTGCTGCTGTCGGGACCGGCCGCGCTCGTCTACTCCGGCGAGGTCGCGCTGGCCTGAGCGGTCAGCGTCCGGGCCCGCCCCGGCAGCCGTCAGTCGCCGAGCCCGGCGAGCAGACTCGCCGGCGGCACGAAGAAGACACCGCCGGTGAGGGCGGTCGACGCGTCGAGCAGCCGGTCGTGCTTGCCGGGCGGGTCGCCGATGAACATACGCTCCAGCATCCGTTCGATCACCCACAGCCGCGCCGTGTAGCCGATGAAGTACGTGCCGAACTCGCCGTGCCCGGGAGAGCCGAAGGGCATGTTGTCGCGCAGGATGTCGTGCTCGACGCCCGCGTCGTCGGTGATCGTCGAGAGGGTCTTGTGCGACTTCTGCTCGGATGCCCCGGCGTCGGCCAGCTCGATGTTGTCGAGCTTCGTGCGGCCGATCACCGCCTCCTGCTGCTCGGTGGAGAGCCGGTTCCACGCGGCCAGGCTGTGCACGTACTTCTGCACGACGAGGTAGCTGCCGCCGTGCGCGTTCGGGTCGGCCTCATCCGAGGCATCCACGAGCGTCGCGGCCGGAAGCGCATCGCCGACCGGGTTGGCGGTGCCGTCGACGAAGCCCAGCAGGTCGCGCGCATCGAAGTAGCGGAACCCGATCGTCTCGTCGACGACGGTGACCGCGCCGTGCAGCCGGTCGAGCAGCTGGCGTTCCAGTTCGAAGCACAGGTCGCGCCGGTTCGCGCGGATGTGCACGAGCAGGTCGCCGGGCGTCGAGGGCGCCGTGTGCACCGCGCCGACGACCTCGCGGAACGGGTGCAGCTCCGCCGGGCGGGGTGCGCCGGTGACGACATCCCACACGGCGCTGCCGATGCCGATGGTGCAGGCGAGCGCGGCATCCAGGTCGCGGAAGGCGACGTTCTTGGTGATGTCTTCGAGGTCGGCCAGCACCCCGCGCACCGTCGCAACCGAGTCCGAGCCGGCCGAGACGTCGGTCAGGGCGAGGGTGAGGAGCACCGCCGACGAGGTGAGCGGGGCGTCGACCCGCTGCGGCTCGATCGGCACCCGACGCTGAGCGCTCTGGTCCATGTCGTCACACCTCCACGATGTCGACAGGCGCGGTGCGCACCGCCCCGTGGCGGCGCACCTTGAGCACGCGGAAGCCGCGTGCGGTCGCGGAGCGGGCGACCGAGTAGCCATCGTCGAACGTCGCCGCGATCCACCGCTGCAGCGAGTCGGATCCGAGGTTGCGCTGCACGACGAGCCAGGCGTCGCTGCGCTCCTCAAGCCGCGGCAGCCAGCGCCGCAGCAGGCCGTGCAGCTCGTTCTTGCCGACCCGGATCGGCGGATTCGAGCGGATCGTGCGGAAGCTGACGTCGTCGGGAACATCGTCGGGCAGCACGGCGTTGACGTTGTCGAGGCCCCACGCTTCCGCGTTCCGACGCACGAGGTCGAGGGCGCGCTCATTGACGTCGACGGCCCACACCGTCGCGTGCGGCGACTGCGTCGCCAGGCTGAGCGCGATCGGGCCCCACCCGGAGCCGAGGTCGAGCAGGTGACCGCCCGGGGGCGGGGGAGGCGTGTTCGACAGCAGCACCGCCGTGCCGCCGTCGACGTGGTCGGGGCTGAACACCCCGCCCGCGGTCGTGACCTCGCCGCTGTGGCCCGCGAGGGTCACCGAGATGCGGCGGAGGTGCTCGGCGCTGGACGGGGATGCACTGAAGTAGTGATCACTCGCCATGAGATGCGAGCGTACCGGAGCCGTGGCACGCCGTGGGAGGGTGCGAACGGCTAGACTGCAAGGCTCATCACGAAAAGGATCGAATGACACACACCACCGGCACGAGCGACACGAGCGACATCAGCGGCACCGACGAGGGTGCGCTGCTCGACTCCGACACCGAGCGCCTGCCGATCGACCCCGTCGACCGGGTGCTCGCGCGCGCGGAGACGCGCTCCGGCATCCACGTGTTCGGCGCCGCGCAGGCTCTGCAGGATGCCTCGACGGTCGCCTACGGCGACACCGACGGCGACCAGTGGGATCGCGAGGAGCGCGCGGCGCTCCGCCGCGTGCCGGGGCTGTCCACCGAACTCGAAGACGTCACCGAGGTCGAGTACCGCCAGCTGCGGCTCGAGAACGTCGTGCTCGTCGGCGTCTACCCGCAGGGGTCGCAGGACGACGGCGAGAACTCGCTGCGTGAGCTCGCCGCGCTCGCCGAGACCGCCGGCGCCGTCGTGCGCGACGGCGTGCTGCAGCGCCGCCCGCACCCCGACCCGGCCACCTATGTCGGCCGTGGCAAGGCCGCCGAACTGCGCGATCTCGTCGCGGCGGTCGGCGCCGACACCGTGATCGCCGACACGGAGCTCGCGCCCAGCCAGCGGCGCGCGCTCGAAGACGTCGTGAAGGTGAAGGTGATCGACCGGACCACGGTCATCCTCGACATCTTCAGCCAGCACGCCAAGAGCCGCGAGGGCAAGGCCCAGGTCGAGCTCGCTCAGCTCGAATACCTCCTCCCGCGCCTGCGCGGCTGGGGCGAGTCGATGAGCCGGCAGGCCGGTGGCCAGGTCGGCGCGGGCGGTGCGGGAATGGGTTCGCGCGGTCCCGGTGAGACGAAGATCGAGCTCGACCGGCGGCGCATCCGCACGAAGATGGCGCAGCTGCGTCGTCAGCTGCGCGACTTCGCGCCTGCCCGTGAGGCCAAGCGCGCCGAGCGCAAGCGCAACACGATCCCGGCAGTCGCGATCGCCGGGTACACGAACGCCGGCAAGTCGAGTCTGCTGAACCGGCTGACGCGGGCGGGGGTGCTCGTCGAGAACGCGCTGTTCGCGACGCTCGACACGTCGGTACGCCGCGCCGAGACTGCCGACGGCCGGGTGTACACGCTCACCGACACCGTCGGGTTCGTGCGGAACCTGCCGCACCAGCTCGTCGAGGCGTTCCGATCGACGCTCGAAGAGGTCGGCGACGCCGACGTGATCGTGCACGTCGTGGATGCCTCGCACCCCGATCCGGCCGCCCAGCTGCAGACGGTGCGCGATGTGATCGGCGACGTGGGTGCGCGCGACCTGCCCGAGATCGTCGTGTTCAACAAGGCCGACCTCGTCGACGACGACACGCGTCTGGTGCTCCGCGGCCTCGCGCCGCAGGCGCTGTTCGTGTCGTCGCGCACCGGCGAGGGGATCGACGAACTGCGCGAGACGATCGAGCGCACGCTGCCGCTGCCGGCGGTCGAGGTGCGCGCGGTGGTGCCGTACGACCGGGGCGACCTGGTCTCGGCGGTGCACGAGCACGGCATCATCCTGAGCCAGGAGCACGGCCCCGACGGCACGTTCCTGCACGCGCACGTGCCCGCGATTCTCGGCGGCCGCCTCGCGGCCTACGCCGTCTAGCTGTACTTCCCCGTGAGGTTGTGAACGCGGGCTGAGGGGGTCTGGCCGCCGATCCCGGTGTGGGGTCTGTGGTGATTGTAGTGATGCAGCCAGGTCTCGTAGGCCGCGGCTCGCTCTGCTTCGCTGGCGTAGGGCTTGGCGTAGGCCCATTCGGCGGCGAGGGTGCGGTTGAAGCGTTCGACCTTTCCGTTGGTCTGTGGCCGATACGGCTTTGTCCACTTGTGCTTCACGCCGTCGCCGAGCGCGTCCGCGAACGCGTGTGACCGGTAGCACGCGCCGTTGTCTGTCATCACGGCGGTGACCGTGACTCCGAGGCTCGCGAAGAACGCGTTCGCGCGGGTCCAGAACCCTGCCGCGGTCTCCTTGCGTTCGTCGTCGAGGATCTCCGAGTACGCGACTCTCGAGTTGTCGTCGACGGCGTGGTGCAGATACCGGTAGCCGCGGGAGCCGGCCGCTCCTGCCCGTGCGGCCTTGTCACGGACGGATGCCGCGGCACGGTCCTGCGCCGATCCGCGGCCGAAGGCGCGCCAGCCGCCGCCATCAGGGATCCGGCCCTGCTTCTTGATGTCGACGTGGATCAGCTGGCCCGGTCTTGCGACCTCGTACCGCTTCGGCGTCGGCTTTCGGACTGGCAGCCCGGTGGCCTGATCGATGTTCACGAGCTTCGGCATCCCATACCTGGCCAGCACCCGGCCGACCGTCGAGCGGGCAAGGCCCAGGTGATACGCGATCCGGTGCGGACCCCACCGGCGGGTGAACCGCAACGACACGATCCTCCGCTCCGTCTTCCGCGGGAGCCGGTTCGGCGAGGTCTGCGGCCTCGAGCTGCGGTCCGTCAACGGCAGCCCGGCCCGATACCGGTCGACCCACCGTTTCGCCGTCGCGGGCGAGCACTGGAACCGTTCCGCTGCCCGCCGCAACGACCAGCCCCGATCCACGACGAGGACAGCAAGACGACGACGCCCTTCCGGCGTCAAAGGCGCGTTAGCGTGAGACACGATGACCTCCGTGGTCAGGATGCGAGTGTGGTAACCCACATCCTGCCCGGAGGTCTTCGCCTACCTCACCCGTTCACAACCTCCCGAGGAAGTACATCTAGCGCGCCGCGCCGGGCGCCGGGCCGCGGGGGCCGCGAGAACGCTCGATAGCACCGTTGCGGGACGTTTCGAGGTGCTATCGCGCGTTCTCGCGAGTCGAACGCCGCGCCCGGCGCGTGGGTGCGGCGGGCGCTCGCGGCGGCGACCCGCGTCGAGAACGCACGATTGCACGTCTCGGGGACGTTTGGCGGTGCTATTGCGCGTTCTCGCGGGGCGGATGCCGGGCGCGGGTTCAGTCCAGCGTGAGGGGCGGGACGTCGGGCGGGGTGAAGCCGAACACCGCGCCGAGGAAGGCGAGCTCGGCCTCGGTCGCGTCGACGATCGTGTCGCCCCGGCGGAAGCCGTGGCCCTCGCCCTCGTAGAGCCGGTACGCGTGCGGGATGCCCCGTTCGGCCAGCGCGTCGCGGATCGCCTCCGACTGCGCCGGCGGCACCACCCGGTCCTCGCTGCCCTGCAGCAGCAGCACCGGCGCCGTGAACCCGTCCACGTGCGTGAGCGGCGACCGCTCGCGGTAGAGCTCGTCGGCCTCGGGCAGCGGGCCGATCATCCCGTCGAGGTAGCGCGACTCGAAGTCGTGCGTGTCGGTCGCCAGCGCCCGCGCATCGGCGACGCCGTAGCGGCTGATGCCCGCGGCGAACGCGTCGGTGCGGGCGAGCGCGGCGAGCACCGTCCAGCCGCCCGCCGATCCGCCCTTGATCGCGATGCGGTCGGGGTCGGCGAGGCCGAGGCCCCCGGCACCGCCGTCCGCGCCCCCAGCATCCCCAACGCCGCCATCCCCGGCGCCACCCTCGCCCGCAGTGCCCGCGAGCCCCGCCGCGGCGGCCACCACGTCGTCGACGTCGACCACGCCCCACTGGCCGCGCAGGCGCTCGCGGTAGGCGCGTCCGTACCCGGTCGACCCGCCGTAGTTCACCTGCACGACGCCGATCCCGCGGCTCGTGAGGTACACCGTCTTCGCGTCGGCGACGCCGCCCTCGTGGCCGGTGGGCCCGCCGTGCACCATCACGACGTACGGCGCGCGCTCGCCGGCGGGAGCGACCGCGCCCGGATTCGTCGGAGGATGCACGAACGCGTGCACCTCGCCGTGCGGCCCGGCCGTCGTCATCGCGCGCGTTGTCGGCATCCATTGTTCGTCGATCTCACCGGGCGTCCCCACGACCTGCCGCGCCGTGCGAGCCTCGGCATCGACGAGCCACAGACCGCTCGTTCCCGGCGCCTTGCCCGAGACGAGCGCGCGCCCGCCCGAGACGGCCTCGACGTTCAGCTCGCTCGTGGCGGGGAGGTCGATCCGCGACGACTCGCCGTCCGCGCCGATGGCGACGAGCTCGTCCGCCCCGTTCGTCCGCACCGCGACGATGCGTCCGTCGTCGAGCACGCCGTACCACCGGGCGCCGAGCGACCAGAGCGCGCCGCCCGTGTCTGCGTCGGTGGGCGCGATCGGCTCCGCGGGCCCGAAACCGTCGCCGGTGTGCACGCGATGCCACAGGTTCCACCGTCCGGTCGGCTCGTCGAGGTAGACGAGGTCGGTGTCGCTCCGCCACGTCGGCTCGAGCGCTGCGGTCTCGCCCGCGGTCACCGCCGCCCACGACCGGACCCGGCCGTCGTCGATGCGTCCGACGCGCACCTCGGTGCGGTCCCACGGCATGTTCGGGTGGTCCCACGCGACCCAGGCCAGGTGCGTGCCGTCGGGGGAGAGGTCGGGCTGGGCGACGAAGTCGCTGTCGCCGACGAGCTGTCGAACGGATGCCTCGCGCTCCAGCGCGATCTCGACGATCCCTCTACGGACGACGCCCTCGCCCCGCCACTCGCGCACCGCGAGCAGGCGGCCGCGGGTGAACCGCAGCCCGCCGTAGGAAGTCGCGCCGTCAGCGGGCGTGAGCGGAACCGGGTCGGCGCCGGGGCGGAGTGCCCACACGCGCTGGTCGGTCTTCTCGACGAAGTACAGGCTGCCGTCGTCGCCCGCGGCCCACGACCCGCCGCCGTACTCATGCACCCGCGAGCGGGCGTTCCACGGCGCAGGCAGCACATCGGCGACATCGCCGCCGCTGGCATCGTCGCCGACACGCACGTCACGGGCATCCGGCCGGCGTCGCACCGTCGTACGGCCCGCCTCTTCGGGAACCGACTGACCCCACCAGATCTCATCGCCCACGAATGCCGCGCCGTCGATGCGCGGCGACGCGCCGGATGCCCAGACGGCGGTGAACGGGGAGGGCCAGGAGCCGTAGGGGAGTGTCTCGACCATGCCCTCACGCTACGCGGTCGACTCGCGCGGCACGGCCGCGCACAACCGCCGCGCACCACGGCCACCCGCCTCATCCGCGCGGCACAGCCGGGGCGCGCTCATCCGAGCAGCGTGACTCCGAACCCCGCGACGACGGTGCGCACCTCGGCCAGGTAGCGCTGCGCCTGCTCGGTGAGCGGGATCGCGGAGTGGCCGATCCAGCCGATCTCGATGCGCTCGTCGACCTCGAGCGGGATCGCGACGATCTCGGGGTCGAGCTCGTCGCTGACGATGCCCGTCGAGATCGTGTACCCGTCGAGGCCGATCATGAGGTTGAAGATCGTCGCACGGTCGGAGACCCGGATCTCCTGCGCGCTCGAGGAGGTCGACAGGATCTCCTCGGCGAAGTAGAACGCGTTGTTCGCGCCCTGATCGAACGTGAGACGGGGGAGTCCTTCGAGGTCGGCGAGGGTGACGCTCCGCCGCCGTGCGAGGGGGTTCCGACGGGAGACGAAGATGTGCGGCGCGGCGACGAACAGCGGATGGAACGCCAGGCCGTTGTCGCGCAGCAGCCGATCGATGACTTTGCGGTTGAAGTCGTTGCGATAGAGGATGCCGAGTTCGCTGCGGAGGGTGCGGACGTCGTCGATGATGTCCCACGTGCGCGTCTCACGCAGGGCGAACTCGTATTGCGCGGCGTCGCTCGCGCGCACCATCCGCACGAACGCGTCGACGGCGAACGAATAGTGCTGCGCCGAGACGCCGAGCAGGCGCCGCGCGGGAGGCCGCCCCAGGTAGCGCTGCTCGAGCAGCTCCACCTGCTCGACCACCTGACGCGCGTACCCGAGGAACTCGGCGCCCTCGGCGGTAAGGCTCACCCCGCGCGCGGAGCGGGTCAGGAGGGCGCGGCCGACCCGGGTCTCGAGTTCCTTCATCGCGGCCGACATGGTCGGCTGGGCGACGTACCGCACATCGGCGGCGGCCGAGATCGATCCCTCCGCGGCGACCTCGATGAAGTAGCGCAGGTGCTGAAGGTTCAGGCCGCTCGTTCGCTGGGGCATAGGGGAAGACTATATGGATGCATAGTCAGCGTGAGTTACCCGATATCCCCGCCCACGCCTCACCATGAAGGGAACCTCACCCTCTCACCGGATTGGCCAGCCGTGGCGGACGACTTCTCCTATCGCATCTCGACGACCCGCTTGGACGAGCACTACACGCCCGCGGAGAGCTCCCGTCTCACGACCAACTTCGCCAACCTCGCCCGGGGTGAGCACCGCGAGCAGAACCTCCGCAACACGCTGACGATGATCGAGCGGCGGTTCAACGATCTCGTACGCGCGGACAACCCGACCGGCGATCGCTACGGCGTCGAACTCGACATCGTCTCGGTGCAGCTCCAGTTCGACGCGCTCGACGCCGGGGCGGCCGCCGATCAGAGCTTCCCGTTGCTCGAAGTCCTCGACATCCACCTCCTCGACCGGCTCACTGGGCTTCGCACCCAGGGCATCGTCGGCAACAACTTCTCGTCGTACGTGCGCGACTACGACTTCAGCGTGCTGCTTCCCGCCGCGGCGGCACGCGCGGGGGAGCAGGCTGCGGGCGGCGCGTCCGCCGTGCCGGAGGACTTCGGCGACCTGCACGGCAAGCTGTTCGACGACTTCCTCGCCTCGCCCGTCTACCGCGAGCGCTTCGCCCAGCCGCCGGTGATCTGCATCAGCGTCTCGACGAGCAAGACCTACCGGCGCACCGAGACCCAGCATCCGGTGCTCGGCGTCGAATACCGGCAGGATGCCTCGTCGCTGACCGACGTGTACTTCGGCAAGATGGGGCTCGAAGCCCGCTACTTCATGCCCCGGGGCGCGGTCGCCCCGCTCGCGTTCTACTTCCGCGGCGACCTCCTCGCCGACTACAGCGACCTGCAGCTGGCGGGCACGATCAGCACGATGGAGGCGTTCCAGAAGATCTATCGTCCCGAGATCTACAACGCCAACTCGGCCGCGCCGGAGGTGTACCGGCCGAGCCTCGACGCACAGGACTTCTCGCGCACGCAGATCGACTACGACCGTGACGAGCGCAGCCGGCTCGCGCTGACCCAGGGCCGGTACACCCAGGAGCACTTCATCGAGCCGCACCGCGAGGTGCTGGAACAGTGGGCGGCGACGGCGGGCGCGGGGGCGCTCGCGTGAGCGCCGTCACGAGCCCGGCCACGACCGCCCCGAGCGGCGGCGCCGTGCCGGGCGCCGTGCACACACTCCTGCCCACCACGATCGTCGGGAGCCTCCCGAAGCCCTCGTGGCTCGCGCAGCCCGAGGTGCTGTGGTCGCCGTGGGCGCTCGAGGGGGATGCCTTGATCGAGGGCAAGCGCGATGCCCTCCGTATCGCCGTGCAGGAGCAGACCCGCCGCGGCATCGACATCGTCAGCGACGGGGAGCAGACCCGGCAGCACTTCGTCACGACGTTCATCGAGCACCTGAGCGGAGTCGACTTCGATCGGCGGGAGACCGTGCGCATCCGCGACCGCTACGACGCGAGCGTGCCCACCGTCGTCGGCGAGGTGCGCCGCGAGCGGCCGGTGTTCGTCGATGACGCGAGGTTCCTCCGCGAGATCACCGACCGCCCGATCAAGTGGGCGCTCCCCGGCCCGATGACGATGGTCGACACGCTCTACGACGCGCACTACAAGAGCCGCGAGAAGCTCGCCTGGGAGTTCGCGACGATCCTGAACGAAGAGGCGAGAGCGCTCGAGGATGCCGGTGTCGATGTCATCCAGTTCGACGAGCCGTCGTTCAACGTGTTCTTCGACGAGGTGAAGGACTGGGGGGTCGCGGCCCTCGAGCGCGCCGCGGAGGGTCTGCGCGCGCAGACCGCGGTGCACATCTGCTACGGCTACGGCGTCACGGCGAACAACGAATGGAAGGCGAGCCTCGGGTCGCAGTGGCGACAGTACGAGGAGTCGTTCCCGCTGCTGCAGCGCTCGTCGATCGATATCGTGTCGCTCGAATGCCAGCACTCGCACGTGCCGATGGAGCTCATCGAGCTCGTTCGCGGCAAGAAAGTCATGCTGGGGGCGATCGACGTGGCCAGCGAGGTCGTCGAGACGCCCGAGGAGGTCGCCGACACGCTCCGCCGTGCGCTGGCCTTCGTCGATGCCGACAAACTCATCCCGAGCACCAACTGCGGCATGGCGCCGTTCCCACGGGCGGTCGCGGCGGAGAAGCTGAGCGCGCTGAGCGCCGGCGCGGGCATCGTGCGCGACGAGCTCGCCTGACGCCCGCCGCGCGGGAGTTCAGACCGCGCGCAGGATCGCGACGACCTTGCCGAGCACCGTGGCGTCATCGCCCAGGATCGGTTCGAACGCGCTGTTGCGCGGCAGCAGCCAGGTGTGCCCGTCGCGCTGGCGGAACGTCTTGACGGTCGCCTCGCCGTCGAGCATCGCCGCGACGATGTCGCCGTTGTCGGCGGTCGCCTGCGAGCGGACGACCACCCAGTCGCCGTCGCAGATCGCGGCGTCGATCATCGACTCGCCGCTCACCTTGAGCATGAACAGGTCGCCCTTGCCGACGAGTTGACGGGGGAGGGGGAAGACCTCCTCGACGTGCTGATCGGCGGTGATCGGCACGCCGGCGGCGATGCGCCCGACGAGCGGCACGAGGGCGGCGTCGCCCACGGCGGGTGCGGTGTCGGCGGGGTTCTCCGTCGAGACGCCCGGCAGATCGATCAGCACCTCCATCGCGCGCGTCTTGCCGGCGTCGCGGCGCAGATAGCCGCTGAGCTCGAGCTGACCCAGCTGGTGCGTCACGCTTGAGAGCGACTTGAGGCCCACCGCGTCGCCGATCTCGCGCATGCTCGGCGGGTAGCCGTACTGCGCGATCGAGCGCTGGATGACCTCGAGGATCGCCAGCTGCTTCTCGCTGAGATTCTTACGCCGACGCGTCTGCGGCTTCTCCATGAACGCACTCCTTGTGATGGGTGGAACGTGATCGCCCCGACGGGCTCTCTTCTTCGAATGTCGGAGGTGGGTGATGGTCTGTCGTTATCGAAACCGTATCCGGTGAGGGCGGGCTCGGCCGGCAGGCATCCGCGTGTCGCGTTCGATCCGATTCCGATCCGGATGCCCCTTGACAATCGAAATAGATCGAAGATAGCTTCGGAAGAGAACTTCGCATCCGGCGCTCCCGGCCGAGCGCCGGATGCGAACATCCCCCACCCGGGAGCGTCCGAGGCATCGCCTTGAGGAGGAACCATGACCGCCATCGACTTCAGCACCGGCACTTCACTTCCCGCCGTCGGTGGCGCACCCGCCACGCGGCTGCGCCTCACGGTCCGCGGCCGCCGCGTGCTCGCGTTCCTCGCCTCGATCCCGGCCGTCATCGCGCTGAGCGTCGCGATCGTCTCCGGCGGTGGGGCCCTCGCCTCGGGTGAGGGCAGCGCGCCGGCGGGCACCTTCGCCGAGGTCACCGTCATGCCCGGCGACACCCTGTGGTCGATCGCCGAGGAGGCGGCCCCGGGCGCCGACCCGCGCGACGTCGTCGACGCGATCGTGCGACTGAACGCGCTGCCGTCGGGTGCGTTGGCTGTGGGCCAGACGCTCGCCCTGCCGGCGGAGTACTCCGCGGGGCAGTGAGTCGGCCGGTCGCCGTACGATGGGGGCTGTGAGTGCGAGTCTGGACGATCTTCCCCTCCGAGCCGATCTGCGCGGGCTGACGCCCTACGGCGCGCCGCAGGCGGCGCTGCCGGTCGCTTTGAACGTCAACGAGAACACGCACCCGGTGCCCGAAGACGTCGCCGACGACGTCCTCGACAGCGTCGCGCGGGCGCTGCGTGACGTGAACCGGTACCCCGACCGCGAGTTCACCGCGCTGCGGGAGGGCTTCGCCAAGTACCTCGGTCACGGGCTGTCGGCCGACCAGATCTGGGCGGCCAACGGCTCGAACGAAGTGCTGCAGCACCTGCTGCAGGCCTTCGCCGGGCCGGGGCGCACGGCGTTCGGCTTCGCGCCGACCTACTCGATGTACCCGCTGCTCACCCGGGCGACGGGGGCGACCTATCAGGCCGGCACGCGCGGCGTCGACTACACGCTCGGCGCCGCAGACGCCGCCGCCCAGATCGAGGCGGCCGATCCCGACGTGGTGTTCCTGTGCGCACCGAACAACCCGACGGGCACGCCGCTCGGCCTCGACGTCATCGAGGCGGTCTACGACGCGGCGAACGGCATCGTGATCGTCGACGAGGCCTACCAGGAGTTCGCGCCGCGCGAGTCGCGCTCCGCCCTCACCCTCCTCCCGGGTCGCGAGCGACTGGTCGTCTCGCGGACGATGAGCAAGGCGTTCGCGTTCGCCGGCGCCCGCGTCGGCTATCTCGCCGCCGATGCCGCGATCATCGACGCCCTCCGCCTCGTGCGACTGCCCTACCACCTGAGTGCGCTGACCCAGGCGGCGGCCGGCGCCGCGCTGCGGCACGCCCCCGCGATGCTCGCCATGGTCGACGAGATCGTCGCGCAGCGCGATCGCATCTCAGCGACCCTGGACGCGCTCGGCTACCAGCCGTTCGAGAGCTGGACCAACTTCGTGCTCTTCGGCGGCGTCGACGACCCCGCGGCCACCTGGCAGGGCCTCTACGACCGCGGTGTGCTCATCCGCGACGTCGGATTGCCGCGGAGCCTCCGGGTGACGGCCGGCACCGAGACGGAGTCGACGGCGTTCCTCGATGCCCTCGCTTCGCTCGGCCCCGGCGGCGCCCGCGTCTGACCGCGCCCGCCCCGCCCGGCTCGCTCGCGCCCATCCCACCCAAGGTCGGCCGACGGCACCCGCGACGGGCGACCGAGCCGCCTCGCTAGACTCGGTGCCATGACCGCCCCCACGCACCGCACGGCCTCACTCCGCCGCGCGACGAGTGAGTCGACGGTCGAGCTCGAGCTCGACCTCGACGGCACCGGCCAGAGCCACATCGACACGACGGTGCCGTTCTTCGACCATCTGCTGACGGCGTTCGCGAAGCACTCGCTGACCGACCTCACGGTGCGCGCCTCCGGCGACACCGACATCGACGCGCACCACACCGTCGAGGACGTCTCGATCGTGCTCGGGCAGGCCATCCGCGAGGCGCTCGGCGACAAGGCCGGCATCTCGCGCTACGGCGACGCCCTGGTGCCGCTCGACGAGGCGCTCGCCCAGGCCGTCGTCGATATCAGCGGCCGGCCGTACCTCGTGCACTCCGGCGAGCCGGCGGGCTTCGAGTACCACCTGATCGGCGGTCACTTCACCGGCTCGCTCGTGCGGCACACGTTCGAGGCGCTCGCCTTCAACGCCGGGCTGACCGTGCACGTGACGGTCCTCGGCGGCCGCGACCCGCACCACATCGCCGAGGCCGAGTACAAGGCGTTCGCGCGCGCGTTCCGCCAGGCCAAGGCGCTCGATCCGCTCGTCGTCGGCGTGCCGAGCACCAAGGGGGCTCTGTGACGGCGCCCGTCGTCGCGGTTCTCGACTACGGCTCCGGCAACGTCCACTCCGCTGTCAAGGCCCTCGCCGCCGCCGGCGCCGACGCGCGCCTCACGGCCGATCGCGGTTTGATCCGCGATGCGGCGGGGCTCGTCGTGCCGGGCGTGGGAGCCTTCAGCGCCGTCATCGAGGCCCTCCGCGCGATCCGCGGCGACGAGCTGATCGGCCGCCGCCTGGCGGGCGGCCTCCCGGTGCTCGGCATCTGCGTGGGCATGCAGGTGCTGTTCGAGCACGGCGTCGAGCGCGGCGTCGACGCCGAGGGCCTCGGCGAGTGGCCGGGCGCGGTGACCGAGCTGGATGCCCCGGTGCTGCCCCACATGGGATGGAACACCGTCCGGGCGGGCGCGGATTCGGTGCTTTTCGAGGGCATCGAGGAGGAGCGGTTCTATTTCGTGCACTCCTACGGCGCCCAGCACTGGTCGATGGAGCCGACGCGGCCCTTCCGTGAGCCGGTGCTCACCTGGTGCGACTACGGCACCCCGTTCCTCGCCGCCGTGGAGAACGGACCGCTCTCGGCGACCCAGTTCCACCCGGAGAAGAGCGGCGCCGCCGGGATCCGCCTGCTCCGCAACTGGATCTCATCGCTCCCGCAAGCCGGGTAGTCTCTCTGTGCGCCCCGCCTCGCCCCGCGAGCAGTCCCGGCGCCTGTCCCACGCATCTGGAGCCATGAACGATTTCGCGTCGACCCCCGAACTGATCCTGCTGCCGGCCGTGGATGTCGCCGGCGGCAAGGCCGTCCGCCTCACGCAGGGCGAGGCCGGCTCCGAGACGAGCTACGGCGACCCCGTCGACGCGGCCGCCGCCTGGGCACGCGACGGCGCGCAGTGGATCCACCTCGTCGACCTCGACGCCGCGTTCGGCCGAGGCAACAACACCGCCGTCATCCGCCGTGTCATCAAGCAGCTGCGCGGCGTGCAGGTGGAGCTGTCCGGAGGCATCCGCGACGACGCCACCCTCGAGGCCGCGCTCGAATCCGGCGCGACGCGCATCAACCTCGGCACCGCCGCGCTCGAGAACCCCGAGTGGGCCGCCGACGTGATCGGGCGGTACGGCGAGGCGATCGCGGTCGGACTCGACGTCCGCGGCACGACGCTCGCCGCGCGCGGCTGGACGCGCGAGGGCGGCGACCTGTGGCACGTGCTCGAGCGCCTCGAAGACGCCGGCTGCCGCCGCTACGTCGTCACCGACGTCACGAAGGACGGCACCCTGCAGGGCCCGAACCTCGATCTCCTGCGCGCCGTCACGGCGCGCACCACGCGGCCCGTCGTCGCCTCCGGTGGCATCTCGACCCTCGACGACATCGCGGCGCTGCGCGAACTCGTGCCGCTCGGGGTCGAGGGCGCCATCGTGGGCAAGGCCCTCTACGCGGGGGCGTTCACGCTGGCCGAGGCGCTGGATGTCGCAGGCTGACAGCGCCGGCGTCCCGTGGGAGGGGCGCAGCTTCGAGTCCAATCCGCACGCGGGTGACGACGGGTCGGCGGATGCCGCGCTGCTCGCCGCCCTCGAAGCGTTCCACGCGGGATCGGGCGACGCCGTTGCGATCGTCGACGCCTACCGCGACGCGCGCCTGCTGATCCCGCTCGTCGCCGAGGCCGGCGACGTCGGCATCGCGCCGTCGGGTCACACCGTCGACAAGACGCAGGAGCTGTCGATCGTCACGGTTGCCGCCCCCGACGGCCGCCGCGTGCTGCCGGTGTTCACCTCGGTCGCCTCTCTTGCGCGGTGGGATGCGAAGGCGCGCCCCGTGCCTGTGGAGGGTGTGCGCACCGCGCTGTCGGCAGCGGCCGACGACAGCGACCTCATCGTGATCGACCCGGGCTCGGACACCGAGTTCGTCCTCCGCCGCCCCGCCGTGTGGGCGATCGGCCAGGGTCAGCCCTGGGAGCCGGCGTTCCGCTCGCCCGAGGTCTACGCGGGCTTGCAGCAGAGCGTCGCGAGCGAGATGGGCGTCATCGATCTTACGGTCGCCGACGGCGATCCCACCGGGCGCCTGCGCGGCCCCGAGCTGATCGTCGGGCTGCACCTGGTCGACGGTCTCGAGAAGCCCGCGCTCGATGCGATCCTGCAGCGGCTCGCCGCGCGCTGGGCGACCGACGACCGCGTCGCCGTGCTCGTCGACTCGCTGACGGTCAAGCTCCTCCGCGGCTGAGCCTTCCCGGCTGAGTCTCCGCGGCTGGGGTCAGGTGACCGGGCCGGTCCACTTCTCGCCCGGGCCCTTGCCGATCGGGTCGGGGATGACGGATGCCTCGCGGAACGCGAGCTGCACCGAGCGCAGGCCGTCACGCAGCGACCGTGCGTGCATGTCGCTGATCTCGGGGGCGCCGGCGGTGATGAGCCCGGCGAGGGCGTTGATGAGCTTGCGCGCCTCGTCGAGGTCGGTCTGCGTCTCGGGGTCATCGGCGAGGCCGGTCTTGACCGCGGCGGCGCTCATCAGGTGCACGGCGGCGGTCGTGATGACCTCGACGGCGGGGACGTCGGCGATGTCGCGCGAGGCCGCCGCGGCGGCCCGCTCCTGCTCCTCCCAGCGGGCGAGCCGCTCGCTGTCCGCGTCGTGGGAATGGTCGGGGGAGGGGGCGTTGGTCGTCACGGTTCGCTTTCTGCTAAACTGAGCGCGCACCGGAGTGTTCTGCTCCGGATCGAAAGTGGATCACATCCCACCCGCGCTTGCCGCTCCAGGCTACCGGGTCCCGCACTCCGCCCGGCCCGCCAGCGACATCGGCACCGGGTAGCCACGCGAGTGGAGCCCCTCACCGGGCCAGGGTGCAGAACTTCCCGCCGTCGTTCGCGTCGCGCCGGGTGGGCGTGAGACTCTTCCGCCCGCGAGACTTCCGTCACGCGGTGGCATCCACCCGTACGACAGAGGAGTTCCGCATCAGCGATCCCCGCACGAATGACCGCATCCGCGTCCCCGAGGTCCGCCTCGTCGGCCCCGCGGGTGAGCAGGTCGGCGTCGTCCGCATCGAGGTGGCCCTCCGCCTCGCGCAGGAAGCAGATCTCGACCTGGTCGAGGTCGCCCCGAACTCGAAGCCCCCCGTGGTGAAGATCATGGACTTCGGCAAGTTCAAGTACGAGACGGCGCAGAAGGCCAAAGAGGCCCGTCGCAACCAGGCGAACACCGTGCTCAAAGAGGTCCGCTTCCGCCTGAAGATCGAAGCGCACGACTACACGACCAAGCTCAAGCGCGCCGAAGGCTTCCTGCAGGCCGGCGACAAGGTCAAGGCGATGATCCTCTTCCGCGGTCGCGAGCAGTCGCGTCCCGAGCAGGGCGTGCGTCTGCTGCGCAAGTTCGCCGAAGACGTCGCCGAGTACGGCACCGTGGAGTCCAACCCCACGATCGACGGCCGCAACATGGTCATGGTGGTCGCACCCCACAAGAACAAGTCCGAGGTCAAGACCGAGCAGAACGCGCAGCGCGATGCCAAGAAGGAGGCGGCACGCCAGGCGCGCTCCGGCTCCCCGGTCTCCGACGACGCAGCGGCGCCCGCCGCCGACCCCGCACCGTCCGCCGCCGCGGAGTAACGCGGCCCACAGACTCCCGCTCGCCGGGAACCACAACGAAGGATAGAGATATGCCGAAGCAGAAGACCCACTCGGGTGCCAAGAAGCGCTTCAAGGTCACCGGGAGCGGAAAGATCATGAAGCAGCAGGCGAACCTCCGCCACAACCTGGAGGGCAAGTCGACCCGTCGCACCCGTCGCCTCGACCAGGAGCAGGTCCTGGCCCCCGGTGACGCCAAGGTCGCCAAGAAGCTCCTCGGCCTCTGAGCCGCGTCGCACGTTAGGAAGAACAAGAAATGGCTAGAGTCAAGCGGGCCGTCAACGCCCACAAGAAGCGTCGCGTCATCCTCGAGCGCGCCTCCGGTTACCGCGGACAGCGTTCGCGCCTGTACCGCAAGGCGAAGGAGCAGGTCACCCACTCGCTCGTCTACGCGTACCGCGACCGTCGCAAGCGCAAGGGCGACTTCCGTCGACTGTGGATCCAGCGCATCAACGCCGCTGCCCGCCAGAACGGCATCACGTACAACCGCTTCATCCAGGGTCTCGGCCTCGCCGGTGTGCAGGTCGACCGTCGCATGCTCGCCGAGCTCGCGGTGAACGAGCCGAAGACGTTCGCGTCGCTCGTCGCGACCGCCAAGAGCGCGCTGCCCGCCGACGTGAACGCCCCCAAGGCCTGAGCGTCCCGCGCAACCCGCAGAAAAGGGTGTCCTCCTTCGGGAGGGCACCCTTTCGCGTTCTCTAGGATGAGACCGTGCTCGATAACCCCCGTTCTCCCCGCGTGCGCGCGGTCGCGAAACTGACGAAGCGCAGCGCCCGCCAGGAGACCGGGCTGTTCCTGCTCGAGGGCCCGCAGGCGGCGCGCGAGGCGCTCGCCTACCGGCCCGACACGGTCATCGAGGTGTACGCGACGCCGACCGCGATGGAGCGGCACCCCGACGTGCGCGACGCGGTGCGCGAGGCGGGGCTCGAGGTCGAGTACACGACCGAGGCGGCGCTGGATGCCATGGCCGACACCGTCACGCCGCAGGGCATCGTCGCCGTCGCGCGCCAGTCGCCGTCGTCGCTGAAGGACGTCTTCGCCGCGGAGCCGCGCCTGATCGCGATCTGCGAGGAGGTGCGCGACCCCGGCAACCTCGGCACGATCATCCGCGCCGCCGATGCCGCCGGCGCCGACGCGGTCGTGCTCACCGGTCGCACGGTCGACCCGTACAACCCGAAGGTCGTGCGCGCCACGACCGGATCGCTGTTCCACGTGCCGGTCGTCGTCGGCGTCGAACTCGCCCCGGTGGTCGAGCGCGCGCACAGCGCGGGTATGCGCGTGATCGCCGCCGATGTGGGCGGCGACGACTTCCTCGCGCGGCGGTCGATGTTGGCCGAGCCCATTGCATGGCTGTTCGGGAATGAAGCGCGCGGACTCGAGGACGAGGCCCTCGCCCAGGCCGACTTCGCCCTGCGGCTGCCCATCTACGGGCGCGCCGAATCGCTCAATCTGGCGACGGCGGCGAGCGTGTGCCTGTACGAGACGGCCTTCGCGCAGCGCGCCTCCGACTGACGCGGTGTGTTTCGGCCGGGTCACGACTCGGTCAAGATCCTGTGCATAACGTGAGCTCTGCGGGGGACCTCTGCCTAGGCTGACCCCATGGCGACCCCGGATCCCGCTCCCGCGACCTCGAACATCACCGTGCGACGCGGCGACCCGCTCGTCGTCGTGACCGACGTCGAGAAGCATTACGGCGACTTCCATGCGCTGAAAGACATCAACCTCACGGTCAACCGCGGCGAGGTCGTCGTGGTGATCGGTCCGTCGGGGTCCGGCAAGTCGACGCTGTGTCGCACGATCAACCGGCTCGAGACGATCACGAGCGGGTCGATCACGATCGACGGCAAGAAGCTGCCGGAGGAGGGCAAGGCCCTCGCGGCTCTGCGTGCCGACGTCGGCATGGTCTTCCAGTCGTTCAACCTCTTCTCGCACCTCACGATCCTCGAGAACGTGACCCTCGGACCGATGAAGGTCAAAAAGCTCAAGAAAGCGGATGCCGAGGCGGAGGCCAAGGTGCTCCTCGAGCGTGTCGGGGTGGCGCAGCAGGCATCCAAACTGCCCGCGCAGCTCTCCGGCGGGCAGCAGCAGCGCGTCGCGATCGCCCGCGCCCTCGCCATGAAGCCCAAGGTCATGCTGTTCGACGAGCCGACGAGCGCCCTCGACCCCGAGATGATCAACGAGGTGCTCGACGTCATGGTCGGTCTCGCGCAGGACGGGATGACGATGATCGTCGTCACTCACGAGATGGGCTTCGCCCGCAAGGCCGCCGATCGCGTCGTGTTCATGGCCGACGGACAGATCGTCGAAGAGGCCGCCCCCGACGACTTCTTCACGAACCCGAAGAGCGACCGGGCGAAGGACTTCCTCTCGAAGCTCATCACCCACTGACCCCGCGCCCTGCACCGGCGCGGCCCCCCAAAATGACGACACGCAACCAGGAGGATCACATGCGCACCACCAGAATCGTCGGCGCCTTCGCCGGCATCGCCATCGCCGCCCTCGCCCTGACGGCCTGCAACAGCGGCACGCCGGGCGCCGAGGAGACCTCGACCGGCGACGCCGGCGAGAGCTCGGCGGCCGGCAACCCGTGGACGGTCGCGACCGACGTCACGATCGACGGCAGCCCGACGTTCGACCGCATCAAGAGCGCCGGCGTCGTGAAGGTCGGGGTCAAGGAGGACCAGCCCGGCCTCGGCTACCTCGACCCGACCACGGGAGAGCGCACCGGCTTCGACGTGGACGTCGCCCGCTGGATCGCCGCGTCGCTCGGCTACGACGAGGACAAGATCGAGTTCACCGCGATCCCGTCGGCCAACCGCGAGCAGGCCATCGTGAACGGCGACATCGACTACTACGTCGGCACCTACTCGATCACCGACAAGCGCAAGGAGCAGATCTCCTTCGCCGGCCCGTACTTCGTCACCGGTCAGGGCCTGATGGTCGCCGCCGGCAACGACAAGATCACCGGCAAGGACTCGCTCACCGCTGAGGACATCGTCTGCTCGGCGACCGGCTCGACCTCGATCCAGCGGATCAAGGACGAGACCCCCGCGCAGACCAAGGAGTACGACACCTACTCCACCTGTGTCGAAGACCTGAAGAACGGCCAGGTCGACGCGGTCACGACTGACGAGGCGATCCTCATCGGCTACGCCGCGCAGGCCCCCGACGAGCTGAAGGTCGTCGGCGACGTGTTCAGCGAGGAGCGCTACGGCGTCGGCATCGCCAAGGGCGATACCGCCTTCCAGGAGTTCATCAACAAGATGTTCACCGACGGCGGCGAGATCTGGACGGCGATCTTCGATAAGAACCTCGGCGCCTCGGGCGTCAAGGGCACGCAGCCCGAGGTCGACCCGGTCGACTGATCTCGTGCCGGGGGCGCGCTCGAGGAGCCGCGCCCCCGGCATCCGGTCTCACATCCAACGCGACACGCGCGCACGACGACGCAGGAAGAACCGGGCATGGGAGTCATCACCGATCACCTGGATCTCTGGGGCCAGGCACTCCAGGGGACGCTCATCCTGTTCTTCGGCGGGGGGCTCATCGCCCTCGTGCTCGGCCTCATCGTCGGGGCGATGCGCGTGTCGCCGGTGCCCGTGGCGCGCGCCGTGGGCACCGTCTACGTCAGCTGGATCCGCAACACCCCGCTGACGCTGGTGATGTTCTTCTTCGCGTTCTGCGTGCCGATCCTGCTGCGCGAACGCATCGACCCCATCGTGCTGCCGACGATCGCGCTCGGCGTCTACACCGCGACCTACGTCGCCGAGACGCTCCGTTCGGGCATCAACACCGTTCCCGTCGGGCAGGCCGAGGCGGCGCGGGCGCTCGGTCTCACGTTCACCCAGGTCATGACGCTCGTCGTGCTGCCCCAGGCCACGCGTTCGGTGATCCCGCCGATGATGAGCGTGTTCATCGCGCTGCTGAAGAACACGACCGTCGCCGCCGGGTTCTCCGTGCTGAACCTCGGGTCGATCCGATCGTGGCTCAGTGAGCAGGGCGAGAACCAGCTCGTCGTGCTCCTGTGGGTGATGCTCATCTTCATCGTGCTGGTGCTGCTGCTGGCGTGGCTGCAACGGGTCTTCGAGAACAGATGGAGGGTCGCGCGATGAGTTCCGTGCTGTACGACGTGCCCGGGCCGAAGGCGATCGCGCGCAACCGCATCCTCGCCGTGATCACGGCGCTCCTGGTGCTCGCCGGCATCGCCTGGGTGATCTGGCGATTCGCGGTGACGGGGCAGTTCACCGCCAAGAAGTGGGAGCTGTTCACCTACTCCTCGATCTGGGCCCTCTTCGGCGAGGCCACCCTGAACACGCTCGCCGCGTTCGCCGCGGCCGCGGTGGGCGCCCTCGTGCTCGGCTTCCTGCTCGCGCTCGGACGACTCTCCGACCACGCCTGGGTCCGGGTGCCGGTCGGCTGGATCATCGAGATCCTCCGCGCCATCCCGGTGCTGATCTTCATGATGCTGCTCTACTACGGGCTGCCCGTCGTCGGCATCAAGATGCAGCCGTACTGGGCGGTCGTCATCGCCCTCGTCGCCTACAACGGCTCGGTGCTCGCCGAGGTGATCCGCGCCGGCGTCGAGTCGCTGCCGCGCGGTCAGAGCGAGGCGGGATACGCGATCGGGCTCCGCAAGTCGGGCGTCATGGCGTTCGTCCTGCTGCCGCAGGCGATCCGGGCGATGATGCCGGTCATCGTCGCGCAGCTCGTCGTGACGCTGAAGGACACCGCGCTCGGCTTCATCATCACTTACCACGAGCTGCTCTACCTCGTGAAGCTGCTCGGCTCGAACGCCGTGTACGGCTCGCCCCTCATCCCCGCGGCGATCGTCGGCGGCTCGATCTACGTCGCCCTGTGCCTCGCGCTGTCGTACATCGCCCGCCTGCTCGAGAAGCGCCTGAAGCGGCAGGACAGCGCGCTGACACCCGTCGACCCGATGCACCACCCGGTCGGCGACGTCACCGACACGCAGCTCATCGGACTGCAGAACGTGCCCGACGGGGGATCCGGCGCCGAGGGCGGCGGATTCGGGCGCCGGCCGCGCTGAGCAGCGCCGAGCGGGAGCCGAGCCGCCGCCGGTCGGGGAGCGTGCGGCACCGGGCCCGCCGGTAGACTCGGCTCTTGTGTCTGACGAGCCCACGATCACCCAGGAATCGGTGGATGCTGCCGCCGACGACGCCCTCGCGGCGATCGCCGCAGCGACGAGCACCGCAGAGCTGAAAGCCGCCCGCGCGGCGCACACCGGCGAGGCATCCGCCCTCGCCCGGCTGAACGCGCAGCTGCGCAACGTGCCGAACGATCAGAAGGCCGCCCTCGGCAAGCTCGTGGGGCAGGCGCGCGGACGCGTCGGACAGGCGCTGGCCGCGCGCGAGGAGGCGCTCGCCGAGGCCGAGGCCGCCGCCCAGCTCGAGGCAGAGCGGATCGACATCACGGCCGTCGCGCCGCGGGCGCGGGTGGGTGCGCGGCATCCCGTCTCGCTGCTGCAGGAGGAGATCGCCGACCTGTTCGTCGGCATGGGCTGGGAGATCGCCGAAGGTCCCGAGCTCGAGCACGAGTGGTTCAACTTCGACGCCCTGAACTTCGACCTCGACCACCCGGCACGTCAGATGCAGGACACGTTCTTCGTCGACCCGGTCGAGCGTCACCTGGTGCTGCGCACCCACACGAGCCCCGTGCAGGTGCGGTCGATGCTCGAGCGCGAGGTGCCGATCTACGTGCTGTGCCCGGGACGGGTCTACCGCACCGACGAGTTCGACGCGACGCACCTGCCCGCCTTCGTGCAGTTCGAGGGACTCGTCGTCGACAAGGGCATCTCGATGGCGAACCTCAAGGGCACGCTCGACCACGTCGCGCGCCAGCTGTTCGGACCCGAGGCGAAGACCCGCTTCCGCACCAACTACTTCCCGTTCACCGAGCCGTCGGCCGAGCTCGACCTGTGGCATCCGACGTTCAAGGGCGGCGCCCGCTGGATCGAGTGGGGCGGCTGCGGCATGGTGAACCCCAACGTGCTGCGCGCGGCCGGGATCGACCCCGAGGTCTACTCGGGCTTCGCGTTCGGGATGGGAGTCGAGCGGGCGCTGATGTTCCGCTCCGACGTGCAGGACATGCGCGACATGGCCGAGGGCGATGTGCGCTTCAGTGAGCAGTTCGGAATGGTGGTCTGATGCGCGTCCCTCTCTCCTGGCTGCGTGAGTACGTCGACGTCCCGGCGGATGCCACGACGGACGACATCTTCGCGGCGCTCGTCTCGATGGGTTTCGAAGAGGAGGAGGCGCTCTCCTTCGAGGTGACCGGCCCCGTCGTCGTCGGCCAGGTGCTCTCGTTCGACGAGGAGCCGCAGAAGAACGGCAAGACGATCCGCTGGTGCCAGGTGGACGTCGGCGAGGCGGAGCCGCGCGGCATCGTGTGCGGCGCCTCGAACTTCTTCGTCGGCGACAAGGTCGTCGTCTCGCTCCCCGGCGCCGTGCTGCCCGGCCCGTTCCCGATCTCGGCCCGGAAGACCTACGGACATGTCTCGGACGGCATGATCGCCTCGGCGCGCGAGCTCGGACTCGGCGACGAGCACTCCGGCATCCTGCGCCTCGGCGAACTCGGCCTCGACCCGGCGCCGGGGACGGACGCGATCGCCCTGCTCGGCCTCGACGACGTCGCGGTCGACGTGAACGTCACGCCCGACCGCGGCTACGCACTGTCGATCCGTGGCATCGCCCGCGAATACGCGCACGCGACGGGAGCGGAGTTCCGCGACCCGGCCGCGCACGAGTGGGATGACGTGCAGCCCGGCAGCGGCTTCCCGCTCGCCGTCGACGACCAGAGCCCGATCCGCGGCCGCGTCGGCGCGAGCGAGTTCGTCGTGCGCGTCGTCCGCGGCGTCGACCCGGCGCGTCCGACCCCGCCGTGGATGGTCGCACGGCTCACGCTTGCGGGCATCCGCTCCCTCGGCATCCTCATCGACATCACCAACTACGTGATGCTCGAGCTCGGCAACCCGATCCACGGCTACGACCTCGACCGCCTCCAGGGCGGCATCACGGTGCGCCGCGCCGGCGCGGGGGAGAAGCTCACGACCCTCGACGGCAAGGAGCGCGCGCTCTCGACCGAAGACCTGCTCATCACCGACGAGTCGGGCCCGATCGGTCTCGCCGGTGTGATGGGCGGCGGCACGACGGAGATGACGGATGCCACGCGCAACGTGCTCATCGAAGCGGCGATCTTCGACACCGTGTCGATCGCGCGCACCGCGCGGCGTCACAAGCTGCCCTCGGAGGCGTCGCGCCGGTTCGAGCGCGGCGTCGACCCGCTGATCCCGTTCGTCGCGGCCCGCCGCGTGGCCGACCTGATGGTCGAGCTCGCCGGCGGCACGCTCGACGCGGAGCTCGGCGGAGCGCTGTACGGCGAGGTGTTCGTGCCGTCGATCGAGCTGCCGCGCGCGTTCGTGCCGGCCCTGATCGGCGTCGACTACACGGATGCCGAGATCACCGGCGCGCTCGAGACGATCGGCTGCGAGGTCACGGCGCTTCCGGACGCGGACGCGGGCTGGGAGGTCATCCCGCCGTCATGGCGCCCCGACCTCACCGACCGGTGGACGCTCGCCGAAGAGGTGGCGCGCATCCACGGGCTCGACCGCATCCCGTCGGTGCTGCCGACCCCGCACGGCGTCAGCGCCGGGCGCGGCCTCACGCCGCTGCAGAAGGGGCGTCGCCGTGTCGCGAACGCGCTCGCCGCCGCCGGGTTCGTCGAGACGCCGTCGTTCCCGTTCACGACCTCGGAGGCGAACGACCTGCACGGGTCGGCGTCGGGCGAGCACGTCGAGCAGGTGAAGCTCGCCAACCCGCTCGACGGTCAGGCGCCGTACCTGCGCCGCTCGCTCGTGCCGGGGCTCCTGCAGGTCGCGCACCGCAACCACTCCCGCGGGTTCACCGACCTCGCCCTGTTCGAGACCGGGCTCGTCTTCACCCCCGAGCCGGGGGTGGCCTACGGCACCGACGAGGTGCCGCCGCTCGGCGAACGCCCGAACGACGAGACCCTGGCGGCCCTGACCTCCGCGATCCCGCCGCAGCCGCGTCACGTCGCGGTGCTGCTGACGGGGAACGCCGCGCCCAAGCGCCCCGGACACGCGCCCGTCGCCGCCGACCTCGCCGACGCGCTGTCGGCCGTCGAGGCGATCGGCGCGGCGGCGGGCGTGCGCATCGAGGTGGCGCAGGGGCAGCGCGCGGCGCTCCACCCCGGCCGCACGGGCGTGCTGTCGGCGGCGGGCGTCGAGGTCGGCTACGTCGGCGAGCTGCTGCCCGCCGTGTCGGCGGCGGCGGACCTGCCGGGCCGGGTGTACGTGGTCGAGCTCGATCTCGACGGCGTCCTGTCGCTCGCCGGGACGCCGGAGGTCGACGCGTCGCTGTCGGGATTCCCCGCCGCCACGCAGGACGTGTCGCTCGTCGTGGGCGACGACGTCGTGGCCGGTGACGTGCGGGCCGCGCTCATCGAGGGTGCCGGAGAGCTGCTCGAATCGGTGCGGCTCGTCGACGACTATCGCGGGCAGGGCCTCGAGGCGGGGCAGAAGAGCCTCACGTTCGCGTTGCGCTTCCGGGCCGACGACCGCACGCTGACCGCCGCCGAGGCGACCGAGGCGAAGCTCGCCGGCGTCGCCGTGGCCGCCGCGCGGTTCGGCGCGACCGTGCGCGAGTAGCGGGCTCGCCGGTCGGCAGTGGGGCGGGGGTTCCCGCCCCACTGCCGTTCCCGGGGTGCGCTGACTAGGCTCGGTGGGGATGATCGAGACATCCGCCGTCCCCGCCCTGCAGCTGTCGGGCCTCGTCAAGCGCTTCGACGACAAGGTCGCCGTCGCCGGCATCGACCTGGTGGTGCCACCCACCTCGTTCTACGGCCTCGTCGGGCCGAACGGCGCCGGAAAGACCACGACGCTGTCGATGGCGACGGGGCTGCTGCGTCCCGACGCGGGCACGGCGTGGGTGCACGGCGTCGACGTCTGGGCCGACCCGGTCGCGGCGAAGGCGATGATCGGCAACCTCGCCGACGGGGTGCGGCTGTTCGACCGTCTCACCGGCGAGCAGCTCATCACTTACACGGCGATGATGTTCTCGGTGCCGCGCGAGCAGATCGCGCCGCGCGTGGCCGACCTGCTCGACCTGATGGACCTCCGCGAGGCGGCGGGCGTCATCGTCGCCGACTATTCGGCCGGCATGACGAAGAAGGTCGCCCTCGCGTGCGCGCTCGTGCACGCGCCGCGCCTGCTCGTGCTCGACGAGCCGTTCGAGTCGGTCGACCCCGTCTCGGCGGCGAACATCGAAGACGTGCTGCGCTCGTACACCGCGACGGGCGGCACCGTGATCGTCTCGAGCCACTCGATGGACCTCGTGCAGCGCATGTGCGACCACGTCGCGGTGATCGCCGCCGGCCGGGTGCTCGCGGCGGGCACGGTCGACGAGGTGCGCGGCGCGCAGTCGTTGCAGGACCGTTTCGTCGAGCTCGTCGGCGGACGGCACACGAGCGAGGGGCCGGCGTGGTTGCGACAGTCCTGAGGCTCCGCTACCGCATTCTCGGCAACACGCTCGCGCGGCGGCCCTGGCAGCTGGTCGGGTTCTGCTTCGGCATCATCTGGGCCCTCGGCATCCTCGCACCCGTCGTCTCGGTGCTGATCGGCCTCTCCCGCCTCGACGATCTCGCCCCGGTGCGCGCCGTCGCGATCCTCGGCGGCTCGGCCCTCCTCCTCGGCTGGATCGTCGGCCCGCTCCTGATCGCAGGCGTCGACACGACGGTGGATGCCACGAAACTCGCGACCTTCCCGCTGACGACCCGTCAGGTGATGACGATCCTCACCGCGACCGGGCTCACCGGCATCCCCGGCATCGCGACGTCGATCGCGGCGCTGGCGACGCTCCTCCTCTGGGTGCGCTCGCCGCTCGCCACGCTGGTGGCCGTGCCCTGCATCGCCCTCGCGGTGCTCACCTGCGTGATCGCGAGCCGCCTGGCATCCGCCCTCAGCACCGGGCTCGGCGGCAACCGTCGCGGACGCGAGCTCGTCGGCACGATCGTGCTCGTGGCGGTCATCTTCGCGGGGCCGCTCGCCACCGGCGCCGTCGCCGCACTCTCCAACGCGGGCGACGTCGGCGCACAGTTCGGCCACGCGTCCGTCGTGCTCGGGTGGACGCCCTTCGGCGCCGCGTGGGCCGTGCCGGGCGACGTCGCCGCGGGGTCGTACGTCACGGCGGCGCTGAAGTTCGTGATCGCCGCCGCGACCGTCGCCGTGCTGTGGGCGGCGTGGCACGCGGCGCTCACCCGCGCCACGGTGTCGCCGCCGCGGCAGACGACGCGCTCGGTGCGGCCCGGGCGACTGGGCCTGTTCGGCGTCATGCCCACGGGCGGCGTCGGCGCGACGTGGGCGCGCTCGCTGACCGGCTGGCTGCGCGACCCTCGCTACCTGCGGCAGCTGATCGTGGCGCCGCTGTTCCCGATCCTCTTCGCCTTCACCGGCGGCGTCGACGGGTTCATGTTCGCGGCGTCGCCGATCTTCGTCGCGTTCGTGCTGTGCATCGCCGGGTACAGCGACATCTCCTACGACGGCACGGCGTTCGCCTCGGTGCTCTCGAGCGGCATCCGCGGGCGGCAGGACCGGTGGGGCCGCATTCTCGGCGCCGCCTGCGTCGGCGTTCCGCTCACGATCGCGATCGCGGTGATCACGGCGATGATCGGCGGTCACGCGTCGACCCTCCCTGCGATCCTCGGCGCAGCCCTCGGTCTGCTGCTGGCCGGATACGGGGTGACGGCGGTCTCGTCGGCGCTCATCGTCACTCCGGTCGCCGCGCCGGGCGACAGCCCGTTCAAGACGGTGCCCGGACAGACCTTCGTCAGCGGGCTCCTCGTCTTCGTGGTGCTCGGCGCCTGCGGCCTCCTCGCTGCGCCCGCGCTCATCGTCGGGATCATGGGCATGGTCGGCGGCGACCCCGCCGTCGGCGTCGCCGCCCTCGCCGTGGGAGTTCTCGGCGGCGCCGTCGTCACCGTCGCGGGCGTGCTGATCGGCGGGCGCACCCTCGAGCGCACGGCGCCCGACCTGCTGCAGCGCATCAAGGCGTTCCCGGTCGGCTGAGGGTCGTCATGACCGACGTGCTGATCCTCGGCGGAACCGGCTGGCTCAGCGGCCGCATCGCCGAGCGGTGGATGGATGCCGGGGCATCCGTCACGTGCCTCGCGCGCGGCACCCGGCCGGTTCCATACGGCGCCCGGCTCGTCGTCGCCGACCGGGATGAACCGGAGGCGTACGACGCCGTGCGGGGTCGGGACTGGGACGAGGTCGTCGAGGTCTCGTCACGGAGCACCCACGTCGCCGCCGCGGCTGCAGCGCTCGCCGGCGACACGCGGCACCTCACGTACGTCTCGAGCGTCTCGGTGTACGCCGCGAACAACGAGGAGGGCGCCGACGAGGGGGCATCGCTCGTCGAACCCGCCGCGCTCGGCGACGACGGCGACTACGCCCGGGCGAAGGCGGCATGCGAGGCGGCCGTGCGCGCCGCCTTGCCGCACCGCACGGCGATCGTCCGGCCGGGTCTCATCGGGGGGCCCGGCGACCCCACCGATCGCTTCGGGTATTGGGTGTCGCGCTTCGCGCTCGCCGAGGGCGGTGCCGTGCTCGTGCCGGACGCACCAGTCGTGCGCGTGCAGGTCATCGACGTCGACGATCTGGCAGCGTTCGTCGCCGCCCTCGGCGCCGCAGGCTTCAGCGGCACGGTCAACGCGGTCGGGGATCCGTCGCCGCTTCCCGCGGTGCTCGCGGCCGCACGCGAGGCATCCGGACACACCGCCGAGGTCGTCCCGGCCGCCCCCGACTGGCTCGCCGCGCAGGGCGTGCAGCACTGGATGGGACCGCGCTCCCTCCCGCTGTGGCTGCCCGACGACATGCCGGGCTTCGCGACGCGCTCGAACGCCGTCTACCGGATGCTGGGCGGTGCCCTGCGTCCACTGCGGGAGACGCTCGTGCGGACTCTCGAAGACGAGCGGGCGCGCGGGCTCGACCGGGCACGGAGCGCCGGAATCACGCGCGAGGACGAGCTCGCCCTCATCGCGGCCCTGCGTTCGGGAGGAGATCTGCACGCGGGAGGGTGAATCGGGGCCCGCGGTCCTCCCGAGTGCAGAAGTCCGCCCGAACGCCGCCGCGACGGCCGGACCGTCCCGACCCACCCCGAGGCTCCCGACACGGATTTGCGGCCCTGCGGGCGCGGGCGGTAGGGTCGCGGCATGCTCGTGGCCGACCCGCTCACCGTCTCGACGGTGTTCCGCGCGCCCCGACGTCTCGACCTCCGCGGCCGCCGACTGTAGGCGACCCCGCATGCTCCCCGTCGCCGGGTCGAGCAGTGGGAGTCGCCGTCTCCGGCCCCGAGCCCACAGACAATAAGGTTGAGAAATGACCTATTCGGTCGCCGTCTCCGGCGCCTCCGGCTATGCGGGTGGCGAGATCCTGCGCCTGCTCGCCGCCCATCCCGACATCGAGATCACCACCGTCACCGCGCACAGCAACGCCGGCGACCCGCTCGCCGTGCACCAGCCGCATCTGCGCTCGCTCGCGCATCTCACGCTCCAGCCGACCACCCCCGAGGTGCTCGCCGGGCACGACATCGTCTTCCTCGCGCTGCCGCACGGCCAGTCGGGGCAGTACACCGACGCGCTCGCCGGCACGCCGCTCGTCATCGACGCCGGCGCCGATCACCGGCTGACGTCGGCGGATGCCTGGGCGCAGTTCTACGGCGGCGACTTCCACGACCCGTGGGTCTACGGCGTCCCCGAGCTCCCCGGCGGCCGCGCCGCGCTCGCCGGGGCCAGCCGGATCGCGGCGCCCGGCTGCAACGCCTCGACGGTGTCGCTGAGCCTCGCGCCCGGCGTCGCCGCGGGCGTCATCGACCCGTCCGACATCGTGAGCGTGCTCGCCGTCGGCCCGTCGGGGGCCGGCAAGAGCCTCAAGACGAACCTCCTCGCCGCCGAGATCCTCGGCTCGGCGAACCCGTATGCCGTCGGCGGCACGCATCGCCATATCCCCGAGATCCAGCAGGCGCTGGCCGCGGCCGGCGCGTCGGCGGGGGTGACGCCCGACGTGCGGATCTCGTTCACGCCGGTGATCGTGCCGATGGCGCGGGGCATCCTCGCCGCCTCGTCGGCGCCGATCGCGGCGGGCGTGACCGACGCGCAGATCCGGGATGGCTGGCAGTCGGCCTACGGCGACGAGAGCTTCGTGCAGCTGCTGCCCGAGGGGCAGTTCCCGCGCACCGCCGACGTGCTCGGCGCGAACACGGCCCTTCTCGGCCTCGCGATCGACCGCTCCGCGAACCGCGTCGTCGTGGTCGCCGCGGTCGACAACCTCGTGAAGGGCACCGCGGGTGCCGCCATCCAGTCGATGAACATCGCCCTCGGCCTCCCCGAGGACCGGGGCCTGACCGTGAACGGAGTCGCCCCGTGACCGCCACGTCTGCGCAGGGAGTGACCGCGCCCGCAGGGTTCGAGGCGGCGGGGGTCGCCGTGGGCCTCAAGTCCACCGGCGAGCCCGACGTCGCCGTCGTCGTCAATCGCGGCCCGCTCGCCGTCGGGGCCGCCGTCTTCACGAGCAACCGCGCGAAGGCGAACCCGATCCTGTGGTCGCAGCAGGCGATCGCCGACGGCGTGGTCGAGGCGATCGTGCTGAACTCCGGCGGCGCGAACTGCTTTACGGGCAGCTTCGGCTTCCAGACGACGCACCAGACCGCCGAGAAGGCCGCGGAGCTGCTGGGCATCAGCCCCGGCGACGTGCTCGTCTGCTCCACCGGGCTCATCGGGACGGGCGACGAGACGTTCCGCGCCAAGGTGCTCACGGGCACCGAAGACGCGATCTCGCAGCTCTCCGCGGACGGCGGCGAGAGCGCCGCGCGCGCGATCATGACGACCGACACCGTGCCCAAGACGAGCACGCACACCGGCGACGGCTGGACGATCGGCGCGATGGCGAAGGGCGCCGGCATGCTCGCGCCGGGCCTCGCGACCATGCTCGTCGTCCTCACGACCGACGCCGTGCTCGACGCCGCCGAGGCCGACGCGCACCTGCGCGCGGCGACGCGCGTGAGTTTCGACCGGCTCGACTCCGACGGCTGCATGTCGACGAACGACCAGGTGACACTCCTGGTCAGCGGGGCATCCGGGATCACCCCCGACCCCGCCGCCTTCGGCGCGGCGCTCACCGAGGTCTGCCTCGACCTGGCCGCTCAGCTGCAGCGCGACGCCGAGGGCGCGAGCCACGACATCACGATCCGCGTCGTCGGCGCCGTCTCCGAGGCCGATGCGGTCGAGGTGGGCCGCTCCGTCGCCCGCAACAACCTCTTCAAAACGGCGATCTTCGGCAACGACCCCAACTGGGGGCGCGTGCTCGCCGCGATCGGCACCACCCAGGCATCCTTCGACCCCTACGCGGTCGACGTGAGCTTCAACGGCGTGCGCCTGTGCAGTGCGGGAGCGCCCGACCGTCCCCGCGAGGAGGTCGACCTGACGCCCCGCGCGACCGACGTGCTCATCGACCTCCAGGCGGGGGACGCCTCCGCGACGATCCTCACGAACGACCTGACGCACGACTACGTCCACGAGAACAGCGCGTACAGCTCATGAGCGAGAACACGAGCGAGGCCACGCCGGAGAAGATCCAGCACACGACGCCCGAGCAGGCCGCCGAGAAGGCAGCCGTGCTCATCGAGTCGCTGCCCTGGCTGCAGCGCTTCCGCGACCAGATCATCGTCATCAAGTACGGCGGCAACGCGATGGTGTCCGAGGAGCTGCAGGATGCCTTCGCGCAGGACATCGCCTACCTGCGCTTCGTCGGGGTCAAGCCCGTCGTCGTGCACGGCGGGGGACCGCAGATCTCGCAGATGCTCGACCGGCTGTCGATCCCGAGCGAGTTCAAGGGCGGCTACCGCGTCACCTCGACCGAGGCGATGAGCGTCGTGCGCATGGTGCTGACCGGGCAGGTGAACCCGCAGCTGGTCGCCCGGATCAACGCCTATGGGCCGTTCGCGACGGGCCTCTCCGGCGAGGACGCGGGGCTCTTCCGTGGGCGTCGCCGGGGCGTCGTCATCGACGGCACCGAGCACGACCTCGGCGCCGTCGGCGACGTGGTGGCGGTCGACCCGCAGCCGGTCCTCGATCAGCTCGCGGCGGGGCGCATCCCGGTGGTGTCCTCCATCGCCCCCGACCACGACAATCCGGGGCATTCGCTCAACGTCAACGCCGACGCCGCGGCGTCCGCGCTCGCTGTCGCGCTCGGCGCGGCGAAGCTCGTCGTGCTCACCGACGTCGCGGGCCTCTACGCCGACTGGCCGAACCGCGACTCGCTCGTCTCGCACCTGACGGCGGCGGAGCTTCGCGCGATGCTGCCGCGGCTCGAATCGGGCATGATCCCGAAGATGCAGGCGTGTCTGGATGCCGTGGACGGCGGCGTCGACACGGCCGCGATCATCGACGGACGCCAGCCGCACTCGGTGCTGGTGGAGGTCTTCACAGAACAGGGAATCGGAACAGAGGTGGTGGCGCAGTGACCAGCGCACACGCGCAGAGCGCACAGGAGAATCCGGCGGCGCCGTGGCAGGACGACGCGTCGCGCGACCTGACCCGCAACGTCGGCGATCGGCTCGCCCTCATCGTGCGCGGCGAGGGCGCCTACCTGTGGGACGGAGCCGGACGGCGCTACCTCGACTTCCTCGCGGGCATCGCGGTGGTCTCGCTCGGGCACGCGCATCCGGTGTTCGTCGAGGCGGTCTCGCGCCAGGCGGCGACCCTCGCACACGTGTCGAACTACTTCGCGACACCGCCGCAGCTCGCCCTGGCGGCCCAGCTCAAGCGCCTCGCCGGCACGGGACCCGAGGGGCGCGTGTATTTCGGCAACTCCGGCGCCGAGGCCAACGAGGCCGCGTTCAAGCTCGCCCGGCTGCACGGTCGAGGGTCGGAGGGACAGGCGCCCCGCCCGCGGATCCTCGCGCTGAAGAACGCGTTCCACGGGCGCACGATGGGCACCCTCGCCCTCACCGGCAAGCCGTCGATGCAGGAGCCCTTCCTGCCGATGACGCCGGGCGTCGAGTTCCTCGACTCGACGATCGAGGCGCTCGAAGAGGCGATGGATGACCGTGTCGCGGCACTGTTCGTCGAGCCCATCAAGGGCGAGGCGGGGGTCATGCCGCTTCCCGAGGGCTACCTCGAGGCGGCGCGCGAGATCACGGCGCGCCACGGCGCTCTGCTGATCGTCGACGAGATCCAGACCGGCGCCGGCCGCACCGGGGAGTGGTTCGCGTTCCAGCACGCGGGCATCACCCCCAACGCGATCACGGTCGCCAAGGGCATCGGCAGCGGCTTCCCGATCGGCGCCCTCATCACGTTTGGCGCGGCGGGGGAGCTCTTCTACCCGGGCACCCACGGCTCGACGTTCGGCGGCAACGCGCTCGGCACGGCCGTGGCATCCGCGGTGCTCGGCGAGATCGAGCGCGCCGACCTGCTCGAGAACGCCACGGCGCAGGGCGAGCGCATCCGCGCGGCGATCGCGGCGATCGACTCGCCGCTCGTCGAGGGCACGCGCGGTCAGGGCCTGCTCATCGGTGTGGCGCTCCGGCATCCGGTCGCCGGCGCGGTCGTCGCGGCGGCGCAGGAGCACGGACTGATCGTGAACGCCGCCAACGACCTGACCATCCGCCTCGCGCCGCCGCTCGTCATCGGCGATGTCGAGGTCGACGAGTTCGCCACCCTGTTCGCCCGCGCGCTCGCGACCGTCGGCGACGCTCTGCTGCTCGATGACACCCACCCCTCGGAGGTTTCCGCATGACCCGCCACCTGCTCCGCGACGACGACCTGAGCCCGGCCGAGCAGGCCGAGATCCTCGATCTCGCGGTCTCGCTGAAGAAGGACCGCTGGAAGCTGAAGCCCCTCGAGGGCCCGCAGACCGTCGCGGTGATCTTCGACAAGAGCTCGACCCGCACCCGGGTGTCGTTCGCCGTCGGCATCGCCGACCTCGGCGGGTCGCCGCTCATCATCTCGACGGCCAACAGCCAGCTCGGCGGCAAGGAGACCCCGTCCGACACGGCGCGGGTGCTCGAGCGCCAGGTCGCGGCGATCGTGTGGCGCACCTACGCGCAGGCGGGGCTCGAGGAGATGGCGCGCGGCACGACCGTGCCCGTGATCAACGCGCTGAGCGACGACTTCCACCCGTGCCAGCTGCTCGCCGACCTCCTCACGATCCGGGAGCACAAGGGGGAGCTGAAGGGCCTCACCCTCACGTTCTTCGGTGACGGCACGTCCAACATGGGCCACTCGTACGTGCTCGCCGGAGTCACCGCCGGCATGCACGTGCGGGTCGCGTCGCCCGAGGCCTACGCGCCGCGCGCCGACGTCGTCGCCGACGCCGAGCGCATCGCCGCCACGACCGGCGGCTCGGTCACGCTCTACACCGATCCCGACGAGGCCGCCGCCGGCGCCGACGTCATGGTCACCGACACGTGGGTGTCGATGGGCAAGGAGGAGGAGAAGTCGGCACGCCTGCGCGACCTCGGCCCGTACAAGGTGACGACCGAGACGATGGGCCACGCGGCATCCGATGCCATCTTCATCCACTGCCTGCCCGCCGATCGCGGATACGAAGTGGATGCCGAGGTCATCGACGGTCCGCAGTCGGTGGTCTGGGACGAGGCCGAGAACCGGCTGCACGCGCAGAAGGCGTTGCTCGTCTGGTTGCTGCGCCAGCAGTGAGACCGGTCGGGGTCGCCGCCCTGAACGCGCCCGCGCGCGTGCAGGGGGTCGACCTCGCGCGCGGGCTCGCGGTGCTCGGCATGCTCGCCGCGCACCTGCTCACGATCGAGAGCTTCGACCCGACCCGCCCGGAGACCTGGATCGACATCGCGAACGGGCGGTCGTCGATCCTCTTCGCGACGCTCGCGGGCGTATCGATCGCGCTCCTGAGCGCGGAGCCCGGCTCAGGAGGCACGCGCCCCCAGACCGGCCCTGCGCTCTCGCTCACCCGGCGCCGGCTCGTGGTGCGCGCGGTGCTCATCTGGCTGCTGGGCGCGGCGCTGATCGCGACGGGCGTGCCGGTGTACGTGATCCTCCCGGCCTACGCGCTGCTGTTCCTGTTCGGGGCGACGCTGCTGACGCTGCGCACGCCGACCCTCTGGATCACGGCGGCCGCGCTCGCCGTCGTCATGCCGTGGGTGCAGCCCGTGCTCGACGCGCTGCCGATCTGGCAGGGCGAGTCGGGGTCGGATCTCGCCGCACTCGTCGGCTGGCACTATCCGTTCCCGCTCTGGGCCGCGTTCCTCCTCGCGGGCATGGCGGCCGGGCGCAGCGACCTTCGATCGGTCCGGACGGATCTGGGTCTGCTCCTCGGCGGCCTCGCCGCCGTCGTGGTCGCCGGGATCGGCGCGTCGGTCACCACCCGTGCCCTGGCCGCGGCGCCCGAGGGCGGCTCGCTCGGCGGCTGCCTGCAGACGGTGCTGACGGATGCCGCGCACTCGGGCGGACTCTGGGAGATCATCGGGTCGGGCGGGGGAGCGCTGGCGACCCTCGGCGCGTGCGTGCTCGTGTGCCGCACGCCCGTCTCCGCGGTGCTGCTGCCGCTGCGCGCGGTCGGGTCGATGCCGTTGACCGCGTACGTCGGGCAGCTCTGCGTGTGGGCTCTCTGGGCGGCGGCGGTGCTCGGCGACACGGGCGACCTCGGCGGCTTCCGCGCGCTCGACCCGTTCTGGCCCTTCGCCCTCGGCACGATCCTCGCGTGCACGGCGTGGGCGCTGCTGTGGGGTCGCGGCCCGCTCGAGCGGATCGTCGCGACGCTCACTCGGCTGCTCGTGCCCCGCTGACGGCGCGGTGGCGCGCGCGCCGAGGTGCTGGAACCTGTCGTCACCCCGGTGCGATGGCGACGGATCGCGGCGCCTCGGGCGGCCGGTGCCGGACGAGATGACCCACGGATGCCTCGGTAGGCTGTGCGGGTGACCGACTCGACCGCACCCTCCGCTTCACCCGAGCCCGCCGCGCCGCACGGCGCATCCCACGGGACCAACGAGGGTGCGCTGTGGGGTGCGCGATTCGCGTCCGGTCCCTCGCCCGAGCTCGCTGCGCTCAGCCGGTCGACGCACTTCGACTGGGTGCTCGTCCCGTACGACCTCGCCGGCTCGCACGCCCACGCCGCCGCCCTCGCGGCGGCGGGGTATCTCACGGCGGACGAGGAGGAGCGGATGCACGCCGGCCTCGACGCGCTGGCGGCGGCCGTCGCCGACGGGTCGCTCGTCGCCGCCGACTCCGACGAAGACGTGCACGGCGCGCTCGAGGCGGCGCTGATCGCCGAGGTCGGCGCCGAGCTCGGCGGAAAGCTCCGCGCCGGGCGCAGCCGCAACGATCAGATCGCCACGCTCGTGCGCCTCTACCTGCTCGACCACGCGCGCGTCATCGCGCGCGACGTCCTTCGCCTGATCGACGCGATCGTCGCACAGGCCGAGGCGCACCCGGAGGCCATCATGCCCGGGCGCACCCACCTGCAGCACGCGCAGCCCATCCTGCTCGCCCACCACCTGCAGGCGCACGCGTGGCCGCTGGTACGCGACCTCGAGCGCCTGCGCGACTGGTCGGTGCGCGCGTCCGTCTCGCCCTACGGCGGCGGGGCCCTCGCCGGCGCCACGCTGGGCCTCGACCCGC
The DNA here is from genome assembly GCF_006716815.1 of Microbacterium lacticum. Lineage (GTDB taxonomy): Bacteria > Actinomycetota > Actinomycetes > Actinomycetales > Microbacteriaceae > Microbacterium > Microbacterium lacticum. The sequence goes on from NZ_VFPS01000001.1 coordinate 69,195, forward strand.
AGCTCGTCGCCGATCGGCTGGGTCTTGCGCGCCCGGCGGAGAACTCCCTCGACGGCACGAGCGCCCGCGACGTCGTGGCCGAGTTCGCGTTCATCGCGGCGATGATCGGGGTCGATCTGTCCCGCTTCGCCGAGGACATCATCATCTGGAACACGCGAGAGTTCGGCTTCGTCACGCTCGACGACGGGTATTCGACGGGGTCGAGCATCATGCCGCAGAAGAAGAACCCCGACATCGCCGAGCTCGCGCGCGGCAAGGCCGGCCGGCTCATCGGCAACCTGTCGGGTCTGCTCGCGACGCTGAAGGCGCTGCCGCTCGCCTACAACCGCGATCTGCAGGAGGACAAGGAGCCCGTCTTCGACTCGATCGCGACCCTCGAGGTCGTGCTGCCGGCATTCGCGGGCATGGTGGCGACGCTCCGCTTCGACACCGTGCGGCTGGCGGAGCTCGCGCCGGCCGGCTTCTCCCTCGCGACCGACGTCGCCGAGTGGCTCGTGAAGCAGGGCGTGCCGTTCCGCGACGCGCACGAGGTGTCCGGATCGCTCGTGCGGGCCTGCGAGGAGCGGGGGATCGGTCTGGAGGATGCCGACGACGCGCTGCTGGCGTCGGTGTCGCCGCTGCTGACGCCCGCCGTCCGCGAGGTGCTCTCGATCGAGGGATCGGTCGCGAGCCGCACCGGCGGGGGCGGCACGGCGGGGGTCCGCGTCACCGAGCAGCGCGCGGAGCTGACGGCGCGCGCCCAGACCGCCGCGCACGCGCTCGGTCTCTGAGCCTCGCGGGGCGGCGCCACGGGGTGACACCACGATGCTGCGTCCCGGCGCCCGCGAGCTTATATCCAGCGAATATCAGCTATTAGCTTCTCTTACCGAAAAATAAGCCTTAGTCTTATCTGTATGCAGGCGCGAAAAGAAGCGACGAACACGACGGTGACGGAAGCGCCCGCCACCGAGGTGGCGGTCATCGCCGACATCGTCGGCTCGCGCACGCTCGACGATCGTGCGGCCGCGCAGCGCGCGATCGACGCCGTGATCGAACGGGTCGAGCGCGATGCGCCGCTCGCGACCCGGCCGCTCCTGCCCGTCGTGGGCGACGAGCTGCAGGGGAGCTACCCCACGCTCGCGGCCGCGATGCTCTCGCTCCTGCTCGTGCGCCTCGCGCTGCCCGACGGCGTGGAGTGCCGCTACGGACTCGGCGTCGGCGCCTCGGGTGTCGTGCCGTCGCGGGCCGGCGATCTGACCGAAGGCCCCGCATGGTGGGCGGCCCGCGAGGCGGTCGAGACGGTGCACGCGCTGCAGGAGCGGACGATCCCCGGCGCACGCACCTGGATCGTCGCGGCCGAGGGGGAGGACGAGGCATCCCTTCGGCTCTCCAACGCCTACCTGCTCGCCCGCGACCAACTGGTGAGCGCGATGAGCGAGCGCACGCGCCGACTGGCGTACGGGCGCCTGCTCGGGCAGACGCAGAAAGAGCTCGCGCGCGCCGAGGGCATCACCCAGTCGGCGGTGTCGCAGGCGCTCGCCGCCGCGGGGGTCGGCGCGCTCGTCGAGGGCGCGCGGCAACTGCAGGAGGCGCTCTGACCGGTCAGCGCAGCGCCAACGGCACGATCGCCGAGACCGCGCACGCCCACAGCAGGCTCGCGAGCGTGCCCACGATGAACCGCTCACGCGCGGCGGGGGTCGCGAGCTCGGTGAATCGGCCGATGCCCTTCAGCGCGACGAGCACCGCGATCACCGCGGGGAAACCCGCGACGATGCCGAGCGCCGCGGCGAGCCGCTCGAGGTAGCCGATCGTGGCGCCGCCGCGCAGGATCTCCTCCTGGCGCGGCGGAGCGGGCGGTTCGCCCATGAGCTCGACGAGGATGCCTCCGCGCGGGCCCTCGGCGCTGCGCCCGCCGTCGGCGACGGTGAGCACCCACCGCGCGACGGGGTTGCCTCCGAATGTGGCCAGCGCGACGGCGAGCAGGGCGAGGACCGCGCCGTACAGCGCCGGCACGTGCCACGGCAGCACGGCGACCAGCACGAGGCAGAGGACCACGATGCCGCTCGCCACGAGCAGAGCGGTGCCGCGCGGGCGGCGCACCGAGACGGTGACGAGCGCGAGGGCGGCGCACAGCGCCAGGAAAAGGAAGATCGCCACAACGGTCGTGACGAGCAGGTCGGCAGCGGCGGCATCCACGCGGCCAGTCTGGCACGGACGCCCGACACCGGCCCGGGGACACGAGCGGGGGCACGAGCGGGGGCACGACCCGGGACTCGACCCAGGGCACACGCGACAGTCAGGTCGCCCGAACCGGCGCTGGTAGCCTGGGCGCGTGTCTGAAACCGTCGTGAACGCGCCCGTGCGCGCACTGACGCCCGCCAACGACCCCACGTTCGAGAACGTCTGGGACGAGATCGTCTGGCGTGGCCTCGTGCACGTGTCCACCGATCAGGAGTCGCTCCGCGAGCTCCTCGCCGGTGAGCCGATCACGTATTACTGCGGCTTCGACCCGACGGCGCCGAGCCTGCACCTGGGCAACCTCGTGCAGCTGCTCACGATGCGCCGACTGCAGCTGGCCGGACACCGCCCGCTCGGACTCGTCGGCGGGTCGACGGGCCTCATCGGCGATCCGCGTCCGACCGCCGAGCGCACGCTCAACACGAAGGACACCGTCGCCGAGTGGGTCGGGTACCTCCGCTCCCAGGTGGAGCGGTTCCTGAGCTTCCAGGGCGAGAACGCCGCCCGCATGGTCAACAACCTCGACTGGACGGCGCCGCTGTCGGCGATCGACTTCCTCCGCGAGATCGGCAAGCACTACCGCGTCGGCACGATGCTGAAGAAGGACGCCGTCGCGGCGCGCCTGAACTCCGAGGCCGGCATCAGCTACACCGAGTTCAGCTACCAGATCCTGCAGGGCATGGACTACCTCGAGCTCTACCGCCAGTACGACTGTGTGCTGCAGACCGGCGGGTCCGACCAGTGGGGAAACCTCACGAGCGGCACCGACCTGATCCACCGCGTCGAGGGTCGGTCGGTGCACGCGATCGGTACGCCGCTGATCACCAACAGCGACGGCACGAAGTTCGGCAAGAGCGAGGGCAATGCAATCTGGCTGGATGCCACGATGTGCAGCCCGTACCGGATGTACCAGTTCTGGCTGTCGACCGCCGACGCCGACGTGATCGAGCGCCTGAAGATCTTCACGTTCCTCACCCGCGCCGAGATCGAGGAGTACGAGGCGCTGGTCGAGGCCGAGCCGTTCCGCCGTGCTGCGCAGAAGCGCCTCGCGCGCGAGGTGACGACGTTCGTGCACGGCGCGGAGGCGGCGGAGGCCGTCATCGCGGCATCCGACGCGCTCTTCGGTCAGGGAGACCTGTCCGCCCTCGACGCCGCGACGCTCCGCAGCGCCCTGGACGAGCTGCCGAACGCCGAGGTCGCCGCGGGCAGCTCCGTCGTCCAGGCGCTCGTCGACACGGGTCTCGTCGCGAGTCTGTCCGAGGCGCGTCGCGCGATCGCCCAGGGCGGCGTCTCGCTCGACGGGGCGAAGGTCGAGGACGAGGATGCGGTCGTGACTGGATCGCTGCCCGGCGGGGTCTCGGTGCTCCGCCGCGGGAAGAAGACCCTCGCCGGCCTCTTCGTCGTCTGACCTGCGCCCGTGCCCTTCACCCCGAGCCACGCCGTCGTGGCGCTGCCGTTCGTGCGCACGCCGCTGCTGCCGGCCGCCATCGCCGTCGGGGCGATGACCCCCGACCTGCCGCTGTTCCTGCGCGGCACGCCGCTCAGCTATCAGGCGACGCACACGAACGTGCTGCTGTCGACGGTGCTCGCGGCGGGACTCCTCGCCCTCTGGTACGCGCTCCTGCGCCCCGCGGGGCGCGAGCTCTCGCCGGACGCGCTGGCGCGCCGCCTGCCGCCGGAGTGGGATGCCACCGGCGCCGCCGTCTGGCGGACGATCGGCGGCGACCGTGCGCGCTCGCCGATCGCCGTCGCCGCGCTCCTGATGATCGTCTCGCTCGTCCTCGGGGTGCTTTCGCACATCGCGTGGGACGCGTTCACGCACGAGGGCCGCTGGGGCGTGCGGCTGATCCCCGCCCTCGCGGATGACTGGGGTCCGCTGCCGGGCTACAAGTGGGTGCAGCACGGATCGAGCGTCATCGCGCTCGTGATCCTCGCCGGCTACGGCGTGTGGTGGCTCGCGCGGCGGCGCGAGGCATCCGTCGAGCGGGTGCTGCCCTCGTGGGTGCGTCGTGCGTGGTGGGTGTCGCTGCCGGTCGTGCTCATCGCTGCGTGGGCCCTCGGGCTCGCGGCGTACGGCCCGCTGAGCGCGGAGTGGACGGCGCAGCACCTCGCGTACCGCGTGCTGCCGCCCGCGTCCGCCGTCTGGGGCGTCGCGACCCTCGCGCTGTGCGCGGTCGTCGTCGTGATGCGCCGCCGTCGGCGCGCCCGCGCGTGACGCCCGCGCCGGCGGTAATGTGAACGTGCACATCGAAGGCGAGGGCACCGTGACGGCAGGCGAGGAGCGCACGCGCACCGCGAGCATCCGCGATGTCGCGCGGGCCGCCGACGTCTCGTATCAGACCGTCTCGCGGGTGCTCAACGGGCATCCGTCGATCCGCCCGGCGACCAAGCAACGGGTCCTGGATGCCATGGCCGAGCTCCGCTACCGTCCGAACCAGGCGGCGCGGGCGCTCGTCACGAGCCGGTCGCGCACGCTCGGCGTGGTGCTCGGCTCGCGCGGCGAGTACGGGCCGACCTCGAGCCTCGCGGCGCTCGAGGACGCCGCCCGCGAGCGCGGCTACTGGGTCACCTCCGCCTACATCAGCGACACGCGCCCCGAGACGATCCGCGCCGCGGTGGAGCACCTGCGCCGGCAGTCGGTCGAGGGCCTCATCGTGCACGCGCCGCAGGTGCGGGTGTTCGATGTGCTTGCCGAGCTCGATGTCGACGTGCCGTACCTCGGGCTGCATTCGGCCGAGCGCGGCATCGCCGAGATCGCCGAAGACCAGGTGCACGGCGCGCGCCTGATCACCGAGCACCTGATCTCGCTCGGTCATGTCGAGATCCTGCACGTCGCCGGTCCGCAGGACTGGATCGAGGCGGAGAGCCGCATGCGCGGCTACTTGCACGCCCTCTCCGACGCCGACCTCCCGACCCGGCCGCCGATCCTCGGCGACTGGACGGGCGACTTCGGCTATCGCGCCGCGATGGAGCTGTCGCGCCGGCTGGATTTCACCGCCGTCTTCGCCGCGAACGACGCGATGGCCCTCGGGCTCCTGCACGGGTTCCGCGACGCCGGACTCGATCTGCCACGCCAGCTGAGCGTCGTCGGCTTCGACGACATCCCGCTCGCCCGTCACGGCTGGCCGCCGCTGACGACCGTGCACCAGAACTTCACCGGGCTGGGGGAGCGGGCGGTGCGGGCCCTGCTGGATGCGATCGGCGCCCCCGCTGCGGAGGGCGAGGACATGCCGGTGGAGGCATCCGACGTCGTTCCCCGGGTGGTCGTGCGGGAGTCCACCGCGCCCGCACCGCTGCGCGCGCGGTGACCTCTCGGCTGACCCGGTGACCTCTCAGGCGCGCGCCGGGTGACCTCTCCATAACAGGCCGATAACGGCGCCCCGCCTCGATTGACACGCGGGCGGCGAGGGTGCACGATGATGAGGCAATGTGAACGGTCACATCTAGCGGTCCACGAACGGACCATGGCACACGACGAGGAGGTCGCGCACGATGACGGACGCAGTCCCGATCCTGGAGATGCGCTCCATCACCAAGGAGTTCCCGGGTGTGAAGGCCCTCAGCGACGTGTCGATCACGGTGGCGGCGGGCGAAGTGCACGCGATCTGCGGTGAGAACGGCGCCGGCAAGTCGACGCTGATGAAGGTGCTCTCCGGGGTGTACCCGTACGGCACGTACGACGGTGAGATCTGGTTCCGCGGCGAGGTCGTCGAGTTCAAGGACATCCGGGCCAGCGAGCAGGCGGGCATCGTGATCATCCACCAGGAGCTCGCGCTGATCCCCGAGCTGTCGATCACCGAGAACATCTTCCTCGGCAACGAGATCGCGCACGGCGGAGTGATCGACTGGCCCGCGGCGCGCCTGCGCGCCATCGACCTGCTCGCCCGGGTGGGCCTGCGCGAAGACCCCGACACGAAGATCAAGCACCTCGGCGTCGGCAAGCAGCAGCTCGTCGAGATCGCCAAGGCGCTCTCGAAGGAGGTCAAGCTCCTCATCCTCGACGAGCCGACCGCGGCGCTCAACGAAGACGACTCGCAGCACCTGCTCGATCTGATCCTGTCCCTGAAGGGCAAGGGGATCACGTCGATCATCATCAGCCACAAGCTCAACGAGATCGAGCAGATCGCCGACGAGATCACCATCATCCGCGACGGGCGCACGATCGAGACGCTCGATCTGTCCGCCGGCGGCGTCGACGAGGACCGCATCATCCGCGGCATGGTGGGCCGCTCGCTGGAGAGCCGCTTCCCCGACCGCACCCCGCACATCGGCGAGGTGTTCTTCGAGGTGCGCGACTGGTGGGTGCAGCACCCGCAGGTGCCCGAGCGGATGGTCGCGAAGGGCTCGAACCTGGTCGTCCGCCGCGGCGAGATCGTCGGTCTCGCCGGTCTCATGGGCGCGGGCCGCACCGAGCTCGCGATGAGCGTGTTCGGCCGCTCCTACGGCAAGTACCTCTCCGGAACGCTGATCAAGGACGGCGAGGAGATCGTGCTGAAAGACGTGCAGTCGGCGATCGACCACGGCCTCGCGTACGTCAGCGAAGACCGCAAGGTGCTCGGGCTCAACCTGCTCGACACTATCAAGCGCTCGATCGTCTCGGCGAAGCTGTCGAAGGTCGCTCCCCGCGGCGTCATCGACGCGAACACCGAGAGCGACGTCGCGGACGACTACCGCAAGCGTCTGCGCATCAAGACCCCGTCGGTCGACGTCGGCGTCGCGAAGCTCTCCGGCGGCAACCAGCAGAAGGTGGTGCTGGCGAAGTGGATGTTCACCGATCCCGATCTGCTGATCCTCGACGAGCCCACCCGCGGCATCGATGTGGGAGCCAAGTACGAGATCTACACGATCATCCAGCAGCTCGCCGCGCAGGGAAAGGGCGTGATCCTCATCTCCAGCGAGCTGCCCGAGCTGCTCGGCATCTCCGACCGCATCTACACGATCTTCGAGGGGCAGATCACCGATGACCTGCCCGTCGCCGAAGCGACCCCCGAGAACCTCATGCGCAGCATGACCTCCGTACGACAGAAAGCACAGCGATGACCACCGAGACGGTTCCCTCGAAGAGCACAGGCGGCGGTTTCGCCGACCTCAAGAAGATGTTCGGCGGCAGCACGTCGTCGCTGCGCCAGTTCGGCATCCTGTTCTCGCTGATCGCGATCATCGTCGTGTTCCAGATCTGGACGAACGGCACGACCCTCTCACCGCAGAACCTGATCAACGTCGTCAGCCAGCAGTCTTACATCCTCATCCTCGCCATCGGCATGGTGATGGTGATCATCCTCGGCCACATCGATCTGTCGGTCGGGTCGGTGGCCGCCTTCGTCGGCATCATCGTCGCCAAGTCGATGGATGACTGGCAGGTGCCCTGGCCCGTCGCGATCGGCATCGGCCTCGTCGTGGGCGCGCTCGTCGGTGCCTGGCAGGGCTTCTGGGTCGCCTACGTCGGGGTGCCCGCGTTCATCGTGACGCTGGCCGGCATGCTCATCTTCCGCGGCGGCAACCAGTGGATCGGGCAGTCGACGACCACGCCCGTCCCGCCGGAGTACAGCTTCATCGGGTCGGGCTACCTGCCCGAGCTCCCCATCAACGTCAACTTCAACGTGCTGACGATGCTGCTGGGCCTCGTCGGTGTGGGCTGGGTGTTCTACAACGAGTACCGCCTGCGCCGCCAGCAGCACCAGATCGGAGTCGAGTCGGCGCCGCTGTGGGTGTCGGGCGTGAAGGTCGTGCTGCTGTCGGCGGCGATCCTCTGGGCGGCGTGGCTGTTCGCCACCGGCCGCCCGGGCACGAGCTTCCCGGTCTCGGGCGTGATCCTGCTCGTACTCGTGGTGGTGTACTCGTTCCTCACGAACCGCACGGTCTTCGGGCGCCACATCTACGCCGTCGGCGGCAACCGCATGGCCGCAGCCCTGTCGGGCGTGAAGGACCGTCGCGTCGACTTCCTCGTGATGATGAACATGTCGGTGCTCGCCGCCGTCGCGGGCATGATCTACGTCGGCCGCGCCACGGCGTCGGGCCCGCAGGACGGCAACGGCTGGGAGCTGGATGCCATCGCGGCGGTCTTCATCGGCGGCGCGGCGGTCTCCGGCGGCATCGGCACCGACATCGGGTCGATCATCGGCGGGCTCGTCATGGCCTTCCTCAACAACGGCCTCCAGCTGATCGGCGCCGGCGCCGACGCGATCGCGATCACGAAGGGTCTCGTGCTGCTGCTCGCCGTCGCGATCGACGTGATCAGCAAGCGCCGCGGCGGACCCTCGATCATCGGCATCTTCATGCGCCGCTTCGAGAACAAGGACGGCAAGGACGACAAGGACAAGAAGGCCGTCCTCCCCGAAACCATGCCCGCCGTCGCCCCGACGTCGGTCTCCAACGAGTCGAGCCTTCCGGCCGACCTTCCCCGGCAGTAGCCCTCGCGCTCTGCCACACGTGATACCCACACCAAGAGATACCCACAACAGAAAGTGATGAATCAATGAAGAGAATCGCACTCGCGGCGGCGGCGGCGGTAGCCGTCACGGCGCTCGCTCTCACCGGATGCTCGAGCTCGGGCGGCCGCGGCGGCGATGCCGGGGCCTCCGAGTCGGCCGCGGCGGGCTTCGCCGCCGACGCGACGATCGGTGTCGCGCTGCCCGATAAGACGTCGGAGAACTGGGTGCTCGCCGGCAACCTGTTCGAGAACGGTCTGAAGGACGCCGGTTTCAAGGGTGACGTGCAGTACGCACCGGCATCCAACACCGTCGCCGAGCAGCAGAACCAGATCTCGGCGATGATCACCAACGGTGCGAAGGTCATCGTCATCGGCGCGAAGGACGGCAAGCAGCTCGGCACGCAGCTGCAGCAGGCCGCCGACGCCGGCGTCAAGATCATCGCGTACGACCGCCTCATCGAGAACACGCCGAACGTGGACTACTACGTCGCGTTCGACAACTTCAAGGTCGGCGAGCTGCAGGGCCAGGCCCTGCTCGACGGTCTCGAGGCGCGGTCGGGTCACGCGGCCCCGTGGAACATCGAGCTGTTCTCGGGCTCGCCCGACGACGCCAACTCGGCGGTGTTCTTCAACGGCGCGATGAAGGTTCTGCAGCCGAAGATCGACGACGGCACGCTCGTCGTGAAGTCGGGTCAGACCGACATCCAGCAGACGGCGACGCAGGGCTGGAAGGCCGAGAACGCGCAGAGCCGGATGGACTCGCTGCTGACGGCGAACTACACCTCGGCCACCATCGACGGTGTGCTCTCACCGAACGACACGCTCGCCCGCGCCATCATCACCTCGGTGAAGCAGGCAGGCAAGGACATCTCGACGTTCACCGTGACCGGTCAGGACTCGGAGGTCGAGTCGGTCAAGTCGATCATGGCCGGTGAGCAGTACTCGACGATCAACAAGGACACCTCGCTGCTCGTCGAGCAGACCATCAAGATGATCGGCCAGCTCCAGAAGGGCGAAGAGGTCGACGTCAACGACACCGAGCAGTACGACAACGGCGTGAAGGTCGTCCCGGCGTACCTGCTGCCCCCGGTGATCGTCACGAAGGAGAACGCGGCCGAGGCCTACGCCAACAACCCGACGCTCCTCGACATCGTGAAGGCCGCGCAGTAAGCAGCCGACACCCACACCACGACGGCCCCCGCTCCTCGAGCGGGGGCCGTCGTCGTTCGCGCTACGTGTCTGCCAGCCACGATCCGCCGTCGCGCTCTCGACGATCGAATAGATCCATCGCCGCCGCCAGGAGGTGCCCGCACCGTGATCGAGCGCCTGCGCGGGGTGAGCGCCGGGAGCGGCCGTCTCGCCGGCCGGGTGCGGGTCGTCCCGCAGACCACCAGGATTGGGCCGCCGACCAGGCACTACCTCTCGCGACCGGCCCCACTCAGTGCGCACGACACGCCCGGGATGCGGCCTGGACTTGCCCGATCCCCAGAAACCATGTAACTTATTACTTGTTCGCCCCACAGGGAAGAGCGAGAAGGTCGGAAGGCCTCGCCCCCTCAAGCGGAGAACCAACCCAACCCAAACCTCTCAGCAGAGAGAACAAGGCCTTCTGGTCTAGGATGGGATCCCACTCCTCGAAGCTGTCGAAGAGTGCTGCTGGAGACGCTAAATCAGTCACAGACAGCCGACTTGACAAGCAGAGCGAGAGGGGATAAGATAGAGAAGTTGCACGGCGGGCTGGCTTGAAGCCGAAACGCTGAGCAAACGATCTAGCTTCGTGTGATGCGCGTCATCGCGTCTGACTCCGGTCAGAAACGCCGACTTGACAAGCGAAACAGGAAGTGTAAGATAGAGAAGTTGCCCTGCAGGGGAGGCCGAGAGGCCGAACGGCAGGAGCATCCGATCCTTGAGAACTCAACAGCGTGCACTTGTCAAATGCCAAATAACCTCGATTCAACTTCGGTTGAATGAGATTCCTTTGGATCAAAGTCCGGCACTCCGGTGCCGGCAACGGATAGTCAGCAATGACATCCCTTTGGTCAGATCAAACTCGCTCGGTCAGTCAATTTCCGGTTGATCGCAGCAACATTTCTTTATGGAGAGTTTGATCCTGGCTCAGGATGAACGCTGGCGGCGTGCTTAACACATGCAAGTCGAACGGTGAAGGCGGAGCTTGCTCTGCTGGATCAGTGGCGAACGGGTGAGTAACACGTGAGCAATCTGCCCCTGACTCTGGGATAAGCGCTGGAAACGGCGTCTAATACTGGATACGAGCTGCGAAGGCATCTTCAGCAGCTGGAAAGAACTTCGGTCAGGGATGAGCTCGCGGCCTATCAGCTTGTTGGTGAGGTAACGGCTCACCAAGGCGTCGACGGGTAGCCGGCCTGAGAGGGTGACCGGCCACACTGGGACTGAGACACGGCCCAGACTCCTACGGGAGGCAGCAGTGGGGAATATTGCACAATGGGCGAAAGCCTGATGCAGCAACGCCGCGTGAGGGACGACGGCCTTCGGGTTGTAAACCTCTTTTAGCAGGGAAGAAGCGAAAGTGACGGTACCTGCAGAAAAAGCGCCGGCTAACTACGTGCCAGCAGCCGCGGTAATACGTAGGGCGCAAGCGTTATCCGGAATTATTGGGCGTAAAGAGCTCGTAGGCGGTTTGTCGCGTCTGCTGTGAAACCCCGAGGCTCAACCTCGGGCCTGCAGTGGGTACGGGCAGACTAGAGTGCGGTAGAGGAGATTGGAATTCCTGGTGTAGCGGTGGAATGCGCAGATATCAGGAGGAACACCGATGGCGAAGGCAGATCTCTGGGCCGTAACTGACGCTGAGGAGCGAAAGGGTGGGGAGCAAACAGGCTTAGATACCCTGGTAGTCCACCCCGTAAACGTTGGGAACTAGTTGTGGGGTCCATTCCACGGATTCCGTGACGCAGCTAACGCATTAAGTTCCCCGCCTGGGGAGTACGGCCGCAAGGCTAAAACTCAAAGGAATTGACGGGGACCCGCACAAGCGGCGGAGCATGCGGATTAATTCGATGCAACGCGAAGAACCTTACCAAGGCTTGACATATACGAGAACGGGCCAGAAATGGTCAACTCTTTGGACACTCGTAAACAGGTGGTGCATGGTTGTCGTCAGCTCGTGTCGTGAGATGTTGGGTTAAGTCCCGCAACGAGCGCAACCCTCGTTCTATGTTGCCAGCACGTAATGGTGGGAACTCATGGAATACTGCCGGGGTCAACTCGGAGGAAGGTGAGGATGACGTCAAATCATCATGCCCCTTATGTCTTGGGCTTCACGCATGCTACAATGGCCGGTACAATGGGCTGCAATACCGCAAGGTGGAGCGAATCCCAAAAAGCCGGTCCCAGTTCGGATTGAGGTCTGCAACTCGACCTCATGAAGTCGGAGTCGCTAGTAATCGCAGATCAGCAACGCTGCGGTGAATACGTTCCCGGGTCTTGTACACACCGCCCGTCAAGTCATGAAAGTCGGTAACACCTGAAGCCGGTGGCCCAACCCTTGTGGAGGGAGCCGTCGAAGGTGGGATCGGTAATTAGGACTAAGTCGTAACAAGGTAGCCGTACCGGAAGGTGCGGCTGGATCACCTCCTTTCTAAGGAGCATCTGAAGTCTTCGGACTTCCAGAACCCTGATCAGAGCGAATGTCTCTGCAGGGAGCTCATGGGTGGAACATTTGACGAGGTGCCGAGGAGCGAACCTCGAGCAAGTACCACCTTCGGGTCTGGAACGTTCGAGTCGAGCAAGTCGGCACACGCACGCTGTTGGGTCCTGAGGGACCGGATGTCGCCTTCGGGCGGCGACCAACCTCAGGACCTTTTCTAATGTCGGCAGCGCCGGTTGCGGAGAAGGTACCGCCCGTACTTTGAGAACTACACAGTGGACGCGAGCATCTTCGAGATGATTAATCATCTCGTGAAGATGATCTTAAAGATCATTAGTCAATTTCAATTGACGATTCAAACTCATGTGATTTCAAGTCTTTAAGAGCAAACGGTGGATGCCTTGGCATCTGGAGCCGAAGAAGGACGTAGCAATCTGCGATAAGCCTCGGGGAGTGGATAAGCACACTTTGATCCGAGGGTCTCCGAATGGGGAAACCCCGCCGGGCGGCGTGCCGACCCGGTGACTCCCGCCTGAATATATAGGGCGGGTAGAGGGAACGTGGGGAAGTGAAACATCTCAGTACCCACAGGAAGAGAAAGCAACCGCGATTCCGTTAGTAGTGGCGAGCGAAACCGGAACAGGCTAAACCGAGTACGTGTGATATCCGGCAGGAGTTGCGTATTCGGGGTTGTGGGACTTTTCAGGCTGCTCTGCCGAGCAGCCGGCGTTACAAGAAGGTATAGACGAACTGGATTGAAAGCCAGGTCATAGAGGGTGCAAACCCCGTAGTCGAAATGCCTCCCTTGGCGCGAAGAGTATCCCAAGTAGCACGGGGCCCGAGAAATCCCGTGTGAATCTGTCAGGACCACCTGATAAGCCTAAATACTCCCAGATGACCGATAGCGGACAAGTACCGTGAGGGAAAGGTGAAAAGTACCCCGGGAGGGGAGTGAAATAGTACCTGAAACCGTTTGCTTACAAACCGTTGGAGCAGCCCTAGCAGCTGTGACAGCGTGCCTTTTGAAGAATGAGCCTGCGAGTTAGCGATACGTGGCGAGGTTAACCCGTGAGGGGTAGCCGTAGCGAAAGCGAGTCTGAATAGGGCGATTCAGTCGCGTGTCCTAGACCCGAAGCGAAGTGATCTATCCATGGCCAGGTTGAAGCGACGGTAAGACGTCGTGGAGGACCGAACCCACTTAGGTTGAAAACTGAGGGGATGAGCTGTGGATAGGGGTGAAAGGCCAATCAAACTTCGTGATAGCTGGTTCTCTCCGAAATGCATTTAGGTGCAGCGTTGCGTGTTTCTTGCCGGAGGTAGAGCTACTGGATGGCCGATGGGCCCTACAAGGTTACTGACGTCAGCCAAACTCCGAATGCCGGTAAGTGAGAGCGCAGCAGTGAGACTGTGGGGGATAAGCTTCATAGTCGAGAGGGAAACAACCCAGACCACCAACTAAGGTCCCAAAGCGCGTGCTAAGTGGGAAAGGATGTGGAGTTGCCTTGACAACCAGGAGGTTGGCTTAGAAGCAGCCACCCTTGAAAGAGTGCGTAATAGCTCACTGGTCAAGTGATTCCGCGCCGACAATGTAACGGGGCTCAAGCACGCCACCGAAGTTGTGGCATTGACATTATTGGTAGGCCTTCGTGGTCCAGCCGTGTTGATGGGTAGGAGAGCGTCGTGTGGCCAGCGAAGCGGCGGTGTGAACCAGCCGTGGAGGCTACACGAGTGAGAATGCAGGCATGAGTAGCGAAAGACATGTGAGAAACATGTCCTCCGAAAGACCAAGGGTTCCAGGGTCAAGCTAATCTTCCCTGGGTAAGTCGGGACCTAAGGCGAGGCCGACAGGCGTAGTCGATGGACAACGGGTTGATATTCCCGTACCGGCGAAGAACCGCCCAAGCTAATCCAGTAGTGCTAAGTGTCTGAATCCCACTGACGGATCCCTTCGGGGTGAAGCGTTGGGCCTAGCGCACGAACCCATTCTGGTGCGGTTAGCGTATTAACAGGTGTGACGCAGGAAGGTAGCCCAACCCGGGCGATGGTTGTCCCGGGGCAAGTGCGTAGGCCGAGAGATAGGCAAATCCGTCTCTCACATAGGCTGAGACACGATGCGGATAAAAAGTGGGTGATCCTATGCTGCCAAGAAAAGCATCGACGCGAGGTTCTAGCCGCCCGTACCCCAAACCGACTCAGGTGGTCAGGTAGAGAATACCAAGGAGATCGAGAGAATCGTGGTTAAGGAACTCGGCAAAATGCCCCCGTAACTTCGGGAGAAGGGGGGCCTTCGGCGTATTAGGACTTGCTCCGAAAGCGTTTGGAGGCCGCAGAGACTAGTGGGTAGCGACTGTTTATTAAAAACACAGGTCCGTGCCAAGTCGCAAGACGATGTATACGGACTGACGCCTGCCCGGTGCTGGAAGGTTAAGAGGACCGGTTAGCCGCAAGGCGAAGCTGAGAATTTAAGCCCCAGTAAACGGCGGTGGTAACTATAACCATCCTAAGGTAGCGAAATTCCTTGTCGGGTAAGTTCCGACCTGCACGAATGGCGTAACGACTTCCCAACTGTCTCAACCACGAACTCGGCGAAATTGCACTACGAGTAAAGATGCTCGTTACGCGCAGCAGGACGGAAAGACCCCGTGACCTTTACTACAGCTTGGTATTGGTGTTCGGTGTGGCTTGTGTAGGATAGGTGGGAGACTTTGAAGCGGTGACGCCAGTTACCGTGGAGTCATTGTTGAAATACCACTCTGGTCACTCTGGATATCTAACTTCGAACCGTAATCCGGTTCAGGGACAGTGCCTGGTGGGTAGTTTAACTGGGGCGGTTGCCTCCCAAAAAGTAACGGAGGCGCCCAAAGGTTCCCTCAACCTGGTTGGCAATCAGGTGTCGAGTGTAAGTGCACAAGGGAGCTTGACTGTGAGACTGACAGGTCGAACAGGGACGAAAGTCGGGACTAGTGATCCGGCAGTGGCTTGTGGAAGCGCTGTCGCTCAACGGATAAAAGGTACCTCGGGGATAACAGGCTGATCTTGCCCAAGAGTCCATATCGACGGCATGGTTTGGCACCTCGATGTCGGCTCGTCGCATCCTGGGGCTGGAGTAGGTCCCAAGGGTTGGGCTGTTCGCCCATTAAAGCGGTACGCGAGCTGGGTTTAGAACGTCGTGAGACAGTTCGGTCCCTATCCGCTGCGCGCGTAGGAAATTTGAGAGGATCTGACCCTAGTACGAGAGGACCGGGTTGGACGAACCTCTGGTGTGCCAGTTGTTCTGCCAAGAGCACCGCTGGTTAGCTACGTTCGGGATGGATAACCGCTGAAAGCATCTAAGCGGGAAGCCGGCCTCAAGATGAGATTTCCATGCCTTCGGGCGAGAGGCTCCCAGCCAGACTACTGGGTTGATAGGCCGGATGTGGAAGCGCGGTAACGCGTGAAGCTGACCGGTACTAATAAGCCGATGACTTGATAACACACCGTTTTAGGTGCTTGCGTCCACTGAGTGGTTCTCGATGTACGGTCGAGAACCGCATAACAATGACTATTGTTATGCAGACTGAAACATCAATAGTGTTTCGGCGGCCATAGCGTGAGGGAAACGCCCGGTTACATTCCGAACCCGGAAGCTAAGCCTCACAGCGCCGATGGTACTGCAGGGGGACCCTGTGGGAGAGTAGGACACCGCCGGACTTCTTTCGTGAAAAGGCCACCCAGAGTTGGGTGGCCTTTTCTCGTTGATACGCTCTTTCGTTGAGACGATGAGAAGGGATGCCGCCATGGCTGATGCAGAGCGACCGCGTCGAGAAGATCCGCGTCGACCCTCGGCAGGTCGGCCCGCACAGGGCGGCTCGCGCACGCCCCGCACGTCGCGCGACGGAGAGCGGAAGCCCTACGCTTCGCGCGACGGGGAGCGGAAGCCGTATCCCAAGCGTGATGGTGAGCGGAAGCCGTACGCCCCGCGCGACGGTGAGCGGAAGCCGTACGCCCCGCGCGACGGTGAGCGGAAGCCGTACGCCCCGCGCGACGGGGAGCGGAAGCCGTACGCCCCGCGCGACGGGGAGCGGAAGCCGTACGCCCCGCGCGACCGGGAGCGTAAGCCGTATCCCAAGCGTGATGGTGAGCGTAAGCCGTACGCCCCGCGCGACCGGGAGCGTAAGCCGTATCCCAAGCGTGATGGTGAGCGTAAGCCGTATGCCCCGCGCGACGGGGAGCGGAAGCCGTATCCCAAGCGTGATGGTGAGCGTAAGCCGTATCCCAAGCGTGATGGTGAGCGGAAGCCGTTCCCGAAGCGCGACGGCGACCGCCGGACGTCCCGGCCGCCGCAGGGTTCGGACCGTCGCTCGACCGAGCCCGGGCCGGTGCTGCCGGCCGACGTCACCCCGCAAGACCTGGCATCCGCAGCACGAAACGAACTGAAGACGCTGAGCAAGGAGAACGCCGAGCAGGTGGCCCGCCATCTCGCGATGGCGGCGCGTCTCATCGACGACGATCCGCAGCTCGCCCATCAGCACGCCCTCGCTGCCTCACGCAGCGCCGGGCGCATCGCCGTGGTCCGGGAGACCGTCGCGATCACCGCGTACGCGATCGGCGACTTCGCCCTCGCCGTGCGCGAGCTGCGCACCTTCCGTCGCATCTCGGGGCGCGACGACCAGATCGCCCTCCTCGTCGACAGCGAGCGTGGCGTCGGGCGCCCCGACCGCGCGCTCGAGGTCGGCCGCGCCGTCGACCGGACGGCGCTCCCCGTCGAGGTGCGCGTCGAGCTTGCGATCGCGATGTCGGGCGCGCGGCTCGACCTCGGCGAGAACGAGCGTGCGCTGCAAGAGCTCGACATCCCCGAACTCGACCCCGACCGCGCCTTCTCATGGAGCCCGGGCCTGTTCGCCGCCCGTGCCGCCGTGCTCGAAGAGCTCGGACGTCTGGACGAGGCGGCCCAGTGGCAGCGCCGCGCCGAGATCGCCGAGGACGTGATCGGCGCCCGCGAGGCCGACAGCGAGACGCTCCTCATCGAGGAGATCGATGAAGTCGAGCTCGACGACGAGATCGACGATCTCGACCCCGACGGCGAGGATGCTGTGGCGCCCGCCGCCGCTGAGTCCGAGTCGGATGCGGAGCCGGAGCCGGAGCTCGCGACCGAGATCGCACCGGAACCCGCGCCCGCCTCCGTTGAGGACGAGGTCGACGAGATCCTCGCCGAGGCCGGCACCGACGATGCCGCGGGCGACGCTCCCGACGCCGAGTCCACGCGCTGATGAGCCTGTTCTCGCGTCGCGCCGAACGGACGCCCCTCGACGGGGTGGACGCGGTCCTCGCCGACCTCGACGGCGTGGTGTACGCAGGCCCCGGCCCGCTGCCCTACGCCGTGGAAAGCCTCACCCGGGCGGCCGACACTCGCCGACTCGGGTACATCACCAACAACGCTTCGCGGCGCGACAGTGCCGTCGCCGAGCACCTCCGCGAACTCGGCCTCACGGCGACCCAGCCCGACGACGTCGTCACGAGCCCGCAGGCCGCGATGCGGCTCCTGCGCGAGCGCGTGGAACCCGGTGCCACGGTGCTCGTCGTCGGCGGTGACGGCCTCGTCTACGAGCTCGAGAAGGCGGGATATCGCGTCACGCGGAGCGCTGACGACGTTCCCGCCGCCGTCGTGCAGGGCTTCGCGCAGGACGTCGGCTGGCTGCAGCTCGCCGAAGCCTCCTACGCTCTCGCCCTCCCCGAAGACGAGGGCGGGATCCCCTGGATCGCCACGAACACCGACTGGACGATCCCGCAGGCGCGGGGGATCGCCCCGGGAAACGGAACCCTCGTCTCCGCCGTGCACACCGCGGTGGGACGTCTCGCCGTCGTCGCCGGCAAGCCCGAGCGGCCCATCTTCGATGAGGCGGTGGCACGCTTCGGGGCGAGGCATCCGCTGTTCATCGGCGACCGACTCGACACCGACATCGCCGGGGCTCAGGCCGCCGGCATCCCCTCGGCGCTCGTTCTCACCGGTGTCGACCGGCCGAAGCACGTGCTCGCCGCTCCGACCACGTCGCGGCCGACGTTCATCCTCGGCGACCTGCGCGAGCTGCACGAGCCGTACCCCGAGACGGTCGTGCAGGGCGACGTGACGACGGTCGGCACCGCATCGGTGCGGATCGACGGCCCCGACGTGCACATCATGCGCGCCGGCGATCGCCCCATCGACCTCGTGCGCGCGGGCGCGGCCGCCATCTGGGCCACCGGCCGCGCGATCTACGGCTTCCGCGTGCCCGAGCAGCTCTACGCCGACCCGTTCCACCGACCCTGACCGGCGCTGCACGGCGCTGCGCGAAGCGTCACGGCGCGGCACGGCGGCCGGTGAGATCCCCGGTGCGGTCGCACGGTCACGGGGGCGGTGGGCGCGTATCGTGGAGGGCATGTCGATGGATGCCGCTGACGCCGACGCTCGCCGCGACGATCTGCTGTCCGCGCTCGAGGTGATCGAGCAGCAGCCGCTCGCCGAGCGCGCGAACGCGTACGCCTCGCTCCACGACGACCTCGCGCGGCGCCTCGAGTCGGGTCCGCGGGAAACCGCGTGACGGCCCGCCTGGACGCCGCCGTCGCGGCGCGCGGCCTCGCCCGATCGCGCACGCAGGCGGCGCAGCTGATCGAAGCCGGTCTCGTCTCGGTCGACGGCGCGCCGGTCGTCAAGTCCTCGACGAAGGTCTCGGACACGCAGGAGATCACCGTCGCGGCATCCGACCACTACGTCAGCCGCGCGGCGCACAAGCTCCTCGCCGCGCTCGATGCGTTCGAGGTTCTTGTGGCGGGTCGCGTGTGCCTCGACATGGGGGCCTCGACGGGCGGCTTCACGCAGGTGCTCCGCGAACGCGGCGCGGCGCGGGTGTACGCCGTCGACGTCGGGCACGGCCAGCTCGACCCGCTCATCGCCGGCGACCCCGGCGTCACGGCCGTCGAGGGATTCAACGTGCGGTACATGACCCCCGACAGCCTCGCCGCGGCGGCCGACGCACCGACGGCGCCGGAGCTCATCACGGGGGATCTCTCGTTCATCTCCCTCACCCACGTGCTGCCCGCCGCGGCCGCGGTCGCCGCGCCGGGCGCCGATCTCGTGCTGCTCGTGAAGCCCCAGTTCGAGGTCGGCCGCACGGGCGTGCGGGAGGGACTCGTCGCCGATGCCGCCGCGCGCGCCGACGCGGTCGCCGGCGTGCTCTGGGCGGCGTGGGACGCGGGGCTCGGCACGTTCGGCGTCATCGCCTCGCCGATCGCCGGCACGCACGGCAACCACGAGTATCTCGTGCACCTGCGCCCCGTGCCCGGCCCGGAGGCGGCGGGCAATCCGACAGAATATCTGGAGACCGTGAACCGACTGGCGGGAGCGAAATGACCGGCACGACCGAACGGCCGCGCGAGATCCTCGTGGTCGCCCACGCGCGCCGCGAAGACACCGTGCGCGCCGCTCGCCGGGTGATCGCGGCGCTCCAGGCGGCCGGGGCCCGTCCGGTGCTGCCCGACGGCGACGACGAACTGCGCGACGCCCTCGCCGGCGTCGGTCACCTGCAGACGCTCGGGGTCGACGTCACGGTCGACGACCTCGAGCTCGCGATCGTGCTCGGCGGCGACGGCACCATCCTGCGCGCCGCGGAGCTGGTGCGCAGCGGCACCGCGCCGATCCTCGGCATAAACATGGGGCACGTCGGCTTTCTCGCGGAGATCGAGGCCGACGTCATCGACGACGCGATGCGCCGCGTGATCGACCGCGACTATGACGTGGAAGAGCGCATGACGCTGGCGGTCGACGTGACGGATGCCAGTGGCGCCCGCATCTACGAGACGTGGGCGCTCAACGAGGCCACCGTCGAGAAGGCGGCGCGTGAGCGGATGATGGAGGTCATCCTCGAGATCGACAGCCGGCCGCTGTCGAGCTTCGGATGCGACGGCGTCGTGATCTCGACGCCCACCGGATCGACCGCCTACAACTTCTCCGCCGGCGGCCCGGTGATCTGGCCAACCGTCGAGGCGATCGCCGTGGTGCCGCTGTCGGCGCACGCCCTCTTCGCGCGGCCGCTCGTCGTGGGGCCCGAGGCAACCGTCGCGATCGAAGTGCTCGCGCGCACCGACGGCACCGGCATCCTCTGGTGCGACGGGCGCCGCTCGCACGACCTGCCGCCCGGCGCCCGCGTCACCGCGCAGCGTTCGCCCGAACCCGTGCGGCTCGCGCGGCTGCACCCGGCCCCGTTCACCGACCGGCTCGTGCGTAAGTTCCAGCTGCCCGTGGCGGGGTGGCGCGGCCCGGCCTCGACCACGCCGACCGGCCCTGAGACCGCCGCGCCGGCCGTCGCCGAAACCGGCTCTGCATGATCGAGCAGATCACCCTCCGTGACCTCGGGGTCATCGCCGACGCGACCCTGCCGATGGGGCCGGGGTTCACCGCGATCACCGGCGAGACCGGCGCAGGCAAGACGATGGTCGTCACCGGACTCGGCCTGCTGATGGGCGCGCGCTCCGACGCGGGCACCGTTCGATCGGGCGCCGACCAGGCCGCCGTCGAAGGCGTGTGGATCGTGCCGGAGAGCGGCGCCGTCGCCGACCGCGTCGCCGACGCCGGGGGAGAGGTCGAGCCGATCGGGGCAGGCCGAGCCGAGCTGTACCTCGCGCGCACCGTGACCGCCGAGGGCCGCAGCCGCGCGAGCGTCGGCGGCCGCACCGCCCCCGCCGGGGTGCTGGCCGACCTCGCCGAGCACCTCGTCGTCGTGCACGGCCAGTCCGACCAGCTGCGGCTGCGCTCGGGCGCCGCCCAGCGCGACGCGCTCGACCGCTTCGGCGCGGAGAGCATCGAGCCCGCCCTGGCCCGCTACCGCGCCGACTTCGACGCGGCGCGGGCGTTGCGCACCGAGCTCGACGAGCTGACGACCCACCGCGACGAGCGCGTCCGCGAGGCCGACGACCTGCGCGCCGCGCTCGCCGAGCTCGAGCAGGTCGACCCGCAGCCGGGCGAGGACGTCGAGCTCGCGCAGCGCGCCGAGCGTCTCGCCAACGCCGAAGAGCTGCGCCTCGCCGCGACCGCCGCGCACGAGGCGCTCTCGGGTGAGGACGACGCCCCCGACGTCGTCACCCTCCTCGCCGAGGCGCGCCGCGCGCTCGAGCGACTCGCCTCGAGCGACCCGGCGCTGGCCGCGCACGCCGCGACGCTCGAGGAGCTCGGCTACCGGGCATCCGATCTCGCCACCGACTTGAGCGGCTACCTCGCCGACCTCGACGAGACCGGCCCGCACGAGCTCGCCGCGGTCGAAGAGCGCCGCGCCGCGATCGCCGCGATCGTGCGTGCGCACGGCACCCTCGCCGACGCGCTGGCGCTCCGCACCGAGGGCGGCCTGCGCCTCGCCGAGCTCGACGACGACGGCGACCGCGTCGAGCGCCTGGCCGCCGAAGTCGCCGCAGCGGAGACGACGCTCGACGAGAGCGCCGCCGCGCTCACCGCGGCGCGCACCGCCGCGGCCGAGCGGCTCTCCGACGCCGTGACCACCGAGCTCCACGCCCTCGCCCTGCCCGACGCGCGCGTGGTCGTGGCCGTCGCCCCCGGCACGCCGGGCGTCGCCGGGCGCGACGAGGTCTCGATCCTGCTCGCCCCGCACCCGGGGGCGGAGCCGCGGCCGGTCGCCAAGAGCGCGTCGGGCGGAGAGCTCAGCCGCGTGATGCTCGCGATCGAGGTCGTCATCGCCGGCACCGGCGGCGTGCCGACCTTCGTCTTCGACGAGATCGACGCCGGCATCGGCGGGGCCGCCGCGATCGAGGTCGGGCGGCGCCTGGCATCGCTCGCGCAGGCGAGCCAGGTGATCGTCGTCACCCACCTCGCGCAGGTCGCGGCATTCGCCGGCAACCACCTGAGCGTCGTCAAGGCGAGCGACGGCAGCGTCACGGCATCCAGCGTCCGGGCGCTCGCGGGTGCGGAGCGCGAAGCCGAGATGGCGCGGCTGCTGTCGGGCCTGCCCGATTCGCCCGCCGCGCTCGAACACGCGCGGGAGCTGCTCAGCCTGGGCGGCGCGGAGGCCTGATAGGATGAAAGCCCGTGACGGACACTACTTCAGACGCGGGCAAGACTTCAGACGGCACCACCAAGCACATCTTCGTGACAGGCGGTGTCGTCTCGTCGTTGGGGAAGGGCTTGACAGCCGCTTCGCTCGGCAATCTGCTCACCGCGCGCGGCCTGCGCGTCGTGATGCAGAAGCTCGACCCCTACCTGAACGTCGACCCGGGCACGATGAACCCGTTCCAGCACGGCGAGGTCTTCGTCACCGATGACGGCGCCGAGACCGACCTCGACATCGGTCACTACGAGCGCTTCCTCGACATCGAGCTGAGCCAGGCCGCCAACGTCACGACGGGGCAGATCTACTCGCAGGTGATCGCGAAGGAGCGTCGCGGCGAGTACCTCGGCGACACCGTGCAGGTGATCCCGCACATCACCGACGAGATCAAGCGCCGCATGCGCCTGCAGGCGACCGAGACGCCCCGCCCCGACGTCATCATCACCGAGATCGGCGGCACGGTCGGCGACATCGAGTCGCAGCCGTTCCTCGAGTCGGCCCGGCAGATCCGTCACGAGCTGGGCCGGAAGAACGTCTTCTTCGTGCACGTCTCGCTCGTGCCGTTCATGGGCGCGTCGGGGGAGCAGAAGACCAAGCCCACGCAGCACTCCGTGCAGGCGCTGCGTCAGATCGGCATCCAGCCCGACGCGCTGGTGCTCCGCAGCGACCGCCCCGTCACCGAGTCGAACAAGCGCAAGATCGCGCTGATGTGCGACGTCGACGAGGATGCCGTGGTCAACGCCGTCGACGTGCCGTCGATCTACGACATCCCCTCGATGCTCAACGAGCAGGGCCTCGACGCGTACATCGTCGACGCGCTCGGCCTCGACCAGAAGGCCGACGACGTCGACTGGACGCGCTGGAGCAAGGTGCTCGGCGCCGTGCACAACCCGAAGCACGAGGTCACGATCGGCCTCGTCGGCAAGTACATCGACCTGCCCGACGCCTACCTGTCGGTCACCGAGGCGCTGAAGGCCGGCGGCTTCGCGCAGGACACGAAGGTCACGGTGCGCTGGATCGCGTCCGACCTCTGCGAGACGCCCGAGGGCGCGGAGAAGGCGCTCGCGCCGCTCGACGGCATCGTCGTGCCCGGCGGCTTCGGCATCCGCGGCATCGAGGGCAAGCTCGGCGCGCTGCGGTTCGCGCGCGAACAGGGTCTGCCGACGCTCGGCATCTGCCTGGGGCTCCAGTGCATGGTGATCGAGTACGCGCGCAACGTCGCCGGCATCGCGGATGCCTCCTCGAGCGAGTTCGACCCCGACACCGCGCACCCCGTGATCGCGACGATGGCCGAGCAGGTCGACATCATCGACCACGGCGACATGGGCGGCACGATGCGCCTGGGCCTGTACGAGGCCGAGCTCGCGGAGGGCTCGCTCGCCGCCGAGGTCTACGGCGCGCACCGCGCGAGCGAGCGTCACCGCCACCGCTACGAGGTCAACAACCGCTACCGCGACCAGATCGCCGATGCGGGCCTATGGTTCTCGGGTCTCTCGCCCGACCACGGCCTGGTCGAGTACGTCGAGCTGCCCCGCGATGTGCACCCGTACTACATCGCGACGCAGGCCCACCCCGAGCTCCGCTCCCGCCCGACCGAGGCGAACCCGCTCTTCCGCGGCCTCATCGCCGCGGCTCTCGACCGCCACCGCGCGAGCGAGCTGTTCAAGGACGAGGTCGAGGATGACTGAGCTCTCGGCGGGTCTCGCCGACGAGCCGGCCGAGGTCGAGATCATCCGGACCGAGCGGGTTTTCCACGGCCGGGTGTGGGACGTGCGACGCGACGAGTTCGCCTACAACGGGGCATCCATCGTGCGGGAGTACGTCGACCACACCGGCGCGGTCGCGGTGCTCGCGCTCGACGACGACGACCGGATGCTGCTGATCAAGCAGTACCGGCACCCGGTGCGCATGCGCGACTGGGAGATCCCTGCGGGCCTGCTCGACATCGCGGGCGAAGACCCGCTCACCGCCGCGCAGCGCGAACTGGCCGAGGAGGCCGACCTCGCCGCGGCGCAGTGGGACGTGCTGGGGGAGTTCACGACGAGCCCCGGCGGCAGCGACGAGGCGATCCGCATCTACCTCGCGCGCGGCCTCACCGCGACGGCCGAAGCGTTCGACCGCGACGAGGAGGAGGCCGACATCGAGGTGCGCTGGGCGAGCCTCGACGAGGTCGTCGACGCGGTGCTCGCCCGTCGCGTGCAGAACCCGTCGCTGATCGTCGGCGCGCTCGCCGCGCACGCCTCGCGTGCCCGCGGATGGTCGACGCTCGCGCCCGCGGACAGCCCCTGGCCCGGTCGCCCGCGGCCGCGCGGCGGCGACGCCGGGTCCGCGGCCGGTGCGGCGGAGTCCGGGGCGGCGGAGTCCGGAGCGGCGGCCGAGTGAAGCCCGCCCGCGCCGTCGACGCCTACCTCAGGCACATCACGATCGAGCGCGGCCTCTCCGAGCACACCGTCGCCGCCTACCGGCGCGACTTGGCCGGGTACCGCACCTGGCTGCAGGAGCGCGGCATCGACGATGTCGACGAGGTCACGGCGGCGCTCGTCGCCGAGTTCGCCGCCGCGCGCGCCTCGGCCGAGCCGCCGCCCGCGGCGACCTCGCTCGCCCGTCTGCAGTCGTCGGTGCGGGGCCTCCACCGCTTCCTCGTGCGCGAAGGGCTCGCGCAGACCGACCCCAGCGATCGGCTGCGGCCCCCGAAGGCGCCCCAGCGACTGCCGAAGGCGCTCTCGATCGAGCAGATCGAGGCGCTCCTCGATGCCGCGGGCCCCGCACCGGGCGACGCCGTCGACACCGACATCGTGCGTCTGCGCGACCGCGCGCTGCTCGAGCTGCTGTACGCGACCGGGGCGCGCGTGTCAGAGGTGATGCAGCTCGACGTCGACGACCTCGCGCACGGCGACGTGCTGCGCGTGCGCGGCAAGGGCGCCAAGGAGCGCATCGTGCCCGTGGGCTCGTACGCGCGCGCCGCGGTCGACGCCTACCTCGCCCGCGCCCGCCCCGAGCTTTCCCGGCGCGGCCGCGCGAGCGCCCGGCTCTTCCTCGGCGCACGGGGCGCCCCCCTCTCTCGCCAGGGCGCCTGGCTCGTCATCCAGGCCGCAGCGGAAAGGGCGCAGCTGAGCGCGCACGTGTCGCCGCACACCTTCCGGCACTCGTTCGCGACGCATCTGCTGCAGGGCGGCGCCGACGTGCGCGTCGTGCAGGAGCTCCTCGGGCACGCGTCGGTCGCGACGACGCAGATCTACACGCACGTCACCGTCGACGCCCTCCGCGACGTGTACCTCACCTCGCACCCCCGCGCCCGCTGAGTGCGGCTGAGCGCGGCTTATTCACGGCGCGGATGCCGCAGCGCCGGCCCCACGGCGGAGCAGGATGAGCGCCATGAGCGAAGGCCCCGCGGCTGCCCTGTACCGACCCTCCCGCGCGATGGCGATCTGGTGGATCGCGGCGGGGGTCGCCGGGGGCATCGTCTCGTTCCTGCTGTACCACGAGTACATCGCGCAGCTGCGCGGCGATACACCGCTCATCTCGTGCAGCATCAGCCCCGTGGTCACCTGCGGGCCGAACCTGCTCTCGCCCGGCGGCAACCTGCTGGGCTTCAGCAACTCGGTGATCGGCATGGTGCTGTTCACCGGACCGATCTTCGCCGGCGCGTCGGCGCTCGCCGCGACCGAGGGCCTGCCCGCCTGGTACTGGCGCACCTACACGGTGTTCGTCGCCGGCGCGTTCCTCCTCGTCCACTTCTTCGCCTACCGCAGCGTCTTCGAGTACTCGTCGCTGTGCCCGTGGTGCATGATCATCTGGCTCGTGACGATCCCGCTGCTGTTCACCGTGCTGGGCTGGACGCTCCGCGCGGGGGTCTGGGGTGGCTCGGGCGCCGGGAGCGCTCAGGGCACCTCGCGCGCCGGGAGCAGGCGACAGCGGGTCGGCGCCGCGATCCTGTCGTGGCTGCCGCTCATCGTGCTCGCCGACTACCTCCTCATCGCCGTCACCGCGCAGCTGCGCCTCGACGTGCTCGGCAGCCTCTGACCTGCCCCCTTCCGGCCCCGCCTCGCTCGGTGACACGGGCGCCTGTGCGAGAATCGCAGGGCGGGTCCTGGGAAGGACGGCAGAAAGCAGGAGTGTCGGTGGCGGAGAAGACGCGGGGGACGAAGACGGCCCGGGCGGAGGATGTTCCGATGGGGCCGACCGGTCGCCCCTACCACGGGTTCCCGACCCCGCCCGCGCTGAGCTCGCACGGCCCCGCCCGCATCATCTCGCTCTGCAACCAGAAGGGCGGCGTGGGCAAGACCACGACGACCATCAACCTCGCCGCCTCGCTCGCCCAGTACGGCCGACGCGTGCTCGCGGTTGACTTCGACCCCCAGGGCGCGCTCTCGGCCGGCCTCGGCATCACCACCCACGACGTGCCGACGATCTACGACCTGCTGCTGGACACCAAGCGCGACCCGCACGAGGTCATCGTGCAGACATCCACACCGGGCCTCGACGTCCTTCCCGCGAACATCGACCTGTCGGCGGCGGAGGTGCACCTCGTCAACGAGGTCGCCCGCGAGACGATCCTCTCGCGCGTGCTGCGCAAGGTCTCGGGGGAGTACGACGTCATCCTCGTCGACTGCCAGCCCTCGCTCGGCCTCCTCACCGTCAACGCGCTGACCGCGAGCCACGGCGTGCTCATCCCCCTCGAGTGCGAGTTCTTCGCCCTGCGCGGCGTCGCGCTGCTCGTCGAGACCATCGACAAGGTGCGCGACCGCCTGAACCCGGCGATCGAGCTCGACGGCGTGCTCGCCACGATGTACGACCCGCGCACCCTGCACTCCCGCGAGGTGCTCGAGCGGGTCGTCGAGGCGTTCGGCGACGACGTGCTCGAGACCGTCATCGGGCGCACGGTGAAGTTCCCGGATGCCTCGGTGTCGGGCGTGCCCATCACCCAGTTCGCCCCCGAGCACGCGGCGGCCCAGGCGTACCTGCGTCTCGCGCGGGAGCTGGTCGACCGTGGCGCCGTCGCCTGACGACGCTTCGCCGTCGCGGGACCGGGCACCGGAGGCATCCGCGCCCGAGGCATCCTCGCCCGAGCCGGGCTTCCGCGTGTCGCTCGCCGGGTTCGACGGCCCGTTCGACCTGCTGCTGACGCTCCTCGGCAAGCACGAGCTCGACATCACCGAGATCTCGCTGTCGAAGGTCACCGACGAGTTCATCTCGTATCTGAAGGGTCTCGATGCCGAGGAGGAGCTCGAACAGGCATCCGAGTTCCTCGTCGTCGCGGCGACGCTGCTCGACATGAAGGTCGCGGGGCTGCTGCCGCAGGGGGAGCTCGTGGATGCCGAATCGGTCGCCCTCCTCGAGGCGCGCGACCTGCTCTTCGCCCGCCTGCTGCAGTACCGGGCGTTCAAGGAGGTGTCGGCGTGGTTCGAGCGGAGCCTGCGCCGTGAGGACCGGCGGCACGTGCGGGCGGTGCGCCTCGACGAGAAATACCGGAACGCCGTGCCCGAGCTCGTCTGGACGCTCTCGAAGGACGACTTCGCCGCGATCGCGCTGATGGCCTTCACCCCGAAGGAGATCCCGCACGTCGGGCTCGACCACCTGCACGCGCCGCTCGTGTCGATCCGCGAGCAGGCCGCCGTGGTCGTCACGCTGCTGCGGGCGGCGGGCACGCTGAGCTTTCGGGAGCTCGTCGCCGGCACGACGCAGACCGGCGTCGTCGTCGCGCGCTTCCTCGCGGTGCTGGAGCTCTACCGGCACGCCGCCCTCTCGTTCGAGCAGCTCGAGCCGCTCGGCGAACTGACCCTGCGCTGGACCGCGGAACGCTGGTCCGAAGAGAACCTCGCCACGTTGGGAGCCGACTATGACCACTGAACCCGCCGATATCGCGCGACGGATCGAGGCGATCCTGCTCGTCGTCGACGAGCCGCAGAGCCTCGTCGCGCTCGCCGCGGCGGTCGGCTCACCCGTGCCCGCGGTGCGCCAGGCCGTTGACGCGCTGGTCGCCGACTACGACGGCGAGGCCGGCGGGCCGCGCCGCGGCTTCGAGCTGCGCGTGGTCGGCGGCGGCTGGCGCCTGTACGTGCGCGAGGAGCACGACGACCTGGTGTCCGAGTTCGTCAACGCGCAGGCCCCGACGCGGCTGTCGCAGGCGGCGCTCGAGACCCTCGCGGTCATCGCGTACAAGCAGCCCGTCACGCGCAGCCAGGTCGCCGCGATCCGCGCGGTCAACGTCGACTCGGTGGTGCGCACCCTCGTCGCGCGCGGGCTCATCACCGAGCTGTTCGCCGACCCCGAGACCGGCGCGATCAACTACGGCACGACCGACGCGCTCCTCGTGAACCTCGGCATCAACTCGCTCGAGGAGCTGCCGCACATCTCGCCACTGCTCGACGATGGTGCCGACGGGTTCGAGAGCGAGGTGCTGCGATGAGCGGGGCGGAATCCACCGAGGGCGTGCGCCTGCAGAAGGTGCTCGCGAACGCCGGCGTCGCCTCGCGGCGCGTGTGCGAGGAGTACATCGTCGACGGCCGCGTGCGGGTGAACGGCCGTGTCGTCACCGAGCTCGGGACGCGCATCGACCCGACATCCGACCTCGTCGACGTCGACGGCACCGCGATCCAGCTGGATGCCACGAAGCGCTACATCATGCTCAACAAGCCGGCCGGGTTCGTCTCGTCGATGAAGGACGAGCAGGGGCGTCCCGACCTCCGCCGCTTCACGCGGGAGTGGCCCGAGCGGCTCTACAACGTGGGCCGGCTCGACGCGGAGACGAGCGGACTGCTCGTGCTCACCAACGACGGCGACCTCGCGCACGTGCTCGCGCACCCCTCGTTCGGGGTCACGAAGGTCTACATCGCGAAGGTGTCGGGCCGGGTGACGCCCCAGACGATCGCGACCCTCACCCGGGGGATCGAGCTCGACGACGGCCCGATCGCCGCGGACAAGGCGCGACTGCTCGACGCGTCGGGGACGGGGGGGCGCGGCACGAGCCTCGTGGAGCTGACCCTGCACTCCGGGCGCAACCGCATCGTCCGGCGCATGATGGCCGCCGTCGGTCATCCCGTCATCGATCTCGTCCGGCGTCAGTTCGGGCCCCTCCACCTGGGAGCCCTCCCGGCGGGGCAGGCGCGGGAGTTGACTACAGTGGAACGCGGCGCCCTGCTCACCGCGGCGCGCCGGGCGGCGCCCACGCCGCCCGGGGACTCTTAGGCGGAGACTGTGACCGACTCGATCACGACGGGTGCCGGCGTGCGCGCCGCGCGCACTTCGGGGACCGTGCGCGTCGTCGGGGCGGGCCTGCTCGGCGCGAGCATCGGCCACGCCCTGCGCGGGCTCGATGTCGACGTCGCGCTCGCCGACGCGTCTCCCGCGCAGCTGCGCCTCGCCGTCGACTACGGCGCCGGCCGCCCGGCCGACGACGGCGACGACCCCGCGCTCATCGTCGTGGCGGTGCCGCCCGACGTCGTCGCCGACGTGGTCGAGCGCGAGCTGCGCGCCCACCCGCGGGCCGTCGTCACCGACGTCGCGAGCGTCAAGCTCGAGCCGCTGCACGCGCTGCGCGAGCGCGGCGTCGACCTCACCCACTACATCGGCTCCCACCCGCTCGCCGGGCGCGAGCGGGGCGGCGCGATCTCGGCGCGCGCCGACATCTTCGTCGGCCGCCCGTGGGTCGTCTGCCGCGACGGCGAGACGCCGGCCGCCGACCTCGCCGTCGTCGAGGGGCTCGCCCTCGACCTCGGCGCGACGCCCCTCGAGATGACGCCGGAGGAGCACGACCGCGCCGTCGCGCTCGTCTCGCACGTGCCGCAGCTGGTGGCATCCCTGCTCGCCGGCCGCTTCGTCGACGCCGCCGACGGCTCGCTGCGCCTCGCCGGCCAGGGCGTGCGCGACACGACCCGGATCGCCGCCTCGGCGCCCGAGCTCTGGGTCCAGATCCTCGGCGCCAACGCCGAGCCGGTCGTGGACGTGCTCGACGCCCTCGCCGACGACCTCCGGGGCGTCGCCGAGGCCCTGCGCCACCCCGAAGCCCCCGGCGCCCGCCGCGCGGTCGCCGACACGATCCGCCGCGGCAACGACGGCGTCGAGCGACTGCCCGGCAAGCACGGCCAGAACCGCCGCTTCGAGTCGCTCGTCGTCATGGTCGACGACACCCCCGGCCAGCTCGGGCGCCTCTTCGGCGAGCTCGGCGAGCTCGGCGTCAACGTCGAGGACCTGCGCCTCGAGCACTCGCCCGGCGCGCAGTTCGGCCTCGCGGAGATCAGCGTCGTCCCGGGCGCCGTCCGTCACGCCGAAGAGGGCCTCGCCGCCCGCGGCTGGAAGATCGCGAGCCTCCCCTCATGACCCTCACCATCGCCATCGACGGGCCCGCCGGCTCGGGCAAGTCCAGCGTCTCGAAAGAGGCCGCGCGGCGCCTGAGCTACGGCTACCTCGACACCGGCGCCGCCTATCGGGCCCTCGCCTGGCACACGCTCGCGCGCGGGGCGGACACCGCGGACGAGGCCGCCGTCATCGACGCGGCATCCGACTTCCCCTACGCCATCTCGCTCGACGCCGACGATTACTGGGTGCGGGTGGGCGACACCGACGTGACCTCCGCGATCCGCGAGCTGCGCGTCTCCGCCGCCGTCAGCGGCGTCGCCCGGGTCGCCGCCGTGCGGGAGCGGGTCAACGACCTGTTCCGCACGCTCGTCGCGGCATCCGCCCTTCCCGGCGTCATCGTCGAGGGGCGCGACATCACGACCGTCGTCGCGCCCGACGCGCCGGTGCGGATCCTCCTCACCGCCGCGCCGGAGGTGCGCGCCGCCCGGCGCAGCGCCGAACTCACCGACGAGGATGCCGCGGCCGTCGCCACGGCCCTCCACCGCCGAGACGCCGCCGACAGCCAGGTCGTCGACTTTCTCACCGCCGCCGATGGCGTGAGCGTCATCGACTCGACCGACCTCGATTTCGCACAGACCGTGGAGGCCGTCCTGCGGGTCGCCGCCGCGGGCGGTGCCGCACCCACCCAGGAGAACCACGATGGCCGCTGACGACGAGTACGAAGGCGGCCCCGACCGCCTCGAAGAGAAGATGGCGGACCTCGACGAGGAGCTCGCCGAATCGCGCGCCGAGGCGCTGCGCGCGTCGCTGGCCGACTACGACCTCGACGACGAAGACGCCGACCTGCTCGCCGGGCTCACCGCCGGCGGCGAGGTCGTCGAGCTGCTGCCGGCGCTGCCGGTGGTCGCGATCGTCGGGCGGCCGAACGTCGGCAAGTCGGCGCTCGTGAACCGCATCCTCGGCCGCCGCGAGGCCGTCGTCGAGGACACCCCGGGTGTCACGCGTGACCGCGTGACGTACAAGGCCGAGTGGATGGACCGCCGCTTCACCCTCGTCGACACGGGCGGGTGGGAGCCGGATGCCAAGGGCATCGACCGCTCCGTCGCCGCGCAGGCCGAGGTCGCGATCGACCTCTCCGACGTGGTGCTGTTCGTCGTCGACGCGATGGTCGGCGCGACGGCGACCGACGAGGCCGTCGTGCGGCTGCTGCGCACCACGAAGAAGCCCGTCTTCCTCGTCGCGAACAAGATCGACGACGCTCGGCAGGAGCCGGAGGCCGCGGCCCTGTGGAACCTCGGTCTCGGTGAGCCCCACCCCGTCTCGGCGATCCACGGGCGCGGCGTCGCCGACCTCCTCGACGAGGTCATGAAGGTGCTGCCCGACGTCTCCGCCGTCGCGAAGGCGGAGCTCGGCGGCCCGCGCCGGGTCGCGATCCTCGGGCGCCCGAACGTCGGCAAGTCGTCGCTGCTGAACAAGGCGGCCGGCGAGGAGCGCGTCGTCGTCAACGAGCTCGCCGGCACCACCCGCGACCCGGTCGACGAGATCGTGGAGCTCGGCGGCAAGCTGTGGCGCTTCGTCGACACTGCCGGCATCCGTCGCCGTGTGCATCTGCAGCAGGGCGCCGACTTCTACGCGTCGCTGCGCACCTCGGCGGCGCTCGAGAAGGCCGAAGTCGCCGTCGTCGTGCTGGATGTCTCGCAGTCGATCAGCGTGCAGGATCTCAACATCATCGACCTCGTGCTCGAGTCGGGGCGTGCGCTCGTGCTGGCGTTCAACAAGTGGGACCGCCTGAACGACGACGACATGGAGAACGCCGACCGCCGCCGCTACCTCGAGCGTGAGATCGAGCAGGATCTCGCGCACGTGCAGTGGGCGCCGCGCGTCAACATCTCGGCGCGCACGGGCCGGCACCTTGACAAGCTCGTGCCCGCGCTCGAGACGGCGCTCGCCTCATGGGATCAGCGGATCCCGACGGGCAAGTTCAACGCGTTCCTCTCCGAGCTCGTCGCCGAGCACCCGCACCCGCTGCGGGGCGGCAAGCAGCCCCGCATCCTGTTCGGCACGCAGGCCTCGACCCGCCCGCCGACATTCGTGCTGTTCACCACCGGGTTCCTCGACCCCGGCTACCGCCGGTTCATCCAGCGGCGCCTGCGCGAGGTCTTCGGCTTCGAGGGCACGCCCATCGTCACGAACATGCGCGTGCGCGAGCGCCGCCAGCGCTGACCCGCCCGGCGGGCGGTGCGGTGCGGTGCCGCGGGCGCGTCCGTACCCCGCGCTCGCGGTTCATAACGTCGGAGATTCGGCGCGTGACAGGCTCCTGACGAGCCAGAACGCCGCTCGGACGCGAAATCTCCGACGTTGTGAACGGGCGCCCCCGGGCACCCCGGCCCGCGAGGCGGCCCGGCGGCCCCGCTCAGCGCACGACGAGGCTCGCGAAGCGGTCGGTCGGCAGGTCCGCGAGAGTGAGCGCGGATGCCTCGGCATCCATCGGCTCGATCCGGGGGAGCGGGCTGCGCGCTCCCGTCTCGCGGAACCGCTGCACCGCCCAGCAGTCGACGCCCGCGTCCGCCAGGCGACAGCCGAGCTCGCGCAGCCCGCTGTCGTCGATCGCGGCGGGGTGCACGGTCGTGCGCACCTCGAGGTCGAGCGGGCGGTCGGATCCGGCCCGCAGCAGCCGGTTGCCGAGCACGAGCTCGAGCGACCGCCACGCGTTCTCGGCGCTGTGCGGGCGGCCCGTGACGGCGTCGTACCCGCCCGGGAGCGCCTTGATGTCGAGCCCGACCCAGTCGACGTGCGGGAGCGCCTGCGCGAGAAGACCCGGATAGGCGCCCCCGGTGTGCAGCCCGACGCGGAAGCCGAGCGAGCGCACGATGTCCATCGCGGGCAGCAGGGCGCGCTGCAGCGTCGGCTCTCCGCCGGAGAACACGACCCCGTCGAGCAGCCCGATCCGGTCGCAGAGCAGGTCGAGCACGTCGCTCCATGAGTACGCGCCCTCGGCTCGCGGGTCGATGAGCGCCGGGTTGTGGCAGTAGAAGCAGTTCCACGGGCATCCCTGCAGGAACACCGTCGCGGTCAGCATGTCGGGCCAGTCGACCGTTGAGAACGGCGTCACGCCGGCGATGTTCAGCTCACTGGCTGCGGTGACCCGTGCCATGGTGCCTCCTCGCGGACCGAATCACCCGAATCTGTCGAGTCTCCCGAGACCGACGAGTCACCCGGATCGCCGGGTGTCGCGGTGGAGAAGTAGGTCCGCTCCTGAGCTTCCCCCTTCTTGCCGATGTTGAAGCTCTCGATGGGCCGGAAGTAACCCATCACGCGCGTCCACACTTCGCAGGCGGCACCGCAGTCGGGGCACTGCTCGTGGTGGCCCGAGCGGTAACCGTGGGCCGGGCAGATCGAGAACGTCGGCGTGACAGTGATGTAGGGCAGCCGGAAGCGCGACAGCGAACGGCGCACGAGTTCGCGGCACGCCTCCGCGCTCGGCATCGCCTCGCCCATGTAGAGGTGCAGCACGGTGCCGCCGGTGTACTTCTGCTGCAGCGGCTCCTGCAGCGCCATCGCGAGGAACGGGTCGGCGGTGTACCCGACCGGCAGCTGCGACGAGTTCGTGTAGTAGGGGTTGTCGTCGGTGCCCGCGTGACGGATGCCGGGGAGGCGTGCGATGTCCTCCTTCGCGAACCGGTAGGTCGTCCCCTCGGCGGGGGTCGCCTCGAGGTTGAACAGGTGGCCGGTCTCCTCCTGGAACTCCACCATGCGCGCCCGCACGTGGTCGAGCAGCCGCGCGGCGAGGGCCATGCCCGCTTCGGTCGTGATGTCGTCGGCGCCGCGGGTGAGGTTCCGCACATACTCGTTGATGCCGTTGACGCCGATCGTGGAGAAGTGGTTGTCGATCGTGCCGAGGTAGCGCTGCGTGTAGGGGAACAGACCGCCGTCGAGGTGGCGGGCGATCGTGGCGCGCTTGGCGACGAGGCTGTCGCGGGCGATCTCGAGCAGTTCGTCGAGGCGCGCGAGCGCGGCATCCTCATCGGCGGAGTGCACGAAGCCGATGCGCGCGCAGTTGATCGTCACGACGCCGATCGAGCCGGTTTGCTCCGCCGAACCGAAGAGGCCGTTGCCGCGCTTCAGCAGCTCGGTGAGATCGAGCTGCAGGCGGCAGCACATCGAGCGGATCATGTGCGGGTCGAGGTCGGAGTTGACGAAGTTCTGGAAGTACGGGAGGCCGTACTTCGCCGTCATGGCGAACAGGGCGTCGGTGTGCGGACCGTGCCAGTCGAAGTCCTTGGTGATGTTGTAGGTGGGGATCGGGAAGGTGAACGCGCGCCCGTCCTGGTCGCCCTCGGTGAGCACGTCGATGAACGCGCGGTTGATGAGCGCCATCTCGTCGGCGAGGTCGCCGTAGGTGAACGGCTGCACCTCGCCGCCAATGAGGGGACGCTGGTCGGCGAGGTCGTCGGGGCACACCCAGTCGAAGGTGAGGTTCGTGAAGGGGGTCTGCGTGCCCCAGCGGGAGGGCACGTTGAGATTGAAGACGAACTCCTGCATCGCCTGCCGCACCTGGGGGTAGGTGAGGGCGTCGAGCCGCACGAACGGCGCGAGGTAGGTGTCGAACGAGGAGAACGCCTGCGCGCCCGCCCACTCGTTCTGCAGCGTGCCGAGGAAGTTCACGAGCTGGCCGAGGGCGCTCGAGAAGTGCTTCGGCGGTGCGGAGGCGATCTTGCCGGGCACGCCGTTGAACCCCTGCTCGAGCACCATGCGCAGCGACCAGCCGGCGCAGTAGCCCGCGAACACGTCGAGGTCGTGGATGTGCAGGTCGCCTTCGCGGTGCGCGGTGCCGGCTTCGGGGGCGTAGACCTCGTCGAGCCAGTAGTTGGCGATGAGCTTGCCCGCGGCGTTGAGGATCATCCCGCCGAGGGAGTAGCCCTGGTTCGCATTGGCGTTGACGCGCCAGTCGGCGCGGGCGAGGTATTCGTCGATCGTCTCGGCGACCGAGACGGTGCGGGGGGATGCCATGGTGTGCTGCTCTCTGTGTCGTGCGGGTGGTCGGGTGAGTCGGGTGGTAACACGCTCTTTGGTATGACCACACCATATCTTGTGGTCTGACACCGAATTCGGAGCAGATGTGGTGTGTCGCGTACATCTCGGTCATCTGCGCGCCGCCGGCGCACGAGTGTGACAGGCTGATACGGTGACGATCGTGCCGCCCGCCCCGGGGGAGCCGCGCCGCCCCGAGGGGCCGCGCGATCCCGGCGACGCATGGGTCGTGACCGACGACGGGGCCCGGTACTGGGGGCGGTTCGGCGCAGCGGGGCTGCTCGCGGTCGACCCGCGACGCGGGGTGCTGCTGCAGCATCGCGTCGCCTGGAGTCATCACGGCGACACGTGGGGCCTTCCCGGCGGCGCGCGTCACGAGGGGGAATCGGCCTGCGATGGGGCGCTGCGGGAGTCGGCCGAGGAGGCCGGCGTGCCCGGTGACGCGGTGCGCCCACGACTGATCAGCGTGTACGACATCGGGGGGTGGTCGTACTCGACCCTCGTCGCCGACGTCACGACGCCCTTCGAGCCGGTGATCAGCGACCCCGAGAGTCGCGAGCTGGCCTGGGTTCCGGTCGACGAGGTGGAGTCGTACCTGCTGCATCCGGGGTTCGCCGCCTCGTGGCCGCGGCTGCGCGGTCTGCTGCCGGTGCGGCCCGCGCTCGTCGTCGACGCCGCGAACGTCGTCGGCTCGGTGCCCGACGGCTGGTGGCGCGACCGGGCCGGCGCCACTGCGAAGCTGCGCGACGCGCTCGCCGCCCTCGCCGAGCGCGGGGTGGATGCCTCGGCGCTCGATCTGCCCGAGAGCACCTGGTTTCCCGAGCTCGTGCTCGTCGTCGAGGGGAAGGCGCGCGCGCTCGCCGACGATCCCGCCGGCGCCGTGCGCGTGGTGCGCGCGGACGCCGCCGGAGATGACGCGATCGTCGCGGCGGCGCAGGACCTGCGAGCGGAGGGCCGCTCGGTCATCGCCGTGACGAGCGACCGCGAGCTCTCCGAGCGGCTCGAGCGCAGCGAGGCATCCGTTCGGCCCGTCTCGTGGCTGCGCGGTCAGCTCTGACGCGTCGCGCCGCGACCCGGCGCCGTGTCGTCGCGGTGCTCGGAGCGTGCGTGATCGTCGTTGCCGGGCTCGTCGTGCACGGACTGCCGGGCGCGTCGGCCCTCTCCGATATCGCGGGCGACGCGCTGTACACGGCTCTGGTCTACCTCGGCGTGGTCGCGGTGTGGCCACGCTGGTCACCTGCGGTCGCCGGTGCGGTGGCGGCGGGCTGGTGCGTCGCCGTCGAGCTGTTCCAGCTGACGGGGCTGCCGGCGCGGTGGGGAGAAGCCTGGTCGCCTGCCGCGCTCGTGTTCGGCTCGGCGTTCGACGCGCGCGACCTCGTCGTCTACGTGGCGACGGCCGCGCTTGTGGCCGGAGCGGACGCCGCGGGGGCGTCGGTGGCATCCGCGCTCACGCGGCGCCGGAGGTCTCCCGCGGCGCGTCGGTGATCGCGTTGCTGTCAGCGAGGGCGTGGGGGCGTCGGGCGCGGAGCAGGGCCACCGTGCCCGCGGCGAGCAGCCCCTGGCCGAGGCCGTAGGTCGACATCACCGCGACATCTCCGATGACGGCGTCGGCCCCGGGGAGGAACAGCCGCAGTGCGAGCAGGGTATCGGAGGCGAGGAAGAGAAGGCCCCCGAGCGCGGTCGCGCGCGAGCCGAGTGCTGCCGCGGCGGCGGTGCCAGCGAGGACGAGCCCGTATGCGGCGACACCGACTGCGAGGGCGCCGAGGTGGGGCCAGAGGAGGACGATCATCACGATCCACCAGACCGCGTAGACGAGGGTCCATCGCGGGAGACGCCGCCTGGCCGGCGCGGCATCCCCGGCGCCGGTGTCGCCGGCGCGGCGCGGGCGCGTGTCGCGGAGTCCGCGGGTGAAGAGGGCGATGTAGAGCAGGTGGGCGACGCCGAAGCAGATCAGCATGGGCGGGAGTTCTGCCCCGAAGAACGGGAAGAACAGGCCCGCGCCGTCGCCGAGCCACGAGAACGCGAGCGCGAGCAGCAGGAGGGCGGCCGCGCGCCGGGCTCTCCGGATGGTCGGGGCGGTCCGCGCATCCGAGGTGGGGGCGAGTGCGGGAACGACCGCGAGCGCGAGCGCGGGCATGATCGCGAGCTTGGTGGGGGAGACGAGCGATGCGGGGCCGACCATCAGCGTCACGAGATGCGCGGCGAGGACGACGAGATAGAGGCCGAATCCCCACCAGTGCGCGCGTGCGCGGCGAGGCTCGGATGGGGCAGAGGGTGAGGACACGGGCGCTCCTTTGCGCGGGGACAGCGGGTGGTGCTCAGGCTCGGAAGGCGGGTGCGGGTGGGGATGCCGGTGGGTCAGTCGCGCCCGCGCAGGTGGTCGATCTCGCGGCGCTCGCGCTTGGTGGGTCGGCCGGCGCCGCGATCGCGAACGGCGGTGAGGGCGACGGGTTCGCGCGCGGGCGTGCGGTCTTCGGCGGCGAGGACGGCGAGGGGTGCGCCGACGCGTTTGGTCAGCAGCTGGCGGACGACCAGGATGCGGTCGAATCCGGAGATGCGCACGCGCAGCTCGTCGCCGATGCGCACGGGTTGGGAGGCTTTCGCCTTGTCGCCGCCGACGCGAACGTGGCCGGCTCGGCAGGCGGTCGTGGCGGCGGAGCGAGTCTTGTAGACGCGCACGGCCCACAACCAGGCATCCACCCGCACCGATCCGTCGCTCACGCTGTCGATTCTCGCATCGCCGGGCGGGTCACACCTCGACGGCGAACCCGAGGTCGGCGTCGGCGGCGGGGACGCCGGCGGTCGTGCCCCAGTTCTCGAGCGGGATCTCGCGCAGGATCACACTCACGTGGCCGCGCGGGATGCCCGCGACGGCGAGCCGGACGGCGATCTCGGCGTAGAGGCGACGCTTGGCGTCGAGCGAACGACCGGCGAAGCAGTCGATCGTGACGAGCGTGTAGCTCTCGGGGGGCGCGAGCCCATCGGGCGGGTCGAAGCGCTCGGGAGCGTGCGCGATCAGGCGTACGCCGCGATCTTCGCGGGGGATGCGGAAGGCGGCGACGAGCGCTTCGTGCACGGCGTCGAGGATCTGGCGCGCACTGTCAGCGGCGTAGCTGCGGCGGACTTCGACGAGAGTCTTCGGCATGGACAGCCTCCGGGGTCAGGCGAGGGAGAGCGAGACGATCGGGCGGCTGCGGGTCGGGCGGGCGACTTCGGTGAAACCGGCGTCGACGAAGGTCGACAGGGCGCCGTGGTAGAGGTCGTTCGCGGATGCCTTGGCCACAGCGGTGTCGACCGGGTAGCCCTCGACGACGCGGGCGTCGTGGGCGCGGGCATGGTCGACGGCGGCGTCGAGGAGGCGGGCCGCGATGCCGTTGCCGCGGTGCTCGCGGCGCACCACGAAGCACGTGATCGCCCAGACCGAGGGGTCGTCGAAGGGTTCGGGGGACTGCTGGAAGTTGCGCGTGCGCGCCAGGCGCGGCTGGTCGGGGCGCGGTGAGACCTTCACCCAGCCCGCGGCCTCGTCGTCGACGTAGGCGAGGAGCGCGGAGGCGACGGGCGCGGCGAGATCGCCGCGCAGGAGCTCGCGCCGCTCGTCGCGGGTGGCGGCGCTGAAGTCTTTGGCTCGCAGCATCCACCACTGGCACCAGCACGAGGCGCCGTCGCCCGCGCCGGTGAGCGCGTGCTCGACGTCATCGAAGCGATCGGCAGATGCCGCGGCAATGCGGATCTCAGTCAAGCGCCGACCCTACCGGCCGCCACCCACACGCACCACGCGTCGGTTCGCGAGGGGCATCGGGACAGGCTACGATAGGGGAGTTGTCCGCGTGCGGACGACGGACCGGGATGTGGCGCAGCTTGGTAGCGCACTTGACTGGGGGTCAAGTGCGGTGGCGGCTGGTTCAGCCTAAAAAGTGAACAACGGGATGTGGCGCAGCTTGGTAGCGCACCTGACTGGGGGTCAGGGGGTCGCAGGTTCAAATCCTGTCATCCCGACAGGAAAGCCCAGGTGAGAGCATGTTTCTCGCCTGGGCTTCGTCGTTTCAGTGGTCCTCTTCGGAGGGGTTTATGAAAGCGTCCGCCGGGCGTTGTTGGTGCCTGTCGAGGTGC
The DNA here is from genome assembly GCF_006716815.1 of Microbacterium lacticum. Classification (GTDB taxonomy): domain Bacteria; phylum Actinomycetota; class Actinomycetes; order Actinomycetales; family Microbacteriaceae; genus Microbacterium; species Microbacterium lacticum. The sequence goes on from NZ_VFPS01000001.1 coordinate 108,973, forward strand.
TCCAACTGAGGCCGTTGTGACGAGCCGGGACCTGGCCGGGACCTGGAGCCCGATTTTGCCTCGATCCGCGACCGTTTTCATCGCCCGGGAGCCGCTGTCCGACGCGTCTTGGCAGGAGGCTCGCGGGTGGGGTTTTCCTGTCCGTCGAGGAACGCGTTCGCGCGGGCCGCGGCGTCGGTGAGGTGTCGGGTGTCGGGGTGCAGGTAGCCGCGGCTCGTCTCGATGGACTTGTGTCCGAGGATGCCTTGGAGGACATGGAGGGGGATGCCGGCGTCGGCGAGCCAGGTGGCTCCGGTATGACGAAGCCCGTGCCGAGTGAGGCTCGCCAGTTCAAGATCGGTGACGAGCTGATCCCATTTCGTCGCGTCCCTGACGGAGGCGGTAGTGAGCACGCCGCCGCGGGGTCCGGTCAGCAGCCGGTCCTCGGGCTCGCGGTCGGCGGTGAGGCGCTCGAGCACGGGGGTGAGCGCTTGCAGGATCGGAACGCGCCGGATGTCTCGTCCCTTGGTTTGTTTGGTGACGAGGCCGCCTGCGCCTGGGTAGGTTTGGCGGCGGATCGTGACGATCCGTTGGTCCCAGTCGATGTCGCCGACTTGAAGCCCTGAGATTTCGGAGCCGCGGGCGGCGAGGAGCGCGCAGAGCATCACGAAGTCGGAGTAGCTCTGATGCACCTCCCCACACCGATCCGCCAGCGCCGTGAGGGTCGCGAGGTCTTTGAGCGCGTGGACGCGCGGTGACTGGTCGTTTTCTTTCAGGTTGAGGGCTGATTTCCCGAGGGAGCGTCGGGACCGGTTGCGGGCGGGGTTGCTGGGCAGGAGGTCATCGCGGACGGCTTCGTCGAGGACGCGGACGAGGGGCGCGATGGTGTTCTTGATGGTCGACGCGGAGTGCTGTGTTTCCCACTGGTCGATGGTGCGATCGATCATCCCGGCCGTGATCTGCGACAGCGCTAGGTGTACTTCCCCGTGAGGTTGTGAACGCGGGCTGAGGGGGTCTGGCCGCCGATCCCGGTGTGGGGTCTGTGGTGATTGTAGTGATGCAGCCAGGTCTCGTATGCCGCGGCTCGCTCTGCTTCGCTGGCGTAGGGCTTGGCGTAGGCCCATTCGGCGGCGAGGGTGCGGTTGAAGCGTTCGACCTTCCCGTTGGTCTGCGGCCGATACGGCTTTGTCCACTTGTGCTTCACACCGTCGCCGAGCGCGTCCGCGAACGCGTGTGACCGGTAGCACGCGCGGGAATGCTGAGCCTTTGGTTGACTCGTTTCCTTATCCCGCCAGGCAGGCGGGGTGTTTCATGATGGTCTCGAACTCGATGGGCGTCAACTTCCCGAGTCTTCGTTGACGGCGGCATCGGTGGTAGCGTGCCTCGATCCAGTACACGATCGCGAGGCGAAGCTCGTCACGGGTGGTCCACTGCTGCTGGTTGAGGACGTTCTTCTGCAGCAGACTGAACCAGTTCTCCATGGCCGCGTTGTCCGCGCACGCGCCGACTCTGCCCATCGATCCGCGCAGCCCGAAGTGTCGAAGGGCACGCCGGAATCTACGGCTTCGAAATTGACTGCCTCTATCGGAATGCACCGTCACCCCGGCTGGCTTACCGCGCCGGTGGAATGCGTCGGTGAGCGCGTCAACGGCCAGTCGGGCCTTCATCCGGTCGCTGATCGAGTAGCCCACGATCCGGTTGCTGAACACGTCCTTGACCGCGCACAAGTACACCTTGCCCTCACCGGTTCGGTGTTCGGTGATGTCGGTGAGCCACAACTCGTTGGGCCGGTCGGCGGTGAAGTCACGTCTGACATGGTCGTCGTGCACGGCAGGACCCGGCCGGCGATGCTTCCGAGAGCCCTTGCGGCGGTGCGCGGCCGAGAACATGCCCTCCTGCGAGCACACCCGCCACACGCGACGCTCAGACACCTGCCAGCCGTCGTCGACGAGTTCGTCGGAGATGAGCCGGTACCCCTGACAACGGTCCTCATCCCACACGTCCCGGGCAGCGTTGATCAGATGCGCCTCGTCCCAGTCGCGATCGCTGACCGGATTGGCCAGCCACTGGTAGTACGCCTGCTTGGAGAAGCCGAGGACCCTGCACGCCACCGCGACCGACACCCTCACGGGGGCGCCGGCCGCAGCCAGTTCACGGACGAGCGGGAACACTATTTTGGGGACGCAGCACCGATCCGAAGGTTCGCTTGCGAAAGATACGCCGCGGCCTTCCGGAGGATCTCGTTCTCCATCTCCAACTCGCGGATCCGCTTGAGCATCTTCGCCTGCTCACGCTGCCCGTCCCGATCGCTCGACGCCGCCGGCGCGATCCCGCGGCCGGCCAGCTCGACGTTACGCACCCACGCCTGCAACGCCGACTTCGAGATCCCCATATCCGCGCAGACCTGCTTCTGCGACATTCCCTGCGTGAGCACCAGAGCGACCGCGTCGCGCTTGAACTCCTCCGAAAACTTCACCGGCATGACTTCATCCTTCCCGCCCCGATCCTTCAAATCAAAGCAGTCCCAGAGTCAACCAAAGCTTCAGCATTCCCACCCGTTATCGAGGGCCATCATGTTCCGCATCAGATCCTCGCCCGACAAGCCGCCAGAACCACCCGACCCCTGGTGCTCGGGGGTGGGTCCGTCTACGCTCAAGACAGGTCTCCGGATCGTTCAGGATTCGTGAACCTGCGGGGATTCTGAGTCATCCGCTGGGTCGTATCGAAGGCCCTCAACTCGTCAGGGTGCAACTGATGCTGGACGACGTATGACGATTCTTTGATCCGCCACAACCCCTGCCCGGTCCCCAAGGACGGGAGGAGCTTCTGTTCGGTGCCGGTGAGGCCGAGGGTCTTCCCGGTGGTGCCGATCTGGTCGGATTCTTGCCGGTAGATGATCCGCGACTCCGCGTTGGCGAGGAGGCTGTTGGCGAGGGAGCGCATGGCGGAGCCGTGGTCGCCGACGTTGTCGAGGTCGGTGAGCTTGTGGAAGATGAGCAGGTTCGCGATCCCGTAATGCCGGGCGAGCCGCCAGTGCGCGTCCATCCACTTCAGCAACGCCGTGTGCGACATGAGCCGCCACGCCTCGTCGTAGACCACCCACCGTTGCCCGCCGTTAGGGTCCAGCAGGGCGGACTCCATCCACGCTGAGGAGCAGGTCATCAGCACGGAGATGAGGGTGGAGTTTTCGACGACACGGGACAGGTCGAGGGTGATCATGGGCAACGTCGGATCGAAGGTCACCGTAGAGGGTCCGTCGAAGAGTCCTTGGAGGTCGCCGGAGACGAGACGGCGCAGGGCGTGGCCGACCATGCGCCCGTCTTCGGCAAGGCGGTCGTCATCTGTGGGGTCGGGAGTGAGGATGCGGTCAACGACCATCGGCAGGATCGGCACATCGTTACTCGCGACCACAGCCTGGAGCGCGATATCGATGACCGTGTGCTCCAACGGCGACAACGATCGCTCCAACACCGTCTCGGCAAGGGCACCGATTAGGTCACGGCGACGAGACGCAATCGTGGACGCCCACTCCGCGTCAGAGAGACCGCCGGGCCGGTAGCCCTCATCAAGCGGGTTCAAGCGGTTGCGCAGCCCGTGGCCGAGGACGATCGCTTTCCCGCCCACCGTCTCCGCAACCGCCGTGTGCTCACCCTTTGGATCGCCGGGGACGTACACGCGACGCCCGAACGGGATGCTGCGGGTGTAGAGCGACTTGGCGAGGGACGACTTCCCACTGCCGACGATGCCGGCGAGGACGAGGTTGGGGGCGGTGATGATGCCGCGCTGGTAGAGCACCCACGGGTCGTAGACGAAGGATCCGCCGGAGTACATGTCCTGCCCTACGAACACGCCCTGGGAGCCGAGGCCGCCTTCGGCGAGGAACGGGTACGCGCCCTGCAACGCAGCCGAGGTGTCCTGATGCGACGGCACCCGAAACCCCCGATACGACCGCAGCGCCGCAGCCCCAGGCTCGCCACCCTTAGGGAGGTAGCTCGTCGACCGTGCTTCTACCCGTTCCGCGGCGAGCTTCGCTTTCTCCGCGGCGCGTTGCTCGGCGTGCTCGCGGGCGATGACTTGCCGGGCGGCACGTTCACGGGTCTTGCGGTTCTTGCGGCCGGTGCCGTCTTCGACGAGGACGGTGGAGTAGAGCTTCTTCGTGTCTGAGGATCGCGTCACGGGGTTTCCTCTCTTGGGTTCACCAACGAGGTACGAGGCGCGCCTGTTCGCACTATGCCGAGCCTATTGTTCTAGTAGGATTACGAACATGTTGTTTCGGGTGGATGGGGCGTCGACGGTGTCGTTGGCGGAGCAGATCGCGGTGCAGGTGCGGGCGGGGATCGTCAGTGGTGGTCTCGCCCCTGGTGAGCGGCTCCCGCCGGCGAGGGATCTCGCGCTAGCGTTGCAGGTGAATATGCACACGGTTCTGCGCGCTTATGGGCAGTTGCGTGACGAGGGTGTGATCGAGATGCGGCAAGGGCGCGGCGCGTGGGTGCGTGAGGATGCCGGACCGAGGCTGGTGCGGGTGACCGAGCTTGCCGCGCAGTTGGTTGCCGAGGCGCGAAAGCTCGGCCTGTCCTCGCAGGACATCACCCGACTGGTGGAGAGAGCATGAACGACACCGCCACGAGACTGAACAGAACACGACTCCTCTTGGCGGGGGTCGCACTGGTGCTTCCCCCAGTGGTGATCGCGCTCACGTTCATGATCTGGCGCGACGGCCTGCCTGACCGGATCGCCTCGCACTGGTCCGATCTCGGCGCGGCCGATGACAGCCTCCCCACCATCGGGGTGTTCCTCACCGCGCTGGTCGGGTCGGGTATCGCTGCGCTCGTGGGTCTCGTGGTGATGGCCTTGCCACGAGTGGATGCGCGCACCGCACGCGGGACCGTGTTCTGGGTCGGGATGGTGCAGGGCATCGCTGCGGCGATCTGGGTCATCCCCGCCTGGTTGACCGTCCAAGCAGGCACCGCAGACGGGGCCGTGCTGGGGCCGTGGATCCTCGCCCTGGTCGCCTGTGCCCTCTACGGGGTGGTGCCGTATGCGATCTTCCCCCGCCCTGCGCTCCCGGACGTGAGCACCCCGGAGCCGCTGAATCTCGCGCCGACGGAGACCGGGGCGTGGACCCGCACCGTCACCGCGAACATCTTCGTCTGGGTCACCGTTTTTGTCATCGCGCTGACGGCCGTGATCTACATTCCGGCCACCCTCAGCGGGGGCCTCGATGAAAGCCTCGGTGCTGCATCGTTCGGCCTTGTCGTGATGCTGATCGCGCTGGTGGCTGTCGCGTCATTCATTCGCTTGCGGGTGACGGTCGACTGGCGGGGCCTGCGCGTCGTGTCGCTGCTGTTCGGCATCCCGCTCAAACGGATCCCGCTGGAACGGGTCCGTGCGGTCGAGAGCACCGAGCTCCGCCCCGGCGAGTGGGGCGGCTGGGGGTATCGGATCATGCCCGGCCGCTCTGCTTTGATCCTGCGGTCCGGTCCCGGCATGATCGTCACCACCGTCGACGACAAGCAGTTCGCCATCACGCTCGACGACCCCGACACTCCAGCCGCGCTCCTCAGCGGCCTCACACACCATGAACAGCCCGACATGTCGGAAGGAACCCGATGACCGAACAGACCGTCCCTTCTCTGATCAGCGTCGGCATCGCCGCCATCATCGGCCTTCTGATCCTGTGGTGGGGTGCTGCCTGCAAACGTGGCACCTTCCCGAAGAACCATATTCTCGGGGTCCGCACACCCACCACGTTGCGCAGTAACGAAGCTTGGGTCACCGCGCACCGAGCCGGAGCGCCACAACTGTTGATCGCCGGTTGGGGCATCATCACAGCCGCACTGGTCGCAACAGTGTTCACGCTCATCCTGAACCCCGTACCCGCGGTGCCACTCGTGTTCACTCTCGCATTCGTGTGGGCACTTGGCTGGATCATCAGCAGCAGTGGGACCGCCGCACGTGCAGCCAGATCTTTCCGCGGCAACCACGACCAGACCCCGACGAACTGACCCGCACACCAGGCTTCAGATACCTCGGCACAGAGGTAACGCTGCCGCGACGAACGCCTGAGCCTGCTGCCCGACCAACCTGCGCGTCTCGCAGGAAGCTTGGATCCGCGCCTGCTCGATCGCCGACACCGCAGCCTCCAGCTCATCGGCGGTCGGCGCGGAGACGGCAAGGAGCCCGGTGTAGCGGAGCACGCCGTGGCCGCTCGTGAGGTCGGCCTCCTGCTGCAGCACGTCCTGGTATTCGGCGGACTGTTGGGCGTCTTCGATCTGCGGGAGATGGGCATCTCCGCCCTGGTCGACGCGATCGACATCCAAGACGATGCCCTCACGATGGGGATGGTGTTCGAAGAGCGCATCAAGCTCGCCGTCGACGACGCCCACGCCGCGTTCACCCACGCGAAAGTCGAGGGCCTCATCCGGCGGGCGGGGCTCCGATACCCGAACGCGGACCTGCGCAGGGTCGACCTGCTCGAACAACGCGGCCTCGACCGGGGTGTGATCGCGCAGCTCGGGACCTGCCAGTTCATCAGCAGGCAGCAAAACGTGGTGTTCCAAGGGTTCACCGGATCCGGGAAGAGCTACCTCGGATCGGCGCTGGCGAAACAGGCCTGTCAGCACCGCTACCGAGCGCACTACATCCGCATGCCCGACCTCGAAGAGACCTGGGCCGCCGCGAAAGACAAGCCCGCCGGCAGGGAGAAGTGGCTGCGGAAATACAGCACGTTCACGCTCCTCGTGATCGATGAATGGCTGCTCGACCCACCCGCCGACGACGTTCGATCCATGCTGCTCGAGCTCCTCGAACGCCGATACGACGCGACCTCGACGGTGTTCTGCACCCAGTACGCGAAGAAGGACTGGCACCAGCGCCTCGGCTCCGGGGTCCACGCCGACGCGATCATGGACCGCATCGTCCACAACACCCTCTGGATCGAGACCGGCGACGTCAACATGCGCGAACAGACCGCCGCGTCCAGCTGAGTCGGCGCCGGTGAGCGTCGCGCCCGCGGGGGTGGCGCTCACCGGCAATACCCCTGGCCCCGAGAGCAAATATCGGCTGGCCCCGAACCGCAATAATCAGTGGCCCTCAAGAGGCTGTCGCGTGAATGTGTGGCGGGGTGGTGTGGTCAGTGGGGCGTCGGTCCCGACGCTCGAGCGGGCGGCGGTCTCGATGGGCCGATGAGCGTCGTGCGCGCTGGTTGAGGACGCGTGTTGGACGCGGTCAGCTCGTTGGCTCCGCCGCGTTGGCCGGTCAGATCGCAGTGATCGGGGCGGCGGCTGTGGCGAGCAGGTGGCGGTGGAGCTTGCGGAGGTTGTGGGTCGCGGCGATGAGCTTCCACTCGGCTGCCGCGGCGTGGAAGCCGCGGCGGGTGAAAGAGCGGATTCCTCTGCCGGTCTTGATCTGACCGAAGACAGGCTCGATGATCCACTTGCGTTTGTCGTAGTGGACCCGTCCGGCCTTGCGGGACACCTTCCGGTCCATCTTGTCCATCAGCGTCGCGCCCGCGGGCAGGCGTCCGCGGGATCCGACGCGGGGCTTCCCGTGACGCATGTTGCGTGCGGCGAGGTAGTAGTCCGGCCCGTCGTCGGGCAGGCCGGCGAGGACGGCTTCGGTGCAGTATCCGGCGTCGCCGAGCACGACCCCGATGGGCTCGGTGACACCGGCTGCGTCTAGCTCTCGGTCAGCGGCGGCGATCATCGGGGTGAGCTGGGCGGTGTCGCCGGTGTCCTGGGTGACATCGCACGCGATGATGATCTGCGACTCGGTCGCGACCGCTTGCGCGTTGTAGCCCTGCACCCACCCGTTGCGGATCGGCATCATCCGTGACTCTGGGTCGGTCGTGTTCACTTTCGGCGGGTTCGTCTTCGGTGCCTTCTCCGCCGGGTGCTTGGGTTTGCGTCCCCGCAGCTTCTTCCCCGCCGCCTGCTCCTTCGCCGCGCGCTCGGCGAGGTGTGCGTCGTACTCGGCTTGGCGGGCCGCGTCGACCGCGTCAAGTCGCGCTTTCGCTGCCGCGAGCGGGGCGCGGCGGCTGGTGCGGTCGCGGAGATCGGCGGGGACCTCGTCACCGCGCACCCCCGCCCCGAACACCTCATCCTCGCCGGCGTCGGCAGCCTCGGCGGCGGCGATCGGTTCCTCGACCTGCTTCATGATCGCCTCACGCGTCCTGTTCGCATCCAGCGACGCGGACACGGAGATCTTCGTCCCATCGACCGCGATCGTGCCGACCTTGACCAGCCCCGCCTCGGCGCACATCGCCAGCACCTGCGTGAACAGACCCGCCAACGCGTCCGCATGGGTCGCGCGGAACCTCGCGATCGTGGTGTGATCGGGGACCAAGTTGCCAGCGATGACACGGAACGCGACATCGACCTGGCAGGCAGCCTCGATCTTGCGGGACGACACCACCCCGGTGCAGTACGCATACAGCAGCAGCCCGGCCATCATCGACGGGTCATGTGCCGCGCCGCCGCGACCATCCGCCCGATACGCCTTCACGAACTCCGACAGATCCAGCTCCGCAACCGCGTCCAGCACGAACCACGCCAGATGATCCGGTGGCAGCCAGTCCGTCAGCGACGGCGGCAACAAGAACGGCTGATCACGATCAACACCAACGAAGTTGTACCCCACAACCCCGATTATCCCAGGTCAAGACACGAAACTGAGGCACCCAATCATGCGACACGCCCCGGATTCATGCAACAGCCTCTGACCTGGATCGTGTCAGTTTAGTGCCCCACGCCCGGCCGGAGTGCGGCGATGATGTCGGCGGCTTCCCCCGTTGGCGGGGTGGTCGCGGTGAGTTCGTGTCCGTCGATGGTGATCGTGACGTCACGCAGCGGGCGCAGCGCGCGGACGATACGGCGGACCGTCACGCCGGTGGTCTTGTAGAGGTGCCGGCTGATCGCGAGAGCGCAGAACACGACGGTGAGGTGCGCGTGGATCGAGTCCGCGGTCGACGCGAACATCGGCCTCGCCCGCAGGTCGGTCTTTGCCATCCGGAACGTCGCCTCGACCTGGAACAGGTCATGGTAGGCCGCCACGATCTCTGCAGCGGAAGCCGTCGCGGTGCTGAGGTTGGTGACGTACCCCTTGAGGCCGATGTATTCGCGGGCCTTCTCGACTCTTGCCCAGTTCACGCCGGGCCCCGTGCCGAGGGTGACGAACCGGTCCTTCTTCGCCGGGCGGGTGCCGGCAGCGATCTGCTCGGCGCGTTCGATCTGCTTGTTCAACGTGATGTTGTCGCGGATCTTCCGCTTGTGGGAGTACTGCCACACCACTCGCCGCTCCCGCGCGTTCACACCCGCACCCATGGTTCGGGTGGTCTCGACCGTCTCCCCATCGGTGACGATGTTCCCGACGGTCGCGTAGTGCTCGGCGAGATCGTATGGCGCGGAGGAGGTGCGGGAGCCGACGATGAAACCGAACCCGGCGTCCTCCAGCCGGTTCAGGTTCGCTGCGGACAGCATGCCGGCGTCCGCGACGACCACGACCTCGGTCGCGGAGTGACGTTCGCGGAACTGGTCGAGGACGGGCAGCAGGGTGAGGGTCTCGCCCCTGTTGCCCGCGAACTCGTGGACTTCGAGGGGGAACCCGCCCTGGTCCACGAGGAGGCCGACGAGGATCTGCGGGTCGACGCGGCGCTCTTTGCTCATCCCGACCTTGCGGAGCTTGTCTTCACGCTCCGCCTCGAAGTAGAGGGTGGTGACGTCGTAGAGCACGACGGTGAGCGGGCCAGATCGGGTCGCATGCGCGTAGGCTGCGGCGGCGATCTTCGACCGCCAGTCCTGCTCAACGCTGCGGGCGAGGGTCCGCCACACGGTCGACAGCGACGGCGCACCCGGGACACCGAGCTCGTCCCACACCCGCAGCGTGTCCGCCTTGCTGGTCGGCTCGACGACGCGGGCCAGGACCAGCTTCATGAATGTGTCGTTGCCGACCGCGTCGAACCCGAGACGGGCGTAGGCGTCCTCGAGGACATCCCACAACAACCTGGACCTCGACCCGGTCACCGTCGGCGCGGTCGTGGCCGGCGGCGTCGCGCCCAGCCCGTCCAGATCGAACGGGACATGCCCGGCCAGCTCCGCGATCCGCTCCCGCGCGATCGCGACCAGCACCGCGAGCTGCTCATCGTCGTGCGCGGAGCCGAGGTGCTCCACGATCGTCCGCACACCACGGGTCTTCGACGCGATCTGCACCGCCGTCGCACCCGACGCGGTGCGCACCTTCCGCACGAACCACCCCACCGAGCGAGTCTAGATCGACGCCGTTAGTGCCCCGCACGAGGCACCAGCACCCCCGGAAAATCAAGCCTCAACGATCCTCAACCCGCGAAATCACCCGACGGTGACACGATCCAGGTCTGAGGGCCGCTGATATTGGGGTTGGGGGCCACCCTGCCGTCGACGCGATCGTGTCGTTGAGGGCCATCGAGTATTGGGGTTCGGGGCCGCTTTCTTAGGCTCCTTCTGCCGTGTGGCTGATCACGCGGCAGAAGGAGTGATTCGGATGGTACGCAAGATCAAGGCGAAGCTCGTGCTTCGGTTGCGCTCGGAGGGGCTCACGGGTCGGCAGATCGCCGCGCAGGGTATGTGGCTCTTCACGATTGAGGGTGTAGCGCGGGTCTGAATCCTCCGGCTTCGAGCAGCGACCGGGCGATGTAGTGGGTGAGGTTGCGGAAGCCGAGCGCTGAGCCGCGGAGGTGTTCGAGCCGCCCGTTGATCGCCTCCGTCGGCCCGTTGGACGTGCCGGGGCGGTCGAAGAACGCGAGGATGTCGACGGCACGCTGTGTCATGGTGCGACCGAGTTTGCGGATCTCGACCAGCGCCGCGGGGACCCCTGTGGTGATCGCATCGATCACGGACTGCATCATCTCCTTGGCCTTCTTCTTGTCGGGCTCCCGGTAGGCGGCGACGATGCGCTGGTAGATGCCCCAAGTCGCTTCGACCTCGACGTGCTCCTCACTCGCGAACACCGCGTCCAGTCGAACGCGCTGCCGGTCGGTGAGCAGGTCCGCGCCGGTGTGCAGGGTGCGGCGGGCCTTGTAGAGCGGGTCGTTCTTCATCCCGCGGCGCCCGAACAGGTCTTGCTGGACGCGCCTGCGGCACTGGTCCAACGCGTCGCCGGCGAGGCGGACGACGTGGAAGGGATCCATGACCGGGACGGCGTCGGGGAGTTCTTCGGCGGCGGCGGTCTTGAAGCCTGCGAACCCGTCCATCGCGACGACTTCGATCTGCTTGCTCCACTCGGTCGGCCGCGCCGCGAGCCACTGCTTGAACACCGCCTTCGAGCGTCCCTCGATCATGTCCAGCAGTCGTGCGGGACCCGTCTTCTCACGGGCTGGGGTGAGGTCGATGATCACGGTCACGTACTTGTCGCCGACCCTGGTGTGACGCCAGACGTGCTCGTCAACGCCGATCGTGGTCACCCCATCGAACCGGGCAGGGTCCTCGATGAGTCGGCGCTTGCCCTCGGCGAGCACCGCGGTGTTCGCGGCGCTCCAGGACACCCCGACCTGGATCGTGTCAGTTTAGTGCCCCACGCCCGGCCGGAGTGCGGCGATGATGTCGGCGGCTTCCCCCGTTGGCGGGGTGGTCGCGGTGAGTTCGTGTCCGTCGATGGTGATCGTGACGTCACGCAGCGGGCGCAGCGCGCGGACGATACGGCGGACCGTCACGCCGGTGGTCTTGTAGAGGTGCCGGCTGATCGCGAGAGCGCAGAACACGACGGTGAGGTGCGCGTGGATCGAGTCCGCGGTCGACGCGAACATCGGCCTCGCCCGCAGGTCGGTCTTTGCCATCCGGAACGTCGCCTCGACCTGGAACAGGTCATGGTAGGCCGCCACGATCTCTGCAGCGGAAGCCGTCGCGGTGCTGAGGTTGGTGACGTACCCCTTGAGGCCGATGTATTCGCGGGCCTTCTCGACTCTTGCCCAGTTCACGCCGGGCCCCGTGCCGAGGGTGACGAACCGGTCCTTCTTCGCCGGGCGGGTGCCGGCAGCGATCTGCTCGGCGCGTTCGATCTGCTTGTTCAACGTGATGTTGTCGCGGATCTTCCGCTTGTGGGAGTACTGCCACACCACTCGCCGCTCCCGCGCGTTCACACCCGCACCCATGGTTCGGGTGGTCTCGACCGTCTCCCCATCGGTGACGATGTTCCCGACGGTCGCGTAGTGCTCGGCGAGATCGTATGGCGCGGAGGAGGTGCGGGAGCCGACGATGAAACCGAACCCGGCGTCCTCCAGCCGGTTCAGGTTCGCTGCGGACAGCATGCCGGCGTCCGCGACGACCACGACCTCGGTCGCGGAGTGACGTTCGCGGAACTGGTCGAGGACGGGCAGCAGGGTGAGGGTCTCGCCCCTGTTGCCCGCGAACTCGTGGACTTCGAGGGGGAACCCGCCCTGGTCCACGAGGAGGCCGACGAGGATCTGCGGGTCGACGCGGCGCTCTTTGCTCATCCCGACCTTGCGGAGCTTGTCTTCACGCTCCGCCTCGAAGTAGAGGGTGGTGACGTCGTAGAGCACGACGGTGAGCGGGCCAGATCGGGTCGCATGCGCGTAGGCTGCGGCGGCGATCTTCGACCGCCAGTCCTGCTCAACGCTGCGGGCGAGGGTCCGCCACACGGTCGACAGCGACGGCGCACCCGGGACACCGAGCTCGTCCCACACCCGCAGCGTGTCCGCCTTGCTGGTCGGCTCGACGACGCGGGCCAGGACCAGCTTCATGAATGTGTCGTTGCCGACCGCGTCGAACCCGAGACGGGCGTAGGCGTCCTCGAGGACATCCCACAACAACCTGGACCTCGACCCGGTCACCGTCGGCGCGGTCGTGGCCGGCGGCGTCGCGCCCAGCCCGTCCAGATCGAACGGGACATGCCCGGCCAGCTCCGCGATCCGCTCCCGCGCGATCGCGACCAGCACCGCGAGCTGCTCATCGTCGTGCGCGGAGCCGAGGTGCTCCACGATCGTCCGCACACCACGGGTCTTCGACGCGATCTGCACCGCCGTCGCACCCGACGCGGTGCGCACCTTCCGCACGAACCACCCCACCGAGCGAGTCTAGATCGACGCCATTAGTGCCCCGCACGAGGCACCAACACCCCCGGAAAATCAAGCCTCAACGATCCTCAACCCGCGAAATCACCCGACGGTGACACGATCCAGGCCCGAGGCCCGCGGCGACACGGGTCACGGTGAGGTGGTCGATGACGACGCCCCGCAACGCCCACTCCACGCCGAGGCGGGAGATCTTCGCCCGCGGCGCCGCCGCGTTCGTCATGTCCTGCCGCCACGCCCGTCGGCAGTGCGCGCACCGGTACCGGCGCACCTGCACCAGCAGCGTCGTCGGCCGATGCCCGAACGGCTCATGCGCGAGCCGACGCGTCACTGTGTCTCTCGGCACGCCCTCCGACCCGCACCTCCGGCACCACGGGTCCGTCTCGACTGGCCGGCACTCGATCGTCGCCCGATCCGGCTCGATCAACTGGCCCACGGCGACGAGCCCGAGCTCATCGAGGCGGCAGAACGTCGTCAGGTCAGGGGTCGCGAACGTAGGGTGGAGCACGTCGAGGTCTTTCGGCGATGGTGAGCGTGAAGAACTTCCATCATCCGGGAGACCTCGACCCCTACCCGGCCACCGACGCGCTCAACCGACTACACCCTCGTTCGTGAAGAGCCGGCAATGCACCCATCAATCGGAAACCGACGACTCGCACAGCGACCGGACCGAATGAAGGGGGCGCCCCGTGCCCGCAACCTGGTCAGTCGCCAGGCTGAGCGGCCTGGGGGCACGGTCAGCGGCGCGGCCGGCACGCTCTACGTCACGCTCGACCGAATGGTATCGGCGGTTCTGACCCATACCGTTATGGTAGATCAAAGATACGAACTGCTGTTGGTTCGGGTTCGCTAATAATAGTTATTATGTCGCATTGCCCGGCTCGGTGCACACCCATCAAGCCAGGACAGTGAGTCCGCCCGCTAGTGCGAGAACCCCTGTCACGGCCAAAACAATCCCTGTTGACGTGGGACGCCGCATGAAGAACCGTGCCAGAACCACAGCCGGTACGGCGCAACTGATCCAGGCACCCATGATCACTCCCAGGGAAATTAGGTACCAATCTGGACCGGACACTACGGCAATGAAGCTGGCGACCGCCAACAGCGCGATCGCCGATGCGGACACGGCTGTGAACAGGCTGCGCGACTCGGATATCTTGCGCCGCGCTAGCGAGAGTACCGGCAAGATGACTCCACACCCGACGACTATGAGCATGACTGTCCCCGCGGTAATGGCCTGCAGAGCGTTCCTCAGACCCACCCACACACTGCCGAATGACGACAACCAGCCGAAGTAGCCGGCCCCGAGGAGAAGACCCACACTCGCGCCGGCCAGAAGCGCTGTGAACCGCACGCGGACCTTCTCCTCGGAAACACCAGTCATGGCATCAGTAGCTCTTAGTGACGTTGATGGTCCGGTTTGCGCAACCACCCGCAAGACACCCGAAACCCTCGTTGTCATAGCGCCCAAATTGGTGCCAATTGATCATGCCCGTACCGGTGTCCCAGCCACCATAAATCTCGTGGGCTGGCGCAGGCTGTCTCCAACCGACAACCTCAAAGGTTCCGTTGCGGTACCAACGGAACATGACATTGTACTTGATGCTTCCTGCGGAGCAGAAAGGGTTGGCCACATCGTGATTCACACGAGCCTGCGCATAGGCGGTCGTGGAGCCCGCCTCCTCGATCTTGATCCCTGCGTCAGACGCCGTACGTTCCTCGATTAGGGTAGACCCCTCGTAAAGATGGGTAGTTCCGACTTCTTTCACCCACACAACGTCGTAGGGGGACGGGTTATCCCAGTTGATATTGAGAAAAACGGCAGTGCGTGACGAGGTGTCATCCCATGGAGCGTTGTACGGCGGCGTTTTGAACCCTCGATCGTCGCCACCGAAGGAGCGATTGGAAGTCCCTTGCTGGCCGCATCCCCACGTTGTCCAGAAGTCCATGAAGACGCGCGAATCTGGAATGAAGGTGCGGTAGATGGCCTGCGAGTTGTAGGTCTGTGTCGTCAATAAGGTCGCGTCGCGCGCACCGAACCCGTTCGACGTGGTCGTAACGGGCAGTGTCTTACTCGTCACGAGTCCGTCATCCTGGATCGAGTCGATTTGGTATTCGTGGACCGATCCTCCTGCCAAGCCTGCATCTGCGAAATATGGCCGCGATAGCGACGCAACTTGTGCCCCGTCTCGGTACACGATGTGCTTCGCCGCGTCAGAGTCCCACGCAATCGCGAAGGCAGAAGATGTCACAGCAGAGATCGATGATATTCTCATCGACTCTGTGTCTATGGATTCTGTGGGCGTGACGCCGGACGTCACCAGGTCCTCGCCGCTCTCGGTGAACTCGGTGGCCACAAGTTCGGCGGGAACAATACCGTCATACTCTTTCGCAGCCTGGAGTTTCTCCGGATCGACGGCTTCTTCTTGTAGCCTCATCGAACTCGTGTCCAGCGCCGGGGCTGCCAACGCTGTGATGAGGGCCGTATCACCGTCTACAAGTTGGACGTACTGGATCGATTCCCCCGAGGTGAGCGCTTCCGTGACGTCGGCGACAACCACGCCACGCTGATCAGTCACGAGGCCTCCGACGAGATCGAACTCAAGCGCTGATGCTCCCGAGCTGCGAACTTCGCTGGCCACCGATGCTCCGGCCGGCGCCACTCCAAGCGCGCAGCTGGGGAGGGAATGCTGTGCGGAGTTCGAGGAGGCGGGCGTGCTCGTTCCTGACCTGTCGGCGGCGATTGAACATTCCGGGCAGGCCCCTTCGACGGTGTTCGCGGAGAAGTCCTCCGCATACAACATCGGCTGCCCGTCCGGGTAGTCCCCGGCTCTGGAGTACAGCATCCGTATCAAGCTCGACAACGTGGTGATGCTGCCCACGGTCGATCGGGCGTTGCCACCACCGCGCTGCTGCTGCAGCGCGACCGCAGGCGGCATCCCCGTGATCGAGTCGACATCGGGCACTCCCGCCTGATCGATCAGACGGCGGGCGTACGGTGCCACCGATTCGAGATAGCGTCGCTGGGACTCGGCATACAGCGTCCCGAACGCCAGCGAGGACTTTCCCGAGCCGGACACTCCGGTGAACACGACCGTCGCATCGCGCGGCACCGAGAGGTCGACATCCTGCAGATTGTGTTCGCGGGCGCCGAGAACGCGAACGTCGGGCTGCACGGAGAGCGTCGGCCGCACGATCCCAGAGGTTTCACGCATGCTCGAATGTTAGTGGCCGAGGACAGAACAGTCGGACGTGGTGAGCCCGCGGGGGAGGGTCAGCGAGTACCGACCGAAGCCACGGTGCCGAGAAGGTCCACCACTCAACTCAGCAGCGTGAGCGCATTGTCGAGGAGTTCGCACGCGCCGTCGGCGTCGACGCGCACCAGGGTCATCGCGGCGACGATGTGCGCCGTGCAGGCTGTAGCGAGGGCTGCGACGGATGCCGCGTCGAGGTCGGGCCGGGCGGCCTCAACCCCCCGCTGCATCGCGGCGGCGAGCTCTTCCCGATAGTCGCGGATGACCTCGCGGAGCCCCGCATCGGTCCCCACGGGCGCCGTGGCCGCATTCAGCAGCAAGCAGCCGTGTGCAGCGAGCGGCAGCGTCGGTTCCGCCATCACGCGACGAAGACCCCGCACGTACTCGGCGAGCGCGTCGGATGCCACGGCATCCGCGCGCAGCGGAGCGAGGCGCGGCCGGACGACCTGCTCGAGATAAGCCGATACGGCCGCGTCGAACAGGCCGCGCTTGCTGCCGAAAGCGTGGTAGATGCTCGAGCGACTCAACCCCGTCGCCTCTTCGAGATCGGGGACGGCTGTTCCATCGAACCCCTGGCCCCAGAACACGCCGAGCGCCGAACGGGTCGCGTCCGACTCGTCAAACGTGCGCGTGCGCCCCACCGGTGCCTCCGTTTGCGTAATGACCGTTCCAATATATATTGGATCGGTCGGTACATTAACCGGCATCCACATCGAGGAGCACCCATGATCGTCGCCGGACTCGTCTTCGCCGCGCTCGCCGCCCTGCTGCACGTCTACATCTTCTGGATGGAGTCGCTCGCCTGGGACGGACCTCAGGCGCGGAAGACGTTCGGCGTTCCCACCTCCGAGCGCGAGGCGACGCGCGCCTTCGCGTTCAACCAGGGGTTCTACAACCTGTTCCTCGCGATCGCGACGCTCCTCGGCATCGTCGTGACGGCCACGGGCGCGGCCGCGGTCGGCCTGACGCTCGTGCTCACGGGGACGGGGTCGATGCTCGCCGCCGCGCTCGTGCTCCTGCTCAGCTCTCCCGACAAGCGTCGCGCGGCCGTGACGCAGGGCTTCCTGCCGCTCCTCGCCGTCGTTGCGACCGTCATCGGCCTGCTCGTCTGAGCCGGCCGCGCCCCCACTCCTCGCTCCTCAGCAGAAAGAAGTCACGCATGCGCGCGCTCGTCCACGACACCTTCGGTGACCCCTCCGATGTCCTCCACCTCGCGGATGTCGAGACGCCGGAACCTGGGCCGGGACAGGTGCGTGTGCGCACCCTGCTCAGCCCTATCCACAATCACGATCTGTGGACGATCCGCGGCACCTACGGGTACAAGCCCGAGCTTCCGGCGCGCTCCGGGACGGAGGCGCTCGGCGTCGTGGATGCCGTGGGCGAGGGTGTCACGACGCTGCTGCCCGGGCAGCGCGTCGTCACCGGAGGCACCTTCGGAGTGTGGGCCGAGTACTTCGTGGCTCCCGCCGCCGCGCTCATCCCGGTGCCCGACGGTATCGCCGACGAGGCCGCTGCGCAGCTCGTGTCCATGCCGTTCAGCGCCCTGAGCTTGCTCGAATACCTGGCCGTGGAGCCGGGCCAGTGGATCGTGCAGAACACCGCCAATGGCGCCGTCGGTCGTCTCGTCGCGCAGTTGGCCGAGGCTCGCGGCGTCCACGTGCTCGGCCTCGTTCGTCGTGCCGAAGGCGTCGCAGAGCTCGCCGCGGCGGGCATCGAAAGCGTCGTCGCGACCGACCGGGAGGGCTGGCGCGAGCGCGCCCTCGAGATCACGGATGGCGCGCCAATCGTCGCGGGCGTCGACTCGGTGGGTGGCGCGGCGAGCGGGGACGTGCTGTCGCTCCTCGCCGAGAACGGCACGCTCGTCGTCTTCGGCGCGATGGCGTCGCCGACGATGGAGCTCTCATCCGGCGACATCATCTTCCGGCAAATCGCGGTGAAGGGATTCTGGGGGAGCAAGGTGAGCGCGGCGATGGAGCCCGCGCGACGGGCCGCGCTCATCGGCGAGATCATCACGCGCGTCGCGGAGGGATCGCTCTCACTGCCGGTGTCGGCCGTGCACGCATTCGACGACGCGGCATCCGCCGCGCGCGAGAACTTCACGCCCGGCCGCATCGGCAAGGTGCTCCTGCGTCCCTGACGCCGGATCAGCCGGCCATCGCGCTGGCCGCGCCCGCGATGTACGGGACGAGCCAGATCGCCCACACGACGATGCTGAAGCGGTGGAAGGCGGTCTTCTCACTCTCGCGACCTCGCAGCAGGACGACCACCGCCCACAGCAGATGGACGGCCATCAGCGCGATCGCCGCGGTGCCCGACCACGCCATGATCGCGCCGGCGGCGTTCTGTGCGATTCCGTCCGCCCGCTCGTCAGCGGCGATGCGCGTCATGAGGATCGTGCCGGTCAGGTCGCACGCGAGCCCGAGGGCGAACATCGCGGCGTGCCACCACGTCAAGGTGCGCTGGATGCGCTCGGCCCAGACGCCGATGCTGTAGAAGATCAGCGCAGCGGTGATGATGACGATGGCGAGAGCGAGCATGGCGCCGAGTATAGCGAAGCTTCAGTAATGCTGAAGGATGGCGCCCGAGTGCGGCGTCAGCGAGAAAGGGCGGCACCCAGCGCAGGTGCTGCGCGCGGCCGAGCGGATGGCGCGGCTCGGCGCCGTGGCATCCCATGCGGCCGGAGTGCAGTCCGCTCAGGGCATGGTCGCGAGGATTCCGATGAGGTCCTCGTACGTCGTGCGGGGGTTGAGGATCGCGAAGCGCGCGTTCGTGCGGCCGGCGTGGCTCGAGGGCGTCACGAACGCGTGCTGCTCGTCGAGCAGTCGCGCCGACCAGCGGTCGTAATCTGCCTTCTGCCAGCCGACGCGCTCGAACACGACGACGCCGAGTTGCGGGCGCCGCACGAGGACGAACTCGTCGCGGCGCTCGATCTCGTCGGCGATCTGCTGCGCGAGGTCGACGGCGCCCGTGATCGCCTCGCGATAGACGGCGGCGCCGTAGGTCGCGAGGGAGAACCAGAGGGGCAGGCCGCGCGGGCGGCGCGTGAGGTGCGCGGCGAAGTCGGACGGGCTCCAGTCACTGGTCTCGGTGAGCGTGTCGAGGTATTCGGCGTGCTGCGTGTGCGCGCGGCGGCCGAGATCGGGGTCGCGGTAGATGAGCGCGCACGCGTCGAACGGCGCGAACAGCCACTTGTGCGGGTCGACGACGAGCGAGTCGGCGCGTTCGACCCCTGCGAAGCGGTGCCGTGAAGCGGGGGAGAGCATGGCGGCGAGGCCATAGGCGCCGTCGACATGGAGCCACGCGCCGCTGCCCGCCACGGCGTCGGCGATCGACGCGATGTCGTCGACGATGCCGAAGTTGGTGGAGCCCGCGGTGGCGACGACGGCGAACACGCTGTCGCCGTGCTCGTCGAGAGCCGCCCGCACGGCGTCGCCGCGGAGGGTGCCGTCGTCGCCGACGGGCACACCGACGACCTCGACGTCCATGACGCGGGCCGCCGACGCGATCGACGAGTGCGCCTCGACGCTGCAGACGACCCGCCAGCGGTCCGGCCGCGCGGCGCCGGCGGCCTCGAGCCGGTCGCGCGCGGCCTCGCGGGCGGCAACGAGCGCCGAGAGGTTCCCGAGCGTCCCGCCCTGCACGAACACGCCACCGGCGCCGGCCGGCAGTCCGAACTCGGCGGCGAGCCAGCGCAGCACCTCGTTCTCGGCGTGCACGGCGCCGGCGCCCTCGAGCCACGAGCCGCCGTAGAGCGCGCTCGCCGACACGACGAGGTCGAACGCCGCTGCGGCCTTCGTGGGCGCGCTGGGGATGAACGACAGGTAGCGCGGATCGTCGGTCGTGATGCAGGCGGGCGCGAGGACGTGCTCGAAGATGCCGAGCGCCTTCGTGGCGCCGATGCCGCGCTCGTCGATCGTGCGTCCCGCGAGGCGGGTGAGCTCCGCCGGTGGCAGCGGCTTGTCGAGCGGTGTGTCCTCCGAGAGCAGTCGCGCACGCGAGTAGTCGAGGACGAGGTCCACGATCGCGCGGGTCTCGTCGGTGACGTCGTGCATGCGCGTGTCGTTCGGACGGGTCACCGTTCGTCTCCTTCGGGGATCGTGGAGGTCGTGGTCCCGCCGCCCAGCGCGGGCGTTCGCGGCGGGGGCTGTCGGCGCACGCCGAGCGCCTCGAACGCGGCACCCAGCGCGAGCAGAGCGGTGTCGTCGTAGGCGCGCCCCGCGAAGGTGAGGCCGACGGGCATCCGCGTGTCAGTCATCATGCCGAGCGGCACGGTTACGGTCGGGATGCCGAGGTGACGGATCGCGAGGTTGCCGTTCGCGACCCACACGCCGTTGCGCCAGCCGCGCTGAGCGGCACGCTCATCGACATCCATCGACGCCTCGCCGACGTCGGCGACCGCGGGGAACACGACGGCGTCGAGGCCGAGATCGTCCATCCAGGTCTCGAGGTCGATGCGGCGGGTCTCCTCAAGTGCGCGGAGGCCCTCGGCGAGTTCGGGCATCGTGCGCCACGGATCGGCGCCAGGGTGTGCGCGCACCCACGCGGGATAGTCGGCGATGTCGTCCTCAAAGCCCGTATAGCGGTCGGGGAGCGCGCCCTCGGGCTGCGGGAAGATGCCCGCGCCGTCGACGTCGGCGAGGGTGTGAAGGTCGGGGTCGCCGTTCGCCGCGAGGAAGTCCTCCCACGCCCACGCCGAGAGGTCCACGATCTCGCGCCGCAGATACTCGCGCGAGACGAGGCCGCGGGTTGCGAGCGTGGGCGTGTTCGGGCGGTCGCCCTCGTAGTTCGACACGACCGGGAAGTCGACCTCGACGACCTCGGCGCCCGCGGTTTCGAGGTCGTCGCGAGCCTGTGCCCACAGCGCGACGATGCTCGCCCGCGTGCGGATGCGTCGGCCGGTAGGTCCGCCGATGCCGACGCCGTCCGGCGCGTCGTCGGCGTTGATGTACATCCGTGGGATGCCGAGGCGCAGGCCACGCACGCTTGCCTCGCCCGCGAGCGCGGGATACGACGCAGGTCGCTCGGCGGCGGCCTCCGGCAGCGCGACCCAGGGCTGCGCACGCCAGAAGTCGCCGCGGGTCTGTGCGTCGGGCGCGACGATCACGTCGAGCACTTCGAGCAGGTCGGCCATCGTCCGCGTGTGCGGCACGACGACGTCCATCGTCGGCACGAGGGGCCAGTTGCCGCGCGTCGAGATCACACCGCGCGAGGGTGTGTAGGCGCACAGGGCGCTGTTCGAGGCAGGGCCGCGTCCGCTCGACCACGTCTCCTCGCCGAGGCCGAACGCTGCGAAGCTCGCCGAAGTGGCGGTGCCCGAGCCGTTCGACGACCCTGATCCGAAGGGTGCGGCGAGGTAGTCCGCGTTGTACGGGCTCTCGGCGCGGCCGTAGACACCGCGCTGCATGCCGCCGTTCGCCATCGGGGGCATGTTCGTGAGCCCGAGGCAGATAGCGCCGCCGGCGCGCAGCCGTTCGATC
This sequence comes from Microbacterium lacticum, assembly GCF_006716815.1. Taxonomy (GTDB): domain Bacteria; phylum Actinomycetota; class Actinomycetes; order Actinomycetales; family Microbacteriaceae; genus Microbacterium; species Microbacterium lacticum. The sequence goes on from NZ_VFPS01000001.1 coordinate 130,743, forward strand.
GTGAACGCGTCGCGCTGCGCGACGAGATCGGCGAACGCGGGGGAGCCCGCCGCCGCCGTGAGGCCGCGGACGAGGTAGGAGTTCTTCGCCGTGTAGGGGATGCCGTCCAGCGGCCCGCGCACGCGACCGCCGGCGCGCCGCGCGTCGGATGCTTCGGCCTCCGCGAGCGCGTCAGGATTGCGCACGACGACGGCGTTCAGCGCAGTGACGGTGCCCGGCGCGTCGTAGGCGTCGATGCGGGCGAGGTAGGCGCGGACGAGGTCGACCGCGGTCGTGCGTCCGCTCTCGAGCGCGTCGCGCAGGTCGGCGATCGTGGCCTCGACGACGTCGATCATCGTGCGTCCCCCGCGGTGAGGAGGCGGTGCTGCTGCTGGGTGATGCAATGGATGCCGCCGCCGCGCGCGAAGATCGGTCGTGCGTCGACGGTCACGACCTCGCGGCCGGGGTAGGCGCCGGCGAGGATGTCGGCGGCCGCGGCATCCGCCGCAGGCTCGCCGAAACCGCAGGCGATGACGGCATCGTTCGTGACGAGGTGGTTGACGTAGCTCCAGTCGACGAAGCCCTCGTCGTCGCGGAGGGTCGTCGGGGCCGGCAGATCGATGATCTCGAGGCGGCGGCCCGCGGCATCCGTCTGCGCCGCGAGGAGCTCGCGCAGCTCGCGCGTGACCGCATGGTCGGGGTGGGCGGGGTCGCGCTGATCGTGCAGCAGCAGCCGGCCGGGGGACGCGAGCGTCGCGACGATGTCGACGTGTCCGTTCGTGCCGAACTCGTCGTAGTCGCGGGTGAGGCCGCGCGGCAGCCAGATCGCCGTCGTCGCGCCGAGCGTGCGGGCCATCTCCGCCTCGACGCGCGCGCGGTCCGCGTAGCGGTTGCGCCGCGGGTCGAGCTGCACGGTCTCGGTGAGAAGGACGGTGCCCTCGCCGTCGACGTGGATGCCACCGCCTTCGTTCACGAGCAGCGACGGCACGATCTCGGCACCGACTGCGTCCGCGATGAGCCGGGCGTGGCCGGCAGACTTCTGCCACTGCGCCCACTCGGGCGCTCCCCAGCCGTTGAAGATCCAATCCACGGCGCCGAGGCGGCCCGTCTCGTCGTCGACGACGAACGTAGGGCCGTGGTCGCGCATCCAGTACTCGTCGACGGGCGCTTCGACGATCTCGACCTCGCCGGGGAGCATGCGCCTCGCGCGGGCGACCTCGGTCGGGTCGACGAGGATCGCGACAGGTGTGCGCGCGGCAACGGCGGTCGCCACCGCCGTCCACGCGGCGTACCCCTCCTCGCGGAGCGCTGCGGTGTCGCCGAGCGTGACGCCTTCCACCGGGAAGGCCATCCAGATGCGCTCATGCGGCGCGGTTTCAGCGGGCATGCGCCAGACCATGGGATCTCCTCTGCTGCCAGTGGCAGATCGTCCGGGACCTGCGGTAGCGTATTGATCATCTGATCAACAGGTGGGAGCGTACCGAGCCATGAGCGAGACGTCAACTGCCCGTCGCGTGCGGAAGGCACCCGAGGAGCGGCGTGCGGAGCTCGCCGCCGCCGCGCGGGATATCGCGCTCGAGGAGGGGCTCGACGCCGTGACGCTCCGTGCGGTCGCGCGTCGCGTCGGCGTCGCCCCCGGACTCGTGGCGCACCACACCGACGGCATGGAGACGCTCGTCGCCGACGCCTTCGGCGCCCTCGTCAGCGCCGAGCTCGCCGAACTCACCGCCCTCATCGCCGCCGTCGACGATCCGGCCGCGCGCATCGGCGTGCTGCTGGAGACCCTCCTCGACGGGTCCCGCACCGACATCACGCTCGTCTGGGTGCAGGCGTGGGGCCTCGGCGCGCATGCCGAGACGCTCGCCGCGCGGGTGCGGAGCGAGATGGATGACTGGCAGCGCGTGCTCGCCGCCGAGGTCGGCCGAGGGATGGATGCCGGGGTCTTCGCCCCCGGCGATGCCGACGCCACCGCCTGGCATCTGCTCGCCATCATCGACGGACTCAACGCGCATTCGCTCGTCCGGTGGGGTGCGCAACCCGACCGGCGCGGGCTTGCCCAGCGTGCGGTCGCCGGCCTTCTGGGCATCGCGCCCGAGCGGCTGCGCACCTGATCGACCGCGCCCGAGTGGCTGCGGGCCGGTCGCCGCTGCTGTCCGCGTTCCCCCGTCGGGTGCAGAGCCCGCTCAGAGATGATGCGCGTCGAGCCACGCCATGAGGGCGGGGAGGGCCAGATAGGCGACGGTGCCCTGGTCGGCGCCCCGGATCAGGTGAACGCCGCGAGCGTCCGCTGCTCGACGGCGTCGCCGACGAGGCGCGCCTCGCCGACGAGCACGAACGCGGCGAGCACGGTTCTTGTGTGGTCAGACCACATGTGTCATACTGGAGGCAAGACAGGCCCGAGAGCCCTCGGACCCGGAAAGCGATGACGCGGACACCGCGTCCGCGCCGGGTAGGAGAACCCCTAATGTCCACCTCGATCGATGCTCTGGTCGAAGGCGCACAAGCCGCGCTCGCAGAGTACGCATCTTTCACCCAGGAGCAGGTCGACCACATCGTCAAGAAGGCGTCGGTCGCCGCACTGCACCATCACGGCGACCTCGCCGTCATGGCGGTCGAAGAGACCAAGCGTGGCCTCTTCGAAGACAAGGCCGTGAAGAACATGTTCGCGTGCGAGCACGTGACGAACTCGATCATCAACCAGAAGACCGTCGGCGTCATCAGCCACGACGAGATCACCGGCATCACCGAGATCGCCGACCCGGTGGGCGTCATCTGCGCGCTGACCCCGGTCACGAACCCGACCTCGACCGCGATCTTCAAGTCGCTCATCGCGCTGAAGACCCGCAACCCCATCATCTTCGGCTTCCACCCGTCGGCGCAGAACTGCTCCGTCGCCGCGGCGAAGATCGTCCGTGACGCGGCCGTCGCCGCCGGCGCCCCGGAGAACTGCATCCAGTGGATCGAGGAGCCCTCGATGGAGGCATCCGGCGCCCTCATGAACCACCCGGGTGTCGCGCTCATCCTCGCCACCGGCGGCAACGCCATGGTGCGCGCCGCCTACTCGTGCGGCAAGCCGGCCCTGGGCGTCGGCGCGGGCAACGTGCCCGCCTTCATCGAGCGCACCGCCAAGGTCGGTCGCGCCGTCAACGACATCGTGCTGTCGAAGTCGTTCGACATGGGCATGGTGTGTGCGAGCGAGCAGGCCGTCATCCTCGACGAGCCGATCGCCGAAGAGGCGCTCGCCGAGTTCGCGCGCCTGCACGCCTACCGCGCCAACGCCGACGAGAAGCGGATGCTGGAGGAGTTCATCTTCGGCGTCACCGCCGACAGTGAGAACTGCGCCGGCGCGAAGCTCAACCCCGCTGTGGTCGGCCAGAGCCCGCAGTGGATCGCCGAGCACGCCGGATTCAGCGTTCCCGAGGACACCTCGATCATCCTCGCCGACGTCACCGGCGTCGGTCCGCAGGAGCCCCTGACGCGCGAGAAGCTCGCCCCCGTCCTCGCGGTGCTGCGTGCCTCGAGCCCCGCCGAGGGCATCGATCTGGCCCGCCAGATGGTCGACTTCGACGGTCTCGGCCACTCGGGTGCCATCCACTCGAACGACCAGGACGTCATCGCCGAGTTCGGCAAGGTCGTCAAGGCCGTCCGCATCATCGAGAACAGCCCGTCGGCGCTCGGTGGCATCGGCGACATCTACAACGCCTTCATGCCGTCGCTGACCCTCGGCTGCGGCTCGTACGGTCACAACTCGGTCTCCAACAACGTCTCGGCGGTGAACCTCTTGAACGTCAAGCGCATCGGTCGTCGCAACAACAACCTGCAGTGGTTCAAGATCCCCGCGAAGACCTACTTCGAGCCGAACGCCATCCGCTACCTCAGCGACATGCGCGGTGTCGAGCGGGTCACGATCGTCACCGACGAGACGATGACCAAGCTCGGCTACGTCGACAAGATCATGGACGTGCTGAACCGCCGCGAGGACCGCGTGCAGGTGCAGCTGATCAACACGGTCAAGCCCGAGCCGAAGGTGTCCGAGGTGAAGGCGGGCGCGGAGCTGATGCGTCAGTTCCAGCCCGACACGATCATCGCGCTCGGCGGCGGCTCGCCGATGGATGCCTCGAAGGTGATGTGGCTGCTGTACGAGAACCCCGAGGTCGAGTTCTCCGACATGCGCGAGAAGTTCTTCGACGTGCGCAAGCGCGCGTTCAAGTTCCCCGAGCTCGGCAAGCTGGCGAAGCTCGTCTGCATCCCGACGACGTCGGGCACCGGCAGCGAGATGACGCCGTTCGCCGTCATCACGGATGACGAGACGGGCATGAAGTACCCGCTCGCCGACTACGCGCTGACCCCGTCGGTCGCGATCATCGACCCCGAGCTCACCCGTGTGCTGCCGGGATTCCTGGTCGCCGATGCCGGCTTCGACGCGCTGACCCACGCGACCGAGGCGTTCGTCTCGGTGTACGCGAACGACTACACCGACGGCCTGTGCCTGCACGCCATCAAGCTGATCTTCGAGAACATCGAGCGGTCGGCGAAGGCGCAGCCCGGGTCGACGGATGCCGACGACATCAAGGCCCGCGAGAAGATGCACAACGCGGCATCCATCTCGGGTATGGCGTTCGGCAACTCGTTCCTCGGGATCGTGCACGCGATGGCGCACGTCACCGGTGCGACGTACCACCTGGTGCACGGCCGCACGAACGCGGTGTACCTGCCGCACGTGATCCGCTACAACGGCCAGGTGCCGACGAAGCTGAACGCGTGGCCGAAGTACGAGCGCTACATCGCGCCCGAGCGTTTCCAGGAGATCGCGAAGCACCTGGGTCTGCCGGCCTCGACTCCCGAAGAGGGTGTGGAGAGCTACGCGCGGGCCGTCGAGGAGTTGCGCGACAAGGTCGGCATCGAGCGGTCGTTCCAGGCGCAGGGTGTCGATGAGACGACGTTCATCTCGGGTCTGCACGACCTCGCGATGGCCGCGTACGGCGACCAGTGCGCGCCGGCGAACCCGCGCATGCCGATGATCGCCGACATGGAGACCCTCATGGAGGCGGCGTACTACGGCACGTCGTTCGCCGAGGTGCGGGCCGCCCGTGCGGGCGCCGAGGTCGAGAGCGATGCCGTCACCGGCACCGTGAAGACCGCCAAGGCAGCCAAGGGCGGGCGCCGCAAGACGAACGCCTGACGAAAGCCGCCCCGCGAGGGGTGACCGTTCTGGTCACCCCGTCAGGGGTGCCGAGGGGGCCGGGGGAGCATACCCGGCCCCCTTTGGCGTGCCCGGATGCGGGATGCCTGTCGTCGGCCTGGCCTACGCTGGCCGCGTGCAGATCGAATTCGAGGGCGAGATCTTCCGGTGGGAGGCACGCGAGCAGGAGTGGATCTTTGTCGCGCTGCCGACCGAGCTCAGCGAGCAGATCCGTGAGATCCCGCGGCCGCGGCGCGGGTTCGGCTCGGTGCGGGTCGAGGCGCGCATCGGCCTGTCGAGGTGGCGGACGTCGATCTTTCCGGATGCCACGCAGGGCACCTACGTGCTGCCGCTGAAGCGCTCCGTGCGCGACGCGCACGGGATCGGCACCGGCGGCGTCGGGACGGCCGACCCCGGATGCCTCGCCGTCACCACCCCCGGCACGAAGACGCCCAACCTGATGACCTTCACCTTCGCCGACGTCGTCGTCTCGAATGGCGCCACGATCGCGTTGCCGTACGGCACCTGGAACATCTATCGCGGAGGCTCCGCCGGAGATAAGTCGACGCTGATCGGAGCGGGGATCAGCCTTCTCACCCCGGGCACGATCAGCGGAGACCGCGTCACCCTCGACCCACGGGTGGCGCGATGATGCGCCCCCGCTCCAGCCGTTCCGATGCCGGCCTGACTCTTCTCGAGCTCCTCGTCGCGATGGGTGTTTCCAGCATCCTCATCGCGCTCGTCGCCACGGTCTTCGTGACCACCTCCCGCGTGTTCACCGATGAGGAGGGCGCGACGGACAGTGCGCGCATGGCGTCGACGGCGATGAACGAGGTCACCCGCGTCGTGCGTGCCGGCACCGAACTGCCGGAGTCCGGCAAGACCGCGAACACTCCGGTGTTCGCGTACGCCGGCGCGGGGAAGATCGAGATGGCGGCATTCATCGATGCCGAGAGCTCCAAGGATCCCGCGCCCGTCAAGGTGTCGTTCGGTCGGAACTCGGCGAACGAACTCGTCGAGACGCGGTGGGCCGCAGATCGCTACCTCAAGATCTACTGGAAGTTCAGGGACTCGCCGGCTTCCGCGCGGACCATCGCGCGCTCGCTGCTGGCACCGGACAAGACCCGTCCCCTCTTCAGGTACTTCGACAAGGACGGGGCAGCGCTGACGCCGGCGGCCGGCGCGAGCCTCAGCGAGGATCAGCGTCGCAACATCGCGAGTGTGCAGATCACGATGCAGGTGCAGGCGAACGGAAGCGGCAGGACGGCGCCGGTCGCGATTCAGAACATGGTTGGTCTGCCGAACCTCGGTGTTGCGCGCGTGGAGGTCAAGTGATGTCGTCCGGTTCGGTGAAGCAGGACCCGCTCGAGACGAGCGATCGGGGAGCTGCGCTCGTGATGGTCATGGCGGTCGGAATGGTGCTGTCGATGCTCATGGCCATCCTCGTGGTCGTGTCGGTCAACGGCGCGCGCCAAGCGTCGAAGGATGCCGACTGGAACGCCGCCCTCGCCGCCGCGTATGCCGGCGTCGACGAGTACCAGTCCCGACTGTCCGCCGACACGAGCTACTACCGCTTCGGCAACTCCGCCGCGCCGTTCTCGAAGGAGAGCGGCAGCGTGTTGGTGGCGCCGAGCGGATCGAACGCCAACCCGGCGTTCGGCATCGGGGTGACCGGCACGTGGGGCGCGGTCAATGGCAGCGGCGGCCGCGCACAGTTCCGATACGAGGTCGACAACTCGACGTACGCGACCAGTGGGCGGATCCGGGTGCGCTCGACCGGCAAGGTCGGCGATGTCACACGCACCGTGACGGCCGATCTCAAGCAGCAGGGCTTCATCGACTTCCTCTCTTTCACCGACTACGAGGTGCAGGACCCCGACATCGTCGGCAAGCCGGACAAAGGCTGCTACAAGGATCCGGACACGCGGACGGTCCTCAAGTACGCGTGGGAGACGCGCACGGCCAGCGACTGCAACGAGATCACCTTCGCCTCGGGAGACGTGATCACCGGCCCCGTCCACTCGAACGACACGATCCGCACGTGCGGAACCCGGTTCGAGGGGACGGTGACGACCGCGAACACGAAGTCGCCGATCACCGTGAACGGCTCGGGATGCGCGGAGACCAAATTCGCACTGGCGGGATACCCCACGCGCAGCGACGGCGTGATCGGCATGCCCGCGACGAACTCCGAGCTCAAGAAGGAGACGCGCTCCGACTTGGAGGACAGCGACGTCCCCCGCCCGGGATGCCTGTACACCGGACCGACCCAGTTCACCTTCACCGCGAACGGGACGGTCACCATCAAGTCGCCTTTCACCAAGATGACCCGCATCGGCAATGCGGCGGCCTCGGTCGGGTCAGCGCCCGACGAGTGCGGTGACATCACCTATGTGGACGCGAAGGAAGACATCCTCGGGCTCGTCGGAAACAACGCCGTCTGGGTCTTCAACCCGCGCGACAGCTCGAAGAAGCCTCTGCTCGGAAAGAACCGCACGATCAACGCGGCGATCCTCTCGGTCGCGCACACCTTCCAGGTGCAGAACTACTCCCAGGGCGGCAAGCGCGGCGATCTCACCGTCCTGGGGGCAATCGCCCAGAAGTACCGCGGGCCCGTCGGCACCACCTCGGGGGGTTCCTTCAACAATGGCTACGTGAAGGCGTACACCTACGACGAGAGGTTCAAGTTCAAGGCGCCGCCGAAGTTCCTCAACCCCGTGACGACCACGTACGGCGTCACGACCTGGGTCGAGAGTGCGGCCGCCTTCCTGGCGAACGGTGCCGCCCGATGACCGATCCCCTGATCCCGCTCTGGGCGGGGGTGGCGCTCGCGTTCGTCTTCGGCGCCCTGATCGGCTCGTTCCTCAACGTGGTCATCTGGCGCGTGCCGCGAGGCGAGAGCATCGTGCGGCCGCGGTCGTCGTGCCCCGCCTGCGGGCACGAGATTGCATGGGATGACAACGTCCCGATCGTCTCCTGGCTGGTGTTGCGGGGCAGGTGTCGCTCGTGCGGCGCGGCGATCTCCGTGCGCTATCCGCTGGTCGAGGCGGGCACCGGACTCGCGTTCTCTCTCGTCGCGCTCGGCGCCTACGCGGGCGTCTACCCGGCTGCTCTCCTGCCCGCGCTGTTCTACCTCGCGGCGGTGGGCATCGCTCTCACATTGATCGACCTCGACCATCACCGACTTCCCAACGCGATCGTGCTGCCGAGTTACCCGATCACCGCGATCCTGCTGATCCTGGCATCCATCGTCACCGGCGAATACGACCGCCTGCTCTCCGCCGCCATCGGTGCGGCGGTGCTCTTCGCGCTGTACTGGCTGCTCGCGATCGGCTATCCGGGCGGCATGGGGTTCGGTGACGTCAAACTCGCCGGCGTCCTCGGCATGCTCCTCGGCTGGGTGGGGTGGGCGGCTCTCATCGTGGGCGGGTTCAGCGCATTCGTCCTCGGCGGCGTGGTCGGAGTGCTGCTGATGCTGGGTCGTCGGGCCACTCGCAAGTCGCGCATCCCGTTCGGTCCGTTCATGATCGCGGGCGCGTGGATCGGCGTGTTCGCCGGCGACGCCATCGCGCGCGTCTACCTCACGTCGACCGGCATCACATGATGTCCGGTCGCTCGCCGATCCCACCTCGACGACGCGATCCTCGACTTCCTGCCGCTGCGCACGATCGAGGGCGCATCGGGCGTGCAGCAGGAGGGCCTGCTCGTCGCGACGGTCCGCAGCAGTCTCGAGGGAACCGTCAACGCGATCGAACGCTCCGGGCGCTCGATCGACGCCATCGACTTCGCGGGATTCTCGCTGCTGCGGCTCATGCCCGGGCCGCAGCGCGGAACGCAGGCGATCATCAACATCGGCGCCTCGAGCACGACCGTCGTGATCTCCACCGCCGGCACTCCGCAGTTCGTCCGCATCGTCGCGAGCGGCGGCGACGACATCACGCGCAGCATCGAGCGGGCCCTCGGCGTCGGATTCGTCGAGGCTGAGAAGGACAAGATCGCGCGCGGTCTGCAGGGTGGTGCGGCCACCCCTCGCGACATCGACGCCGAGACGGTGCTGCGCGAGAACGTCGCTGGCCTCATCGACAGCATCCGAAACACCTTCAGCTTCTGGGCCACGGCGCATCCGCATGCTCCGGTGTCGAGTGTCGTGCTCACCGGCGGCGGCAGCCGCCTGGGCGGCTTGACCCTCGTCCTGTCGCGTGCGCTCGATGTGCCCACGATCTACGGCAATCCGTTCGCGCCCTTCGAGGTGAGCCCGAAGCTGCGGGACAGTGGGATTGACCAGTGGGCTCTCGAGCTCGCCGCGCCCCTCGGGCTCGCGATCGGCGCCAAGACGGCGTCGAAGCCCGGTCGCAAGGCCGCCCGCGCCGCGAAGACGGCGGAGCGCCCGGCCGCGAAGACGTCCGCCAAAGCGGAGCGCAAAGCCGCCGCGCTCAGCGCGAAGGGAGCCCGCAAGTGACCACCGAGATGACCGAGCGCCGTCAGCGTCACCGCCCCGATCCGAGCGACGTCGAACTCGACGAACCCGCGCCGACGCACACCCCGGTCTACGCCATCGCACGCGTCGACCTCGTTCCCCCGATCGTCGAAGCACGCCGCCGTCACGCCGCCACCGAGCGCAAGCTCATGGCCGGCATGCTGGCACTCCTGGTCGCGGTGGTCGCCGCGGGCCTCGCCATGGCGGCGCTGGCGATGAGCGCCGAGAGCACGCTGTCGGCGGAACGCACGCGCGCGCAGGTGCTGCTCAACGAGCAGAAGAAGTACAGCGAGGTCTCTTCGATCAAGGCGCACCTCGGGGGGTACGACGGCGCAGAACTGGCCGCGCTGTACTCGGAGGCCCGCTGGTCGCGCCTCATGACCGAACTGGATGCCGTCCTCCCCGCCGACGTGTCGCTGGCGACCGAGTCGATCACCGTCAAGGTTGTCGCCGACGATGCGGCGTCGATCGAGTCGACCGGACTCGATGCCCCCGGCGTCATCGAGATCTCCTTCACGGCCAACGCCGCGCGGTTCGACTCTCCGACGCCTCTCCTCGACGCGTTGAGCCGCCTGACGGGCTATGTCAGTGCCACCGTCGAGGCGGTCGCCTCGAACGAGTCCGGGTACCTCATCACCGGCGTCGTGCAGCTGGGTGCCGATGCGCTCGGCGGCACGGCGCGCACCGACGCCCTCGATGCCGACAAGCTCACCGCACTTCACGAGCAGTTGGAACAGGCGGCGACGACGTCGCCCACCACCGGCACGGAGACGACCGAGGCGACCGACGGTGCCGACGCGACGTCGGCGGGGGAGTGATCATGGACAAGCATCGACTGACCCTCATCGTCATCGGCATGCTCGGTGTCGCCGTGGTGCTCGGCGGGTGGCTGCTCGGCGTCCAGCCGCAGCTCGATCGCATCGACACGGCGAACGCGCAGACCGCCTCACTCCGGCAGCTCAACGACGTGCAGCAGGCGAAGAACACCGCGCTCGCCGCCGATAACAAGCGTCTCGACGAGTGGAAGGCCGCCCTCGCCGAGAACGAACGGCAGATCCCCGCCAGCCGCGCGCAGCAGGAGCTCATCAACCAGATCGATGCGGCGGCTGCCGCGTCGGGTGTCATGGTGAAAGACCTCCGCTTCGACGCCGCCGCACCCTACGTGGCGCCGGCCGGGGTGGAGGTCACGGCGCCGTCGAGCGGCGCACTGATCAGCGTGCCGATGACGCTGAGCGCCCAGGGCCCGAGGCCGCAGCTGGAAGACTTCGTCGCCCGTCTGCAGGGGTCGTTGCGCATCGTCACGATCGACTCGAGCCAGTACTCCGGAGGCGAGGACTCGTCGCTGGCTCTCTCCGGTGCGACGTGGGTGCTCATGCCCACCTCCTGACGCTCGCCGACGGGGAGGGGCGCTGTCAACCCCACGCCCCACCCCGGCGCGGTCCCCTATCCTGGCGTGCATGGACATCGGCCGCGTCATCGCCAAGGCACTCTCGCTGACCCCCGTCCGCGCGTACCTGCGCTACAGCGAGCGGCGCGGCCCGATATTCGCCGACGCCGTCACCTACCGCGCCCTGTTCTCGATCTTCGCGGGCGTCCTCCTCGGGTTCTCGGCGGCCGCGCTGTGGCTGGCCGGAAACCCGGATGCCTGGCAGGCGCTCATCGACGCCGTGAACCGCGCCGTGCCGGGCCTCGTGGGCGACGAGGGTCTCATCGAGCTCGACGCGATCCAGGCTCCTGCAGGTCTCTCTATCGCGGGGATCATCGCCACCGTCGGTCTCATCGGCGCGGCGATCGGCGCGATCGGGTCGCTTCGCACCGCGATCCGCGTGATCTGCGACGAGGCCACCGACGACGTGCCGTTCTGGCTCGTGATGCTCCGGAACCTCGCCCTCGCGATCGGCGTCGGGGGAGCGCTGCTCGTCTCGGCCGTGGCGACGATGCTCGGCACCGCGGGTCTCGGACTCGTCGCCGCCTGGTTCGGCCTCGGCGCGCACGACCCGCTGATCAGCTGGGGCAGCCGCCTCCTCGCGATCGTCCTGACGTTCCTCCTCGACGCCGTCGCGATCGTGATGGTCTTCCGCGTGCTGTCGGGCGTCAAGGCATCCGCCAAGGCCCTCTGGACGGGGTCGCTCCTCGGGGCGGTGGGTCTCACCGTGCTGCAGCAGCTGTCCGGCCTGTTCGTCGGCGGCGCGATCTCGAACCCGCTGCTGGCGACCTTCGCGAGCCTCATCGCGCTGCTCCTGTGGATCAACCTGTCGTCGCAGGTGATCCTCCTCGCCTGCTCCTACATCTACACGCTCGTGCGCGAAGACGCCGACCGCGTGCGCGAGCGCTACGGCGCGAAGACCTTCGCCGAGCGCCGCGTGCAGCAGGCCGAGAACTCCGTGGCCACCGCCTCGACCGAGCTGAACAAGGCCCGCACGGCGCTCGCCGAAGAGCGGGATGCCTCGAACGCGGCCGCGCACTGACGTCGACGGCGGCGGCGGCGCACCGACGCCGAGCGCAGCCCACAGTGGCGCCCACCGCGGCCGCACGTTGAAGCGCGGTGACGCCCATGTAAATTCTCGAGTTCTCCCGGCTGGGTACGGTCACATCGTCGGCCGCCAGTGTGTACCTTCGTTTACGTGACAACATCCGACAGCTCACCCACCGCCGGCGAGACGCCCGAAACCCACGCCGAGACCTCGGCGGCCACCGAGACCGCCGACACCACCGCGGTCCCGCACCCGCTCGGCGCCTCGCACCCGCTCGCCCTCGCTCCGGTCACCGGGCCCGCGAGCTCGGTCGACGGATTCGTTCGGCAGTTCCTGCGGAACCTCAACCACGAGCGTGGCGTCGCCCTCTCGGCATCCAACGACGCCGACCGCTACTTCGCGTTCGCGCTCACCGTGCGCGACTACCTCATGGCGCGGTGGCTCGAAGACCTCCGCCGCCAGCGCGAGAAGCCGTCCAAGGGCGTCGCGTACCTGTCCGCCGAATACCTGCTCGGCCGCCAGCTCGATAACAACCTCCTCGCCTCCGGCCTCACCGACATCGCCACCGAGGCGATGGCCGCGTGCGGCATCGACATCGACGAACTGCGCGCGCAGGAGGTCGAACCCGGCCTCGGCAACGGCGGCCTCGGCCGCCTCGCGGCGTGCTTCATCGACTCGCTCGCGACGCTCGCTGTGCCCAACACCGGTTACGGCATCCGCTACGAGTACGGCATCTTCCGGCAGACCTTCGAGGGCGGCCAGCAGGTGGAGCAGCCGGATGCCTGGTTGACGCTCGGCTCGCCGTGGGAGTTCCCGCACCCCGAGGCATCCCGCCGCATCTCCTTCGGCGGTCACACCGAGACCTACGACGACGAGGGCACACCGCGCTCGCGCTGGGTGCCGGGCTGGCACGTGCAGGCGGTGCCCTACAACTACTTGGTGCCCGGCTACCTCAACGGATGGGTCAACACGCTGCGCCTCTGGAGCGCGAAGGCGACCGACTCGTTCGACCTGCGCGTGTTCAACTCCGGCGATTACGAAGAGGCCGTCCGCGCCCAGACCTACGCCGAGAACATCTCCAAGGTGCTCTACCCCGAAGACTCCACCCCGCAGGGCAAGGAACTGCGGCTGCAGCAGCAGTACTTCTTCGCCGCGGCATCTATCGGCGACTTCCTCGAGCAGCTGCCCGACGACTTCGACCTCACGACCCTGCCCGACCGCATCATCTTCCAGCTGAACGACACGCACCCGGTGATCGGCGTGCCCGAGCTCATGCGCGTGCTCGTCGACGAGAAGAAGCTCGAGTGGGATGCCGCGTGGGCGATCACCCAGAAGTGCTTCGCCTACACGTGCCACACGCTGCTGCCCGAGGCCCTCGAGGTGTGGTCGGTCGACCTGCTCGGGCGCCTGCTGCCGCGCCAACTCGAGATCATCTACCGCATCAACGAGGAGTTCCTCGACGAGGTGCGCGAGCGCTACGGCGACGACGAGATGCGCATCCGCAACATGTCGATCATCAGCGAGTTCCCCGACCGCTCGGTGCGCATGGCCTACCTCGCGACCGTCGCGAGCTCGAAGGTCAACGGCGTCGCCAAGCTGCACTCGCAGCTGCTGCGCGAGAAGGTGCTGCCCGACTTCAACGAGTTCTACCCGGGCAAGTTCACGAACGTGACGAACGGCGTCACGCCGCGGCGGTTCATCCGGCTCGCGAACCCGGGGCTGTCCGACCTCATCACCGAGGCCATCGGCACCGGCTGGTTGACCGACCTCGAGCGGCTCCGCGAGCTCGAGACGTACGCCGAGAACCCCGACTTCCGCGCGGCGTTCGCCGAGGTGAAGGCGGCGAACAAGCGCCGCCTCGACCGGGTGATGCGCGACCGTGACGGCTTCGAGATCAGCGACGGGCACCTGCTCGACGCCATGGTCAAGCGGCTGCACGAGTACAAGCGGCAGATGCTCAAGGTGCTCCACATCGTCACCGAGTACGAGCGGGTCGTGTCGGGGCGGGTCGCCGCGTCGGACATCCAGCCGCGCACGTTCATCTTCGGGGCGAAGGCCGCGCCCGGCTACGTGATGGCCAAGCGCATCATCCACCTGATCAACGCCGTCGGCGAGGTCGTCAACGCCGACCCGCGCGTCGAGGGTCGCCTGAAGGTTCTGTTCACGCCGAACTACAACGTGACCCTCGCCGAGCGGGTGATCCCCGCGGCCGACCTGTCGGAGCAGATCTCGCTGGCCGGCAAAGAGGCATCCGGCACCGGCAACATGAAGTTCGCGCTCAACGGCGCGCTGACGATCGGCACCGACGACGGCGCGAACGTCGAGATCCGCGAGCTCGTCGGCGACGAGAACTTCTTCCTGTTCGGCATGAGCGAGCCCGAGGTCGAGGCGCTGTGGGCGCGCGGGTACAAGCCCGCGGAGTTCTACCAGGCCGATGAGAACCTGCGCCGCGCGATCGACCTGATCGCGTCGGGGGCGTTCTCGGGTGGCGACAAGAGCGTGTTCGAGCCGATCGTGTCGAACCTGCTCTACGACGACCGGTTCATGGTGCTGGCCGACTACTCGTCGTACATCGCCGAGCAGGCCAAGGTCGACGCCGCCTATGCGGACCAGGATGCCTGGACGCACGCCGCGATCCTCAACGTCGCCCGCTGCGGGTTCTTCTCCTCCGACCGGTCGATACGCGACTACATCGCCCGCATCTGGCACACCCCACCCGTGCTCTGAGGTCTCTCGGCGAGGCGCGCGCGCCCGGTCAGCGGGCGTAGCGGCGGGTGAAGGCGGCGAGGATCGTGCCGGTGTGGGTGACTGGCAGGCGCCGCACCGCGTCGAGGGTCAGGTCGAGCTCGCCCGGGGCGAAGTAGCCGTGACCCGCGTACGCCCGGATGCGGGTCGAGATGCCCTCGACGTCGAGCTCGGGGTGGAACTGCGTCGCATACACGTTCTGCCCGAGCCGGAACATCTGGACGGGGCACTTCTCGCCCCGCACGAGCAGGGTCGCCGACGACGGCAACACCGTGATCGCCTCCTTGTGTCCGACGAAGGCGGCGAATGTGTCGGGCAGCTCCGCGAGGAGCGGGTCGGCGGCCCCGGCGGCCGTGCGCGTCACCTCGACGACGCTGATCGGCTCGCGATACGTCCCGTCGATCACCGCGCCCTCGTGCGCCCCGACCGTGCCGATGCCGTAGCAGGCGCCGAAGAACGGGAAGTCGCGCGCGATCACCTCGTCGAGCAGCCCCGAGATCTCCGCCTCGACGCGCCGCTGCACCGCCGACTTCGCCTCGACGGGATCGGAGGCGTTGAACGGTCCGCCGCCGACGAAGATGCCCGACCAGTCGTCGAGGTCGATCCGCCCGAGCGGCTCCGCCTCCAGCCGTCGCCGCACCAGCTGGTCTTCGCGCAGGCCCGTGTACCGCAGGAAGAGCTCGTACTCCTCGTCGGCCGGCACGTCTTCGGCGCGGGTGGCGAGCAGCAGGAACGGCTTCACGAGGCATCCACCGTCGTGTGCGCGCTCTGCACCGACGCGATGTATGTCGTGATGGCATCGAGCGTCGCCGCGACCGCGGGGTTGCGTGGCCCCTCGTCGCGCGCGACGGCCCAATAGGCGAGCGGATGCGCGTAGGCGCCGTCGAGCACCCGCACGAGGCGCGGGTCGGCGTCGCCGAGGAAGTCGGGCAGCAGCCCGATGCCGGCGCCCGCCGCGGCGCCCTCGACGTGCGCGAACACGCTCGTCGATCGCAGCGACGGGGGTGAGCCCGGCAGCTCCTGCAGCGCCCGGTCGAGCTCGTCGACCTGCAACGAGCTCTCGACGTAGTAGACGAGAGGATGCCGCGACAGCTCGGCCACGCTCTCAGGGGCGCCGTGGTCGGCCAGGTACGCCGGCGTCGCGTAGAGCCGCAGCGCGTAGGCGCAGACCGGCGTCGCGAACGCGCGGAGCACCTGCGGCCGTCCGACGACGATCTCGAGGTCGACGCCCGAGCGGTTCTGCCGCACGCGCTGCGTCGCCGAGAGGAGCTCGACCGACAGGCTCGGATGCTCGGCGCGCAGCGCCGTCATCGCGGGCGCGAGAAACACCGAGGTGAAGGCATCCGGCGCGCTCACCCGCACCATGCTGTGCACGAGGTCGCCGCCCTCACCCTCGACGAGCTCGCGCAGCGAGCGCTCGATGCGCTCGGCGACCGCGACGGCGCGGCGCCCGAGCGCCGTGACTTCCCAGCCCCCGGCCGTACGCACCAGCACGCGGCCGCCCATCGCCGTCTCGAGGGCCGCGATCCGCCGCGACACCGTCGAGTGGTTGACGCCGAGCACCTCGCCGGCGGCGGTGTAGCGGCCGAGACGCGCGACCGAGAGGAAGGTCATGAGCGCCTCGATGGGCAGCTCCGGGGGAGCGTCGGACGGCCGAGCGGACATGCCGCCTAGTTGTACTGACCTCGACCGTTGTTGATTCGGTCGATGGGGGTTTTGCCTCCGATGCCGAGGTGGTGCCTGTCTAGGTTGTAGTAGTCGAGCCAGGTCGTCAACCCTGCTTTTCGGTCGTCGTTCGAGCTCCAGGGGCGGGCGTAGGCCCACTCGGTGGCGAGGGTGCGGTTGAGGCGTTCGACTTTCCCGTTGGTCCAGGGGCAGTGCGGTTTGATGAACCGCTGTCGGATGCCGTGCGCGTCGACCACGGCCTTGAACGCGGCCGAGTGGCGGTAAGCGAACGCGTTGTCGCTGATGACGCGTTCGACCTTGACGCCGAGGCGCGCGTAGAACGCGAT
Source organism: Microbacterium lacticum (assembly GCF_006716815.1). Classification (GTDB taxonomy): domain Bacteria; phylum Actinomycetota; class Actinomycetes; order Actinomycetales; family Microbacteriaceae; genus Microbacterium; species Microbacterium lacticum. The sequence continues at coordinate 147,612 of NZ_VFPS01000001.1, forward strand.
CGCGCGGTCGAGGACGCCCGCCGCGGTGGTGCCTTTCTCGTCGTCGTGGATCTCCGCGTAAGCAACTCGGGAATGGTCGTCGATGACGGTGTGCACGTAGTCGTAACCCAGGCCCCGCTTGCGCGCAGGACGTTGCCCGCGGCCATGCAGACGCCATCCGCCGCCGTCGGGGATACGGCCGAGTTTCTTCACATCAACGTGGATCAGGGACCCGGGATGATCATGCTCGTAACGCTGCGCGGATCGGCGGGTCGCGCGGATCACGGACCCCGTGACCGGGTCCAGCTCCCGCAGCAACGGCACGTGGTGGCGGCGCAACACCCTACCGACCGTTGAGGCCTGCAAGCCGAGCTTGTCAGCGATGAACACCGGCCCACGCCGAGTGAGGTGCCGCATGATCCGCACCCTCGCCTCCACGCACGCTTTGGTCTGGCGAGGGTGGGAGCGGGCGACGCTGGAACGATCGATCAGGCCCGCCGGGCCGCACTCCCGGAACCTGCGCCACCACCGCCACGCGGTCGTGCGGGAGATCCCCATTTCCGCGGCAACATGCGCGACCGCACGCCCCGACTGGATGCGCTGAACCATGATCAACCGGCCGGCCGGAGTCAGCCGGGCATTAGCGTGAGACAAGAGAGACCTCCGTGCGTTTGAGCTGAAGAACTTAGACAGCTCCAACTCGACCCCGGAGGTCTCTCCTACGTCAACAACGATCTGGGTCAGTACACCTAGTGTGCACCAGCGCACAGTCGTAGTGCAAATTTCGCGGCGGACTGTGCATTGATCTGCACACTCCGGCGTGCCTACAGTGAGAGCGACCGCACTCGCTGAGGAGCGCGGCGACCTTCGACGACGCAGGGAGCAGCAGCCATGTCGACCATCGCCTTCATCGGACTCGGACGGATGGGCGTGCCCATGGCCGCGCACCTGGTCGCCGCCGGGCACACCGTGCGCGGCGTGGAGATCAACCCCGCCGCGGCCGACGCCGCCCGGGCACACGGCATCGAAGTCGTCGACTCCGTCGCCGCGGCGCTCGCCGGCGCCGACGCGTGCCTCACCTCGCTGCCGAAGCCCGAGCACGTCAGCGCCGTCTACGGCGGCGACGACGGGATCTTCGCGCACGCCGAGGCATCCACGGTGCTCATGGACACCTCGACGGTCGACGTCGAGACCTCGCGCTGGTGCCACAGCGAGGCCGAGGCGCGCGGGCTCACCTTCGTGGATGCCCCGATCTCGGGCGGCACCGCCGGCGCCGAAGCCGGCACGCTGACCTTCATGCTCGGGGGAGCGCCCGACGACGTCGCCCGCGCTGCTGAGATCGTCGACCCGATGGCCGGCAATGTCATCGCCTGCGGCGAGGCGGGCGCCGGGATCGCCGCGAAGCTCGTCAACAACATGATGCTCTTCATCGGGGTCATGGCGATGTCGGAGGGCTCGCAGCTCGCCGAGCAGCTCGGCCTCGACGCGAAGACGTTCTGGGACGTCGCGCGGGTCTCGTCGGGCGACTCGTGGCCGCTCCGCACCTGGTACCCCGTGCCGGGCGTGCTCGAGAAGTCGGCCGCCAACAACAACTTCGACCCGACGTTCTCCGTCGACCTGGCCCGCAAGGACTGCGGACTCGCCGTCCAGGCCGGCGACACCACCGGCGTCAACCTGCCCGCCGCCCGCCTCGCCCTCGCGCAGCTCGACGAGCTCATCGACGAGGGCCTCGGCGGCAAGGACTGCACGCTCGTGGCGAAGCTGGCTTCGCCGGACGGCACGCTCCGCGGCTACGACCCCGCACTCGACCGCACTCTCGAAGGAACCCGCGCATGAGCACCACGATCGACACCCCCGTCCTGACCGCCATCCCGCACGTCATCGGAGGCGAACGCGTCGCCGCCGACGGGCGCACCGGCGCCGTCTTCAACCCGGCGACGGGCGCGCAGACGGGCGAGGTGGCCCTGGCATCCGCTGCCCTCGTGCAGGAGGCGGCCCGCACGGCGCAGGCCGCGCAGCGGGGGTGGCGCGCGACGGGCCTCGGCAAGCGCCAGCAGGTGATGTTCCGCCTGCGCGAGATCATCTCCTCGCGCGCCGAGGAGCTCGCCCGCATCATCACCGCGGAGCACGGCAAGACCGTGCCCGACGCCCTCGGCGAGGTCACGCGCGGGCTCGAGAACGTGGAGTTCTGCACGTCGCTCATGCATCACCTGAAGGGCGAGTACTCCGAGCAGGTCGCGGGCGGCATCGACGTGCACCAGGTGCGTCAGCCGATCGGGGTCGTCGCGTGCATCACGCCGTTCAACTTCCCCGCGATGGTGCCGCTCTGGATGGTGACGACGGCGATCGCCGCCGGCAACGCCGTGATCCTCAAGCCCAGCGAGCGCGACCCCTCGGCGGCCAACTGGATCGCCGACGCGTTCGCCGAGGCGGGGCTCCCCGCCGGCATCCTGAACGTCGTGCACGGCGACAAGGAGGCCGTCGACGCGATCCTCGACGACCCGATCATCCGGGCCGTCTCGTTCGTGGGGTCGACGCCGATCGCGAAGTACATCTACACGCGCGCGGCCGAGAACGGCAAGCGCGTGCAGGCGCTCGGCGGCGCGAAGAACCACATGATCGTCATGCCGGACGCCGACCTGGATTCAGCGGCGGACGCCGCGATCTCGGCCGGTTACGGCTCGGCGGGGGAGCGCTGCATGGCGGTCTCGGTCGTCGTCGCGGTCGGCGACGTCGCCGATGCGCTCGTCGCGAAGATCGCCGAACGGATGCCTGCGGTCACGGTCGGCGACGGCACCGAGCCCGGCGTCGAGATGGGCCCGCTCATCACCCGCGACGCGCTCGAGCGGGTCACGGGCTTCGTCGCCGGGGCGGAAGCCGAGGGCGCGCGCGTCGTCGTCGACGGGCGCGAGCTCGCCGTCGACGGCGACGGGTTCTTCATCGGACCCTCGCTCGTCGACGAGGTCGCCCCGGGCATGCGGGTCTACGACGAGGAGATCTTCGGTCCCGTGCTGTCGGTCGTGCGGGTCGGGTCGTACGACGAGGCCGTCGCGCTCATCAACGACAACCGCTACGCCAACGGCACCGCCGTCTTCACCCGTGACGGCAAGACGGCGCGTCAGTTCGAGTTCGACATCGAGGTCGGCATGGTCGGGATCAACGTCCCGATCCCCGTCCCGGTCGGCGCGTTCTCGTTCGGCGGGTGGAAGGACTCGCTGTTCGGCGACACGCACATGTACGGACCCGAGGCGTTCCAGTTCTACACGCGCCGCAAGGTCGTCACCACCCGCTGGCCCGAGCCGAGCGAGAGCCAGATCAGCCTCGGGTTCCCCACGCACTGAGAACGCACGCGGGGTGTGCCGCGCCGCGCGATGACGCGCGGCGCGGAGACGGGTGCCGCCAGCCGGGACGGTTAGGCTAGCGGCATCCATACAACGGAGGTTCAGATGGCGATCGCACGACTTCACGGCGGCCCCCTCGACGGGCAGGTCCTGCCGCTCGACGACGAGACCGAGGATGCCCTGGTCATGCCCTACAGCGAGACGCAGGTCGTCTACATGCGCAAGGGCGGACTGGAGAACACGGGGGAGGGCGACGGGCCCACCTCGAGCGACTTCTACTACTTCGAGGCCGAAGACGACATCGACCCCGACGCCGACCGCAACCAGTGAGTCGGGCGTGAGCGGCGAGGTCGTCCGCGGCGACGAGCCGAGCCGTTCGCTCGAGATCGAGCTGACGTTCGACGTCGCGGACGATCTCGCCGTCCCCACCTGGGCGGGCCTTCCGGGCGTGGCATCCGTGGATCCGCCCGAGCGGCGGGAGCTCGACGCGCAGTACTTCGACGTGCCCGGCTTCGCGCTCGGCCGCGCGGGCTATGCCGTGCGGCGGCGCACCGGCGGCCCCGACGAGGGCTGGCACATCAAGGGGCCGAAGGGCGCAGAGGGCGGCCGCGTCGAGCAGCACTGGCCGCTCGGCGGCCCCGACGACCCCGCGTCCGCGGCCCTCGTCGCCGCCCTCGCCCCGGTCGCACCCGCGGCTGCCGAGCCGGGCGCCCTCCGCCGCATCGCGCGCATCCGCAACGGCCGCGACGCGTACCTGCTGCGGGATGCCTCGGGAGCCGTCGTCGCCGAGTTCGTCGACGACCACGTCACCGCCCTCGACGAGACCCGCGGCGTGGAGACGACCTGGCGGGAGTGGGAGTTCGAGCTCGGACCCGCCGCGCCGGGCGACGCCGACGCGCGCGCCGCGCTGCTCGCCGCCGCGACCGGGATCGCGCTCGCGGCCGGGGCCCGCCCCGCGGCATCCGACTCGAAGCTCGCTCGCGCCCTCGGGCTCTGACCTCACACAAACGGCGAACGCCGCCCCCGGCTTCGATGGGGCGGCGTTCGTCGTGTGGGTGCCAGGTTACAGATTGATCATGTGGCCCGCGAGCCCGTGGAACGCCTCCTGCAGCGCCTCCGACAGCGTCGGGTGCGTGTGCACGTTGCGCGCCAGCTCGAGCGCGGTGAGGTCCCACTTCTGCGCGAGCGTCAGCTCGGGGAGGAGCTCCGAGACATCCGGTCCGATGAGGTGGCCGCCGACGAGCTCGAGGTGCTCGGCATCCGCGATCAGCTTGACGAAGCCGACCGGCTCGCCGAGGCCGTGCGCCTTGCCGTTGGCCATGAAGGGGAACGTCGCGACCTTGTACTCGCGGCCGGTCTCCTTGTACTGCGCCTCGGTGTAGCCGAACGAGGCCACCTGCGGCGAGCAGAACGTCGCGCGCGGCATCATGCGGTAGTCGCCGAGCGCCATGGTCTCGGCGCCGCCGATGGTCTCCGCCGCGACGACGCCCTGCGCCTCGGCGACGTGTGCGAGCTGCAGCTTGGCGGTCACGTCGCCGATCGCGTAGATGCCCTCGACGTTCGTGCGCATGAAGTCGTCGATCGCGATCGCACCGCGGTCGGTGAGCGCTACGCCGGTGTTCTCGAGCCCGAAGCCCTCGACGCGCGGCGCGAAGCCGATGGACATGAGCACCTTGTCGGCCTCGATCTGACCCTTCTCCCCGGTCTTGTTGTCGGAGTACGTCACGGTGACCTTGTCGCCGGAGTCGACGACGGTCTCGACCTTCGTGGCGACGAGGATGTCGACGCCGAGGTTCTTGTACTGCTTCGCGATCTCCTTGGAGACATCCGCGTCCTCGTTGGGGAGGGCACGGTCGAGGAACTCGATGATCGTGACCTTCACGCCGTAGTTCGTCATGACGTAGGCGAACTCCATGCCGATGGCACCGGCGCCGACGATGACGATCGAGCCGGGCAGCTCGCGCGAGAGGATCTGCTCCTCGTACGTCACGACGTTCTCGCTCAGGGTCACGCCCGGCAGCAGTCGCACGGTCGAGCCGGTCGCGATGATCACGTTGTCGAACGTGACCTCCTCGGTCTGACCGTCAGTCTTCGTCACCGTGATCGCCTTCGGGCCGGTGAACTGCCCGCGGCCCTCGTACTCGGTGACCTTGTTCTTCTTCATCAGGTAGTGGATGCCCTTGACGCGCCCGTCGGCAACGACGCGCGACCGGTCGAACGCCGCGCCGTAGTCGGCGGTGAACTCACCCGAGATGCCGAAGAAGTCGGCCTTGTGCTTCAGGGTGTGCACGACCTCGGCGTTCTTCAGGAGCGCCTTGGAGGGGATGCAGCCGACGTTGAGGCAGACACCGCCCCAGTACTTCTCTTCGATGATCGCGACGGACTGACCGAGCTGTGCGGCGCGGACCGCTGCGACATAGCCGCCGGGGCCGGCGCCGAGGACGACGACGTTGTAATGAGGCATGCCTCCAGCCTAGTCCTCGGTGCGACGGCGCTTCGCGGCCGAGGTGGCGGGGAAAACCGCGATGAGCGCGGCGAAGATCGCCACTACCGCGCCGATCCAGACCGCCGGCGACATGCCGCCGTCACCGGCGTCGTCGGCCGGTGCCGACTCGGTCGGGGAGGGTGCGGTGCCCGTCGGGGCGACCGCGGCGGGCGAGGTCGCGGCGGGAGAGCTCGCCGATGCCGACGCCTCGGGGGACGCGCCCGATCCGCCCGCGACGGTGAAGGTGAACTGGTCGGAGACCGGATGGCCGTCGCTCGAGACCACCCGCCACACGACCGTGACGAGGCCGGGCGCCGCGGACGCCGCCAGCGGCTGGGTGACCTTCGTGCCGTCGAGCACGGGATCGCCGCCCGTGATGTCGGCTCCGGAGGCATCCGTGACCACGATCTGCGTCGTGCCCGCCCCGTCGATGAGCACGCCGCTGAAGGTGAGGGTGATCTCGGCCGGCAGGGCGTCGACCTCGCTGCCCGCCGCCGGTGACGAGCCGATCAGCTCGTCGTGCGCGAAGGCCGGCGAGGCGACGAGTGTCAGCGCGAAGCCCACGATGAGGGCGAGAAGAGCGGTGGCGGCGGAGAATGGACGCGGCGTGTGAATTCTGTGTGACATCACCCGCCCCAGCCTAGGCGAGCCTGTCGCGCCGCGGCCGTGCGCGGTACGGTGGCGGCAGGCGGGCGGCCTGCGACCCCGTTGACGATCGCAGGTCCCGGTGCCCGTCTCCGATCGAAAGCGGGTGCGAGATGGACTCCATGATGATGGACGCCATGTCCGAGGACATGATGGCGATGGACGGCATGGCGGCGGTGGACATGGCGATGATGCAGGCGTGCATGGATGCCTGTGCCGCCTGCGAGCAGGCCTGCACGGTCTGCTCGACGCAGCTGATGGACTGCGCTCCGGCGTGCATGAACTGCGCCGACATGTGCCACACGATGATGCGCTCGATGCTGCGCATGCAGGGGATGACCGCGCCGGTGATGATGGCGATGCTCGACGCCTGCATCGCGATGTGTCAGATGTGCGAGGACGAGTGTCGCGCGCACGCCGACGAGAGCCCCGTCTGCGCGATGTGTGCCGACGCGTGCCGCGCGTGCATGGACGCCTGCATGGCGGTCAAGGAAGTCATGATGGCCTGAGCCCAGCGGGCTGGGAGCTCACCGGACGTGAGCGATGCCTCGATCGCTCAGAGCGCGAGGCAGTTGAAGAGGTGCCCGCCCACCGAGAGGGCGTGGTAGCGCGGGTGGAAGGCGACCGGGGTGCCCGGCACGAGGTGATGGGCGGCGCCCGCGCCGCTCCACAGCGCCAGCGGCGCGCCGTCGAGCGTGTGCAGCAGCAGGTTGCCCTCCGAGGCATCCACCGTGGTCACGATCGCGTCGAGCCATTCGCCGGGCGTCGCCGAGGCCAGGCGCGCCTGGATGAGGTGCACGGCGTGCCCGGGAGCGAACGAGGAGCAGGCCCGGCCGTGCACGCACATGCAGACCGCGCCCTGACGCACCGGGGTGGTCTCGAGGCGGTTGCGGGGCGTGGACACGGGGTGCTCCTTCGGTCGGTACGGTGATCGTGAGACTTCACGGTACGTCGGGCGCGTCGCCCGCCGCGCACCGAGCGACACACGGTGCAACACTCGGTGGGGCGCGGGCGGCCCGCGAGGGGTTCGCGGGACGGGCCGATCCGTTAGGGTGAAGAGGGAGGAGGACGCCGTGAACGGGAACGAGACGGGCGCCGTACGAGGCGCCGAAGACATCCGACGCGATGCGGGTGCGGCGCGCTCCGTGGATACCACGCAGACCTTCGGGCACGACTCCGACCTGTCCTTCACCCCGTTCGGCAGTGATCTGACCGACGCCGAGCTCGAGGCGATCGCGGCCCTCCCCGAGCGCGCGGCGCTGCTGCTCGTGCGCTCCGGCCCGACCGCGGGCGCGCGCTACCTGCTCGACACCGATGTGACGACGATCGGGCGCCACCCCGAAGCGGACATCTTCTTCGACGATGTGACGGTCTCCCGCCGGCACGCCGAGGTCACCCGCACGGGCGGCTTCTTCGAACTCGTCGACCAGCGCTCGCTCAACGGCACCTACGTCAACGGCGAGCGGGTCGACCGCGCCGTGCTCGACGACGGCGCGGAGCTTCGCATCGGCAAGTTCCGCCTGAACTTCTTCCTCTCGCCCGCCGGCCGCGCAGCGGTGGCTGGGGCGTGACGCCGGCAGCCTCACCCCGCGGACGCTCGGCGGCCGCGGGGCACCTGAGCATCGGTCAGGTGCTCGCACGTCTGACGCCGGAGTTCCCCGAGCTCAGCGCGAGCAAGCTCCGCTACCTCGAGGAGCAGGGGCTCGTCACGCCGCTGCGCACCGAAGCCGGCTACCGCAAGTTCTCGCCGTCCGACGTCGCGCGCCTGCGCACCGCGCTCACGCTGCAGCGCGACCACGACTTCAAGCTGGCACGCATCCGCGAGTACCTCGACGCCCACGACGGCGAGGAGGGCGTCGTGCTGCCGCCGTCCATCCTCGAGGCACCGCGCCGTTACCGCCGCGACGAGCTGCTCGCCACCGCGGGGGCGTCGCCGGCGCTTCTCGAAGGCGCCGTGAGCGCCGGCCTCGTGACCGCGGGGGAGAGCTACGACGAGCGCGCCCTGACCCTCCTGCGAGCCCTCGTGGCGCTGGACGCCCATGGCATCCAGCCGCGGCACGTCCGCGGCATGCGGCAGGCCGCCGAACGCGAGGTCGCCCTCGTCGGCAGCGCGCTCGCGCCGCTCCTGCGCCGCACCGACGCCGCCTCGCGGGCGCGGGCGAACGAACTCGCCCCCGAGCTGCTGCGCCGACTCGACGAGGTGCGCGCGGCGTTCGTGACCGCGGCGCTCGACCGGCTCGCGCCGTGAGCGCGGCGCGACACGCCGACGGCCCGAATGCGGATGTCGTTGCCGGTGAGGCACCTCTGATCTACCGTGGAAGCACATCGGCTGGAGGCGCAAATGAGCGAGCATGACGTGCCCGGTGACGCGCAGTTCGGGTCCGAGCTGCTGTTCACCGACGGGCTGCCGCAGATGGACGACGAGGTCGGCTATCGCGGTGCGGTCGCCGCTCGCGCGGCCGGCATCACCTACCGCCAGCTCGACTATTGGGCCCGCACCGAGCTGGTGCAGCCCACCGTCCGCGGGGCGAAGGGCTCAGGCTCGCAGCGGCTGTACGGCTTCCGCGACATCCTCGTTCTGAAGCTCGTCAAGCGCCTGCTCGACACCGGCATCTCGCTGCAGCAGATCCGCACCGCCGTCGACCAGCTGCGCGCCGCGGGCATCCGCGATCTTGCGGGTACGACGCTCATGAGCGACGGCGCCTCGGTGTACCTGTGCACGTCGAACGACGAGGTCATCGACCTCGTCAGCCGCGGCCAGGGAGTGTTCGGCATCGCCGTCGGCAAGGTGCTGCACGAGGTGGAGTCGACCCTGCTCGACTTCGACCCGCAGGCGCCCGACCCGGTCGACGAACTCGCGGCACGCCGCGCCGTCCGCTCCGCCTGACGGCGCGCGTCGGCGTCAGCCGGTCACGACATCAGGGATCGCCGCGCCGCGTGAGCGGATCGGAAGCGATCAGGCGCGCTGTTCGCCGGCCGCGATGCGTCCGGTGCGCATGACGCGGTCGAGCACCGCGTCGAAGTCGCCGGCGAGCTCCTGAGCGGAGTCGCCCGGCCAGATGTGCAGGGGCTTCGCCGCGCCCTGCGCCTGCTGCAGCGAGGTGCGCTCGGGCAGCTGCGGAGAGAGCACGAGCGGCCCGAACATGTCGCGGAGCTCCTTGATGCGGAACTGGTGCTCGATCGACTGTGGACGCACGCGGTTGACGACGATGCCGAGGGGCTGCAGGCGTGGCGACAGGCCGCGGCGGATCTCCTCGATCGCGCGGAGCGCCCGGTCGGCGGCAGCCACCGAGAACAGGCCGGGCTCGGTGACGACGATGACGCGGTCCGACGCCGCCCACGCGGTGCGGGTGAGCGCGTTGAGCGACGGCGCGCAGTCGATCAGCACGAGGTCGTAGTCGGCCTCGATCGTGGCGAGGGCCTCCTCCAGCTTCCACACGTCGCGCACGCTCGGGTGCGGGCCGTCGAAGTTGATCGCCGAGGGGCTGCCGATCATCACGTCGATCGTGCCCGCGTGCACCTTCGCCCAGCCGCTCGAGGTGATCGCCTGACGGACGACCTTCTCCTTGGGGTTGGCGAGCACGTCGGCAACGTTCAGGCGCCCGGCGACCTGGATGTCCATGCCCGTCGACACGTCGGACTGCGGGTCGAGGTCGACGACGAGAGTCCGCACGCCGCGGGCGAACGCCGCAGAGGCGAGGCCGAGCGTGACGGTCGTCTTGCCGACACCTCCCTTGAGTGAGGAGACGGAAAGTACGTGCACGAGGCTCTACGTTACCGTCCCCTAGGCTGTGAGGACACTCAGCTGTCCACTTGGCACCCCCGGCGTGTGATGTCGCACGCCGGCCTCTCCGTAAGAGGTGAGCATGTTCCGAAAGATCCTGGTCGCGAACCGTGGCGAAATCGCCATCCGAGGGTTCCGCGCCGCCGTCGAACTGGGCGCCCGCACGGTCGCCGTCTTCCCCTGGGAGGACCGGGGGTCGCTGCACCGGCAGAAGGCCGACGAGTCGTATGAGATCGGCGAGCCCGGGCATCCGGTGCGCGCCTACCTCGACATCGACGAGATCATCCGCGTGGCGCTCGCCGCCGGGGCCGACGCGATCTACCCCGGCTATGGTTTCCTGTCGGAGAACCCCGACCTCGCCGCCCGAGCGGCCGAGAACGGCATCGTGTTCATCGGACCGCCCGCCCGCGCGCTCGAGATGGCCGGCAACAAGGTGACCGCGAAGCACCACGCCATTGCGGCCGGCGTCCCGGTGCTGCGCTCCACCGAGGCATCCGACGACGTCGATAGCCTCGTCGCCCAGGCCGAGGAGATCGGCTTCCCCATCTTCGTCAAGGCGGTCGCCGGCGGCGGCGGCCGCGGCATGCGCCGCGTCGAGACCGCCGGAGAGCTGCCGCCCGCGATCGCCGAGGCGTCGCGCGAGGCCGAGGCGGCCTTCGGCGATGGGCGCGTCTTCCTCGAGCAGGCGGTGCTGCGCCCCCGGCACATCGAGGTGCAGATCCTCGCGGATGCCACGGGGGAGACCGTGCACCTGTTCGAGCGCGACTGCTCGGTGCAGCGCCGCCACCAGAAGGTCATCGAGATCGCGCCCGCGCCGAACCTCGACCCGGAGATCGCCGCAAGCCTGCACGCCCACGCCGTCGCGTTCGCCCGGTCGATCGGGTACGAGAACGCCGGCACGGTGGAGTTCCTCCTCGAGACAGCCGGGCCGCGCACCGGCGAGGTCGTCTTCATCGAGATGAACCCGCGCATCCAGGTCGAGCACACCGTGACCGAGGAGGTCACCGACGTCGACCTCGTGCAGTCGCAGATCCGGATCGCGGCGGGGGAGACCCTCGCCGACCTCGGCCTCCACCAGGAGAACATCCACCTGCGCGGCGCGGCCCTGCAGTGCCGCATCACGACGGAAGACCCCTCGCAGGGCTTCCGTCCCGACACCGGACGCATCACCACGTACCGCTCGCCCGGCGGCGCCGGCATCCGCCTCGACGGCGGCACGACGGCGGCGGGCTCGCAGATCAGCCCGCACTTCGACTCGATGCTCGCCAAGCTCACCTGCCGCGGGCGCGACTTCCCGGCCGCGGTCGCCCGGGCGCGGCGGGCGCTCGCGGAGTTCCGCATCCGCGGCGTCTCGACGAACATCCCGTTCCTGCGCGCGGTGCTCGACGACGCCGCCTTCGTCGCGGGCGACGTGTCGACCTCGTTCATCGACGAGCGGCCCGAGCTGCTCACCCGCAACCCCTCCCGCGACCGCGCCACGAAGCTGCTCAAGTGGCTCGCCGACGTGACCGTGAACCAGCCCTACGGCGAGAAGCCGCTGTCGGTCTCGCCGGGCAGCAAGCTGCCGCAGATCGATCTGCAGGCGCCGCCGCCGCGCGGGGGGCGTGACGTGCTGCGCGAGCTCGGCCCCGCTGGGTTCGCCCAGGCGCTGCGCGCCCAGACCGCCCTCGCGGTCACCGAGACGACGTTCCGCGACGCGCACCAGTCGCTCCTCGCGACCCGGGTGCGCACGCGCGACCTCGTGCGCGTCGGACCGCACGTGGCCCGGATGACCCCGCAGCTGCTCTCGGTCGAGGCGTGGGGCGGAGCGACCTACGACGTCGCGCTGCGGTTCCTCGCCGAAGACCCGTGGGAGCGCCTCGAGGCGCTCCGCGACGCGATGCCGAACATCCCGATCCAGATGCTGCTGCGCGGGCGCAACACCGTCGGCTACACGCCGCGGCCGACGGCGGTGACGGATGCCTTCGTCGCCGAGGCGGCGGCGACCGGCGTCGACATCTTCCGCATCTTCGACGCGCTGAACGACGTCGACCAGATGCTGCCGGCGATCTCGGCGGTGCTCGAGACCGGCACCGCGGTGGCCGAGGTGGCGGTCTGCTACACCTCCGACCTCCTCGACCCCGCCGAGTCGCTCTACACCCTGGACTACTATCTGCGCCTGGCCGACCGCATCGCGGCATCCGGGGCGCACATCCTCGCGATCAAGGACATGGCGGGGCTCCTCCGGCCCGCCGCGGCGGCGCGGCTCGTCACGGCGCTCCGCGAACGGTTCGACCTGCCGGTGCACGTGCACACGCACGACACCGCCGGAGGTCAGCTCGCGACGCTCCTCGCCGCGAGCGCGGCCGGGGCCGATGCGGTGGATGCCGCGGCCGCGCCCCTCGCCGGAACGACGAGCCAGCCCTCGCTCTCGGCCATCGTCGCCGCCCTCGCGCACACCGAGCGCGACACGGGCCTCGACCTCGACGCGGTCAGCGCCCTCGAGCCCTACTGGGAGGCGGTGCGTCACCTGTACCGCCCGTTCGAGTCGGGCCTGCCGGGCCCCACCGGGCGCGTCTACCACCACGAGATCCCCGGTGGCCAGCTCTCGAACCTGCGCCAGCAGGCGATCGCGCTCGGCCTCGCCGACCAGTTCGAGCGCATCGAGGACATGTACGCCGCCGCCGACCGCATCCTCGGGCGCATCCCGAAGGTGACGCCGTCGTCGAAGGTGGTCGGCGATCTCGCCCTCGCGCTCGTCGCGGCGAACGCCGACCCGGCCGACTTCGAGGAGAACCCGCAGGCCTACGACATCCCCGACTCGGTCGTGGGCTTCATGGCCGGTGAACTCGGCGACCTCCCTGGCGGGTGGCCCGAGCCGTTCCGCTCGAAGGTGCTCGCGGGCCGTGAGGTGACGGTGGAGGTCCCGCCGCTCACCGCCGACGAGGAGAGCGGGCTCGCCGGCGACGCGGCCGAGCGCCGCCAGACGCTCAACCGGCTACTCTTCCCGGCGCCCGCCCGCGAGTTCGAGCAGCTGCGCGCGGAGTTCGGCGACCTGTCGGCCCTCGGCACGCCCGACTACTTCTACGGCCTGAAGCCGGGCGAGGAGCACGTCGCCGAGATCGACCCCGGCGTGCAGCTCTACGTCGGGCTCGAGGCGATCGGCGAACCGGATGCCGCCGGCATGCGCACCGTCATGACGACGCTCAACGGGCAGTTGCGTCCCGTGTTCGTGCGCGACCGCAGCATCGCCGTCGAGACCCGTCGCGCCGAGCGCGCCGACACGTCCATGCCCGGCCAGGTGGCGGCGCCCTTCTCGGGCGCGGTGACCGTGAAGGTCGCCGTCGGCGACAAGGTGCAGGCGGGTCAGGCCGTGGCATCCATCGAGGCGATGAAGATGGAGGCGGCGATCACGGCTCCGGTCGCGGGCGTCGTCGAGCGTACCGTCGTCTCGGGCACGGCCCCGGTCGAAGCGGGAGATCTTTTGCTCGTCCTCCGACCCGCCGACTAGCCTGGGGCGGGGGCGCACGGCGTCCACGAGTGATCTGGAGTGTGGAACGTGGCGCCTGAGCGTAACGAGAACGAGGGCGAGAACGCCGACAACGGCGTGCTGGCCACGACCGACGGCACGGAGACGACCGGCATCGGCATCGTCGAGGGGGCGACCGCGCAGGTCGAGGTGACGCTGCCGACGGCCTTCGACGAAGAGGACGACTTCGACGACGACGTCGTGCGCGGCGAGGACGTGACGCTCGTGCAGCTCGAGCAGCTGCCGGCCGAGCGCGACGAGGTGCGGGGCGAGGCCCCCGCGACGACGGCGGTGCCCGTGGCATCCGTCTCCGCGGCCTCCGCGGAGCCCGCGCCGAAGGCGTCGGTGTCGGCGGCCGCGGCCGCATCGGCAGCCGCGGCGAAGACCGCTCCCGCACCGAAGACCGCGGCCGCGGCGAAGGCATCCTCCTCCGTGGCATCCACCTCGGCGACCGCGCCCGCCGCCTCCGACGCGTCCCGCGCCGAGCTCGACCACCACGAGCGGGTGCGCCCGCGCACCTCCGAGATCACGCTGCAGTCGCGCCGACTCGGCGACTTCGAGGTCGACCGCGAGAGCTCCGACCTGCTCACCGCCGACCGCCTGCTCGACCCCGCGCACGTCGTCCGGCCCGAGCCGGAGGGTGCGTGGCGGCACCTCGTCTACACGCTGTCGGGCCGGCGCATCAACCTCGGCGACAGCAAGCGCGCCCGCGCGCGCAAACAGCTCGGCGATCGCATCGCCGCGCCGCTGTCCGGCGGCGCGCGGTTCGTGCCCGTCCTCTCGCGCAAGGGCGGCGTCGGCAAGACGACCGTCACGACGCTCCTCGGCATGGCGCTCGCGGATGCCCGTGAGGATCGCATCATCGCCGTCGACGCGAACCCGGACCGCGGCACCCTCGCCGAGCGGGTCGGGCGCACGAGCGGCAAGACCGTGCGCGACCTCGTGCGGGCGCGCGGCGACGTGCACGGCTTCAACGACATCTCGCAGATCGTCGCGCGCGACCACACGCGCCTCGACGTGCTCGCCTCCGACGCCGACCCGCACGTGTCCGAGGCATTCAGCGACGCCGACTACCGCGACGTCGCCGAGGTCGCGGCGCACTTCTACTCGGTCGTGCTCACCGACACCGGCACGGGCATCGTGCACTCGGTCATGGAGGCGACCCTCGAGCACGCCGACGAGCTCGTCATCGTCGCGGGGCTGAGCATCGACGAGGCCCGCCTCGCGTCGGAGACGCTCACCTGGCTTGAGTCGAACGGCTACGCCGAGCGCGTGCGCTCCGCCGTCGTGGTGCTGAACACCTCCCGTCCCGGCGCGGCGCTCGTGCGCGCCGACGAGCTCGACGCGCACTTCCGCAGCCGGGTGCGCGCCGTCGTCCGCCTGCCCTACGACCCGCACATCGCGTCGGGCAGTGCGATCTCGTTCCGCGACCTGCAGCCCGAGACCCGCGACGCCGCGCGCGAGCTCGCCGCGATCGTCGTCGAGGGTCTGCGCGCCTCGTCGGTCGCCGCCTGATGGCCGTTCGCGAGATCCGCCTCTTCGGCGACCCCGTGCTCCGCGCCGTCAGCGCACCGATCGACGTGATCGACGAGGGCGTGCGCGCTCTCGTGACCGACCTCGTCGACACGGTCGAGCTGCCCGGTCGTGCGGGGGTCGCGGCGCCGCAGATCGGTGTCGCGCTGCGCGCCTTCAGCTACAACATCGACGGCGACATCGGGTACGTGCTGAACCCGGTGCTCGCCGAAGTGCGCGGCGAGCCGCAGCCGGTGGGGGAGGGATGCCTGTCGGTGCCCGGCCTCTGGCACGACGCGCTCCGCCACCCGTGGGCGCGCGTCACCGGCATCGACCTCGACGGCAACGACATCGTGCTCGAGGGCGACGGGCTGCTCGCCCAGGCGCTGCAGCACGAGACCGATCACCTCGACGGCATGCTGTACCTCTCGCGCCTCAGCCCCGCCGACCGCAAGACGGCGATGCGCGAGGTGCGCGAGAGCTCCTGGTTCTGAGCCGCGCGGCGCCCCGCGGCGACGGGAGACGGAACGGGGACCGGCGGTCTCCCACGCGGTCCCCGATCCGGTGAGGCGTGTCAGCCGAGCGACACGTTCGTGGTGTTGACCGGCACGGTGTAGATCTCATCGACGGCGTCGGCGAAGTCGTCGAGGATGACCCCGCGCTTGATGCTCATCTTCGGCGTCAGGTGGCCGCTGCCCTCGGTCCACTCGACGGGCAGGATCGTGAACTTGCGGATCGACTCGGCGCGCGAGACCGACTTGTTCGCGCGGTCGACCGCCAGCTGCACCTCGTCACGCACCTTCGGGTTCTTCGCCGCCTCCTCGAGCGACATGTCGGCCGGCAGCCCGTTGTTGGCGAGCCACGTGGGCAGCATCTCGGGGTCGAGCGTCACGAGCGCCGCGATGAAGGGCTTCTGGTCGCCGACGACGACGACCTGCCCGACGATCGGGTTCGCGCGGATCGGGTCTTCGAGCGCGGCCGGCGCGACGTTCTTGCCGCCCGCGGTGACGATGATCTCCTTCTTGCGGCCGGTGATCGAGAGGAACCCCTCGTCGTCGAACGAGCCGAGGTCGCCGGTCTTGAACCAGTCGCCGTCGAAGGCGGCCGCGGTCGCCTCGGGGTTGCGCCAGTACTCCTTGAAGACGTTGATGCCGCGCACCTCGATCTCGCCGTCCTCGGCGAGGCGCACGCCGACACCCGGCAGCACCGGACCGACGGTGCCGATCTTCGCCTTCTCGGGCGTGCTCACGGTCGCGGGGGCGGTCGTCTCGGTGAGGCCGTAGCCCTCGAGGATCGTCACGCCGAGGCTGTGGAAGAAGTGGCCGAGTCGCGGGCCGAGCGGCGCCGAGCCCGACACGGCGTACGTGACGCGCCCGCCCATCGCCTCGCGCAGCTTGCTGTAGACGAGCTTGTCGAACAGCGCGAACTTGATCTTGGTCAACAGCGGCACCTTCTTGCCGTCCTGCAGGAGCGCGGAGTGCTCGACGGCGGTCGCGGCGGCGGCGCGGAAGATCTTGCCCTTGCCGCCCGCCTCGGCCTTCTGCTCGGCCGAGTTGTAGACCTTCTCGAACACGCGCGGCACGGCGAGGAGGAACGTCGGCTGGAAGGAGCCGAGCGCCGGCAGCAGCTGCTTGGTGTCGGGCTGGTGGCCCGTCTTGACGCCGGCGTGCACGTCGAGGATCGAGATGAAGCGCGCGAACACGTGCGCCGTCGTGATGAACAGCAGCGTCGAGGCGCCGGGTGTGTTCACGACCTCTTCGAGCGACGTGGCGGAGTTGCGGGCCAGCTCGACGAAGTTGCTGTGCGTGAGCACGCATCCCTTCGGCCGACCGGTCGAGCCGGACGTGTAGATGAGGGTCGCGATGTCGGAGCCGACGGCGAGGCCGCGGCGGCGCTCGATCTCGCCGTCGTCGACCGAGACGCCGCCGGCGCGCAGGGTGTCGAGGGCACCGGATGCCATGCTCCAGGTGTCGCGCACGAGGGGGAGCTCGTCCCGCACCTCGGCGACGCGGGCGGCGTGCTCCTCCGACTCGGAGAGCACGGCGATCGCGCCGGAGTCGGAGACGATCCAGCTGATCTGCGCGGCGGAGCTCGTCTCGTAGACGGGCACCATCACGGCCCCGGCGAAGAAGAGCGCGAAGTCGACGAGCGACCACTCGTAGGTGGTGCGGGCGATGAAGGCGACCTTGTCGCCCGGCTCGATGCCCGCGGCGACGAACCCCTTCGCGAGCTCGATCACCTGGCGCTGGAACTCCGCGGCTGTGATGTCGCGCCAGCCGGCGCCCTCGGGCACGGCGAACAGGGCGAGCGACGGGGTCGCGCGCACCCGCTCGACGAGCAGATCGGCGACGTTGGCGTTCGGGTCGGCGGGCACGACGGCGGGAACTTCGAACTGGACGGCGGCGCTCATGAGGCGGCAACTCCTTCGGTACCGGGTGACGTCGAGGTGACGGGTGGAATCGAGTCTAACGGGTGCTGACACTCAGTCTCGCGGTGGGCTCGCCCAGGATCAGACCCGGCGACGGGACCCCGGAGAACTGTGGCTCCCACACTAGACTCTCGGATGCCGTGCGACCCCGCGCGCGGAGTGCGCGGGGCATCCGGGCGGTGGGAGAGGAGGGTCGTGCTCAACGTCGGCATCGACATCGGTGGCACCAAGATCGCGGGCGGCGTCGTCGCGCCCGACGGGCGGATTCTCGAGCGGTTGCGGGTGCCCACTCCGACCGACACCGACGCGCTCGCGCGAGCCGTGGCCGACATGGTCGCCGAGCTCGCCGCGCGCCACGAGGTGAACGCCGTCGGCGTCGCCGCGGCGGGATACATCGATCGCAGTCGATCCGTCATGCTGCACGCGCCCAACATCGACTGGCACAACGCCCCGCTGCGCGCGCAGTTCGAGGCGCTCATCGGCCGCCCGGTGACCCTCGAGAACGACGCGAACGCCGCGGGCTGGGGCGAGTACCGGTTCGGTGCGGGCCGCGGTTCGACCGACATGGTCATGGTCACCCTCGGTACGGGCGTCGGCGGCGCCGTCATCACGGACGGCCACCTTCTCATCGGCGCGAACGGCAGCGCCGCCGAGCTCGGCCACCTGCGCTTCGTCCGCGGCGGCCGGCCCTGCGGGTGCGGGCAGAACGGATGCCTGGAGCAGTATGCGTCCGGCCGCGCGCTGCAGCGCGAGCTCTCCGACATCGCCGACGCCGGCGGTGTCGGCGCGCGGGTCGCGGCCCGTCGGAACGCCGCCGGGATCGTGCCAGGCGCCGATCTCGCGCTGCTGCTCGATGAAGGCGACGAGGGCGCCCTCGAGGCGGTGCGTCGCGTGGCGACCGCCCTCGGCGAGGCCTGCGGCGCGTTCCAGGCGGTGCTCGACCCCGACCTGATCGTCGTCGGCGGCGGTGTCGCCGAGCTCGGTGATGCGCTGCTCGAGCCCACCCGCCTCGCCTACGACACATCGCTGCCGGGCTTCGGCGAGCGACCCACGGCCCGATTCGTGACGGCGAGCCTCGGCAACGACGCCGGACTGGTGGGCGTCGCCGACCTCGCCGGCCTCCGTTCGACGGCGGAGGTCGCCGCCGCGAGTGCCGCGGGCGGTCTGGGGCGCCGCTGATGTTCTACTGGTTCATGAAGTACGTGGTCATCGGCCCGATCGTGAAGGCGATCTTCCGGCCGTGGATCGTCGGACGCTCGAACGTCCCGGCATCCGGGGCGGCCATCCTCGCCTCGAACCATCTCTCGGTGAGCGACTCGATCTTCCTGCCCCTCATGATCGACCGCCCGATGAGCTTCCTCGCCAAGAGCGACTACTTCACCGGCAAGGGCCTCAAAGGCTGGGCGACCCGCATGTTCATGAAGGCGACGGGGCAGATCCCCATCGACCGCACGGGCGGGAAGGCGTCGGAGGACTCCCTGAACACCGGGCTGCAGGTGCTCGGCCGCGGCGACCTGCTCGGCATCTATCCGGAGGGCACCCGCAGCCCCGACGGCAAGCTCTACCGTGGCCGCACCGGCCTGGCGCGCATGGCGCTCGAGGCGCGCGTGCCGGTCGTCCCCGTCGTCATGGTCGACACGGGGGAGATCATGCCCATCGGCCGATCGATCCCGCGGATCGGGCGCGTCGGCATGGTGATCGGCGAACCACTCGACTTCTCGCGCTTCCACGGCATGGAGTCCGACCGCTTCGTGCTGCGCTCGGTGACCGACGAGATCATGGTCGCGCTGCAGCGGCTCGGCGAGCAGCAGTACGCCGACGTCTACGCCTCGACGGTGAAAGACCGCGCCGCCCCCGCGCAGACCGCGGCGAAGACGGGCTCGAAAGCCGCCTGATCGCCGTCGTCACGCGGCATCCGACCCTCTCGCGGCGCCACTAGACTGGCCGGATGCCCACCCTGCACGCCGACCTGGATCACTGGCGCACGCTCCCGATCAAGCAGCAGCCGAGCTGGACCGACCTCGACGACGTGGCCGCGGTGTCGGCCGAGATCGCGACGCTCCCGCCCCTCGTGTTCGCCGGTGAGGTCGACAACCTCCGCGACCGGCTCGCGAAGGCCGCCGCCGGACAGGCGTTCCTGCTGCAGGGCGGCGACTGCGCCGAGACCTTCGCCGGCGCGACGGCCGAGCAGATCCGCAACCGCATCAAGACGGTGCTGCAGATGGCGGTCGTGCTGACCTACGGGGCATCCATGCCGGTCGTGAAGATGGGGCGCATGGCGGGTCAGTTCGCCAAGCCCCGCTCGAGTGACACCGAGACCCGCGGCGACGTGACGCTGCCCGCCTACCGCGGCGACATCGTCAACGGCTACGACTTCACCGAGCTGTCGCGCCAGCCCGACCCGGCCCGGCTGCTGAAGGGCTACCACACCGCGGCATCCACCATCAATCTCATCCGCGCGTTCACGCAGGGCGGCTTCGCCGACCTCCGCGAGGTGCACTCGTGGAACAAGGGCTTCGCGCAGAACCCGGCGAACCAGCAGTACGAGCGCCTCGCGACCGATATCGACCGGGCGATCAAGTTCATGGAGGCGGCCGGCGCCGACTTCGACGAGCTCAAGCGCGTCGAGTTCTACACCGGCCACGAAGGCCTGCTGATGGACTACGAGCGGCCGATGACCCGCGTCGACTCGCGCACCGGAACGCCGTACAACACCGCGGCGCACTTCCTGTGGATCGGGGAGCGCACGCGCGAGCTCGACGGCGCCCACGTCGACTACTTCTCGAAGATCCGCAACCCCATCGGCGTGAAGCTCGGACCCTCGACCTCGCCCGAGACGGCGCTCGAGCTCATCGACAAGCTCGACCCCGAGCGCGAGCCCGGCCGACTGACGTTCATCACGCGCATGGGCGCGGGCAAGATCCGCGACGCGCTGCCGCCGCTGCTCGAAGCGGTGAAGGATGCCGGTGCCACGCCCCTCTGGGTCACCGACCCGATGCACGGCAACGGCATCACCACGCCCACCGGTTACAAGACGCGCCGCTTCGACGACGTCGTCGACGAGGTGCGCGGGTTCTTCGAGGCGCACCGCGCCGTGGGCACCTTCCCCGGAGGCATCCACGTCGAGCTCACGGGCGACGACGTCACCGAGTGCCTGGGTGGCTCGGAGCAGATCGACGAGGCGACCCTCGCGACCCGCTACGAGAGCCTGTGCGACCCGCGCCTGAACCACATGCAGTCGCTCGAACTCGCCTTCCTGGTGGCCGAGGAGCTCGAAAAGCGCTGACCTCCGCGCGGCGCCCGGCGCCGCCCGGCGCCGAGAACGCACAACAGCACCTCTTCGCGCCCCGGAGCGGTGCTATCGTGCGTTCTCGCGCGGGGTGTGGACAGATCGCGCGCGGCGCGGGCGCTCGGGGTGACACTGGGCGCATGACCCGCTCGACGCCGCTGCCGCCGCCGTTCGACGAACGGTTCGGCGGGCGCGCGTTCACCGCCGACCAGGCGCGCGCGGCGGGCGTCGGGCGCGGGCGGCTGCGCGGGCGCGACCTCGGCCACCCGCACCACGGGATCTACGTCACCGAGGCATCCGATGATCTGCTCGATCGATGCGCGGCGCTGTCGGTGGCGCTCGGCCCGCAGCACTGGTTCAGCCATCTGACCGCTGCCCGGCTCTGGAGCATCCCCGTTCCGCAGCGGTACGCGCCGATCGAGCCGCTTCACGTGCTCACGGTCGGCGGACGGGTGCCGGTGCGTCACCACCACGTCATCGGGCGATCGACATCGGATGACCCGGATCGCCGCGTGCACGCGGGGCTGCGGGTGATCGGCCCCCTCGCGACCTGGTGCCATCTCGCGACCCGTGGCGCGACGGAACCGAGGATGCTGCTCGGCCGCGACGCGCTCGTTACCGCGGGGGACTACCTGACCACCAAGCGGCGGCTCTCGACGGGATCGACGCTGCCGCCGCTCGCGACGGCAGCAGACCTCGCCCGCGCCGTCGACGCCCGGAGCGGCCGCGGCACCCGCGCGCTGCGCCAGGCGCTGGTGCTCATCCGCCCGGGCGCGCAGTCGCCCCGCGAGACGCTGCTGCGCCTGCGCATCGTCGACGCGGGCCTGCCCGAGCCCGCGGTGCAGCTCCCCGTGATGACGGCGGTGGGGGTGCTGCACAGCGACCTCGGGTACGAGCGGCAGCGGCTCCTCATCGAGTACCAGGGCGACGAGCACCGCACCTCGCGCTCGCGATGGCGGAGCGACCTGACCCGCGTGCAGCTGTTCCAGGACGCCGGCTACGACGTCATGCTCGTCGGCGCGGACGACCTGGTCCCCGACCCGAGCGCCCTCCTCGCGCGGATCGCCCGCGCGCTCGCGCGCGAGAACGCACGATAGCACCGCAAACGGGCTCCGAGAGGTGCTATCGCGCGTTCTCGGTGTGGGATCGAGGGGCGCGGCGCGGGGCGGGTCAGCCCGTCGAGCGGACGGTGATCTTCGTGCCGGGCAGCTGGGACGTGCCGGCGGCGGGGCTCGTGCTCGCGACGGTGAAGATGCCCCAGACGATCTCGGGCAGCGCGGTGCCGGGCTCGAAGCCGGCTTCCCGCAGAGTCTGCATCGCGACGGCGACGGTCTGCCCCGAGACATCCGGGACCTCGATCGGCTCCGGACCCTTCGAGACGACGAGGGTGACGGTGTCGCCGGGGCGCACGCCGTCGCCGTGGTCGACGCGCACGACGCGGCCGCTGTCGACGTCGTCGCTGTACTCCTCCGAGGTGGTGACGGAGAGCTTCACATCGGCGAGGATCGAGGTCGCGTCGGCGACGCTCCGGCCGGCGACGTCCGGGATCGCGCCCGCCGAGACCTCGAACGACGCGGTCGACCCCTCGAGGGCGGTGCATCCCTGCGTGCAGTCGACGGCGTCGCCGCCGCCGGGCGGCGTGATCGACGCGGACACGACCTGGTCGGCCGGGGCGTCGGTGAACACGCGCGACGGATCGTCGGATGCCGTGATGTAGAGCTCGTCGAGGGTGCGCGTGGCGTCGTCGAGGCTGAGGCCCGCCAGTGCGCCGATGTCGTGCGATGCGGGGCCGAGGGAGATCACGACGGTGACCTGGCTGTCCTTGTCGAGCCGCTCCCCGGTGCCCGGTTCGGTGCGGATGGCGAGGCCCGCCGCGACATCACGGCTGTAGTCCTCGCCCGGGACGGCGACGAGCGACTGTGCGGCGAGCGTCCCGGATGCCTCGTCGAAGCTCTGCCCCGCGACGTCGGGCACGGCGACGAGCGATCCCGGCCCCGTGCCGAACCACCAGCCGGCTCCGCCCGCGAGCCCCGCGAGGACCACCACGAGCAGCAGCAGCCACCAGCCCTTGCCGGCGTTCCGCCGCGCGCGGCGGCGCAGCAGCGTCGTGTTGTCGACGTCGTCGGTGACGGTGGGCGCGGTGAACGTGCCCGGCATGATCTTGGTGACCTCGCCCGAGTCGACGCCGTCGTCGACGGCGACGAGCCCCGGGGCGGGCGTCCGCACGACGTGCGGGAAGACGCCGAGCTCCTTCTCGATCTCACGCAGCCGGTCGAGCATCGCACGCGCGTCGGACGGACGCTCGTCGGGTTCGCGCTCGGTCGCCCACATGACGAGCTCGTCGAGCTGCTCGGGCACGCCCGGGTTCTTCGCCGACGGCCGCGGCACCGAGTCGGTGGCGTGCTGGTAGGCGATCTGCATCGGCTGCTCGCCCTTGTACGGCTGCTCGCCGACGAGCATCTCGTACAGCATGATCCCGAGGGCGTAGATGTCGCTCCGGGCATCCGCGGTGCCCCGGGTGACGAGCTCGGGGGCGAGGTAGGCG
Organism: Microbacterium lacticum; assembly: GCF_006716815.1. Lineage (GTDB taxonomy): Bacteria > Actinomycetota > Actinomycetes > Actinomycetales > Microbacteriaceae > Microbacterium > Microbacterium lacticum. The sequence continues at coordinate 171,128 of NZ_VFPS01000001.1, forward strand.
ATCGTGCCGAGCAGCATCTGCCCGGTGGCGGTGTTCGCGCTCGTCGCGCGGGCGAGGCCGAAGTCGCCGATCTTGATGCGGCCGTCTTCGGCGAGCAGCACGTTCTCGGGCTTCACGTCGCGGTGCACGATCCCGGCGCGGTGTGCGGCGGAGAGGCCCGACAGCACGGCATCCATGATCGTGATCGTCTGCGGGATCGACAGTCGCCGCTGCTCGCGCAGGAGGTCGCGCAGCGTGATGCCGGGCAGGTACTCCATGACGAGATAGGCCATCTCGCCGTCCTGGCCCTGGTCGAAGACGTTGACGACGTGCGGATCGGCCAGGCGCGCGGCGGCGCGGGCCTCCTGGATGAAGCGTCCCTGGAAGACGGTGTCATCGGAGAGGTGGCTGTGCATCACCTTCAGCGCGACGCGGCGCTCGAGGCGCAGATCGGTCGCGACGTAGACGGTGGCCATGCCGCCACGGGCGATGCGGGCACGAACGCGGTACCGGCCGTCGACCAGACGGCCGATCAGCGGGTCCGTCTGCTGGCTCGTGCTCACCTACGTGATTCTAGGGAGTGGATGCCGAATGCCCGGGGAGCGGCTCACCGCACGCGCGACCTCGGTGTGCGGTTCGCTCGATTGGGCCACGCGTTCAGCCGAGCGTCGCGAGCCACTCCTCGGCCTGCTGCTCCCACGGACCGTACCGTTCGGGGTGCGCCGAGATCTGCACGGCCTGCGCGGCGGCGCCGAAGTCCATCGCCTCCCAGCCCGGCACGTCCAGGAGGCCCCGCGTGGCCGTGCCGTTGGGGTCGTCCGGGCCGCCGAAGAAGGCGGCCGCCGCCCGGTACGGGTCGCGCACCTCGTCTTCGGTGCCCCACCCCGTGCTCGGGCGCTGCTGGAACAGCCCGAGCGAGTCGCGGTCGCCCCAGTCGAGGTTCCGCAGCCACGACTCGACCATGCCCGTCGCCAGCGCGATCGCGATGCCGCGTTCGGACACGCCGCGGCTGCGGCCCACCTCGATGATGATGCGGGCGTTCTCGATCTGCTCGGCGTCGAGCACGACGGGAGCGGCCGCGGCGGGTGGTGTCGCGGGCGCGGGCGCGGGGGCAGGAGCGGGGGATGCCTCGGCGGGCGCCGGCGCCGCGGGTGCGGCCGCGGCGGGCTGCGCTCCGCCGGCGCCCGGGATCAGCAGGGTCTGTCCGGGGTAGATGATCGAGCCGCGCTCCAGACCGTTGGCCTCGAGCAGCGCGGCGAGGCCGACGCCGGCGTCCTGCGCGATCGCCCACAGGGTGTCGCCGCCGGTGACCGTGTGGGATGCGACGGCGGTCGCGGGGGCGGCGGGTGCGGCCTCGGCGGCCGGCGCGGGCGTGACGTTCGCGCCGCCCGCGGGTGGCGCGAGCCGGAGGCGCTGGCCGGGGTGGATGATGCTCGACCAGTCGAGCCCGTTCCACGTGAGCACGTCGGCGGTGGCGAGGCCCCAGCGCGCGGCGATGTCGCTGACCGTGTCGCCGGGGACGACGGTCACCTCCGCCGGCGCGGTCTCCAGGGCGCGCAGCGTCGCCGTCGGCGGCGGCACCGTGACAGCCAGGCGGAGGCCCGGGTGTGCCGCGGACGGAGTGTGCGCGGTGGCCAGAGCCTGTGCGGCGGCGGGCGTGGCGGTGAACGCCAGCGACACCGAACCGACCAGGGCGGTCGTGGTGGTGACGCCATGGCGGATGCGTGCGGATGTCGGTCGCAAGAATCTCCCCCTTCTTTCGACCTGGCCACCGTGTCACGGAACGGCATTCATGTCAACGGGTGTATAGAGACGTGATCGAAGTGACTCGTGTGACGAGAGTTCATCTCGGCGCCCGCGCGCGGGGCGAGGAGATGGTGCGATAGTGGAGGGGTGAGCGAAGAATCCGTCCCCGTCGTCGAGACCGCCTGGCTCACCCTGCCCGACCTGGTCGAGGTGCTCGGCGAACCGCTCGGCCGCATCCGTCGCCTGCTTGATGACCGTCACCTCGTCGGCTCGAAGCGCACCGGAGTGTTCGCGGTGCCCGAGGTGTTCGTCGTCGACGGCGAACCGCTCGGTTCGCTGCGCGGCACCGTGATCGTGCTGCAGGATGCCGGGTTCAGCGACGACGAGCTGATCGACTGGCTGATCACCGAGGAAGACTCCATCGGCGCCGCGCCGATCGACGCGCTCCGCCGCGGCCGCAAGGCCGAGGTGCGCCGCGTTGCGCAGTCTCTCGCCTGACCAGGAGGAGACGCTCAGGCGGCGCGGGCGGTGGCGTCGCGCGAGAGCCGCAGCAGCCCCTGCGTGGCCTCGGTCCCGAGGTCCGCGCCGCGGAGCGCGTCGTCGGCCTCGGCGGCGCTGCGCGAGATGAGCTCCTCGACCCGGTCGAGCGCGCCCGAATCGCGGATCGTCTGCTGCAGAGCGGTGATCTGGGCGTCGTCGAGCGACGGGTCACCGAGCAGCGCGTCGAAGGCCGCGCGCGCCCCGGCATCCAGCGATTCGCGGGTGTAGGCGACGAGCACCGTGCGCTTGCCCTCGCGCAGGTCGTCGCCCGACGGCTTTCCGGTCACGGCGCTGTCGCCGAAGACCCCGAGCACGTCGTCGCGCAGCTGGAAGGCGAGCCCCAGCGGGTGGCCGAAGGCCGAGAGCGCGCGCGTCTGCGCGGCATCCGCGCCCGCCAGCGCCGCGCCGAGCAGGAGGGGATGCTGCACGGAGTACCGCGCGGACTTCAGTGACGCGACCCGGAGCGCCCGCTCGGCGTGCGTGTCGTCGGGCGACGTCACGTACGCGGCCTCCTCGGCGATGTCGAGGAACTGCCCGACCGTCACCTCGCGACGCATCAGCGCGTAGACCTCGCGCGCGGCCGCGGCGTGCTCGGCGGTGCGCAGGCCCGCCTCGAGCAGATCGTCGCTCCAGGCGACGAGCAGGTCGCCGAGCAGGATCGCGCCCGAGCGGCCGAACGCCGCGGCATCGCCCGCCCAGCCCGCCGCGCGGTGCGCGGCCTCGAGGGCGCGGTGCGCGGCGGGCCGCCCGCGGCGGGTGTCCGAGTTGTCGATGAGGTCGTCGTGCACGAGCGCCGCCGCGTGGAAGATCTCGAGCGCGGCCGCGGCGGCGATGACGTCGTCGCCGGGCACGGCGGGGGAGTCATCGGTCGAGCGCGTCTCGGCGACGGCCTGCCATCCGGCCAGGCAGAACCGCGCCCGCAGACGCTTCCCGCCGGTCAGCGCATCGGCGCCGGCACGCACGAAACCGGCCGCTTCCGCTCCCTCGGACGCCCACGTCGCGCTCTGGTCTGTCACGAAGCTAGCCAGTCGCTGGGAAACTGCCTCGATCGGGTCGTCGGAAGCCTGCACAGGCCTAGCCTAGTTCTCGGGTGCACGCGTAGAATCGTGGGCAACGGGACCCGCCCGCTACACCCGTCAGGGGGACGCATGCCGCTGTCAGAACAGGAGCAGCGCCTGCTCGACGAGATGGAACGCCATCTCATGAACAAGGACGCCGACGTCGTCAGCGCGCCTCGTGACGGGCAGACGCTCAGCTACCGCAACATCGTGTACGGCACGGTCCTCGTGCTCGTGGGCCTCGGCGGTCTGATCGTCGGCGTCTCGAGCGGGCTCATCGTCGTGGGCGTGCTCGCCTTCGTCGCCATGGTCGGCGGCGTCGTGCTCGCCGCGACCCCCGCCCGTCGCAGCGCGGGAGCGACGGATGCCGCGCACGCCGGGCGCACGCCGTCCGCCGGCGCCAAGAAGCAGACCGGCCCGTCGTCGTCGTTCATGGACCGCATGAACGATCGATGGGACAAGCGGCAGGGCGAGCGCTGATCGAGCGCACCTGACCGCACGCCGTCGGCACGGCGGCTCACACAGAAGCACCGACCTTCGGGTCGGTGTTTTTTTGCGTGCTGGGCGAGGATTCGCGCAGAAACGCATAGTGAAGTGGAGGGAAGTGGAGTAAAGTGGTGCGAACCTGAGGCGGGCCGGAGCGAAGGGGGGTGGTCGTGGATGCTGCTGGGCACCTACACCCCCAAGCTCGACGACAAGGGACGCGTGATCCTGCCGGCCAAGTTCCGCGCCGATCTCGGTGACGGCGTGGTCGTCACCCGCGGTCAGGAGCGCTGCCTCTACGTCTTCAGCACGAAGGAGTTCGAGCGGGTCTACGAGAAGATCCGCGAGGCGCCGCTGACCAACAAGCAGGCGCGCGACTTCCAGCGCATGTTCCTCTCCGGCGCGAGCGACGAGAAGCCCGACAGCCAGAGCCGCATCACCCTGCCGCCGCACCTGCGCGCCTACGCGAACCTCGGGCGCAAGCTCGTGGTGACCGGTGTCGGCGCGCACGCCGAGATCTGGGACGCAGAGGCGTGGAACGCCTACGCCGACAGCAACGAGGACAGCTACTCGGACATGGAGCAGGAGGTGATCCCGGGCCTCTTCTGACCCGTGACCGTGACTCCCAGCCGCACGCCCTGACACACTTCCCCGGTGCCAGGTCAGGCGGATGGGGATCAGGGCCACGGGTCACGGCCCCCGCATCATGAGCCACTCCGACATCCACACCCCGGTGATGCTCGAGCGCTGCGTCGAGCTGCTCGCCCCCGCGCTCGCGCAGCCGGGCGCGGTGCTCGTCGATGCCACCGAAGGCATGGGCGGGCACTCCGAGGCGCTCCTCGAGCGCTTCCCCGACATCCGGCTCATCGGCCTCGATCGCGACACCGACGCGCTCCGCATCGCGGGGGAGCGTCTGGCGCGCTTCGGCGACCGGGTCACGCTCGTGCACACCGTGTACGACGGGATCGCGGACGCCGTGGCATCCGCCGGCGTCTCGCGCATCGACGGCGTGCTGTTCGATCTCGGCGTCTCGTCGCTGCAGCTCGACGAGGCGGCGCGCGGCTTCGCGTACGCGCAGGACGCGCCGCTCGACATGCGGATGGACCAGACCGCGGGCACGACCGCCGCCGACATCGTCGCGACCTACGGCGAGGGGGACCTGCGCCGCATCTTCGAGCGCTACGGCGAGGAGAAGCTCGCCGGCCGCTACGCCCGCGCGATCATCGCCGCCCGCGCGGACGCGCCGATCGAGCGCACCGGACGGCTCGTCGACATCCTGATCGCCGCGACCCCCGCCGCCGTGCAGCGCGAGGGGCGCGGCCACCCCGCGAAGCGGGTGTTCCAGGCGCTGCGCATCGAGGTCAACGCCGAGCTGGCCGTGCTCGACCGGGCGATCCCCGCCTCGATGGACCTGCTCCGGGTCGGCGGACGGATCGTCGTGATGAGCTACCAGTCACTCGAGGACCGTCTCGTCAAGCGGGTGTTCGCGGATGCCTCGTCCTCCACCGCCCCGGCGGGGCTGCCCGTGGAGCTGCCCGAGCACGCGCCGCGCTTCCGCCTGCTCGTCAAAGGCGCCGAGCTCGCCTCCGACGAGGAGAAGGAGCGCAATCCGCGAGCCACCCCGGTGCGCCTGCGCGCCGCCGAACGTGTGAGGGAGGCGGCATGAGCGTGCCCGCAGAGCTCGACCTGCTGACCGATCACCTCGGCGCGTCCGCGCCGCGGCCGCCCGAGCGGGAGCGGCGCCTCCAGGCGCTGAAACGCCCCGAATCGCATCGTCGTCCACGACGCCCGCGGATGCTCTACGGGGTCGTCGCCGTCGCCGGCGCGGTGCTGATCGGCGCCGCGCAGATGGGGCTGTCGATCCTCACGACGCAGGCGTCGTACCAGCTCTCCGAACTGACCTCGCAGCAGCGCACGCTCGACTACCAGAAGCAGATGCTCACCGACTCGCTCGCCGGCCTCAGCTCACCGCAGTACTTGGCGGCCAACGCATCGGCGCTCGGCATGGTCACCGGTCAGGCGCCCACCTTCCTGCGGTTGAGCGACGCGACGATCATCGGCACCGCCGCCGGAGCGAGCGGGGCGAGCTCGGTCAACGCCCTCAGCCAGGCGGCGGTGGCGAACGCGCTCGTCGCCGGCGTGCCCCTCGTGTCCGATCCGGCGGCGAGCATCGGCGCGGGAAAGAGCGTCGCCGACGAGGCGATCGCCGCCTCGGCCGCCGATACATCGACACCCCCCGCCATCGCCGACGGTCTGCCGACCCCCGCCACACACTGAGATCATGACGACCCGCGCCACTCGCAGCCCTCGCCGTCGCTCCGTCGTCGCACTCGCCATCGTGCTGGTGGTCCTCGCCGCCTTCGTCGTGCGTCTCGTCGACATCCAGGTCGTGAACGCCAACGACCACATCAACGACGCGCAGTCGCTCGCGACCGGCGCGAAGCAGACCCTCTACGGCGCCCGCGGCGAGATCGTGGACACGAACGGCACGGTGCTGGCCACGAGCACGCTGCTCTACAACGTGCAGATCGACCCCATGCTCGCCGTGCAGGGGATCGCGAAGACCGATGCCGACGGCAACGTCGTCAAGGGCGCCGACGGCGAACCGGAGATGATCGGCTGGCCCGACCTCGCCGCGCGCATCGCGGCCGTCACCGGCCAGTCGGCCGCCGACGTGCAGAAGGTCGCCGACGACGCCGTCGCGGAGAACCCCGAGTCGCGGTTCGCCTACGTGAAGCAGTACGTGTCGACGGAGGAGTACCGGGCACTGGCGGACCTCAAGCTGCCGTTCCTGTCGTTCCCCCAGCATCCGTCGCGCACCTACCCCGACGGTGCGGTCGCCGGCAACATCCTCGGCTTCGTCGGGTCGGACGGCACCCCCCTCGAGGGCCTTGAAGACCTGCAGAACCAGTGCCTCGCCGCCACCGACGGCACCCGCACCTATCAGAGCGGTGCGGACGGGGTCACCATCCCCGGCACCGAGGTCGAGACCCCCGCCGTCAACGGCGGCACGCTGAAGCTCACGATCGACACCGACCTGCAGTGGTACCTGCAGCAGCTGATCGCCGAGGAGACCGCCCATTACCAGGCCGACTGGGGCGGGATCATGGTGATGGAGGTGAAGACGGGCAAGATCCGCGCGATCGCGGAGACCCCCACCGTCGACCCGAACGACCCCGGCGCCTCGGCCCCCGATGACCGCGGATCGCGCCTGCTGCGCGTCGCGTACGAGCCCGGATCGACGTTCAAGCCGGTGACCGCCGCGACCGCGATCGAGCAGGCCGGCCTCACCCCGACCTCGACGGTCGAGGTGCCCGACCGGATCGAGTTCCCCAGCGGGGCCGTCGTCAACGACTCCGAGAGCCACCCGACCGAGAACCTGACCCTCACCGGGGGTCTCGTCGAATCGTCCAACGTCGCGATGAGCCAGTTCGGCACGCTCGTGCCCGCCGATGTGCGTCAGGACTATCTGCAGCGGTTCGGAGTGGGCGGCGGCGACGCCCTGAACTGGTCGGGATCGCCGACGGCCGGATTCTCGTCCGACTCGAAGGACTGGGACAACCAGACCTACTACACGACCACGTTCGGTCAGGCGTTCACGGTGACCCCGACCCAGGTCGTCAGCGTCTTCCAGACGATCGCGAACGGCGGCGTGCGCCTGCCGGCCAGCCTCGTCGAATCCTGCACCGAGCCCGACGGCACGGTCGTGACTCCCGACGAGCCCGACCCCGTGCAGGTCATCAAGCCCGACACCGCGGCGCAGGTCTCGCAGATGCTCGAGAACGTCTACGCGCAGGGCACGCTGGCGCAGGACATCAACATCCCCGGCTACCGCCTGGCGGTCAAGACCGGAACGGCGCAGGTGCCCGATGGTGCCGGCGGCTACAAGGACGGGCTGTACATGACCTCGCTCGCCGGGTTCGCCCCCGCCGACGATCCGCAGTACGTTGTTCTGACGCTGTTCGATGAGCCCAAGACCAACCGGATGTCGTCCGCGAACCGGTCCGTCTTCAAGAAGGCCATGATGCAGGTGCTCACCCACTACCGCGTCATGCCGTCGAACTCGGCGACGCCGCTGCTGCCCGTGATGTATTGACGCGCCCCGTGCGCGTGAGGAACCCCCAGCCATGATCCGGATGACCCTCTCAGAGATCGCCGACGCCGTCGGCGGAACCCTTCACCTCGCCCGGGGCGATGGGCCCGAGACGGTCGTCAGCGGCGCCGTCGACACCGACTCCCGGGTGATCGGGACGGGCGACATCTTCGTCGCCAAGCCCGGCGAGGCCACCGACGGGCACCGTTTCGTCGGCGCCGCCGCCGAGGCGGGCGCTGCGCTCGCGGTCGTCGAGCACCTCGTCGAGACCTCCGAGGATGCCCCGGTGAGCCAGATCGTCGTCGCAGACGCCGTCGAGGCGCTGGCCGACCTCGCCCGCACCGTCGTCGCGCGCGTGCGCTCCGCCGGGGCGCTCCGGATCGTCGGGATCACCGGCTCGAACGGCAAGACGACGACCAAGAACCTCCTCGCCCGCATCCTGCAGGACGAGGGCGAGACGATCGCCCCGCGCGGCTCCTACAACAACGAGGTCGGCGCCCCGCTGACGATGCTGCGCGTCGAGGAGACCACGCGCTACCTGGTGAGCGAGTTCGGGGCATCCGGCCCGGGGGAGATCGCGCGCCTCGCGGGTCTCGTCACCCCCGACGTCGGCGTCGTGCTCATGGTGGGTCTCGCCCACGCCGGCGGGTTCGGCGGGGTCGAGGCGACGCAGAAGGCGAAGACCGAGCTCGTCGAGGCGATCCGCCCGGGCGGGGTCGCCGTGCTCAACGCCGACGATCCGCGCGTCGCCGCGATGGCGTCGGTCGCCGAGGCGCGAGGCGCCGCCGTGCGCTGGTTCGGCCGCGGACCGAGCGCCGAGATCCGCGCCGAAGACGTCGAGGTCACCGCCTCCGGAACGCGCTGCGTGATCGTCCGCGGGGCGGAACGGATGCCTCTGCACCTGCGCGTGCTCGGCGAGCACCACGTCATGAACGCCCTCGCCGCGATCGCCGCGGCGGGGGAGCTGGGCGTGTCGCTTCCGGACGCCGTGGCGCGCCTGGAGACCGTCGAGATCGCCGAGCGCTGGCGCATGCAGCCGCTCGGGTCGGAGCGCGTGCGGATCATCAACGACGCCTACAACGCGAGCCCCGACTCGATGTCGGCGGCGCTGCGCACCCTCGCGCAGATCACCGAGCCCGGCCAGCGCAAGGTGGCGGTGCTCGGCGCGATGAGCGAACTGGGCGAGTTCGCCGGCGAAGAGCACGACCGCATCGGTCTGCAGGCGGTGCGGCTGCGCATCGAGCGGATCGTCGTGGTCGGCCGCGACGCGCGCAGGCTCTATCTCGCCGCCGTCGGCGAAGGATCGTGGGACGGCGAAGCGGTGTTCTTCGAGACCGCCGACGAGGCGTACGAGTACCTCCTCGGTGAGCTGCGCGACGGCGACCGCGTGCTGGTGAAGTCGTCGAACTCGGCGGGCCTGCGTCATCTGGGCGATCGTCTGGGAGAATCGTTCTCGTGAGATCCCTGCTGACGGCCGCCACGATCTCACTCGCCTTCACCCTCTTCCTCACGCCGCTGTTCATCCGGCTGTTCGAGAAGCTCGGGTGGGGGCAGGTGATCCGCACCCCGGAGAACGCGCACAACCCGAACCATCAGGCCAAGCGCGGCACGCCCACCATGGGCGGCGTGATCTTCATCATCGGGTCGATCGTCGGCTACCTCGTCGGCACGCTCACCGGCGGAGCGCCGCCCTCGATCTCCGGCCTCCTCGTCATCTGGATGATGGTGGGTCTCGGCGCCGTCGGCTTCATCGACGACTACCTGAAGGTGCGCCAGCAGCGGAGCCTCGGTCTCTCCGGATGGCGCAAGGTCGTCGGCCAGGTGCTCGTCGCGGTGCCGTTCGGCATCGTCGCGCTGAACTTCCCCAACCGGGTCGCGCAGACCCCGGCATCCCCGTACATCTCGTTCTTCCGCGACATCCCGATGCTGTCGTTCCTCGCGCTCGGCGCGATCATCGGGTCGATCGCCTACCTCGTGTGGATCTCGTTCCTCTCCGTCGCCTGGTCGAACGCCACGAACCTCACCGACGGTCTCGACGGTCTCGCCACCGGCGCGGGGATCTTCACGATCTCGGCGTACAGCCTGGTGACCTTCTGGCAGTTCCAGCAGCGCTGCACGTCGGAGGCGCTCGTGGCCGCCTACCAGGCGGCCTGTTACGACACCCGCGACCCCATGGACCTCACGATCATCGCGGCGTCGTTCGTCGGCGCGCTCGTCGGCTTCCTGTGGTGGAACGCCCCGAAGGCGAAGATCTTCATGGGCGACGTCGGGTCGATGGCGATCGGTGGCGTCATCGTCGCGATGGCGGTGCTCTCGCGCACCGAGATCCTCTCGGCCATCATCGCCGGCGTCTTCATCATCGGCCCCGGCTCGGTCATCCTGCAGCGCGTGTACTTCAAAGCCACCGGCGGCAAGCGGCTGTTCCTGATGAGTCCGTTCCACCACCACCTCGAGATGCGCGGCTGGCCCGAGATCACTATCGTCGTGCGCATGTGGATCATCGCGGGGATGCTCGCCGTCACCGGAGTCGGGCTCTTCTACGTCGAATGGCTGGCCTCGCTGTGAGCGGCGACGACCGGATGAGCGGCGACGTGCGCGACCTCGACGCCCTGCGCAGCTGGCACGCCGACTGGCGCGGCCTGCGGGTCGCCGTGCTCGGCCTCTCGATGACCGGGTTCTCGGCCGCCGACACGCTCGCCGAGCTCGGCGCCGACGTGCTCGTGGTCACCGAGAAGGCATCCGAAGAATACGCGCGGCTCGTGCCCGTCATCGGCGCGCGGCTGGTCGTCGAGCCGCTGCAGGAGGTGCCCGCCGCCCTCGTCGAGTTCGCCCCCGAGGTGATCGTCGCGTCTCCCGGGTTCGCACCGCACCACCCGCTCATCCGGTGGGCGCAGGCGTCGGGCATCGCCCTGTGGGGCGACGTCGAGCTCGCCTGGCGCGTGCGCGACAAGGTGCTCCGTGCCGACGGCTCGCCCGCCGACTGGGTGCTCGTCACGGGAACCAACGGCAAGACGACCACGACGCGCCTCACCGCCTCGATGCTGGTCGCCGGGGGACTGCGCGCCGCACCGGTCGGCAACATCGGTGTGCCGGTGCTCGACGCTGTGCGCGACCCGGCCGGCTTCGACGTGCTCGTCGTCGAGCTCTCCAGCCATCAGCTCTGGTACCTCTCCCTGCAGACCGGCGAGGGCGCGCTCTCGCCGTACGCGAGCGTGTGCCTCAACCTCGCCGACGACCACCTGCAGTGGCACGGCTCGGCACGGGCCTACCGCGACGCGAAGGCCGTCGTCTACCAGAACACGCGGATCGCCTGCGTCTACAACAAGGCCGACGTCGCCACCCGCGAGATGGTCGAAGAGGCGGATGTGGTCGAGGGATGCCGCGCCATCGGCTTCGACCTCGGAGTGCCGGGCCCGAGCGACGTAGGCCTCGTCGACGGCATCCTCGTCGACCGCGCCTTCCTCGACGACCGGCACACGAGCGCCCTCGAACTGACGACGCTCGACGACCTGGCATCCGTCGGTCTCGCCGCGCCGCACATGGTCGCGAACATCCTCGCCGCCTCCGCGCTGGCCCGCTCGCTCGACGTGTCGCCCGGGGCGATCAGAGACGCCCTCGGGGGCTTCCGTCTCGACCCGCACCGCATCGAGGTCGTCGCCGTCTCATCCGGAGTCACCTGGGTCGACGATTCGAAGGCCACGAACCCGCACGCCGCCGCCTCGTCGCTCGCCGCGTTCCCGGGCGCCGTCTGGGTCGTCGGCGGCGACCTCAAGGGCGTCGACATCTCCGACCTCGTCGCCGCGCGCGGTGCGGGGGTGCGCGCCGCGATCGTGATCGGCGTCGATCGGGCGGGCATCGTCGAGGCGTTCGGGCGACACGCGCCTGCCATTCCGCTGTTCGAGGTCGACCACACACAGACTGAAGACGTCATGGCGCAGGTCGTCGAACTGGCGGCGGGAATCGCCCGTGACGGAGACGTGGTCCTCCTCGCTCCGGCCGCGGCATCCTTCGATCAGTTCACGTCCTACTCCGACCGCGGCACCCGCTTCGCGCGGGCCGTGCACGACAGGATCGGCGAGCAGCCCTCGGCCGAATAGACGGAGGACGGAGGTGCCGGTGGCAACGACCACGACCGGGCGCCGTCCGCTGACGACCGCGCCCACGAACACGCGCGAGGACGCGCCGGCGGTGGATGCCTCGGGCGAGACCGGCACCGGATTCGCCGCCCGCGTCTCACTCGGCCGCGTGTTCGCGCCGGTGCCGAGCGAGTTCCTCCTCATCGCCTCCACGGCGCTGATCCTCACCGGCTTCGGTCTCATGATGGTCCTCTCGGCCACCATGGCGACCTCCGTCGCCGCCGGTGACAGCCCGTTCGAGGTCGTCATGAAGCAGGCGGCGTTCGCGATCATCGGCATCCCGCTGATGTTCCTCTGCAGCCGGATGCCGGTGCGCTTCTGGAAGAAGATCGCCTGGCCGGCGCTCATCCTCGCGACGCTCTTCCAGCTCCTCGTCTTCATCCCCGGTCTGGGTGTGACCAACGACGGAAACCAGAACTGGATCCAGATCGCGGGTTTCCAGGCGCAGCCGTCGGAGTTCCTGAAACTCAGCCTCGCGCTGTGGCTCGGCTACGTGCTCTACCGCAAGCAGTCGCTGCTGCGCTCGTGGAAGCACGTGTTCATCCCGGTCGTGCCGGTCGGCGGCCTCGTCATCGGGCTCGTCGCGGTCGGCAGCCACGACCTCGGCACCGGCCTGATCCTCATGGCCATCCTGCTCGGATGCCTCTTCTTCTCCGGTGTGCGCCTGCGCATGTTCCTCGTGCCGCTCCTCCTCGTCATCTTCGCGGCGGTGTACTTCGCCGTGACGAGCCCGAACCGCATGGCGCGCATCATGAGCAGCCTCGTGAACTTCGACTCGACCGCCTGCTACAACGCCGCCGTCGGCGACTGCTACCAGGCGGTGCACGGGGTGTGGGCGCTCGCGAACGGCGGACTGTTCGGCCTGGGGCTCGGCAACTCGCGCGAGAAGTACGGGTGGCTCCCCGCCAAGTCGAACGACTACATCTTCGCCATCCTCGGCGAGGAGCTGGGGCTCATCGGCTGCGCCGTCGTGCTCGTGCTGTTCACCCTCTTCGCGGTCGGCGCGTTCCACATCATCCGCAAGACCCACGACCCGTTCATCCGCATCGTCTCGGGCGGCATCATCGTGTGGATCGTCGGTCAGGCGATCGTGAACACGGGCGTCGTGCTCCGCCTCTTCCCGGTGCTGGGCGTGCCGCTGCCGTTCCTCTCGCAGGGCGGCACGTCGCTCCTCTCGGTGCTCCTCGCCTGCGGCGTGCTGCTCTCGTTCGCCCGCACCCTGCCCCAGCCCCCCGCCGCGGCGCCCGCCGTCGCCGCGCCCGCACGCCGCGTCCGCTGAGCCCGCACGAGTAGGCTCGGCGGGTGACCCCGCACGCTTCGACGACGTACCTCCTGGCCGGCGGCGGCACCGCCGGGCACGTGAACCCGCTCCTCGCCGTGGCCGACGCGCTACGCGCGCGGGAGCCCGAGGCATCCGTTCTCGTCCTCGGCACGAAGGAGGGGCTCGAGGCGCGCCTCGTCCCCGAGCGCGGCTACGAGCTGCTCATCGTCGACAAGGTGCCCTTCCCGCGACGCCCGAACGCGGCGGCGGTGCGGTTCCCGGTGGCCTGGTCGCGCGCGGTCGCGCAGGTGCGCCGGCACATCCGGGAGCGCGGCGTCGACGTCGTCGTCGGGTTCGGCGGCTACGCCTCGGCGCCCGCCTACGTCGCGGCGCGACGCGAAGGCATCCCGTACGTGGTGCACGAGGCGAACGCGCGGCCGGGCCTCGCGAACGTGCTCGGGGCGCGGCGGGCGGCCGGCACCGGGGTCGTCTTCGAGGGCACGCCGCTGCGCGGTGCGCGCGTGGTCGGCATGCCGCTCCGGCGCGAGATCGTCGACCTCGACCGCGCGGCGCTCCGCGCCGAGGCGGCCGCGGCGTTCGGGCTGGATGCCACGCGGCCGGTGCTCCTCGTCTTCGGCGGGTCGCTCGGGGCGCGGCGTCTCAACGAGACCCTGGCCGAGGCGTGGCCGGAGATCGTCGCCGCGGGGTGGCAGATCCTGCACGCGGCGGGGGAGCGCAACGAGATCGTCGACAGCGCGCACCCCGACTACCGTGTCGTGCCGTACCTCGACCGCATGGACCTGGCGTTCGCCCTCGCCGACGTCGTCGTCGCGCGTTCGGGTGCGGCGACGGTGAGCGAGGTGACCGCGCTCGGCATCCCCGCCGTGTACGTGCCCTACGCGGTCGGCAACGGCGAGCAGGCGCTCAACGCGGCCGCGGCGGTGCGCGCGGGCGCGGCCCGACTCATCCCCGACGGGGAGTTCACCCCCGACCGCGCGCGCCAGGAGGTGGTGACGCTGCTGAGCGACCCCGAGGCCCTCGCCGCGATGCGCGCCGCCACCGCGACCGTCGGCACCCGCGCCGGCACCGAGAACGTCGTCGCGATGATCGACGAGGCCCTCGGCCCCTGACGGCTCCGCCTGGCGGGCCGCGCTCCTCAGGAGGGTGTGGGCTCGCTGCGCAGTGCGGCGGTGACGTACGCGATCGCCTCGTCCGTCGTCAGGCGCAGCGCCCGCACCCGTTCGGCGAACGCCCACGCGGCCTGCTGGGCGAGCCGGGTCGCGTCGTCGGCGGTCGCCGCCACGAAGGTGCCGTTGCGCCCGCGCGTCTCGATCACGCCGTTCGTCTCGAGCTCGCGGTAGGCGCGCGCCACCGTGCCCGGCGCGAGACCGAGATCGTCGGCCAGGCGACGCACCGTCGGCAGGCGCGAACCGGGCGCGAGCTCGCCGGCCGACACGGCGCCGAACAGCTGCTCCCGCAGCTGCTCGTACGGGGGGACGGGTGAGCGCGGATCGATGACGATCACGATGCCTCGAGGGGGAATCGCTGCGGGGTCGCGGGGCGCAGATCCGCGGCGAGGCCGCGCCCGTCGGCGGGGAGAACGCGACCGAGGGCGAGCTGCAGCCAGGACGCGACGATGAACAGAAGGCCCGACCATCCACCGTGAGCGGGAATGTAAGCGCTGATCGTGCAGGCGGCGGCGAACAGGCCGATCGACGAGACGGCGAGGCGGACGGTGTTCATCGATGCCGTCCGCACGACGTCGTCCCACGCGAGATCGACGGGCGTGCTCTCGCGCTGCGGTGAGGCGAGGATGCGCCGGTCGAGGAGGGGCAGGGCGGTGCACGCGCCGAGCGCCACGACGCTCCCGATGACCCCGCCGAGGAGGAAGGCCGGTTGCAGCGGAGTGTTCCGTGCGACCGTGCTCGCCACAACCGCAGCGGCAGTGATGACGGCGGCGCCGAGGGCGAGGATCCACGGCAGCGCGATGCGACCGCGCCCGAGATAGTCGACGGCGCGGAGGGCGCGCACGTGCGCGACGCGCGGGGCGCCCGGCTCGGGGGTGAACACGGGTCGGCGGACGACGATGAATGCGTCGGCGATGACGACGGCGATCATCACCGGCAGAATCACGGCCAAGACGAACGTGGTCCCGGAGCCGAGCGGTGTGAGCAAGAGAGGGGCGCAGGCAGCGAGCGCGATGAGCACCGCGATCAGCTCCGCGATCGACTGACGTCGGAACCTCGCTGCCAGCTGGGTGCCCGTCCGCTCGTCGAGCGGGAGCCCGGACCGCTCCGCGAGGTGAGGCCGGTGTCGCTCATGACTCTTTTGTATGCGCTTTGTATCAATGTGTCAATACAATTCCATCGCCGATGGACGGTGTGTGCCCGACCTTCGACGCCAGCGCGCCGCAGCGCCTGGTCCGCGCGGGCCGACCTAGACTTGTCGGGCCATGATTCGACCCGACCTGACCCTCCCGATCCCCGACGAGATCACCGCCGCGCACTTCATCGGCATCGGCGGCTCCGGCATGTCGGGGCTCGCGGGGATGTTCCTCGACCGTGGCATCCGGGTGTCGGGTTCGGACCGTGCCGACAGCGCGGCCCTCCGCGCGCTCGCCGCGCGCGGCGCCGACGTGCACGTCGGGCACGACGCGGCGAACCTGCCGGACGACGCCGACACCGTCATCCACACCGGCGCGATCTGGCCGGAGAACCCCGAGTTCCTCCTCGCCAAGGAGCGCGGCCTGCACGTCATCCACCGCTCGCAGGCCCTGCACTGGCTGATCGGCGGTCGTCGCCTCGTGAGCGTCGCCGGCGCGCACGGCAAGACGACCTCGACGGGCATGATCGTCACGGCCCTCCGCGCCCTCGCCACCGCCCCCACGTTCGTCAGCGGGGGAGTGATCGCCGACCTCGGCGTCTCAAGCGGCACCGGCTCCGACGACCTGTTCGTCATCGAGGCCGACGAGTCGGACGGCACGTTCCTGCTCTACGACACGTCGATCGCGCTCATCACGAACGTCGACCCCGACCACCTCGACCACTGGGGCACCCGCGACGCGTTCTACGACGCGTTCGTGCGCTTCGGCGACGACGCCCGCGAGGCCGTCGTGATCAGCGCCGACGACCCCGGCGCGGCCCGGGTGCGTGCGGCGCTCAGCCACCCGCACGTGGTGACCTTCGGTGAGGATGCCTCCGCCGACGTGCGCGTCTCGGACATCACCACCGAGGGCCCGGTCTCGTTCACCCTCACGCACCAGGGCGTCTCCGCCCCGGGTCGGCTCGCCGTCCCCGGCGCGCACAACGCGGTCAACGCGGCCGGTGCGGTCGCGGTGCTGCTCACCCTCGGCTACGACCTCGAGCCGGCCCTGCGCGCCGTCGAGGGATTCGCGGGAACGGTGCGCCGGTTCGAGCTGCACGGCGTGCGCCGGGGCGTGAGCGTGTACGACGATTACGCGCATCACCCCACCGAGGTCGCCGCGGCCCTCGCCGCCGCCCGGAGCGTCGTCGGTGCGGGGCGCCTCATCGCGATCCAGCAGCCCCACACCTACTCGCGCACGCAGGAGATGTACCGCGAGTTCGCCGAGGTGCTCGAGGCGGCCGCGGACCACACCGTCATGCTCGACGTGTACGGCGCCCGCGAAGACCCGGTGCCGGGCGTGACCGGAGCGCTCGTCAGCGACGCGTTCGCCGACCCCGAGCACGTGCACTACGTGCCCGACTGGCAGCAGGCCGCCGACTACACGGCATCCATCGCCCGACCGGGCGACTACGTCATCACGCTCGGCTGCGGCAACGTCTACCAGATCATCCCGCAGGTGCTCGAGGCCCTCGCGGCCGAGCCCGCCGTCGAGACCGGGGCGTAGCGGATGCGCCGGCCCGGCCCGATCCCCGCGGAAGAGGCCGCGCGGCACGAGCCCGCCCGCCGCCCCGCGCGCGGTCGATCGGCGGATGCCTCCGCGTCCCGCGTCTCCGCCGCCGAGCCCACGGCGGAGAGCGCCGACGACGCGGCGGTCGACGAGCTGTTCGGCGGGCCCGACCTCCTGCCCGCACCCCGTCCACTCGGCAGCCCGGCCCGTCCTGCGCCGTCGGCCACCGCGACCGCGCCGACGCGTCCGCGCGTGGACACGCCCGCAGGCCGGCCCGCGGCGGACGGTCGACCGGGCGGTATCGGCCCTGCGGCGGACGACGACGACGACTCGGCCGCCGATGGCATCGGCGTGCGCGACGTGTGGGCAGCGGCCCGCGCGCGTCGTCGCGCGCTCCGTGCCGAGGTGCGCCGCTTCACGGTTCGCCAACGCCGTCGCCGCCTGCTGTGGGGCGTCTCGCTCGCCGCGCTGCTGCTGCTCGTGCTCGGCACGATCGGCGCGGCCTACAGTCCGCTCTTCGCCGTCGACAAGGTGAGCGTCGTCGGCACGAGCAGCCTCGATGCCGCCACCGTGGAGACCGCGCTCGCCGGCCAGCTCGGCACCCCGCTGCCGCTCGTCGACTCGTCGGCGGTCAAGGCCGTGCTCGTCGCCTTCCCGCTCGTCGAGTCGTACACGCTCGAGGCGCGGCCGCCGCACGAGCTCGTCGTCCGGATCGTCGAGCGCACCCCGATCGGCTCGATCCGCTCCGCAGCGGGGTACACGCTCGTGGATGCCGCGGGGGTCGCGCTCTCGACGACGCCCGATCCGGCGCCCGGGCATCCGGTGATCGTCGCCTCCGGCGGCGTGGGGTCGGAGGCCTTCCGGGCCATCGGCACCGTCTTCCGCTCCCTCCCCGCCGACATCCGCGCGCAGGTCACCGACATGACGGCGACGACCGCGAACGACGTCACCCTCACGCTCGGCGGCACCGGCACCGAGGTCGTCTGGGGCAACGCCGACGACTCGGCGTACAAGGCCGTCGTGCTCGCCAAGGCGATGACGGCGCGCCCGCCGGACGGCGTCTCGAGCTACGACGTGTCGTCGCCGAACGCCGTCGTCATGCGCTGACCCCGCTCGCGATCTGTCGCCCCGATCGGCGACGGCTGCCGGTTCTCCGACCGGTGCACGGGTTTCTGCGCGACACGCCCACCGCCTCGCCGGACGCGGCATCCGTGCCGCTTACTTTCAATCAAGGAATTGCATACTCGGCAATTCTTTAAACCTCAACTTGAGGTTCAAGGTTTGACAGTCAGGGTTCGGGACACAATGGAGGCCGGCATGAGCCAGAACCAGAACTACCTCGCGGTGATCAAGGTCGTGGGTGTGGGTGGCGGCGGCGTGAACGCCGTCAATCGGATGATCGAGCTCGGGCTGCGGGGCGTCGAGTTCATCGCCGTCAACACCGACGCGCAGGCGCTGCTGATGAGCGACGCCGACGTGAAGCTCGACGTGGGCCGCGAGCTCACGCGCGGACTCGGTGCGGGCGCCGACCCCGAGGTCGGTCGCCGTGCTGCGGAGGACCACGCCGAGGAGATCGAGGAGGCCCTCGCGGGCGCCGACATGGTCTTCGTCACGGCGGGCGAGGGCGGCGGCACCGGCACCGGCGGCGCGCCCGTCGTCGCGCGGATCGCCAAGTCGATCGGCGCCCTGACCATCGGTGTCGTGACGCGTCCGTTCTCGTTCGAGGGTCGACGCCGGCAGAGCCAGGCAGAGGCGGGTGTCAACAAGCTCAAGGAAGAGGTCGACACCCTCATCGTCGTGCCGAACGACCGTCTCCTCGAGATCAGCGACCGCGGCATCTCGATGATCGAGGCGTTCGCCACCGCCGACCAGGTGCTCCTGGCCGGCGTGCAGGGCATCACCGACCTCATCACGACGCCGGGTCTCATCAACCTCGACTTCGCCGACGTCAAGTCGGTGATGCAGGGGGCGGGCTCCGCGCTCATGGGCATCGGCTCCGCCCGCGGCGCCGACCGGGCGATCAAGGCGGCCGAGCTCGCCGTCGAGTCGCCCCTGCTCGAGGCATCCATCGAGGGCGCGCACGGCGTGCTGCTGTCGATCCAGGGCGGCTCGAACCTCGGCATCTTCGAGATCAACGACGCCGCGCAGCTCGTGCGCGAGGCGGCGCACCCCGAGGCGAACATCATCTTCGGAACGGTCATCGACGACACGCTCGGCGACGAGGTGCGGGTCACCGTCATCGCCGCCGGCTTCGACGGCGGCGAGCCGCAGGCGCGCATCGAGCCGATCACGACGCAGCGTCCCGCCGTCGCACCGGTCGTGCCGGCGGTGCCGGCCGACGAGGCGGCCCGGGTCGCCGACGCGGGGGAGCGCGAAGCGGTGACGGTGTCGGCCTCGACCGACTCGCACGAGTCCGTCTACGGCGCCGACGACCTGGACATCCCCGACTTCCTCAAGTGAGCTCCACGCTGGCGCAGCGGCTCGCCGACGTCGACGCGCGCATCGCCGATGCCGCGCGGTCGGCGGGCCGCGACCCGGCGGAGCTCACGCGCATCGTCGTGACGAAGTTCCACCCGGCGCAGCTGGTCGTGGACCTCGCCGCGCTCGGCGTGCGCGACGTCGGCGAGAACCGGCAGCAGGAGATCACCGCCGAGCGCGCCGAGCTCGCCGACCTCGACGGAGTGCGCTGGCACTTCATCGGCCAGGTGCAGACGAAGAAGGCGCGGGCCGTGCGCGCGGCATCCGACGCCGTCCACTCGGTCGACCGCGACCGTCTCGCCGATGCGCTGCACGCCGCCGACCCGGACGGCAACCCGCTGGATGTCTGCGTGCAGGTGAACCTCACCGACGACCCCGGCCGCGGGGGAGTGGCGCCCGCCGGCACGGCCCGGCTCGCCGAGCACATCGCCGCGCGCTGTCCGTCGCTGCGGCTGCGCGGGGTCATGGCCGTCGCGCCGCTCGGCGAGGCCCCGGCGGCGGCGTTCACCCGCCTTGCCGCCTCCGCCGACGCCGTGCGCGCGGTGGTGCCGGATGCCGCGTGGATCTCCGCGGGCATGTCGGGCGACTTCGCCGAGGCGATCGCCGCGGGCGCGACACACCTGCGGATCGGTACGGCAATCACGGGCGCGCGCCCCGCCCACGGTTAACCTCGACACAGACGAGCAAACGGAGGATGCGATGTCGAACCCGCTCAAGAAGACCATGGTGTACCTGGGCCTCGCCGACGAGGAAGAGGTGTACGACGAGCCGGTCGCCGAGGCGCCCGTGCGCCGCGAGCGCACCGAGCGTGTCGTCGAGAAGGCGGCTCCCGTGACGCCGCTGCACCGCCCCGCCGTCGTGCGTCAGCCCACGGCCGGCACGGTGAGCGAGATCCTGACCGTCCACCCCAAGCAGTACCGTGACGCGCAGCTGATCGCCGAGAACTTCCGCGACGGCATCCCCGTCATCATCAACCTGTCGCAGATGAGCGACGCCGACGCGCGCCGTCTCATCGACTTCGCGAGCGGTCTGTCGCTGGGTCTCTACGGGCGCATCGAGCGGGTCACCAGCAAGGTGTTCCTGCTCTCGCCCGAGAACGTCGCGATCTCGGGCGACGGCACCCTGGCGCCGGCCGACCCCGAGGCGGCACCCTTCGCGCAGTAGTCGTGCAGTTCATGAGCCTGGCGGCGGCCGTCCTCAACACGCTGCTGCTGATCTACCTGCTGTTCCTGCTCGCCCGTCTCATCCTCGAGTACATCCCGATCTTCAACCGCGAGTGGCGGCCGAAGGGATTCGGCCTCGTGCTCGCCGAGGTCGTCTACACCGTCACCGATCCGCCGTTGCGCTTCTTCCGGCGGTTGATCCGGCCGCTGCGGATCGGACCGATCGCGCTCGACCTCGGTTTTCCGATCACGATGCTCGTCGTGTTCGTGCTCCTGTCGATCACGGGTGCCATCGCCCGCATGTGACGGGCTTCTCGCACGCCTCAGGTGTGCGGACTATGCTGTTCCAGTACCGGACCGCGGATCGCGGTCCGCCCCGATCGGTTCGCGTCGTGAGCCCCGAAAGAGGAAACACCATGGCTTTGACCCCCGAAGACGTCGTCACCAAGCAGTTCCAGCACGTCCGCTTCAAGGAGGGCTTCGACCCGGACGAGGTCGATGACTTCCTCGACGAGATCGTCGTCGAGTGGCGCAAGACGATCGCCGAGAACGAGGAGCTCAAGGCGCGCGTCGCCGAGCTCGAGTCGGGCGCAGCGGCCGCCGCCGCTCCGGTCGCCGTCGTCGAGACCGCGCCCGAGGCCGTCGTCGAAGAGGTTCCCGCTCCGGTCGCCGCGGCTCCCGCCACCGGTGGTGCCGCCGCCTCGGCCGGCATCATCGAGCTCGCCCAGCGCCTGCACGACGAGCACGTCGCCGAGGGCCAGGCCCAGCGCGACAAGCTGATCTCCGACGCCCAGGCCCAGCGCGACAAGCTGATCTCCGACGCCCAGGCCGAGGCCGCCTCGATCCTCGCCGACGCCGAAGCCAAGGGCCGCGACGAGGTCGCCCGCCTCGACGCCGAGCGCGCGACCCTCGAGACCCGCATCAGCGAACTGCGTCAGTTCGAGCGTGACTATCGCTCGCAGCTGCGCGGCTTCATCGAGGAGAAGCTGCGCGACCTCGACGTCGCCGGCGCGACCTCGGGCTCGTCCGTCTCGGCTTCCTGAGCGGGCCGGTGGAAGGCCGCACACGACGACTGCGTCCCACGACGGCCGGCATCGTCATCGCGATCCTCGCGGTGGTGGTGCTGGCCGTCGACCAGTTCACGAAGCATCTCGCTCTGCAGAACCTGCCGTATCAGCAGATCGTCCCGGTATGGGGCGATGTGCTGCAGTTCTATCTGACGCGCAACTCCGGCGCGGCGTTCTCGCTCGGCGAGGGTGTCACCTGGGTGTTCACGATCGTCCTCGCGACCGCCGCGCTGCTCATCGTCTTCCTCGCCGCCACGCGGGTGCGCGGGCGCTGGTGGGCGATCGTCCTGGGGCTCCTCATCGGAGGCATCCTCGGCAACCTCACCGACCGCCTGCTGCGCGAGCCCGGCTTCGCGATCGGCCATGTCATCGACTTCATCTACACCCCGTGGATGATGCCGGCGATCTACAACGTCGCCGACATGTTCATCGTCACGATGATGATCTGCGTCGCCCTGCTGGTGCTCCTCGGCGTGCGCCTCGACGGCACGCGTGAGCCGCGCGCCGTGAAGGAGACTCCGGCCGCCGACACCGCCGCGACCGACGACGCCGCTGCGGACGACGCGGATGCCTCGACCGCGCGTCGCACGGACCTCTAGCGTGCCCTCCCGCAGCTTTCCCGTCCCCGAAGGACTCGATGGAGTCCGCGTCGACGCGGCCCTCGCGAAGCTGCTCGGCTTCTCGCGCACCTTCGCCGCGGACGTCGCCGAGTCGGGCGGCGTGCGGCTGGACGGCCGCGCCCTCGGCAAGAGCGACAAGCTGCGCGCCGACTCGTGGCTCGACGTCGACTGGCAGGAGCGCCGCGAGCCCGAGATCGTGCCGATCGCCGTGCCCGACCTCGGCATCGTCTACGACGACGACGACATCGTGGTCGTCGACAAGCCCGCCGGGGTCGCCGCGCATCCCTCCGTGGGCTGGGAGGGTCCGACCGTGCTCGGTGCCCTCGCCGCGGGCGGCTACCGCATCGCGACGACCGGTGCCGCCGAGCGCCAGGGTGTCGTGCACCGCCTCGACGTCGGCACGAGCGGGCTCATGGTCGTCGCCAAAAGCGAGCGCGCCTATACCGCGCTCAAGCGCGCGTTCAAGGAGCGCGAGGTCGAGAAGATCTACCACGCCGTCGTGCAGGGTCACCCCGATCCGCTCGCCGGCACGATCGACGCGCCGATCGGGCGGCACCCTTCGCACTCATGGAAGTTCGCCGTGACGCCGGACGGCAAGGACTCGATCACGCATTACGAGACGATCGAGGCCTTTCCCTCGGCATCCCTGCTCGAGATTCATCTCGAGACAGGACGCACCCACCAGATCCGCGTGCACATGGCGGCGCACCGGCATCCGTGCGTCGGCGATCCGCTGTACGGCGCCGACCCGACCCTGTCGGCCCGGCTCGGGCTCACCCGGCAGTGGCTGCACGCGCACGAGCTCTCGTTCGCGCACCCGGTGACGACGGAGTGGGTGACGTTCACGAGCGACGACCCGGCCGACCTCGCCCACGCGCTCGAGGTGCTGCGCGGCTAAGCCCCGGCGGGTCTCGACGCCCGAACGCATGCCCCTGCGCGCACGCTCGGGTGTCTACGCTCGGAGCATGGATCAGCTCAGCGCACGCCCGTGGCTCGCCGCCTACGCCGACGGGGTGCCCGCCGAGATCGAGCCGGTCACGCAGACCCTCGTCGACATGCTCGACGACGCCGTCGCCCGCTACCCTCGCCGCCCGGCGCTGGAGTTCTTCGGCGCGGTGACCACCTATCGCGAGCTCGGGGAGGAGGTCGCCCGCGCCGCGGCGGGGCTCTGGCGCCTCGGCGTGCGGGCGGGTGACCGGGTGGCGCTGATCCTGCCGAACGCCCCGCAGCACGTCGTCGCGTTCTACGCGGCGCAGCGCCTCGGCGCGATCGTCGTCGAGCACAATCCCCGCTACACGCCGCCCGAGCTCCGCCACCTGTTCGAGGTGCACCACGCGAAGGTCGCGATCGTGTGGGACGCGGTCGCCGACGTCGTCGCGGAGTTCCCCTCCGACATCCGTCCGCAGCACATCGTCGCGGTGACGCTGCCGGATGCCATGCCGTGGCGTCTGCGGGCGCTCCTCCGCCTGCCCGTGCGCTCGGCGCGGGAGAAGCGGGCCGCGCTCACCGCGCGCCCGACCGCGAAGGGCATCCTGCCGTGGGCGAAGCTCGGCCGGCGCCGCCTGCCGAAGGCGGCGAGCCGTCCGACCCTCGACGACACCGCGGTGCTGCAGTTCACGAGCGGCACGACGGGGCGCCCGAAGGCGGCAGTGCTGAGCCACCGCAACCTCCGCTCGAACGCGGCGCAGTCGGTCGCCTGGGTGCCGGACCTCGTCCTCGGCCGTGAGGTGTTCTACGGCGTGCTGCCGCTCTTCCACGCCTACGGGCTGACCCTGTGCCTCACGACCGCGCTGTCGATCGGCGCGCGGATCGTGCTCTTCCCGACCTTCGACGTCACGATGACCATCGACGCGATCCGGCGGACGCCCCCCACGTTCCTCCCGGCCGTGCCGCCGATCTACGACGCCCTCGCGCGGGCGACGGTGCGCCAGAAGGTCGACCTGTCGACGCTCCGCAACGCGATCTCGGGCGCCATGGCCCTCCCGGCATCCACCGTGCAGCGCTGGGAGGCGGCGACCGGAGGCATCCTCGTCGAGGGGTACGGCATGACCGAGTCCTCGCCGATCAGTCTCGGCAACCCGATGGGACCGCGCCGGCGCGTCGGCACCGTGGGGGTGCCGTTCCCGAGCACCGAGATCCGGGTGGTCGACCCCGACGATCCCACCGCCGACCGTCCGCTCGGCGAGCCGGGCGAACTGCTCGTGCGGGGGCCGCAGGTCTTCCAGGGGTACTGGAACCAACCCGACGAGACCGCGCGCACCCTGCTCGAAGGGGGCTGGCTGCGCACCGGCGACATCGTGACGGCGGATGCCGACGGCTTCATCACGGTCGTCGACCGGCTGAAGGAGCTCATCATCTCGGGCGGCTTCAACATCAGCCCGAGCGAGGTGGAGCAGGCGCTCATGCTGCATCCCGACGTCGTCGACGCCGCCGTCGTCGGGCTGCCGCGCGCCTCGGGCGACGAGCAGGTCGCCGCCGCGGTGGCGCTGCGCGACGGGGCGGTCTTCGACGACGATGGGATCCGCGAGTGGACCCGCGGTCACCTCACCGGGTACAAGGTTCCGCGCACCATCGTCGAGTTCGACGAACTGCCGCGCTCCCTGGTGGGCAAGGTGCAGCGCCGCGAGGTGCGCGAAGAGCTGCTGCGGCGGCGCGGTCAGTAGGCCTCGCGCGGGCGCGGATGCGGCGCCCGGCGCCGCCTCGCGTCGCCGGGCACCGCGCGCCTCTGGGCGCCGCCGGTCACTGGCCGCCGAAGAACTCCGCGCTCTCGGTGTCGCGCAGGGCTGCCGCGATCTTCCGCCGGTGGAACTCGTCGACGTGGGAGAGATCGTCGAGCGCGAACCAGCCCACCTCGGTCAGCTCGCCGTCGGCGGGGTGCGGGTCGCCCGTCACCCACACGCACCGGAAGACGAGATCGAGGTAGTCCACCTGGTCGCCGTTGGCGTACGTAATGCGGTCGAGCTGCTGCACGAGGGCGAGCCGCGTCGCCCGCACCACGATGCTCGCCTCCTCGAGCGTTTCGCGCACCGCGGCATCCGCCGGCTCCTCACCGGGGTCGACGATGCCCGACACGCACTGCCACGCGCCGTTGTCCGCGCGGCGGCCGAGGAGCACCTCGCCGTCCCGCACGATCACGGCGGTCACCCCGACCAGCGGCAGGGGAGCGTGGCCGATGTGCTCGCGCAGCGACAGGACGAAATCAGGCGTGGCCATGCCCTCAGCCTAGGTCCGGCCGTGCGAGATCCTGCCGCTCCGAGGGCCCTCAGCCCCGGTGTCAGACGGTCGCCGTAGACTCGTCAGGTGGCATCCGACTCCTTCGTTCACCTGCACGTGCACAGCGAATACTCGATGCTCGACGGGGCCGCGAAGATCGGTGCGATGACCCAGGCGGCCGCCGATTACGGCATGCCCGCCATCGCCGTCACCGACCACGGCAACACGTTTGCGGCGTTCGAGTTCTACAACGCGGCCAAGGCCGCCGGGGTCAAGCCGATCATCGGGCTCGAGGCCTACGTCACCCCCGGAACGCACCGCAGCGACAAGTCGCGTGTGCAGTGGGGTTCACCCGACCAGAAGAGCGATGACGTCTCCGGGTCGGGCGCCTACACGCACATGACGCTGTGGAGCCAGAACACCGCGGGCATGCACAACCTGTTCCGGCTCAGCTCGCTGTCGAGCATGGAGGGCTACTACTTCAAGCCCCGCATGGACCGCGAGCTCCTGCAGACCTACGGCTCCGGGCTCATCGCCACGACCGGCTGCCCGTCGGGCGAGGTGCAGACGCGCCTGCGGCTCGGGCAGTACGACGCGGCGCGCGCGGCGGCGGCGGAGTTCCAGGACATCTTCGGCAAGGAGAACTACTTCGCCGAGATCATGGACCACGGGCTCTCGATCGAGCGCCGCGTGATGACCGACCTGCTGCGGCTCGCGAAAGACCTCGACATCCCGCTCGTGGCGACCAACGACTCGCATTACACGCACCAGCACGAGGCCGACGCGCACGAGGCGCTGCTGTGCGTGCAGTCGGGCTCGACCCTCGACGACCCGAACCGGTTCAAGTTCGACGGCGACGGCTACTACGTCAAGACGGCCGCCGAGATGCGCCAGATGTTCCGCGACCACCCCGAGGCGTGCGACAACACGCTGCTCATCGCCGAGCGGTGCGAGGTGGAGTTCAACACCGCCGCCAACTACATGCCCCGCTTCCCGGTGCCGGACGGCGAGACCGAGGACAGCTGGCTCATCAAAGAGGTCGAGGCGGGGCTGCACTACCGCTACCCGGACGGCATCCCCGACAAGGTGCGCAAGCAGGCAGAGTACGAGACCGGCATCATCCTGCAGATGGGGTTCCCGGGGTACTTCCTCGTCGTCGCCGACTTCATCAACTGGGCCAAGGACCACGGCATCCGCGTCGGCCCCGGCCGCGGCTCGGGTGCAGGATCGATGGTCGCCTACGCGATGAAGATCACCGACCTCGACCCGCTCGAGCACGGACTCATCTTCGAGCGGTTCCTGAACCCCGACCGCGTCTCCATGCCCGACTTCGATGTCGACTTCGACGACCGGCGCCGCGGCGAGGTGATCGACTACGTCACCGAGAAGTACGGCTCCGAGCGCGTCGCGCAGATCGTCACGTACGGCACCATCAAGTCGAAGCAGGCGCTGAAGGATGCCGGGCGTGTGCTCGGGTTCCCCTTCAGCATGGGGGAGAAGCTCACCAAGGCCATGCCGCCCGCCGTCATGGGCAAGGACATGGAGCTCGGCGGCATGTTCGACCCCGAGCACAAGCGGTACAAGGAGGCGAGCGAGTTCCGCGCGCTCATCGAGAGCGACCCCGAGGCCAAGACCGTCTTCGACCGGGCGACCGGTCTCGAGGGCCTCAAGCGCCAGTGGGGCGTGCACGCGGCCGGCGTCATCATGTCGTCGGAGCCCCTGCTCGACATCATCCCGATCATGCGGCGCGAGCAGGACGGCCAGATCGTCACGCAGTTCGACTACCCGTCGTGCGAGTCGCTCGGCCTCATCAAGATGGACTTCCTGGGGCTGCGCAACCTCACGATCATCTCCGACGCGCTCGAGAACATTCGCATGAACCGGGGGGAGGAGCTCGACCTCGAGCACCTCGCCCTCGACGACCGCCCCGCCTACGACCTGCTCACCCGCGGCGACACGCTGGGCGTCTTCCAGCTCGACGGCGGCCCGATGCGGTCGCTGCTGCGGCTCATGAAGCCCGACAACTTCGAGGACATCTCGGCCGTCATCGCCCTGTACCGGCCCGGCCCGATGGGCGCGAACTCGCACACCAACTACGCGCTGCGCAAGAACGGCCTGCAGCCGATCACCCCGATCCACCCCGAGCTCGAAGAGCCCCTCCGCGACATCCTCGACACGACTTACGGCCTGATCATCTATCAGGAGCAGGTCATGGCCATCGCGCAGAAGGTCGCCGGGTTCTCGCTCGGCCAGGCCGACATCCTCCGCCGCGCGATGGGCAAGAAGAAGAAGTCCGAGCTCGACAAGCAGTACGAGGGCTTCTCCGGCGGCATGAAAGACCGCGGCTTCGGCGAGGGCGCGGTCCAGGCGCTCTGGGACATCCTGCTGCCGTTCTCCGACTACGCCTTCAACAAGGCGCACTCCGCCGCGTACGGGCTCGTCTCGTACTGGACCGCGTACCTCAAGGCCCACTATCCCGCCGAGTACATGGCGGCGCTCCTCACGAGCGTCGGCGACTCGAAGGACAAGATGGCGGTCTACCTCAACGAGTGCCGCCGCATGGGCATCAAGGTGC
Organism: Microbacterium lacticum; assembly: GCF_006716815.1. GTDB lineage: Bacteria > Actinomycetota > Actinomycetes > Actinomycetales > Microbacteriaceae > Microbacterium > Microbacterium lacticum. Next base: position 199,411 of record NZ_VFPS01000001.1, read on the forward strand.
TGCCGCCCGACGTCAGCGAGTCGATCCGCTACTTCGCCGCCGTCGGCGAAGACATCCGCTTCGGTCTGGGCGCCGTCCGCAACGTCGGCAGCAACGTCGTCGACGGCATCGTCGCCGCCCGCACCGACGCGCCGTACTCCTCGTTCCACGACTTCCTCAGCCGAGTGCCGATGCACGTTGCCAACAAGCGCACCGTGGAGTCGCTCATCAAGGCCGGCGCCTTCGACTCGATGGGCGACACCCGGCGGGCGCTGCTGGAGATCCACGAGGATGCCACGGAGGCGGCCGTCGGCCGGAAGCGCAACGAGGCGCAGGGCGCCATCGGCTTCGACTTCGACAGCCTGTACGACGCCGCGGAGGAGACCGTGCCGCCGAAGGTGCCGCCGCGCCCGGAGTGGACGAAGAAGGACAAGCTCGCCTTCGAGCGCGAGATGCTCGGTCTGTACGTCTCCGACCACCCCCTCGCGGGCCTCGAGATCCCGCTCGCCAAGCACGCCTCGACCTCGATCCACGACCTGCTCGCCGACGAAGACGTCTCCGACGGCGACATCGTCACGGTCGCCGGTCTCGTCACGAGCGTGCAGCACCGCGTCGCCAAGCAGAGCGGCAACCCCTACGGCATGATCACCGTCGAGGACTTCGACGGCGAGGTGACCGTGATGTTCATGGGGAAGACCTATACCGAGTTCCAGTCGATGCTCGTCGCCGACTCGATCCTCGTCGTGCGCGGGCGCGTCTCGCGCCGCGACGACGGGCTGAACCTGCACGGCCAGTCGGCTTTCACCCCCGATCTCGGCGCGGTCGACGCCTCCGGTCCGCTGATCCTCCTCATGCCCGAACACCGCGCCACCGAGTCGACGGTGGGCGAACTCGCCCGCGTCTTCTCCCGGCATCCGGGGAGCACCGAGGTGACACTGAAGCTGCACAAGTCGGGCACCGCGAAGGTGTTCGAGGTGCCCGCCCGGGTCGGCGTGTCGGTCGATCTGTACGGCGAACTCAAAGGTCTGCTCGGACCGCAGTGTCTGGGGTGAGCGACGAGCGTGTGTGTAGGATCGCAGGCGACGGAACCGTCATGGAAGGACCGATCATCGTGACTGACGAGAACAACACCCCCCAGCCCCCCGAGACCGACTTCGACCGGCGCGTGCCCGAGGCATCCGCCGACCCCGACGTCACGTTCGACTTGGTCGGCGAGGCGTTTGCCGCCCTCACCGACGGCCCCGACGCCGTCGACGAGACCGCCCCGCCGCAGTACGGCGTCGGCCCGTTCTCGGTCCGCGAGGTGGCGCTCGGCGGCATCTGGGTGATCGCCTTCATCGTCTCGTTCTTCCCGATCTACAACGTCGGCGGGTCGTCGGTGTGGACCGCGGGCATCGACTGGGTGCTCACGATCGGCGTGCCGACGGTGGCCGTCCTCCTGCTGCTGCTGCGCCGCCTGTCGCCGCAGGGCATCCGCCGGGTCGGCTCGCTCGGCATCGACCAGTTCGCCTCGGTCGCGTTCACGGTGTCGATGGTCGTCTGGCTCGGCATCCTCTGGGCCTCGTTCGTCTCGCTGGCCGGCCAGCGCCTGTTCTACGCGACGTGGGTCGTCTGGGTCGAGTTCATCCTCATGCTCGCGGGCGTGCTGCTGACCGTGTTCGCGCCCCTGTTCCCGACGATCGGCGAAGACTTCCGCCACCGCCGCGAGGTGCCCGCGCACCGCGTCGCGAGACCCGCGCGCCCGATCGTGGCGCGCCCGCGCACCCCGCGCCCCCAGGCCGCGCCCGCCGCCACACCGCCCGCCGGTGCCCCCGAGAGCGATTTCACCGCCGCGGACACCGCCGCGCCGGTCGGGCTGGCGTCGGAGGACGCGTCGCCCGCCGGCGACACCACGCAGATCACGCCGCTCGACACGGTTGCCGCGGGCGTCGTCGAGGAGCCCGTCGCGGAGGTCGCGGAGACCACGTCCACTCCCGCCGCCTCGCAGGCGTTCTGGGCCCTCGCGCCGGTCGAGCGCGACGTCGTCGACGAGAACGGCACCCCGATCTTCACGATCGGACCCACCGCGTGGGCGCTCGTGATCGAAGACCGCGTCGACCGTTTCGTCGTGCGTCACGAAGACGGCCGCATCGGCTACCTGACCGACGTCTCCGGCGTCACGCGCGGCTGACCGCGCGCGGCGTTCGGTTAGCCTTTACGGATGCTCCGCACGATCGACCTCCGCGGCCGCGACCTGTCCACCGCCGAGCTGCTCGCCGCCGTTCCGCGCGCCCAGGCGGCGCGTGCCCAGGCGTTGAGCGCGGCCGCCGACATCGTCGCGGACGTGCGGGAGCGCGGCGAAGACGCGCTGCGTGAGCAGGCCAAGCGTTTCGACCGGGTCACCGGTCACGACATCCGCGTGCCCGCCGCGCACCTCGACGAGGCGCTGGAGCGGCTCGATCCCACCGTGCGGGCCGCCCTCGAAGAGGCGATCCGCCGGGTGCGCGCCGCCTCGGCGGCCCAGGTGCCGGCGCCGGTGGTCACCGAGCTCGGCCCGGGCGCCGTCGTCGAGCAGCGCTGGCAGCCGGTGCGGCGTACCGGCGTGTACGTTCCGGGCGGAAAGGCCGTGTATCCCTCGAGCGTCGTCATGAACGTCGTACCCGCGCAGGTCGCGGGCGTCGGCGAGGTCGCCCTCGCGTCGCCGCCGCAGGCGGAGTTCGACGGGCGGGTGCACCCCGACATCCTCGCCGCGGCGAAGCTCCTCGGCATCGACGAGGTCTACGCGCTCGGCGGGGCGGGAGCCGTCGCCGCCTACGCCTACGGCGTCGCTTCGATCGGCCTCGAACCGGTCGATGTGGTCACCGGTCCCGGCAACAACTTCGTTGCTGCCGCCAAGCGCGCCGTCGCCGGTGTCGTCGGCACGGACGCCGAGGCCGGCGCGACCGAGATCCTCATCGTCGCGGACGGTGGGGCGGATGCCTCGCTGATCGCCGTCGACCTCATCAGTCAGGCGGAGCACGACGAACAGGCATCTGCGGTTCTGGTCACCTGGTCGGAGGACCTGGCGCGCACCGTGCGTGCCGAAGTGGAGCGACGCGTCGACGCGACCCGCAACGGCGCCCGTGCCCGCGCGGCCCTGGAGGGTCCGCAGTCGGCCGTCGTGCTCGTCGACGACCGCGCCGCTGCCACCGCGTTCAGCAACGCGTACGCGCCCGAGCACCTCGAGCTGCACGTCGTCGACCCTCGCCCGGAGGATTTCGTCAACGCGGGCGCCGTCTTCGTCGGCGCGTGGTCGCCGGTGAGTCTCGGCGACTACCTCGCCGGCAGTAACCACGTTCTCCCCACCGGCGGTCAGGCGCGCTACGCGGCGGGGCTGTCGGCCTCGACGTTCCTCCGTCCCCAGCAGGTCATCGCCTACGACCGTGCGGCACTCGAGGCCGTCGGCGCGGAGATCGTCGCGCTGGCGGATGCCGAGGCGCTACCCGCCCACGGCGAGGCCGTCACCGCACGGTTCGCCGCGAACGCCACCGGATCGGAGGACTGACCCGTGCACTGCCCGTTCTGCCGCCACGCCGACTCGCGCGTGATCGATTCGCGCACGAGCGACGACGGCCTGAGCATCCGCCGCCGTCGCCAGTGCCCCGAGTGCGGCGGCCGCTTCTCGACGATCGAGACGGCGAGCCTCAACGTCATCAAGCGCTCCGGCGTGATCGAGCCGTTCAGCCGCGAGAAGGTCATGTCGGGCGTCCGCAAGGCATGCCAGGGCCGGCCCGTGACCGACTCCGACCTGGCCGTGCTGGCGCAGGCCGTCGAGGAAGCGGTGCGCCAGACCGGGTCGTCGCAGATCGACACGAACGAGATCGGCCTCGCGATCCTCGGGCCGCTCCGCGAACTCGACGAGGTGGCCTACCTGCGGTTCGCGAGCGTGTATCAGGCGTTCGACTCGCTGGAGGACTTCGAGGCATCCATCGCGCAGCTGCGCGCCGACCACGCCGCGCGCGCCGAGGCGTAGGCGCCCGTCCGCGGTTCGCGGAATTCACGGCCCGCACATTTCCGGTGCCGCCGCGCGCGAGCCGTAGGCTGGTGCCGATGTATCCGTTCATCTTCCGCACGTTCTTCTCGCGCATGGACCCCGAGGCGGCGCACCACCTGGTGATCCCCGTCATCCGTGTGCTCGGCGTCTGGCCGTTCGCGCCGATCGTGCGCGCGCTGACCCGCCCCGATCCGCGCCTGCAGACGCGGGCGCTCGGGCTCGTCTTCGACTCGCCGTTCGGCGTGGCGGCGGGCTTCGACAAGAACGCCGTCATGAGCGAGGGTCTCTACGCCCTCGGTTTCGGGCACGTCGAGGTCGGCACCGTCACGGCGATCGCTCAGGACGGCAACCCGAAGCCGCGCCTGTTCCGGCTCATCGAGGACCGCGCGCTGATCAACCGGATGGGTTTCAACAACGCCGGAGCCGCCGCGGCCGCCCGGCGCCTCGAGCGCTCGCGTCGCCGTCCCCGCCGCGCGGTGCTCGGCGCCAACATCGGAAAGAGCCGCGTCGTCGACGTCGACGCGGCGACCGCCGATTACGTGCGGAGCACGCGCGAGGTCGCGCCGGTCGCCGACTATCTCGTGGTGAACGTGTCGTCCCCGAACACACCCGGTCTTCGCGGCCTGCAGGCGGTCGAGACCCTGCGGCCCCTGCTCGAGGCGGTGCGGGATGCCGCGGGCACCACGCCGCTCCTCGTCAAGATCGCCCCCGACCTCCCCGACGACGAGATCGAGGCGATCACCCGGCTCGGGGTCGAGCTGCGGCTGGCCGGTCTCGTCGCGACGAACACGACGATCGCCCGCGAGCCGCTCACGACCGACCCCGAGGTCGTCGCCGCGATGGGCCCGGGCGGCCTGTCCGGTGCCCCGCTGCGGCAGCGCTCGCTCGCCGTGCTGCGGATCGTGCGCGCCGCGGTTCCCGAGGAGGCGGAGGAGTTCTGCATCATCTCGGCCGGGGGAGTGGAGACCGCCGCCGACGTGCGGGGGCGCCTCGCCGCGGGCGCCGACCTCGTGCAGGGCTACACCGCCTTCATCTACCGCGGCCCGTTGTGGGCTCGGCAGATCAACCGGGGTCTCGCCGCCGCACTCTGACCGCGCGCGGCGGCGCGGCATCCTCCCTTGGCTAGCGCGGCGCGGCGCGGTGGATGCCACGGCCCTGCGCAACTGCGGGGATCTGCGCTCCTGCGGACACTCAGCGCGCAGGGGTCCGCAGATGTGCAGAACTCCGCGTGAACGGGGCGCGGCGCGCGCCTCAGACCGGGTAGCCGCCGCGCTTGACCTGCGGCTTGGGGAGACGCATGAAGCGCATCTGGATGGTGCGCATCGCGGCGTACCAGCCGAGGCCCTTCTCGATGCGGTCGCCGAACTTCTCGTGTGCGAGCTTCTTGACCCGGTGGCTCGTGATGATCATGTCGCCGACGACGAACAGGATGAACACCCACAGCGCCACGATCGAGTAGCCGAGGATGGCCTGGTTCTGCACGAGGCTCACCAGGATCACGATCAGCATCAGCGGCATGAGCAGCTCGCCCAGGTGCCAACCCGCGTCGACGAAGTCGCGCGCGAACTTGCGCTGCGGACCCTTGTCGCGCGCCGGGAGGTACCGCTCGTCGCCCTGCGCCATGCCGATGCGGGCCTTCTCGCGCTGCGCGGCGAGGTCGGCCTTCGCGCGCGCGCGCGCCTCCTTCGTGTCGGCCACGAGGGGGCGCTTGCGTGCCGCCTCCTGCTCGGCGCGCGAGGGCGTCGGGCGGTTCTTGCCCGGCCCGGCGGGCACCTCGGGGGCGGTGTCGGGTGAAACGGGGTTCTTGGCCACGGCGGGGGTCCTCAAAGATCTGGACGACTGGTGCGCGAAACGCGCCCCTTTAAGATTACCCGCATGAGTTCCCCCGCGCCCCGGTCCGCCTCCTCCGCCCCCGAAACCTCCCGCCGCGACGCCGTCCGTTCCGCCGCCGAGGCGAGCGTTCCGGCGGCGCTCGGCGATCTCGGCCGGCTCGTGCGCATCCCCTCGATCGCGTTCCCCGGCTTCGACCGCGCCGAGGTCGCACGCAGCGCCGCGGCGGTCAAGGAGCTCGCCGAGGGGCTCGGCATCTTCGACCGCGTCGAGGTGAAGACCGCGGTGATCCCCGAGACGGGAGCCGAGGGGATGCCTGCGGTGCTGGCATCCCGCGCCGCCAAGAACGGCAAGCCCACGATCCTCCTCTACGCGCACCACGACGTGCAGCCCGTCGGCGACGAGGCCCTCTGGGAGAGTGCGCCGTTCGAGCCGACCGTCCGCGACGGACGCCTGTACGGCCGCGGCGCGGCCGACGACAAGGCGGGGGTCATGGCGCACATCGGCGCGCTGCGCGCGCTCGTCGAGGCGCTCGGTGACGACTTCGACCTCGGCGTCAACCTCTTCATCGAGGGGGAGGAGGAGGCGGGATCCGCCTCGTTCGCGGCGTTCCTCCGCGAGAACGCCGACGCCCTCCGCGCCGATGTGATCGTCGTCGCCGACTCCGGCAACTGGGACGCCGACACCCCTGCGCTCACCGTGTCGCTCCGCGGCAACGCGCGCTTCACCCTGACCGTGAAGACGCTCGAGCACGCGTCGCACTCCGGCATGTTCGGGGGAGCGGTGCCCGACGCGATGCTCGCGACCGTCAAGCTGCTCTCGACGCTGTGGGACGAGGACGGCGCCGTCGCGGTGGAGGGGCTCCGCGAGCGGGATGCCGCGACGCCGGACTACTCCGAGGAGACCCTCCGCAGCGAGGCGGGCCTGCCCGCCGGCGTCAGCCCGATCGGGCGCGGCACGATCCTCAGCCGCATCTGGAACAAGCCCACCGTCACCGTGACCGGCATCGACTACCCCTCCGTGCGGAACGCCTCCAACACGCTGACCCCCGAGCTCTCGCTCGTGATCAGCGCGCGCGTCGCACCGGGGCAGGACGCACGCGAGGCCTACGAGGCGATCGAGGCGCACCTGCGCGCGCACGCGCCGTTCGGCGCCGAACTGACCTTCAGCGACGTCGACTGCGGAAACCCCTTCCTCGTCGACACGAGCGGCGCGGCGGTCGCCGAGGCGCGCGCCGCGCTCGAGACCGGCTACGGAACCTCCCCGGTCGACATCGGGGTGGGCGGGTCGATCCCGTTCATCGCCGATCTCGTGAGCGAGTTCCCGGCCGCGCAGATCCTCGTCACGGGCGTCGAAGACCCGCACGCGCGGGCGCACAGCCCGAACGAGTCGCTGCACCTCGACACGTTCCGCCGGGCGCTCGTCTCGGAGGCGCTCCTGCTCGAGAGCCTCGACTCCGGAGCCGACGGCGGCGAGGCCGCGTAGAATCGTGGCATCCCGCCGGCTGAACCCGGCACGAGATCCCAGGAGAGTGCCATGACCGACACCGCCATCACGAACGCGACCACCGCCGAGAAGGCGCACGGAGTCGGCCTCACCGACGCCGCGGCCGCCAAAGTCAAGAGCCTGCTCGACCAGGAGGGTCGCGACGACCTGCGCCTGCGGGTGGCCGTGCAGCCCGGTGGATGCTCGGGCCTGATCTACCAGCTCTACTTCGACGAGCGCTACCTCGACGGCGACCAGGCCGTCGACTTCGATGGCGTCGAGGTCATCGTCGACGACATGTCGGTGCCCTACCTCGACGGCGCGACGATCGACTTCAAGGACACCATCTCCGAGCAGGGCTTCACGATCGACAACCCGAACGCGGCCGGCAGCTGCGCCTGCGGGGACAGCTTCCACTGAGGCGCCCACCCCCACCGATCAGACCCCGATCACCCACCGATCGCACCCCCTGCGGACGAGCCGAGCCGCCCAGTCGGCGACCCGTCCGTCCGTGCGCGCCCGCGCGCCGCGAACAGGCAGGATCAGCCCGCGAAACCCCCTCCGCACGCAGGGGACATCCTGGGCGCATGGCCTGAATCGCGTGGGAGGTTGCCCTAGACTGATCGGTGTTCGACCTTCATGACCCCGAAAGGTGCACCGTGCGCGTCACTCGCCGCCTCCGCCTCGCCGCCATCCCGCTCGGGATCGTCACGGCGGTCGCCCTCGCGGGCTGCACGACGACTCAGCTGAACGGGTTCCTGCCCGGCTTCACCGACGACGGCACCCAGGCCACCAACCACACCGAGATGGTGTCGGGTCTGTGGGTCAACTCGTGGATCGTCCTGCTCGCCGTCGGCATGATCACCTGGGCCCTGATGGGCTGGGCGGCCATCGCCTACCGTCGCCGCAAGGGCCAGACCGGCCTTCCCGTGCAGCTGCGCTACAACATGCCGATCGAGATCTTCTACACGGTCGTGCCCCTCATCCTCGTGCTGGGCTTCTTCGCCTTCACGGCACGCGTCCAGACGACGCTCGAGACCCAGTACGACGAGCCCGACGCCTGCATCACCGCGATCGGCAAGCAGTGGGCGTGGGACTTCCAGTACGCCCAGCAGGACTGCGACGACGCGTCCGACGCCGTCTGGACGATGGGCGTGCAGGCGCAGACGGATGCCAAGGGCGACATCACCAGCGAGCTGCCCACGCTCTACCTGCCGGTCGACAAGAAGGTGAAGATCAAGCTCACCTCGCGTGACGTGATCCACTCCTTCTGGATCATCGACTTCCTGTACAAGAAGGACATGTACATCGGCAAGGACAACTACTGGTCGTTCACGCCGACCCGCGTCGGCGAGTACGACGGCAAGTGCGCCGAGCTGTGCGGCCAGTACCACTCGATGATGCTCTTCAAGGTGAAGGTCGTCGAGCAGGCCGAGTACGACGCGTACCTCGACGGCCTGCGCGACGCCGGCCAGACGGGCGACATCAACGAGGCCTACAACCGCCTGCAGAACCTGCCGGGCACGGGCGCTTCCGAATCCGAGGGAGAACACTGATGGCGACGACGTCGCTCCCGCTCCAGGGCGAGGCTCCGCACCGCCCCACCACCCTGCCGCCGCGCCAGGCAGCTCTGCTGACCTCTTCGCGCGTCGAGCAGAAGGGCAACATCCTCGTCCGCTGGATCACCTCCACCGACCACAAGACGATCGGGTACATGTACCTGATCGCGTCGGTGCTGTTCTTCCTGCTCGGCGGCGTCATGGCGCTCATCATCCGCGCCGAGCTGTTCGAGCCCGGCATGCAGATCGTGCCGACCAAGGAGCAGTACAACCAGCTGTTCACGATGCACGGCACGATCATGCTGCTGATGTTCGCGACGCCGCTGTTCGCGGGCTTCGCCAACGCGATCCTGCCCCTGCAGATCGGCGCGCCCGACGTGGCGTTCCCGCGTCTGAACGCCTTCGCGCTCTGGCTGTTCATCTTCGGCTCGCTGATCGCGGTCGCCGGCTTCCTCACCCCGCAGGGTGCGGCCGCGTTCGGTTGGTTCGCCTATCAGCCGCTCGCCGGCGCCACCTTCTCACCCGGTGCGGGTGGAAACCTGTGGATGCTCGGCCTCGGCATGAGCGGTTTCGGCACCATCCTCGGCGCCGTGAACTTCATCACGACCATCATCACGATGCGCGCGCCCGGCATGACCATGTGGCGCATGCCGATCTTCTCGTGGAACACGCTCGTCACGAGCATCCTGATCCTGATGGCCTTCCCGGTGCTCGCCGCGGCGATCCTCGCCGCCGCCGCCGACCGCGTGCTCGGTGCGCACATCTACGACCCGGCCAACGGCGGTGTGCTCCTGTGGCAGCACCTGTTCTGGTTCTTCGGCCACCCCGAGGTCTACATCATCGCGCTGCCGTTCTTCGGCATCGTCTCGGAGATCTTCCCGGTCTTCAGCCGTAAGCCGATCTTCGGCTACAAGACGCTCGTCTACGCGACGATCGCGATCGCGGCGCTGTCGGCGTCGGTGTGGGCGCACCACATGTACGTCACCGGCGCCGTGCTGCTGCCGTTCTTCGCGCTCATGACGATGCTCATCGCGGTGCCGACGGGTGTGAAGATCTTCAACTGGATCGGCACGATGTGGCGTGGATCGATCACGTTCGAGACCCCGATGGTGTTCAGCCTCGGCTTCCTCGTCTCGTTCGTCTTCGGTGGCCTCACCGGCGTCATCCTCGCCTCGCCGCCGCTCGACTTCCACGTGTCCGACTCGTACTTCGTCGTCGCGCACTTCCACTACGTCGTTTTCGGCACGGTCGTGTTCGCGATGTTCGCCGGCTTCTACTTCTGGTGGCCGAAGTGGACGGGTCGGATGCTCAACGAGCGTCTCGGCATGGTGCACTTCTGGATGCTGTTCATCGGCTTCCACATGACGTTCCTCATCCAGCACTGGCTGGGCGTGGAGGGCATGGTGCGCCGCTACGCGGACTACTCGGCGGCCGACGGCTTCACCTGGCAGAACCAGGTGTCCACGATCGGTGCGATGCTGCTCGGCGCCTCGATGATCCCGTTCTTCCTGAACGTCTGGATCACGGCGCGCAAGGCACCGAAGGTCACCGTCAACGACCCGTGGGGCTACGGCGGATCGCTCGAGTGGGCGACCAGCTGCCCGCCGCCGCGCCACAACTTCACCTCGATCCCGCGCATCCGCAGCGAGCGTCCTGCGTTTGACCTGAACCACCCCGAGGCCGCCGTGCCGGTGGGCGTCGGTCCCGCGAAGGACGCGCCCGATGCGCCCGTGGTCGATGCGGCCGATGGAGAGGTGAAGTAAGTGAAGACCAACGTCAACCTCTGGTGGATCCTTGCCGGGTTCTTCTTCCTCTGCTCCGGCCTGTACACCGGCTGGAACATCATCGAGCACTCGAGCCTGCCGTGGTACCACGCGACCGAGTGGGTCGGCAGTGTCGTGCTGCTGTTCACGGCGTTCATGGCGATCATGATCGGCTTCTACGTCGACCGCGTGCACCGCGCGCAGGGCGGCGAGCTGCCCGAAGACGTGCTGACGAGCGACATCGACGACGGCGACCCCGAGATGGGCGAGTTCAGCCCGTGGTCGTGGTGGCCGCTCGTGCTCGCGTTCTCGGCCGCGCTCGGCATGATCGGCCTGGCCGTCGGCAACTTCCTGCTGCCGATCGCTGGGGCCGTCTTCCTCGTCGCGATCGTCGGCTGGGTGTACGAGTACTACCGCGGATACTTCGCGCGCTGAGCTGAGCTCTCCTCCCTGCGATGGCCCTCTGTCTGTCGGCCGGTGTCCACAGCGACATCGGCGGATACCGTGACGTCAACCAGGACGCGGCGTTCGTCGCGCCCTGGGGCGCCGGAGTGGCCGACGGCGTCGGGGGAGGCCCCGCCGGCGATCTCGCCTCGGCGGCGCTCGTGCACCGCCTCGTGGCGGGCGGTGACCGGGTGATGGATGCCCCGGCGCTGGCCGTGCGCATCCGCGAAGCGAACTGGGATCTCGGCGCGCACGTGCGGCGCGACCCCGCCCTGGCGGGCATGGCGACGACCTTCACCGCCGTGTGGTTCAGCCAGCGGGGCACGCTGCTGCTCGCGCACACGGGCGATTCCCGTGCCTACCTCCTGCACGGCGGTGAGCTGATGCGCCAGACGCGCGACGACTCCTTCGTGCAGACGCTCGTCGAGCAGGGCCTGGTGCGGGCAGAGGATGTCATGACCCACCCGCGTCGCAACATCATCACCGCATCGCTGCGCGGAGACGCGACCGACCTCGTGCGCGTCGCCGAGCGGGTGCCGGTCAGGGGCGACCGGTGGATGATCTGCAGCGACGGCGTGAGCGACTACCTGCCCGACGATGCCATCGCCGACGTGCTGCGCGGTGCCGGCGACCCGCAGGCGGCGGCAGACGAGATCGTGCGCCTCGCCCTCGACGCGGGATCGCGCGACAACGTCACCGCCGCGGTCGCCGACGTGGTCGACGGCGCGGCGGATGCTCGCCCGGTGCGCTTCGCCGGCGCGGCCGCGGCACGGTTCTCCGAAGAGCTCGACGCCGCCGTCTGAGGACGCCGGGCCGGACCGGCGGGCTCGCGCTATCGCGCGCCGGTCGTCGCTCCCGCGAGGCCGCTAGCCCCTCTCGGACCTCTCGGGCCGCACGTACATCACCAGCGGGTCGAACACGCGGGGGAGGGGACCGTCTTCACCCTCGACCGGCAGCCCCTCCCGAGCCCAATACTCGTAGCCGCCGATCATCTCGCGCACCGAGAACCCCCGCTTCGCGAACTCCACGGCGCCCTTGGCGCCGGCGTTGCATCCCGGGCTCCAGCAGTACACGACGACGGGGACGGCCGGGTCGAACTCCGCCGCCCGGGCGGCGATGTCGCGATACGGCACGTGGACGGCGCCCACGGCGTGCCCCTGCGCCCAGGCATCCGCGCTCCGGACATCCACCGGCACGAACGCGTCACCGGCCTGCTGGGCGGCGTACACGTCGGAGGCGTCGGTCTCGTGGGTGAGCTTGGCGGAGAAGTAGGCGAGGGCGTCGGTCATGCCTCTCACGCTAGGGCAACCAGAAAGCGGCGAGGAGGACCGTGACGGTCACTCCTCGCCGCTTGTCTGCCAGATGAGCGGTCAGTCCTTCTTCGGCTCGTCGTCCGGGATGATGATGTTCGACGGACGGTTGGCCGTCTCCGGGTTGTGACCGTCGTCGATCGGGTGGTGCGGGGCATCCGGAACACCGGCGCGCTCGTGCATGCCCTGGAGCTCGAGGTTCTCCTCCTCGTCGATGTGCGCGAGCTCGTGGTGCGAGTGCGCCTCGGCGGCGTCGACGTCGGCCTGCGTGACGGGGACCAGCCGGTCTTCGAAGAACCAGCGCGACAGCGAGGCGCGGAAGTTCTCGTGCCACGGAATGCGGCCCTGGTCGTTCGGGCGCACCACGAGCGGCGCGTTGGTCTCGTAGTCGACCAGCTTGACCCGCTCGTACGCGTCGACGGGCTGGTGCACCTCGATGTACTCGCCACCGGGGAGGCGCACGATGCGGCCCGACTCGTAGCCGTGCAGCGCGATCTCGCGGTCCTTCTTCTGCAGCGCGAGGGCGATGCGCTTGGCGATGAAGTACCCGAGGATCGGGCCGACGATCAGCAGCGCCTGCAGCGTGTGGATGACGCCTTCCATCGTGAGGTGGAAGTGGGTCGCGATGATGTCGGACGAGGCGGCCGCCCACAGCACGGCGTAGAAGATCACGCCGGCGACACCGATCGCGGTGCGCGTCGGGGCGTTGCGGGGACGCTGGGCGATGTGGTGCTCGCGCTTGTCGCCGGTGACCCACGCCTCGATGAACGGGTAGATGAGCACCAGGACGATGAAGATCCCGATGATGCCGAGCGGCAGCAGGATGTTGAACGACCAGGTGCGGTCCCACAGCACGAACTCCAGGTGCGGCGGCACGAGACGAAGGGCACCGTCGGCGAAGCCGATGTACCAGTCGGGCTGCGTGCCGGCAGACACCGGGGAGGGGTCGTAGGGACCGTAATTCCAGATCGGGTTGATCGTGAACAGCGAGGCGATCAGCACGATCAGGCCGAAGGTGAGGAAGAAGAATCCACCCATCTTCGTCATGTACACCGGCATCATCGGGTAGCCGACGACGTTGCTGTTCGTGCGGCCGGGGCCGGCGAACTGCGTGTGCTTGTTGATGACCATCAGCATGAGGTGCGCCACGAGCAGCGCGACGAGGATCGCCGGCAGCAGCAGAATGTGCAGCGCGTACAGGCGACCCACGATCTGCGTGCCGGGGAACTCGCCGCCGAACAGCAGGAACGAGGTCCACGTGCCGATCAGCGGGATGCCCTTGATCATGCCGTCGATGATGCGGAGGCCGTTGCCCGAGAGCAGGTCGTCGGGAAGCGAGTAGCCGGTGAAGCCCTCGGCCATCGCGAGGATGAACAGGATGAAGCCGATCACCCAGTTGAGCTCGCGGGGCTTGCGGAAGGCGCCGGTGAAGAAGACGCGCAGCATGTGCACGCCGATGCCGGCGACGAACATGAGCGCGGCCCAGTGGTGGATCTGACGCACGAGCAGACCACCGCGGATGTCGAACGACAGACGCAGGGTCGAATCCAGCGCTGCCGACATCTCGACGCCGCGGAGGGGCAGGAAGGCGCCCGCGTAGTGCGTTTCGACCATGGATGCCTGAAAGAAGAACGTCAGGAACGTGCCGGACAGCAGCACGGCCACGAAGCTCCACAGGGCGATCTCGCCGAGCATGAACGACCAGTGGTCGGGGAAGATCTTGCGTCCGAGCTCTTTGACGAGGCCGGAGAGGCTCGTCCGCTCGTCGATGTAGTTCGCGGCGCCCGCGAGGAACCGTCCGCCGAGCGGCTTCTCGCTCTGCGGATCGGTGCCGGGCCGTGCGGTGCTCGACGGGGACTCAGTGACGGTCGCGGTGCTCAATGACGCTCCCAGAAGCTCGGGCCGACGGGCTCGGTGAAGTCGCTCTGCGCGACGAGGTAGCCCTCGTCGTCGACGGTGATCGGCAGCTGCGGCAGCGGACGGGCGGCCGGGCCGAAGATGACCGCCGCGGAGCGCGACACGTCGAACTGCGACTGGTGACAGGGGCACAGCAGGTGGTGGGTCTGCTGCTCGTACAGGGCCACGGGGCATCCGACGTGCGTGCACACCTTGGAGTAGGCGACGATGCCGTCGTATGACCACTCCAGCTTGTTGTGCTCGGCGGGCAGCTGCTCGGGGAGCAGACGCATGAGGAGCACGATCGCCTTCGCCTTCTCCTCGAGGTAGCCGTCGTGGTGGCTGAGCGACGCAAGCGACTCGGGGATGACGTGCACGACCGAGCCGAGCGTCAGGTCGGCGGCGCGGATGGGCCTGCCGGACGGGTCGATCGCGAGGCGCTCGCCCTTCTTCCACATCGTGTGGCTGAGCAGCGCTACCGGGTCTCCGGCGATCGGGTTCTCGGGGCTCGACTCGGGGGCGAGGCCGCGGAAGAGGGTGATTCCCGGGAGGATCGAAGCGACCAGCGCCGCGATGAGCGACCCGCGGATGGCGGTGCGGCGTCCGAAGCCGGACTCCTCGTTCGCCTCGCGGAATGCCTCGACGGCGCCTTCGCGGGTCGTATCGCGGCCGCGCGTCGCGTGGCGCGGCTCGACGAACTCCTTGTCGCTCATGACGGCCTTCGACCAGTGGATCGCACCGATGCCGAGGGCCAGCAGCGCGAGCGCGATGCCGAGACCGATGAAGAGGTTGTTGTGGCGGATGTCGACCATCCGGCCGCTCTCGATCGGGAAGAGCATGTAGGCGGCGATCGCCCAGATGCTGCCCGCGAGGGAGAGGTAGAAGAGGGTGTACACCGTGCGGACGGCGCGCTTCATGGCGGCCGGATCCTTGTCGGTGATGCGCTCCCGATGCGGCGGCAGACCGGGGTTCTGCACGGGGTCGGGAACCGCGACGGCGAGCCCGGGGGAGGGCTGCCATGAAGCCCTCTCGTGCTCGAGCGCATCTTCCTCGTGTGCCATGGTGCGTCCGTTCCGTACGTCAGTGATCGATCAGTTCGACTTCGCCGTGATCCACACGGTGATGCCGATGAGTGTTCCGATGCCGAAGATCCAGATGAACAGACCCTCGGAGACCGGGCCGAGCGAGCCGAGCGACCAGCCACCGGGAGACTCGTTCTCCCGCAGGTAGAGCAGTGCGGAGATGATGTCGCGCTTCTCCTCGGGCGTCAGCGTCATGTCGTTGAAGACCGGCATGTTCTGCGGGCCCGTCACCATCGCGGCGTATATGTGCAGGGGGCTCGTCGACGTCAGGGCGGGGGCGTACTTGCCCCCCGTCAGGGCGCCACCGGCTGCGGCGACGTTGTGGCACATCGCGCAGTTGATGCGGAAGAGCTCGGCGCCGTTGGCGACGTCACCCTTACCGTCGATGACCCAGGGATCCGGGTACGTCGGACCGGGGGAAACAGACTGCACCCAGGCGGCGATCGCCTTGATCTGGTCTTCCGTGAACTGCGCAGGCTTCTGCGGAGCCTGGGGCCCCTGCATTTGCAGGGGCATGCGGCCGGTCGACATCTGGAACTCGACCGCGAGCTCGCCCACGCCGTACAGCGGCGGGCCGTCGGCGGTGCCTTCGAGGTTCAGCCCGTGACAGGTCGCACAGTTGGCCTGGAAGAGCTTCTTGCCGTCCTCGAGGGTGAGCGTAGTGGATGCCGAGGTGGGCTCGGTCGCCGCCATCGCCGCGGAGGCGCCGGCGTAGATGCCGCCCGTGACGAGCAGGCCGATGCCGATCAGCGCGGCCGCGGCCCACTTGCTGCGACGGCCGGTCTTCTGGCGTGGGGTCTTCGAAGGCATGGAAGGAGTCAGCTCCGCTCTCACTTGACGACGTAGATGACGAAGAACAGGACGATCCAGACGACGTCGACGAAGTGCCAGTAGTACGACACGACGATCGCGGACGTCATCTCCTTGCGCCCGAAGTTCTTCACGGCGAAGGCGCGGCCGATCACGAGGAGGAAGGCGATGAGACCGCCCGTCACGTGCAGCGCGTGGAAACCGGTGGTGAGGTAGAACGCCGACGCGTAGGAGTTCGCGGTGATCGGCAGGCCCTCGGCGACGAGCGTCGCGTACTCCCACACCTGGCCGGAGACGAAGACGGCGCCCATGACGAAGGAGAGGAAGAACCACTCGACCATGCCCCACTTGCGGAACTGCCAGAACGAACCGGTGCGGTAGGGCTGGAAGCGCTCGGCGGCGAAGACGCCGGCCTGAGCGGTGAACGACGACAGCACCAGGATCAGCGTGTTGACCGCGGCGAACGGCACGTTGAGGTCCTGCGTGCTCTCGGCCCACAGGTCGGGGGAGGCGTTGCGCAGGGTGAAGTAGATCGCAAAGAGGCCGGCGAAGAACATGACCTCGCTGCCCAGCCACACGATGGTGCCCACAGCGACCGGATCCGGTCGCTTGACGGAGCGCAAGGCCTGGGAATAGGTCGCTGGAGTGGTCGTCACGCTCCCCATTATGGCGGATGCGGCGCCCAGTTTTCGCATCCCTGAAGGTCTCCGTGCGGATCACCGGACTTTCGGGGGCATCGGAATGCGCTCGGAGCGCGCCGCGAGTGTGCTGGCAGTCTGCCGATAGGATCGACGGTCATGGCGGAGCTCTTCTCGTGGCCGGAAATCCTCACCACGATCCTCGATCGGCGTGACCTCAGCGTGTCGGAGGCCACCTGGGCGATGCGGCAGGTGATGTCGGGGCGCGCGACCCCCTCGCAGCTCGGCGGATTCCTGCTGGCGCTGCGCGCCAAGGGCGAGACGGTCGACGAGATCGTCGGCTTCCGCGACGCCATCCTCGAGGCGGCGTTGCCGCTCCCCGTGCCGGCCGAGGTGCTCGACATCGTCGGCACCGGGGGAGACCGATTCGGCACCGTCAACGTGTCGACGATGTCGGCGATCGTGGCGGCGGCCACGGGCATCCCTGTTGTCAAGCACGGCAACCGCGCGGCCAGTTCGGCCTCCGGATCGTCCGACGTGCTCGGCGCCCTCGGCATCGATCTGACCCTCTCGCCCGAGCGCGTCTCCGCGGTGCTCGGCGAGGTCGGCATCACCTTCGCCTTCGCCTCGGCCTTCCACCCCGGATTCCGTCACGCCGGACCCACCCGGTCGGAGCTCGGCGTGCCGACGGTGTTCAACTTCCTCGGGCCGCTCTGCAACCCCGCGCGCGCCGAGGCGAACGCGGTCGGCGTGGCGAACCTCGACCGCGTGCCGCTCATCACCGGGGTGTTCCAGACGCGCGGCGCGACCGCGCTCGTCTTCCGCGGCGACGACGGGCTCGACGAGCTCACCACCACGGGGCACAGCCGGCTGTGGGAGATCAGCCGCGGCGACGTGCACGAGCACGACATCGACCCGCGGGACATCGGCATCCCCCTCGCCGACATCGACGACCTCCTCGGCGCCGACGCGCTCCACAATGCGGAGGTCGTGCGCCGGGTGCTCGGCGGGGAGCAGGGGCCGGTGCGCGACATCGTCCTGCTGAACGCGGCGGCAGGCATCGTGTCGTACGAGCTGTTCCGCGACGCGGCGCAGGTGCAGCGGCCGATCCTCGAGCGTCTCGCACAGGCGCGCGACCGCGCGGCGACGGCCATCGACGACGGCGCGGCCGACGGTGTGCTGGCGCGCTGGGTCGCCGCCACGCAGCGTGACGCGGCCGACGGCGAGGACTGACCGCACCGACCTCGGCCGGGTTTGTCCGGTCGCCTCTTTGGTGCCCTCCGCGGTGTGCCGGATACCGTGAACTCAACATCCCGGCATCCCCAGAGAGGAACGCCCCCATGTCCGAAGAAGTGGTCGTCACGGCCGACACCATCGAGCCCCCGCAGAAGAAGGTCGGCATCGTCAAGGTCGCCGGCGTCCTCGGCATCCTGGGCGGCATCGCGCTCATCGTCGTGGGCATCGTCGTCTGGGTGATGGTCTCGACGCAGCTGCGCGCCGAGAACATCACGGTGCCCGACGACGCGATGGCCTTCCAGGGGCAGACCGTCGCCGGTCCCTTCACGGCGTACGTGCAGGCCGACATCATCCAGCGCCACGCCCTCAAGATCTCGGGCGGCAAGACGTACGCCGAGCTCGCGCAGGACGACCCGGTACGCACCACGATGATGAACGCGTCGTTCCTGCGGACCTCGCTGTTCACCTCGGTCGTCTCGTTCGGCGTCGCCGCCTTCGCGATCGGCGTCGGCATCCTGTCGATCCTGTTCGGCTGGGCGCTGAACCGCCTGGCATCCGTCCCGGTCATCGTCCGTCGTTCGACGGTCACCCGGGCCTGAGGCCTCACCCTTCGTTCGATGGGCCTGCGCGCGAGCGCGGGCCCATCGTGCTTTCGGAAGACACCATGGAACCCGTCGACGCGCTCCTCGAGATCGCCGCGTTGCTCGAGCGCGAGCGTGCGTCTCGCTATCGGTCGAAGGCGTTCCGCACCGCCGCGGCGGCGATCGCCGAGCTGAGTCGCGAGCAGCTCGCCGACACCGCGGCGCTGCGGCGGCGCGAGGGGATCGGCGATTCGTCGCTCGCGGTGATCGGCCAGGCGCTCGCGGGCGAGGTGCCGGACTACCTCGCGCGGCTGCGCGAGCGGTATGCGCCGGCCCGCTCGGCGCTCCGCGGGCTCCTGCGCGGTGACCTGCACTGCCACTCCGACTGGTCGGACGGCACCACCTCGATCGCCGAGATGGCCGCGGCGGCGCGGGCGCTCGGTCACGAGTACCTCGCGCTGACGGACCATTCGCCGCGGTTGCGGGTCGCGAACGGGCTCAGTGCCGAGCGCCTGCGCGAGCAGCTGGAGGTCGTGGCCGAGCTGAACGCCGCTGGCGGGGACGGCGCGGCCGGGTTCACGCTGCTGAGTGGCATCGAGGTCGACATCCTCGACGACGGTGCGCTCGACCAGGACGACGCGCTGCTCGGCGAGCTCGACGTGGTGGTCGCGTCGGCGCATTCGAAGCTGCGGATGGATGCCGTGCCGATGACGCGGCGACTGGTGGCTGCGGCATCCCATCCTCGGGTCGACGTGCTCGGTCACGTCACCGGGCGCCTCATCGCGGGCGAGCGGGGGACGAGGCCGCCGTCGACGTTCGACGCCCGGGCGGTGTTCGACGCGTGCGCCGCGCACGGTGTCGCCGTCGAGATCAACGCGCGCCCGGAGCGCGAGGACCCGCCGGACGAGCTGATCGCCGTCGCACTCGAGGCAGGATGCCTCTTCTCGATCGACTCCGACGCGCACGCCCCCGGGCAGCTCGGGCTGCTCGATGAGGGCGCTGCCCGCGCCGAGCGCGCGGGCGTTCCGGCCGAGCGGATCGTGACCACCTGGCCGCTCGACCGGCTGCGCGCGTGGACGGCGCGGGCGCGCTGAGTCGGCGCGGGTTGCGGGGAACGCGGCCGCTCGGCTTGATCCGCGTTCGCGGGTTCGCGGTCAGTGCTGGGCGCTGATGGCCGCCACGGCCCGGTCGAGGGAGGAACCGAGGTTCCATTCGGCGCCGAGGCTTGCGACCGTGGCGGCGTCGGGGGTGCGCAGCTGAGTGTCGACGACGGGCAGGTCGAGTGTGCGGACCACCTCGACCACGGTGGGGGCGACGGCGAGGTAGTCGGCAGCGGCGAGCAGCTTCGCCCGCACGCCGGCGGTCATCCCGGTGCCGGTCTCGGCGGCGGCCAGGATGCCGGTGAGGTCGCCGTGCGCGGCGAGGAGGGTCGCGGCGGTCTTCTCGCCGACGCCGGCGACGCCGGGCAGCCCGTCGGAGGCGTCGCCGCGCAGCACCGCATAGTCGGCGTACTGCGCGGGCAGCACACGATACTTCTCGACGACGGCGGCTTCGTCGAGCACCTCGAGGTTGCTCATGCCGCGGCCGGTGTAGATGACGCGGATGCCGTGGGCGTCGTCGACCAGCTGGAAGAGGTCGCGGTCACCGGTGACGATGTCGACGGGCATCGCCGACTGCGCGGCGAAGCTCGCGATGACGTCGTCGGCCTCGTGCGCCGGAACTCCGGCGACGGGGATGCCGAGGGCATCGAGCGCGGCGCGGATGACGGGGATCTGCGCCTCGAGGGGGTCAGGCACCTCTTCCACATCGGGGGCGGTCTCGACGAGTTCGGCGACGCGGTGCGCCTTGTAGCTGGGGATGAGGTCGACGCGCCACTGCGGGCGCCAGTCGTCGTCCCAGCAGGCGACGAGGTGGGTCGGCTCGTACGTCATCACGAGCTTCGCGATCATGTCGAGCAGTCCGCGCGCGGCGTTGACGGGACGGCCGTCGGCCGCCTTCACGGTGTCGGGCACGCCGTAGAACGCGCGGAAGTAGAGGCTGGCGGTGTCGAGCAGCATGAGGCGGTCGGTCACGCGATCATCCTGACACGCGGCCGCTGCGCGTGGCGGGTCAGCAGCCGATGCCGCTGGGGTTTTCGAGGCAGGTCTTGTCGACGAGGGCGGTGCGCACCTCGAAGATCTGGACGTCGCCGGCGGTGGTGGGGATCTCGAGGGTGCCGGGGACGGTGATCCATCCACCGCCGAAGTTCACGTCGGCGGCGTAGCGGACGGCGGCGGAGGCGGTGTAGGTGCCGCGGGTGGAATACGCGTGGCTGGTCGATGTCGCGCTGAACTGGGCGAGTCCGAGCGTCGCCCAGGATTGGCCGCCGTCGTCGGATTCGCGGCTCGTGCCGTCGCCGTGCACGAAGAGGACGGATGTCGGGGTGAACCGGACGGTCACCGGCAGGTCGAACAGCGTGCCGGTGACTTCGTGCGTGGTGGCGTCGACGACGAAGTTCATCGGCATGCCCACCACGCCGACGCCGTCGGGTTCGTCGATCAGGGGAGCGGATGCCGGGGCGAACCGGGCCACGTCGCTCAGCGTCGGCTGGGGGATCGCCGGCGGCGGGTCGGGCTGCACCCTGCAGGAAGCCGGATCGGTAGGACGGCAATCATCGACGGGCGGCGTGGCTGGTGCCGGGGGAGTCGTCTCGGGCGAGGGAGTGTCGTCGGAGTCGTCACCATATCCGTCGCCTTCTGGCCACGCGTTGCCCGTCTGCGACTCGCCGGGTCGCTCGCCACTTATCACTACCTCCGTACCGGTGTTCTCAAGGACGGGGCATTCGCCCCGGGCGATCTCGACCGCCGAGCAAGTCTTAACGAGCGGTGCTGATGACATATGCTCCGTCGTAGAAAGGGCCAGGGCCGCGAGTAGCGTCAGGGTGAGCACGCCCCACCGTCCGTGGCGGTCGCACTGCTGAGAGCCAACGCTGTAGGTGTCTCGCTTCCCGTGAAGGCCAGGTTGAGGGCAATCACGGGCGGCCGGTCCGGCGCAACCGTCGACTTGCCGGTGGAGTCGAGAACGTCGGTACCGGACACGTCAAGGCAGGTGCTCGCCCGAATCGTCGTGTTCTGCTCGTCATATGAGACCCCAGTGAACGACGCGACCTTGAAGCTGCCTTCGAACGTGACACCCTCTGCGTGCGATGCGGAGAAGTCTTTCCGGTCTGCTGCGTTCGCGTCACCCGTCGTCCACGCGAGTGCAGGTTCGAACGACATCGGCTGAGCGAAGTCGACGTCGTTCAGCGCGTCGACGTACGCGCGGTAGGTGGCCTCCGCGGCGGCGAAGGCGTCTTCTTCGGAGGCGAAGCCGGTGGGTGTGGGGCTGGGTGCCGGGTCGGGTGTGCACGCCGTGGTGAGCGCCAGCGCGAGTGCGGTGGCCGCTCCCGCGAGAATCGTGCGTCGCATGCGGTGTGCCATGGTGCTAACGCTAGCCAATGGCATCCGCCTTCCGTCCGGTTATCCACAGACGCGTACGCTCGAAAGCATGTCTTTCGGAACAGCTGCCGAGCGCCGGTCGCGTCCGGCGCCGGACGACCCCTGCCCGTGCGGCGGAGGGACGTTCGGCACCTGCTGCGGTCGGATCCTCGCGGGGAGGCCGGCGCCGACAGCCGAACAGCTCATGCGCTCGCGCTACACCGCCTTCGCGGTGGGCGACGCGGCGCACCTGCGCGCGACGTGGCATCCGTCCACGGCGCCGGAGAGCCTCACTCTCGACCCCGCGATGCGATGGGACGGCCTCGACATCATCGACGCGACGACCGCCGCCGACGACCGCCGCGCCACGGTCGAGTTCCGCGCGCGGTGGCACGACGCACCCAGCGGTCAGCGCGGGGTGCTGCACGAGGTGAGCAGGTTCCGCCGCGCGGCGGGGCGCTGGTATTACCTCGACGGCGAGGTCTCCTGACGCGTCGCGGCGTGAGAGTAGTGTGTGGTCATGCCCACGCGACCTGACCGCGCGGCGGCAGCAGCCGCCGACGTCGAGCCTGCGTCGATGCTCACGGTGTTGATCGCCCTCGGCGCGAACCTGCTGATCGCGATCGCCAAGACGATCGCCGCGGCCCTCACCGGAGCGGCGTCGATGGTCGCCGAGGCGGCGCACTCGTGGGCCGACACCGGCAACGAGATCTTCCTCTACGTCGCCGCGCGACGGAGCGTCAAGCCGGCCGACGCGAGCCATCCCGTCGGCTACGGCCGCGAGGCCTACGTGTGGTCGCTGTTCGCGGCGTTCGGCCTCTTCGTCGTCGGCGCCGGCGTCTCGATCATGCACGGCGTGCAGGAGCTGTTCGATCCCGAGCCCGCCGACCGGTTCGGCATCTCGTATGCGGTGCTCGCTATCGCCTTCGTGCTCGAGGGCACCTCGTTCCTGCAGGCGTGGCGTCAGTCGCGTCGCGAAGCATCCGCGTCGCACCGCGACGTGCTCGACCACGTCATGAGCACGTCCGACCCGACGCTGCGCGCGGTGTTCTTCGAGGATGCCGCGGCGCTGATCGGTCTCGTCATCGCCTTCGTCGGCATCCTGCTGCACCAGATCACGGGGTCGGCGGTGCCCGACGCGGTCGGGTCGATCCTCGTCGGTCTGCTGCTCGCCGTCGTCGCCTACGTGCTCATCCGGCAGAACCGCCGCTTCCTCATCGGCGTGGCCGTCGAGCCCGACGTGCGCGCCGCCGCGCTGCAGCGGCTGCTCGCCCACCCGGCGATCGCGCAGATCACCTACCTGCACATCGAGTACGTCGGCCCCGGGCGGGTGTTCGTCGTGGCCGCCGTCGACCTCGCCGGCGACACCGCCGAGCACGAAGTCGCGGCGACCCTCAACGAGATCGAGGACGAGGTCGCCACGAGCCCGCGGGTGGCCTGGGTCGTGCTCACTCTTTCGCGGCCCGACGCCCCGGCCCTGGATCCGCAGAACCCGGCCGACTCGCTGCACGGCTGACGCGCTCACATCATCCACTGCAGCACCATCACCACCGCGGCGATCACCGGCAGCTGGCAGACGATCGAGGCGATCGACAGCCACATCGCGATGTTCTCGCCGCGGCGGGCGCACAGGGCGGCGAGCACGACGGCGAAGCCGACGAGCAGCACGAGGGGGAGGATCGCGCCGAGCGCGAGCAGCCCCATCAGCAGTGCGAAGTCGCCCTGCGCGGCGGAGCTGAACCACAGCACGACGAAGAGGAGCCCCATGCCGCCCGAGAGGACGAGCGTCATGACGGACAGCACCATCGGCCACTGCGGGCGGCGCGGTGCGGACGAGGCGGCGGGAGCGGTGCGCGGAGTTGTCGTTGTCATGGGCCGAGCCTGACGCGTCGGCCAGGCCGGGAATGCCCACCGGCACCGATCTGTGGACAGATCCGCAGATCGGCCGGTTGGGGAGGAGGCGACGGCGTCCGGACGGGGCGGAGCCGGTTCTGATAGCATGAAATGTCACGCCTGTGGCCATTCGGCATGCGTGCGTGACACCGCAAGAGAATCCAACCGCTGCAGTCCCTGGCATCCGTTCGCCCCCGTGCGTTCGGACGGGACTCGGCCCGACACCACAACCACCCAAGGACAACCCACTACATGACTACCGCAACGACCGCCCCGGCCACCAAGCAGGTCGCCATCAACGACATCGGATCTGCTGAGGACTTCCTGGCCGCGGTCGAGAAGACGCTCAAGTTCTTCAACGACGGAGACCTCATCGAAGGCACCGTCGTCAAGATCGACCGCGACGAGGTCCTCCTCGACGTCGGTTACAAGACCGAGGGCGTCATCCCCTCGCGCGAGCTTTCGATCAGACACGACGTCGACCCCAACGAGGTCGTCAAGGTCGGCGACGAGGTCGAGGCCCTGGTCCTTCAGAAGGAGGACAAGGAAGGCCGCCTGATCCTCTCCAAGAAGCGTGCGCAGTACGAGCGCGCGTGGGGCGACGTGGAGCGCATCAAGGAGAACGACGGCGTCGTCACCGGTCAGGTCATCGAGGTCGTCAAGGGTGGCCTCATCGTCGACATCGGCCTGCGCGGCTTCCTCCCCGCCTCGCTCATCGAGCTGCGTCGCGTCCGCGACCTCACGCCGTACCTCGGCCAGGAGATCGAGGCCAAGATCCTCGAGCTCGACAAGAACCGCAACAACGTCGTGCTCTCGCGCCGCGCCCTGCTCGAGCAGACGCAGTCCGAGTCGCGCACCACGTTCCTCAACAACCTGCACAAGGGCCAGGTCCGCAAGGGCGTCGTCTCGTCGATCGTCAACTTCGGTGCGTTCGTCGACCTCGGCGGCGTGGACGGCCTCGTGCACGTCTCCGAGCTCAGCTGGAAGCACATCGAGCACGCCTCCGAGGTCGTCGAGGTGGGCCAGGAGGTCACCGTCGAGATCCTCGAGGTCGACCTCGACCGCGAGCGCGTCTCGCTGTCGCTGAAGGCGACGCAGGAGGACCCGTGGCAGGTCTTCGCCCGCACGCACGCGATCGGTCAGGTCGCACCGGGCAAGGTCACCAAGCTCGTCCCGTTCGGCGCGTTCGTGCGCGTCGCGGACGGCATCGAGGGCCTCGTGCACATCTCGGAGCTCTCCGGCAAGCACGTCGAGCTCGCCGAGCAGGTCGTCTCGGTCGGCGAAGAGGTCTTCGTCAAGATCATCGACATCGACCTCGAGCGTCGCCGCATCTCGCTGTCGCTCAAGCAGGCCAACGAGTCGGTCGACCCCAACGGCACCGAGTTCGACCCGGCGCTGTACGGCATGACGACCGAGTACGACGAGAACGGCGAGTACAAGTACCCTGAGGGCTTCGACGCCGAGTCGGGTGCCTGGCTCGAGGGCTTCGACGCTCAGCGCGAGAAGTGGGAGCAGGAGTACGCCGCTGCCCAGGCTCGCTGGGAGGCGCACAAGGTCGCCGTCGCTAAGGCCCTCGAGGCCGAGGCGAACGCGCCGACCGAGACCACCTCGGCGTCGTCGTCGTTCACCTCCGACCTCGGCGGTGGCGGCACCCTCGCCGACGACGAGGCGCTCGCGGCTCTGCGCGAGAAGCTCTCGGGTCGCTGATCCGCAGCATCCTTCTGACAGGGGTCGTGGCCTTCGGGCCGCGGCCCCTGTCGCTTTTTGTGCGGCAGGATGGGACCGGTGTGGAGGGATAACACTGGTGAGGAGCGATAACGTCGGTGTTGTGAAGCGTTTCCAACGGGCGTCCACCCACCGCGCCGCGCTCACCTCGCAGCAGCGCCCGCGGCGCGACGGGCAGCGATTCGACCTGCGCGACCGCACTGCGGCGGCCAACCAGCTGCTGCTGTGCGCGATCGTCGCGGTGCTGTTCGTCGTCGGTCTCGTAGGCGGCTTCATCCATCGCCCCGAGCTGTTCGCGCTCGGCGCTCTCCTCATCGGCCTCGGCGGCATCGCCGCGCTCGCCGTGCCGTGGACGAGCATTCCCGCCGGCTGGGTCGCCGTGCTGCCGCTCGTCGACATCGTCGCGATCGCGCTGATGCGCCAGGCCGATCCCATCGGGGGGCTCGGGCTGCTCTGGGTGTTCCCGGCGATGTGGCTCGCCACGCTCGGGCGTGCCGGGCTCATCACGAGCTGCGTGCTCATCCCGGCGCTGTACTGGTCGCTGATCGCGCTGGGCCCGGAGCCGGTGTTCAGCTTCGCGTCCTTCCTCTTGCCCCTCGTCATCATCGCGATCAGCAGCGCGGTGTACGCCTCGGCGCGTCGCTTCGCGGCGCAGCGAGACCTCCTCGACGCGCAGGCCGCGCGCCTCGCCTTCGCGCGCTCCGCCGCCGTGCAGCAGGAGCAGCTGGTCACCGAGGTGCTCGACACCGTCGACTTCGGCGTGGTGCGCTTCTCGGTCGGCGGCGACGTCGTCTACGAGAACGACGCCGTCGGACGTCTCGGCGGATCCATGCCCCGACTGCACGCCGCGGGCGAGACCCGGGTGCTGCTGCAGGAGGACGGCGAGACGCCGCTCGACGCGCACGACCATCCGCTGGCGCGGGCGCGCCGCGGCGAAAGCTTCGAGGACGAGACCGTGTGGTCGCAGGATGCCGAGGGGCGGCGCGTCGCGCTGACGTTCACCGCCCGTCGGCTGCTCGATCACCGGGGGGCCGACGCCGGCGGCGTGCTCGTCGCGCGCGACGTCACCGCGGAGCAGGAGGCGCTGCGCGCGCGCGACGACCTCGTCGCGTCGGTCTCGCACGAGCTGCGCACCCCGCTCACCTCGGTGCTGGGGTACCTCGAGCTCGCCATCGACGAGGACGATCACTCCGAGCGCGTCCGGCGATACCTCGACACGGCTCTCGGCAGCGGCGAACGCCTGCTCGCGATCATCTCCGACATCCTGCTCACCTCGCGGCGGTCGCGCACCTCGGTGGAGGCCGCCGTGCACCCTCGCGAGATCGACGCGGTCGAGCTCGTGCGCGAGTCGGTGCTCGCGCTCGGCCCGGTCGCTGCCGACCGGGTGATCAAGGTGAGCGTGACGGAGACGGGGCACGCCGTCGTGTACGCCGACCCCGGCCGGCTCCGCCAGGTCATCGACAACCTCCTCGGCAACGCCATCAAGTTCAACCGCGACGGGGGAGCGGTGGATGTCACGGTGTCGACCGACGGCGAAGCCACGACCATCGCGGTGCGCGACACCGGCGTGGGCATCGCCGCCGAAGACCAGGAGCACGTCTTCGAGCGCTTCTTCCGCGCGTCGGAGGACGTCGCCGGCAACGGGCTCGGCCTCGCGATCAGCGCCGACATCATCAAGGCGCACGACGGCACGCTCACGGTCGCCTCAGATCCGGGTGTCGGGTCGACCTTCACCATCGTGCTCCCCGCGCACGCCGAGACGAGGATGAGCCGATGACCCTCGATCTGTTCACCGTGACGGTGATGACCGCGATCGTGGCATCCGTGGCGAGCATCACGTACATCCTGGAGACGATCTTCCGGCGCGACGCCGGGCCGGGGCGGCTCTGGGCGGTGGCGTTCTTCTGCGGGCTGTCCACGACCATCGCCTACATGGCCTGGTCGTCGGGCGTCGGTGGGTTCGTCTCGGTGGCCGTCGGCAACAGCCTCTTCGTGCTGGTGCCCGGGTTCTTCTGGCTCGGGGCGCGCCGCTTCAACGATCGGCCGATCGGCTGGTCGCTCGTGCTCGTGGTCGTCTTCGCGCTGGCGAGCTTCGCCGCCGCGCTG
The DNA here is from genome assembly GCF_006716815.1 of Microbacterium lacticum. GTDB lineage: Bacteria > Actinomycetota > Actinomycetes > Actinomycetales > Microbacteriaceae > Microbacterium > Microbacterium lacticum. The sequence goes on from NZ_VFPS01000001.1 coordinate 227,215, forward strand.
ATCCAGGCCGACGATTGGGGCAGCTGGGGCGGGTGGACGACGATGGCGGCGTGTCTGGTCGCGTTGTTCGTCGCCGCCGCCGTCGAGGCGCTCCGGGCGCCGCTCGGGCACATCCGAAGCGGGTGGGCGCTCGCGGCTGTGCTGCTGTTCGCGGCACTCTTCTACGCGGTGCGGCTGGTGCTCTTTCTCGCCGCCGGTCCGGCGAGCCCGCTGTTCAGCCGCTGGTTCGGCTCGATCAGCGCGAACATCGTGACTGTCGTACTCACCGTCGTCGCCGCGATCGTCACGTCGGTGCTGCGCTCGCACCGGAGCGCCGAGCAGCGCTACGAGTGGCTGACCGAGCGGGGCGTCGCATCGGACGGGGTCATGCTCGCGCGCACCTTCGTGGCCGCGAGCGCGGACATCATCGAACGTGCCTCGTGGCGGTCCGAGGGCGTCGCGATCGTCGTCATCCGCGTCGAGGGCCTCGCCGAGATCCGCACCGCGTTCGGGCAGGAGGCCGCCGACGACATCAGCGGCGCCTGCCGCCAGGCGGTGCGCCGCTACGCCCCGGCCTCGGCGATCGTCGGCGAGGACGACGAGCACCGTCTCGCCGTCGCGGCACTCGCCCCGACCGCCGCCGACGCGCGCCGCCTCGGCGCGATGATCTACCGCGGATGCATGGATGAACTGGCCCGCGCCGATTCGGGGCTGTTCCCGTTCGTCGGCGTGGGCGTCGCGTTCACCGGCGACGTCGGCTACGACCCCGGGGCGCTCCTGCGCGGGGCCCGCGCTGCGGCGCGACGGGCGGCGGCCACGCCGGGCGCGTCGGTGCTGGTCGATGCGCCGGCCGCGTCATCGTGACAGGCTGGCATCCGTGCCCCTCATCGCGCTGACCGGTGGAATCGCCTCCGGCAAGTCCACGATCGCCCGCCGCCTCGCCGATCGGGGGGCCGTCGTCGTGGACGCGGACGCGATCGTCCGCGACGTGCAGGCGGTCGGCTCGCCCGTGCTCGACGAGATCACCGCGGCCTTCGGCGAGGACGTGATCACCGCCGACGGGGCGCTCGACCGCGCCGCGCTCGGCGCGCGGGTGTTCGGCGACGACGAGGCGCTCGCGCGGCTCAACGCGATCGTCCACCCGGCCGTCCGCGCCGAATCGGCGCGGCGGTTCGCGGCCGCATTCGACGCGGATCCGGCTGCCGTGGTCGTCTACGACGTGCCCTTGCTCGTCGAGGCGCGCGTGGATGACCCGTGGGACCTCATCGTCGTCGCCGACGCCCCGGCGGCGTTGCGCGCGGGGCGGCTCGTCGACGAGCGTGGACTCAGTGAATCGGATGCCGCGGCGCGCCTCGCCTCGCAGGTGAGCGACGACCGGCGCCGCGCGATCGCCGATGTCGTGATCGACACGGCGGGCTCGCTCGAAGAGACGCTGACCCAGGCCGACGCGCTGTGGGAGCGCCTCACCGCGACGCGCTGACCCCGGACGGCCGAGGAAGTCTGGACGGCCGGTCGGGCGGATGCCCTCGGCATCCTCGCGGCGACCGGTCACCGCCCAGTGACCGGCCCGCAACGCCCCGTTCATATCGCGGGGCTACTCTCGGTGGCATGACCTGAGTTCCACGACGCTCCATCGACGATCGGAGACGACCATGCCCCACCTTTTCAGCGCAGCGCGGCGGTCCGACCCGGAGTTCGAATGGGACGACTTCGCGACCGGCGACTTCGAATCGGGCGACGACCCCGACGCGTGAACGGCCGCTCCGTGGCATCCGCCGTCTGCGGCGTTCTGCCGCCGTCGGCGAACACCGCCCCCGGTGTCGGTGGGTCGGCATAGCCTGGTCTGATGCAGACCACGCGTTCCGTCCGCCCGTTCGAGGTGATCAGCGAGTACGAGCCCAGCGGCGATCAGCCGCAGGCGATCGCGGAGCTCGCGGCACGTGTCAACGCCGGCGAGACCGACGTCGTGCTGCTCGGTGCGACCGGCACCGGCAAGTCGGCGACGACAGCCTGGCTCATCGAGCAGGTGCAGCGCCCGACGCTCGTGCTCGCGCACAACAAGACCCTCGCCGCGCAGCTCGCGAACGAGTTCCGCGAGCTCATGCCCAACAACGCGGTCGAGTACTTCGTCAGCTATTACGACTACTACCAGCCCGAGGCGTACGTGCCGCAGACCGACACCTTCATCGAGAAGGACTCGTCGATCAACGCCGAGGTCGAGCGGCTGCGGCACTCGACGACCAACTCGCTCCTCAGCCGGCGCGATGTGGTCGTGGTCTCGACGGTGTCGTGCATCTACGGCCTCGGCGCGCCGGAGGAGTACCTGCGCGCGATGGTGGCCCTGCAGGTGGGCGAGCGCTACGACCGCGACGCGCTCATCCGCAAGTTCATCGCGATGCAGTACAACCGCAACGACGTCGACTTCTCCCGCGGCAACTTCCGCGTGCGCGGCGACACGATCGAGATCATCCCGGTGTACGAGGAGTACGCCGTGCGCATCGAGCTGTTCGGCGACGAGATCGAGGCGCTGTACATGCTGCACCCGCTCACCGGCGAGATCGTGCAGAAGATGGACAGCGTGCCGATCTTCCCCGCCTCGCACTACGTCGCGGGCACCGACACCGTGCAGCGCGCGATCGGCACGATCGAAGAAGAGCTCGCGGTTCGACTGAAGGAGCTCGAGGGGCAGGGCAAACTCCTCGAGGCGCAGCGGCTGCGCATGCGCACCACGTTCGACCTCGAGATGCTGCAGCAGCTCGGCTTCTGCTCGGGCATCGAGAACTACTCCCGCCACCTCGACGGGCGCGCGCCCGGCGAGCCGCCGCACACGCTGCTCGACTTCTTCCCCGACGACTTCCTGATGGTCATCGACGAGTCGCACGTGACGGTGCCGCAGATAGGCGCGATGTACGAAGGGGATGCCTCGCGCAAGCGCACCCTCGTCGACCACGGCTTCCGGCTGCCGAGCGCGCTCGACAACCGGCCACTGCGCTTCGACGAGTTCAAGCAGCGCATCGGGCAGACCGTCTACCTGTCCGCGACGCCCGGCCGCTACGAAATGGGCATCGCGGACGGCGTGGTCGAGCAGATCATCCGCCCGACGGGGCTCGTCGACCCCGAGATCATCGTGAAGCCGTCGAAGGGCCAGATCGACGACCTGCTCGAAGAGATCCGGGTACGCGTCGAGCGCGACGAGCGCGTGCTCGTGACGACGCTGACGAAGAAGATGGCGGAGGAGCTCACCGACTTCCTCGGCGAGCACGGCGTGCGGGTGCGTTACCTGCACTCCGACGTCGACACCCTCCGCCGGGTCGAGCTGCTCACCGAGCTGCGGCAGGGCGTCTACGACGTGCTCGTCGGCATCAACCTGCTGCGCGAGGGTCTCGACCTGCCCGAGGTGTCACTCGTGGCGATCCTCGACGCCGACAAGGAGGGGTTCCTCCGCAGCGGCACGTCGCTCATCCAGACCATCGGGCGCGCGGCGCGCAACGTGTCGGGTGAGGTGCACATGTACGCCGACAACATGACCGACTCGATGCGCTCCGCGATCGAGGAGACCGACCGCCGCCGCGAGAAGCAGATCGCCTACAACCTCGAGAACGGCATCGACCCGCAGCCGCTGCGCAAGAAGATCGCCGACATCACCGACGCGCTCACCCGCGAGGCATCCGACACCAACGACCTGCTGAGCGGCCGCGCGACCGCGAAGAACAAGTCGGGCAAGGGCAAGTCGCCGACCCCGCAGCTGCGACGCGAAGGCATCGCCGCCGAGGGGGCGATGCAGCTCGAGGCGACGATCCAGGACCTGTCGAATCAGATGCTCGCCGCCGCGTCGGAGCTCAAGTTCGAGCTCGCCGGGCGGCTCCGCGACGAGGTGCAGGACCTCAAGAAGGAGCTGCGCGCGATGGAGAAGGCGGGGCACGCCTGACCCCGGCTGGATGACCGGTGACCAGGGTCGCACGCGGCGGCGCTGAGCCGGCTCCGACCCGGCGTTTGGTATCGTCGTGTGGTTGGCAAGACGTTCGCCCGAGAGGGCGCGAGAGGCATCTGTGACGAACGAATCCCGGCGACAGCAGCACGACGAACGGCCGGACGCGACGTTCACCCACCCCTTGGCGGACATCGCCGCGCAGGTCGACGGCGAACTCGTCACGGACGGTCCGGCGGTGACCGGCATCGCGCTCAGCACGCAGGGCGTCCGCCCCGGCGACCTGTTCGTCGCGGCGGGCGGCGCGAGCACGCACGGCGCGCGGTACGCCTCCGACGCCCTCGCCGCGGGCGCGGTCGCCGTGCTCACCGACCCCGACGGTGCCGCGCTCGTTCCGGGCGGGGTGCCGATCATCGTCGTCGCCGACCCGCGTGCCGTGCTCGGCCGCCTCTCGGTGTGGTTCTACGACCGGCCCGCCGACGCGCTGAAGACCATCGGCGTCACCGGCACGCAGGGCAAGACCTCGACGACGTTCCTCATCGACGCGGCGCTCGGCGAGCACCACAGCGGGCTCATCGGCTCGATGGGCTCGAAGATCGACGGCGTCCCGGTGCCCACGAAGCTCACCACTCCCGAGGCGCCCGCCATGCAGGCGCTCCTCGCCCGCATGCGGGAGCAGGGCGTGCGCTGGGTGTCGTCGGAGGTCTCGAGCCAGGCGATCTCGATGCGCCGCGTGGATGGCCTCGTGTTCGACGTCGCGGTGTTCCTCAACCTCGGTCACGACCACCTCGACTTCCACGGCTCGCAGGAGAACTACCGGGCCGCGAAGCGCGAGCTGCTCACCCCGGCGATGTCGCGACTCGCGCTCGTGAACATCGACGATCAGGCCGGCCGCCGCTTCCACGACGACCCGGAGCTGAACACCGAGTCATTCTCGATCACCGGCCGCGACGCCGACTGGCGCGCCGTCGACATCGAGCTCGGGCCGGACGGCTCGGCCTTCACCGTCGTCGGCCCCGAGGGGCAGTCGGCGCGCTTCACGACCCCGATCATCGGCACCTTCACGGTGAGCAACATCCTCGCCGCCGTCGCCGCACTCGACCGGGTGGGATACCCGCTCGAGCGCTCGGTCGCCGGCCTCGCCGACTTCACCGGGCCCGAGGGGCGCGTGCAGTTCGTGCCCGTCGACGCGGACTTCCGTGTCGTGATCGACGCGGGCCACAAGCCGGAGGCGATCAACGCGCTGCTGTGTGCGCTCCGCCCCGCGACCCCCGGCCGCATCATCACGGTGATCGGCTCGAACGGCAACCGCGACGCCCACAAGCGCCCGCTGATGGGGCGCTTCTCGGCCATGGCATCCGACGTCGTCGTCGTCACCGACGACAACCCGGCCGACGAAGACCCCGCCATGATCCGTCGAGCCGTCGTCGCGGGCACGCGCGGCTCGCGCGCCGAGGTGTTCGACGTGGCGGGCCGGGCCGAGGCGATCCACCACGCGGTCGACCTGGCGCAGCCCGGTGACCTGCTCGTCATCGTCGGCAAGGGCGACGAGCGGCACCAGATCACGGCGCACGGCATCGTGCCGCACAGCGACCCCGACGAGGTCGAGTGGGCTCTGGCGCGTCGACGCGCCGCGAACTGAGCTCGGGGATCAGCTCACGCTCGGGACGCCGTCGGGGCAGTGCATGAGCGGCTTCGGGCCGGATCGGTCGAAGGTGTGCTGCGACATCGGCGCTTTGCACAGGGGACAAGCGCGCTCGGTGCGCGCCGGCTCGGGTGCGGTGTCGTAGGGGCCGACGGATGCCGGGCCGGCGAAACGGATCAGGCGGTTGTTGAGGTAGGCGTACCAGCCGCCGCCGGCTCGCGCGCGTTCGCGCAGCGACGGCCGGTCGCGATCGCTTCGTGTCATGATGATTAGTGTACTAACGAATCGCGTAGAATGCGGCGCATGGACCCGCGCGACGATCTGCTGAAACTCGAGAACCAGCTCTGCTTCGCGCTCGTCACCGCTGCGCGCAACGTCGTCTCGATCTACCGCCCCGTGCTCGAGCCCCTCGGGCTGACGCACCCGCAGTACCTCGTCATGCTCGCGCTGTGGGAGCACGCGCCGCGGGCGCTCGGCGAACTCGCCGACGAGCTCGCGATGGAACCGGCGACCCTCTCGCCGATCGTCAAGCGGCTGGAGGGGCAGGGTCTCGTCACGCGGGCCCGGAGCGCCGCCGACGAGCGCGTGCTCGAGATCGCGCTCACCACCGAGGGCGCCGAGCTGCGCACCGTCGCCCTGGCCGTCCCCGAGCAGATCATGGCGCGGGTGGCGATGGATGCCACAGAGCTCGCCGCCCTCCGCGACGGTCTCGCTCCGTTCTCCGGCCGGCGAAGCGGCTGAGCGGCCGGCCGGCGACCCGCCGGAGCGGCCGCCGACCGAATGCTCGGTGCCGGCGTCAGCCGGCGACCCGCTCCCAGGCACGGTGCGCCGCGAGAGCGTCGAGCACGCCGACCGTGACCTCGGTCGCGGTGCCCACGACGACGCCGGGAGCATCCGTGGCCACTCCGGCGGAGGCGAGGAGGCCCCCCGCATCCTCGACGGCACCGATCGCCTTTCCCTGCCGTGAGATCTCATCGACCAGACGGACCACGCGCGCATCCTCCGACGGCGCGAGGGCGACGAGCGCGTCGAACTCGATGCTCGCCGCGGTGAACGGCGTGCGCTGCACGGGGATCTCGCCGAGCAGTCCGCCGTGCGGCGCGAGCACGAGAGGCAGCGCACCCGCGGTGTCGACGGCGTGCCGGACGGCGGAGAGCTCCGCGGCATCCACCTCGTCGCCCGCCAGGATCGCCACGACACGTCCGTCGATCGGCCAGGTCTCGCCGATCATGCGCAGGGCGCGGCTCGGTTCGACGTCCTCCAGAGGTTCCGCAGGTTCCGGGACGGCCAGGCCCAGCGCGTCGGCGACGAAGGCGCACAGGTCCGCGTCGATGCGCGCGAGCGCGCGCAGCTGTCGCTCCTTGATCGCCTGCTCGTAGCACTTGGCGAGTTCGAACGCATAGGCATCCCGCACGTGCTCCTGCTCGACCTCGGTGAGCGAGCGGTAGAACACGCGCGCCTGCGAGAAGTGGTCGTCGAAGCTCCGCGGCAGCGCCCGCTCGATGACGGATTCGGTCACCGTCACCGGAAGGTCGACGAACGCGCCTTCGTCGGCGCCGGCGTGGAACGGGCAGCCGCCGTCGAGCGTGTTCGGGTGCGACGGGGCGACCCCCGTGTGCACGGCGCTCTGATGCATCCCGTCGCGGAGCATGTCGTTGACGGGCGCGTGCGGCCGGTTCACCGGCAGCTGCGCGAAGTTCGGGCCGCCCAGACGGGAGATCTGCGTATCGAGGTACGAGAAGAGCCGACCCTGCAGGAGCGGGTCGCTCGTGACGTCGATGCCCGGGACGAGGTGCCCCGGATGGAAGGCGACCTGCTCCGTCTCGGCGAAGTAGTTCGTCGGGTTCGCGGTGAGGGTCATCGTGCCGACGATCTGCAGCGGGGCGAGCTCCTCGGGCACGAACTTCGTCGGATCGAGCAGATCGATCCCCTCGAACATCTGGTCGGGGTCGTCGGGCATCACCTGCAGGGCCAGGTCCCACTCCGGGTACGCGCCCGACTCGATGGCGTCGGCGAGGTCGCGGCGGTGGAAGTCGGGATCCTTGCCCGCGGCCAGCTGCGCCTCCTCCCAGGTGAGCGCGTGGGTGCCGAGTCGCGGGCGCCAGTGGAACTTCACGAGCGCCGTCTCGCCGGCCGCGTTCTCCAGGCGGAAGGTGTGCACGCCGAAGCCCTGCATCATCCGGTAAGAGCCTGGGATGCCACGGTCGGACATGTTCCACATGGTGTGCGCCTGCGCCTCGGTGTGGAGCGAGACGAAGTCCCAGAACGTGTCGTGCGCCGACTGCGCCTGCGGGATCTCGCGGTCGGGGTGCGGCTTGCCGGCGTGGATGACGTCGGGGAACTTGATGGCGTCCTGGATGAAGAACACCGGGATGTTGTTGCCGACGAGGTCGTAGACGCCCTCCTGTGTGTAGAACTTCGTCGCGAATCCGCGGGTGTCGCGGACGGTGTCCGCCGACCCGCGTGAGCCGAGCACGGTGGAGAAGCGGGTGAAGACCCGCGTGCGCACGCCCTTCTTGAGGAATGCGGCGCGCGTCACCGACTCGGCGGCGCCGTTCGCGACGAACTCGCCGTGCGCGGCCGCGCCGCGTGCGTGCACGACGCGCTCGGGGATGCGCTCGTGGTCGAAGTGCGTGATCTTCTCCCGCAGGTGGTGGTCCTGCAGCAGCACCGGCCCGCGCGGACCCGCCTTCAGGGAGTGGTCGGTGTCGCCCAGCCGCAGCCCCTGGGCCGTCGTCAGGCGGTCGCCCTGCTGAGCGCTCGCGCGCGCGGCATCCGCCGACGGCGCCCCGGTGGGGGTGCGCGGCTCGGGAGCCTCCTGGTCGGCCTTTTCGGGCAGGGGACCGGCCGGCGTCGTCGGCTCGTCGAGGGAGGGCGGCGCCGAGGCGGGCTACCCCGTGCGCGAGGCTTCGCCCTGAGCGCAAGGCGGGCCCGACGTCGGAGGCCCCGCCTAAGCTTGAGGAGTGCCTATCGTCCCCGTCGCAGCCTCGAAACTCAGCGTCCGTGGAGCCCGCGTCCACAACCTCAAGAATGTCGACCTCGACATTCCGCGCGACTCGCTCGTCGTGTTCACCGGGCTGTCCGGATCCGGCAAGTCGAGCCTCGCGTTCGACACGATCTTCGCCGAGGGGCAGCGCCGCTACGTCGAGTCGCTGAGCGCCTACGCGCGCCAGTTCCTCGGTCAGGTCGACCGGCCCGACGTCGACTTCATCGAGGGGCTCAGCCCCGCCGTGTCGATCGACCAGAAGTCGACCAACCGCAACCCGCGGTCCACCGTCGGCACGATCACCGAGATCCACGACTACATGCGTCTGCTCTGGGCGCGCATCGGCGTGCCGCACTGTCCCGAGTGCGGCGCCGAGATCCAGCGCCAGACGGTGCAGCAGATCGCCGACCAGCTGATGGACCTGCCCGAGCGCACCCGGTATCAGATCGTCGCGCCCGTCGTCACGCAGAAGAAGGGCGAGTTCGTCGACCTCTTCAAAGAGCTCTCGGCCAAGGGGTACGCCCGCGCCGTCGTCGACGGCGACCTCATCCAGCTGTCCGAACCGCCCACGCTGAAGAAGAGCTACAAGCACGACATCGCCGTGGTGGTCGACCGGCTGGTCGCCGCGCCCGACATCCTCGGCCGGGTCACCGATTCGGTGGAGACCGCGCTCGGTCTCGCCGGCGGCATCATGCAGGTGAACTTCGTCGACGAAGAGGGCGACGACGCCTGGCAGAGCTTCAGCGAGAAGCTCGCCTGCCCGAACGGCCACCCGCTGCAGCTCACCGAGATCGAGCCGCGCACGTTCTCGTTCAACGCGCCGTTCGGCGCCTGCCCGGCCTGCTCCGGTCTCGGCACGCGCATGTCGGTCGACGTCGAGCTCATGCTGGGCGACGACGAGCTGTCGATCAACGAGGGCGTCATCATCCCGTGGACGACGCAGGGCAAGGGCCTCTACCAGTACTACGAGCGCCTGCTGATGGGTCTCGCCGACGACCTCGGCTTCTCCCTCGACACTCCGTGGCGCGAGCTGCCGACCGACGTGCAGGAGGCGGTGCTGCGCGGCGAGAACTACAAGGTGACGGTCAAGTGGCGCAACCGCTACGGCCGTGAGATGCGCTACTCGTCGGGCTTCGAGGGCGTCGTGCCCTACATCGAGCGCCAGTACACGCAGGCCGAGACCGACACGCAACGCCAGCGCTGGGCCGAGTACCTGCGCGAGGTGCCGTGCCCCGTCTGCCACGGCGACAGGCTCAAGCCCGAGGTGCTCGCGGTGCTCGTGCACGGGCACTCCATCGCGGATGCCTCGCGCATGAGCCTCGGCGACGCCCAGACCTACTTCGCCGAGCTCGAGCTCACCGACCGCGAGGCGAAGATCGCCGCGGCCGTGCTGCGCGAGATCCGGGCCCGGCTCGACTTCCTCATCCAGGTGGGCCTCAACTACCTGAGCCTCAGCCGCGCGGCCGGGTCGCTCTCCGGCGGCGAGGCGCAGCGCATCCGCCTCGCCACCCAGATCGGGTCGGGCCTGACCGGCGTGCTCTACGTGCTCGACGAGCCGTCGATCGGCCTGCACCAGCGCGACAACCGCCGGCTCATCGAGACGCTCGTGCACCTGAAGAGCCTCGGCAACACGCTGATCGTCGTCGAGCACGACGAAGAGACCGTGCACGCCGCCGACTGGGTGGTCGACATCGGACCGCGCGCGGGCGTCGAGGGCGGCGAGGTCGTCCACTCCGGCCCGCTGTCGTCGCTGCTCGACGAGCCCCGCTCGCTCACCGGCGCCTACCTCAGCGGACGTCGCACCATCGAGACGCCCGCCAAGCGGCGCAAGATCGACAAGAAGCGCATGCTGACGGTCGTCGGGGCCCGGGAGAACAACCTCAAGAACGTCACGGCCGAGTTCCCGCTCGGCGTCCTGACGGCCGTCACCGGGGTCAGCGGCTCCGGCAAGTCGTCGCTGGTCAACGGCATCCTCTACGAAGTGCTCGCGACGAAGCTCAACGGGGCGCGCCGCGTGGCCGGCAAGCACACGCGCGTGACGGGTCTCGACAACCTCGACAAGGTCGTGCACGTCGACCAGGCGCCGATCGGCCGCACCCCGCGGTCGAACCCCGCCACCTATACGGGTGTTTTCGACCGCATCCGCACCCTCTTCAGCGAGACGAGCGAGGCGAAGGTGCGCGGCTACCAGCCGGGACGCTTCAGCTTCAACGTCAAGGGCGGGCGCTGCGAGGCGTGCTCGGGCGACGGCACGATCAAGATCGAGATGAACTTCCTGCCCGACGTGTACGTCGACTGCGAGGTGTGCCACGGCAAGCGCTACAACCGCGACACCCTGGCCGTGCACTACAAGGGCAAGAACATCGCCGAGGTGCTGGAGATGCCGATCTCCGAGGCGGCCGACTTCTTCGAGCCGATCCAGGCGATCCACCGCTACCTGAAGACGCTCGTCGACGTCGGCCTCGGCTACGTGCGACTCGGGCAGTCGGCGACGACGCTCTCCGGCGGCGAGGCGCAGCGCGTCAAGCTCGCCACCGAGCTGCAGCGCCGGTCGAACGGGCGCAGCATCTACGTGCTCGACGAGCCGACCACCGGCCTCCACTTCGAAGACGTCGCGCGCCTGCTCGAGGTGCTCGGCGGCCTCGTCGACAAGGGCAACACGGTCATCGTCATCGAGCACAACCTCGACGTCATCAAGTCGGCCGACTGGATCATCGACCTCGGTCCCGAGGGCGGCTCGGGCGGCGGGCAGATCGTCGCCACCGGCACACCGGAGAAGGTCGCGAAGGTCGCCGAGAGCCACACCGGCGCCTTCCTCGCCGAAGTGCTCGCCGACCGCTCGCGGGTCGCGGTCGAGGCCGTCGCCGAGGCGGAGGCCCGAGAAGCGGTGCGCAAGGCGGGCTGATGGCGAACGCCCTGCCTTACAAGCCGAAGCCGGGGGAGATCCCGACCCAGCCCGGGGTGTACCGGTTCCGCGACGCGGAAGGTCGCGTGCTCTACGTCGGCAAGGCGAAGAACCTCCGGGCGCGGCTGTCGAACTACTTCGCGCCCCTGCACACGCTGCACGAGCGCACCCGGCGCATGGTCACGACCGCGACCTCGGTGGAGTGGACCGTCGTCGGCAGCGACGTCGAATCGCTGCAGCTCGAGTACATGTGGATCCAGGAGTTCTCTCCGCCGTTCAACGTGCGCTACAAGGACGACAAGTCCTACCCGTACATGGCGATCACCCTCGCCGACGAGGCTCCGCGCGTGATCGTCACCCGCAACCGGCGCATCCCCGGCGCCCGCTACTTCGGCCCGTACCCGAAGATCTGGGCCGTGCACGACACGATCGACCTCATGATCAAGGTGTTCCCGATCCGCACGTGCTCGGATGCCTCGTACAAGAAGGCGATGGCGACGGGCCGTCCGTGCTTCCCGGGGCAGATCGGCCGCTGCGGCGGGCCGTGCTCCATGAAGGTGACGGTGGAGGAGCACCGCGCGATCGTGGATGACTTCGTCGCGTTCATGTCGGGGGGCGACGCCCGGTTCACGCGAGAGCTCACGGCGCGCATGCGCGAGGCATCCGCCGCCATGGACTACGAGTCGGCCGCCGTCTACCGCGACCGGCTGCAGGCGATCGACGCCGTGCTCAGCCGGAGCGCGCTCGTGCTGCCGAGCGACACCGACGCCGACCTGTTCGGCATCGCCGAAGACGAGCTGTCGGCCGCCGTGCAGCACTTCGTCGTGCGCGGCGGCCGCGTGCGCGGCGTGCGAGCGACGACGATCGACAAGGAGCTCGACATCTCGGGGGCCGACCTCGTCGACCAGGTGCTCCAGCGCACCTACGGCGGCGCCGGCGCGGGCGAGATCCCGCGCCAGGTGCTCGTGCCAGAGCTGCCGGGCGACGCCGCCGACCTCGAGGAGTGGCTGCAGGAGCGACGCGGCAAGCGCGTGAGCATCCAGGTCGCCCAGCGCGGTGCCAAGGCGGATCTCCTGCGCACGGCGACGATCAACGCGCAGCAGGCGCTGATGCTGCACAAGACCCGCCGCACCTCGGACTACACGTCGCGCACGAAGGCGCTCACCGACCTGCAGCTCGCGATCGGACTCGACGAGGCGCCGCTGCGCATCGAGTGCTACGACGTCTCGCACCTGTCGGGCACGAACGTCGTGGCATCCATGGTCGTCTTCGAAGACGGCCTGCCGCGCAAGGACCAGTACCGCTCGTTCGGCGTGCCCGAGACCACCGACGACACCGATTCGCTCTATCAGGTGCTCATGCGCCGGCTCGCGCACGTCGACCGCGACGACCCGGCCGAGGTCGTCGGGGCCGAGGTCGTGGCCGCGGAGGTCGTGGCCGCGGAGGTCGTGGAGGCGGTGGAGGCCGTTGAGGTGGCCGCGGCTGTGGAGGCCGAGGCTGTCGAGGTCGTGGAGGCCGTCGAAGAGCCCGTCGTCACCGAGCGCAAGCGGCCGCGCTTCGCCTACCGCCCGCAGCTGCTCGTCGTCGACGGCGGCGCGCCGCAGGTGGCGGCGGCGGCGCGCGCCCTCGAAGACTCCGGGCACACCGAGATCGCCCTGTGCGGCATCGCGAAGCGGCTGGAGGAGATCTGGCTGCCGGGGGAGGAGTACCCCGTCATCCTGCCCCGCACCTCCGAGGCGCTGTACCTGCTGCAGCGGCTGCGCGACGAGGCGCACCGGTTCGCGATCACGCACCAGCGCAAGCGGCGCAAGCGCGACATCACCACGGTGCTCGGCGAGGTGCCCGGCCTCGGCGATGCGCGCACCAAGGCGCTGCTGAAGCACTTCGGGTCGGTCGCCGCCCTCAGCCGCGCGAGCGCGGAAGAGATCACCGCCCTCCCCGGCATCGGCCCGAAGCTCGCCGCCGCGATCGAGCAGCGTCTCGCCAATCGGTAGGCTGTGCCCGTGCGCTCTCGCGCCGGGCAGAGTCGACTGCCGAACCGAGGGAGAGACGGGAACACTGGGGTGGATGAAGAGCAGGCGGCCGGCGAGATCCTGATCGTCACCGGCATGTCCGGCGCCGGTCGGACGACGGCGGCGAACGCCCTCGAAGACCTCGGCTGGTACGTCGTCGACAACCTGCCGCCGCAGATGCTGCGCCCCCTCCTCGACCTCACAGGCCTCGCGGCCGGCGCGCTGCCGAAGATCGCTGCGGTCGTCGACGTGCGCGGGCGCGACCTGTTCGGCGAGCTGCCGGCGATCGCGAGCTCGCTGCGCACGGGCGGCCAGCTGCGCGTGCTCTTCCTGGATGCCTCCGACGAGGTGCTCGTGCGCCGCTTCGAGTCGGTGCGCCGCCCGCATCCCCTGCAGGGCGACGGCACGATCCTCGACGGCATCCGGCGCGAGCGCGAGCGCGTCGCGGTGATCCGCGAGAGCGCCGACGTCATCGTCGACACCAGCGCCCTCAACATCCACCAGCTCGCGAACCGCATCGTCGACCTGTTCAGCGAGGAGGGGCAGGCGCGGCACACGGTCACGGTGATGAGCTTCGGGTTCAAGTACGGGCTGCCCACCGACGTCGACCTCGTCGCCGACATGCGCTTCCTGCCGAACCCGTTCTGGATCCCCGAGCTGAAGGGACTCACCGGCGAGGAGGGGCCGGTGCGCGATTTCGTGCTCTCGCAGGACGGAGCGCTCGAGTTCATCGACGCGTACGCGCTCGCCCTGCACCCGGTGCTGGAGGGCTATCAGCGCGAGAACAAGCGGCACTCCGTCGTCGCGATCGGCTGCACCGGTGGCAAGCACCGGTCGGTCGTCACCGCGATCGAGCTCGCCCGTCGGCTCGCCGAGGTGCCGGGCGTGGCAGTGCGCGTGAAGCATCGCGACCTCGGTCGCGAGTAGGCTGGACGTTCGTCCCCCCCACCTGAACACCGAAGGATCGCTGTGCCGCCCACCGCCGATGTCAAGTCCGAGCTGGCCGCGGTCCGCGACCCTCGTCCGACGGCACGGGTGGCCGAATTGACCGCGATCCTGCGCTTCTCGGGTGGGCTCCACTCGATCGCCGGCCGCGTCGCCGTCGAGGCCGAGCTCGACTCCGATCAGCTCGCCCGCCGCGTCGCGCGCGACATCATGGAGCTGTACGGGGTGCGCCCCGAGCTCCACCGCGTCCAGGCATCCGGCGGCCGCACGGGCGGCTCGTTCGCCGTGCGCGTGATCGACGGTGGCGAGACCCTTGCCCGCCAGACGGGACTCCTCGACCAGCGCCGCCGCCCCGTGCGCGGCCTGCCGAACAAGCTGACGACGGGCGCCCGCCCCGACCTCGCCGCGGTGTGGCGCGGGGCGTTCCTCGCCGCCGGCACGCTCTCCGAGCCCGGCCGGTCGGCCGCGCTCGAGATCGCCTGCCCGTCGGGCGAGGCCGCGATGGCCCTCGTCGGCGCGGCGCACCGGCTGGGCATCTCCGCGAAGGCGCGCGAGGTGCGCGGCGTGCCGCGCGTCGTCGTGCGCGAGGGCGATGCGATCCGGGTCGCGCTCGCCGAGATGGGCGCCGTCCGCACCGCGCAGGCGTGGGAGGAGATGCGCCAGCGCCGCGAGGTGCGCGCCGGGGTGAACCGGCTGGTCAACTTCGACGACGCGAACCTCCGCCGCTCCGCGCAGGCCGCCGTCGCCGCGTGCGCGCGGGTCGAACGCGCCCTCGAGATCCTCGGCGACGAGGTGCCCGAGCACCTCCGCGAGGCGGGGGAGCTGCGCCTGTCGCACCGCGACGCGAGCCTCGACGAGCTGGGCCACCACGCCGATCCGCCGCTGACGAAGGACGCCGTCGCCGGCCGCATCCGTCGCCTGCTGGCGATGGCCGACAAGAAGGCGACCGCCGAGGGCATCCCCGGCACCGAGTCCGCCGTCCCCGAGGGCTTCGAGGACTGACGCGTCCGCGCGCCTGGCGACCCCTCTCCGAGCGGTCGGGCCGTCGCATACCGTCACCCGGGGAACAACCCCCTGACGAGGGCGTTGCACCTCAATAGGATGGAAATCGTCCCCTCGCCGCGTTCGCAGCGCGGCGCGAACAGGAAGAAGAGAACATGGCGAAGTACACACTGCCCGACCTCCCCTACGATTTCGCAGCGCTCGAGCCGCACATCAGCGGCAAGATCATGCAGCTGCACCACGACAAGCACCACCAGGCCTACGTGACCGGTGCCAACACCGCCCTCGAGCAGCTCGCCGAGGCCCGCGAGACCGGCAACCTGGCGAACGTCAACAAGCTCGAGAAGGACCTCGCGTTCAACCTCGGCGGTCACGTCAACCACTCGATCTTCTGGACGAACCTCGCGCCGGCGAACGACGGCGGCGGCGGAAAGCCCGAGGGCGAGCTCGCGGCGGCGATCGACGAGTTCTTCGGCGGCTTCGACAAGTTCCAGGCGCACTTCACCGCGGCGGCCACCGGCATCCAGGGCTCGGGCTGGGCGGTGCTCAGCTGGGACCCGATCGGCGAGCAGCTGATCATCCAGCAGCTGTTCGACCAGCAGTCCAACACCGCGCAGGGCACGATCCCCGTGTTCCAGCTGGACATGTGGGAGCACGCCTTCTACCTCGACTACCTGAACGTCAAGGCGGACTACGTCAAGGCGGTCTGGAACATCGCCAACTGGGGCAACGTCGCCGAGCGCTTTTCGACGGCTCGCGACAAGACGGCGGGCCTTCTCAAGTAGTAGTGTCATGACCAGGTGAGGATGCCGGGTCTCCGCCCGGTGACGGGGGAGACCCGGCATCCTCTTCTCACATCAGACGATCGCTTCGCGGAGCTCCTGAGGGTGCCCGCGGCGACAAGAACCGGGAGACAACGTGTCTGTCAAGATCGGAATCAACGGCTTCGGCCGCATCGGACGCAACTTCCTCCGCGCGGCTCTCGCGCAGGGGGCAGACCTCGAGATCGTGGCGGTGAACGACCTCACCGACAACAAGACCCTCGCCCACCTGCTCAAGTACGACTCCGTCGGCGGACGTCTCGACGCGGACGTCTCGTACGACGCGGACTCCATCACCGTCAACGGCAAGGCCATCAAGGTCTTCGAAGAGCGCGACCCCGCGAACCTGCCCTGGGGCGACCTGGGCGTCGACATCGTCATCGAGTCGACCGGCCGCTTCACCAAGGCCGTGGACGCCAAGAAGCATCTCGACGGCGGCGCGAAGAAGGTCATCATCTCCGCTCCCGGCACCGACGTCGACGGCACGTTCGTCATGGGCGTCAACGACGGCGAGTACGACCCGGCGACGATGAACATCATCTCGAACGCGTCGTGCACCACGAACTGTCTCGCGCCGCTCGCGCAGGTGTTCAACGACAACTTCGGCATCGAGCGCGGCTTCATGATGACCGCGCACGCCTACACCGCCGACCAGAACCTGCAGGACGGTCCGCACAGCGACCTGCACCGTGCGCGCGCCGCGGCGATCAACATCGTCCCCGCCTCGACCGGTGCCGCCAAGGCGATCGGCCTGGTGCTCCCCGAGCTGAACGGCAAGCTCTCCGGCTCGTCGTACCGCGTGCCGGTCCCCACCGGCTCGATCGTCGACCTCACGATCATCACCCCCACCGAGGGCCTGACCGTCGAGCAGATCAACGAGGCGTACAAGAAGGCCGCCGCCGAGGGTCCCCTGAAGGGCTACCTGAAGTACAACGAGGACGCGATCGTCTCGAGCGACATCCAGCTCGACCCGCACTCGTCGGTTTTCGACGCCGGCCAGACGAACGTCTCGGGCAACCTCGTGAAGGTGTCGTCGTGGTACGACAACGAGTGGGGCTACTCGAACCGTCTCGTCGACCTCACCGAGCTCGTCGCCGAGAAGCTCTGAGCTGATCTCCATGGCTCTGCGCACCCTCGACTCCCTGGGTTCGCTGGCCGGTAAGCGTGTCATCGTCCGTGTTGACTTCAATGTCCCTCTCAAAGAGGGCGTCATCACGGACGATGGCCGTATCCGGGCGGCTCTTCCCACGCTGAACAAGCTCATCGACCAGGGCGCCCGCGTCATCGCGTGCTCGCACCTGGGTCGTCCCGACGGCGCCCCCGACCCCAAGTACAGCCTCGAACCGGTCGCCCAGCGGCTCTCGGAGCTGCTCGGGAAGCCGGTCGCGTTCGCGCGCGACACGGTCGGCACCTCCGCCCAGGAGGCCGCTGCGGCACTCGAAGACGGCGACGTCGCGGTGATCGAGAACCTCCGCTTCAACCCGGGCGAGACGGCGAAGGATGCCGGTGAGCGCCGCGCCTTCGCGGAGCAGCTGGCCGCGCTCGGCGAGGCCCTCGTCTCCGACGGCTTCGGCGTCGTGCACCGCAAGCAGGCCTCGGTCTACGAACTCGCGAAGATCCTGCCGTCGGCGGCGGGTCTGCTGATCGAGAAGGAGGTCGACGTGCTCGACCGCCTCACCGAGAACCCCGAGCGCCCGTACGCGGTCGTCCTCGGCGGGTCGAAGGTCAGCGACAAGCTGGGCGTCATCGAGCACCTGCTCCCGCGCGCCGACAAGATCCTCGTCGGCGGCGGCATGATGTTCACGTTCCTCGCCGCACAGGGCTTCCCCGTCGGCAAGAGCCTGCTCGAGCCCGACCAGATCGACACGGTCAAGGGCTACATCCAGACGGCGGCCGACAAGGGCGTGGAACTGATCCTCCCCGTCGACGCGGTCATGGCCTCCGGCTTCGCCGCCGACGCCGACCACGTCGTCGCCCCCGCCGATGCGCTGGAGGACACCCCCTTCGGCGCGGACGGCATGGGTCTCGACATCGGTCCCGACACGGCGACGACCTTCGCCGAGGCGATCCGCTCGTCGACGACGGTGTTCTGGAACGGCCCGATGGGCGTGTTCGAGTTCCCCGCCTTCTCGGGCGGCACCCGCGCCGTCGCGCAGGCGCTCGCCGAGGTCGACGGCCTCTCGGTCGTCGGCGGCGGCGATACCGCCGCGGCCGTCCGGCAGCTCGGCTTCCACGACGAGCAGTTCGGTCACATCTCCACCGGTGGTGGGGCGAGTCTGGAGTTCCTGGAGGGCAAGAAGCTCCCCGGGCTCGAAGTCCTGGGATGGGAGAGCTGATGGCCCGCACACCGCTCATCGCCGGCAACTGGAAGATGAACCTCGACCATCTGCAGGCGGTCGCCTACGTGCAGAAGCTGCACTGGACGCTGAAGGATGCCGCGCACGACGACGCCTCCGTCGAGGTCGCCGTCTTTCCGCCGTACACAAGCATCCGCTCGGTGCAGACGCTGCTTGACGCCGACAAGATCCCGTTCGCCCACGGCGCGCAGGACCTCTCGATGCACGATGCGGGCGCATACACGGGTGAGGTCTCGGGGGCGTTCCTGGCGAAGCTCGGCTGCGCGTATGTGATCATCGGGCACTCCGAGCGTCGCGAGTACCACCACGAGACCGACGAGATCGTCGCCGCCAAGGTGCAGGCCGCACTGAGGCACGGGCTCGTCCCCGTCATCTGCGTCGGCGAGACGCTGGAGCAGCGTGAGGAGTCCGGCCCCACCGCGGTGTCGGTTGCGCAGCTGCAGGTGGCGCTTGAGGGCGTGCCGGCCGACGCAGACATCGTCGTGGCCTACGAGCCCGTCTGGGCGATCGGCACCGGTCAGGTGGCCTCGCCCGAGCAGGCGCAGGAGGTCTGTGCCGCCGTGCGCCAGGTCGTCGCCGACAAGCTCGGTGCGGATGCGGCGGCGCGCACGCGCATCCTGTACGGCGGGTCCGTGAAGTCGGGCAACATCGCGAGCTTCATGCGCGAGCCCGATGTCGACGGTGCGCTGGTGGGTGGTGCGAGCCTCGTCGCCGAAGAGTTCGCCGCGATCATCCGCTACCAGAAGCACGTCGGCGTCTGACGCCGCTCGATGGGCTCGGGGTCGGTGGGGCGTGAGCCCCGCCGGCCCTGAGCCTGTCGGAGGCACCGGTATACTCGTACCCTGTGCGCCCTGCGGTGGGCGCCGCGAAAGGCTTTCTCGACTGTGGACATCCTCGAGTTCGTGCTGCAGGTGCTGCTGGGCATCACCAGCCTCCTGCTGACCCTCCTGATCCTGCTGCACAAGGGCCGCGGTGGCGGTCTGTCTGACATGTTCGGCGGCGGCATGAGCTCGGCGATGGGATCGTCGGGACTGGCCGAACGCAACCTCAACCGCTTCACGGTCGTGCTCGCGCTCGTGTGGTTCGTCTCGATCGTGGCGCTCGGCCTGATCACGAAGTTCCGGGGGATCTGATGGCTACCGGAGGAAACGCAATCCGCGGCACCCGTGTCGGCGCCGGCCCGATGGGCGAGCAGGATCACGGCCACCACGCCGACCGCGTCGCCATCTCGTACTGGGATGCGCTCGGCAACGAGACCGTCCGCTACTTCGCCGCGGGGATTCCCGAGGAGGAGATCCCCGAGGTCATCGACTCGCCGCACTCCGGCCTTCCCGCCGGTCGCGACAAGGAGAACCCGCCCGCTGTCGCCAAGACCGAGCCCTACAAGACGCACCTCGCGTACGTGAAGGAGCGTCGCACCGAGGAAGAGGCCGACGCCCTCCTCGACGACGCGCTGCAGCAGCTGCGCGAGCGCCGCGGCCAGGCCTGACCCGCCTCGACGACCCACTGTTGATCGAGTGCCGGCGCGACCGGTGGGGCTCGACTCAGAACTCCTGGTCGATGAGCTCGGGCGGGACGTTGGCGGCGGCAGCCTCGTCGACGAAGAAGAGCGTGCGCTTGCGGCCCTTCGCGCCTGCTGCGGGGACGCTCTCATAACTCGCACCCGCGAGAGCGAGCCCCAGGGCCGCGGCCTTGTCGGTGCCCGAGACGACGAGCCACACGCACCGCGCTGAGTTCAGCACGGGACGCGTGAGCGTCAGCCGCTCCGACGGGGGCTTGGGCGCGCCGGAGACCGGCAGCACGACGGCATCCGTCGACTGGATCTCACCGCGGTCGGGGAACAGCGAGGCGATGTGGCCGTCCGGACCGACGCCGAGGAAGCACACGTAGAACGACGGCCACTCCTGGTCGTCGGCCGCGAACATCGCGAGCTCGCCCGCGTACGCTTCGGCCGCGGCCGCCATGTCAACGCCGCTGTCGGCGCCCGCCATCGCGTGCACGTTCCCGGCCGGGATGTCGATGTGGTCGATCAGCGCGCGATGCGCCCGCACGTCGTTGCGCTCGGGGTCGGATGCCGGCAGGAACAACTCGTCGCCCCACCACAGGTGCACGGTCGACCAGTCGACCTTCGTGCGCGCGGGACTCGCACCGGCGGCGCGCAGCACAGCCGTGCCGATGACGCCGCCGGTGAGCAACACGTGGCTCGTCTTCCCCGCCCCTGAGCGGCGCGCGAGCCGCTCGAGGAGACGCCCGGCGACAGCGGAAGCCAGTGTCTGCGCGTCGGGGCTGATCACGACACGTTTCTCGGTCCACAGCTGCGCCATCGCGACTCCTACGACTCGGTGGTGGTCGGGGGCCCGAGGAGCTCCCAGCCCTCCGTGATCACTCGACCATACAGGACGTCCGGATCCAGCCGACGCAACTCCTCGGCGAGGCACTCGCGCAGGGTGCGGCGCGGCAGCACGATGTCGTGCGACGGCTGTCCCGGCTGGGTGAGAGTTGCGTCGATGTCGTTGCTGCGCTGCAGCAGGATGTCGCCACTGGGACGCGTGAGACGGACGAACTGGATGCCGTGCTCCCACTCGTCGGGGTCAGCCGAGCGCCAGCTCACGGGCACGTCCAGCTTGAGCCGCAACCACGCGGCCATCAGTCCCGTGGAGGGGGAGCTGCCGGCGCCCACGACTTCGACGGCCGTGACCGGCTCGTACGGAGGCTGGTCCAGCACGGCGGCGAGCTGCTCACGCCAGCGCGTCAGACGAGTCCAGGCGAGATCGGTGTCGCCGGGTGCGTAGGTCGCACCCAGCTGGCTGAGCCGGGTCTTCGCGAACGGCGGTGTCGACGCATCCGTGATGCGACGCTGCGCGACACGTCCCACTTCGGAGGTCGAGGGGGAGACCGGCGGGTGATCGGGCCACCACGCGACAACCGGAGCGTCAGGCAGCAGCAGGCCGGTGATGAGACCCTCCTGGCTCGCCGCGGCGGGACCATGTGCGCGCAGCACGATGACCTCGCTCGCGCCGGCGTCGCCGCCCACGCGAATCTGCGCGTCGAGCTTCGGCTCGCCCGTGGGATCGGCGATCAGCACGATGACGCGCATCGGGTGCTCGCGGGAGGCGTCGTTGGCGGCCTCGATGGCTTCTTCCTGCAGGCCGTCGGCCGTCACGATGATGAGGGTCAGCACGCGGCCCAGCGCGACCGCACCGCCCTCTTCACGCACGCTCACGAGCGAGCGCGCGATCTTCGAGACGGTGGTATCGGGCAGATCGACGATCATGGACGCCTCCAGACGCGGCCGTCGCGGGCCAGGAGCTCATTGGCGGAAGAGGGGCCCCATGAACCGGGGGCGTACTGCTCGAGCGGACCACCGACGGCGGCCCAGTACTCCTCGACGGGGTCGACGATCTTCCACGACAGTTCGACCTCTTCGTGACGGGGGAACAGCGGTGGGTCGCCGAGCAGGACATCCAGGATGAGGCGCTCGTACGCCTCGGGGCTGGACTCGGTGAAGGCGTGCCCGTAGCCGAAGTCCATCGTGACGTCGCGCACCTCATTCGCCGCGCCGGGAACCTTCGAACCGAACCGGATCGTGACGCCCTCGTCGGGCTGCACGCGGATCACGAGCGCGTTCTGGCCGAGCTCGAGCGTCTGATTGCGCTGGAACAGGTGCTGCGGCGCGCGCTTGAAGACGACCGCGACCTCGGTGACGCGGCGCCCGAGCCGCTTACCGGTGCGGAGGTAGAACGGGACGCCCGCCCAGCGGCGCGTGGCGATCTCGAGCTTGATGGCGGCGTAGGTCTCGGTCGTCGACTCGGGGTTTATGCCGTCCTCGTCGAGGAACGCCGTGACCTCCTCGCCGCCCTGCCAGCCCCCGGCGTATTGTCCGCGGGCAGTCGCGGTGGACAGGTCCTCCGGCAGGCGGACCGCGGCGAGCACCTTCTCCTTCTCGGCGCGCAGGTGCGAGGCATCCATCGAGATGGGCTCCTCCATCGCGGTCAGAGCCAGCAGCTGCAGGAGGTGGTTCTGGATGACGTCGCGCGCGGCGCCGATGCCGTCGTAGTACCCGGCGCGGCCGCCGACGCCGATGTCCTCGGCCATCGTGATCTGCACGTGGTCGACGTAGTTGGCGTTCCAGATCGGCTCGTACAGCTCGTTGGCGAAGCGCAGCGCGAGGATGTTCTGCACCGTCTCCTTGCCGAGGTAGTGGTCGATGCGGAAGATCGAGTCGGCCGGGAAGGCCACCTCGAGCGCGGCGTTCAGCTCTCGCGCGGACTGCAGGTCGGAGCCGAACGGCTTCTCGATGACGACACGGCGCCAGGCATCCGGATTGTTCACCTTGTCGTCGACGAGACCGGAGTCCTTCAGCTGCTTCGTGACGATCGGGAAGTCACGCGGCGGGATCGACAGGTAGAACGCGTGGTTTCCCATCGTGCCGCGTTCGACGTCGAGCTTCTCGACCGTCTCCCGCAGGCGGCGGAACGCGTCGGCGTCGCCGAACTCGCCGGAGACGAAGCGGATCCCCTGCAGCAGCTGCTTCCACGTCTCCTCGCGGAAGGGCGTACGCGCGTACTGACGCACGGAATCGTGTACGACCTCGGCGAAGTCCTGGTCCTCCCAGTCGCGCCGCGCGAACCCGACGAGCGCGAAGCCCGGGGGGAGCAGGCCGCGGTTGGCGAGGTCGTAGACGGCGGGCATGAGCTTCTTGCGTGACAGGTCTCCTGTCACGCCGAAGATGACCAGCGCGCTCGGCCCCGCGATGCGGTTCAGGCGGCGGTCATCGGGGTCGCGCAGAGGGTTCACTCCGCGCGAGATCTCGACAGTCATCGGTGTGGAACTCCTACTGGGCTGCTTCGAACAGCGCGAGCACGTCGGCCTGCGGGTCGGAGAGGGTGAGGGTCACGACGGGGCGCCCGTGCGCGACGAGCACGGCGGCGTCACCGGCGGCCTGCGCGGTGATGAGCTGGCCGAACGTGAAGGGCCGGCCGGGGATCTCGAGGTCGACGTCACTCGGCCCGAGGATCTGCAGGAACACGCCCTCCGCGGGACCGCCCTTGTGGTACTGGCCGGTCGAGTGCAGGAAGCGCGGCCCCCAGCCGAAGGTCGTCGGGCGACGGCTGTCGGCGGCGACCAGTTCGCGCAGGCCCGCGAGCTGCGGCACGGCGACGCGGTCGACGTAGGCCTGGATCGAGACGTACCCGGTCGGCGAGAGGCGGGCCCACAAGGCATCCAGCACCGTTTCGAGGCTCGCTCCCTCGACGAGGGCGATGTCGGAGACGCGCACCTCGATGCCGCCCGCGCGGAACGCCGCGGCGCCCACCTCGGGGCGCGCGTCGAGGAGCCCGCGCGCCGCCTCCTTGGCGGATTCGACGTCGGGCTGGTCGAAGGGGTTGATGCCGAGGATCTGCCCGGCGATCGCCGTCGCGTACTCCCAGACGATGAACTGCGCGCCCAGCGATCCGCTGACGAGCACCTCACTCGGATGCTGCTCGATCAGCTGGAAGTGCACCGCGTCGTCGACGAGACGCACCAGCTGCATGTCGGTCGGTGTGAAGTCGGGGTCGGCCTCGGGGGAGAGCGGCTGCAGCACGACGGGCAGGATGCCTGTGCCGTTCTTGCCCGTCGACTCGGCGACGAGCTGCTCGATCCAGTCGGGGAGGCCCACGATGTGCGTGCCGTCGGTGATGAGACCGAGCTTGTCGCGGCGCGGCTCGCCGTCGGCGGTGCCGGCGATCGCGGCCGCGAGGATGAGCGCGGGGTTGCGCGCGTCGTCGATCGACACCTCGAGCAGGGTCGCGTCGGCCTCGTCGAGGATCTCCGAGACGTCGACGCCCGCGAGCCTGGCCGGCACGAGACCGAACGCGGTCAGGGCCGAGTAGCGGCCGCCGACGTTCGGGTCGGCGTTGAAGACGCGGTAGCCCGCCTCGCGCGCCGAGACGTCGAGCGGCGATCCCGGGTCGGTGACCACGACGATGTGCGCGGCGGGGTCGATGCCGAGGTCGGTCCACGCCGCCTCGAACGCGCGACGGGCCGAATCGGTCTCGATCGTCGAGCCGGACTTCGACGAGACGACGAGTACCGTCTCGGCCAGGCCGCCCTGCTCGGCGTCGCCGTCGATCGCGGCGAGCACCTGACCGGGGGCGGTGGAGTCGAGAATCACGAGCGGCAGGTTCGCGGTCGCCGTGATCACCTCGGGCGCGAGCGACGAGCCCCCCATGCCGGCGAGCACCACGCGGGTGATGCCACGCTCGCTCAGCTCCGCGCGGAGCGCCTCGATCTCGGGGACGAGCGGGCGCGAGACCGAGACGGCCTCGACCCAACCGAGCCGGCGTGCGGCCTCGGGAGCCGCCTCGGGCCCCCACAGGTCGGGGTCGCCGGCGGTGATGCCGCTCGCGATGAGCGAGTCGACGAGCCCCGGCAGCGTCTGGTCGACCACGTCCTTGACGTGGCCGGAGACATGGATCTCGAAGCTCACTGCGCGTTCTCCGCGGCGTTCTCCGGCGCGCTCTCCAGCGCCGTGGCGACGGTCTTCTGCAGGTCGTGCCACGAGGCCATGAACTTCTCGACGCCCTCGTCCTCGAGCACCTGGGTGACGTCGGCGATGTCGACGCCGAGGTGCGCGAGCTGGGCGAACACGAGGCGCGCGTCCTCGTAGTGATCGGTGATCGTGTCGCCGGTGATGACGCCGTGGTCGAACGTGGCCTCGAGGGTCTTCTCGGGCATCGTGTTGACGGTGCCGGGGGCGACGAGCTCGGTCACGTACAGCGTGTCGGGGAGGGCCGGGTCCTTGACGCCGGTGGATGCCCAGAGCGGCCGCTGCACGTTGCCGCCGGCGGCGACGAGCTCCTGTGCGCGCGGGGTGGCGAAGCGCTTCTCGAACAGCTGGTACGCGAGGCGGGCGTTCGCGAGCCCCGCCTTGCCCTTCAGCGCCTCGGCATCTTCGCTGCGGTAGAGCGACAGCCGCTTGTCGACCTCGGTGTCCACGCGCGAGACGAAGAACGAGGCGACGGAGTGGATGCCCGACAGGTCGTGCCCGTTCTTCTTCGCCTGCTCGAGACCGGCGAGGTACGCGTCGATGACCTCGCCGTAGCGCTCCAGCGAGAAGATCAGGGTGACGTTGACCGAGATGCCCTCGGCGAGCGTCGCGGTGATCGCCTGGAGTCCGGCCTTCGTCGCGGGGATCTTGATCAGCGCGTTCGGGCGGTCGACCTTCGCCCAGAGCTTCTTCGCCTCGGCGGAGGTGGCGTCGGTGTCGTGCGCCAGGTCGGGGGAGACCTCGATCGAGACGCGTCCGTCGAGGGTGCCGGTGGCGTCGTAGACGGGGCGGAAGATGTCCGCGGCATCCCGCACATCGGTCGTCGTCAGCTCGAAGATCGCGGTGTCGACGTCGGCGCCGGCGGACGCGAGGGCCGCGAGCGGCGCGTCGTACGAGTCGTCGTTCTGGTTGCCGATCGCCGCCTGGAAGATCGACGGGTTCGTGGTGACACCGGTGACATTCCGGGTCGAGATCAGCTCGGCGAGGTTGCCGGAGTCGATGCGCGAGCGCGACAGGTCGTCGAGCCAGATGCTGACGCCGGCGGCGGACAGATCTTCGGTGGGGGTGCTCATGCGTTGTTCTCCTTGACGGTTGCGCGCGCCGCTTCGACGACCGCATCGGCGGTGATGCCGAACTTCTCGAACAGGGTCTTGTAGTCGGCGGAGGCGCCGAAGTGGTCGATGCCGACCGAGCGGCCGGTGTCGCCGACGATGCCGCGCCACAGCGGGGTGGAGCCGGCCTCGACCGACACGCGCGCCGTGACGGCGGCGGGGAGCACGCTCTCGCGGTACGCCGCATCCTGCTCGGCGAACCACTCCAGCGAGGGCGCCGACACGACGCGCGCGGCGATGCCCTCGGCGGCGAGGGTCTCGCGCGCCTGCACGGCGAGTTGCACCTCGGAGCCGGTCGCGATGAGGATCACGTCGGGGGTGCCGTTCTCGGCATCCACCAGCACGTAGGCGCCCTTCGCGACGCCGTCGGTCGTCGCGAACCCGTCGATGCCGCGGGGGAACACCGGCACGTTCTGCCGTGTGAGGGCGATACCGACCGGGCCGCCAGAGGTACGGCGGACGATCTCGAGCCACGCGGCGGAGGTCTCGTTCGCGTCGGCGGGGCGCACCACGGTGAAGTTCGGGATGAGCCGCAGCGTCGACAGATGCTCGACCGGCTGGTGGGTCGGGCCGTCCTCGCCGAGCGCGACCGAGTCGTGCGTCCAGACGAAGATCGACGGGATGTCCATGAGCGCGGCGAGGCGAACCGGGGGGCGCATGTAGTCGCTGAAGATCAGGAACGTGCCGCCGAACGGACGGGTCGGTCCGTGCAGCTTGATGCCGTTGACGATCGCGCCCATCGCGTGCTCGCGGATGCCGAAGTGCAGCACGCGACCGTACGGGTCGCCCGACCACTCGCGGGTCGACCACTCGGCGGGGATGAAGCTCTTGGCATCCTTGATCGTCGTCAGGTTCGACTCGGCGAGGTCCGCCGACCCGCCCCACAGCTCCGGCAGCTGCGCGGCGAGGGCGTTGATGACCTGGCCCGACGCGGCGCGCGTGGAGACGTCCTTGCCCGCTGCGAACGTGGGCGCTTCGAGGTCCGCGGGGAGCTCGCCGGCCTCGAGCCGGTCGAGGAGGGCCTTCCGCTCCGGGTTCGCCGCGGCCCACGCGTCGAAGTCCTTCTGCCAGGCGGCGCGCGCCTCGGTGGCGCGATCCTGCAGCTCGCGGGTGTGCGCGATCACGTCGTCGGCGACGACGAAGCTCTGCTCCGGATCGAAGCCGAGCACCTTCTTCGTCGCGGCCAGCTCGTCGGCGCCGAGCGCGGACCCGTGGATCTTGCCGGAGTTCTGCTTGCCGGGGCTCGGCCAGCCGATGATCGTCTTCAGGATGATCATCGACGGCTTCGACGTCTCGCCCTTCGCGGCCTCGATCGCCGCGTACAGCTCGGCCACGTCTTCGACGTACTCGCCGGTCTTCTTCCAGTCCACGGTCTGCACCTGCCAGCCGTACGCCTCGTAGCGCTTGGCGACGTCTTCGGTGAACGCGACGTTCGTGTCGTCTTCGATCGAGATCTGGTTCGAGTCGTAGATCGCGATGAGGTTGCCGAGCTTCTGGTGGCCGGCGAGGCTGGATGCCTCGGCGGTGACGCCCTCCTGCAGGTCGCCGTCACTGGCGATCACGTAGACGAAGTGGTCGAACGGGCTCGTGCCGGCAGCGGCCTCGGGGTCGAACAGCCCGCGCTCGTAGCGCGCCGCGTACGCGAAGCCGACGGCGGAGGAGAGGCCCTGACCCAGCGGGCCGGTCGTGATCTCGACGCCCTTCGTGTGGCCGTACTCGGGGTGCCCCGGAGTGAGCGAGCCCCACGTGCGGAGGGCCTGGAGGTCGCTGAGCTCGAGACCGAAGCCGCCGAGGTACAGCTGCACGTACTGGGTGAGCGACGAGTGCCCCGCCGAGAGGATGAACCGGTCACGGCCCAGCCAGTGGGTATCGGACGGGTCGTGACGCAGCACGCGCTGATACAGCAGGTACGCCGCCGGCGCCAGGCTCATCGCCGTGCCGGGGTGGCCGTTGCCGACCTTCTCCACGGCATCGGCGGCCAGCACGCGGGCGGTGTCCACCGCGCGCCGATCGATGTCTTCCCAGTCCAGGACGGTGTTCAGCTCGGCCACGCGGTCGCCTTTCTGCAAGAGCGCCCACGCCGGTCGGTTGCCTCGAAGAGAAGGGGGAGGGGATCGGCGAATCGGGCGCGCGTATGTGCCTCCAGCATATCGAAGCGGTATGCCGTCGGGGCGATGCATGACGCCTATCGGCAGCGTCTCGACGCGTGGGGGATGGTGGGCGGATGCCCCCGCCGGCCGTCGGCCGTCCGCGGCCATGACGTAGACTGACGGGGAATTTCCAGACAGCGGCGGGGGAGATGGACATCACGACGACCCAGAGCGGTGAACGCGCCACCACCGGGCGCGATCTGCGTCGCACCGTCGCCGCCTACGTCACCCTCACCAAGCCTCGCGTGCTCGAGCTGCTGCTGGTGACGACCGTGCCGGTGATGATCCTCGCGCAGGGCGGCATGCCCGACCTGTGGCTCGTGATCGCGACGACGATCGGTGGGGCGATGAGCGCCGGCTCCGCCGCCGCGTTCAACATGTACCTCGACCGTGACATCGACGCGCACATGCACCGCACCGAGAACCGCCCGCTCGTGACGGGTGAGATCTCCCCGCGCGCGGGTCTCGTGTTCGCCTGGGTGCTGGCCGTGGCGTCCACCGTCTGGCTGCTCGCGACGACCAACTGGCTCGCGGCGACGCTCAGCGTGGTGGCGATCTTCTTCTACGTCGTGATTTACACGATGATCCTGAAGCGCCGCACCGAGCAGAACATCGTGTGGGGCGGCATCGCGGGATGCTTCCCCGTGCTGATCGGCTGGTCGGCCGTGACCGGGTCGCTCACCTGGACCCCGTTCATCCTGTTCCTGCTCGTGTTCCTCTGGACGCCGCCGCACTACTGGCCGCTGTCGATGAAGTACAAGGGCGATTACGCCGAGGCCGATGTGCCGATGCTCGGCGCGACGCGCGACGGCATCCAGGTCGGTCTGCAGGTCATCCTGTACGCGTGGGCGACGGTCGCCTGCTCGCTGCTGCTCATCCCGGTCGCGGGCATGGGACTCGTCTACACCGTGTCGGCGCTCGTGTTCGGCGGCTGGTTCGTCTACGAGTCGCACGTGCTCTACAACCGTGCCGTGCGCGGCGAGCAGATCAAGCCGATGCGCGTCTTCCACGCCTCGATCACGTACCTGACGCTGCTGTTCCTCGCGATCGCCGTCGACCCGCTGCTCCCGTTCTGACCCGCTGGCGCGCTGCGCCTGCGTAGCTGCGGAGATCTCGCGAGCCGCGCGGCTCGCGCAATTGCGGAGATCTGCCGAATCGCGGATGCCTGGGCGCGAGGCATCCGCTGTTGTGCCGATGTCCGCGGTTGCGCCGGCGGGGCGGGGCACGAGTGGAGGGGGCGTCGCCTCCTCCCCAGGGGCGAAGGTCGCGCGAGTTGTCCACATTCGCGTCGCTCCGGCGTTTTCAGGCGACCCCCCTCGCAACGATGACGGGATGGACGTCGCCACACACCCCCGACTGCGCGCGCTGACCGAGGCCGTGCGGGCCCGCCAGGGCGTCGCGCGCACCGTGACGCTGATCCGCGCGGGCCATTCGCGCTCCCGCATCGCCGGCGCGCTCGATGCGGGGATGCTCGTGCGCGTGCGGCGCGGATGGGTCGCGCTCCCCGCCGCCGACCCCGAACTGGTCGCCGCGGCGCGGGACGCCGTCGTGCTCACCTGCGTGACGGCGGCCCGGCGTCTCGGCCTGTGGGTGCTGGCAGAGGACCGGTGCCACGTCGCCGCCGATCCGCATCGCGGCGGACCGGCGCCGGAGGCGGTCACGGTCCACTGGGCGCGGCCGGTCGTCCCGCGTCACACCGATGCGTTGGTCGATCCGGTGGAGAACGTGCTCGTCGCCGTGGCATCCTGCCAGCCGCACGAGGCGGCACTCACGGTGTGGGATTCGGCCGTGCGCCAGGGCCTCGTGACGAAGGCCGAGCTGGCGCGGCTGCCGCTCGCTCCGGCGGGGCGCGCGGTGCTGGCGGCGGTGGAGGAGTTCACCGATTCCGGGATCGAGACGCTCTTCCGGGTGCGGCTGCGCTGGCTGCGCGTGCGGATCCTGCATCAGATCTGGCTCGCCGGGCACCGGGCCGACTTCCTCATCGGCGAGCGGCTCGTGGTGCAGGCGGACGGAGGGCATCACGTCGGGGCGCAGCGCGCGGAGGACCTCGCCCACGACGCGGAGCTGATGCTCCGCGGATACCACGTGCTGCGCTTCACGTACGCGCAGATCGTCGGCGACTGGCCCGCTGTGCAGAGCGCGATCATGCGCGCGCTCGCGCAGCGCCTGCACCTCGCGTAGGCCGGGCACACGCAGAACCGCGGAGATCGGCACTCCTGCGGATCGGTGCCGGCGAGGCATCCGCAGGTGTGCAGATCTCCGCGGTTGCGGAGGGGTCGGGCGTCAGGCGCGCGGTGCGTCCGTGTTCGGCGTGGCGTCGGTCTCGACGACCGGCTCGGAGGCCACGACGGGCTCGGATGCCACGACAGGCTCCGAAGAGACGACCGGCTCCGAGGCGGTGACGGGAGCGGCGACCTCGACGACGTCCTCTTCCCACGGCTCGACGACGACAGCGTCCACGGCGGGTGCGACGGCCGAGTTGAGCGCGCCGAGCACGAGAGCGAGAGTGAGACCCACGAGGCCGGCGCCGATGAGGATCGCGCCGAGGACGGCCCAGATCTGACCGGCGTAGACCTCGACGCCGGTCGCCGTCCCGTCGGTGAGTGTCGACGCCATCGTGGTCAGCTTCGAGATGAGCAGGTAGGCGCCGCCGGCGATCGCGACGACGGAGCCGCCTACGAGCACCCAGAACGGGATGCTGCGGCTGAGGCGGGTGGTGGACATGCGGGACTCCTTCTGTCGTGCCGACGCACACGCGACGGCTCTTCGACTATCTGCGAACCGCCCGAGTGCGAGCGATGCACCACCTATGATCCCGCTGTGGATCCGTCGGCGAAAGTCAGCACGGCGCGCGGGGCCTTCAGATGCATCAGCACCGCGGTCATCGCGGAGACGAGCGTCACCGCCAGCACCATGTGGATGTTCACCAGGACGATCGGCAGTCCGGTGCGCGCCTGCCACAGTCCCACGATGATCTGCACGACCTCGACCGCCAGCAGCAGTCCGGTCCACAGCGGTAGGCGCAGCGTCTGCGGCATGCGGAACGACACGGCGAACACGACGATCGTCAGGGCGAACAGCAGGTACGCCGGCCAGCTGTGCACGTGCTGCCAGAAGATCGGGTCGAGCCCGTTGCGCGCCGCCGCATCGTCGCCCGCGTGCGGGCCCGATCCGGTGAGCAGGATGCCGATGATGACCGTGATCAGCACGACGACGCTCGTCACGTGCACGAGTGTCGCGTAGCGGCGCGGCACGGCGAGACGGCGCGGCCCGGGTTCGGCGTAGACCCGCACGACGTAGGCGGTGGCGATCGCGACGAGCGCGGCGGAGATCAGGTAGTGCAGCCCGACGATCGCCGGGTGCAGGTGCAGCCACACCGTGACGCCGCCGACGACGGCCTGCAGGATGATGCCGATGCCGACGGCGAGGGTCAGGCGGGGAAGCTCCGGGCGCGTGGACCACAGCCGCACCACCGAGAGGAAGGCGAGGAGCGCCACGACCACCAGCACGCCGGTGAGGGTGCGGTTGCCGAACTCGATCAGGCCGTGCACGCCGAGCTCGGGCGTCGGCACGAGCGACGCGGACGTGCAGTACGGCCAGGTCTCGCATCCCATGCCCGAACCGGTGAGCCGCACGAGGCCGCCGGTGCCGACGATGACGATGTTGCTGATCAGCAGCAGCCACGCCAGCACCCGGGTGTACCGGGTGATGTGGTCGGGCAGCAGCGCCGAGACGAGCGTCGGTCGTGCGGGCGCCGCGGTCGCAGCGGACGGATCGGACATGGCTGTCGCCTCCTGGGATGCGCCTCGGGAAGGCGCCGGCCACGCCCGAGGGGGAGCGTTGCCTGTAGACTCGAATGGTGGGAACGGCGACGCGATGCGTGCCCGACCCACTCCCAGTCTAGGCGCGCGAACTGTGCGTCCGAGAAAGACGCAGACGGCCTGACAGCGGCATCCCACCCCTCGCCGACGACCCTCCACCGTGAGCACGGCGGGTCGTGGGAATGTCGGAGCGGATGACACCGCCGGGCGCGAAGGAGGCAATGCCATGTCGGATGTGCTCATCGACCGACCCGAGCTCGAAGGTCTCGGCGTCTACGAGTTCGGCTGGCACGACGCGGATGCCGCGGGTGCCAGTGCCAAGCGAGGCCTTTCCGAGGCCGTCGTGCGCGACATCTCGGCCCTGAAGGCCGAACCGGAGTGGATGCTCAAGACGCGCCTGAAGGGCCACCAGCTCTTCGGCCGCAAGCCGATGCCCACGTGGGGCGCCGACCTGTCGGAGATCGACTTCGACAACATCAAGTACTTCGTCCGCTCCACCGAGAAGCAGGCGCAGTCGTGGGAGGACCTCCCCGAGGACATCCGCAACACGTACGAGAAGCTCGGCATCCCCGAGGCCGAGCGTGCGCGCCTGGTCGCCGGTGTCGCGGCGCAGTACGAGTCCGAGGTCGTCTACCACCAGATCAACGAAGAGCTCGAGCGCCAGGGCGTCATCTTCATGGACACCGACACCGCGCTGCGCGAGCACCCCGAGTTCTTCGAGGAGTACTTCGGCACGGTCATCCCCGCCGGCGACAACAAGTTCGCGGCCCTCAACACCGCGGTCTGGTCGGGCGGCTCGTTCGTCTACGTGCCGCCGGGCGTGCACGTGGAGATCCCGCTCCAGGCCTACTTCCGCATCAACACGGAGAACATGGGCCAGTTCGAGCGGACGCTGATCATCGCCGACGAGGGCTCGTACGTGCACTACATCGAAGGCTGCACGGCCCCGATCTACAAGTCCGACTCGCTGCACTCGGCGGTCGTCGAGATCATCGTCAAGAAGAACGCGCGCGTGCGCTACACGACGATCCAGAACTGGTCGAACAACGTGTACAACCTCGTCACCAAGCGCGCCGTCGCCCACGAGGGCGCGACGATGGAGTGGATCGACGGCAACATCGGCTCCAAGGTGACGATGAAGTACCCCTCGATCTACCTGATGGGCGAGCACGCCAAGGGCGAGACGCTGTCGGTCGCCTTCGCCGGCCCCGGCCAGCACCAGGATGCCGGCGCGAAGATGATCCACATGGCGCCGTACACGCAGTCCTCGATCGTCTCGAAGTCGATCGCCCGCGGCGGCGGACGCGCGGGCTACCGCGGTGAGGTGCGGGTGGATGCCAATGCGCACCACTCGGCGAACACCGTGCGCTGCGACGCGCTGCTGGTCGACACGAAGTCGCGCTCCGACACGTATCCCGCGATCGACATCCGCGTCGACGACGTGCAGCTCGGCCACGAGGCGACGGTCTCGAAGGTCAGCGAGGAGCAGCTGTTCTACCTCATGAGCCGCGGCATGCCCGAAGACGAGGCGATGGCCATGATCGTGCGCGGCTTCATCGAGCCGATCGCCCGGGAGCTGCCCATGGAGTACGCCCTCGAACTGAACAAGCTCATCGAGATGGGCATGGAAGGATCCGTCGGCTGATGACGACCGCCACACAGACCCCCGCCTCCTCGGGCCAGGAGCGGACGGAGGGTCACCTCGACCCTGCCGCGCGCCTGACCGGCGTCCGCCAGCCCGGCATCCCCGACAGCAACGAGTTCGTGCCGGTGCAGACCCGCTCCGAGCGGCCCACGTCGTTCGACCCGGCCGACTTCGGCACGCCCGTCGGCACCGAGGTCAACTGGAAGCACACGCCGCTGAAGGCGATCGCCGAGCTGCTGCGCGACGAGCCCGCCCCGCACGACGTCATCGGCGTCGAGGTGTCGGCGCCGGACGCCGTTGAGCAGGGCCGTCTCGCCGTCGGCGAGGCGCCGCGCGGCGAGGTGTTCCGCCCCGAAGATCTGCCGAGCGCGATCGCGTGGCACCAGGAGGCCGAGGCGCCGCTCATCCGCATCCCGCAGGGCGTCGAGCTCGACGAGCCGATCGTCGTGCGCCTCACCGGCCGCGGCGGCGTCGCACACGCCCACGTCGTCATCGAGGCGCAGCCGCACTCGCGCGGCACCGTGATCCTCCGCCACGAGGGCACCGCCCAGCAGGCGCAGAACGTCGAGATCATCGTCCGCGACGGCGCCGCCCTCACGCTCGTGTCGGTGCAGCGCTGGGACGACGACGCCGTGCACCTGGCATCCCACCAGGCCCGCGTCGACCGCGACGCCGCGCTCACCCACGTCGTCGTCAGCCTCGGCGGCGGTCTCGTGCGCGTGAACCCGTCGGTCGAGCTCGCCGGCGCGGGCGCCGACGGCAAGCTCTACGGCCTCGCGTTCTCCGACTCCGGCCAGCACCTCGAGAGCCAGGTGTACCTGCACCACAAGGGTCCGCACACGATCGGCGACGTGCTCTACAAGGCGGCCCTGCAGGGCGCCGGAGCGCGCACCGTGTGGATCGGCGACGTGCTGATCGGCCCGGATGCCACGGGCACCGACTCGTACGAGGCCAACCGCAACCTCGTGCTCACCGAAGGGGCGCGCGCCGACTCGATCCCGAACCTCGAGATCGAGACGGGCGACATCATCGGCGCGGGCCACGCGAGTGCCACCGGGCGTTTCGACGACGAGCAGCTGTTCTACCTGCAGGCGCGCGGCATCGCCGAGGACGAGGCGCGTCGCCTCGTCGTCCTCGGCTTCCTCGCCGAGATCGTGCAGAAGATCGGCATCGACGACCTGCAGAGCGAGCTCATCGAAGCCATCGAGGCGGAACTCGCGCTCACGGCATCGGTCTCCGCCGAGGCATCCGCATGACCGCGCAGAAGGTGCTGAACCTCAGCGACCTCGAGCAGGACACCGCGGTGCGCGTCGTCGTCGACGGCGTGCCCATCGCCGTCGTGCTCGACTCGAACGGCGAGGTGCACGCGATCGGCGACACCTGCACGCACGGCGACGTCTCGCTCTCCGACGGCTTCGTCGAGGGGGAGACCCTGGAGTGCTGGGCGCACGGCTCGGCGTTCTCGCTGCGCACCGGCCGCCCCCTGAACCTCCCGGCCTACGAGCCGGTGCCCGTATACGAAGTGACGATCGACGGGGACGACATCCTCATCGACCCCGCCGTCACCAAAGATGTGAACTGACGAAGGAATCTGACATGGCTGTTCTCGAGATCCGCGACCTGCACGTGACGGTCGAGACCGACGAGGGGACCACCCCCATCCTCAACGGCGTCGACCTGACGGTCCGCACCGGCGAGACCCACGCGATCATGGGCCCGAACGGCTCGGGCAAGTCGACCCTCGCCTACACGATCGCCGGGCACCCCAAGTACACGGTGACGCAGGGCACGATCACCCTCGACGGCGAAGACGTCCTCGCGATGTCGGTCGACGAGCGCGCCCGCGCGGGCCTCTTCCTCGCGATGCAGTACCCGGTCGAGATCCCGGGCGTCACCGTCACGAACTTCCTCCGCACCGCCAAGACCGCGATCGACGGCGAGGCGCCCGCGATCCGCGCGTGGACGAAGGACGTCAAGGCGGCCATGAAGGACCTTCGGATGGACCCGAAGTTCGCCTCGCGCAACGTCAACGAAGGCTTCTCGGGCGGCGAGAAGAAGCGCCACGAGATCCTCCAGCTCGAGCTCCTCAAGCCCGCGATCGCGGTGCTCGACGAGACCGACTCGGGCCTCGACGTCGACGCGCTGAAGATCGTCTCCGAGGGTGTCAACCGCGCGAAGGCCGCCACCGACCTCGGTGTGCTGCTCATCACGCACTACACGCGCATCCTCCGCTACATCAAGCCCGACTTCGTGCACGTGCTCGTCAAGGGTCGCGTCGCCGAGGAGGGCGGCCCCGAACTCGCCGAGCGCCTGGAGAACGAGGGCTACGACCGCTACCTCGACCCCAGCGATGTCATCGAAGCCTAGGATCGACGTATGACCGCGACGCTCAGCCCGGAGAAGTACGACGACGTCACCGAGGCGCTCAAAGACGTCATGGACCCGGAACTCGGGATCAACGTCGTCGACCTGGGACTCATCTACGACCTGTCGTGGGACGACGAGAACGACGCGCTGGTCATCCACATGACCCTCACCTCGGCCGGGTGCCCGCTCACCGACGTGCTCGAGGAGCAGACGGCGCAGGCGCTCGACGACGTCGTCGACCGGTTCCGCATCAACTGGGTGTGGATGCCGCCGTGGGGCCCCGAGCGCATCACCGACGACGGGCGCGACATGATGCGCGCCCTCGGCTTCGCGATCTGACGCCGGCCGGTCGGCGAGCCGGCGCGCCCGCGAACGAGGTCAGCGAGCGAGTGCGCGTGCGGCGAGGTCGACGTCGCGCTCGTCGTTGAACACGTGGAACGCGACGCGCGCGCGGCCGTTGCGCCCCGAGGCGATCAGCCCGGCGGCGGTGAGGCGCGCGAGGTCGGCGCCTGACGCATCCGGCCACGTGACGATCGCGCTCGGCCGCGCGGGCTCGGCGAGGCCGATCAGCGCGCGGAACCGCGCCGCGAGACCCGTCGCGTGCGCGTGCAACGCGCCCGGGTCGGCGTCGGCGAAGGCCCGGAGCGCGGGTTCGGCGCCGACGAACGCCTGCCACGCCGGCGACACGTCGAAGCGCCGCGCGCAGGAGGCGAGCTCGGCCGCACCGCCGTAGCACGACGACCACGGATCGTTGCCGGCGTACCACCCGGCGTGCAGCGGAGTGAGGGTGCGGGCGTATTCGGCGCGAAGCGCGAGGAAGGCGACGCCGCGCGGGCAGCACAGCCACTTGTACGCGTGGCAGAGCAGGGCGTCGACGCGCGAGGCATCCACCGGCATCCAGCCGACAGCCTGCGTCGCGTCGCACACCGTGCGTGCGCCGACGCGCGCCGCCGCGGCGCCGATGGCGTCGAGGTCGGCGACCTCGCCCGAGCCCGACTGCACCAGCGAGAAAGCGACGAGGTCGGTGTCCGCCGCGATCTCCTCGGCGAGGGTGCGCAGCGGGACGGCGCGCACCTCGATGCCGCGACCGGCGTGGACGAAGGGCAGCACGAGCGAGGAGAACTCGTCTTCGGGCACGAGCACCCGCGCGCCGCACGGCAGCGCGGCGGCGAGCAGCGAGACCTGCGCCGAGGTCTGCGAGCCGATCGCGACGCGGTCGGGTGCGACGCCGACGAGGCGCGCGAAGTGCGAGCGCGATGCCTCGACGGCTCGGCTGTACCCCGCGACGTCGGGGCGGCCGGCGAGATCGGCCGTGATCGCGCGCCGCGTGCCCGCCGTCGGCAGTCCCGCCGTGCAGGCGGCGAGGTACCCCGTTGCCGCGGCCGCATCCGCTCCCCGGAATTCTGCGCGGAGCGCCGCAAGGCGGTCGGTCGCGGTCGCCGTGAGAGTCATGCCTCCAGCATCAGCTTGGGCATACTCATGCGTCTACGTCAGGTATGGGATGCATCGCATGCCGTGAGATTATGTGTGCATGACGGATGCCTCGGTCGAGCTCGACGTGCTGAGCCTCAAGATCGTGCGGGCGATCGCCGACAGCGGCTCGATCACCGGCGCGGCGGCGGCGCTCGGCTACAGCCAGCCGGCGATCAGCCAGCACCTGCGCCGCCTCGAAGCGCGACTCGAGGTGGCGGTCGTCGAGCGGGTCGGGCGCGGCGTGCGGCTCACCGAGGCGGGGCGCGTGCTCGCCCGGCACGCTCCGGCCGTGACCCTCGCCGTCGACGCCGCCGCCGAGGAGCTCGCGCATCTGCGGGGGCTCCGGACGGGGGTCGTGCGCCTGGTCGCCTTCCCCTCGGCATCCCCGGTGCTCGTGCCGCGCCTCATCGCCGCCCTCGCCGCCGCGCACCCGGGGCTCTCGCTGACGTACCTGGAAGCGGAGCCGCCCGAAGCGGTCGAGGCGATCCGCGACGACCGCGCCGACATCGCGCTCACGTTCAGCTACCCGGGTGACCGCGACGACCCGCACCGGTCGAGCGCGCGCGGCCTCAGCGTCCGCGCCGCGGGGCGCGACGAGCTGATGCTGGTGCTGCCGGCGGGGCACGGGCCGGTCGACGACGTCTCGGACCTCGCCGACGAGACCTGGATCGCCGGATGCCCGCGCTGTCGCGGCCACCTGCTGGAGCTCTGCGAGCGCGCGGGCTTCGCGCCCCGCATCGGCTACGAGACCGACAACTACGTCGCGGTCGAGGGCCTCGTCGCGCAGGGGATCGGGGTGGCGACGCTCCCGCGGATGGCGCTCGAGTCGTTCCCGCTGCTGCCCGGGGTCGCGACGGTGCCGCTCCCGGTCGCCGAGGCGCGGCGGCTGCACCTCGTGACGGCGCAGAGCGCGGAGCGCGTGCCATCCATCGCCGCGGTGCTCGAGGTGCTCGGACCGGTGCTGCAGAGCGTCGGGACGAGCCGGAACGAGCGGGCCGCCGCTGGCTAGACTGGGGGAGATGTCTGCAGCGATCGATCCCCGTACCACCACCGCCAGCGGCACCGACGTGCGCGTGCGGTTCTGCCCCTCGCCGACCGGGCTGCCGCACGTCGGCATGATCCGCACCGCGCTCTACAACTGGGCGTACGCGCGGCACACCGGTGGCAAGCTGATCTTCCGCGTCGAAGACACCGACGCCGCGCGCGACAGCGAGGAGAGCTACCATCAGCTCGTCGACGCGCTCACGTGGCTCGAGATCGACTGGGACGAGGGCGTCGAGAAAGGCGGCCCGCACGCCCCGTACCGGCAGTCGCAGCGGCGCGACATCTATGCGGGCGTCCTGCAGCAGCTCATCGACAGCGGTGCCGTGTACGAGTCGTACTCGACCGCCGAGGAGATCGACGCGCGCAACGAGGCGGCGGGGCGCGCGAAGCAGCTCGGCTACGACAACTACGACCGGACGCTCAGCGATGAGCAGAAGGCCGCCTTCCGCGCCGAGGGGCGCGAGCCCGCGTACCGGCTGCGCGTGCCCGACCACGACCTCACCTACGTCGACCTCATCCGCGGAGAGGTGACCTTCCCCGCCGGCTCGTTCCCCGACTTCGTCGTCGTGCGAGCGGGCGGGCAGGCGCTCTACACGTTCACGAACCCGGTCGACGATGCGCTCATGGGAATCACCCACGTCATCCGCGGCGAAGACCTCATGCCCTCGACGGCGCGTCAGCTCGCCCTCTACGACGCCCTCATCGGCGCGGGGGTGACCGACTTCGTGCCCCGGTTCGGGCACATGCCGCTGGTGCTCGGCGAGACCGGCACCAAGAAGCTCTCCAAGCGCGACCCGCAGGCCGACCTCTTCCTGCAGCGGGAGAAGGGCTTCATCCACGAGGGGCTGCTCAACTACCTCGCCCTCCTCGGCTGGTCGATCGCTCCCGACCGCGACGTGTTCACGCTCGACGAGTTCATCGCCGCGTTCGACATCGCCGACGTCAACCCGAACCCGGCCCGCTTCGACCAGAAGAAGGCCGAGTCGATCAACGGCGACCACATCCGCATGCTCGAGGCATCCGACTTCGCCGCCCGCCTCGTGCCGTACCTGGCGACGGCGGACCTCGTCGAGAACCCGCCCACCGCCGACCAGCAGACGATCCTCGA
Organism: Microbacterium lacticum; assembly: GCF_006716815.1. GTDB lineage: Bacteria > Actinomycetota > Actinomycetes > Actinomycetales > Microbacteriaceae > Microbacterium > Microbacterium lacticum. The sequence goes on from NZ_VFPS01000001.1 coordinate 267,044, forward strand.
CGCGGCGGCTCCGCTCGTGCAGGAGCGCATGCAGCTGCTCGGCGAGGCGCCGGGCCTGCTGGGCTTCCTCTTCCGCGACGAGGTCGTCTACGACGACGACGCGCTGAAGAGCCTGCCGGAGAACTCCGGGCCGGTGCTCGTCGCGTCGGTCGGCGCGCTCGAACTCGTGCCCGAGCAGGGCTTCACCGCCGCGGCGGTGCAGGCGGAGCTGCAGAAGGCGCTCATCGACGACCTGGGTCTGAAGCCCCGCGTCGCGTACGGCCCGCTGCGGGTCGCGATCAGCGGTCGCCGCGTGTCGCCGCCGCTGTTCGAGTCGATGGAGATCCTGGGCAAGGCGGAGACGATCCGCCGGCTGGATGCCCTCGTGCAGCGCATCGGCTGAGCGGTCGCCCGGTCACGCTCCGCGTCGCTACGATCCGCAGGAGTAGAGGCCGGTCACCGAGCTGTCGGTGACGGCGGTGCAGTTCGCGAGCACCCACGCGCGGATCTGTGCGCTCGTCGTGGTCGATTCGCCGGTGCCGTTCGTCGCGCCTGGTGTTCCGCCGGCGCCGTTCGCTGATGTGCCGCCGGTGATGCCGGCGCCGCCGGTGCCGCTCGGGCCGCCCGCGCTGCCGAAGCCGCCGCCGCGCGTCGTGCCGCCGGCGCTCCCGGAGACCAGCACGTAGCGGAGCGCGCCGTCGTCGACGAGCTTCTCGAAGCCGGCGAGGGTGGGCACGGCGTCCTGCCCGTCGAACCCGCCGACCGGCAGCACCGACTCGCCGCCCGAGGCGACGATCAGCTGCGCCGCCGCCTGCGCGCCGAACGTCGCGACGAGGTAGCGCGTGCCGTCGACTCGGTGCGCCTGCAGCCAGGCGAGGGTGTTCGCGGTGCCCGACGAGGTGCGGGAGGCGGCGCCCATGACGCCCGGCGTGCCCAGCCCGCCGGCGGCGCCCATGACGCCCGGCGTGCCCAGCCCGCCGGCGGCGCCCGTGCCCCCGGTGCCGCCCGTGGCGCTTCCCGCACTGCGTCCCGCTGGCAGGCCGTCGCCGCGCGCCGTGCCCGTGCCGTGGCCCCCGCGCGCCTGCGCACCGGCGCCGCCGCCCGCCCCTCCGGACGAACCCGCCGCGCCGCCGGATCCCGGCGCGCCGCCGAACCCCGCCGCGCCGCCTGCCCCGGGTCCGCCCATCCCCGCCATCCCGCGGGCGCCGCCGACCCCATCGCCGACACCCCGCCGGCCACCGGACTGGTCGAGTTGGGGGTCGCGATCGTGACCGCCGACCACACCGCAGGCGTGAGCAGCAGCGCGACGACGCCGAGAACGGTGGTCACCGGCATCCGTCGCCCGCTGCGTCGCTCCCGCACGACGAGCGCCGTCGCCACGGCGGACGCGACGCACTGCACGATGGCGGCGGGCAGCGAATACGCGGTGCCGCCCGCGCCGAGTGCGAGTCCGATGCTGATGCCGAGCGCGCTGAGGGCGGCGGCGATCGGCAGTGCGAGCTGGGCCCACAGTGCGCGCTGCGCCGTGCGGCGGCGAACGCCGCGCCGATGAGCAGCGCCAGGGGGATCGCGAGTGCCGCCGTGTAGAACTGGTGCATGCCCGCGACGATCGAGAACATCGCCGCGAACGTCGCGAACCACACGGCCCCGAACACCGTGAGCGGCAGGCGGAAGCGCAGCGCGATCAGGATCGCGATCGCGACCAGCGCGACCGGCACGAGCCAGCCGATCTGCGCGGCGAGCGCCTCGTTGAGCAGGCGCACGACGGAAGGGCTGCCGGAGAACGGCGGGGTGAACGAGCGGTACGCGTCGCCGTCGGCGGTCGAGGAGCCGAAGCGTCCGAGCCCGTTGTAGCCGAACACCATCTCCCACGGGCTGTTCGAGAGGGTGCTACCGATGTAGGGGCGCTGGGATGCCGGGATGACGGCCACCACGATGATCCAGCCGAGCGAGAGCACGAGGCTCGTCGCTCCGGCGATCGCGACGCGGGCGAGTCGGCGCGGCCACGACTGCCGCGTGCAGAGGTAGGCGGCCGCGAGCGCCGGCCAGACCGCCCAGGATTCGAGCATGTAGGTCTGGAAGCCCGCGGCGATGAACACGCCGGCGAGCACCAGCCAGCCGAGGCTCCGCCGCTCGAGGGCCTTCGTCGCCGCCCAGGCGGTGAGGGCGAGGGCGAGCACGAAGAAGGTCTCGGGCTGGTTCGAGAGTGCGACCGCGACGAGGATCGGGGTTGTCGCGACCACGAGTCCCGCGACGATGCCGGCCGTGCGCCCGGCCCACCGCCGCGCCGTGATCACCGTCGCCGCGGCGGCGGCGAGCGCGTTGGGCAGGATCACGGCGGCGGGGGAGAAGCCGAAGAGGCGGACCGACAGCGCGGGAATCCAGAACGAGCCGGGGATCTTGTCGAGCGTGACGGTTCCGGCGGGGTCGACGGCGCCGAAGAAGAAGTTCGGCCAGCTCTTGCTCATGGACAGGGCGATCGAGGCGTAGTACTCCGACATCGAGCCGCCCACGCTCCACGCGGTCAGCGCCAGCGTGAACACGGCGAGGGCGAGGAGGGCCCATGCGAACGGGTCGACCCGGCGGTGCGCCGCGACGGTGCGCGCGGCGGGCGGCCGGGCGGCGCAGGCATCCATGATGAGCACGGCACACACGCTAGATGTACTGACCTCGACCGTTGTTGATTCGGTCGATGGGGGTGCGGCCTCCGATGCCGAGGTGGTGCCTGTCTAGGTTGTAGTGGTCGAGCCAGGTCGTCAACCCTGCTTTTCGGTCGTCGTTCGAGCTCCAGGGGCGGGCGTAGGCCCACTCGGTGGCGAGGGTGCGGTTGAGGCGTTCGACTTTCCCGTTGGTCCAGGGGCAGTGCGGTTTGATGAACCGCTGTCGGATGCCGTGCGCGTCGACCACGGCCTTGAACGCGGCCGAGTGGCGGTAAGCGAACGCGTTGTCGCTGATGACGCGTTCGACTGTGACGCCGAGGCGCGCGTAGAACGCGATCGCCCGCTCGAGCACACCCGCGGCGGTGATGCCTTTCTCGTCGTCGTGGATCTCCGCGTAAGCAACTCGGGAATGGTCGTCGATGACGGTGTGCACGTAGTCGTAACCCAGGCCCCGCTTGCGCGCAGGACGTTGCCCGCGGCCATGCAGACGCCATCCGCCGCCGTCGGGGATACGGCCGAGTTTCTTCACATCAACGTGGATCAGGGACCCGGGATGATCATGCTCGTAACGCTGCGCGGATCGGCGGGTCGCGCGGATCACGGACCCCGTGACCGGGTCCAGCTCCCGCAGCAACGGCACGTGGTGGCGGCGCAACACCCTACCGACCGTTGAGGCCTGCAAGCCGAGCTTGTCAGCGATGAACACCGGCCCACGCCGAGTGAGGTGCCGCATGATCCGCACCCTCGCCTCCACGCACGCTTTGGTCTGGCGAGGGTGGGAGCGGGCGACGCTGGAACGATCGATCAGGCCCGCCGGGCCGCACTCCCGGAACCTGCGCCACCACCGCCACGCGGTCGTGCGGGAGATCCCCATTTCCGCGGCAACATGCGCGACCGCACGCCCCGACTGGATGCGCTGAACCATGATCAACCGGCCGGCCGGAGTCAGCCGGGCATTAGCGTGAGACAAGAGAGACCTCCGTGCGTTTGAGCTGAAGAACTTAGACAGCTCCAACTCGACCCCGGAGGTCTCTCCTACGTCAACAACGATCTGGGTCAGTACAGCTAGAACCGCAGGGCACGCGGATGCCGAGGCGTGCGCTATGAACTCGCTGACACCTCGTTCGGAGCCCGGCACGCCCGACGTGGTTTGGACCCGCCTCTCGAGTGGGCTAAGCTAGACCCTCGGTACGACTTCGGTCGGATGCCTTTGGGGTATGGTGTAATTGGCAACACGGCTGATTCTGGTTCAGTTGTTCTTGGTTCGAGTCCAGGTACCCCAGCAAGACAGATAGCCCCGGAAATCCGCGTCAGAACGGATCACCGGGGCTCTTGCTTTGGTGGTCCGGGATCAGGCGATTCCCTCCGAAACCCCTCCGACAAGAACGTGGCTGGCGGGGACTGGCTGGCAGAATTAGGCCTGTGTCAGACGCGATAGACGGCCTCTTCGATCCGAGCCGCAACGAACCGCCGCCAGCCGTGGATCTGGACACCCTGAGGGCACTGCTCCAAGCGCAGGCGAATACCATCGTGGCTGTCGGTACGGGCGGTGAGCGTATCCAGAACGTGGATGCCCGCTGGCAACGAGACACGCGCACCCTCAACGCCAATTTTCGACGCCTCGGCCTCAAGCCTCCCTTTCCCTGGAACGGCTTGTGGGACTGGTATGGCTACTACTCCCAGAATCTCGCGAGCTACCACGAGCGCCGGACATACGTCCGCGAGCTGACGCAGGAAGCTCTCGCCCAACTCGACCAGATCGAAACGCGGGGCGGGATTCACGATCCCGCGGCAGACGATGACACGCCGACATGGGAAAACCTGAACGGCCGCATCTCCGGACTCATTGAGGAGTACTCGACAGCGAGAGATCGCGACGGCTGGCAGGACGTGGGACGGCGCAGCCGAGAGATTCTTATCGACTTCGGCAAGCTCATCGCCGATCCAGCTATCGTGCCCGCGGGACAGGAGGCTCCCAAGGGTGCCGACGCCAAAGCATGGTTCGATCTATTCCTCGCCGCGTATGCGCAGGGTCGTGACAAGGCAGAGCTGCGGTCAACCATGCGGGCTGTGTGGGACCTCTCTCAGAAGGTCACCCACGGCGACATCGCGGACGTGGACGCTTTCGCTGCTGCGCAGGCAACGGTACTGGTGGTCCGGACGGCTCAGAAGATGCTTCGGGATGCTGAGCAGGAGGAATGACGTGGCCGCGAACTTCGACGACGACACGCTGCGCGCGGTAGGCGAGATCATCGCACTCGGTGAGCAAGAAGGGTTCGGCATCACGTTCGAGCCAGACGCTGACGGCTGGACGGTTGGCTTCATGCGTGGCCATGGTGGTGGAGACCTACACAGCGACTACGACCTAGAGAGCGCCGCGCGGGGTGCTGTTCGCCCGCTCCTCGATCTGTCCGCGCGCTACGTTGCCAACCGCCGCGACCGACAGCGGTGATCGAGAAGCGGCCTCGTCGTTCAACCGCCTAGCTGTACTGACCCAGATCGTTGTTGACGTAGGAGAGACCTCCGGGGTCGAGTTGGAGCTGTCAAAGTTCTTCAGCTCAAACGCACGGAGGTCTCTCTTGTCTCACGCTAATGCCCGGCTGACTCCGGCCGGCCGGTTGATCATGGTTCAGCGCATCCAGTCGGGGCGTGCGGTCGCGCATGTTGCCGCGGAAATGGGGATCTCCCGCACGACCGCGTGGCGGTGGTGGCGCAGGTTCCGGGAGTGCGGCCCGGCGGGCCTGATCGATCGTTCCAGCGTCGCCCGCTCCCACCCTCGCCAGACCAAAGCGTGCGTGGAGGCGAGGGTGCGGATCATGCGGCACCTCACTCGGCGTGGGCCGGTGTTCATCGCTGACAAGCTCGGCTTGCAGGCCTCAACGGTCGGTAGGGTGTTGCGCCGCCACCACGTGCCGTTGCTGCGGGAGCTGGACCCGGTCACGGGGTCCGTGATCCGCGCGACCCGCCGATCCGCGCAGCGTTACGAGCATGATCATCCCGGGTCCCTGATCCACGTTGATGTGAAGAAACTCGGCCGTATCCCCGACGGCGGCGGATGGCGTCTGCATGGCCGCGGGCAACGTCCTGCGCGCAAGCGGGGCCTGGGTTACGACTACGTGCACACCGTCATCGACGACCATTCCCGAGTTGCTTACGCGGAGATCCACGACGACGAGAAAGGCATCACCGCCGCGGGTGTGCTCGAGCGGGCGATCGCGTTCTACGCGCGCCTCGGCGTCACAGTCGAACGCGTCATCAGCGACAACGCGTTCGCTTACCGCCACTCGGCCGCGTTCAAGGCCGTGGTCGACGCGCACGGCATCCGACAGCGGTTCATCAAACCGCACTGCCCCTGGACCAACGGGAAAGTCGAACGCCTCAACCGCACCCTCGCCACCGAGTGGGCCTACGCCCGCCCCTGGAGCTCGAACGACGACCGAAAAGCAGGGTTGACGACCTGGCTCGACCACTACAACCTAGACAGGCACCACCTCGGCATCGGAGGCAAAACCCCCATCGACCGAATCAACAACGGTCGAGGTCAGTACACCTAGCTGCGCCATCGGCTGGAGCGCCGGACGGCTCGCTACGGCTGCGAGGCGAGCCATGTCGTCGGTGTGGTCGTCGCTGAATAGGTGCAGGTAGTGCTTGTACATCGTGCCGATGTCGGCGTGGCCCATGTACTTGGCGACGCGCTCAATAGGGATGCCCACTGAGGCGCATGCGCTCGCGTAGAAGTGTCGGAGGTCGTGCCAGCGGACAGCCGGGATGCGCAGCTCCCTCAGCACCCCCAGGAAGTGCTTCCGGTAGAAGTTGTCGAGATTGAACTGGATCGTGTAGTCCTGCTGCCTTCGATGTAAACAGCATGCGTGCTTTCCTTCTGGACGGTGTGGTCCCTTACATCGCCCCGCAAGCTGTCGAGGGGCTGAAGTTCTCCGTTGCCCTGCCGGCGGACCTGGCTCGCGCGACGCTCGCCGAACGATTCGTCGATGAGGAGCATGCGGCTGGTCTTGCGGCTGCGACTATTGTGATGCGTGCAGATGCAGTGCAGGAAGAGCGTGTGGCCCGAGATGGATAAAAAACGCACATAGTTGAGCGGCCTGTGCGAGGATTGTATCCATGAAGGAGTTGGACGAGTCGCTCCCGTCGACGTTCACGACGGAGACCTCGCGGGCGCACGGTGTGCATCCGCGAGATCTGTATGCCTGGCGAGATGGCGGGCAGGTCATCGAACTCTCGCGCGGGGTCTTCCGTCGAGCAGACGCGCCCCCGGCGTCGTACCCCGACATGATCGCAGTGGCGCACCGCGCTCCTCGCGCGATCGTGTGCTGTATCTCGGCGGCAGCGATCCATGACCTGACGGACGAGATGCCGGCGTTGGTGCAGATCGCGGTTCCCAAGCGGTCGCATACGCCGGTAATCACCTATCCTCCGGTGATGGTGTTCCGCTTCGACGAGGCCTCTTTCGAACTGGGGCTGACGTCGTTCGAGGCGGGGCCGGGAGAGCCAGTGCGCATCTACGATGCGGCGAGGACGGTGGTGGATCTCATGAGATTTCGGAAGCGCCTTGGCGAGCCGATCGCGCACGCCGCGCTTTACCGATACCTGGCAGCGCCGAATTCGAAACCGGCATTGCTGCTGGAGTACGCGGAGGCGCTGGGGACGTTTGGGCCGATGCGTGCTGCGCTCGATGTTGCGAGTGCTCGATGAGTCGGCCCACGCGAGAGAGCGCCGGAGGGCGCGCATACCTCGACTTGCAGAATCAGGCTCGCCGTCAGAAGCGTGGCACGGAGGAACTGCTCACGATGTACATCGTCGAGCGGTGGCTGTCGCGGATGTCGCGCTCACCGTACGCCGAGGACTTCATCCTGAAGGGCGGGATGCTGCTGGCTTCCTTCGGCACCCGCCGTCCCACGGTCGACGCCGACGCCCTCGCGCGCAACATGGCCTCCGACGAAGAAACCGCGGCTCGTCGTGTCGCGGAGATTGCCGCGATCGAAGACTCGGACGACGGTGTGGAGTTCCTCCCCGAGACTGTGACCACCGCGGTGATCCGCGACGACGCGCTGTATTCCGGCGTGCGGGTGACGATGACGGCACAGCTCGCGACAGCGCAGGTCAAGCTGCGGCTCGACATCAACTTCGGCGACCCCGTCACGCCGGCCCCGCGAACAGTAGAGCTGCCGTCGCTGCGGCCGGACGCTCCGCCGATCCGCATCCTGGGCTACCCGATCGAGACGGTACTCGCAGAGAAACTCGTCACCGCGATCGAACTGGGACGAGCGAACACGCGCGTGCGTGACTTCGCGGACATCCACCTCTTGACCGGCACACAGGCTCTCCAGTGCGGGGAACTGCGTGACGCGCTCACGGCGACCGCAACTTTCCGCGGGACCACGTTGATTCCGTTAGCGCAGGCCACCGAGGGGCTCGCAGTGCTCCGAGGCTCAACCTATGTCGCCTACCGGAAGGGGCTCGGCGAAGTGGGCGCGAGTCTGCCGGAGAGGTTCTCCGACACCGTTGCCGCCGTTGCTGACTTCGTCGACCCGGTGCTCGATGGGCTCGATGCCAAAGCCGTGTGGAGGCCCGCTGAACGGAACTGGAGCGCGGTGCCCGTCACGTCGTCCGAGCCGACAGAATCCGCTACAGGTAGGACCGACTTGTGACGGTTTCTGTCGGACCTGGTCGCAGCCGATCCGGTGACCAGACGGTCAGGCCCGTATGACGGCCCGGGCGACGGCTGCGACAGCCGTGTTCACACCCTTCGGTCTCCCGTTCGCCCGCATCGCCCCCGCGAGTAGGTGGAGCGCGTCGAGCGTGGGGCTCTCGGGTGAGGGGGCGCGGTAGGGGTCCTCTCGGTCGCGCCAGCCGAGGTCGAACAGGAGTTCGCTGATGCTCTCTTCCCACAGTTCAGCGGGTGTCTCGTTCGCGACGGCGGCGAGTGCCATCCAGCCGGCGTGCCGCTCGGCGGGGGTTGTTCCGAGCGGGAGTCGGCCGGTGATGTGTCGCAGCATCGCCTGCGGGTCGTCTCTGCGTTTGGCGATGGCCTGAGTCGGGGCGATGCGGCCCTTGCGCACCGAGACGAGTCCCAGCGCTCGCGCCGTGGCGCGGAGTTCCCAGACGGGCCAGGCGAGGTCTTCGCGGTTGGCCTTGCCGATCCACCATTCGGTGATGCCCGTGCGATGTGCAATCTGCTCGACAGCGGCGGGCTTCAGGTACCCGGCGCCCGTGAGCGTCACGCCGTCCCCGACGACGTCGAGGAGCACACGGAATGGCTCAGTGAGATCGGCGGCCTCGTCGGTGCTGATATCGGTCACACCGGAGGCAGCCGGATGAGCGAGAGCGTCGCGCAGGCCGCGTGCACCGCGGTTTCGCGCCAGCTCGAGCAGCGACTCGAGTTCCTCGACGACCGGGATCGGCTCCGCGGTGACGGAGGTGATGAGCTCGTTTGTCTCATCGATGTCGAACACATCGGGGTGCCAGCCGTCGGGCAGCCAGGCGCGTCCCTCCGCCGTGTTCTCGAACACCTCGGGGCGGAGTGCGTCGTCGTAGTCGCTGCGCACCCAGTCGGCGAGTTCGGTGTAGCCCCAGACGCCGCCGCAGTCCTCTGGCGGGCAGGCGAGCTTCCCGCCGACGCACACCGGGGCCGGTGGAGGGCTGTCGAGTACCTTCTCGATGCGCAGGAGGTGCTTCCAGTCATCTCCGAAGTCGTAGTCGTACCAGAGTCGGTCGCCCTCGTCGGCGATGACCTGGTCGAGACGCACGTCGTCTTCGAGCATCCCTTCATCGCCCTCGTCGAGGTCGAACTGGGTGAGGAACTCGGGAGCGTTGCGGTCATTGCTCGTGCGGAAGCGGTGCAGGTGGCTCTCGGTCCATCCCATCGCCGCTTGGATCACCTCGTGCAGCCGCGGGAGGAGGATGTCGCCGGGAACCTCGATGCGTCGCCACACCGGCGGCTTCGTGCGCTGCAGGTCGATACGGATACGGAAGCCCCGCACCGTAGCGGGGATGGGGAGGAGCTGCGGCTCGGGACGACGCCAGAGATCGTCCAGATGATCGGCGTCGGGCCTCAGCGAGGCGATGAACTTCTGAAGATCCGGTGCCTCGAACTTCTCGGATGCCATCTTCCTTCTCCCGACCTTCGGGCACATCACTTCGGGATGCGCCATCGCGATCAATTCTCACGGAGAACGTCGGCGTCCGCCCAACTGCTGGTCAGGGAAGTGCCTGGCGGGGAGCGCACCGCACCCCGCCAGAAGGGAGCCGGCACGATAGAATGAAGCAGAGCCCTAGCTGCCGGAGGTGAGCATATGAAGCGCAAGGATGTCACTCGTGAGGCGCTTCATCGTGCCGCTCTGCGTTCCACGCGGGCGTCGGCGGCGTTGGAGAACAGGTCGGTGCCGGTCGGTGTCACTCGTTCTGAGCGGGTCGAGCGCTTCCTCGCCGCGCGCAAGCAGCGCATTTGATGGGTGTCGGGCCCGGATGCGGCGAGACGCCGTTGGACCCGGAAGAAGCAGACGCCCTCACCCCACAGGCTCGTGAGATCTTCGGCGATGAGCCGAAGAAGATCGACCTCTACGAAGCTGAGCAGGCGATCAGCGATGACGTCAGCATCGCGTTGCTCGACGACATCGCCGACGGGCGACTCGTGCTCACCGACATCCTCACGGACGCGTTCCTCCGTGACCTGCATCAGAAGCTCTACGGAGACTTGTGGACGTGGGCAGGTCGGTACCGAACGTGTGATCTCAACCTCGGCGTCGAACCCGAGCGCATCGCCGTCGAGCTCCGCGGATCGCTCGACAATATCCGGTACCGCTGGGAGCGCACCGACGACTGGACAGCACGCGAACTCGGCATCGCCGTACATGCCGAGTCCGTCCGCATCCACGGCTTCGTCGACGGGAACGGGCGAACGACGCGCCTGCTCGCCGACCTGGTGTTCCTCGCCGCGCAAGACGCGGAGGCGATCGCAGAGACGTACGACTGGGACATCGACAAGCGACGATACATCGCCTTACTGCGTCAGTACGACGTCACCAGAGATCCCCAACCGCTCGCCGCGTTCGTGCCCGTCCAGAGGCTCGACGACGGAGAGAACCGGTGATCAGATTGGTGACCAGAAACCCTCCCGAGAGGCGCGAATCAGCACGAACCACTGCGTAGCTGTCGGTAGCCGGCGGTAGGCTCGACCCCATGAGATCCCTGAAATTACGGTGAACTCTACCGATTCGGGGCTTCGCCCGGACGGGCCAGGCGGCTCTCAGTTGTTCTTGGTTTGAGTCCAGGTACCCCAGCAGTTTCGAAACCCCCGGTTCGCCGGGGGTTTTCGCGTTGTGCCGCGCCGCGGCTGGTAGACCTGAGGCATGAGCTCCTCCATGCCCCGCGTCGGCCGCGCCGATGTCGTGGTGGGCGTCGTCGCGGCGGCGCTCTTCTGCCTCGTCGCGGTGGCCGTCGTCACCGGCTGGCCCCCGCTCGCCGAGATCGATCGCGCGGGCGCGGCCTGGGGGGAGCGGAACGGCGGGGCGCAGTCGTGGTGGGTGCCGGTGTGGACCACCGTCTCGGCCGTGTTCGGGCCGCTCGCGTTCCGCATCGCGGCGGTCGTCGCGCTGGTGTGGATGCTCGTGCGCCGGCGTCGCGGAGCGTCGCGCGCCGAGGCGTCCACGCTCTTCTTCGCGTCGGCGACGGTGCTCCTCGGCGGCATCGTGCCGGTCGCTGTGAAGGCGGTCGTCGACCGCCCACGGCCCGAGGCCGCGCTTGTCGACGCCCTGCACTCGTCGTTCCCCTCAGCCCACGCCTTCGGCATCACCACGGCGGCGCTCGTCGTGATGGTGGCGCTCGTCGGCCGCGTGTCCGTCGCCGCGTGGAGGGCGACGGGCGCCGTCGCGGGCGCGCTCGTCGTGCTCGTGTGCGTCGCGCGCGTCGCGCTGGCCGTGCACTACGTCACCGACGTGACGGCGGGGGTGTGCCTCGCGGTCGTCTGGGTGCTCGTCGCCCGGCTGCTGTGGCAGCGGCTCAGCGCTTCTTCCGCCGCGCCGGCGTGATCACGGTGAGCGCACGGGGGAGCACCCGGGCGTCGAGCCGGTCGATCTGCTCGCCGAGCTCGCCGTCGCGCGCGATGCGATACGGCCCGTCAGGCAGCTCGAGGTGGTACTCGGCGTCGGAGAACTGCTGGTAGCGCTTGTTGCGCGCCATGCGCCCGGTGAAGAGGTCGAGCACCACCCGGGCGCGCGAAGCCAGCCGCGTCACCCCGAGCACCCGCAGGTCGAGGCGGCTGTCGTCGAGCGCCGCGCGGTGCACGGGCGCGAAGCCGCGCGGTTCGTAACGGCCGTTGCCGATGAACAGCAGGCTGAACTTCGCGTCGACCGTGTCGCCGTCGAGGTCTTCCACGCGCACGCGCACGGCCTTGCCGCGCCCGAGGGTGCGCGCAGCCGCGACGACCGCGGCGAGCGGCTTGCCGATGCGGTGCTCGTACTTCTCGCGGATCGCGACGAAGTCGGTGTAGGCCCCGATCGAGGCGGTGTTGACGAAGATCGTGCCGTTCACCTCGCCGAGATCGACCTTGGCGTAGGTGCCCGCGTGGATCGCGTCGATCGCGGCCGACAGCGGGAACATGCCGAGATCCTTCGCGAAGTGGTTGAACGTGCCGGCGGGGAAGACGGCGAGCGGGATGCCGTTGTGCATCGCCGCGGCGGCCGCCTGCTGCACCGTGCCGTCGCCGCCGGCCACCGCGAGCACCTCGCACGAGGCCGCCGTGTCGCGGGTCACCTGCCCGTAGTCCTCGCCGTCGTTGCCCAGCTCGACGATCCGCATGCGCGGGAACGCCCGCCGCACCTCGGGGAGGATCTTCCCCGCGCGCCCCGACCCCGACTTGGGATTGATGACGAGCGCGATGCCCTCGCCGTCGGGGTTCGCCTTCCCCGCGTGCACCGTGAGGTCGTCCTGCGTGGGGTCGATGCGCTCGACGGGCACGACCTTCGTCGTGAGCCAGGCGATCGTCTCACCCAGGGCGAAGCCGGCGAGCACATCGGACGGGTAGTGCGCCCCCGTCGCGACGCGCGAGAAGCCGACGAGTCCTGCGAGCATGCGCAGCGGCACGGACAGCGCCGGCCATTCCGCGGCCGCGCCCGCCGCGAACGCCATGGCGCTCGCGGAATGTCCGCTCGGGAAAGACGTCGATTGCGGAATGCGATGCGCGAGCCGCTGTGCAGGCACCTGGGTGATCGAGGGGCGCGGCCTGCGGTGCAGACGCTTGGATACCTGGTTGGCGATGAGGCTCGTCACCGCGATCGAGACGAGACCGCGCGCCGCGCCGCGGCGTGCCCGCGGGCGGCCGGTCAGCGTCATCAGGCCGGCGATCACGATCCAAAGCACCGAGCGGTCGGCGGCGCGGGTGAGGCGCGGCATCGTGGCATCCAGCAGCGGGCTCTTCGTGTTCGCGATCGCGTCGAAGGTCGCGACATCGAGGGCGTCGATCTGGTGACGGACGCTCCGCCAGCGACGCGTGTTGCCGGCCTCTGTCGTGTTCGTGCGCATGCGCGTCTGCTTCCCCTGCGTCTTCCGCTCCCGCGTCATCTCGCCTCCCGCTCAGGCCATCGCGTCACCGATGTAGCTGTACTTCAGAAACACCTCGCTCGCCCATCCGGCCTCTTCGAGCACTCCCTGCACAGCAGAGAGCATGTACTTGGCGTCCCACCCCATGTAGAGGTAGCGCGGATCGTCGCCGCCGGCGATCTGATCCCACTGACCGTTCCATGCCATCGCGGAATACACGGGCCCGCCGCGACGGGCGCTGAAATCGATGACCGCCTGGCGAGACTCGGGGGACTCCGCCCAGAGGCGCTGGAAGATGCGGTTGAAGAGGTACCGGATGTCGGCGACCTCCCAGTGCTCGCCGCGGAACTCGACGTAGTCGAACTCGCGCTGCCAGCCGCGCGGCCACCCGCGTCGGAGGCGCGCGTCGAGGACCGGCGTGAGGTTGTCGTCGTCGATGCTGACCACGGCCGGCCGCGCCCACACCCGCAGAAACGCCTCGGTGAGCCGTGCGGTGCGCGCGGCGATCTCCGCCGTCGACCACGCGGGGCTCTCGGCGATGGCCGCAGTGAGCGAGATGTCGCTCGCGGCATATATGCGGCGTTTGTCGGGGAAGGAGGCGTCGAACGCGCGATCGGCGAGCGGCTCCTCGAGGAGAGTCAGGTTGCCGAGCGTCTGCGACAGCGCGCGGAAGCTGTTCTGCTCGTCGGCCTCGAGGTCGGCCCAGCGGCGGTCGCCGTCGGGCGACCAGTCGTCGGACGGCGCGACCGGAACGACGTGATCGACATCGAACCCCGCCGGGTCTGTGAGGCCGGCGAGGCGGCCGAGCACGTAGCGGGGGTGCGGGAGATCGCCGTACTTGAGGCCCACGCGGGTGCGCTCGTCGGACGGCGTGATGCGCGCGATCGCGTGCACGAGGTCGTCGCGGCCGCGCTCGGCGGCGCGGCAGAGCCGGGCGACCAGGCGATCCGTGGAGATCCCGACGATCACGCGCCGCAGCAGCAGCGACTGCACCTGCTCGAGGGAGAGGATCAGCTCGTCTCGGTCGAGCAGCCCGTGCACGTGGTCGCCGTAGAGGCGGAGGAGCAGAGGCGCGACGCCGCGACCGAAGGTGCCGAGGTACGCGAACTGCTGCCCGATCTCGGGGTCGGGAGTGTGCGCCGGGTCGAGCAGCAGCCCGTAGATCTCCGCGTATTCGCGCCACTGCGCGGCGTGACCGCGCAGCGCCTCGACGCCGAGCCGCGGGAACTCGTGGCGGAACGCGTCGTAGACTGCTCGGCCGCCCGACGCATCGACTTCGCGTCCGGTGAGCATGACCAGATAGTGCCGCCAGAACGCGCCGATCTGCTCGCCGGTCGCCTCTTCGATCGGCAGCCAGTACTCGTTCTCGATCTCGCTCTGCTGCTCATGGGTCAGCCCCATCAGCACGTAGTTGTGGATGAGCTCGTGGTCGCGCAGCGGCTCACCGGTGGAGTTCAGGCTCTCGAACGTCTGCTGCGCGTTGGCCTCGGGGCCGAGCGTGATCGAGACGTGCTCGAGCTTCTGCAGCCCTCGCCAGATGCTCGGCGCCTCGCCGGGGCGGATCTGACTGCGGAAGAACGCGTAGTTGTCGTCGAAGCGCGACTCGCGGGCCTGCTCGCCCGGTGCGCGGCGGTCGTGCACGACGCTGTCGAAGACGTCGGCCCATGCGCGGTGGGGACGGAGCTTGGTGCGCGAGGGGTCGTCGTCGCGCACCAGCACACGGGAGAGCTCGGCGGCGAGCGCGGGGTCTTCGTCCCGCAGCGAATGCTGGAGCGCGGCGACCAGCAGCATGAGCGTCGTCAGGCGCTGCTGGCCGTCGATCAGGACGAGGTGCGCACCCGACTCGGTGTCATCCGACGCCGCGGTGGAGAGGATCGATCCGATGAAGTGGGTGTCCGTGGCATCCGCCGCCGACACCGCGCGCACATCGCTCAGCAGCTGCTCGCAGCCGCCGATGTCCCACCGGTACTGCCGCTGATACACCGGCACGACGATCGTCGTCTCCGGTGCCTGGAGCCACCCGATCGTGTTCACGGCGGTCGCCTGGACGTGGGCGGCGGTCGCATCGGCGGGGGCGGGGGTCACTGTGCTCATCGTCAGAAAAACGCTCCTCGAAAACCTCGGTCGAGTCTAATCGCGTCCATCAGACCGCTCTGTAGGCTTGCCTAAGTCGGCGTGTAAAAACTTCGCTCGTCCGACAGAAAGGGCATGATCCGTCATGGCATACATCAAGAGCGCCGCTCTGGAAGAGACCGGGTACGTCGTCCTCGACCCCTACGGCAAGGAGATCGACCCGAAGGAGTGGCTCGACGTCGAATACGTCGACTGGAAGTCCTCCGGCGACACCCGCTTCGCCCCGCTGGCCTCGGCCAAGGGTGAGATCGAATGCAACGGCTTCTGGAACCACAAGCCGCCGCGCACCGACAAGGACGGTGTGTGGATCGACTCGCAGACCGCGATCGCACCGACCCTCACCGAGCGCGCGCTCGAGCCGGGTGCCAACGTCGGCCGCTGCCGCATCATCGAGCTGCAGCCGAACACCTACGCCGACTGCCTGTACAACCTGCACCAGGATGACAACAACCGCCTGAACCCGGACGGCACCGGCTGGGTCGTGCGCGGCTTCTTCAACCTCACCGACGACAAGACCAGCTACTTCGTGCTGCGCGAGAACCGCACCGACCCGAGCGAGGAGACCCGCATCGCCCTGCCGGCCGGCGCGCAGCTGATCGTCGACACGCAGCGCCTGTGGCACGCCGCGGCGCACTACGGCGACGAGCCGCGCTACTGCCTCATCACCTCGTGGGAGTCGGGCCCCGAGCTCGACGCCTACATCGCCAAGTACAACGGCGTGAACAAGGTCGAGAGCTACCCCGTCGACCAGGAGACGCTCGACGCCGGCCAGATCGAGCAGGAGCGTCGCATCGCGGCCCGCGCCGCCGCGCTCGCCGCCCGCGGTCAGCAGGACGTCAACGTCATGAGCGAGGCCTGAGCCTCGCCGCGACCCGCGACAGCCGAGAAGGCCCCCGCCAGTGGCGGGGGCCTTCTTGCGTACAGCGGGCAGGGCGGGTCAGGCCGCCGTGTACTCGCGGACCCGGTTGCGGTGCGAGATGCGGTGCGCCGCCCACAGGGAGCCGGCGATGAGACCGGCGATCAGCGCGCCGAAGATCCACGGCATGACCGTCGGCGTGAGGCCGGACGTCTTGGTCTTCATCTCGCCCGTGCCTCCCGCGATCAGCGAGTTGCCGTCGGCGATCTGCGTCGCCCCGTCGGCCACCTTGCCCGAACCCTCCGACACCTTGACGGTGCCTGTGGAGAGGTCCCCGGCGCCGGTCTCGAGAGCCTTCACGCCGGTCGCCAGGCGGCCCGCGCCCGCCGAGAGCGTTTGCGTACCGTCGGCGAGTGACGTCGCTCCCGCGGAGAGGTTGTCCGCACCGACGGCGAGATTCTGCGCGCCCGAGCTGAGTCCCAGCGCACCCGTGGCGAGAGACTGCGTCCCGTTCGCGAGGGTTCCTGCGCCGGCCGAGAGGTCGGTGGCTCCGGATGCGAGGGTGGTGGCCCCAGCATCCAGCCGCTGGACACCCGCGGACAGTTCGCCCGACTTCGCGGCGAGCGTCGCCGCACCGTCGGTGAGGCCGCCCGCCTTCGATTTCAGCGTCGAGAGTCCGGCGGCGAGGTCGCCCGCGCCCGTGTCAAGGGTCGCGAGTCCACTCACCAGATCGCCCGACCTGGCCGAGGCCGTCGCGAGTCCGTTCGACAGGGCACCCGACGTGGTCGCGATGGTCCCCGCCCCGGCGGCGAGCTCGCCCGACTTGGCGACGAGGGTATCAAGGCCCGCCGAGAGGGATGCCGATCCATCCTTCAGCGAGCTGGCGCCGCGGGCCACGCTGGCGGCTCCGGTCTCGAGGTCGGCGGCACCCGCAGCCACGCGGCCCGCGCCCTCCTGAAGCTGCGCCGCGCCCCGGCTGAGCGCGCCGGAGCCGTCGCTCACCCCCTGTGCGCCGGTCGCCAGGTCGCTCGCACCTGCGACGAGGCCGTCGGCGCCGAGCTGGAGATCGCTTGCTGCCTGAGCGAGCGCGCGCAGGTGGCCGATGGTGGCCGGATCGGCCGATGCGGCTTGGAGGTTGTCGGCGACCTGGGTGAGGCTCTGCTGCAGGGATGCGGCGCCACCGGCGAGCCGTCCGGCCCCTGCCTGAAGGCTCGTGACGCCGTCGGCGACCTGGGCGGTCCCGGTTGTGAGGTTCGCGGCGGCCGCGGCGAGATTCGTCGCACCCGTCGAGGCGGATCGGGCTCCCGCCGCAAACGTGTGCGTGCCTGCGGCCAGACTCGCGGCTCCGTCGTTCAGCGCAGATGCCCCCGCCGCGACGTTCGTGCCGCCTGCCGCTGCGGCGCCGATGCCGGCAGACAGCGCCGACGCGCCGCCGGAGATCTGACCGAGCCCGGCGTTCAGGGCGCCGGCGCCGGCGAACAGCGCCCCGATGCCTTCAGCCAGCTGCCCCGCACCGGCACGCGCGTTGTCGGAGCCGCCGTCGAGGCGAGCCGCGCCCGCCTCGAGCCGGTCGATTCCCCCCTTGGCCTCGTTCGCACCGGCGGAGAGGCGCTGCGCCCCGTCGGCGAGCTGCGCCGCCCCGGGGGCCGCCTGCGAGGTGCCTGCCTTGAGCTGCTGGGCACCGCTGTCGAGGCGCTGCACCCCCGCGACGAGGCGGGTCGCCCCGGCGGCGGCGGACGCCGCACCATCGCTCACCTTCGCCGCGCCCTCGGACGCCGATGCGGCACCCTCGGCGAGCGTTCCAGCTCCTGTCGAGAGCGCCTGTGCGCCGGCGGCGGCACTCGTCGCCCCGGCGGACAGAGACGTCGCACCCGCCGCGGCGTCGGCGGCTCCGGCGTCGAGCTTCTTCGCCCCGGCGGCGAGCGCGTCGGCGCCGCCGGCGAGGGTGGTGGCGCCGGCGGCGAGCGACTCCGAGCCGGTCGCCGCCTTTCCGGCGCCGTCGTCGAGCCGGGCGGCGCCGGCGGACATCGTCGCGGCGGTGAGGAGGTACAGGCAGGTCATCGCGGCCAGCAGCAGGCTGAGGACGATGACGGTGACACGCATGCCCCAGCGATGGGTATGGGTACTCGACATTGAGGACTCCGTTGTCTCGCGCCTGCGTCATCGCAGGCGTGGTGATGGGTTCGGCGGTGTCGCGTGCACGGTCGTGTCGTGGCCGCGGCACCGGGAGAGCGAGATGACGCTAACAGCCCGAACCCGCCTCCGCGGGAGCAACGGAATCCTCTGCAAGGTGGAACCAAGTCTCACCACTCGTGACGCCCGGTGTCTTGTAGAGATTCCACAAGATTCCCGGCATCCATCGATCGAACCCTCCACATCGCACTCTTCTGCGAATGCTTGTGTATGTCCGTGTTTGTGTTGTACTGTGTGAGCGTCTCAAGGAGGAACTCGTGTACGCGACGGAGCGGCAGCATCTGATCGAACACCTCGTCACCGCAGAAGGCCGAGTGGCGGTGGTCGACCTCGCCCGCCGCTTCGGCGTGACCACCGAGACCGTGCGGCGCGACCTCGACCAGCTCGAATCGACCGGCGTCGTGCGTCGGGTGCACGGGGGAGCGGTGCCGCGCACGCGGGCCAGCACCGCCGAACCCTCGCTCGCCGAGCGCAGCGCGCAGAGCAGCGAGGCCAAGCTCGCGATCGCACGGCGCGCGCTCGATGCGGTGCCCGCGGACTTCGACGGATCGGTCTACCTCGACGCCGGCACGACGACGGCGGCGATCGCGCACCTCCTCGCCCAACGCCCCGCGGGGCTCCGCGCCCTCGAGGTCGTCACCCACTCGATGACCGTCGCGCACCTCCTCGCCGGCGCTCCGGGGCTCAGCCTCACCGCCATCGGCGGGCGCGTGCGCGGACTCACCGCCGCCGCGGTGGGCGCGCAGACGGTCGACACGATCTCGCGGCTGCGGCCCGACATCGCCTTCGTCGGCACGAACGGCCTCTCGGCCGGGTTCGGGCTCAGCACGCCCGATCCCGACGAGGCCGCCGTCAAACGGGCCATCATCGGCGCCGCGCGCCGCACGTTCGTCGTCGCCGACGCCGCGAAGCACGACGCCGAACTGCTCGTCTCGTTCGCCGCGCTCGGCCAGGTCGACGTGCTCGTCAGCGACGTGGCGCCGGAGGGTGCGCTCGCCGACGCGCTCGACGAGGCGGATGCCGAGGTGTGGGTCGCATGATCGTCACCCTGACCGCGAACCCGTCGCTCGATCGCACGGTGTCCCTCTCCGCGCCGCTGCGCGCGGGCGAGGTGCAGAACGCCGACGCCGTGCGCGAGGATGCCGGGGGGAAGGGCATCAACGTCACCCGCGTGCTCCGCGGTTCGGGCGCGGCGAGCACCGCCGTGCTGCCGCTCGACCCGTCAGACCCCTTCGGTGCCGTGCTGCGCGCGGCGGATGTCCCGTTCACCCCCGTCGCGGTCCACGGCGCCACCCGCGCCAACCTCACCCTCGCCGACGCGGACGGCGTGACCACGAAGATCAACCTGCCGGGCGTCACGCGCACATCCGCCGACGGCGACGCGCTCATCGACGCCGTCGTCGCGGCGGCCGCCGGAGCCCGATGGCTGGTGCTCGCCGGCTCGCTGCCGCCGGGGCTCCCCGACACGTTCTACGTCGACGTCATCGACGCGGTGCGCGGCGCCGGGTTCGATGCCGGCGTCGGCCCGCGCATCGCCGTCGACACGTCGGGCCCCGCGCTCCGCGAGGTCGTCCGCCGTGGCGCTCCCGACCTCATCAAACCCAACGACGAAGAGCTCGCCGAGCTCGCCGGGGTGAGCCTCGACAGCGGTCTCGCGCTCCCCGAAGCGGTGGCCGCGGTCGCCGCGGGTCTCGTTCCCGCGCGCGTCGGCGCCGCCTTCGTCACCCTCGGCGGCGACGGCGCGGTGCTCGTCACCGCCGACGGCGCCTGGCACGGCACTCCGCCGCCGACCCGCGTGCGCAGCACCGTCGGCGCGGGCGACAGTTCGCTCGCCGGATTCCTGCTCGCCGAGTCGGCCGGCGCCGGCCCGGAGGAATGCCTGCGCAGTGGCATCCGCTACGGCTCCGCCGCCGCCGCCCTCCCGGGGACGCAGGCCCCCACCCCCGACGATCTTCTCCCCGGCGATGTGCCGGTGAGACGCCTCTGACCATCCCGCCCACCGAGACAAGACCACCGGAGGTCACCGTGTCCGAGATCATCACGCCGGCGCTCGTCAGCCTTGACGAGCCGCTCGGCACCGACAAACGAGCCGTCATCGACGCGCTCGCCGCCCGCGTGGCCGCGACCGGTCGCGCGAGCGACGGTGCGGCGCTCGCGGCGGATGTCTGGAAGCGCGAGCAGACCGACGAGACCGGCCTGCCGGGCGGCATCGCCATCCCGCACGCCAAGAGCCCGGCCGTCCGCGAGGCGACGCTCGCCTTCGCCCGCCTCGCGCCGGGCGTCGACTTCGGCGCGCCGGACGGCCCGGCGGATCTCGTCTTCCTGATCGCCGCGCCCGACACGGCGGCCGAGGAGCACCTCGCCGTGCTCTCGCGCCTGGCCCGTGCCTTCATGCGCGACGAATTCACCGCCGGACTGCGCGCCGCGACCTCACCGGACGACGTGGTCGCCCTCGTGCAGGCCGCCGTCAGCGACGAGCCGACCGCGGCGGCCGCCGCGCCCGGCGCCGCCGCGCCCGGCGCTGCGGCGGCCGACGGGGCTCCGGCCGACGGGGCTCCGGCCGTGGCGACGAACCTCGTCGTCGACGGTCGCCCCGCCCGCATCGTCGCCGTCACCGCGTGCCCCACGGGCATCGCGCACACCTTCATGGCCGCCGATGCGCTCACCGCCGCCGGCCAGAAGGCGGGAATCGACCTCGTCGTCGAGCCGCAGGGCTCGTCGGGCTACAAGGCGCTGCCGCAGTCGGTCATCGACGACGCCGACGCCGTCATCTTCGCGGTCGACGTCGACGTGCGCGATCAGCAGCGGTTCGCCGGCAAGCCGGTCGTGCGCGTGCCTGTCAAGAAGGGCATCGAGCAGCCCGCCGAGCTCATCGACGAGGCCGTCGCCTCGGTCGGCAACCCGCTCGCGCCGCGTGTCCGCGGCAACGCCGACACCGCGGCCGCGGCCCGCGCCGAAGGCGGCAGCGGCGGAGGAGTAGGCAGCGCCGTCAAGCGGTCGCTGCTCACCGGCGTCAGCTACATGATCCCGTTCGTCGCCGGTGGCGGTCTGCTCATCGCGCTCGGGTTCCTCCTGGGCGGCTACAAGATCGCGTTCAACGCCGACGACGTCCTCGGGTCCGCGACGCTCTGGAACCTCGGCGACACCTCGCTGATCGTCTACCTGGGCGCCGTGCTGTTCAAGATCGGCTTCCTCTCGTTCGGCTTCCTCGTGCCCGCGCTCGCCGGATACATCGCGTACGGCCTCGCCGACCGCCCCGGCATCGCGCCCGGCTTCGTCGCGGGCGCCGTGGCATCCTTCATGGGCGCCGGCTTCCTCGGCGGCATCGTCGGCGGTCTGCTCGCCGGTCTCGCCGCCTGGTGGCTGAACAGCCTCGACGTGCCGCGGTGGCTGCGCGGCCTGATGCCCGTCGTGATCATCCCGCTCCTCGGCTCGATCTTCGCCTCCGGACTGCTGCTGATGGTGCTCGGCGGACCGATCGCGTGGCTCACTCAGGCGCTCAACGACTGGCTGTCCGGCCTCACCGGCGCCGGGGTCATCATCCTCGGCATCATCCTCGGCCTCATGATGTGCTTCGACCTCGGCGGTCCCGTCAACAAGGTCGCCTACGCCTTCGCCACCGGCAACCTCGCCGCGGGCATCGCCGGCGACGAGCGCTACCTGCAGATCATGGCCGCCGTCATGGGCGCGGGCATGGTTCCGCCGCTCGCGATGGCCCTGGCATCCACCGTCATCGACCGCAAGCTCTTCACCGAGCCGGAGCGCGAGAACGGCAAGGCCGCCTGGCTGCTCGGTGCCGCGTTCATCACCGAAGGGGCGATCCCGTTCGCGGCCGCCGACGTCTTCCGCGTCATCCCGGCGATGATGGTCGGCGGCGCGGTCACCGGTGCCCTGTCGATGGCGTTCGCCGTCACCAGCAAGGCGCCCCACGGCGGCGTGTTCGTGTTCTTCGCGATCGACAACTTCTGGCTGTGGCTGGTCGCCATCGCCGCCGGCACCGTCGTCGCCGCGTTCGCCGTCGTCGGCCTGAAGCGCTTCGCACACCGGCGGCCCGTGGAGCCGGTTTCGTCCGGCGCAGAAGGTGTTCCCTCGGCGGTCGCCACCGCATAGTCTCGAACACGACACTCTCGACTCAGGAGGATTCCATGGCAGAACGTCAGGCCACCGTCGCCAGCAGCTCGGGGCTGCACGCCCGCCCCGCGAAACTGTTCGTGCAGGCGGTTCAGCAGACCGGCGTGCCGGTCACCATCGCGGTCGAAGGCGGCCCCGACCTCAACGCGGGCAGCATCCTCACCCTGATGGGGCTCGGCGCCACGCAGGGCACCGTCGTGACGCTGAAGGCGGAGGGCGACGGCGCCGATGAGGCGCTCGATAGCCTCGTCACCTTCCTCGAGACCGACCACGACGCCGAAGGCTGAGTCGACATATCCACGGATGCCACGCATTCCCGTCACGGGAGTGCGTGGCATCCGTCGTTCGCGCGAGGCGCGCGGCTACATCTCGACGGAGTCGCCCGGGTCGAGGGCCACGAACTCGCCGCCGTGCTGCTCGGTCGCCCACTTCAGCCGCGCGCGGTGCATGTCGAGGCCGATGCGCGACAGGGTCATGTCGTGCGTGGCGAAGGAGCGGTGGGGCTTCGCGGCGAGCACGAAGTCCATCGCGTCGCCGATCTTCAGCCACGGCGCGCCGACGGGCGCCGCGAGCAGCTGGATGTCGGCGTGCTTCGGGAGCGTGTACGAGTCGCCGGGGTAGTAGAACGAGTCGTTGACGAGCACGCCCACGTTGTCGACGACGGGGATCGACTCGTGGATGACGGCGTGCCGGCCACCGTGGAAGCTCATCGTGAAGGGGCCGGCGGTGACCGTGTCGCCCGGCTCGACGACGATGACGTCGGCTCCGGCGGCGGCGACGCCCGCGGGCGCGTAGACCGGGACATCGGGGGAGTGGCGGCGCAGGTGCGCCAGGTGCTCGGGGGTCCAATGGTCGGGATGCTCGTGGGTGAGCACGACGGCGGTCAGCCCGTGCAGGTCTTCGAGCGGCAACGTGTATCCGCCCGGATCGATGATCAGCAGACGGTCTTCGAGCTCGAGTCGCAGGCAGGCGTGTTCATGCTTCGTGATGCGCATGGCCTCAGTCAACGCCTCGCCGCCCCGACCGGCAAGCCCGCCGTGACGCGCGCCCGCTCGATTTGGCGAGGCCGTCGCCGGCATGGCATAATCGAACGGTTGCCTGATCGGCGGAAGTCATCGAGCAGCGCACGTGCGGCCCCATCGTATAGCGGCCTAGTACGCCGCCCTCTCACGGCGGTAACGCGGGTTCGAATCCCGCTGGGGTCACCACACGGCAAACGCCCGGTCCGAATCGGATCGGGCGTTTCGCGTTTCTCGCCGCGGGAGCGGTGAGCGGGACCGCCCCCGCTCCCAACGCCCGCGGGTGCCGTTCACAACGTCGGAGATCCGGTGCCCGACGACCGTTCTGGGCGTCGGGGAGGCCGCGGACGACGAAATCTCCGACGTTGTGAACCGCGAGGGTGCGGCACGGGCGCGTCCGGGAGCCGGGGATGGGGCTGGCGACGCGGTGAGAGCCGGCGGCAGGCGGCGGGCGCGAGCGGGAGCGGGTCAGAGCTCGTCGGTGGAGACGTCGGCGGGGGAGGCGGCCGCGCGGGCGGCGCGGCGGCGGCGCACGCCGCGGCGGATCGCCCAGCCGGCGACCACGACGACGGCGATCACGGCCACCCAGGGGAGCAGGAACCCCACCCCGACGATCAGGCCGCCGAGGGCGGCGACCAGTCCGTTCCACCCGGCGGCGAGCCCGTCGCCGAAGCCCGCCGGGTCGGCGGTCGCGGCCGGTGCCGGCTCGGTGAGCGTCACCGTCAGGGTCGACATGCCGACCTGCGAATCGAGCCACGTGAGCTGCTGGCGCAGCGACTCGAGCTCCGACTGACGGTCGGCGAGCGCCGACTCGGCGGCGATCAGGTCGGCCGTCGAGGTCGCCTGCGCCATGAGATCGGTGAGACGGGCGACGGATGCCTCGAGAGAGGCGACCCGTGCGCGCAGGTCGACGGCTTCGGTCGTCACGTCGCGACGATCCACCTGCGAGCCCGTCACCTCGCCGATCTCCGAGAGCCCCGCCAGAGCGGCGGGGAGCTTGTCGGCGGGCACCCGCACCGTGATCCAGGCCCCGCCCGGACGCGGATCGGTCATCACGCCGTCCGGAACCGCGCCGCCGCCGGTGCCGCTCGCATCGCTGCCGAGGCTCAACGACTCGACGTATCCGCCGGCGGAGGTCGTCGCCGCAGTGAGGGCGTCGGCCGCGGCGCGCGCGTCGTCGACCCGCACCGTCGCGCTCGCCGTCGCGACGATCTCGCGCGCCGCCGCGTCCGTGCCGCCGGCCACCGCCGCATCCGAACCGAATGCCGCCACCCCGCCGAGCGCCGAGTCGCCGGCCGACTCTCGGGAATCGGCGGCACCGCCGGGCAGCGAGAACGGCTCGGCGGCCGAGCCGCCCTCCACCGTGACCGGCTGCTGCGCGGTCGAGATCGAGCCGCCCGCGCCCATCCCGAGCTGCGGCGCGATGGCGGCGGCGAGCGCCACGAAGGCGGCAGCGGCCGTCGCACCCATCCAGATGCGGCCGCCGCGCACGGCCCGCGCGCGGCCCGGCGCGCCGCGGCGAGGTCGTCGCCGCGTGCCGCGCCGATCCGTGCGAACAGCGCCGCCTCGATCTCGTCGACTCTCTGGTCGGTGAGCTCGGGCAGTGTGATGTCGTCGGCGTTCATGTCCCCTCCGGTTCGATAGTGCTGCGCAGCTGGGTGCGGATGCGGGAGAGGCGGTTGCGGACGGCTCCGTGCGAGACGCCGAGCTGCTCGGCGGCGGCCTGATAGGCGTACCCCTCGGCGGCGCACAGGCGGAAGATCTGCTGATCCAGCGCGCTCAGCGTGCCCACCTCGGCGATGACCCGCTCGACGAGAACCGCATCGACGACCTGCTTCTTGACGTCGACCGTCGCCGGCAGCGTCTCATCGAGGCCCGCCGCGGTGTGCTCGCGGTCACGCTGCTGCCGGCGGATGCGGTTCGCGCACTGGAACCGGCAGATCGTCACGAGCCACGGCAGAAGCGACTGCCCGGCCAGCTCCAGACCGGGCTGCTTCCGCCACGCAGCGAGGAAGGTCTCCTGCGTCACGTCCTCGGCATCCACCTGCGTGCCCACGAGCGAGTGCGCGAGCCAGTACACCGGGCGCACGTGCGCGCGATACAGCGCGCGGAACGCCGCGTCGTCGCCCGCGCCCGCCGCCGCGACCAGCGCGGCGTCGGACCCTGCGGAGTGCCCCGTCGGGGGCCAGGCCGTGGTGTGGGTCATGGTCTCCTCGTTCTGCTCCCACCCTGTCAGTGTCCGGAGGGCCGAAGGCGTCTCGAATCGATATCGATCGCGGCCGGGATCCGGTCTCGGATGCCTCTGTGCACCTGTATCCTTGGGTGAGCGAGAGGGAGTATCCCGCCTCGCGTGTCCGTCAGTACGGGCTCCGTCGTCGGGGCTCCGGGCACGCGCCGCGCCGGTCCGGCACGGGGGAGAGACTTTCGGCGTTTCGTCACCCCTCCGAAAGGTCCGCATGGAGCTTCCCGTCTGGTTCGAAGTCGGCTCGTTGATCGTCCTCGTCCTCATCCTCATCGGCGACCTGCTGCTGATCCTCAAGCGGCCGCACATCCCGTCGACCAAGGAGTCGACCCTGTGGGTCGTCTTCTACGTGACGCTCGCGCTCATCTTCGCCGGGCTCATGTGGTACTTCGCCGGCGGCGAGTACGCGGGCCAGTTCATCGCCGGTTGGCTCACCGAGTACAGCCTGTCGATCGACAACCTGTTCGTGTTCGTGCTGATCATGAACCAGTTCGCGGTGCCCCGTCGCTACCAGCAGGAAGTGCTGATGGTGGGCATCATCATCGCGCTCGTGCTCCGCGGCATCTTCATCCTGCTGGGCGCCACCATCATCGAGAACTTCCTGCCGATCTTCTACGTCTTCGGCGCGTTCCTCTGCTGGACCGCCTGGCGTCAGGCGTTCCCGGGCGCCGACCACGAGGACGAGATCAAGAAGGAGCGCTTCATCGTCCGGATGCTCCGCCGCCGGGTGGACATCAGCGACCACTACGACGGGGCGAAGACCCGCACGACGGTCGCCGGACGGCGCATGTTCACGCCGATGATCATCGTGTTCGTCGCGATCGGCATGACCGATCTGCTGTTCGCGCTCGACTCGATCCCGGCGATCTTCGGCATCACGACGAACCCGTTCATCGTCTTCACCGCCAACATCTTCGCCCTCATGGGTCTGCGTCAGCTCTACTTCCTGCTCGGGGGCCTCCTCGACCGCCTCAAGTACCTGCACTACGGGATCGCGTTCATCCTCGCGTTCATCGGCGTGAAGCTGATCTTCCACGCGATGCACGAGAACGAGCTGCCCTTCATCAACGGCGGTCAGCACATCACCTGGGTGCCCGACATCTCCACCTGGATGTCTCTCGGCGTCATCATCACGTCGATGGTCGTCGCGACCGTCGCGAGCCTCATCGCCTCGTCCCGCGAGCGCCGCGCGGCCCCGGCCGGTGCCGCCGCCGCGTCGCCGGTCGAGGCGGCCGAAGAGGTCGCCGAGCACAAGGGGACGCCCCCGACCGTCGACGGTCCCTGAGTCTCCGGGGCGTCCGGCCGGGGCGGCAGGAGGGGCGTCCGGCCGGGGCACGGCCGGCACGGTGGTATCCTGACGCCGTGCGGATCGCTCGCCTTCTCCTTAGCGGCCGCGACGAGATCTCGTTCTGAGCCCTCACTCGTCGCGGAGTTCGGCGCGGGCACAACCTCACTCCTGGAGAACGAGACAGACATGAGCACACCGATTCCCGATCGCCCGCGGACCCTCGCCGAGAAGGTCTGGGACGACCATCTCGTCGTCAAGGGTGAGAACGGCGAGCCCGACCTCATCTACATCGACCTGCACCTCGTGCACGAGGTGACGAGCCCGCAGGCCTTCGACGGTCTGCGCGCCGAGGGGCGCGGTCTTCGCCGCCTCGACCTGACGATCGCGACCGAGGACCACAACACCCCGACGCTCGAGATCGACAAGCCGATCGCCGACCTGACCAGCCGCACCCAGATCGAGACGCTGCGGCGCAACGCCGAGGAGTTCGGCGTGCGTCTGCACTCCCTCGGCGACGCCGAGCAGGGGATCGTCCACGTCGTCGGCCCGCAGCTCGGCCTCACCATGCCGGGGATCACGGTCGTCTGCGGCGACTCGCACACCTCGACCCACGGCGCGTTCGGCGCGATGGCCTTCGGCATCGGCACCAGCGAGGTCGAGCACGTCATGGCGACGCAGACGCTGCCGCTGAAGCCGTTCAAGACCATGGCCATCACGGTCGAGGGGGAGCTGCGCCCCGGCGTCACCGCGAAGGACATCATCCTCGCGATCATCGCGAAGATCGGCGCGAACGGCGGGCAGGGCTACGTGCTCGAGTTCCGCGGCAGCGCCATCCGCTCCCTCTCGATGGAGGGCCGGATGACGATGTGCAACATGTCGATCGAAGCGGGCGCCCGGGCCGGGATGATCGCGCCCGACGAGACGACCTTCGCCTATGTGAAGGGCCGTCCGCACGCGCCGACCGGGCAGGACTGGGACGACGCGGTCGCGTACTGGCGGACCCTGCCGTCGGACGAGGGCGCCGTCTACGACGCCGAGGTCTACCTCGACGCCGCCGAGCTCGAACCCTTCGTCACCTGGGGCACCAACCCCGGTCAGGGCTTGTCGCTGTCGGACGTCGTGCCCGACCCGGCATCCTTCGACGACCCCAACGAGCGCGCCGCCGCCGAGCGGGCGCTCGAGTACATGGATCTGTCCGCGGGCACGCCCCTGAAGGACGTGACGGTGGATGCCGTGTTCATGGGCTCCTGCACGAACAGCCGCATCGAAGACCTCCGCGCCTTCGCGTCGGTCATCGAGGGCCGCCAGAAGGCCGAGCACGTGCGCGTCATGGTCGTGCCGGGCTCCGCGCGGGTGCGGCTGGAGGCCGAGGCCGAGGGGCTCGACAAGGTGTTCACCGACTTCGGCGCCGAGTGGCGCTTCGCCGGCTGCTCGATGTGTCTCGGCATGAACCCCGACCAGCTCGCCCCGGGCGAGCGCTGCGCGTCGACGAGCAACCGCAACTTCGAGGGACGGCAGGGCAAGGGCGGTCGCACGCACCTCGTCTCGCCGCTCGTGGCGGCCGCGACCGCCGTGCTGGGCCGGCTCGCCAGCCCCTCCGATCTCGTCGCCGAGACCGCGGAGACCGCCGCGGCGGAGAAGGTCGAGGCCTGATCATGGAGAAGTTCACGACGCACACCGGTGTCGCCGCCCCGCTCACCCGCTCCGCGGTCGACACCGACCAGATCATCCCCGCCGTCTACCTCAAGCGCGTCACCAAGACGGGCTTCGACGACGCGCTGTTCGCCAACTGGCGGCAGGACCCCGAGTTCGTGCTCAACCAGCCCGCGTACGCCGGGGCATCCATCCTCGTCGCCGGTCCCGACTTCGGCACCGGGTCGAGCCGGGAACACGCCGTGTGGGCCCTGCGCGACTACGGCTTCCAGGTCGTGCTGAGCCCCAAGTTCGCCGACATCTTCCGCGGCAACGCGGGCAAGCAAGGCCTGGTCACCGGGGTGATCTCGGAGTCCGACGGCGAGGCGATCTGGGCGGCGCTCGCGGCCCAGCCCGGCGCGCAGATGACGGTGGATCTCGAGACCAGGACCGCACAGCTGGGAGAGCTCCGAGTCTCCTTCGATCTCGACGATTACACTAGGTGGCGGCTCCTCGAGGGGCTCGATGACATCGGGCTCACCCTGCGCAACGAAGAGAAGATCGCGCAGTTCGAGGCGCGCCGAGAGGCGTGGCGGCCGCGGACGCTCCCCGTCCGCTAGCCCGAGCCCGGCGCCCCGCACCCGGGGAGAGCAGGCCCGCCCTCGAATCACAAGTGAGGTCCGATCGAATGAACACCCTCCTCAGCGCCTCCGCCGCGTCACAGCCCGGCGGCGACGGAACAGACCGCACGGGCCAGGTGCTCGCGATCCGGGGAGGACGGCCTCTCGTCGGC
Organism: Microbacterium lacticum; assembly: GCF_006716815.1. Taxonomy (GTDB): domain Bacteria; phylum Actinomycetota; class Actinomycetes; order Actinomycetales; family Microbacteriaceae; genus Microbacterium; species Microbacterium lacticum. Next base: position 296,524 of record NZ_VFPS01000001.1, read on the forward strand.
CGCGTCGAGGTGAAGGGCGCGAAGAACCTCGCCACCAAGGCGATGGTGGCAGCCCTCCTCGGTGAGACCGAGAGCGTGCTGCGCGACGTGCCCGACATCAGCGACGTGAAGGTCGTGCGCTCGCTGCTCGAGGTGCACGGCGTCACGATCGAGGACGACGGCGAGGGAGTGCTCCGGCTCGACCCGAGCGGGGCGGTCTCGGCGCACATGGAGGAGATCGACGCCCACGCCGGTGCGTCCCGCATCCCGATCCTCTTCTGCGGTCCGCTCCTGCACCTGCTCGGCCAGGCGTTCATCCCCGATCTCGGCGGCTGCCGCATCGGCGACCGCCCGATCGACTTCCACCTCGACGCGCTGCGCGCGTTCGGGGCGACCGTCGAGAAGCTGCCCAGCGGCATCCGACTCTCCGCGCCGAAGGAAGGCCTCCACGGCGCCGACATCGAGCTGCCCTACCCGAGCGTCGGGGCGACCGAACAGGTGCTGCTGACCGCCGTGCGGGCGCGCGGCACCACCGAGCTGCGGGGCGCGGCCATCGAGCCGGAGATCATGGACCTGATCGCGGTGCTGCAGAAGATGGGCGCGATCATCTCCTACGAGCCCAACCGGGTGATCTTCATCGAGGGCGTCGACTCGCTGCGCGGCTACGACCACCGGTGCATCTTCGACCGCAACGAGGCCGCCTCGTGGGCGTGCGCCGCCCTTGCCACCGACGGCGACATCTTCGTCGGGGGAGCGAAGCAGCCCGAGATGCTCACGTTCCTGAACGTGTTCCGCAAGGCCGGCGGCGATTTCGACATCGAGGAGGATGGCATCCGCTTCCGCCGCGGTGGCGACGTCAAGCCCGTCGTCGTCGAGACCGACGTGCACCCGGGGTTCATGACCGACTGGCAGCAGCCGCTGATCGTCGCCCTGACCCAGGCCCACGGCACCTCGACGGTGCACGAGACGGTGTACGAGAACCGGCTCGGGTTCACGCAGGCCCTCAACAAGATGGGCGCCGACATCGTCGTGCACCCGGAGGGCATCGCGAGCCCCGACCGCCGCGTCGCCCGTCGCGCCCTCGAGCAGGCCGCCGTCGTCAACGGTCCGACGCCGCTCCACGGTGCGGACGTCGTCGTGCCCGACCTCCGCGGCGGGTACAGCTACGTCATCGCCGCGCTCGCGGCCGAGGGGGAGTCGACCGTCCGCAACGTCGAGATCATCCGCCGCGGCTACGAGAAGTTCCTCGACAAGCTGACGGCCCTCGGCGCCGACTTCGACGTGCTGGAGTGAGCGGAGTGTCGCAGCATCCGCGTCGACGCGCCTCGGCCGAGAAGACGCGCCCGAGCGTGTTCTGGCCCGCCGCGGCGATCGTCGTCCCCCTCACCGGACTGATCGCGAAGATCGAGATCACGGGCGCCGAGAACCTCCCCCTGGAGGGGCCGTACGTCCTCGCCCCGAACCACTACAGCGAGTTCGACCCGGTGATCATCGCCGTCGCGACGTGGCGGATGGGCCGCGCACCGCGGTTCATGGCGAAGGAGAGCCTCTTCCGCGTGCCGGTGCTCGGCTCGCTGCTGCGTGCGACGGGCATGATCCCGGTCGCCCGCTCGTCGTCGGCCTCGGCGGCGAAGCAGACGATCGCCCAGGCCGAAGAGCTCGCCGAGCACGGCCGCGGCGTGATCGTCTACCCCGAGGGGTCGCTCACCCGCGAGCCCGACCTCTGGCCCATGCGCGGCAAGACCGGCGCCGTGCGCCTCGCGATCGAGGGGAACATCCCTGTCATCCCGATGGCGACGTGGGGCGTGCAGAAGATCCTGCCACGGTACGGAAAGCTCAGCCTGTGGCCCCCGCGCAAGCGCGTGCAGGTGAGCGTCGGCCCGGCGGTCGACCTGGATGCCTACCGCTCGCGCGGCGTCGGAAACGCGAACCTGGTCGCGGCCACCGACGTCGTGATGGCCGACATCGCGGGGCTGCTGAGTGCGCTCCGCGGCGAGCCGGCACCCGCCGAGCGTTGGAACCCGGCCGTGCACGGCCAGAACGAGACGGGGCGTCTTGACTCCGAGAAGTGACGGCCGTCGCGGCGAGGCAGGGCTGCCCCGCATCGCGGTGATCGGTTCGGGAAGCTGGGGCACGACCTTCGGCAAGGTGCTCGCCGACGGCGGTGCACACGTCGTGATGTGGGCGCGCCGCGCCGAGGTCGCCCAGGAGATCCAGGAGGGTCATCGCAACAGCGAATACCTCCCCGGCGTCAACCTGCCGCGCACGATGTCGGCGACCGCACACCTCTCCGAGGCGCTCGACGGCGCCTCCCAGGTGTACCTCGCCATCTCGAGCCAGGCCCTCCGACAGAACCTCAAGGCCGTCCGCCCGCTCGTGGCGCGCACGGAGGCGCCGATCGTCTCGCTCATGAAGGGCGTCGAGAAGCGCACGGGCCTGCGGATGAGCCAGGTCATCGAGCAGGAGCTGCACTGCGACCCGGCGCGGATCGCCGTGGCATCCGGCCCCAACCTCGCCCTCGAGATCGCGCGCGAGCAGCCGACCGCCGCCGTCATCTCCTCGACGAGTCGCGAGACGGCCGAGGCGGTCGCCCGCCGCGCGCGCAACACCTACTTCCGCACGTTCGTGAACACCGACGTCATCGGCACCGAGTTCGGCGGGGTGCTGAAGAACCTCATCGCCGTCGCCATCGGCATCGTCGACGGGGTCGGCTACGGCGAGAACACGAAGGCGTCGATCATCACCCGCGGCCTCGTCGAGATGACCGACTTCGCCGTCGCCTACGGCGCGCAGCCCGAGACCCTGCAGGGGCTCGCCGGGCTCGGCGACCTCATCGCGACCTGCCAGTCGCCGCTGTCGCGCAACAACACCGCGGGGCGCCTGCTCGGCCAGGGCTACAGCTTCCAAGACGTCGTGAAGCAGATGAACCAGACGGCCGAAGGCCTGGCATCCGTGGCCCCCGTGCTGGAGCTTGCCCGCGAGGCCGGCGTGCAGATGCCGATCGTCGAGCAGGTGAAGATGGTGCTCGACGGCACCATGAACCCGCGCGACATCGCCCCGCACCTGACGACCGACGACGACAAGCCCACCGGGGAGAGGACCCAGCATGGACAGAACGGTGGTGGCGGTGCTCTTCGGCGGTCGCTCCAGCGAGCATTCGATCAGCTCCGCAACGGCCGGGGGCGTGCTGCGGGCGATTGACCGGAGCCGTTTCGACGTCCTGCCGATCGGGATCACCCGCGACGGCGCGTTCGTGCTCGAAGACGACGACCCCGACAAGTTCGCGCTGCGTCCCGAGCATCTGCCCGAGGTCGTCGACAACGGCACCCGCATCATCTGGCCCGATTCGGTGCTCTCCCGCGAGGTGAAGGTGGCGGATGCCACGGGCATCCGCTCGCTCGGCGACGTCGACGTCGTCTTCCCGATCCTGCACGGCCGGTTCGGCGAGGACGGGACGGTCCAGGGCTTCCTGGAGCTGCTCGATCTGCCCTACGTCGGGGCGGGGCTGCTGATGTCGGCCATCGGCATGGACAAGCACACCACCAAGCAGGTGCTGAAGGCCGCGGGCGTGCCGGTCGTGCCCTGGGCGACCCTCACGCGCGCGGAGCTCGACCGGGACCGCGAGCTGTGGGAGCGGCGCGTCCGCTCGCTCGGGCTGCCGGTGTTCGTCAAGCCCGCTCGGGCCGGGTCGAGCGTCGGGGTGTCGAAGGTCTCGGAGTGGTCGGAGCTGGCTGCGGCGCTCGAGACCGCGTTCGCCGAAGACCGCACCGTGCTCGTCGAGCAGGCGGTGACCGGCCGCGAGATCGAGTGCGGCGTGCTGCAGGGGCGCGACGGCGCCCCGCCGCGGGTGAGCGTGGCCGGTGAGATCGTCATCTCTGGCCGCGAGTTCTACGACTTCGACGCGAAGTATCTCGACGCTCCCGGCATCGACCTCGTCTGCCCGGCGGACCTGCACCCGGGCGAGCTCGCCGAGATGCAGCGGATCGCCGCGCGCGCGTTCGAGGCCGTCGGCGGCGAGGGACTCTCGCGCGTGGACTTCTTCTACACAGGCACCGAGTTCTTCGTGAACGAGGTGAACACGATGCCCGGCTTCACGCCGATCTCGATGTTCCCGACCTGCTGGATCGCGTCGGGAATGACCTACCCCGACCTGATCAGCGAGCTCGTCGACCTCGCCCGCGAGCGCTGAGGTCGCCCCGACCCGCGGCAGCGGGCGTGGCGGGGGCGGTTCAGCCCTCCGGGCGCTCGGTGCAGGCCGCGGCCGTCACGGGCAGCTGCTGCACCGCGGTGCCGAGCGTGTCGAGCACCGTGCGGGCGCTGACCTCGTCGTAGTCGAGGTACACCTCGACGGCCGGCGTGCGGCCGTACGTCGTGAAGCGGTAGTTGGGCGCCTCGGCGTCGTCGATCAGCCAGTCGACGCCGCCCGCCGTCTGGCAGGGGAGCGTCGAGGGCGCCGGCGGCTCGAGGCCGCAGGTGAGCAGCACCGTCGTGCGGCCGTCGTCGCTCTGCCAGGCACCGGTGGCCTGGGCATCCGTCCAGCGGCGCTGCTGCCCGTCGACCGCGTCGGGCAGGCGCACGGTGACCGCGGCGCAGGCCGGGTCGTTCGCCCCCTTGGCCGGGGTCATCGAGACGGTGCCGGAGCAGCCGGTGAGGGTCACCGCGGCCGCGGCCACCAGAAGGACGGCGGACAGGCGCGGGCGGAACACCCCTCCAGGCTACCGTGGAGGCATGACCGATCCGCGCGCCCAGACCGTCGGCGACCTCGGCGAGCGGGCCCTGCTCGCGCGCATCTTCGCCGCGCTCTCGGGGAGCTCCCGCGCCCTCGTCGGGCCCGGTGACGACGCCGCCGTGCTCGCCGCGCCCGACGGGCGGGTGGTCGTCTCGACCGACACGCTCGTGCACGGGCCCGACTTCCGACTGGCGTGGTCGAACGGGCTCGACCTGGGCTGGAAGGCGGCGGCGGTGAATCTCGCTGACATCGCGGCGATGGGCGCGCGGCCGACGGCGCTCGTCGTGGCGCTCGCGCTCCCCGACGAGACGCAGGCCGCGTTCGTCGACGACCTCGCGCGGGGGCTGCGGGCCGCGTGCGACGCGCTCGCCCCCGGCTGCGCCGTCGAGGGCGGCGACCTCACGGCCTCCGACACCCTCACGATCGCGATCACCGTGCTGGGCGTGCTCGACGGCGCCGACCCGGTGCTGCGCTCGGGCGCGCGGGCGGGCGACACCGTCGCCGTCGCGGGCACGCTCGGCGCCGCGGCACGCGGACTCGCGCTGCTGTTCGACCGGTTTCGGAGCGCCGACGGCACCCCGATCCCGGTCGACGAGGCGGCGCTCACCGCCGCCGAGCGCAACGACCTGCGCGCACAGCTGCGACCCGCGCCGCCGATCGCCCAGGGCCCCGCGGCGGCCGGCGGGGGAGCGACGGCGATGATGGATGTCTCGGACGGTCTGCTGCTCGACGCGCGCCGCATGGCCGAGGCATCCGAGGTGCGGATCGACCTCGATCCGGCGCTCGACGAGCATGCCCTCCGCGGCGGCGAGGATCACGCGCTGCTCGCGTGCTTCCCGCCCGGCATCGCGCTGCCCGCGGGGTTCCGCCCGATCGGGCGCGTGCTCGCGCGCGCGGCCGACGCGCCCGACCGCGACGGGTTCGTCACGGTCGGCGGCGCGCCGGTGACCGGCCGCGGCGGCTGGGACCCGCACCGCGACTGGGACGCCGTACGCGGCTGATCCCGCTCAGACGGGGCGCACCCACCACAGCGTCGTGTCGCCGTACTTCTTCGCACGATCGTGCGCGAGCGTCGCCGGCAGCGTCGGCGCGCCGGAGCGCGTCGCGCGTTCGATCACGACGACGGCGTCGGGGCTCAGACGCTCCGCGAGGAGCGTCAGCGTCTCCGTGAGGCCGGCGTCGTCGAGGTCGTACGGCGGGTCGACGAACACGAGGTCGAAGCGCGCCGACGCCGACGTCAGATAGGCATCCACCGCCGCGCGGTGCACGCGGATCGTCGCCTCCGGCACGGCGCGGCCGACGGTGCGGGCGTTGCGTTCGGCGACGGATGCCGCGCGGGGCGCCTTCTCGACGAGGTCGGCGGAGACCGCGCCGCGGCTCACCGCTTCGAGCCCCAGGGCACCCGAACCCGCGTAGAGGTCGAGGGCGCGCGCTCCGTCGATGAGATCGGATGCCTCGAGTGCGCCGAACAGCGACTCGCGCACACGGTCGCTCGTCGGGCGGGTGCCCGCGTCGGGCACCGCGAGGGCGAGAGAGCCGGCGGCGCCGGCGATGATGCGCGTCACCAGCACACCCTACCGAGAGGTCACGACGCGACGAGCTCGTTCTGCAGCCGCGGCTCGGTGCGGCGCTCGGGGCGCAGGCCCGCCTTGTCGGCGTAGAAGGCGCGGATGCGGTCCATGTCGCCGGCGACGTCGCCGGTGAGGTCGATCGTGGGGCCGAGCCCGGTCGTCATCGTCGTGCGGTCAACGTAGCCGAGTGTGACGGGCATGCCGGTCGCGCGCGCGATGCGGTAGAAGCCGCTCTTCCAGTACTCGTTGCCGCCCCGGGTGCCGTCGGGCGTGACGACGAGGCCGAACACCTCGCCCGCGTGCACCCGCTCGACGACCTCGTCGACGACCCGGGCGGCGTCGTCGCGCTGCACCGGGATGCCGCCGAGGGCGCGCATGATCGGTCCGCGCCAGCCCGCGAACAGGCTCGCCTTGCCGAGCCAGCGGACGGGGATGCCGAGGCGCCAGGCGATCGCGAGCATGAGCACGAAGTCCCAGTTGGAGGTGTGCGGGGCGCCGATCAGCACCGACGGCCGCGTCGGTGCGGGCTCGGAGCGGAGCGTCCAGCGACTGAACGTCCAGTACAGGCGGGCGAGGATGCGAGGCAGCATGCGGCCACTGTACGGGGGAGCATATGCCGCGGCGCGCACGAGCGCGGGCGAGCGTCGCGACCGACGGAGCGGGCGGGGCGGCGTCGACGGGCGAGGGTGCGGGTGCCGTCGGCTGTCGGGGCCGCTCTCTAGACTCGGAGCATGCCCTCGCTCACGCTCGACACGAGTCTCGTCGACGCGCTCGGGGCGAAGACGGCGGGCCTTTTCCACCGGGCGTTCGCGATCGAGACGGTCGGCGATCTGCTGTCGCACTACCCCCGTCGCTACGCGCGGCGGGGCGAGCTGACTCCGATCGCGTCGCTGCCGCTCGGCGAGCAGGTGACGATCGTGGCGGAGGTGCGCTCGGTGTCGGTGCGCCAGATGAAGCAGCGTCGCGGCAACATCGTCGAGGTCGTCATCAGCGACGGCGCCGGCGCGCTGACGCTGACGTTCTTCAACCAGAAGTACCGGGCCGAGCAGCTGCAGGTCGGGATGCAGGGGATCTTCTCCGGCAAGGTCGGACAGTTCAAGGGGCATCAGCAGCTCGCCCATCCCGACTACCAGCTGTTCGATGACACGGATGCCGCGCGGCTCACCGCCCAGGAGCGCCAGCACACGCCGATCCCGATCTACCCCGCCTCGAGCACCGTGGCGAGCTGGCAGATCCAGAAGGCGGTGAAGGACGTCCTCGACCGGCTCGCGCCGATCGCCGACCCGCTGCCCGAGGGCTTCCGAAGGGCCCACGCGCTCATGGACGCGGATTCCGCGCTCCGCGGCATCCACACGCCCTACGACCTCGAAGACGTCGAGCCCGCGCGCGAGACGCTGCGCATGCAGGAGGCGTTCGTCCTGCAGACGGCTCTGCTCCAGCAGCGGCAGTTCGTCCGCGCGATGTCGGCGACCGCGCGGCCCGCCGGCGACCTGCTGGCGCGCTTCGACGCCCGGCTGCCGTTCGAGCGCACCGACGACCAGCGCGCGGTCGGCGACGTGATCGCGCACGATCTCGAGGGCGACTGGCCGATGAACCGGCTCGTGCAGGGCGAGGTCGGCTCGGGCAAGACCCTCGTCGCCCTTCGCGCGATGCTGCAGGTCGCGCAGTCGGGCGGGCAGTCGGCGCTCATCGCGCCCACCGAGGTGCTCGCGGCCCAGCACGTGCGCTCCATCGCGCGGATGCTCGGACCCGAGCTCGCCCCCGAGCTCATGCCGACCCTCCTCACCGGGCAGCTGCCGGCTGCGGAGCGCCGGAAGGCGGCCCTCCGCGCGGCGTCGGGGCAGGCCCGCATCGTCGTCGGCACGCATGCGCTGCTGAGCGCGTCGACGACCTTCGCCGACCTCGGGCTCGTCGTCATCGACGAGCAGCACCGGTTCGGCGTCGAGCAGCGCGAGACGCTCCGGGCGAAGGGCACCGCCCCGCACGTGCTCGTCCTCACCGCGACGCCGATCCCGCGCACCGTCGCGATGACCGTGTTCGGCGACCTCGACGTGTCGACGATCCGCACCCTGCCGTCCGGACGTGCCGGCATCTCGACCTTCGTCGCGCCCCTTGCCGAGAAGCCCGGCTGGTTCGGCCGGGTGTGGGAGCGCATCACCGAAGAGGTCGCCGCGGGGCGTCAGGCCTTCGTCGTGTGCGCCGCGATCGACGCCGAGGCGACCGCGAAGGGCGGCGACAAGGATGCCCCGGACGAGGCGCCCGTGCTCGAGGGGGAGCAGCCGCGCACGCGCTGGGGCGTCGTGCAGGTGCGCGAGCTGCTCGCCGCCATGCCCGCCTACGCGGGACTTCGCGTCGAGACCCTGCACGGCAAGATGCCGGGGGAGCAGAAGGATGCCGTCATGCAGGCGTTCGCCCGCGGCGAGATCGACGTGCTCGTCGCGACGACCGTCGTCGAGGTCGGTGTCGACGTGCCCAACGCGTCGACGATGGTGATCCTCGAGGCCGACCGGTTCGGCGTCTCGCAGCTGCACCAGCTCCGCGGTCGCGTCGGCCGCGGCGCGGTGCCCGGGCTCTGCCTGCTCGTCACCGAGGCGCCGGCCGGCACCCCCGCACGCTCGCGCGTCGACGCGGTCGCCGCGACCACCGACGGCTTCGCCCTCGCCGAGGTCGACGTCGAGCTGCGCGGCGAGGGCGACGTGCTCGGCGAGGCGCAGTCGGGGGCCAGGTCATCCCTCCGCCTCCTCCGCGTCGTCGCCGACGCCGATCTCATCGCCGTTGCGCGCGACGGCGCCGAGCGGCTGATCGAGTCCGATCCCGCGCTCCTCGACCACCCGGGCCTCGCCGATGCGCTCACCCGGCGCCTCGGGCAGCAGGAGCGCGCCGCGCTCGCGAAGAACTGACCCGCCGGCGGCTGCCGAGCCCGGGCATACCGGGGCGACGCGGGCGCGGGGCAGCGTGGGCCGACCGATAGGCTGGATGCCATGAACAACCGCATCGCGGTCGTCCCGGGTTCGTTCGACCCGCCGACGCTGGGGCACCTCGACGTCATCCGCCGCGCGGCGGCGCTCTACGACGAGCTGCACGTGCTCGTCGTGCACAACCCCGGCAAAGAGGCGATGCTGCCGATCGCGCAGCGCCTGAGCCTGCTCGAGCAGTCCATCGCCGAGGAGCAGATCGACGGCAACGTCATCGTCGCCTCGTGGAGCATGGGCCTGCTCGTCGACTATGCCGAGGACGTGGATGCCGGGGTGCTCGTCAAAGGCATCCGTTCGCAGGTCGACGTCGCCTACGAGACGCCGATGGCGATCGTCAACCGCCACCTCGCCGCGATCGAGACCGTGTTCCTCCTGCCCGACCCGGCGCACGCGCTCGTGTCGAGCTCGCTCGTGCGGCAGGTCGCGGCGCTCGGCGGCGACGTGTCGCCGTTCGTGCCGGGGGCCGTCGCGCGCTTCCTCGACACCGGGTCGCGCGGGCGCTGACGGCCCGCGCCCAGCCGGCGGCGGCTACCATTGCCGGGTGGCAAGAAAGCATGTGAACGGTCCGTTCTCCTTCCCGGTGCGAGACATCCTGCACCGCTCGGGGGAGATGCGCGAGCTCGAGATCGACACGCCCGCTCCGGAGAAGTGGGGCGAGGGTCTCGTGTCGGTCGCCGAGGGCGAGTCGGTCGAGGCGAGCGTCCGACTCGAAGCGGTGCACGAAGGCATCCTGGTCACCGCCGACGTCGCCACACGCTACACCGGCGTGTGCGGACGGTGCCTCACCGACGTCGCCGAGCCGGTCGAAGTCGAGATTCAGGAGCTCTTCGGGTATTCTGGAGATGAAGCGGCTGACTTCGAAGTTCAAGACGACCACGTGGATCTTGAAACTCTGGTCAGGGATTCGATCGTCCTGTCGCTTCCGTTCCAGCCGGTGTGCCAGCCGGACTGCCCCGGCCTTGATCCGGCCACGGGCGAGAAGCTGGTTCCAGGCGCCGAGCCGGAAGCCCCGATCGATGAGCGTTGGAATGCGCTGGCCGCGCTGAAGGCCGACACCCCAGACCCAGACGACGAGGCCGCGCGCCCCGCCGCCTCACACACAGAGAAGAGCTAGTCATGGCAGGTAACCCCCCGAAGCGGAAGGTCTCCCGCTCGAACACCCGCTCGCGCCGCGCGCAGTGGAAGGCCGAGCCGGTCGCCCTCGTCAAGACCGTCGAGAACGGCAAGGTCGTCTACAGCCGGCCGCACCAGGCGAAGGTCGTCACCGACTCGCAGGGCACCGAGCTGTTCCTCGAGTACAAGGGCCGCAAGGTCGCCGACATCTGATCGACGCGGCCGTGACGGACGCGAAGATCGCACGCGGCGCTCTCCCTGAGACGCTGCGCCTCACCGACAAGCTCGGGGTCGACATCGACCCCGAGCTTCTGTCGCTCGCCCTGACGCACCGCTCGTTCGCGTACGAGAACGGCGGCGCGCCGCACAACGAGCGCCTCGAGTTCCTCGGCGACTCGGTCCTCGGCCAGGCGGTCACGGTGCACCTGTTCACGACGCACCCCGACCTCGACGAGGGCTCGCTCGCCAAGCGCCGCGCGAGCGTCGTCTCCACGGTCGCGCTCGCCGAGGTCGCCCGCACGATCGGGCTCGGCGAGCACATCCGACTCGGTCGCGGCGAAGACCAGACCGGCGGACGCGACAAGGACTCGATCCTCGCCGACACGACCGAGGCCGTGATCGGTGCCGCCTACCTCTCCGCCGGTACCGAGGCGGCGACTGCGCTCGTGCTGCGCCTCGTGGCGCCGCTCCTCGACGACCCCGAGCGCTACGGCGCCGCGATGGACCCGAAGACGAGCCTGCAGGAGCTCGCCGCGCGCCTCGGCCAGCCGGTGCCGGTCTACACGGTCGAGGCCGAGGGCCCCGACCACCATCGTCAGTTCACCGCGACCGTGGCGGTCGGCGACGTCGCGCGCCAGGGCGTCGGGTCGAGCAAGAAGCAGGCCGAGATGGCCGCGGCGCTCACGCTTTGGCACGCGCTCTCCGAGCGCGCCTGACCCCGATGCCGGAGCTTCCCGAGGTCGAGGTCGTCCGCGCGGGTCTCGCACCCGCCGTCGTGGGCGCCCGGATCGCGCAGGTCACCGTCGCCGACGAGCGGGCGCTGACCCGTCACGCCGGCGATGCCGCCTCGTTCGAGGAGGCGCTGCGCGGGCGCGCGATCACCGCGGCCGCGCGGCGCGGCAAGTTTCTCTGGCTGCCGCTCGAAGTCACGTCGAATGACGGACACGGCGACCTCGGTGAAGCCATCGTCGGACACCTGGGCATGAGCGGTCAGCTGCTGCTGCGCGCCCCGGGCGCGGCCACCGAACGTCATGAGCGGGTGCGCATCGACATCGAGCATCCCGTGCACGGCGAGCTCGCACTCGTCTTCGCCGATCAGCGCACGTTCGGGTCGCTCGCGATCGACCACCTGGTGCCGTCCCCCGACTCCGCACCCGGCGGATGGGGCACGGATGCCCCAGCGACGCCCTCCCAGGTCGCGCACATCGCCCGCGACCCGCTCGACGACGCGTTCTCCGATGCGCGGTTCTCCCGCACCGCGCGGGCCAAGGGGTCGGCCGTCAAGCGCGTGCTCCTCGACCAGACCGTCGTGAGCGGCATCGGCAACATCTATGCCGACGAGGCGCTCTGGGCGGCGCGGATCCATCCCGAGACACCGGCATCCGATCTGTCGGCGCGCGCCGTGTCGCGGCTGCTCGCGGAGGTCCGCGCCGTGCTGCTGAAGGCGCTGGCCGAGGGCGGCACGAGCTTCGACGCGCAGTACGTCAACGTCAACGGCCAGGCGGGTTACTTCGCGCACTCCCTGAATGCGTACGGCGGCGGCGGGCAGCCGTGCCCGCGATGCGGCCGTCCGATCGTGCGCGAGCAGTTCATGAACCGCTCGAGTCACTTCTGCCCGCACTGCCAGCGGCTGTCGCGCTGACCGTGCGGACCGTGGTCAGTCGAGCGTCCGCTGCCACGCGCCGCCGATCGCGATCGGCGTGAACCCGAGCGCCTCGTTGACGTCGAGCATCGGCCGGTTCTCCTCGGCGTTGAAGGTCGAGATGAACGGCGACGTCGGCACGGTCTCGCGCCAGTGCAGGATGTTCGCGCACTTGACGATCGTGCCCAGGCGCCGGCCGCGGTGCTCGCGGACGACGAGCGTGCCCCACTGGTGGGTCGGCCTCGTGCGGTCGCTGCCGATCGCCAGCTCGTTGTAGGCGACGACGGTGCCGGTCGGCTCGTGGACGACCGCCGCCACCGACACGAGCATCCCCGCGGCGGCGAGCCGCGCCTCGCGCCGGCGCACCGTCGAGCGGCACACCGCCGAACCCGGTCGGCGACGGCAGCATCGGCAGACCGGTGTCCGTCGCGTGCGTCGCGTACGTCTGGAGCGTGGTGCGGCCGAGCAGGCGGGCGGCCTCCTCGAGCGCGGCGAGCAGCGCCGTCTCGATGCCGGTGCCGCGGGATTCGGGAGCGACGCCGAGCTCGAACTCTAGCTCGGTCGCGGCGGCCGCCTGCGGTCCCTCATAGATGAGTGCCCCGACCACGACCTCATCGCGCCGCGCGACGAGGCCGCCGTGCAACGTGTCGGTCTGATCCTGCCAGCCGGGGAGCGTCTCGGCGGCGTCCCTTCGCAGGTGGTCGCTGCCGATGTCGAACGCGACGCTGCGGTTGAGCACCTCCGCGGCCGCGACGAAGTCACGGGCGTCGGGGCCGTCGATCGTGCGCGGCACGGCGATCGGGGTGAGGGTGAGCGTGTCGATCATTCCAGAACCTTCTTCCAGGCGCCGTTGTAGGCGACGGGCACGAAGCCGATCGCCTCGTTGATGTCGAGCATCGGCCGGTTCTCCTCGGCGTTGTAGGTGATCACCTTGGGGGAGCGCGGCGCGATGCCGCGGCGCCAGACGGTGAGCCCGGCGCACTTGACGAGCTGGCCGAGCTTGTGACCGCGGTGCTCGCGCAGCACGAGCGTGTCTTCCTGGTGGCTCGCCGCCGCCGGGTCGTGGCCGATCACCAGTTCGTTGAAGGCGACGAGCTCGCCGGTGGCGACGTGCTGCGCTGCGGTGACGAGCATCGTGCGCCCGCCGTCGAGGGTCTTGCGGTCGTGCCGGGCGACCCGCTCGGCATCCCACACCTCCTCGTCGAACTCGAGGGCGCCCGCGGGCGTGTCGGTCGACATGCGCGACTTCATCCAGGCGTACGCGGCGACGTGCTCCGCGGGTGTCGGCAGCTGCCACTGCACGACGCGGTAGCCCGTCGCCTTCGCCTCGGCGGCGGCGAGGAGGCGCGCGACGTCTGGGGCGGATGCCTCCAGATCCAGCGCGCTCTCGCGCTCGATCTGCTCGAGGGTGTAGCCGTTTCGCAGGTAGAACCGCGCGGCCCGGTCTTCGGGGATCGAGCCGAACCCCGTCGGGGGTTCGAGGCGCGAGCCCGGGGCATCCGGATGCTGCGTCCACGACTGCAGCACCGTGCGGCCGTGTTCGCGCGCCTTCTCCTCGATCAGGCGGTAACCGGCCGTGCCGATGCCGCGGCCCTGGTGTGCGCGGAGCAGTTCGATCAGCCAGAACGCGGCGCGGGAGCCCTCCTCGAGGGGAAGGTCGACGCTGACGCGACCGACGATCTCGCCGTCCACGACGGCGACCCACACGTACCGGATCTCCTCCGGGCTCGGCTGGTAGTGCGGCAGCAGCTCTTCGGGAGTGAGGGCGTCGTCATCGGTGCCGGCGATCTCGCGGTACACCTCGTTGCGCACCCGCGTGAACTCGCGGAACTCGTCGGCGTCCGAGGCATCCATCGATGCCGGAATGGTCAGGGGGCGGAACTCGACGTCCGTCGGTTCGGTCATGAGTGTTTCCTTTGGGTGTGGTCGAAGGAGATCCCGCAGCGGGATGCCGGAGGCCGGCACCCCGCGTGCGGAATCAGAGGAAGGGACGCAGCTGCAGCAGTCGCTGCCAGGACTGCTCGCGCTGCAGGCGGTCGCGCTGGGCGAGCCGCAGGCGGCGCTGGTCGTAATCGGAGAGGTCGAAACTCGACGTCGAGGTGCGCATGAGGATGCTCTTTCACGGGAAGGTGCGAGACGGGACGCCTCGCGGGCGGTGTGGCTTCGCGACGGAGGTCTCGGACGGAGACCTCGCGATGCGGGGATGCCGGGCTGCGGCGGACGTGCGCGCAGAGCGCACGGAAGGGCGGCTGCGGACGGTGCGCGCCGAAGCGTCATGCCCTGAAAAGGGCAGAGCTCGCGGGCGAACCGTTAGCAGGCGGCCGCGCGGAAAGCGTCGAAGGAGACGGCCCCTGCGAACGCGGAGAGAGGAGCGAACGCTCGTGCTTCGACTGCTTCGGTGACGGTGGTGATCATCATCATGTCAGGGACCTCCTTTCTCTACTTCTGACGCGATCTGTGACACTAGCGCCGAATCGCGGCGCGCGTCAAGGGGAGAGTGCGGCGCGTCCGCTAGCGTGGAGGCGAACCCCGCCCGTGGAGGACACCCGAATGCACTTGAAGAGCCTGACGATGAAGGGCTTCAAGTCGTTCGCGCAGCCGACGACGTTCGCGCTCGAACCCGGCGTCACGTGCATCGTCGGGCCCAACGGCTCGGGCAAGTCGAACGTCGTCGACGCGCTCGCCTGGGTCATGGGGGAGCAGGGGGCGAAGACCCTCCGCGGCGGCAAGATGGAGGATGTCATCTTCGCCGGCACCTCGACGCGCGGACCGCTCGGCCGGGCCGAGGTGCAGCTGACGATCGACAACGCCGACGGCGCGCTGCCGATCGAGTACAGCGAGGTCACGATCAGTCGGACGCTCTTCCGCAACGGCACGAGCGAGTACGCGATCAACGGCGAGAGCTGTCGTCTGCTCGACGTGCAGGAGCTGCTCAGCGACTCGGGTCTCGGCCGTGAGATGCACGTCATCGTCGGTCAGGGGCGCCTGGACAGCGTGCTGCAGGCGAGCCCCGAAGACCGCCGGGGCTTCATCGAAGAGGCCGCGGGAATCCTCAAGCACCGCCGGCGCAAGGAGAAGACCCTTCGCAAGCTCGAAGCGATGCAGGCGAACCTCACCCGGCTGAGCGACCTCGCCGGCGAGCTGCGCCGGCAGCTCAAACCCCTCGGCAAGCAGGCCGAGATCGCCCGCGAGGCCGCCACCATCGCGGCCGTCGTCCGCGACGCGAAGGCGCGCCTCTACGCCGACGAGCTCGTGAGCCTGCGCACCCAGCTCGCCGACCACGCCCGCAGCGAGCAGGAGCGCCACGCCGAGCGGCTCGTGCTGCAGGATGAGGCCGATCAGCTGAAGACCCGGATCGACGCGCTCGAGCACGAGCAGCGCTCCGAGGCCGTTGACGGCGCCCGCGGGGTCGCGTTCGCGCTGGAGCGCGTGCAGGAGCGCCTGCGGAGCCTGTACTCGCTCGCCGGACAGCGCCTCGCCCTGATCGAGGACGACGGCACGCTCGCCCTCGAGGTTGCGACGGTGAGTCAAGCGGTCATCGACGAGGCGCGCGCCGAGATCGACGAGATCGCGGCGGGGCTGGGCGACGCGCAGGATGCCGCGGCCACCGCGGGTCGTGACGTCATCCGCGCCCGAGCGGAGCTCGATGCCCTCGACGCCGACATCGCCGCGCAGAGCGCACTCGTGTCGGAGCACGACATGCGCCTCGCGGGCCTGCGCGGCACCGCCGAGGCCGCGACCTCGCGCCTCGACGCCGTCCACGCCGGCGTCGAGCGTCAGCAGCGCGCCCTCGACGCCGCCCTCGCCCGCCGCGCCGAAGCCGAAGAGGCGCTCGCCGCCGTCGATCCCGATCTCGTGCCCGAGGCATCCTCGGCCGAGCATGCCGCCGCGTACGAGCGCGCGCAGCGCGACGCCGCCGACGCCGAGACCCAGGTGAGCACGATGAGGGAGCGGCTGCACGGCGCCGAGCGCGAGATCGAGTCGCTCACGGCGCAGGCCGCGGCGCTCGGGCGGGCGCTCGATGTCCGCAACGCCGCGGCCACGCTCATCGCCCGCGGCGGCGAAGGCATCCGCGGGCTCGTCGGCGATGCGGTGAAGGTGCGCGCCGGATACGAGGGCGCCGTCGCGGCGGCCCTCGGCGCGCTCGCGGAGGGGGTGCTCGTCGATGATCTCGACGCCGCCCTCGCCCTCGCCCGGGCCGCGCGCGACGACGACCTCGGCGCCGTCGACATCGCGATCGCCGAGCCCGGGGCGCACGCTGCCGGCGCGCGGCTGGACGTGCCCGGCGCGGTCGTCGCGAGCGACCTCGTCACGGCGCCGGAGGGGATCGCTGCCGTCCTCGCCGACGTACTCGTCGTCGACGACCTCGACGCTCTTCCCGCCGTGCGAGCCGCCCTTCTCGCCGCGGGCCGAGACGCGACGATCGTCACCCGCGGAGGCGAGAAGGCGACGGTGTCCACCGTGCGCGCGGGCTCGGGCGGCGGACGTTCGCGTCTGGAGCTGTCCGCGGAGCGCGACGCGGCGACCGAGCGTCTCGCCGAGATCCGCGTGGTCGCCGATTCGCTGCGCGAGGCCCTCGCCGACGCGCAGCGCGGCTGGGAGGAGGGGCGTCGCCTCACCCGGGAGTCGCTGCAGCGGCTGCGCGAGCACGACGCGGCCCTCGCCGCGCACGCCGAGCAGGTCAACCGGGCGACCGTCCGCCACGAGGCGGCCGTCGCCGAGTGCGAGCGACTCGAGGCGGGGCTCCGGCAGGCGCAGGCGGCGGTGACGGATGCCGAGAAGGCGGCCCGGACCGCCGGCGAGGCGTTGCACGCCGCGCAGGAGGCGCCGCGTCCGATCCTCGACGCGTCGGCGCGCGACGGACTGCTCGCAGATCTCGAGACCACCCGCGACGCCGAGATGCGCGCGCGGCTCGACGTCGAGACGCTCAAGGAACGCGTGCGTGCCGGAGAGGCGCGCGTCGATCAGCTCGTGCGCCAGCGCGAACGCGAGCGCGCCGCCGCCGCCGAGGCGGCCCGCCGCGCGGTGATCCGCCGGGCACAGCGCGAGATCGCCGCCGACGTCGCCGCGAGCCTGCCGCCGCTGCTCGACTCGGTCGACCGGTCCGTGACCGAGGCGCGCGTCGCGCTGCAGCTGGCCGAGCAGGCCCGCACCGCGGTGACGGCGGAGCTCGGCGAGCTGCGCACGCGCGAGGCGACGGTGCGCGAGCGGCTCTCGCGCCTCACCGAGAGCGTGCACGGACTCGAGCTGCAGATGCACGAGAAGCGCCTGCACGTCACGAGTCTGCTCGAACGCGTGGCATCCGAACTGAGCCTCGACGAGAATATTCTCGTAGCGGAATACGGCCCGGATCGACCCGTGCCAGCCGATGACGCAGGCGACGAGGGCGCCGAACAGGACGGCACCTCCGACGACTCCGACGTCGGCGACGACGCCCCGCCGCGGCCGTTCGACCGCGCGGCCGCGCAGCGCCGCCTGCACGACGCGGAACGCAAGCTCGCCCAGCTCGGCCGGGTGAACCCGCTCGCGCTCGAGGAGTACGCGGCGCTCGAGCAGCGGCACGCCTTCCTCACCGAGCAGCTCGCCGACCTCGTGCAGACCCGGACCGACCTCGAGACGATCATCGGCGAGCTCGACGAGCGGATGGAGGTGATCTTCCTCGCCGCCTTCGAAGACACCAGGACCGCGTTCGGCGAAGTGTTCCCGGTCCTCTTCCCCGGCGGGTCGGGATCCATCTCGCTCACCGACCCGGAGCACCCGCTCACGACCGGCATCGAGGTCTCGGTGCGCCCGGTCGGCAAGAAGATCGAGCGCCTGTCGCTCCTCTCCGGCGGGGAGCGCTCGCTCGCGGCGGTGGCTCTCCTCACCGCGATCTTCAAGGCGCGGCCCAGCCCGTTCTACATCCTCGACGAGGTCGAGGCCGCCCTCGACGATGCGAACCTCGGCCGCCTCCTCGGCGTGTTCGAGCAGCTGCGGGCATCCAGTCAGCTCATCGTCATCACGCACCAGAAGCGCACCATGGAGATCGCCGACGCGCTCTACGGCGTCTCCATGCGGCAGGACGGCGTGTCCGCCGTCGTCGGGCAGCGCGTGCGCGAGCGCGCCGCCGTCTGACCCGTTCTCCACAGGTCTCGCCGCGCGCGGGCGGTGACGTCGGCGGGGCGGATAGCGTGGAGGGATGCCTCAGCCCTCGCATCCCTCGCGATCGCGCGCGTTCGCGCTTTCCGCGCTCCTTCTCCCCGCGGCGCTCGTGCTCGGCGGGTGCGCGTTCACGGACCCCGGGGAGCGAACCACCGCGCCGCTCACCGCGGATGCCGGGGCGCCGGAGGCGAGCGCGTCCGCCGACCCGGGCGACGGGCTCGAGACGCCCGAAGACCTCACCTTCGAGGCCGGCGCCGTGCTCGGCACACGCCTGCGCGCGCAGTGGGGCGATAGCCTCGTCGCCGACGCGGACTACACGCTGACCACGCCCGACGACGGCAACGGCAACTGGGCGTACACGCAGAACAGCACGCAGTGCGAGGTGCGCTTCTGGCAGGGCGACGTCTCGTCGATCGGCTCCGGCGAGGGCGACCGCGCCCTCTCCGACGCCGTGCTCGCGACCTGGCTGAAGGTCAGCCCCGACGAGGTCACCGCCGCCGCGCAAGACGACATGGTCGGCTACGTGCCCGGAACCTCCGGGTCGACGCAGGTGCGGGTCGTCGCCGGGAGCACCCAGTCCGGCGGCTCGTGGGTCGCCGCCGCGCGGGGGCTGACCTCCTTCCACGGCGGGTTCGTCGTGCACGTGACGTGTCCGGAGGGACAGAGCGCCCAGTCGCTGTACTCGACGCTCCGCGACGACAAGCTCACCCTCGTCGTCGGCCCGGGGCTCTGACCCCCGAGCCGCGGACCAGACGCCCGACGGCAGGTCGGCGGGCGGGGGCCAGCCTCTAGGCTGGGAGCATGGCTGAATCCTCCTGGTCGCTCGGTCGTGCCCTGCGCGGCATGTTCACCAAGCCCACGATCGACGAGAACACGTGGGACGACCTCGAGACCGCTCTGCTGACGGCGGACTTCGGCCCTGAGATCACCGAGCGGATCATCGACGAGCTGCACGAGAAGGTCGACCGCTACCGCACCACCGACCCGCGCGACCTGCAGCGGATGCTCAAGGAGACCCTCGAGGAGCACTTCGCGAAGTTCGACACGACCCTGCGGCTCACCGAGCGCCCGGCGGTCGTGCTCGTCGTGGGCGTCAACGGCGTCGGCAAGACGACGACGATCGGCAAGTTCGCGAAGTTCCTGCAGCGCTACGGGCGATCGGTCGTCGTCGGCGCCGCCGACACGTTCCGCGCCGCCGCCGTCGACCAGCTCGCGACGTGGGCCGAGCGCGGCGGAGCGACGATCGTGCGTCCTCAGCAGGAGGGTCAGGACCCGGCATCCGTCGCCTATCAGACGATCGACTACGCGAAGCAGACCGGCACCGAGATCGTGCTCGTCGACACGGCAGGACGCCTGCACACCAAGGGCGGGCTCATGGACGAGCTCACCAAGATCCGCCGGGTCATCGAGAAGCAGGCGCCGATCAGCGAGGTGCTGCTGGTGCTGGATGCCACGACGGGCCAGAACGGTGTCATGCAGGCCGAGGCCTTCCTCGAGCACGCGGGCGTCACGGGACTCGTGCTCACCAAGCTCGACGGGTCGGCCAAGGGCGGCTTCGTCCTCGCCGTGCAGGAGCGCACCGGCATCCCGGTCAAGCTCCTCGGGCAGGGCGAGGACATCGGCGACCTCACCGGTTTCACCCCGCACGTGTTCGTCTCGGCGCTGGTCGATTGACCGGGTCGGCGCGCCGCGGAGCGCTGGCAGTGCGGCGGCGGGGTCGCGCGCGGGCGACGAGGGTGGTTGCATAGGCTCATGGCGATCGAGCACGACTATTTCGGACTGCTGGAGTCCGGGCCCGACGGATCGATCTTCTGGTCCGAGACGGTCGACTTAGCGGATCAGCGGGTGACCGTCGACCTCACCGCGCCCGATCAGGACGACGTGTCGCAGGCGGCGCTCGACGTCGCGGCGGCGATGATCTCGTCGCTCGAGCAGATCGATCTGACCGCGCGGAACGCCATGGTCGCGGAACTCGACGACCGCACGAGCGAGGTGACCGAATACCTGCTGCAGCAGCAGGAGGCGTTCGGCGACGACCTCGAGGACGTGCTCGTCGACATCTCGGGCGACGCGCACATCGACATCATCCGGTCGCTGCAGCTGGTGAGCATGACGATCCTCGCCGACGAGCACGGCGGCGCCGATCCCTTCGCCGTGCTCGAGTACGCGCTCGACACGGATGCCACCGACGAGGTGCTCCTGGTGAACCTCACCAGCGACGGCGCCGTGCAGTCCGTCACGAGCGCCGACTGACCTCACCGCCGAGCCGCTATCCCGCGGCCGAGCCGCCACGGCGCGGACGGTCCGGGGCGTAGCGGCTCGACCGCGGCGTAGCGGCTCGCGGGGTCAGACGGCCTGGGCGAACTCGGTGTCGCGGGCCAGGTGGGCGAGGTGCGTGGGGAGGGGACGGCCCTTGGACGTCATCGACTGGGCCCACAGGCGCCCCGCGCGGTAGGACGAGCGCACGAGCGGGCCGGCGAGCACGCCGAGGAACCCGATGCGCTCGGCCGCCTCCTTGAACTCGACGAACTCGGCGGGCTTGACCCAGCGCGCGACGGGCAGGTGCCGGGGTGAGGGGCGCAGGTACTGCGTGATCGTGACGATGTCGGTTCCCGCGTCGTGCAGGTCCTGCAGCGCCTGGACGACCTCCTCCGGCTCCTCGCCCATGCCGAGGATGAGGTTCGACTTCGTGATGAGGCCCGCGGCGCGCGCCTGGGTGAGCACGTCGAGCGAGCGCTCGTAGCGGAACGCCGGACGGATGCGCTTGAAGATGCGCGGCACCGTCTCGACGTTGTGCGCGAAGACCTCCGGTCGCGCGTCGAACACCTCGCCGAGCAGCGCCGGGTCGCCGTTGAAGTCGGTGGCGAGCAGTTCGACGCCCGTCTCGGGGTTCACAATGTGGATCTGCCGGATCGTCTCCGCGTTCAGCCACGCCCCGCCGTCGGGGAGGTCGTCGCGCGCGACGCACGTGACCGTCGCGTAGCGCAGCTGCATGCGGCGCACGCTGTCGGCGACGCGGCGCGGCTCGTCGGTGTCGTAGGCGGCGGGCTTGCCGGTGTCGATCTGGCAGAAGTCGCACCGCCGCGTGCACTGCGAGCCGCCGATGAGGAACGTCGCCTCGCGGTCCTCCCAGCACTCGTAGATGTTCGGGCAGCCGGCCTCCTGGCAGACGGTGTGCAGCTCCTCGCCCCTCACGAGCGACTGCAGCGCCTGGTACTCCGGCCCCATCTTCGCCTTCGTCTTGATCCACTCCGGCTTGCGCTCGATGGGGGTCTGGGCGTTGCGCACCTCGAGGCGGAGGAGCTTCCGTCCCTCCGGTGCGCTCGCCGGTCCCGCACCGGGGGCGGGGGTTCCGCAGGCGCTCATGCGGCGACCGCCGGCGACGAGGCGGCGAAGGATGCCTGGAACGCGGCCGACACAGCATCCACCACGTCGGCGGGGCGCACATCGCGCCCGAGCACCTCGCTGACGGTCGTGACCCCGGCATCCGCGATGCCGCACGGGATGATCTGCGAGAACGGCAGCAGCGAGTTGTCGCAGTTGAGGGCGAAGCCGTGCATCGTCACGCCGCGCTGCACGCGTACGCCGATCGCGGCGATCTTGTCCTCGGAGAGGAGGCGGCGCACCCAGACGCCGCTCCGACCCTCGACCCGGTAGCCTTCGACGCCGAGCCCGGCGAGCACGTCGATGAGGATGCCTTCGAGCCGCCGCACGTGCGCGACGACGTCGACGGGCTCGTGCAGTCGCACGATCGGGTACCCGACGAGCTGGCCCGGGCCATGCCACGTGATCTTGCCGCCGCGGTCGACGTCGACCACGGGGGTGCCGTCGGTCGGACGCTCGTGCCGGGCGGTGCGGGCGCCGGCGGTGAAGACCGGTTCGTGCTCGAGGAGCAGCAGCGTGTCGGGGCGGGAGCCGTCCACGACGCCGGCATGGACCTCGCGCTGGAGCGCCCAGCCGTCGGGGTAGGGGATGAGCGTGGGGGAGAGTCCCACCGTGCGCACGTCGAGCATGACGCTCCTTCGGATCGGGTTTCTGAACCGCGTCCAACAATACGCCCTGGATACAGTGTGGGGATGACAACGGGCCGTCCCCGCGCGACGTCGCGCGACACCATCGCCGAAGCCGCCTGCGAGCTGTTCCTCGAGCGGGGCTACGCCGACACGACGGTCGCCGAGATCACCCGGCGCGCGGGCGTCAGCCGGTCGAGCTTCTTCAACTACTTCACGTCGAAGTCCGACGTGCTCTGGGCGGGGCTGGACGAGCGCATCACGTCGCTCGGCGAGCGTCTCGCGCACGGCGGCGGAGGGGATGGCGCCGCCGCCCCCGCCGCCCCGGCTGCCGCTGCCGCCGTCCGTGCGGAGCTGACAGCGCTCGGCGACGGGTTCGCTCCCGATGCCCTCGCGCTCGCGATCGTGCACGCCGAACCGATGGGCCTCGTCGACGAACTGGAGCGCGACACGGGCATCCGTCGTTCGCGCATCGCCCACGCCGTCATCGGGCGGTTCCGCGCGGGCGGGGCCGACGAGATCGAGGCCGCCGTCGCGGGCGCCGCCTACGCCGGCGCGGTGCTCGCCGCCATCGAATCGTGGGCGCACGCCGGTGCCGGGCAGACGCCGCTCGGTCCGGTGCTGGCCCGCGCCGTGGACGCGGCCGCCGTCACCGCGCCCGGCCCCGTGCGTCAGCTGCGTCTGGTCGCCCGCGCCGACGATTTCGCCGAGGCGCTCGTCTTCTACCGCGACGTGCTCGGGATGCCCGAGCAGGAGTCGTACGAAGGCGACGGCGGCGCACGGGTCGCGATCCTCGGCGCCGGGCGCGCGACGCTCGAGCTGTCGAACCCCGCGCAGGTCGATCTCATCGATCGCGTCGAGACGGACGGCGACGCCCCGAGCGAGCGTCTGCGCGTCGCGCTGGAGGTCGGCGACACGGCCGCCGTCGTCGAACGGCTCGCCGAGGCGGGCGCCGTGGTCGAGGCCTCCGCCCGGGAGACGCCCTGGCGGTCGGTCAACGCGCGGCTGCGCGCCCCGGCGGACCTGCAGGTGACTCTCTTCCAGGAGCTCGGCGCGGCGGAGCCGGTGGACGGTCGCTGAGGCCGCCGCCCGAACGGTGGCTGACGTCGCCGCCCGGCCGGTCGCTGAGGCGGCGAGCCGCGACGGTAGAATCGAGCCATCATGGCGACTTTCGGCACCCTCAGCGATCGGCTGACAGAGACCTTCCGCAACCTCCGCACGAAGGGCAAGCTCACGCCCGCCGACGTCGACGGCACGGTCCGCGAGATCCGGCGCGCGCTGCTCGATGCCGACGTCGCGCTCGTGGTCGTCAAGGACTTCACCGCGAAGGTGCGCGAGCGCGCCCTCGGCGACGAGGTCAACAAGGCGCTCAACCCCGCTCAGCAGGTGGTGCAGATCGTCAACGAGGAGCTCGTTGCGATCCTCGGCGGCGAGCAGCGCCGCCTGCGGTTCGCCAAGACCGCGCCGACCGTGATCATGCTCGCGGGCCTCCAGGGCTCGGGCAAGACGACGTTCGCCGGCAAGCTCGCCAAGCAACTCGAAAAGGATGGTCACACGCCGCTTCTGGTCGCCGCCGACCTCCAGCGTCCGAACGCCGTCAACCAGCTCCAGGTCGTCGCGCAGCAGGCCGGTGCCGCCATCTACGCGCCCGAGCCGGGTAACGGCGCGGGCGACCCCGTGCGCGTCGCCCGTGACGGCGTCGAGACCGCGCGGCGCCAGCAGCACGACGTCGTGATCATCGACACCGCCGGCCGGCTCGGCGTGGATGCCGAGCTCATGAAGCAGGCGGCGAACATCCGCAAGGCCACCGATCCCGACGAGGTGCTGTTCGTCATCGACGCGATGATCGGTCAGGACGCCGTGAACACGGCCAAGGCCTTCCAGGACGGAGTCGACTTCACCGGCGTCGTGCTCTCCAAGTTGGACGGCGACGCCCGCGGTGGCGCGGCCCTGTCGGTGGCCTCGGTGACCGGTCGCCCCATCATCTTCGCTTCGACGGGTGAGGGGTTGGATGACCTCGAGGCCTTCCACCCCGACCGCATGGCCAGCCGCATCCTCGACCTCGGTGACATCCTCACTCTGATCGAGCAGGCGCAGCAGGCGTTCGATGAAGAGGAAGCACGCAAGGTCGCCGAGAAGCTCGCGACCGAGCAGTTCACCCTCGAGGACTTCCTCGAGCAGCTGCAGCAGATGAAGAAGATGGGCTCGATGAAGAAGATGCTCGGGATGCTCCCGGGCATGGGCCAGATGAAGCAGCAGCTCGAGAACTTCGACGACAAGGAGATCGACCGCACCGAGGCGATCATCCGGTCGATGACGCCCGGCGAGCGCCGGAACCCGAAGATCCTGAACGGCTCGCGTCGCCTCCGCATCGCTCGCGGCTCGGGGATGACCGTGACCGACGTCAACCAGCTCGTGCAGCGGTTCGACCAGGCCGCGAAGATGATGAAGACCGTCGCGCGCGGCGGCGTGCCCTCGATCCCCGGCATGGGGTCGCTCGGCGGCAAGCCGGGCGCGTCGGCCAAGCGCGGCGCCAAGCAGAAGAAGGCGAGCGGCTCGCGGTCGGGAAACCCGGCCAAGCGCGCCGCGGAGAACGCCGGCATCGCGGCGGCCTCGCAGACCGCGCCGACCGGTTCGGGCTTCGGCCTGGGCGGGGGAGCGGGCGCCGGGGCGCAGCCGAGCGAGGCCGACCTCGCGCAGATCCAGAAGCTCTTCGGCAAGGGCTGATCAGCCGGGCACTCCCGCGTCGCTGAGCTTGCCGAGCCCGGTCTGCGCGATCGCCTCCTGACCGCGCGCGGTCGGATGCACGTCGTCGTCCTGCATCCAGTCGGGGTGTCCGGCGAGGGGCTGACCCACGTCGATGAAGGTGCCGCCGACGAGGGTCACGGCGATGCTCAGGTCGTCGGAGGTCGACCCCACCTCGTCGGGGGTGTCGGTCTCGTCGTTCCAGATCGTGCTGAGGCCGATGATCCGCGCGCCCGGGGCCGCATCGCGCATCTCCTCGACGGTCGTGAGGGTCTGCGCACGGACGTCCTCCGGGTCTTCGCCGAAGTCGTTGCTCGACGACTCGACGATGACGATGTCGGGCTGGAGGGCGGCCAGGGCGGGGACGAGACCGGAGTACGGTGTGCCGCAGTCGCCCGAGACGACGAAGCCCATGCCGCCGCAGGCGAGGCTCGTCATCGATACGTGCGCCTTGTTCGAGACGAGTGTCGGCCACGCCTGGCCGAGATCGAGACCGTAGCCCGACATCAGCGAGTCGCCGATCGTCACGACGCGGAGCCGGTGCGCGCCGTGCGAGGAGGCGGCGGGAGTGGGGCTCGGCGCGGAGAAGACCGGCGCAGGGGTGGGGGAGCACGCGGTCACCAAGAGCGCGGTGACGAGGACGGCACCCGCCGAGAGCGAGAACGCGAGGCGCGACGGGAGACGGCGACCTGCGCGCGGACGTGCCATGGTCGGCACCTTACGCGCGGATGTCTAGGTCTGCGCCGTGAATCTCTGCCGCCGCTCTACGCGGACGGGTTCAGACCGCCGGGTCGGACAGGTGCTCGCGCAACGAGGGGCCTTCGCGGAACTCGCGGATGAGGTGGTGCACGACGGCGCGCAGGTCGCCGTCCGAGGCATCCGCCACCGCCAGCTGACGCGCGTAGCTCGCGCCCTGCGCGGCGATGCGCTCGACACCGGCGAATTCGCGGGCGCAGTGCAGCTCCTCGGCGATCGGCCGCAGCCGCTCGACGGTCTCCGCCAGATGATCGAGCACGGGCCGCTGCGTGCCGGCGCGGTCGACGATGACGCGCGCGTCGAGGCCGTATCGGGCGGCACGCCACTTGTTCTCGCGCACGAACCAGGGCTGCAGGTGCTCGAGGGTGCGGCCCTCGTCGAGCTCGCGGGAGAAGTGCTCCACGAGCACCTGTACGAGCGCCGCGACGGCGGCGAGCTCGGGCAGCGTCGACATGCCGTCGCAGGCCCGAACCTCGATCGTGCCCCAGCGCGGGGCGGGACGGATGTCCCAGCGCACCTCGGTGGCGTCGTCCATCACGCCGGTGCGCACCATGTCGTCGAGGTAGCCCTCGTACTGCGCCCAGTCCTCGAGCGGCCACGGCAGACCCGCTGTGGGCAGCTGCTGGAACACCAGCGCCCGGTTCGAGGCGTATCCCGTGCGATCGCCCGCCCAGAACGGGCTCGACGCCGACAGCGCCTGCAGGTGCGGCAGATAGGTCGCCAGGGCGCCGATGATCGGGAGCACCTTGTTGACGTCCTCCACGCCCACGTGCACGTGGATGCCCCAGATCATCATGTTGCGGCCCCACCACTGCGTGCGCTCGATGAGCGTGTGGTATCGGGTCTTGTCGGTGACCTGCTGGTCGTACCACTGCGCGAACGGATGACTGCCCGCGCACAGCAGCTCGATGCCCCGCGGCGAGGTCAGCGAGCGCACCTGCGCGATCGCGTCGCCGATGTCGTCGACGGCGGCGGCGACGGTGTCGCCGATGCCGCTCGTGACCTCGATCGTGTTGGTGAGCAGCTCGCCGGTGACCGTGTAGCGCTCGAGCTCGGTGCGCTCCTCGAGTTCGGAGAGGAACTCGGGCGCTCGGCCGACGAGGTCGCCCGTCTGCGGGTCGGCCAGCATGAGCTCCCACTCGAGCCCCACGGAGGAGCGCGCGGATGTCGCGAAGGGCACCGTCATGGCGTCAGTCTGACACGGCGCGCGCCGTGCGGAGCGCTCGGTTCGCGGCATCCGTCATGTTCTGGCAAAATAGACCGTTGGACCACCCGCTCGACCCTCTATCCAGCGGGGTGGGTCCACCGCAGAGCTCCCGCCGGGTGTGCACCCCACGCTCCAGGCGACGTTCATCACTTTCCACACCAATCAGGAGAATTGTGGCTGTCAAGATCCGTCTCAAGCGCCTCGGCAAGATCCGTGCACCCTACTACCGCATCGTCGTCGCCGACTCGCGCACCAAGCGCGACGGTCGCGTCATCGAGGAGATCGGTCAGTACCACCCCACCGAGGAGCCCTCGATCATCAAGGTCGACTCCGAGCGTGCGCAGTACTGGCTCTCCGTCGGCGCGCAGCCGACCGAGCAGGTCGCCGCGCTGCTGAAGCTCACGGGCGACTGGGGCACCTTCAAGGGCGACAAGAACGCCGTCTCGACGGTGAAGGTCGCCGGCGAGAAGGAAGAGTTCCAGGCCGACTCGGCCAAAAAGTCGGTCATCAAGCCCAAGGCCGAGAAGAAGGTCGAGGCGCCCGCCGCCGACGCCGACGAGGCCCCCGCGGCCGACGACGCCGCGGCCGACGCCGAGTAATCACGGTGCTGTCCGCCGCGCTCGAGCACATCGTCAAGGGGATCGTCGATCACCCGGACGACGTCGTCATCCGTTCCTCCACGTCACCTCGCGGTGACGTCCTCGAGGTGCGCGTGCACCCCGATGACCGAGGTCGGGTGATCGGGCGCGGCGGACGCACCGCGAAGGCGCTGCGCACGCTCGTCTCCGCCCTCGCCGACGGCACGCGTGCGCGCGTCGACGTCGCGGACGACTGAGATGGCAGCCGCCGAAGCCGCGCGCACGCAGTTGCGCGTCGGGCGTCTCGTCAAGGCCCACGGCCTGAAGGGCGCCCTGAAGCTCGAGCTGTACACCGACGACCCCGACGGGCGCTTCATGCCCGGGACCGTCTTCACCCTGCAGGTGCCGGTGGCCTCGCCCTGGCACGGCAAGACGGTGACCGTTCGCGAGTTCCGGTGGATGAACTCGCACCCCGTCGTCTTCTTCGACGACGTCGACGACCGCGACGGCGCCGAGTCGCTCGTGCGCGCGATCCTGTGGATCGATCAGGACGAGAGCGCCCCCGCCGAGGATGACGCCTGGTTCGACCACCAGCTCGTCGGCCTCGACGTGGTGCGCGACGGCGAGGTCGCCGGGCGCGTCATCCGCGTCGACCACCTGCCCGCCCAGGACCTCCTGGCCGTCCGCCCCACGGGCTCCGACGGCGAAGTGCTGGTGCCCTTCGTCGCCGCGATCGTGCCCGAGGTCGACGTCGCCGGCGGGCGCGTCGTCGTGACGCCGCCGCCCGGCCTGTTCGAACCGCTGCCGGACGACGAGCCGGAGCTCGCCGATGAGGCGGATGCCGCGGACGCGGCGGCGGAGGATGCCGCGGACGCGGTGGTGGATGCCGGATCCGAGGAATCGTCCGGATCCGGGGCATCCGAGGCGCCCGGCCGCTCCGAGGGCTGACATGCGCATCGACGTCGTCACGATCTTCCCGGCGTTCTTCGACGTGCTCGAGGTGTCGCTCGTGGGCAAGGCGCGCGGGGCGGGCATCCTCGACATTCGCGTGCACGACCTGCGCGATGCGACTCACGACCGTCACCGCACCGTCGACGACACGCCGTACGGCGGAGGCGCCGGCATGGTGATGAAGCCGGAGCCATGGGGCGAGGTCATCGACGAGATCGCCGGCGCGCCGTCGGCGGACCCGGATGCCGCGGACCCGACCACCGGGCCGCTGTTCGTGTTCCCGTCGCCGGCGGGGGAGCGGTTCACGCAGGCGACCGCGCGAGAGCTTGCCGCCGAGCCGCACCTCGTGTTCGGCTGCGGCCGCTACGAGGGCATCGACGAGCGCGTGTTCTCGTATGCCGCGACCCGCGGCCGGGTGCGCCTGATCAGCCTCGGCGATTACGTGCTCAACGGCGGCGAGGTCGCCGCGATGGCCATGATCGAGGCGATCGGCCGCCTCGTGCCGGGGGTCATCGGCAACCCCGAGAGCCTCGTCGAGGAATCCCACGAGGACGGGCTGCTCGAATATCCGTCGTACACGAAGCCCGCGTCGTGGCGCGGCTACGACGTGCCCGAGGTGCTGCTGAGCGGCCACCACGGCCGGGTGGCGCAGTGGCGCCACGAGCAGCAGCTCGAGCGCACCCGCGAGCGCCGCCCCGACCTCCTCGCCTGACGCCCACGTCACGGACGCAGGAGAAATCACGCACGCAGGACGTGCGGGGCCCGAACCGTCCTGCGTCGGTGATTTCTCCTGCCTCGGTGATGCGAAACGGGCGGGTGGCCGCTCCGCGCGACTCAGTCGACGCCGAGGAACGACCGGTCGGTGAGCACGATCGGCCCGTCGGCGGTGATCGCCACGGTGTGCTCGGCGTGCGCGCCGCGCGAGCCGTCGGTGCTGCGGAGGGTCCAGCCGTCGGGGTCGGTCACGAGCTCGTCGGTCGTCTGCAAGAACCACGGCTCGAGTGCGACGACGAGTCCCGCCCGCAGCGGATACCCGCGGTTCGGCTTGCCGTCGTTGGGCACGTGCGGATCGCCGTGCATCACCCGTCCGACCCCGTGGCCGCCGAAGTCGGTGTTGATCGAGTAGCCGTCGGCGTGGGCGACCTCGGCGATCGCGTGCGAGATGTCGCCGATCCGCCCGCCCGCGACGGCCGCGCCGATCGCGGCATCCAGGGCCCGCTCGGTCGTGTCGATGAGCGCGAGGTCCTCGTCGCGCGGCGTGCCGACGACGAACGACACCGCCGAGTCGGCGACCCAGCCGTCGACCGAGGCGGCGAAGTCGAGCGAGACGAGGTCGCCGTCGCGGAGCGCGTAGTCATGGGGGAGGCCGTGCAGCACGGCGTCGTTGATCGAGGTGCAGATGACCTTGCCGAACGGGCTCGCGCCGAACGAGGGGTGGTAGTCGATGTAGCACGACTCGGCGCCCGCGGCGCGGATCATCTCGTGCGCGCGCTTGTCGATGGCGAGCAGGTTGGTCCCCACGCGGGTGTCGGCGCGCAGCGTCGTCAGCACCTCCGCCACGAAGCGGCCCGCGGGACGCATCGCATCGATCTCGGCAGGGGTACGCAGCTCGATCATCGTGATCCTTTCCTCAGCTTCCATTCTGGTGGATCGGCGTACCATCGGGGACATGGCACTGCGCAGTGGGTTCTTCCGGTGGCTGATACCGGCGGCATTCGTGCTGCCCCTATGGCTGTTCATCGGCTGGATCGTCTTCGGCGCCAACCCGCTGTCGCTCCTCTGGGTTCTGCTCTCCGCGCCGATCGTGCTGATCGGGCAGCTGATCCTGACGCTCCTCGTCCGCGCGCGGCCGACCGCGCGCACCGAGCAGGCGGTCTCGTGGACCGACCTCGCCCTGATCGGCGGCTGGAACGTGCTGATCGTCGCCCTCGGCGTCTTCTCGAACCCGTGGTGGTGGGCGCTGTTCGTCGTCACCGTGATCGTCGGCGTCGCCGCGCTCGTGGCGGCCTTCCGCCGGCTCTGGCGCGAGGCGCGCCCCGCCGGAACGCTCCTGCGCACGCCCGCGGGGGTCGGCTATGTGCCGCCGCCGGTGGCCCGGCCCGATACGGCGACGGATGCCGAGGTCATCGTCGTCCGCGAGAACGGCGCGGCCTCGGCCCTGTGACCCTGCCGCGGTTTTGGCGTGCCGTGGCATCCATGGCAGAATGGCTGTTTGTGCCCTGACCAGGCTCTGCCACAGGGGAGCACGGCGACGGGATCCGGCGCCTCGGGCACACACCACCTTTTCCCTTATCTCTCGCGGTCGACCTGTGGCGGTCGCAGGAAGTGACGATCATGCAGATCCTCGACTCCGTCGACGCGGCCTCGCTCCGCTCCGACGTCCCCGCGTTCGGCCCCGGTGACACCGTCAAGGTGCACGTGAACATCACCGAAGGCAGCCGTTCGCGCGTGCAGGTGTTCCAGGGTGTCGTCATCGGTCGCTCCGGCGACGGTGTGCGCGAGACCTTCACCGTCCGCAAGATCAGCTTCCAGGTGGGCGTCGAGCGCACCTTCCCGGTGCACTCGCCGGTGATCGACCACATCGAGGTCGTCACCCGCGGTGACGTGCGTCGCGCGAAGCTCTACTACCTGCGCGAGCTGCGCGGTAAGAAGGCCAAGATCAAGGAGAAGCGCGACAACTGACGCGCGCGGGCACAGCCCGACTCCCGACAGCCCCGGTCCGGCATCCCGCCGACCGGGGCTTTCGCATTCCCGGAGCGGAATCCGCCGAGCGCCGGAGCCGTGGCGCGGTGCGTTCCGGGCCCCGGGATGTGCGACCCTTGAGGGTGCGCGGACCGAGGAGCGGTGCGCCTGCGAGAAGGACGCGAATGACCTCGGAGAACGCCACGGCCGCCGGCCCGGACGAGCTCATCCCGCGGCGGCGCCGTCGGCGTGGGCGCGGCGTCTGGGCGCTCCTGCGCGACATCCTCGTCATCGTCGTGGTGGCTGTGCTGGTCTCGTTCGTCATCAAGACCTTTCTGGTGCGCTCGTTCTACATCCCCTCGGGGTCGATGGAGCAGACCCTGATGATCAAGGACCGCATCCTCGTCGACGAGCTGACGCCGCGGTTCTCCGGCTACGACCGCGGCGACGTCGTGGTCTTCCGCGATCCGGGCGGCTGGCTGCCGGTCACGACGACGCCCGACCGCGGCCCCCTCGTGGAGTCGTTCGACTGGCTCATGTCGCTCGTGGGCATCTCGGCGCCCGACAGCGAGGACCATCTCATCAAGCGGATCATCGGCGTCGCGGGCGATCACGTCGTGTGCTGCAACCAGCTCGGCCAGGTCGAGGTCAACGGCACCCCCATCGACGAGACGCCCTACCTCGACCTCGCCGAGGGGCAGAACGCCCCGCAGGTGGTGCCCTACGACGTGACGGTGCCCGAGGGGTCGCTGTGGGTGCTCGGCGACAACCGCGACCACTCGCGCGACTCGCGCTACAACATGGACCAGCCCTCGCACGGCTTCGTGCCGCTCGCGAACGTCGTCGGCCGGGCGTTCCTCATCACCTGGCCGCTGTCGCGGTTCGGCCCGATCGACACCCACCACGCCGTGTTCGAGGGTGTGCCCGAGGCGGACGGATGACCGTCGCCGTCCCGAAGCTCACCCTCGAGCGGCGGCTGCTGCGCGAGCACACCCTCGTGATCGCGTGCGACGAGGTCGGCCGGGGCGCGCTGGCAGGTCCCGTGGCGGTCGGCGCGGTGGCGGTGGATGCCCCGCGCGCGCGTCGCCGCGTTCCCGAAGGCCTGCGCGACTCGAAGCTCGTCGCCGCCCATCACCGCCCGGCGGTCGCCGAGCGCGCCGCGGCGTGGGTCCAGGCATCCGCCGTCGGCTGGTCGAGCGCCGCCGAGATCGACGAGGTCGGGATCATCCGCGCGCTCGGGCTCGCCGCGCTCCGCGCGATCGCCGAACTCCGCGCGTTCGGCGTGGTGCCCGAGGACGCGATCGTGCTGCTCGACGGCAACCACGACTACATCACCCCCGCCGGCGGCACGGGGCTGCGCGTACAGCCGGTCATCAAAGCCGACCGCGACTGCGCGTCGGCCGCCGCGGCGTCGGTGCTCGCCAAGGTCGCGCGCGACGACCTGATGGTGGGCCTCCACGACGAGGCGCCGGCATATCAGTGGGCGCGCAACAAGGGATACGCGAGCGCCGAGCACCGCGCCGCGATCCGCTCGCACGGGCTGAGCCCCCACCACCGCGCCTCGTGGGCGATCGCCGACGCGCCGACGCTCTTCTGACGCACGCCTAGACTGGATCCACCATGGATGACGAAGTCTTCGAGGATTACGACCGCGAACTCGAACTGGCCCTGTACAAGGAGTATCGCGACGTCGTGTCGCAGTTCCAGTACGTGATCGAGACCGAGCGACGGTTCTATCTCGCCAACGACGTCAACGTCGTGCGCCGCGACACCGAGCACGACTTCTACTTCGAGATCTCGATGACCGACGTGTGGGTGTGGGACATCTACCGCGCCGACCGGTTCGTCAAGAGCGTGCGGGTGCTGACGTTCAAGGACGTCAACGTCGAGGAGCTGCAGCGGCGCGACTTCCAGCTGCCCGAGGAGCTCTCGCTCGACAACTGAGCGCGGTTCGCCGCCTCCTCCCCAGGTGGCGATCTTCGGGATCTGTCCACGGATCCCGGATCCGGCCCCTTCCCGCGGTGCCGGGGCGGGCACCATGCCTGCATGGCAGACAAAGACGTGCGGGGGCGTGCGGGCGAGGAACGCGCCGCGTCACACCTTCGAGACCTCGGCTACACCGTGCTCGATCGCAACTGGCGCTGCGCCGCGGGGGAGCTCGACATCGTCGCCGCCCGTGGCGCCGATCTCGTCGTGGTCGAGGTGAAGACGCGCCGGAGCGCCGCCTACGGGCATCCGTTCGAGGCGGTCGACCGGCGAAAGCGTGACCGGCTGTGGCGCCTGTCCTGCGCGTGGGCGGCGGCACACCCGGATGCCTCGCGGCACCGCCGCCTGCGCATCGACGTCGTCGGGATCACCGGTGACGATCCCGCCACCGCCGTGCTCGAGCACCTCGAGGGCCTGGCATGACCGTCGGGCGCACGTGGGGCGTCGTGCTGACGGGGCTGCACGGCGACCTCGTGGAGGTCGAGGCCGACCTGTCGAACCAGACCCCCGCGTTCGTGATCATCGGCCTCGCCGACAAGGCCGTGGGCGAGGCGCACCAGCGGGTGCACAACGCGTGCGCGAACAGCGATCTGCCGCTGCCGCGGCGCAAGCTCACCGTCAACCTGTCGCCGGCGAGCCTCCCCAAGCACGGATCGGGTCTCGACCTCGCGATCGCCGTCGCGGCCCTCGCCACCGAGGCGCCGATGGATGCCGCGTCTCTGCTGCAGACGGCGCACATCGGCGAACTGGGGCTCGACGGCCGGTTGCGGCCGGTGCCGGGGGTGCTCCCTGCCGTCGCCGCGGCGGCGCGGGCGGGGGTGCGGCGTGTCGTCGTGCCGCACGCCAACCGCGCCGAGGCGGAGCTCGTGCCGGGGGTCGAGGTGTTCGGTGCGGCCTCGCTGCGCGACGTGATGCGCCGGCACGGTCTCGACGTCGATCCCGTGGAGGTCGAGCCGGTGCCCCTCGCGACGCTCGAGGCGGCGACCGCAGAGGCGACGCCCGACCTCGAGGACGTCATCGGCCAGAGCGACGCGGTCGACGCGCTCATCGTCGCCGCCGCGGGCGGCCATCATCTGCTGATGAGCGGGCCGCCGGGGGCGGGGAAGACGATGCTCGCCCGGCGTCTGCCCGGCATCCTGCCCGATCTCGACGATGCCGCCGCCGTGCAGGCCGCGTCGCTGCGCTCGCTCGCGGGGCTGCCCGTCACCCGTCTCGACCGCATCGCGCCGTTCGAGGCGCCCCATCACTCGGCCAGCGTCGCATCCCTCATCGGCGGCGGCAGCCGCACCGTGCGGCCGGGGGCCATCGCCCGCGCGAGCGGCGGCGTGCTCTTCCTCGACGAAGCCGGCGAGTACGGCGCGCACGCGCTCGACGCGCTCCGCCAACCTCTCGAATCGGGGAGCATCGAGATCCACCGTGCGGGGTTTCGCGCCGTGTTCCCCGCCCGATTCCAGCTGGTGCTCGCGACGAACCCGTGCCCGTGCGGCAACTACGGCGTGCCGCGCGCGGAGTGCCGGTGTCCGTCGCTCGCGATCCGGCGCTATCTCGGCAAGCTGTCCGGGCCGCTCCTCGACCGCATCGACATCGAGCTGTCGCTGCAGCGGGTCGCCGTCGCGCGGCTGCGGAGCGGCGACGGCAGCCGGGTGACGACGGCGGAGGCACGCGAGCGCGTCGTCGCGGCGCGTGCCCGCGCGGCGCGGCGGCTGCACGGCACCCCGTGGCGGACCAACGCCGAGGTCGCCGGATCATGGCTGCGCGACGGGCCGCTCGCCCCCGAACCGGCGGTGCGCCGCCCGCTCGACGATGCCTTGCAGCGCGGGGCGCTGACGCTCCGAGGCTTCGACCGCGTCTTGAGAGTGGCGTGGTCGAATGCCGACCTGGCCGGGCGCGACCGACTCGAGGTCTCCGACATCGGGCGGGCGCTGTACCTGAAACGGGGGGCCCGGGCATGAGCGGAATCGACCTCTCGCCCCGGGCGGCTCGGCGTGAGCTGGGACCGCTCGTCGAGGCATCCGACGACGCGGACATCGTCACCGCCTTCGCCCGCGCGGTGTGGTCGGCGCTCGTCGAGCCGGGAGACCGCGTCGCGGGCGCGCTCGTGGGCGCGCTCGGCGCGGCGCCGGCCCTGGACGGGGTGCTCGCCGCGGCGGCCGGAACGACTCCGGGGAGCGCGCGGGCGAGCGCGACCGCCGCCGCGGCGGAAGCCGGGCTCGACGCGGGAGACCTCGCGCAGGGGTACTCACGGTGGATGCCTCGGCTCGGCGGTGCCCCGGCGGCACTCGCCGTGGCGCGCCGCTCGGGCGCGCTGCTGATCACACCCGAGGACACCGCCTGGCCGGGCCGCGTGGACGACCTCGGGCCGCACGCCCCGCTCTGCCTATGGGTGCGCGGCGCGCCGGAGGCGCTCAGCAGCGCGAGAGCAGCGGTCGCGATCGTCGGGGCGCGGGCGGCGTCGTCCTACGGCGAGCACGTCGCCGCGGAGCTCGCCGCCGAGTGCGCCGCCACCGGCACGGTCGTCTGCTCGGGGGCCGCGTACGGCATCGACGCCGCCGCGCACCGCGCCGCGCTGTCGGTGGGCGGCGCGACGGTCGCCGTGATGGCCGGCGGTGTCGACCGCCCGTACCCGTCCGGCAACCTCGAACTGATCGAGCGGATCGCCGGTGCCGGTGCCGGCGCGGTGATCGCCGAGGTCGCGTGCGGCACCGCGCCGACGAAGCATCGCTTCCTGGCGCGCAACCGGCTGATCGCGGCGCTTAGCGATGCGACCGTCGTGGTCGAGGCCGGGTGGCGGAGCGGGTCGCTCAACACCGCCCACCACGCGCAGCAGATCGGTCGTCCGCTGGGGGTCGTCCCCGGCCCGATCACGAGCGCGACGTCGATGGGATGCCACCGCCTGCTGCGCGAGGGCGACGCGATCTGCGTCACGGGGGCCGACGACGTCCGCGAGCTGATCGGCGACGGGTGCCCCGTGACGGCGGTCGACGACCGGGGCGCGGCGGCGGGCGCGTACACCGGCGAGCGGACGCGGGTGCTCGATGCCCTGAGCACCCGGCGCGCGCGCACGACGGACGACGTCGCTCGGCGCGCCGGGTTCACTGTCGACCAGGCGGCCGCCCTGCTCGGACTGCTCGAACTCGAGGGCCTCGCCGCGCGGAGGGCGACCGGGTGGGTGCAGCGTGCCGCCGACGCGCCGAGCGCTGAACCGAGCGCCGGGGCGCCGAGGTCCGGCCCGAGGTCCGGGCCGTCGCCGCGCACCGGCCACGCGCGGGCGGAGGCGGCGACACTCTGGTGACGGGCGCACCGGGGGTCCTCCCGCGCGGCATGCTGGGGGAGTGCGGGTGACGGAGGCGGCGGAGGCGTATGCGACGCAGCTGTCGAGCGTGCGCCGGCTCTCCCCGGCAACGGTGCGGGCGTATGCCGCCGACCTGCGCGACCTCGCGGCCGTCGCCGGCGACGTCGAGGTGACCGAGGTCGATCTCGAGCTGCTGCGCGATTGGCTGTGGCGGGCGACCGAGCGCGGCGACGCGCGCACGACCATCGCCCGGCGCACGGCCTCGGTGCGCGGGTTCTTCGCCTGGGCGCTCGAGGCGGGGCTCGTCGAGACCGACCCCACCGTGCGGCTCGTCGCCCCCAAGCGCGGACGCGCACTGCCCCACGTCGCTACCGCCGGCACGCTCGACGACGTGCTCGCCGCCGCCTCGGCGCGCGCGGCGGACGGCGACGTGATCGCTTTGCGCGACGCCGCCGTGCTCGAACTGCTCTACGCCGCCGCGCTCCGCGTCGCGGAGCTGTGCGGCGCCGACCTCGACGACCTCGACCGCGGTCGGCACACCATCCGCGTCGTCGGCAAGGGGTCCAAGGAGCGGATCGTGCCCTACGGCGCCGCCGCCGCGCACGCCCTCGACAGCTACCTCACCCGAGCGCGCCCGGCCCTCGCCGCCCGCGGCGCGGGCAGCCCCGCGCTCTTCCTCGGCGCGCGCGGCGGACGGCTCGGCACGCGCGCCGCCTACGACATCGTCTCGCGCGCGCTCGCCCCCGCCGTCGGCGCCGACACCATCGGACCGCACGCGCTGCGCCACTCCGCCGCCACGCATCTGCTCGACGGCGGGGCCGACCTCCGCACCGTGCAGGAGCTCCTCGGCCACGCGAGCCTCGGCACCACTCAGATCTACACGCACGTCTCCTCCGAGAAGCTGACTGCCGCCTACCGGCTCGCCCATCCGCGCGCCTGAGATGCTCGGCCTGCGGCGGGACGACGAGCGCACAGACCGGGTTAGCCTGCTGTGATGAAGAACCGGCACGCCCCGATCACCGTCGCGCTCGCGCTCGCCGCTCTGCTGACCACGGCGTGCACCGACAGTCCCGAGCCGCGCCTCACCGTGCTGCCCACTTCACCGGCCACGTCGTCGGCGACGCCCGGCGTCACGCCCGCCTCGCCCGACGCCTCGGGCGGCACCGGAACCGGCGCCGCCGAGACGGCGGTCGCCTGCGCGGGCGGCACCGCGACGATCGCGGGGGAGGGTAGCGCCTACGTCGTCTCCGGTGACTGCGGGCAGATCGTGGTGCAGGGATCGACGCTGACGGTGCGGCTGGACGGTGCCGGAACCGACGGCACCGCGGGCGGGGCGACCGCCCCGGGCGTCACCGTCCGCGGCGAAGGCAACACGATCACCGCGAGCGAGGTGTCGGCCGTGACGATCGAAGGCCAGGCGAACCGCGTCGACGCGACCCTCGCGGGCAGCGTGACCGTCCGCGGCGACCGCAACACCCTCGCCGTCACGGGCGAGGTAGGGTCGCTCCGCATCACGGGCAACAGCAACACCGTCGACGCGGCGTCCGTCGGCTCCGTCACGGTCGCCGGCGAGAGCAACACCTATCCCGGGTCTTGACGCCGCCGGTCTCAGCAACAGGGCAGCAGCACGGCCCGCGGCACACTTCCGAGCAGCAGCATCGGGTTGATGTACTCGCCGTGCCGGCGCACTCCGAAGTGCACCGCGCCGAACGGGGTGTGGCCCCCGGAATCCGCCACGCCGACGACGTCCCCGGCCGCGACCGCGTCGCCGATCGCGACCCGCGCGGCCGTGCCGAGGGCCACCGGCTCGAGGGTGGTCACGAGACCGTCGCCGTGGTCGATCGTCACGACGCCGCGCCCGGCGACCGCGCCGACGAACGCGATCGTCCCGGCGGCGGGCGCGTGCACCTCGGTGCCGGAGGGTGCGGCGAGATCGATCCCTCGGTGGCCAGGCCCGTACGGGTGCGGCGGGGCGACGAACGCGGCGATGATGCGCGGCGGTTCGACCGGCCACTGCCAGCCCGCGAGCGCCGGCTCCGTCGCCGCGGCGAACGCCTCCGAAGGCGACGACGGCGGAGCGGCGGTGGATGCCGAGGCCGCCGCCGGCGCCGCGACGAGCAGCGCGACCACGACGACCGCGTGCAGCGCCCCGCGCGCGGGGTGGCGAGACCGCCGGGCTCCTCGTGGATTCACCCCCTCACTGTCCCGCCGTCGCCGGAGGGATGCGCGGGCATTCGGCGGATCTGTGGACGGATCCGCGGATCGACGCGCTGGGGAGGAGGCGCCGAGCAGGAAGTGCTGGGGAGGGGCGCCCGCCGATGACCCGCCGCAGAGGGCGCCGGCTGATACACTGGAAGTCGCACCCCGCTCGTCGGGGTGACTACGCGTGCCCAGAGCGCGTGCCGGATCACATCCGGTCGCGTGGCATCCACACCCTGAGGTCTCACCGCTCCGGCGGGGAGCGGGTGTGCGCCGGGCACCAGGAGCATCGGCCGACCGGCCGAGCATGAACCCAGAACAAAGGAGAACGGCCATGGCCGTCGTCACCATTCGCCAGCTGCTCGACAGCGGCGTGCACTTCGGACACCAGACCCGCCGGTGGAACCCGAAAGTCAAGCGCTTCATTCTGACGGAGCGCTCCGGCATCCACATCATCGACCTGCAGCAGTCGCTCGGCTACATCGACAAGGCGTACGAGTACGTCCGCGAGACCGTCGCCCATGGCGGCACGGTCCTGTTCGTCGGCACCAAGAAGCAGGCCCAGGAAGTCATCGCCGAGCAGGCGACGCGCGTCGGCCAGCCCTACGTCAACCAGCGCTGGCTCGGTGGCCTCCTCACCAACTTCCAGACGGTGTCCAAGCGCCTCGCGCGCATGAAGGAGCTCGAGGAGCTCGACTTCGACAACCCCGCCGACTCGGGCTTCACCAAGAAGGAGCTCCTCCTCAAGAAGCGCGAGCTCGACAAGCTGCACAAGTCGCTCGGCGGCATCCGCAACCTGCAGAAGACGCCCTCGGCGATCTGGGTCGTCGACGCCAAGCGCGAGCACCTCGCCATCGACGAGGCCAAGAAGCTCGGCATCCCCGTGATCGGCATCCTCGACACGAACGCCGACCCCGACGAGTTCCAGTTCCCGATCCCGGGCAATGACGACGCGATCCGCTCGGTGGGCCTGCTCACCCGCATCATCGCCGACGCCGCCGCCGAGGGCCTCATCCAGCGCCACAACCCGACCGACGAGGCCACCGAGGCCGAGCCGCTCGCCGACTGGGAGCGCGAGCTGCTCGAGCAGGGCTCGGCCGACCAGTCGTCGGCGAACACCGCCGAGGTCGCTGACGCGACCGAGGCCGCGGCCGAAGAGGCCGAGGTCGTCGAGAACGTCGCCGAGGTCGAGACCATCGCCACCGAGTCGGCCGCCGACGAGGCGGGCGCCGAGGCGAAGGCCGAAGGCGACGCCGCGGCCGTCGCCGCCGAGTAAGGCTCACACCCCTTTCCCGGTGCGGGATCGTCGCCCTGCGCGGCGATCCCGCACCGTCATCCACTCACCACGATTCAAGGAGCCACCACCCATGGCAAACTTCACCATCGCCGACATCAAGACGCTGCGCGAGCAGCTGGGCACGGGCATGGTCGACACCAAGAAGGCGCTCGAGGAGGCCGACGGCGACCTCGAGAAGGCCGTTGAGATCCTGCGCCTGAAGGGCGCGAAGGGCAACGCCAAGCGCGCCGACCGGTCGACCAGCGAAGGCCTCGTGACCGC
This sequence comes from Microbacterium lacticum, assembly GCF_006716815.1. Classification (GTDB taxonomy): domain Bacteria; phylum Actinomycetota; class Actinomycetes; order Actinomycetales; family Microbacteriaceae; genus Microbacterium; species Microbacterium lacticum. The sequence goes on from NZ_VFPS01000001.1 coordinate 336,857, forward strand.
GGTCGCCCACGGCGACAAGGTCACCATCATCGAGCTGAACACCGAGACCGACTTCGTCGCGAAGAACGAGCGCTTCATCGCGCTCGCCGACAAGGTGCTCGAGGCGGCCGCCGCCGTCGACGCCGACTCGGTCGAGGCGGCCCTCGCCGCCCCCGCCGGCGACCAGACCGTCGCAGAGCTGATCTCCGACGAGGCCGCCATCATCGGCGAGAAGGTCGAACTGCGTCGCGTGCGCACGCTCTCGGGCGACAAGTTCGAGATCTACCTGCACAAGACCAGCAAGGACCTGCCCCCGCAGGTCGGCGTGGTGCTCGTCTACACGGGCGACGACGCCGAGACCGCGCGCTCGATCGCGCAGCACATCTCGTTCGCCAACCCCACCTACCTCTCGCGTGACGACGTTCCCGCGGACGAGGTCGAGAAGGAGCGCGAGATCGTCACCGAGATCTCCCGCAACGAGGGCAAGCCCGAGGCTGCCCTGCCGAAGATCGTCGAGGGCCGCGTGAACGCGTTCTTCAAGCAGGTCGCCCTGCTCGACCAGGACTACGCGAAGGACAACAAGCTGTCCGTCGCGAAGGTCGCTGACGATGCCGGGATCACGATCACCGACTTCGCCCGCTTCAAGGTCGGCGCGTAAGTCGCTTCCGGGGGTCCGCATTCGCGAGGATGCGGACCCCTTTCCCTTGCCGGCTTCGATAGTCTGCATCCCGACGAGAGGAACCCCCCGTGATCGATGAGAACACCGGACGCCGCCGCGTCTTGCTGAAGCTGTCCGGAGAGGCGTTCGGGGGCGGCCAGCTCGGCGTCAACCCCGACGTCGTCGGACAGATCGCGCGAGAGATCGCCGCGGCGGTCGACCGCGTCGAGGTCGCGATCGTCGTCGGCGGGGGCAACTTCTTCCGCGGCGCCGAGCTCAGCCAGCGCGGCATGGACCGCGGGCGCGCCGACTACATGGGCATGCTCGGCACCGTCATGAACGCTCTCGCCCTGCAGGACTTCCTCGAGCAGGCGGGTGCCGCCACGCGCGTGCAGTCCGCGATCTCGATGACCCAGGTCGCCGAGCCGTACATCCCGCGCCGTGCCGAGCGGCACCTCGAGAAGGGCCGCGTCGTGATCTTCGGCGCTGGGGCGGGCCTGCCCTACTTCTCCACCGACACCGTCGCCGCCCAGCGCGCCCTCGAGATCGGCGCCGACGAGGTGCTCGTCGCCAAGAACGGCGTCGACGGCGTGTACACGGCCGATCCGAACAAGGATGCCTCGGCCACCAAGATCGACGAGATCACCTACCAGGACGCCCTGCAGCGCGGTCTCAAGGTCGTCGACTCGACCGCCTTCAGCCTCTGCATGGACAACGGCATCGATATGCGCGTGTTCGGCATGGAGCCGGCCGGCAATGTGACCCGCGCGCTCCTCGGCGAGCGGATCGGCACGCTCGTCACCGTCTGAGCGGCGCCACCTCCCCGCACTAGACTTTCCCCGACGCAACAACGAATGGAGTGACCGTGATCGCCGAGACCCTGGCCGACACGTCCGCACGCATGGACCGCGCCGTCGAGGCCGCGAAGGACGACTTCGCGACCGTGCGCACGGGACGCGCCAACCCCCAGCTGTTCCAGAAGGTGATGGTCGACTACTACGGCTCTCCCACGCCGCTGTCGCAGCTCGCCTCGCTGAACGCCCCCGAGGCGCGCACGCTCGTCGTCACGCCGTACGACAAGTCGGCGCTGAAAGCGATCGAGCAGGCGATCCGCGACATCCCGAACCTCGGCGTGAACCCCACCAACGACGGCAACCTCGTGCGGGTCACGATGCCCGAGCTCACCGCCGAGCGCCGCAAGGAGTACGTCAAGCTCGTCCGCACGAAGGGCGAGGACGCGAAGGTGCACCTCCGGGGCATCCGCCGCAAGGCCAAGGACGAACTGGATGCCTTGAAGAGCGACGTCGGCGAGGACGACCTCGTGCGCGCCGAGAAGGAGCTCGACCAGATCACCCGCGCGCACGTCGACGAGATCGACGAGGCACTCAAGCGCAAAGAGGCTGAACTTCTCGAGGTGTGAGGCGATGACCGATCCCTCCGGCGAACCCGCCGCGGGCGAGGACACCCCCCTCAGCCGGGGGGAGGCCCGTCGGCAGGCCGACAACTCCTCGGCGTTCCACGATCACGTGCGCGCGGCGCGCAGCGAGTTCGAGCAGCAGTTCGATCGCGCCCGCGCGGATTTCGAGCAGGTGCAGGACCGCATCAACGAGCGCACCGGCCGGAACCTCCTCATGGCGATCCTCATCGGCCTCGCCGTGGGCGCGGTGGTGCTCGCCTCGCTGCTGTTCGTGAAGTGGCTGTTTCTCATCTTCGCCCTGCTGGTGTGCCTGCTCGGCGTGTTCGAGTTCGCCCGGGCGCTGGAGGCCGCAGGACGCCGGATCGACGTCGTGCCGCAGCTGGTCGCCGGGGCGATCATCATGCTGTCGGGGTTCTTCCTCGGCCACTGGACGCACTGGGTGATCACCTTCGCGTGCGTCGCCGCCGTGATCGTGTGGCGGATGCTCGCGCAGATGGCCGCCCGTGATGGGCGCCGCTACGGCGATGTGCTCACCGACATCCTCGTCACCGGCTTCGTGCCGCTGTACCTGCCCTTCCTCGCCTCGCTCGCCCTCGTGCTGCTGCGCCAGGACCAGGGTGAGCTGTGGGTGCTCGGCATGCTCATCGTCGTCGTCGCGGCCGACACGGGCGCCTACGCGAGCGGGCTGGCCTTCGGCTCGCACCCGATGGCCCCGCGGATCAGCCCGAAGAAGACCTGGGAGGGCTTCGCCGGGGGAGCCCTCGCCACGACGATCGCGGCCGTGCTCTACACGATGTTCGTGCTGCGGGCGCCGTGGTGGGTCGGCCTCGTCTTCGGCGTCGTGATCCTCGGCTGCGCGACGGTGGGCGATCTCGGCGAGTCGATGATCAAGCGCGACCTGGGCATCAAGGACATGAGCTCGTGGCTGCCCGGACACGGCGGCGTGCTCGACCGTCTCGACTCGATCCTCCCCTCCGCCGGCGCCGCGCTGGCGCTGTATTTCCTGTTCTCTCCCCTGGTGGGCTTGGTGGGTGCATGACCGTTCAGACCGCGACCGAAACCGTCCCCTTCCCGCGCGCCACGGGCCGCCAGAAGGGCTACCGCGCCGAGGACGTCGACGCGTTCCTCGTGCGTGCCCGGGCGGCGTTCGAGTCACCCGATCAGACCGATGTCGACGCGACCACCGTGCGCACGGTGGCGTTCCCGCTCGTCCGGCACGGCTACCAGATCGCCGCCGTCGACGCGGCCCTCGGCCGGATCGAGGATGCCTTCGCGGCGCGCGAGCGTGAGCACGCGCTCGGCCGGGCCGGTGCCCGCGCCTGGGTGGGTCAGTCGCGCAAGCTCGCGCAGGAGGTGCTCGACCGGCTGACACGGCCCAAGCGGCACCGTTTCCGCCGGGTCGGGCTGCTGCGCTACGGCTACCGCATCGACGAGGTGGACCTCGTCGCTGACAAGATCGCCCGGTTCCTCGAGGACGGTGAGCCCGTCACCGTCGACCAGGTGCGGTCCGTCGCGTTCCGCATGCAGCGCCGCGGTTACAGCGAGGCGCAGGTCGACGCGGTGCTCGACGCCGTCGTCGAGGTGATGCTCGCCGTCGTGTGACGGGGCCGATAGACTCGTCGCACTGTGACTTCCGACGCCGAGCTGACACCCGCGGCCGACCCGACGAGTTCGCCGCCCGCCCTGCGCAGCACTGCCCTGCGCAGCACTGCCCTGCGCAGCACGCCCGCGCGTGCGGCTGCGCCCGCGCCGCGCTGGTCGCGGCGCCGCGGCGTCATGAGCGTCTTCGCCCTGTTCGCGGTCGCGGCCTTCGGTGTCGCGTACATCGGTCCGCTGAGCGCGTCGACCACGCAGGCCGAGGCCGCCGAGCTCGACCCGCTCTCGCTCTACGCCGGCACCATCGCCGACGCCCAGTCGTACCTGGCGCGCAGCGACCAGAGCGTGTCGCTCGGCCGAGACGGCATGGTCTACACGGTCTACGTCGCGCCGAAGCCGACGCCCACGCCGACACCGACGGCTGTCGAAGAGTCCTCGACGGCGTCGGCCGCGTGGACCCCGCCCTTCGTCTCGCCCGACCCGGGCACCGCCCAGGCGGTCGCCTACTCGATGGTGCAGGAGCGCGGCTGGGGCGACGAGGAGTTCGCGTGCCTCGTGGCTCTGTGGAGCAAGGAGTCGGGCTGGCGGGTCAACGCCTACAACTCCGGCAGCGGTGCCTACGGCATCCCTCAGGCCCTCCCGGGCAACAAGATGGCCTCCGCCGGCGCCGACTGGGAGACGAACCCGGCGACCCAGGTCGCGTGGGGCCTCGGCTACATCTCCGGCCGCTACGGCACCCCGTGCGGCGCGTGGGGGCATTCGCAGTCAAGTGGCTGGTACTGATCGGATGCCTCGCGCGAACCGTCGTCGTCGCGAGCCCGAAGACGACTCGCTCGGCCGCCTTCTGGCCGGCTGGAAGCGCACCGAGACGCGCCGCGGCGTCACCTGGACGGTGCAGCCTGTGAGCGCCGCGTCGGCGCAGAAGACCTACACCTGCCCCGGATGCGGGCGGGACGTCACACCCGGTGTCGCGCACGTGGTGGTGTGGCGCGCCGATGGCGTGCTGGGCGACGCCGCCGACCTCGCCGCGCGTCGGCACTGGCACACGAACTGCTGGAGGATCGGCTGACATGGAGATCCGCGGACCGGTGCTGCTGCCGGCACGGCGCGAAGAGATCGAGCTGCACACGCTCGACGACCTGACGCTCGTCGGCGAGCTCGCCCTGCCCGAGCGCGGCGACCCCGTCGCGACGCTCGTGACCCTGCATCCGCTGCCCACCGCGGGCGGGTTCATGGACTCGCACATCCTCCGCAAGGCGGCGGCGCGCCTGCCCGCCCTCGCCGATCTCGCTGTGCTCCGCTTCAACACCCGCGGCACCACCTCGCCGCGCGGCACGAGCGAGGGCGCCTTCGACGGGGGTCAGGCGGAGGCTTTCGACGTCGCCGCCGCGATGGACCTGGTGCGCGAGCGTGCGCTGCCCCGGCCCTGGCTCGTGGGCTGGTCGTTCGGCACGGAGCTCGCCCTGAAGTACGGCAGGGACCACGACGTCGATGGCGTCATCCTGCTCTCGCCGCCGCTGCACCGGGCCACGGACGAGGAGGTCGCGGCGTGGGCGGGCGACGGGCGGCGGATGGTCGTCGTCGTGCCCGAGTTCGACGACTATCTGCGCCCCGACGAGGCGCGCGAGCGCTTCGCGGCGGTGCCGCAGGCGACGGTGATCGCCGTCGAGGGCGGCAAGCACCTGTGGGTGGGGGAGAGTCAGACCCGGCGGGTGCTCACCGAGATCGTCGCGGCCGTGAACCCCGACGCTCTGCCGCTGCCGACCGACTGGGACGGCGACGCGTAGGGCTCCTACTCAGCAGCGGCTCAGCCGCCGCTCAGCGCTCGTTCTGCCGCGGGACGATCACCTGTCGGTAGATGATGAGGATGCTCGCCGCCACCGGGATCGCGACGAGCGCGCCGAGCAGACCCAGCAGCGAACCGCCGGCGAGGGCCGCGATGACGACGACGGCGCCCGGCACCGAGACGGCGCGGTTCATGATGCGCGGGGAGAGGATGTACGCCTCGACCTGCATGTAGATCGCGTAGTAGATGAGGGCGACGAGCGCCGTCCGCGGCGACCCGAGCCCGGGGATCAGGCAGACGAGCACGATGATCGTCGAACCCGTGAGCGTTCCGACGAGCGGGATCAGGGAGAAGAAGAACGCGATCACGGCGAGCACCGCGGGGAAGGGCGCCTGGATGATCGTCAGGAAGATCGCGCTCAGCACCCCGTTGATGACGCCGAGGGTCACCTGCCCCATGACGTAGTAGCCGACCGACGCGGTGATCTGGTCGGCGAGATCGACGAAGCGCGCGCGCTTGGAGGCGGGCACGAGCTGCGCGACGGCGACCTTGAGGTTCGGCGTGGAGGCGGCGAAGTAGATCGTCAGGATCAGGACGATCAGGGCGCCCGTGAAACCGGCGATAATGCCCGCGCCGATGCCGAGGATCGTGTTGCCGGCGACCGAGCCGATCTGGCCGAAGTCGAGGCTGTTGTACCAGTCGGAGATGTAGCCGAACACCTTGTCGACGTCGAGCGCCGGGAAGGTGCCGTGCAGCCACGCGCTGAACTCGTCGACTGGGTTCCACGACCCGTTGACGATGCGCTCCACGAGCCCCTGGATCTGCGTGGCCAGCTGCGAGATCTGACCGATGAGCACGGGGATGACGATGAGGATGATCCCGGCGAACACCGCGAGCACCACGGCGAACGTGATCAGCAGCGCCGCCCAGCGGGGGAGCCCCTTGCGCTCGAGCCACGACACGGCCGGGTCGAGACCCAGCGCGAGGAAGAGGGCGGTGCCGACGTAGAGCAGGATCGTGGACAGCGACTGCACGCTCATGATGATCAGCATGCCGACGCCCACGCCGAGCGTGGCGATCACGGCCGTGCGGAACGGTTGTTGCAGCTTCACGCGGACTCCTCGGAATGGCGGTTCGGTGCTCAGATTACGCACGTTAGCGGCGCGGGCGTGTTCCCACGCGGGGCTTGACAGCCTCCCGGTCCACGCTCAGGTCGATTTCGCTAGTCTGGAACGTCGAGTGTGTGCTCCCGGACCCCGCCGTGGAGCGCAGGGAGGTGTGATTCGTGCGTTTCGTGTGGGCTGTGGCCGCTTTCGTGCTGGCTGCTCTCATGATCGGTGCGGGCATCGCCCAGCGCACGATCTTCGAGGGTCCGAAGTCGCAGAGCCAGGCGATCGAGGTCGCCGGCGACGCGCCGTACGTGCTGATCGACGGCTCGGTGCTCACGAGTCACGACGGCTCGCAGAACCTGCGCGTGCAGGGCGACGGCACGATCTTCGCCGCCTACGCCCGCACCGCCGACATGAAGGCGTGGCTCGCGCGCGCCGACTACACCGAGGTCGGTGTCGACGATGGCGCGATCACGTCGTCATCCATCGCCGCCGCCGACCCGCCCGCGGCCGACGCCGCCCCGCTCACCCCGGTCGGCTCCGACCTGTGGCTCGACGAGTTCCAGCAGAAGGACGTGCTCATCACGCCGCTGCAGCTGCCCGCCGACATGAGCCTGCTGGTCGCCACCGACGGCGTTGAGCCCGCTCCGCGTTCGCTGAGCCTGACGTGGCCGGTGCGCTCGTCGACGCCGTGGGCCGGTCCGCTGATCGTCGGCGGATCGATCCTGCTCGTGGTCGGTCTCGTCCTCTACGTGCTCGGCGTGCGGCACGCGCGCCGCTCGCGCGGGCCCCGCCGCAAGGGCGTGCCGCTCCCGGTCACCGAGCCGATCGACCTCTCCGTCGAAGGGTCGGACAAGGGCGTCATCAGCGCCACGACCGCGCGTCGCAGGCTCACCCGGGGGAAGAAGTCGTTCGTGGCCCTCCCGCTCGTCGCGGCCGGTGCGCTGCTGATCACCGGGTGCACTCCGGATGCCTGGCCGCAGCCGGCGGCGAGCCCGACACCTTCGGCGAGCGCGAGCGTCGTCGTGCCCGACGACCAGGGCAGCCCCGTGGTGACCGAGACGCAGGCCGAGCGGATCGTCGGTCGCATCTCGACCGCGGTCGCCGCCGCCGACGAGGCGCGCGACGCCACCGCCGCCTCCGTCCGCCTCGCCGGCACCGCCCTGGCCGTCCGGGAGACCAACTACACGCTCCGCGGCGCGATCGCCGACGAGCCGGCTGTTCCGGCCATTCCGAGCGGCGACCTGCAGGTGATCCTGCCCGAGGCGAACGACGAGTGGCCGCGCACCTTCTTCGCCGTCGCCGCGGGGGGAACCGAGGGCGGCGCCGAGTCGGCCGACCAGATCCTGAGCGTCTCGCAGCAGGACCCGTGGTCGCCGTACCAGCTCACCTCGATCGCGACGCTCACCTCGGACACCGAGCTGAACCTCGCCCCCGCCTACGTCGGCGCGATCCCGATCCCGGCCGATTCACCGTTCCTTGCGATCGCTCCCGATGGACTCGCCGCCGCGTACGCCGACGTGCTGACGAAGGGGACCGGCAGCGAGTATGCGGCGCTGTTCGACTCCGCCGACGACGCGTTCCAGACGCAGCTCGACGCCAACCGCACGCAGCGCCTCAACGACTTCAACCAGACCGGCGCGCAGACCGGGTCTCTGACCTTCGCGGCGACCGCGGGGACGCAGAAGCCGGTCGCCCTCGCAACCCTCGACTCCGGCGCGATCGTCGCCGTGACGGTCGACGACATCGACACGGTCGTGCCGACCAACACCGACGCGGTGATCAAGGTCGACAACAACCCCATCGTGCAGACGCTCACCGGTGTGACGCAGTCGGCGACCGGGTTCACGACGACGTATGCGAACCAGCTGTTCTTCTTCGTCCCGTCTCAGAGCTCCAAGGAGCGCATCAGCCTCCTCGGGTACTCGTCCAACATCCTCCAATCGAAGGTGGTCAGCTGATGAGCGATCCCCGTCCGGGTGCCGTGCTGCGCGGCGCCGTCGACCTGTCGGCCCTGCGCTCGCGCGCCGCGGCTCCCGCCTCCCCGACCGGCCACGCGCCGGCATCCGGCAGCCCCTCGCTCGTCTTCGACGTGACCGACGCGACGTTCGGTCAGGTGCTCGAGCTCTCCCGCACCGTGCCGGTCGTCGTCGACCTCTGGGCGGAGTGGTGCGGGCCGTGCAAGCAGCTGAGCCCCGTGCTCGAGAAGGTCGTCACCGAGCTCGACGGGCGCCTCGTGCTCGCGAAGGTCGACGTCGACGCGAACCCGCAGCTCGCGCAGGGCTTCCGCGCGCAGTCGATCCCGATGGTCGTCGCGCTCGTCGCCGGCCAGCCCGTGCCGCTGTTCACCGGTGCCGTGCCCGAAGAGCAGGTGCGCGAGGTGTTCGGCCAGCTGCTGCAGCTGGCGGCCCAACACGGTGTGACGGGTGTCGTCCCGCGCGGCGAGGGCGGAGAGGCGGATGCCTCGGCATCCGAGCCCGACGAGCCGGCGCTGCCGCCGCTGCATCAGGAGGCGTTCGACGCGATTGAAGCGGGCGACTACGCCCGCGCCGTGACGGCGTACGAGGCGGCGCTGGCCGAGAACCCCCGCGACGACCAGGCCCGTGCGGGTCTCGGCCAGGTGCGACTGCTCGACCGCGTGCAGCACCTCGATCTGCAGGAGGCGCGCGCCGCCGCGGCCGCCGCGCCGCGCGATGTCGACGCGCAGTTCGCCGTCGCCGACCTCGACCTGGCCGGCGGCCACGTCGATGACGCGTTCGAGCGTCTGCTGGATCTGTTCGCCGAGCTTCCCGCCGACGAGCGCGCTCCCGTGCGCGAGCGCCTGCTGGAGCTCTTCGGGCTCGTCGGCGACGCCGATGCGCGGGTCATCCGCGCGCGCGGGCGCCTCGCGAGCCTGCTGTTCTGACGCGTGTGCTGACGCGCCGGCCGCGCTGCTGAGGCGCCGCCGGCGCCTCCGACCCGGCCGGGCGCCGTGTCAGCCGGCCGACTTGCCGAGCCAGAGCACGCCGAGCGGCGGCAGCACCATCGTGGCGCGACCGTTCTCGTCGGCGTGCACGACGCCGAGGTTGCCGACGCCCGACCCGCCGTACTGCTGCGCGTCGGAGTTCAGCAGCTCCGTCCACTCGCCCGCGGCGGGCAGGTCGAGCGCGTAGTCCTCGATCGGCGTACCGGAGAAATTGCAGATGATCGCGACCGTGTTGCCGTGGTGGTCGACCCGTGAGAACGCGATGACGTTCGGGTTCCAGCTCGGCTCACCGAGGCGCCGGAAGGCGGCGCCGTCGCTGTCGCGCGACCAGAGCGGGGCCTGCTCGCGGTAGACGCGGTTCATCGCGCCGACGAAGTCGAGCAGCTGCCGGTGCGGCGGCTGATCCAGCATCCACCAGTCGAGACCCCGGCTCTCCGACCATTCCGAGAGCTGGCCGAAATCCTGCCCCATGAACAGCAGCTGCTTGCCGGGGTGCCCCCACATGTAGGCGAGGAAGGCGCGGACGTTCGCGAGCTTCTGCCAGTGGTCGCCCGGCATGCGGGTGAACAGGGTGCCCTTGCCGTGCACGACCTCGTCGTGGCTGATCGGCAGCACGAAGCGCTCGCTGAAGGCGTAGACGAACGAGAACGACAGCTCGCCCTCGTGGTGTGCGCGGTACATCGGGTCGCGCTGGAAGTAGACGAGCGTGTCGTTCATCCAGCCCATGTTCCACTTGAACCCGAAGCCGAGGCCGCCCTCGCTGGTCGGCGCCGTCACGCCGGGGTAGCTCGTCGACTCCTCGGCGATCATCGCGATGCCGGGGTAGCGCTTGTAGGCGGTGCCGTTGACCTCCTGCAGGAACCGGATCGCCTCGAGGTTCTCCCGGCCGCCGTAGATGTTCGGCTCCCACTCGCCCTCGTTGCGCGAGTAGTCGAGATAGAGCATGGATGCCACGGCGTCGACGCGCAGTCCGTCGACGTGGAACTCCTCGAACCAGTACAGCGCGTTCGCGACGAGGAAGTTCCGCACCTCGTTGCGGCCGTAGTCGAAGATCAGCGTGCCCCAGTCCTTGTGCTCGCCGCGGCGGGGGTCGGGGTGCTCGTAGAGCGGTTCGCCGTCGAAGCGGGCGAGCGCGAAGGCATCCTTCGGGAAATGCCCCGGCACCCAGTCCATGATGACGCCGAAGCCCGCCTGGTGGAGCCGATCGATGAGGTAGCGGAGGTCGTCGGGCGTGCCGAACCGGCTCGTCGGCGCGTAGTAGCCCGAGACCTGGTACCCCCACGAGCCGCCGAACGGGTGCTCGGCGAGCGGCAGGAACTCGACGTGCGTGTAGCCCACCTCGGTCAGGAAGTCGATGAGGGGCTGCGCCGCGTCGCGGTAGCCGAGGCCCGGGCGCCACGAGCCGAGATGCAGTTCGTAGGTCGACATCGGCTGGTCGGTGGGCGAGCGGCGCGCTCGCGCGGCCATCCACTCGTCGTCGCCCCACGTGTACGACGACTCGGTGACGACCGACGCCGTCGCCGGCGGCACCTCCGCCCACTGGGCCATCGGGTCGGCCTTCAGGATCCAGCCGTCGTGCGGGGTGAGGATCTCGTATTTGTACGTCGTTCCCGCGGCGAGCCCCGGGACGAACAGCTCCCACACGCCGGTCGAGCCGAGGCTGCGCATCGCGTGCGAGCGGCCGTCCCAGCCGTTGAAGTCCCCGACGACACGCACGGCTCGCGCGCGCGGCGCCCAGACGGCGAACGAGACGCCGGTCACCCCGGTGTAGTGGTGCACGTGGGCGCCGAGCACGTCCCAGAGCTGCTCGTGCCGGCCCTCGCCGATGAGGTACTGGTCGACCTCGCCGAGGGTCGGCAGATGCCGGTACGGATCGTCGCTGCGGAACTCGGTGCCGTCGTCGTAGGTCGCGACGAGCTCGTAGGCCGTCGGCTGCGTGTCCGTCGCGCCCTCCCAGACCCCGCCGCGAACGTGGGTGAGGGGCACGCTCCGCCCGTCCGAGGTGACGGCGGTGACCGTCTTCGCCAGCGGGCGGCGCGCCCGGATCACCCACGACCCATCCGCCTGCTGGTGCGGCCCGAGCACGTCGTGCGGGGCGTGGTAGGAGCCGTCGGCGACGGTGTCGAGGACCTGGTCCGAAACGGTGCTCATCGGGTCTTCCTCACGTGCAGGATGTGGACGGGTTCGGCGAACGCGTCGAGGCGGACGAAGGCATCCTGGTTCCACGTCCAGACGGCCCCGGTGATGAGGTCTTCGACCTCGTAGTCGGCGCCGCGCGGGACGCCCCACACCGTCGTGTCGAGGTGGACCATCGTCTGGCGCGCCGAGTGCGGGTCGACGTTGGCGACGACGATGATCGTGTCAGACTCGCCCGATTCGGTCAGGGCCCCGTCGATGTGCTTGCTGTAGACGAGGATGGCCTCGTCATCGCTCCAGTGCACGGTGAGCCCGCGCAGCTGGCGGAGCGCCGGATGGGCGCGCCGGATCTCGTTCAGCCGCGTCAGGTAGGGCGCCAGGGTGGTGCCCGCGGCATCCGCCGCCGCCCAGTCGCGCAGCTTGTACTCGTACTTCTCGTTGTCGATGTTCTCTTCGGAGCCGGGCCGGGCGATGTTCTCGATCAGCTCGTAGCCGGCGTAGACCCCGTACGACGCACTGCCGGTCGCGGCGAGCGCGGCGCGCACCTTGTACGCGGGGCGGCCGCCGTACTGCAGGTACTCGGTGAGGATGTCGGGGGTGTTGACGAAGAGGTTCGGCCGCATCACGTCGGCGGTCTCACCCGAGATCCACTGCAGGAACTCCTCGAGCTCGGCCTTGGTGTTGCGCCAGGTGAAGTACGAGTAGCTCTGCTGGAACCCGGCCTGGGCGAGGCCCAGCAGCGGAGCGGGGCGGGTGAACGCCTCGGCGAGGAAGACGACGTCCGGGTCTTCGGCGTTCACCTCCGCGATCAGCCACTCCCAGAACTGCAGGGGCTTGGTGTGCGGGTTGTCGACGCGGAAGATCTTCACGCCCTGCGCGATCCAGTGCCGTACGATCCGCAGCACCTCGGCGCGGATGCCGTCCGGGTCGTTGTCGAAGTTGACCGGATAGATGTCCTGGTACTTCTTCGGCGGGTTCTCGGCGAAGGCGATCGACCCGTCGGGAAGCGTGGTGAACCACTCCGGATGGGCTGTCACCCAGGGGTGGTCGGGCGCCGCCTGCAGGGCGAGGTCGAGGGCGATCTCGAGCCCCTCGACGCGGGCCGCGCGCACGAACGCGCGGAAGTCGGCGAGCGTCCCGAGGTCGGGGTGCACAGTGTCGTGTCCGCCCGCGGCGGAGCCGATCGCCCACGGCGAGCCCGGGTCGCCGGGACCGGCGACGAGCGCGTTGTTCGGGCCCTTGCGGTTCACCTCGCCGATCGGATGGATGGGCGGCAGGTAGAGCACATCGAACCCCATCGCGGCGACGGCCGGGAGGCGCTTGGTGGCGGTGCGGAAGGTGCCGCTCGCGATCGTGCCGTCCTTCCGGCGCTTCGCGCCCTCGGACCGTGGGAAGAACTCGTACCAGGCGCCGACGCCCGCGCGCTCGCGCTCGACGAGCAGCTCACGGTCCTCGCCGAGGGTGAGGAGCGAGCGCAGCGGACGCTCGCGGAAGAACTCGGCCAGCTGCGGGTCACGCACGACCGCGAGGGCGGCCTCGTCCGAGGCATCCTCATCGCGCAGCGTCGCCGCCGCGGCCGTCAGCGCGCGCGTCTGGGCGGCGCCCCGGTCCTTCTCGGTCGCTGCGGCGGTGAACAGCCGCGCGCCGATCTCGCGCATGAGGGCGGTGTCGACGCCGGCGGCGATCTTCAGCTCGGCGGCGTGCTGCCACGTGGCGACGTCGTCGGCGAAGGCCTCGAAGCGGAACGTCCAGACGCCCTGCTCGAGCGGGGCGATGAGGGTGCGCCAGCGGTCGAAGCCGTCGTCGAGCGCCGCGAGCCGGTGCAGCGACTCGGCGCCGGAGGGTGAGGTAAGGCGCACGTGCACGCCGATGAGGTCGTGTCCCTCGCGGAACGCGGTCACCTGGAAGGGCACCGCCTCGCCCGCGTACGCCGACGGGCGGAACCCGGGATCGGGCGCGGCCGGGCGCGGGAGGGTCAGCGGGATGCGGCCGGTGCGCGTGTCGGGGTCGCTCTGCCACGCCTCGGCGGGCCGGAGCGGGATCTGCGAGACGCTGCGCAGTGCGGGTGCGTCGCTGCGCGAACCGGAGGCATCGATGCGCGGGCCGCGTGCCGGTCGGGGGGCGGAGGATCTCGTCGTGGTGGCCACGTCTCGAACCTACCGCCGCGCTCGCGTCATTCGGAACAGGGCTCCATCCGGAACAGGTGCAGCGCCGTGCCGGGCAGGGCGATCACCGAGCCCGGGGCGAGCACCGCGAGGCTCTCGTCGGGCCGTTCGGGAACGCTCGACCACAGCGACGTGTACCCCGCGACCCGGTCGAGGCGGGGGAGCGTGACGTCGATCGGGCGCTCGTTGCCGTGCACGACGAGGAGGATGCGGTTCGGGGCCTCGTTCTCGGGAGTCGATTCGGCGTCGTACTGCAGGGTGCGGTGGGCGGGGTTCGTCCACCGCTCGGGCGACATCGTCTCGCCGTGCTCGTCGTACCAGTCGATCACCGAGGCGCTCGGCACGGTGCGGGCCTCGTGCGCGAACCGGCGGGGGCGGAGCGCGGGGTTCTCGTGCCGCAGCTGCACGAGCCGGCGCGCGTGGGCGAGCAGGTCGTCCTGCCAGGGGGCGTGCTGCCAGTCGATCCAGGTGAGGGGGGAGTCGTGGCAGTACGCGTTGTTGTTGCCGCGCTGCGTGCGTCCGAACTCGTCGCCCGCGGTGAGCATCGGCACGCCGGCCGACAGCAGCAGCGTGCCGAGGAGGTTCCGCATGGCCTTCCGTCGGGTCGCCAGGATGCCCGGGTCATCGGTCGGGCCTTCGGCGCCGTGGTTGAACGAGCGGTTGGTGTCGGCGCCGTCGCGGTTCTGCTCGCCGTTACCCATGTTGTGCTTGACGTCGTAGGAGACGAGGTCGCGGAGCGTGAACCCGTCGTGCGCGGTGATGAAGTTGACGCTCGCGAGCGGACCGCGCTCGGCGCTGAACGTGTTCGACGAGCCGGCGAGGCGGGTCGCGAACCCGCCCGCGCCGACCGGCGGCGTCGACGCACGGCGCGCGTAGTCGACGTCGCTCAGCCAGAAGTTGCGCACCCGATCGCGGTAGCGGTCGTTCCACTCGCTCCAGCCGGCCCCGAACCCGCCGGTCTGCCAGCCGCCGAGCCCCACGTCCCATGGCTCGGCGATCATCTTCCGCCCCGCGAGCCGCGGGTCGTCGACGATCGCGCGCAGGAGTGGATGGTCGGGGTCGAACGCGTGGTCGGCGCCGCGGCCGAGGGTGGGGGCGAGATCGAAGCGGAATCCGTCGACGCCGACCTCGTTTGCCCAGTAGACGAGCGAGTCGAGGACGAGGCGCGCCGCGGCATCCGTCGAGGTGTCCACCGAATTTCCGCAACCGGTCACATCGATGTAGCTGCCGTCGTCGTGCTGCCGGTAGTAGGCGGCGTTGTCGATGCCGCGGAAGCTCGAGCGCGGACCGCCGATGCTGAGCTCGGCGGTGTGGTTGTAGACGACGTCGAGGATGACCTCGATGCCCGCCGCGTGCAGCGACCGCACCATCTGCTGCACTTCGCGCAGCACCGCCTGCGGCCCCGCCTCGCGGGAGGCGGCGGTGGCATAGCCGCTGTGTGGGGCGAAGAAGCCCACGGTGTTGTAGCCCCAGTAGTTCGTGAGCCCCTGGGTGAGCAGGCGCGGCTCGGTCTCGAAGGCGTGGATCGGCAGCAGCTCGACGGCGGTCACCCCGAGTGCGGTGAGATGCTCGATCGTCGCGGGGTGGCCGAGGCCGGCGTAGGTGCCGTGCAGGGCGGGCGGAACGCCCGGATGCCGCTTGGTGAGGCCCGTCACGTGCGCCTCGTAGATGACGGTGCGGTCGAGCGGCGTCTCGGGGCGCGGGCCGAGCGGCTCGTCGGGTGTGCTGTCGACGACGACGGCGCGCCACTGGCCCCGGCGCACCGGCACGAGGCCGCGCGCGTAGGGGTCGATGAGGAGCGCCTCCTTATTGAAGGTGTTGCGCGGGCCGGAGGGACCGTCGACACGCAGGGCGTAGCGGGTTCCGAGCGCCAGCTCATCGGTCGTCGCCTGCCAGACGCCGCCGCCGACGGGTTCGAGCGGCACGACCGCGGTGATCCAGTCGAGATCGGTGTCGTCGAAGATCACGAGCTCGACGCTCGACGCGGCGCCCGACCAGACCCGCAATGTGCCGCCGTCGGGGCCGAGGGTGACACCGAGGTCGTCGTAGACGGACCCCTGGAAGGGCGCGGATTCGGACGGGAGCGAGCTGGCCATGCGCTCTACAGTAGTAAGGATGATCTACCTCGATCACGCGGCCTCCGCGCCGCTGCGTGCGAGCGCGCGGGACGCCTGGATTGCCGCCGCGACGGAGGTCGGCAACGCCTCGTCGGTGCACGGGTCGGGGCAGGCCGCGCGCCGGCTGCTCGAAGACGCCCGCGAAGCGGTCGCCGCGCGTCTGGACTGCGAGCCGATCGAGGTCGTCTTCACGGGCGGCGGCACCGAGTCGATCAACCTCGCGCTCAAGGGTCTGTGGTGGGCGCGGGAGGCCGGTCGGGACGCCGTGGTGCTGCCTGACGGCGAGCACCACGCGACCCTCGACACGGTCACGTGGCTCGCCACGCAGGGCGCGGCGGTGCGTCCGGTGGGTCTCGACGGTGTAGGGCGTATCGATCCGGAGGAGTTCGCGGCGGCGCTTGCGGGGGTGGATGCCTCCGCAGCGGAACCCTCCGCGGCGGATCTCTCGGCGGCGGATCTCTCCGCGGCGGCGCTCGCGACCGCGCTCGTCGTGAACAACGAGGTCGGCACGGTGCAGGACGCCGCGGCGCTCGCCGCCGCGGCGGCGGATGCCGCGGTGCCGCTCCACCTCGACGCGGTCGGTGCGGTGGGACACGTTCCCGTCTCGTTCGCCGGGTGGCGGGGAACGGCCGCGGGCTCCTCCGGACTCGTCGCGCTGAGCCTGTCGGGGCACAAGTTCGGCGCACCGGTCGGCACGGGCGCACTCGTCGTCTCCCGCCACGCGAGCCTCGCTCCGCTCCTGCACGGCGGCGGCCAGCAGCGGGGCCTCCGCTCCGGAACGCCCGACGTCGCAGGGGCGGTCGCCCTCGCCGCCGCGCTCGCCGAGGCGACCGACGAGCTCGGGGCCGAGACCACGCGGCTGCGGGCGCTCGGAGATCGGCTGATCACGGGCATCCGTGCCGCGATCCCGGCGGCGGAGCTGCTCGGCGATCCGGTCGGGCGCGTGCCGGGGAACGTGCACGTGCTCTTTCCGGGCGCGGCGGGGGAGTCGCTGCTGTTCCTGCTCGACCAGGCCGGCATCTCGGTGTCGATCGGTTCCGCGTGCCAGGCGGGTGTCGCGGAGCCGTCGCACGTCGTGCTCGCACTCGGGCGCGACGAGCGCGCCGCCCGGTCGGTGCTGCGTCTGACGCTGGGGCGCTCGTCCACGACGGAGGACGTCGACGCGGTGCTCGCGGTGCTTCCCGAGGCGTACGCCCGGGCATCCGGATCCCGCACAGCCGACCGCTCGTAGACTGGACGCATGCGGATCCTGGCGGCGATGAGTGGTGGTGTCGACTCGGCGGTCGCCGCGGCGCGCGCCGTCGAGGCGGGCCACGAGGTCGTCGGCGTGCACCTCGCGCTCTCGCGTGCGGGCGGTACGCTGCGCACCGGCAGCCGCGGCTGCTGCACGATCGAAGACGCGATGGATGCCCGGCGGGCCGCCGATCTCCTCGGTATCCCGTTCTACGTGTGGGACTTCTCCGAGCGGTTCCGTGACGACGTGATCGACGACTTCGTCGCCGAGTACCGCGCGGGCCGGACGCCGAACCCGTGCATGCGCTGCAACGAGAAGATCAAGTTCGCCGCGCTGCTCGAGCGCGCGATCGAGCTCGGCTTCGACGCCGTGTGCACGGGGCACTACGCGACGCTCGTCGACGGGCCGGACGGGCGCGAGCTGCACCGCGCGAGCGACGACGCGAAGGACCAGTCGTACGTGCTCGGCGTGCTCACCGCCGAGCAGCTCGCGCACACGTACTTCCCGCTCGGGCAGACGCCGTCGAAGGCGATCGTGCGCGCGGAAGCCGCGGCGCGCGGGCTGACCGTTGCGCAGAAGCCCGACAGCCACGACATCTGCTTCATCCCCGACGGCGACACGCGCGGATGGCTGGCCGACAAGGTCGGCGTCGCCCAGGGCGACATCGTCGACCGCACCGGCGCCGTCGTCGGCAGCCACGAGGGCGCGCACGGCTACACCGTGGGTCAGCGCCGCGGGCTCTCGCTCGGGGTGCCCGCCGCCGACGGCAAGCCGCGCTTCGTGCTTGAGGTGCGGCCGGTCTCGAACACCGTCGTCGTCGGCCCGCGGGAGGCGCTCGCGACCGCCGAGATCGCCGGCGGGCGGTTCAGCTGGGCGGGGCGCGCTCCGGCATCCGGTGACTTCCCCTGCCACGTGCAGATCCGCGCGCACGCCGATCCTGTGCCCGCGCGGGCGGTGCTGACGGATGCCGGGGTCACGGTCACCCCGGACGCGCCGTTCGAGGGCGTCGCGCCCGGACAGACCGCCGTGCTCTACGACGGCACCCGCGTGATCGGACAGTTCACGATCGACACGACGGTGTCGGCGGTGCCCGTTCCCGCCTGACCCGTCGGGTGCGTCGCGGTCGCCTCGCGCTGGTGTTCGCTGAGCTGTCTGCGGCGTCGGCGAGCTGGGTGACCCACGGATGTCGGAGCCGGTTCGTAGACTGAGCCGGTGGCACAGACATCCGGTTCCGACCTCACCCTCGCGCAGGCACGAGACGAGGCGGAGCGCCTGACCGAGCAGATCGTCGGCGCGCGCGATGCCTACTACGGGCGTGACGCCGAGATCGTCGACGACGCGACGTACGACGGATGGATGCGGCGGCTCGAAGAGCTCGAGGCGCGCTATCCCGAGCTGCAGGGTCAGGACTCGCCCACGCTCGTCGTCGGGGCCGCCGAGTCGTCGATGTTCGCTCCCGTCGAGCATGCCGAGCGGATGCTGAGCCTCGACAACGTGTTCAGCCCGGAAGAGCTCGCCGAGTGGTGCGCGAAGACCCAGGCATCCGCCGGGCGCGCGGTGCAGTGGCTGCTCGAGCTGAAGATCGACGGGCTCGCGATCAGCCTGCGCTACGAGCACGGGGTGCTCGTCTCCGCCGCCACGCGCGGTGACGGCCGCGTGGGCGAAGACGTGACGGTGAACGCCGTGCAGGTCGCAGGCATCCCGACGAGGCTCGCCGGATCGGGGCATCCTGCGCTCGTCGAGGTGCGCGGAGAGGTCTATATTCCCGTCGCGGCATTCGACGAGCTGAACGCTCTGCAGGCGGCGATGCGCGAGCGTGTGGTGGCCGAGATGCGCGGCCGCGGGGTCGACGAGGAACGCGCCGACCGGAGCGCGGCGCGGCGTTTCCCCGCGTTCGCGAACCCGCGCAACGCCGCGAGCGGCGGGCTGCGGCAGCAGCTCGACAAGAAGACGGGGATGGAGCTCGAGGCCGGGCGCGCGCGACTCGACTCGCTGCGCCTGTACGTGCACGGCATCGGGGCGTGGCCCGATCCGCCGGTCGACTCGCAGAGCGAGGTGTACGGGCTGCTGGCATCGTGGGGGCTGCCGACGAGTCCGTACTTCCGCACCACGCACGACATCGACGGGGTGCTCGACTACGTCGCGCACTACGGCGAGCACCGCCACGACGTCGAGCACGAGATCGACGGTGTCGTGGTGAAGGTCGACGAGCTCGCGCTGCACGATGAGCTGGGTGCGACGAGCCGCGCGCCGCGGTGGGCGATCGCCTACAAGTACCCGCCCGAGCAGGTCAACACGAAGCTGCTCGACATCGTGGTCTCGGTGGGGCGCACGGGTCGTGCGACGCCGTTCGCGGTGATGGAGCCGGCGCTCGTCGCCGGTTCGGTGGTGCGGCAGGCGACGCTGCACAACCAGGAGGTCGTGAAGGCGAAGGGCGTGCTGATCGGCGACACGGTCGTGCTGCGGAAGGCCGGAGATGTGATCCCGGAGGTGCTCGGCCCGGTGGTCGAGCTGCGCGACGGCACCGAGCGGGCGTTCGTCATGCCGACGAACTGCCCGTCGTGCGGCGCCGTGCTCGCGCCCTCGAAGGAGGGCGACATCGATCTGCGGTGCCCGAACACGCGGTCGTGCCCCGCGCAGGTGCGGGGGCGGGTGGAGCACATCGGCTCGCGGGGCGCGCTCGACATCGAGGCGCTCGGCGAGGTGACCGCGGCCGCGCTGACCCAGCCGTCGGTGCCGGAGACGCCGCCGCTCGTGACCGAGGCGGGGCTGTTCGAGCTGACGCTCGACGAGCTCGTGCCGATCGAGGTGATCGTGCGCGACGGCGAGACCGGCGAGGAGAAGATCGACGAGAAGACCGGTGAGCCGGTGCGGCGGGCGCCGTTCCGGCGGAACCCCAGCGCGGCGGAGAAGAAGGAGGGACTCACGGGCCCGCAGCCGTCGGCGCAGGCCGTGACGCTCCTCGCGGAGCTCGAGAAGGCGAAGACGAAGGACCTGTGGCGTTTCCTGGTCGCGCTCAGCATTCGGCACGTCGGACCGGTGGCGGCGCGTGCGCTCGCGCAGTGGTTCGGCTCGCTCGAGGCGATCCGGGCCGCCTCGCGGGATGAGCTGGCCGCCGTCGACGGCGTCGGCGGGATCATCGCAGACTCGCTGCTGGAGTGGTTCGAGGTCGACTGGCATCGGGAGATCGTCGATCGGTGGCAGGCCGCCGGCGCGCGTCTCGAGATCCCCGGCCACCCGGGACCGGGCGCGGCTGTCGCCGCGGGCGGGGTGCTGGACGGTGTGACGGTCGTCGCGACCGGGTCGCTCGAGGGCTACACCCGCGAGGGCGCGCAGGAGGCGATTCTCGCCGCCGGCGGCAAGGCCGCGTCGAGCGTCTCGAAGAAGACCGACTTCGTCGCGGCGGGCCCGGGAGCCGGTTCGAAGCTCGGCAAGGCCGAAGAGCTCGGCATCCGCATCATCGACGCGGCGCAGTTCAAGATCCTCGTCGAGCAGGGCCCCGCCGCGCTCCACGCGCTCGACCCCGACGCGGGCTAGGTCAGTACAGCTAGGGCGGGCTGGCGGCGAGCGGTTTTCGGGTGGGGAGGGGAGTCATGGACGATCCGTTCGACCTCGCCTACCCGTTCACCGGGAGATGGCTCGTGCAGAACAGTCCGGCGGATCGCGTTCCGAGTCATGGCACGGAGCTGTTCGCGTCGGCGTATGCCATCGATTTCGTTCCGGTCGCGGCGAACGGTCGTACGGCGCCCGTCACGCGGAGCGCGCTGATCGGGACAGAGCCGCCGGAGCGGTTCCCGGGGTTCGGTCGGGACATCCTTGCGCCCGTCGACGGAGTCGTCGTGGTGGCGTACGGAAGCGAGAGCGACCATGCGGCCTACCGTGGGCTTTGGTCGCTCGGCTACGCGGCGACGCAGGGGCGCCGGGCGACCGCCGGTTGGCGGGCGCTCGCGGGCAACCAGGTGCTGATCGAGAGTCGCGGGACATTCGTCGCGCTGTGCCACCTGCAGCAGAACAGCGTGCAGGTGCGTGCGGGGCAGACGATGACAGTCGGCGATCCGATAGGCCGGTGCGGGAACTCGGGGAACAGCACCGAGCCCCACGTCCACATCCAAGCGGGAGACAGCGCCGACTTCGATAGAGCCGAGGCCGTGCCGATCACCTTCGCCGGGTCGTTGCCGGCCAACCGGCAGATCGTCGATCTTTAGCTCGGCGGGGGTTGGGAGTGTCGTCGGTCCGGCGCGCTCGGCCCGACGGGCACAGGGTGGTCGGGGGACAGAGACGCTATGCCGCCCGAGGGGTGACTGCAATGTCTGACCCCCTTCATACACTCGAAGATATGGACGAGTATTCGGGGTCGATGGGCAGCGACGCAGACGTCGCCGCTTTGGTGTCGATCGTGGGTGAGGTCGAGGGGGCGGCTGCGGTGGTGCGGGCCGGGCAGGTCGCGGAGGTGCGTGCGCTTGCGGCGGCGGGGCAACTCGCGGCACGGCAGGCGGCGGGTTCGCCGGCGGCTGTGCGGGCGCACGATATGGCGTTGCGGTCGGTGGCGGCGGAGCTCGGCGGGGTGTTGCGGGTGACGGATCGGACCGTGCAGTCCCGGATCGACGAGGCCCGCGACCTGGTCGAGCATTATGCGGCGACGCTCGTCGCGTGGGAGTCGGGTCGGATCACGCGTGGGCATGTTCGGGTGATCACGGATGCCGGGTCGGTGCTGGTCGACGCGTCGCCGGAGCGGCGGGCGGAGTTCGAGGCTGCCGCTATTGCACGGTGTGAGCGGGATACGCCGAATCGGGTGCGTTCGGAGGTGGAGATCCTCGCCGAGAGGTTCGCGGAGCGGTCGTTCACCGACCGGTATCGGGATGCGGCGGCGGAGCGGCGGGTGCGGGTCGTGCCGGGCAGCGCGGGGATGTCGGATCTGATCGCGACGCTGCCCACCGTGATCGCCGATGGGATCCTCGACCGGCTCACCCAGCAGGCGCAGACCGTGATCGACTCCCGCGAACCGGGCGATGCGGCCAGTGCGTTCGGCGCACGAGGTGCGGGTGACGCGTCCGGTGCGGGTGACTCCGAGCCTGATCGGCGTCGGATCGATCAGGTCCGCGCGGACGTGTTCTCCGATCTGCTGCTTGCCGGGGCGCCGGCACTCGATCCCACTGCCCACGGTGACGGGCAGGGGTCGCTGGGTGCGATTCGTGCGCAGGTGCAGGTGATCGTCCCCGCTCTCACTCTTCTGGGTGTCGATGACGGTCCGGCGGATCTGGTCGGTCGTTCCCCGATCGATGCGGAGACGGCGCGTTGCCTCGCGGGGGACACGCATTCGTGGGCTCGGGTGCTGACCGACCCGGTGGAGGGGACGGTGCTCGCGGTGGACCGGTATCGGACGCCGTGGCCGCAACGCCGGTTCCTGCGGGCGCGGGATCAGCATTGCCGGTTCCCCGGGTGTCGGCGTGCGGCGATCCGGTGCGAGATCGACCACACCATCGACGCAGCCAAAGGTGGACCCACCGCGCTGTGGAACCTGGCACACCTGTGTCAGCGGCATCATTCGATGAAACAGTTCACCCGCTGGAAGGTCAGGCAACTCCCCGGCGGGGTCCTCGAATGGACCTCACCCACCGGACGGATCTACCGCGAAGACGCCCCCGCACCACCCGTCGCGTTCACCCCGGCATCCATCAGCACCACCGCTGTCGACGAACCACCACCGTTCTAGCCCGTGGGCTGGCCGGACAAAGCCTGCGGCTAGATGTACTGACCTCGACCGTTGTTGATTCGGTCGATGGGGGTTTTGCCTCCGATGCCGAGGTGGTGCCTGTCTAGGTTGTAGTAGTCGAGCCAGGTCGTCAACCCTGCTTTTCGGTCGTCGTTCGAGCTCCAGGGGCGGGCGTAGGCCCACTCGGTGGCGAGGGTGCGGTTGAGGCGTTCGACTTTCCCGTTGGTCCAGGGGCAGTGCGGTTTGATGAACCGCTGTCGGATGCCGTGCGCGTCGACCACGGCCTTGAACGCGGCCGAGTGGCGGTAAGCGAACGCGTTGTCGCTGATGACGCGTTCGACTGTGACGCCGAGGCGCGCGTAGAACGCGATCGCGCGGTCGAGGACGCCCGCCGCGGTGGTGCCTTTCTCGTCGTCGTGGATCTCCGCGTAAGCAACTCGGGAATGGTCGTCGATGACGGTGTGCACGTAGTCGTAACCCAGGCCCCGCTTGCGCGCAGGACGTTGCCCGCGGCCATGCAGACGCCATCCGCCGCCGTCGGGGATACGGCCGAGTTTCTTCACATCAACGTGGATCAGGGACCCGGGATGATCATGCTCGTAACGCTGCGCGGATCGGCGGGTCGCGCGGATCACGGACCCCGTGACCGGGTCCAGCTCCCGCAGCAACGGCACGTGGTGGCGGCGCAACACCCTACCGACCGTTGAGGCCTGCAAGCCGAGCTTGTCAGCGATGAACACCGGCCCACGCCGAGTGAGGTGCCGCATGATCCGCACCCTCGCCTCCACGCACGCTTTGGTCTGGCGAGGGTGGGAGCGGGCGACGCTGGAACGATCGATCAGGCCCGCCGGGCCGCACTCCCGGAACCTGCGCCACCACCGCCACGCGGTCGTGCGGGAGATCCCCATTTCCGCGGCAACATGCGCGACCGCACGCCCCGACTGGATGCGCTGAACCATGATCAACCGGCCGGCCGGAGTCAGCCGGGCATTAGCGTGAGACAAGAGAGACCTCCGTGCGTTTGAGCTGAAGAACTTAGACAGCTCCAACTCGACCCCGGAGGTCTCTCCTACGTCAACAACGATCTGGGTCAGTACAGCTAGACGGCAGCGGGACCGGGTGCGGGTCGTTTCGCGGCCATCGACGGGCACGTTATTCAGAGTGCCGTGCCAGCGCACGCCGCGCGCCCCGAGCGGAGATTGGCCGCCGCGCGCCGAACAGACCCGGACGATGGGCGAGCGTGCCGTCGAAGTCCCAGAAGACGACCGCCGGCCGCCCGTTCACTCAGCCCTCCGGCTGCGTGAGCTGCAACAGCGAGTCGCGCACCTGGCGACGCATCACCTTGCCGATGAGCGACTTCGGCAGCTCATCGACAATGAAGATGCGGCGCGGCACCTTGTACGGCGTGAGGATGCTGCGGACGAACTCGCGGATCTCCGAGGCATCCCCTTCGCCCGACCCGTCGAGCACCACCGCGGCGACGACCTCTTCACCCGACCGATCGCTCGGCAGCCCCACGACCGCCGCGTCGACCACGTGCGGATGCTGGCGCAGCGCGTTCTCCACCTCGGTCGGCGCCACATTGAAGCCGCCGGTGATGATGAGCTCCTTGATGCGGTCGACGATGCGGACGAAACCGTCGTCGTCGATCTGCACGATGTCACCAGTGCGGAACCACCCATCGGCGAACGCCGCCTCGGTCTCCTCGGGCTTGCCGTAATACCCCTGGAACACCTGCGGCCCCCGCACCACCAGTTCACCGCGCTCGCCCGCAGGCACGTCGCGCGTAGGCTCGTCCGGGTCGACCACGCGGCATTCGGTCCCCGGCAGCGGCAGTCCCACCGTCCCCGGCTTGCGGTTGTCGGCGACCGGGTTCGCCATGAGCACGGGCGAGCACTCCGAGAGGCCGTACCCCTCGACGAGATAGCCGCCCGTCGCCGCCTCGAACGGCACCACCAGCTCGTGCGGCAGCGGCATCGCGCCCGAGATCGCGATCTCGGTGCCCGCGAGCGACACGCCCTCGGCCTGCGCGGCCTTCAGCAGACGGTCCGCGATCGGCGGCACGAGCGGCAGGAATGTCGCCGGATGCTTCTTCGTCACCTCGAGCACCATCGCCGGCTCGAAGCGGGGGAAGAGCACGAGCCGCGCCCCGATCGACATCGCGAACGTGAGACAGAGCGTCAACCCGTACGCGTGGAACATCGGCAGCACGGCGTACACGACGCAGCCGTTGCCGCGCGCGATCGACGGCGTCCAGGCCTGCGCCTGCCGCGCGTTGGCGAGCAGGTTCCGGTGCGTCAGGACGGCGCCCTTGGGCGTCCCGGTCGTGCCGCTCGTGTACTGGATGATGGCGACGTCGTCGGTCTGCGGCCTCGGGTACGACGCCGGCAGCGGCGGCACCTGCAGCAGCTTCTCCCACGCGATCGCGTCGGTCGTGCGCGTCGTCAGATCGGCGCGCGACCGACGCGCCTTCGCGATCGGAAGGTGCAGGGCGAACCGCAGCGACACGGGCATCGCCTTCGTCACATCGACGCTGATGAGGTTCGGCACGGCGAGGTCGGCCGGGAAGTCCTGGACCGTCTGCACGACCTTGCTCCACACGATCGCCGTCTTCGCGCCGTGGTCTTCGAACTGCTTGCGCAGCTCCCGCGGCGTGTAGAGCGGGTTGTGCTCGATGGCGATCGCGCCCAGGCGCAGGATCGCGTAGAACGCGACGATGTGCTGCGGGCAGTTCGGCAGCACGATCGCGACGGTGTCGCCCTTGCTCACCCCGAGTTCCTTCAGCGCCGCCGCGGCGTGCGCGATGGCATCCGACAGCTCGCGGTACGACGTCGTGCGACCGAAGAACTGCAGCGCGGGCGCGTCGGGATAGTCCTTCGCCGACGCCTCGACGATGTCGAGCAGGTTCCCCGTGACGGGGGCGAGGTCGGCGGGCACCCCGTCGGCGTAGCTGCGGATCCAGGGGCGCGGTGGGTCGTACGTGGTCACGTCCGCCAGCCTAACCGCGCGGCCGGTCGCGGTCGGGGAGCCGCACGCGCCGGGGGAGTGGAAGGCGGCCGACTAGAATCGACGGGTGTCTGAAATCACCCCTGATCTCGTGCGCCATCTCGGCGTGCTGGCCCGGATCGCACTGAGCGACGAAGAGGTGGAGCGCCTGACCGGTCAGCTCTCCGCGATCGTCGACAACGTCGCCAAGGTGTCGGAGGTCGCCACCCCCGACGTCCCCGCGACGAGCCACCCGATCCCGCTCGAGAACGTCTTCCGCTCCGACGTCGTCGGTCAGATGCTGACCGTGGAGCAGGTGCTGCAGAACGCGCCGGATGCCACGGAAGACCGTTTCAAGGTCACCGCGATCCTCGGAGAAGAACAGTGAGCGAATCCACCACCGGCGACCTGACCCGTCTGACCGCCGCCGACCTGGCCGCGCGCCTCGCCGCCGGCGAGGTCTCGAGCGTCGAGGCCACCCGGGCGCACCTCGACCGCATCGCCGCCGTCGACGGCGACGTGCACGCCTTCCTGCACGTGAGCGACCACGCGCTCGACGTCGCTGCCGACATCGACCGGCGCCGCGCCGCGGGCGAGCAGCTCGGCGAGCTCGCCGGTGTGCCGCTCGCGATCAAGGACGTGCTCGTCACGACCGACATGCCCTCCACCAGCGGGTCGAAGATCCTCGAAGGCTTCCTCTCGCCCTACGACGCCACCGTCGTCGCGCGCTCGCGCGCCGCGGGGCTCGTGCCCCTCGGCAAGACGAACATGGACGAGTTCGCCATGGGCTCGTCGACCGAGTACTCGGCCTACGGCCCGACCCGCAACCCGTGGGACCTCGACCGCATCCCCGGCGGCTCGGGCGGCGGCTCGGCCGCCGCCGTCGCCGCCTTCGAGGCGCCGATCGCGCTCGGCTCCGACACCGGCGGCTCGATCCGTCAGCCCGCGCACGTCACCGGCACGGTCGGCATGAAGCCGACCTACGGCGGTGTCAGCCGGTACGGCGCCATCGCCCTCGCCTCCTCGCTCGACCAGGTCGGCCCCGTCGCGCGCACCGTGCTCGACGCGGCACTCCTGCACGACGTGATCGGCGGTCACGACCCGCACGACGCCACCTCGCTCGAGGACCGCTGGCCCTCGTTCGCCGCGGCGGCGCGCGAAGGCGCGACCGGAGAGGTGCTCAAGGGCCTCAAGGTCGGCGTCATCCGCGAGCTCCCCGACACCGGCTTCCAGGCCGGCGTGTCGGCGTCGTTCCGCGCCTCGCTCGACGTGCTCGAAGCCCACGGAGCCGAGATCGTCGAGATCAGCGCGCCGCACTTCGAATACGGCGTGGCGGCGTATTACCTGATCCTCCCCGCCGAGGCATCCAGCAACCTCGCCAAGTTCGACTCGGTGCGCTTCGGCCTGCGCGTCGACGTTCCCGGCGGCACCGTCGAAGACGTGATGGCGCGCTCGCGCGAGGTCGGCTTCGGCGACGAGGTGAAGCGCCGCATCATCCTCGGCACCTACGCCCTCTCGGCGGGCTACTACGACGCGTACTACGGCAGCGCGCAGAAGGTGCGCACACTCATCCAGCGCGACTTCGACGCCGCGTTCGCGGAGGTCGACGTGATCGCGACGCCGTCGGCGCCGACCACCGCGTTCCGCCTCGGCGAGAAGGTCGACGACCCGATCCAGATGTACCTCAACGACGTCACGACGATCCCCGTGAACCTCGCCGGCGTGCCGGGCATCTCGATCCCGTCGGGTCTCGCCGATGAAGACGGCCTGCCCGTCGGCATCCAGTTCGTCGCCCCCGCGCGGGAGGATGCCCGCCTGTACCGCGTCGGCGCCGCGCTCGAGACACTGCTCGTCGACTCATGGGGCGGCCCGCTGCTCGACCGCGCGCCCCGGCTGGGAGGGAACCTCTGATGGCGAAGGACGCACTGATGGACTTCGACGAGGCGCTGGAGCGCTACGAGCCCGTGCTCGGCTTCGAGGTGCACGTCGAGCTGAACACCGAGACGAAGATGTTCTCCGCCGCGGCCAACCCCGCCAACGAGCGCAATCACGGCGCCTCGCCCAACACCCTCGTCGCGCCGGTCGACATGGGCCTTCCCGGGTCGCTTCCCGTCGTCAACGAGACGGCCGTGCGCTACTCGATCTCGCTCGGGCTCGCGCTCGGCTGCGAGATCGCGCCGTCGAGCCGGTTCGCGCGCAAGAACTACTTCTACCCCGACCTCGGCAAGAACTACCAGATCAGCCAGTACGACGAGCCGATCGCGTTCGAGGGTCAGGTCGAGGTCGAGCTCGAGGACGGCACCCGGTTCGAGGTGCCCATCGAGCGTGCCCACATGGAGGAGGATGCCGGAAAGCTCACCCACATGGGTGGCGCCACCGGCCGCATCCAGGGCGCCGAGTACTCGCTCGTCGACTACAACCGCGCCGGAGTGCCGCTCGTCGAGATCGTCACGAAGCCGATCTTCGGCGCCGAGCACCGCGCACCCGAGCTCGCGGCCGCGTACGTACGCGCGATCCGCGACATCGTCATCGGCCTCGGCATCTCCGAGGCGCGGATGGAGCGCGGCAACCTCCGCTGCGACGCGAACGTGTCGCTGCGCCCGCGCGCCCTGCCCGGCGAGCCCGCGGCGCCGCTCGGCACCCGCACCGAGACGAAGAACGTCAACTCGATGCGGTCGGTCGAGCGAGCGGTCCGCTACGAGATCCAGCGTCAGGCGGCCATCCTCGCCGCGGGCGGCTCGATCACGCAGGAGACCCGACACTGGCACGAAGACACCGGACGCACCTCGCCCGGCCGTCCGAAGTCGGATGCCGACGACTACCGCTACTTCCCGGAGCCCGACCTGCTGCCCGTCGCGCCGCCCGTCGAGCTCATCGAGAGCCTGCGCGCCGCGCTGCCCGAGCCGCCGGCCGTGCGCCGACGCCGGCTCAAGGAGAGCTGGGGCTTCGCCGACATCGACTTCCAGGGCGTCGTCAACGCGGGGCTGCTGAACGAGGTCGAGGCGACCGTCGCCGCGGGCGCCGCGCCCGCCGCGGCCCGCAAGTGGTGGATGAGCGAGATCTCGCGCATCGCGAACGCAGAGGGCGTCGACGCGGCATCGCTCGTGTCACCGGCATCCGTCGCCGCGCTTCAGCAGCTCGTCGACGCGGGAACGCTCACCGACAAGCTCGCCCGCCAGGTGCTCGAAGGCGTCATCGCCGGTGAGGGCACCCCGCAGGAGGTCGTCGACGCCCGTGGCCTCGCGGTCGTCTCGGATGACGGGGCGCTCATCGCCGCGATTGACGAGGCCCTCGCCGCGCAGCCGGACGTCCTCGCGAAGATCCGCGACGGCAAGGTGCAGGCCGCAGGCGCGGTCATCGGCGCCGTCATGAAGGCGATGCGCGGGCAGGCGGATGCCGCGCGCGTGCGCGAGCTCGTCCTCGAGCGCGCCGCGCAGTAGCCGCTCGCCCCGCGTCGGCGCCGGCCCCGGTCACCCGGATCGCGCCGGCCGGCCGACCCGGGTGACCCCGGTGTCGGAGGCATCCGCGACAATGGATGCGTGGGACGCGGGGACGGATCGGGGCGGCGGGTGTCGCCCGACGACGCCGACGACACGGGCACGCGCATCCTGCACGTCGACATGGACGCGTTCTACGCGTCGGTGGAGGTGCTCGACGACCCCTCGCTGACCGGCAAGGCCGTGATCGTCGGGGGGATGGAGGGCCGCGGCGTCGTCTCGAGCGCGACCTACGAGGCGCGCCGCTTCGGGGTGCGCTCGGCCATGAACGTCGCCCAGGCGCTCCGGCTCTGCCCGCACGCGATCGTCGTGCCGCCGCACTTCGAGCGCTACTCCGCGCTCTCGCGCCAGGTGATGTCGATCTTCCACGACGTCACTCCGCTCGTCGAACCCCTGTCGATCGACGAGGCGTTCCTCGACGTGTCGGGGGCGCGACGCCTCTGGGGTTCGCCGGGGGAGATCGCGCGGATGCTGCGGGCGCGCGTGCGCGCGGAGACGGGTCTCGTCTGCAGCGTCGGCGTCGCCGCCACGAAGCACATCGCGAAGATCGCCTCGACCCTCTCCAAACCCGACGGACTGCTGATCGTCAGCGAGCCCGAGACGCAGGTCTTCCTCGCGGGGCTTCCCGTCCGGACGTTGTGGGGCGTCGGGCCGAAGGCGGCGGAGGCGCTCGAGGCACGGGGCATCCGTCTCGTCGCCGACATCCTCGCGACTCCCGAGCGGGTCATCGAGCGCGCGCTCGGGCCCGCCGGCGGCGCCCGCATCTGGCAGTTGGCGCACGGCCAGGACCCGCGCGAGGTCGAGACCGAGCGCGTCGAGAAGAGCATCGGTCACGAGGAGACGTTCCTTCACGACATCGCCGACCCGGCGGTGCTGCGCAGTGAACTGCGGCGGCTCGCCGACCGCGTCGCCGCGCGCCTGCGCAGTGGCGGCTGGGAGGCGCGCACGATCGCGCTGAAGCTGCGCTACGCCGACTTCACGACCCTCTCGCGCGCGTCGAGCCTCCCCGAACCCACCGACGTCGGGCAGCGGATCGGCGACGTCGCGATCGGGCTGTTCGACGCGCTCGAGCTCACCCAGCCGGTGCGGCTGATCGGCGTGCGCGCCGAGAAGCTGCGCCCGGGTGGTGCCGCGATCGCGGCGCTGTGGGACGACGACGAGGACTGGCGCCGCATCGACGCGGCGCTCGACGACGCACGCACCCGGTTCGGCGGCGGCGTGGTCACCCGGGCGAGCGTGCTGGGCCCGCGCCGCGACACCGGCGCGCTCCCCACGAACCCGCGCCTGCCACCCGACGCGCCGCCGGCAGGCTAGCGCCGCCGGTGCGCGGCCATCGCACCACCGGCGCGCGTCCAGCCCGGCCCGATCGCGCGGAGGTGCCGTCGCATCCGCGTCGCCGTGCCCGGCCGTCGCGGTCGGGCGGTGCAGGGGCTACGGTAGGGACATGCCCAACCTCGCACTCGAACTCGGCAAGCAGACCGCATCGATCGGCGTCACGAGCGTCTACGGCGAACAGCAGGACGTCGACGGCGTGCGGCTCATCCCCGTCGCGCTGACGTGGTCGGGCTTCGGTGCCGGCGAAGAGCCCGGGGGCGGCGGCAGCGGGGGAGGCGGCGGTGGCGTCGCGATCCCCGTCGGCGCCTACATCCGCAAGGGCGACGACCTGCGGTTCGAGCCGAACATCATCTCGCTCGTCGCCGTGGGCATCCCGTTCGTGTGGGTCGCAGGTCGCGCGCTCAGCCGCATCATCCGTGCCCTCAAGAAGCACTGACGGGTTCGACGCCGCGATCGACGAGGCCGCCCGCCGCGTGCGGGAGGCCGCCGACGCGCTCGCGCCCGTCGGTGCCCGCGCGACTTCCGGTGCGCCGAACGCGGTGCTGATCGACGGACAGTCCGGAGCGGGCAAGACCACCCTTGCCGCGCGGCTGCGCGAGCTCTGGGCCGGTCCGGTCGAGGTCGTTGCACTCGACGACGTCTATCCCGGCTGGGATGGCCTGGCTGCCGGCGCCGAGGCGGCGCGCGCGCAGATCCTCGTGCCGTGGAGCGAAGGCGGCGATGCCGCCTGGCGGCGGTGGGACTGGGGGCGGTCGGCGCCCGGCGACGAGCGGCTGACGCGAGCGGATGCCTCGCTGATCATCGAAGGCTCGGGGGTGCTCACCGCGGCATCCGCCGCGTACGCGCCGATCCGGGTGTGGCTGGACTCTCCCGAGGCGGCGCGCCGCGAGCGCGCGCTCACGCGTGATGGGGATGCCTACCGTCCGCACTGGGAGCGCTGGGCGGCGCAGGAGCGGAGCCATCTCGAGCGGGACCATCCGAGGAGCCTCGCCACCCTGATCGTCGACGTGCCCTGATCGTCGACGTGCCCTGATCACCGGTCGCCGGGGCCGAGTGTCGCCCGGCCCGCGGGGTCAGTTCTCGAGGGCCCGCAGCAGACCCTCGAGGCGGAACCCGAGCCAGTCGTAGACGCCGAAGCGGGGGTCATCGGGCCGGTCGCCGTCATCGTCGTAGATGACACCCAGCCGGGTCGCCATCACGAGCCGCACCGAGGTGAGGGTGCGCAGCCACGCCGCCACCGCGAGGTCGTCGAGCTCGACGACGAACGCGGCGTGCGCGTCGGCATCCGTCACCTCGTCGGGCCTCAGCCGCACGCCGTCCCGGCGGAGGGTCTCGAGCACGCGGGCCGCGTCGTCGCGGCGACGGTCGAGGAGGTCGTGCTGCGTGAGCCGGCGGAACTCGCCGGCCGCGGCGTCGTCGTCACGGTACGCGTCGGGGACGAGGCGGGCGACGGCCTCGTCGTCGTCGATCGTGTCGCTGTCGACCGTCTCGGCGATGAGCTCGGCGAACTGGTCGACGAGGTCGGTGAGGTGCGCCGCCTCGAGGATCGACATCTCCATCAGCACCCGGGTCATGCTCCGCCCTCCCGTACCGTGGCCCACAGGCCGTAGTCGTGCATCGCCTGCACGTGCAGCTCCATCTGTTCGCGGGCGCCCTCGGCGACCACCGCGTGACCGACGTGGTGCACGGCGAGCATGAGCTGCTCGGCGCGTTCGCGCGAGTAGCCGAAGTACGTGCGGAAGACGTAGGCGACGTAGCTCATCAAGTTCACCGGGTCGTTCCACACGACGGCCTGCCACGGCCCCGCGGTCGCGGCGCTCTCGTCGAGGCGGATGTCTTCGAGGGGGAGGCTCATGCCCACCCCAGCTCGTGCAGGCGCGCATCGTCGATGCCGTAGAAGTGCGCGATCTCGTGCACGAGCGTCGTGTGCACCTCGTCGCGCAGGTCGTCGACGCTCTCGCAGACCTCCAGGTGCGGCTCGCGGTAGACGATGATGCGATCCGGCAGTTCGCCGACGCCGTAGCGGTCGCGCTCGGTGAGGGCGAGCCCGTCGTAGAGGCCCAGCAGGTCGAGCGAACCGTCCTCGGGGCGGTCCTCGACGACGAACACGACGTTGTCGAGACCGTCGATCATCGCGTCCGGCAGGCGGTCGAGCTCATCGGTGACGAGCGCGTCGAACGCGTCGGCATCCATCTCGATCATGCGAACCTCCCGGCGGAAGAATCCGCGGGTTCCGTGGGGTGGCTAACGGGACTTGAACCCGCGACCCCCGCGACCACAACGCGGTGCTCTACCAACTGAGCTATAGCCACCATGTGCCTATTTCCAGGCAACCAGACGATTGTATTACACCTCGGAGGCGTACGATGACACCGCCTCGGCGGCGGCCTCGCGCGCTTCGTCGCTGGTGGGCCCCGGCTCGGGCACGAAGACCGCCTGACGGTAGTACGCGAGCTCGCGGATCGACTCGCGGATGTCGGCGAGTGCCCGGTGCCCGCCGTCTTTCGCGGGGGCGTTGAAGTAGGCACGCGGATACCAGCGGCGCGACAGTTCTTTCACGCTCGACACGTCGACGTTGCGGTAGTGCAGCCACCGGTCGATGCGCGGCATGTACTTCGCGAGGAACATCCGATCGGTGCCGATCGTGTTGCCGGCAAGCGGCGCCTTGCCCTCGGGAACGAAGCGCTGGATGTATTCGAGTGCCTCGAACTCGGCCTCGGCGACGCTCACCCCGTTCGGGATCTCTTCGAGCAGCCCCGACGTCTCATGCATCTTCGTGACGAATTCGCCCATGTGCGCGAGCGCCGAGTCGTCGGGCCGGATCACGATCTCGAAGCCCGGGTCGAGCACGTTCAGGTCGAAATCGGTCACGACGATCGCGATCTCGACGAGCTCGTCGACCTCGAGATCGAGGCCCGTCATCTCGCAGTCGATCCAGACGAGACGGTCATTCTCTGCGGCACTCACCATGGGAATCATCCTAATGAGGGGTCCCGACGCGGCGGGCGGGGCGCACTACGCTGGAGAGGCGCCTCCGTAGCTCAGTGGAAGAGCGACGGCCTTCTAATCCGTTGGTCGCAGGTTCGAATCCTGCCGGGGGCACCGATCCTGACTCGTTCGTCGCGGGCGCGGTCCGTCGCAGGTCTGGCGCCCGTGACGGGTGCGGCGTAGCGTCGGCGGTGACGAGAGGAGTCACCATGAGCACCGTATCGTCCGCCCTCTGGGTCGCCTACGGGCCGGAGGGCAACGTCGTCGGCACGATCCGACGCGACGACGAGGGCTACACCGCGACCGTCGCCGGAGCCGATGCGAGCGTGGGGACCTACCCGACGATGGACGTCGCCAAGAGCGCGCTGCACGGGCACCTGCCGCCGGGTTCGGACTGGCCGCGCTTCACGCAGCACTGACCGTCCTGCGGGCGTCGCGCCGGCGCCGCAGGTCGAACAGCGGAAGTGTGCGGTGCACGAGCGGGCCGATCCCGAGCGCGAAGATGATCGTGCCGAGGCCGACGGTGCCGCCGCGCAGCCAGCCGGCGAGCAGAACGGATGCCTCGACGACGAGCCGCGCCGCCCAGATCGGCCAGCCGAAGCGTGCGCGCAGCCCCGTCATGAGGCCGTCACGCGGGCCGGGACCGAAGTCGGCGCCGATGTACAGGCCCGAGGCGACGGCGACGAGCATCATGCCGAGGAGGAACACGAGCACCTGCAACGCGAACCCGTCGATCGCGGGAAAGACGGCGAGCGTCGCCTGCATGCTCGTGCCGACGAGCAGGATGTTCGCGAGGGTGCCGACGCCCGGCTTCTGACGCAGGGGGATCCACAGCAGCAGAACGAGGAAGCCGAAGATGTTCGTGACCCACCCGATCCCGATGCCGGTCTGCAGTGACACCCCTTGCGCGAACACCGTCCACGGATCGAGGCCGATGCCGGCGCGCACCATGATCGCGCACCCGGCCCCGTAGAGGGCGAGTCCGACGAGGAGGTGCACGATCCGTTGCGGCATGGAGACATTCCACCGCAGAATTGGACTTCGCGCACCAGTCCAATCGGACTATCGTAGCCGCATGGATTCCCGGATCACCGCTCGCTCCCTCGCGACCGCACTCGGCGGCTGGCGCACGCGCGACCCCGCGTACGAGGCGCTCGCCGACGGCATCCGCCTCCTCTGTCTCGACAACCGCATCGCGGCGCGCACGGCGCTTCCGGCCGAGCGCGAGCTCGCCGCCGCCCTCGGGCTCAGCAGGACGACCGTCGCGACGGCCTACCGCAGCCTCCGCGACAGCGGGCACATCGAGAGCCTCCGCGGGTCGGGGAGCGTCACCCTGCCGCAGCCCGGTCGGGAACCGGGGAAGGTCGCCACGGGGGAGGGGGACATCGACCTGCAGCAGGCGAGCCCCGCCGCCTGGCCGGGACTCGTCGGCGTCATGAGCGAGGTCGCTGCGGATGCGGCGACGCTCGTCGCCCGCGCGGGGTACGAGACGCGGGGCGCGCTCGCGCTGCGCGCCGCGATCGCCGACCGCTACACGGCGGCCGGCGTGCCGACGACCCCCGACGAGGTGACGATCACCACGGGGGCGCAATCGGCGATCCACCTGCTCGCGCAGACGCTCCTGCGCCGCGGCGACCGTGCTCTCATCGAGACACCGACCTACCCACACGCCGCCGAGGCGCTGCGCTCTGCGGGGGCGCGGCTCGTGGGTGTGCCGGTGACGACGGATGCCGGGTGGGACCTCGACCGCGCGGCGCAGGCGTACGCGCGCGCCATGCCGCGCATGGCGTATCTCATGCCGAGGTTTCAGAATCCCACCGGCCGCTCGATGACGCTGAGCGAGGAGGCGGTCTTCGCCGACGCCGCACAGCGCGCCGGGACCATCCTCGTCATCGACGAGACGACCGCCGAGCTCGCGATCGACGATGCGCGCGCGAGCGCCGCCGGACCGTTCGCCTCGACCGCCGTGGTGCGCGTCGGCTCGCTCGGCAAGACCGTCTGGGGCGGGCTGCGGATCGGGTGGATCCGCGCCGACGCCTCGCTCATCGACCGCCTCGTCGCCGCCCGGCCCTCGCGCGACCTCGGAACGCCCGAGTTCGAGCAGGCCGTCGCCGCGCGAGTGCTCGAGCGGATGCCCGACGTGCTCGCCCAGCGCGCCGCCCTGCTGCGCGACGGGCGCGACGCGCTCGCGGACGCGCTCGCCGAGCGTCTGCCCGACTGGCGCGTTCCGCGCGTGGACGGGGGAGTCGCCATGTGGGTCGAGCTCGACGCGCCGCTCAGCTCGGGACTGGTGCTCGCGGCACGGACGCGCGGGGTGTTCCTCTCGGCGGGGTCGCGGTTCGCCGTCGACGGCGCGCACGATCGGCACCTGCGCATCCCGTTCACCGCCTCCGCGGCCGACCTGCGCCGCGCAGTCACGGTGCTCGCGCAGATCTGGCCAGAGGTGCGCGCTGCGGCCCCCGTGACGAGTGTCGAACCGATGGGCGCGCTCGTCTGACACCCGGCCGCGCGGGTACGTGGGTGCGCGGCTGGCGCGGGTGCGGGTGCGGGTGCGGGGACCGGCGCTGGCGCGTGAGGACGGAGCGCCTTCGGCTCGAACGGGCGTCAGCGAGGCGACCGGTGCCGGCCTCACCGCAGGTACCTCAGGCAGTCGATCGCCTCGTCGGCGCTCCAGAACGCGCCGAGGTGGCGCAGTCGCGCCGACGCCAGGTCGAAGCGTTCGGCGTGGAACCGGATGCCGGTGCTCTGCGCCTCGGCGCGCAGGTGGCCGATCACCCGGCCCGTGCGGTCGAGCACGCGCCATCTTTTGTCGGATACCGCGCGCAGTGTCACGCCGCGCACCCCGACGGCAGGACCGTTCTGTGTCGTGAGAATCATCTGCTGCCTCCCGTATCGAACATAGATACGACCTCCGACATCGCGTTGTCATCGCCTCCTCCCCAATCGCGCAATCTCGCGATCCATCCACATTTCGACGTTCCGGCCTCCGCACGCACCCGCGCCGCCGCCAAGCTGAGCGTGCTCCGGCACCCGGATG
Source organism: Microbacterium lacticum (assembly GCF_006716815.1). Classification (GTDB taxonomy): domain Bacteria; phylum Actinomycetota; class Actinomycetes; order Actinomycetales; family Microbacteriaceae; genus Microbacterium; species Microbacterium lacticum. Next base: position 373,574 of record NZ_VFPS01000001.1, read on the forward strand.
GGCACGCGGGTGCCGGAGCAGGAGCCGCGGAACGGCCGCGGCCCGGCTCACGAAAGGACGCCCGCCATGTCAGATCTCATCGCCGTCACCGGCAACCTCACCTCATCGCCGCTGCGCCACGCCGTCTCGGGCGGGGTCACGATGGTCACGTTCGGGCTCGCCAGCACCGAGCGTCGCTTCGACAACGGCACGTGGACCGATGTGCACACGAACTTCTACAGCGTCTCGGTCTTCCGCAAGCTCGCCGAGCACGCGTACGCGTCGCTCGAGAAGGGTCAGCGCGTCATCCTGTCGGGCAAGCTCAAGGTGCGCAGCTGGGAGGCGAACGGCAAGTCGGGCACGAGTGTCGACCTCGAAGCGACGAGCATCGGTCCCGACCTGATGTTCGGGGTCGCGACGTTCGTCAAGGACGGACGCGGGGCGCAGTCCGAAGCCCCCGTGGTCGACGATCGGGCGAGCAGCGCGCCCGACGACTGGGCGACGCGTGTGCCCGGCGAGGGCGCGCCCGACGCCGTCGGCGACCACGCCGCCGCGCAGGTCGAGAACCCCCGAGCGCAGAGCGACCACGCCAGCGAAGGCGCCCGGTCGCCCGAGCTCGTCGGCGCGGGCGGGGGCGCGTGGGCGACACCCGGTGCGGAGGAGGAGACCCCGTTCTGAGCGCCGCGCGCGCAGGGGCGCACGGCTCACCCCGGAGCTCTCCCCGTAGACTTCGGAGGTGCGCCGCTCCGCCCCTGTCTCGTCCCGGCTCGCCGCGTTCGGCGCCCTCGCCGTGGCCGGCATGCTCGCGCTCGCCGCCTGCACACCCACCCCGACGCCGTCGCCCACGCAGACCTCGGCCTCGCCGTCGCCGACCGCCGCGCCGACGCCGACCGGGCCCGTGTTCGTTCCCGACGGTTCCGCGCAGGACAATCTGCCGCTGTTCGCGCAGGTCTCGAATCAGGTCGCCGCGACCGACGCGCGGGTGCAGGGGCGGGCCTACATCGACGCGCTCGCGGCGGCGGGGTTCCCGAAGGCGCAGATGCAGGTGACGAACGACCTCACCACCGTGGGAAACCCGGCCGATTCGATCCAGTTCTCCGTCGCCTGGGCGGGGGAGTGCCTCGTCGGCCAAGTCGGCCCGTCCACGCCCGCGCCGACGGCCCTCGTCCTCCCGCTCCTGCCCGCCGGCACGTGCCTCATCGGCCAGACGAGACCCATCGACTGGTGAGACCGGGGTGGCGATCCCGATGCGACCCGCCGCGTAGACTTGGGCCGTTATGGCCGAATACATCTACTCCATGGTCCGTGCCCGCAAAGCGGTCGGCGAGAAGCTGATCCTCGACGATGTCACGATGTCGTTCCTGCCGGGAGCGAAGATCGGCATGGTCGGCCCCAACGGCGCCGGAAAGTCGACGATCCTCAAGATCATGGCGGGTCTCGACACGCCCTCCAACGGCGAGGCGAAGCTGACCCCGGGCTTCACCGTCGGCATCCTCATGCAGGAGCCCGAGCTCGATGAGACGAAGACCGTGCTGGAGAACATCCAGGACGGCGTCGCGATCAAGGGCAAGCTCGACCGGTTCAACGAGATCTCCGCGCTCATGGCCGACCCCGACGCCGACTTCGACGCGCTCCTGGCCGAGATGGGCGTGCTGCAGGAGGAGATCGACGCCGCCGACGGCTGGGACCTCGACTCCCAGCTCGAGCAGGCGATGGATGCCCTGCGCACGCCTGCGGGCGACGAGCCGGTCACCAAGCTCTCCGGTGGTGAGCGCCGCCGCGTGGCGCTCGCGAAGCTCCTGCTGCAGAAGCCCGACCTCCTTCTCCTCGACGAGCCCACCAACCACCTCGACGCCGAGAGCGTGCTCTGGCTCGAGCAGCACCTGCAGTCGTACAAGGGCGCGGTCATCGCGATCACCCACGACCGATACTTCCTCGACAACGTCGCCGAGTGGATCGCCGAGGTCGACCGCGGCCGGCTCATCGGCTACGAGGGCAACTACTCCACCTATCTCGAGAAGAAGGCCGAGCGCCTCGACATCCAGGGCAAGAAGGACGCCAAGCTCGCCAAGCGACTGAAGGACGAGCTCGAGTGGGTCCGCTCCTCCGCGAAGGGCCGCCAGACGAAGTCGAAGGCCCGTCTGCAGCGCTACGAGGAGATGGCCGCCGAGGCCGAGCGCACGCGCAAGCTCGACTTCGAGGAGATCCAGATCCCCGCCGGCCCGCGCCTGGGCAGCGTGGTCATCGAGGCGAAGAAGCTGCAGAAGGGCTTCGGCGACCGCTCCCTCATCGACGGGCTCAGCTTCAGCCTGCCGCCGAACGGCATCGTCGGCGTCATCGGCCCGAACGGCGTCGGAAAGACGACCCTGTTCAAGACGATCGTCGGGCTCGAGCCGCTCGACGGCGGCGACCTCAAGGTCGGCGAGACGGTCAAGATCAGCTACGTCGACCAGAGCCGCGCCAACATCGACCCGCAGAAGACGCTCTGGGAGGTCGTCTCCGACGGGCTCGACATCATCACGGTCGGCAAGACCGAGATCCCCTCGCGCGCCTACGTGTCGAAGTTCGGCTTCAAGGGCCCCGACCAGCAGAAGAAGGCCGGCGTGCTCTCCGGTGGTGAGCGCAACCGCCTGAACCTCGCGCTCACCCTGAAGGAGGGCGGCAACCTGCTCCTCCTCGACGAGCCGACCAACGACCTCGACGTCGAGACGCTCTCCTCGCTCGAGAACGCCCTGCTCGAGTTCCCCGGCTGCGCCGTGGTCATCACCCACGACCGGTGGTTCCTCGACCGCATCGCGACGCACATCCTCGCCTACGAGGGCACCGACGAGGAGCCCGACAAGTGGTACTGGTTCGAGGGCAACTTCGAGGCGTACGAGGCGAACAAGATCGAGCGTCTCGGCCCCGACGCCGCGAACCCGCACCGCTCGACGCACCGGAAGCTCACGCGTGACTGAACGGATGCACGTCCCCATCCACCTCCGCTGGGGCGACCTCGACGCGTTCAACCACGTCAACAACGCGACGATGCTGAAGCTGCTCGAAGAAGCGCGCGTGCGCGTCTTCTGGTCGCCGATCGACGGCGAGGAGGCGCCCGACACCGCGGTGATCGAGGCGGGGCTGGATGCCCGTGAGCTGACCCTCATCGCACGGCAGGAGATCGAGTACCTCGCCCCGGTGCCGTACCGGCGCGACCCGCTCGACGTGCAGATGTGGTTCGGCAAGCTCGGCGGATCGAGCGTCGAGGTCTGCTACGAGGTGTACAGCCCTGCGACCGATGCCGAGCAGAAGCTCTACGCCCGGGCATCCTCTGCCGTCGTGCTCGTCGACGCGGAGACCTTCCGTCCCGTTCGCCTCAGCGAGCAGATGCGCGCGGCGTGGGCGCCCTACGTCGGCGAGCCGATCGCGTTCAGCCGGCGCTGACGCCCGAGCCGTCCGCGTCGGGCACGCGCACCATGATCTCCTGCGCGACCGTGGCGATCAGCTCGCCCTCGCGGGTGAAGATGCGGCCGGTCGCGAGCCCGCGCCCGCCGCGCGCGCTCGGCGACTCCTGCGCATAGAGCAGCCACTCGTCCACGCGCGCACGCCGGTGCCACCACATCGCGTGATCGAGGCTCGCGACCTTGAGACCCGGCTGCGACCAGGCCACGCCGTGTGCGCGCAGCACCGACTCCTGGATCGTGAGGTCGCTCATGTAGGCGAGCACCGCACGGTGCAGCGCCGGATCGTCGCCGATCCCGCGGCGCGTGCGCATCCACACGTCCTGTCGGGGCACGTGCGCCCCGGGCACCCGGTCGTAGATCGCGCCGTCGGCGTGCACGACCTCGATCGGGCTGTCGTCGAGCAGTCGTCGCGAGAGCGGGTGCAGGCGCGAGGCGCCGGAGCGCTCGAGTGCCTCCTCGGGCGAGAGCACGCCCTCCGGCGCGGGAGTCTGGTGCTCGAGGCCGGGGTCTTCGCGCTCGAACGACGAGATCATCGAGAAGATCGGCACCCCGTGCTGGTAGGCCTGCGTGCGGCGCGTCGAGAACGAGCGGCCGTCGTGGATGCGGTCGACGGCGAGCGTGAGCCCCGTGGACGCGTCACCCGGGCGCAGGAAGTAGCCGTGCATCGAGTGCGGCACGCGGTCGTCGTCGGTGGTGCGGTCGGCGGCGATGATCGCCTGCGCGAGCACCTGGCCGCCGAAGATGCGCCCGGTCGGCATGGGCTGCGACACCCCCGTGAAGATGTCTTCGGTGGTGCGCGCCGCGCCCGAGTCGAGGTTCAGCACGTCGAGCATGACGCCGACCGGGTCGGTGATCACGGGGATGGCGGCAGCATCCGAGGCGGTGGGTTCTTCGGGCGAGCCGTGTCGAGCGGCCGGGGCGTGTTCGCGCACGAGGCTCCTGTCATCGCGGGGTGACCGCCGGCCGCCGGGGCGGCGCGGTCGCTTGATAGTTTAGGGCGGATGTCGCAACGCCTGATCTTCCCCGATGCGCCCACCGCGGCGGACGTGCTCACCTTCTCCGCCCGGGCCGCGCGGCTCGGTGACGGCGCAGTCCGGCTGAAGGCGACCGGCGGCACGCTGCTCGCCTCGGCCGCCCCACTCGCGCCGCGGACGCTCCTCGAATCGACGCCCACCGTGCTCGGCATGCGCGCGGTGCGGGTCGACCCCGAACTCGTGTGCGACCTCGTCGTGCCGGCGGAGGGGCTCACGGCCTCGGACGACCCGGCGGCGCTGCAGCTGCCGGATGCCGCGGTCACGGCGACCTGGGCCGGGGTGTCGCCGCCGCGCGCCGGCTGGACCGATGACGGCGCGATCGCCGCGGCGCTCCTCGCCGAGCGCGCCCAGCGGGGCATCGCCGCGGTCGCCGAAGCGGTGCCGAAGGATGCCGGTGACGATGCCGTGCACGCCGTGCGCGCGGCGATCTGGGGCGCCGCCGACGAGCCGCTCGCCGGCCTGCCGCTCGGCGTCGCGTTCGCCGCGTTCGCCCTCGGGTTCATTGCCGGCGAGGAGCAGGCGGTCGTGCGCCGGAACGGCCCCTGGACGCGCGTCAGCCTCGCGCGCGGGCACGTGCTCACCCGCGGCACGGTCCGGTCGGGACTCACCGCCGTCCGCGCCACCGGCGCGAGCTGACTCCGCGGCCCGGTGCGGGCAGCGCCGCCGCCGCCAGCGCACCGCCGTCGTCACCACGCCGCGGCCACCACCGCCGTCAGACAGCGGCCGCCGCCGCGCGCCCGGCGACGCGCCCAGAGAACAGGCATCCGCCGACGAAGGTCCCCTCCAGCGCCCGGTACCCGTGCACGCCGCCACCGCCGAACCCCGCCGCCTCGCCGGCGGCGTATAGACCCGGCACGGGGGAGCCGTCCGCCCCGAGCGCCCGGCCCGACAGATCGGTCTCGATGCCGCCGAGCGACTTGCGGGTGAGCACGTGCAGCTTCACGGCGATGAGCGGCCCCGCGGCCGGATCGAGGATGCGGTGCGGCGCCGCGGTGCGGATGAGCTTGTCGCCGCGATACGCCCGTGCCGAGCGCAGCATGGCGACCTGCGCGTCCTTCGTGAAATCGTTGTCCATCTCGCGGTCGCGCGCCTCCACCTCGCGGCGCACGCGGGCGCCGTCGAGCGCGTCGCCGCCGGGCAGGGCGCGCATCCCGTCGATCAGCTCGTCGAGCGTCCGCCGCACGACGAAGTCCGCGCCGTGATCGAGGAATGCCTGCACGGGCCCCGCCGCCCCCTTGCCGAGCCGTGAGCGCACGAGGAGCGGCAGGTCCTTGCCGGTGAGGTCGGGGTTCTGCTCGCTGCCCGAGAGGGTGAACTCCTTCTCGACGATCTTCTGCGACAGCACGAACCACGAGTGATCGTGCCCGGTCTGCCGGAGGTGCGCGAGCGTGCCGAGCGTGTCGAAGCCGGGGAAGAGCGGCACGGGCAGGCGCGCGCCCGTGGCATCCAGCCAGATCGACGACGGGCCGGGCAGGATGCGGATGCCGTGGCCCGGCCAGATCGGATCCCAGTTCTGGATGCCTTCGACGTAGTGCCACATGCGGTCGCCGTTGATCAGACGCGCCCCCGCCGCCGCGGTGACGGGCTGCATCGACCCGTCGACGTAGGCGGGGACCCCGGTGATCATGTGCTCCGGCGGAGTGCCGAGTCGCGCCGGCCACTGCCAGCGCACGAGGTCGTGGTTGCCGCCGATGCCGCCGGACAAGACGACGGTGGCCGCCGCCGTGATCTCGAACTCGCCGACCACCTCGCGCGAGCTCGGGGCGCCCCGCTCGGCGTCGGAGGCGGCCAGCACGTCGCCGGCGGCGCCCGTGACGGTGCCGTCCGCGGTCGTCAGCGCGGTGACGCGGTGGCGGGGGAGGATCGTCAGACGTCCCTCCGCCTCGGCCTGCTCCACGGCCGCCTGGAACGGGGCGACGAGGCCCGGTCCGGTGCCCCACGTGATGTGGAAGCGCGGCACCGAGTTGCCGGGGCCCGTCGCGGTGTAGCCGCCGCGCTCCGCCCAGCCCACCACGGGGAAGAACCCGACGCCCTTCTCGCGCAGCCAGGCGCGCTTCTCGCCGTGGGCGAAGTCGAGGTAGGCCTCGGCCCAGCGGCGCGGCCACAGGTCGTCGTCGCGGTCGAATCCGGCCGTGTCGAACCAGTCCTGCCGGGCGAGCTCGATCGAGTCGCGGATGCCCATGCGCCGCTGCTCGGGCGAGTCGATGAAGAAGAGCCCGCCGAACGACCAGAACGCCTGCCCGCCGAGGTTCGTCCGCGGCTCCTGGTCGACGATGACGACGGTCTTGCCGGCGGCGGCGGCCTCGGCGGCGGCGACGAGACCGCCGAGGCCCCAGCCGATCACGAGCACGTCGGCGCGGTGCGCGGCGCGGCTCGCGTTCTGTCGCGAGGTCCGGGGGGATGCGCTGTTGGACGGGCTGTTCGAGGCGGAGCGAGCTGCCATGACGACTCCTTTGTCGCGAGGGGTGATCCGGGGTTGATCCGAAGAGGTGGTGCGGGGAGGAGCGCGACGGTGCGCTCAGGTGGTGTCGGGGTGGACGGTCAGCGACGGCGACGCTGCCGGGCGTGCGGGGCCGATGCCGCTCGGCTCGAACGTGTTCACCATCGCGAACGCGGCTCGCTCCAGATAGTCCCACAGCGTCGCTTCGTGGAGCGGCGACAGGCCGAGCTCGTCGACGGCGGCGCGCATGTGCGCGAGCCAGCGGTCGCGCGCGTCGGGGTCGATGTGGAAGGGGTTGTGCCGCAGCCGCAGCCGCGGGTGGCCGCGCTGCTCGCTGTAGGTCGTCGGGCCGCCCCAGTACTGCTCGAGGAACATCGTGAGGCGGACGGCCGCCGGACCGAGATCGTCCTCGGGGTACATCGGCTTCAGCACCTCGTCGGTGGCGACACCGCGGTAGAAGGCGTCGACGAGCCGCACGAAGGTGTCGTGACCGCCGACCTCGTCGTAGAAGCTCCGGGGTGTGGCATCCGTCATGACGATGCTCCTTTCGCGTCGGTGTCGGGCTTCGCGGGAGGCGCGGCGGATGCCTCGGAGGAGGTCGCGGGCGCGTCGTCCTGCGCCGGCGCGTCACCGCTCCCGGGCGAGCCGTCCTTCCGCGGTCGCCAGATCGCGCGGCCGTCGGTGGGCTCGGCCTCGGGCGTGCCGGACGGGGTCTCCGCCTTCCCCTTCGCGCCGCGCGGTGTCTTCGTGGCGCGCGGGGTCGCCGCCGAGGCGTCGTCCACGGTCGTCACGGGCGTCGGGCGCGTGCGCGGCGGGTTGGCGCCCCGCACCCGCTGGGCGCCCTCGAGCCCGGCGAGGACGACGGTGTTGAGCGACGGGAGCTCGATGCCGAGGTCGTCGACGGCGCGCTTCAGGCGCATCCGCAGCTCGCGGGCCACGTCGTCCTTCGCGTTCGCGCGCGTCTTCATCACGAGACGGATCACGAGCGCGTCGCCGGTGATCGACTCGAGGCCCCAGATCTCGGGCTGCTCGATGATGCGCGTGCGCCACTTCGGGTCCTTCGCGAGCGACTTCGCGGCGCCGAGCATCGTCTTCTCGACCTCGTCGATGTCGACGTCGGCGGGCACGGCGAGGTCGAGGATGACTCGCGACCACCCCTGCGACATGTTTCCGATGCGGGTGATCTCGCCGTTGCGCACGTACCAGAGCGTGCCGTTGACGTCGCGCACGTGCGTGACGCGCACGCTCACGTACTCGACGACGCCGGTGGCGAGGCCGAGGTCGACCACATCGCCGATGCCGACCTGATCCTCCGCGACGATGAAGATGCCGTTCAGCACGTCCTTGACGATGTTCTGCGCACCGAAGCCGAGGCCGGCGCCGATCGCCGCCGACAGCAGTGCGAACGAGCCGGCGACGCCGGGGGCGAGCACGCTGATGATCTGGAGCACCGCGATGATCACCAGAGTGACGTTGACGATGTTCTGCAGGATCGACCCGAGGGTGCGCGTCCGCTGCACGAGTCGCATCGCGGCGAGCGGGGAGCGTTCGAGCGCCTGGGTGTCGTCGACGTTCGCCTTGGTCTTCGCGCCCGACACGATGCGGTCGACGACGCGGCGGATCACGAGGCGCAGCACCCACGACGCGAGTATCGCGCCCACGATGATGAGGGCCACGGCGAGCAGCTTCATCCCGGCTTCGCCGAGCCAGGTCAGGATCTTCTGCCACAGATCGGGGTCGGCGATCGCGGGCGTTTCGCCCGGGTGGAGGTCAGTGCGCCAGATCATCGCTCCGATCCTAACGACCGACCCTGTGGCGCGGATGAGCGGGGGCGCACGCGGAGGGAACCCGACGCGCGCCGCCCGACCCGCTCACGCGTCGCGGGTGCGCAGCGCCGCCCACGCGCCGAGGAGCAGCGCCGCCGGCCACGCCGCGAGCGTGAGGATGCCCCGCAGCACGTCGTCGCCCGCCGGTGTCGTCGCCATCTGCGCCGCCGCCATCGGCAGATACTGGCCGAGGTCGACGATCCACTGCCAGCTCTCGCCGGCGAAGACGAACATGTTCGTGACGATCGGCAGCACGAACAGCACGCCGACGGTCGCCGCGATCGCGCCGGCGCCGTTGCGGATCAGGAAGCCGAAGCCCACGCCGATGAGCGCGAACATCGCCATCGCGAAGACGCCCGCCGCGAGCGGAGTCCACGACTGCGCCGGGTCGGACCAGTCGATGCCGGCGCTGCCGAGGATCGGGGCGGTGAGCAGGATCGCGACGAGGTAGGTGAGCGCGGTCGCGAGCGCCATCACGACGCCGACGACGATCGCCTTCGCGGCGAGCACGGCGCCGCGATGCGGCTCGGCGGTGAACGTCGAGCGGATCATGCCGGTGGAGTACTCGCCGGTGACCGCGATCGCGCCGAGGATTCCGGCGACGAGCATCGTGAACTGCATCGGCATGACGATCGTCATGACGGGCGACAGGCCGCCGCCGAAGTCGCGGGCGGCCGAGGCCATCATCAGCGAGATCGCGAGCGAGAGCGCCACGGTGACGGCGAGCGACCACCAGGTCGAGCGGAGCGTCAGCAGCTTGATCCACTCGCTGCGCACCACCCGGCCGAACGAGAGCCGGTAGGGGGAGGCGGGCCGTGCGGGCGCGGGCGCCGCGTCGCGGGTGCCGGCGGGGGCGGCGGTGGTCATGCGATCTCCTTGGTCTTGTACTGCACCGAGCCTTCGGTGAGGGCGAGGTAGGCCTCTTCGAGCGATCCGGTGCGCGGGGTCAGTTCGTGAAGCGGGATGCCTCGTGCGGCGGCGACATCGCCGATGGCGGCGGCGGGGAGGCCCACGACCCGCAGGGTGCCGTCGCCGGCGTCCTCGACGGCGACGTCGCCGCCCGCGCCGCCGGCATCCCCGGCGCGTGCCGGGTCGATCGTCGCGAGCGCGGCGGCCAGGTCGGCGGGTCGGGGCGTACGCACGAGCACCTCGTTCGCCGTCCACGCCGCGACGAGATCGCCGAGCGGTGCATCGGCGAGCACGCGCCCGCAGCCGAGCACGATCACGTGGTCGGCGGTCTGCGCCATCTCGCTCATGAGGTGGCTGGAGAGGAGCACGGTGCGTCCCTCGCGTGCGAGGTGGCGCACGAACTCGCGCACCCACCGCACCCCTTCGGGGTCGAGGCCGTTCACCGGCTCGTCGAGGATGAGGGTCGACGGGTCGCCGAGGAGGGCGGCGGCGATGCCGAGGCGCTGGCCCATGCCGAGCGAGAACTTGCCGGCGCGCTTGCGGGCCACCGCTTCGAGCCCGGTGAGGGCGATCACCTCGTCGACGCGGCTGTTCGGGATGCCGTGGGTCGCCGCCATCGCCCGCAGGTGCGCACGGGCGGAGCGGCCGGTGTGCACGGCCTTGGCATCGAGCAGCACGCCCACCTCGGTCAGCGGCGTGCGGCTCTGCGCGTAGCGCTGGCCGCCGACGGTGACACTGCCGTCGTTCGGGGCATCCAGGCCCACGATCATCCGCATGGTGGTCGACTTCCCGGCGCCGTTCGGTCCGAGGAAGCCGGTGACGAGCCCCGGTCGCACGGTGAACGAGACGCCGTCGACGGCGGTGGTGGATCCGTATCTCTTGGTGAGGTTCTCGGCGACGATCATGTCTTCTACGCTACGCGAGCGATCCGGGGCCGGCGTCCGGCGGAAGGTGGAGATACGGCGGGCGGGTGTCGTCCGAAAGGATGACACCCGCCCGTGATCGCTCCGGCGTTAGGGCCGGGTCACTGCGCGTCGCGCTGCTGCACCGCGAGGGCCCGCTCGACGCCGGCGAGGTTCTCGCGCACGAGGCGGCGAAGCGCCGCGGGGGCGTCGGAGTGCTCGGCGAGCCAGGCCCGGGTCGCGTCGCGCAGCGCGACGTTCGCGAGCGGCGCCGGGTACAGCCCGATGATCAGGTACTCGGCGATGTGGTACGTGCGGCTGTCCCAGATCGGCAGCAGCATGTCGAAGTACGGCGCGACGAACGCCTCGAGCGCGTCGACGCCGGCGGGGTGCACGAACCCGGCCGAGGCGGCGCGCACGACGGTGTTCGGCAGGTCGGCGGTGTCGATGAGCGAGGCCCACGCGGCGCGCTTGGATGCCTCGTCGGGGAGGGCCGCCTTGGCCTGCGCCGCGAACTCGCCGCCCTTCGCCGTGTTGTCGGCGGCGAGGGCAGCGTCGATGTCGGCGGCCGTGACGAGCCCGCCCGCGGCGAGCGAGACCAGCAGCGCCCACGACAGGTCGGCGTCGATCTCGAGTCCGGCGAGGGTCGTGTCGCCGTCCCGGAGCGCGCGCACCTGCTCCCACTGCGCGGGAGTGGCCGCGGCGCTCGCGAAGCCCGTCACGAACTGCAGCTGGCTGTCGCTGCCCGCCTCCGCGGCCTGGGCGAGCGCCCACAGCCCGTCGGCGACCTTCTCGCGCGTTGCGGCGCGCTCGGCCGGGTCGACATAGGAGTTCGCGGCGAGCTGCAGCTGGCCGAGGGTGGTGCGGACGGTCGTCGACTCGGTCTCGGCGCCGATGTTGCGGAGCACCAGGTCGACGTAGTCGGATGCCGAGGCCTCCGCATCGCGGGTCTGATCCCACGCGGCGCCCCAGACGAGCGAGCGGGCGAGCGGGTCGGCGATGCCGCCGAGGTGCGCGATCGCCGTCTCGAGCGAGCGCGCGTCGAGGCGGATCTTCGCGTAGGCGAGGTCCTCGTCGTTCAGCAGCACGAGGTCGGGCTGGGCGAGGCCGGTGAGCTCGGGGACCTCGGTGAGGTCGCCGTCGACGTCGAGCTCCACGTGGTGCGTGCGCACGAGCGCGTCACCGTCGAGCGTGTAGAAGCCGACACCGAGGCGGTGCGGGCGGATCGTCGGGTAGTCGGCGGGCGCCGTCTGCACGATCGCGAAGCGGGTGATGGTGCCCGAGGCATCCGTCTTCAGCTCCGGGGCGAGCGTGTTGACGCCCGCCGTCTCGAGCCACTTCTGCGACCACGACGACAGGTCACGACCGCTCGTGGTCTCGAGCTCGGTGAGGAGGTCAGCGAGCTCGGTGTTGCCGAAGGCGTGCTTCTGGAAGTACGCGCCGACGCCGGCGAAGAACTCGTCGATGCCGACCCAGGAGGTCAGCTGCTTGAGCACCGAACCGCCCTTGGCGTAGGTGATGCCGTCGAAGTTCACCTCGACGTCATGGAGGTCGTTGATCTCCGCGACGACCGGGTGCGTCGAGGGCAGCTGGTCCTGGCGGTACGCCCAGGTCTTCTCCATCGCGTTGAAGGTCGTCCACGCGCCGGTCCACTCCGTGGCCTCGGCGGTCGCGATGGTCGAGGCCCACTCGGCGAACGACTCGTTCAGCCAGAGGTCGTTCCACCACTTCATGGTGACGAGGTCGCCGAACCACATGTGCGCGAGCTCGTGCAGGATCGTGACGACGCGGCGCTCCTTGACGGCGTCGGTCACCTTCGAGCGGAAGACGTAGGTCTCGGTGAACGTCACCGCGCCCGCGTTCTCCATCGCGCCCGCGTTGAACTCGGGGACGAACAGCTGGTCGTACTTCGCGAACGGGTACGGGTAGCCGAACTTCTCCTCGTAGTACGCGAACCCCTCGCGGGTCTTGTCGAAGATGTAGTCGGCGTCGAGGTGGTGCCAGAGGCTCTTGCGGCCGTAGACCCCGAGCGGGATGGTGCGGCCGGAGGCGCTCTGCAGCTCCGAGAGCGTCGACTCATACGGGCCCGCGACGATCGCGGTGATGTACGAGGAGATGCGCGGGGTGGGCTCGAACGTCCACGTCGCCGCGGCCTCGGCGCCTTCGGCCGGCACGGGCTCGGGCGTAGGGGAGTTGGAGATGACCTTCCACGCCGCGGGCGCGGTGATCGTGAACTGGAAGGTCGCCTTCAGGTCGGGCTGCTCGAACACCGCGAACACGCGGCGCGAGTCGGGCACCTCGAACTGCGAGTAGAGGTACACCTCGCCGTCGACGGGGTCGACGAAGCGATGCAGACCCTCGCCGGTGTTCGTGTAGAGGCAGTCGGCGTCGACGACGAGCTCGTTCTCGGCGGCGAGGCCGTCGAGCGCGATGCGCGAGTCGGCGAAGGCGGCGGCCGGGTCGATCGCCACGCCGTTCAGCGTGATCTCGCGGACGTCCCGCGCGATCAGGTCGATGAAGGTCGACGCGCCCTCGGTGGCGGTGAAGCGCACGACGGTGCGCGAGCGGAACACGTCGGGGCCCGTCGTCAGGTCGAGCTCGACGGCGTAGCTGTCGGTCGAGACGAGCGCGCGGCGGTCCTGCGCTTCGAGGCGGGTGAGGTTCTGTCCAGGCACTGCGTTGCTCCCAAGGGTGAAGGTGGGATGCCGCGGACCGGCGCTGCTGGCGCCGACGGCAACTTGTCAAGCCTACGGCGTCGGGCCGCTCCGCTCACGTCTGACGTGATCACGCGCGTGCCCGATCGCCGTGGGCAGGTCGTCGAAGAGGTGCTTGTGGTGGCGGAGGGCGCCGAGCACGCCGACGGTGCGGAAGAGGTCTTCGTGACGCGGTTGGATGCCTTTGATCAAGACCGTGACCCCACGGGCCTCGAGCGCCTGGACGATGTCGCCCAGCATCCGTGCGCCCGTCGCGTCGACGAGCTCGAGCTGACTCATCCGCAGCACCACCACCGACACCCCGCTGATCGCGCGGATCTCGTCGAAGATGCGATCGGCCGCGGTGAAGACGAGCGGGCCGTCGAGGCGCAGGATCGCGATGCGCTCGTCGCCCTCTGCCGCGCCGTCGTGGCGGAGCCCGTCGGGCGCGTCGTCGTCCGCTGCCGGGCTCGGCACGACGTGCGGCGCGTCGACGCTCTCGCGGTGCACCGACGACGAGCGCGACAGGCTCCGCAGGGCGACGACCCCGGCGAGCACGACGCCGATCACGACGGCGACGATGAGGTCGAACGACACCGTGACGACCGCCGTCACGACGAAGGCCAGCGCGTCGGCGCGGGTGGAGCGCAGGATCGCGCGCACCGTGCCGAGGTGCACCATGCGCACCGCGGTGACCATGAGCACCCCGGCGAGGGCGGCGAGCGGGATCGTGCCGACCGGACCCGCGGCGACGAGCACCACGGCGAGCAGCACGACGGAGTGGAAGATCGCGGCGATCCGTGAGCGGCCGCCGGAGCGCACGTTGACCGCCGTGCGCGCGATCGCCCCGGTCGCGGGCATCCCGCCGAACAGCGCGGAGCCGATCGAGGCGACGCCCTGCCCGACGAGCTCGCGGTCGGGATCGAACGTCCCGGTGTCGGCCATCGACGCGGCCACGCGCCCGGAGAGCAGCGACTCGATCGCCGCGAGGGCGGCGACCGTGACGGCGGGGGTGAGCAGGGAACCCAGGAGCGCCGGATCGAGGGCGGGGATGCTCGGCGCCGGCAGTCCGCTCGGGAGGGCGCCGATGCGGGTGAGCGGGTTCGGGATCACGAGGGCGAGCACGCTGACCAGGACGATGCCCACGAGCGAGCCCGGGATCGCGGCGTGCACGCGCGGGGCGAGCAGCATGCACGCCGCCACGACGAGCGCCGCCCCGAGCGACCAGGCGAGGTAGCCGGGATCGGCCGCGACGATCGACTGCATCGCGGCGACGACCGCCTGGGAGCTGTGCCCGGGTGTCGGCGTCGCGGCGGTGAGCTGCGGCACCTGCTGCAGGAAGATGATGACGGCGATGCCGAGGGTGAACCCCTCGATGACCGGCCACGGGATGAACGAGACGGCCCGGCCGAGCTTGAGCACGCCCGCCGCAAGCACGATCACCCCGGCGAGGAGCGTCACGACGACGACGGCGCCCGCACCGTGGCTCGCCACGATCGGCGCGAGCACCACGACCATCGCGCCGGTCGGCCCCGACACCTGCACGTTCGACCCGCCGAAGACGGCGGCGAGCACGCCCGCCACGATCGCGGTGACGAGGCCCGCCTCGGCGGGAAGCCCGGCGCTCACGCCGAAGCCGAGTGCGAGGGGGAGGGCGACGATGCCGACGGTGAGCCCCGCGAGCAGGTCGGCGCGCCACCCGCCCGCGAGCGGCCGTGGCGCCGCAGCGGAGATCGGCACAGCAGCGGATGCCTGGGCACCAGGCATCCGCTGCTGTGCTGATCTCCGCGGACGTGCGCGCGATCCGCGACCGCGGTAGTCGGCGGCGGAGGGGAGGAGCGCGCGCACGGAGCCCGTCACGCGGTCGCCCGCGCTGCGCCCGGTCATGCCCGTACGGCCGGGGATGCGGCGTCAGGCGCCGCGGCGGCAGGTGCGGCTGCGGCGACGGACGGGAGGTCGGTGTCGGCGAGGCCGGGGAGCGCCGGCAGGGCGCGGGCGTCGTCGAGCCGGTCGCCGTCCTCGGCGAGCATGCCGAGCAGCAGTTCGCGGGCGGCGGTGAGCAGCCTCGCGACCCGCGGGTCGGCGAGGCGGTAGTAGACGTGGCTGGCGCGGCGCTCCGACACGACGAGCCGGTGCCGGCGCAGGACGGACAGGTGCTGGGAGAGGTGCGAGGCCTCGAGCCCGGTCTCGCTCTGCAGCTCCGCGACGCTGACCTCGCTCTGGCCGGCAAGGAGCTCGAGGATGCGAATGCGGAACGGGTGCGCGAGCCCCTTGAACAGGTTCGCCTTCACCTCGTAGAGCGGGCGCTCGGCGTGACTTAGTGGCATGATGAAAGCATCATATCGCAACGCATCCGGAGCGCATCGCGCTCCCTAGGATGGGTGCATGCGCATCCACATCGCGACCGATCACGCGGGCCTCGAGTTCTCGACGCAGCTGCAGCATCACCTCGCCGAACGCGGCCACGACATCGTGGACCACGGTCCGCTCGAGTACGACCCGCTCGACGACTACCCGGCGTTCTGCATCCGTGCCGCCCAAGCCGTCATCGCCGATCAGTCCGCCGGTGTTCCCGCCCTCGGGATCGTGTTCGGTGGTTCCGGCAACGGCGAGCAGATCGCCGCGAACAAGGTGCGGGGCATCCGTGCCGCGCTCGTCTGGAGCCTCGCCATCGCCGAGCTCGCGCGTGAGCACAACGACGCGAACGTCATCTCGATCGGCGCCCGCCAGCACACCGTCGACGAGGCGATCGGCTTCATCGACCGCTTCATCGCCACGCCCTTCTCGGGTGAGGAGCGCCACGCGCGCCGCATCGCACAGCTCGCGGCGTTCGAGACCTACGGCACCCTCGAGCCCGACCCGCGTGCCGGTCTCGGGACGGACGGCGTGGCGGATGCCCCGCACGGCGGCGAGTCCGTCGACGCCTTCGATCCCGAAGCCGGCTGATGCCCGAGGGTCACTCCGTCCACCGGATCGCGCGCCAGTTCGACCGCAACTACGTCGGCCGGGTCGTCGCCGCGTCGAGCCCGCAGGGGCGCTTCGCGGAGGGCGCGGCCCTGCTCGACGGCCGCGAGGCGGTGTCGGTGCGCGCCGTCGGCAAGCAGATGTTCCTCGCGTTCGACGGCGATCTGTGGTTGCGGGTGCACCTCGGCATGTACGGCGCGTGGGACTTCGCGGGGGAGATCCTCGTCGACCCGACCATCGCGTCCGCGAACGGCCGGATGGGCCAGACGAACCAGCGCGGCACCGATCTCGTGGATTCGGACCTCGACGGGGACGCTCCCGTGCTCGATGCCGCCGGCGAGAACTCGCTGACCTCCATCGGAGCGCCCCGCCGTGCACGCGTGCACGTGCGGATGAGCGAGCAGACCCGCGGGCTCGACGCACCCGGTGACCACGACGACGCCGACGAGTGGCCGCCGCCCGTCGTCGGACAGGTGCGGCTGCGGCTCATGACCGACATCACCTGCGCCGACCTCCGCGGCCCCACGGCGTGCGAGCTGCAGACCCCCGACGAGGTGCAGGCGACGATCGCGAAGCTCGGGCCCGATCCGCTCGTCGACGACCCGGTCGCGGGCGAGGAGCGCTTCACCGAGGTCGTGCGCCGCAAGCCGACGCCGATCGGGCTGCTGCTGATGGACCAGTCGGTCGTCAGCGGCATCGGCAACGTGTACCGGGCGGAGCTCCTCTACCGCGCGCTCCTCGACCCGCACACCCCCGGCAAGCTGGTTCCCGAAGAGGTCGTCCGCAGCATCTGGCGCGACTGGTCGCGCCTGCTCGTGATCGGCGTCGAGACCGGCCAGATGATGACGATGGACGACCTCGACCCCGAGGCCTACCGCCGTGCCATGGCGCACCGCGACGACCGGCACTGGGTGTACCACCGCGCCGGGCTGCCGTGCCGTGTCTGCGGCACCGAGATCGTGCTCGAAGAGATGGGCGCCCGTAAGCTCTACTGGTGCCCGTCGTGCCAGAAGTAGACGAGTCCGGCGTCGGAACCGCAGGCGCCGTCGGAATCATCGTCAGCTCAGGAGGCGCCGCGTGAGGCAGAATCCCAGTTTCGCCATGACGGATGCCACGGAGATGCGCCGACTCATCCACGCGAACCCCTGGGTCACGATCGTGAGCTCGGGTCCGGACGGCCTCGTCGCCTCCCATTACGCCGTGCTGCTCGATGAGCCCGACGACTCCGCCGGGGGCTCCGGCGACCTCACGATCGTGGGACACGTCGGCAAACCCGACGACGCGATCCACGGGCTGGGGGAGCGTGAGCTGCTGGTCGTCGTGCAGGGGCCGCACGGGTACATCTCGCCCGGCTGGTACGGCGACGTGGCGAGCGTGCCGACGTGGAACTTCGTGTCGGTGCACCTGAGCGGCGTGCCCGAGGTGCTGAGCCCGGAGGAGAACCTGCGCGTGCTCGACCGGCTGGTCGCGCGGTTCGAGCAGAGCCTGCCGCAGCCGCGGCTCATGTGGCAGGCGCCGAACGACGAGGAGTACGTGCGACGCCTCGAACGCGGCACCGTCGGGTTCCGGCTGAGGCCGACCAAGGTCGTCGCCAAGCGCAAGCTCAGCCAGAACAAGTCCGACGAGGTCGTCGACACGATCATCGCCGAACTCGACGCCGGTGCGAGCCCGTACGCCGATCCGCGGCTGCCCGACGAGATGCGCCGCGCCCACGGGGCGCTCCGCGCCGCGCGGGGCGAGCGGTGAGCGGGGCCGGCCGCGGGGAGCGTCCCGCCGTCATCGCGCGGGCGCGCCTGACCGGGGTCGATCGGCTCGACCCGTTCGGCGATGACCTCGTCGACGTGCACCTGTCCGGCGGGCGCATCGTCGACCTCGCCCCCGCCGGCGCGCTGCCCCACCGCGGGATCGTCGTCGACGCCGACGGCGGCTGGGTGATCCCCGGGCTCTGGGACCATCACGTGCACACGGTGCAGTGGGCCCTCGTCGCCCAGCGCCAGCCGCTCCACGAGACGCGGACCGCGCGCGAGGCCGCCGCCCTCATGGGCGCCGCCGCCGTGCTCGAGGGCGACCGCCGCGTGGGCACCGGGTTCCGCGATGCGCTGTGGCCGGATGCCCCGACCCTTGCGCTCCTCGACGAGCACACCGGGTCGGTGCCGACCTACCTCATCAACGCCGACGTGCACAGTGTCTGGATGAACACCGCCGCCTTCCGACGCGAGGGCTACGCGATCGAGGAGAGCGGGCTCGTGCGCGAAGAGCCGGCCTTCGAGATCTCGCGCCGCCTCAACGCCGCCGATCCGCTTCTCGGCGACCGGCTGGTGCGGGGCGCCCTCGACCGCGCCGCGACGCGGGGGATCGTCGGCGTCGTCGACCTCGACATGGCGTGGAACGCGGAGGCGTGGGCGCGCCGCCTCGAGGCCGGGTTCGACACCACCCGCATCCGCTTCGGCATCTATCCCGCGCAGCTCGAGCGCGCGCTCGCCGAGGGGGTCGCGACCGGTGACGCGCTCGATCCTGACGGCCTCGTGCGGGTCGGCTCACTGAAGGTGATCACCGACGGCTCGCTCGGCACCCGTACCGCCGCGTGCTCGCACTCCTACCCCGGCGACCCGCACAACCACGGCGTGCTGACGGTGGCGCCGGACGCGCTCGCCGACCTGATGACCCGCGCCACGGGCGGCGGCCTGTCCTGCGCCGTGCACGCCATCGGCGACCTCGCGAACTCGCACGCGCTCGACGCGTTCGCTCTCACCGGCGCGACGGGCACCATCGAGCACGCGCAGCTGGTCGCCCACGCCGACATCCCGCGGTTCGCGCGCCTCGGCGTGGGGGCGAGCGTGCAGCCCGAACATGCGATCGACGACCGCGACATGACCGACACCATCTGGGCCGAGCAGACCGCGATCGCCTATCCGCTGCGCTCTCTCGCCGACGCCGGCGCGAATCTGCTCTTCGGCTCGGATGCCCCCGTCGCCGCCCTCGACCCCTGGGCGGCGATGGCCGCCGCCGTCCATCGCACGCGCGACGGGCGCGAGCCGTGGCATCCCGATCAGGCCGTCGATGCGGCGACGGCGCTCGCCGCCTCGACGGGCGCGGGTTCGCTCGCCCGTGCGACGCTCGTTCCCGGCGACGTCGCAGACCTCGTCGTGGTCGACCGCGACCCGCTGACGGCGGACGAGTCGTCCCTCCGCGCCACCGAGGTGCAGGCGACACTCCTCGCCGGGCGGCTCACCCACGCTCGCTGACCGCGCCGGGGCCGAGGTGCCGGGCAAGCCCGTGCACGGCGCGCACCCCCCGCCAGACGCACGGATGCCCCGGGCGTCGGCCCGGGGCATCCGTCAGCTTTCGGCGATCAGCGTCCGCTCACGCGGCGAGGTGCGCGGAGAGGAACCAGCGGTCCTTCTCGAGGCCCGCCTTGATCGCGATGGCGACGTCCTGGCTCGTCAGGTCGGTCTCGTCGAGACCGTCGATCGCGGCCTGCGCGTCGGCGATCACGGCATCCATGTCGGCGATGATCGCGGTGATCTCGTCCTGCCACTGCGCGAACCCGGCGGGAACGGTCGTGGCCGGCACCTTCTCGGCGATGGTCGACACGCGCGCGTCGATCGGCAGGCCGAGGGCGACGATGCGCTCCGCGGCGAGGTCGGCGAAGCCCCGCGCGTTGGCGACGACCGAGTCGAGAAGCTCGTGGATCGCGATGAAGTTGCTGCCGCGCACGTTCCAGTGCGCCTGCTTGCCGTTGACCGCGAGGGCCTGCAGGCCGAGCGCCACCGGGGTCAGGAACTGCGCCGTGCTCGCGGATGCCTCGGGGCTCGCGGCGGTCGTCGAGATCGTCTGCGTCTTGCTCATGATCAGGCCTCCATTCGTCGGGGATTCCCCCACATCACCTGTAACACTACTCAGCACCCGGCATTCCGCAAGCAAGAGAAGGCTCGGCTTACGCCGGTGCGACACGCGCCGAAACGCGCGGCCGCTCGGGCTATCGTCGGAGCCATGACGATCGCTGACGACGCCTCGATCCTCTCCGTTCCCGCCGGGACCCCCCGCCTGCACGAGAGCGCGTTCGTCGCCTCCGGTGCGCGCGTGATCGGCGACGTGACCCTCGCCGAGGGGGCGAGCGTCTGGTACAACGCGGTGGTCCGCGGCGACAGCGCCCCGATCGTCCTCGGTGCGGGGAGCAACCTGCAGGACAACGTCTCGGTGCACGTCGACCGGGGCTCGCCCGTCGTGATCGGCGAGAACGTGTCGGTCGGCCACAACGCGGTCGTGCACGGCTGCACGATCGGCGACGGCTCGCTGATCGGCATGGGGAGCGTCGTGCTCTCCGGCGCCGTCATCGGGGCGGGATGCCTGGTCGCCGGCGGTGCCGTGGTGCTCGAGGGCACGGTCGTCCCCGACGGGTCGCTCGTCGCGGGCGTCCCCGCGAAGGTGCGGCGCGAGCTCACCGACGACGAGCGCGCCGGCATTCTGCGCAACGCCGAGATCTACCGCGCGCACTCGGCCGCGCATGCCCAGGCATCCGACGTGCGCTGAAGCCGCGGCACGCGTGCTTCGGACGCGCGTCGGACGAGGGGGAGGTGGAGGGGCTGACGGGAATCGAACCCGCGTCATTAGTTTGGAAGACTAAGGCTTTACCATTAAGCTACAGCCCCGCATCCGGCGGAGAAGCCGGGGGTGGATGCCGGTGTGCGCGGCATCTCGAAGAGTCTACAAGGTCGGTTCGGCTAGACTGACCACCGGCGGTGAATCGGCGCTCGCTCGCGTGCGCGCCCGGGGCGTAGCTCAGCTTGGTAGAGCGCCCGCTTTGGGAGCGGGAGGCCGCAGGTTCAAATCCTGTCGCCCCGACCACCGGCCCCATAGACCCAGACCCAGACCCCAGACCCCGGCCGCGCCCTGGCGTGGCCGAACAAGAGGAGAACGAACAGGCATGGTCACCAGCACCGTCGAGAAGCTCAGCCCTACCCGGGTGAAGCTGCACATCTCGGTCACCCCCGACGAGCTCAAGCCCTCGATCGCCCACGCGTACGAGCACATCGCGCAGGACATCCAGATCCCCGGCTTCCGCAAGGGCAAGGTCCCCGCCCCGATCATCGACCAGCGCGTCGGCCGTGGCGCGGTCATCGAGCACGCGGTCAGCGAGGGCCTCGACGGCTTCTACCGTGAGGCCGTCACCGCCAACGAGGTGCGCACCGTCGGTCGCCCCGCCGCCGAGGTCATCGAGTGGCCGAACGAGAACGACTTCTCCGGCGACCTCAAGGTCGACGTCGAGGTCGACGTCCGCCCCGAGTTCGACCTGCCCGAGTTGAAGGACGTCACCGTCGAGATCGAGCCCGTCGCCACCGACGACGCCGCCATCGACGCCGAGCTCGACCGCCTGCGCGGCCGCTTCGGCACGCTGGTGACCGTCGACCGCCCCGCCAAGACGGGCGACTTCGTCGAGCTGAACCTCGTCGCCACCATCGACGGCACCGAGATCGACCGCGCCGAGGGCGTGTCGTACGAGGTCGGCTCGGGCGAGCTGCTGCAGGGCATTGACGAGGCCGTCGACTCGCTCACCGCCGGTGAGGACACCACGTTCCGCTCGACGCTCGTCGGCGGCGACCACGCCGGCGACGAGGCCGAGGTCTCGGTGAGCGTCACCGCCGTCAAGGAGCGCGAGCTGCCCGACGCCGACGACGACTTCGCCCAGATGGCGAGCGAGTTCGACACGATCGCCGAGCTGCGCGACAGCCTCGCCGAGCGCCTCGCCGAGCAGTCGGTCTACGTGCAGGGCGCCGCCGCGCGCGACAAGCTCGTCGACGCGCTGATCGCCGCCGTCGAGATCCCGGTGCCGGCCCAGCTCGTCGAAGACGAGGTGCACGCGCACCTCGAGGGCGAGGGCCGCCTGGAAGACGACGTGCACCGCGCCGAGGTCACTGAGGCCAGCGAGAAGCAGTTCCGCACCCAGATGATCCTCGACAAGCTCGCCGAGGCGCACGACGTGCAGGTCTCGCAGGACGAGCTGACCCAATACCTCATCCAGTCGGCCGCGCAGTACGGCATGGCCCCGCAGGAGTTCGTCGAGGCGCTGCAGGCCCAGAACCAGCTGCCCGCGCTCGTCGGCGAGGTCGCCCGCAACAAGGCCCTCGCGATCGCGCTCGGCAAGGTCACCGTCGTCGACACCGACGGCAAGCCGGTCGACCTGACGGGCTTCATCGCGCCCGAGGACGAGGCCGCGCTCGAGGAAGAGGTCGTCGAGGAGGCGCAGGAGATCGCCGACGAGGCCGCCGACGCCGAGGCCGCCGCCGAGAAGGCTCCGGCGAAGAAGGCCCCCGCCAAGAAGGCGCCCGCCAAGAAGGATCCGGCCAAGAAGGCCGACGCCGAGAAGGCGGATGTCGACGCCGATGCCGAGAAGCCGGCCGCCAAGAAGCCGGCCGCGCGCAAGCCCGCCGCGAAGAAGGCTCCGGCGAAGAAGGCCGACGCCGAGTGATCTCGAGGAGATAGCCCGAACGGAATCGTTCAGGACGAAGGGTCGGATGCCGAGGCATCCGACCCTTCGTCGTGTCGCCGACACGGCGCTCCGCCGACGGCGAACACGGGCGGAGGGTGCTCTCCGCCTCGGTAGATTCGATGACGTAAGGAAACCCGCACACCAGGAGTATCCATGGCTGAACCACTGCTCGCCACCAGCGTCTTCGACAGGCTGTTGAAGGACCGCATCATCTGGCTCGGGTCGGAGGTGCGCGACGAGAACGCGAACGAGATCTGCGCGAAGATCCTTCTGCTGGCCGCGGAGGATTCCGAGAAGGACATCTACCTCTACGTCAACTCGCCCGGCGGGTCGATCACGGCCGGCATGGCGATCTACGACACGATGCAGTTCGTGCCGAACGACATCGTCACGGTCGGCATCGGCATGGCCGCCTCGATGGGCCAGCTGCTGCTGACCGCCGGCACCAAGGGCAAGCGCTACATCACGCCGAACGCGCGCGTGCTGCTGCACCAGCCGCACGGCGGTTTCGGCGGCACCTCGAGCGACATCCAGACGCAGGCCCAGCTCATCCTCGACATGAAGCGCCGCCTCGCCGAGATCACCGCGGCGCAGACGGGCAAGTCCGTCGAGCAGATCAACGCCGACGGCGACCGGGACCGCTGGTTCACCGCCCAGGAGGCGCTCGACTACGGCTTCGTCGACCACATCCGCGAATCGGCGACCGACGTCGTCGGCGGTGGCGGCACCGAATCCGGCACCCTGCCCGGCACCACCCCCGCGAACTGACCGAAGGAGCACAACGAATGAACACCCCCGCCTTCGGCGCCCCGTCGCATTCCCCGAGCGGCATGCAGCTGCCCGGGCTGATGCCGCAGAGCCGGTACATCCTGCCCCAGTTCGAGGAGCGCACCGCCTACGGCTACAAGCGCCAGGACCCGTACAACAAGCTGTTCGAAGACCGCGTGATCTTCCTCGGCGTGCAGGTCGACGACGCGTCTGCCGATGACGTCATGGCCCAGCTGCTCGTGCTCGAGTCGCAGGACCCCGACCGCGACATCATCATGTACATCAACTCGCCCGGCGGCTCGTTCACGGCGATGACGGCGATCTACGACACCATGCAGTACGTGTCGCCGCAGATCCAGACGGTCGTGCTCGGGCAGGCCGCCTCCGCGGCCTCCGTGCTGCTGGCGGCTGGCGCCCCCGGCAAGCGCCTGGCGCTGCCCAACGCGCGCATCCTCATCCACCAGCCCGCCGTCGGCGAGGCCGGTCATGGCCAGGCATCCGACATCGAGATCCAGGCCGCGGAGATCCTCCGGATGCGCACCTGGCTCGAGGAGACCATGGCGCGGCACACCAACCGCACCCAGGAGCAGGTCAATAAGGACATCGACCGCGACAAGATCCTCTCCGCGCACGAGGCGATGGAGTACGGGATCGTCGACCAGGTGCTGACCTCGCGCAAGCGTCAGCCCGCGGCGATTACGTCCTGACGCCTCGCCCGCCACGAAGCCCCGCCGTGCACTGCATCCGTCGTTGCACCGGCGGGGCTTCATCGTCCCGTCGACAACCGGTGACTCAATCCGCCGATGTGTCGGCGGCCTCGGTTAGGCTCGAAGTGCATTCTGAGTGGTTCCTGAAGGGGGAGCAACATGGCTCGCATCGGTGAGAGCGCCGACCTGTTCAAATGCTCCTTCTGCGGCAAGAGCCAGAAGCAGGTGCAGCAGCTGATCGCCGGCCCCGGCGTGTACATCTGCGACGAGTGCGTGGAGCTCTGCAACGAGATCATCGAAGAGCGCATGGCCGAGTCGGGGGAGGGCGCGGTCGCCGACTTCGACCTGCCGAAGCCCCGCGAGATCTACGCGTTCCTCGAGGAGTACGTCGTCGGGCAGGATGCCGCGAAGAAGGCCCTCGCCGTCGCGGTCTACAACCACTACAAGCGGGTCCGCGCGCACGGCACCCTGCTGCCCGCCGAGCAGCGCGCCGACGAGGTGGAGATAGCGAAGAGCAACATCCTGCTCCTCGGGCCCACCGGCTGCGGCAAGACGTATCTGGCGCAGACGCTCGCCAAGCGCCTGAATGTGCCGTTCGCCGTCGCGGACGCCACGGCGCTGACCGAGGCGGGCTACGTCGGCGAAGACGTCGAGAACATCCTGCTGAAGCTGCTGCAGGCCGCCGACTTCGACGTGAAGCGCGCCGAGACGGGCATCATCTACATCGACGAGGTCGACAAGATCGCCCGCAAGGCCGAGAACCCCTCGATCACCCGCGACGTGTCCGGCGAGGGCGTGCAGCAGGCGCTGCTGAAGATCCTCGAGGGCACCGTCGCCTCGGTGCCGCCGCAGGGCGGGCGCAAGCACCCGCATCAGGAGTTCATCCAGATCGACACGACGAACGTGCTGTTCATCGTCGCGGGCGCGTTCGCGGGTCTCGAAGACATCATCTCGTCGCGCGTCGGCAAGCACGGCGTCGGCTTCGGCGCCCCGCTGCAGGAGAAGGGCAAGGAGCTCGACCTGTTCAGCGAGGTCGAGCCCGAAGACCTGCACAAGTTCGGTCTCATCCCCGAGTTCATCGGCCGCCTGCCCGTCGTCACCTCGGTCGCGCCGCTCGACCAGGAGGCGCTGATCGAGATCCTCACCGGCCCGAAGAACGCGTTCGTGAAGCAGTATCAGCGCATGTTCGAGCTCGACGGCGCCGAGCTCGAGTTCGAGGATGACGCGCTCCGCGCGATCGCCGATCTCGCCGTCGCGCGCAAGACCGGTGCACGCGGCCTCCGCGCGATCCTCGAAGACGTGCTCGGTCCGATCATGTTCGACATCCCGTCGACCGAAGACGTCGCCAAGGTCATCGTGACACCCGCCGCCGTCACCGAGGGTGCCCCCCCGACGCTCGTCCTGGAGCGCAAGCGCAAGAGCGCGTGAGTCCACGCTCGGCGACGGCGCGGAGTCCGCGGAGCTCGCCGTAGGTCGGTGGCCACGCCGGCCGCCCGCACCGCCTGCACGTCGGCGGGGCGGGCACGCCGAAGGGGTGAGGCGTCACGCCAGGCCGCGGCGGGCGAGCAGGGGTGCGATCTCGGCATCCCGCCCGCGGAAGTCGCGGTACGCCTCGAGCGGATCCTTCGAGCCGCCGACGCCCAGCAGTCGCTGGCGGAAGCGGTCGCCGTTCGCACGCGCGAGCCCGCCGTTCTCGGTGAACCACTCGACGGTGTCGGCGTCGAGCACCTCGCTCCAGATGTACGAGTAGTACCCGGCGCTGTAACCGCCCGAGAACACGTGCGCGAAGTAGGTCGACGAGTAGCGCGTCGGCACGAGTGGATTGTCGAGGCCGATGTCGGCGAGGGCGGATGCCTCGAAGTCCGCGACATCCGTCACCGCCGCCGCCTCCTCGGCGCCCAGCGAGTGCCAGGCCTGGTCGATCCACGCCGCGGCGAGGTACTCGCTCGTCGCGAAGCCCTGGTTGAAAGCCTCCGACGCGTGCAGCTTCTCGGTGACCTCGGCCGGCAGCGGCTCGTCGGTGTCGATGTGGCGGGCGTACGACGCGAGCACCTCGGGCCATAGGATCCACATCTCGTTGACCTGACTCGGGAACTCGACGAAGTCGCGGAAGACGTTCGTGCCCGCGAAGTGCGGGTAGGTCACCGTCGCGAACAGTCCGTGCAGCGCGTGGCCGAACTCGTGGAACAGGGTCGTCACCTCGTCGAGCGTGAGGAGCGTCGGCTGCCCCTCGGCCGGCCGCGGCACGTTGAGGTTGTTGACGACGACCGGTGACGTGCCCCGCAGGGCCGATTGCGAGACGATCGAGTTCATCCACGCGCCGCCCCGCTTGGTGTCGCGCGTGTACAGGTCGAGCAGGTAGAGCCCGAGCGGCGAGCCGTCGGCTTCGCGCACTTCGAACACCCGCACGTCGGGGTGGTAGCCGAGGAGGTCGTCCCGCTCGGTGAACGTGATGCCGTAGAGCTCCGTCGCCGCGCGGAACACACCGTCCTGCAGCACACGCTCGGCCTCGAACCAGGGGCGCAGGGCCGTGCGGTCGAGGTCGTACTCCGCCGCGCGGACGCGCTCGGTGTAGTACGCCCAGTCATGCGCGTCGATCGGGAAGGGTTCGTCCTCGGCATCCACGATCGCCTGCAGCGCCGCCGCCTCGGCGCGGGCGTTTCGGGCAGCCGGTACGGCGAGGCGCCGCAGCAGATCGTGCACGGCCCCCGGCGACCCGGCGGTCTCGTCGCTCGTGACGTAGGCGGCGTGGCTCGAGTAGCCGAGCAGTGCCGCTCGCTCGGCGCGCAGTCGCACGATCTCGCGCAGCACGTCACGGTTGTCGTGCTCGTTGCCGCGCGAACCCCGGCTGCGCGAGGCTTCGAGCAGCCGCCGACGGCTCTCGCGATCGGTCAGGCTCGACAGATACGGATGCCCCGTGAACAGCGTGAGCGTCACGACGTAGCGACCGGGGAGCCCCCGGTCGGCGGCGTTCTGCGCGGCGGCCGACAGCTCGCCGTCCGTGAGGCCGTCGAGCTCGACGGCGTCGTCGAAGACCACCGCAAGGTCGTTCGTGTCGGCGAGGAGGTTCTTCTCGAAGGTGGTGGTGAGCACCGAGAGTCGCTGGTTCAGCTCGGTCAGTCGTTCCTTCTCGGCGTCGTCGAGCCCCGCACCGGCGTGCGTCATCTCGCGGTAGTGCCGTTCGACGAGGTAGCGCTGCTCCGCGTCGAGGTCGAGCTCGTCGAGGCGCTCGTGCAGGGTCGCGATGCGCCAGTACAGGGCGCTGTCGAGCTGGACGGCGTCGTTGTGTGCGGCCATCAGCGGAGCGAGAGTCTCCTCGATCTGCTGGATGTCGGCGGTCGCATCGGCCGAGGAGACGGTGTAGAAGGTGCGCGCCACGCGCCCGAGCAGGTCGCCCGAGCGCTCCAGCGCGACGACGGTGTTCTCGAACGTGGGCATCGAGCGAACGCGCGTGATGGCGTCGATCTCGCGACGGTGCTCCGCGAACGCCTCCTCGAAAGCGGGCAGGTAGTGCTCCGGTGCGATCTCCCGGTAGTCGGGAAGTCCATAGGGGAGAGTGGCGGGGGACAGCAGGGGATTCGCATCGGCCATGCGGCCAGCCTAGAGGCATCCTCCTTGCAAAGGAGTAGTTGCAAACATTCACTTGCAAAGAAGCCTTTGCATTGCTACCGTGAACGTCGTGGCAGCGAAGAAGCAGACCGAACCGGTGGACGAGGCACAAAACCGCCTGCTCGACGCGGGCGCGCTGAAGGCGCTCGCCCACCCCCTGCGTGTGCGGATCTTCGACATCCTCAGCCAGTATGGGCCGCAGACCGCGAGTTCGCTCGCCGAGCAGCTGGGGGAGTCGAGCGGCGCCACGAGCTACCACCTGCGTGCCCTCGCGAAGCACGATCTCATCCGCGAGGTCGACGGGCGCGGGACGGCCCGCGAGCGCTGGTGGGAGCGACCGAAGGGCTCGGTGACGATCTCGACCCCCGAGGCGGTCCGCACCCCGTCGGGCCTCGCGGCGTCGCAGATCGTCGTGACCGAGACCTACCGGCAGCGCCACGATCAGCTGATGCGGTTCCTCGCACAGTCGTGGAGCTCCGACGACGCGCTCGAAGAGGCCGCGGAACTGTCCACGGCCAACGCACGCCTCACACGCGAGCAGTTCGAAGACGTCAGAGACCGCATCGCCGCGATCATCACCGAGGCGGTGCGCACGCACCGCGACCAGGAGGGCGACGACGTGCGCCCGTACCTCATCCGACTGGACATGTTCCCGATCGACGGCCCACGAGTGAGAGAAGGCAGCTGATGGCACTCATCGAGAGCACGCGTGCGCGTCTGCATCCGACGCCGGCGGAGCGGCTCGCACTCGCCCTGGCGACGGGGATCTCGGTCGGCGTCGCCGAGCGGATGGCCCGTCGGGCGCAGCGCCTGACCGACGCGTGCACCGCGAGCGACGCGGCGGCACTCGAGGACGTCGCCGCCACCCATCGCGACCGGGAGCACGCCCGCGCCTACCTGCTCGGCATCCGCTGAGGCGCGGTCAGCCGAACTCGTCCTCGTCGTCGTGGCGCACGACGACCGCCCCCGTTGCTGTCTGCTCGACGACCATTCCGGTGTCGAGCTCGGCGATGGGGCGCCCTTCGAGGAAGGTCAGCGTCCACCGCGGGCGCGGCTGACCGAGGTCGTCGGTCGGCAGCGCGCGGTCGACGGCGGCAATCTGCGGGCGGAGACTCGCGGGCACGGCCGCGGGCGGCTCGTCGCCGCTCGTCCACCGCGTGCCGAGCTGCATGTCAGGCCTCCGTCTCGACGGGCGCGAGCTCGACGGTGTCGACGGCGAACGCCTCGGCTCCGCCGACGATCTCGAGGCTCTCGATCCGTCCGACGGCCTTGAGGTCGCCCTCGGCGAGCGTGAGGGCCGCGGCCGTGGCATCCGGTGCGCGCAGCACGAGACGTGCCACGGGCGTCTTCTGGGAGGCCTTCGCCTCGGTCTTCGCGCGACGGATGCCGATGAGCGCCTCGCTCGCCGCCTTCAACACCGCGGGGTCGCCCTCGATGCCGAGCGGCGTGGGCCACGCCGACGTGTGGATCGAGCCGTCTTCGAACCACGACCAGGCTTCTTCGGTCGCGAAGGCGAGGACGGGGGCGAGCAGACGCAGCAGCGACGACAGCGCGAGGCGCAGCGCGAGTGCGGCGGATGCCTGGCCGACGTCGCCCTGGTTGTAGGCGCGCTCCTTGACGAGTTCGAGGTAATCGTCGCAGAACGTCCAGAAGAACGCCTCGGTGATCTCCAGGGCGCGCGCGTGGTCGTAGTTCTCGAACGCCGCCGTCGCGTCGCGGATCACCTGATCGAGCGTCGCGAGCATCGCGGCATCCAGCGCGTGGGTGACCTGCGCGCCCTCCGGCACCGGGAACGACAGCACGAACTTCGCCGCGTTGAGCACCTTGATCGCGAGCCGCCGGCCGATCTTCACCTGCGTCGGGTTCTGCGGGTCGAAGGCGGCGTCGGCGCCGAGCCGGCTGGATGCCGCCCAGTACCGCACGGCGTCGGTGCCGTGCTGATCGAGGATGTCGGCGGGCGTGACGACGTTGCCCTTCGACTTCGACATCTTCTTGCGGTCGGGGTCGACGATGAAGCCTGAGATCGCGGCATCCGACCACGGCGCGCGGTCATCCTCGAGGGCGGACCGCACCATCGTCGAGAAGAGCCACGTGCGGATGATGTCCTGGCCCTGCGGGCGGAGGTCGAACGGCGCCACGAGGTTCCAGAGCTCGTCGTCGCGCTGCCAGCCGCCGGCCAGCTGCGGGGTGAGCGACGAGGTCGCCCAGGTGTCGAAGATGTCCTTCTCGCCCTCGAACCCGCCCGGCACGCCGCGCTGCGACTCGTCGAAGCCGGGGGCGGTGTCGGTGGTGGGGTCGACGGGGAGAGCGGCCGCGTCGGCCGTGATCACGCCGCCCTCGATCCGTTCGCCGTTCTCGTCGAGCGGGTACCAGACCGGGATCGGCACGCCGAAGAAGCGCTGACGGCTGATCAGCCAGTCGCCGGTGAGCCCGTTGGTCCAGTTCTCGTAGCGCACGCGCATGAAGTCGGGATGCCAGTCCATGCCTCGCCCCAGCGCGATGAGCTTCTCGCGGAACGCCTCGTCGCGGGCCCCGTTGCGGAGGTACCACTGCCGCGTCGAGACGATCTCGAGCGCCCGGTCGCCCTTCTCGTAGAACTTGACCGGGTGACTGAAGGGCTTCGAGACCTCGAGCAGTTCGCCGGATGCCTGCAGCAGTTCGACCATCTTCTTCTTCGCGCTGAAGACCGTGAGACCGACGATCTCGGCGTAGGCCGCGCGTGCGGCATCCGTCTCGAGCGCTTCGGGTGCGTCGGCGAGGATCCGACCGTCCTGACCGAGGATCGTGCGGTTGGGGAGGTCGAGCTCGCGCCACCAGATAATGTCGGTCACGTCGCCGAAGGTGCAGACCATCGCGATGCCCGATCCCTTGTCCTGCTGGGCGAGCGGGTGGGCGAGCACCGGCACCTCGACGTCGAAGATCGGGGTGCGCACCGTCTTGCCGAAGTAGTCCTGGTACCGCTCGTCGCCGGGGTTCGCGACGAGGGCGACGCACGCGGCGAGAAGCTCGGGGCGTGTCGTCTCGATGTGGATGTCGCCCGAGCCGTCGGTCTTGTGGAAGGCGAGGTGGTGGTAGCTCGCCTGCTGCTCGCGGTCTTCGAGCTCGGCCTGCGCGATCGCGGAGCGGAAGTCGATGTCCCACAGGGTCGGCGCCATGGCCTGGTACGCCTCGCCGCGCTCGAGGTTCCGCAGGAACGCGAGCTGGCTCGTGCGGATCGTGTCGTCGGAGATCGTGCGGTAGGTCTGCGTCCAGTCGACCGAGAGGCCGAGCTGGCGGAACAGCGCCTCGAACTGCTTCTCGTCTTCGAGGGTCAGCTCTTCGCACAGCCCGATGAAGTTGCGGCGGCTGATCGGCACCTGGTCGGCCGGCTTGAGGCTCTTCGCGTCGCCGTGGAAGGGCGGGGTGAAGTCCGGATCGTAGGGGAGCGACGTGTCGCAGCGCACGCCGTAGAAGTTCTGCACGCGGCGCTCGGTGGGGAGGCCGTTGTCGTCCCAGCCCATCGGGTAGAACACGGTCTTGCCGCGCATGCGCTCGAAGCGCACCTTGACGTCGGTGTGCGTATAGCTGAATACGTGCCCGATGTGCAGCGACCCGGAGGCCGTCGGCGGGGGAGTGTCGACCGAGAAGATCCCCGCGCGACCCTGCGCCTGCGTGGCCGCCTTGGCGGCGTCACGGTCGAACAGGTACGGGCCCTGCGCCGCCCACGCGGCATCCCACTTCTGCTCGAGGCCTTCCAGGGCGGGCTTGTCGGGAATCTGTGCGTCGGCCATGGCTGTCTCCTCGAGCGATATGTGCGGCACTGTGTGAGCGTGCCTGAGTGTGGTTTGTCCGGCCATTCTACGCGGGTCGGATGCTGCGGAGACGACGGCTGGCGCGGAGGCGGGTGCGGGTGCCGGGAGAGTCGGATGCTGAGGAGATGACGGATGCTGAGGAACGATTCCGGGCATCCGGTCCTCAGGAACCGGCAGGCTCCTCAGGAACCTCCCGGGTGACGGGCCGGGCTCTGGGGCCATCGCCTCCTCCCCAGATGCCCGATCCGGTGGACTGTCCACCGATGCGCCCGCGCGCGCGTCGGACCGGCCTCGGCGCGGGCAGGCTGATGCCATGAGCGTTCAGGTCGTCGTGCGCGACAACGGAGGGCTGGCTCGCGTGGGGCTCGTGCGTGGGCGCGGGTGGAGCGAGCGGGCGATCCGCCGCGCCGTCGAAGCCGGCGAGGTGTCGCGGCCGCGCAAGGGGTGGCTGGCCGCGCCGGGCGCCGATCCGCTGCTGGTGTGCGCCGCGCGAGACGGCGTCGTCCTCTCGTGCGTGACAGAGGCGCGGCGTCTGGGCCTGTGGGTGCTCGAGCGGGGCGACCGTTCGCACGTCGCGGCCGACCCGCAGTGATTCCGGGGCATCCGGTCCTCAGGAACCCGCAGGCTCCTCAGGAACCGACCGCCGCCCCCGCGACCACGCCTCGCGCGACACCGCGAAGGCGAGGTGCGGCATGTCGACGCCGCGGTAGTGGGTCGTGAAGGTGCGCCGCACGGTCGTGCCGAGCCGGATGGCGACGTTCATGGATGCCACGTTGGTCGAGCGCACCTTGGCGTACAGCTCGTCGATCGGCAGCTCACGGAAGGCCCAGTCGCGGCACGCGCTCGCCGCCTCGACGGCGTACCCCCGGTGCCAGTGGGCGCGCGCGAACAGGTAACCCACCTCGATCACCTCGTCCTGATCGATCCGCTGGCGGGTGATGCCGCACTGCCCGATCATCTCGCCCGTCTCGCGCAGCACGACGGCCCACAGCCCGAAGCCGTCGTCGGCGTACCGCTCCTGCATCCGCCGCAGCCAGGCGAGCGACTCCGCGTCGTCGAACGCGCCCTCGTACGCGATCATCGCCACGGGATCGTGCAGGATCGCCCGGAGCGCCGGCAGATCGGCATCCGTCATCTCGCGGAGGTCCAGTCGCCCGGTGGAGAGGATCACCCGGTCACCCCGATGCCCAGCGCCTCGGCGAACGCGACCGCGTGCAGTTCGGCCTGGCGCGGCTCGAGCCACGCGCCGCCCCGGCAGACGAGCTCGGCGGCACGCACACCGGTGATCGCGACGTCGACGAGGGTCGCCCCGGTGAGATCGAGGCGCGTCACGGATGCCTCGTCGAGCCGCGACTCGGCGATGCGCCCGTGCGCGTCACTCACCACGTCGCCCGTCGCGCGCAGCCGCACTCCGATCAGGTCGGCGCGGGGCGCGAGATCGGCGTCGCCGTCGAACCGAGCGGGCAGGTCGGGCGCCGTCACGCGCGGAGCGTGCGGGCCGCGCGGGGTCCGGCGCCCGCCGGTGGACCGAGGGGAGGGCATGCCCGCCAGCCTACGTCGCCGGTATGCTGGAGGGACCAGCATCGATCCGGCCATCACCGGGGAGCTCGCGGAAGAACGCATCGGCCCGTCCGACGCCACTAGAACCGCGCGGGGCAGGCCCGTCACAGCCGCAGGAGAGAGGCCCTCGTCGGATCGGGGAGGGCAAGCGGGGTGGTACCGCGGCCCGTGCGACAGCACGGATCGTCCTCGCAGGAAGCATCAGACGCACCTGCTGGAGAGACATGACCTACCCGCGCACCTCCGCCTTCGGACCGGCCGCCGGCGCCACGCCCGACACCATCTCGCCGAGCCCGCGCTTCCCCGAGATCGAGGGTGAGGTGCTCGCGTTCTGGGCATCCGACGACACCTTCCGGGCATCGATCGCGCAGCGCGAGGGCGCCGACGAGTGGGTCTTCTACGACGGCCCACCGTTCGCCAACGGGCTTCCGCACTACGGGCATCTGCTGACCGGCTATGCGAAGGACCTCTTCCCGCGGTTCCAGACGATGCGCGGCAAGAAGGTCGACCGCGTCTTCGGCTGGGACACGCACGGCCTGCCGGCCGAGCTCGAGGCGATGAAGCAGCTCGGCATCACCGAGAAGAGCGAGATCGAGCAGATGGGCCTCGGCGCGTTCAACGCCAAGGCGAAGGAGTCGGTGCTCGAGTACACGCAGCAGTGGGAGGACTACGTCACCCGCCAGGCGCGCTGGGTCGACTTCGAGCGCGGCTACAAGACACTCGACACCGGGTTCATGGAGTCGGTGCTGTGGGCGTTCAAGAACCTGTGGGACAAGGGCCTCGCCTATGAGGGCTACCGCGTGCTGCCCTACTGCTGGCGCGACGAGACCCCGCTGTCGAACCACGAGCTGCGCATGGACGACGACGTCTACAAGATGCGGCAGGATCCGTCGGTCACGGTCACCTTCCCCCTCGTCGGCGTCAAGGCCGAGTCGCTCGGCCTCACCGGCGTGCGCGCGCTCGCCTGGACGACGACCCCGTGGACCCTCCCGACGAACCTCGCGCTCGCCGTCGGCCCCGACATCGAGTACGTCGTCGTGCCGGGCGGCCCGCTCGGAGCGTCCGACGTGCACGAGAGCGCCGCCGAGGGCGAGGCGCACCGGTACCTTCTGGCCGCCGACCTGCTCGGCAACCACGCGAAGGAGCTCGGCTACGAGGATGCCGCGGCAGCGGCCGCCGCCGTCGAGCGCACGCTCACGGGCGAAGAGCTCCGCGACGTGCACTACGACCGGCTGTTCGACTACTACGCCGACGCCGAGGTCTGGGGCACCGACACCGCGTGGCGCATCCTCGTCGACGACTACGTGACGACCACCGACGGCACTGGCATCGTGCACCAGGCGCCCGCCTACGGTGAGGACGACCAGCGGGTGACCGGGGCCGCCGGCATCCCGCTCATCATGTCGCTCGACGACGGCGGACGCTTCCTGCCGCAGGTGACCGACGTCGCCGGTGAGCTGTGGATGGATGCCAACCGGCCGCTCATCCGGCTGCTGAAGGCCGAGGGGCGACTCCTCCGCGAGGCATCCTACGAGCACTCCTACCCGCACTGCTGGCGCTGCCGGAACCCCCTCATCTACAAGGCCGTCTCGAGCTGGTTCGTGCGCGTCACGGCGATCAAGGACCGCCTGATCGAGCTCAACGAGCAGATCACCTGGGCGCCCGAGAACGTCAAGCACGGCCAGTTCGGCAAGTGGCTCGAGGGCGCGCGCGACTGGTCGATCAGCCGCAACCGGTTCTGGGGCTCGCCGATCCCGGTGTGGAAGAGCGATGACCCGGAGTATCCGCGTGTGGATGCCTACGGCTCGCTCGCCGAGCTCGAGGCCGACTTCGGCCGCCTGCCGGTCAACGAGGCGGGCGAGGTCGACCTCCACCGCCCGTACATCGATGAGCTGACCCGTCCGAACCCCGACGACCCGACGGGCCGCTCGACGATGCGCCGCATCGAGGACGTCTTCGATGTCTGGTTCGACTCGGGGTCGATGCCGTTCGCGCAGGTGCACTACCCGTTCGAGAACCGTGAGTGGTTCGACGAGCACGCGCCCGCCGACTTCATCGTCGAGTACATCGGGCAGACCCGCGGCTGGTTCTACGTCATGCACGTGCTCTCCGGCGCGCTGTTCGACGGGCCCGCCTTCACGGGCGTCGCGTGCCACGGCATCGTGCTCGGCAGCGACGGCCTGAAGATGTCGAAGTCGCTGCGGAACTACCCCGACGTGAGCGAGGTGTTCGACCGCGACGGGTCCGACGCCATGCGCTGGTTCCTGATGGCGTCGTCGGTGCTCCGCGGGGGCAACCTCATCGTCACGGAGGAGGGGATCCGCGCGGGCGTGCGCGAGTTCCTGCTGCCGCTGTGGAACGCGTGGTACTTCTTCGCGACCTACGCCAACGCGGCGGGCGGTGAGGGCGGCGAGGGGTATGAGGCACGCTGGCGCACCGACTCGACCGACGTCCTCGACCGGTACATCCTCGCCCTCACCGGCGAGCTCGTCGACGGCGTCGCCGCCGACCTCGAGGCGCTCGATTCGACGACGGCGGCCGCGCGCCTGCGCGACTTCGCCGAGGTGCTCACCAACTGGTACATCCGCCGGTCGCGGGACCGCTTCTGGGTCGGCGTGAAGGCCGGCGACGAGGCATCCACCGAGGCGTTCGACACGCTCTACACGGTGCTCGAGACGCTCACCCGCGTCGCGGCTCCGCTCATCCCGCTCGTCTCCGAGCGCATCTGGCAGGGGCTCACCGGCGGGCGCAGCGTGCACCTGACCGACTGGCCCGACGCCGGCGCGTTCCCGGCGGCGGCCGACATCCGCTCCGCGATGGACGCGGTGCGCGAGGTGTCGAGCGTCGCGAACGGCCTGCGCAAGAAGGAGGGCAAGCGCGTGCGGCTGCCGCTGCCCCGGCTGACGGTGGTCGCCGACGGTGCGGAGCAGCTCGAGCGGTTCGAGGAGATCCTGCGCGACGAGCTGAACGTCAAGGAGGTCGCGTTCGCGCCCCTCGGCGAGACGACGGCTGTCGAATACGGGATCACGCATCGCCTGTCGGTGAACGCCCGCGCGGCCGGTCCGCGCCTCGGCAAGCAGGTGCAGCAGGTCATCGGCGCCGCGCGCGGCGGTGACTGGAGCGAGACCGACGGCGTCGTCACGGCGGGCGGCGTCGCCCTGGAGCCCGGAGAGTACGAGCTCGTGCTCGAGACGACCGGGCGGCCCGAAGGGGAGGCGCTCGCGCTGCTGTCGGGCTCGGGCTTCGTCATCCTCGACATCACGACGACGCCCGAGCTCGAGGCCGAGGGGCTCGCGCGCGACGTGATCCGCGCGGTGCAGGACACCCGCAAGGCCGCCGGTTTCGAGGTGAGCGACCGCATCCGGCTGCAGCTGCTGTTCGCGGCGCAGGAGGATGCCGAGGCGGTCGCCGCGGCGTTCGCCGCCGCCGACGTCGCCGGAGAGACCCTCGCGCTCGACTACGCCGTCGTCGCTCCGGGCGGTGAGCCGCTCGTCGCCGAGGGATCGGTGCTGGCCTCGGCCGATACCATCGACGCGGAGCACACCGCCGTCGTACCGGCGGGAACCTACGCCAACCGCGGCGACCTCACCGTCGCCGTCACGCGGATCGGAGGCGCACAGTGAACGATCGAGCGAGAGCGGATGCCGTCTACGCGGCCCTCCTCACCCGTCAGGGCGAGCAGTGGGTGCAGCCGCGCGTCGAGCGCACCCGGCGGGTGCTGGAGCTCCTCGGCGACCCGCAGGCGAGCTACCGGGTCGTGCACCTCACCGGCACCAACGGCAAGACGTCGACCGCGCGGATCGTCGAGTCGATCGTCCGCGCCCACGGTCTGCGCACGGGCCTGTTCACGAGCCCGCACCTGGAGCGGTTCACCGAGCGGGTCATGATCGACGGCGAGCCGATCGACGACGGGCTCGTCGCGGATGCCTGGGACGAGATCTCGCCGTTCGTCGATCTCGTCGACGCCGAACTCGCCGCCGCGGGCGACGCGCCCCTCACCTTCTTCGAGCTGCTGACGGTGCTCGCTTTCGTGGCCTTCGCCGACGCGCCCGTCGACGTCGCGGTGATCGAGGTCGGGATGGGCGGTTCGTGGGATTCGACCAACACCGCCGACGGCGACGTGGTGGTGTTCGCCCCGATCGACCTCGACCACGCCGACCGCCTCGGGAACACGGTCGCCGAGATCGCCACCGTCAAGTCGGGCATCATCAAGCCCGGCGCCGCGGCGGTCTCGGCCGAGCAGAACCCGGCGGCGCTCGAGGTGCTGAAGGCCGCCGCCGACGCCCGCAGCGCCTCGCTCGCGGTGGAGGGCGACGCGTTCGCCCTCACCGCGCAGAGCCTCGCCGTCGGCGGCCAGCAGATCAGCGTGCAGGGTCTCGCCGGCACCTACGACGAGCTGTACCTGCCGCTCTACGGCGCCCACCAGGGCCACAACGCGGCGCTCGCGATCGCCGCGGTCGAATCCCTCATCGGGGGAGCCGAGCAGCCGCTGGCGACCGACGTCGTCGCCGACGGCCTCGCCCAGGTGACTTCGCCCGGCCGGCTGCAGCTCGTCGGAGTGGCGCCCACCGTGCTCGTCGACAGCGCGCACAACCCGCACGGCGCGCGCGCTCTCGTCTCGGCGCTCGAGGACTCGTTCGACTTCGACGAGTGGGGCATCGTGCTCGGCGCGTTCGGCGACAAGGACATCGCCGGCATCGTGTCGACCGTCGTCCCCGCCGCGGCGCACGTGTTCGCGACCGCGCCCGACTCCGACCGCGCCGCCGACCCCGATGCCCTCGCCGACCTGGTCGAAGCGGCCGGGGCGCACGTCACGGTGCACAGCGACCTCGCCGAAGCGGCCGAAGCCGCACGGGAATGGGCCGCGGCATCCGACCGCCGCGCCGTCGTCATCGCCGGCAGCGTCGTGCTCGCCGGGGAGGCCCTCCAGCTCGCGGCCGAAGAGGACTGGAAAGACGGGTGGCAGGCGTGAGCCAGGATGCCTCGGGCGCGGCAGACCCCGCGGGCGCACCGGGTGCGGCTCGCGCGCCTCGGGCGCGTCGGCAGCGCGGAGCGCGCGAGTCACTGGCATCCATCGTGCTCGGCTTCGAGTCGATCATCGTGTTCCTCGGCGGACTCGCCCTCTACGGGCTGAAGGCGCTGCCGGCGGGCATCGAGCAGTGGTGGGGGATCGTGGTCGGGGTGGTGCTGGCGATCCTGCTCATCGCGACCTCGGGGGTGCTGCGCCACGACTGGGGCATCGCACTCGGCTGGTTCTGGCAGCTACTGATCATCGCGGGCGGGTTCCTCGAGCCGGCGCTCGCGGTCGTCGGGCTCATTTTCGGCGCGATGTACGCGTATGCGACGATCAAGGGCGGCTCTCTCGACCGCCGCAACGCGGCGCGAGCCGCAACGAACGGAGACTGACATGCCCACCGAAGAGACTCTCGTCCTCGTCAAGCCCGATGGCGTCGCCCGCGGCCTCACCGGGGCGATCCTCGCCCGCATCGAGGCGAAGGGGTACGCGCTCGTCGACATCAAGCTCGTCGAGCCCGACCGCGAGGTGCTCGAGCAGCACTACGCCGAGCACGTCGGAAAGCCGTTCTACGAGCCCCTCGTCGAGTTCATGCTGTCGGGTCCGTCGGTCGCGATCCGCCTCGCCGGAAACCGCGTGATCGAGGGCTTCCGCTCGCTCGCCGGCACCACCGACCCCACCACCGCGGCGCCCGGGACGATCCGCGGCGACTTCGGCCGCGACTGGGGCGGCAAGGTGCAGCAGAACCTCGTGCACGGCAGCGACAGCCCCGAATCGGCGGCGCGCGAGCTCGCGATCTGGTTCTGACCGCGGCGCGCGGGGCGCGTCCGGCGCGCCCCGCGCCGTCGCGTCAGAACAGCGCGCTCAGGACGTCGAGGCGCAGCTGGGCGAGGACGCCGACGACCGCGTAGGTGAGGATGGCCATGAGCGGCACCCACGCGCCGAGCGAGGCGCCGACCGCCTTCACCCGCCGCGACGACGAGATCACCCCCGAACGCAGCAGCTGCACCCACACCGCGTAGAACGTCGGGATGGTCACGACCCACGTGACCATGCACCACGGGCACAGGGTGCCGAGCGAGAAGATGCTCTGCCCGATCAGCCAGAGCACGAAGCCGAAGGCGAACGTGATGCCGGCGGCGAAGGCGAGCCAGAACCAGCGCGCGAATCGTGCACCGGCGAGGATCGCCATGCCGACGACGATCGACGCGACCCAGCCGGTGAGGCCGAGGATCGGGTTCGGAAAGCCGAACACGCTGCCCTGCCATGAGTCGAGGTTCTTGGTGCACTGCACGAGCGGGCTGAAATCGCACGACGCGGGCCCCGCGTCGGGGTTCGCGAGGGCGAGGAATTTCTCGGTCGTGAGCGCGAAGGCGGCGATCCAGCCGATGACTCCGGCGATCACCAGCCACACGGCGAGGACTGTCGGGCGGCTGTCGATGGTGCGCGGCGGCATGCGGCGATTATCGCACCGTGATTCTTTGGCTCCGCCGCATGTGCCGGGCACGGCCGCTCGCGGCGCGCTCTCGATCGCCGAGGCGGTCGTTCACACAATCCCGACGCGAAAGTGCGATAATGATGGCCGACGCCTTCGCGGCCGCGCCGCGCGCCGGGTGTCACCGATGACTTCGGGCGATGAACGCCCAGCGCAGGACGAGCCCCGCCGGAGAGCGGGTGAGACTGCAGACCGTATGAGTTCGCGGTAGCTCCGGACCGGAGCCGCACCGCCAGATTCGCCCGGGACGGCCCGCGGAGCCGCCCGCAAGGAGTTAGCCAGAGATGGCCGATGAGCACAATGACACCACCGAACCCGCCCGCCTCGACCTGGAGCAGCTCGCTCAGCTCCCGCTGACGCCCGAGCAGGAGGCTCCGGATGCCGCCGATGCGGCTCCCGAGTCGGCGCCCGTGGACAGCGACACCGACGCGCAGCTCGATGTCATCGTCGTCGAGACGGTCGAGATCGCGCCCGACACCGAGGCGGATGCCGCGGCCGACGCCGTCGCCGAGCCCGTCGTCGTCGAAGCCGTGGCCGAGGCCGCCGCGGCGGAGGCGGTCACCGAGCCCGAGCCCACCGAGTCGGAGCCCGCCGCCCCCGTGACCGCCGCCTCGCTCGGTCTGCTGCCCGCCGAGTTCGTCTCGCAGGTCTCGACCCAGCTGATGTTCTACGCGCCCGAGGTCGTGGCGCTGCCCGCTCGTCCCGGACGGGGCGGCGACGCACAGCGCGACGACTCCGGCGACCAGGGGTCCGAGAGCGGATCGAGCGCCCGGAGGCGCAACCGTCGCCGCGGCGGTGGCGGCCAGGCATCCGACGGCGACGACGCGCCGAGCCAGGGCGAGCGCCCCGGCCGTCAGCCGCGCCAGCGGGCCGTCGAGCTCATCACCGAGCCGCAGCGCATCAAGGGATCGACGCGGCTCGAGGCCAAGAAGCAGCGTCGCCGCGACGGCCGCGAGGCCGGACGCCGGCGCACCGTCGTCACCGAGGCCGAGTTCCTCGCGCGCCGCGAGGCCGTCGACCGCGACATGATCGTCCGCTCGAAGAACGGCCGGATCCAGATCGCCGTGCTCGAGGACAACGTGCTCGTCGAGCACTACGTCGCCCGCAGCCAGGAGTCGTCGCTGATCGGCAACGTCTACCTCGGTCGCGTGCAGAACGTGCTGCCCTCGATGGAGGCCGCCTTCGTCGACATCGGTCGGGGCCGGAACGCCGTGCTGTATTCCGGCGAGGTCGACTGGGACGCCGTCGAGACCGGCAACCAGCCGCGCCGCATCGAGCTCGCGCTCAAGAGCGGCGACCGCGTGCTCGTGCAGGTCACGAAAGACCCGGTCGGGCACAAGGGTGCGCGTCTGACGAGCCAGATCTCGCTCCCCGGCCGCTACCTCGTGTACGTGCCCGGCGGTGCGATGAACGGGATCTCCCGCAAGCTCCCCGACACCGAGCGGGCGCGCCTGAAGCGCATCCTCAAAGAGGTGCTGCCCGAGTCGAGCGGCGTCATCGTGCGCACCGCCGCCGAGGGCGCGACCGAGGATCAGCTGACCCGCGACGTGCAGCGCCTGACGAGCCAGTGGGAGCACATCTCCACGCAGCTCGAGACGGTGCAGGCTCCCGCGCTGCTGCACGCCGAGCCCGACCTTCTCGTCAAGATCGTCCGCGACGTGTTCAACGAGGACTTCTCCAAGATGCTCATCCAGGGGGAGGACGCCTACCAGACGATCACCGCCTACCTCGCCGGCGTCGCGCCCGACCTCCTCGAGCGCGTCGAGAAGTACGACGACGAGCAGGACCCGTTCGACCGGTTCCGCGTCAGCGAGCAGATCGAGAAGGCCCTCGACCGCAAGGTCTGGCTGCCCTCGGGCGGCTCGCTCGTCATCGACCGCACCGAGGCGATGACCGTCGTCGACGTCAACACGGGCAAGTTCGTCGGTACCGGCGGCAACCTCGAAGAGACCGTCACGAAGAACAACCTCGAGGCGGCCGAGGAGATCGTCCGTCAGCTGCGGCTGCGCGACATCGGTGGCATCATCGTCGTCGACTTCATCGACATGGTGCTCGAGTCGAACCGCGACCTCGTGCTGCGCCGGCTCATCGAATGCCTGAGCCGCGACCGCACCAAGCATCAGGTCGCCGAGGTCACCTCGCTCGGCCTCGTGCAGATGACCCGCAAGAAGCTCGGCCTCGGTCTCCTCGAGACCTTCAGCGAGCCCTGCGAGGTCTGCGCCGGACGCGGCGTCATCGTGCACCACGACCCCGTCGTCAAGCACCGCAGCGCCGCACCGTCGAACGGCTCGTCGGGCGGACGCCGTCCGCGGCAGTCGTCGTCGGGCAACGGCAACACCAACGGCAGCAGCACCCCCGGCGGCACGCACGTCATCACGGAGAGCGCGAAGTCGGCCCTCGCGGCGATCGCGGCCTCGACGATCCACCCGGCGGCGGATGCCGCCGGCGAGACGACGGCGGTGGCCGTCGAGCTCGAGGTGCCCGTCGAGCGGCCCAAGAAGGCCCGCAAGAAGCGCGAGAGCCGCCCCTCCGCGGCGAAGAACGAGCGGTCGGATGCCTCGGCCGCGCCCCGCACCGAGAAGGACCTGCTGCTCGACTCGGTGCTGAGCGCCCTGCCCGAGCCGAAGGCTCCCGGTCAGGGTCGTGGGCGTCGGCGCGTGACGACGGCCGCGCTCAGCGGCACCCCGGTCTCCGCGACGCCCGACCAGCCGCGCGAGGACTGACCACGACGCCAGTCGCGGCCGGTGTCACCGCGGGTGCGGTGGCATCGGGTCGGCCCCCGGCGACGGGTCCGCCCCCGGCGACGGGTCCGCGCCCGGCGCTCCGGCGTTCGCGGGCGGTGATGCGCAGGCCCGAGGCGATCAGGCGGCGCACCAGCTCGTGGCCGCTCACGTGCTCGGCGCCGGCGGCGATGAGCCGGGGGAGCGCGTCTTCGGGAACGTCGTAGTGGTCGAGGTCGAAGGCGCGGGAGGGGATGCCCTGGGCATCCGCGAAGGCGTGCAGTTCGGCGAGACCGCTGTCGCTGACGAGGTGGGCCCAGAGCCGATCATGGGCGTGCCAGCGCGCGTCGTCGATCAGAATGGCCACACCTTCATCGTAGGCATCCGCGACACGCCCGAGCCGGTTTCGCGCTCCTTTTGCCCGTTGGCGCGGCATCCGGTAAAGTAGTCCCTTGGTGCGTCGCGTCACAGGCCCTTCCCTGCGACACCAGCCCGGCTCCCGGTCCGTCCGGCGGGCATCCGCACCGTGACTTTCCCTCAGATCGCCCGTGCCCCGCAAGGTCGATCCGCAAGGACAATTCGGAGCCGTGTGCTCCACAGAAGAAACAGGTGTGAAGTGGTTTACGCAGTTGTGCGCGCCGGCGGTCGGCAGGAAAAGGTCGAGGTCGGCACGATCGTCGTCCTCGACCGTCAGAAGGCGAAGGCCGGCGAGAAGCTCGAGCTTCCCGCGGTGCTGTTCGTCGACGGCGACACCGTCACGACCGACGCCGACAAGCTCGCGAAGGTGACCGTCACCGCCGAGGTCCTCGGCGAGGAGCGCGGCCCGAAGATCGTGATCCAGAAGTTCAAGAACAAGACCGGCTACAAGAAGCGCCAGGGGCACCGTCAGGACCTCACGCGCGTCAAGATCACCGGCATCAAGTAAGCCAGGGGAGAAGACGAGATGGCACACAAAAAGGGCGCAAGCTCTACCCGTAACGGTCGCGACTCCAACGCCCAGCGACTGGGCGTGAAGCGCTTCGGCGGCCAGCAGGTGCTCGCCGGCGAGATCATCGTCCGCCAGCGCGGCACGCACTTCCACCCGGGCGCCAACGTCGGTCGCGGTGGCGACGACACGCTGTTCGCCCTCTCGGCCGGCGCGGTCGAGTTCGGCACGAAGGGCGGCCGCAAGGTCGTCAACATCGTGGCGGGCGCGGAGTAATCCTTCGACAAGCTCAGGAACCCACAGGTTCCCTATAGTGAGGGGCGGGCTGCGGCTCGCCCCTCATTTTTTCCCGAGGAGGGATCGACATGGTCACGTTCGTCGACCGGGTCACGCTGCACCTGCGTGCCGGCAAGGGCGGCAACGGCTGCGTGTCGGTCCGCCGCGAGAAGTTCAAGCCGCTCGCCGGCCCCGACGGCGGCAACGGCGGGCACGGCGGCGACGTCGTGCTGGTCGCCGACCCGCAGGTGACGACGCTGCTGTCGTTCCACCACTCGCCGCACCGGCACGCCGGCAACGGCGGCTTCGGCATGGGCGACAACCGCTCCGGCTACCACGGCGAGAGCCTCGAGCTGCCCGTGCCCGTGGGCACGGTGGT
Source organism: Microbacterium lacticum (assembly GCF_006716815.1). GTDB lineage: Bacteria > Actinomycetota > Actinomycetes > Actinomycetales > Microbacteriaceae > Microbacterium > Microbacterium lacticum. Next base: position 417,498 of record NZ_VFPS01000001.1, read on the forward strand.
GAAGGATGCCGACGGCGAGACCCTCGTCGACCTCATCGAGCCGGGCATGCGCTTCGTGGCCGCCCCGGGCGGTCAGGGCGGACTCGGCAACGCCGCGCTCGCGAACCCCAAGCGCAAGGCCCCCGGGTTCGCGCTGCTCGGCACTCCCGGCTGGGAAGGCGACGTCTTCCTCGAGCTCAAGACCGTCGCCGACGTGGCCCTCGTCGGCTTCCCCTCCGCGGGCAAGTCGAGCCTCATCGCCGCGGTGTCGGCGGCGCGCCCGAAGATCGCCGACTATCCGTTCACGACCCTCCACCCGAACCTCGGCGTGGTGCAGGCCGGCGACGTGCGCTTCACCGTCGCCGACGTGCCCGGCCTCATCGAGGGCGCGAGCGAGGGCAAGGGTCTCGGCCTCGAGTTCCTCCGTCACGTCGAGCGCTGCACCGCGCTCGTGCACGTGCTCGACTGCGCCACGCTCGAGCCGGGCCGCGACCCGCTGACCGACCTCGACGTGATCCTCGAAGAGCTCGGCGCATACGCCGTCCCTGAGGGGCAGACGCCGCTGCTCGAACGCCCCCAGCTGGTGGCGCTGAACAAGGTCGACGTGCCCGAGGCGAAGGATCTCGCCGACCTCGTGCGCCCCGAGCTCGAGGCGCGCGGCTACCGCGTGTTCGAGATCTCCACGGTCAGTCACGAGGGCCTCCGTCCGCTGACCTTCGCGCTGGCCGACATCATCGCCCGCCACCGCGCCGACCTCGCGGCGGCTCCCGCGCCCGAGCGTGTCGTCATCCGCCCGAAGGGCGCCGAGCGCGAGTTCGAGATCCGGGTCGAGGGCGGCACCTACGGCAATCTGTACCGGATCCTCGGCACGAAGCCCGTGCGCTGGGTGCAGCAGACCGACTTCCAGAACGAGGAGGCCGTCGGCTTCCTCGCCGACCGGCTCGAGAAGCTCGGTGTCGAAGACGAGCTCTTCCGCGTCGGCGCCGTCGCCGGATCGACCGTCGTGATCGGCGAGGGCGACGGGGTCGTCTTCGACTGGCATCCGTCCCTCTCGTCGGCCGCCGAGCTCATGACCGCGCCGCGCGGCACCGATCCACGCCTCGACCTCAACCCGCGCCGCACGACGTCGCAGCGCCGCGAGCGCTACCACGAGCGCATGGATGCCAAGGCGGAGGCCCGCGCCGAGCTCGAGAGCGAGCGCATCGCCGGCGCCGACGCCGACTGGTCGGAGGACGATGAGTCGTGAGCATCGAGGGGCGGGCACAGCTGCCCGGTGCGCGCCGTGTCGTGGTGAAGGTCGGTTCGTCGTCCATCAGCGGCGAGAACGCCGGCAAGATCCAGCTGATCGTAGAGGCCCTCGCCGACGCGCACGCGCGCGGCACCGAGGTGGTGCTCGTCTCCTCCGGCGCGATCGCGACGGGCATGCCCTATCTCGCGCTCGACGAGCGCCCCGTCGACCTCGCGACGCAGCAGGCCGCCGCCGCGGTGGGGCAGAACGTGCTCATCTACCGCTACCAGGACGCGCTGCGGCCGTTCGCGATCGTCGCCGGCCAGGTGCTTCTGACCGCCGGTGACCTCGAGAACGCGACGCACCGGTCGAACGCCCGCCGCGCCATGGAGCGGCTGCTGGGGCTGCGGATCCTCCCGATCGTCAACGAGAACGACACGGTCGCGACGCACGAGATCCGCTTCGGCGACAACGACCGCCTCGCGGCGCTCGTCGCGGCGCTGATCGGCGCCGACGCGCTCGTGCTCCTGAGCGACATCGAATGCCTCTACACGCGGCCGCCGAGCGAGCCGGGCGCCGAGCCGATCGACACGGTCTCCTTCGGCGACGATCTCGCCGGATTCGAGTTCGGGTCGGTCGTCGTCAACAGCGTCGGCACCGGGGGAGCGGCGACGAAGGTGTCCGCGGCACGCGTGGCCGCCGAAGCGGGGATCGGCGTGCTCGTCACGAGCGCCGACCTCGTCGCCGAAGCCCTCGCCGGAGAGCAGATCGGCACCTGGTTCGCGCCGGATCCGTCGGCCTCGCCGTCGGTGCACACCGGCGCCGTCCGCGCCTGAGCCGCTCGCGGGCGCTCGCTAGACTGACGCCATGACGATCACGGCGACGAGCGCGCAGGAACGCATGACGCGGGCCAAAGAGGCCTCGCGCAGCGTGGGGCTGTTGGATGACGGCGCGAAGGCGCGCGCGCTGAACGCGATCGCCGACGCGCTCGACGCCGCCACGGCCGACGTTGTCGCCGCGAACGCCGACGACCTCGCGCGCGGTCGCGACAGCGGTCTGTCGGAGGGGCTCCTCGACCGGCTGCGGCTCGACGACGCGCGCGTGCACGCCCTGGCATCCGCGGTGCGCGACGTCGCCCTGCTGCCCGATCCGGTCGGGCGTGTCCTCGACGAGCGCACGCTCGCGAACGGCGTCTCGCTGCAGAAGGTGTCGGTGCCGTTCGGCGTCGTCGGCTCGATCTACGAGGCCCGCCCGAACGTCACGGTCGACATCGCCGCCCTGGCGCTGCGCTCGGGCAACGCGGTGGTGCTCCGCGGCGGCACGGCCGCACAGTCGTCGAACGCGGCCCTCGTGGCCGTCATGCGCGCGGCGCTCGAGAGTGTCGGCGTCGACCCCGAAGCGATCCAGACGGTCGACGACTTCGGTCGTGACGGCGCGAACGCCCTCATGCAGGCGCGGGGGCTCGTCGACGTGCTGGTGCCGCGGGGGAGCGCGCAGCTCATCGAGACCGTCGTCACCCAGTCATCCGTCCCGGTCATCGAGACCGGCGCTGGTGTCGTGCACATCGTGCTCGACGCGTCGGCGCCCCTCGAGTGGGCCGAGCAGATCGTCGTCAACGCGAAGGCGCAGCGACCGAGCGTGTGCAACGCCGTCGAGACGGTCCTCGTCGTGCGCGACGCCGCCGATCGGCTGATCCCGCCGGTCGCCGCCGCGCTCGAGAGCGCGGGCGTCACGATCCATGGCGACGAGGCGGTGCGCGCGCTCGTCGCGGGCGCGGCGCCGGCCACCGACGACGACTGGGCGACCGAGCACATGAGCCTCGACCTGTCGATGCGCGTCGTCGACGACCTCGACGAGGCGCTCGCGCACATCCGGCGCTACTCCACCCACCACACCGAGTCGATCGTCACCGCCGACGAGGAGAACGCCGAGCGCTTCCTCGCCGAGGTCGATTCGGCGGTCGTCATGGCGAACGCCTCCACCCGCTTCACCGACGGCGGCGAGTTCGGGTTCGGCGCCGAGGTGGGCATCTCGACCCAGAAGCTGCACGCGCGGGGACCCATGGGGCTGCCCGAGCTGACGAGCACGAAGTGGCTCGCCCGCGGGGCGGGTCAGATCCGCGCGTGAAGCGCCTAAACTTGTCTCACCCGAACCGAACGGAGTCCACATGACCCTCGCCACGATCCTCGCCCTCGCCGGAGAGGCCGCCGAGCACCACGGCAACGTGCAGGCGGAGACGTTCATCTACGGCGCTGTCGCGTTCGTCGTGTTCCTGGCGCTCGGTCTCGTGACCCTGTCCTACCGCAACGTGGCCAATCGCCACGCCCACAAGGCCGAGGCCTACGCCAAGGCGCACCCCGTCGACCAGGCGCAGGTGGGCCACGGCCACCACTGAGGCCGGCTCGATGGTTTCTGCGCGCGCCCCGCGGATCGGGGTCATGGGTGGCACGTTCGACCCGATCCACCACGGTCACCTCGTGGCCGCGAGCGAGGTGGCGCAGTCGTTCGACCTCGACGAGGTCGTCTTCGTGCCCACCGGCATGCCCTGGCAGAAGACGAAGGTCACCGAGGCCGAGCACCGCTACCTGATGACCGTCATCGCGACCGCGTCGAACCCGCGGTTCACGGTCAGCCGGGTCGACATCGACCGCGACGGCCCGACCTACACGATCGACACGCTCCGCGACCTCAAGGCCGCGCGGCCCGACGCCGAGCTGTTCTTCATCACCGGTGCCGACGCCATCGCGCAGATCCTCGGATGGCGCAATCACGACGAGCTGTGGGAGCTGGCGCACTTCGTCGCCGTCTCGCGACCCGGGCACGTGCTCAGCACCGAGGGGCTGCCGAGTGAGGACGTCAGCCAGCTCGAGGTTCCAGCGCTGGCGATCTCGTCGACCGACTGCCGTGCGCGGGTGCGTGAGGGAAACCCGGTGTGGTACCTCGTTCCCGACGGGGTCGTCCAATACATTGCGAAGCACCACCTTTACCGGAGCGAGGCATGAGCACACCCGAAAAGCCTGAATCGCCCCAGCTGACCCGTCGTCAGCTCCGCGAACTGCGCAATACCGCGTCGAACACGATCATCACTCCCGAAGAGGCCGAAGCCGCGGCTGCTGCGGCGGCCACGGCGGCGCCGGTCGCCGCGCCGCTGCCGCGTGCGGCCGAGCCGGTCGTGGTGGCCGAGGAACCGCCCGCCGCCGAAGACGTCGACCTCGAGTCGCGCGCACTCACCCGGCGCGCCGCGCGGCAGCAGGAGCGCCTGCGCACGGTATCCGTGCCCGTCATCGACGGGGAGACCGACGAGACGGCGGGGGAGGCCTCGGTCGACGAGGCTTCCGCCGTCGAGGACGAGCAGGCGACAGTGGATGCCTCCGCGGAGGCCACGGGCGACGACGCTGCCGCCGTCGAGGACGAGGTCGCTGTCGACGATGAGACGCCCGCCGACGAGCCCGCCGATGACGAGGTCGTGGCGGAGGTCGTCGAACTCGAGGTCGTGGACGTCGAGCCGGTCGCCGCCGATGTCGAGGCGGACGAATCGACCGATGACGCCGCCGCCGACGTGGACGCGCCGGTTCCGGACGTGGATTCGGACGACGCCACCGAGGCTGCCGAGGCTCTCGCCGATGCGCAGACCGAGTCGCCCGACGTCGAGACCCTGCTCGCCGGCGACACCGACGAGGCCGAAGCCGAGACGGAAGAGGCCGAGGACGGCGACGAGGAGCGTCGGGCCGTCGTGGCGCCGACCTTCGGATCGGGCCTGCTCGCCGGTGACGGCGTGGAGATCGAACTCCCGGCATCCTTCGACCAGCTGCTCACTCGTGGCAGTGCGGCGACCGGCTCGCTCGCCGCCTCGAACGCGCTCATCCTGTCGCAGACGCCCGACACCGGATCGTTCTCGGCGCCGGTCGCGGCGACCGGCGAGGTGCTCATCACGGGCACGTTCAACCTGCCCGAGTCGTTCGGATCGACCGGCACCTCGCACGGGTCCTCCGATGGCAAGGAGATCGACGCCGTGCTCGTCGACGGCGAGCTGCCGGCGTCGTCGTCGCCGACGCCGATCGCCGCGAGCTCGGCGATCAGCACGATCAAGAGCGCGGACGACATCATCAAGCCCCCGGCGCCGGAGAAGGGCGGGCGCCTGATGCTCGCGCTCGTGATCACCGCCGGTGCGCTGGCGCTCGCGCTCACCGGCGCGCTCATCGTGGCGCTCGTGACGGGGGTGTTCCGATGACGGCGAATGCGCGCACGCGCGAGCTGGTCGAGATCGCCGCGGCCGCCGCCGACAGCAAGGGCGCCGAGGATCTCGTCGCCTTCGACGTGTCCGATCCGCTGCCGCTCGTCGACGCGTTCCTGCTCGCCACAGGCAACAGCGAGCGCAACGTCGCCGCGATCGCCGATGCGGTCGAGGAGGCGATGCTCGAGCAGGGCGTCAAGCGTCTGCGACGCGAGGGCAAGGGCGAGGCGCGCTGGATCCTCATCGACTTCGGTGACCTCGTCGTGCACGTCTTCCACGAGCAGGAGCGGGTGTTCTACGGGCTCGAGCGTCTGTGGAAGGACTGCCCGGTGCTGCCGACGGGTGTGCCGGTCGACGCGCCCGAGTGACCGCCCCGGTTCGGAGCACGCCCGCGGATGTAGTAGCATCGAAGGGTTGTCGCGGGAGCGGTGACAACCCAGAGAACGGGCCTGTGGCGCAGCTGGTAGCGCACCTGCATGGCATGCAGGGGGTCAGGGGTTCGAGTCCCCTCAGGTCCACGTAAAGTTGAACGTTCGAACCTTGCCCCGCTTGATCGCGGGGCAAGGTTCTTTCGTTGTGTGGCCTGGGGATGGCGGCGAGGATCGTCGCGATCGTCTGGGCTGGTTCGAGGGCGGCTTGGTCGTCGTCATCGATGGTGATGCGGTCGAACAGTGCCCGGTTGAGCATCCGCCGTTCGGCGGGTTCGGCCTTCGCGTACACGTCGCCGATGTCGGTGAGGAGACCGAGGATCGCGTCGAGCCCGACCTTCGCGTTGTCGTAGGTCGATGTGAGGGTGTCGAGCCGGCCGGTGATGGCGTGGAGGCTCGCGCGGATGCGGTCCTGTTCGGTTTTGAGGAGGTCGATGGGGATCGCGTCGGCGTAGTGGGCTTGGAGGACCTTGACCTGTTCGGCTTCGAGCTTGATCTTCTGTCCTTCGAGGAGGGTCCGTTCATCGCTGGTTGACTCGGCGAGGGCGTCGAACACCTGCCCGAGGACGGCCTGGATCTGTCCGGCCTCGTCCTCGGTGACGGAGACGTGCTGGTAGCGGGTCTCGATGCTCTGCTCGACGCGGTGGACGAGGGCGGCGGTGCGCTGGCAGTCGTTGCGCTTGAACCGGCGGCCGGTGCAGGTGAAGTAGTCGTAGGCGACGCCCTGGTGGTTGCGGGGCCGTTCGAACATGAGCTTCTTTCCGCAGCCGCAGTAGATCGAGCCTTTGAGGTAGTGGTCGTACTTCTGCGGCTTGTCGCCGGTGACGTGGTTCTGCTGGAGGATCGTCTGCACCTGCTCGAACGTCTCCGGGGTCACGAGTGGCTGATGGGTGCCGGGGTAGGTGACCTCGCGGAACGTGACGATGCCCTGGTAGTAGGGGTTCGTGAGGATCTTGTGCAGCCCCGTGGTCGTGACCGGCTTCGCGGGGAACGTCGGTGTGGGCCGGGTGACAAGGCCGCGGGTCTCTAGCTCGCGGGCGAGCTTGGAGACGGACCAGTCGCCGGTGGCGTAGGCGGTGAACGCGAACCGGATCAGGTCGGCCCGGTCGGGATCGAGTTGCACGTCGCGCACTTCGTGCCCGTTCGCATCGGTGAGGCGGACGTTGAGGTAGCCGATGGGTGCCTTGTGCGGGGTGCCGCCGATGGACGCTTTCTGCACGAGCCCCTTGGTGACCTCTTGGGCGAGGTTCAGGGAGTAGAACTCCGCGATCGAGGCCATGATGCCGTGCATGAGCATCCCGGAGGGCGTCTCATCAATGTTCTCCATCACCGAGACCAGGGTGACCCCGGCCTGGCGCAGCGTGGCGTGGATGATCGCGTCATCGAGCCGGTTCCGGGCGATCCGGTCGACCTTGTTGATGATGCAGTACCTGACGGGATGCTCAGCGAGGTAGTCCAGCATCTCCTGGAGGGCTTTGCGGCGAGCGGTCTTGCCGGACTCGCCGGGCTCGATGAACTCTTTGACGATGACCGCACCGAGCTGCTCGGCCTTGCGCTGCGCGGCCTCGCGCTGCGCAGGGATGGACAGACCCTCTTCGAGGCCGTTGCGGGTGGCCTGGTCCTTGGTGGAGACCCGCAGGTAGGAGATCGCCGGCACCTTCCCATCGGGAAGGGTGACATCGAGGGCCTGGGTCGCGGGGCCGGCGAGGGAACGCAGGGCGCTGAGGTCGAGGCCGGCAGGAAGGTCGAGGAGCGTCATGGTCGTGACTGCCTTTCGGGCGCTCACCCATTCCCCAGTAGGGATGGGTGCGGGCGCCGTTGGGCTGTCACGACACAGATGGGGAGGCCTGCCGAACCGCGACGGGTTCGGGCAACAAAGGGGTAAGCCGGTAGCGCCCTGATGGACGTACTACGTACCAGGGATTCTACCGCTCGCTGCTCAGCAGCGCCCGGAGTCGGTTGCCGGCCTGCCCGGCCTTCGTTCCCGTGCCGGCTTCTCGCAGGGCGACGCGGATGAGGACTTCGGCGACCTTCTCCACGTCGATCTGCTCGCGCCGGGTGAAGGTGACGCGCAGGTTCCGGTCTGCGGAGGGCCGCTGGGTCTTGCGTTGATAATTCCGCACCACCGCTCTTCACCTGCCGTCGTCGCCGGCATCGGAGCGGGTGGCGTCATCGAGGCGGGCGAAGACGGCGTCTTCGGCGGCCTTGCGGCGGGCGACCTGCTCGATCACGAACGCCACGAAGTCCGCGCGTCGGTCGGTGATCGGGGTGTCCTCGACCGGCGGGGCGGGTGGTTCGCCGGGCCACGCGGTCTGCCGGGAGGGCCGGTCGCGGTCCAGGCGGGTCCCGGAGGCGGCCACCCAGTCGCGGAGGCGCTGGCGGGCGGCGGCGAAGTCGCGGTGCCAGCCGATCGCGGCGGACGCGTTCTGTTCCGGGTCGTAGGCACCGAGCCAGTGCAGGTGCAGCGCGCTGAGCTCCCATTGCAGTTCGGAATGCCGGTGCCAGTACGGCGGGATCACCGACGCGGGCAGCGCGTAGGTGTGGCGGAGCCATTCGACCCAGCGGTTGAGGGCGAGCCATTCCTGTTCCAGGTCGTGGGAGAGCAGCAGGTTCCAGTTCACCGGCCGCGGCGGCCCCGGAATGTCATCGTCAGGGTCGAGCCGACCGAAGTCCTCCTCCTCCCATTCCTCGGGTTCGGAACCCATGTCGTCGGGCGGGAGCGTGGCGTCGTCGTTCATCATGCTTCGCCCCTCTCACATGGCCCGTGCGGGCTGCTCGTGCTCGGGCTGGTCCTGCACGGGCGGCTCGAACGCGACCTCACGCGCCGGTCGTTGACGGTCCGGGGACTCCATCTGGGAGCGGCGACGCGGGGTGCCGACCTCGGTGTTCATGCGGGCGAGGTCGTGTCCGAACCGGCTTGCGATGAACTCCGTCGATTCGACGCCGGTGTTGGGGTTCGTGCTTGTCTGGGTGCGGCCGATCGCGAGGAACCAGTCGCCCTTGGCGAGCTTCACTTCGCCGCTCTCGGCAGCGCCTCGGAACGCCACCACATCGTGGAAGGTCGTGGGGAGCTTGATCCGGGACCCGTCGGCTGCGAAGTCGTGGTGCTCTTGCCCGGCCTTGAAGTACAGACGTTTCTTGCCCTCGCTGCCTGACGGCTGCGGGTCGGAAGCGACGAACCCGTAGAAGGCTGTATCCAGTTCCGGGTCCGGGTCGCGTGGCTGCTCGTTCATCGTGTGCTCCTGACGGTCTGCTCAGGCGGCCACCACTCGTCGGGGCCGCTGCGGCAGGCAGGTGCACTCGCCCTCCCGCCCGCTGGATCAGTCCCAGTGGGCGTCGTGGAGGAGGCGTTCGACCTCGGCCCGGTCGGCTTTGAGCTGGGCACCGTCGGGGCGGTTGGGCCAGGCGCGCAGGTCGGTGAGGGAATGTTGAAGCTTTGGTTGACTCTGGGACTGCTTTGATTTGAAGGATCGGGGCGGGAAGGATGAAGTCATGCCGGTGAAGTTTTCGGAGGAGTTCAAGCGCGACGCGGTCGCTCTGGTGCTCACGCAGGGAATGTCGCAGAAGCAGGTCTGCGCGGATATGGGGATCTCGAAGTCGGCGTTGCAGGCGTGGGTGCGTAACGTCGAGCTGGCCGGCCGCGGGATCGCGCCGGCGGCGTCGAGCGATCGGGACGGGCAGCGTGAGCAGGCGAAGATGCTCAAGCGGATCCGCGAGTTGGAGATGGAGAACGAGATCCTCCGGAAGGCCGCGGCGTATCTTTCGCAAGCGAACCTTCGGATCGGTGCTGCGTCCCCAAAATAGTGTTCCCGCTCGTCCGTGAACTGGCTGCGGCCGGCGCCCCCGTGAGGGTGTCGGTCGCGGTGGCGTGCAGGGTCCTCGGCTTCTCCAAGCAGGCGTACTACCAGTGGCTGGCCAATCCGGTCAGCGATCGCGACTGGGACGAGGCGCATCTGATCAACGCTGCCCGGGACGTGTGGGATGAGGACCGTTGTCAGGGGTACCGGCTCATCTCCGACGAACTCGTCGACGACGGCTGGCAGGTGTCTGAGCGTCGCGTGTGGCGGGTGTGCTCGCAGGAGGGCATGTTCTCGGCCGCGCACCGCCGCAAGGGCTCTCGGAAGCATCGCCGGCCGGGTCCTGCCGTGCACGACGACCATGTCAGACGTGACTTCACCGCCGACCGGCCCAACGAGTTGTGGCTCACCGACATCACCGAACACCGAACCGGTGAGGGCAAGGTGTACTTGTGCGCGGTCAAGGACGTGTTCAGCAACCGGATCGTGGGCTACTCGATCAGCGACCGGATGAAGGCCCGACTGGCCGTTGACGCGCTCACCGACGCGTTCCACCGGCGCGGTAAGCCAGCCGGGGTGACGGTGCATTCCGATAGAGGCAGTCAATTTCGAAGCCGTAGATTCCGGCGTGCCCTTCGACACTTCGGGCTGCGCGGATCGATGGGCAGAGTCGGCGCGTGCGCGGACAACGCGGCCATGGAGAACTGGTTCAGTCTGCTGCAGAAGAACGTCCTCAACCAGCAGCAGTGGACCACCCGTGACGAGCTTCGCCTCGCGATCGTGTACTGGATCGAGGCACGCTACCACCGATGCCGCCGTCAACGAAGACTCGGGAAGTTGACGCCCATCGAGTTCGAGACCATCATGAAACACCCCGCCTGCCTGGCGGGATAAGGAAACGAGTCAACCAAAGGCTCAGCATTCCCCACCCCGGGTCGACGAGCGCAGGACCTGGTCACTCATGCAAGACGCCCCGCGGCCGCGCTGGGAGTGACCAGGTGCACCTCCGGGATCGGGAAACCTTCCTGTTGCGCCCGCTCGACTACCGCGTGGGCAACGTCCGAGGCCCGCCCTCGCGGCACCAGCGCCACGATGCTCCCCCCGAAGCCACCGCCGGTCATCCGGGCGCCGAAGGCCCCCGCCTCGACGGCCGCCTCCACCGCACCGTCGAGCTCTGCGACGCTCACCTCGAAGTCATCACGCAGCGAGGCATGTGACTGGCTCATCAACCGGCCCGCCCCCACGGCGTCACACGCACCCAGAGCCTTCACCATGTCCTCCACCCGCCACATCTCGGTGATGGCGTGGCGGGCCCGGGACCGCATCTGCTCGTCCGGCAGCGCCGCCAGGAGCGGCTCGAGATCCTCGGGTCGGTTGCGGTCTGCCACCTCGCGCAGCGAAGCGACGCCCAATGCCCGGGCCGCCGCCTCGCAGCTCGCACGGCGTTGTCCGTACTGCCCGTCGGCCAATTCGTGACTGGCCCTGGTGTCGACCACGACCAGGTCGACACCCATCTCCCCCATGGGGAAGGCCACGTGCTCGACGGATCCGTCACGACAGTCCAGGTGCAGCAGCGTCCCAGCTTCCGACCTCAGTGACGCAGCCTGGTCCATGCCACCGGTCGGGGCTCCAGCCACCCGGTTCTCCGACTCGACGCACAGTGCGGCCAGGCGGGCGCGACCCGCGTCGTCGCCACCCATCGGTGCGCCGTTCAGCTCCCCCAGGGCCAGACCCATGGCGCACTCGACCGCAGCCGAGGACGACAGACCGGCGCCCACGGGAACGCAGGACACGATTGCGGCATCGAAGCCGGTTGTCGCCACGCCCTCTTCCCGCAGCGCCCAAGCGGGTCCCGCACTGTAGGCCACCCATCCTTCGACGCCGCCCGGCCGCACCTCTGCGAGGTCACCCCGCCACGGGGCGTCTGTCTGCAGACCGGTGACCAGGCGTACTGCAGTGTCGCTGCGACGCGCCACCGCCACGAAGGTGCGGTGCGGCAGGGCCATGGGCAGGCAGGTGCCGTCGTTGTAGTCGACGTGGTCACCAATGAGGTTCACCCGACCGGGGGCCGCCCAGACGCCGCCGGGTCGCCCGTCGAAGTGCTGCTGGAACAGTTCCAGCGCCGCGCGCGTGCCCTGCTCGTCACTCCATGCCTGCTGGGCCAGATCGTCACCCGTCACGTTCCTCCTCACCGCCGACCCCGGGCGTGTGGCCCAGCCGGAAGACCTCGTCGTCGACGTTCATGTTTGCGCGAACAAGTGCTCGCGCTCAAGACCTTGACATTCTGCACATCCAAGGCGCAGCATCGAACAAGGATCCCGATGGTGCCGCAAACATTTCTACGTGGAGGCGCAGAATGGTCGGCGAAGTTGCCGAGTCCGACGAGGCCACCACCCCACAGGAGTTCCACCCCACCGTCGGGGCCGGAACGGACAGGAGCAGCGGTGAGCATCCCGAAGCACCACCAGGGCCTGGAGGTCCTGCACGAGAACACGCTGGCCGCCCATGCCTACTTCGTGCCGGCCTCAGCGGCAGTGACCGATGTCGTCACCGCCCGTGAGTCGTCCGACCGGGTCCAACTGCTCAACGGTCAGTGGGACTTCCGCTACCACCACTCGGTCAACGACCTGGACGAGGCCTTCATGGACCCCGGGTGCACGGTCGAGGGTTTCGCTCCAATCACCGTTCCGGGTACTTGGCAGCATCAGGGCTACGACGCTCACCAGTACACCAATGTGCGCTACCCGATCCCGCTGGACCCGCCCCACGTCCCCGTGGACAACCCCTGCGGCGCCTACCGGACCACCTTCGATCACCACGCCGACGCGGCGGCGCCCGACACGACGCTGGTCTTCGAGGGCGTCGACTCCTGCTTCTACGTGTGGGTGAACGGGCACTACGTCGGTTACAGCCAGGTCAGCCACGCCACGAGCGAGTTCGATATCACCGAGGCGCTCGTGGAGGGCACCAACCACATGGCGGTGTTGGTGTTCAAGTGGTGTGACGGCACCTACCTCGAGGACCAGGACAAGTTCCGCACCAGCGGCATCTTCCGCGACGTTTACCTCGTCGACCGCCCTACCCGTCACCTGTTCGACTACTTCACCACTACCCAGATCCACGAGGCCGGCGCCACGGTGCGCCTGCGTGCCTCGTACGTGGGTGGCCCGGTCGAGACCCGGGCCACGCTGCTCGGCGCAGATGGCACGACGGTGGCCAGCGGTGTGCTGGCCGAGGCCAACGACGCCCGCGGGTACAGCCACGCCGTCGAACTCCACGTCAACCGGCCACGCCTGTGGAACCCCGAGCACCCGGAGCTGTACACCCTGTTGCTGGAGATGCCAGACGAGGTCGTCACCGACCAGGTGGGTCTGCGAGAGGTCTCGATCGACGACGTGGTCCTGCGCCTCAACGACTGCCCGGTGACGTTGAGGGGCGTCAACCGCCATGACTCCGCCCCCGCCACCGGACCCACCGTCGACGTCGCCCACATGCGCCGCGACCTGGAACTCATGGTGCGGCACAACATCAACGCCGTGCGCAGCTCCCATTACCCCAACGACCCCCGCTTCTACCAGTTGTGCGACCAGTACGGCCTGCTGGTCATGTCGGAGGCCGACAACGAGAGCCACGGAACGCAGGCCCAGTTCCTGGCCGACGAGTCCTGGGACAACGTCGTCGAGCACTGGAACGAGCTGATCGCCGACAGTCCCGACTGGACGGAGGCGACCCTGGACCGCGTGCAGCGTTGCGTCCAGCGCGAGAAGAACCGGCCGAGCATCTTCTCTTGGTCGGCCGGCAACGAGTGCGCCTATGGCTGCACCCTCGAGGTCTCCCTGGCCTGGATGAAGGAGTTCGACCCGGACCGGGTGACCCACTACGAGAGCGCCTTCTACCGCGATTCCAAGCGCAGCTATGACTACTCGAACATCGACCTGTACAGCCGCATGTACCCGTCACAGCAGGAGATGCTCGACTACCTCGCAGGCGATCCAGACAAGCCGCTGGTGCTGGTGGAGTACTGCCACGCAATGGGCAACGGGCCCGGTGACCTGGAGGACTACTGGCAGCTCATCCACACCGACCCTCGCCTGTGCGGCGGGTTCGTGTGGGAGTGGTGCGACCACGCCGTCCTAGCCGGCCACACCGACGACGGCCGCCCCTGCTACCTGTACGGCGGCGACTCCGGTGAAGTCATCCACGACGGGAACTTCTGCGTCGACGGCCTCGTGTGGCCCGACCGCCGACCCCACCCCGGCCTTTTGGAACTGAAGAACGTGCAGCGCCCAGCCCGAGTCGTCGCGCACGACCCCGGCGCGGGCATGCTGACGCTGCGCAACGACCTGGACTTCACAAATCTCGACGAGGTGGTCGACCTGTCCTGGGAGCTGGTCTGCGACGGGATCGTCCTAGATCGTGGCGACCTGTCCTTCACGCGTCCTGTTCCGCCCCACACCGAAACCCAAGTGACCTGCCGCCCCCAGCTGCCGCGGGTAGGGCGCTGTCACCTGCGTGTGACGCAACGCCTCCGCGTCGGCGACGCGGTGCGCGCCGCGGGCCAGGAGCTCGGCTTCGATGAGGTCGCCGTCCCTGTCGCCGACCCCCGCAACCAGCAGTCCGTGCAGTTGCTCGAGGCACCGCCCGGTGGCGTCTCCCCCGCCGTCGAGCAGGACCCCTCCGCGATCACGGTGCGTGGTGACGGCTTCCAGTACCGTTTCGACACCGGCACCGGGATGCCCACGTCGATGCTCGTGGGCGACCAGGAGATGTTCACGGCACCTGCGGAGGTCAACATCTGGCGCGCGCCCACCGACAACGACCGACGCATCCGCCTGGAGTGGGAACGGGCCCGCTACCCGTATGCCGCGGTCCGCGCACATGAGTGTTCCGCCCAGACCCTTGACGGGTCCGTGGTGGTGCGCGCCCGCATGACCCTGGACGCCGCGACGATCCAGCCCATCCTGCGCCTCGACGCCAGCTGGACCATCGACGTCGCGGGCCGATTGCGGTGCCAGATGGACGTCACTCGCACACCGGGGTTCCCAACCCTGCCCCGACTGGGTCTGCGCTTCTTCCTGGCACCGGAACTCGACCAGGCGTCGTGGGTCGGGCTCGGTCCGGGCGAGAACTACCCAGACAAGCGGCAGGCCAGCCGCCACGGCCACTTCACCAGCAGCATCGACGGACTGTTCGTCGACTACCTCCGCCCCCAGGAGAACGGCAGCCGCGGAGACTGCGACTGGGTCCGTGTGGAGCAAGCCGATGCGGCGCGTGGCCTGACCGTCACCTCACCGCGACCGTTCTCGTTCAACGCCTCCCGGATCACCCAAGAGCAGCTGTCGATTACGAGACACGACGTCGAGCTGGACCCCGACGACCAGGTGGTGCTGTGCATCGACCACGCCATGGCCGGGATCGGCTCCAACAGCTGCGGCCCCGAGCTGCTCGCCCGCTACCGGGTCGACGACGAGACGTACCACGTCGACCTCGTCCTCGCCCCCACCCGCCGCTGAACCCACCGGGAGACCCGAAACCATGCCCACACACGCTGCAAGTTCTGGCAAGACGTACCTGACCTGGGGCAACAAGATCGGCTACGGCTCCGGCGACGTTGCCGGCAACGTCGTCTACGCCTTCCTGTCGGCCTTCCTGATGATCTACCTGACCGACCAGATGGGCCTCAACCCCGGCGTCATCGGCACGCTCATGATGGTCGCCCAGCTGTTCAATGGTGTCACCGACATCGGTTTCGGGGCCTTGCTCGACCGCACCCATACCCGAATGGGCAAGGCCCGCCCGTGGATGCTGTGGTCCTATATCGGCTGCGCCATCACCCTCGTCGCCTGCTACGCCATCCCCGGCGGGCTGGGCCAGACCGCACAGTACGTGTGGTTCTTCATCGCCTACACCCTGCTCAACAGCGTCTTCTTCACCGCCAACAACATCGCCTACTCGGCGCTGACCGCGCTCATCACCAAGAACTCCGTAGAACGCGTCCAGATGGGCTCCATCCGGTTCATGTTCGCCTTCACCACCAGCATGCTCATCCAGACCTTCACCGTGCAGGGGGTCCGCGCGCTGGGTGGCGGCGCCGACGGCTGGCGCTGGATCGCGATCATCTACGCGGTCATCGGGTTGGTGGTGAACACCATCTCGGTGATGTCGGTCAAGGAGCTCCCCCCGGAGGAACTCGACGAGGGTCGCGAGACTGGTGTCGCGGACAAGTACACCTTCAAGGAGGGCGCCCGGATCCTGCTCAGCAACAAGTACTACCTGATCATCCTGGTGATCTTCCTGGTGCAGCAGATCTTCACCGCCACCCTCAACATGGGCATCTACTTCATGACCTACATCCTGGGCGACGCCACCCAGCTGGGCGTGTTCGCGTGGGCCATCAACATTCCGCTCATCATCGGCCTGCTGTTCACCCCCGCGCTGGTGAAGCGTTACGGCGAGATGTTCAAGGTCAATGTGTGGGGCTACGTCATCGCACTGGTGGGCCGGCTCGGCGTGGTGGCCAGCGGCTACCTTGGCAACATCCCCTTGATGATCGCCTGCTCCGCGATCGCGTCGTTCGGCATGAGCCCCCTGCAGGGAACCCTCAACGCGCTGATCGCCGAGGCCTCCGAGTACAGCTTCCTGCGCACCGGCAAGCGCATCGACGGAATGATGTTCTCCTGCACCACCCTCGGCGTGAAGATCGGCGGCGGCGTCGGGACCGCCCTGGCCGGCTGGCTCCTGGCGGCCAGCGGCTACGTCGGCAAGGCCACCACCCAGCCCGACTCGACCATCACCATGCTGTACTTCATGTACCTGTGGATCCCGGCCATCGCCACCGGCATCATCCTGTTCTTCCTCACCCGGCTCGACGTCGAGAAGGCCAACCGGGCGCTGCGCACGTCGGCAGACCGCGTGACCGCGTGAGCACCAGCACCCTCTTCGAGCATCCCCAGAGACACAGGAGAAGACATGTCGTGGTTGGTCACCGGCGGAGCCGGCTACATCGGGTCGCACGTCGTGCGGGCCTTCATCGAGCAGGGCATCACCCCGATCGTGGTCGACGACCTGTCCAGCGGCCACCGGGAATTCGTGCCCGACGGCGTCGACTTCGTCGAAGGCCAGGTGCAGGACACCTCGCTGCTGGAGCGGACGATGCGTGAGCACGACGTCGAGGGCGTGATGCACATCGCTGGGTACAAGTACGCCGGCGTGTCGGTCGCCCGGCCGCTGCACACCTACAGCCAGAACGTGCAGGGCACCGCGGCGGTGCTGGAGGCGATGCAGCGCGTCGGCGTCAGCCGAATCGTGTTCTCCAGCTCGGCGGCCGTCTACGGCACCCCCGACGTCGACCTGGTCACCGAGGACCAGCCCACCGCCCCCAAGTCGCCCTACGGCCAGAGCAAGCTGATCGGCGAGTGGCTGCTGGCCGACCAGGCCCGCGCGCTGGAGCTCACCGACGGTGCCACGCCGCTGCAGCACGTCAGCCTGCGCTACTTCAACGTCGTCGGCTCCGGCACCGACGAGGTCTACGACACCAGCCCGCACAACCTGTTCCCGCTGGTCATCGAGGCGCTCATCGAGGGCCGCACGCCCCGCATCAACGGCACCGACTACCCGACGCCGGACGGCACCTGCGTGCGCGACTACGTCCACGTCGCCGACTTGGCCACCAGCCACGTCGCCGCCGCGACGGCGATGGCCGAGGGGCGCGAGCTGCGGCCGGTGTACAACCTGGGCAGCGGCGACGGGCTCTCGGTGCGCGAGATCATGGACGCGATGCAGCGTGGCACCGGCCACACCTTCGAGCCGGTGATCGGCGAGCGCCGCCCCGGCGACCCGGCGCGCATCGTCGCCAACGGGGACGCCGCCGCCCGCGACCTGGACTGGCGGATGCGCCACTCCATCGACGACATGGTCACCTCGGCGTGGCAGGCGCGCACCGCCCATCCCGACATAAGCGAGTGAGACCCGCTGACCACGGCACCTGCCTCATCGGGACACGACACGCCTCACCCCACCCGCGATGTCGACCACCCGAACCCGCACCCAGTTGACCAGGAGAAGTACTCAGTGGCAGACGTTTTCCAACCACCGGGTATCTTAATCGGCTCATCACAGATGAGGGTGTAGCTGGGGCGGTGGCCAGGTAGGGGCCGAGGTCTCCCGATGATGGGGGTTCCTACACCTTCCATCCAGAAGACCTCGACTTGTCTGACGCTACCTTCGCTTGCCCCGACCTGACCAAGTTCTGTCGGCTCGACGACCTCGGGCTCGTCGTCACCGGGCAACGGATCGAGCCCGACCGTGCCGTTCTCGCGTGCCGGGTCGTCGACGACGACCGCTGGTGCCGCGGCTGCGGCTGTGAAGGCAGCCCGCGCGACTCGGTCACGCGCGAGCTCGCCCACGCCCCGCAGGGCTGGCGGCCGACGACCTTGGTCGTGACGGTCCGTCGGTACCGGTGCACCGGCTGCACCCGCGTGTGGCGCCAAGACACCAGCGCGGCGGCCGAACCGCGGGCCAAGCTGTCCCGTGCTGGGCTGCGGTGGGCGCTGGAAGGGATCGTGGTCCAGCACCTCACCGTGGCCCGGGTCGCCGAAGGACTCGGCGTCGCCTGGAACACCGCCAACGACGCGGTCCTGGCCGAAGGCAAGCGGCTGCTGATCAACGACCCGGCCCGATTCGACGGCGTCAAGGTCATCGGAGTCGACGAACTCGTGTGGCGCCACACCCGCCGCGGCGACAAGTACGTCACCGTGATCATCGACCTCACCCCTGTCCGTGACGGCACTGGCCCCGCCCGGCTGCTCGACATGGTCGAGGGCCGCTCCAAGCAGGCGTTCAAGTCCTGGCTCGCCGACCGGCCGCAGTCGTGGCGCGACGCCGTGCAGGTCGTCGCGATGGACGGGTTCACCGGCTTCAAGACCGCCGCGGTCGAGGAGTTGCCCGACGTGGTCACCGTGATGGACCCCTTCCACGTCACCAGGCTCGCGGGCGAGGCACTGGACGTGTGCCGCCGTCGGGTCCAACAAGCCATCCACGGGCACCGCGGGATGAAGGGCGACCCGCTCTACTCGGCGCGACGCACGCTGGGCACCGGCGCCGACCTGCTCACAGACAAGCAGGCAACCCGACTCAGGTCCTTGTTCGCCGACGACAACCACGTCGAGGTCGAGGCGACCTGGGGCGTCTACCAGAGGATGATCGCTGCCTACCGGCACGAGGACCGAAGCCGTGGCCGTGAGCTGATGGCCAAGTTGATCGACGACCTCAGCGCCGGCGTGCCGACGGTCCTGGTCGAGATCACCAAGCTCGGCAGAACCCTGAAGAAGCGCGCCGCCGACGTCCTGGCCTACTTCGACCAGCCCGGCACCAGCAACGGCCCAACGGAGGCGATCAAGGGCAGGCTCGAGCACCTGCGCGGCTCCGCGCTCGGGTTCCGCAACCTGACCAGCTACATCGCCAGATCGCTGCTCGAGACCGGAGGGTTCAGGCCGCAACTACACCCTCGATTGTGAAGAGCCAGATAAGTCGGGTGAGACCATGCGCCAACAGATCAAGGGGACTGTCTGAATAACGGTGTGTGAGGGTCCGGCCTGATCCGAAAGGAGATGGCCGTGGCTGACACGACCAAGATGTTGGACGAGACGATGATTGATCCCGTGACCGGGGAGATCATCGATCAGAAGGACCTCGCGGAGCGGTTGCTCGCGCAGGCGAAGGAACAGGGCGTGAGCCTGGTGGGCCCGGGAGGGCTGCTGAACCAGCTCACCAAGAGTGTGCTCGAGACGGCGTTGAACGCTGAGCTGACCGAGCATCTCGGCCATGATCACGGCGGGACGCCGACGGCCGCGAATATGCGCAACGGGACGCGGGTCAAGACGGTGTTGACCGAGATCGGCCCGGTGGAGATCGAGGTCCCCAGGGATCGGGATGGGTCGTTCGAGCCGGTCATCGTCCCCAAACGGAAACGCCGCCTCGAGGGGATCGATCAGATCGTGCTTTCCCTCTCGTCCCGCGGGCTCACGACAGGTGAGATCGCGGCGCACTTCGACGAGGTCTACGGGGCGAAGGTCTCCAAGGACACCATCAGCCGGATCACGGAGAAAGTCGCCGGGGAGCTCGCGGAGTGGTCCGCGCGACCGTTGGACGCGCTCTACCCGGTGATCTTCGTCGACGCGATCGTCGTCAAAGTCCGCGACGGGCAGGTCCGCAACACCCCGTTCTACGTCGTGATGGGCGTCACCACGGCCGGGGAACGGGAGATCCTGGGGATCTGGGCCGGTGATGGCGGCGAAGGCGCAAGGTTCTGGCTGCAGGTGTTCACGGAGCTGAAGAACCGTGGCGTCGAGGATGTCCTGATCGCCGTCTGTTATGCCGTGGTCGTGGTTATGCCGATGATGCTCGGGCGGTCCTGGTCAGCGGCGGTGGCCGGGCTGCGGTTGTCGGCATAATCAGAGCCGGTCGAGGAACGCCAGGAGCGTGTCGCTGGGCTGGTAGCGCGGGCTGGGGCTGGTGCCGACCGGTGTGGTCTTCGCGATCGCTTGCTCCTTGATGGTCATGTCGGCGTGGATGTAGATGCTGGTCGTGGCGACGTTCTCGTGCCCGAGCCAGAGCGCGATCACGGTCGCGTCGACGCCCGCGTGCAGCAGCCGCATCGCTGCGGTGTGACGCAGCGTGTGGACGGTGACGTTCTTTCCCGTCAGTGACGGGCAGGACTTGGCCGCTCCCGCGGTGGTGTGGCGGAGCCTGGCTTCGACCGCGTCGCGGCTCAGGCGCCGGCCTGTGGTCGTCGCGAACAGCGGCTCCGTGCCGGGGGTGGCGCGTTCGGTGATCCAGGCGTTCATGATCGCGATGGTGTCGGGCAGCAGCGGGGTGGCGCGTTCCTTACGGCCCTTGCCGAGGCAGTGGACGTGCGCGCCGGTCCCGGTGCGGATGTCGGCGAGGTTCAGCCCGGTCAGCTCGCTGACACGCAGCCCGGTCTGGATCGCGAGGGCGAACATCGCGTGGTCGCGTCTTCCGGTGCGGGTGGTCTGGTCGCAGGCGTCCAGCAGCGCGGTGGTCTCGGCGTCGGTGAGCCAGGTGACGAGGTTGCGCTGGATTCTCGCGGCGGGGATCGCGAGGACCCGGGCGATGGTGTCGGCGTGCTCTGGATGCCGCAGTGCGGCGTAGGAGAACAGTGAGTGGATCGCTGCGAGCCTCGCGTTGCGGGTGCGGGGACTGTTGCCCCGCTCGTGTTCGAGATGACTGAGGAACCCGCCGATTCGGGTCGCGTCGAGATCGCCGATGTCCAGGCCCGCAGGTGCCGTCCCGGTGTGCTCGTGAAGGTAGGCGAGCAGGAGCCTGAACGTGTCGCGGTAGGCGGCGATTGTGTTCGCGCTGGCGTGGCGTTGAGTGATGAGCCGGTCGGTGAAGAACGCCTGCAGCAGCGGAGCGAACGCGGTCATGTGCGCGCCTCCCGCGTCGTCTGCTGCGCGATGTTGAGCATGCGGGCGGCGTGGGCGAGCAGCTCCGGGACGGTGGTGAGATACCAGTAGGTGTTGGCCGGGTTGCTGTGGCCGAGGTAGGTCGACAGCCTCGGCAGCAGGCCCGCGACGTCCGCCCCCTCGCGATACCAGCCCAGCAGCGTCGTGACCGCGAACGTGTGCCGCAGATCGTGCATCCGCGGCCTGGCCCCGCCCGCGGTCAGGCCAGCGGCCTCGCGGGCCCGCTCGAACGCATACTGCGTGTTGCAGCGAGACAGCCGCCTGCCGCGGTGATCAATGAAGAACGCCGCGGACTGCGCCGTGCGATCGGCGCGCCGGGCGGCATACTCGGTGAGCGTCGCCGCTGTCGTGGCATGGACGGGGACGAGCCGGGGGTCGCGGGACTTGCCGCGGCTGACCGTGATGATCCCGGCGTCCAGGTCGACCTCGTCGGCGTCGAGCGCGAGGAGTTCCCCGACTCTCATGCCCGTCGCCGCGAGGAGCCCGAACACGACCGGGAAGATCCGCGAACGCTCGTATCGCCGCAGCCGGCCAGCCGCTTCCAGCAGACCGGTGATCTCGCCGGGCGTGTAGATGTAGGGCGTGGTCCGTCGCGTCTGGTGCGAGAACACCGCCGCGGGCGGGACCTCGTGGGCTGGGTCGAGGGCGTGCATGTAGGCGGCGAACGAGCGCACCGCCCTCATCCTCACTGCCGCGCGTGATGCTCCGGCCCCGCCGTCGGGGCGAGGCAGACCGGCCCAGTCGATCATCGCCGTCGTCGTCAGGAGCCTGGCCCCGGCGGCGTTCAGGTGCGTCGTGAACTGTCCGAGGAGGTGCTCGTCCCAGACCAGGGTGAATCCGAGCTGGCGGCGCAGCCGCAAGTAGTCATCGACGTGCGCTTCCCAGGCGATCATGACCGACCGCCGCCCGTCATGGCGGGCCAGGGTTGCGCCAGGTCGCGCAGCGCCGTGACATCGACGCGCGCGTAGCCCGCGGTTGTCAGCGCCGTCTCGTGTCTCAGCACTTGCCCGATCGCGTCCAGCGGGACCGCGGCGGCGACCATCTGCTCGCCGAGGGTGTGCCGCAGCCGGTGCGCCCCGAACCTCGCCAGGCTCGCCCGGTCGCAGGCGCGTTCGACGATCCCGCCGACCGCTTCCCGTGTCAAGGGACGAAGCGGCGCGCGGTCGGCGGCGAACACCTCCCGGAACCCGACTCCGGCAGGGCGCGCCTCTTGCAGGTAGGCGACGACCGCTTCACCGACCTCGGCGGGCAGCGGGAGCCGCTCGTCACGATTGCCCTTGCCCCGCACGAGAATCTCGCCACGGCGCCAGTCGAGGTCGTCCAGTCGGAGCCGGGCGACCTCGATCGCACGCAGCCCGAGGTGGGCCAGGAGCAAGAGCACCGCGTGGTCGCGCAGTCCCGCGCTGGTGTCACGGTCGCAAGAGACCAAGAGTGCAGCCACCTCGTCGCGACTCGCGCCGACGGGAAGGCGGGAGGGTTGCGGGGAACGGATCACCAGCGTCGCCGCCGAAAGGTCGTGACTCGTCACACCGGTGATGAAGAAGAACCTCAGCAGCGCCCGGAGCGTGTATCCGAACGCCTTCACCGACACCGGGCGACGGGTGACGCCCTCGTCCAATAGCGCCCGCGTCACCTCCGCCGCGGTCAACGCGACCGCTCCTTCTGGCGGGGCATACCCGGCGAGGAACCTGCGCGCCCGGGCCACGTTTGCCGCGATCGTGGACGCCGCCAGGTGACGCTCAACGCGCAGATACCCCTCAAACCCGACCAACTCCACCGGATCCGTAGCCGTCGGCGCGATGGTCGCCGCGGCCGGGATCACGCCCTCGTAGGCGAGCCATTCCAGCGTCGGGCCAAGCGCCTTTCGCGAGAACAGGCCCGTGTGGGTGCGGCGCCGCTCAGCGAGGAACACCTCGACCTGCCCCGCCGTCAACTCGCCCACCGCGATGCCCCGCGCCTGCAGCCACCGGGACAGATGGGCCAGCAGCCGCAACTGGTTCATCAGCGACTTCCGCGTGAACCCCCGCCGGACAAGTTCGTCCTCGAACCGGCGGGCTATGTCTTCCAGTGGACCGGCGATGAGCACACCGCGTCCCTCGATCTCGATCCTGACCATGATCAACTCCTGTCTCCTCAAGTTGAGAAGACCAGCCGATCAGGATCACACGATTATGCCGACAACCGGAGCCCGCCCACCGCCGCTGACCAGGACCGCCCGAGCATCATCGGCATAACCGCGAGCACGGCATAACAGACGTTATGCCGATGTCGGCATAGCGTCTGCGACGGGCTGAAGGGACTCCCCGAAGCGATCAACACGACGTGGGAGCAGGCGGTTGTGCAGCAGTGCATCGTGCACCTGATCCGCAACAGCTTCCGCTACGCCGGCCGCCAACACCGCGACGCGATCGTGAAGGCGCTCAGACCGGTCTACACGGCCCCGTCCGAGCAGGCCGCGAAAGACAGGTTCGAAGAGTTCGCCGCCGAGTGGGGTGGGCGATACCCGGCGATCATCCAGCTCTGGAAGAGCGGCTGGGCGGAGTTCGTGCCGTTCCTCGAGTACGACGTCGAGATACGGAGGGTGATCTGCACGACGAACGCGATCGAATCGATCAACGCCCGATACCGCAGGGCGGTCCGGGCGCGCGGGCACTTCCCGAACGAGCAAGCCGCGTTGAAGTGTCTCTACCTCGTGACCCGCTCGCTTGACCCCACCGGCGGCGGCAGGGCACGCTGGGTGATCAGGTGGAAGCCAGCGCTCAACGCGTTCGCGATCACCTTCGCCGGACGGTTCGAGAGAACCACCTACTAATGAAAACCGCCGGACCCCACACACCGTTTATCGGACAGACCCAGATCAAGCGTGGTGGAGCTCATGGCAAACCAACGGTTTCGGATGATCTCGTCGTTGATCTTGCGGAATGGGCTACGGATGAGAAGGTGGAGCATGCTGAAGGGGTTGTTGTTAGAGAGCCAGAGGATCTTGTGCCCTTGAATGTTGCCATCGCTTCGGCTCGTCGCTACGCTCAACGATTCTTAGGTGTGGATGATGAATTGATGAACAGTTTCGCTGTTGACACTGTTGCTGGCCTAGTTGCGGAGAAAGGCGGCAGTTTGTGGGATGCTCTATCGGAAGCGTTCGAAGATCATTTTGAAACTGGGATCGGAAAGGTCGGATTTGCGAAAGAGCTGATTGGATATCTGGACGAATCAGAGGCTTCGGGAGGATCGCGGCCTACTGGTGTACCCGCTCTCGATGACAACTTTGGGGCTCTCATAGAGAGGCTCGCTGATGCCCTTGCACTTGCGCGTCAAAACGAATCTGATGCGCGCCGTGACAATCGGCTCGAACGGATCGTCGATTCCTTTAGAGCAGACTACCCAACCGGATGCACCCGCGATGTTGCTTCAACTACCCTTCGGAGGATCGATGCAGCGGTAGACGATACGGTTGCTGGCGATGTCGTTCACTCGGGCACGATGAGAATGAGGCGAGATTTCAGGCTCTTCGGAATCAAGGGTGTAGCGAGGGTCTGAAACCTCCGGCCTCGAGCAGGCTCCTGGCTGTGTAGTTCGCGAGGTTGCGGAAGCCGAGCGCGGAGCCGCGGAGATGCTCGAGTCGGCCGTTGATCGCCTCTGTCGGACCGTTGCTCGTGCCGGGCAGGTCGAAGAACGCGAGGACGTCCGCGGCGCGCTGCTTCAACGTCCGACCGAGCCGGCGAATCTCGGCCAGCATCGCGGGGACGCCACTGCTGACGGAATCGATCACCGACCGCATCATCTCCTTCGCCTTCTTCTTGTCGGGTTCGCGGTAGGCGGCGACGATGCGCTGGTAGATGCCCCAGGTCGCTTCGACCTCGACGTGCTCCTCGACCGCGAACACCGCGTCCAGCCGTGCAGTCTGCTTCTCGGTGAGGAAGCTCACGCCGGTGTGGAGGGTGCGGCGGACCCCGTAGAGCGGGTCCCCGGCTGACCGCGGTGCCCGAGAGTGTCCTGCTGAACCCTCTGCCGGGTCCGGTCCAGGGCGTCACCGGCGAGCCGGACGACATGGAACGGATCCATCACCGGGACCGCGTCGGGGAGTTCCTCGGACGCGGCGGTCTTGAACCCACTGAACCCATCCATCGCGACTACTTCGATCTGCTTCGACCACTCCTTGGGCCGGGCGGCGAGCCACTGCTTGAACACCGCCTTCGACCGACCCTCGACCATGTCCAGCAGCCGTGCGGGACCTGTCTTGTTGCGGGCGGGCGTGAGGTCGATGATCACGGTCACGTACTTGTCACCGAACCGGGTGTGACGCCAGACGTGCTCGTCGACGCCGATCGTGGTGACGCCGTCGAACCTGGCCGGATCGTCGATCAGCCGCCGCTTGCCCTCGGCGAGGATCGCGGTGTTCGCGGTGTGCCACGACACCCCCAGGCCTGCCGCGGCGCGGGAGACGGTGAGGTGGTCGACCACGATCGCCTTCAGCGCCCACCCGACCCCGCCGCGGGAGATCTTCGCCCGCGGCGCCGCCGCGTTCGTCGTGTCCTGCCGCCAGGTGCGGCGGCAGTGGCCGCACCGGTAGCGGCGTACCCGCACCAGCAGCGTCGTGGGCCGGTGACCGAACGGCTCGTGCGCGAGCGGACGCGTCACGGTGTCGCGCGGCACGCCCTCGGCGCCACACTTCCGACACCACGGGTCATCGTCAACGACGCGGCACTCGAGTACCGCCCGGTCGGGCTCGATCAACTGGCCGATGGCTTCGAGGCCGAGCTCATCGAGACGGCAGAACGTGGTGAGGTCAGGGGTCGCGAACGTAGGGTGGCGCAAGTCGAGGTCTTCCGGCAGATGGGCAGTGTGAGAACTTCCATCCTGGAAGACCTCGACGTCTATCCGCGAACCAGCCGCCGACCCTCGACTACACCCTCAACTGCGAAGAGCCCCTTTGCCGGCGACTGAGCGAGGAGCGCAGTCGTAGCCGCGATGTTCTCGGCGAGCTCGCTGTCCAGAGCGGTGATGCGTCTGGCGAGCCTCACGGCTTCGTTCCGGGCCGTTGCAATGCCGACCTCTTCATGGCGGACGCGCCAATGGGACACCTCGCCGATCTGCGTTCTCGTGAGCGGCTTGCGCGCGTCAATGCCCAGATCCACCATCCGCAGCAAGGCGAGCAGTGCGTTGACGTTGGCCGTCCGCTCGCCTGTCATCAGCTCCCGAGCAGTCACCAGTACGCGCAATCCTGCACGTACTGCGTCGTCCGAGCGCAACTGGCGCATCCGGTCGACCTCGAGGGGCAGCACGGCGGCGGCAATCCGGCGGGCGTCCAACTGATCGGACTTGCCGATTCCGCGGTTGGCTTTGGCGTTCATCCGCGCAGCTTCGACGGCCGTGTAGCCGGTGTCGGCGACGGCGCGAGCGAGTTGCGCGCCGTAGGTGGCGGCGCATTCGATCACCCACAACACCGTGAGATCGCCACCAGTTCGACGCCCTGCCCAGGCGACGGCCCGCGCCAGGCCGCTACGGGTGGTGGGGAAGGTCGCCTCCTCGATGATCTCGCCGCTCGGTGTGGCGAGGATCGATAGGGCGTGGGTCTTGGCATGTGTGTCGACACCGATGACGAACGGGTGGGCGTGCGCGACGATAGTCATTGCGGCTCGGTCCTTCCTACTTGAGACAGATGGGCTGGCCGCGACGGCCAGTGCCAGCCCGGGTAGGAGTCACTTCGGGGCAGGACTGTGATGAGTCACAGCCTCGCTACGGCGGGGCTGGACAAGCTTCTGATCAGGTCACCGAGGTGGGCCGGGATGGCGCTGGCCGACCTGCTTCCGCTGGACAATTCAGTTCGAGGACACCGCTCACACAGGTCAGTCACCTATTGGGTCACAGCAGTTACAGCCGGCCAACGCCATCCTTCAGCAGCCGGTCCCGGACCAGCCACCTCAAGACTCACAGTCACCTATTCGTGCAGCAGTCCCCGTGACCAAAGGTGGGTTTGAGGTCTACGGATCGGACTGAGTGGCAATAGCCGTACGGATCTTCGACGAAACAAACATCGACGCCCGCGTCGTCTGTACGGGCTATTGAACGAGTGCGTTGGACAGGTCTCGGAAGTAGTTGTGGCGCGCCCAAAAGGAGCGATCGCCAATGACGTAGAGGCGGCGTTTGGCGCGGCTGGCGGCAACGTTGACAAGGTTCGGGGTGCGTGCCCAGTAGGCGGGTGCTCCCGGTTTGCTGGGGTCACCTCCGAGGACGAGGATCACGACGTCGGCCTCGCGTCCTTGCGCTGTGTGAATGGTTCCGGCTTGGAGGCCCTGATATTTCGGGATGAGGCTGCGGAGGCGATCTGCGACGGCTCGGAACGGGGAGATGGCGATGACCTCCGACGGCGGGATGCCGTGGTCGTTCAAGTAGGCGAGGGCCTTCTCGAACCGCTCGATCTGGCTTGGTTGGAGATGGCTGCCTGGGTTGTTGGCCGGCTCGTCGGCCCAGTAGCTGGGGGCGATGAGCGGTCCGGTTGGGCTGTCGAAGCGCTCGTCGGGGTCGTCGAGATCACGGTGGACGCCGTTGACCATGAGGTTGTTGTAGGCGATCTGGTTGCACAGAGTGAACATCGGGTTGTCGCAGCGTCGGTGCACCAGGAGTGGCGCGCTGACCCAGACTTTGTCCTCGCCTTGATCCAGCTGGGTCCCAAACGGCGTGATGCGGTCGGCCAGGGTCTGGACGGAGGCATGTGGCGGGATCCAGGTCGTGCTGAGGCCGTAGTTGCTGGCGATGTTGCGTTGTGCCTTCTCGGGGAGTGTGACGACGGGCTCGAGCTGGAGCGGGTCGCCCACTGCGACGATGCGTTGCGCGCGCCAGATCGCGCCGGCGGCGTACTGGGGTGAGGCTTGTCCAGCTTCGTCGATGAGGAGCCAGCCGATCGCCTCGGAGCCGATGCCGCTGAACATCCGGCTGGCCGAGGCGAAGGTTGTGGATATCAACGGGACGACGAGGAAGAACAGTTGCCAGGCAGCCCGGAGCTTCTCGGGCTCGAGGTCGCGGGGGTAGTTCCCAGCGACGACCTCACCGGCGGCGCGCAGCACGTTGAGCATGTCGCGTGCGGTGTTGGCGAGGAAGTCTTGGTGTAGTTGGAGTGCCGCGACGAACAGATCCGACCGGGCGGTGTCAAGCTCCTTGTCGAGCCAGGGGGCGTGCAGCTCTCGCTGGTCGCCCTGCCATGCCGGGCCGGGATAGGCCACACCGAACCGTTCTTCGTCCTGAGCACACAGAGCCTGAAGCCTGGCCCGTTGATCTCGGAGCCCGTCCAAGTCGTGTTGGACTGAGGACAGCCGTGCATGGGCATGGTGCACGGCATCACGGAGCCGTTGGCCACGATCGTGCACTTCTCGGTGGTGTTGCTCGGCGTTGTCCTGTGCTCGCGACAGGTCGTTGAGGTGTGCGCGCCACGCTCGTACGGCTCGCCCGAAGGAGAAGAGTGTCTCCAGTACGCCGGGCTTCGTAGCAAGGTGTCGGTCGTGGCTGTCAGTGGCTTGCGCGCGGGCTGCGTCTGCCTGCTGCTGAACGGGCTGATGCTGAGACAGATCATGTTGGGCCCGGTTCAGATCTCGGAGTCCCTGTTCGATCGCCGCTTCCAGACCGCGTTCACGTTCAGCGAGTTCTGGGACTCGCCGGAGCCGATCCTCGGCCTGCGCCCGTTGTCGGATGAGTGCGTCGACGCGCTGCTCGACAGTGCAGAAGGCTTCGCGTGCTTGAGCCCAGGGCTTGTAGGGAACCTTGCCGTCGCGCCACTGGACCAGCCTGGTCTGCATCCTTGGAACGCCGTTCTCGACAGGTTTCTTGGTCTTGGGGTCCTTCTCATCGAACCAGAATGCTGAGTGGAAGGCCGAACGGTTCCTCTTTCTGCCGAGTCGAGCGGCGACGAGACCCCAGGCTGTTGGCGGTGTCGCGTCGCTGGTGGAGTCGCTGCCAGTCACGTCTTGGAGGATCTCGGTCGCGATATCACCGAAGTAGTCGATGCGGCCGCGCCACGGCGCTTCGATTGCGTCCTCGTCGGGGATCTCGGTGGTGACGTTCTCGACGGCCGCGTTGTTCGCCGACGCGACGACCATCTCGAACCCTGTCAGCTCGGGTTTGAGTTGGCGAACGATCCGGTCGTGGCCTTCGCCGTCTGACCATCGATGGGTAACCTCAGTGAAGGCATGCGATGGCCGAGTCAGCGCTGCGAGTCGTCGGGCTCGCTCGACGACGTTCCCGGCGAGGATATCGCGCAGCATGGTCGTCTTGCCCGTGCCCGGCGGACCGTTGACGCCCATTAGACCACTGCTGTGCCCGAGGTCGTTCAGCGCTCGATTGACGGCGAACTGCTGGCTCAGGGCCAGCGAGTGGTCCGGGTTAGCCGGCCATCGGCCCTTGGGGAGGCGCTCGATCCCGGTTCCTGCGTCGACCGCGCCCGGGTGTGTGACGACATCGATCCGGTCGGACACAGGCAGCGTCTGGTCGCCGGTGAGATACGTGGCGAGGCCGGCGCCGAGATCTCCGCGTGCGACATGGTCGCGTAAGGCCGCGAGGTCGTCGAGGTAGAAGCTGTTCAAGAAGTCGGTGTCCGTGCCGTCTTCGGCTCGTCGTGCCGACACCGCCACGCTCTCGATGACCACGCGATCGTCCGCAAGGTCATCGAAGTCGTCGACTCCGGCGGCGACATGGGACAGCTTCAGCAACTCGTCCAGCGAGTCCGAGTCGTAAGGCGGTGGCTGCTCTCCGCCATCGGCATCACGGCGGGCGCCTTCAAAGGCGTCAATCGAGTCGACGAATTTTCCCGCGGTCTCGTCGAACCCGTCCATCCAGCGCGGGTTGCTCGGTCCTGGATCTCGCGTACGACCGGCAGCCCAGAGCGCCGAGGACAGCACCGCCGAATCGGTGACGAGACGACCGTCGTGATTGATCAGGATCCCGGCACAGGCGCTCTCACCCTCAGGCCGCTTGTCGTAGGCATCGGGATCCTCGCCGAACACACGGCCCAACGCCTCGTAGGTCGCTTCAAGCTTGTAGACGCCCAGATATACGGTGTGACGCCAGACCCTTCGGGTCCCGTTGAACGGCTCGGGCGGAGCCAACGTCTCCCAGGGGAGAGGGTCACCCGATTGCCACGCGATCACCTGACGATCCGACGGGCGGGTGGCTCGACGCGTCAACGCTGGTACCCGCTGCGGGCTGAATAACTCCAACATCCACCAGAACGTCAGTATCCGCAGACGCTCATCGCTGCCCCGATCCACTCCCATGCCCCTCATCTTGCCTGATCGGGTTGTCACAGCCGCCCCGGCGCCCAGTCTCGGCGATCGACGTGGTTCGCTATCTTTCACGTCCGTGCGCATCACGCAGCACTGTGCCGGCAGATCGGAGATGGTTGCGGACTGTGCTGGGTGAGAATCCCAGGTGCTTGCCCACGCGTTCGAGCGACTCACCACCGGCATAGCGACGAGCCACCTCCCGCACCTCATCCGGCGACGGTGTAGCACGCCGCATCCGTACACCCCGGTCCCGCAGCAGTAAGGCCAGTCGCTCCCGACCGATCCCGATCTCGTTGGCAAGCTCTCGCAACGTGGCGCCAGCCTCGTACTGTCTCTGCGCCACGTCGAGCAGGTCCTTGCCGGCGCGAGGGAGCCTACGCGGGAGCGGCTCCTCGTGGCCGGCCTTGAGCACGCGGATGCGAATCGACTGGTGCATCGAACCGATCCGAACCAACGGCGGGGCAAGTTTCGACAAGCCTCCCGCAACGTCCACCGCACGCACAAGGCTCGAACCCTTGCCAATGGAAACGTTGGCAGAGGTTCGGGCCTTGTTCATGTCTGCGGCCCAGGTCAGCGCGTTAGCGTTGACCTGCGGATCGAGGAGCATTTCGAAGGGCCGGTTGTGCTCGACGCGCAACTCGTTGTCCTCGTCGATGAAGACCTTCGTGAAGAACGCCTGGTTGCACAGCCGCCGGTTGGTGTCGTCGCAGCGGGCGTAGATGTCAGCGCAGTTGGCGAGCAGGCCGAGCGCGTCATCGAGGTGGGCGCGAGCGTCGGCGTAGTCGCCGAAGTGCGCGTCGATACGTCGGGTCACCTTGTCGAGTTCGGCGACGATGCGGTCCTGCTCGCGCTTGAGCACGGTCAGCGGGATCGCGTCGGCGTAGTGCGCCTGCATGAGCCGGTCCTGCTCGCTTTCGAGCCGGTCGCGGCTGGTGGTGAGGCGTTCCAATTCCTCGGTTTCGGCGGCCATGAGCCGTTCGAACTCGTGGTGGAGCATCCCTGCGAGTGCGTCCTGCTGAGCCGGCGTGATCTGCACGCGAGAGTAGTAGTCCTCGACGAGCTTCTCGACATCCTCGATGAGCATCGCCTGGCGCGTGCAGTCGGTCCGCTTGGAGTGTCGGCCGGAGCAGACGAAGTAGCAGTACACGTTGCCGTGGCGGTTCTTCGCGTTGGAGACGATGAGCCGCGAACCGCACTGGCCGCAGTGGATAGTGCCTTTGAGGTAGTGGCCGTGGACTTGGGTCGCCTCGACGGCGCACTGACATCGCCCTTGTAGTACGGGTTGGTCAGGAGGCGATGGATGGTGGACACGGCCAAGGGCTTCGCCGGCCTCTTCGGCGTGGGCAGGCTGCGCAGTCCGCGCGAGGTGAGTTCGTCGTGGAGCTGGCTGACGCTCCAGTTCCCGGAGCGCGGTTTCGGTAACTGGCGCCTACATTGCGATCGCGGGCATCGGAGCGATAGACCCGATCTCCAACTGGTCGTTCATGTCTGCACCAAAGGCTCCGATTGCACCTCGGGACATTCGCACGACGGCCGCCAACGTCAAGGGCAGACTGGACGCGATGATCGTGGACGCAGAGTCCCGCACCGACTCTGACTTGCCGACTTTCGCCCCCACGCAGCTCCACCCTGTGGTCTGGTCCGGCGCTTCCGCACACTGGGCTACGCACCAGTACCGAGTGGTAGTCCGCGAGGCAGCCGAAGGCCTCACAGTCCACTGGAAGGAACGGCTCGGCCGGAACGATGTCGATGACACGGTCTTCTGGCAGCAGACGCTCTCACCCGGTGCGCAGGAACCAGGCAAACCGAAACTCACCTGGCCAGGAGCGTTGGACGACAAGACGGTGAGGAGCATGCGCGGCGGTCTCGAACCGCTCGCGAAGGCACTCAATTTGCTGGCCACCGGCCTGAACCTGACGGTCCGCAACGTGACGACGCATACGCGCACTGAGCTGTCAGAGCAAGAAGCGATGGAACGCCTCGCCGCCTACAGTTATCTCGCGCGACTGCTCGATCGGGCGGGCGACCGACGAGCACGAGCCGGCGCCGAGCGAGACCGCCGCGGCCTGAGCGGCCCGCTCACATCCACTTCTGGCGTTTGAAGATGAGGTAGAGCACGAGCGCGAACGCGACCATGGCGCCGATCGCGAGGGGGTAGCCGAAGGTCCAGCTCAGTTCGGGCATGTTCTCGAAGTTCATGCCGTAGATCGCGCCGATGAGCGTGGGCGCGAAGAGGATCGCCGCCCAGCCCGAGATCTTCTTCATGTCCTCGTTCTGCCGCTGCGCGACGAGCGTCCCGTTGACGGTGAGGATCTGCGTCAGCGACTCCCGCAGCTCGACGACCTGC
Organism: Microbacterium lacticum; assembly: GCF_006716815.1. Classification (GTDB taxonomy): domain Bacteria; phylum Actinomycetota; class Actinomycetes; order Actinomycetales; family Microbacteriaceae; genus Microbacterium; species Microbacterium lacticum. The sequence continues at coordinate 450,266 of NZ_VFPS01000001.1, forward strand.
GTGTCGACGCGGCTGAGGTGGTCGGCGACGTCCTGCAGGTACGTCTGCAGGGGAGCGGGGATGCCGTACCGCTCGAAACCCTGACGCAGCAGACGCAGCACCTCGGTGAGCCCCGCCGTGGCCTGACGGAGGTCGATCACCTCCTGACTGAGCCGATAGATGCGCTCGGTGACGCCCGCATCCCCGCTGAACACCTGCCGCTCGATCTGCTCCTTGTCGATCTCCAGCCCGCGCAGCACCGGGACGTATCCGTCGACGATCGCGTCGAGCAGGCGGTAGACGATCGCCTCGGGACCGTGGTCGAGCAGCTGCTCGTCGTCGAGCAGCGTCTGATCGCCCCGGTCGGCGGCCCCCGACGCGTCGTCGGCGTCGTGACCGTCGATCCACCGGCCGTCCTGACAGAACACGGCCACGGCGTGGGGCCGAACCAGGATGTGGAACTCGGCGAAGTCGACGTCTTCGGCCGCGTCGACGTACCAGGCCGAGCGCACCACGAGGAAGAGCGTGTCGCCGTAGCGTTCGAGCTTCGGTCGCTGGCCGGCGTGGTGCAGGTCTTCCACGAGAAGAGGATGCAGGTGCCACGCGGCGGCGAGCTCATCCACGTCCTCCGGGGAGGGGCGGGGGTACAGCAGCAGCGCGGTGCGTCCCTGGGCTCCCTCGACGAACGCCTCCGCGTCGGCGACGCTCGTCTCTCGGGGTGCCCGGACGAGGTGGCCGCGTTCGACATAGCGCGTCCGTCGCGTCGCCGGTGCGTCGGGCGCCGATCCGACCGCCGGCCGGCGCCGGAAGACGTTGCTGCGGCGCGCCGCCGATTCGTCGCGCGGTGGGTTGCCCATGTCGGTGATCCTCTCGCTCCGCTCGATGCAGGACAGCACCCGTACGCTACCGCCCCGCGACGGCGGAGATACGGGGTTCCCACATTCCTGGGAAAAGGCTGTATGTGACGGCGGATTCTCGATACCGTCGGAGGGAACGGCTGTCCCGTTCGTTCCCCGTTCCTCGGATGGAGTCGAGAATGAAGTTCTTCCAACGCCTGGGCAGATCGCTCATGCTGCCGGTCGCGGTGCTGCCGGTCGCCGCGATCCTCTCCGGCATCTCCTACTGGATCAGCTCCGCCGCGGGCGGCGCGAACACGGTGTCCGCCTTCCTCGGCGCCGCCGGTGGTGCGCTGCTCGACAACATGCCGCTGCTGTTCGCGGTCGGCGTCTCGATCGGCATGGCGAACAAGACCGACGGCACGTCGGCTCTCGCCGGCCTCGTGTCGTGGTTGACGATCACGACGCTGCTGGCGCCCGCGACCATCCAGAACCTGCAGGGCCTCGACAGCGTCGACGACGTCAACCCCGCCTTCAGCAAGGTGCAGAACGTCTTCGTCGGCATCATCGCCGGTCTCATCGGCGCCTGGTGCTACAACAAGTTCAAAGACACGAAGCTGCCCGACGCGCTCTCGTTCTTCTCCGGCAAGCGCTCCGTCGCGATCGTCACCGCCGGCCTCTCGCTCGTGGTCGCCGTCATCCTGATGTTCGTCTGGCCGGTCGTCTACACCGGGCTCGTGACGTTCGGTGAGTGGATCTCGACCCTCGGACCGTTCGGCGCCGGCCTCTACGGGTTCTTCAACCGCCTCCTCATTCCGACGGGCCTCCACCACGCCCTCAACTCGGTGTTCTGGTTCGACGTGGCCGGCATCAACGACCTCGTGAACTTTCTCGCCGGCAGCAACGGCGCGGGCGTGTACGGCGTCACCGGTCAGTACATGGCGGGCTTCTTCCCGGTCATGATGTTCGGCCTCCCCGGCGCCGCCCTGGCGATGTACCTGACCGCCAAGACGACCCGCAAGAAGGTCACCTACGGCATCATGCTCTCCGCCGCCGTCGCCTCGTTCTTCGTCGGCGTGACCGAGCCGCTGGAGTTCTCGTTCATGTTCCTCGCGCCGTGGCTGTACCTCATCCACGCGGTGTTCACCGGCATCTCGGTGGGCGTCGCGGCGTGGCTGCCGACGCGCCTCGGGTTCGGCTTCTCGGGCGGTTTCATCGACATGGTGCTGCAGTGGGCGAACCCGCTCGCGCAGAACCCGTGGATCCTGCTCATCATGGGCGTCGCCTGGTTCTTCATCTACTTCTTCACGTTCTACTTCGTGATCAAGCGCTTCAACCTGAAGACGCCCGGTCGTGAGGACGAGGAGGACGCGCAGGACGCCGACAACCTCGAGACGAGCCTCACCGGCTACCACGGCACCGCGGAGAAGTTCATCGCGGGCCTCGGCGGCAAGGACAACATCATCGACGTCGACAACTGCGCGACCCGCCTGCGCATGGAGATCGCCGACCCCTCGAAGATCGACGAGCACGCCCTCAAGCGCGCCGGCGCCGCCGGCACGATCAAGACGGGCGGGCACGCCGTGCAGGTCGTCTACGGTCTGAACGTGCAGTTCGTGAAGGATGCCATGGACGACCTCATCTCGGGCCGGACGGCCCGGATCGAGGCAGCCCAGGCCGCCGGCGACCTGCCCGCGGACGGCACCGACGGCGGTGGCGTCGCCACCGTGACCACGACGGGGACGCGGACGCTGGCCCTTCGCCAGCCGGTCGAGGGCACGGTCGTCGCGCTGGCCGACGTGCCCGACGCGATGTTCGCACAGGGGGCGATGGGCCCGGGGCTCGCGATCGACCCCGCCGGGGACACCGTGGTGGCGCCCGCCGCCGGCACCGTGGCATCCGTCTTCCCGACCGGTCACGCGATCGGGCTCGCGCTCGACGACGGCACCGAACTGCTGATCCACGTCGGCATCGACACCGTCGGGATGAAGGGCGACGGCTTCGAGACGCTCGTGAAGACCGGCGACCACGTCGAGGCGGGCACGCCGCTCATCCGGTTCGATCCGGCGAAGATCCGCGCCGCCGGCCTCTCGCCGATCACTCCGGTGATCGTGCTGAACGACGAGAACGCGACGGTCGCGTTCTCCTGAGCCGCACCCTCAACGGGCCGGGGCGATGAGCTCCGGCCCGTTGTTGCGTACGTTGCCGACCGCGGGCCCGACCTCGCGCATCGCCAGGCCGTCGACGAGCGCGGGGGCCGCGTCGATCGTCGCGTCGAGCAGGTCGCCGACGGTGTCGGTCGTCGGGTCGAGCCACACGTCGGCGTAGTCGGCGTCGATGAACAGCGGCATGCGGTCGTGCACCGAGCCGAGGGCGCCGGTCGACCCGCGGGTCATGATCGTGAAGCTCAGCAGCCAGCGATGCGGATCGTCGTCGGGCTTCGAAGCATCCTTCCACCACTCGTAGAGTCCCGCGAACAGCAGCGGCGAGTCGTCGGCGGGGTGGATGTAGTAGGGCGTCTTCACGCCGTCCTCGGTGTGCCAGTCGTAGTAGCCGGATGCCGGGATCACGGCGCGTCGCTTGATGAGGGCCTGCCGGAACATCGGCTTGTCCTCCACCTCTTCGGCGCGCGCGTTGAACGCTCGGGAACCGATCGAGGGGTCCTTCGCCCACGCGGGCACGAGGCCCCACCGCGCCGCCTCAAGCCGCCGCGTCGGGGGCTCGGTCTTGGGCGAGTCGAGCACGATCGCGACGCGGTCGGTCGGGGCCACGTTGAACGAGGGCGCGGGCAGATCATCGCCCTCGAGGTCGATTCGGAGGACACCGACGAGCTCTGAGCCGCTCGCGGCCACGACGAAACGTCCGCACATGCAGCCAGCCTACGCGCGGCCGCCGACACGGCTCAGTCGCCGTCGATGACACCCGCTTCGGTCAGCCGGTCGAGCAGCTCCGCGCCGTCCGACTCCGACACCCACGGCACCGACGCGGCGGAGTGGTCGTTGACGGCGGTGCGACCGCCGGCGAGCACGGCCTCGGCGGGGGACAGGCGCCGGATCGCGACGGCGGTGACGTGATCGGGGAACTCGCTCGTGAACGCCGCGTACAGGTCGTCGTCGTGCTGGCCGTCGTCACCGATCAGCATCCACTTCACCTGCGGGAACTCGCGCACGAGCCGTCGCAGGTTGTCCTCTTTGTGCTCGCGGCCGCTGCGGAACCAGCGGTCGTGCGTCGGCCCCCAGTCGGTGAGCAGGAGCGCCCCCGGCGGGTAGAGGTGCCGGCGCAGGAACCGCTGCAGCGTCGGCGCCACGTTCCACGCGCCGGTGGAGAGGTAGATCACCGGCGAACCGGGGTGGTCGCGCACGAGCCGTTCGAGCAGCACCGCCATGCCGGGCACGGGCTGACGCGCGTGCTCGTCGAGCACGAACGAGTTCCACGCCGCGACGAGCGGGCGGGGGAGCGCCGTGACCATCACGGTGTCGTCGACGTCGGAGACGACGCCGAAACGGACATCCGCACCGACGATGAACACGCGCGTCTCGACCGGCTCCGAGCCCTCGACGCTCATCGTGATCGGCTGCCAGCCGGGTGCCAGGCGCGCCGGCAGCACGGTGTCGATGACGCCGCCGCGGTCGGCGACGACCTCGTGGCTCACGCCGTCGATCGTCACGGTGACCTGGGCGTAGCCGACCGGCACCGCGGCGAAGGAGCGCCAGCCCCGCACGTTCGCGTATTCACCGCGGTACTTCGTCGGCAGCGGAGGCACGATCAGCACGCGGCCGAGCACGCGCACCCACTCCTCGCTGCCGTACCCGGGATAGGCGGCGATGCTGGCGCGGTTGCCCCGGGCGCGCGCCCGACGCTCGCGCCACGCGTGGAAGCGGTACTCGAGGCGTGCGATCCACAGCACCTTGGTGCGGGGTGCGGGTTTCGCAGACATCGTCTCAGTCTCCCACGGGCGACGGCGGCTCGTCGCCGTCGCGGCTGCGCATGTGACGCGCTTCGCCGCGCGAGATGAGGCGCTTGACGACGTAGGCGGCGAGGAGGAACGCGACGAGGATGCCCACGAACAGGTAGCCCGCGTAGTGCAGCCGATCGGAGAGCTCCCGATACGTGCCCGCGGCCGCCGCGCCGACCCCGACGTACGCGATCGCCCAGACGGTGCACGCGGGCGTCGTCCACGCCATGAACCGGCGATAGGAGAATCCGCTCATCCCGACGGTGAGCGGCACGAGGGAGTGCAGCACCGGCAGAAACCGGGAGAGGAAGATCGCGGGGCCGCCGCGGCGGCGCAGGTAGAGCTCGGCGCGCGTCCAGTTGTCTTCGCGGAGGCGCTGGCCGAGTCGCGAGAACCGGATGCGCGGCCCCAGCCAGCGGCCCAGCCAGAAGCCGATGCTCTCGCCGATCAGTGCGCCCACGATCACGACGAGCGCCAGGATGACGCCCTCGGCGACCGAGCCGACCGCGGTCGCTGCGACGAGCACGACGGTGTCGCCGGGCACGATGAGGCCCACGAGCACGCTCGTCTCAAGCATGATGGCCACACCGGCGAGGATGGTGCGCAACACCGGATCGACGCTCTGCACGGCATCGAGCAACCACGTCAGGACGTCGTTCACCGTTCAAGCCTACGGTGCGGCGCTCTAACCTGAGAGGGTGTCCGCCCGCCCCGTCGCCCAGCGTCTCGCGTGGGTCGACCCGGAGGTGCTCTTTCTCGGCGGCCCAGCGGCGGCCGAGCACGCGTTCTGGCTCGATGCGGGGCCGGATGCCACGTCGGGCTGGAGCTGGCTCGGGGACGGTTCGGCGGTGGGGACGTTCCCGCGAGACCTGATCGTCGGCGGTGCGGCGGGCGCCCCGGCACCGGCGGTGCCCGGCGGCTTCGCCGGGGGATGGGTGGGATGGATCGGCTACGACGCGGGCGCCCGTGCCGCCGGCGCTCCGGCGGCGTTCGAGGCGGAGCCGCTGGAGGAGGTCGCTCTTCTCGCGGAACGGCTCGTCGCGTTCGATCACGCCGCTCGCGAGGCGTGGCTCGTCGCCCCGGCGGCGGTGATCGATGCGTTCGCCGCCGACGTGGCGAGCTGGCGAGAGCGCGGTGCGGCGCGGCATCCTGCCCCCTCCGGCGCGGAGCGCGGCCACCGGGGCGCGTCCTCGCACTCGCCCCGGCACGCCACCGCCCGGCACACCCCGGCGGAGTACGCCGCGCTGATCGCACGCTGCCGCGCCGCGATCCGCGCGGGCGAGGCGTACCAGCTCTGCCTCACGACGCGGTTCTCGGTGTTGGCGGGAGCCGCGCCGGTCGACGACGTCGAGACCTACCTGCGGCTCCGCCGTGCGTTGCCCTCGCACCACGGCGGCTGGGTGCGCTCCGGCGGGCACGCGCTGCTGAGCGCGAGCCCGGAACAGTTCCTGCACGTCGCGGACGGCGTCGTGCGCACCAAGCCCATCAAGGGGACGAGGCCGCGCTCCGCCGACCCGGCCGAGGACGCCGCCGCGGCCCGGGAGCTCGTCGAGAGCCCGAAGGAGCGCGCGGAGAACGTGATGATCGTCGACCTCATGCGCAACGATCTGCAGCGGGTGTGCCACCCCGGCACGGTCGCCGCCGAGCGCCTCCTCGCCGTCGAGTCGTACCCCGCCGTGCATCAGCTGGTCAGCACCGTCGCCGGACGCCTCCGCGCCGGCACGACCCTCGGGGAGCTGCTCGAGGCGACCTTCCCCGCCGGGAGCATGACGGGCGCGCCGAAGCTCTCGGCGATGAGCATCCTGCACGGCCTCGAGCGGGCCCCGCGCGGCGTGTTCGCGGGATGCTTCGGGCGGGTCTGCGCCGACGGCGCCCTCGATCTCGCGATGACGATCCGCTCGATCGTCGTGCACCCGGACGGCGCCTACGTCGGCGCGGGCGGCGGGATCACGTGGCTGTCCGAGGCGGGTGACGAGGTCGCCGAGGTCGCCGTCAAGGCGCGCGGACCGCTCCGCGCGCTCGGTGCGACTCTTCCGGCGGGGTGGTGAGGCGGGTCCGGTAACCTGGAAGGACGCGTGCGTGCGTACCCGAACTTCACGAATAGGTGACCTGTGTCCTCCAACCCCGCCTCGATCTCCGTCTACGCCGCGCCCGGCGACGGCTACGACCCGCACGCCATCCAGCAGAAGTGGCAGGACCGCTGGAAGGACGCCGACCCGTTCCGCGCCGGCGGCGAGAGCGACACCCGCCCGCGCAAGTACGTGCTCGGCATGTTCCCGTACCCGTCGGGCGACCTGCACATGGGGCACGCGGAGAACTACGCCTACCTCGACGTCGTGGCGCGCTTCTGGCGGCACCGCGGCTACAACGTGCTCAACCCGATCGGCTGGGACTCGTTCGGCCTCCCCGCCGAGAACGCCGCGATCAAGGGCGGGGCGGGCAGCGATCCGCGCGAGTGGACGTACCGCAACATCGAGCAGCACAAGAAGAGCTTCCGCGAATTCGGCTCGTCGTACGACTGGAGCCGGGTGCTGCACACCTCCGACCCGGAGTACTACCACTGGAACCAGTGGCTGTTCCAGCGCCTTTACGAGCGGGGCCTGGCCTACCGCAAGGAGAGCCCGGTCAACTGGTGCCCGCACGACCAGACCGTGCTCGCCAATGAGCAGGTCGTCGACGGCCGCTGCGAGCGCTGCGGCACCGTCGTGGTGAAGAAGAAGCTCACGCAGTGGTACTTCAAGATCACCGACTACGCCGACCGCCTGCTCGACGACCTGAACCAGCTCGAGGGGTTCTGGCCGCAGAAGGTCATCCGCATGCAGCGGAACTGGATCGGCCGCTCGGTCGGCGCCGACATCGACTTCGAGATCGAGGGCCGCGCCGAGAAGATCACGGTCTTCTCCACGCGCCCCGACACGCTGTACGGCGCGACGTTCTTCGTCGTCGCCCCCGACAGCGACCTCGCCGCCGAACTGGCCGCGGGAGCGGACGCCGACGTGCGTATGCGCTTCCAGGCCTACCTCGACGAGGTGCAGAAGCAGACCGACATCGAGCGCCAGTCGACCGACCGGCCGAAGACCGGTGTCTTCCTCGGCCGCTACGCGATCAACCCGGTGAACGGGGAGCGACTGCCCATCTGGGCCGCCGACTACGTGCTGGCCGACTACGGCCACGGCGCCGTGATGGCCGTGCCCGCCCACGACCAGCGCGACCTCGACTTCGCGCGGGCGTTCGATCTGCCCGTGAAGATCGTCGTCGACACGACGGCGCCGGTCACCGGCGCCATCCCCGTCATCGAACTGGACGATGAGGGCGTGCCGATCGACCCGGGCGCCGACGAGCCCGGCCTCGAATCGCTCGACCCCGCCGTCACCGGCGTCGCGCTCACCGACGACGGGCGCCTGATCAACTCCGGCCCGCTCGACGGGCTCAGCAAGCGCAACGCCATCACGCGGATGATCGAGCGGCTCGAGGCATCCGGCACCGGTCGCGCCGCCAAGTCGTATCGCCTGCGCGACTGGCTGATCTCGCGGCAGCGGTTCTGGGGCACGCCCATCCCGATGATCCACACCTCCGACGGTCGCGTCGTGCCGGTGCCCGACGAGCAGCTGCCGCTCGAGCTGCCCGACGCGCGGAAGCTCGACCTGAAGCCCAAGGGCACCTCGCCGCTCGGCGGAGCGACCGACTGGATCCACACCGTCGACCCCGAGACGGGCGAGCCCGCCCTCCGCGACGCCGACACGATGGACACGTTCGTCGACAGCTCGTGGTACTTCCTGCGGTTCCTGAACCCGGGCGACCAGACCCAGCCGTTCTCGCCCGCCGAGGCCGACCGCTGGGCGCCGGTCGACTCGTACATCGGCGGCGTCGAGCACGCGATCCTGCACCTGCTGTACGCGCGCTTCATCACCAAGGTGCTCTTCGACATGGGCATGATCGAGTTCACCGAGCCGTTCTCGAGCCTCGTCAACCAGGGCATGGTGCTGCTCGACGGCTCGAAGATGTCGAAGAGCAAGGGAAACCTGGTCGAGTTCGCCCCGAGCATGGTCGACCCGGGCGCCGATGCCGTGCGCACCGCGATCGCCTTCGCCGGCCCCGTCGAGGACGACATCAACTGGGAGGACGTCTCGACGACCGGCGCCCAGAAGTTCCTCGCCCGCGCCTGGCGGATCGCGCACGATGTGACGAGCGCCCCGGAGGTCGTATGGGCCGACGGCGACGAGAGCCTCCGCCGCGTCACACACCGGCTGTGGGCGGATGCTCCGGCGCTCATCGAGCAGACGAAGTTCAACGTCGTCGTCGCGCGCCTGATGGAGCTCGTCAACGCGACCCGCAAGGCGATCGACGGCGCCGCCGGCCCCGGCGACCCGGCGGTCCGCGAGGCGGCCGAGGCGATCGCGATGATCCTCGACCTGTTCGCCCCGCACACCGCGGAGGAGATGTGGGAGATGCTCGGGTACGAGCCGTTCGTCGGGCTCGCGACCTGGCGGCAGGCCGACCCGACGCTCCTCGTGGAGGACTCGGTGACCGCGGTCGTGCAGATCGACGGCAAGGTGCGCGGCACGCTGACCGTGCCCGCCCGCATTTCGGCCGACGACCTCGAGGCGCTCGCGCGCGCCGATGAGAAGATCGTGCGCTCGCTCGCCGGTCGTGAGATCGCGCGCGCCGTCGTCCGCGCGCCGAAGGTCGTGAGCTTCACCACCGCGTAGTTCGTCATCGTCGACGCCACAGGGCGCGCCCGTCGGGTGCGCCCTGTGGCGTCGGTGGTGGTGCGGGATGCCTCGCGTCATCGCCTCCTCCACCGACGGCCGATTTCGAGATCCATCCACCGATCCGCCCTTTCGGGCAAAAGGGTCGCCCGCGCGCTGACAGTCTTCCCGGGTGAGCGCAGCGACGATCGACCGACCGGCGCGGCGGCGTCTGGGTGTGGGCGCGGCCATCGTGCTGGTGCTCGTCGTCGCGGCGGTCTCGGTGCTGATCGGGGTCGTGCGCTCCGCGGGCGCTCCCGACGTCTCCGGCGAGCAGGTGGTCGCCGCGACCGGGGCGGCCGAGCTGCCGCCGGTGTACGTGCACGTGTTCGGCGCCGTGCAGCGGCCGGGGCTCTACCGGCTCGACGAGGGCGCGCGGGTCGTCGACGTCATCGCGGCGGCGGGCGGACTGACCCCCGAGGCCGACGAGACGGCCGTGAACCTCGCCCGCCGGGTCGCCGACGGTGAGCAGCTGCGCTTGCCCGCGATCGGCGAGGTGCCGCCTCCAGCCGGCGGCGCGGCTGGGGGAGCGGGCGCTGTGGCATCCGATGGGCGCGTGAACCTCAACACCGCCGACATCGCCGCGCTCGACACGTTGCCGCGCGTGGGCCCGGCGATCGCGGAACGGATCATCCAGTGGCGGGAGACCAACGGCGCATTCACGAGCGTCGACGACCTGCTGGCGGTGCCCGGGATCGGCGAGAAGATGCTCGCGTCGATCCGAGACCTGGTGACGGTGTGAGCACGCGGGCGGATGCCGCGGTCGAGGCCGTGTCGCGGGCGGCGGCGCCGGCAGCGCCGCCGCCGGGCGCGCAGGCCTCCGTCGCGGAGCGCGGCGCCGCCCCGCCCGCAGGAAGCCTTCGGCGCCTGCGCCGCCGGGACGCGCGGCTCGTGCCGGTCGCCGCCGCGGCGTGGGCGACCGCCGCCCTCTCGACCCTGCATCCGGATGCCGCCGTTCCCGTCGCGGTCGTGCTGTGGATCGCTGCGGCCGTCTCGATCGCCGCGGCGCTGCGCCTCCGCGGGGCGGGGCGGGGCGGGGGCGCCCTCGTGGCGGTGGTCTTCGCCGTGGCGGCGGGAGTGGCCACCCATGTCGCCGTGTCGCTTCCGACGCGCGACGCCGCGAGCGCGCTGAAGATCGACGGCGGCCGCGCACTGAAGGTCGAGCTCACGGCCGTCGGCAAGATCGAGCGCAGCGCCGACGGTTGGCGCTTCGACGCCGCGCTGCACCGCGCCCTGCTCGGCGGCCGCGGGTCGGAGGAGACCGCCTTCGCCGGTGCCGGGGTGCCGGTGCTCGTGCGCGTGGCGGGCACTGAGCCCGGCGGCGCGGGCGAGACACGCGACGGCGACGGTGCCGCGTGGCGAGGTGACGATTCCGCGGCCGGCACCCGTGGCGACGCGCCCGCAGCGCTGCCCGGCCGCCTCGACGATGACATCGACCTGGGCGCGCGGCTGCGCGTGACGGGCACCGCGTGGCGGGCCGACCCGGGGGACCGGGCGGTGCTCGTGATCGATGCGAACGGACCCGTCGAGGTGCTGGCGCCGCCGCACGGCGCCCTCGCCGCGGCATCCGCTCTCCGCCGCGGGCTGGTCGCCGTCACGAGCGGACTGCCGCCGCCGGGCGGGGGATTGATCGCGGGGCTCGCCGTCGGCGACACGAGCGCCGTCGATCCGGCGCTGGATGCCGCGATGAAGACGTCGTCGCTCTCGCACCTGACCGCCGTCTCGGGGGCCAACTGCGCGCTCGTAGTCGCATTGGCGTTCGGCGCCGCGGCGCTGTGCCGGGCTCCTCGTGGCGTGCGCGTGCTCACCGGTCTCGGCGCGCTGACCGCGTTCGTCGTGCTCGTCTCACCCGAGCCGAGCGTCGTGCGCGCGGGGGCGATGGCGGCGATCGCGATGCTCGGCATCCTGCTCGGCCGCCCCGGCGCGGGGCTGTCCCTCCTCACGACCGCCGTGGTCGTGCTGCTGCTCGCCGATCCGTGGCTCGGGCTCTCGCTCGGCTTCGCCCTGTCGGCGGCGGCGACCGGCGCGCTGCTCGTGGGCGCGGGCCCCCTCGCCGACGGGCTGTCGCGATGGATGCCACGACCGCTCGCTCTCGGCCTGTCGGTGCCGCTTGCGGCCCAGCTTGCGTGCGGTCCGCTCATCGTGCTGATCTCGCCGCAGCTGTCGGTGTACGGCGTCGTCGCGAACATGATCGCCGCGCCCGCGGCGCCGCTCGGCACCATCGTGGGGCTCGCGGCGTGCGTCGGCGCCGGGATCCCGCTGCTCGGGAGCGGGCTCGCCGCGCTGGCATGGCTTCCCGCCGCCTGGATCGCGGGCACCGCGACGACGTTCGCGGACCTCCCCGGCGCCGTCGTCGCCTGGCCTGAGGGATTCGGCGGGCTCGCCGCTCTGGCCGTGCTCGGCGGCGCCGTCGCGGCGCTGATCGTGCCGGGGCATCCGCGCGTCCGCGCCGCCGCGGTGCTCCTGGTCGCCGCGGCGACCGGCGCGGCGCTCGCCCTCGGCCCGATCGCCGACGCCATGACGCGCGCGGGCATCCCGCCGGGATGGACCCTCGCCGCCTGCGACGTCGGCCAGGGTGACGCGGTCGTCGTGCGCTCGGCGGGGAGCGTCGCCCTCATCGACACCGGACCCGACCCCGCGCCCCTCGCACGCTGCCTCGATGAGCTCGGCATCGTGCGCGTCGACCTTCTGCTGCTCACCCACTTCGACCTCGACCATCGCGGCGGCATCGACGCGGTGCGCGGCCGCGTCGGAAACCTCGTGCACGGGCCGACGAGCGGACCCTCCGACGTGCGCGTCCTCGAGGAGCTGGCCGCCGGCGGAGCGCGGATCACCCTCGCGAGCCGGGGGACGAGCGGCCTGCTCGGTGAAGCGCACTGGCGCGTCCTCTGGCCGCGGGCCACGACCGCGCCCGGCAACGACGCGAGCGTCGTCGTGGAGTTCCGGGGCGGCGGCGTGCCGACCGCCCTCTTCCTGGGTGACCTGTCCGCTGCGGGCCAGCAGGCCATGAAAGCCGGGGCGGACCTGCTCGCCGGATACGACGTCGTGAAGGTCGCCCATCACGGCAGCGCCGATCAGGACGCGGCCCTGTACGGGCGGCTGCACGCCGCCGTCGCGCTGATCACGGTGGGGGAGAACGACTACGGTCATCCGCGCGGCGAGACGCTCACCCTCCTCACCGCCGCGGGCGCCCGCGTCGCGCGCACCGATCTGGAGGGTCTCGTCGCGCTTTGGCGGGATGCTGACGGCATGCGTCTCTGGCACGAGCGTGCGGCCCCGCCGCCGGCCGCTGTCGCACCCGGCGGATAGGCTGGGCGTATGACACCCGCACCCCGCCGAGCCCCTGCCCGGAGCGGCGGAAAGAGCGCGTCGGCGATCCCGCAGGTGTCGTGGCGCACGCCGCAACCGGCTCCGATCGTGCTCGTCTCGGGGCCCGAAGAAGTGTGCGCCGAGCGGGCGATCGCCGGTGTGCGCGACTTCCTTCGCGCCGAGGACGACAGCCTCGAAGTCTCCGACCTGCGTGCCGACGATTACGCGTCGGGCAGCCTCTTCGCGCTCACATCCCCCTCGTTGTTCGGTGAGCCGCGCCTCGTGCGTGTGTCGGGCGTGGAGAAGTGCTCCGACGCGTTCCTCACCGAGGCGCTCGCCTACCTCGACGCGCCGCAGGACGGCGCGACCGTGGTGCTGCGGCACACCGGGTCGAGCGTGCGCGGCAAGAAGCTCCTCGACGCGATCCGCTCCGGCACGGGCGGCGGCATCGAGATCGCCTGCCCGGCGGTCAAGCGCGACTCCGACCGGTTCGACTTCGCCGCGGGCGAGTTCCAGTCGGCGAACAAGCGTATCGCCCCGGTCGCGCTCCGCGCGCTCGTCGGGGCGTTCTCCGACGATCTGACCGAGCTCGCGGCGGCGTGCCAGCAGCTGATCGCCGACGTGCCCGGCGACATCACCGAGCAGATCGTGGAGCGCTACTACGGCGGTCGCGTCGAGACATCCGCGTTCACCGTCGCCGACACGGCCATCGCCGGCCGTTACGGCGACGCGCTCGTGGCGCTCCGCCACGCGCTCGCGAGCGGGGCCGACCCGGTGCCGCTGGTCGCGGCGATCGCGTCGAAGCTCCGCGCCATGGCGCGGGTCGCCAGCACCCGCGAATCGTCGTCGGCCCTCGCCGCCCGCCTCGGCATGAAGGACTGGCAGGTCGATCGCGCGCGCCGCGACCTCACCGGCTGGAACGAGACCTCGCTCGGCATGGCGATCCAGGCGGCCGCACGAGCGGATGCCGAGGTCAAGGGCGCGTCGCGCGACCCCGTCTTCGCCATCGAGCGCCTCGTCACCGTGATCGCGACGCGCGCTCCGTTCGGCGCCTGACCCGCGCCTTCGCGCGAGCGCCCTCGCCGCCCGAGGTCGCCGACCCGCAGCAACGCGCCCTCGGCACTCGACCCGCGCCGAGCGCGATCACCCCGCGAAATACTCCCGTTCACAGCGAAGAGCCCGCCCCCACGAGGGGACGGGCTCTTCGACGACGGGGGCGGCTCAGAGAGCGGCGACCTGCTTCGCGATGGCCGACTTGCGCTTCGCGGCCTGGTTCTCGTGGATGACGCCCTTGCTCACGGCCTTGTCGAGCTTCTTGGTCGCCTTAGCGAGGGCCTTCTCGGCGGCGGCCTTGTCGCCCGCGGCGACGGCCTCGCGGGTGCGACGCACCTCGGTCTTCAGCTCGCTCTTGACGGCCTTGTTGCGCTCGTGCGCCTTCTCGTTGGTCTTGTTGCGCTTGATCTGCGACTTGATGTTGGCCACGACGGCTCTTTCGTTCGGAGTTTTCGATGGATGTGCCGGGGTGGCGGTAGAGGGGCGCCTCCGGCGGCGTGTGAGGTGGGACCCACACGCAAGCCAATCACCGAGTCTACCAGGTGGGCGCCTGACGCCTCCAATCGGTGTCGCGGTCGTGCGGCGCGCGTGCGCGGCATCCAGGGCGCGCCGTGCGGGCGAGGGATGCGGGGCGCCGGGCGCGACGTGCGGCATGATCAGCCCGCCGGCACCCGCCGACGCCACTCGGCAGCGTTCTCGACGAAGGAGTCGGCCGTGCCCCACCATTCGCCCGCAGGCGACCCGACGACCCCGCCGGTCGCCGGGAGCACCGCACCCGCAGGCACCCCCTCGGGGTCGACCGCCGCAGCATCGTTCCGGGCCGGCGCCCGCTGGTCCACCCTGTTCACGCTCGCCTGGCTCGCGCTGTGGACCGTCCAGCTGACGCCCCTGCAACTACTCATCCCGCTGCAGCTCGACACCCCCGACGACGCCGGCGGCTGGATCTCCGGCGTCGTCTCGTCGGGCCTCGTCCTCGCGGTGGGCGGCCTCGCCGGGGTCATCGCTGGCCCGCTCGCCGGTGGCCTCAGCGACCGCACCCGCGGCGCGTTCGGGCGCCGTCGACCGTGGGTGATCGGCGGCGTCGTGCTGGGTTCGGCGTCGCTCGTCGGCATCGCGTTCGCGCAGGGCCCCTGGGGCGTCGGCGTCGCCTGGGTCGGCGTCTCGATCGGCATCGCCGTGGCCTCCGCCGCGTTCACGGCGCTCATCGCCGATCAGCTCACCGACCAGCGCGGCGCCGCGTCGGCGTCGATCGCCTCGTCGCAGGCGGTCGGCATCGTCGTCGGGGGTCGGCGTGATCGTGCTGCTCGGCCTCGGCGTCGTCACGGGATACCTCGCGCTCGCGGGGTTCCTGCTGGTCGCCGGCGTCGGGGCCGCGCTGTGGCTGCCGATCCGCCGGCACCGGCCGCTTCGGCGTCCGCGCGCTCGGTGCGCAGGCTGTCGCAACGGCTCGCCGCCTTCCGCGACCACGAGTTCGGGTGGCTGCTCTGGGGTCGCCTCGTCGTCAACATCGGCAACGCCCTCGGGACGGCGCTGCTGCTGACGATGGTCGCCGCGGCCCTCCTCGGCGGCGGGTACGGCGCCTACATGTCGGTCGGTCTCGCCCTCGCGACCGACCTGCTGCCCTCTCCCGACGACAGCGCGCGCGACCTCGGCTTCGTCACCGTGGCGGCGAGTCTCGGGCAGCTGCTCGGACCCGTGATCGGCGCGGGGCTGGTCGCGCTCGTCGGCGGCTTCTGGCTGCTGTTCGCCGTCGGGGGAGTGCTCTCGATCGTCGGCGGCCTCATGACCCTGGAAATCCGCCGCCGCCCCGCCGACGCCGCGGTGTCCTCAGCGCCGCGATGACCCCGTCGAGCGGCTCGGTGACGGCGGCCGCGGAATGACCTCAGCGGCTCGATGACGTGACGGCGGATGCCTGGGCATCCATCGTCGCGAGGGCGAGATCGAGCAGCGCGTTGAAGACCCGCGGGCGCATCGCCGTCACGAGGTGACTCGTGCGCGGCACGACGATCAGCTCCGACCCGGGCACGAGCGAGACGAACAGCCGCTCGTTAAGGCGGAGCTGGTCGTACTGCCCGTTGATGAACCAGGTCGGCACGTCGATGCGCCGAAGGGCGGCGAGCAGGTCGAGCACCGACAGGCTCCGCAGGGCGACGTCCTGCGCGTCGTAGGCGTAGCCGCCGGCTCCGAAATCGGCGCGGGTCTCATCGGGCAGCGTGCGGTCGAGCACCCACTCCGCGATCCGGGCGCCGCGACCGGGCAGGCGATCGAAGCCGCGCGCGAGGGTGCGGTAGGTGGCGAGTCCGACCCCGCGGGGGATCGCGGTGCACGAGGCGGCGATGAACGCGTCGACGGGCGGCTTCTGCTCTCCGCCGACGTAGGCGGTGCTCACGAGCCCGCCCATCGAGTGCCCGACGAGGAGCACCCGGCCGTTCGCCGCGGCCGTGCGCACAGCATCGTCGATCGTCGCGAGAGCGCCCCCCAGCGTGAAGGCCTCGGTCATCCGTGTGCCGTGCCCGGGGAGGTCGACCGCCACGGCCGGCACGCCGCGCTCGGCGAGGTGCGCGAGCTGCGAGCGCCACATCGTCGCAGACGTGCGGATGCCGTGCACCATCACCACCGTCGTCGTCACGGTCTCAGCCTAGGCATCCACGCCGACAGGGACACGCGTGCGGCGCCGGGCATGAAG
This sequence comes from Microbacterium lacticum, assembly GCF_006716815.1. Classification (GTDB taxonomy): domain Bacteria; phylum Actinomycetota; class Actinomycetes; order Actinomycetales; family Microbacteriaceae; genus Microbacterium; species Microbacterium lacticum. The sequence continues at coordinate 466,832 of NZ_VFPS01000001.1, forward strand.
CCCGACGCCGCACGCGTCTCATCGCAGAGCCGGTCAGAACAGCGCCCGCACTCGCACCGGCCCGCTGGTCGAGCCCGTCGCGACGGTCGTGTCGGCCGGTTCGAACGTCGCCGTGTAGGTGTGGACGCCGAGACCGAGCCGCCCGAGGCGGTGGGTCGCGATGCCGCGCTGGACGGGCACGGTCGCGATCACCGTGTCGCCCTCGCGGAACACCACGACGCCGTCGGGGCACGCGCCGTCGTCCTGTCGCACGGTGGCGACGAGCGTCGACGGCAGGATCCGGTTGATGTGCACCGGCAGGATCGCGACGAGGCGCGTCGTCGTGGCGGCGGCCACCACCGCCTGCTCGACCTCGATCGGCACGCGGACGACGGTGCCGGATGCCGGTGCCGTGAGCGTCAGCGTCGCCGCGCCCGCGGGGGTGCCCGCCGGGAGCGTCACCGTGACCGTCGCCGCACCCGCCGCGACCGGCACCTCGCCGAGCGCGGTGTCGCCGAGGGCGACCTGCAGCGTGGTGTTCTCCGGAGCGCCGCGGCTCGTGAGGTTCAGCCCGCCGACCTGGAAGGTGACCGCGTCACCGGCCGTCACCGTCTCGGGCACGCCGCTCACCTGCACGCCCTGCTTCGCGAACGAGGGCGCGAGCGGCGAGCCGTCGGCGATGTAGTCCATCCACGCCTCGTAGTCGAGCAGCCCGGTGTCGACGTAGTCGGTGCCCTGCGTGAACACGCGGAAGTTGTCTCCGCCCGTCGCGAGGAACGAGAACGTGCCGATCCGGTAGCTCGCCGCGGGGTCGAGCGGCGTGCCGTCGACCGTCACCGAGGTGATGCGCTGGCCCTCGGGGAGCGCGGCGTCGTACGTGTACGAGACGTTGTCCGACAGACCCAGCTGGAGGTACGGCCGCTGCGGCACGGTGCCGTCGGCGGCGCGCTGCCACTGCTGATCGAGCATAGTCTTGAACTGCGCGCCGGTCAGGGTGACGAGGGCGAGCGTGTTGTTGAACGGCAGCACCGCGTTCGCCTGCGAGAACGAGATCGTCCCATCGGCGAGGCCCGGCACCGCGGCGGCGCCGAACTCGGCCTGCGTGTCCCACAGCTCCGAGCGGAGGCCGCCCGGGTTCGTCACGCCGATGACGGCGCCGTTCGGCAGCGACGACAGGCTGTCGCGCAGCATGTTGCCGACGGTGTTGCCGAGCGCCGACTCGCTTGCGCGGTCGTCACGCGTGCCGCCGGTCCACACGCCGTCGACGAAGGAGCCGCCCGCGAACGCGGTGGTGATGTCGGCCGAGACCTCACCGATGGCGGTGTTGCCCACCTCGGCGGCGGCCGCGAGGGCCTTCTTCACGATGGCATCCACCTCGGCCACCTTCGGGTAGGTCGCGACGAGCTCGGCGGCCGGCGTCGTCGTGCGCTTCACGAGCTGCTCGGTGTGCGCCGAGACCGCGCCCGTGCCCGGGTCGACCGTCAGGGTGATCTTGCCGAGGTTCGCGCCGTACGAACCGGTCTGCACGACCGGACGCGTGCGGTCGGTGCCCGGGATCGGCGCCGACCAGGCGTACTCCTTGTGCGTGTGGCCGGTGAAGATCGCCGCGACCTTCGGGTCGGTGTCGTTCACCAGCGACGCGAACGCGCCGCCCGCGGCGAGCTCCTGATCGAGGGTCGCGCCGTCGGGCGTGCCCGCTCCGGCGCCCTCGTGGTAGAGCGCGACGAGCACGTCGGCCTCGCCGTTCGACGGGTCGCCGTCGGTCAGCTGCGCGGCGACGCGGTTGACCGCCTCGACGGGATCGCCGAAGTCGATCCCCGTGATGCCGCTCGGCGTCACGAGCGTCGGGGTCTCCTCGGTCACGGCGCCGATGACGCCGACGGTGAGCGTCCCGGCATCCACCAACTCGTACTCCGGCAGCGCCGGCGTCGTCGTGCCCTTCAGGTACACGTTGGCGCCGAGCTGGGGGTAGTCGGATGCCTCGGAGACGCGGCCCGACAGGTCGTCGAACCCGCGGTCGAACTCGTGGTTGCCGACCGCGGAGGCCTGCAGCCCGAGCGCGTTCAGCACGTCGATCGTGGGCTGGTCCTTCGCGACCGACGAGGCGAACAGCGAGGCGCCGATGTTGTCGCCCGCCGAGAGGAACAGCGTGGGTCCGGATGCCTCGGCGCGCTGCTGCTCGACCGTGCCGGCGAAGGCGACGGTGTTCGCGTCGATGCGGCCGTGGAAGTCGTTGATCCCGAGGAGGGTCAGCTCGACCGGGGGAGCGGCGGCGGCGAGACCCACGAGCACGGGATCGTGGTCGCTCGAGCGGTGCGCGTCGGGCGCGTAGAACTCGGTGCCGTGACTGCGGAAGCGGCTGTATTCGAGGGCGACCGACTCGCCGGAGTTGATGTTCCAGATGTCGGCGCCGGTGGCGCGGTCCTTCGCCGCTCCGCTCAGCAGGATGTGGTCGAGCGAGCCCGACAGCCCCGAGAAGCTGTACGACGAGGTCGGCACGCCGAACGCGCTGGCCGCGTCGACGTAGCCGGCGTCGTAGAGCACCTGCAGCGGGTCCTCCTGCGTGTAGGAGTTGAAGTCACCCGCGAGGGCCACCGATGCGGTGTCGCCGCGGATGCCGTCGACCCAGTCGCGGAGCGCCGTCGCCTGGCGCACGCGCGACTCGTTCGAGGCGCCCTGGCCGTCGCCCGCGTCGGCGTCGCCCGGCCACGGACCCGCCGAGCCCTTCGACTTGAAGTGGTTGACCACGAAGAGGAACGTGTCGCCGCCGGCCGCGGGCGCGAACGCCTGCGCGATCGGCTCGCGCGCGTTCTGGAACGCCTCGCCGTCATCGCTCTGGTCCCCGAGCGCGCGGGAGTCGCCGACGCGCTTCACCGCCGCGGTGCGGTAGATGATCGTGTTGGTGATGACGTCCTGCTCGGCGGCGGGCGGCAGGTCGGCCGACGAGGGCACGAACGCCCACGTGCCGGCGCCCACGGCGGCGTTCAGCGCCGCGACGAGGGTTGCGGTGGCCTCGTCGGGCTGCTCGCCGAGTGCGGCGGAGTTCTCGATCTCCATGAGGCCGACGACGTCGGCATCGAGGTCGCCTATCGCGGCGACGATCTTGTCCTGCTGGCGCTGGAGGTCGGCGGCATCCCACGCGCCGCGCTGCGGGCAGCCCTCGCGGACGGTCACGCCGTCGCCGAAGCGATCCTTGTACGCCACGCACGACGCCGAGTCGGTGCCGAGCGTCGTGAAGTAGTTGAGCACGTTGAACGACGCGAGCCGCACATCGCCGCCGACGGCGTCCGGCGCGGCCGTGCGGGGGTCGGACAACGCGACGCCGTCGGTGCCCGAGCCGTCGCCGGCGAGCGGTGCGGTCGGGTTCAGCTTCCACGAGTTGTTCCGCCAGTCGACGATCACCGGGTCGGTGAACGTGACGGATGCCCCGACGACGATCGGCTCGACCAGCGACACGTACGCCGGGGTCAGGGCGCTGTTCGCGGCGGAGAGGTAGTTGATGCTCGTGCCGTCGTCGAGGGTGATGCCGCGGGCCGCGTTGTCGGCGGCGACGGCGGCCGCCTCGGCAGTGCCGGGGCGCGCGGCGTCGGTCGGCTGACGGAGCGGCGCGTCACCGGCGGCGAGGCCCACCTCGCCGTACTGGTTGGTCGAGTACGTGTTCGAGACGGTGAACGCGCCCTGTGGGGCGACGAGCATCGACTCGAGCGATTCGCGCTGCGCGGCGTCGGCAGGCCACGCGACGGACGCCGGAGCGGGCGCCGGCTGCGCGTCGATGCGCTGCGCGGCGCCGGCCGCGACGGTCAGCTCGGTGAGTCCGTTCCACTCCGAGACCACGCCGGTCACGCGTACGGTGTCGCCGGGGGAGACCTCCGAGACGGCGCCGGGCGCGTAGACGAACAGCGCGTCGGATGCCGCGTGCGCGGCCAGGTCGAGCGCGCCGCCGGTGCCCGCGGTCTGGATGACGTAGCCGTCGAATCCGCCGGTCGGGTAGTGCGCCGTCACGACGCCCTCGGTGGTGACCGTCTGGCCGGCCAGCGGCGAGGCGTCGCCGGTGCCCTGGATGTCGGCGATCGCGACCACGGTCGGGTCGGTGGGGTCCGTCGGATCGGTGGGGTCTGTCGGATCGGTGGGGTCCGTCGGATCGGTGGGGTCCGTCGGATCGGTCGGATCCGTGCCGAGCCCGGTCGGCGTCGGGACGCCGGCGGTGAAGTCGGCGGCATTGTCGCCGGTGTTGTCGAACGCGGCCGAGCGGGCCACGCTCGTGCCGTTGGTCGTGCCCGGCGCTGCGGCGGTGCCGGCGAAGTGGGTCGCCCCGCCCCAGCCGACGAAGTCGATCACGTCGTCGCGCGTGGCGATGCCGGTGGCGCCCGACAGCGCGGTCTGGGTCGAGACGAGGGCCACCTTGCCCTGCGCCCCGGCGAGGGCGATCGAGCCCTCGACGTCGGCGGTGACGCCCGGCTGCGAGGCATCCGCGCCCGTCGCCTCGCCGATGAGCACCTGGCCGCCGGCGGGCACCGTGATGCCGCTGAGCGGCGTCACCTGCCACGAGCCTCCGGTCGCGGAGGCGTACTGCACGCTGAACGAGGAGAGGTCGACCGCGGCATCCGACACGTTCGCCAGCTCGATGAAGTCGCGGTTGAACGCGCCGCCGTTGTTGCCGCCGCCGCCGTACACCTCCGAGATGACGACCGGTGCGCCGGGGCCGGCGGCCGCGTGGGCGGCCGGGGCGAGGATCACGCCCGCCGCCACGGTCGTCAGCACGGTCGCGATCGCGAACCCGCGCCGTGCGTGCGAACGCGGCGTCGGGTGCGATCGGGAGGAAAGGGGCGGGGGCACGGGGTGCGCGTTCGTCACGATGATCTCTCCGGGGACGGCCGGGCACGACTGGGGGTTTCGCGCAGAGGACGGCCGCCAGATCGAGCATTCTTGTCCGCACGGCCCGCTGACAAGTGACAGATCGGTTAACTCTTTCTCATGCAGGCGTTTGCTGGCGTGTCCGCGCGCGGGTCGATATTGTGCGCTCGCGCAGACGGGTGGCCGAGGCATCCGCCGTTCGCACCGCCGCCGCGCCGGTAGACTCGACGAGACATGTCACCCCGCGCCCTGAAGCCTCTCGAGCCGTCTGCGACCCCTCCCGAGCTGATCCGCAACTTCTGCATCATCGCCCACATCGACCACGGCAAGTCCACGCTGGCCGACCGCATGCTGCAGATCACCGGCGTGGTCTCCGACCGCGACATGCGCGCGCAGTACCTCGACCGCATGGACATCGAGCGCGAGCGCGGCATCACGATCAAGAGCCAGGCCGTGCGGATGCCGTGGCAGACGGATGCCGGCACGTTCGCGCTGAACATGATCGACACCCCCGGTCACGTCGACTTCACCTACGAGGTGTCGCGCTCGCTCGCCGCCTGCGAGGGCGCGATCCTGCTCGTCGACGCGGCGCAGGGCATCGAGGCGCAGACCCTCGCGAACCTCTACCTGGCGCTGGAGAACGATCTCCAGATCATCCCGGTGCTGAACAAGATCGACCTGCCCGCCGCCGACCCGGAGAAGTACGCGGCGGAGCTCGCGAACCTCATCGGCGGCAAGCCCGAGGACGTGCTGCGCGTCTCGGGCAAGACCGGCATGGGCGTCGAAGAGCTGCTCGACCGGATCGTCGAGCAGATCCCCGCACCCGTCGGCGACGCCGACGCGCCCGCCCGCGCCATGATCTTCGACTCGGTCTACGACGCCTACCGCGGTGTGGTGACCTACGTGCGCATGGTCGACGGCAAGCTCGAGCCGCGCGAGCGCATCCAGATGATGTCGACGCGGGCGACGCACGAGCTCATCGAGATCGGCGTGTCGAGCCCCGAGCCGGTGCCGACGAGGGGACTCGGCGTCGGCGAGGTCGGCTATCTCATCACCGGCGTGAAGGACGTGCGCCAGTCGAAGGTCGGCGACACGATCACGAACCAGCGCAAGCCCGCCTCCGAAGCCCTCGCCGGATACACCGACCCGAAGCCGATGGTGTTCTCCGGGATCTACCCGATCGACGGCAGCGACTACGCCGACCTCCGCGAAGCGCTCGACAAGCTGAAGCTCTCGGATGCCTCGCTGCAGTACGAGCCCGAGACCTCGGTCGCCCTCGGGTTCGGGTTCCGCGCCGGATTCCTCGGCCTCCTCCACCTCGAGATCATCACCGAGCGGCTCGCCCGTGAGTTCGGGCTCGACCTCATCACCACCGCGCCGAGCGTGACCTACGAGGTTACGACCGACACGGGCGAGCAGGTCGTCGTGACGAACCCGAGCGAGTATCCGGACGGCCGGGTGGCCTCCGTCTCCGAGCCGGTCGTGAAGGTGGGCATCCTCCTGCCGAAGGACTACGTCGGCACCGTGATGGAGCTCTGCCAGTCGCGTCGCGGCACGCTCCTCGGCATGGACTACCTGAGCGAGGACCGCGTCGAGCTCCGTTACAACATGCCGCTCGGCGAGATCGTCTTCGACTTCTTCGACCAGCTGAAGTCGAAGACGCAGGGCTACGCCTCGCTCGACTACGAGCCCGCCGGTTCGCAGGAGGCCGACCTCGTGAAGGTCGACATCCTCCTCCAGGGCGAGAAGGTGGATGCCTTCTCCTCGATCGTGCACCGCGAGAAGGCCTACGCCTACGGCACCCTGATGACCGAGCGCCTGCGCAAGCTCATCCCGCGCCAGCAGTTCGAGGTGCCCATCCAGGCCGCGATCGGCGCGCGGATCATCGCGCGCGAGAACATCCGCGCGATCCGCAAGGACGTGCTCGCCAAGTGCTACGGCGGTGACATCACCCGCAAGCGCAAGCTGCTCGAGAAGCAGAAGGAGGGCAAGAAGCGCATGAAGATGGTGGGCCGCGTCGAGGTGCCCCAGGAGGCGTTCATCGCCGCGCTCTCCGGCGACGTCGAGACCAAGAAGTAGGCGCTCAGTCGAGCAGATGCCGCAGGTAGCGCTGCGGAGCGTCGAGGTAGGCGCGCCAGTGGTGGACGAGCTCGAGGTCGTCCCACGCGGCACGGCGCATGCCCCAGGGACCCAGCTCGAGGATCGTCGCGCCGGGCAGTGACGCGAGCACGGGGGAGTGCGTCGCGCAGAGCACCTGCCCGCCCCGGTCGGCGATCCGCTGCAGGGTCGACATGAGCGCCAGGGTGGACGAGAACGACAGCGCAGCCTCGGGCTCGTCGAGGCAGTAGAAGCCCGGCCGGTCGAAGCGCGTGTCGAGGATCGCGAGGAACGACTCGCCGTGGCTCATCTCGTGGAACACGGGCTCGGCGGTCTTCCCGGGGTTGTCCTCGAGATACGTGTAGAACGAGTGCATCGTCTCGGCCCGGAGGAAGAAGCCCCATCGACTCGCCCCGATGCCGCGCTGGAGTTCGATCCACTCGGACAGCGGCGACTCGCTGCGGCGCGTGGTGTGGCGCGCCTGGTTCGAGCCGCCCTCGGGCGAGAACCCGTAGGCCAGCGCGATGCCTTCGAGCACGGTGGACTTGCCCGAGCCGTTCTCCCCGACCAGGAACGTCACACCGGGGCCGAGCTCGAGGCCGCCGGCCATCAGCTGGACGACGGCGGGCACGCTGAGCGGCCATGTTCCGGGCGCGCGCATCGGATCGTCGATGACGCGCACGGCCGCGACCGGCGGCTGGTCGAACGGACTCCGGGGCATCCGAGGATCATCGCACGGGGCGGCGACATCGCGCCGGGCCGTGGCCTCCTGCGTCAGCGTCGCTCGGTAGGCTGGACGCCATGCGCCGCGGGAACTTCCAAGAGGGCACGGTCGATTACGCCGCCGTCGGTGCGACGAGCGCGCACGATCTCATGTCGTACCCGCCGGAGCGGAGTGTTCCGGCCGAAGCGTCGTGGCGGCTCGGCAGCGGCGAGGCCCGGTTCGCCTCGTCGGCCGAGGCACTCCTCGCCTGGGCCGCGCTCCGCGGCGCCGGGCTCGAGATCACCGATGTGCGCCCGGCCGCGGGGCCGATGTACTCCGGTGTCGGTTTCGACGCGGAGGGGGCGCCCGTCGCCCCGAGCCGACTCGAGGCCGACCAGCGGTTCGACGTCGACGGCACGCCGTACGTCGCGGCGGGCACGACCATCCGGGTGCACGGGCGCGTCAAGGGGATGAACGCCGACGGCGAGCTGCGGGTGATCTCGGCGACCGAAGAGCCCCGCCGGGTCGCCTTCGCCCTCGGCACCGTCGGCTCGTCGGTCGTCAGCGGCGAGGAATCGTTCGCGGTCGAGTGGACCGACTCGGACGAGGTGCGCTTCGTCGTGCGCGCGTTCGACCGGCCGGTCTCGCCGCTCTACCGCCTGCTGCCGCCCCTCGTGAAGCGTCGTCGTCGCGAGCTCTTCCAGGGCTACCTGCGCGCGATCTCGCCGCTGTTCACGACCCCCGCCTGATGGGGTCGGCTCTGCCCCTGGGCGACCCGGCGCCTCTCGACGGCGCCCTGCCGGACGACATCGCGATCGACGCGCAGCGCGACTTCGGCGTCTACCTGCACGTGCCGTTCTGCCGTGTGCGGTGCGGCTACTGCGACTTCAACACGTACACCGCGACGGAGCTGCGCGGAGCGCGGCAGGACGCGTACGCCGACGAGGTGCTCCGCGAGATCGCCCTCTCCCAGGACGCGCTGGCCGCGCGCGGCGCGCTCCGGCCCGCGCAGACGGTGTTCTTCGGCGGCGGGACCCCGACCCTGCTGCCCGGCGGTGACCTGGCGCGCATGCTCGGGGGCATCCGCGACACGTTCGCGCTGGCGCCGGATGCCGAGGTCACCGTCGAGGCGAACCCCGACACCGTGACGCCGGAGCTCGCCGAGGAGCTCGCCGCCGCCGGCGTGACGCGGCTGTCGATCGGGATGCAGTCGGCCGTGCCGCACGTGCTCGCCGCGCTCGACCGCACCCATGATCCCGCGAACGTCGCGACGGCCGTCGCCGCCGCCCGTCGGGCGGGTCTCGACGTGAGCGTCGACCTCATCTACGGCGCGCCGGGCGAATCGCTCGCCGACTGGGAGACCTCGGTGCGCACCGCGATCGCGCTCGCCCCCGACCACGTCTCGGCATACGCGCTCATCATCGAGGAGGGCACGCAGCTGCACCGTCAGATCCGGCGCGGCGAGGTGCCCGCGCCCGACGACGACCTGCAGGCCGACATGTACGAGCTCGTCGACGATCTGCTCGGTGACGGGGGCTTCGACTGGTACGAGGTGTCGAACTGGGCGACCGCGCCCGCGCACCGTTCCCGCCACAATCTCGCCTACTGGCGAGGCGCCGACTGGTGGGGGTACGGCCCCGGCGCGCACAGCCACGTCGACGGGCTGCGATGGTGGAACGTCAAGCACCCCGCCGCGTACGCGCAGCGCCTCGCCGCGGGGCAGTCGCCCGCGGCCGCCCGGGAGCGACCGGATGCCGCGGCGCGCCGCCTCGAGGATGTGCTGCTGCGTTCGCGCATCTCCGACGGCCTCGCGGTGTCGGAACTCGAGGGCGAGGGGCGTCACGCGGTGGCCTCCCTCATCGCCGACGGCCTCATCGACGGCGCCGCCGCCGTGCGCGGCCGCGTCGTGCTCACCCGTCGCGGGCGCCTGCTCGCCGACGCCGTGGTGCGCGCGCTGACCGCGTGAGCACTGATCGCGCGGGCGTCCGGGGCGCGACGGCCGCGGCCGGAGCCGCGGGTCAGCCGGGCAGCGAATCGACCGCCGCGGCGCGGCGGAGCGGCGTCACGCGCGACGTGACGTCGTACACCTGCACCTCACGACCCGCGCCGTAGCGCGGCCAGCCCGGGTCTCCCGTCCGGGCGACCTGCACCCAGTCGCCGTGCATCCGCCCCGCAAGCTCCCGTGGTGCGTCGGCGCCGACGACGAGCTGCGAGTCGGGCGCCTCGATGCGGTCGAACACGAAACCGATGTCGATCGCGTGCGCCGCCCGCAGATCGCGGACGGGACTCCGCCAGGCGGGCTCGTACACGTACGTCGGGGCGGTGCGGGCGGCGGCGAGCCGCACGGCGGGGGCGCGCTCGGGGGCGACCGCCTCGAGGGGGCCCGACTGGATGACGGCGGCGACCGGGATCGCCGCCGTGTCGGGCCGTGCGAGCAGCGCCGCGACGAGCGCTCCGCCGGCCGATTCGCCGACGATCGTGATGCGCGCCGGATCGCCGCCGAACCGCGCGATCTCGCGCTGCACCCAGACGAGTCCCGCCGCCGCGTCGCACAGCCCGAGGTTGCGCGGGGCGCCCTCGAGCACCGAGAAGCCCTCCGCGCCGACGCGGTACGCGATCGACACGAACACGACCCTGTCACGGGCGAACGTGGTGCCGTCGTACGCGGGCAGGGCGGGCGTGCCCGCTCGAGCGCCCCGCCGTGGTACCAGACGACGACGGGGAGCGCTCCGCCCGCTTGCGCCGCGCCGGCGGGCGCCCACACGTCGACCGTGAGGATGTCCTCGCCCGGGATCTCGACCGACCCGAGCAGATCGCCGAGCGCGCCGAAGTAGGGATCCTGCGGCGCGGCGGGGCCGTGCTCCGCGGCATCCCGCACGCCGTCCCAGGGGCGGGGGTGGGCATCGGCGCGCATACGGCTCATCGCAGGGTGAGCGCGATAGGATTGGCACTCGACGCCCCGGAGTGCCAATGCCCGGGCGGGAGGAGGAGCGATGGTCTCGGAGCGCGGACTGCAGGTCCTCCGCGCGATCGTGCAGGACTACGTCGACACCAACGAGCCCGTCGGCAGCAAGACGATCGTCGACCGCCACCAGTTCGGCGTCTCGGCGGCCACGATCCGCAACGACATGGCCCTGCTCGAAGACGAAGAGCTCATCGCCGCCCCGCACACCTCGTCCGGCCGCGTGCCGACCGACAAGGGCTACCGCGTGTTCGTCGACCACCTGTCGCAGCTGCGCCCGCTCTCCGGCGCGCAGCGCGCGGCGATCTCGACCTTCCTCGCCGACCCCGTCGACCTCGACGACATACTCACCCGCACCGTCCGCGCGCTCACCCAGCTCACCGGCCAGGTCGCGATCGTGCAGTACCCCTCCTTCGCCCGGGCGAGCGTGTCGCACGTCGAGTTCGTGCACCTCGGCGGCGCCCGCGTCGTCGTGATCGTCGTGACCGACACCGGCCGCGCCTCGCAGCGGGTCGCCTTCCTGCAGGGCGATCTCGACGAGAGCGGCGCGGCCGAGGTCAAGGGGCGCCTGGCGGCCCTCGTCACCGGCAAGCCCGTCGCGGAAGCCGCGCAGGCGATCGCCGACCTCATCGCCGTGCCGGAGGAGTCGGGACAGGCATCGCCCGAGGCATCCACGCCCGTCGACGCGGCTATGCGCACCGTCGCGCGGATCGTCGCCGAAGAGCTCGACGAGTTCCGCCAGGACAAGCTCGTCATGGCCGGCACGGCGACTCTCGCCCGCCGCGAGGGCGACTTCCGCGGCAGTATCTACCCGCTCCTCGAAGCCATCGAGGAGCAGGTGACCCTCCTCCGCCTCATGGGTGAGATGGTCGCCGACGAGCAGGGCCTGGCGGCGAGCATCGGGCGCGAGAACGCGCCGTTCGGTCTCGGCGAGGCATCCATCGTCACGAGCGACTACGCCGGCGCGGGCACGCGCTCGCGCGTGGGGCTGCTCGGTCCGATGCGCATGGACTATCCCACCAACCTCGCGGTGGTCCGCGCCGTCGCGCACTACCTCAGCCGACTGCTCGACGAGGACGAATCGTCCCGCTGAGCGGCCCGCTGCCCCTTATCCACCGCGTTACCCACCGCGCCCGCAGGGGCGCCGAAAGGCGATTGTGGCCGACCACTACGAAGTCCTGGGCGTCTCGCGCGACGCGAGCCCCGAAGAGATCAAGAAGGCGTACCGGCGCCTCGCGCGGGAGCTGCACCCCGATGTGAATCCCGGCGAAGAGGCATCCGAGCGCTTCAAGCTCGTCACCCACGCCTACGACGTGCTGAGCGACCCGGAGCAGCGTCAGCGCTACGACCTCGGCGGCGACGGGTCGCCGTTCGGCGGCGGCGGGGGAGCGGGCTTCGGCGGGTTCGGCGACATCTTCGAGACCTTCTTCGGCGGCGGCGGGGCGCGCACCGCGCGGCCGCGCTCGCGGCGCGAGCGGGGGCAGGACGCCCTCGTGCGCGTGACCCTCGACCTCAAGGACGTCGTCTTCGGCACGCACCGCGACCTCGAGGTCGACACGGCCGTGCTCTGCGAGACCTGCGAGGGCTCGTGCTGCCAGCCCGGCACCCAGCCGGTGACCTGTGACATCTGCCAGGGCTCGGGCCAGGTGCAGCGCACGGTCCGGAGCCTCCTCGGGAATGTCGTCACCTCCCAGCCGTGCACCACGTGCCAGGGCTACGGCACGACGATCCCGTACCCGTGCGCCAGCTGCCAGGGCCAGGGCCGCGTGCGCGCGCGCCGCACGGTCTCGGTCGACATCCCCGCCGGCGTCGAGACGGGGCTGCGGCTGCAGCTGCCCGGTTCGGGCGAGGTGGGCCCGGCGGGCGGCCCGAACGGCGACCTGTATCTCGAGGTCACCGTCGCGCACGACGACGTCTTCAGCCGTGACGGCGACGACCTGCTCGCGACCCTCGAGGTGTCGATGCCCGACGCGATCCTCGGCGCGAACACGACCATCACCTCGCTCGACGGCGACGTCGACCTCGAGGTGCGCCCCGGCGTGCAGTCGGGCGACGTGCTCACGATCAAGGGACGCGGCATCACACCGCTGCGCGGCGGCAACCGCGGCGACCTGCGCGTGGGCGTGCAGGTGGTGACCCCGACGAAGCTGGATGCCAAGACGCGCGCGCTCATCGAGGACTTCAAGAAGAAGACCAAGTCGCCGGAGCCGCAGCTCGCCCAGTTCCACCAGGGCCTGTTCTCCAAGCTCCGCGACCGATTCCGCGGCTGACGACGATGGCCCTGCACTTCCTCGTCGACGAGGGCGCCGAGCTCTCTCGCGCGACCGGCGACCTCGCCGCCGACGCGGAGGTCGCCCGGCGCGGCACGCTCGCCGGTGCCGAGCCGGGAGACACGGTCACCCTGACCGGCGCCGAGGCGCACCACGCCGCGGTCGTCCGCCGGGTGCGGGTCGGCGAAGCGGTCACCCTCGGCGACGGGGCGGGCACCTGGCTCGAGGGGGAGGTGCGGGATGCCGCGCCGAAGCGCGTCGTCGTCCGCGTCACCGCGCGCGCCGACATCGCCGCGGTACGCCCCCGCCTCATGCTCGTGCAAGCGCTCGCGAAGGGTGACCGCGACGAGCTCGCCGTGCAGGCGGCGACCGAGCTCGGCGCCGACGAGATCGTGCCGTGGCAGGCATCCCGCAGCGTCTCGCGCTGGGACGCCGCCAAAGCGGTCAAGGGCGTCGCGCGTTGGCAGAGCATCGTGCGCGAGGCCGCCAAGCAGGCCCACCGCGCCTGGGTCCCGACCGTGACGAGCCCCGTCGCCACACCCGTGCTCGTCGCCCGGGCGGGCACCGATCGCGTGCTCGTGCTCGATCCCACGGCATCCACCCCGCTCGCGCAGCTCGAGATCGCCCCCGGTGACGAGCGCGACCTCGTGCTGGTGGTCGGCCCCGAGGGCGGCATCGACCCGAGCGAGCTCGACGCGCTGTCCGCCGCGGGCGCCGAGCTCGTCCGTCTCGGCGACGCCGTGCTCCGCACCTCCACGGCGGGGCCGGCGGCCCTGGCCGTGCTCAACGCGCGCCTCGGGCGCTGGTAGGAGGGCGCAGCGGGCCCGCAGCACCTCGGGGCGCCGCTGTCCGGGAGGTGATCTGCATTCGGGAGGACTCTACGGCCCGACGCGTCCTCCCGAGTGCCGATCTCCTCCCGAGTGCGCACCCACCCGCGCCGGAGAGCCCGCGACATAGACTGAGGGTATGAGCGAGTCGTCGATCTTCAGCCGCATCTACCGGGGCGAGATCCCGTCCGAGATCATCGCCGAGACCGAGAACGTCTTCGCGATCCGCGACATCGCGCCGAAGGCGCCCGTGCACCTGCTCGTCATCCCGAAGACCGACGAGTACCGCAACGTCGTCGAGCTCGCCGCCGGCGACCCGACGCTGCTCACCGAGATGATCGGGCTCGCGAACTCGCTCGCCGCCGAATACGCCGACGGCGACTTCCGGCTCGTGTTCAACACGGGGGAGGGCGCCGGGCAGACCGTCTTCCACGTGCACGCCCACGTGCTCGCCGGCGGACTCTCCGAAGGGAACCTCCGTGGCTGACGACGCCGCATCGAACCCCTCCGAAGACGTCGTCGAGCGCATCTACGCCGACGGCATCGCGATGGTGCAGCTGCTCGGGCCGCAAGACCGGCTGCTGCGCGTCGTCGAACGCGAGCACCGCGACGTGCAGGTGCACGTGCGCGGCAACGAGATCACCCTGACGGGACCCGCGGATGCCGTGGCGCGCGCCCGTGCGCTCGTCGACGAGCTCATCGCGCTCTCGCGCAGCGGGCAGGGGCTCGACCCCGCCGACGTCGTCACGAGCGACCGGATCCTCCGCGCCGACACCGGTGACCGCCCCTCGGACGTCCTCGGCGGCGAGGCGATCCTGTCCTCGCGCGGGCGGATCATCCGCCCGAAGACGCTCGGCCAGAAGGCCTACGTCGACGCGATCGACGAGAACACGATCACGTTCGGCATCGGCCCGGCCGGAACCGGCAAGACCTACCTCGCCATGGCCAAGGCCGTGCAGGCGCTGCAGCGCAAAGAGGTCAGCCGCATCATCCTCAGCCGCCCGGCGATCGAGGCGGGGGAGCGGCTGGGCTTTCTCCCCGGCACCCTCAACGACAAGATCGATCCGTACCTCCGGCCGCTCTACGACGCGCTCAACGAGATGATGGACCCCGAGATCGTGCCGAAGCTCATGGCGTCGGGCACGATCGAGGTCGCCCCGCTCGCGTACATGCGCGGGCGTACGCTGAACGACTCGTTCGTCGTGCTCGACGAGGCGCAGAACACCACCCCCGAGCAGATGAAGATGTTCCTCACCCGGCTCGGGTTCGGGACGCGCATGGTCGTCACCGGCGACATCACGCAGATCGACCTCCCCGCCGGCGCGTCGGGGCTCCGGCTCGTCACCCGCGTGCTGAAGGACATCGACGACATCGACTTCAGCTACCTCACGAGCGACGACGTCGTCCGTCACACCCTGGTCGGCCGCATCGTCGACGCGTACACCGAGTACGACGAGCAGCGCCTCGCCGACCGGCGCGAGCGCGACGAGGCATCCGCGTTCATCGCCGCGCGCGACAAATCGGGCGGAGCGAAGGGCGCGAGCGGCAATCGTGCCCAGCGTCGCGGCCAGCAGTCCCGCCCCGGCGGCCCCCGAGACCATCTCCCCAAGCGAGGCATGTCATGACGATCGAGATCACCAACGAGTCCGGTGTGGACGTCGACGAGACGGTGCTGCTGCGGCTCACCGAGCACAACCTTGCCGAGCTGCACGTCAGCCCGGATGCCGACATCGCGATCCTCCTCGTCGACGAGGGCGCCATGGAGGCGCTGCACGTGCAGTGGATGGACGAGCCGGGCCCGACCGACGTGCTGAGCTTTCCGATGGACGAGCTGCGCCCCGGCACGCAGGAGGAGCCGACCCCGGCCGGTCTCCTCGGCGACATCGTGCTGTGCCCGCAGGTCGCGGAGACCCAGGCGCTGGCGGCGAAGCACTCGACGCTCGACGAGCTGATCCTGCTGACGACGCATGGCACGCTCCACCTCCTCGGCTTCGATCACGCCGAGCCCGCGGAGGAGCGCGAGATGTTCGCGCTGCAGCGCGAGCTGATCGCGTCCTTCCAGGCCACCGAACGCCGACGACGCGCATGACACCGATCCTGCTGCTGATCGCGGCGGGGCTGCTCGTCGCCCTCGGGGGGCTCATGGCCGCCCTCGACGCCGCCCTCGGAGTGACCTCGCGCGCCGACCTGTACGACCTGGCAGCCTCGTCGGGGCGGAGCCGCAAGGCGCTCGAGCGCATCGCCGCCGACCCCGAGGCGCACGGCAACGCGGTCGTGTTCATCCGCATCCTCGCCGAGACCACCGCAGCCGTGCTCGTCACCGCGGCGTTCACGATCATCTTCGACAACATCTGGTGGGCGCTGCTCGCGGCGGCCGTCCTCATGACGGCGGTCTCGTTCGTGCTCGTCGGCGCGAGCCCCCGCGCCGTGGGGCGTCAGCACGCCCGCGGTCTGCTGAGCGGCGCCGCGCCGATCGTGCGCGGTGCGCGCGTGTTCCTCGGCCCGCTCGCCCACCTCCTGGTCGTGCTCGGCGACCGGGTGACCCCCGGCATCCATCGCGGCGCGTCGTTCGCGAGCGAGGAGCAGCTGCTCTCGATGGTCGACGAGGCGGCCTCGCAGGACCTCATCGAAGAGGACGACCGCGAGCTGATCCATTCGGTCTTCGACTTCACCGACACGTACGTGCGGGCCGTGATGGTGCCCCGCACCGACATGGTGACGATGGATGCCTCGGCCACCACTCAGCAGGCGATGCAGCTCTTCCTCGACAAGGGCGTCTCGCGCGTGCCGGTGGCCGACGGCGAAGCCGACGACATCACCGGTGTCGTGTACCTGAAGGACCTCGTGCAGTTCGCGTTCCGCGACGAGTCGGCCTGGCGCGACTCCCCGGTCGCGCAGATCGCGCGCCCCGCCGTCTTCGTGCCCGAGTCGATGAAGGCCGAGACGCTGCTGCAGCAGATGAAGCGGGATGCCGTGCACGTGTGCCTCGTCGTCGACGAGTACGGCGGCGTGTCGGGGCTCGTGACCCTCGAAGACCTCATCGAAGAGCTCGTCGGGGAGATCTCCGACGAGTACGACCCGCGCCAGAGCGAGGTCGTCGACCTCGGCGACGGACGATACCGGGTGAGCGCCCGGCTCGGCCTCGACGAGGTGGGCGAGCTGTTCGGCATCGAACTCGACGACGAGGACGTCGACTCGGTCGGGGGACTCCTCGGCAAGCTGCTCGAGCACGTGCCGCTCCCCGGCGAACGGGCGGAGTACGGCGGGCTCGTGCTCACCGGCGGGACCTCGCGGGGTCGTGGTCGGGGGCTCGCCACCGTGTTCGTCGAGCGGAGCGAGGCGGGGGAGGCGGCCGAGGCCGCATTCGGGGGCGGTTCGCGTGCGCGTGCCCCCCGCACCGGCGCAGTGCCGGTGCAGAGAGGCGAGGACAGATGACCGACCACCGATCCGGATTCGTGACCTTCGTGGGGCGCCCGAACGTCGGCAAGTCGACGCTGACGAACGCCCTCGTGGGCGAGAAGGTGGCGATCACCTCCGACAAGCCGCAGACGACCCGGCGCGCGATCCGGGGCATCCTGAACCGCCCGTCCGGGCAGCTCGTGATCGTCGACACCCCCGGCATCCACAAGCCGCGGACGCTTCTCGGCCAGCGGTTGAACGACCTCGTCGAGCAGGTTCTGGGCGATGTCGACGTGATCTGCTTCCTCGTGCCGGCGACCGAGAAGGTCGGCCCCGGCGACCGCCGGATCGCCGCGTCGCTCGACGGGTATCCGCGCGCCAAGAAGGTCGCCGTGGTCACCAAGACCGACATCGCCTCGCGCGAGCAGATCACCGAGCGGCTCATGGAGGTCGACAGCCTGCGGAGCGACTGGGCGGCGGTCATCCCACTCTCCGCGGTTGCCGGTGAGCAGCTCGACGTGCTCGCCGACGAGCTGCTCGCGCTCATGCCCGAGGGTCCCGCGCTCTACGAGGAGGGGGTCACGACCGACGAGTCGATCGAGGACCGCATCGCCGAGATCATCCGCGAGGCGGCGCTCGACGGGGTGCGCGACGAACTGCCGCACTCGATCGCGGTGACGATCGACGACATCGCCGAGCGCGACACGGGTTCGATGACCGACATCTACGCCAACATCGTCGTCGAGCGCGACAGCCAGAAGGCGATCATCATCGGCCACAAGGGGTCGCGCCTCGCGGCGGTCGGCGCCCGCGCCCGGGCGCAGATCGAGCCGCTCGTGGGCACCAAGGTGTTCCTGAAGCTCCACGTGCGCGTCGCGAAGGAGTGGCAGCGCGACCCGAAGCAGCTCGGCCGCCTCGGGTTCTGATAGCGCGCGGCAGTACAGACCGTCTGGCTCTCCGGACGTCGCGGCTGGGCGCCCCGCTGCCGTTCGCCGTGACATCTCCCTCGCCGCGAACGGTGTACTCTGTCCCCATGCGCTTCGGCCA
Source organism: Microbacterium lacticum (assembly GCF_006716815.1). Classification (GTDB taxonomy): domain Bacteria; phylum Actinomycetota; class Actinomycetes; order Actinomycetales; family Microbacteriaceae; genus Microbacterium; species Microbacterium lacticum. Next base: position 484,970 of record NZ_VFPS01000001.1, read on the forward strand.
GCTTCTCCTTAGCTGCCGCGACGAGGCCTCGATCTAGGGCCGTCCTCGTCGCGGAGCTTGTCGTTGGTGCGACGACCACTGGCCCGCCAGATCCGACGAGACAGAAGCGACCATCATGGACAACACCCAGAAGCCCTCCGGCATGCCGGTGCACAAGTACCGCCCCTATCACGAGCAGATCCGCGTCGAGCTGCCCGACCGCACGTGGCCCGACGCCCGCATCGCGACCGCTCCGCGCTGGTGCGCGGTCGACCTCCGCGACGGCAACCAGGCCCTCATCGACCCGATGAGCCCCGAGCGCAAGCGCATCATGTTCGACCTGCTCGTCTCGATGGGGTACAAGGAGATCGAGGTCGGGTTCCCCTCGGCATCCCAGACCGACTTCGACTTCGTGCGTCACCTGATCGACGAGGGCGCCATTCCCGACGACGTCACGATCCAGGTGCTGACGCAGGCCCGCGAGCACCTCATCGAGCGCACCTACGAGGCGATCGCCGGCGCGAAGCAGGCGATCGTGCACTTGTACAACTCGACGAGCGTGCTGCAGCGCGAGGTCGTCTTCCGCAGCGACAAGCAGGGCATCATCGACATCGCCCTGAACGGCGCGCGGCTGTGCCGCGAGTTCGAGAAGCGCATCCCCGAGACGAAGGTCTACTACGAGTACTCGCCCGAGTCGTACACCGGCACCGAGCTGGAGTTCGCGCTCGAGATCTGCAATCAGGTCATCGAGGTGTTCGAGCCGACGCCCGAGCGCAAGGTCATCATCAACCTGCCCTCGACCGTCGAGATGGCGACGCCCAACGTCTACGCCGACTCGATCGAGTGGATGAGCCGTCGCCTGGCGCACCGCGAGAACATCATCCTGTCGCTGCACCCGCACAACGACCGCGGCACGGCGATCGCCGCGGCCGAGCTCGGCTACATGGCCGGAGCCGACCGCATCGAAGGATGCCTCTTCGGCAACGGCGAGCGCACCGGCAACGTCGACCTGGTCGCCCTCGGTGTCAACCTGCTGACCCAGGGCATCGACCCCCAGATCGATTTCAGCGACATCGACGGCGTCAAGCGCACCGCCGAGTACTGCAACCAGCTGCCCGTGCACGAGCGCAGCCCCTGGGCGGGCGACCTCGTCTTCACCGCGTTCTCCGGATCGCATCAGGACGCGATCAAGAAGGGATTCGAGGCGATGGATGCCGCGGCACAGGCATCCGGCGTCACCGTCGACGAGATCGCGTGGGCCGTGCCGTACCTGCCGATCGACCCGAAGGACCTCGGACGCTCGTACGAGGCCGTCATCCGCGTCAACTCGCAGTCGGGCAAGGGCGGTGTCGCGTACCTGCTGAAGACCGACCACGCGCTCGACCTGCCGCGAAAGCTGCAGATCGAGTTCTCCGGCGTCGTGCAGGCGAAGACCGATGCCGAGGGGGGCGAGGTCTCCAGCGAGCAGATCTGGGCGGCGTTCACCGACGAGTACCTGCCGGCCGCGGCGCCCGGTGACAAGTGGGGCCGTTTCGAGCTGCTGTCCACGCGCACACAGAGCGACATGTCCGGCGAGGTCGCCCTCGATGTGACGCTCCGCGACGGCGACGGCGAGATCGCGACCCGCGGCGTCGGCAACGGGCCCCTCTCGGCCTTCCTCGAGGTCATCCGCGAGCAGGGCTTCGACATCACGCTGTACGACTACGTCGAGCACACGCTCTCGGCCGGCGGCGACGCCCAGGCCGCCTCGTACGTCGAGATGCAGATCGACGGCGAGCGCCTCTGGGGCGTCGGCATCGACGGCGACATCTCAACGGCGTCGCTCAAGGCCATCGTGTCGGCGGTGAACCGCGCCATCCGCACGCGTTCGCGCGCCGGCGAGCTCGCCGCCGTCTGACGCGGCGCGGCGCGCCGCGCACGTCGCCGAGAGAACAGTCCATCGCGGAGAGAACGGGTGCACCCCGCTCCCTCGGCGATGGGCTGTTCTCTCGCGGTCGGGGCCGGGGCGATGCCCGAGTGGGTCAGGCGGTCGGCGGTGTGACGATCGGGATTGCGCTCGCCTCGAGGGCGACCTTGCGGCGGTGCAGCGCGCGCTGCTCGGGCAGCGAGATGTCGAAGATCACCGCGAGAAGGCGGATGACCGTGGTCACGATCACCCCGGCCACCGCCGCGGCCGCGACCGGGGCGCCGAGCGCGACGGCGCCCGCGAGCACGGCGCAGCCGACGCCGGCCGCGACCGCGTAGAGCGACCCCACGTGCATCACGGCGACGGGAAGCCCCATGATGACGTCGCGCAGGATGCCTCCGCCGACGGCGGCGCACACGCCGACGAACACGGCCGGCACGACCGGCAGGCCGAGCACGAGCGCCTTCGAGGTGCCGAAGGCGCCGAACAGGCCGATCACCACGGCATCCAGGGCGACGATCACGCCGTTGAGCCGCTGGAAGACGTTCGCGAGCAGCATGCCCACGAGCGCCGCGCCGGCGGCCGTGAGCAGGTACCAGTTGCTCTGCAGCGTCGTCGGGGCGACGTTGAGCAGCAGGTCGCGGATGAGGCCGCCGCCCATCCCCATGACGATGCCGATGATGGCGACGCCGAGGAGGTCGAGGCGCCGCCCGCCGGTGCCGTCGTCGGAGAACCCCGAGGCGAAGAGGGCCCCCTGCACGCCGCCGAGGCCGACGGCGGTGAGGTCGGCCCAGAGCGGGATGACGAAGACCGGTTCGTTCACCGTCCCATTCTCGTGCCTCCCTCGTTTCTCCGGCGCGCATTCCCCGCCGGTCTCGGGGATCTGGTGGGTCTGTCACACCCGGGAGCCCACCGGACGCCGACGCCGTGCCGCTGCGGCCGGTGTCGGCGACCGCGGAGATAATGGAGCAATGCCGACATACCGCGACGAGGTCGTGGTCCTGCGCACCCACAAGCTGGGGGAGGCGGACCGCATCGTCACGATGCTCAGCCGTCGGCACGGCAAGGTGCGCGCCGTCGCGAAGGGAGTGCGGCGCACGTCGTCGCGGTTCGGCGCACGGCTCGAGCCGTTCATGGTCGCCGACGTGCAGCTGTATCAGGGCCGCACGCTCGACATCGTGCAGCAGGCCGAGTCGCTCGGATCCTACGGCGCCCCCATCGCGGCCGACTACGACAGCTACACCGCCGCGCACGCGATGGTCGAGACCGCTGATCGGCTCAACGAGGCCGAGGCGACGCCGCAGCAGTACCTGCTGCTCGTCGGGGGGCTGCGCACTCTCTCACTCGGCGGCCACGCGCCCCGGTCGGTGCTCGACTCGTATCTGCTGCGCGCCATGGCGCTGTCGGGATGGGCGCCCGCGCTCGACGCGTGCGCCCGGTGCGGTGCCGAGGGCCCGCACGACTGGTTCGTCGCGCAGCTGGGCGGCAGTGTCTGCGGCGAGTGCGCCCCCGCCGGCTCGGCGCGCGTGCGCCCCGAGACGCGGCAGCTGCTGCGGGCGCTGATCGCGGGGGAGTGGGAGGTCGTGGATGCCGCGACCGAGCACGCGTCCGCCGCCGCGTCCGGCCTCGTGGCCGCCTACACGCAGTACCACCTCGAACGAGGCATCCGTTCCCTTTCGCACCTCTCGCACCTGGAGACCCGTCGGTGACACCGAAGCCCTATACGCACCGTGACGCGGTGCCCTACCGGCCGCTCGACTGGACCGGCGTCCACCCGCCGGCGTTTCCGAAGGGCGGCGTGCCGCGGCACGTCGCGCTCGTGATGGACGGCAACGGCCGGTGGGCGAACCGCCGCGGGCTTACCCGGATCGAGGGGCATCGGGCGGGGGAGGAGGTCCTGCTCGACGTCGTCGCGGGGGCGATCCAGGCGGGTGTGAAGCACCTCAGCGTATACGCGTTCTCGACCGAGAACTGGACGCGGTCACCCGACGAGGTCCGATTCCTGATGGGGTACAACCGTGATGTGCTCCACCGCCGCCGCGATCAGCTCAACGAATGGGGCGTGCGCATCCGGTGGGCGGGGCGCAAGCCCCGGCTGTGGGGCTCGGTGATCAAGGAGCTCCAGTACGCCGAGCAGCTCACCGCCGACAACGACACCCTCACCCTCACGATGTGCATCAACTACGGTGGCCGGCACGAGATCATCGACGCCATGCGGGCGATGGGCGAGGAGATCGCCGCGGGTCGCATGAAGCCGTCGGCGATCACCGAGAAGGCGCTCCGCCGGCACCTCTACGTGCCCGACATGCCCGACGTCGACCTGTTCGTGCGGTCGAGCGGCGAGCAGCGCACCTCGAACTTCCTCCTCTGGGAGTCGGCGTACGCCGAGATGGTGTTCCTCAACACGCTGTGGCCCGACTTCTCACGCACCGACCTCTGGCACGCCATCGAGCTCTACCTCGACCGCGACCGCCGATTCGGCGGCGCCGTCGACGCGCCGACCGCCTGAGCGGAGCGGAGCGGTTCGTGTCGGGGATGCCCGAGGCATCCTGCGCGAGACCCGTCTGCGCGGATCATGCCGATCCGGGAATAGACCCCGGCACCCGCGCCGTTGTCCCTGGTGTGACGGATGCCATCAAGATCGACGTATGGAGTGACATCGCCTGCCCGTGGTGTTACATCGGGAAGCGCAATCTGGAGAAGGGACTCGCCGAGACGGCGTCGGACGCCGACGCGCCCGCCGTCGAGGTGACCTACCACTCGTTCGAGCTGTCCCCCGACACGCCCGTCGATTTCGAGGGCGACGAGTTGGACTTCCTCGCCGGTCACAAGGGCATGCCCCGCGAGCGGGTCAGCGAGATGCTCGAGAACGTCACCGGCGTCGCCGCGAACGCTGGTCTCGAGTACCGGTTCGACCTGCTGCAGCACACCAACACGGTGAAGGCGCACGAGCTGCTGCACTTCGCCAAGGCGCAGGGCGCGCAGCTGCCGATGGCCGAGCGACTCATGGCCGCGTACTTCACCGAGGGCCGTCATGTCGGCCGCGTCGACGACCTCGTCGACCTGGCCGGCGAAGCGGGGCTCGACGCCGATGCCGCGCGCGAGGCGCTCGAGTCGGGTCAATACCTGCCGGCGGTGCGCGCCGACCAGGCGCAGGCGCAGGCCTATGGCATCCAGGGTGTGCCGTTCTTCGTCATCGACGGCAAGTACGGCGTCAGCGGCGCGCAGCCGCCGGAGGCGTTCGCCCAGATCGCCCGCCAGGTCTGGGGCGAGAAGCAGGCCTGACGCACGGGGCGGAGAGCCCCCCGCAGTCACTCGGGCTGGGGCAGACCCGCCTCGATCGCCGCGACGACCTCCGGGGCATCCGGCTTCGTCTGCGGGCGGAACCGGTGCACCGTGCCGTCCGCGGTGACGAGGAACTTCTCGAAGTTCCACATGACCGGGCCTTTCGCGCCCTCCGCGTTGCGCGTCTTCTTCAGCGCCTTGTAGAGGGGAGCGGCGTGCGAGCCGTTCACCTTGACCTTCTCGGCGATGGGAAAGGTGACGCCGTAGGTCACCGAGCAGTACTCGAGGATCTCGTCCATCGACCCCGGTTCCTGCCCCATGAACTGGTTGCAGGGGAATCCGATCACCTGCAGACCCCGGTCGCCGTAGGTCTTCTGCAGCTGCTCGAGCTGCTCGTACTGCGGCGTCAGACCGCATTTGGATGCCACGTTGACGATGAGCACGGCCTTGTCGCCGAACTCGGCGAGGGTGTGCTCGGCGCCGTCGGCGCCTTGGTACGGGATGTCGCGGAGGTCTGCGGTGCGCGTGTCGGCCATGTTGTCCACGATAGGCCCGCCGTCGGCGCCGCGGTGCGGCGGATTCTGGGAGAATGGAGAGGATGTCCACGCTCACCGCCGCCCCCGCCGTCACCGACCGCACCCCGCCGCCCGCGGACGCGTCGGCGACGCCGAGCGCGCTGCGGATCGGGCCGATCACCCTCGATGCGCCGGTCGTGCTCGCGCCGATGGCGGGCATCACCAACACGGCGTTCCGGCGGCTGTGCCGCGAGTACGGCGCCGGCCTGTACGTGAGCGAGATGATCACGACGCGCGCGCTCGTCGAGCGGAACGCCACCACGATGCGGCTCATCACGCACCACGAGTCGGAGACCCCCCGGTCGATCCAGCTTTACGGCGTCGACCCGGCGACGACCGAGGCCGCGGTGCGGCTGCTCGTCGACGAAGACCGGGCCGACCACATCGACCTGAACTTCGGATGCCCCGTGCCCAAGGTCACCCGCAAGGGCGGGGGAGCGGCGCTGCCGTGGAAGACCGAGCTGTTCCGCGAGATCGTCACGCGCGCGGCGCGCGCGGCGGGCGACGTCCCGCTCACGGTGAAGATGCGCAAAGGCATCGACGCCGACCATCTGACCTTCCTCGACGCGGGCCGCATCGCCGAAGACGCCGGCGTCGCCGCGGTCTCGCTGCACGCGCGCACCGCCTCGGAGTTCTACTCCGGGACCGCCGACTGGGACGCGATCGCCCAGCTGAAGCAGGTGGTGACGAGCATCCCCGTGCTCGGCAACGGCGACATCTGGTCGGGCGCCGACGCCGTCCGCATGATGGCCGAGACCGGCTGCGACGGCGTCGTGGTCGGCCGCGGCTGTCTCGGCAGGCCGTGGCTCTTCGGCGACCTGGCGCACGCGTTCGGCGCCCCCGGCATCCGGCCCGATGCCACCCTCGGGTTCGTCGCGGGCGCGTTCCGCCGGCACGCCGAACTGCTCGTCGAGTTCTTCGACGACGAGGGGCGTGGATGCCGCGACATCCGCAAGCACGTCGCGTGGTACTTCAAGGGCTACCCCGTCGGCGGCGACACCCGCGCCGCGCTCGCGACGGCATCCACCCTCGCCGAGTACGACGACCTGCTCGCGACGCTCGACCACGACGCCCCATACCCGGGCGCGGCGGCGGAGGGCCAGCGCGGCCGTGCCGGCACCCCCAAGCGCCCCGCCCTGCCCGACGGCTGGCTCGCGACCCGCGAGATGTCGGGCGACGCCTCGCGCACCCTCGCCGAAGCCGAACTGGACACCAGTGGCGGGTGAGGGCGGCGGGCTCGGCGCGCTGCCCGGTCGCCCCGCGGGATACGACGAGCACGACGCCGCGCGCCTGCTCCCCGAGACGCACCGCTCCCGCCGTGACAGCTTCGCCCGCGACCGTGCGCGCGTGCTGCACTCCGCCGCGCTGCGACGCCTCGCCTCCAAGACGCAGATGCTGAGTCCGGCGAGCCCGGCAGACTTCGCGCGCAACCGGCTCACGCACTCCCTCGAGGTCGCGCAGGTGGGTCGCGAGCTCGCGATCGCCCTCGAGCTCTCCCCCGACGTCGTCGACACCGCCTGCCTGAGTCATGACATCGGGCATCCCCCATTCGGGCACAACGGCGAGCGCGCGCTCAACGAGTGGGCCGCCGACATCGGCGGCTTCGAGGGCAACGCGCAGACCCTGCGCATCCTGTCGCGCCTCGAGCCGAAGGTCATCGGACCCGGCGGCGAGAGCGTCGGCCTGAACCTCACGCGCGCGAGCCTCGACGCGACCTGCAAGTACCCGTGGACGGTCGAGCACGCCGTGCCCGACCCGGGCGGCCGCGACAAGTTCGGCGTGTACCCCGAGGACGAACACGTCTTCCGGTGGATGCGGGAGGGTGCCCCGGGGCGCCTCCGCTGCATCGAAGCCGAGGTCATGGATCTCTCCGACGACATCGCCTACTCGGTGCACGACTTCGAAGACGCCGTGCTGAACGGCTACCTCGACCCGGCCCGGCTCTCCGACGGGCGTGAGCGCGAGGCGCTGCTCACCGCGATCCAGACCTGGGTGGGCTACGGGTTCAGCCGCGACGAGCTGGCCGACGCGCTCTATCGCCTGACCCAGCTGCCGGAGTGGCTGACCTCGTTCACGGGCGACCGCGCCTCGGTCGCGGGGCTGAAGAACCTCACCTCCGACCTCATCGGGCGCTTCGCGCGCGCCGCCACCACGGCGACCCGCGAGCACTACTCCGCGCCCGTGCTCACCCGGTATCGGGGTCGCGTGGTCGTGCCGCGCGTCGTCGAGGCCGAGATGGCGGTGCTGAAGGGCATCATCGGCGCCTTCGTGGTGTCGATCGACGGCCGCAAGGGGCTCTATAAGGAGCAGCGTCGCGTGCTGAAGCGCCTGGCGACCGCCCTCGAGGAGCAGCCCGAGCACCTCGACCGGCTGCACGGCGAGGACTTCCGCGCGGCGGAGTCGGATGCGGCGCGTCGCCGGGTGATCGTCGACCAGGTGGCGAGCCTCACCGACCGGTTCGCGATCGAATGGCACGCGCGCCTCGTCGGCCCCGTCGACCTGCGTGAGCTCGGTCTGTGGTCGAGCGCGCGCCGCGAGGTGGCACCGACCGGCTTCGCCCTTCCCGAGCCGATCGACGGGCTCTGGTCCGGAGAGGGCTTCTGATGGCGCGGATCGCGCAGGCCGACGTCGACGAGGTCAAGGCGCGGACGAACATCGCCGACATCGTCGGGGAGCGCGTCGCTCTGAAATCGGCCGGCGTCGGCTCACTGAAGGGCCTCTGCCCCTTCCACGACGAACGCAGCCCCAGCTTCCACGTGCGCCCGCAGGTCGGCTACTACCACTGCTTCGGCTGCGGCGAGTCGGGCGACGTCTACTCGTTCCTGCGCGCGATGGACCACCTGTCGTTCACGGAGTCGGTCGAGCGGCTCGCGGCGCGCATCGGCTACACCCTGCACTACGAGGACGGCGGCGCCGCCCCCGAGACGAGCGGCCGCACGCGGCTCTACCAGGCGAACACCGCCGCGGCTGAGTGGTTCCGCGGTCAGCTGGCGAGCCCCGAGGCCGAGACCGCGCGGCGGTTTCTGGGCGAGCGCGGCTTCGACGCCGGCGCCGCCGCGCACTTCGGCGTCGGGTATGCGCCGAAGGGGTGGAACGGCGTCCGTGACGCGCTGAAGAGCCAGGGCTTCACCGACGAGGAGATGCTCGCCGCGGGGCTGCTCTCGCAGGGTCAGCGGGGGGTCTACGACCGGTTCCGTGGGCGCGTGGTGTGGCCGATCCGCGACGTCACCGGCCAGACGATCGGCTTCGGCGCGCGGCGCCTGTACGACGACGATAAGGGACCGAAGTACCTCAACACCCCCGAGACGCCGATCTATAAGAAGGCGCAGGTGCTCTACGGGCTCGATCTCGCGAAGAAGGACATCTCGCGCTCGCACCGGGTCGTCGTCGTCGAGGGGTACACCGACGTGATGGCCTGCCACCTCGCCGGGGTCACCTCGGCGATCGCCACGTGCGGCACTGCCTTCGGCGCCGACCACATGCGCGTCGTGGGGCGCATCGTCGGCACGGATGTCTCGGGCGAGGTCGTCTTCACCTTCGACCCGGATGCCGCGGGTCAGAAGGCCGCCGTGCGCGCCTTCGCCGAGGCCCGCACCTCGGGTCTGCAGAGCTACGTCGCCGTCGGACCGGAGGGGCTCGACCCCTGCGACCTGCGGCTCAACCGCGGCGACGGCGCGGTGCGCTCGATGATCGAGACGAAGTCGCCGCTGTTCGAGTTCGTCATCGACCAGCGGATCGCCGGGCACGACCTCGCGTCGGTCGAGGGTCGGGTCGCGGCGCTGACCGCGGCGGCGCCGATCGTCGCCGAGATCAAGGACACCGGCATCCGCGGCCGGTACGAGCACGTGCTCGCCCGGCGCCTCGGCGAAGACCTCCGCGAGGTGCACCGAGAGGTGCAGCGCGCCGCGGCGCGCGCGAGCCGGACCGACGCGGGAGCCGCGGCCGGGGGAGCCGCGCCCGGCGCGGGAACGTCCGCGCACGGTGCGGCGTCCGCGGACGGAGGCTCGGGCGAGGCCGCCCCCGAGATCCGTGCGACGATCGCCGCGCTGCCGCGCACAGCCGACGCGGCGCTCGAGCGCGACGCGCTCATGGGGGTGCTCCAGTACGGGCATCTGATCGACGCGGCAGACCTCGACGCGGCGCTCGCGCTGCCGATGCAGGTGCCGTCGCTCGACGCGGTGCGCCAGAGCATCCAGGGGCAGCCCGACCGCACACGCATCGGCTGGGCCTCCACGGCCGTCGAATCGGTGCGCGAGCCGTACCGTTCCCTCGGGGTGGAGCTGCTCACCGCGGCGTTCCCGGCGCTCACCGAGGAGGAGGCGACCGCCTCGACGCGGGCCCTCGCGCAGCGCCTGCGCATTCGCGCCCTCGACCGGGAGAAGACCGAGCTCCTCGGAGCGATCCAGCGCCTCCCCGCCGAGTCAGAGGAGGGGCGCGCGGTGCGGGTCGCGCTGCGCGACCTGGATGCCCGGCGCCGCTCGCTCGCCGAAGGGCTGTGAGCGCTCGGCGCCCCCGGTGCGCGAGCCGGTCCCGGCCGGCGCGGCGGGCGGTGCGGTGGCGCCGGTCGACGGGCTCGGTCGGGGGTCCGGCTGGCGAAGCGGACGCCGAGCGGGCAGGATGAAAGCCATGCAGCGCCGCGCCTCGAGCGAGTTCGCCGTCCAGTGCGACGACCTGTCGGTCGCGCGTGGCGGAACGCGTGTCGTCGAGGGCGTGACGCTCCGGCTCGCTGCCGGCCGCGCGCTCGCGATCATGGGACCGACGGGCGCCGGCAAGTCGAGTCTCGCCGCACTGCTCGCCGGCGCCGACGAGCCCGGTCTGGCGGTCGTCGGCGGATCCGCTGCGGTCGAGGGCATCCCGGTGCGCGCGCGGGGGCGAAAGCAGCGCGTCCGCACGTACCTCACGGGCTATCTCTCGCAGGGCGCCGGCGGTGAGTTGCCGGCGAGGCTGACCGTCGGCGAGGTGATCGGCGAGCCCGTGACCTCCCGGGATCGACGTGTCAACGAGCGCGCCCTGGCGTTGCGGGTCGCGGGTCTCCTCGACGAGCTGCAGCTGCCGCTCGGTGCCGCCGCGAAGTACCCGTACGAGCTCAGCTCGGGCATGCGGCAGCGAGTCGCCCTGGCGAGGGCGCTCGTGCTGAACCCGCGGCTGTTCGTCGGGGACGACCCCTACGCGAACCTCGATCTGGAGGTGCGCAAGGCCGCGCGCGATTCGCTGCTGCGCCGTCGCGACGAGGACGGGATGGCGATCTTCGTGGTCACGAACGACGCCGAGACGGTCCGCGACCTCGATGCCGATGTGCTCGTGCTGCGCGCGGGGCGCCCGGTCGGATTCGGCCATGGCACCGCCGATGTGCTGTGGACTCCCGACGAGGGTGCGCGGATCGCGTCGTGAGCGACACGCGGGGTGGGGCGCGTCACGAGCACCCCTCCGACTTTGCTATTATGGACGGGTTGCCCGCTCGCGGGTGACTGATCCTCGGTAGCTCAATTGGCAGAGCAGCCGGCTGTTAACCGGCAGGTTCTTGGTTCGAGTCCAAGCCGGGGAGCGAACGGCCCCAGACTCCACTCTGGGGCCGTTTTCGTCTCCCGAGGCATCCCTCATCGCGCCGCTCCGACGCGCGTGGCTTGGCCACTTGTGGCCAGTTGTGGCGGGCTCGGGCCGGTGGATGCCACCACAAGTGAACACAACCCGCGCGGCGAGAGCAGCGCCACCGGATCACGCGTCGAGGTCATCGACACCCGGGGTCCACGAGGCGCCGGGGCGCCCCCAGCCGCGCTTGCGGGCGATCTTCTGCACGGTCTTCCAGTCGCCGTCGTCGAGGCGATCGATGTAGAGCGTGCCGTCGAGGTGGTCGAACTCGTGCTGCATGATGCGCGCCCGCCACCCGTCGACCTCGATCCGCACCGGCTTGCCGTCGAGGTCGATGCCGGTGACGATCACCCGATCGGAGCGGCGGAGCGCGAAGCGCTCGCCCGGGAAAGAGAGGCATCCCTCCGACTCCTCGTCGGGGTCGGGAACGCCCGGCTCGAGCGGCACCATCCACAGCTCCGGATTGATGATCACGCCGCGCCAGGGCGCGCCGTCGTCGTCCTGGTATGTGTACGTGTAGATCCGCAGACCCACCCCGACCTGCGGGGCCGCGAGACCGACGCCGGGCGCGGCATCCATCGTCTCGAACATGTCCGCGACGAGCTGGCGCACCTCATCGGTGATCTCGGCGACGGGGGAGGCGGGGGAGTGCAGCACGGGGTCGCCCATGATGCGAATCGCAAGAACAGCCACGTTCTGAGCCTACCGAGCGGCGCGGCGGGGTTAGTGTCGAGGAGTGGAAGCCTTCGCCCCCGATCTGGGAGACGTGGCCGACCAGCTGGTCGGCGTCTTCAAAGACCCCGGCATCCTCATCGGCATCCCGCTGGCGCTCCTCGGTGCCGTCTTCATGTCGTTCGGCGCCCAGTACCAGCACCGCGGCGTACAGAAGGTCGAACGCCTCACCGGAACCGACGGCGGCACGGGGCTCACCGGCGGCCAGATCTGGAACCTACTGCGCCGCCCGTCGTGGGTCGCCGGCACCGCCATGCTGGGGCTCGCGATCGTCTGCCAGCTCGCGGCCCTCTCGTTCGCGCCGCTCATCCTCGTGCAGCCGCTCGGCGCGGTCTCCCTCGTCATCACGACGCTCCTCAACGCCCGCATCAGCGGCCACAAGCCCACCCGCCAATCGATCACGGCGATCGTGCTCTGCATCGCCGGCATCTTCACGTTCGTCACGATCGCGGCGGTCTACGCGACCGAGACACCCGTCAGCGACGGGCAGCTGATCACGGTGCTGATCATCCTCGCGGCGGTGATCCTGCTCGTCGGCGGCTCGTGGCTGTGGTTCCGCCAGCGCGCCTCGGCCCTGTTCTACATCGTCGCGGCCGGGATGATCTACGGCTTCGTCGCGACGCTCGCGAAGGTCGTCATCAACCGCGTGCAGAACGAGAACTTCGACTGGCTCACGATCATCTGCATCGTCGCGCTCCTGGCCGGCACCGCGTCGGGCGCGTACTTCGTGCAGACGGCGTATGCCTCGGGGCCGCCCGACCTCGTGATCGCGGGGCTCACGGTGGTCGACCCGATCGTCGCGATCATCATCGGCCTCGCCGTGCTGCACGAGGCCGACGGCGCCCCGTTCGGGGCCTACATCGGCTTCGCCGCCGCCGGTGCCCTCGCGGTCACGGGCGTGTTCCTGCTGGCGCGCTTCCATCCGGAGGTCGTCAGCAACAACAGCGCCGAGGTGCCGATCGTGCGCGGCAGCGGCGGCGCGGGGGAGCCGCGCACCAACTCCGAGAAGCTGACGGATGCCGTGGCGAAGGTGTGGCCCGAGCCGCCGGTGCGCGATCGCGACGATCCGCGACGTCGTTAGAATCGAACCCGGCGCGCGCACGCGCGGCACGGGGCGGTGGCCAAGCTGGTCAAGGCAGCGGGCTCATAACCCGACGATCGTGGGTTCAAGTCCCACCCGCCCTACTCGTCCGAGACCGATGAAATGACACGGTTGTGATTACCGCGTCCGATCGGTCATAATGGGCGCACAACCGCATACTCGCTGCACACTCGCCACATGCTCCGGCACCCAGGTCGTAGGGGAAGACGTACCTGAAGAAACGGAGAATCGTGATGGCGACCACGTCGAACCCACCTGTCGCGTCGGCGACACTGGCGCGCGGAGTGATCTACATCCACTCCGCGCCGCGAGCGCTGTGCCCCCACCTCGAGTGGGCGGTCGGGCGTGCCCTCGGGCGTGCGGTCAACTTCGACTGGGCCGACCAGCCCGTGCTCGCCGGCAGCCGCCGCGCCGAGTTCTACTGGGAGGGCCCAGCCGGCACGGGTGCGGCGCTGGCGACCGCGATCCGCGGCTGGGAGCACCTGCGCTTCGAGGTGAGCGAAGACCCCACGCCGCGCAGCGACGGCGGCCGCTGGCTGCACACCCCGGACCTCGGCATTCACTTCGCGCAGACCGACACCGCCGGCAACATCGTCATCGGCGAAGACCGGGTGCGGTACGCGATGGAGATCGCCGCCGGCGACGTGTTCGAACTGCAGCGCGAGCTCCAGGTCGCGCTCGGCACCGTGTGGGACGACGAGCTGGAGCCGTTCCGCCACGCGAGCGACGACACTCCCGTCGTATGGCTGCACAAGGTGGGCTGAGCGCCGCACAGACCACCACACAGACCGGGCGACGCGGGGCGCTCGTACCCACTTCGGACGGCTTCCCGGGGATGGGGATCGCGTACCGCTCGCCTCACCCGAGAAGGGCCCCTCCGCTGGCTTCGCGGAGGGGCCCTTTCACCGGCGCGTCACATGCGCGCGGTCGAGGTCGAGGTCGGACGGCGGGTCACACTGAGGCGAACGCCGCCACGGCGTTGTGCCCGCCGAATCCGAACGAGTTGCTGATCGCGAGCTGCGGGCCCTCGCCCAGGGGCTGCGGCTCGCCGGAGATGAGGAACGGCACCGCCGGGTCCTGCTCGGTGATGTTGATCGTCGGCGGCGCGACGCGGTCGCGGAGCGCCAGAACCGTGAAGATCGCCTCGAGCGCTCCGGTGCCGCCGAGGAGGTGACCGGTGGATGCCTTGGTGGCCGACACCGGGATCTCGCCGATCCGGTCGCCGAACACGTGGTGCAGGGCGACGTACTCGTTGGGGTCGCCGACCGGGGTGGAGGTCGCGTGCGCGTTGATGTGCGTGACATCGTCCGGCGAGGCATCCGCCATGTCGAGCGCCAGCTTCACGGCGCGCGCCGCTCCCCAGCCCTCGGGGTCGTTCGCGGTGATGTGGTACGAGTCGGCGGTGACGCCGCCGCCGACGACGGCGGCGTAGATCTTCGCGCCGCGGGCCTTGGCGTGCTCCTCGGTCTCGAGGATGAGCACCGCCGCGCCCTCGCCCATGACGAACCCGTCACGGTCGATGCTGCCCGGCCGCGATGCGGTCTCGGGGGAATCGTTGCGCTTCGACAGCGCCTGCATCGAGGCGAACGAGGCGATCGTGACCGGGTGGATCACCGATTCGGTGCCGCCGGCGATCACGACGTCTGCGAGGCCGTCGCGCAGGTGCTCGACGGCGTTGACGATCGACTCCGTGCTCGAGGCGCAGGCGCTCGCGACGGTCCGCGCGTATGCGCGCGCACCGAAGTGCAGCGAGAGGTTGCCGGCCGCCGCGTTCGGCATGAGCATCGGCACCGTCATCGGCAGCACCCGACGCGGGCCCTTCTCGCGCAGCGTGTCCCAGGCATCCAGCAGCGTCCACAGACCCCCGATGCCGGTCGCGAAGTCGACGCCGAGCCGTTCCGGGTCGACCTCGGGCGATCCGGCATCGGCCCACGCCTCGAGGGCCGCGACGAGCGCGAACTGCGACGACGGGTCGAGGCGCTTGGCGACGGGGCGCTCCAGCACGGTGTCGGGCCGCACGGCCGCCTGCGCGGCGAACGTGACCGGCAGGTTGTACTGCTCGACCCAGTCGTATTCGAGCGTGCGCGCGCCGGAGGCGCCGGCCAGCAGCGCCGACCAGCTCTCGGGGGCGGTGCCGCCGATGGGGCTGGACGCGCCGATGCCGGTGACGACGATTCGGGGGTTGCTCATGATGTCCTCACGCGTGTGGGGGTGCTCCGGTGGGGGCGAGGCTGCAGCGGGGCCGCCGCGAGGCCCCCACCGGTTCAGGCGGGTCAGCTGGGTGACGCCCGGAGGCGATCAGCCCTGGTTGGTGGTGATGAAGGTGACGGCGTCGCCGACGGTCTTGAGGTTCTTGACCTCTTCGTCGGGGATCGTGACGCCGAACTTCTCCTCCGCGTTGACGACGATCGTCATCATCGAGATCGAGTCGATGTCGAGGTCGTCGGTGAACGACTTCTCCAGCGCGACCTCGTCGGCCGAGATGCCCGTCTCGTCGGTGATGAGCTCGGCGAGCCCGGCGAGGACCTCGTCGTTGCTGAATGCCATGGGATTCTCCTTGTTTTCGGGGTGTTTCGCGGTGTGGTCCACCGAGGACGCGGACCCGGAAAGGTCCGGGATCAGTCTAGGTGCGGGCGGCTTTCCCTCACGGGAGCACGACGACCTGCGCTCCGAAGACGAGACCGGCGCCGAAGCCGATCTGCAGGGCGAGCCCGCCCGAGACCTCGGGGTGCTCCTCGAGCAGGCGGTGCGTCGCGAGCGGGATGGAGGCGGCCGACGTGTTGCCGGTGGTCTCGATGTCGCGGGCGATGACGACGGACTCGGGCAGACCCAGCTGCTTGGCGAACTCGTCGATGATGCGCATGTTCGCCTGGTGTGGCACGAACGCGGCGAGATCGGATGCCTCGACGCCCGCCGCCTCGAGCGCCTGACGGGCGACCTTCACCATCTCCCAGACCGCCCAGCGGAAGACCGTCGGGCCCTCCTGGCGGAGCGTCGGCCACGGGGCGAGCCCGTCGCGGAACTCGACGAGGGTGTGGTTCATGCCCACCGCGTCGGCCTTCGAGCCGTCGGAGCCCCAGACGGTCGGGCCGATGCCGGCGTAGTCGCTCGGCCCGATCACGACCGCGCCCGCCCCGTCGCCGAGGAGGAACGAGATCGAGCGGTCGGTCGGGTCGACGACGTCGCTGAGCTTCTCGGCGCCGACGACGACGGCGTAGTGCGCGGCGCCGCCCCGGATGAGTGCGTCGGCCTGCGCGACGGCGTAGGCGAAGCCCGCGCACGCGGCGTTGACGTCGTAGGCCGCGGCGGGGTTCGCCCCCACGCGGTCGGCGACGATTGCCGAGACCGACGGGGTCTGCTTGGGGTTCGAGATCGTCGCGACGATGACCGCGTCGATATCGGCCGGGTCGACGCCGGAGCGGGCGATCGCCTCGGCGGCGGCGTCGGTCGACAGCTCGATCGCCGTGGTCTCGGCGTTCGCGCGGGTACGGGTGATGATGCCGGTGCGCTGCCGGATCCACTCGTCGCTGGAGTCGATCGGGCCGACGAGGTCGTCGTTGGGCACGGCGTTCTCGCCGCGGGCGGCGCCGTAGGCGTAGATCCGCGTGTGCGCGGGGCCCGTGGGCTGGTGGAGCGCGGGGCGGATGGTCGAGGTGCTCACGCGCCTTCTCCTGTCAGCAGAGCGGCGGCAGCCGCGAGGTCGTCGGGCGTCTTCACCGCGACGGTGGGCACGCCGCGGAGGGCGCGCTTGGCGAGCCCGGTGAGCGTGCCGGCCGGGGCAAGCTCGATGATGCCGGTCACCTCGTGCGCGGCGAACGACTCCATGGCGAGGTCCCAGCGCACGGGGGAGGCGACCTGCGCGACGAGCAGGTGGAGGGCCGGTCTGCCGGCGGCGACGGGTGCGCCGTCGCTGTTCGACCAGAGGGTGAGCGTGGGGTCGGATGCCTCGATGCGGGCGGCCGCGTCCCGGAGCGCGTCGACGGCCGGGGCCATGAAGCGCGTGTGGAAGGCGCCGGCGACCTGCAGCGGGATCACCCGGGTGCCCGCGACAGGCGAGGCGGCGAGGGCCTCGAGCGCGTCGAGGGTGCCGGCGGCGACGATCTGCCCGGCCCCGTTGTGGTTCGCCGGGGTCAACTCGAGCTCGTCGAGGCGCGCGAGCACGGCGTCGCGGTCGCCGCCGATGATCGCGCTCATGCCGGTCTGGGCGGCTGCGGCGGCGTCGGCCATCGCGCGGCCGCGGATGCCGACGAGACGCATGCCGTCGTCGTCGCTGAGCACGCCCGCCGCGACCAGCGCGGCGATCTCGCCGACCGAGTGGCCGGCGACGCCGTCCGGCGTCGTGGGCGGTGTCATGGCCGTGGCATCCAGCAGCGCCGCGTACGACAGGAGGCTCGCGGCGACGATGAGGGGCTGGGCCACCTGCGTGTCGCGAATGCGGTCGGCGTCCCACTCGGTGCCGGCGGCGATGAGGTCGACGCCGCTGTCGGCGGAGTAGCGCTCGAGGCGCTCGCGAACGCCCGGAACGGCCAGCCACGGCTCGAGGAACCCGGGGGTCTGCGCGCCCTGTCCGGGGAAGACGGTGATGATCACTGCTCTATCCTGCCAAGATCTGTCGGAGTGTGCTGGGGGTCATGTCACAAGAAACGCCGGATGCCTTGTGTCCACCGTACAACGGTGGCGCGATCGTGCGGTGCGGGGGCCGCGGTGCGGCGGTTCGGCGGCGCTGTGGAGCTCGGCGTCGGTCAGGACGGGCGGCGCATGCCCGCGCGCCGACGGGTGACCTCGGTGCCGATCGAGCCGATGATGAGCGCGGTCTGCAGGATGAGGGCCTCGCGCGGCCCCGTGGCATCCCACCCGATCACGTCGGACACGCGCCTGAGCCGGTAGCGCACGGTGTTGGGATGCACGAACAGCTCGCGGGCCGTCGCCTCGAGCGACCGCCCGTTGTCGAGGTAGCTCCACAGCGTCGTCACGAGGTCGGACGAGTGCGCCTGCAGCGGACGGTAGATCCGCTCGACGAGGGTGGCCTTGGCCGCGCTGTCGCCGGCCAGCGCGCGCTCGGGGAGGAGATCGTCGGCCTCGACCGGCCGCGGGGCGCCGCGCCACGCTCCGGCCACGGCGAACCCGGCGAGGGCGGCGCGGGCGCTCTGCCCGGCGTCGACGAGTGCGGGCACTGTGGGGCCGAGCACGAGGTGCCCGGCACCGAACCCCGGCTCGAGGCGGGTGGCGATCTCGGGGAAGGTCAGCTCGGCGCGGTTCTCCTCGCCGGCGGGCGTGTCGGCGCGGCCGATCACGAGCACGAGGCGCGATCCCTGCACGCCGATCAGCACGTCGACGCCCATCTTGCGGGCCATCCGCCGCAGCTGGTCGACGTCGAACTGCGGAGGCGTGGTGCCGACGAGCACCGCGACCTCGCCGTGGCCGTGCCAGCCGAGCGCGGCGATCCGACTCGGCAGCTCTTCGTCGGCCTCGCCGGTGAGGATCGAGTCGACGACGAGGGCTTCGAGCCGGGCATCCCAGAGGCCGCGCGCCTCCGCGGCGCGGGCGTACACGTCGGCGGAGGCGAACGCTACCTCACGGGAGAACAGCAGGATGCTCTCGCGCAGGTCCTCGCCGCGCCCGGCGACGCGCTCCTCGGTCACCTCGACCGTCACCCGGATGAGCTGCAGCGTCTGCGTGAGGCTGACGCTGCGCAGCAGCTCACGGGGCGCCGCGGCGAAGATGTCGGCCGCGATCCACGGGGTCGAGCTGGGGTCGTCGTACCACTGAATGAACGAGGCGATGCCCGCCTGCGCCACGAGCCCCACGGCCGAGCGGCGCGCCGGCGGCATGTCGGCGTACCACGGCAGCGAGTCTTCGAGTCGCTTGATCGTGGCCGTCGCCAGGTCGCCGGAGATCCGCCGCAGCCAGGCGAGGGTCTCCGCCTTCTCCTGCGGGGTGGGGCGGGCGGGCATCGATCCGGTCAGCTCTCGCCGCCGGCGTTGCCGCTCGTTCCCGCCGTCACGTCGTTCAAGCGGTACTTCTCGATCGCCTGCGCCGACAGGGCGCGGTCGACCTTGCCCTCCTCGGCGAGCGACTGGAGCGTGCGCACCACGAGCGACGGACCGTCGATCTTGAAGAAACGACGTGCCGCGGCGCGCGTGTCGGAGAAGCCGAATCCGTCGGCGCCGAGGGTCGCGTACGAACCCGGCACCCACTTGCGGATCTGGTCCTGCACGGCGTGCTCGAAGTCGCTGACCGCGACGACGGGGCCTTCGGCATCGCGCAGCTTCTCGGTGATGTACGCGGTGCGCGGCTCCTCGAGCGGGTGCAGGAAGTTGTGCTCGTCGGCGGCGAGGCCGTCGCGGCGCAGCTCCGACCAGCTGGTGACCGACCACACGTCGGCGGCCACGCCCCAGTCATCCCGCAGCAGCTGCTGGGCCTCGAGCGCCCACGGCACGCCGACGCCCGACGCGAGCAGCTGGGCCCGCGGTCCTTCGCCGGTGCCCTCGGAGATGCGGTGGATGCCTCGGATGATGCCGTCTACGTCGACCCCCTCCGGCTCGGCCGGCTGGACGAGCGGTTCGTTGTACACCGTGAGGTAGTACATGACGTCGGGGTCCGGGTGGTTGCCGCCGTACATCCGGTCGAGGCCGGTGCGCACGATGTGGGCGATCTCGTAGCCGTAGGCCGGGTCGTAGGAGATCACGGCCGGGTTCGTCGACGCGAGCAGCGGCGAGTGGCCGTCGGCGTGCTGGGTGCCCTCGCCGGTGAGCGTCGTGCGCCCGGCGGTCGCGCCGATGAGGAAGCCGCGCGCCATCTGGTCGCCCGCCGCCCACAGGGCGTCGCCGGTGCGCTGGAAGCCGAACATCGAGTAGAAGATGTACACCGGGATCAGCGGCTCGCCGTGGGTCGAGTACGACGTTCCGGCCGCGGTGAACGCGGCGCTCGCGCCCGCCTCGTTGATGCCGACGTGCATGATCTGGCCCTGCGGGCTCTCCTTGTACGCCAGGAGCAGCTCGCGGTCGACCGAGGTGTAGTTCTGGCCGTGCGGGTTGTAGATCTTCGCGGTCGGGAAGAACGCGTCGATGCCGAAGGTGCGGGCCTCGTCGGGGATGATCGGGACGATCCGGTGACCGAAGCCCTTGGCGCGCAGCAGGTCCTTCAGCAGGCGCACGAACGCCATGGTCGTGGCGACCTCCTGCGTGCCCGAGCCCTTCTTAGGGAGCGCGTACGCGTCGTCGCCGGGCAGCTCGATCGGCACGTGGTGGGTGCGCCGCTCGGGCAGGAACCCGCCGAGCGCGCGGCGGCGTTCGACCATGTACTCGATCGTCTCGTCCTGGAGACCCGGGTTGAAGTACGGCGGCAGGTAGGGGTTCTCCTCGAGCTGCGCGTCAGTGATCGGAATGCGCATCGAGTCGCGGAAGTGCTTGAGGTCGTCGAGGGTCATCTTCTTCATCTGGTGGGTCGCGTTGCGGCCCTCGAAGTGGTGACCGAGACCGTAGCCCTTGATCGTCTTGGCGATGATGACCGTGGGCTGGCCCTTGTGCTCGACGGCGGCCTTGTAGGCGGCGTAGAGCTTCTGGTAATCGAGGCCGCCGCGGCGCAGGCCGCCCCAGATGTAGTCGTCGGAGAGGTCCTTGACCATCGCGGCGGTGCGCTCGTCGCGACCGAAGAAGTGGTCGCGGATGAACTTGCCGTCCTCGGCGCGGTAGGTCTGGAAGTCGCCGTCGGGAGTGGTGTTCATGAGGCGAACGAGCGCGCCGTCGACATCCTTTTTCAGCAGGTCGTCCCAGCCGCGGCCCCAGACGACCTTGATGACGTTCCAGCCGGCGCCGCGGAAGAACGCCTCGAGCTCCTGGATGATCTTGCCGTTGCCGCGCACGGGGCCGTCGAGGCGCTGCAGGTTGGCGTTGATGACGAACGTGAGGTTGTCGAGTCCCTCGTTGGCGGCGACCTGCAGCTGGCCGCGGCTCTCGACCTCGTCCATCTCGCCGTCGCCGAGGAAGGCCCACACGTGCGAATCGGAGAGGTCCTTGATCCCGCGGTTGGTGAGGTACTTGTTGTTCATCGCCTGGTAGATGGCGTTGATCGGGCCGAGGCCCATCGACACCGTCGGGAACTGCCAGTAGTCGGGGAACACGCGGGGGTGCGGGTAGGAGGGGAGGCCGTTGGGGGCCGCCGACTTCTCCTGACGGAAGCCGTCGAGCTGGTCCTGGCTGAGGCGGCCCTCGAGGAACGAGCGGGCGTAGATGCCGGGCGAGGCGTGGCCCTGGATGAAGATCTGGTCGCCGCCGTTCGGGTCGTCCAGACCCTTGAAGAAGTGGTTGAAGCCGACTTCGTACAGCGACGCCGACGAGGCGTACGTCGAGATGTGGCCGCCGACGCCGATGCCGGGTCGCTGCGCGCGGTGCACGGTGATCGCGGCGTTCCAGCGGATCCAGCGGCGGTAGCGGCGCTCGAGCTCTTCGTCACCGGGGAACTCGGGCTCGTTCTCGGGGGCTATCGTGTTGATGTAGTCGGTGACGGGGACCTGGGGCACGTTCAGCTGCAGCTCGTGCGACTTGTTCAGCAGGCTCAGCATGATCTCGCGACCGCGACCGGCGCCCTTCGCGTCGACGAGCTGCTGGAGCGACTCCGCCCACTCGCCGGTTTCTTCGGGATCGCTGTCCTGCGGGCCCTGCGAATACGGATCCTGATCGTTGACCGTCACGAGACACCTTTCGTCTTCTGGCAGATCGTGCCAGGTAGGGGCTTCGGGTGCGCGCGGCGTTGTGCAGCGTCCACGACGCGTCCTTGGATCAGCCTAGTCACAATCCGAGACCGGTCGGATGCGTTTCCCGACTCCGACGCGGCTGACAGACTGGACGTCGTGCCGCACGTCGTCGCCCTCTTCCGCCACCCCGTCAAGGGCTTCACGCCCGAGACGCGCGACGAGCTCGAGGTGCAGGAGGACGGCCGGATTGCGGGGGACCGGGTGCTCGCGTTCCGGTTCGCCGACGCCGCCCGGCCGGAGGAGCGCGACGGTCTCGACTACTGGCCGAAATCGAAGGGTCTCGCGCTGCAGGACTTCCCCTCGCTCGCGCGTCTGTCGGTGGCGTACGACGACGCCGAGCGTCGCGTGCGGGTCGCCCTGGGGTCGGAGGTGCTCGTCGAGGCGGGCATCGACGAGCCGGGACGCCGCCTCGTCGTGGACACCGTCACCCAGTACGTGCTCTCCTCGCCGGATGCCGCGCGCCTGCACGCGCCGGGACGGCTGCCTCTCGTGCTCGTGGGCGACGGGGTCACGTCCCGGTTCCAGGACCGAGCGCGCGGCTTCGTGTCGGTGCACACCCGCGAGAGCGCCGAGGCCCTGGACGCGGCGCTCCCGGCATCCGTCGACGACCGGCGATTCCGCTCGAACGTCGTCATCGCCGGCGCCGCGGCCTGGTCCGAGCTCGACTGGAGCGGACCGGTGCGCATCGGCGACGTGCTCTTCGCCCCGCAGGGGCCGATCGTCCGCTGCCTCGCCACGCACGCGAACCCGGACACCGGCGAACGGGACGCGCCGATCCTCACGACCCTGACCCGCCGGTTCGGCCAGCAGCAGCCGACGCTCGGGCGCCTGCTGCTGCCGGTCTCGGGCGGCGGCCGCATCCGGGTGGGCGACGACGTGCGAGTCGACTAGCGGGCGTCGCGCTCCCGCGCGGGTGGGGTGGGCCCTGCCGGGATCGAACCGACGACATCCACGGTGTAAACGTGGCGCTCTACCAGCTGAGCTAAAGGCCCTGACGCGACCAGTCTACGAGTCGCGCCCGACCACCCTGGGCTCCGCGGGGTTGTAGTACGTCTCGGCATCTTTGCCCAGGCGAGAGTGGCGGTGCGCGTAGGCGAAGTAGATCACGATCCCGATGGCGAGCCAGATGAGGAACCGCAGCCACGTCTCCACGGTCAGGTTCAGCATGAGGTAGGTGCAGATCGCGGCGGATAGGAGCGGCAGGAACGGGCTCCACGGCACCCGGAAGCCGCGCTTCAGGTCCGGACGGGTGCGACGCAGCACCACGACGCCCACCGAGACGAGGACGAACGCCGACAGCGTGCCGATGTTGACCATCTCCTCCAGGATGCCGACGGGCGTGAACCCGGCGACGAGGGCGACGACCACGGTCACGATGATCGAGATGAGCCACGGCGTGCGACGCGTCGGGTGCACCTTGGCGAGGGCGCCCGGCAGGAGATGGTCGCGCGCCATCGCGAAGATGATGCGGGTGGCGCCGATCAGGAGCGTCAGCACGACCGTGGTGAGACCGGCCACGGCGCCGGCGGAGATGACGGTCGCTATCCAGTCCTGCCCGTGATACGCGAAGGCGTTGGCGAGGGCGGCGGCGGGGTCGAGTTGGTCGTAGCGGACCATGCCGGTGACGACGAACGCGACCGCGCAGTAGAGGAGAGTGCAGATCGCGAGGGAGGCGATGATGCCGATCGGCATGTCGCGCTGCGGGTTCTTCGTCTCCTCGGCGGTCGTGGCGACGACATCGAAGCCGATGTAGGCGAAGAACACCAGCGCCGCACCGGCGAAGATGCCGCCGACACCGAACGCGGTCGGCTCGATTCCGGCGAGGAACTGCAGGAGCGGCTGCGTGAGCCCCGTCGCCGTCTCGCGGGGCGCGGCATCCGGAACGAACGGCGCATAGTTGGCCGGGTTGATGAACTGGATGCCGGCGACGATGACGAAGAGCACGATGAAGAGCTTCACGGCGACCAGCACGAGGTTCACGCGCATCGACTCGCGGATGCCGAAGGTCATGAGCGCGCCGAGCACGACAACGAGGAGCACCGCGGGCAGATCGACCGTGCCGCCGTAGCTGATCTCGGGGGGAAGGACGACACCCAGCTGTCCGAGGAGCACGCCGAGATAGGCGCTCCATCCCTGGGCGACGACGCTCGCCCCGAGGAACATCTCGAGGATGAGATCCCACCCGATGATCCAGGCGAACAGCTCGCCCAGGGAGGCGTACGAGAACGTGTAGGCAGAACCCGACACCGGCACGGTCGAGGCGAATTCGGCGTAGCACATCGCGGCCAGCGCGCACGCGATCGCGGCGACGACGAAGCTGACGACGATGGCGGGGCCGGCGACCTCGTGCGCCGCGCGGCCCGTGAGGGTGAAGATACCGGCGCCGATGACGACCCCGACGCCGAACACGGTGAGGTCGAGGGCGGAGAGGGACTTCTTCAGCCGGAACTCCGGCTCCTCCGTGTCGGCGATCGACCGCTCGACCGATTTCGTGCGCATCACGCTCATGAATCCTCCTCGCGGCGATCTCCGACGGGCGTCAGAGCCCACATGCTACCGCCTCGCCGCGCCGCGGAAAGGGTCGATGCCCGACCGGCGCGGTAGGTTGGACGGGTGAAAGCACGCCCCGCCGACCAGCTCCTCCTGATCGATCTCGCCCGTCTCGACGCCACGATCGGCCGAGCCGATGCGGAGCGGCGCAATCCCTCCCAGACGGCGCGCGTGAACGAGCTGCTCGCGCAGCGCCAGGCGGAATCGGCGGTGCTCACGGGACTCCTCGGTGAGCGCGACGACGCCCGTGCGGAGCTCGGCCGCCTCGAGTCCGACGTGGCGCTCGTCGACGCGCGCGTCGCCCGCGACACCGAACGCCTCGCTTCGACCTCCAACGTGAAGGAGGCGCAGGGGCTCGAACACGAGCTCGCATCGCTCGCGGGCCGCAAGAGCGACCTCGAAGACGCCGAGCTTGTGATCATGGAGCGACTCGAGTCGGCGGATGCCGCCGTGGCCGCGCAGGAGGCGGTGATCGCCGAGATCAACGAGTCCGGGGCGCACGCCAGCGCCGAGGGGAAGGCGGCCGTCGCGGCGGCGACCTCGTCGTGGGAGGCGGCCACGCGTGACCGCGAGGCCGTTGCGGCGCGTGTGCCCGCCGAACTGCTGGCCGTGTACGACCGACTCGCGTCCCGCGGTGTCGGTGCGGGACTGCTGCGGCGTCGGGCGTGCGAGGCGTGCCACATGGTGCTCTCCGGCACCGATCTGCAGACACTGCGTCAGGCGGCCGACGACGATGTCGTCTTCTGCCCGGAGTGCGGCGCGATCCTGGTGCGCACCGACGAATCCGGCCTGTGAGCCGACGGCGGCCGTGACCGCCGCGGGCGAGGTGCGGTGGCGGGTCGTGGGCCGCGAGGGCGGTTCGGTTGTGCTCGTCGACCTCGACGCCGGTCTCGACGAGGTGCGCCGGGAGCGGGTGGGTCCCGACCGGTGGGCCGTCGAGGCACCCGCCGCAGACCCCTCCGCCCGTTGGGTGTGGAGCGATACCGCGCGGTGGTACCCGGACCTCCTCGCCGCGGGGAGCGTCGTCGCGCGATGCCAGGACCTGCGGCTGTGCCACGCGATCCTGCGCGCGAGCACTCTCGTCCCCCCGGCCGCGCGCGCAGACCGGTCCGCTGACGCGCCCGGTGACGCGTCTCGCGACGAGCGGTGGGATGCCGCGCCGGTGGATGCCTCGTCAGCTGTCGCCCCGGCGGGGGAGCCCGCCCTCTTCGACCTCGACGACGCCCCGGCGGCACCGGTCGGCGTGCCCGACGGGATCGATGACGTGCTCGCCGAGTTCCGCCGCCAGCAGGACGCCCTCCGCGCGGCGAGCGACCCCGGTCGCCTGCGACTGCTGATCGCCGCCGAGTCGGCGGGCGCGCTGCTCGCCGCCGAGATGC
This sequence comes from Microbacterium lacticum, assembly GCF_006716815.1. Lineage (GTDB taxonomy): Bacteria > Actinomycetota > Actinomycetes > Actinomycetales > Microbacteriaceae > Microbacterium > Microbacterium lacticum. Next base: position 510,822 of record NZ_VFPS01000001.1, read on the forward strand.
AGGCTGCCGGGGTGCCGTGGAGCCTCGACGTGCACGAAGGCATCCTCGAGGCCACGCTCGGCGCGCGTCCGACCGGCGGGGCCGCGCCCGCGCGGGTGCAGGAGGTCGCGCGGGCGGTCCGTGACGCGCTCGGCGACCCGGCGGCGAGCCTCGACTCGCAGCCGAAGCTGCTGCGGAGCCTGCACCGAATCGGGATCCACGCGCGCTCGACGAGCCGGTGGGAGCTGGCGGAGTACGACCACCCCGTGATCGCGCCGCTGCTGGAGTACAAGAAGCTGATGCGCCTCATGAGCGCCAACGGCTGGGCATGGCTCGACGAGTGGGCGCGCGGCGGCAGGTTCCGGCCCGTGTACGTGCCCGGCGGCGTCGTGACCGGGCGCTGGGCGTCGTCGGGCGGGGGAGCGCTGCAGCTGCCGCGGGCGCTGCGACCCGCGGTGCACGCCGACCCCGGGTGGACGCTCGTGGTCGCCGACGTCGCGCAGCTCGAGCCGCGCGTGCTCGCCGCGATGTCGGGCGATCTGGCCCTCGCCGAGGCGGCGCGGGGCCGCGACCTCTATGACGGGATCGTCGCGTCGGGCTCGATCGCCACGCGCGCCGAGGCGAAGATCGCGATGCTCGGCGCGATGTACGGCGCGACCACGGGCGACAGCGGGCGGCTCGTCCCCGCTCTGCGCCGCGCGTATCCGCGTGCCATGGGGCTGGTCGACGCCGCCGCCCGCACGGGAGACAGCGGCGGCGCCGTCACGACCTGGCTCGGCCGGTCGAGCGCGCCGGCCGGTTCGGAGTGGCACGAGGTGCAGGCGCGCGCCGGTGGGCCGGATGCCTCCGACGCCGACCGTGCGCAGGCGCGCCGCTCCGCGGGCGATCGAGGTCGCTTCACGCGCAACTTCGTCGTGCAGGGAACCGCGGCCGAGTGGGCGCTCGCGTGGCTCGCCGACCTCCGGGGCCTTCTCGCCGAGCTGCCGGCGGTGCCGGTCGAACAGGGCGCCGAGGCATCCGGGCCGGTGTTCTCCCGGCGCGCGCATCTGTGCTTCTTCCTCCACGACGAGATCATCGTGCACGCGCCGCTCGCGCAGGCGGAGGCGGTGGCGGATGCGGTCGCGCGGAGCGCCGAGCGGGCCGCACGGCTGCTGTTCGGTGGCTTCCCGATCGACTTCCCGCTGGACCTCCGCATCTCGATCGACGCCGCGAAAGGGTGAGACGCGGCGCGGTCAGTCGCAGGGCGCCGCGGCGACCGGCGCGACCGTGACCGGGTTCATCATCGGGGTGTGCACGATCACCGGGTGGGGCGACTGTCCGTCCTTGCCCGCAAGGAACCGGAAGGTCGTCGTCTGCGACTGTCCCGGTGTCAGCGCGATGCGGACGACGGATGCCGGGTTCGCGCCGGGCACATCGGTCGAGACGACGGCCGCGCCGCCGCTCTCGACGCCGCCGAAATACCAGCCGCTGGGCACCATGACGGTCACGTCGGTCGTGATGTCGCCCGGGGCGCCCGGGTTCGTGCCTCCGGTCATCGACGGGGGGTAGGTGCGCGCGGAATCCGTCAGCGTGCTCTGCAGCGTCACGGCGACCTCGACCTCCGCGACGCCGTCGGCCCGGCACACGCGTGTGGACGGATCGACCTGCACATCGAGGAAGGTGTCGAGCTTTCCCGTGGTCGCGTCGTTGAAGAACACGCCGATGGCGTCATCTCCCGCGGCCCGATACCGGGCGAGCGTGCCGGCGAGCGGACCGTCGGCGAGCACCGCCTGTTCGTCGGCGTGCGCGCTCCACACCGAGACGCGGCCCTGCGCGACGGGCTCGGCCAGCGCCTGCGCCCAGGCGGCCACGTCGAACGGCGTGTCGAGCAGCGTCTCGAAGAGGTGCGGGGTGAGGTCGCTCTGCATCGCGGTCTGCTCGAGCGGGGTGCGTTCGAGGTACGGACGCACGAGCATCTGCTCGATCACCGAGGCGGTGTCGACGACCGGGCCGTCGGAGAGCGTGAGCGGGCCGGTGATCCGCAGCAGCGCACGGAGCACGATCGGGTCGATCGACACGATCGCATCGGGCGCCGGCTGGGCGAGTGTCTGCCACCACGCCGACGCGAGACGGGCGCTCAGATCGAAGTCGGGGGTGACGGTGATGTTGGTGACGTATCGACCGAACGTCGGGCCGTACAGAGCGGTGAGTTCGGTCGGGAGCTCCTTGGCCGGCGGTGCGCTCCGTGCGAAGCTCGCCGAGTCGGCGTGCGCTCCGACGCTCAGCTTTCCGTCCGTCGCGCGCACCTCGATGAACGAACCGGTGATGCCGCCACCGGTGCGCGCCTCCGCGGCGTTCTGCACCATCACGAGCAGCGTGCGGTCGCCGTCCGCTCCGAGCATCGCCGGCAGGATCGACGCGGCCGACGCCGCGTCGTCGAGGAGCGGCGCGGCATCCGTCACGAACGCGCGGATGTCTGTCACGCCCTCGCGCATCGGCGGCAGCAGGGCGCCGGGGTCGATGCGGTCGAGTTCGGTCTGCGCGTGGGCGGCCGCGTCGGCGGTCTGGCGCAGCGGCGCGGTGAGCCCCTGGATGCGGGCGAGATCGACGCCCGGCTCGGTGCCAGTGCCTGCATGAATGGCTTCGAGGAGCGGGTCGGCCGCGGCTGTCAGGTCGCGCACCGACTCCGCTGACACGCGCACCGCCGCGGCATTCGGTCCGGCGAACGGCAGCACCTCCGCGGCGCGCCAGAGCGGGTCGGAGGTGAGCTCGGCGGCACGGGCGGCGTGGGCGTGCACGTCGTCGAGTGCCGTCTGCGCGGCCGGCATGTCGCGCGTGCCGATCGCCGCCGTCAGCGTCGTCCGTTCCGCCTGCACCTCCTCCAGCTCGCCCTTCGCGAGCCACGCCCGCACGCCGAGCCACGCGGCGATGCCGACGAGGAGGGCGAGCACCACCCCGATGGCGGGGAGGAGCCAGCGCCGGCGACCCGTGCGCGGCGGAGCGGTCGTCGGAGCGTCAGCCACGCGCGCGACGGGAGCGTCGCGCGACGAGGAGCGTCCCTCCGGCGATGACGAGTGCGCCCGCCCCCCAGAGGAACGGGAGTACCGCGGCCGCGTCGCCACCAGTGGAGGGCAGGCTCAGCCCCGCCGTCGTGACGGTCGCCCCGGGAGGCGAGGTCAGGCACTGCGGCGTCGACGGCGGGTACGACAGCGGCACCGACAGCGTCGGGTCCACCTCGATCGTCGCGGTGATCTCCCCGCGCGCCCACGCGAAGTTGCCGGCGGTCTCGACCCACTCGCCGTTCGTGTACTCCCAACCCGGCCAGCCGTTGCCGCGTCCGTCGTCGCCGACCGAGGCGCCCGGCCACAGCACGGTGCCCGAGAGTCGGCCGTCGACGAGCTCGCCGAGCGGGATCGTGACGCTGTCGCTGCCGTTGGAGAGCACGAGCCGGGCGGTGTGCCCCGTGGCGACGTTGCTCGGATCGTTGAGGGCCACGGAGTACGTGATCCACGGCACGTCCGCGGAGCAGGCGGGCGAGACGCTCGACCCGCTCAGCGACGGTGTCACGGGCGGTGACGGCGCGTAGGAGTCCGAATCGGTGGCCGCCGCGGCGGCACTGGACACGCCGAGCACCATCAACGCGGCGCACGCAACGGAAAGAAGAAACTTGCGCATGACTGCCTCCCCAATGGCAATCGGACCCAACCCCCCAGCCGGGCCCGTGCGAACACCGTAGCACGCCGGAGAGGCGGCGGACAGGTAGACTCGACGGGCGAATGGGTCGGCTGGACGGTCGCGTGGCGGGGGAGACCCCGCGCCGAGGAACGTCCGGGCTCCACAGGGCAGGGCGGTGGGTAACACCCACCCGGAGCGATCCGCGAGACAGTGCCACAGAGAGCAGACCGCCCCGGATTCTCGCTCGTCGAGAGCCGGGGTAAGGGTGAAAGGGTGGTGTAAGAGACCACCGGGGTCGTGGTGACACGACCCGCACGGTAAACCTCGCCCGGAGCAAGGTCAGACAGGGGATGTGGACGCGGCCCGCCGAGTCCCCGGGTAGACCGCTGGAGCGGCACGGCAACGTGTCGCCGAGAGAGATGACCGTCCACGGGGCCTCACTTCGGTGAAGACCCCCGGACAGAACCCGGCGTACAGGCCGGCCCATTCGCCCTCACGAGGTCAGCAGCACGAGCTGCGCCGTCGCGCGGGTCATCGCCACGTAGCGGTCCACCGCTCCGGTGAGTCCGTCGCCGAACCCTTCGGGGTCGACCAGCACGACGAGATCGAACTCCAGCCCCTTCACCCGCTCGGGGTCGAGCGAGCGCACGCGATCGCGCGGCGGGAACCACGGCGCCCCGATCACGACGGCGACGCCCTCCGCGTGGGTGTCCGCCCACTCGGTGATGATCCGCTCGAGATCGACCACCGGTCCGTGCCGCACCGGCAGGCCGGAGTGCCGGATGGCGCGGGGCACCGAGGCATCCGGCAGTGCCGCCCGGATGACGGGCTCGGCGACCGCCATCACCTCCTCGGGTGTGCGGTATCCGATCGTCAAGGTCGACACCGTGACGCGCCCGACGCCCACGCGCCCGACGCGCTCCTCCCACGTCTCCGTGAACCCGTGCCGCGCCTGCGCCCGGTCGCCCACGATCGTGAAGCTGCCCGAGGGGCACCGGCGCAGCAGCATCTGCCCCACTGCGCGTCGGTCAACTCCTGCGCCTCGTCGACCACGATGTGCGCGAACGGGCCCGCGAACGGATCCGCCGGCGCCTCCGCAAAGGTGTCGAGGGTCTGGCGCAGATCCTGCCCGCGCCGCATGGACATGACGCGCAGGTCGCCGTCGTCCGCCGCGATGAGATGCGTCACGACGTCATCCATCACCGCGCGATCGGCGGCGGCTTCGGCGCGAGCGCGCCGCCGCCGCACCTCGTCGGCGGGATCGCCCACCCGCAGGCGCGCGGCATCGAGCGACGGCAGGTCGACGTCGGTCGAGTCAGCGCCCGCCGCGCGCGTCAGCACCGCGACATCCGCACCGGTCAGCCACGGCGCGCACGTCGCCAGCATGTCGGCAGATGCCCACAGCCCCCGGAGCAGCGCCTCCGGGTCGAGAAGCGGCCAGATGCGTGCGAACGCGGAGCGCAGGTCGTCGTCGGCGTCGAGCACGGCGCGCGTCGCCCCCGCGTGGTCGTCGAGGCCGTAGGCGTCGAACTGCCCCTCGGCCTCGAGCGGATCGTCTCCGAAGCCGTCGTCGGCCTCGACGGGCGTCGCCTCGCCCCAGCCTTCGCTCCAGCGCTCGTCCGTGCCGCCGTCCGCCGCGTCGCCCGCTCCCGGCGTGAGACGGCGCAGCGTCTCATCCACCCGATCGGCGACGAGGTCGACGAGACGCTCCCACGCGTCCGAGTGGACGGCGTTGTGCGGGAGATCACCGGATGCCTCGAACACCTCGGCCCACTCGGCCGCAGAGACCTGCACCGGGCCCCACGGCGTCGGAACCGCGCGCGCCGCGACGGGCGGATGCTCCCACAGCGCGGTGGCGGCGTCGATCGCCGACGCCATGCGCGCGTCGCTCTTCACACGGCGGAGGTCGAGGTCGGACTCGACGGGGACATCGGCGCCTCCGCCGGTGACGAGGTCGGACAGCGTCGCGACGAGCGCGCCCTCCTCCCCGAGGCTCGGCAGCACGTCGTCGATGTAGTCGAGGTACGGGCGGTGCGGCCCCACGAACAGCAGCCCACCCCCGCCCTCGCGCAGGCGAGGGTCGCCGTAGAGCAGATACGCCGCGCGGTGCAGCGCCACGACGGTCTTGCCGGTGCCCGGTCCGCCCTCGACGACGAGCGCCCCGCTCGAGCCCGCCCGCACGATCGCGTCCTGATCGGCCTGGATCGTCGCCAGCACATCGCGCATGCGCGGAGAGCGGCTCGCGCCGAGGCTCGCGATGAACGCGGACTGGTCATCGAGCGCGGCGCCGTGATCGATCCCATCGGCCGCGAACATCTCGTCCCAGTAGTCGACGATGCGCCCGCGCGACCAGCGGTAGCGGCGACAACTGGCGAGCCCCAACGGATGCCCGTGACTCGCCGCGAAGAACGGCTCTGCCGCGGGAGCGCGCCAGTCGACGAGCAGGCGTGCGCCGGTGGCATCCGACAGCCCGAACCTGCCGACGTACACGAGCTCACCGTCCATCCCCGCCATCCGCCCGATGCACGCGTCGAGGCCGAAGCGCCGCAGCACCCGCAGCCATGCGCTCAGGCGCTGCACCTCGCGGTCGCGCTCGAGAGCCGCCTGCCCCGCACGACCGGGCTCGAGACGTACCCGCGCAAGACGCGCCGCGGTGTCGTCGACCGCGTCCGCCAGGGCGTCACGGATGCGGGCGAACATCTGCTCGTCGTCGCCGATGAGCGCGGGGGCGCTCTTCTCCGCCAGCCGGTCGGGGAGCGCGAATGCGCTCGTTCCGTCGTCGCTCTCCCGCATGCCGCACCCCTCACTCCACGCGCCCAGAAATCAGGCACGATCAGCGATTCTGGCGCACGAAGGGGGCCTTGCCGCAAGAGCCCCCTGAGGAGGGATAAGGGAAGGGGAGAGGGGTTCAGTCCGTCTCGGCGACGAGGTCGTCGGCCGACTCCGCCGGTACGCTCGCTTCATCGTGAGCGAGCGCGAGCGCCGCGGCGCCGATGATGCCCGCATTGTTGCGGTGCACGGCCGGCACCATCGGCGTCTGCAGGTCGAGCAGCGGCAGGAAGTGCTCCGAGTGCTTCGAGACTCCGCCGCCTACGATGAACAGGTCGGGGTTCAGCACGAACTCGAGGTGGCTGTAGTAGCGCTGGAGGCGCTTCGCCCACTCGTGCCAGCTCAGCTGCTCGCGCTCGACCGCCGAGTAGGCCGCCCAGCGCTCGAAGTCGGTGGACTCGTTCGCGCGCTGGAGGTGACCGAGCTCGGAGTTCGGGATCAGGATCCCGTCGTGCAGCAGCGCGGTGCCGATGCCCGTGCCGAGGGTCGTCAGGAGCACGAGGCCCTCGACACCGCGCGCGGCGCCGTACTGCGCCTCGGCGACGCCGGCGACGTCGGCGTCGTTGGCGAAGTGGATCTCGCGACCGAGACCGTCTTCGAAGAACTTCTCGGCCTCGAAGCCGATCCAGGTGTCGGCCACGTTCGCAGCAGACAGGGTGCGGCCGTGCTTCACGATCGCTGGGAAGGCGACCCCGAGCGGGATGTCGGCGTCGGTGACCCCGAGCGTGTCGAGCACGGTCTGCACGGCGGTCAGCACGTCGTCGGGCTCGGCGCCGGTCGGCGTCGCGACCTTCACCCGCTCGCTGAGCAGTGTCCCCGCCTCGAGATCCACCAGGGCGCCCTTGATGCCCGTGCCACCGATGTCCACCCCGACCGCCTGGGTCGCGTGCGTCGCCTGCGTCGTCATGCCCCCAACCTTAGCGACGCGGAGCGCGGCGATCATTAGGATCTGAATGAACCCTCGGAAGGAGCCGCTATGTTTGCCGGCGAAGACAAGTTCTGGTACAACCTCACGACAGGAAAGGTGGAGCGCGGTTTCGAGTCGCCCGCGATCGATCGCGTCGGCCCCTTCGACACCGAGGAGGAGGCGGCCGCGGCCCCGAAACTGCTCGCCGAGCGCTCGCGCGCGTGGGCCGACGACGACGCCGCCGAGGATGCCTGGGGAACGGGCTCCGGCGCGGCCTCGGGCGATGAGCAGACGGACGCACCGGGCCGATAGTCTGGCCTTCGAGTCGGTCGCGCGTGCGCGGGCCGTGTGGGAGAGGACGCGATGGACAAGCAGCGGGACTTCGTACTGCGCACGATTGAGGAGCGGGGGGTCAAGTTCGTCAGGCTGTGGTTCACCGATGTGATCGGCACGCTCAAGTCGGTCGCGATCGCTCCCGCCGAGGTCGAGGGCGCGTTCACGGAGGGCCTCGGCTTCGACGGTTCGGCGATCGAAGGGCTCACCCGCTCGTACGAGTCGGACCTGCTGGCCCACCCCGACCCCACGACCTTCCAGACGCTGCCCTGGCGCGGTGAGATCGACCCGACGGCGCGGATGTTCTGCGACATCACGACCCCCGACGGCCAGCCCGCCGTCGCCGACCCGCGGCACGTGCTCAAGCGCACGCTCGCGAAGGCGGCCGACGCCGGGTTCACGTTCTACACGCACCCCGAGATCGAGTTCTACCTGCTGAAGTCGTCGTCGTTCGGCCCCGACGGGCCCGAGCCGGTCGACTCGGCCGGCTACTTCGACAACGTCCCCGGCGGCACCGCGCACGACTTCCGTCGCCGGAGCGTCCGGATGCTCGAAGACCTCGGCATCTCGGTGGAGTACAGCCATCACGAGGGCGGCCCGGGCCAGAACGAGATCGATCTGCGCTACGCCGACGCCCTCGCGACCGCCGACAACATCATGACGTTCCGCACGGTCGTCAAAGAGGTCGCGATCGAGCAGGGCGTGTACGCGACGTTCATGCCCAAGCCCCTCTCGGGGAAGCCGGGCAGCGGCATGCACACGCACATGTCGCTCTTCGAGGGCGACCACAACGCGTTCTACGAGGAGGGCGCGCAGTACCAGCTCTCGAGGGTGGGGCGTCAGTTCATCGCGGGCCTGCTGACCCACGCGAACGAGATCGCGGCGGTCACGAACCAGTTCGTCAACTCCTACAAGCGACTGTGGGGCGGCGATGAGGCGCCGAGCTTCATCTGCTGGGGGCACAACAACCGCTCCGCCCTTGTGCGGGTGCCGATGTACAAGCCGAACAAGGGTCAGTCCACGCGCGTCGAGTACCGCGCGCTCGACCCCGCCGCGAACCCCTACCTCGCCTACGCCCTGCTGCTGGCGGCCGGGCTGAAGGGCATCGAGGAGGGCTACGAGCTTCCGCCGGAGGCCGAGGACAACGTGTGGTCGCTCACCGACGCCGAGCGGCGTGCGCTCGGCTACGCGCAGCTGCCCGCGAGCCTCGACCACGCCCTGGAGTACATGGAGGACTCGGAGCTTGTCGCGGAGACGCTCGGCGAGCAGGTGTTCAACTACGTGCTGCTCAACAAGCGCCGCGAATGGCAGGAATACCGCGCCCAGGTGACGCCCTTCGAACTGAAGAGCAACCTGGAGATGCTCTAACCCGCCATGTCCGGCGGCGAGCGAGCCTTGGGTCGCACGACCCTCGCGCGCGACGGGTTCAGCGAGCTCGGCGACGCCGATCGCCTCCTGACCGAGCTCTCCGATGCGGTCGGGATGCCGCGCGAGGAGATCCTCGTCGGCGCGGCGTCGGCCGCCGATCCCGATGCCGCACTGTCGGCCCTCGCCCGGATCGCGCGCCGTGATCCGGCGGCGGTCGGCTCGGCGCTCCGCCGGGTCGGCCCGACGCTCTGGCTGCTTCTCGGCGCGTCGAGCGGCTTCGCCGAGTTCTATCAGCGGCATCCCGAGGAACTGGCCGAGCTGCCCGAACCGGGTGGGGCGCTCCCGAGCGGTGACGACCTCGTCGCCGAGCTGCGCGCGGCAGTCGACGCGGATGCCTCCGGCTTCGCCGCACACGGCGACGAGTCGGCGTGGGTCGCCCTACGCGTGCGCTATCGGCGTCTGCTCGCCCGGATCACGGCGTTCGACCTGTCCGCCGACGACCCCGTCGCGGTGCTGCCAGCAGTCGCGGCGGCACTCGCGGATGCGGCGGGGGCGGCGCTCGAGGCATCCCTCTGCGTCGCCCGCACGCGTGTCGCGGGTGCCGCCGGCACGGGTCTGTTTCCGCGGGAGCAGGTCGAGGCGACGCGGCTCGCCATCATCGGCATGGGCAAGGCCGGGGCGCGCGAGCTGAACTACGTCAGCGACGTCGACGTCATCTTCGTCGGCGGTGGCACCGATGCGCTCCTCGACGAGATCGGGGAGAGCCGGGTGATCGACATCGCGACGCGCCTGGCGGTGCAGACGATGCGCGGCATCTCGGGCATGGAGATCGAGCCGCCGCTGTGGGAGGTCGACGCGAACCTCCGCCCGGAGGGCAAGCAGGGCGCCCTCGTGCGGAGTCTCGACTCCCACCTGGCCTACTACGACCGCTGGGCGAAGAGCTGGGAGTTCCAGGCGCTGCTGAAGGCGCGTCCGCTCGCCGGGGATCGCATGCTCGGGGCGGCATATGTCGAGGCGCTGCAGCCCAGTGTGTGGACGAGCGCCGCGCGGGAGAACTTCGTCGACAGCGTGCAGCGCATGCGCGAACGCGTGACGGAGTTCATCCCCGCCGAGGAGGTGCCGTACCAGCTGAAGCTCGGGCCGGGCGGCATCCGCGACATCGAGTTCACGGTGCAGCTGCTGCAGCTCGTGCACGGTCTCGCCGACGACCGCATCCGTCAGCGCGGCACGCTCGACGCGCTCGAGGCCCTCGTCGCCGAGGGGTACATCGGGCGCATGGATGCCGCGGCGTTCGCCCGCGACTACCGCATGCTGCGCGTGCTCGAGCACCGGATGCAGCTGCGGGAGCTGCGTCGTACGCACCTCATGCCGCAGACGCCCGAGGGGCTCCGCGTGCTCGCTCGCGCCTCGCGGCTGGCCTCGGACGGCCCGGGTGTCTGGGCTCTCTGGGAGGGGATCAAGCGCGAGGTGCGCGAGATCCACGTGCGGCTGTTCTACCGGCCGCTCCTCTCCGCCGTCGCCGCACTCCCCGCCGAGGAGCAGCAGCTGTCGACGGCGCAGGCGCACGACCGACTCGCGGCGATCGGGTTCCGCGACCCCGCCGGCGCGCTCCGCCACATCGGCGCGCTCACGGGCGGCATCAGCCGCAAGGCATCCATTCAGCGTCACCTCATGCCGATCATGATCCGCTGGTTCGCCGACGGGGTCGATCCTGACTACGGACTTCTCGCGTACCGGCGCATCAGCGAGCGGCTGGGGGAGACCCCCTGGTTCCTGCGCATGCTGCGCGACTCGTCGGGCGCGGCCGAGCGGCTCACGCACGTCCTCTCCGGATCGCGATACATCGGCGAGCTGATGGAGTGGATCCCCGAGTCGGTCGCGTGGCTCGACTCGGACGACCAGCTGCGGCCGCGGAGCGGTGTCGCCCTGCAGGACGAGGCGCGGGCGATCCAGACCCGTCACGAGACCATCGGCGACGCGATGCGCGCGGTGCAGAACCTCCGCCGGCGCGAGCTGTTGCGCTTGGCGTTCGGCGCGATCCTCGGCACCCTCACGATCGAGGAGCTCGCCGAGGGGCTCACCACGGTCAGCGAGGTGACGATCCAGGCGACTCTTCGCGCCGTGCGGCGCGAGGTGGTGCCGCCGGAGGATGCGGCCCTCGACTTCTCGGTGATCGCGATGGGCCGGTTCGGCGGCGGCGAGCTCGGGTTCGGCTCCGACGCCGACGTGCTCTACGTCTACGACGCGAACGGGCTCGACCCCGAGCGCGCGCACGAGCTGTCGCGTCAGCTCGTGGCGGGCCTGCGCACCTACTCGGAGGATCAGCGCGTGCCGTTCGACCTCGACGCTGATCTCCGCCCGGAGGGCCGGAACGGCCCGCTCGTGCGCTCGCTCGACTCGTATGCCGAGTACTACCGCCGCTGGTCGCTGTCGTGGGAGGCGCAGGCCCTGCTGCGGGCGCGCGGAGTGGCCGGCAGCGTGAACCTCATCCGGCGGTTCATGGCGATCGCCGACGAGGTGCGGTATCCGGCGCAGGTGCAGGTGCAGGATCTGCGCGAGATCAAGCGGATCAAGGCGCGCGTGGAGAACGAGCGGCTGCCGCAGGGCGTCGACCGTGCGCGCCACGTGAAGCTCGGCCCCGGCGGGCTGAGCGACGTCGAGTGGCTCGTGCAGCTCATCCAGCACGAGCACGCCCACGCCCTGCCGGGCCTGCGGACGAGCTCGACGCTGGATGCGTTGGAGGCGGCCCGCGCGGCGGGGCTGGTTCCGGATGCCGCGGCCGCGCGCCTGGCCGCATCGTGGCGTCTCGCGAGCCGGCTGCGCTCGGCGAACACCCTCCTGTCCGGGCAGACGAGCGATGTGCTCCCGACCGACCGGGCCAAGCTCGACGGCATCGGGCGGCTCCTGGAGTACCCGGCCCGGTCCGCGACGCTCGTCGAGGAGGAGTGGCTGCGCACCGCGCGCCGTGCGCGCCGCGACTTCGAGAAGCTCTTCTACGGGTGAGGCTCCAGCCGCGGTTGAAGCCCGCGCCCGGCCGCCGCAACTGCAAAGCCGCGGCGGCGACACGCCGACGATCGGGTCGCGCAGGCGGCGTGTCGCGCAGGATGCCTTGCAGTTGGGGCGCGAGGCATCCAGCCCTGACCGTGCCCACGTGCCAAACCCCCACCGCAACGCCGAACGCCCCGGCATCCAGGGATCGGATGCCGGGGCGTTGCGCGGTGCGTTGGGAGATCAGACGCCGAAGTACAGCTCGGCTTGAGGATCTGAGAACCGGAGGGGGTTCCGCAGGCTCACACTTCCCTGCAAACACAGGGAAGTGCAATGGTGAGTATGGGTGGGGTCGGTCAAGCCCCGGGACGTGGTGTAGCGGTCGGTGATCCTTCTGCTGTTGATTTTGGTTAGGCGCTGAGTTCGAGGACGGTGTCGGTGGTCGCCTCCGTTCCGGTGTCGGGGATGAGGGTGAGGCGGGACTTGGCGAGGATGTCGAGGCCGAGGTAGCGGCGTCCTTCGGCCCATTCGTCGGTGTGTTCGGCGAGGACCGCGCCGACGAGGCGGATGATCGCGTCACCGTTGGGGAAGTGAAGCGCCCTGGGTCTGATGGAGACTCTTGACCTTGGAAACGAGGATGGAGTTATGCCCAAAGAACTGGCGAATGGGAAGCCGGCAACGCGTCGCTACTCGGTCGAGGAGAAGGCCGCCGCGGTGCGGATGGTGAGAACGCTGCGCGCTGAGCTCGGCGTCATGCAAGGGACCGTGCAGCGCGTCGCGACGCAACTCGGCTACGGGGTCGAGTCCGTGCGGACGTGGGTGAGGCAGGCCGACGTCGATGACGGTGTCGCCCCCGGCGTGAGCAGCGCCGAGGCGCAGCGGGTGCGAGAGCTCGAGCAAGAGAATCGGGAGCTTCGCCGGGCCAACGAGGTGCTCAAGCGAGCCGCGTCTTTCTTCGGGGCGGAGCTCGACCGCCACTACCGGAAGTAGTCGCGTTCATCGACGCGAACAAAGACGACGTCGTGGACTGCCGTCGCCTCGGAGTCGAGCTCATCTGCAGACTGTTGCAGGTGGCTCCGAGCAGCTACTACGCCGCCAAGATCCGCGCCCCCTCGGCCCGTGCCCTGCGGGACGAGGAGTTGGTGCCGCAGCTGGTCGAGATCTGGGAAGCCAACTATCGCGTTTACGGGGTCCGCAAACTCTGGAAAGCCGCCCGACGTGCGGGGATCACGATCGGCCGGGACCAGACCGCCAGGTTGATGCGGATCGCGGGGATCGAAGGCGCGAGGCGGTCGAAGCGGATCAAGACGACCAGGCCGGATCCTTCGTCGGCGCGGCACCCGGACCTCGTGAAACGGGAGTTCACCGCGACCGCGCCGAATCGGCTCTGGGTCACGGATCTGACATTCGTGCCGACCTGGGCCGGCGTCGCGTATGTGTGCTTCATCGTCGACGCGTTCTCCCGCATGATCGTGGGGTGGCGGGTCGCGCCGCACATGCGCACCGAGATGGTCCTCGACGCGATCGAGATGGCCCGCTGGTCCCGCGGCGCCCACCACGCGACCGCGATTCCGAAAACCGCCGACGGCGCCGTCGAGATGATCCGCCAGTTAAAAGTTGTGCATGATTCCGCGGTCGTGAACCGCTCCTCGACGATGATCATGATGAAAGCGATGCTCGTCCACGGCACGGACGAGATGCGCCGCGAGACGAACAGAATGTCACGCCCGAAGCTCGCCCGACACCTCGCTGCCTCACGACCGCGGAACCTGGACACTCCCGACGACGCGCTGCGCCACTCGGTCCGCACTTTGGCGCGACGCTGGCTTACCCTGGACGCGGAAGCCAAGGAACTCGAAGAACTCATCGAGGCCCTCGTGCGCAGCACCGCCCCGCAGCTGCTCGAGCAGTTCGGGATCGGAGTCGACACCGCCGCAGAAATCCTCATAGTCGCCGGAGACAACCCGGAACGGATCCACTCCGAAGCCGCATTCGCCAAGCTCGCTGGCATCGCCCCCGTCCCAACAGGCTCGGGCATGAGCAGCGGGAAGCATCGCATCAACCACGGAGGCCACCGCCAGCTCAACGCCGCGATCTATCGGACAGTGATCGTGAGGATGCGGTTTCATGAGCCGACCATCGCGTACGTCGCCCGACGCACCGCTGAGGGCCGAAGCAAGCGAGACATCATCCGCTGCCTCAAGCGCTCTGTGATCCGCGAGGTCTACCACCTCGTCAAAGCGCACCCCACGACCGGCGAAATCGGGAGTTGACAAATATAGGAGCTTCAACGCCCTGGCCGAGACGGTCAACGGCTACTACAAGACCGAACTCGTCCGCGGGCCCTCACGCCCCGGACCCTGGCGAACCGTCGAAGACCTCGAGCTCGCGACCCTCGGCTGGGTGCACTGGCACAACACGCAGCGCCTCCACGGCTACCTCGGCGACATCCCACCCGCCGAGTTCGAGAACGCGTTCTATGCTGTCCACGGCGACCGCAACCTGCTGGTCGGAATCAAATAGCGCGAGTCTCCATCAGACCCAGGGCGCTTCAGGGGTACGCGGAGAACGGGTCTGGAACCTCGCCGCGGCACGAGTGCTTCTCGGAGCTAATGCCCGAGGTCGAGCCGTATCGGCTCACGGTGAACGAGGAGGTCACCAAGTGTTCGCAAATGCAGTGCACGCAGCGCCAAGCAGTCGACGCGGGTGGATCTATTCCGCGATCGCGACCAGTACATCGTCGATGCCAATCTGCCTCGCGTTGACCCTGGCTGCTTCGACGTCGACGGGCAGCTGATGAGTACTCGCGCGGCAAGTCAGCAGATGGCGCCCAGCAGTAAGCGGATCACTGACCGCTACCACAACACCGTGCTGCTCATCGGGATGTTGATGGCGAAGCTGCCGGTGCGCAATCCCCTCGAGAACCCACTCGAGCCCCGCATGTCACTTGCGTAGCGCCGTCCGGGCGCTATGCTCGGGGTATCCGGAAATCGGGCGCTCACCGCAATAGAAGGGAAACCGACATGGCCAAGGCAGCAGGAATCGACCTCGGAACCACCAACTCCGTCATCGCCGTCTGGGAGGGTGGCGAGGCGAAAGTGATTCCCAACGCTGAAGGCGCCCGCACCACCCCGTCCGTCGTCGCTTTCACAGAGGACGGGGAGCGGCTGGTCGGGCAGCTGGCCCGCCGGCAGGCCATTCTGAACCCGAAGGGCACCATCTCCTCTGCGAAGCGGTTCATCGGTCGTTCTTTCGACG
Source organism: Microbacterium lacticum (assembly GCF_006716815.1). Taxonomy (GTDB): domain Bacteria; phylum Actinomycetota; class Actinomycetes; order Actinomycetales; family Microbacteriaceae; genus Microbacterium; species Microbacterium lacticum. Next base: position 526,138 of record NZ_VFPS01000001.1, read on the forward strand.
AGGTCAAGGACGAGGCCAAAGCCGTCGGATTCGACGTGGTCCCAGGACCGAACGGCGAGGCCCGGTTCAACATCCGGGGAAAGCTCTACGCGCCGGAGGAAATCGCCGCTATGATTCTGCGCAAGCTCGCCGACGACGCCAGCAAATTCCTGGGTGAGAAAGTAACTGAAGCCGTCATTACCGTTCCGGCATACTTCAACGACGCACAGCGGACCGCCACGAAGGACGCCGGCCGCATCGCGGGCCTGGACGTGCTCCGCATCATCAACGAGCCCACCGCGGCCGCTCTCGCGTACGGGATGGACAAGAAAGGGCACGAGACGATCCTCGTGTTCGACCTCGGCGGTGGCACGTTCGATGTCAGCATCCTCGACGTAGGCGACGGCGTGGTGGAGGTCCGTTCCACCGCTGGTGACACTCACCTGGGCGGTGACGACTTCGACCGCCGCCTTGTGGACTACTTCGCCGAGCAGTTCAAGAACGAGAACGGCATCGACCTGCGCAATGACCCGCAGGCGCTGCAGCGCCTGTTCGAAGCGGCCGAGAAGGCCAAGATCGAGCTCAGCTCGGTCACCCAGACGCAGGTGAGCCTGCCGTTTATCACGGCTGACGCCAACGGGCCGAAGCACCTGACTTTGACGATCACGAGGTCCAAGTTCGAGGACCTCACGGCCGACCTCGTGGAGCGATGCCTGGGCCCGGTGCGTCAGGCGATGGCTGACGCGAAGGTGAGTGAGAATGACATCGACGAGGTGATTCTCGTCGGGGGCTCCACCCGCATCCCCGCCGTGCAGGCGCTGGTGAAGAGGCTGACCGGGGGCAAAGAGCCCAATATGACCGTCAATCCCGACGAGGTGGTCGCAGTCGGCGCCGCCATTCAAGCCGGTGTGCTCAAGGGCGAGGTCGATGACGTGGTGCTGCTGGACGTGACCCCACTGTCGCTGGGGGTGGAGACTCGCGGTGGAGTGATGACGAAGATCATCGAGCGCAACACCACCATCCCCGCGCGACGCAGCGAGGTCTTCTCAACAGCCGAAGACAATCAACCTTCGGTGGACGTCGTCGTCTTGCAGGGTGAGCGTGAGAACGCGGCGGACAACCGGGTGCTCGGCCGGTTCCAGCTCACCGGTATCCGTCCGGCGCCTCGCGGCGAAGCGCAGGTGGAGGTCACCTTCGACGTCGACGCGAACGGCATCCTGAATGTGACCGCGAAAGACAAGGACACCGGCACCGAGCAGGGGATCACGATCAGCGGCACCTCGAACCTCGACCAGGGTGAGATCGACCGAATGATCAAGGAAGCCGAGCAGAATCGCAACGACGACCAGGCGCTGCGGCGGGCCGTCGATGCCCGCAACGAGCTGGATTCCGCCGCCTACCAGGTGGAGCGGGCGTTGCGCGAGCTCGGTGAGTCGGCGCCCGGGCATGAGCGGGCGCGAGCAGAGATGCTCATCACTCAGGCGCGTGAAGCGGTGGCAAACAACGTCAGCGAGCAGGAGGCGAAGGATCTCACCGGTGAGCTGTTGCAGATGGCCCAGTCTCTCGCAGCGGCCCGCGCGACCAGCCAGAACGAGGACTCCGCATCCGTAGACGAAGACGAAGACGACGTCGTTGACGCCGAGTTCGACAAGTAACGGGAAGGAGTACACCTCGATGCCCGACGAACACGATCACGAACACGACACCACGCCGTTGGACCAGGTCGACACCGGAACCGCGGATGCGCTCTCTGACGCGGGCACCGCGACGGCGGAATTCGCGGAGCAGCTGCGTACTGCTGAGGACCGGTGGCGGCGGACGGCCGCGGACCTGGACAACCTCCGCAAGCGGACGGCGCGGGAGATCGAAACGGCCCAGGAGCAGGAGCGGCGGCGGACAGCGAGATCTTTCTTGCCGGTCATCGACGGTTTGGACAGGGCGTTGAGCTTTGCCGAGAACCTGGGTGAAGGTGTGCGCGGCGGGATCGAAGCGGTCCGGGCTGAGGCTGCCGGTGCGTTGCGCGCTCTCGGGTACCCGGAGATCGCCGTGGAAGGCGTGGTCTTCGACCCGCAGCTGCACGAAGCAGTGTCAGTGGTCGAAGATTCCCAAATGCCCGCGCGCACCGTTATCGCCGTCACTCGGCCGGGGTTCGGCACAGCTGAACGCATGCTTCGCCCCGCTGCGGTGGTCGTCACTCGCCTTCCCGACGGGGGCTAGCCCATGGCGGACGACCTGTACGGCGCCCTGGGGGTCTCCCGGACGGCAGACCAGAAAGAGATCCGCCGCGCATACCGTGAGAAGGCCCGCAAATTCCATCCGGACGTCAACAAGACGCCGGGCGCGGAGGAGACCTTCAAGCGCATCAGCGAGGCCCACGATGTGCTCTCCGACCCGGAGACCCGCGCCCAGTACGACCGGTTCGGGGAGAACTTCCGCCAGTACGCCGCCGCCGATGCCGCGCATTCCGCTTCTGGCCCGCGTCGCGGCGGCGGCACCCGGTACACCCGCGGTGGGACGGGTGCCCAGAATGTGAACTGGGAGGATCTGTTCGGCGGGGGCTTCGGCGGCTTCGGCCGAGGAGTGGACCACTCCGCCGAGCTGGAACTCACCGTCGAAGAGGCCTACCGGGGCGGGAAGCGCACTGTGCAAATCGGATCGCCGTTCGGCGGGGCGCGGGAATACGTCATCGACATCCCCGCTGGCGCCCTCGACGGTCAGCGGCTGAGGATTCCCGGCGCAGGCGGGGCCGGTGCGGACGGGCAGGACGGCGATCTGCTGGTCACGCTGCGCGTGAAAGACAGCAAGAGGTACCGACTGGATGGCGCGAACATCGAAACCGACCTTCCCATCGCCCCGTGGGAGGCGGCGCTGGGCGCGGATGTGAACATGCCGACCCCTGGCGGTTCGGTCACCGTGCACGTCCCGCCCGGCTCTTCCACCGGCAGGCGGCTGAGGCTTCGCGGTCAGGGTATGCCGCGACGTGGACAGCCGGGCGACTTGTACGCCCGGGTCAAGGTCGTCGTCCCCCGCACCCTCACCAAAAAGGAGAAGGAGCTGTTCGAGAAGCTCCGCGATGTGTCGTCGTTCGATGCGAGGAGAGGATCATGACCTCACGTCACCTGCCCGTTCGGATTGCCCGGGTCGACCTGAAGGCCGCTGCTGTCGCCGCCGGCATCCACCCCGACACGCTGCGCAAGTTCGTCGACCTCGGCCTTGTTACCGCGCACACCGATCGCACCGGAAGTCTCTGGTTTGCGCGGACCGTGCCCGACCGGGTGCACACAATCGTGCGGCTGCACTCGGATCTCGCCGTCAATTACGCAGGCATCGCGCTTGTCCTGGATCTACTCGCTCGCATCGAGCAACTCGAGCAGCAACGCCCTATTCGACTTGAAGGAGACACCTCGTGGACATGAACCGGCTCACCCAGAAGTCGCAGGAAGCTCTCGCCTCCGCGCAGAACATCGCTGTCCTAGCCGGGCAGATTGAGACGGACGAAGAGCACCTCCTGCTGGCGTTGCTGCAGCAGGAGGAGGGGCTGGCACCCCGGCTGCTGCAGGCGACCGGCGTTGACCCGGACTCGGTGCGCGCGGCGGTGGAGGCGGAGATAGCCCGGAAGCCGAGGGTGTCCGGAGCCTCCCCGCAACCCACGCAGGTCTACCTCAGCCGCAGCCTCGCGGCCACTCTTGAACGCGCCGAGCGGGAAGCGAAGCGGCTGAAGGACTCGTATATCTCCGTCGAGCACCTGATGCTCGCCCTCGCCGATGACTCGTCTTCCCGGCCCGCATCGCGGATCCTCCGTGAGCACGGCGTCACCCGGGAGAACTTCCTGGCTGCCCTCAGCAAGATCCGAGGCAACCAGAATGTGAACTCTGCCACCCCCGAGCAGACCTACGAAGCGCTCGAGAAATACGGCCGAGACCTGGTCGCTGACGCCCGCGCGGGGCGTCTGGACCCGGTCATCGGCCGGGACTCGGAGATCCGCAGGGTCATCCAGATCCTCTCTCGCAAGACGAAGAACAACCCCGTCCTCATCGGGGAACCCGGCGTCGGAAAGACCGCCATTGTGGAGGGGCTGGCCCAGCGCATCGTCAACGAGGACGTCCCCGAGGGGCTGCGGGACAAAACGATCTTCTCCCTGGACCTGTCCTCGCTGGTAGCGGGGGCAAAGTACCGGGGTGAGTTCGAAGAGCGGATGAAGGCCGTGCTCGCTGAGGTCACTGCAGCCCAGGGGCGGATCCTGCTGTTCATCGACGAAGTGCACACCCTCGTCGGTGCGGGCGCCACGGAAGGAGCGATGGACGCCGGCAACATGCTCAAGCCGATGCTTGCCCGCGGAGAACTGCACCTGATCGGGGCGACCACTCTCGACGAGTACCGCAAGCACATCGAGAAGGACGCCGCACTGGAGCGACGGTTCCAGACGGTGATGGTCGAAGAACCGGACGTGGAGGACGCGATCTCCATTCTCCGCGGGCTGCGGGAACGTCTGGAGGTCTTCCACGGCGTCCGCATCCAAGACAGTGCCCTGGTAGCCGCGGTCACGCTGTCCCACCGTTACATCCCGGACCGGTTCCTGCCGGACAAGGCGATCGACCTCGTCGATGAAGCCTGCGCGCGGCTGCGCACCGAGATCGACTCGATGCCCGCTGAGTTGGACGAGCTCATCCGTCGCGTCAGACGCCTGGAGATCGAGGAAGCGGCGCTGTCCAAGGAGACCGACGCTGCCAGCAAGAAACGGCTCGAGGAGCTGCGCCGCGAGCTCGCCGATCTGAGGGCAGAAGCGGACGCGATGCTGGCGCAGTGGGAGGCGGAGCGGCAGGCGATCCGCAAGGTGCAGGAGCTGCGCGCGGAGCTGGAGCGGCTGCGCCGCGAAGCCGAGGCCGCCGAACGCTCCTACGACCTCAACCGTGCCGCCGAGTTGCGGTACGGGGCCATGGCCGACGTCGAGCGCCGCCTCCGGGCGGAGGAGGAACGGCTGGCCCTCAAGCAGGGCGGACAGCGGCTGCTGCGCGAAGTGGTCACCGAGGATGAGATCGCCGAGATCGTCGCCGCGTGGACAGGCATCCCGGTCGCCCGGTTGAAGGAGGGGGAACGCGACAAGATCCTCTCCCTCGACACCAGGTTGAAGGAACGGGTGGTCGGCCAGGACGAAGCAATCGCGTTGGTCACCGACGCGATCATCCGCGCCCGCTCCGGTATCCGCGACCCGCGCCGCCCCATCGGGTCGTTCATCTTCCTCGGGCCCACCGGTGTGGGGAAGACCGAGCTTGCAAAGGCGCTCGCGGAGGCCCTGTTCGACAGCGAGTCCGCGATGGTCCGCCTCGATATGAGCGAGTACCAGGAACGGCACACCGTCAGCCGCCTGGTCGGGGCGCCTCCCGGGTACATCGGTTACGACGAGGGCGGCCAGCTCACCGAGGCCGTACGCCGCCGCCCTTACAGCGTCGTCCTGTTCGACGAGATCGAGAAGGCCCACCCGGACGTGTTCAACACGCTGCTGCAGGTCCTCGACGACGGACGGATCACCGACAGTCAGGGCCGTACCGTCGACTTCCGCAACACCATCATCATCATGACCTCCAACATCGGTGCCCATCACCTGCTTGCTTCCGATGGAGGCGAGATCCCCGACGATGTCCGCAACAAGGTCCTCGCTGAGCTGCGCGGCCACTTCCGCCCGGAGTTCCTCAACCGTGTGGACGACATCGTGGTGTTCGCGCCGCTGGGGCGCGAGCAGATCCAGGAGATCGTGGAGCTGCAGTTCAACGACCTGCGCGCCCGACTGGCGGAGCGTAATATCCGCCTCGAACTGACCCCGGAAGCGCGGCAGTTCATCGCCGACCGGGGTTACGACCCGGTGTACGGCGCCCGGCCGCTGCGGCGCTACATCAGCCATGAGATCGAAACACGGCTGGGGCGGGCGCTCCTCAGCGGCGAGGTGATGGACGGGGCGACGGTCACTCTCGATGTTCGCGAGGGTGAGCTTGTCTTCGACATCGACAACTCCGCATCCGAGGAGACGGCATGAGCGCCATCGTCTCGTGCCCGAACTGCGGGAAGAAGAACCGCGTCCCTTCTGCAGCATCCGGGTACCCTCGATGCGGGGTCTGCAAGACCACGCTCCCGTGGATCGTGAATGCCGACGACGGTGACTTCTCCCGGGTCGTGGAGCAGGCGCCGCAGGTGGTGCTCGTCGATCTGTGGGCGTCCTGGTGCGGACCGTGTCGGCAGGTCAGCCCCGCACTGGAGAACGTCGCCACGCAGCGGGCAGGAAAGCTCAAGCTCGTGAAGGTGGACGTGGACGCTGCACCGGAAACGGCGCGGAAGTTCTCCGTTCAGGCAGTACCGACCCTCCTCATCCTCAAAGACGGGAAGGTCCTCGCCCGCCAAGCCGGCGCGGCACCCCCGGACGTGCTGCTGCGGTGGGTCGACGAAACCCTCGAGAACCAGCCCGCCTCCTCAGGCGCGACCACATGAGGTACGCCGACCCGCACGCTCCCCTCATCCGCCCCGTCCGGCCCCGCACCCCCGGCATGTGTGAGGACTGCGTAGCCGCCGGTACGCGGTGGGTGCACCTTCGGATGTGCCGGACGTGCGGGAAGGTCGGCTGCTGCGACTCATCCCCGATGCGCCACGCCCGCGCGCACGCGTTCACGCAAGGGCATCCCATCGTGCGCTCCCTGGAACCGGGGGAGAACTGGAGCTGGTGCTATTTGGACGAAGCGTACCTATGAGCGACGCTCCCGACCCCTCCGACACCCACCTCCCGCAGACCGAAACCCCCGACCCCTCCGACACCTACCTCCCGCAGACCGAAACCCCCGACCCCGTCGGCGCGTTTCCTCGCCTGTCTGATGAACAGGTCGACGTGCTGCTTGAACGCGGGAGGCGGCGGCGGCTCGCCAAGGGCGAGGTGCTCATCCGACCCGGAGATCACCCCTCGTCGCTGTACGTCGTGCTGGACGGCTACCTGCTGACCACGGATACCGAACCAGCAGACGACCCGCGCCCAGCGGACGAGCCGTCGACGGTGGGCGTGCACGGCCGGGGACGGTTCGTCGGGGATGTGGGGCTGCTGGAAGGGCAGCCCTCGTTCGAGTTCGTGTCCGCCATCGACGCCGCCGAGGTCGCGGAGATCCCCGTGGAGGAACTGGAGGCCATCGTCACCTCCGACCCGCTTCTGGGCGAGATCATCCTGCGCGCCTACCTCATCAGACGCTCCCTCGCCATCGGCGTCGGCGCCGGGTTGCGGGTCGTGGGCTCGTGCTTCTCCCCTCAGACCCGTGAGCTCTTGGACTTCGTCGCCCGCAACCGGCTCCCCCACCGGCTGGTCGACTTGGACAAGGACGAGAAAGCGGAGCAGTTGGTCCGCCGGCTGGGCGCGACGGTAGCCGACTTCCCCCTGGTCATCCTCGGCGGCGCCCGCACGGTGCTGGCCGCCACGCCGGCCCGGCTGGCCGCTGAACTCGGAATGCGACCCCCGGCACCGCCGACGACCTGCGACGTCGTCGTGGTCGGGGCAGGACCCGCCGGGTTGGCATCGGCGGTGTACGCGACGTCGGACGGGCTGTCGGTGTACCTGTGCGATTCGGTGGCAACCGGCGGGCAGGCGGGCACGTCGGCGAGGATCGAGAACTACCTCGGCTTTCCCGCCGGGATCTCCGGTGCCGAGCTTGCGGACCGCAGCGTCCTGCAGGTTCGGAAGTTCGGAGCCACCTTGGAGATCCCCGCTACTGTGATGGAGATCGTCGAGGATGACGACAGGTTACGGGTCGTGTTCGATGACGGCCGTGAGGTGACCTCGGAGGTCGTCGTGCTGGCCACAGGAGTCAGATACCGGTCACTTTCCGCCGCGGGTTTGGACAGGTTCCAGACCTCCAACGTCTTTTACGCCGCGACCGCGCAGGAAGCGCGGGTGTGCGGGGACGCGCCGGTCGCCGTCGTCGGCGGCGGGAACTCCGCCGGCCAAGCGGCGCTGTTCCTTGCCCGCACCTCCTCCCGCGTGTACCTGGTGGTGCGGGCGGCGGAGCTGGAGGCGGGGATGTCACGCTACCTCGTGGACCAGATTCAGAATCACCCCCGCATCGAGGTGCTGCTGTCATCGGAAGTCGTCGACGCGGACGGCGACGGTCGGCTGGAACGAATCACCGTCCGAAGTGCACACGGTGAACTGCGGGAACTTGAGGTCGGGTACGTGTTCGTGTTCATCGGCGCCGTCCCCGCCACCGACAGGCTGACCGTCGGGGTGCAGCGCGATGCCGACGGATACATCCTCACCGGATCGGACGCCGAGCTCGCCGGCTTTCACTCGTCCGGCTCCGCCCGATTCTCGCTGGAAACCACCGTCCCGGGCATCTTCGCAGTCGGCGATGTGCGGCATGGTTCGGTGAAGCGCATGACCTCAGCGGTTGGGGAGGGCGCCAGCGCGGTCGGACAGATCCACGAGTACCTCTCCAAGGGTCGTCACAACCGGGTGGGCGCATGAGGGCGGCGCTCACCTGGCCGCTGCGCCTGGCACGGCGAATGCCGGTCCTTCACATCGCCGCGGAGCGGGGGGAGGGCCCGACGGTCATTCTGCTGCACGGCATCGCCTCCTCATCGGTGACGTTCCATAACGTCCTTCCGCTGCTTGAGAGCACGCGCCGCTGCATCGCCATCGACCTGCTCGGTTTCGGGGAGTCACCTGCCCCCGCCTGGGCGGACTACACCCTCGCCGAGCACGCGGCTGCCATTGAGCGCACGGTGGCATCACTGCGGCTGCGGGAACCGTTCACGGTCGTCGGCCATTCCATGGGCGCGCTCATCGCCGCCCGGTATGCCGCACGTAATCCACGGCGAGTCTCTGGACTCGTTATGGTCAGCCCGCCTATCTACCTCTCCCCGACGGAGATCGGCGATACATTCGAGCGCGCACGAATGAGCTTCTACCTCCGGCTCTACGAGTACCTGCGAACGAACCGAGAGTTCACGCTTCGTAGTGCCGCCCTGGTCCAGCGACTTGTTCCCATCCCGAAGGCCGTGGACATCACCGAACGCAACTGGGAGCCGTTCGTCAAATCGTTACAGCACTCTATCGAGTCGCAGACCACTCTCAGCGATCTCGCTCACGTGAAGGCGCCCGTGGACGTGATCATGGGCGACCTCGACGAGTTCCGGTCAGAAGCCGCGCTGCGCATCGTCGAACGGATGCGGGGCATCCGGGTCCGGCGAGTCCGCGCGACCAACCATCTCATCGGCAAGCGGCTCGCACGGGCTGTCGCTCAAACGGTGCTAACCCAATCTCCCTCAAATATTGCCAAGAATGAGTGGCACTCTCGGGGTGGAGTGCTACAATTGTATTCGTCATAACCACCTGACACCCAATTGAAGAAAGGAAGCAACACAACATGGCAATGTCATTTGATCCTTTCAGCGAGATCGACCGGCTCGCCTCCGTGCTGATCCAGTCTCGCCCGGGACCGCGAGTGATGCCCGTGGACCTTTACCGCGACGGCGACCGCTATATCCTTTCCGCGGACCTGCCCGGGGTGGACCCTGGGTCGGTGGACATCGATGTGGATGGTCAGCTCCTGACCATCCGTGCGCAGCGCTCCGCCGCGCGCGCCGACGGCGCCAAGTGGCTTCTACAGGAGCGCCCCGCAGGCACATACCTGCGTCAGTTCAGCATCGGTGAGGGCGTCGATTCGGCCAACATCTCGGCCTCGTATGAGGACGGTGTGCTGAGATTGGTCATCCCGGTCAGCGAAAGGGCCAAGCCGCGCAAGGTTCAAGTGATGACTCAGAACTCGGCCGCTGATCAGGGCGAGGTTGGCAAGCAACCGATCCAACAGGGCTGACCTCGCGCGCCCCGGAGATTTGGCGTGTACGCAGTGGTCCGGAGAGTGCCTCACATGGTCGAGCATCGGCTCGTCATCAACCAGACTTTACCAGCACGCCGCGTCGCGGCCCACGACAGCGAATCAGGTCGACAAACGCTCGATCCGTCCGCATTGGACGGATTGGGGGTGGACGAACATCTGAAGCGCTCGCCCGCCACACCCAACCACCCTCTCATTCATCGCGTCAATTGGAGTTCACCGTGACTAGCACCGACACACCCGGCGACCCGTCCTCCGCCAGCAGTCCTGAGGAGTTCGAGTACACCGCGGACCCCCGCTGGAAGCAGGCAATTGCGGAATACGCTGACTATGCCAGCGCCCAAGCGGCCGTCGATCGTCTCGCCGACGCAGGTTTTCCCGTCGAGCGCGTCGCCATTGTCGGCTTCGATGTGCGTGTCGTCGAGCATGTTCTCGGTCGTATCACTACAGGCAAGGCCGCGCTTCGTGGCGCGGCCGCCGGCGCCTGGTTCGGTCTCCTCATCGGGTTGCTGTTCGGCCTGTTCGCGCCCGGCTTCGGCTGGTTGGCTATCGTCGCGATCTCCGTCGTTTCCGGCGCGGTGTGGGGCGCGTTGATGTACTTCATCGCGCACCTCACCACCGGCGGGCGACGGGGTTTCGATTCCGTCGAAACGCTCGAAGCCGGCCGGTACGAGGTCCAGGTCGAAGCGCCCTTCGCGCCAGAGGCCGCGCGCCTGCTCGCGGACCAACCCGCCCGGCCCGTCAACTGACCTTTCACGCGTTTTGGCGCCTGACGCATGTCAAGTTCCCAACGGGGCCACCGGTGGATCTCCCTGCCGCGGGGGACTGCCGCGATGGTGTCGTCGACGATGCCGTCCACGTCGTCCGCACCGCGGCGACGAACGTGAACGGGCCGGCGTCGCCGAGGGGGCGGTGGCGGAACTGGTCGACGTGTTCGTCGAGGTCCGCGGCCATCCGGGAGACCTGCGACTTCGACAGCGAGTGGATCCCGAGGGTCTTGACCAGCTTGTCCATCCGGCGGGTCGAGACGCCGGCGAGGTAGCAGTCCGCGACGACCGTGATCAGCGCGGTCTCGGCGCGTTTGCGGCGTTCCAGCAGCCATTCCGGGAAGTACGTCCCTTGCCGCAGTTTCGGGATCTGAACGTCGATGGTGCCGACCCGGGTATCGAGGTCGCGGTGCCGGTAGCCGTTGCGCTGCGTCACCCGGTCGGGTGAGGGCTGGCCCCATTCGGCGCCGACGACGGCGTCCGCGTCCGCGGACAGGAGCGCGTTGATCATCGTCTGCAGTAGGCTGCGCATCAGATCCGGGGACGAATCGGCGAGGGCTTCACCGAGCAGGCGGGCAGGGTCGACAATATGAGGTGCGGTCATCGTGATGATGCCTTTCGAGTGGGATGTGGGAGATTCCTCGAAGGATCACACGGTGACCGCGCCCACGTTCACGACGAGGCCGGCCACCGCGGGCTACACCACCTTATGGGGCACTACTACAGTGCAGGCCCGCAGCTCGTGCCTCCTGCCATCGCTGCGCGTGGGCGGAAGCGGTGAACCACCCTGTCCGAAAACGGCTCTTCACGAACGAGGGTGTAGTCGGTTGAGCGCGTCGGTGGCCGGGTAGGGGTCGAGGTCTCCCGGATGATGGAAGTTCTTCACGCTCACCATCGCCGAAAGACCTCGACGTGCTCCACCCTACGTTCGCGACCCCTGACCTGACGACGTTCTGCCGCCTCGATGAGCTCGGGCTCGTCGCCGTGGGCCAGTTGATCGAGCCGGATCGGGCGACGATCGAGTGCCGGCCAGTCGAGACGGACCCGTGGTGCCGGAGGTGCGGGTCGGAGGGCGTGCCGAGAGACACAGTGACGCGTCGGCTCGCGCATGAGCCGTTCGGGCATCGGCCGACGACGCTGCTGGTGCGGGTGCGCCGGTACCGGTGCGCGCACTGCCGACGGGCGTGGCGGCAGGACATGACGAACGCGGCGGCGCCGCGGGCGAAGATCTCCCGCCTCGGCGTGGAGTGGGCGTTGCGGGGCGTCGTCATCGACCACCTCACCGTGACCCGTGTCGCCGCGGGCCTCGGGGTGTCCTGGAGCGCCGCGAACACCGCGGTGCTCGCCGAGGGCAAGCGCCGACTCATCGAGGACCCTGCCCGGTTCGATGGGGTGACCACGATCGGCGTTGACGAGCACGTCTGGCGTCACACCAGGGTCGGCGACAAGTACGTGACCGTGATCATCGACCTCACCCCAGCCCGTGAGAAGACGGGTCCCGCACGACTGCTGGACATGATCGAGGGACGCTCGAAGGCGGTGTTCAAGCAGTGGCTCGCGGCGCGGCCGACCGAGTGGAGCAAGCAGATCGAAGTCGTCGCGATGGACGGGTTCGCAGGCTTCAAGACCGCCGCCGCCGAAGAACTCCCCGACGCCGTCCCGGTCATGGATCCCTTCCACGTCGTCCGCCTCGCCGGCGACGCGTTGGACCAGTGCCGCAGGCGCGTCCAGCAAGACCTGTTCGGGCGCCGCGGGATGAAGAACGACCCGCTCTACAAGGCCCGCCGCACCCTGCACACCGGCGCGGACCTGCTCACCGACCGGCAGCGCGTTCGACTGGACGCGGTGTTCGCGAGTGAGGAGCACGTCGAGGTCGAAGCGACTTGGGGCATCTACCAGCGCATCGTCGCCGCCTACCGGGAGCCCGACAAGAAGAAGGCCAAGGAGATGATGCAGTCCGTGATCGATGCGATCACCACAGGGGTCCCCGCGGCGCTGGTCGAGATCCGCAAACTCGGTCGCACCATGACACAGCGTGCCGTCGACATCCTCGCGTTCTTCGACCGCCCCGGCACGTCCAACGGGCCGACGGAGGCGATCAACGGGCGGCTCGAACACCTCCGCGGCTCAGCGCTCGGCTTCCGCAACCTCACCCACTACATCGCCCGGTCGCTGCTCGAAGCCGGAGGATTCAGACCCGCGCTACACCCTCAATCGTGAAGAGCCCCGAAAACCTGTCCGTTTACTGCCCGTAGCCGTCCGTAAACGTCCAGAGATAGACTGAGCCCCAGACGGCAACCCCCGCCTGGGGCTCAGTAAATCGCTGGTCTCAAGAACCGGAAGTGTGGCTCTGAGGGCCTCCCGGAATCAGACCCCGAAGTACAGCTCGTAGTATCCCGGGCCTGGCGGGCGGTGGCGGGTGCCGTGTCTGCCGCGTGATTCCGCGGTTCCCGCTGTCTCCACGGGCGACGCTAGGGCGCCTCAGTGAGACTTCTGCGGACTTTCTGCGGACTAGCCTCCAAAGCCGCTGAGCATGTCGTCGACGTCGTCGTTGATGCGCTTGTCGATCGCCGCGTTGATGAGAGCTTCCTCTTCCTCGGGGGTGACATCCTCTGGGATCGGAACGTTGATGTTTGTCATGCTCTGAGGCTAGGACCGCCCGCCGACACCGTTGTGTCGCGTCTTGCGGGATGGGGTTGAGGGAGGGCCGCTACGAGGGGTGCGAAATACCCCCGGCTCCTTCCCCGACTATGGACAGGGCCACCATAGCGGCCCTCCCTCAACCCCATCCCGCCCGTCATGCGGCCTCTCTCCTCGCGTCACGCCGCATCCCGACGACTCGCTGAATGTGCGGGGTAAATGCGGGGTGATGCCATCGCTAGAGCTCGGTGAGCTTGTCCACCTCGTCTAGCTTCAGGCCGTAGGACACGGTCACCTTCACGACGTGCGAGGTGGACGAATTCATCACGGGCGGCTGGGACTCGATCTCCACGGAGACGTCGTGGGACTTGCCCTGATCGAAGCCATATGCAGTCGAGACGTAGTCGATGATCTTTTGGTCGTCGATATACCGCTGAATCTTTGCCATGGGCTGAGGATAAGACCGCCCGCCGACATCACGCGGCGTAGACGGACCGCCGGCCGCTCTTCACGTACTGGTTGACGTGGTGGTAGGCGACACCGAGGTCGTCGGCGATCTGCTTCTGCGACATCCCCGATGACATCCACTTGTCGACCTGCGCCTCTTGGAAGGGCGACAGGGCGCGGGACGCAGCGTGCGCGGTCGCTCCGTAGTGGCGCCCCTCGCTGAGGATGTCGGTGAGGTATGACACATCCTCCCGGAAGGCGATCGTCACGATACCCAGGTACTCGTCGAGGTTCATTCGGTGACGGTCTCGCACGTACGCTTCGAGCGCCGGCGGCGGCGTCCATCGCAGGTTCTGTGCGGGGTCTGCGAGCGGCACGTAGTGGTCGGTGAACTGGTTCCGTGCGTGATCAACCCACCCGCTGCGGAGGGTGGTGATCCGCCGCTTCGATGCCGCGGTGCTAATTCCAATGAGCTCGGCGGTCGACGCGTGGGAGAGCTCGTCGAAGTAGCGCAGCGCGATCTGCACCTTGTCACGCTTCTGCAGGAAGACGTAGTAGTCCACGACGGTCGATTGCAGCATCTTCCAGTGAGGGAGCATCGACGGGGCATTCAAGGAGGTGCGGTACTCGGCGTCGGTGTTCTCACCCTCGCCCCCGTGCTCGAACAGGGGATGGTCGTCGAAGCTGACCGCGATGGGGTTCTGCTCGCCGGGCTCGGGGTCCCCGGCCTCGCGACGTCGGTACTTCATGATGGAGCGCTTCACGTCCTCCTTGAGCATCACGTAGAAGGCACCGTCATTGTTGTTGGGGTCCCAGCCGCGGTCTGCGGCGATGCGAGGCCACCGGTCGACGTGTCGCAGGAGCGCGATCGAGGCGACCTGGATCATGTCGTCGACAGTGATCATGCAGTTGCCGCGCCGTTCGAGCCATCCGTACTTGCCGATGATGTGTGCTCGCATCTGCGGCAGGAACTCGGTCACCATGTTCTCGACGTTCGTCATGTCAAACCGTCCCTCGAAACGCGAGATGCAGTTGTTGGTTGGTCTCCCTGATCCTCGAGACCGTCGCAGAGTCCGCGGCGATCAGCACCTGGTCCGCGAGGGCGCGCGCCTGCTCGAGTGCGCGGTCGCCGGAGATGCGGGTGGAGGTGTCTCGGGTGTCTCTGTCGACGGGCATGGTGGCGGCGGAGCGGGCGTGTACGGTCATCTCGCCGGCTGCGGTGTCCCAGTCCACGGACACGATCTCTGCAGTCGTGACACCGGATTTGAGGTGCATCTCGACGAGCGTCCCTGGTGCGACGTCGAGTGCGATGCGGGCTGTGATGGTGATGTCGTGCCCGCGGCGGTACGCGCGCGCTGCGATGCTTGCGGCGATGTTGCCGGAGGGCTCGAGGGAGTTGGCGGGGATCACGCGGCCGCGCGAGCGGTTGCCGCCCTCCGCGGAGTGGCGCCAGGTGCGCGTCTCGCTCAGCGATCCGCTCTCCCCGGTCACGACGATGGTGTCCGCCCAGTCCCCGTCCCGAGTGATCGTCTCTTGGTAGTCGGTGATGATCGGGTCGACGCCGTCGGGCACGTCTTCGTGGGACGCCCACCGGTGGGTCGTGGGAGCGCCGGGGAAGACGGGCGGGTGGTCTCGGTCGCAGATGAACCATCCGACCCCCCACGCGTCAAGGAGGCGGCATCCGGCGGAGGAGAGCTCAGTGTCGATGAGCTGGGCGAAGGATGCGCCCTGCGGGGCGGGGAACTGGGCGTCCATCCCGACGCGTGTGAGCGTGGAGTAGAGAGGCACGTCGCGCGCAGCGCTCGCCAGCGCGTCCGCGGCGGTCGTGGTCGTGGGTCCGAAGGTGAGGGTGAGCAGCGCGTCGACGTACTCGCCAGCGTTACGAGCAGCCGCGAGGACACGAGAGATCTCGTATCCCGAGGCGAGGCGCCCCGTGTCTTCGAGGACGAGCCGGTCGTCGACCATGGTCTCCCCGCCGCCGAGGTTGAGGGTGATGCTGTTGAGGGTGCGGGTCGCGTTCCGGACAAACATCGACGCCCATTCGTCGGAGTTGTCCGTGACGTGGGGGAGGCGGCCGAGCAAAGTGCCGTCGACATCTTGCTGGCGGATCTTCCACCGGACCTGCCCGCGCAAGTGGGGGTCCACGGCGCGCGCGTCGAGGAGCGCCCACGTGGCGTTGTTGACGGGGCCGAGTTCGATGACCGCGGACGTGAACGGGACGCGGTCGAGGTGCGCGGAAGGTTTGATCGCCGTTACGGGCAGGTCGAGCCAGGTTGCCCCGGACCTGACCTGAGCTTCGTATTCGTAGGTGACGGAACTCATCCGAGCACCTCTCTCCACGGGAGGCTCACAACCCACGACCCGACGTCCTGCGCGACGGTGATGTCGCCGCCCGTGACGACGAACCGGCCGGCGAGCTCGGGAGGGTTGACGGGCGACATCCCGAACTCGGAGGGGGTGGAGAAGAAGTCGCGCGCGGCGTGCGCGGCGGTGATACTCGGGAGGCGGAGCTTCATCGTGCCGGCGCTGGGACGCGGCGGGCGGAGCGTGTACAGCGTCATCGACGACTCGAGCAGCTGGTGTTCGATGGTGCGCACGGTGCGCACTGAGGACCAGGGAGACTCAACGGTCGACACGACGAGTTGGTCGCTGGGCCCCGCGTACGGGTAGCGGGTGAAAGTGGTCACGGGATGTACCTCGTCGCGTTCTCTGCCTGCACGGCCTTGATCTCCGCGTACTTCTGTTTGGGTGTGTAGTTGTCCCAATCGGATGTGTCGACGTGGAGCTTGATGGTCTTGTCCGCGATCCGGCGTTTCTCGATCGCGTCGATGTCTTCGTACGCGGTCTTCGTGTTCGCGTCGACGACGATCTCCTTCCCATCGGGAAGACGCATGATCGCGTTGCCGAGGTCGTCGGTCTCGCCGGTGGCTTCACCGACACTGGTCGCGTACTCGTAGGTCAGCTTCGCCGCGAGCTTCGCGGCGTCCCCGCCGTTCAGGTAGCCCTCCATCGTGCCCTTGAGGGCCGACTCGAGTTCGAGCGCGCGGCCGCTGGCGACGTCGGTCGTATTCGCGCCTTCCTCAAAAGCGGCCCAGAGCCCATCGAGTTTGTCGCCTCCCGATGCGAGAGCGTCGATCACGTCGGCGACGTCCTGCCCGGAAACCTTCGCGATGTCTTGCGCCTGCTTCAGCTTCTCGGTGTCGCTCGTCCACTGCGCGACGCGTTCGGTGTACCCGGCATTGTCGAGCGCTCCCTGCACGTCGTACGCGAACTGGAACGCACTATCGCGGGCTTCGTCGGCCGCCTCGCCGGCGTTGGTGAAGGCTTCGGTGATGACGCCGATACCGGCCGCGGCGGCTGCTGCAGCGCCACCGAGGGCGGGGCCGAGTCCTTGGGTGAGGCCACCGAGAGTGCCCTGCACGAGGTCGCCGACAGACTCCATCGACCCGTTGAACGAGGAGGTCACTTCGGACAGGTTCGCGAGGGTCTCGTCCTTGAACTCCTTCCCCGCTTCGCCTGCTTTGCCCATCCCGTCACGGGCAGAGTCCTTCGCTTCGCGGTAGGCGCGCTTGTACTCCTTCTCGATCGCGTCGGCGGTGTCCTTCGTCTCCCGCTCGAGCCTCTTCGTCTCGTCCTGCGCATCCTTCATCGCCCGTTCGAGCTCTTCCGGCCCGCGCGACTTCCCCAGCTTCAGGAGTTCGTCTTGCGCATCCTCGAGCGGGGCGATGATCCCCGAGTCGATGCCCTGCTTGAACGCCTTCGTCTCGGAGTTGATCCCGACGGTGTAACCAGCCATCAGCGACCCGCCTTCTCGAACGTCTCCGCCACAGTCCGGTACGCGGTCTGGAACCACAGCGACGCGACACGAGGGATCGATTCGTGCGCGGCAGGGAAGAACACTTTGCCCTTGCGGATCGGGTGGCCGAACGCGTTACCCATCCGCCGCGTGTAGACCTTGTTCGGGCCGCGACCGGAGCGCTGCTTGATCTGCTTCCCCTCGAACCCGCCGAACTCCGCCGGCCCCGCAAGCTTCGACACCGGGACACCGGAAGACAGCTTCCCGACCTGCGCGGACTTGATCATCACGTTCTGATCGGTGACGGACACGCGCGCCGAGTCGACGAGGACACGGTTCTGCAACCGGGTGCCGGTGTGCTGCGCGATCTCCGACTTCCACAGGGGTGCCGCCTGCTGACGGGTGTGGGTGCGGATCTGCTTCCTCACGTCCGCGTCCATGCCGCGCACCGCCTCCACGAGCACGCGCATGTCGTGGGAGACGAGAAGCGAGATCCGCCCCGCCATGAGAGTTACGCCCCGGCGCTGAAGTCGGGCTGACCGTTCACGCCGAGGTTCAGGGTCGCCGTGTTGACCTGCTTCGACGCGCCGCCGATCTGCGACGGCTGGAACACGACCTCGACGGTGATGACCTCCGCGCCGGTCTGCGGGGTGAACTCGATGATCTTGGTCTCCCCGGCCCACTCGATGCTCTTGCGGGACAGGGAGCCCACGGACGCCCAGTCCTGGTCGAACGTGATCTGCACCATCCACGTCGTGTCGCCGACGAGGGACTGCACACCGCCGCCGATGTCGACGCGCTGCTCGGTCTGCGTGGTCGGGACGAGCGCGAAGCTCGACACGCCCTTCGTGAAGTTGTCGGCACCGATCTTGATGACACCGGACTTGTTGTACGTAGCGACGTTGGGAGCGTCAGCCATGATCAGGCCTCCTCAGGCTCAGGGTTGGTGATGACGGAGAGGGAGATGTCCCACCCGAAGTAGTTCTGATTGGGGGAGATGACCTTCTCGGCCGACTCGAAACGGATCTGATCGTGCGCGTCGATTTCGGTGAGAAGGACGGTCACAGAGTCGTCGAGGGAGTCCTCAGCGGTCGCGATCGTCTGCAACGGTGAGAACACGGACAGGACGACCGTGTGCCGCAACTGGCCGACGCTGCCCTCCTCGAGCGGTTCGATGCGCGAGTGCTTCGTGATCACGGTGATCTTGCCGATCACGTCGGGCACACGCTGCTCGCTGATCCACTCCCACCCGGCCGGGACCGTGAGAGTCTCCTTGAGCCACGACCTAACGGACACTGATGCGCCCCCGCTTCGGTCGGATCAGGTTCTTCACATGCCAGTCGAGGGGGTACGTGGTGATCGCGTACCCTTCCCCGTCGCCGATCTGCCCGCCCCCGTCGACCGTGATCGCACGGTGAATGTTCTGCGCCTGACGGAGTTGAGCGAGCGCGAGACGCTCAGGGATGCCACCCTCAACCGGGGTGCCGGCGGGGGCGTAGATGATGACCTGCTCCTTGGCGACCTCGAGCAGGGTCGTCAGGACTGCTCCGTCGAGCGTGCCCGCATCGGGCCACACGTCGAAGAGTCCTTCCGACCCTGTAAGCCACCAGGTATCCATCGTCTACGCCCCTACCGGTCAGGCCGCGACGGTGACGGAACGGATCGCCGCAGTGTTCGCGGTGATCTGCGCCCAGTACGCGAACACGGCCGGGTCGAACGCGCCGTGGTGAGGGTCGATGCCCTCGACGCGGATGGGAGCGCCGGGGAGCTGGAAGAACTGGATGGCTTCCTTCGCGCCGACCATGACCTTGCCGGTACCGATCGTGGCGGGCAGGATCTTGAACCCGGATGCGCTGCCCTCCTCGAGACCGAACCCTGCGGACAGGTATGCGAGGACGTCGTCCTTCGGGCTGAGGATGATGTCGCGCCACAGCTCGGGAGACACCAGCGCGAACGCCGGAGTGTTCTCCGTCCCGATGACTCCGAGCGCACCGTCGACGACAGCGGCCAGGCCCTTGGCGATCCCGGCGGGGACGGTGCCGGGGGCGGTCGTGGTCGCGGCGGCGATGATCGCGGCGAGGGCCTTCGCGTCGAGCTTGCGGGCGGTGTCCTCGGTCATGTGGTCGAAGTACGACGCGATCACACCGTTGTCGTTGAAGTCGAGATACTTCCGGTCGATCTTGTGACCGCCGGCGATGCGCGCGGCATCCGCGGTCAGCGGCTTCGTGTCGACCGCGTTCGACGGGATCTCCGCCGTGTTGCCGGCGTAGTCGCCTACCTCGGGCTCGACATCCCACTGCCAGCCCAGCACCTTGTAGCTGGTGAGGGTGCCGGGGGTGAGGAGCGGGATGAACCGCTGCGCGTACTTCCGGCGCTTCCACAGTTCACCGACGTAGGCGGGGATCTCAGTGTCGGCTCCGATGGTCTTCGTCGTCGGGCCGGAGTGCTGGACCGTCGAGATCGCGAACAGGGCGTCTCCGCCGGTGTACGCCTTCACAGCGTCGGGGTTGCCGGACTTCACAGCGGCGACCGCGGCGAACAGTCCGTCGGCGGTCGTGGTGTCCTTCTTGATCGCCGGGGGCACGAGACCCGCCGGGACCGTGGCTGCCTGAGCAGTCATGTCTTCCTCCTTCTCGGGCTCGTCGCCCTCGGGGTTATCCGTCGCGGCGGGCGCCTCGTCGGGGGTATCAGTGACCACGTCGGCCACAGCTTCGATGAGGTCGTCGACGGCCTCTTCGATCGGGTCGAGAGCGGCGAACAGTGCAGCGGATTGGAACGCGCCCTGAGGGACTACAGCAGCGCCTCGCAGAGCGGATGAGACGGCGTCAGCGCCCCGGCGGACCAGGCCGCGCAGTTCGGCGCTCAGGCGGGGGCGTGGCGTCTGCTGAGCGGCGGCGAGCAGCTGGTCACCCTCAGGGGTCTTCGCGATCTCGAACTCCGCGACGACACCCTCCGCGGTCTCCTCGAGCTCGACCGCGCGGCCTCGGGGCTCAAGCTGATCGTGTGCCTCGTTGAGCGTCACGATCGACGGGTCGGTGGGGAGCGTGACCGTCCCTGCGGAGAACATGACCGGCTCAGTCCCCGACACGTTCGGCGCGGACAACTCGCCATACGGGATCAGTAGGCCGCGGATGCGTCGAGTCTCAACGTTCACGGAGAAGAATGCGTCGGTCATGGTCAGTCTTCCTTCGGGGTTCGGACGGGCTCAGCGACCACGTCGACGAGCGACGACATGTCGTAGCGGATGACTTCACCGGCCGGCGCGACGTCATCCATCGACAGGCGCGCTTCGATCGGTGACGTCCATGCGGGGATCGACAGAGCCGCGAACTCGCTGCGCTTTCCCTCGGTTGTGACGTAGGTGAGTGACGCTTGGGTTTGCGCGCCGTCGATGAGGCTCGCGGGAATGTTCAACAGGCGGGCGACGTCGAGGACAGCAGCGTTCCGACCCTCGACGAACAGGTCCGTGGAGGACTGCCCGTGAGTCTTGACCTCGATGTTGTGGGGCGTGTACCCGACGGCACCGTTCGGCGACAGGCGGGCCGCTGACCACTCGTCGACGAGACGCTGGATCTCGTCCTCTTCCTCCTCGTCGGTGCCGTCAGTGAGAGGGTCGTCGCTGGTCTGGTGCAACTCGACGAGGGGGATCGGGTTCTGCGCGCGGCCGATCCATGAACGCTCGAGCGCCCGGTAGCCCTTGATCGTCTGCGCACCCGACATGAGGATGCCGCCGGACCCGTTGCCCGGGAAGATGATGATCTGTGAGGCGTCGACCTGCTCACCGTCGACGTGGACGACACCGGTGAAGTCGTCGACCGCCCACCGTTCGAACGGGATGCGGAGAGCGTCGGTGATCGGGTCTGTCGGGTCGGACCCTGCCCGGGAGACAGCCCACGCGGACCAGTCGTAGAAGATCAGATCATCGATCGTGCCGGCCATGCGATGCCACGGTGAGATCCCGCTGCCCGCGCTGTTCAGCAGCCACGGCGACGGGACCTTCACGTCGTCGCGCCACTGCTGCAGTTCCATCCCGGCGATGACGCCGACGAGGATGTCACGCCCACGCTTGAGCGGCGGGATCGATAGTGCGCTCTCACGCGTGACCTCAGCGACCTCACCCGCGAAGTACTCCGAGAACACGAGGCGCGACATCTGCGACGTCGACCCGGCCAGCGGAGACACCAGAGGGGCACCAGCGAACGGCGTCGACAATGCTCGCTCCGTCACCCGAAGCGAGCGTGTCATCCTGTCGAGAAGTCCCATCCCGTCCAGGTTCGACCCGGTTTATCGGGAAGTGAGCGGGTATTCAGCGCGGCGTGTTGCGGTAGTAATGCAGGGCCGTCGTCGCCTGCCGAGCACCCGGATGCGCCCGCCGTTCATGCTCCCGCGCCGCCTCCCACCCTTCACGCCTCGTGAACCGGAACGCCGTCCAGAAGTCACAATCCGCGCACCTCACGACTACCCCCGAAGAGGACACGTCGAGGCTGATGCGCTTCACGCTGCGACCCGCCCCCGCGCCCGAGACTTCGGTTTCGTCGTGTCGTAATGCAGTTGCGCCATAGCCCATGCTTCAACCCCCGTCACATCATCATTCGGTTGCTTCGGGTTGCGGCCCACCAGCCATCCACGATCACCCGACTTACGCTTCACGGACTTGTAGATCGCCTCATTGAGCTCGACCTGCCGACCCCAGTGGGCGACGTTCTCCCGGTCGACGTCATCGACGATCAGGGACGCAGCCCGCTTCACGTCCGCGAACGTGTACGTCTCGAACCTCGGCCGCACACCACCGCGCTGCTGGTTCACCTTCTCGACGATCAACTGCGCCACCTGGTTACCCGCGTCGTACACGATCGGGACCTTGTACTTCGCCCACAGCTTCCTGAGCGCCGGCACCGCCCCGTCTATCCCCGTGATCCGCTCGAGGAGCATCGGCACCGCCCGCCCCTTCTCATCCCGCCACGCGGCGACGATCGACACGCACAACTGGTCAGGGTGCGGGGCGAAGGCGATAGACCATCGCTCAGGCGGCGACACCTTCCCCGGGTCATCATCCGACCCAGTACGCGCCCACTTGAGCGGGTCGAAGAGGGATGTCGTCCCGCCCTCATCGCCGAAGATCCCGCCGTACTCCGCGAGGAACACGATCCGCGGCAAGGTCTCGTAGTTCCCCCGGATCGTGTCCTCCGTCGTCAACGTCCCGATCCCCGGATGAGAAGCAACCACGAGATCACGGATCGCGTCCCACGTCGCGACGTCCTCGTCCTGCACCGTGTCCGGCATCCCGTACTCGACGATCCCCGCCCGCCCGCCGCGCCCAAGCTCAAGCCACTCCCACAGCATGTTCCCGGTCCGGTACTTGCCCGCCGTGCCCGCCACGACGATCTGCGCGCCCGGGCGTGTGTCCAACGTCGGGAGCGCCGCCGCGAGCGCATCCTGCACCTTCTGCGGGTCCGGCTCTCCCGCCTCATCCAGAATGATCAGGTCGAACGCTTCACCGCGCAGATCCTCGAGCGACGACAGCCACTGCACCATCCCACCCGACGGGAACTCGACACGCTCCTGCCCCGCCGACCTGACGATCTTGTGCTCACCGGGGACACGCTCCAACGCCGGCGCGACATCCTTCATGAAACGGGACCGACCCGCCTTACCCGTCGTCATCGTGAGGACACCGACGCGGTAATCCTCCCGGGCCTCCGCCCGTCCGAGCCCGACCGCGATGAGCGTCGTCGACTTCGCAGACCGCCGGGGGAGGAGCACCGCGTTCTTCTGAGCGCCCGCGGCGAGAGCATCGACCACGACCAGCTGCTGCGGCTTCGGCTCACGGCCGACCATCGCACGCTCACCGAAGAACCGCAGGAGCGTCGCGCCGCGCAGGAACTCAGCACGATCCGCCTCAGTCGTCACAAGCTCCGAGACCACCAACGGCGGCAACGCGCGACCCCGAACCTCAAGCCACTCCGCCTCGTCGAACAAAGATCGTGCTGTGAGGGCCTTGCTGGGGGACGTACCGGGGTCGGTCAAAGGAACGGTCACCATGTAGGTAGTCCTCTCGCGGTGCGGGATTGATGGTGTGTGATGGCTGCGCCGACTCTGCCGCCGGCTGCTCGGTTCTCTCGTCGGTGTTGTGGTCCGAGGTTGGTGAGGTCGTGGGTGCCGCCTCTTCCTGCGTCTACTCGGTGGCCGATGTCGAAGGCTTGGTCGGGGGTGATGGGTTTGCCGCATCCGATGCAGGTGACAGGGATGCCCGCGGTGTGTGCTGCACGGGTGGTCTTCCGGATGATGCGGGCGTTCCGCTGGTAGGTCGGATGCCGGTGATGATGCGTCATGCCGCCACCCGCTTACGCGCCTCACGGTGAGGTTCGCTGACCTTCGAGCACAACCCCCACTGATCGAGTTGCCCACTCACCTGTTGACCGCACACGACGCAACTCTTCGCCCCGGGGATCTCAGCAACCGGCCAACTGGTCACCGGCATAGCATCGAGGACCTCGCCCGTCTGTGCGTTCACGTTCCCGAGATCGTCGTCGAGAACTGTGCTTCCGTATTCAGCCTGTCCTGTCCTGTCCTGTCCTACGTGACCGGCTGGCGTGACAGTGTCACGTGACTGGTCACCCTTGGCCCTCTCTCGGTACGCCTTGGATGTGGCCTTGCTCGCGTTGCGGTTCTTCTGCACTTGTGCTGCGGTCGACTGTCCGAGCCCTCCGAGGTGTGCCTTCTTGGCCCAGTCCTTGAAGGCGTATCCGTCGGGGGTGGGTGCCCATAGGCCGAGGTCTGCGAGCTCCTTGTATGCGGCGGGTTGGGTCTCGCCGGAAGGGTGGAACTGTGAGAGGTAGCGACGCTTGACGACGCCGTCGGTCCCGGCCTCGTTCGACCACGCGATCGCTTTGGTGAACACGCACCAGGCGTCGACGCTCATCTCGGCGAAGCGGGGTTCAGCGATCCACTTGCCGGGTATGCGTCCATCGGTCATCGGGGGCCTCCCTTTCGTTGCGTCCCTCTGGCTGGGTTCGAACCAGCGGCATCCTGACTTAGAAGGTCGGTGCTCTTCCGCTGAGCTACAGAGGGTGGTGGGGGCCGCGGGATGCGACCCCCGGATGTCAGTCGTCAAGTACTTGCAGGTGTTCGTCTACGGCCCGTGGACGGCGCAGACGAACGGTGCGCTTCTCGGCATCCGTAGCGGCGTCGAGGAGGGCTTGGGCGAACGCGCGTGCCTCGTGAGGGAACAGGGCGATGTCGAAGCCGGGCGCCATGACCGTGACGAGCTTGGTCGCGGCGTCGTAGGTGGCGTGACCCTGGTCGATGAGAATGGGCCCTCCCGCGAACCGGGCATCGACGACGGTCACTTGGTCACCTCGGGGAACTCGGGGCGCGTCGGGAACGTGAGGCGTAGCTCGTCGGCGAGGCGCATGAGGGCGAACCGGAAGACGTGGCGGAGGTGACGCTCGGACACACGCCCGTCGTCGTCGACCATGTCGGCGAGAACCTGGTCTACGAACTCGAGGTCGTTGGCGTGGTTCCAGACGAGGGCCGCGTATCTCTCCCCGTGCGCCCTGAACAGCCCCCGCTCAATGTCGGCGGAGCTTGGTACGCTGGTAGCCTCGTTCACGATCGTTCCTTTCGTAGGGTTTCGGTCTTCGCCCTCGACTGAGTTGCAGCTCACGTCGGGGGCATTCTTCTTGGTGGTGGTCACTGCTCGTCCGCCTTCATCTCCGCGGCGAACATGTGGCCCTCTGCTCCCGCACCGAGAGCAGAGGGATGATGGACCTCGCGACTTTCCGGCTGATGCGGATCGTGGTGTCGCCGATCGTGAGAGATCCGTCGCAGTTCGCGAACTGGTACGCGTTGAATGCCTTGCCGGCGGTGCTCATCAGGAAGCCTCCGCGAACGCGTCCTCGATGAACTTCTCGAGGTCGGACGAGCGCACGCACACGCGGCCTCCGAGCTTCGCTGCCTTCAGCTGCTTTGTGTTGATGAGCCAGCGGACGCTGTCGACGGAGCGACGGAGACGCTCCGCCACCTCGGGTACGAACAGGATGTCCGGCAGCACCTCGCCGATTGCGGTACGGGTCATGATCGAGACTCTCATTTCTAGTCGTTGCTGACTTCCTTCTGGAGTCGACCATACACCACAATCCCGAGTCGAAAGCAACTAGCAATGCGTGTTCACTAGAACTGAGCGTCGGCAACCACTAGGGTTGACGCATGCTTACGGATGAACAGATAGGCCGGAATCTCGCCGCATGGCGCGGGGACCGGAGCCAGAAGGACCTCGCAAGTGCGATGAGAGAGCTCGGCTTCAAGTGGTCGCAGGCGACGGTATGGAGCATCGAAAAGGGCGAACGCCCGCTCAGACTCTCTGAGGCAGAAGCGCTTGCGCAGGTGATGGGTCGGAGCAACCTCCACCTCTTGTCGAAGAGCGACGCCGCATCCGACGCCTTCGCTGCAGGGTCCGCAGCCAGAGACGCCTACGAGACGCTCCTGGCGAGCCTCAAAGCATTCGATGCTGCTCGGGTCAACCTCGCCTTCTCCCTGGACGCCGTAGCACCCGAGGATCAGACGGGATTCTTGCGAGAGCTCGGGGACTGTTGGATTGGAACGAGTGTCGAGGACGTCCTCGAGGAGTACCGAACGGAAAGCCTCGCGGACTCGGTTCGGGAACAGTTGCTATCGGGAACGACAGACGAGGATCTGGAAGACATCGAAGAACGGCAGCGAGGGACGTGGATCGCGCGGCTCAGCGAGGTCAACCGAGGGGTTCAGAGCGCCGATGGCGAGCGTCAAGCAGAGGCCTGACGGCGTCTGGCGGGCCCGCTACCGGGGCCCGGACGGCCGTGAGTACTCGAAGCACGCGAAGCTGAAGCGCGACGCTCAGGCATGGCTCGACGACGCGATCGGCGCGATGAAGGCTGGCACGTGGGTCGACCCTTCGACGTCGAAGATGACGGTCGGGGAGTGGCTCGACAAGTGGACCGCCGGGTACGCGGGCAACAAGGCGGGGACGGTGAAGTCCGCGGCCGTGCACGTGAAGCTGATCCGGGAGAAGTTCGGCACCCGGCAGGTGCGGACGCTTCGCCCGTCCGACGTGAAGGAGTGGATGGCGGAGCTGTCGCAGAAGTACGCCCGCTCGTACGTGTACGCGATCCATCGTCGCCTGCATCAGGTGCTCGAGGATGCCGTGCACGATGGCGTCCTGACCCGGAACCCGGTGTCGAGGCGCACGTCGCCGCCCACGCCCCTGCAACGCCCCTACGTCGCGACGACGGAGCAGGTGTGGGCACTGTACGACGCCCTGCCGAAGGAGTATCGGTCGATGGTGCTCCTGGGTGCGTTCGCGGGCCTGAGGGCGGGGGAGATGGCCGCGCTGACGCGTGACGACGTCGACTGGGACGGGCACTCGATCACCGTGTCAGCGCAGCACGACGACGAGGACCTGAAGTCGGATGCGTCGGCCGGGACGATCCCGGTCCCCGCCGAGCTCACGACGATGCTGCAGGGGGACGCCGGCGTGCGGATGATCGTGCCCGGCGTGTTCGGCCGCGGGGTTACTGCGTGGCAACTCAACCGGGTCTGGTCGGACACTCGGGGCGGCGTCAAGGGTCTGCCCGAGGGCTTCCGTATCCACGACCTGCGGCACTACTTCGCGTCGCTCCTGATCGCTGCGGGCCTCGACATCAAGGTCGTGCAGACGCGGATGCGGCACGCGTCGCCCGTCGTGACGCTGCGCACGTATGGGCACCTGTGGCCAGACACGGATGACACCTCACGGGCCGCGGTCGCCGCGGTCCTGGGTGCGCGAAAGAGCCCCCAGGGTGCGGACCCTGAGGGCTCTCTCGAGGATTCTGCGGACTAAATGCGGACTAGACGCCCGTTTCGTCCCGGAATCATGCGGAATCTGGCTAGACCCCGAAGTACAGCTCGTACTCGAACGGGTGCGGGCGCGCGGCGAGCGGCTTGATCTCGTTCTCGATCTTGTACTCGATCCAGGTCTCGATGAGCTCCGGCGTGAACACGCCACCCGCGAGCAGGAACTCGTGGTCGGCGCGCAGCGCCTCGAGCGAGTCGAGCAGCGAGTTGGGCACCTGCGGGATGTTCTTCGCCTCCTCGGGGGGAAGCTCGTAAAGGTCCTTGTCGACGGGCTCGTGCGGCTCGATGCGGTTCTTGATGCCGTCGAGGCCCGCCATCATCTGCGCGGCGAACGCGAGGTACGGGTTGCCCGAGGCATCCGGCGCACGGAACTCGATGCGCTTCGCCTTCGGGTTCGAGCCGGTGATCGGGATGCGGATCGCGGCGGAGCGGTTGCCGGCCGAGTAGACCAGGTTGACCGGGGCCTCGTAGCCCTTGACCAGGCGCTTGTACGAGTTCAGCGTCGGGTTGGTGAAGGCGAGCACCGCGGGTGCGTGCGCGAGGAGGCCGCCGATGTACCAGCGGGCGATGTCGGAGAGGCCGCCGTAGCCCTTCTCGTCGTAGAAGAGCGGCTTGCCCTCGAGCCACAGCGACTGGTGGGTGTGCATGCCCGAGCCGTTGTCGCCGAAGAGTGGCTTGGGCATGAAGGTCGCGACCTTGCCCCACTGCTCGGCGACGTTCTTGACGATGTACTTGAACTTCAGGATGTCGTCGGCCGCGTGCACCATCGTGTCGAAGCGGTAGTTGATCTCCTGCTGGCCGCCGGTGCCGACCTCATGGTGCGCACGCTCGAGGATCAGGCCCGAGTCGATCAGGTGCAGCGAGATGTCGTCGCGGAGGTCGGCCGTCTTGTCGACGGGGGAGACGGGGAAGTAGCCGCCCTTGAAGGGGGTCTTGTTGGCGAGGTTGCCGCCCTCTTCGGCGAGGCCGGTGTTCCAGGCGCCCTCTTCGGAGTCGACGGAGTAGAAGGAGCTGTTCTGCTTCACTTCGTAGCGCACGTCGTCGAAGATGTAGAACTCCGCCTCGGGGGCGAAGAACGCGGTGTCGGCGATGCCGGTGGAGGCGAGGTACTTCTCCGCCTTCTTGGCGACCTGACGCGGGTCCTTCGAGTAGATCTCACCGTTGCGCGGGTTGTAGATGTCGAAGAGCATGATGAGCGTCTTCGCCTCGCGGAACGGGTCGAGGTACGCGGTGGAGACATCCGGAATCAGCTGCATGTCCGACTCGTGGATGTTCGCGAAACCGCGGATCGACGAGCCGTCGAAGAGCTGACCGACCGTGAAGAACTCCTCGTCGACGGTCGATGCGGGGATATTGAAGTGCTGCTGCACACCAGGAAGGTCCGTGAAACGGATGTCGAGGAACTTGACGTCCTCGTCCTGGATGAACTTCAGCACCTCGGATGAATCTTTGAACATGGAGTCTCCAAGATCGGGTGCGGAACTGAGCTGACGGGATCAGGCTCGCGCTCACGCTAGCGGGGGAGGGTTGCTCCCCAGTATCCCCCGTGTTTCGAGGATGTTACGAGCCCCCCGGCTCGGAGCGCGCGAGGCCGCGGGTAGGCTGATGAAGTGACGGATGCCGCTGCCGAGAACTCCTATCCGGGCGAGCGTCTGGGCCTGCCGTCGGCGGGAAGCGGCAGCATCGCCCGCCCCGGACGACGTATCGCGGCCCTCGCGATCGACTGGGCGTGCGCCGTGATCGTGTCGATCGCGTTCTTCGCCTACGACTCGCTCGCGACCCTCGTGGTGTTCGCGATCGTGCAGATCGTGTTCATCCCGACGCTCGGCGGCAGCCCCGGCCATCGCCTACTCGGCATGCGCGTGCAGCTCGTCACCGGCGGCTGGGTGGGGCTCTGGCGTCCGATCGTGCGGACGGTGCTCCTGTGCCTCGTGATCCCCGCGGTCATCTGGGATGCCGACCAGCGCGGGCTGCACGACAAGGCAGCCGGCACGGTGCTTCTCCGCCGCTGACCGGACCCGCTCGCGGATCAGCGCGGACGCGGCGCCCGCGCGCGCATCGGGTCGACGCCCTTAGGGATCGGCAGCGACGTCACCGACTGCGACACCGAGTCGACGCGCTTGACGACGGCGGCCATGGTGGTGCGGTCGACCTTCTTCGGCAGCGACTTGATCGTCGACGAGAGCTTCGAGATCGGCACGTCGCCCTCGCCGTGACCGACGTAGATCACCTGGATCGGCACACCGGAGGCGACGCGCTGCACCTTCATCTTCTCGTCGTTCACGAGACGGGTGAGGCGCCCGCGCGAGCCCTCCGCGACGAGGACGACGCCGCCCCGGCCGATCACGCGGTAGACCGCGTCCTGCGTCTTCGGGTTGACGCCGACGGGCATGTCGGATGCCACCCAGTTGCGCCCGAGCGAGGTCGAGAGCACGTGGCCCGAAGCTCCCGGCATCCCGTCGAGCTTCTTGTACATCGCGCGCGTCGACAGACGCGTGAGGAGCACCATCGCGCCCAGGATGCCGAACATCAGACCGGTGAGGGCCCAGAGGATGACGCTCCACACCGCGACCGGCGGGATCAGGAAGCCGATGAGCAGCCCGATCGCGACGCCGAGCACGACGATGCCGATGAGCGCCCAGCCCAGCCACGAGAACTCTGCCTTCGTGAACGTGAACAGCGAGCGCAACTGCGCGAAGAATCCGGGGCGCTTCTCGGGCGCGGTACTGCGGGAGGCCATGCAGACAGCCTACCGTCGCGGGCCCCGTCCCACTCACCGGGCCTCGCGCCGGTCGGGGGCGCTCGAGCGGCGCCTCCTCCCCAACGCGCGCCCGAGCGGATCTGTCCACAATCGGGCCGTTCCGTGCTCTGCGCCGCGGCCGGGCGCGCCACACTCGGGGCATGTCCGTCATCGCCCCGATCGTTCTGCTCGACCCGCCCGCGGCGCTCCGGCGGCTGCGCGCCGACGAGGCACCCTACCCGGGCACGCTGCACGCGGGCGACCCGCAGACCGTCCACGTCGACGTCGACCTCCTCCCCGCGGCGGTGTGGCGGTGCCGGCCGGACGGGCACCTGCTCGTGCCGCACGACCTCGCCCGCACCGCGGACGGTCACGCCGCGGTGATGATCCACTGCCCCGAGCGTCTGGTCTCGTTCGTGGGCGCCGCCACCCCGCCCGGCGAGGCCGTGACGATCGCGGTGAGTGTGCTGCGCGCGGCGGAGGAGGCGCGTCGCGCGGGGATCGAGGCGGGTGCGTGGTGGGTGGATGCCGGTGGTCGCCCGGTGCTCGCCGCCGGCGGAGACCGGCGGTGGGCGGGGGACGCCGCCGACCTCCTGGCCGAGCTCGCCGAGCTGATGCGCGCGCAGGAAGCACGGGAGGCGCCGGCCTTGTGGGCGCCGCCGGCATCGCGGGGAGAGCACCGCACCGCTCGCGAGGTCGCCGACGCGCTCGACGATGCGGCGCGGCTCGTGGCGGCGCCCCGTCTGCACGCGGCCAATGTCGCCTCCTGCGAGGAGGCCCTGTTCGCGGCGGCAGCGCCCGAAGCGCTCGCGCGGGCGGCGTCGGACGGCGCGGAGGAGTCGATCGCGCCGCGGCGCGCGGACTCGCTGCGGCGGACGGCGACGCCGGAGGCCGCGGAATCGTGGCTCGCGCGCTTCACCGACGCGGAGTGGGCGGCGCGGGTCGCGGAGGCGCTGCGCTCGCTGGTCGCCCTCCCCGCCCGCATGGGCGAGCGACGACGCGAGCGATCGGTGCGCGCGGCGGGGTCTGCGCGGAGGGGCGGGCGCGCGGCCCGCGCCGCCGATCGGGGTGAGGTCGACGCCCGCAGCCGCCGCGGCGGCGGTGCCGCGCAGCCCGCCGCCGCGACGTCCGCGACGGGCGCGAAGAGACGAGCGCCGCTGCTGATCGCTGCGGCCGTGGGCGCCGTCGTGCTCCTCGGGGGGCTGCTGTGGCCCGAACCCGGGTCGCGCGCCGCCGACGGGGCACCCGTCTCGCCCTCACCCGGCTCCGCGTCGGCCGCCGTCGATCCCGCGGCGACCGCCCCCGCCGACGCGTCTGCCGACCCCGCGACGGAGCCGGCGGCCGGCGATCCGGCGACGCCCGATGCCGTGGTGTCCCCGGCGACGACCCCGCCTTCGGAGGGCGGCGACCTCGAGGAGGCGGCACGTCAGATCGTGCGGGCGGTCGCGGCCTGCACTCCCGAGCCGGAGTCCTGCGCGGTGCTGCGCGAGGATGCCACGGCGGAGCCGCTGTCCGGACTGGTCACGAGCCCCACCGAACCGGTCATCACGCTCGTCGACGAGTACGGCGGGGTCGCCGTCTTCCGGCTCGAGCCGGCCGCGGCCGGCACCGAGCCTCCGACCGAGCCGACCGAGGCAGAGGCGATGGGCAGCGGGGCGGCGCAGATCCTGGTGCTCGTCAGCGTCGACGGAAAATGGCTGATCCGCGACGTGTACGACGTCGCGGATCAGCCATGACCGGGTGGGATCGGATCAGATCCCGAGCTGCGGGGCGAAGTCCGCCGTCTCGAGGCGGCTCTTCACCGCACCGAGGAAGCGGGCCGCGTCGGCGCCGTCGACGATGCGGTGATCGTACGACAGTGCGAGGTAGACGTACGAGCGGATGCCGATGGCATCCACACCGTCGACCTTGACGACACCGGGCTCCTTGACGACCGCGCCCGTGCCGAGGATCGCCGACTGCGGCAGGAAGACCACCGGAGTGTCGAACAGCGCGCCGCGCGAGCCGGTGTTGGTCACCGTGAAGGTGCCGCCGGCCAGCTCATCGGGCTTCAGCTTGTTGTCACGCGTGCGGGCCGCGAGGTCGGCGATCTCCGAGGAGATCTCCGCGAGCGACTTGCCGGCCGCGTCGCGCAGCACGGGCGTCAGCAGGCCGCGCTCGGTGTCGACCGCGATCGAGATGTTCTCGGTGGCGGGGTAGAAGATGTCGGTGCCGTTGACGGTCGCGTTGATCACGGGGTAGGCCTGGAGGGCTTCCGCCGCGGCGAGCACGAAGAAGGGCAGGAACGACAGCTTCCCGCCGGTCTTCGCCACGAAGTCCGACTGCACGGCGCCACGGTAGGCGGCGACCTTCGTGACGTCGACCTTCACGACCGTGGTCAGCTGAGCGGTCTGCTGCATCGAGGCGACCGCGCGCTCGGCGAGCACCTTGCGCAGACGCGACATCGGCTGCGTCGTGCCGCGGAGCTCCGAGACCTCGAGCGCCGGGGCGGCGGGAGCGGCGGGTGCGGAGGCGGCGGGTGCGGAGGCGGCGGCCGGCGTCTTGGCCGCCTCTGCCGCCTTCAGCACGTCTTCCTTGCGGATGCGGCCACCGACACCGGTGCCGGTCACGCTCGCGAGGTCGACGCCCTGCTGCTGGGCCAGGCGGCGAACGAGCGGCGTCACGTACGTTGTGACGTCGTCGTCGGATGCCTCGGCAGCGGGAGCCGCAGCGGCCGGAGCGGCAGCCGGGGCGGGCGCGTTGGCGGGAGCAGCAGCGGCCGGGGCCGGGGCAGCCGCCGGAGCCGCAGCGGGGGCCGGCGCGGGAGCCTCGGCGGCCGGCGCGGGAGTCTCG
Organism: Microbacterium lacticum; assembly: GCF_006716815.1. Lineage (GTDB taxonomy): Bacteria > Actinomycetota > Actinomycetes > Actinomycetales > Microbacteriaceae > Microbacterium > Microbacterium lacticum. The sequence continues at coordinate 559,069 of NZ_VFPS01000001.1, forward strand.
GCGGCCGGCGCGGCTGCCGGTGCACCCGAGCCGATGCGGGCGAGCACGGCGCCGACGGCGACGGTCTCGTCTTCGCCGACGACGATCTCCTGCAGGGTTCCGGCGACCGGCGACGGGATCTCGGTGTCGACCTTGTCGGTCGAGATCTCCAGCAGCGGCTCGTCGACGGCGACGTCGTCGCCGACCTGCTTGAGCCAACGGGTCACGGTGCCCTCGGTGACGCTCTCGCCGAGCTCGGGCAGCACGACGTCCTTCGCGTCGCCGGAGGCGGCGGGCGCAGGCGTGTCGACGGCCTGCTCGGGGGCGGTCTCGGGCTGGGCCGGCTCGCTGACCTGCGCGGGTGCCTCGGCGGCGGGTGCCTCGGCGGCGGGCGCCTCGGCAGCCGGGGCGGCCTCGGCCTGCGGCTCCTCGGCGGCGGGCGCGTCACCGGCGGACGCAGAACCGCTGCCGTCGCCGATCTTGGCCAGGATCGCGCCGACCTCGACGGTCTCGTCCTCGCTCACGAGGATCTCCTCGATGACGCCGCTGACGGGAGACGGGATCTCGGTGTCGACCTTGTCGGTCGAGATCTCGAGCAGGCCCTCATCGGCCTGAACCGTGTCACCGACGTTCTTGAGCCAGCGGGTGACCGTACCCTCGGTGACGCTCTCGCCGAGCGCGGGGAGGACCACGGATGTGCTCATGACTGTGTCTCCTTCAAAAAAGTCCGATGTCGTTCTAGCTTAGTGACCCGCGCACGGGGCGGGTGTCAGAGGGCGTGCAGCGGCTTGCCGGCGAGCGCCAGGAACGCCTCGCCGAGAGCCTCGCTCTGGGTCGGATGCGCGTGGATGAGCGGCGCGAGGTCTTCGGGGTGCGCCTCCCAGCCGACGGCGAGCTGGCCCTCGGTGATGAGCTCCCCGACGCGGTCGCCGATGAGGTGCACGCCGACGATCGGTCCGCTCTCCGTGCGCACGACCTTGACGAGGCCGGCGGTGCCGATGATCTCGCTCTTGGCGTTGCCGGCGAGGTTGTACTCGTACGTCTGCACCCCCTCGCCGTGCAGCTCCCGCGCCTGCGCCTCGGTGAGTCCGACGGAGGCGACCTCCGGGCTCGAGTAGGTGATGCGCGGGATGGATGCCTCGGGCACCGCGACGGGGGACAGGCCCGCGATCTGCTCGGCGACGAAGATGCCCTGCTGGAAGCTGCGGTGGGCGAGCTGGAGGCCCCGCACGATGTCGCCGACCGCCCAGATGTGCGCCGCCGACGTCTGCAGTCGCTCGTCGACGGTCACGAAGCCGCGCTCCCGCGCGACACCGGCCTCATCGAATCCGAGTCCGTCGGTCGCGGGCCCGCGACCGACGGCGACGAGCAGGTAGTCGGCCTCGAGCACGGTGCCGTCTTCGAGGGTCAGCGAGACCGCGGCATCCGTCTGCGACACGCTCGCGTAACGCACGCCGAGCTTCTGCCCGATGCCGCGCTTGCGGAACGCCCGCTCGAGACCCTTGCTGAGGGCGATGTCCTCGTTGGGGACGAGGTGGTCGAGCGCCTCGACGATCGTGACCTCGGCCCCGAACGAGCGCCACACACTCGCGAATTCGACGCCGATGACCCCGCCGCCCAGCACGATCACGCGCTCGGGAACGACGTCGAGCGCCAGCGCGCCCTCGCTGGTCAGCACCCGGCCGCCGATCTCGAGACCGGGCAGCGTGAGACTGTACGACCCGGTGGCGAGCACGACGTCCGCGCCGCGGTAGACGTCGTCGCCGACGGCCACCCCGCGGTCGGTGAGGAGACGCCCCTCGCCCTCGACGACGGTGATGCCGCGGGCCTTCAGAAGCCCCTGCAGCCCCGCGTACTTCTTCGCGACGATGCCCTCGCGGTACGCCGTCACCGCCGTCGCGTCGATGCCCTCGAGGGAGGCGGTCACGCCGACGCCCGCAGCGCTGCGCACATGGTCGGCGACCTCGGCGGTGTGCAGCAGCGCCTTCGTGGGGATGCAGCCGCGGTGCAGGCAGGTGCCGCCGACCTTGTCCTTCTCGATGACGGCGACGCTCCGGCCGAGCTCGGAGGCGCGGATCGCGGTGGCGTAGCCGCCGCTGCCGCCGCCGAGGACGACGAGGTCGAAGGTGTGCTCGGTCATCGCCCTGCCTCCTCGAGAAGAGCGACGAGCGAGCGCACGGTTGCGGCGGTCGGGCCCTTGTCGGTCGCGCCGAAGGATGCCTTGGCGGTGCCGCTGCCGGCGATGTCGAGATGCACCCAGGGGATGCGCGGCGCGTCGTCATCATCAGAGACGCGGCCTACGAAGCGCTGCAGGAACAGTCCCGCGAACAGCGATCCGCCCGAGGTGTCGCCCATCTTGGCGTTCTGCAGGTCGGCGATGGGGGAGTCGAGCTCGTCCTCCATGTGCGTGGGCAGCGGCAGGTGCCAGGCGAGCTCGTCGGCGCGCTCGGCGGCCGCGAGGTACGCGGCGACCGCGTCGTCGTCGCCCATCACGCCCGTGTGGCGGTGACCGAGCGCGACGATGATCGCCCCGGTGAGCGTCGCCACATCGACGATCAGGTCGGGTCGGGTGCGGCTCGCCGCGACGAGGCCGTCGGCGAGCACCACGCGGCCCTCCGCGTCGGTGTTGAGCACCTCGACGCTCTGGCCGTCGGCGATGCGCACGACGTCGCCCGGGCGGAGGGCGCGGCCCGAGGGCATGTTGTCGGCAACGCACAGCCAGCCCGACACGCGGATCGGCAGTCCGAGCTCCGCGGCGGCGCGCACGACCGCGAGCACGGTCGCCGCGCCCGCCATGTCGAACTTCATCCCCACCATGCCCGCCGGCGGCTTCAGCGAGAGCCCGCCGGTGTCGAAGGTGATGCCCTTACCGACGAGCGCCACGTGGTGGTCGGCGCCCTCCGGGTGATAGTCGAGGTGCACGAGGCGCGGCGGCCGGTCGGATCCCTGGCCGATGCCGAGGATGCCGCCGAAGCCCTGCTCCTCGAGCGCGGTCTCGTCGAGCACCGTCACCTCGATGGGAAGGTCCGCCACGGCGCCCTGCGCGGCCTCGGCGAGATCCTGCGGGCCGAGCCACTGCGCGGGGGTGTTCACGAGGTCCTTGACGAGTGCGGCCGCGGCGGCCACCGTGCGGGCACGGGGGAGCGAGGCATCCGCTTCGGCCGGTGCGCCGTGCAGGCTCACGTGCTCGGCGCGCGCGGGGCTGGTCGTCTTCTTGTAGTCGTCGAAGCGGTAGCCGCCGAGCAGGGCGCCCTCCGCGACGGCGGGCCAGCGGTCGTCGCCGAGACCGGGCGCGCCGACGGCGAGGTGGGCGAAGCCGGTCGTGGTGCGCACCGCGGCACCGACGGCGTCGCGCACGGCGGCGGCGCTCGGGTCGGCGCCGGTGCCGACCGCGAACACGGGCAGGGCGGTCACGTCGGGCAGCGCGACGCGGGTGGTGGATCCGGGCGACCCGACGAAGCCGGCGCCGGCGAGCGCGGCCGCGAGACCGGGCCACTCGGCGAGCAGCTCCTCGGTCTCATCGAGAGGCGGCAGTGCCAGCACGAGCGCGTCGGCATCGGCCTGGGTCAGCGGAGTGGAAGAGATCGACAGCTCAGGAAACGCCATGGATCCCATCCTAGGTTTGCCGCCCCGCGGGCGACCCGCCGCGCCGCAGCGGGGCGTGTTCGCTGTCAGCGGTACAGCGCCGCACCCCCTCGCGCGGCTCATACAGTGGATGCATGCCCTTGAGCGGTCCCCTCTACGAGCGCGTCGCGTCGGCACCTCCCGTGCCCGCGGGCCTTCCCCTGGTCGTCGCGCTGACCGGATTCACGGATGCGGGCAGCGCCGTCTCCCGCATGATCGAGCTGTTCCGCGACGACCTCGACCCGTCGCCGGTCGTCACGTTCTCCGCCGACGTGCTGCTCGACTTCCGCGCCCGCCGCCCCATCGTCACCTTCGACGGCGACCACCTCGTCGACTACCGCCCGCCGCGTCTCGAGCTGTCGCTCGCGCACGACGCCCTGGGGCAGCCGTTCGTGCTGCTGGCCGGCTACGAGCCCGACTTCGCGTGGGATGCGTTCGCCGAGACGGTCGTGGGCCTCGCCGAGGGGCTGCAGGTCTCCGGCGTCACGTGGGTGCACGCCATCCCCATGCCGGTGCCGCACACGCGGCCGATCGGCACCACCGTCAGCGGCACCCGGAAGGACCTCACACAGGCCCATTCGGTGTGGAAGCCGCACACGCAGGTCCCCGCGACGATGGGCCACCTGCTCGAGCTCCGCCTCGCCGAAGCCGGTCAGGCCGTCGCCGGGTTCGTGCTGCTCGTGCCGCACTACCTCGCCGACACCGAGTACCCGGCCGCGGCCATCGCGGGGCTCGACACCCTGTCGGTCGCCACGGGGCTCGTCTTCGATGCCGACGAGATCCGCGACGAGAACCGCGACTACCTCGCCAAGGTCGACGACCAGGTCGAGGGCAACAGCGAGCTCACGGCCATGCTGCACACGCTCGAAGAGCGCTACGACGCCTATATGGCGGGGTCGACGCTCGCGCAGCCGATCATCCACACCGGAGACCTGCCGAGCGCCGACGAACTCGCCGCCGAGCTCGAGCGCTTCCTCGCCGATCGGCGCGAGGGCGACGACAAGCGCGGCCGCCGCTGACCGATCACGGCGGAATGCCGGAGCGCTCCGGCGCGTCGCACAGAGGTTAGGACGCACACCCGACGTGTTGCGCAAGTTCGCAGTCTGAGGTATGCGACAATAGGACCTCGACCCGTCGTCTCGACGGCGTGATCCCCTCGCCGGGGTGAAGCGCTGGACTTGACAAGGGTCTTACTAGTGTCCGAACCCCCGACGCATCGCGTCGGTGAAAGGCGAGACGTGACTTCTGGCACGAAGACCCCCCGTACACGCAGGGCAGACGGCACCGAGGTGGCCGAGCAGGCCGCCGAGAGCACCGCGACGAAGACGGCTGCGAAGAAGCCCGCGACCAAGACATCCGCCGCCAAGACCGTGGCGGCAAAGCCGGCGGCGGCCAAGACCGCCGCGAAGAAGCCCGCCGCGACGAAGCCCGCCACCAAGGTGACGGCCGCGAAGGCGAAGAAGGCGGCCGACGACGAGGTCGAGGTCGACGACGAGGAGATCGAGGTCGACGAGACGGACGACGCCGACGACGCGGCGCCCGCCAAGGACGCGAAGGATGCCTCGGACGACGGCTCCGACGACGACGAGGACGAGGAGGGCACGACCAAGCCCGCCTTCACCGAGCCGCTTCCCACCGGCGCGATCATCATCTCCTCGAGCGACGACGACGAGGTGCCCGTCTATTCGACGCAGATCACCGGTGCGACCGCCGACCCGGTCAAGGACTACCTGAAGCAGATCGGCAAGGTGCCGCTGCTGAACGCGGCCGAAGAGGTCGAGCTCGCGATGCGCATCGAGGCGGGTCTGTTCGCCGAGGAGAAGCTGTCGCACATGTCGGCTTCGGAGAAGTCGAACCAGCTGGGCCTCGACCTGCAGTGGGTCGCCCGCGACGGGCGGCGCGCCAAGAGCCACCTGCTCGGTGCGAACCTGCGCCTGGTCGTCTCGCTCGCCAAGCGCTACACCGGGCGCGGCATGCAGTTCCTCGACCTCATCCAGGAGGGTAACCTCGGCCTCATCCGTGCGGTGGAGAAGTTCGACTACACCAAGGGCTTCAAGTTCTCGACGTACGCGACGTGGTGGATCCGTCAGGCGATCACCCGTGCCATGGCCGACCAGGCCCGCACCATCCGCATCCCCGTGCACATGGTCGAGGTCATCAACAAGCTCGCCCGCGTGCAGCGCCAGATGCTGCAGGACCTCGGCCGCGAGCCCACGCCCGAAGAGCTCAGCCGCGAACTCGACATGACCCCGGAGAAGGTCATCGAGGTGCAGAAGTACGGCCGCGAGCCGATCTCGCTGCACACGCCGCTCGGTGAGGACGGCGACAGCGAGTTCGGTGACCTCATCGAGGACACCGAGGCGGTCGTCCCGGCCGACGCGGTGGGCTTCACCATGCTGCAGCGTCAGCTCGAGTCGCTGCTCGACTCGCTGAGCGAGCGCGAGGCGGGCGTCATCCGCATGCGCTTCGGTCTCGGCGACGGACAGCCCAAGACGCTCGACCAGATCGGCGACACGTTCGGGGTCACCCGTGAGCGCATCCGCCAGATCGAGTCGAAGACGATGGCCAAGCTCCGTCACCCGTCGCGGTCGCAGTCGCTGCGGGACTACCTCGAATGAACGAGGCCCCCAACGACGGCAAGGTGCTGTCGGTCACGACCGATGCGGGCACGTTCAAGCGCATTCCGATCCGCACGCGGGTCGTCATGCCGGGCGACGACCTCGACGCGTTCGTGACCGAGTACGCCGGCGAGGTCGTCGAGCCCGGCGACACGCTGTTCGTCACGGAGAAGATCGTCGCGATCACGCAGGGCCGCTCATACACGCTCGACGAAATCGAGCCGCGTCCCCTCGCCCGGCTGCTGTCGAAGTATGTCGTCAAGACGCCGTACGGCATCGGCCTCGGCATGCCCGAGACGATGGAGATGGCGCTGCGCGAGTGCGGCACCCCGCGGATCCTCTTCGCCGCCGCCGTCAGCGCGGTCACGAAGCTGTTCGGCCGGCGCGGCGACTTCTACCGGATCGCCGGTGACAAGGCGCGCGCGATCGACGGCCCCACCGACGGCACCATCCCGCCTTACGACCGCGCCGTCGTGCTCGGCCCCACCGAGCCGGACGCGGTCGCGGAGCGGCTGAAGGCGCTCCTCGGCGCGCCGGGCGCGGTCGCCGTCGTCGACATCAACGACATCGGCGGCAACATCCTCGGCTCGACGCTCGATCGGGCGGGGGAGGCGCAGCTCGTGCGCATCCTCTCCGACAACCCTCTCGGTCAGGGTCGCCAGTCGACCCCCATGGGCATCATCCGGCGCGTCTGACGCCCGAACGCGGATGCCGCCCCGTCACCAGCCCATCGCGGCGCGGTAGCGGGGCAGGTGTCCGTGCCGGATGCCGCTGGCGGTCGGCTTGTTCTCGAAGACGCCCGCGCCCCAGTTGCCCTCGACGAGCACGGGCCCGGTCGGCGTCACGACGATGTCCCAACCGACGTAGCGCACCTCCGGGATCACGAGGGCGACCTCGGTGATGAGCGCGCGCACGGCATCCATCATCGGCAGCCGGTAGTCGGCGATGCGGTAACCGGTCTCCGGGTGCGTCTCGAAGAGGGCGCCGGAGGTGTTGTAGCCCATGCCCATCGCGCGGCCGTCCTCGTGGAGAGCCGTGTAGAAGCCGCCGAAGGATGCCTGGTCGCTGACCTGTCCGCGGCCGAACTTCTGCGCCATGTTGATGATCGCCACCGTGCCGTCGTCGCGTACGAACGTGGTGACGCGCGTCGTGTTCGCCGTGCCGGGAGCGATCGCCTCGAGGTCGGCGTGCTGCAGGATGCGCTCCTCGATCAGCACCTCGCCCTTCGCGAGCAGGTCGGCGTGGAACGCCGGCCAGTCGGTGACATCGGCGGCGTCGTAGCGGCGCACGCCGGCGCCGGACTTGCTCACCGGCACCTTCGCGATGAACACCGGATGCCGCTGCGCGAACGCCTCGAGCTCGGCGGCGTTGCCCGCTTCGAGCGCCAGCCACTCGCGCCCGAGGAACCGGTCGAAGTCGCGGTTGAAGTCGATCTTGTCGTGGAAGCGGTGTACCTGCGCCGGATCGTCGTACCGGTTCGAGAGCTCGAGCGCCAGCGGGCTCGTCACCCACGTGGCGCGCTCGGCGCGCGTGAGGATCGCGAAATCGAACTCGATGTAGTCGTTGAACCCGACGCGGTGGCGTGCGGCCGACCAGAGCATGTCGGCGAGCACCAGGGGGTAGCTCTTGCCGTGCACCCGGGCGGTGAAGCGGGCGCGTTCGGTCACCGAGGCGTAGTCGAAACCGCGCGCGCGCTCGAACAGCACGCTCACTCGGTGCAGGGGCGACAGACCGCGCGAAGCCATGACGAATCCTCCGAAGGACGGCAGTGGGGACGGCGTCAGTCTACGCGGCCCCCACCGCCGTGCCCGTTCGGACGATCAGCGGGCGTCGGCGAGGCGTGCGGTCTCGTCGTGCCACGAGGTGGCGACGGAGCGCAGCTTCTCTTCGTACTTGCGGCCGTGGTGCGCGCAGAACAGCAGCTCGCTGCCGTTGACCTCGGCGGCGATGTAGGCCTGGGCGCCACAGGAGTCGCAACGGTCGGTCGCGGTCAAGCGGTACTCGAGGACGTCGGGCTCGGCGGTCGTGGACATGCTCATTTCGGTTCCTCCTCGAGACATGTGATGCGGTGCGGTTGCCTCACATACAACCACGCGGTCGCCGGGAGAATGCCGCGATCCGGTCACATTTCGCTGTGCGCGTACGGAGCGGGCTCGGCGCCGAGCACGGTCGGGTAACGCTCGCGTGTCCCGGCGCCGCGGTGTCGACGCCCCGGCATACGCTTGGAGATTGTGACCGCTGAGTATTCCGCCCATCACCTCCAGGTGCTCGAAGGGCTCGAAGCCGTCCGCAAGCGCCCCGGCATGTACATCGGCTCCACCGATTCGCGCGGGCTCATGCACTGCGTGTGGGAGATCGTCGACAACGCCGTGGACGAGGCGCTCGGCGGCTACGGGTCGCGCATCGACGTGGTGCTGCACGCCGACGGCAGCGTCGAGGTGCGCGACCGCGCCCGAGGCATCCCCGTCGACGTGGAACCGCGCACCGGGCTCACCGGCGTCGAGGTCGTGTTCACGAAGCTCCACGCCGGTGGAAAGTTCGGCGGCGGATCGTACGCGGCCTCGGGCGGTCTGCACGGCGTCGGCGCCTCGGTCGTGAACGCGCTGAGCGAGCGCCTCGACGTGGAGGTCGACCGCGGCGGCAAGACCTACGCGATGTCGTTCCACCGCGGCGAGCCGGGCGTCTTCGACGGCCCCGGCCCCGATTCGCCGTTCAGGCCGTTCGAGCGCGCCTCCGAGCTCCGCGTTGTCGGCAAGACCGCGAAGGGCGTCACGGGGTCGCGCATCCGGTACTGGGCCGACCGGCAGATCTTCACGAAGGATGCCACGTTCAACCTCGGCGAGCTGGAGCAGCGCGCGCGTCAGACCGCGTTCCTCGTGCCGGGACTGCAGATCGACATCACCGACGAGCGACCCGGCTCGGCCCCGGTGGCCGCCCTCGAATCGGCGGCGGAGTCGTCGGCCGAGTCGGAGACGACGCCCGCCGAGACCGGCGCCACCGTCACGACCTTCCGCTACGACGGCGGCATCTCGGAGTTCGCCGAGTTCCTCGCGCCCGACGCGGCGATCACCGACACCTGGCGCCTGACCGGCTCGGGCACGTTCACGGAGACGGTGCCCGTGCTGCAGCCCGGCGGCGCGATGGTCCCCACCGACGTCGAGCGCACGTGCGAGGTCGACGTCGCCGTGCGCTGGGGCACGGGGTACGAGACGGTGATGCGGTCGTTCGTGAACATCATCGCCACGCCCAAGGGGGGCACGCACCAGGCGGGCTTCGAGCAGGGCCTGATGAAGGTCATCCGCAGTCAGGTCGACCAGAACGCCCGACGGCTGAAGGTCGGCAACGACAAGCTCGACAAGGACGACATCCTCGCCGGTCTCACGGCGGTGCTGACGGTGCGCCTGCCCGAACCGCAGTTCGAGGGGCAGACGAAGGAGATCCTCGGCACGCCTGCGGTGCGTGCGATCGTCGCGAACGTCGTCGCGAAGGAGCTCACGACGCGCTTCGCCTCGACCAAGCGCGACGACAAGACGCAGACCGCGCTCGTGCTCGACAAGGTCGTCTCGGAGATGAAGGCGCGCATCTCGGCGCGTACGCACAAGGAGACCCAGCGCCGCAAAAACGCCCTGGAGTCGTCGTCGCTGCCGGCGAAGCTCGCCGACTGCCGCACGAGCGACGTCTCGCAATCGGAGCTGTTCATCGTCGAGGGCGACTCGGCGCTCGGCACCGCCAAGCACGCCCGCAACAGCGAGTACCAGGCGCTCCTACCGATCCGGGGCAAGATCCTCAACGTGCAGAAGGCGTCGATCAGCGACATGCTCGGAAACGCCGAGTGCGCGGCGATCATCCAGACGATCGGTGCCGGGTCGGGGCGCTCCTTCGACCTCGATGCGGCCCGCTACGGCAAGATCATCCTGATGAGCGACGCCGACGTCGACGGCGCGCACATCCGCACGCTGCTGCTGACGCTGTTCTTCCGGTACATGCGGCCGCTCATCGAAGCCGGACGCGTCTACGCGGCGGTGCCGCCGCTGCACCGGGTGATCATCATGAATCCGGGCTCGAAGCCGAACGAGACCGTCTACACGTACTCCGAGCAGGAGCTGCACTCCCTATTGGCGAAGCTCACCAAGAGCGGACGCCGCTGGCAGGAGCCGGTGCAGCGCTACAAGGGGCTCGGCGAGATGGATGCCGACCAGTTGGCGACCACGACGATGGACCGTGCCGGGCGCACCCTCCGCCGCGTGACCGTGAGGGATGCCGAGGCGGTGTCGGGCGTGTTCGAACTGCTCATGGGCAGCGACGTCGCTCCTCGCCGCGACTTCATCGTGTCGTCGAGTGATCGCCTCGATCGTGAGGCGATCGACGCCTGAGACGCGCGGGGCCCGAAACCGAGCTGGGGGGATCGGTTTCGGGCCATCGCCGCGGCATCCGCGCGTCAGTCGTGATGACGATGGCGGCAAAGCCGGCCCTCGTCCCCGAAATCACAGACGACACAGCAGACACTCGATGAGAGACCGACTGGGGACCGGTCTCTCGGCAGTTGCCAGCGTACGGGCGCGCGGAAGCTCCCTTGCGCGACGAACGGATAGATCGTCTGCGACTTTCGTCTAGTCTGCGGGCGGGAGAGGTCTCTGGATCAGGATTCGAGGGGGAGTGAGGCCGACACGACCCATCCCTGTGGGCCGCGCGCGGCGCGGAACGAGCCGCCGAAGAGGCGGAAGCGCTCCTGCAGGCGCATGATGCCGTAGCCGGACGTCGGCAGGCCGGCCGTGCGCGCGGGCGGAGAGTCGTCGCTGAACTCGAGGCGCGCCCACCCGCGTTCGACGCGCAACGCGATGCGCACGTGGCGTGCGCCGGTCGCGTGCTTCAGGACATTCGTGCCGCTCTCGCGGATGACGCGGATGAGGGCCACCATCGACGCGCTCGGCAGTCGCACGTCGTCGGGCACGTCCACCGTCACCTCGATGCCGGCCTGTTCGAGCTCCTTGGTGACCACGGCGATCGTCCCCGGCAGGCCGTCGGGGGAGGGCAGGCGGTCGGGTGTGAGGTTCTCCTCGCCGCGCACCATGCCGAGCACGCGGCGGATGTCGGTGAGCGCCTGGACCGCCGCCTCGCGGATCGCGGTCTGCGACTGAGAACGGGTCGTGCGGTCTTCGGTTCGTTCGAGCACAGCGGCGTGCAGCGCGACGATCGTGATCTCGTGCGCCACGATGTCGTGCAACTCGTCGGCGATCAGGTCGCGTTCGTGGCGGAGCTGTTCCGCCACCTCGCGCTCCGTCGCCTCCAGCTGAGTCGCCAACACCTGAGCTCTTTCGTATTGATTCCGGATGGTCAGCGCGATGATGAGGCTCATCAGGCTGATCATCGCGATGATGATCGCACCGAGCGGGTGGAACCCGGAGTCGGGTCTGCCGACGATGGCGAGAAGCCATGCCACCCAGACGAGTGCGTACACCCCGGTGAGTGTTGCGCTGCAGGTGAAGGCGGCGAGTCCGATGATGACCGCACCGACCAGCAGGCTGTCAGCCACGCCCGTGATGGCCGCCGTGATTCCCGCGATGCTCAGAACGATCGTCGCGACCGGCGGTCGCCAAGCGAACAGCGCCACCGCTACCGTGATCGTCGTGGTGACGATCGCCGAAACGACAGTGGTTGTTCCGCCGTTCGTCGCCCGCCCGATCGAGTCGAGCAGCAACGTGATGGCGACGAGCGCGATCAGCAGTCGTCGTGCCAGCGTCGGAAGAGCGTGGTACCCCCAGAAGGGGGTTCGCACATATCCGAGCAGGCGGGCTCGCAGAACATTCACCCCGCGATTATCTCCCGGTCGTGTTCTGGGGCCGTCGTATTACTTCCAGATGCCAAGCCAGCGTCCAAGCCAATCCCACATTTCCATCACCTCCACAAGGTCTCGAATCGATTCTTCAAACAGACGTCTCCGCGCACGAGAGACCATTGGCTACATCGATTGCGACTTTCGTCTAGTCCCCGACGGGAGTCCTGCCGGCGACGCGCGGAGGGCGCTCACGGGCATCCGTAAGATGGCGATGTGACTGAAGCCATCCGGGTGATCATCGTGGACGACGAGTCGCTGGTGCGCGCTGCGCTGCGCGTGTTCCTGGAGTCAGCCGACGGGTTCGAGCTCGTCGGCGAAGCCGACAACGGCGCCGACGCGATCACGCTCGTGCGCGCCACCCAGCCCGACGTCGTGCTGATGGACGTGCAGATGCCGATCATGGACGGCATCGAGGCGACGCAGCGGCTCACGCGGGAGTTCCCTGGGCTGAAGATCGTCGCGCTCACGACGTTCTGCACCGAGCGGGTGATCGTGCCGATGCTGAGCGCGGGGGCATCCGGCTTCCTCGTCAAAGACACTTCTCCCGACCGCATCCTCGACGCGGCGCGCCTCGCCCATGAGGGCGGCTACGTGCTGTCGCCGCGGGTCGCGAAGGAACTCGTCACCTCGGTGCAGTCGGGCGCGGCCTCGGCCACGCGGGAGCTCGGCCGCGACGAGGAGCTCACCGAGCGCGAGCTCGAGGTCGTGACGCTCCTCGCGCAGGGCATGTCGAACGCCGAGATCGCGGCGGCGATGTACGTGTCGGAGGCGACCGTGAAGTCTCACCTCGGCCGCATCACGGCGAAGTGGGGCGTGCGCGACCGCATCCAGGTGCTCATCCGTGCCACCCAGCTGGGGCTCGTGACGCTCGTCTGAGAGCTCGGCGCGGCGGTCAGCAGCCCGTCAGCCGATGACCGTGCCGACGGCGGCCACGACCGCCTCGAGGGGCTGGCCCGAGGCATCCCGCTTCGCGCCGGGCGCCGGCAGCTGCCGCACCGCGCCGTCGGCGGCGAGCGCCCGCGGCTCGACGCCCACCCAGGCGAGGGTGAGCACGTCTTCGCCCTTCACGAACCGCTGCGCGCGCACCCCGCCGGTGGCACGCCCCTTGGCGGGGAACTCGTCGAACGACGACACCTTCGCACTGCCGGGGTCGGTGCCGGCGATCGCCTGCGACGATCCGGCGACGGTGACGACGACGGTGCGCTCGTCGCGCGGTGCGGGCTGGAAGGCGATGACCTCGGCGCCCGTGCTGAGACGGATGCCGGCCATGCCGCCCGCGGCACGCCCCTGCGGACGCACCGCGTCGGCGCCGAAGCGCAGCAGCTGGGCGTCGGAGGTGACGAAGACCAGGTCGTCGTCGTCGGGGGCGAGACCCGCTCCCACGACGCGGTCGCCGGGTTTCAGGGCGATGATCTCGACCTCGTGCTTGCCGGGGGGCAGCTCCGAGGTCGCCACGCGCTTGACGGTGCCCTGGGCGGTGCCGAGCGCGATGATCTCGCCGGAGAGGGGCACGATCGCCACGACGTGCTCGCCCGAGGGGAGCGCGAGGTACTGATCGGCCCGCGTGCCGGCCGCCGGCTGCACCGAGTTCGCCGGCACCGAGGGGAGGTCGACGGGGGAGAAGCGCACGAGCCGGCCTGCGGTGGTCACCGCGCCGAGGTCGCCGCGCGTCGTCGCATCCACTGCCGAGCGGATGCCGTCGTGCTTCGAGCGTCGCGTGGGCGCGACGACGCCTCCCGTGACGTCGCCGGAGCCGTCCGCGCTCTCGGTCGGGGCGAGCTCGGCGCGGACGAGCCGGCCCGTCGCCGTGAGGAACACGCGGCACGGGGCATCCGCGATCTGCAGGTCCGCCGGGGCGGCGGCGCGCGAGCGGGGCGTGACCGGGCCGCCGTTCAGCAGCAGGGTGCGCCGGGGCGTGCCGAACGTCTCGGCGGTGGCGTCGAGCTCACGGGCGACCTGCGCGCGCAGCAGCACGTCGCTGCCGAGCAGCGCCTCGAGGTCGGCGATCTCCTTCTTCAGCGCGTCGCGCTCGGTCTCGAGCTCGATGCGGGAGAACCGGGTGAGGCGCCGCAGGCGCAGCTCGAGGATGTACTCGGCCTGCGGCTGCGACAGGTCGAACACGCTCATGAGCTTCGTGCGCGCCTGCTCGCCGTCGTCGGAGGCGCGGATCACCTGGATGACTTCGTCGATGTCGAGGATCGCGATCAGCAGGCCCTCGACGAGGTGCAGGCGCTCCTGCTTGCGGGCGAGGCGGAAGCTGCTGCGCCGCGTGACGACCGAGAGGCGGTGGTCGAGGTAGACGCGCAGCAGCGGCTTGAGGCCGAGCGTCTGCGGCTGGCCGTCGACGAGGGCGACGTTGTTGATGCCGAACGAGTCCTCGAGCGGGGTCAGCCGGTAGAGCTGCTCGAGCACCGCGTTCGGGTCGAAACCGGTCTTGATCCCGATCACGAGACGCAGCCCGTGGTTGCGGTCGGTCAGGTCGTTGAGGTCGGCGATGCCCGTGAGCTTCTTCGCGTTGACCGCGTCCTTGATCTTCTCGATCACGCGCTCGGCGCCGACCATGTAGGGCAGCTCGGTGACCACGAGGCCGGTGCGGCGCGGACCGAGGGACTCGACCGAGACCTTCGCCCGGGTGCGGAAGGTGCCGCGACCGGTCTCGTACGCCTCGCGGATGCCGTCGAGCCCGACGATGATCCCGCCCCCGGGGAGGTCGGGGCCGGGCACGAACTGCATGAGGTCGGCGGTGGACGCGTCGGGGTTGTCGAGCAGATGGATCGCCGCGGCGACCACCTCGATCAGGTTGTGCGGCGCCATGTTCGTCGCCATGCCGACCGCGATGCCCGTCGTACCGTTGACGAGCAGGTTCGGGAAGGCGGCGGGCAGCACGTCGGGCTGCTGGAACTGACCGTCGTAGTTCGGGATGAAGTCGACGACATCCTCGTCGAGGTTCTCGGTGAGCGCGAGCGCCGCGGGCGCGAGACGCGCCTCCGTGTAGCGCGCGGCGGCGGGGCCGTCGTCGAGGGAGCCGAAGTTGCCGTGGCCGTCGACGAGCGGCACGCGCAGGGCGAACGGCTGCGCCAGGCGCACGAGCGCGTCATAGATCGCGGAGTCGCCGTGCGGGTGGAGCTTTCCCATCACCTCGCCGACGACGCGGGCGCTCTTGACGTGGCCGCGGTCGGGGCGCAGCCCCATGTCGGCCATCTGGAACAGGATGCGCCGCTGCACGGGCTTCAGGCCGTCGCGCGCGTCGGGGAGCGCCCGCGAGTAGATGACCGAGTAGGCGTACTCGAGGAACGAGTCCTGCATCTCCGCCGACACGTCGACGTCTTCGATGCGGCCGTGACCTTCGGGAATGGACTCGGTGCGCGCAGCTGCCATGGAAACTCGGGTGCCCTCGCTGGTGGGAGATGTGACGGGACGGGGCCGTGTGCGCCGTGTGCGAGACTGGCCCCGATGCGTCTCAGCCTACCCGTGGACCCGCCGACGGCCCGGAGCCTCACCGGCGTCGTGCCGCAGATCATGCGGTCGCTCGAGGGCGACCCCGACTGGTTCCCGGCGGCCCGCTCGGCGATCGTCGTGGTGGTCGACGGCCTCGGCCGCGCCAACCTGACGGCGCGCGCGGGGCACGCGCGGTTCCTCACCGGACACATGGGCAAGAAGGATGCCGCGCGCACCGTCTTCCCCGCGACGACGGCCACCGCCCTGACGAGTCTGCTGACCGGCACGCGGGCGGGCGAGCACGGGATCGTCGGATACCGCGGCCTCGTGCCGGGGACGCTCCGGGCCCCGAATCAGCTGAAGGGGTGGGAGACCGACGGGCTCGATCCGCTCACGTGGCAGCGCGCACAGCCGCTGTTCGAGCGCCGCGCCGAGGCGGGACTGCCCTCGTTCGTCGTCTCGAAGGGCACGTACCGCACGACCGGCTTCACGCGCGCGATCCAGCGCGGAGCGACCTTCGCCGACGCGGCGACCCCCGACGAGCGCATCGAGACCGCGGCATCCCTCGCCGCAGACCACCCCGGCGCACTCGTCTACGTCTACCTGCCCGAACTCGACACCGTCGGCCACGCACAGGGCTGGGAGAGCGACGCCTGGATCGCGGGCCTGGAACGGGTGGATGCCGCGATCCGGCGTCTCGCCGAGCTCTCCGGCGCCGGCACCGGCATCGTCGTCACGGCCGACCACGGCATGGTCGACGTGCCGGCGCATCGGCAGGTGCTGCTCGGCGCCGGTGACCTGCTGCTCGACGAGGTCCACCTCGTCGCGGGCGAGCCGCGGCTGCTGCAGCTGTACACCACTCAGGGTGAGGCCGCGGCCGAGCGTATCGCGGCGCGCTGGCGCGACAGCGAGGGGGAGCGGTCGTGGGTCATGACCCGGCAGGAGGCGGTCGCGGCCGGGCTGTATGGTCCGCGGGTGGATGCCGAGGTGCTGCCGCGCATCGGCGACGTGCTCGTGGCGGCGCGCGCGGCGATCGCCTACTACGACGACCGCCTCGCCGACAAGAAGTCGCAGCGGATGATCGGGCAGCACGGCTCGCTCACCGATCAGGAGCGGATCGTCCCGCTCATCCGCCTCGGCGCGTTCGCCGCGCCCTGACGCAGATCGCTGATTCCGCTGGCTGACGCCGGACGCTCATGCCGTGCCCTGAGCCGGTCAGGAACCGTCTTCGGTACGCGCGCCGAAGACGATCTCGTCCCACGACGGCATCGAGGTGCGTCCCTTGCGGCGCGACGCCTCGGAGATCACGGTGTCATCGAGGGTGTCGTCGTCCTCCTCGGCGCGCGCGCTCTCGTCGTAGCCGGGCTCGAGGGCGTCGAACAGCGCGGCTCCGCCGTGCGCGGGCGCCGACGGCGTCGCGGGGGTGGCCGCCTGCTCGGTCGGCATGGGCTCGCGCAGGCCGCGCCGGCGGCGCAGCGCCTCGAGCAGGTCGGCGGTCTCGGCGGAGGTCACCGACTGGTCGGGGGCGCGCTTGATCGCCGCCTCCTGCACCGCGGCGGTGACCGTCGGGCGGATGTCGCGGGACACGATCTCGGCGTCGGGCTCGAGGCGGCGTGGACCGAACGCGCCGGAGTCGAAGCGCGACGAGTCCTTCACCGGCGAGACGTCGAGGGCGCGCAGGCGCGGGATGAGCCCCTCGGGGAGCGATCCCTGGCGCGAGAGCTGCGTGGCATCCGCGTTCTGCGGCGACAGCGTCGAGCGGCGCGGGTCGAAGCTCCACCGCGCGTCGTGGTCGACCTCGCTCGCGGTGAACTCGAGCTTGACGATCCAGCCCGACTCCTCGCGCCAGCTCGTCCAGCGCTCCCCGGTCGCCCCGGCGTCGGCGAGCTTGGCCCGCACCGCGGTGCCGAACGTCGGCTGGGCGTCGTCGCCGAGCTCGCCGGCGATCAGCACCGGCACCGCCAGCGCCTGGTCGACGATGTGCTCGCGCTCGGCCAGCACGGGGCGCTCGTACCGCTGCACGTCCTCCAGTCGCGCGCCCAGCAGGTCGGCGACCTCCTGAGCGGACAGGCCGGAGCGGATGTGGGCCTGGATGTCGCGGGGGCTCGGCCGCGGCGTGCGAGGCTCGGCGTCGCGCTGCACGCGGCGCAGTTGCGAACGGAGGGTCTCGTCCACCGCCAGGGCGAACCGTTCACCCGTCTCGGTCGCGACGACGAGAACGCCCTCTTCGATTCCGATGACTTTGAGCTGCTCCATGCGAGACACGCCTCCAGATCCCTGCGAAGACACCGCATCGCGGCGCCGCGACCATGCTGACACGGCGGCGCGCCCGCAACGGGAATATCGCGGGCGCGCCGCGAGTTCCTCTCGTCGCACCCGCCGGAAAGCGGGCTGTGGATGACCGGCATTTGCGAAAAGCGGGCGGGTCATGCAAACTATCGCCGCCCCGGGCCATGCGGCCCATGCCCACGAGGTTGGGCGAGCCCGTCAGATCCTGGAAGTGAGAGCATGGCGACCGATTACGACGCCCCCCGCAAGACCGACGACGACAGCGAGTCGATCGAGGCCCTGAAGGAGCGCGTTCCCGACAAGCTCTCCGGGGCGGTCGGCGATGAAGACGCCGACAACCCCTCGGGTTTCGAACTGCCCGGAGCCGACCTCTCCGACCTCGAGCTCGACGTCGTCGTGCTGCCCCCGCAGGAGGACGAGTTCACCTGCGTCGAGTGCTTCCTCGTCAAGCACCGCACCCAGATCGACCACGAGACCTCCATCGGCGCCATCTGCGTCGAGTGCGCCGCCTGATCGCCTCCGGATCGGCGTGATCAGCCGCGCTGTGCGCGCCTGATCACGCCGATCACCCGGTCGGGAGTGCGCGTCGAGAAGACCCACTCCCGCACCGGATCGCGGTCGTCGTCGACGCGGACCGCGACGACCCCGTCGATCCCTCCGCGCAGCAGATGCCAGGCCGTCCGCGGCAGTCCGGGCCCGCGCAGCTCGCGGGCCTCGTCGCCGGTCGCGCCCGTCGCCTCGCCCAGCATCCGCACCGGGATGTGCGCGCGACCGACGCGCAGCTCGCCCGCCCGCACCTCGACGACCGGCGAGGCGAACACGAGCGTCGCCACGATGACGACCGCGACCGCCAGTCCGGCGAGGAGCGCGACCGTGGCATCCAGTGGCACGAAGACCAGCGAGACCATCGGCGCCGCGACCGCCGCGCTCAGCAGCGTCCACAGCGACGGGCTCAGCCGCTCGCGGTAGACCGGCGCGGGGGCACCCGGCCGGGTTGATTTCCGTGGGCGGGCAGGGTCTGCGTTCATCTGGGCGTGCATTAGCCTCGTGGGGTGATCGAATCCGTGGACGTTCCCATTATCGCCGCGCACGTTCCCGCATACGCGCACCCCGGCGACGCGGGAGCAGACCTCGTCGCGACCGAGGCCGTCCGGCTGGGGCCGGGCGAACGCGCGCTCGTGGGGACCGGCGTGCGCATCGCGCTCCCCGACGGCTACGCGGCGTTCGTGGTTCCGCGCAGCGGCCTCGCGGCCCGCCACGGCATCACGATCGTCAACTCTCCCGGCACCGTCGACGCCGGCTATCGCGGCGAGATCAAGGTCTCGCTGCTGAACACGGATGCCTCGGAGGCATACGACGTGGCGGTCGGCGACCGCATCGCGCAGCTCATCGTGCTGCCGGTGCCCCGGGTGCGATTCGTCCCGGTCGACGACCTGCCGGCCTCCGTCCGTGGCGACGGCGGCTTCGGGTCGACCGGCTATCAGACAGGAGCGAACTCATGAGCGATGAGCTGCAGAGCAAGTCGGCCCCCGACGACCGTGCGGGGACGGGCCCCTTCGACGAATCGGAGGCCAACCCCGTGCGGCCCTACATCGACCTGGGCGGCATCAAGGTGCTGCCCCGCGAGGGGCTGAATCTGCGCCTCGAGGTCGAGGAGCAGACCGGTCGCATCGTGGCCGTCGGTCTCGACTACGCCGACTCCACCCTGCAGGTGCAGCCATTCGCGGCGCCGCGGACGACCGGACTCTGGGGGGAGACGCGCGAGCAGATCCGCCAGCAGATCCGCCAGCAGGGCGGCCGCGTGGAAGAGCGTGAAGGCCCCCTCGGCCCCGAGCTGCTCGCCGAGGTGCCCGTCGCCGCCGGTCCCGACGCGAAGCCGGGCAAGCGGCTCGCACGCTTCGTCGGCATCGACGGACCCCGCTGGTTCCTGCGCGGTGTGATCGGGGGAGCGGCGACCGGCGACGTCGAAGCGGCGGCGAAGGTCGAAGACCTCTTCCGCTCGCTCGTCGTCGTCCGCGGCGGCACTCCGATGCCCCCGCGCGATCTCATCCCGCTGAAGATGCCGGCCGCGCCCGGCACGGCATGAGCGTTCCCCTCGATCCGCCGCCGCCGAGCGACCGCGAGCCGGAGCGCGGAGCCCGGCGCGACGGCCCCGATTCCGACGCGCCGACCGCGCCCTCGGCGTCCGAGCTGTTCGGCCAAGCGCTCGGCAGCGCCGCGCGTCGTGCCGGGATGGACCCGACCAAGGACGCGCACACCGGCCACGTCGTCTGGCGTGCGATGGGGGGCTGGCGCGGCGTCTTCGAGTCCGTGCTGCCGGGTCTCGCCTTCGTGCTGCTGTTCACCGTCACGCGAGACCTCGTGCTGGCGCTCGTCGTCTCGGTCGGCCTCGCGGCCGTCTTCACGATCATTCGTCTGGTGCAGCGCTCCACCATCAGTGCGGCGCTCGGCGGGCTCATCGCCGCCGCGGCCGCCGCGGCGCTCGCCCTCTGGACCGGGCGCGCGCAGGACAACTTCGTGCCCGGTCTCATCACGAACGCCGCCTACGGCACGGCCTTCCTCGTGTCCGCGCTCATCGGCTGGTCGCTCATCGGTCTCGCCGTGGGATTCCTCATGAACGAGGGCACCGCTTGGCGAGGGGATGCCCGTCAGCGGCGCGTCTTCTTCTGGCTCGCGATCGCTTGGGCGGCGCTGTTCTATGTGCGCCTCGCAGTGCAGTTGCCGCTGTACCTCGCCGGCACTGACGAGGCGACGACGGCCCTCGGCACGCTCAAACTCGTCATGGGCCTGCCCTTGTTCGCGCCGCTCGTGGCGGTCACGTGGCTCGCCGTCCGCGCCGTGTATCCCCCCGCCGCGAAAACCGGCTCGTCTTCCGAGGCATGATAGATTTATCTTGACATCAAGATAAATTTCTCCGCGATCACGCATGCTGTCGGTAAGGGCGACCTCACTAGCCGCACGCGACGGAGCCGGGGAAGATGGAGTGATCGGCCGGCGCGAGACGTGTGCGCCCGTGCCCCCGAAGAAGGAGTAGAGACGTGTCCACAGTTGACAGCTTCGGAGCGAAGAGCACCCTGACGGTCGGCGGCACCGACTACGAGATCTATCGTGTCGACACGGTCGCCGGTTACGAGAAGCTCCCGTTCAGCCTCAAGGTGCTGCTCGAGAATCTGCTGCGCACCGAAGACGGCGCGAACGTCACGAAGGCGCAGATCGAGGCGCTCGGATCATGGGACCCCGATGCGGAGCCCGACACCGAGATCCAGTTCACGCCGACCCGCGTGGTCATGCAGGACTTCACCGGCGTCCCCTGCATCGTCGACCTCGCCACCATGCGTGAGGCGGTCACGGACCTCGGCGGCGACCCGAACCGCATCAACCCGCTGTCGCCGGCCGAGATGGTCATCGACCACTCCGTCATCGCCGATCTGTTCGGCCGTCCCGATGCGATCGAGCGCAACGTCGAGATCGAGTACCAGCGCAACGGCGAGCGGTACCAGTTCCTGCGCTGGGGCCAGACCGCGTTCGACGACTTCAAGGTCGTGCCTCCGGGCACCGGCATCGTGCACCAGGTCAACATCGAGCACCTGGCGAAGGTCGTCTACGACCGCGCCGTCGACGGTGTGCTGCGCGCGTACCCCGACACCTGTGTCGGCACCGACTCGCACACCACGATGGTCAACGGTCTCGGCGTGCTGGGCTGGGGCGTCGGCGGCATCGAGGCGGAGGCCGCGATGCTCGGCCAGCCCGTGTCGATGCTCATCCCGCGCGTCGTCGGCTTCAAGCTCACAGGCGAGATCCCCGCTGGCGTGACCGCGACGGACGTCGTGCTCACGATCACCGAGATGCTGCGCCAGCACGGCGTGGTCGGCAAGTTCGTCGAGTTCTACGGCGCAGGTGTGGCATCCGTGCCGCTCGCCAACCGCGCGACCATCGGCAACATGTCGCCTGAGTTCGGGTCGACCGCCGCGATGTTCCCGATCGACGACGTGACCCTCGACTACCTGCGCCTCACCGGACGCGACGAGCACGCCGTCGAGCTGGTCGAGCAGTACGCGAAGGCCCAGGGCCTGTGGCACGACGCCGACAAGGAGCCCTCGTACTCGGAGTACATGGAGCTCGACCTGTCGACGGTCGTCCCCTCGATCGCCGGTCCCAAGCGCCCGCAGGACCGCATTCTGCTCGCCGAGGCGAAGACTCAGTTCGAGAAGGACATCCTGAACTACGCCTGCGCGAACGAGGTCCCGGTCGAGGTCGAGGGCACGTTTCCGGCATCCGACCCCGGCTACGCGCCAGGTGTCGAGCACGAGCACGTGTTGGGGGAGGGCGTCTCGTGCCAGCACGAGAGCGCGCACCAGCACTCCATGCTCGCCTCGAGCGGCGACCACGGCGCATCCAACCCGGTTAAGGTGACGACCCCCGAGGGTCAGGACTATATCCTCGACAACGGCGCGGTGACCCTGGCTGCCATCACCTCCTGCACCAACACGTCGAACCCGTCTGTGATGATCGCCGCCGGCCTTCTCGCCCGCAAGGCGCGGAACAAGGGCCTGAAGCAGATGCCGTGGGTGAAGACGACGCTCGGCCCCGGTTCGAAGGTCGTCACCGACTACTACGAGAAGTCGGGTCTCGACAAAGACCTCGAGGGCCTCGGCTTCTACACCGTCGGCTACGGCTGCACGATCTGCATCGGAAACTCCGGACCGCTCATCGAAGAGGTCTCGAAGGCGATCAACGAGAACGACCTCGCCGTCGCGGCGGTGCTCTCGGGCAACCGCAACTTCGAGGGGCGCATCAGCCCCGACGTGAAGATGAACTACCTGGCATCCCCGCCGCTCGTCGTCGCCTACGCCCTCGCCGGCTCGATGCACTTCGACTTCGACACCGACCCGCTGGGGAAGGACGCCGAGGGCAACGACGTCTTCCTGAAGGACATCTGGCCCTCGCCCGACGAGGTGCAGGAGATCATCGACTCGTCGATCTCGCGCGACCAGTTCATCAAGCAGTACGCGACCGTCTTCGACGGCGACGAGCGCTGGACGAGCCTGCCGACCCCCGAGGGTCCCATCTTCGAGTGGGACGCCGACTCGACGTACGTGCGCAAGGCGCCGTACTTCGACGCCATGTCGATGGAGCTGACCCCGGTCAGCGACATCCAGGGTGCACGCGTCATGGCGACGCTCGGCGACTCGGTCACGACCGACCACATCTCGCCGGCCGGCAACATCAAGGCCGGCACCCCTGCCGCACAGTACCTGACCGAGCACGGCGTCGCGCAGAAGGACTTCAACTCCTACGGCTCGCGCCGTGGCAACCACGAGGTCATGATCCGCGGCACGTTCGCGAACATCCGTCTGAAGAACGAGCTCGTCGCCGCCGTCAACGACGGTCATGTCGTCGAGGGCGGCTTCACCCGTGACTTCACGCAGCCCGGCGGCCCGCAGTCGTACATCTTCGACGCGAGCCAGAACTACCAGGCGCAGGGCACGCCCCTCGTCGTGTTCGGTGGCAAGGAGTACGGCTCGGGCTCGTCGCGCGACTGGGCGGCCAAGGGGACCTCGCTCCTCGGCGTCAAGGCGGTCATCACCGAGAGCTTCGAGCGCATCCACCGCTCGAACCTGATCGGCATGGGCGTCGTCCCGCTGCAGTTCCCCGAAGGGCATTCGTGGAAGAGCCTCGGCCTCGACGGCACCGAGATCGTCTCGATCGAGGGCCTCGAAGAGCTCAACAGCGGCACGACGCCGACGACCGTCAAGGTCACCGCGGCGCCGAGCGAGTTCTCGCCGGAGGGCAAGGAGACGGTCGTCTTCGACGCCAAGGTGCGCATCGACACGCCCGGTGAGGCCGACTACTACCGCAACGGCGGCATCCTGCAGTACGTGCTGCGCTCGCTCGTCTGAGCCTCCCGCACACAGAGCGCCCGTCCCGGTTCGCCGGGGCGGGCGCTCTCGTCGTCCGCGCCCGGGAGTGGGGAGCTGCCGGGCGCGGCCCGGGGTCAGCGGTCCTCGAGCTGGTCGAGCCAGTCGGCGGGCACGCGCTCGCTCGGCCGGGGCACGCTCTGGCCGGCGGGGTGGCTCGTCGGCGGCGCGAGCGGAGGCCCATCGGTGAAGGTCCGCGTCCGGTAGTCCCAGAACCAGTCCTCACCCGGTTCGAAGCTCTGGATGATCGGATGCCCGGTGCGTTCGCCATGGGCCGGCGCATGACGCGACAGCGAGTCGTCGCAGCATCCGATGTGCCCGCACTGCGCGCAGCGGCGGAGGTGGAACCACCAGCCGCCGGCGGCGTCGCATTCGAGGCATCCACCGCCGCTCGGCGCGACCTCGGGGTCGATCTCCGCACTCATGCGCCCTCCTCCGACACCTCGATCATGGTGCCTCCTCGCCTGCTTCGCCACCGTCCCCGCGTAGACTCGGGGGATGAGTCTGCTCGCCTCGATCACCGGTCCGCGCGATCTCGATGCGCTCACGCCGGCCCAGCTGGAACAGCTGGCCCAGGAGGTGCGCGACTTCCTCATCGAGAACGTCGCACGCACCGGCGGTCACCTCGGACCGAACCTCGGCGTCGTCGAGCTGACGATCGCCCTGCACCGCGTGTTCGACTCGCCGAACGACCCCTTCGTCTTTGACACGGGGCACCAGTCGTACGTCCACAAGCTGCTGACGGGGCGGCAGGACTTCAGCGGGCTCCGCTCCCGCGGCGGCCTCGCCGGGTACCCGCAGCGCTCGGAGAGCGTGCACGACGTCGTCGAGTCGTCGCACGCGTCGAGCTCGCTGAGCTGGGCCGACGGCATCTCCCGGGCCCTCAACCGCACCGGGCGCACCGATCGACATGTCGTCGCCGTCGTCGGCGACGGGGCCCTGACCGGTGGCATGACGTGGGAGGCGCTCAACAACATCTCCGACGACAACGAACGCAACCTCGTCATCGTCGTCAACGACAACGGTCGCTCCTACGCGCCGACGATCGGCGGCATGGCTCGCTACCTCAACCGCGTGCGCACGACCGAGGGCTACGAGAACCTCCGTCGCGGGTCCGACTCGTTCTTCCGCAAGCTCGGCCCCGCCGGGCGCGCCGTCTACCGCGGCGTCCGCGGCGGCACACATGGCTTCCTCTCGCGCTTCTCGAACAACGCGGCGCTGTATTCCAATCTCGACATCAAGTACCTGGGGCCCATCGACGGCCACGATCTGCCGGTGCTCGAAGAGACCCTGCGCCTCGCGAAGGCGTACGGCGCGCCCGTCATCGTGCACGTCATCACCGAGAAGGGGCAGGGCTACGAGCCCGCCCGCAACGACGAGGCCGATCAGTTCCACGCCGTCGGCAAGATCGATCCCGTCACCGGCGAGCCGCTCGGCGGCGGCGGTGGCACCGCGTGGACCGACGTGTTCTCCGACGCGCTCGTCGAGGCCGGCGAGCAACGGGACGACCTCATCGCGGTGACGGCGGCGATGCTCCGGCCCACCGGGCTGCAGCCGTTCGCGCAGCGCTTTCCCGACCGGGTGTACGACGTCGGCATCGCCGAGCAGCACGCCGTGGCATCCGCCGCCGGCCTCGCATTCGGCGGCCTGCATCCCGTCGTCGCCATCTACGCGACGTTCATGAACCGTGCGTTCGATCAGGTGATGATGGATGTCGCGCTGCACCGCGCCGGCGTCACCTTCGTGCTCGACCGCTCCGGCGTCACCGGCCCTGACGGTCCGAGCCACCACGGCGTGTGGGATCTGGCGATGCTGCAGCTCGTCCCCGGCATCCGCATCGCGGCGCCGCGCGACGAGGCGCGGCTGCGGGAGGAGTTCGCCGAGGCGATCGCGATCGACGACGCGCCGACGGTGGTGCGGTTCCCGAAGGGGAACGTCGCCGCCGACCAGCCCGCGATCGAACGGCTCGACGACGGCGTCGACGTGCTGTGGCGCCACGGCGAGCAGGACGTGCTGCTGGTCGGCATCGGTCCGATGACCCGGCTCGCCATCGAGGTCGCCGAGCGTCTGCGCGCGCAGGGGATCGGCGCGACCGTCATCGACCCGCGCTGGGTCGTGCCGGTGCAGCCGTCGGTCGTGAGCCTCGCGGCCGCGCACCGCCTGGTCATCACGATCGAGGACGGCATCCGCGTCGGGGGCGTCGGCACGCGCGTGCGCCAGGTGCTCCGCGAGGCCGGCGTCGACACGGCGGTCGACGAGCTCGGTCTGCCCGACGAGTTCCTGAACCACGCCACGCGCGAGCAGATCCTCGACGACGCAGGCCTGTCGGCCGCGAAGATCGCGCACGACGTCGTGGCGCAGGTGCTCGGCACCCGGATCCCGGTCGCGCGCCCCTCGGCCGACACGGGTGCCATCTGGACGGTCGGCGCCCCCGACGGCGAGCCGCAGGAGCGCTGAGCGCGGGGGCGCGCTGCGGGCGGCTGGCTTTCGGCGCGTGCGGGTTGTGCCGCATGCATCACGTGCGGCCCGCGGCCTGCGCACCTGGCGCCCGCCCGCGGCCGTGACACGATGGAGGGATGACCTCCACCGCCAACCTCACCCGTGACGAGACGGCGGCCCGAGCCGCCGGCATCCGCCTGAAGACCGTCGACGTCGAGGTCGACCTGCGCGGTGCTGTATCGAGGGATGCCGCGACGTTCGCCACCTCGTCGACGCTGACGTTCGAGGCATCCGTCGACGCCACGTGGATCGACTTCATCGGCGCGTCGGTCGACGAGGTGACCGTCAACGGCGCCCCGCAGCCGGTGGACTGGGACGGGTCCCGCGTACGAGTGAACGGGCTTGCGGCCCACAACGTGGTGGCCGTGCGCGGCACCGGCCGCTACAGCACGTCGGGCGAGGGGCTGCACCGCTTTCGCGACCCGGTCGACGACGCCGTCTACCTGTACACGCAGTACGAGCCGGCGGACAGCCGACGCGTGTACCCGGTGTTCGAGCAGCCCGACCTCAAGGCCCAGTGGCGCTTCGTCGTGGTCGCTCCGGACGGGTGGGAGGTGCTCTCGAACGGCGCTGAGGCCGCCCGTGAGCCGGTCGACGGCGGCGTGCGGGTCGCGTTCGCCGAGACCCTGCCGCTCTCCAGCTACATCACCGCCGTCGCCGCGGGGCCGTACCGTCGCGTCGACGGGGTGTGGGACGGCCCCGACGGTCCCGTGCCACTCGGGGTGCTCTGCCGGGCATCCCTCGCCGAGTACCTCGTCGACTCCGGTGATGCCGAGGAGATCCTCGGCATCACGCGCCGCGGTCTCGATTTCTTCGGGGAGGCGTTCGGCCGGCCCTACCCGTGGGGCAAGTACGACCAGATCTTCGTGCCCGAGTACAACCTGGGCGCGATGGAGAACCCCGGGCTCGTGACCTTCACCGAGCGGTACGTCTTCCGCGGGGCGGCGACCGTCGCGCAGCACGAGGGCCGTGCGAACACGATCCTGCACGAGATGGCGCACATGTGGTTCGGCGATCTCGCGACGATGCGGTGGTGGGACGACCTGTGGCTCAAGGAGTCGTTCGCCGACTTCTCGGGCGCGTACGCGGCGGTTGCCGCCGGGGGATTCCCCGACGCGTGGGTGACCTTCGCGAGTCGCCGCAAGGGCTGGGCCTACGTGCAGGATCAGCTGCCCACGACGCATCCCATCGTCGCCGACATCCCGGACCTCGAGGCGGCGAAGCTCAACTTCGACGGCATCACGTACGCGAAGGGCGCGTCGGTGCTCAAGCAGCTCGTCGCGTTCGTGGGGGAGGATGCCTTCTTCCGCGGTGCGAGGCGGTACTTCGCCGAACACGCCTTCGGCAACACGACGCTGGCCGACCTCCTCGACGCGCTCGAGGCGGAGTCGGGGCGCGACCTTCGCGAGTGGAGCGACGCCTGGCTCCAGACGACCGGCATGTCGCGCCTGTCGGTGTCGCGGGACGAGGACGGCGTGCTGACCCTCGGGCAGTCCGACCCGCGCCCGCACCGGCTCACGGTCGGGCTCTACGGCTTCGAGGGTGAGCGGCTCGTCCGTCGCGGCGGAGTCGAGCTCGACATCGCGGGGGAGCGCACCACGCTCGAGGCGCCGGCAGTCGGCGGCGTGGCATCCATCGCCGACCTCATCGTGCCGAACGACGACGACCGCACGTACGCGAAGGTGATCCTCGACGAACGGTCGACGGATGCCGCGGTGCGCGCCCTCTCGACAATCGACGACGCGCTCGCGCGTGCCGTGGTGTGGGCGGCGCTGTGGGATGCCACGCGCGACGGCGACCTGCCGGCCGCCCGCTACCTCGAGGTGGTCGCGCGGCACGCTCCCGCGGAGGAGAACGCGGCGCTCCTGGCCGATGCGCTCGCGCACGCGCACGCGCAGTTCGCGATCGGTCACTACGTCGCGGGCGCCGATCGGAGCGCTGGGGCCGCCGCCTGGCTGGAGACCGCGTGGCGTGCGCTGTGGGCGGCGCCGGCCGGGTCGGACGCGCAGCTGGCGTGGGCGCGTGCGGTGGGTGCCGCCGCGTCGCGCAGCGATGGCCGCGCCGCGGAGATCGCCGCGATCCTCGCCGGGTCGGCGCCCGCACCCGAGGGGCTGCGGCTCGACCCCGAGCTGCGGTGGGACTGGCTCGTCGCCCTCGCCGCGACGGGGCACGCGGGCATGGCCGAGGTCGACGCCGAGCTGGCCCGCGACGGGTCGGCGCAGGGGCGCACCGCCCATCGGACGGTGCTCGCCGCCCGCCCCGACGCCGAGGTGCGCGCCCGCGCCTGGCACGCGGCGTGGGAGGACGAGAGCCTCACCAACGACCACCTCGACGCCACGATCGCGGGCGTTCGCGCCGGCGGTCGGCGCGACCTCGTCGCCGCATTCGACGACGAGTACTTCGCCCGCATCCGTCCCGCGTGGACCGACCGCAGCATCGAGATCGCCCGTCGCCTCGTGGTGGGGCTGTTCCCGGCATCCCAGTCCCTCGACGCGGTCGACGCCTGGCTCGCCGCGAACGCGGGTGCCCCGGGCGCGCTCCGCCGCCTTGTGATCGAGCAGCGCGACGGACTCGCCCGCGACCTGCGGGTGCGCGCCGCCCAGCCCGTGGCGTAGGCCCGGGCGCCGCGCGCTGGCCGGGCGCCGCGCGCGCGGCGCGGGGCCGGAATCGGAAGAACGCAACAGAATCGGATGCCTCGCGCCCGGGCATCCGATTCTGTTGACGTTCTCCGAATCTGGGAGCGCAAGCCCGGGTCGGCAGGGACGGCTAGGGTGCGCGGGTCACGGCCGCGCCTCGCCGATCAAGGCGAGCAGCTCGGCGAGGGGGCGGCGGAGCAGGGGGAGCCGCGCCAGGGGCAGCGCGAGGCCGAGGAGCGACAGGCCCCGGTCGAGGAGCCGCCGCGAGCGTCCCTGGCCGGGCGAGTCGTCGTAGGCCCAGGAGAGCGCGAGCAGCAGGTGCGACAGGAACAGTGCGCGGGGGAGCGCCGCGGCGATCTCGCGCGGCAGCGTGTGCCGGGCGCCGGCGACCGCCTCGGTGTAGAGGCCCTCGGTGATGTCGCGCGCGGACGTCGACTCCGGGGCGAGCGGGTTGATCCCCGACCGCGGCGCCAGGGCCGCGGAGACGAACTCGGCCGCGTGCGCGTGGTACGGCGTCAGCTGATCGAGCCCCGTCGTGTACACGATCCGGAGCCGCTCGATGAGGTCGCCGGTCTCGGCGAGGAGGGGCGTCGCGGCATCCCGGTGCCGTTCCTGCACCTCGATGTACAGCTCCTGCACGAGGTCGGTCTTCGACGCGAAGTGGTAGTTCGTCGTGCCGACCGACACCCCGGCCTCGCCGGCGATGAGCCGCATCGTGGTCGCGTCGTAGCCCCGCTCGCGGAACGAGCGCAGCGCGAGATCGCGCAGCAGGGCCCGCGTCCGCTCGCTCTTCGTCGTCTTCTCGGGCCCGCCGGTAGAGCTGAACATGTTCAGAGCATAGCCGCGCCGCGCGCACCGGACGCGGCGCGAGGTCAGACGGAACGCAGCGCCGTCACGGCCCCGGCCCAGGCGTCGACCGCGCGGGTGTCCGTGTCGAAGGCATCCGCCCCACGCGCCGAGATCGCCTCGGACAGGAGGTAGCCGTCGGTGAGGGCATCGCCGGTGATGACGACCGACAGCAGCTCGATGCCGCACGCGGCGCGCACGCGCTCGGCGCACGCGGCCACGGCGGCAGCCGAGAGGTCGGCGTTCCGCGGCAGCCGCCCGGCCTCGTCGTCGCGCACGAGATCGCGCAGCGCGGCCCCGACGATGTTGCCCGTCCGCTCGGCGACGTGCACGACGTCGAGCTCGAAGACGCGCAGGTCGGAGCCGGTGACGAACGGTCGCCAGTCGAACGACGCGTGCACGAGGTGCTGCCGCCCGCCGCCCGCGGTGAGCTGGCGCGCGGGCAGGTCCGTCGAGCGCACGCGGGTGTCAACCCGCCGGTACCACGCGAGCACCGGGAAGACGGCATGCGTTCCGGGGCCCAGCACGACCACCTCACCGGCCTCGCGGTCGCCGCGGGTGCGGCGCCGCACGATTGGACGGCCGTTGCGCGTGCGGATCGCGGCCTCGCCCTCGTCGATCGTCACCATGAGCAGCTTGCACAGCGCCGGCACGACCAGCAGCACCGTGAGCACCGCGCCACCGGTCTTGATGAGCGAGTTCATGCCGCTCGAACTGAACATCGACGTGAGAGTCTCGATCACACGCCCAGGATGCCCCGTCGCGCGCCGCGCGGCGCGCCGATCGGGCCGCGCGCACCGAGCCTTCGGCGACCTGTCACCTGCCGTTTCCCACTCGCACCGGAATCGGCAATAGACAACAGAATCGGATGCCGCGCCCTGCGGCATCCGACTCTGTTGCAGTTTTCCGAATCCGGTGGCGCGGGGCTCCGCCCAAGACCCGGAGGGAAGGCGTCAGCCGCCGATGCCCCGGATCACCGGGTGGTGGAACGTGTCGCCGAAGGCGCGCTCCGAGGCCCCCTCGCGGTCGAGGTACGGCGAGGCGCCGCCGTCGATGAACGGCCAGCCCGCACCGAGGATGAGGCACAGGTCGATGTCCTCGACCTCGGGCACGACGCCCTCATCGAGCATCAGCTTGATCTCCTGCGCGAGCCCGTCCTGCACGCGGCGGAGGATCGACTCAGCCGAGGCCGGCGTCGTGCCGACGTGGCCCTTGAGCACCTTCTGCGCGTCCTTCGTGAAGCCGGTGACGCGCCCGCCCTTGTCCTTCTCGACGACCTGCGGCAGCTCGGCGAGCTGGTGGAAGTTCTCGTTCGAGTAGAAGCGGTCGGGGAAGGCGTGCGCCATCGTGTCCTGCACGTGCGCCGCGACCTTCCAGCCGACCAGGTCGATCAGCTGGAACGGACCCATCGGCAGGCCGAGCGGCGCGAACGCCTTCTCGACGTCGGCGACGGGGGTGCCCTCGTAGACGGCGCGCGCGGCCTCGCCCATGACCTTCGCGAGCAGGCGGTTCACGACGAACCCGGGTGCGTCGGCGGTGAGGACGGCGTTCTTGCCGAGGCCCTTCGCGACGACGAACGCGGTCGACAGCGCGGCATCCGAGGTCTCCTGCGTCTTCACGATCTCGATCAGCGGCATGACCGCGACCGGGTTGAAGAAGTGGAAGCCGACGAGGCGCTCGGGGTGCGCGAGCTTCGCGCCGATCTCCTCGACCGACAGCGACGAGGTGTTGGTCGCGAGGATCGCGTCGTCGGCGATGATCGGCTCGATCTCGGCGAAGACGGCCTGCTTGACGCCGACCTCCTCGAAGACGGCCTCGATGACGAAGTCGCAGTCGGCGTAGAGGCTCTTGTCGGTCGTGCCGGTCACGAGCGCGCGCAGCTGGTTGGCCGAGTCGCCGTCGAGGCGCCCCTTCGCCTCGAGCTTCCCGATCTCGTCGTGGATGTACGCGACGCCCTTGTCGACACGCGTCTGGTCGAGGTCGGTGATGAGCACCGGCACCCGCAGTTTCCGCACGAACAGCAGCGCGAACTGGCTCGCCATGAGGCCCGCACCGATGATGCCGACCTTCGTCACCTTCTTCGCGAGGGTCTTGTCGGGAGCGCCGACGGGCCGATTGGCGCGCTTCTGCACGAGGTCGAAGGCATACATGGATGCCGCGAACTGATCGCCCGTCACGAGGTCGGACAGCGCCTCGTCCTCGCGGGCGAAGCCCTCTTCCTTCGTGCCGCTCTTCGCCTTATCGAGCAGGTCGAGCGCGACATAGGGGGAGCGGGGGACGGTGCCGATCTTCGACTCGAGCATGCCGCGGGCCATCTTGATCGCGACCGGCCACTTGACCGTGCGCTCGATCTTGCCCGGCTGGTTCTTGCGCTCGACCTTGATCTTGCCGGTCAGCACGCCGTCGGCCCACGCGAGCGAGCGCTCGAGGTAGGTGGCGGCGGGGAAGATGGCGTCGAAGATGCCGTAGTCGTACGCCTGCTGGGGCTTCAGCATCCGGTTCTGCTTCAGCGGATTCGAGATCACGACCTCGAGAGCGTTCTCGATGCCGATGAGGTTCGGCAGCAGGTACGCACCGCCCCAGCCGGGGATGATGCCGAGGAAGACCTCCGGCAGCGCGATGGCGGCGGCGGAGGCATCCACCGTGCGGTAGTCGGAGTTCAGCGCGATCTCGAGCCCGCCGCCGAGCGCGAGCCCGTTGACGAACGCGAAGCTCGGCACGCCGAGCGTGGAGAGCTTGCCGAACACCTTGTGACCGAGCTGCGCGACGAGCTTGGCGTTGGCCTTGGAGCCGACCTTGGTGATGTCGCTGAGGTCGGCGCCGGCGGCGAGGATGTACTGCTTGCCGGTGACGGCGACGGCGTCGATCTCGCCCGCGGCCGCGCGGGCCTTCAGCGCGTCGAGGGTCTCGCCGAGGGCGGTCATGGTCGCCGGGCCCAGCGTGTTCGGCCGCGTGTGGTCGCGTCCGTTGTCGAGCGTGACCAGGGCGAGCACCTTGCCGGAGGCGAGGCGCACGTCGCGCACGCGGGCGTGGGTGATGACCTCGCCCTCGGTGAGCGCCAGGAGAGGGGAGAAGTCGATCTCGTCGTAATTCGTCATTGCCGTCTCCCTCAGCGCTTCTTGCCGTTGTAGTGCGGGTTCTCCCAGATGACCGAGCCACCCTGGCCGAGTCCCACGCACATCGCGGTGAGGCCGTAGCGGACGTCGGGGCGCTCGGCGAACTGCGCGGCGAGCTGGATCATGAGGCGCACACCGGATGCCGCGAGCGGGTGCCCGAGCGCGATCGCGCCGCCCCACTGGTTGACGCGCGGGTCGTCGTCGTCGATGCCGAAGTGGTCGAGCAGCGAGAGCACCTGCACGGCGAAGGCCTCGTTGAGTTCGAACAGGCCGATGTCGTCGATCGTCAGGCCGGCCTTGCGGAGCGCCTTCTCGGTCGAGGGGATCGGGCCGATGCCCATGATCTCGGGCTGGACGCCGGCGAACGCGAACGAGACCATCCGCATCTTCGGGGTGAGGCCGAGCTCCTTCACGGCGCCGCCGCCGGCCAGGAGCGACATCGTCGCGCCGTCGGTGAGCGGCGAGGAGGTGCCGGCGGTCACGCGACCGTGCGGGCGGAAGGGGGTCTTCAGTGCCGCGAGGTCTTCCATCGTGGTCTGCGGGCGGCGGCCCTCGTCCTCGGTGGCGAGGCCCCAGCTGCCCTCGGCGTCCTTGATGGCGACGGTCACGAGGTCGGGCTGGAACTTGCCGGCCTCGTACGCGGCCTGCGCCTTCTGCTGGCTGCGCATGCCGAAGCGGTCGCTGCGCTCCTTGGTCAGCTGCGGGAAGCGGTCGAAGATGCGCTCCGCCGTGACACCCATGTTGAGGGCGCCCGGGTCGACCATGCGCTCCGAGACGAAGCGCGGGTTCGGGTCGGCGTTGCCGCCGATGGGGTAGTGGCCCATGTGCTCGACGCCGCCGGCGAGGGCGACGTCGTACATGCCGGCGCCGATGGATGCCCCCATCATCGCGACGCTCGTCATCGCGCCCGCGCACATGCGGTCGATCGCGAAGCCCGGCACCGTCTGCGGCAGGCCGGCGAGGATCGCGACGGAGCGGCCGAGGGTCAGGCCCTGCTCACCGGTCTGGCTCGTCGCGGCGATCGCCACGTCGTCGACGCGGTCGGCGGGAACGGCGGCGTTGCGTTCCATCAGACCGATCGTCGCCTTGACCGCGAGGTCATCCGATCGGGTGTTCCAGTACATGCCCTTCTCGCCGGCGCGACCGAAAGGGGTACGCATGCCGTCGACGAAGTAGACGTCCGAGAGCTCGGCCACACTGCCTCCAAAGTTTGGGATTGAGTACAGCCTAACGTGACACTCAGTCCCGCGGAATCGGTTGATTCGATTCTACGAGGCGTCGGCAGGGGCGGCGTCGGCCGCGTGCACGGATTCGACAAATGCCTCGGCGATGACCGGCGCGACGAGCTCGATCTGCCACGGGCGCGCACCGTGATCCGCGAGCAGCTCTCCGACCGACTCGGCGTCGACATCCTCCGGCGGCGCCCAGGCGACGCGGCGGAGCGTGTCGGGGGTCAGCAGGTTCTCGGTCGGTATCCGGAGGTCGACGGCGAGCTGCTCGACCGCCGGTCGGGCGGCCTTCAGGCGCGCGTCGGCGGGAGGGTTCCGATCGGCCCACGCCCGCACCGGAGGCATCCCGTCGCCCGGCACCCGCTCGGCCGGCAGCGCCGTCTCCGCCCGTCCGGTCTGGATCGCCGTCCACCAGCGGTCGAGCTCGGTGCGGCTCGCGCGCCCGGTGAAGTCCTTGACGCGGGCGAGCTCCTGCTTGCTCGCGGGGTCGGCGAGCACCGCCGCGATCAGCGACCGGTCGGGCACGAGGCGCCCGGGCGACGTGTCCTGGTCGCGGGCGTAGTCCTCGCGCGCCTGCCACAGCGAGCGGGCGACCGCGAGCGCGCGCCGGCCGCGCACCGTGTGCAGGCCGCTGAGGCGGCGCCACGGCTCCTCCCGCGGAGGCTTGTCGGGCCGCGTGCGCACGGCTTCGAACTCCTGCGCCGCGATCTCGGTCTTGTCCTGCTCGGCGAGCTCGGCGACGAGCGCGTCGTACACGTCGACGAGGTGCAGCACGTCGAGCGCGGCGTACTCGAGCCACGGCTGCGGCAGCGGCCGAGTCGACCAGTCTGCCGCCGAGTGGGCCTTGGCGAGCGTGATGCCGAGGGTGTCCTCCACGACGGCGCCGAGGCCGACCCGGTCGTGGCCGAGGAGGCGCGCGGCCAGCTCGGTGTCGAAGATCGACGGCGGGTCGAGGTGCAGTTCGCGCAGCGACGGCAGATCCTGGCTCGCGGCGTGCAGGATCCACTCCTCGCCGCCGATCGCCCGCTGCAATGCCGACATGTCGCCGATCGCGGGCGGGTCGAAGAGGAACGCGCCGGCGCCGCGGCGGTACACCTGCACGAGGTAGGCGCGCTGCGAGTAGCGGAAGCCCGACGCACGCTCGACGTCGACGGCGACCGGGCCGGTGCCCGCGGCGAGCAAGATGGATGCCTCGTCGAGCCCCGCGGCGTCGGCGATCACGTCGTATTCAGCCACGCGTCATCCTCTGTGCTCCGAACACGGCGATCCCTTCCGACCCCGGCGGAAGGCCCGCCAGCATGCACACCAATTCTGCCCATGCGTCGAGGTGCGCGGCGAGGTCGCCCGAGGGCGACCATGATGCGCGCAGCTCGATCTGGGCGCCATCGCCCTCGTCGGCGAGGCCTCCGAACCCGCGCGACAGCGTCTTCGTGGCGGTGCCGGATGCCGCGTGGTAGCTCGCTCCGCGCGCGTCGAGCGCGTCGAGCAACCACGACCAGGCGACCTCCGCCAGGAGCGGGTCGGTGCCGATCTCGGGCTCGAGGGGCGCCTGCGCGAAGCAGACGATGCGCCAGGCGCCGTCCCAGGCGTCGGGCTCGGCGGGGTCGTGCAGCAGCACGAACCGGCCCGTGCCGAACTCGGAGTCGGCGCCGGCCTCGCCGGGGCGCACGTCACCCGCGACGGCGAAGGCGTCGGGGGCGAGGGTGGCGGGGGCGGGGATCTCACGCACGGCGAAATCGGATCGGAACGTCATCGCACGCAAAGCGTCGGCGACGCCGGCGAACGTCGGCGATCCGGCCGGGGGACGGGGCTCATCCACCCGATCAGACTAGAATGCAGGGACGATGAAGGCATCCAGGCGCGCCGTCGCCCTCGACTCACGATTCGGTTCCGCGGCGGCCCTGCGGGCCGTGATCGTCGCGCTGGCATCCGCTCTGTTCGCGGTCTGCGCCGCCCTCGCCATGGTGACCCTGCGGGTCGCGCGGCGCGTGGTCATGCCCGCCGCGCGGGCGGCGGACACACGCATCCTCGACGTCGACGTCTCGGCGCAGACGATCACGCTGAGCCGCACCCCCGACACCGAGCTGCCGGGCCGCTACGGCCTGTTCACGACGGGCGCCGCCGACTACCTCAAGATCGGCTCCGTGCTCTCGAGCGACGGCGGCAGTGTGAAGCGCAAGCTGCTGACCGAGGTCGAAGGCGACATGCACCTGGCGGCGGAGGCGGCCTTCAGCGGCTGGTACTTCCAGCGCCCCGAAGAGCTGCACCTGCCGTTCACCGAGGAGCACATCCACGCCGCGGTGGGCAGCTGCCCCGCGTGGCTCTTCCCGACGGGCGAGCCGGGAGAGAACGACGGCACGTGGGTCATCCAGATCCACGGGCGGGGGACCACCCGCGCCGAATGTCTCCGGGCCGTGCCGGTCTTCCACGCCCTCGGCATCACCTCGCTCGTCGTCTCCTACCGCAACGACGGCGACGCGCCGCGCACTCGCACCGGCAGCTACGCGCTCGGGGCGACCGAGTGGCGCGACGTCGACGCCGCGATCGCGTGGGCGCGCCGGCGCGGTGCGGAGCGCATCCTTCTCATGGGGTGGTCGATGGGCGGCGCGATCGCGCTGCAGGCGGCGCTCGGATCGGCGCATCGGGAACGGATCGCCGGCCTCATCCTCGACTCGCCGGTCGTCGACTGGCGCACGGTGCTCGCCTACCAGGGGCGCGCGCTCGGCCTCCCGGCGCCGGTGACGGGCCTCGCGATCGAGACGCTCCGCGCCGACTGGACCGCCCCGGCCACCCGGTCCGACGGCGGCATCCCGTTCGACCGCCTCGACATCGTCGCGCGCGCGGGAGAGCTGCGGCATCCTATCCTCCTCCTGCACAGCGACGACGACGGCTTCGTGCCCTCGAGCGCCTCGCACGCGCTCGCGCAGGCGCGCCCCGACCTCGTCGAGCTGCAGACCTTCTCGACCGCGCGGCACACGAAGCTCTGGAACTACGACCAGGAGCGGTGGACCGACGCGATCGGCGACTGGGTGCGCCGACAGGGTCTCGCCGCCGAAGGCGTCGCCTCGTGAGCGCACGCGGCCTCGTGCACCTCGTCGACCGCTCCCCGCAGGTCTCCGGTGCCGACATGGTCGCCGCCCTCGTCCCGCCGCCGCAGTTCGACGACGCGACCTTCGAGACCTACCGCGCCGACCCCGAGCACCCCTCGCAGCAGGAGGCGAAGGACCTCCTGATCGCGTTCAGTCGCGGGGGCGCACCGGCCGAGCGCGGGGGACTGTTCCGCCGCGCGAAGAAGGCCCCCGAGATGAAGCCCGGGGTGTACCTCGACGGCGGGTTCGGCGTCGGCAAGACCCACCTGCTGGCATCCATTTACCACGCCATGCCCGCGCGCCGGAAGTACTTCGGGTCGTTCATCGAGTACACGGCGCTCGTCGGCGCGCTCGGCTACCAGAAGACGGTGGAGCTCTTCCGCGGCGCCGATCTGCTGTGCATCGACGAGTTCGAGCTCGACGATCCCGGCGACACCATGGTGATGACGCGGCTGATCGGCGAGCTCGTGCCCACCGGCACCAAGCTCGCCGCCACGTCGAACACGCCGCCCAACGCCCTCGGCGAAGGACGCTTCGCCGCGCAGGACTTCCTGCGCGAGATCCACGCGATGGCCTCGAGCTTCGAGACGATCCGCATCGACGGCACCGACTACCGGCAGCGCGCGATCGACGGACACGCGGTCGTGCTGACCGACGATGCATACGCGCAGGCACTGACGGATGCCTCGGCCGTGGGCACCGCGTCGGACGACGATTTCAGCGGGCTGATCCGGCACCTGGCATCCGTCCACCCCTCCCGCTACATCCGACTGATCGAGGGGCTCGACACGATCGGTCTGCGCGGGGTCGCGGAACTGGACGACCAGTCGGCGGCACTGCGCTTCGTGGCCTTCGTCGACCGCGCCTACGACGCGCAGATCCCGGTGCGGGCCACGGGGGAGGGTCTCGACGGCGTGTTCGCGCCCGAGATGCTCGCCGGCGGCTACCGCAAGAAGTACCTGCGCGCGATCTCGCGGCTGAACGCGCTCACGCACTCCTGAGCGGGGTTGCGGCGCCCGCCGAACCGGTTCGCGGGGCCGACTCGGCGCTTCCCGAAACGTGATGTTCACACCCGTGGGGTGTCTGTAACCGGTCGGAAACACGACACGCATGCCGCAGGAAACCGTGCGTGGTCACACTGGGGGTGCCTCGACCGTTGCGACCCGAAACGCTGCAGGGGAGGGGCCCGAGTTACACAACCCCGAGTGAGGACCTTCATGGACAGCGGAAACCTCGCGTGGTCTGTCGCCGCGACAGCCCTCGTACTTTTCATGACGCCCGGTGTGGCGTTCTTCTACGGCGGCTTGGTGAAGGCCAAGAGCGTCGTCAGCATGATGATGATGAGCTTCGGAGCGATGGGCCTGGTGGGCGTGCTCTGGATCCTCTACGGCTCGAACATGACCGTCATCGCCGAGGGTGAGAACCAGTTCCTCGCCGGCAACCCGTTCAGCGACTTCGGCCTGGCCGGCGCCAGCAGCGATTCGCTCGTCGTCTCGGCATACGGCGCGACGTTCGCGATCATCACCGTCGCGCTCATCTCGGGTGCCATCGCCGACCGTGCCAAGTTTGGCTCCTGGATGATCTTCGCCGGCATCTGGGCGACGATCGTCTACTTCCCCGTGGCCGCGTGGGTGTGGGGCGGAGGCTGGGTCTACAACCTCGGCGCGAACCTCGGCCTCGACGTGAGCGTGATCGACTACGCCGGTGGTACCGCGGTGCACATCAACGCCGGTGCGGCCGCGCTCGCCCTCGCTCTCGTCCTCGGCAAGCGCGTCGGGTTCCAGAAGGGCATCCACAAGCCGCACAACGTGCCGCTCGTGATGCTCGGGGCCGCGATCCTGTGGTTCGGCTGGTTCGGCTTCAACGCCGGTGCCGAGGGCACGTTCTCGCTGCTCGGCACGGAGGACTCGTCGGTCGGCCTCATCGTGATCAACACGCTCGGTGCGACGGCCGCGGCCATCATCGGCTGGATCGTCATCGAGAAGATCAAGGACGGCAAGCCCACCGCCGTCGGGGCCGCCTCGGGCGCCGTCGCCGGTCTCGTCGCCATCACCCCCTCGTGCGCCGCGCTGGCGCCGGGCTGGGCACTGCTGCTCGGTGTCATCACCGGCGCGGTCTGCGCCCTCGCCGTCGAGCTGAAGTGGAAGCTCGGCTACGACGACTCGCTCGACGTCGTCGGCGTGCACCTGGTCGGTGGCATCATCGGCACGCTCTACGTCGGCTTCTTCGCGACCGGCACGGGCCTGTTCACCGGCGGCACCGGAGCGCAGCTGCTGGTGCAGTTCATCGCCGCCTTCGGCGTGCTGATCTACTCGTTCGTCGTCGCCTACCTGCTGGGCCTCCTCATCGAGAAGACGATCGGCTTCCGCGTGAAGAACGAAGACGAGATCGCCGGCATCGACAACGTCGTGCACGGCGAGGAGGGCTACGCCCTGGTCGACTGACCGCAACCACATCGCACACAGCACACGCTGCAGGGCAGCGCAGGAGAGGGCGCCGGATCGGATCCGGCGCCCTCTTCCGTGCGCCG
Source organism: Microbacterium lacticum (assembly GCF_006716815.1). Taxonomy (GTDB): domain Bacteria; phylum Actinomycetota; class Actinomycetes; order Actinomycetales; family Microbacteriaceae; genus Microbacterium; species Microbacterium lacticum. Next base: position 598,716 of record NZ_VFPS01000001.1, read on the forward strand.
ACCGCGGGCGGGCGCTGACGGGTGGTGTCGGTAGGGTGTCGCCTATGGCGCGCGACAGCTACCTCACCGGTTTCATCAAGGGGCTCATCAACGTTCTCTCGGGCGCCGCGGCGGTCGTGGACGACCAGTTGAAGGATGCCGCGCGGCGTGAGGAGCGCGCGAACCGCGCCGCCGGGTCACTGGCCGGGACGCGCGCCGCGGAGGCGTCCGCGACGGCCACCGCGCGGGCCCAGGAGGGCTTCACGGCGACGATCGAGATCGATCCGCCGGCCCGGTCGGGCCTCCGCATCTCGTACGCGCCTGACCGCGACGGCGACCCCGACGCGGGGGAGATCGTCTGGACGTGGGTGCCGTACGCCGAGCGCGACGGACGCGGGAAGGACCGCCCTGTCCTGGTCATCGCCCGGCAGAGCGACGAGCGCGTGTACGCGGTGCGGCTGACGAGCAAGGCGCACGACGCCGACCGCGACTTCATCGAGATCGGCACCGGGGCCTGGGATGGGCAGGGCCGACCCTCCTGGGTCGACATCGAGCAGCTGTACAGCGTGCACGCCGAGGGCATGCGGCGCGAGGCATCCGCCCTCGATCGCGCACGGTTCGCGCGCGTCGCGCGGGCGCTGCGAGCCCGCTACGGCTGGGCGGTCGAGAGCTGAGGCGGCGCGCGGCGCGGCCGGCGCCGGTCAGTCGATGCGCGTGGCCAGCGGGGCGAAGATGATGATCGCGGCGCCGAGCAGCGCGACGGCCGATCCGACGTAGTCCCACACGGTGGGCTTGAACCCGTCGACGACGATGCCCCACGCGAGCGACCCGGCGACGAAGACGCCGCCGTACGCGGCGAGCACGCGACCGAAGTTCGCGTCGGGCTGGAAGGCCGCGACGAAGCCGTACCCGCCGAGCGCCAGGACGCCGGCGAGGGCGAACCACCAGCCGCGGTTCTCGCGCACCGCCTGCCAGATCAGCCACGCCCCGCCGATCTCGGCGACGGCGGCGAGCAGGAAGAGGACGATGATCCGGACAGTGGTCATGCCGCCCAGTCTCACAGCGACCGGTGTCGGGCGTGTTTCACGCGTAGATGCCGAGGAGAAGGTGGTGGGCGATGCCGGACTCGAACCGACGACCTCTTCCGTGTGAAGGAAGCGCGCTACCAACTGCGCCAATCGCCCGTGACCCGGGATGTGCTCCGTGGGCCGAGATCCGATGTTACCGGATCGGGGCGCCCGGCAACGAATCCTCGGCAAGACACGCGCGGGGCGCATCCGGTTTTGCGAACCGCGGAGAGTGCACTAAAGTCGATCAAGCGCCTGAGGGAGTCGGAAACGACGAACACGGGGGCATGCGGATGTAGCGCAGTTGGTAGCGCACAACCTTGCCAAGGTTGGGGTCGCGAGTTCGAGTCTCGTCATCCGCTCGAGTGCACGGGTCTCTTTTCGAGGAGATCACGGCACGTGGGGTCAAACCACACGGTTAATCCACACGGTGGCGTGGCCGAGCGGCTAGGCACCGGCCTGCAAAGCCGTTTACACGGGTTCGAATCCCGTCGCCACCTCGCCTCACAACTGAATACGCCTGTACAGGCGCGATTGGCGCAGCGGTAGCGCGCTTCCCTGACACGGAAGAGGTCACTGGTTCGATCCCAGTATCGCGCACAGAAGAAAACCCCTGAGAAATCAGGGGTTTTTCTCGCATAGGGAGCGAAGCGCTAGCCTTCGGGCAATATACGGGGAACATCGCTTCGGTGTGCGCGAGGTGAACGGCCGGGTGCGCCTTCCTCTGACGTTTTCCCGCGCGATGGTCTCGAGCACCACAGGTTGTGAGCACCCGGTCCGCTGAGGCATCGCCGGCGCCACTGCCTGCGTGTGACATGACGACAACGATGCGATCGCGATTCAGTGCCTTCTCCGCTTCTTGCGAGGATGCCGCGGGTTCGTGCCCTTTGCGCGCGGCGGTAGTGGGGCGCTCGACGCTTCGATCGGTCGCAGCTTCAGGTCGACCAGAATGCGCGTGGCTTGGTCATAGACAAGGGCAGTCCCGCGGTGAAGCCCGAGATGATACTTCTTGGCCTGAAGGTACCGCCGGAGCGATGACGTGGATGTGTCGGGATCAGATCCCGCAGTACGAGTCGCCCAAACGAACAACCAGCCTTCGCGTTGGTCAGAGCCGAGCGCGATTGTTCGCGACCGCTCCTGCTCGGGAGTGCTGGACGAGCGCCGGAGCTGACCGGGAATCCTCGCCATCGCGTCTTGCGTGGCAGCATTCGCAGACAACAGAGTTGCCCCTGTACTCAACCAGGCGGTATCGCCGCGCGTCTGGAGCTCATCTGCCAGCAGATCAACGGTGCCAACGCTCAGATCCTCTCGCTGCGCCGTGAGCTTGACCTGTGGGACGACCCGGGCCTGGTCAGAGGCATCGAGTCGCGCCTCGCGACGACGCAGGAATCTCTGAAGGGACTGAACACGCAGCTGGAGCAACTCGCCAATGAGCGCGCCTCGGCAGACAATACGGCCGTGATCACCCGCACCGGTGCGACCTCACGGGGGACGCTGGCCTCGTGGTCGCTTCCGGGAGCGCCGGGCGGTGTGACTCTCGAACAGCTCGCCGGCATGAGTGAGACCGACATCGCCACCCTCCTCGCCGCACACCCCGAACTGATCGACAAGCTCCTCACCGCGCAGACCCCCACGCAGACCGCAGCGTGGTGGCAGAGCCTGACCCTCGATCAGCAACACGCCCTCGTCCTCGGCGGCTCCGCCCTCATCGGCGCCCTGGGTGGCACCCAACAATGGTGCGCATCGCGGCGAACCGCCTCAGCGCCGCTGTCGAGTACCGGGCAACGCAAAATGAGATTGCACAAGAGCGCTGGTTTGCCAGCCCCCGCGACATTGACGACCTCACCGTCGGTGCCATCGGTAGCAACCGCAGCCTCGACCAGCTACAGAAGAAGTCGGAGTACCTGGAGCGTGTCATGTCGGGTGCGGTCCAGCTCTACCTCTACCAGCCAGACCGAGATCGCATAGTCGAGATGATCGGCAACCCGAGCGCGTCGACGACCAACTCGGTGACGTACGTTCCCGGCACATTCAGCAACCAATACTCCTTCTACACTGGCGAGGTGCAGCAGGTCGGTAGCTGGTTGAACGGTCAAGACCAGAGCATGGTGGTGTTCGTGTGGCACGGCGGCGAGTTCCCCGGCCAGAGGCCCGGAACAACGCAAGTCGACGGGCTTCTCGCCGCAAACGAAGCTCCCCTTGCCCTCAAGACGGGTGGTGGTCTGGCCGCGTTCCAAGGTGAAGTTGCGACCGACCCTCATCTCAACGCGGCACGGTACGACGCGATTGCTCACTCCTGGGGCCTCGCCGCGACGACTGCCTCTGAACTCAAGGGAGCCAGATACGACAATGTCGTCTCCCTTTCCGGCGCATGGATGCCGCCGGGATGGGAAGGACAGAGCAACACTGCCTACTCGCACTACACCTACACTGACTTCCTCACCGTCGCGAAAGACCTTGATCTCGTCGGCGCCGGGAACGTTCCGGATACCAACCCCGCCTTCACCAAGCCCCTTGGCGATCCCATTCCACCCACGGTGACTGGACGCTCACGCTGCCGACCGGCAGCAGCCCATACGCCGGCAGTGAGCCCGTCAGGGACTGAGATCATCCTCTGGCGACCCGCACCCCGCGAAGTAGCCACTGTTCCTGGTAGTCGGCACCAACGCGAGTATCAGCGACTACCCGACGACCTCGTTCGAGAACTGACAGGTGAAGAACTCGCGACGGCATAGCGTCAGTGCATTCACAGGTCGGATCAAGCCCCTACGCGGCGGGGCAGCCTCGATGCCCTCGAGACGCTCAGGTCCCGGGGTTGACGGGTGCGCACGTCGCTGCGTCGCGATGTGAATCGCGGACAGCACGATGCCCGTCGTCACGACCACCAGCGCGATCCCGCCGACAGGCGCCCACCAGCTCGGGCGGATGCCGCGCGCCACCACGATCACCACACTCACCAGCGCCGCGACGACAGATACGACCAGCGCCGCGCGAGACGCCACGGTCACGAGAGTGAAATCGCATCGGTATCCGCAGCCGTCGATGCTCAACGTCTGCATCACCACCATCCCGTACGCGATGAACGAGACGATCACCTGCAGCACGATGAGCCCCGCCGACCGCAGCGGCTCCGCGGCGCCCATCACCCCCCCCGCGTCCACGAGCACCGCGCGAGCGGCGCGCTCGCCCGACGCCAGCGCACCCTGGATCGACGCCGCATCGCGGTGGTCGCCCGCGAGGTACACCCGGTCAGCCACGCGCGGCTGGCGGGGTGCGCGCAGCGGCGACGGCTGTGTGGGCAGCGCATCGGGGATGTCGTCGCGGCGCAGCAGCTGCCAGTCCGTGACCTCGGCATCCCACAACTCGGCGAGGTGCCGACGCACCTCGTCCTCGCCGGCGGTCGCAACGCCCCGCGGCAGCAGGCAGGTCGCCTCGATCAGGTGACGGCCCGCCGGTGCGTACGACGGCGCGGTGTGGGAGATCACCGCCGTGTTCACGACCGGTCCGCGGCGGCCGCCGCCGCGTCCGTCCACGCTCAGCAGAGCGGATGCCGAGGGCGCGTGCGTCGCCGCGAACCACCACGTCTGCAGTCCGTTGGTCGCCGGTCGCGGCACCGGCGTCAGCTCTGCCACCGTCTCCGGGCCGACAGCCACCACGACCCGCCCGGCGCGAAGGGCCTCGCCACCCGCGACGTCGACCTCGACGATCGGGCCGTCCCTCTCCACGCGCTCCGCCCGCGCTCCGAGCCGGATCTCCGCTCCCGCGGCACGCGCCCGCGCGGCCAGCTGCGCCGGCACCGCCGCGATCCCCTGCGCGGGAAGCCCCGGCCGCCCTCGCGCGAAGTACCGCACCAACTCCTGCACGAACGCGTTCGAGGTCACCCCATCGGCCTCGGCGACGACACCGGCAAGGAACGGCTCGAGCACGGCCGTGCGCAGCGGTCCGCGCAGGCCCGCGGCATCCCACGCCTCGCGCAGCGGGCGGTCATCGCGCGCGCGGTCTGACAGTCGCGGCGTGAACGCCGGTGCGAGCCAGCGTGCGAACGCCACGGCATCCGCGGCGCTCACCAGCCCGCTGCCGATCGTGCGCGCGATCGACGACGGATGGCGCAGCGGATGCCGCACCGCGGCCACCCCGCGATCGGTGCGCACCTGCACGCCGACCGGGAACGATCGCAGCGCGAGGGCATCGAGATCGACACCGCGCCGGAGCGCGGGGTAGGCGGGGTTCAGCACCTGGAAGCCCCGATCGAGGCGGAAGCCGTCGACGATGTCGGTGCGCTGGCGTCCGCCGACCGTGTCCGCCGCCTCGAGCACGACGACCTCGAGACCGCGCTCCGCCAGCACCGCAGCGCACCGCAGGCCGGCAAGTCCCGCCCCGATCACCACCACGTCGTGCATCGCCGCTCCGCCTCTCGTCGTCGGACGCATCCGGGGTCCCCCGTCGCGCCGTCGCCTGCGGCCAGCATACGGAGGGCGCGGCATCCGATCTCGGGGTTGACGAGCTTTCCGAGACCGCCCTCGCCCCGCGGCGGCGTGCCTACGATGACGGAATGAAGATCCTCCTCACCGGTGCCACCGGCTACATCGGCTCGTCCGTCCTCGACGTACTGCGCGCCCACGGTCACGACGTCGTCGCGCCGGTGCGCAGTGCGCACGCCGCGCAGAAGGCCACGGTGACCGGTGCGACCGCGGTCGTCGGCGACATCACCGACGCCGCCTGGTTCACTCCGCTCCTCGAGGGAGTGGATGCCGCGATCCACACCGCCGCACCGAGTGACGGCACCGCGCCGCAGTTCGACGCTGCGGTCGCCGAAGCCGTCATCGCGGCGTTCAGCGGCACCGGCAAGCCCTACATCCACACCGGCGGCCTGTGGATCCACGGCCCGTCCGACGACCTCACCGAGCAGACCCCGTTCAACCCGCCGGCGATCGTCGCCTGGCGTGAGGGAGTGGAGTCCCGGCTCGCCGCCGCCGATCTCGCGCTCACGATCGTCGAACCCGGGATCGTCCACGGTCACGGTGCCGGCATCCCCGCCATGCTGGACTCCGCTCCGCGCGACGCCGAGGGTCGCCTCACCGTCATCGGCGACGGCACCCCGCACTGGGCGACCGTGCACGTCGACGACCTCGCCGAGCTGTACGTGCGGGTGATCGAGAGCCCCGAGCCGGTCGGACGGGTGCTCGGCCTCAGCGGTCACAACGCGACGGTCACCGAGCTCGGCGAAGCGGTCGCCGGCGGTCCTGTCGTTGCGGAGGGCGTCGAGGCATCGCGTGCACGTCTGGGCGCACCGTTCGCCGACGCCCTCATGCTCGACCAGCAGGGAAGCGGTGCGAAAGCGCGCGCGCTCGGCTGGACGCCGACCCGCCCCTCGCTGCTCGAGGAGATCCGCGCCTGCGCGTACGGCTCGGCCGCGCAGGGCTGATCAGGTCACTCGCGGTCGGCGCCGCACCTCTGTCGCCGCGGAGCGCTCCGGTCTACGCTCTCGGCATGTGCCGAAACATCCGGGTGCTCCACAACTTCGACCCGCCCACGACCGATGACGAGGTCCGTGAAGCGGCACTGCAGTTCGTCCGCAAAGTGAGCGGCTCGACGCATCCCTCGCGCGCCAACACCGAGGCATTCGAGGCGGCGATCGACGAGATCGCCGCGGCCACGCGTCGCCTCCTCGATGCGCTCGTGACCGCGGCGCCGCCCAAGAACCGCGAGGCCGAGGCGGTCAAGGGACGCGCCCGCCACGAGAAGCGGATGGAGCGCGAAGTGCGCATCCGCACAGCATCCTGATCGGATGCCGCTGCCGGATGCCGCGGCATCCGGCGACTTCTCAGCTTCACGTCACCGTGCTGCCCTACTGTGGCAGCAGTCCAGGGGGAGTACTCCGACACGGACGGCTCGTCAATACAGTCGCATCGCGGCCCGGGCCGACCGGTCCCGTGAGGGATGGGGGAGACTCTGGCGTCGACTCGTCACGCCATTCTTCGGGAGACCCCTGTGAACATCACCCCGCTCGTGTGGATCATCACGATCGCCGTCACCATCGCCTTCTTCGTGTGGGAGTTCTTCGCGCACGTGCGCAAGCCCCACGAGCCGACCGTCGGCGAGTCCGCGCGCTGGTCGGCCTTCTACATCGGTCTCGCGCTACTGTTCGGTGTCGGCGTGGGCGTCTTCTCGGGGTGGGGATACGGCGGCGAGTACTTCGCCGGGTACCTCACCGAGAAGGCCCTGTCGATCGACAACCTGTTCGTGTTCCTCATCGTCATGACCGGGTTCGCGGTGCCGAAGATGTACCAGCAGAAAGTGCTGATGATCGGCATCGTCATCGCCCTCATCATGCGCGGCGCCTTCATCGCCGTCGGGGCGGCGCTGATCGAGAACTTCTCGTGGGTGTTCTACCTCTTCGGCGCGCTGCTGCTGTTCCTCGCGTACCGACAGGCGTTCGCGCACGGCGAGTCCAACCCCGCCGACGGCTGGTTCATGCGCCTCGTGCGCCGCGTGCTGCCGGTCAGCGACGAGTACGACGGCGACCGGCTCACGGTGAAGAAGGACGGTCGCCGCTTCGTCACCCCCATGCTCCTCGTCATCGTCGCGATCGGCTTCATCGACCTCGTCTTCGCCGTCGACTCGATCCCCGCGATCTACGGGCTCACCGAGGAGGCCTACCTCGTCTTCACGGCGAACGCCTTCGCACTGATGGGTCTGCGCCAGCTCTACTTCCTCATCGGCGGTCTGCTCGAGCGCCTCGTGTACCTCGCCCAGGGACTCGCCGTGATCCTCGCGTTCATCGGCGTGAAGCTGCTCATCCACGCGCTCCACAAGAACGAGCTCCCGTTCATCAAGGGCGGCGAGCACGTGACGTTCATTCCCGAGATCCCCATCTGGCTGTCGCTGCTGTTCATCGCCGCCACCGTCGCCATCGCGACGACCGCGAGCCTCCTGAAGACGCGGAAGGATGCCCGGGGCGACGCCCTGCCCGTCGCGCGCCACGACGCCCGTTGAGGGGGGCCGTTGGCGCTGGGATCACACGCGAGGCAGGCCCGGGGGCACTTCCGGCCGTGCGGCTCTCGGCTGGACGCGCCCGAGGAGAGGACGTGGCAGGGCTTCTCCGACGTTGCCGAGGTCCTGGCCGCCGCGGCACAGCATCTTCTTCGCGAACGGCCTCGACCTGCCGTGGGAGCGGGCCCCCACGTGGGATCCCGCCGTGTTCGAGATCGTCGATTCGGCCCTCACCGCCTGAGGCGCACGCCCGGCATCCGTCTGCGAGCATGAGCGTATCGGGCCGGGGTGCGCTGGGGGAGGTAGCCATGGCCTGGGGTGCCCGCGGGGCGGTGTGGGGTGGCCCGGATCGGCGCCCGGCGCGCCGGGGGCGTGCGTGCCCGGGCGACGCCCACACCCCGGCGGCATCCGAAGTGCAAGGGATGCCGGGCGACACGCCGGTGCGACGCGCGCCCGGGCGGCGTGTCCCCGCGGCCGCCTTGCAGTTCGGGTTATGGGTGGGATGCGGCAGGCGAGCGAAGTCCTGGCCCGGCGGCGGCCGGCGTGCGAGCAGGTCGAAAGTATGCTCGACGCGTGAGCAGATGGTGGCCGTCCCCCGCGCGATGGACACACCACGCGGCATCCGAGACGCCCCGCTTCTCACCGAGCGTCGAGTCCCGCGCCACCCGCTGGTCGCTGGGCGCCGCTCTCGTCGCCGCCGCCGCCACCGTGCTCGTCATGGGCGGGGCGCGGATGCCGCTCGGCGGCGGAGAGTCCGTCGGCAGCCTGGCGGCACTGCTCGCGGCCATCGCGGCCGGTCCGGCCTTCGCCGTCTCGTTCGCGCTCGAACGGCGCCGCGGATATCTCGCCTGGCGCAACAGCCTGCCGCGCGCCAAACGTGTGACCGACCTGATCGCCCTGTCGGCGGCGATGATGATGCTGGCGGCCCTCGTCGTCGTCGCCGTCGCCGAACTCTTCCAGCTGAGCTTCCGCGGCCTCACGATCGACCCGTTCGGTGCCGCGGCGCTGGTCGCCGCCGCCGTCGGCACGATGACCTACGTCGCATCGGTTTCGGGGGCACGGGTCACCTCCACGGGCGTCGCCTCGCTCGCCACCCTCGTGCTGTTCATCGGCACGCTCGCGAGCATGGTGAGCGCCTCGCAGGGTGATTGGTGGCGGTTCCACTTCTCCGAACTGGGCAACGAGTCGGGGTACGCCGGCTACCAGTTCAACCTCTCCCTCATCACGACCGGCGCCGTCATCACCGCGCTCGCCAACTTCGTCGCTCACGACCTCGAGGTGGGTTTGCGTGCGCACGTCGACACCCCACAGCGCCGTGCCCGCCTGTTCGCCTGGCTGCTGGCCGTGATCGGTCTCTGCTTGATGGTCGCCGGCTTCGTGCCGGACGCCGTCGCCTTTCCGGTGCACGTGGGCGCGGCATCCGGAATGGTCGTCGTCTTCGGCGTGCTGGTCGGATGCCTGCTGACTCTCGTTCCCGGCATCCGCCGCGACATCGCGGTCTTCTCGGTGCTGGTCGTCGCGGGCATCGTCGTCGCGGTCGCCCTGTGGGTGCCGATCGACTACTACAACCTCACCGGGTCGGAGTTCATCATCGCGGGCCTGCTGTTCGCATGGCTCATGCTGTTCGTGCGCCAGGCGAGGGCGTACGCGGATGCCGCCGCGCCGGCACCTCCCGTTCCCGCGGCAGCGGCTCCGGCCGCCGCGTGAGCGCGGGTGCACCAACTAACGTGAAGGGGACGAAAGGGTCCGGATGCGTGCAGTGGTGATGGATGCCGTCGGCGCACCGTTGGAGGTGCGTGCGGTCGCTGACCCGGTCGCACCCGCCGGCGGCGTGGTCGTCGAGGTGCGGGCGACGGGGCTGTGCCGCAGCGACTGGCATGCCTGGGCGGGTCACGACGACATCGCCGTGCCGCACGTTCCGGGCCACGAGCTTGCCGGCGTGATCGTCGAGACCGGCGCGGGCGTCGAGCGTTTCGCCGTCGGTGACCGGGTGACCGTGCCGTTCGTCTGCGGCTGCGGGGCATGCGGGTGGTGCCGCGCGGGCGACGCGCAGGTGTGCCCCGATCAGCAGCAGCCCGGGTTCACGCACTGGGGCTCGTTCGCCGAGCGCGTTGCGCTGCACGCGGCCGACACCAACCTCGTGCGCATTCCGGACGACGTCTCCTTCGCCGCCGCGGCTGCCCTCGGATGCCGCTTCGCGACCGCGTTCCGTGCGCTCACCGGTCGCGCGCACGTGCAACCCGGCGAGTGGGTCGTCGTGGTCGGGGCGGGTGGGGTGGGACTCAGTGTCGTCATGATCGCCCGCGCGCTCGGTGCTCACGTCGTGGCCGTCGACCGCAACCAGGCCGCGCTGGACGCGGCATCCGCTCTCGGCGCCGATGCCGTCGTCGTCGCCGACGGGGTGGACGTGCCCGATGCCGTGCGCCGGATCACCGGCGGAGGCGCGCACGTCTCGATCGACGCGGTGGGCGAGGAGCAGACGGCGGCCGACGCCGTGCTGAGCCTGCGTCGCCGCGGCCGCCACGTGCAGGTCGGGCTGCTTCCGTCGGAGACGGGGTTGTCGGGGATGCCGATGGCCCGCGTGATCGCGTGGGAACTCGACGTGCTCGGCAGCCACGGCATGGCCGCCGTCGACTATCCGGCGATGCTCGAGCTCATCGCCGAGGGGCGCCTGCGTCCGCAGGAACTCATCGAACGCACGATCTCGCTCGCCGAGGCCGCGGCGCTGCTGCCCACCTTCAACCGTGCCACGCTTGCCGGTATGACGATGATCGATCCGGGAGTTCTCGCATGAGCGGGACGAAGCGCACCGAGCCGACCTTCCAGCGCAACGCACTGGCACCGGCCTTGCTTGCCGCCGCCGTGCTGTTCCTCGCGCCCGTGCTGCTGACGGCGGGCTGGGGGATCGTGGTGCTCTTCGTCGTCGCGATCCTGGCGCTGATCGTCGGCTGGTTCGCCGTGCAGGCGCGTCAATGGGTGTGGGCCGCGGTGTTCGCCGTGATCGCGGTGGCCTGGAACCCCGTCTTCCCGTTCGGGTTCGACGGCTTGGTCTGGTCGCTCGTGCAGCCGGCCGCCGCCATCGTGTTCCTCGTCGCGGGCGCGATGATCAAGACCCCGCGGGACTGAGCGCCTCGGCATCCTGCCGCTGCTGCGGCGTGACGGTGAACGGTGAGGAGTCTGGCTCGCCGCGGTGACGCACGGTCTGCACGACGAAGATCGCGATCCCGAGCACGACGACGGCGAACGATGCCCAGATGTTCGCCGGGATGCCGAGAGGTGCGTCGCTCGTGGGGTCGATGCGGATCGCCTCCAGCCAGCTGCGACCCAGGCCGTACCAGATGAAGTACGCCGCGATGAGCCGCCACGATGCCCAGGGGAGAACCGTCCACAGCGCCACGTCGAGCACGGTGCCCGCCGGCACCCCGCGGGCGCGCAGCCGCCGCTCGGTGATGATCACGGCGGCGATGATTCCCGCGATGATGCACAGCGCGTAGATGTGGATCGTCAGCGGGCCGATGTGGAAGCTGGACCAGCTGAGGTCAGGGCTCGGGATGCTCAGGTGCACGCCCGACATTATGTGCCTGCCGGGTATGAGTTGGCCCGGGGGGCTCGGGGTTCCGTTCCGCGGTGACCGAACTGCAAGGCGTCGACCGCAACACGTGGGGTCAGGCCCGGATGTTGCGGCGTGTCGCTCGGCATCCCTTGCAGTTCGGGTCGGGAATGGGCGTTCCACTGACGCGTGGGGGGTGCCCCTATGTCTTCTGTCAAGCGGCGAGGACCGGTTCGGTGATGCGCGACTGGTAGAGGGTGCCGTCGCGGAGCATCGCGAACAGGACGTCGGAGCGGCGCCTGGCGAGAGCGATGAGTGCTTGGTTGTGGCGTTTGCCTTGGGCGATGTTGCGGTTGTAGTAGGCCCGGGACTCGGGGTCGCGGAGCGCCGCGAACGCGGAGAGGAACATGGTCCGTTTCAGGATCTTGTTGCCCCGTCGGGAGGGATGTTCGCCGCGGATCGAGCTGCCCGATCTCCTGGTGACTGGTGCGAGGCCGGCGTAGGCGGCGAGGTGCCCTGCGGTCGGGAAGCTCTTCGTCGTGACTTCGGTGAGGAGCCGGGCTGCAGTCCTGACGCCGACTCCGGGCATGCTCGTCAGGACCGGCTGAAGAGGGTGAGTGTCGACGATCTTCTCGACCTCGATGGCGATCTCGTCGCGTTGCCGCCGCAACGCCTGGAGCTGCTCTGCGAGCCTGGGGAGCACCAGCGCGGCGGCGTCGGTGCCGGTCACCACGACGGTCTGCTCGCCGAGCGCGGTCATGATCTCTGCCGCCCAGACACGACCTTTGCGGGGCGCGTTCTTCAGCAGCCGGTTTCCTAGCCGCTTCTCACCCGCAGTCTTCATCGCCGCCGGCGACGGGTAGCGCTGCAGCAGGTCCAGGATCGCGGGGTGATCCAGCCGCGGCCCGAGCACGCGTTCCAGCGCGGGATGGATTTGGGTGAGCAGACCCCTGATCCGGTTGGAGACCTGGACCTGGATCGTGTCACCGTCGGGTGATTTCGCGGGTTGAGGATCGTTGAGGCTTGATTTTCCGGGGGTGTTGGTGCCTCGTGCGGGGCACTAATGGCGTCGATCTAGACTCGCTCGGTGGGGTGGTTCGTGCGGAAGGTGCGCACCGCGTCGGGTGCGACGGCGGTGCAGATCGCGTCGAAGACCCGTGGTGTGCGGACGATCGTGGAGCACCTCGGCTCCGCGCACGACGATGAGCAGCTCGCGGTGCTGGTCGCGATCGCGCGGGAGCGGATCGCGGAGCTGGCCGGGCATGTCCCGTTCGATCTGGACGGGCTGGGCGCGACGCCGCCGGCCACGACCGCGCCGACGGTGACCGGGTCGAGGTCCAGGTTGTTGTGGGATGTCCTCGAGGACGCCTACGCCCGTCTCGGGTTCGACGCGGTCGGCAACGACACATTCATGAAGCTGGTCCTGGCCCGCGTCGTCGAGCCGACCAGCAAGGCGGACACGCTGCGGGTGTGGGACGAGCTTGGTGTCCCGGGTGCGCCGTCGCTGTCGACCGTGTGGCGGACCCTCGCCCGCAGCGTTGAGCAGGACTGGCGGTCGAAGATCGCCGCCGCAGCCTACGCGCATGCGACCCGATCTGGCCCGCTCACCGTCGTGCTCTACGACGTCACCACCCTCTACTTCGAGGCGGAGCGTGAAGACAAGCTCCGCAAGGTCGGGATGAGCAAAGAGCGCCGCGTCGACCCGCAGATCCTCGTCGGCCTCCTCGTGGACCAGGGCGGGTTCCCCCTCGAAGTCCACGAGTTCGCGGGCAACAGGGGCGAGACCCTCACCCTGCTGCCCGTCCTCGACCAGTTCCGCGAACGTCACTCCGCGACTGAGGTCGTGGTCGTCGCGGACGCCGGCATGCTGTCCGCAGCGAACCTGAACCGGCTGGAGGACGCCGGGTTCGGTTTCATCGTCGGCTCCCGCACCTCCTCCGCGCCATACGATCTCGCCGAGCACTACGCGACCGTCGGGAACATCGTCACCGATGGGGAGACGGTCGAGACCACCCGAACCATGGGTGCGGGTGTGAACGCGCGGGAGCGGCGAGTGGTGTGGCAGTACTCCCACAAGCGGAAGATCCGCGACAACATCACGTTGAACAAGCAGATCGAACGCGCCGAGCAGATCGCTGCCGGCACCCGCCCGGCGAAGAAGGACCGGTTCGTCACCCTCGGCACGGGGCCCGGCGTGAACTGGGCAAGAGTCGAGAAGGCCCGCGAATACATCGGCCTCAAGGGGTACGTCACCAACCTCAGCACCGCGACGGCTTCCGCTGCAGAGATCGTGGCGGCCTACCATGACCTGTTCCAGGTCGAGGCGACGTTCCGGATGGCGAAGACCGACCTGCGGGCGAGGCCGATGTTCGCGTCGACCGCGGACTCGATCCACGCGCACCTCACCGTCGTGTTCTGCGCTCTCGCGATCAGCCGGCACCTCTACAAGACCACCGGCGTGACGGTCCGCCGTATCGTCCGCGCGCTGCGCCCGCTGCGTGACGTCACGATCACCATCGACGGACACGAACTCACCGCGACCACCCCGCCAACGGGGGAAGCCGCCGACATCATCGCCGCACTCCGGCCGGGCGTGGGGCACTAATCTGACACGATCCAGGCTGGACGATCTGACCGGCGAGGTCGTCGTCGAACCCGCAGAGCATCGTCAGCTCCGCGACGTGCTCGTCGGCGATCTGGATCGACCGCAGCGTGTGCGGCATCGTGCGGGCCGTCTCGGCGATGATCGCCGCATCACGGGCATCGGTCTTCGCCTCTCCGGGGTGCAGATCCGCGATCCGGCGCATCGCCAGCCCGGGTAGGTAGCCAACCAGCACGCCTTCCGCTTGAGCGACCGCGACCGGCAGCGCTCCGATCGTCGCCGGCTGATCAACGACCAGGAGGACCTGGCCGTGTTGCGCGAGCTGGGTCAGCACCGCGCGCAGCTTGGTCTCGTCGTTGGGCAGCGCCTTGTCGAACAATCGCCCGCCGGCTCTGCTTAGCGCCACGGCGTGATGTTCGCCCTTGCCGACGTCGAGCCCGACGAACACGTCGACCTCGTCGTATCTGTCGATGCTGGTGACCACTTCGTCCTCCGCTTCACTCGTGACGGCGTCCGCGGCGGCGCGTCTCGGCATCCACGTTACGAACGGCCTCGAGCAACGCTCGGGCCCAGCCCCTATCAGCGATCACACACCGCCAACCGGGCCCGGTGACAACACCCCCCGGATCATCGAGGACAGGGGGCAGCAATCATGCCGGGCCCGGCAGGCCGTCACCACCCAGCATGCTCACCGAGCGGCCACGAAGAAAGTAACGGGGGAGGTGGGGAGCGGCGCGATCAGTCGGCGCGGGCCCACTAGGAGCAGTACGGACGTGACGGATGCCGCGTGCCGCTGCCGTGGACCCGCGAGGGCTCCTCGTTCGGCTTCGGTTCGGGGGGTGCGCACCTGCCGCAGCCGTCGTGGTTCGCGGACGCGTCGGTCCAGGCGGAGGAGGGCGATCCGGCATCCACTCTCTCGCTCTACCGCCGTGCCCTCGCCCTGCGGCACGAGCTCCTGGCGCTGGAGCGACTGGAGTGGGTCGAGACCGGCCGCGGCGATGTGCTGCGTTTCCGCCGCCCGAATGGCTGGGAGGTGGTGACGGTGTTCGGCTCCGCACCGCTCGCGCTGTCGTTCGTGCCGGGTCAGCGTGTCGTGCTGTCGAGCACTCCGCTCGACCGCGACACCGTGCCGGGGGAGACGACGGTCTGGATCACGGGGGACTGATCCGGCCGGTCGCGTTGCGGGTGGGGGCGGGTGCCGAACTGCAAAGGATCGCCGTCGACACGCGGGGGTGGGTGAGGGATGCCGCGGCGTGTCGCCCGGCATCCCTTGCTGTTCGGGCGGGGACGGCGCGAGCGACCCGATCGATGCGTTCAACTGGAGCGTGGCGTCGACCGAGAACGACAAACTGAGCCGATGAGCACAAGGTCAGGCAGGAGTGCCGCGGCATCCGTTCTTGCCGTCGCCGTCATCCAGGTCGTCGCTTTCGCGATCACGACCGCGATCTGGGTCGGGAGCACGATCTTCGCCGGGGGCGCATGTGCGCCTCGCTGCGACTGGTCAGGCGCCGACCTCGCGGGCGTCGTCTACTACCTCGTCGCCGTCGTGATGTTTGTCTGCACCGCAGCGGCGGCACGCTTCGCGCGGCGGACGGAGAAGGATCTCACCTGGGTTCCGCTCGCCGCCAGTGCGGGCATCGTGGCGGGGCTGTTGATAGCGCTCAGACTCGTCCAGGCGGCGATGGGATCTTAACCTCGATCCACCGATGGGGGGGCTTGCTGAGTTGGCGTCGTTACGCAGAAATGCCTCTCTGACCAGGAAGAGTAGAGCTTGTCTAAGGTCCTATTTCCCGAGTCTGAGAGGCATCTCGTAGGTGCAATTCAAGCATGCTCCCGTTGCCGTGTCGGCTGTGTTCGATGATCCGAATCTCGTGTCGGTCGCGGGGCTGGTCCCGATGCTCTGTCTTACCCGTTCTGCGGGGCTTGATGAGCTCGCGCAGTCGCGATTGAGCGTCCCGACGGACAAGGGTGCGAACGCCGGCGGCAAGGTGATGGCGCTGGTCGCGGGGATGCTCGCTGGCGCGGACTCGATCGATGACATGAATCGGCTGCGTCATGGCGGGATGGGCCGGTTGTTCGATCGGACGTATGCACCGTCGACGCTGGGCTCGTTCCTGCGGGAGTTCCGGTGCGGGCACGTCCGCCAGCTCGATGCCGTCGCCTCACGGACGCTGGTGAACCTCGCATCGGCCGCGCCGCTGCTGCAGATCCGGGACGGTGAGCGGGTGATGGTCGACGTGGACGACACGATCATCGAGGTCCACGGGTACCAGAAGCAGGGAGAGTCGTTCGGGTACTCCGGCGTCCGCGGCCTCAACGCCCTCGTCGCGACAGCGTCGAGGACGACCTCAGCGCCGGTGATCCTCGCCCAGCGGTTGCGGCAGGGGAAGACCGGTTCCCCGAAAGGCGCGGCCAGGATCGTCGCCGACACCCTCGCCACGCTTCGCCGCATGGACCTGGGCAGCAGTGTTCGGCCGTTGCTGCGGGCGGACTCCGCGTTCTACGGCCACGCCACCATCGGCACCGCGATCAAGACCGGCGCGGACGTGTCCGTCACCGTTCGTGATGGCGCTCATCGAAATTCCCCAGAGTTGCTCGGCGGGTTCCAGGGATCGTCGCTACACCTGAGGTGAATGGGTGGGTATGAGATCTGGTTCAACGCGTCGTCCGGGACGGCAGCCGATGGTGGACAAGCAGCGGTCGTTCGCGAAGCTACTTCAGCGGGGAATGTTGATCTCGGAGGCGTGCCGGCGTCTCGGGATCGACCGCAAGACTGGGCACTGGTGGAAGAACGGCGGCGCGGTCGTCACGTCCACGGGCACGCGGATAATCGAACCCGTCATCGGGCGGTACCAGGGTAAGCCTGAGTCCGACCGGTATCTCAGTGAGGCCGAGCGGGTGGTGATCGCGGACGGACACCGGGCGGGGAAGTCGGCGCGGGCGATCGCGATGGAGCTGGGGCGCGCGGTGTCGACGGTCGCTCGGGAGCTGACGCGCAACCGTGCCAGCGATGGTGCCTATCACCCGTTCACCGCGCACGCGCTCATGCGAACTCGCCGCCCGCGTCCGAAGCCTCGAAGGCTCGAGATGGACGCGGCGCTTCGGGGTCGGGTGCAGAAGCATCTCGACGAGCACTGGAGTCCCGAGCAGATCGCGCACGAGCTCGCGACGAAGCATGGATCGCCGATCGCGGTGGAGACGATCTACCAGGCGCTCTACGCGCCGACCCGCGTGATCGCACGGGATCCGCGGGCCGTGCTGCGAACCGGGCGCCCGCATCGACGTCCTCGCCGCCGCGGTGATCAGCGCCGGCCTCGGTTCATTGTGCCCATCACCCCGATCGACCAGAGACCAGCCGAAGTGCTGGAACGGGTCGAGCCTGGCCACTGGGAGGGGGACTGCATCGTCGGCGCGTACAACCGGTCCGCGATCGGCACCCTCGTCGAGCGCACCTTCCGCTACACGATCCTGCTTCACCTTGACGGCGAATCTCGAGCGGGCGCCGTCCGGGACCAGCTCATCGCGACGTTCAGCGCGCTACCGCCGGAGATGCGGCGCTCGCTGACGTGGGATCAGGGCAGTGAGATGAGTCACCACCACACCGTCGCGGAAACAGTCGGCATGCCGGTCTACTTCTGCGACCCCGGTAAGCCCTGGCAGAGGCCCACGAACGAGAACACCAACGGGCTCCTACGCGACTACTTCCCGAAAGGCACGAATCTCCGCGTCCACACGGCCGAGGACCTTCAGCGGGTCAGCGACGAGCTCAACAGGCGGCCCCGCAAGACGCTCGACTGGAAGACACCCCACGACCTCTTCACTAGCATTCAGGAGAGACCCGTGTAGCGACGACCACTGGAACCCGCCGAGCAGAACCGAGGAATTTCAGTGAGCGCCGTCATTCGGATGGACCCCGCGGTGAAGACGGCGATCGCGACGATCCCCGAGGACGGGTGGGATCGAGTACCCGAACGCGATCCGTGACGAGGTCACGGGCCGGTGGATCTCGAAGGCCGAGGTCGCCGAGGTGCCCTTCGTCGACCTGCGCGACAACGCGACGAGCGAGCAGGTGCGCGAAGGCGGCGACGACTCTCCTCGAGATGGCCGGCTACGGGAGGCACGTCAAGCACGAAGTGAACGTGATGCCGCCCGCCGAGGCGCGCCGCAGGCTCCTCACCGCCATCCTGGAGCTGCGTGCGGGTTCGGCGACCGAGACAGATGCCGAGCAGGATGTCATCGACGCGGAGATCATCGATGGCGATGAATGACGCAACGACGAGAGGAACGGACGATGGGCCGCAATGACAACGACGAAGCCACCGCGCTGGCTGAGATCGAACGCCTCGCGCATCTGCGCGAGCACGGCGAGACGAGCACCGAACGGATCGCCGCGGCAGACGAGTTGCTGGACCGCGCTGAGGCCGAGGGACTACTCGACGCTTGACGGCACAATCGGAGCAGCCTGGGCAGTTTCGCCAGCCGCGCCGTCCGTGGCGATTTGTCCTGTGCTCGGCACAGGCGGTTCGAAGAGTGAGCCTGGGTGATCGGGGATCACGTCGACTGCGGCATCGAAGAGTGCGCTCACTTCGTCGGGATAGTTCTCGACCCATTGGACAAGGAAGGCGTTTGCGACGGCCTGCCCTGCGAGAAAGTCGAGGTCCTGGCCGATCTGCTCAAAGATCAGATGTGGATCGCGATTCGTGAGGAGTCGCTGGTTCACAACTTCCGCCACACGTTGCTGATCACTTGCTCGCAGGCCGAGATTGAGCGCGAGGCGTGCGGCGATCGAGTCGAGTTTCTCAGCCACGGCCTTGGCGACATGGATCTCAGGATCGCCGCTTCCGGGAAACGCGTAGACGTGATGCGGGGGATCGACCTCATGCGGTACATCTCCGTCGACGATCCCCATGGCGCGGAACGGAATGCTCGGGTTCAGGTTGTGCGCCGTCGTGAGCTTTCGTACGTTCCCCGCGCCGCCGAGTTGGTGCACCTCGACGCCGAGCATTGAGATGCCACTCTGGCGCGAATAGCCTCGAAGCGCTGCGGTAGCCATGGCGGCACCGAAATCGTCCTCGACGAAGATCGCGAAAGACGCACTGACTTCTCCTGTGAGCGTTCTTAGAGCGTTGACGTCGAGCTTCCCCTGCGTGAGCGTACCGTTCGCGCAAGCCCAAACTCCTTCGTCTGGCAAAGGTGCGAGGGCATCGTTCGAATGTGTGGTGAAGACGACCTGGCATGACTTCCGACGCGCCACATCAATCAGGTACTCAACGAGCCGACGGGTCGCTACCGGATGTAGTCCGTTCTCGATCTCCTCGATGACAATCAGGGAACCATCGGGGCTCTCTTCGATATCCCGGACGATTCTGATTACGCTCGCTTCGCCTGCGCCGAAGTGGAACTCTGAGTAAGCATCGCCTGTCGTAGTTCGAGCCGCATACAGTTGCTTGCTGCCCGACTTCGTGCCATCGACGAGCAGGTACTTTTGGGCTTCTTTCCCAAGGATTGACTCGACGGCAGCGACGGTTTGCTCAGAGAGCACAGTCTCACCGAATCCCTTGAATGAGCCTCCGATGAAGCTAGCGAGATCCTTCCTTTCGGTGGCGGGAAGTGTCCGAGCCACTCCGAATGTCAGGATCGTTCGCTTGACGGCGTTGCGGTTCCACTTTGACTTTGGGTAGCTTGCAGTCCTGCTGATCGGCTTCCGGTTCTCGAGAATGTCGTACTCGATCCGCCAGTCCACCATGCTCTTGTCGTAAACGCCGCTCTTTGCGAAGTACTGGCGCGGCTTGACGTCGTGATGAATCAGGGCCGCTGCGCCGAGAACGGTGGACTTTCCTCCACCGTTTGGCCCCACGAGAGCGGTCACCGGGAAATCAAAGCGAATGTGTGAATCCCGGTAAGCCCGAAGGTGCGCGAGGTTCATCGACACGAGGTAGGTGTCATACGCTCTTCGCGACACGCGCTTGATGAGGTCCGCTAGGTCGGAGTCGCGGATCTCAGACCTATCGTGTGTTCCCAGTCCCATGAGAGCACCCTAGCGGGCGGCGCGTGGAAGGCGCGAGGTCTACGGCCCCGACGAGGTCTCAGCTCTGCCGCCGTGCCATCCGCGCGGCCAGCTCGTCGTCGCGGTTGCCCGAGTGCTGATAGCGCATCGCTGCGCCCATCGACGAGTGGCCGAGTCGCGCCATCGTCTCGCGCGGGGTCGCTCCCGCCTGCGCGTAGCGCGTTCCCGCGTAGTGGCGCAGGGCGTGGAACGGCATGTCCGCGCGGCCCGCGGCCGTGCGCGCGGCGTCCCAGTGTCGCCAGAACGCGGACTGGGCGAGGAACGACGCGCCATCTCGAGCGGGGAACAGGAGCGCGTCACCGATCAGGCCGCGCACATGCTCGGCGACGATGGCCGCGTCCTCGCCGAAGATGCCGACGCGCCGCACGCCCGCATCGCTCTTCGTTTCGCCTGGCACGATCCCCGCCTCGGTGCGCACGACGCCGCGGCCGACGTCGAGACGCACGGCGATCACCGCGCCATCCTCGCCGCGCTCGACCGTGACGTCCTTCGCGCGTAGCGCCGTAGCCTCGCAGTAGCGCAGGCCACCGATCGCCGCGACGATGACGAGGGCGCGGAACCTCGGCGCGATCGCCTCGAGGATGGCGCTCAGCTCCGCGTCGGTGGGAGGCGTCACCGTTCGGCCAGTGTGCGTCGACTGGCCGCCCTTCACGGTGCAGGGGTTCTCGTCGACGAGCTTGTCGGCGACGGCTGTCGTCATGATCGCGTTGAGCAGGCCGTAGGCGCGGGAGGTCTGCGTCTTCTTGCCCGTGGCGAGCTGTGCCGACCGCCACGACCGCACCTTCGCGGGCGTGATCTTCGCCAGGGGGAGCGCGGCCAGCTCGGCGAGTGGCCCGCCAGCGTCGTCGGCGTCGTCGGGATCTGGCGCTCGCAGGAGGCGCTTGTACTCGTCGCGAGTGCGCGGGCGCAGGTGATCGTCCTTGCTGTTCGTCCGATCCTTGAGCCACGCCTCGGCGTAGTCGCCGAGCGTGCGCGACGAGGCGCCCTTGCGCTCTGCCTTCACGGTCGGGGAGAGCCACACACCGCGCGCGATCTCGCTTCGCTGATCGGCCAGCCACGCCTCGGCGTCACCGCGGTTGTCGAACGTCATCGGGGCGTTGTAGCGCACGCCGTCGGGAGCGACGTAGGGCGTGTCTGACAATAACTCCAGGGGCCTGGTGACACCCTGGAACGCATGTCTCGTTTCCAGACGCTCTCCGACGCCCAATGGGAACTGATCGCCCCGATGCTCCCGACCCGCACCGGCCGGCGGGGCCGGCCGTTCTCGGATGCCCGCACGATGGTGGAGGCCGTCATCTACCGGTACCGGTGCGGGATTCCCTGGCGGGATCTGCCCGAGGTCTACGGACCCTGGCAGACCGTATGGACCTGGCAGCGGCGCTTGGCCGCTGAGGGCACCTGGGACACGGTGTTGGCGACGCTGACCGCTGCCGCGGACGCCGAAGGTCTCGTGGACTGGTCGGTCTCGGTGGACTCCACGATCGCCCGCGCACATCAGCACGCGACGAACACCACCCGCCTCACAGGGGGCTGGATCGAACTACAAGAATCCGCGGGATGAGCCGGCCGATCACGGGATAGGACGCTCACGGGGCGGGCTGAGCACGAAGATCCATCAGTGGGGTGTGACACTTCTTGTAGACGGTCGTTACCAGGAAGGAACGACAGGCAGAGATGTCTACGAATCGCAGGAAGTTCACTGAGGAGTTCAAGGCCGACGCGGTCCAGCTCGTCGTGCAGGGCGGCCGCCCGATCGCGCAGGTCGCGCGGGAGTTGGAGATCAACGAGAGCTCGCTCGGGTACTGGGTGAAGGCGTATCGGGCCCAGCACCCCGACCCGGAGACGGCGCCGCCACCGGTGGAGGCCGCGCGGATCGCACGGTTGGAAGCGGAGAACCGGCGGCTCGCGGAGGAGAACGCGTTCTTGAAAAAAGCCGCGGCCTTCTTCGCGAAGGAGCAGCGGTGAGCGAGAAGTTCACGCTGATGCACGCGGAGAAGGCCACCTTCACGATCGAGCTGATGGCGCGCCTGCTCAGCGTCTCACGCGCCGGCTACTACGCGTGGGCGAAGCGGCGGGACACGATCCCGCCGACCACGGCGCGGAGGGTGTGGCTGTCTGGTGTGATCACGCAGATCCACGACGACTCGCACGGGGTGAACGGGTTCCGGCGGGTGCTCGCCGAATTGTCTCGCCGCGGGATCGCCGCGTCGGAGGGTCTGGTCCGCAAGATCATGCGGGAGGCGGGGATCTTCGGGATCCAGCCCCGCTCCAAGAAGCGCACCACGATCCCCGCCGACGACGTGGTGACCCGCCCCGATCTGCTCAAGCGGGACTTCACCGCCGACCGGCCCGGGGTCCGCTTCGTCGGCGACATCACCTACCTGCGCACCGGGGAAGGGTGGCTGTATCTGGCGACGGTGATCGACCTGTTCAACCGTGAGGTCGTGGGCTGGTCGATGGCTGAGCACATGCGCACCGAGCTGATCGGCGACGCCCTCACGATGGCCCATACCCACGGGCGCATCGAGTCGGGCGCTCTGTTCCACTCGGACCGCGGAAGCCAGACTGGGCTCAACCGGTGGAAGCAACACCTGATCGGAGGGTGTTGTGGGACGACCGTCAGATTGGATGAAAGAAGTGACGGGGCGGGCGCCGATGCGTTCGCCCGGCCATCCCGGTCATCCGCGTGCAAGGGAACGTGAGTTCTGGGCAAAGATCAGCACCGGGCTACTCCCGACTGAGGCTGGGATCGCGCTCGGCGTGGCTCCTGTCGTCGGATCGCGTTGGTTCCGACAATCAGGCGGTATGACACCGTATTCGTGGCCAGCGCCGTCTGGCCGATATCTGTCGCTCGCTGAACGGGAAGAGATCGCGATCCTCCGCGCAACGGGCGTGGGGGTGCGCGGGATCGCCAGGGCCGTAGGCCGCAGCCCCTCGACGATTTCCCGAGAACTGCGCCGCAACGCCGCAACGCGAGGCGGCAAGCTCGAATACCGCGCGTCGGTTGCGCAGTGGAAGGCGGAGCTGTTCGCGAGGAGACCGAAGGTCGCGAAACTGGTCGCGAATCCACGGCTGCGCGAGTACGTGCAAGACCGGCTTTCCGGGCAGATTCACCGCGCGGATGGGAGCGTGGCCGTTGGGCCGACCCCGCCGCGATGGACCGGGCAGAACAAGCCCCACCGGAAGGACCGGGGCTGGGTTCTCGGGTGGAGTCCGCAGCAGATCGCGAACCGGATCAAGCTCGACTTCCCCGATGATGACAGCATGCGCATCAGCCACGAGGCCATCTACCAGGCGCTGTTCATCCAGAGCCGCGGAGCGCTCAAACGCGAGCTCATCCTGTGTCTGCGCACCGGGAGAGCACTGCGAATGCCCCGAGCCCGGTCCAAGCGGGTGCCATGGGCCCACGTGAGCGCTGACGTCCTGATCAGCGAACGGCCCGCGGAAGCCGAAGACCGGGCCATCCCGGGCCACCACGAGGGCGACCTCATCATCGGCATCAACAGATCCGCGATCGGCACCGTCGTCGAACGGACCACAGGATTCACCACGCTGGTCCACCTGCCCCGCGAGCACGGATGGCGCGAACAACCCATCGTCAAGAACGGCCCGGCGCTGTCCGGCTACGGGGCACTGTCGATGAACAGGGCGCTGGCGGCAGCAATGAGCACGCTGCCCGCGGAACTCAAACGCTCCCTGACCTGGGACCGCGGGAAAGAGATGTCCGCCCACGCTCAGTTCACCATCGACACCGGCCTGAAGGTCTACTTCGCCGACCCTCACAGCCCCTGGCAGCGAGGCACGAACGAGAACACGAACGGACTACTCAGGCAGTACTTCCCGAAGGGCACCGACCTCTCCCGCTGGACCCCGGACGACCTCGCCGCCGTCGCCCATGCCCTCAACACCCGACCGCGTAAACGCCTCGACTGGCGCACCCCTGCCGAAGCACTCAACGACCACCTAGCATTGCTGCAAACAAGCGGTGTTGCGACGACCAGTTGAATCCGCCCAGTACACCTCTGACGAGTACGCCAAGCTCGCGGGCCGTTTCGGGGTGCGGTTGTCGGTGGGAAGGACCGGGGTGTGCTGGGACAACTCGGTCGCCGAATCGTGGTTCTCGATGCTCAAGAACGAGATGTACTACCGGCAGTCCTTCGCGACCCGGCGGCGAGCGAGATTCGCCGTGATGCAGTACATAGAGGTGTTCTACAACCGCCGCCGGCTGCACTCCACCCTCGGCTACCGCACCCCCGCCGAGACCCGGGCCGCCTACTACGCCCAGACCGCAACCGCGGCCTGAAATCCACAAAGAGATCGTCTACGAAGCTTGACACAGCCCAGTCACGTCTGACATGGTCGTCGTGCACGGCAGGACCCGGCCGGCGATGCTTCCGAGAGCCCTTGCGGCGGTGCGCGGCCGAGAACATGCCCTCCTGCGAGCACACCCGCCACACGCGACGCTCAGACACCTGGCAGCCGTCGTCGACGAGTTCGTCGGAGATGAGCCGGTACCCCTGACAACGGTCCTCATCCCACACGTCCCGGGCAGCGTTGATCAGATGCGCCTCGTCCCAGTCGCGATCGCTGACCGGATTGGCCAGCCACTGGTAGTACGCCTGCTTGGAGAAGCCGAGGACCCTGCACGCCACCGCGACCGACACCCTCACGGGGGCGCCGGCCGCAGCCAGTTCACGGACGAGCGGGAACACTATTTTGGGGACGCAGCACCGATCCGAAGGTTCGCTTGCGAAAGATACGCCGCGGCCTTCCGGAGGATCTCGTTCTCCATCTCCAACTCGCGGATCCGCTTGAGCATCTTCGCCTGCTCACGCTGCCCGTCCCGATCGCTCGACGCCGCCGGCGCGATCCCGCGGCCGGCCAGCTCGACGTTACGCACCCACGCCTGCAACGCCGACTTCGAGATCCCCATATCCGCGCAGACCTGCTTCTGCGACATTCCCTGCGTGAGCACCAGAGCGACCGCGTCGCGCTTGAACTCCTCCGAAAACTTCACCGGCCTGACTTCATCCTTCCCGCCCCGATCCTTCAGATCAAAGCAGTCACAGAGTCAACCAAAGCTTCAGCATTCCCCTTCGATCAGCAGCCGGCGGGCGTGACCGTTGCCGGTCTTGGTGATCCCGCCCAGTGCCCGTGACGCCCCGGACGAAGACTCCGACGGGGTCAGGCCGACATAAGCGCCGATGCGGTGCCCGTCCAGGCGGGTCCAGTCGCCGATCTCGACCGCGAGACCGAACCCGGTCAGCGTCGACACGCCCCGCAGGCAGCAGAGCCGGTTCACGACGTCGGTGAACTCGCTGTCCGCGGCCATACGGGTGATCGCCGCGTCGAGTCTGTCGCGTCGATCTACGGCCTGGATCATCGCTTCGTAGGCGGCGTCGAACGCGGCCTGCAGACCGACCAGCTCGAACCACTGCGATCGCAGCCACCCGTCGTGCGCGACGGTCCAGGCCTTTCCGCCCGTGTACTGGATGCCTTGCCGCAGCAACAGCTTGCTGACCCGGTGCCGGGCGGACATCAGATCGCCGCGGGCATCCTCGCGGGCGCGCACCAGATCCCTGGCCGCTTCGGACTCGACGCTCGGGACGACCACCTCAACGATCTCCCCGAGACGCAACAGGCGGGCCAGATGGACCGCGTCGCGCGCGTCGGTCTTCACCCGGTCACCGACCGGGCGCTGCAGCTTCGACGGCGCCGCGACCACGCACCGCACCCCCGCCGCCGTCAACGCGCGGGCGAGGCCGAACCCGGTCGGACCGGCCTCGTACGTCGCCGCGACCGGGCCCGGCAGACCCGTCACCCATGCGACGATCTCCTCGGTGCTGGAGCCCATGCGTCGCTGCACGAGCTCCCCGGTTCGCTCATCGATCGCGGCCGCGACCACGCTCCGCGCGTGCACATCCAGCCCGACACTCGTACGCTCAGATATCAACTGGGGCCTCCCTCACGTATGTGGATAGGCGAAGCCGGAAGACCGGCTCGCAACCCACGGTCTACGCGAGCGGAGGCCTCAGGCTCAACCACTCATAGCGTCTAGCTGTACTGACCCAGATCGTTGTTGACGTAGGAGAGACCTCCGGGGTCGAGTTGGAGCTGTCTAAGTTCTTCAGCTCAAACGCACGGAGGTCTCTCTTGTCTCACGCTAATGCCCGGCTGACTCCGGCCGGCCGGTTGATCATGGTTCAGCGCATCCAGTCGGGGCGTGCGGTCGCGCATGTTGCCGCGGAAATGGGGATCTCCCGCACGACCGCGTGGCGGTGGTGGCGCAGGTTCCGGGAGTGCGGCCCGGCGGGCCTGATCGATCGTTCCAGCGTCGCCCGCTCCCACCCTCGCCAGACCAAAGCGTGCGTGGAGGCGAGGGTGCGGATCATGCGGCACCTCACTCGGCGTGGGCCGGTGTTCATCGCTGACAAGCTCGGCTTGCAGGCCTCAACGGTCGGTAGGGTGTTGCGCCGCCACCACGTGCCGTTGCTGCGGGAGCTGGACCCGGTCACGGGGTCCGTGATCCGCGCGACCCGCCGATCCGCGCAGCGTTACGAGCATGATCATCCCGGGTCCCTGATCCACGTTGATGTGAAGAAACTCGGCCGTATCCCCGACGGCGGCGGATGGCGTCTGCATGGCCGCGGGCAACGTCCTGCGCGCAAGCGGGGCCTGGGTTACGACTACGTGCACACCGTCATCGACGACCATTCCCGAGTTGCTTACGCGGAGATCCACGACGACGAGAAAGGCACCACCGCGGCGGGTGTGCTCGAGCGGGCGATCGCGTTCTACGCGCGCCTCGGCGTCACAGTCGAACGCGTCATCAGCGACAACGCGTTCGCTTACCGCCACTCGGCCGCGTTCAAGGCCGTGGTCGACGCGCACGGCATCCGACAGCGGTTCATCAAACCGCACTGCCCCTGGACCAACGGGAAAGTCGAACGCCTCAACCGCACCCTCGCCACCGAGTGGGCCTACGCCCGCCCCTGGAGCTCGAACGACGACCGAAAAGCAGGGTTGACGACCTGGCTCGACTACTACAACCTAGACAGGCACCACCTCGGCATCGGAGGCCGCACCCCCATCGACCGAATCAACAACGGTCGAGGTCAGTACATCTAGCTGTACTTCCTCGGGAGGTTGTGAACGGGTGAGGTAGGCGAAGACCTCCGGGCAGGATGTGGGTTACCACACTCGCATCCTGACCACGGAGGTCTTCGTGTCTCACGCTAACGCGCCTTTGACGCCGGAAGGGCGTCGTCGTCTTGCTGTCCTCGTCGTGGATCGGGGCTGGTCGTTGCGGCGGGCAGCGGAACGGTTCCAGTGCTCGCCCGCGACGGCGAAACGGTGGGTCGACTGGTATCGGGCCGGGCTGCCGTTGACGGACCGCAGCTCGAGGCCGCAGACCTCGCCGAACCGGCTCCCGCGGAAGACGGAGCGGAGGATCGTGTCGTTGCGGTTCACCCGCCGGTGGGGTCCGCACCGGATCGCGTATCACCTGGGCCTTGCCCGCTCGACGGTCGGCCGGGTGCTGGCCAGGTATGGGATGCCGAAGCTCGTGAACATCGATCAGGCCACCGGGCTGCCAGTCCGAAAGCCGACGCCGAAGCGGTACGAGGTTGCAAGACCGGGCCAGCTGATCCACGTCGACATCAAGAAGCAGGGCCGGATCCCTGATGGCGGCGGCTGGCGCGCCTTCGGCCGCGGATCGGCGCAGGACCGTGCCGCGGCATCCGTCCGTGACAAGGCCGCACGGGCAGGAGCGGCCGGCTCCCGCGGCTACCGGTATCTGCACCACGCCGTCGACGACAACTCGAGAGTCGCGTACTCGGAGATCCTCGACGACGAACGCAAGGAGACCGCGGCAGGGTTCTGGACCCGCGCGAACGCGTTCTTCGCGAGCCTCGGAGTCACGGTCACCGCCGTGATGACAGACAACGGCGCGTGCTACCGGTCACACGCGTTCGCGGACGCGCTCGGCGACGGCGTGAAGCACAAGTGGACAAAGCCGTATCGGCCACAGACCAACGGAAAGGTCGAACGCTTCAACCGCACCCTCGCCGCCGAATGGGCCTACGCCAAGCCCTACGCCAGCGAAGCAGAGCGAGCCGCGGCATACGAGACCTGGCTGCATCACTACAATCACCACAGACCCCACACCGGGATCGGAGGCCAGACCCCCTCAGCCCGCGTTCACAACCTCACGGGGAAGTACACCTAGCTCGCCTGCAGACGTCCGCTGCGCTGCGTCTTGATCTTCCCCCAGCTCGCCCGCGTGGCCGATCGCTCGCGGCCGAGCGCGTCCGTGATCGTCGCCTTCGCCTTCCGTGCCATCCCTCGCACCCTCTCCGCGCCCCAAACGCGCCCTTAGATTTGTGAATCCGTGTCCGCGCGTGTCCGCTTATGACCATAGCGCGACACGCCGACATACCTCTAACTACGCGCGCGCGAGGCGATGCATCCGCACTGTGGCGCGGGAGGCCGATTCTGCCTCCTGTACTGGTTCGATCCCAGTATCGCGCACCGACCAAAGCCCCCGGCCTCGCCGGGGGCTTTTCTCGTCGCGGCAGTCGTTATCGTGGGGCCATGTCGTCGCAGCACGCCTCCTCGCCGTGCGGTTTCTCTGCTCCTCCGCGGCAGCGGCGCGGCGGCGCCTACCTCGTGGTGTTCGCGGGGTTCGCGGTTTCTCTGCTCCTCGGTCTCACGCAGCTGAGGTTCGCGTCGACGTACTGACGCGCGCGGTCGTCGCCCGGCTAGGCTCGCGGCATGGCCGATCTCGTGCTCACCGTCGTCGGCGACGATCGCGCCGGACTCGTCTCCGCCCTGGCCGACCGGGTCTCCGCCGCGGGCGCGAACTGGGAGCAGAGCGAGCTCGCCGAGCTGGCCGGCGCGTTCGCCGGAATCGTGCTGGTGAGCGTTCCCGACGACCGGCTGGACGAACTCACGGACTCTCTGCGCTCGCTCGACGGTCTGCTGAAGGTCGCGGTGCACGCCGGGGGAGCGCCCTCCGCGGCGGCATCCGACGATGCGGCATCCCACGACGTGCACCTGCTCGAGGTGACCGTGCTCGGGAACGGCCGGCCCGGCATCGTGCGCGACGTGTCAGCCGCGATCGCGGCGCACGCCCTGTCGATCGAGACTTTCCGCAGCCGCACGCTGGCGGCTCCCATGGCGGGCGGCACGCTGTTCGAGGCGACGGCCGCGGTGCGACTACCGGCGGGGGCGGATGCCTCGCAGATCAGGGCCGCACTCGAAGAGCTCGCGAGCGAGATCCAGGTCGATCTGACGGTGGTCTGACGCTCGTGGACGAGCGCCCGGGCGAAGACGACCCGGCGGTGGTCGCTGCTGCCGTCGGCGTCGAGCTGCGGGCCGGCGCCGACCGCACCGTGCGGCGGACCAGCAGGCGTACATGAAGTCGGACATGCCGTTCCTCGGCGTGCGGGTGCCGCAGGCGCGCGCCGTGGCACGCCGGATCGGTCGGGATGCCTCACCCGAGACCGTCCTCGCCGTCGTAGGCCTGCTGTGGGATGAGGCGACCCACCGCGAAGAGCGATACGCCGCACAAGCCCACCTCCGCGCCCGGCGCGGTCGGCGCGCTCAGCGCAGGGCGAGGGGCGCGACGGCGCACGCGACCACGAGCGGCGCGGCCACGGCGCCCGCGAGCACGGAGCGCCGCCATGGCGCGTCGATGCCGACCCCGCGCAGCCGCTCGTGCCAGAGGATGGTCGCAAGGGACGCCCACGGCGTGACGAGCGGGCCGGCGTTGACGCCGACGAGCAGCGCTGCCAGTCGCGCGGGGGAGTCGCCGACAGGTTCGAGGGCGAGGTAGGCGGGCAGGTTGTTGATCGTGTTCGCGCCGAGTGCGCCGACGCCCGCCGCACGCCAGAGTGCCGGCAGGTCGTCGCCTGAACCGGTCGCAGCCGCCAGCAGCATCGGCAGGCCCCTGCGCCACGTCGCCGACCGCCAGGAACAACCCCGCAGCGAACAGGACCAGCTGCCAGGGCACGACCGAGGCGCTCAGGCGGCGGGGCGAACGCCACGCGAACACGGCAATGAGCACGAGAGCTCCGAGCGTCGTCGGCATCCACGGCGCCAAGCCGCTCACGAGCAGCGCAAGCATCACGACGAGGACGATCGCAGCGACACGCAGGAGCGTCGGATCGCTCACCCATGGCGTCGGTCGGGGCACAAAGCGCCCGCGCAAGGCGCGCCGGTGCAACACCCAGAGCAGCAGGGCCGTCACGACCACCGCCACCACCGCCGACGGGCCGAGCAGCCCCACGAACGCCGAGAGCCAGTGCCACGGCATCCATCATGGCCCCGCGATAGGATCGAGACATGGATTCCGTTCGCGTCATCGTCGCCGCTGCCGCGGCGCCCTCGACACGAACGCGTCAGGCCTGAGCGGGCGGAGCGCGGCAGGCGCTCGAAGCTGAGTCGCCTTTCCGAGCCACCACCTATGGAGTTGTTCCCTTGACCGATGTCTCACCCGCGGCCGACGTGTCCTACCCGGCCGACGGTTTCGCCCTCTTCCCCGATCGTTCCGTCATCGCTCTGCGCGTCAACGGCGAGCTGAAAGACCTCGCCACGGCGGTGCACTCCTCCGACGAGGTCGAGCCCGTCACGGTGGAGAGTCCCGACGGGCTCGCGATCTTGCGCCACTCGACGGCGCACGTTCTCGCACAGGCGGTGCAGCGCATCCGCCCGCAGGCGAACCTCGGCATCGGACCGCCGATCACCGACGGCTTCTACTACGACTTCGGTGTCGCCGATCCCTTCACGCCCGAAGACCTCAAGGCGATCAAGAAGGAGATGGAGCGCATCGTCCGCGAGGGCCAGCGGTTCGTCCGCCGGGTCGTCACCGAGGACGAGGCGCGCGCCGAGATGGCCGACGAGCCGTTCAAGCTCGAGCTCATCGACCTGGCCGGCGGGCCCGGATCGGGAGCGAACGCGGCCGAGGGAGCGTCGGCGGAGATCGGCGCCGGCGAGCTCACGATCTACGACAACGTCACCAAGGACGGCGAGACGGCCTGGCGCGACCTCTGCCGCGGACCGCACGTGCCCTCCACGCGCCTCGTCGGAAACGGCTGGGACCTCACCCGCATCGCGGGCGCGTACTGGCGCGGCAGCGAGAAGAACCCGCAGCTGCAGCGCATCTACGGCACCGCATGGCCCACGAAGGACGAGCTGCGCGCCTACCAGGCGCGCCTCGAAGAGGCTGCCAAGCGAGACCACCGCAAGCTCGGCAAGGAGCTCGACCTGTTCTCGTTCCCCGACGAGATCGGTTCGGGGCTCTCGGTCTGGCACCCCAAGGGCGGTATCGTCCGCGGCGAGATGGAGCAGCACGCGCGCCGCCGCCACATCGCGGGCGGCTACACCTACGTGTACACGCCGCACATCTCCAAGGAAGACCTCTTCCTCACCTCGAACCACCTGGTGACGTACAAGGAGGGCATGTTCCCGCCGATCGTCATGGATGAGGAGCGGGATGCCGAGGGCAACATCACCAAGCAGGGCCAGGACTACTACCTGAAGCCGATGAACTGTCCGATGCACATCCTCATCTACAAGGAGCGTGCGCGCAGCTACCGCGACCTGCCGATGCGTCTCGCCGAGAACGGCACGGTGTACCGCAACGAGCTCTCGGGCGCCCTGCACGGTCTCACCCGCGTGCGCGGGTTCACGCAGGACGACTCGCACCTGTTCGTGACCGAGGATCAGCTCGAGACCGAGGCGACCCGCGTGCTGGAGTTCGTCATCTCGATGCTGCGCGACTTCGGCCTCGACGACTTCGAGCTCGAGCTGTCGATGCGCGACGACGAGAAGTCGAAGTGGATCGGCTCGGATGAGTTCTGGGAGTACTCGACCAACGCGCTGCGCAACGTCGCCGTGGCATCCGGCCTCAAGCTCACCGAGGTGCCCGGCGAGGCCGCGTTCTACGGTCCGAAGATCGACCTCAAGACGCGCGACGCGATCGGCCGCACCTGGCAGCTCTCGACGGTGCAGGTCGACCCGAACCTGCCCGAGCGCTTCGGCCTGGAGTACACCGGCCCGGACGGCGAGAAGCACCGCCCGATCATGATCCACCGGGCGCTGTTCGGCTCGATCGAGCGGTTCTTCGCGATCCTGCTCGAGCACTACGCCGGCGCATTCCCGGTGTGGCTCGCGCCCGTGCAGGTCGTGGGCATCCCCGTCGCCGACGACTTCGCGCCCTACCTCGACGAGATCGTGACGCGGCTGCGCGAGCGGGGCGTCCGTGCCGAGGTCGACCACTCCGCCGACCGCATGCCGAAGAAGATCCGCACGCACACCACGCAGAAGGTGCCGCTGCAGCTCATCGCGGGCGAGCAGGACCGGTCGGCGGGCACGGTGTCGTTCCGCTTCCGCGACGGGTCGCAGACCAACGGCATCCCCGTCGACGAGGCGATCGAGAAGATCGTCGCCGCGATCGGGTCGCACGCGCTCGTCAACACCGCGGAAGACCTGGCGTGACGGTCGAGGATGCCGGCGACGCGCGCCTCGAGCAGGCGAGCGAGTTCGCCGGCGTCCCCGACGGCTTCCAGCGGCTGTGGACTCCGCACCGCATGGTGTACATCAACGCCGGCGCCGACGTGAACCGCGGCGACGGATGCCCGTTCTGCGCGGCGCCGCAGAAGTCGGATGCCGACGGCCTGATCGTCTACCGCGGGGTCACGTCCTACGCGCTGCTGAACCTCTTCCCGTACAACTCCGGGCACCTGCTCGTCTGCCCCTACCGCCACGTCGCGACGTACGATCAGGCGACCGAGGAAGAGGTCGCCGAGATCGGCGCGATCACCCAGACCGCGATGCGGGTGCTCCGCCAGGTCAGCAACTGCGACGGCTTCAACATCGGCATGAATCAGGGTGCCGTCGCGGGCGCCGGGGTCGACGAGCACCTGCACCAGCACATCGTGCCGCGGTGGGCAAGCGACGCGAACTTCTTCCCGATCATCGCGCGCACGAAGGCCCTGCCGCAGCTGCTCGGCGAGGTGCGCGAGGCCGTGGCATCCGCCTGGCCGGCCTGATCGCGCCGCGCCGGCTCAGCGCACGCGCGTGACGGCGAACTGCTCGCGCGGGTGCGCGTAGAACTCCTGCGCCTCGACGAGCTGCAGCTCGCGCTGACCCGACTCGTACGTCAGCTGCAGCAGGTCGAACACGCTCGAGACGGTCTTCGAGAGTGCGGATGCCGCGTCGCCGGTCGCCCGGTAGTGCGCCGTGAACAGCGCGGCCGTGACGTCTCCCGACCCATTCGCCTTCATCGGGATGTGCGGCGTCTGCACGATCCACGCGCCCTCGGCGTCGGCGGCGAGCATCTCGATCGTGCCCTCCGGGCGGTCGGGGCGCTCCACGCTCGTCACGAGCACCGTCGAGGGGCCCATCGCGCGGGCGGCGTCCACGGAGGCGAGCGTCGAGTCGAGGTCGGTCGGCTCGGTCTCGGTGAGAAAGCCCAGCTCGAACTGGTTCGGCGTGACGATGTCGGCGTTCGGCACGACCCGCTCACGCAGCAGCACCGGGATCGCCGGGGCGACGAAGCATCCGCTCTTCGCGTTGCCCATCACGGGATCGCACGCGTACACGGCATCCGGGTTCGCCGACTTCACCCGCGCGACCGCGTCGAGGATCACGTCGCCGATGCCGTCGCTGCCCTGATAGCCCGAGAGCACGACGTCGATCTCGCCGAACACGCCGCGCTCCTCGATGCCGATGATCACGTCGCGCACGTCGTCGGGTGAGATCAGCGGCCCGCGCCACGCCCCGTATCCGGTGTGGTTCGAGAAGGTGACGGTGTACACCGGCAGCACCTCGACGCCGATGCGCTGGAGCGGGAAGACGGCCGCGGAGTTTCCGACGTGGCCGTACGCCACGGCCGACTGGATGGAGAGGATCTTCATGACGGGTTCGCCCTGCTTTCGGGGGATCGGGGATCGGATGCGGACGGCGCGGCCGCGGCGGCCGCGACCGTCCGGGCGGCGACGAGGTCGGTGACGAGGCGTTCGGCGTCGGCGTCGTCGAGGTCGTGCACGGTGAGGCGGAGGTGCCGGGAGGCCGCGGCGCCCGCGAGCATGAATTCGTCGCCGACGCGCGCGAGCCAGCCGCGGCGCATGAGCTGCTCGGCGACGAGGCGCGCGGGCGCGCCGACGTCGAGCCAGAGGCTCAGTCCGTCGCCCGCGCGGGTCGGCAGTCCGGCAGCGTCCAGGCGTCGGGCGAACGCGGCGTTGCGTTCCGCATAGTGCGCGCCGGCCGCCTGGATCTGCGCGGTCACGTCGCCGTCGGTCAGCATCGCGACGGCGAGGCGCTGCAGCAGGTGGCTCACCCAGGTGGTGCCCGGGCTGAGGCGGAGCGCCAGCCGCTCGGCGGTGTCGGGATCGGACGCGGCGACCGCGAGGCACATGTCGGGCCCCAGGAACTTCGACACCGAGCGCACGAGCGCCCAGCGCTGATGCGCGGGACCGATCACGGAGTGGTACGGCTCGGGGGAGAGCAGCGAGAAGTGGTCGTCCTCGATGACGAGGACGTACGGATGCCTCGCGAGCACCGCGCGCAGCGCCTCGGCGCGCTCTGCGGTGAGGCTCGCTCCGGTGGGGTTCTGCGCGCGCGGGGTGCAGACGACGGCGCGCACCCCGGCGTCGAGTGCGGCCTGCAGGCCCTTGACCGTCATGCCCTCGTCGTCGACGGGGACGGCGACGGGCCGGTAGCCGCCGAGGCGCACCGTGTTGAGGCTCGACAGGAAGCACGGGTCTTCGAGGGCCACGGCGTCCTCGCGCGTGAGCGCCTGCGAGAGCAGACGGTCGATCGCGTCGGACGCGCCCCCGGTGATCGTGAGCGCGAACTCGCGCTCACCGCCGACGGCGTCGCGCATCCAGTTGGTCGCCCACGCGGCGAGGTCCGGGTCGATGACCGGCTCGCCGTAGAGCACGGGCCGCCCGGCGGCGCGGCTGAGCGCTCGCGAGGGGTCGGGGATCCGCGCCGGGTCGGGGTTGCCGGTGCCGACGTCGCGGAGCACGCTGCCCGCGGCGAAACCCTCCTGCGGCATCCGGCGCACCGCGGCGAGGCGGGTGCCCGCGCGGCCGCGAGACTCGACGATGCCCGCCTGCGCGAGCTGGCGGTACGCGGCGACGACGGTGTTGCGGTTGATGCCGAGCGCATCGGCGAGCGCGCGCACAGAGGGGAGCGCGTCGCCCGCGGTGAGCTGCCCCCGCTCGGCGAGCTCGCGCACGCTCTCCGCGATCTCGCCGGCGGTGCGGCCCACGATCGGGGGCGCGGGCACGTCGAGGATCATGCGCCCAGCCTATGACACGGGTCATGCTACGTTTTGGCCTAGGTCATAATCCGGACTTTTGAGAGAGGCATCCATGTCTGCATCCACCACCGGCACCTCGCGCGTCAAGCGCGGCCTCGCCGAGATGCTGAAAGGCGGCGTCATCATGGACGTCGTCACCCCCGACCAGGCGAAGATCGCCGAGGACGCCGGGGCGGTCGCCGTGATGGCGCTCGAGCGCGTGCCCGCAGACATCCGGGCGCAGGGCGGCGTGTCGCGGATGAGCGACCCCGACATGATCGACGGGATCATCTCCGCCGTGTCTATCCCGGTGATGGCGAAGGCGCGCATCGGACACTTCGTCGAGGCGCAGGTGCTGCAGGAGCTCGGCGTCGACTACATCGACGAGTCGGAGGTGCTCTCGCCCGCCGACTACGTCAATCACATCGACAAGTGGGACTTCACGGTGCCCTTCGTCTGCGGGGCGACGAACCTCGGCGAGGCGCTCCGGCGCATCACCGAAGGCGCCGCGATGATCCGGTCCAAGGGCGAGGCCGGCACGGGCGACATCTCCGAGGCGATGAAGCACATCCGCACGATCCGCGGCGAGATCGCGGCGCTCCAGGCGCTGCCGAAGGACGAGCTGTACGTCGCCGCGAAGAACCTGCAGGCACCGTACGAGCTCGTCGCGGAGGTCGCGGCGGCCGGCGCGCTGCCGGTCGTCATGTTCGTCGCCGGCGGGGTCGCGACGCCGGCCGACGCCGCCCTCATGATGCAGCTGGGCGCCGACGGCGTGTTCGTCGGCTCGGGCATCTTCAAGAGCGGCGACCCGGCGGCCCGGGCGGCGGCGATCGTCAAGGCGACGACCTTCTTCGACGACCCGAAGGTCATCGCCGAGGTCTCGCGCGGCCTCGGCGAGGCGATGGTCGGCATCAACGTCGCCGATCTGCCGGCCCCGCACCGGCTCGCCGAGCGCGGATGGTGACCGCCCGGCGGCGGCTCTGCCGGCGGCTCCGGCGCGTGGCGTCATCAGGCGTCGGAGAGGTGGGGCTGGTGTGTACGCGCGGTGCGCGGCAGGTGACACCCGCACCGCCGGTCCGACGGATGATGACCGGGGGCGGGCCGCGATGACCGTGCGCGTCGGGGTGCTCGCCCTGCAGGGCGACGTGCGCGAGCACTCCCGCGTCCTGGCGGCCCTCGGCGTCGAGCCGGTGCCGGTGCGCCGACCGGGCGACCTCGACGCCGTCCAGGGCCTGGTCCTTCCCGGCGGCGAATCGAGCGTCATCGACAAGCTCGCACGGGCATTCGGAATGCGGGAGCCGATCCGGGCGGCGATCGCGGAGGGGATGCCGGTCTACGGCACCTGCGCGGGCCTCATCCTGCTCGCCGCTCGCATCGCGAACCCCATCGTCGGGCAGGAGAGCTTCGGCGGCCTCGACGTCACCGTCCGCCGGAACGCGTTCGGCGGTCAGGTCGAGTCGTTCGAGACCGATCTCGTCGCGCACGGCTTCGACGCGCCGGTGCACGCGACCTTCATCCGCGCGCCGGTCGTCGTCGGGACGGGTCCCGACGTCCAGGTGCTGGCGTCGCTGCCCGAGTCGGCCGGCGGAGGCATCGTGGCCGTGGCGCAGGGGAACCTCCTCGCCACTGCCTTCCACCCCGAGGTGTCGGGCGACACCCGGTTCCACGAGATGCTCCTCGCGCGCATCCGCGGGCGTGAGGTCGGCGGCGCCCGCTAGCCTGCAGTCATGACCAGCTGGGTGGCGCTCCTGCGCGGTGTCAACGTCAACGGCGTGACGATCCGGAACGCCGACCTCGCCGCGGTGTTCCGCGACGAGGGGCACGCGGACGTCGTGACCGTACTCGCGAGCGGGAATGGCCGGTTCAGGGCGCAGGCCGAGGCGGCCGATCGCTCCGCACTGAAGGCGTCGATCGAGGCCGCGCTGCGCCGCCGGTTCGACTACGACGCGTGGATCGTGCTCGTCACCCTCGACGAGCTCGCCGCCGCGCTCGAGGGTTTCCCGTTCGACGCCGCGGACGCCGACCGCCAGCCGTATGTCATCTTCTGCGCCGATGCCGGCGTGCGGGACGCGCTGATGGATGCCGCGGCGACGGTCGATCCCGCCGAGGACCCGAACGGCGCCGGGTTCGGCTTCGTCTACTGGAGCCCGGTGAAGGGTCACACGGTGGACAGCCCGTTCGGGAAGATCGTCGCGAAAGCGGCCTACCGGCAGACGACGACCACGCGGAACCTCCGCACGCTGGCCAAGATCGTCGGGTGACGCCGACGACGGGCGGATGATGCCGAGGGCCGCAGGCCCGTAAACTGGGCGTCATGTCCGGACACTCCAAATGGGCCACGACCAAGCACAAGAAGGCGGTCATCGACTCGCGCCGTGCCAAGTCGTGGGCGAAGCTCATCAAGAACATCGAAGTCGCCGCCAAGCTCGGCGGCGCCGACCTGGCCGGCAACCCGACCCTGTACGACGCCGTACTGAAGGCGAAGAAGACCTCGGTCCCCAAAGACAACATCGACCGCGCCATCAAGCGCGGCGCGGGCATCGGCGGCGAGTCGGTCGAGTACACCTCGATCATGTACGAGGGGTACGGCCCGAACGGTGTCGCCCTGATGATCGAGTGTCTGACCGACAACAAGAACCGCGCCGCCGCGGAGGTGCGCACCGCCCTCAGCCGCAACGGCGGGACGCTCGCCGATCCCGGTTCGGTCGCCTACAACTTCACGCGCAAGGGCGTCATCGTCGTCTCGGGTGAGGGAACCACCGAGGACGATGTCATGCTCGCCGTGCTCGAGGCCGGCGCCGAAGAGGTCGAGTCGCACGCCGACGGGTTCGAGGTCATCACCGAGGCGACCGACCTCGTGCCGGTGCGCTCCGCGCTGCAGGACGCGGGCATCGAGTACGAGTCGGCCGATGTCGAGTTCGTGCCGAACCTCAAGGTCGAGATCGACGCCGACACCGCGCGCAAGGTGTTCCGCCTGATCGACGCGCTGGAGGACAGCGACGACGTGCAGAACGTCTTCAGCAACTTTGACCTCTCCGTCGACGTGCAGGCGGAGCTCGAGGACGACGAGTAGGAGCTGACGCCGCAAC
Source organism: Microbacterium lacticum (assembly GCF_006716815.1). GTDB lineage: Bacteria > Actinomycetota > Actinomycetes > Actinomycetales > Microbacteriaceae > Microbacterium > Microbacterium lacticum. The sequence goes on from NZ_VFPS01000001.1 coordinate 637,370, forward strand.
CCTGATGCGCAGACGCGCCGCACCTCGCCGGTGCGGCGCGTCTCGCGTCTGGCGTGCTGTGCCGCGGCGCGTCACGCCGCCGAGGCGGCGCGCCCGCACGTAGCGTGGGGGAGTGGCATCCGCTCTTCGCGTGCTCGGCATCGACCCGGGCCTCACCCGTTGCGGCGTCGGCGTCGTCGACGTCGCGCGCGACCGCTCGGCGACGCTCGTGCACGTCGGTGCCGTGCGATCGGGCAGCGAGCTGCCGATCGGCGAACGCCTGGCCGTGATCGCGGCGGGCCTTCGATCGGTGCTTGCCGCGCACCGCCCCGACGTCGTGGCCGTGGAGCGCGTGTTCGCGCAGCAGAACCGCGCCACGGTGATGGGCACCGCGCAGGCGAGCGGGGTCGCACTGCTGCTCGCCGCCGAGCACGGCCTGCCTGCGGCGACCCACACGCCCTCCGAAGTGAAGGCCGCGATCACCGGCTACGGCTCGGCGGACAAGCTGCAGGTGCAGACGATGGTCGCGCGTGTGCTGCGCCTCGACGCGCTGCCGCAGCCGGCCGACGCCGCCGACGCCCTCGCCATCGCGCTCTGCCACGCGTGGCGTCGCGGCTCTGCGACGCCGGGCGCCTCGGGCGCGCTCACCCCCGCGCAGCGCGCGTGGGCCGACGCCGAGCGCGCGGCCGCCCGGCGATGACCGTGGCGGTGGACGCGCTCTGATGCGGTCAGTCCTGCACCTCGAGACGCCCCGACGCGTGTCGCTCGAACAAACGTCCGAACCGGGTCGTAGGCTGACGGGATGATCTCCTCGCTGCGCGGCTCGGTGCTGCATGTGGATGCCGAGTCGGCCATCGTCGAGGTGGGTGGCGTCGGGTTCGCCGTCGCCGTGCCCGCCCCGCTGGCCCGCACGCTGCGGGTCGGCGACGAGGCGTTTCTGCACACGAACCTCGTCGTCCGCGACGACGCGCTCTCCCTGTTCGGCTTCGCTGAGCGCGGCGAGCTCGAGACGTTCGCGCTGCTGCTCAGCGTGTCTGGCGTCGGACCCAAATCGGCCCTCGGGGTGCTGTCGGCGCTGTCGGTCGACCAGATCGCCGATGCGGTCGCGGCAGAGGACGACGCGCCGTTCCGGCGCGTGTCGGGCATCGGGCCGAAGACGGCCAAGCTCATCGTCGTCCAGTTGGCGGGAAAGCTGCACGCCGCACCGCGCGGCGGGGGCGATGCGGGCGGCGCCGCGCCCACCGCGATCGCGGCGCAGGTCGTCGCCGCGCTCGTCGCGCTCGGCTGGAGCGAGCGGGTCAGCACCGAGACGGTGCACGAGATCGTCGGCGGAGCCTCGGCGGCCGAGCGCGCCGCCGTGCCCGCTCTGCTGAAGCTCGCCCTCGCTCAGCTGGGCCCGAGCAGGACGGAGCGCACGGGTGTCTGACGCATTCCCCGGGAACGCCGACCGCGACGCCCCGCACGACCCCGCCGCTCCCGAGGACGAGTCGGAGCTCGCCGTCGAGGGGGCGCTCCGCCCGGGCTCGCTCGCCGAGTTCGTCGGTCAGCAGAAGGTGCGCGGGCAGCTGCAGCTGCTGCTCGACGCCGCCCGCATCCAGCAGCGCCCGCCCGACCACATCCTGCTGTCGGGACCTCCCGGCCTCGGCAAGACGACCCTCGCGATGATCGTCGCCTATGAGAGCGGCCGCCCGCTGCGGCTCTCGTCGGGGCCCGCGATCCAGCACGCCGGCGACCTCGCGGCGCTCCTGTCGAGCCTCGTGCCCGGCGAGGTGCTGTTCATCGACGAGATCCACCGCATGGCGCGCTCCGCCGAGGAGATGCTGTACCTCGCGATGGAGGACTTCCGCATCGACATCATGGTCGGAAAGGGCGCGGGCGCGACGAGCATCCCGCTCGATCTGGCGCCGTTCACCCTGGTGGGCGCGACGACGCGGTCGGGGCTGCTGCCCAACCCGCTCCGCGACCGCTTCGGCTTCACCGCGCACCTCGAGTATTACGAGCCCGACGAGCTCGAACGGGTGATCGCCCGCTCGGCGAACATGCTGGGCGTCGAGGTGCCGCCCGCCGCGCGTGACGAGATCGCCCGACGCTCGCGGGGCACACCCCGCATCGCGAACCGCCTGCTCCGGCGCGTGCGCGACTACGTCATCGTGCACGGCGATCAGTCGACGACCTCATCGACCTCGACGCGCGGAGCGGCAGGGGGTAGGGCGGCGACCGAGAGCGACGTGCACGCGGCCCTCGACCTCTACGACGTCGACGCGATCGGCCTCGACCGGCTCGACCGCGCCGTGCTCGACGCCGTGGTGCGCCGGTTCCGCGGCGGCCCGGTCGGCCTGTCGACCCTCGCCGTCACGGTCGGCGAGGAGGCGGAGACGATCGAGTCGGTGGTCGAGCCCTACCTCGTGCGCATCGGATTCCTCGGCCGCACCCCGCGCGGGCGCATCGCGACGCCCGAGGCCTACGCGCACCTGCGCGTGCCACAGCCGGGCGAGGCCGCGATCTTCGATGACCTATAGATCTTCGATGACCTATAATCGCTGAAGGCTTCTGCCGCCCTCTTCGCGCCGATCGGCGCGCACTCGAAAGGTCGTTCCCATGGATTGGATCCTGCTCGTCGCGATGGCGGCGCTGCTCGTCTTCATGTTCTGGAGCTCGCGCCGTCGCGCGGCCCGGATGAAGGCCGAGCAGGAGGCGAAGTCGCGGGCGATGCTGCCCGGCGTCAAGGTGCTCCTCCAGGGCGGCCTGTACGGCACGCTCGTCGAGTACGACGGTGAGGACCTCTCCAAGTCGGCGCGTGTCGAGCTGGCCCCCGGCATGGAGGTCGAGGTGCACAGCCAGGCCATCCTCCGCGTGGTCGACGAGACCGAGGAGACCGTCAGCGAGGACGAGTACCTGCAGGCGGAGTCCGACCAGGCCGAGTACGCGGCCGATGTCGCCGACGGCGGTCTGTCGTCGCTGAGCGACGACCAGGAGCGCGAGCGCGCGAAGGCCGCGGATGCCTCGGCATCCACCGACGCGGCGGCGAGCGACCTCACCGCCTCCGACGTCGACCCTCGCGACAAGCCCCAGTCCTGACGCGCGCCGCCGCGGCGGCGTCCCCCGAAGAAAGCTGAGCCTTTCGTGGCCACTCCCACCCCTGTGCGTCACGCGTGGCGCGCACTGACTGCGCTGCTCGCGATCGTGGTCGTGCTGTTCGGCATCAACGCGATCGGCGTGTACGTCGTCGGCAAGAGCTCGTGGCTGCCGTCCCTCGCCCTCGACCTGCAGGGCGGCACGCAGATCATCCTCGAGGCGAAGACGCCCGACGGCTCGAACCCGACGTCGGAGCAGATGGATCAGGCCGCGTCGATCATCCGGCAGCGCGTGGATGCCTCGGGTGTCGGCGAGACCGACATCACGACGCAGGCGGGCAACCAGATCGTCGTGCAGATCCCCGGCCAGGCCGACGACGAGACCCGCGACCGCATCACCGCCTCGGCGCAGATGCAGCTGCGCGCCGTGCTCTACACGACCGCCGCGAGCACGTCGTACGTGGGCGAGGACGGCAACCAGACGCCGTACCCCACCCCCGACCCGGGACTCGCGTCGACCCCGACGGCGTCGCCGACCAACGGCAGCGACCTCAACTGGGTGACGCCGGCCCTGCAGGCCCGCTTCCTCGCGTACGACTGCGCCGACGAGGCGAACGACCCGGGCAACGAGCCCAAGGACCAGCCGCTCATCGCCTGCAACCCCGCAGGAACCGAGAAATACATCCTCGGCCCGGTGGAGCTCGACGGATCGTCGATCACCGACGCCACGGCGGGCATGGACACGCAGAACGGCCAGTGGGTCGTCAACGTGGTGTTCGACGCGGACGGCGCGAAGACCTTCGGCGAGGTCAGTCAGCGCCTGTACGCCTACACGCAGGCCGGCACCACGCCGCAGAACCAGTTCGCGTTCGTGCTCGACGGCAGCGTGATCTCCGCCCCGTCGATGAACGGCGTGATCCTCGACGGCAAGCCGCAGATCAGCGGGTCGTTCGACCAGGACAGCGCGAAGGTGCTCGCCGATCAGCTGAAGTACGGCGCGCTGCCGCTCAGCTTCGAGGTGCAGAGCTCGAACTCGATCTCGGCGACCCTCGGCTCGCAGCAGCTGCAGATCGGTCTCATCGCCGGCCTCATCGGTCTGGCGCTCGTCGCCCTCTACTCGCTGATCGTCTATCGCGCGCTCGGCTTCGTGATCATCGCGTCGCTCGCGGTGATGGGCGTGCTGACCTACATCACGCTGTGCATCCTGGCCTGGCGCATGGGCTTCCGCCTGTCGCTGGCCGGCGTCGCGGGCCTCATCGTCACGATCGGCTTCACGGCCGACTCGTTCATCGTCTACTTCGAACGCATCCGAGACGAGCTGCGCGACGGCAAGTCGATCACGGCAGCGGTCGAGGACGGCTGGGGTCGGGCCAAGCGCACGATCTACATCTCGAAGTCGATCAACATCCTCGCCGCCGTGGTGCTCTACATCCTCGCGGATGCCACGGTGAAGGGCTTCGCGTTCACGCTCGGCCTCACGACGGTGATCGACATTCTCATCTTCATCCTGTTTACCCACCCGGTGATGCAGCTGCTCGCGCGCACTCGCTTCTTCGGCGGCGGTCACCCGCTCTCGGGGCTCGACCCGGAGGCGCTCGGCGCGGTGTACCGCGGTCGCGCGCAGTTCCGTCAGCCGGTCGCGGCGTGCGTCGGAACCGGCGGCGCGGCACGGCGTGCGGGGCGCTCGCGCGGCGAGGCCGAGCGGCGCCAGACCATCGCGGAACGCAAGCAGGCGGAGCTCGCCGCCAGCAGTCGCAAGGCGACGGAGGGGGACGACTGATGCGCTCCATGAACGAGCTCGGCAACGACCTCTACACCGGCAAGACCTCCTTCCCGTTCGTCGGGCGACGGAAGCTCTGGTTCATCATCGCCGCGGTTCTCGTGATCGGTGCGGCCCTCGTGCCGCTCATCCGCCCCGTGCAGTTCTCGATCGAGTTCACCGGCGGATCGCAGTTCACCGTCAGCGGCCTGTCGAGCCCCGATCAGACCGTCGCCACCGACGCGGTGCGCGAGGTCGTTCCCGGCGCGAACACGAAGGTCACGACGATTGGCACGACCGAGGGCGAGCAGTCGCTCCGCGTGCAGACCGACCAGATGACCGACGCCGAGACGCGGGCGGTCAGCGCGGCTCTCGCCGAGGCGTTTCAGGTGCCCGCCGACGAGGTCAGCTCGTCGTTCATCGGCCCCAGCTGGGGGCAGGATGTCACGCGCCAGTCGCTCTGGGGCCTCGCGATCTTCCTCGCGCTCACCTTCGTGATCCTCGCGCTGTACTTCCGCACCTGGAAGATGTCGGTCGCCGCCATCATCGGCCTGATCGACGTGCTCGTCATCACGATCGGGGTGTACGCGCTGTTCGGCTTCGAGATCTCGCCGGCGGCGGTGATCGGCTTCCTCACGATCCTGTCGTACTCGCTGTACGACACGACCGTCGTGTTCGACAAGATCCGGGAGAACACCCGCGCCGGCGAATCGTCGGGGCGCACCTTCGGCGAGTCGGTGAACCTCGCGGTGAACCAGACTCTCATCCGCTCGATCAACACAACGGTGGTCGCCGCGATCCCGACCGGAGCGATCCTGTTCATCGGCGCCCTGTGGCTCGGTGCGCAGACCCTCACCGACATCTCGCTGTCGATCTTCGTCGGCACGATCGTCGCCGCGTACTCGACGCTGTTCGTCGCGGCACCGCTCTACTCGCTGCTGCGCGAGAACGAGCCGGCGATCAAGGAGCGCGACGCACGGGTGCTCGCCGCGCGCGAGCGCGCCGCCGTCGAGGTGTGAGCGGACCGACGTTCGCCCGGGCATAGGATTGTCGGATCGCAAGGGGAGGTGAGCGGATGACCGAGACGGTGCCCGTGCCCGCTTCGGCCGCCCCGGGAAGCGCCCCCGCGCCGCAGGGCTCGTCGCTTCGCCGTCTCGTGCCGCGGATCTTCTCGCGCACGCCCTCGCGCAACGGCGTCGAGCAGCTCGTGCGGATCGTCCGCACACACCACCCCAAGGGCGACGTCGCGATCATCGAGCGCGCATATCAGACTGCTTCCCGCGCGCACGCGAGTCAGAAGCGCCAGAGCGGCGAGCCGTACATCACCCACCCGCTCGCGGTCGCCCAGATCCTCGCCGACCTCGGGCTCGGTCCGCGCGCGATCGCCGCCGCGCTCCTGCACGACACGGTGGAGGACACCGACTACAGCCTCGAGCAGCTGACCGCCGACTTCGGCGACGAGGTCGCGATGCTCGTCGACGGGGTGACCAAGCTCGACAAGGTCAAGTACGGCGACGCCGCGCAGGCCGAGACCGTGCGCAAGATGATCGTCGCGATGTCCAAGGACATCCGCGTGCTCCTCATCAAGCTCGCCGACCGGCTGCACAACGCGCGCACCTGGGGCTTCGTGCCGCCCGAGAAGGCCGCCAAGAAGGCGACCGAGACCCTGGAGATCTACGCTCCGCTGGCCAACCGCCTCGGCATCCAGGCGGTCAAGAGCGAGCTCGAAGACCTCTCCTTCGCGGTGCTGCACCCGAAGCTCTACGCCGAGATCGACAGCCTCGTCAAGCAGCGCACGCCCCAGCGCGAGGAGTACGTGCACACCGTCATCGACGCCGTCGAGTCGGACCTGCGCGACCTCCGCATCCGCGGACGGGTGATGGGACGGCCCAAGCAGCTGTACTCCGTGTACCAGAAGATGGTCGTCCGCGGTCGCGAGTTCGACGACATCTACGACCTCATCGGCATCCGTGTGCTCGTGGCGACGGTGCGCGACTGCTACGCGGTGCTCGGCGCGATCCACGCCCGCTGGACCCCCATCCCCGGGCGCTTCAAGGACTACATCGCGACGCCGAAATTCAACCTGTACCAGTCGCTGCACACGACGGTGATCGGCCCCGGCGGCCGCACGGTCGAGATCCAGATCCGCACGAACGAGATGCACCAGCAGGCCGAGTACGGTGTGGCCGCGCACTGGAAGTACAAGGAGCGGATGGCGGGGAAGACCCCCGACACCAAGTCGGTCGACGCCGACATGGCCTGGCTCGCGCACATCTCCGACTGGCAGGCGGAGACCGCCGACCCGGGCGAGTTCCTCGACTCGCTGCGCTTCGAGATCGGGGCGAAGGAGCTCTACGTCTTCACGCCGAAGGGGCGCGTGATCGGCCTTCCCGCCGGCGGCACCCCCGTCGACTTCGCCTACGCCGTGCATACCGAGGTCGGCCACCGCACGATGGGCGCGAAGGTCAACGGCCGCCTCGTGCCGCTCGACACGCCGCTGAACTCCGGCGACGTCGTCGAGGTCTTCACCTCGAAGAACCCCGACGCCGGCCCGAGCCAGGACTGGCTCTCGTTCGTGAAGTCGACCCGCGCGCGCAGCAAGATCCGCGGCTGGTTCACGAAGGAGCGGCGCGAAGAAGCGGTCGAGCAGGGCAAGGAGGCCATCGCGCGCGCGATGCGGCGGCAGAACCTGCCGCTGCAGCGCCTGATGAACCAGGACTCGTTCACCGACGTCGCCCACCAGCTGCGCTACGAGGACGTCACCGCGCTGTACGCCGCGGTCGGCGAGGGGCACGTCTCCACGCAGTCGGTCATCGAGAAGGTGACGGCGCTCGTCAGCTCGCAGGAGGACACCTCCACCGGTCCGATCGAGATCCCGCACGTCGGGCGCTCGAAGGCGCCGCGCGGGGGAGACTCCGGCGTGCTCGTGCGCGGGGCGCCCGACATCCTCGTCAAGCTCGCGAAGTGCTGCACGCCGGTGCCGGGTGACGAGATCGTCGGCTTCGTCACGCGGGGGAGCGGCGTGTCGGTGCACCGCGCCGACTGCACGAACGTGCGCTCGCTGATGGATGACCCGGACCGGATGATCGACGTGTCGTGGGCGCCCACGACCAAGAGCGTCTTCCTCGTGCACATCCAGGTGGAGGCGCTCGACCGCTCGGGCCTGCTGAGCGACATCACGCGGGTGCTGAGCGAGCACCACGTCAACATCCTCTCCGCCTCGGTGCAGACCAACGACGACCGCCTGGCGCTCAGTCGCTACGTCTTCGAGATGGGCGACATCGTGCACCTCGACCGGGTGCTGAACGCGGTGCGCCGCATCGACGGGGTCTACGACGTCTACCGCGTCACGTCGTCCTGACCGTCTCGGAGGCCGCGGGAGTCACCGCGTCCGCACGCTCGCGCAGCATCGCCAGCGCGGCGCGCTTGAAGTGCACGGCGCCCGCGCGTTCGAGCACCGCCACCGCCTCGGCGGCGAGCTCGGGGCGCCAGCGCAGCAGCGCGTCGACGTGGGCGCCCGAGACCTCGCCGCTGTGCTGAGCGCGGGCGAGGTCGGCGAGGGTCTGGGCGGGCGTGGTCACCCAGATGCCGCCGACCCGTTCGTCGACCCCGGGCGGGAGCGGATGGTCGTGGTACACCAGCCGCGCGTCGAGCAGCTGGTGCGGTCGCACGGCGGACCGGCGCTGCACGGCGTGCCGGGTCGGGGCATCCATCACCGCGCCGTGCACCCACGCCGCGCTCGCGCGCACGACGGTGAGGAACGGCGGGATGAGCCGGCGCAGCGACGCGGCACGCAGCTCGCGGGTCTCCACGGCGTCGGCGGGCATGTACGCCTCGCCGACTTCGACGAGGTCGCCGTCGAGGCGCGCGCCGGTCAGCTCCGCACGCGACAGGGGGTCATCGGCGAAATACAGGAACGGCCAAGACATGTCTGGCAGTGTGCCACCGCGGGCGCGCCCAGAGGGTCTCGGCGATGGATCTGTGGAGGAACGCGCGCCGAGCGCTCAGCCGCCGAGCGCCTTCAGCCAGCTCTTGCGGGCCTCGAGCGCCTCGGTCGCCTTCGCGATGGCGGCGGCGTTCTTCGACGCCTTCGCCTTCTCGAGATCGGCCTCGAGCCCCGAGATCGCATCGCGCAGCTGCTGCGTCATATCGTTCTGACGCGCCGTGGTCTCCGGGTTGTTGTTCTTCCACGCGGCGTCTTCGCGCGCCTTCAGCGCCTGCTCGATCTTGCGCAGGTCGTCGTCGAGCGCACGCTCGGCCTCGCGCGGGTAGACGCGGCCGATCTCGTCCCACTTCCGCTGGATGCCGGTGAGGATCGTGCGGGCCTTCGCGTTGTCCTTCTCGGCGCGGACGGCGGCCGCCTCGTCGAGGAGCGCCCGCTTGGCCTCGATCTTCTCCTTCGACGCCTCGGCGTCGGCGAGCTCGCGCCCGGCGCGGGCGGCGTAGAGCGCGTCGCCGGCCGCCTTGAAGCGCGCCCAGAGTGCGTCGTCGGCCTTCTTGCCGGCGCGGCCCGAGAGCTTCCACTCGTCGAGCAGGGTGCGGTAGGCGCCGATGCCGTCCTCGCCGCGGCTGGCGAGCGCCTCGGCGCGCTCGACGAGACGCGCCTTCGAGTCGCGCGCCGACTTGTGCTGCTCGTCGAGGCCGGCGTAGAACTCGCGGCGGTGCTTGTCGAGCGTCGCCCGCGCGTCGCGGAAACGCTTCCAGAGCTGCTGGCCGGTCGCCTTCGGCAGGCGCGGGCCGGATGCCTGGTGGGCCTGCCACTGCTCGAACAGGGCCGTCACCTCGGCGCTCGTCTGCTTCCACTGGATCGACTTCGGGTCGCGCGCGGCGATCGCCTCGATGCGCTCGACGAGCGCGGTGCGCTCGGCGATGGCGGCGTCGACGGCGGCGCGCTGCGCCTGCGCCTCCTCGGCCGAGGCCTCCGAGAGCGCGGCATCCAGCGCGGCGAGCCGGGCTTCGAGTGCGGCGAGGTCGCCGACGGCGGCGGCACCGACGACGCGCTCGCGCACGGCGCGCGAGGTCGCACGGAGGTCCGACGCCGAGGCGCCGCCGGCACGGTGGCGGGTCTCCAGCAGGGTGACCTCGCCGGCGAGATCGGCGAACTTGCGCTCGAAGTAGGCGAGGGCCTCGTCAGGAGTGCCGTCGGGGTACTGGCCCACGACGCGCCATTCGGAGCCCTCGCGCACCGAGACTGTGCCCTCGTCGTCGACGCGGCCGAAGGGCTCCGCGCTGGCGGGCGTCTGCGGCGCGGGAGCGCGGCGTGCGGGCGGGCGGGGGACCGGAACGCGACCCGGGGTCGGGGCAGGTGCGGGCACCGGCGCGGGGGCGTGGCTCGGCGCGGCCTCGAGCTCGACGGCCTGCTCGACGACCTCGCCCTCGACGATCTCCTCGGCGACGACGTCGGGGGCCTCGGTCTCGCCCTCGACGACCTCGATGCGCACGATGTCGATCGCGGTCGAGGAGGTGTCGGTCGCCGCGGGCTGCGCCTCGTCGGCGGCGGAGTCGTCGGTGGACTCGCGTGCGACGGGCTCGGCGGCGGCCGCTTCGTCGTTCGCGGGAGCAGTGGCGTCAGTCACAGGTAGCACCTCGTCGCGGATCGCGCCGCGTGGGGGTCGAGCGACGGGCGGCGCAGCAGGTGCTCCGTCCGGTCGGCACGGGAGTTCGGTCGGCCAACAGCCTATACGTCGCGCGCCCCGCGCACCGCGGGGGCCGCGATCACGGCGTGGGTGTCGGCGTCGGAGTCGGCAGCTCCGTCGTGGTGGGTTCGGGCGCCGGCGTCGTCGACGACGTGGGCGACGGCGTGGGCGTGGGCTCGGGGGTGCCCGGGCCGACGGTGAAGTAGGCGACCTGTGCGGCGATGATCGCGACGAGAAGCACACCGCCCGCGACACCCGCGACGAGGTTGTCGCGGCGGCGGCGCGCGGTCAGGCTCTCGTGGAACTCCTGACGCGCACGGTACGCGCGGGCGCGCTCCCGCTCGTCGCGCGACTGCTTCTTGCCTGCACCGTTCGCCACGGATTCCTCCTCGCAGCACCGGTCGTCGGAGCCGCATGAATCCTATCCCGGCGGGCCTCGGTCGCCCGTGCGGCCCGGTGTCGGCCCCCGCGGTTAGCCTGGACGGGTGGCACAGGCATCCGCGCTCTTCCAAGGTCAGACACCGCTGGCCGTGCGCATGCGTCCCACCTCGCTCGACGAGGTCGCCGGGCAGGGCCATCTGCTGCGGCCCGGCTCTCCGCTCGTCGCTCTCGCCGACCCGGCCGGCACCTCGAAGAACACGGTCTCGGTGATCCTCTGGGGGCCGCCCGGCACCGGGAAGACGACGCTCGCCCAGGCGATCGCGCGCACGTCGGGGCGGCGCTTCGTGGAGCTGTCGGCGGTGACGGCGGGCGTCCGCGACGTGCGCGAGGTGATGCAGGATGCCATGACGCAGCGCGACCTCTACGGCGCGTCGACGATCCTCTTCCTCGACGAGATCCACCGCTTCACGAAGGCCCAGCAGGACGCCCTTCTGCCCGGGGTGGAGAACGGCTGGGTGATCCTCATCGCCGCGACGACCGAGAACCCGTCGTTCTCGGTGATCTCGCCGCTGCTCTCCCGCTCGCTGCTGCTCACCCTGCAGCCCCTCACCGACGACGACCTCGGCGCGCTCGTCGACCGTGCCGTCGGCGATCCACGCGGGCTCGCCGGCGAGGTGACGCTCGACCCTGCCGCGCGCTCCGCGATCGTGCAGCTCGCCTCGGGCGACGCCCGGCGGGCTCTCACCTCGCTCGAGGCCGCGGCGGCGATGGTCGCGCCGGCGTCGGATGCCGCGGAGGACGGCGAGAGCCCCGCAGAAGCCCCGACGGATCGGCCGGTGATCACCGCCGACGTCGTCGCGCAGGCCGTCGATCGGGCGCTCCTGCGCTACGACAAGCAGGGCGACGAGCACTACGACGTCATCAGCGCGTTCATCAAGTCGATCCGCGGCTCCGACGTCGACGCGGCCATCCATTACCTCGCGCGCATGATCGAAGCCGGCGAAGACCCGCGCTTCATCGCACGGCGACTCGTGATCTCGGCATCCGAGGACATCGGCCTGGCCGACCCGCAGGCCCTCGTCATCGCGGTGGCCGCGGCCGACGCCGTGGCGTTCATCGGCATGCCGGAAGGGCGCATCCCGCTCGCCGAGGCGACCGCGTACCTCGCGACGACCGCGAAGTCGAACGCGGCGTACGTCGCGATCGACAAGGCGATCGCCGATGTGCGTGCGGGCGGGTTCGGCCGCGTACCCCCACCGCTGCGCGATGCGCACTACCCCGGCGCCAAGCGGCTCGGGCACGGCAAGGGGTACATCTACCCGCACGACCTCGAGGTCGGGGTGGCCACCCAGCAGTACCTGCCCGACGAACTGCGCGGACGGCACTACTACGAGCCGACCGGGCGCGGGCTCGAACGCGACATCGGGGCGCGCGTGGAGAAGATCCGGAAGATCCTCGGCGACTGAGCCCGGCGAGACGGGACGCCGCGCGCCGCGGTGCGAGGATCGATGCCATGGACGACGCTCGCATCCCGCACTGGCAGCTCCTCGGCAGCACCCCGATGTTCGACGGATACACGCGCGTTCGGCGCGACACCTACCGCCTCCCCGACGGGTCGGAGTCGGACTGGGACCTGCTCGAGCAGGGCGACACCGTCGCGGTCGTCGCGTTCACCACCGCGGCCAGCGTGCTGGTTTTCGAGCAGTTCCGGGTCGGCCCCGCCCGGCCGATCGTCGAGCTGCCCGGCGGGCTGATCGACCCCGGCGAGAACGCGCTCGAGGCCGGCGCCCGCGAACTCCTCGAAGAGACCGGGTTCGCGGCCGCAGCGCTCTTCGACGCGGGCAGCGAATGGGCAGGCGCCAACTCCACCCGCCGGAAGTCCGTCGTCATCGCCGCCGGATGCCGCCGTGTCGCCGAGCCCCGATGGGAAGCGGGCGAGACCGGGAGGATCGGCGAGCTCGAGGCATCCGCCCTCGTGCCGCACCTGCTCTCCGGCGCGCTCAGCGACGCCGGGGCCGCCCTGCGGGGCCTCCACGTGTTCGCCCGCGCCGAGCTGACTGACCCGCCGCTCGTCGCGCTGCAGGCGCGCGTGCGCACACTGCTCGACCCCGCCACCGAACGGCCGGGGGACACTGACGCCGGGGATCCGTTCGATGCGTTCTGGAGTGACGTCGACCTCAGCGACGCGGATGCCGCCCGTACCCTCCTCGAGGAGACGATCCGCGCCGCGGAGGCGAGCCCCGCGCGCATCGACTACGAGCGGGCGTCGCTGCACGACTCGCTCGGCGAAGAGGATGCCGCGGTGCCGCTCTACCGCGCCGCGCTCGCGGGCGGCCTCGAACCCGCCCTCCGCACGCAGGCGACGATCCAGTTCGCCAGCACGCTCCGGAACGTCGGCGACGCGTCGGGCGCGATTGCGCTGCTGCGCGACGTGCCGGGGGATGATCCGCTCATCGCCTCGGCGCGGGCGTTCCTCGCCCTCGCCCTGCACTCCGACGACAAGCCCGTCGACGCGCTGCGGGTGGCGCTCCAGACCCTGGCGCCGCGCCTGCCGCGTTACCAGCGGGCGGTCGGCGCCTACGCCGGAGAGCTGGCGAAGCCCGACCGCGTGCGCGCGATCTCCGTCGGAGTGCTCGTCCGCGGCGATGAGGTGCTGCTGGAGGCGTACCCGGCGAACGACCGGCACGCCGAGTTCCTCCGGGCGCCCGGCGGCGGGATCGACTTCGGCGAGTCGGCCGAGGAGGCGCTGCGCCGCGAGTTCGCCGAGGAACTGGATGCCACGCTCGAGCACGTGCGACCGCTCGCGGTCACGGAGAACATCTTCGACGGCGCGGGCGCTCGTGGCCACGAGGTCGTGCACGTCTACGCCGTGGAGAGCGCGGACCTCGCCGGCCTGCCGAGCGGGGATCGACTCGCCGTGCGGGACAGCCACACGACGGTCGGCTGGTACGACCTCGCCGCGCTCCGCCGCGGCGGCGTGTCCGTGTACCCCGTGGGAGTGCTCGACCTGTTCGGGTGAGCGTGTGTCAGGCTGTCCGCGTGTCTGCCTTCGCTCTCGGCGTGATCTCGGTCGTGCTGCTGAACCTCTACGCGGTCGTGCTCGTCGTGCTGCGATCGCGGGTGTACGGCGTGCCGCTGTACCGCCCGATGCTCCTGAACGTCGCGCTGTCGTCGCTGCCGGTGCTGCTCGCGATCGTGTTCGGGCTGGGGTTGATCGTGCTGACCCCGGTGTTCGGGGCGATCACCGAACGCCTCTCGGGAGCGGGCGCGGTGTTCCTCTGGGCGTACCTGCTGACGGCGACCGTCGCGTGGCTGCTGCTCTTCCCGAACTCGGTGTACCTCATCACCGAACTGAACTTCAGTCACCGCTCCGAGGTCACTCCCGTGCCGCTCTGGTACGACATCGTGCAGACCCTCGCCCTGACGCTCTCCGGCATCGCCAACGCCGTACTGAGCCTCGGCGTGGTGCAGCTCGTGTACATCGTGATGGTCGACGCGGCCGGGGGCGGGATCCCCGCCGGCAGCTGGGTCTTCGCCGCCGTGATCATCGTGCTGGGCGCCGTCGGTGTGTACCTCGGGCGCTACCTGCGGCTGAACAGCTGGGATGCGCGGCATCCGGGCTCGCTCCTGCGGAAGCTCCGCGCGCACCTCGGACAGCGCGGCAAGGCGCTCGAGGCGTTCGGGTTCGTGCTGACCCACGCCCTTCTCATCGGGCTGCTCTACGTGCCGCTGTTCACCCTCGCCTGGTCGGCGCTGCGCTCCACCGCCGGTTGAGGCCCCGGGGACCCGCTCTGATAGCATGGGGTGGCTCGAAACCGGTTTTCGGGCATCCCCTCTCTTCTTCACCGACCTTCCGGCATGCCCCGGCGTGCAGTCCGGACAGGGCGAGGAGAGGCGATACGTCCGCGAGGCGCGACAGTCGCGTCCGCGTAACGAAAGGAACACTTCGTGGCTACGAAGTCTCAGGACCGCCGCAAGGTGCGTCTGTCGCGCGCCCTCGGCGTCGCGCTCACCCCGAAGGCCGCCAAATACCTCGAGAAGCGTCCGTACGCTCCGGGTGAGCACGGCCGCACCAAGCGCAAGCAGGACAGCGACTTCGCCGTCCGCCTTCGCGAGAAGCAGCGTCTGCGCGAGCAGTACGGCATCCGCGAGAAGCAGATGCGCAACACCTTCAACGAGGCCCGCCGCAAGGACGGCCTGACCGGTGAGAACCTGGTCGAGCTGCTCGAGATGCGTCTCGACGCCCTCGTGCTGCGTGCCGGCTTCGCCCGCACCACCGCGCAGGCCCGCCAGCTCGTCGTGCACCGTCACATCCTCGTCGACGGCCAGCTCGTCGACCGTCCGTCCTTCCGTGTGAAGCCGGGCCAGCTCATCCACGTCAAGGAGAAGAGCGAGGCGCTCGAGCCCTTCCAGGTCGCCGCCGCCGGTGGCCACGCCGAGGTGCTGCCGAACGTTCCCGGCTACCTCGAGGTCGAGCTCGACAAGCTGCACGCGAAGCTCGTGCGTCGTCCCAAGCGCGCCGAGGTGCCCGTCACGTGTGACGTGCAGCTCGTCGTCGAGTACTACGCCGCGCGCTGAGCGGATCCGCTCCACCGCACAGGTGCACGGAAGGCGTCGGGGTTCACCCCCGGCGCCTTCCGGCGTTTACGGCCTAACATGGATGCCATGAAGAGCTTGCTGTGGTTCGTGCTGGGACTGGCGGGGGGCTTCGTCGCGGCCCACCTCGTGAACAAGGACCCGCGCGGCCACGAAGCGCTCGTGGAGGTCGACGCCCGCATCACCGAGTTCACCGACCGCATCGGCGAGGCCTACCGCGCGCAGGAGGCGAAGATCGACGGCATCGCCGCCGAGGTGAAGGATGCCGCGGCGAACGCCCTCGGCGCCGCGAAGGACGCCGCCGCCGACGCGATCGACGCGGCGGGAGACGCGGCATCCACCGCCGCCTCCGCCGCCAAGAAGACGGCCGCCCAGCTCACCGACTGACCCCGGCACATCGCCGCGCCCCACGGGGGCGCGGGTGCCGCATGCCCGAGGACCCACTCATGAAGACCGCCGAGATCGCGAAGCGCTACCTGACCTATTTCGAGAAGAACGGGCACACGATCGTGCCCTCCGCACCGCTGGTCAGCGACGACCCGGCGCTGATGTTCGTGATCGCCGGCATGGTGCCGTTCATCCCCTACCTCTCCGGTGACGTGCCGGCGCCCTACAAGCGCGCCGCGGACAACCAGAAGTGCATCCGCACGAACGACATCGAAGAGGTCGGCAAGACGCCCCGCCACGGCACCTTCTTCCAGATGCTCGGCAACTGGTCGTTCGGCGACTACTTCAAGGAGGGTGCGATCCGCTACGCCTGGGAGCTCCTGACGAGCCCCGAAGCGGACGGCGGCCTCGGCTTCGACCCGAAGGACCTCTGGGTCACGGTGTACGAAGAGGACGACGAGGCCCACGACCTGTGGCGCGAGATCGCCGGGCTTCCCGAGGAGCGCATCCAGCGGCTCGGCAAGGACACGAACTACTGGTCGACGGGTCTTCCCGGCCCCGCCGGCCCCTGCTCGGAGATCTTCTTCGACCGCGGCCCGGCCTACGGCATCGACGGAGGACCGGCGACCGACGACGACCGGTACGTCGAGATCTGGAACCTCGTGTTCATGCAGTACGAGATCACGAACGTGCGCTCGAAGTACGACTTCGAGATCGTGGGGGAGCTGCCCGCACGCAACGTCGACACCGGCATGGGCCTCGAGCGCATCGCCTTCCTCAAGCAGGGCGTCGAGAACATGTACGAGACCGACCAGGTGCGCCCCGTGCTCGATCGGGCAGTGGAGCTCTCCGGCAAGACGTACGGCGCGAACCACGACGACGACGTGCGCTTCCGCGTGGTCGCCGACCACGTGCGCTCCTCGCTGATGCTCCTGAGCGACGGCGTCACGCCCTCCAACGAGGGGCGGGGGTACATCCTTCGCCGCCTGATGCGCCGGGTCATCCGCGCGATGCGTCTGCTCGGCGTCGAGGGCCCGACGTTCGCGGAGCTGTTCGCCGCGTCGCGCGACGCGATGAAGGAGGCGTACCCGATCGTCGAGATCGACTACCCGCGCATCTCGCAGTACGCCCTCGCCGAGGAGGCGACGTTCCTGCGTACGCTCGCCGCCGGGTCGGAGAACCTCGACGCCTCGATCGCCGCGGCGAAGGGCGCCGGCCGGGAGCGCATCGACGGTGCGGAGGCCTTCCTGCTGCACGACACCTACGGCTTCCCGATCGACCTCACGATGGAGATCGCCGAGGAGGCCGGGCTGCGTGTCGACCGCGACGCGTTCGACACGCTCATGCAGGAGCAGCGCGCGCGGGCCAAGGCCGACGCGCGCTCGCGCAAGCGCCAGCTCGCCGACACGAGCGTCTACCGCGACCTGCGCGCGCAGGGCGAGACGGTCTTCACCGGGTACACCGACCTCGAGACCGCCTCGACGGTGCTCGGCATCCTGCACCACGGGGTGCCGGTCACGCGCGCGTCGGCAGGACAGATCGTCGAGGTCATCCTGGCCGAGACGGCGCTCTACGCCGAGAGCGGCGGACAGGTCGCCGACAAGGGCGTGATCGTCGGCCCCGGCTACGAGCTCGAGGTCATCGACGTGCAGCGGCCGGTGCCGGGCCTCGTGAGCCACACCGTCGAGGTCACGAGCGGCGAGGTGGGCGTCGACCAGCCCGCGACGAGCGTCGTCGACGCGGTGAACCGCCGCGCCGCCCAGCAGGCGCACTCCGCGACGCACCTCGTGCACGCGGCGCTGCGCGACACGCTCGGCAAGAGCGCGACGCAGACCGGTTCGCTCAACCGCGCCGGCTACCTCCGCTTCGACTTCTCGTGGGGTCAGGCGCTGTCGGATGCCACGAAGAGCGAGATCGAGGAGATCGCCAACGTCGCCGTGCGCGACAACCTCGAGGTGACCACCCGGGTGCTCTCGCTCGACGAGGCGAAGGCCGCCGGCGCGATGGCGCTGTTCGGCGAGAAGTACGGCGAGACGGTGCGGATGGTCGACATCGGGGGGCCGTGGTCGCGCGAGCTGTGCGGTGGCATCCACGTCGCCTCCAGTGCCGAGATCGGCCTCATCAACGTCATCGGCGAGTCGTCGGTCGGCGCGTCGAACCGTCGCGTCGAGGCGCTCGTCGGCCAGGACGCCTTCCGCGAGCTCGCCACCGAGCGCGCCATCGTCGCGCAGCTGACCTCGTCGCTGAAGACCCCGAAGGACCAGCTCGCCGCGCGGATCGCCCAGCTCTCGGCGAACCTGAAGGCCGCCGAGAAGAAGATCGCGCAGTTCGAGGCCAAGGCCCTCGAGGGGCGCGTCCCCGCCCTTGCCGCCGCGGCGACTGCCTCCGGCCCGTTCCGCGTAGTCACCGAGTCGGTGGGCACTGCGGCATCGGGAGACGACGTGCGCACGCTGGCGCTGCAGGTGCGCGAGCGCGTGGGCGCCGACGCCGTCATCGCCCTCGGCGCGGAGGTCTCCGGTCGCCCGGTCGTGATCGTCGCCACCGGCGAGGCGGCTCGTGGTGCCGGCGCCAAGGCGGGCGTGCTCGCCAAGGCCGCGGCCGCCGCGCTCGGCGGCGGCGGAGGCGGACGCGACGACGTCGCTCAGGGCGGTGGTACGGATGCCGCGGCGCTGCCCGCAGCGCTGCGGGCCGTCGCCACGGCACTGGAGACCGCGAGCGCGTGAGCGGCTTCCGCCGCGGCGTGCGGATCGGCATCGACGTCGGCAAGGCCCGCGTCGGGGTCGCGCGGTGCGACCCCGACGGCCTGCTGGCGGTTCCCGTCGAGACCGTGCCGCGGAACGAGGCATCCATCGCGCGCATCACGGCGCTCGCGTCGGAGTACGACGCGTTCGAGCTGCTCGTCGGCCTGCCGGTGAGTCTCGCGGGCAACGACACCGCCTCGACGGACGACGCGCGCACGTTCGCGGCCGAGCTCGGAGCCGCGTCGGGCCTTCCGGTGCGCCTCGTCGACGAGCGGCTGAGCACCGTCACGGCGCATGCGGCGCTGCGAGGTGCCGGGCGCTCTCAGCGATCGTCTCGTAGGATTGTCGACCAAGTCGCCGCAGTGGTGCTGCTCCAGCAGGCCATCGACGTCGAAAAGGGCACCGGTACCCCGGCCGGTGAACCTTCGCCAGACCCTCAGGAGCCCGCCTGATGCCCGAAACGCCGCCGAACGACGACCCGTTCGCGGAGCTGTTCAGCCGCTTGCCGACCGCACCGTCGCGAGATGCGGCGGCCACGCCGCGCGCCGCGGCGCGAGCTGACACCGCGCCTGGCGCGGGTGAAGACACACCCGCCGCCGGTGAGCGCGTCGCCGCGCGCGGTGCGGCTACCGCTGCCGGCTCTCCGGATGCTGCCGCGTCCGCCTCGCCCGACCCCGCCGAGGGCGCCGCCCCGGCGCCGCGCTCCCGTCGCGCGGCGCGTGAGGCCGCGCAGGCCGCGGAGCGGACGTCCGCCGATCAGTCCGCACCGGCGTCGCAGGAGTCCGTCGCGACGGCGCCGCAGGAGGCGGCAGCGCCCCAGTCGCAGGAGCCCGCCGCGACGGCGCCGCAGGAGGCCGCGCCGGCGCCCGTCTCGGCCGCGTCGGCGGTCGGCACCCCCTCTGCCCCGCAGGCCGCGCCGCCCCCCGAGAAGCCCGCCCGCGCCGTGTCGGCGGCGCCCGCCGCCGGTCCGGCACGCCGCACCGCCGCGGCGCCCGAAGAACCGGCGGCGGCCAAGACGCCGCTGCCCACCGCGGCGGCGGCATCCGCCCCGGCGGCGGGAGGCCGCACGCCGCAGACCCTCGACGCGCTGTTCGAGTCGTCGCACGACGATGACGAGCACGCCCGGACCGCACGTCACCACCGCGAGCGGCGCAAGGGGCGCATCGCCGCCTGGGTGATCCTCGGCGTGGTGCTGGCGATCCTCGGGGGCATCGTCGCCGGCGGCTTGGCGGTGTGGAACACCTACGAATCCCAGATCCGCTCATTCATGGGCTGGGAAGAGCCGAAGGACTACGAGGACGGGATCGCCGAAGGCGAGGCGACCGTCACGATCGTGTCCGGCGACACCGGGGCATCCATCTCGACCTCGCTCTACCAGGCGGGGGTCACGAAGACCGATGAGGCGTTCTACGACTACCTCATCTCGACCGGGCAGAACCCCGAGTTCCAGCCGGGTGTCTACACGCTGAAGCAGAAGATGACCTCGGCCGCCGCGCTGACGATGCTCGAGGATCCGGCCAGCCGCCGCGAGAACACCGCGCAGCTGCCCGAGGGGCTCACGATGGAGTCGACGCTCATCCGGGTCTCCGACGGCACGGGCATCCCGCTCGCCGACCTCCAGGCCGCCGCGGCCGACCCCTCGGTCTACGGCGTGTCCGCCGCGTCGCTCGAGGGATGGCTCTTCCCGGCGACGTACACGTTCGACCCCGACACGACGCCGCAGGAGGTGATCAAGACGATGGTCGACCGCACCGTGCAGTCGCTCGACGCGGCCGGCGTGCCCGTCGACCAGCGGGAGCGCATCCTGACCGTCGCCTCGATCATCCAGCGCGAGGCGCGGTTCACGGCCGACTTCTACAAGGTCTCGCGCGTCATCGAGAACCGCCTCGCCCCGGACAACGACGAGACCCACGGCTACCTGCAGATGGACTCGACCGCCCAGTACGGGTACAGCGAGATCAACAAGGGCACCGCGAGCTCGTCTGCCGAAGCACTCGAGAACGACAACCCGTGGAACACATACGTCCACCCCGGGCTGCCGATCGGGCCGATCGCGAACCCGGGCGATGTCGCCATCGATGCGGCGATGCACCCCGCCGACGGGCCCTGGCTGTACTTCGTCACCGTCAACCTCGACACCGGCGAGACCGTCTTTACGACGACCTACGCCGAACACGAGAAGGCCGTGGCGCAGTGGCAGGAGTGGTGCTCGGCCAATGACAGCGACGACTGCTGACGCGCCCGGCACGCCCGGGGCGGAGGCATCCGTCCTCGAGGTATGGGGTGACCCCATCGCGCACAGCCTTTCGCCGCGCCTACACGCCGCGGCGTATCGCGAGCTCGGCTGGGCGTGGCAGTACGGGCGTCGGCGGGTGGCGGCGGACGAGTTCGCCGCCGAGATCGCCGGGCTGGGCCTCGCCTACCGGGGGCTGTCGATCACGTTCCCACTGAAGGCCGAGGCGTTCGCCGCGGCGACGCGCCTCGACGAGACATCCGTGCTGACCGGTGCGGCGAACACGCTCGTTCTGCGCGGCGGGGAGCGGCTCGGATTCAACACTGACGTCGACGGCCTCGTCGCCGACCTGACCGAGCAGGGCGTGGCCGGTCTCGCCGAGGCGCGGATCGTCGGCGCGGGCGCGACCGCGACCTCCGCGCTCGTGGCCCTCGCGCGCCTGGGCGCCGACCGCGTCGAGGTGCTCGCCCGGCGACCCGAGGCGGCGGCGCCGCTCGTCGGCCTCGGTGAGCGTCTCGGTGTCGGGATCTCCGTCGCCACCCTGCTCGGGTCCGACGGGGGGCCGGTCCCGCTCACGCTCTCGACGCTGCCGGGCGGGGCGGAGCTCCCCGCCGACGCGGCGGCGCGCCTCGCGGGCGACGGCGGGCTGCTGTACGACGTCGTGTACGGCCACTGGCCGACGGTGCTCGCCGATGCGTGGCAGCGCGCGGGCGCCCCGGCGGTCGACGGGCGCGGGATGCTGCTCCAGCAGGCGGTGCGGCAGATCCGCGCGTTCGCGACCGGCGAGGTCACTGAACCGCTGCCGCGGGAGCAAGACGTCGTGGCCGTCATGCGCTCCGCGCTCATGGAAGACTAGAGGGATGCTCCGCGTGCTCACGGCCGGCGAATCGCACGGCCCCGAACTCGTCGCCTTCATGGAGGGCCTGCCGGCCGGCGTGCCGATCTCGCGCGCCGCCATCCAGCAGGACCTCGCCCGCCGCAAGCTCGGCTACGGCCGCGGGTCGCGGATGAAGTTCGAAGAGGACGAGCTGACGATCTCGGCCGGTGTGCGCCACGGACTGTCGATCGGCAGCCCCATCGCGCTTCGCGTCGGCAACACCGAATGGCCCAAGTGGACCGAGGTGATGAGCGCCGAGCCCGTCGAGCTCACTGACCGCTCCCGCGGGCGGGGCGCTGCGCTCACCCGGCCTCGGCCGGGGCACGCCGACCTCGTCGGCATGCAGAAGTACGGATTCGACGAGGCGCGGCCGATCCTCGAGCGCGCGAGCGCCCGCGAGACGGCGGCCCGGGTCGCCCTCGGCGCGATCGCCCGGTCGTTCCTCGGCGAGCTGGGCATCCGCCTCGTGAGCCACACCCTCTCGATCGGACCGGTGCGGGTGCCCGACGGCGCCGCTCTGCCGACCCCCGACGACGTCGACGCACTGGATGCCGATCCGCTGCGCTGCTTCGACGCCGCGACCTCCGCGGCGATGGTCGCCGAAGTCGACGACGCGAAGAAGGACGGCGACACGCTCGGCGGGATCGTCGAGGTGCTGGCCTACGGCGTGCCGCCCGGGCTCGGATCACACGTGCAGTGGGACCGGCGGCTCGACGGGCGCCTCGCGCAGGCGCTGATGTCGATCCAGGCGATCAAGGGCGTCGAGGTCGGCGACGGCTTCGAGACCACCCGTCGCCGCGGCTCCGCCGCGCACGACGAGCTGTTCGCCGCGGACGGCGGCATCACCCGCGCCTCCGACCGCGCCGGCGGCACCGAGGGCGGCATGTCCACCGGCACCGTCTTGCGCGTGCGGGCGGGCATGAAGCCGATCGCGACCGTGCCGCACGCCCTCCGCACGATCGATGTCTCGACCGGCGAGGCGGCGACCGCGCACCACCAGCGCTCCGACGTGTGCGCGGTGCCCGCCGCGGGTGTCGTGGCCGAGGCGATGGTCGCGATCGTGCTCGCCGAGGCGGTGCTGGAGAAGTTCGGCGGCGATGCGCTTATCGAGACGCGCCGGAACCTCGAGAGCTTCCTCGCGGCCATTCCCGAGGAGCTGCAGACGGCGGCGGACAGCGACGCCGCGCTCGCATGAGCGCGCGGGCGATCGTGCTGATCGGCCCGATGGGGGCCGGCAAGACGAGCGTCGGGCGGCGGGTCGCTCGCGCGCTCGAGGTGCCCTTCGCGGACACCGACAAGATCGTCGCGCGCGACCACGGGCCGATCCCCGACCTGTTCGAACGGCACGGTGAAGAGCATTTCCGCGCGCTCGAACGCGACGCCGTGGCCGAGGCTCTCGGGCGGGGCGGCGTCGTCGCGCTCGGCGGCGGCGCCGTGCTCGATCTCGAGACCCGCGAGCGGCTGCGGGCGCACCGCGTCGTGCTGCTGACGGTGCAGCCGCACACCGTGGGATCGCGCATCGGCGGCGGGGGACGTCCGCTGCTCGCCGGCGAGGACCCCATCGCGCGCTGGACCCGCATCTACGAAGAGCGGCGCGGCGTCTACGAAGACGTCGCCGACTTCGCCCTCGACACCTCGACCGGACCCCTGTCCGACGTCGTCGCGACCATCGTCGCCTGGGCGCGGGCCGAGGAGTCCGCCCCGGCATCCACGGAAGAGACCGCATGACCACTCCGACCCCCGCATCCACGCCTCCCGAGCAGTCCGGCGAGACCACCGTCATCTCCGTCGCCGGCGACCAGCCGTACGACATCACGATCGGCCGAGGCATCCTGCCGCTCGTGGGGGAGGCACTGCCCGAGGCATCCCGCAAGGTGCTCGTCGTGCACCCGCCGACCCTCGCCGCGCAGGCGGCGGAGCTGCGCACGCTGCTGCAGGAGTCGGGGGAGCGTCAGGTGTTGCTCGCTGAGATCCCCGACGCCGAGTCGGGCAAGCGCGTCGAGGTCGCCGCGTTCTGCTGGCAGGTGATGGGGCAGGCCGATTTCACGCGGACCGACGTCGTCGTCGGCTTCGGCGGGGGAGCGGTGACCGACCTCGCCGGTTTCGTCGCCGCCACGTGGCTGCGCGGCGTCGCCGTCGTGCAGGTGCCGACGACGGTGCTCGGCATGGTGGATGCCGCGGTCGGCGGCAAGACCGGCATCAACACGAACGAGGGCAAGAACCTCGTGGGGGCGTTCTGGCCGCCGCGCGCGGTGATCTGCGACCTCGCGCTGCTCGACACGCTGAGCCGCAACGAGCGGGTCGCCGGGTTCGCCGAGGTCGTGAAGGCCGGGTTCATCTGGTACCCCGAGATCCTCGATCTGATCGAGGCCGACCCCGAAGCCGCGGTCGACCCGCAGAGCGCCGCGTTCCGTCGGTGCATCGAGCTGGCGATCCAGATGAAGGCGCGCGTCGTCGGCGAGGACCTCCGCGAAGCGGGGTTGCGCGAGGTGTTGAACTACGGGCACACGCTCGGGCACGCGATCGAGCACGCCGAGCGCTATCAGTGGCGGCACGGTGCGGCCATCTATGTCGGCATGATGTTCGCCGCGGAGCTCTCGCGTCTGGCTGGACGGCTCTCGGATGCCGCGGCGCAGCGCCACCGCGACATCCTGGAGCTGCTGGGGCTGCCGACGAGTTACCGCGCCGGGGCCTTCCGGCAGCTGCTCGCGACGATGCAGCGCGACAAGAAGACTCGCGGCTCGATGCTGCGCTTCATCGTGCTCGACGAGATCGGCAAGCCGACGGTGCTGCAGGCGCCCGACGAGTCGCTGCTGTTCGCCGCGTATCAGGAAATCGCGGACTGACGGGTCTGTTTGCGGGCGCTGGTGCGCGGGGTGTCTCGCTCATTGGTCGGTGCTCGTCGCGATCGCGGGGCTTCTTGACTTGGTCACCGGCGGCGCGGTCGCGATCGGCTTCACCGTGGCGGTGGTCGTGCTCCTCTTCGGGACCGTCGCGATCTCGTTGGTGAAGGCGAACCGCGCGGGCTCAGCTGTCGACCAGTCCTGAGGCCGCTCGTCGCTGGGCCTGCGCGACGCCCCTCGATGTCTGACCCCCTTCATACACTCGAAGATATGGACGAGTATTCGGGGTCGATGGGCAGCGACGCAGACGTCGCCGCTTTGGCGTCGATCGTGGGTGAGGTCGAGGGGGCGGCTGCGGTGGTGCGGGCCGGGCAGGTCGCGGAGGTGCGTGCGCTCGCGGCGGCGGGGCAACTCGCCGCGCGGCAGGCCGCCGGATCGCCGGCGGTGGTGCGCGCGCACGACATGGCGTTGCGGTCGGTGGCGGCCGAGCTCGGTGGGGTGTTGCGGGTGACGGATCGGACCGTGCAGTCCCGGATCGACGAGGCCCGCGACCTGGTCGAGCATTACCCGGCGACCCTCGTCGCCTGGGAGACCGGTCGGATCACGCGCGGACATGTCCGGGTGATCACGGATGCGGGGTCGGTGCTGGTCGACGCGTCGCCCGAGCGGCGGGCCGAGTTCGAGGCTGCGGCGATCAGCCGGTGTGAGCGGGATACGCCGAATCGGGTGCGGTCGGAGGTGGAGATCCTCGCCGAGAGGTTCGCGGAGCGGTCGTTCACCGACCGGCACCGGGATGCGGCGGCGGAGCGGCGGGTGCGGGTCGTGCCCGGGGCGGCGGGCATGTCGGATCTGATCGCAACGCTGCCGACGGTGATCGCCGATGGGATCCTCGACCGGCTCACCCAGCAGGCGCAGATCATCGTCGATGCGCGCGAGCCCGGGAACGCGGGCAGTGCGTTCGGCGCACGAGGTGCGGGTGACGCGGCCAGCGCGGGTGACGCCGAGCCTGATCGGCGTCGGATCGATCAGGTCCGCGCCGACGTGTTCTCCGATCTGTTGCTTGCCGGGGCGCCGGCACTCGATCCCACCGCGTCGGGTGACGGGGAGGGGTCGCTGGGTGCGATTCGTGCGCAGGTGCAGGTCATCGTCCCCGCTCTCACTCTTCTCGGTGTCGATGACGGTCCGGCGGATCTGGTCGGCCGTTCCCCGATCGATGCGGAGACGGCGCGTTGCCTCGCGGGGGACACGCATTCGTGGGCGCGGGTTCTGACCGACCCGGTGGAGGGGACTGTGTTGGCGGTGGATCGGTATCGGACGCCGTGGCCGCAGCGCCGGTTCTTGCGGGCGCGGGATCAGCATTGCCGGTTCCCCGGGTGTCGGCGTGCGGCGATCCGGTGCGAGATCGACCACACCATCGACGCCGCCAAGGGCGGACCCACCGCGCTGTGGAACCTGGCACACCTGTGTCAGCGGCATCATTCGATGAAGCAGTTCACCCGCTGGAAGGTGAGGCAACTCCCCGGCGGGGTCCTCGAATGGACTTCACCCACCGGACGGATCTACCGCGAAGACGCCCCCGCACCACCCGTCTCGTTCACCCCGGCATCCATCGGCACCACCGCGGTCGACGAACCACCACCGTTCTGACACTTCGCTCGATTCTCGGGTCGACTCGACTGACGGGCGAGCCCGGAGTGCAGCCGCGCCGAGTAGCGAGCGTTTGTCGATCTGACCCGAGGAGCGAGCCGGGGAGTTCAGGCGAGCCCGACGTTAGGGTTGGGCCGTGAGCAGCTATCCGCCCTGCCAGTTGATCGTCAACGAGCCGTGCGCCGCGGAGCATCACCGCGCGCGCACTCGGAACGCGAAGGGCATCGCCTCCCGCGCGCACGGCCGGAAGGCGCGGGCGTGAGCGACGGCCCGGTCGTGCGGCGCGTGCGCGTGCAGGAGTGGCGCGAGATCCGCGCACTTCGCCTCCAGGCACTCGCAGATCCCGTCGCGGAGATCGCGTTCCTGACGACCCTCGAGCAGGAGCGAGCCCGCACGGACGCGTTCTGGCAGGAGCGCGCCGCAGGCTCGGCGATCGGCGAGAACGCCGCGCAGTTCGTCGCGATTGCCGGGTCCGACTGGGTTGGCACGGCGGCCGTGCTGCTGCGCGAAGACGGCGATGCGGAGCCCGGCCGCCACGCGGAGAGCGCGGGTGAGATGCCCTCCGTGTGCGCCGGACGGGCCGACGTGGTTGCGGTCTACGTCCATCCTCGGCACCGCGGCGTGGGCATCCTCGATTCACTCTTCGAAGCCGCGGCGGAGTTCGCAGCGCTGCGCGGTGCATCGGCGCTCACCCTCGACGTCCACCCCGAGAACGAGCGCGCGCAACGCGCGTACCGACGCCTTGGCTTCGCGCCGACCGGCGTCACGGTCCCGAGTGCGATCGGGCGCCACATCGAGATGCGCCGCGCGCTCGACGCTAGGGTGGGCGCGTGAGCACTCCGCGCCGCCTGCTGCTCGTCAACGGGCCGAACCTGAACCTCCTCGGCATCCGCGAACCCGAGATCTACGGCCACGAGACGCTCGCCGACGTCGAGCGGATCGTCACGGATGCCGCCGCCGCGCGCGGGGTCGAGGTCACCGCCGTACAGAGCAACCACGAGGGCGTGCTCCTCGACGCGATCCACGACGCCCGCACCACGTGCGCGGGCATCGTCATCAACCCCGGCGGCCTCACCCACACCTCGGTAGTGCTCCGCGACGCACTGGCCGGCGTCGCGCTGCCGGTCGCCGAAGTGCACATCTCCAACGTCGCCGAGCGCGAGAAGTTCCGTCACCACTCCTACGTCGCCGACGTCGCGGTCGTGCACGTCACCGGCGAGGGCGTCGCCGGCTACGCCCGCGCGACCACCCTCCTCCTCGACGTCATCTCGGGCAGCGCCGAGGGCTGATCGCTCAGAGCCCCACCCCGCCCGCCGCCCCGGCAACGCCGCGCCGCACCCCCGAAGCGCGCGCCATCGCCCTGCGCGTCGCACCGACCCGAGCCTTGCGCAAGGGAGTAACGGCCGCGCGCGGCGCGCGAGTACCGTCGCCGCCATGCGCACTCGTCATTCCTCCGTCTCCGCACCCTTCGCCGCCCTGGCGGCCCTCGTCGTCACCCTGACCCTCGCCGCCTGCGCCTCCGGCACCGACACCCTCGCCGCTTCGTCGAGCGCGCCGCCCGCATCGTCGGCGTCCGCCTCGCCGGCGTCCGCCTCGCCGACGCACTCCGCCACGGCGTCACCGGCGCCCACCGAGATTCGCCACGCAGAACCCGCCATACGTCGCCACCTGGTACCGCGAATCCGATCTCAGCGCCGCCGTGATGCCCTGACCGCGAGGCACCCAGAACAGACTGAGTGCGCTCAATAATGAGTACAATCATTATGTGAGCGCATCGACTTCCCGGCGCGAGCGCAACATGGCCGACAAGAGTCGGCGCATCCTGAGCGCGGCCGCCGACCTGTTCGACGAGCACGGCTACGCCGGCGTCACCACTCAGCAGATCGCCGAGCGCGCCGACGTCGCCGCCGGCACGGTGTTCCGGTACGCCGACAGCAAGGCCGAACTGCTGCTCGCCGTGTTCAACGAGCGCATCGCGGCCGCCGTCGACGAGGGCGCGCGGACCGCGGCATCCTGCACCGACCCCGTCGACGCGGTCACAGCGCTCCTGGAGCCGCTCCTGCAGTCGGCCGCTCGCACACCGGTTGACACGGCGATCTACCAGCGCGAGCTCCTGTTCGGCGACCGGGGCGCGAGCGGCATCGGCCGCTATCGCCGCGAGGGCCTGTGCGTCATCGACGACCTCGAGGCGCGCATCGCCGAGGCCATCGAGCCGTACGCTGCCGGCGTCCCCGCTCGCGTCGCCGCGCGCTCGATCTTCGCAGCGACGCATATCTTCCTCGTCCAGCCGAGCCTCGGGCTCGGCCACGACGCCGCCGGACTGCGCGCGCAGATCGCGCAGATCATCGCCGGCGCGCGGACCGAGGCCCACACGCACGCGGCCACCCCGCCGCGACGGCACGAAAGTGAACACGAAGGCGGCACACCGCCAGTAGGAGAAGACCATGAGTGACATCACCACCGTCGCCGTGCTCGGCACGGGCGTTCTCGGCTCGCAGATCGCGTTCCAGACCGCCTACAACGGCTTCCCGGTGATCGCGTACGACATCGACGACGCGGCGCTCGACGCGGCGAAGGAGCGGTTCTCGCGGCTCGTCGCGACCTACCGGGTCGAGGTGCCGGGCGGGGCCCGCGGCCGCGCGGACGAGGCGCTGGCCCGCATCACCACCACCTCCGATCTCGCCGAGGCCGCGCAGGCCGACCTCGTCATCGAGGCGATCCCGGAGATCGCCGACCTCAAGCGCTCGACCTACGAGAAGCTCGGAAAGCTCGCCCCCGAGCACACGATCTTCGCGACCAACTCGTCCACGCTCCTGCCGAGCGACCTGGCGGCCTCGACCGGCCGGCCCGACCGCTTCCTGGCGCTGCACTTCGCCAACCGGGTGTGGAAGTTCAACACCGCCGAGATCATGGGCACCCCGGAGACCACGCCCGAGGTGTTCGACCAGGTCGTCCGCTTCGCCGGTGACATCGGCATGGTGCCGATCCCGATCCACAAGGAGAAGGCCGGCTACGTGCTCAACACCCTGCTCGTGCCGCTGCTGAACGAGGCGATGGGGCTCGCCGCCGGCGGCTACGCCGAGGTCGAGGACATCGACTGGACGTGGCGCATCGCGACCGGAGCGCCGCTCGGACCGTTCCAGATCCTCGACGTCATCGGACTGAACACCCCGTACAACATCCTGACCCACGGCCCGGAGGGTGATCTCGAGATCGCCGCCTGGCTCAAGGAGAACTACATCGACAAGGGCAAGATGGGCGTCGCCACCGGCGAGGGCTTCTACTCCTACGCCTGATCGGAGCGCGGTGCAGCGGGTGGGCTAAGATCTACTGTCGGCCGCCTGCCCGCGTGCACGCCGCCTCCTCGAACCTCACGAACGGAACTCCACACTTATGGCATCCACCGCAGACATCCGCAACGGCGTCGTCCTCTCCATCGACGGGCAGCTCTGGAGCGTCGTGGAGTTCCAGCACGTCAAGCCCGGCAAGGGCGGCGCGTTCGTGCGCACCAAGCTGAAGAACGTGCTCACCGGCAAGGTCGTCGACCGCACGTTCAACGCCGGCGCGAAGGTCGAGATCGAGAACGTCGACCGCCGCGACTTCACCTACCTGTACAACGACGGCGACAGCTTCGTGTTCATGGACGTCGACAACTACGACCAGCTCTCGGTGGGCGCGGCGACCGTCGGCGACGCCGCGAACTTCCTGCTCGAAAACCAACAGGTGCAGATCGCGCTCAACAACGAGAACCCGCTCTACGTCGAGATGCCCGCCTCGGTCGTGCTCGAGATCACCTACACCGAGCCGGGCCTGCAGGGCGACCGCTCGTCGGCGGGCACGAAGCCGGCGACCGTCGAGACCGGTTACGAGATCCAGGTGCCGCTCTTCGTCGAGCAGGGCACGAAGGTCAAGGTCGACACCCGCACGGGCGACTACCTCGGCCGCGTCAACTGATCCGGGGCGCGATCACCCATGAGTGCCCGTTCCAAGGCGCGCAAACGCGCCCTCGACATCCTCTACCAGTCGGACGTGCGCGGTGACGACCTCGCGGTGACACTCGCCGCCGAGGCGAAACGCGCCGCCGCCGAGCCCGCGCGCGAAGCCTCGTGGCTGTACGCGCGCGAGATCGTCGACGGCGTCATCGACGCGCGCGACGAGATCGACGAGCAGATCGTCACGAACGCCCGCGACTGGAAGCTCGAGCGCATGCCCGCCGTCGACCGCGCGATCCTGCGGATCGGCGTGTGGGAGCTGCTGCACAACGACGAGGTGCCCACCGCGGTCGCGATCGACGAGGCGGTCGAACTCGCCAAGGAGTTCTCCACCGACGACTCGGGCTCGTTCGTGCACGGCGTGCTCGCCCGCATCGCCCGCGCCGGCTGAGCCGGACCCCGCTCGGCGACACCCCGCGGCGTCCGCCGGCGCAGCGAGGGTGTCAGCTCGTGCGCCCGTCGGGTGCGCGTCTCGCGTGTGCCGTGAGTCCTGCGTGCCCCGCGTGTCCCGCGTGCCGCGTGTGTCGGAGGGGCGAGGCAGGATGGATGCCATGACCGCGCCCCTCGTGCCCGACGCCGCCGTGCGCGCCGCGGCCTTCGGGTATGCGTACGACCGCGGCGTCGCGTACGCGCGGGACGGCGCGGTGCGCCGGGTCGTGTGGGATGCCCCGCGCCGCACGATCTCGGGGCTCGTCGCCGGGTCGGGGCGCGAGCTCTACCGCACCTCGATCTCCCTCGTCACCGAGGGCGCGGTGCGCGTCGCGGCGAGCCGCTGCTCGTGCCCGATGCAGAGCGAGTGCAAGCACGTCATCGCGACGCTCCTGCGCAGCAACGCCGAAACCGTCGGAGCGGTCCACCTCGCCGCCGCCGCGCCCGTTCCGCCGCAGGTCGCCTCCTCCGCGGAGCCCGCCCTCGCCGTCCAGCCGGCCCTCCCACTCGGCGCCGCCCCGGACCGTGGTGCCCCGACGTGGCGGTCCGTGCTCCTGCCGCCCGCGCGCCAGAACGCCCTCGACCTCGCCCTCGGTGTCGAACTTCGCCTTCGCGAATCGGCCGCGGTCGCGCACTGGGGTCCCCGTCGCATGCGGCCCGCGACCGTCGCCGACCTGCAGGACGAGCGCGCCGAGCTGAGCGTGGGGCTCCGCCCGCTGACCCGCAGCCGCACGACCGGCGCCTGGGTGCGCGCGGAGGTGTCCTGGGATCTCCTCCGCCGCGATGCCGGACGATTCCGCGCCGCCCAGCGCCGCTGGCTCATCGAGCTCTACGGCATCGCCCACGACGCGCGGCTGCTGACCGGGCTCCGCGACGACTCCGACTGGCTGAGCCTCGACACCGCCACCTCCGGGCTCCTCTGGAGCCACCTGCGCGCGGCGGCGGACGACGGCGTCGCCCTCGTCTCGGCCGCGAAGAAGCAGACGGTGCGGATCGCCGATGCCGCGACCACCGCCGTGCGGGTCACCCCGTCGGCGGAGGGCGGCCTGCGCCTCCGCCCCGAAATCACCGTCGACGGCGAGATCGTCGACCCGACGGCGGTGCGGCCGGTGGGGGCGACCGGGCTCTACCTCGCCGAGGCTGACGGCACCGGCATCCGTCTCACTCTCGCGCCCGTTGCCCTCGGCGACGGCGTCCGCGCCCTGCTCGATGCGGGCGGCGGCATCGAGGTGCCCGAGGCCGACACCGCCGCGTTCGCCCGGGAGGCCTACCCGCGTCTGCGGCGGAGCGGTCCGGTGCTCCTGCCTCCCGGGCTCGTGCTGCCCGAGCCCGAGCCGACCGTGCTCGTCGCGACCGTCGCATTCGGCGCCCGCGACACCGTCGACTACCGGCTCGAATGGGTGCGCGAGGGCGTCACTCGTGTGCCGTGGGGCGCGCACGTCGAGGGTGACGAGCGCGAGAGCGACCTCCGCGCCGCCGTGCAGCGCGCCTGGGAGGGCGCGCCCGAGCTCTCCTTCGCCGCCGCCGCGTCGCTCACCGGACTGGATGCCGCGGAGTTCGTCTCGGGCGTCCTCGTCGCCCTCGAGCAGACCCCCGGCGTGCGCGTCGAGACGCACGGGCGGCGGCGCGAGTACCGCGAGCTCCTCGGCGACCCGCGCATCACGGTGAAGACCGTCGAGACGGATGACCCGGACTGGTTCGACCTCGGGTTCCTCGTCGAGATCGACGGGCGCAGCATCCCGTTCCGGCCCCTGTTCACGGCGCTCGTCCTCCGGCACAAGAAGATGCTGCTCGCCGACGGGTCGTACTTCTCGCTCGCGCACCCCGCGCTCGACCGACTGCGCGATCTGCTCGTCGAGGCGGCGGAGCTCGCCGAGTGGGAGGCCGGCCCGATCATCAGCCGCTACCAGCTGCCGCTCTGGGAAGACTTCGAAGACCTCGCCGACGAGACGGTGCCCGCCGTCGCCTGGCGCACCGCCGCCCGCGAGCTCCGCTCCGCCGGCACGCCGGCCGAGGTGCCGCCGCCCGCGGGTCTTCATGCACAACTGCGCCCCTATCAGCAGGAGGGCCTCGACCGCCTCGCGCTGTGGTGGCGGCACCGCCTCGGCGGCATCCTCGCCGACGACATGGGCCTCGGCAAGACTCTGCAGGTGCTCGCCCTCATCGCCCACGCGCGCGAGGGCGGCGAGCGCCGCCCCGTGCTCGTCGTCGCGCCGACCTCCGTGCTCGGCACCTGGCGCGACGAGGCATCCCGCTTCGCGCCCGGTCTCGCGGTGACCGTCCGTGACACGACCACCGGCAAGGGCGGCCCGATTCCGGGCGACGCCGACGTCGTCGTCACCTCATACACCGTGCTGCGGCTCGACGAGCAGGCGTTCGCCGCGGTCGACTGGGCGATCGTCGTGCTCGACGAGGCGCAGTTCGTGAAGAACCCGCGCACGCGCCTGCACCGTGCGGTGAAAGAGCGCCGGGCGAGCATGGTGCTCGCCGTCACGGGCACGCCGCTGGAGAACTCGCTCACCGAGCTGTGGGCGATCCTCTCGCTCACCTGCCCCGGGCTGTTCGCCTCGCCCCGCCGCTTCCGCGAGGAGTACGTCAAGCCCATCGAGCAGGGCAAGGTGCCCGAGAACGAGGAGGGTGCGCCCTACCGCGAACGGCGCCTCGAGCGACTGCGCACGCGGCTGCGCCCGTTCGTGCTGCGGCGCACGAAGGAGCTCGTCGCCCCCGACCTGCCCGCCCGGCAGGAGCAGGAGCTGCGCGTCGACCTGACGCCGGCGCACCGCGCGATCTACGACACCGTGCTGCAGCGCGAGCGGCAGAAGGTGCTGCGGCTGCTCACCGACCTCGACAGCAACCGCTTCATCGTCTTCCGCTCGCTGACGCTCCTGCGCATGCTCGCCCTGGCGCCCGCGCTGGTGGATGCCGGTGACCCCGGCATCCCGTCGTCGAAGCTCGAGGCTCTGCGTGAGCGCCTGCGCGAGCTGATCGCGGAGGGGCACCGGGCGCTCGTGTTCAGCCAGTTCACGTCGTACCTCGACCTCGTGCGCGCCGACCTCGACGCCCACGGCATCGGCTACGAGTACCTCGACGGGTCGACGCGCCGCCGCTCGGAGGTGATCGACGCGTTCCGGCAGGGCACGGCGCCGGTCTTTCTCATCAGCCTGAAGGCGGGTGGGTTCGGGCTGACGCTCACCGAGGCCGACTACGTGTTCCTGCTCGACCCGTGGTGGAATCCCGCCGCGGAGGCGCAGGCGATCGACCGCACCCACCGGATCGGGCAGACCCGGCCCGTCAACGTCTACCGGATGATCGCGGCGGGCACGATCGAGGAGAAGGTCGTCGCCCTGCAGCAGCGCAAGGCGCGTCTGTTCCGCTCGGTGCTCGGCGACGACGACACGCTGGCGCGGAGCCTCACCGCCGACGACATCCGAGGCCTCCTCGACGGCTGACGGATGCCCGACCGGCGGGCGCCTTTTCCCGGCCGGTCGCCAGGGAGCGCCCCGCGCGCCCGCGTAGACTCTACGCCCGAGAAGGGGAAGGATCCGCATGCGCATCACAGGCCTCGGCCACGCCGGCATGTTCATCGAGACGACGGGGGGCTCCATCCTCTGCGACCCGGTGATCGGCCCGAGCTTCTTCGGCTCGTGGTTCCCGTTCCCCGACAATCGCGGGCTCGACTGGGAGCGGTTCGGCGCTGCCGACTTCCTGTACATCTCGCACCGTCACCGCGATCATTTCGACCCGGCGCTGCTCGAGCGCTACGTGCCGAAGGACATCCGCGTGCTGCTGCCCGCGTATCCGACCGACGACCTCGAGGTCGACCTCCGCGGCCTCGGCTACGAGAACATCGTCTACACGCAGCCGGGCGAGGTGCTCGAGTACTCGGGGGGCCTGAAGATCATGGTGACGCCGCTGCGCGCGCCGAGCGACGGCCCGATCGGCGACTCGTCGCTGTCGGTCGACGACGGCACCGCGTCGATCCTGAACCAGAACGACTCGCACCCGCTCGACCTCGAGAAGCTGCTGTCGTTCTCGAAGCCGGATGCCTACTTCACGCAGGTCTCGGGTGCGATCTGGTGGCCGATGGTCTACGACCTGCCGCACGATGCGAAGGTGAACTTCGCGCAGCTGAAGCGCGACGCGCAGAACAAGCGCGCCATGTACTACATCGAGAAGGTGGATGCCGCGCACGTGTTCCCGATGGCGGGGCCGCCGATGTTCCTGCGCGACGACCTGTTCCGCTACAACGGGCTCGGCCTCGAGAACGATTCGATCTTCACCGATCAGCGGCAGTTCCTGGCGCACATGCGCGAGGAACGGCCGGCGCAGAAGGGGTACGAGTTCGTGCCCGGCACGCAGGTCGACCTCGATGGCGGCGCGCTGACGGTGACGCAGACGCTCTACACGGCCGAGGAGATCGACTACATCTTCGACGAGAAGTGGGACTACCTGGCATCCCAGCGCGACTCCCGCCAGGACGAGGTGACGGCCGAGATCGCGCGCCGGGCCGAGGTCCTGCCGCCGGACGAGATGCTCGCGGCGATCAAGGAGTGGTGGGAGCCGCTGCTGCGCCGCGCGCGGACGATCCGCACGGGCGTCGGCGGCAACGTGCGCTTCCGCATCGGCGAGCTCGACATGATCGTCGACTTCCCGAAGGCGAAGGTGCGCGAGTACGCGGGGGAGGAGTGCATCTACTGGTACACGATCCCCGCCGACCTCGTCTCGACGAACATCGCCGATCACGAGATCGACTGGTCGAACTCGATCTTCCTGTCGATGCAGTTCGAGGTCGGGCGCTCGGGCAAGTTCAACGAGTTCCTGACGACGTTCCTGAAGTGCCTGTCGCGGGACCGCATCGAGTACGTCGAGAACTGGTACGCGGAGCAGTCCGACCAGACCGAGGATGCCGAGATCGACGAGTGGACCGTGCAGCGCCGTTGCCCGCACCTGCGCGCCGATCTCACGAAGACCGGCAAGATCGTGGACGGCGTGCTCACCTGCGCGTTGCACGACTGGAAGTGGGATCTGGCGACCGGCCAGTGCCTCACGACTCCGGGGCATCCGATCCGCGCGTCGCGCATCATCGAGACGGCCTCTGCCGGCCGCTGAGCACGTGGTGATCACTGTCTCAGCGGTCCCGGTTGAGACGTGGCTGACCGAAGCGGCGTTGTATCGACTCGACACCCCGGAGGTCACCGCTGCCCTGGAGGGAAGGCACGAGACGGACGCTCGGCACGCCGACGCGGTTGCGATGCTGGACTCGGCGCAACGGCGGCTCACGGACGTGGCGCAGATGTTCGCCGCTGGCGACGAAGGACACGCTGGACAGCCTGGTCGGCAACGGCACCATCATCCGGGAACGATGGGACACGTACTCCCTGGACCGACAACATGCGATCATCCGCGCGATCCTGCAGTCTGCGACGATCGCAGCGGGAAGTCCGGGGCGCGGGAACTTCGATCCCGAGCGAGTTCAGCCGCATTGGGCGGCTTGAAAGGCGATGCGGTGAGGAGCTCGGCGTTCACGTTGGCCGGAAACGCGTCGCCCGGCTGATGCGAATCGACGGGCCCGCGGTTGCCGGGGAAGCTCTCGCCGACCAATTCGCGGCACGACCGTGGATCCGACGCTACCTCGCTGCCCTGCGAATCGTAGGTGGGCAAGGAGGCGAGCGCTGGTCGATCGCGGGTTTCGGGCCTGCTCTCTTCGCGAACGATATTCCCCGCAGCATGCGCCGGTCGGGACATCTCATCATCTGGCGAGATGATGAATATCAGCTCGTGGCCGAGACAGGACGCCGTTTCAAGCTAGGACGGGAGACGGCCATCGCAGTCCAGGCTCTTCTCGAGGCCGGGACGTTCGAGCAGAGGACGACGCGCCCTGCCGACGCGGGAGCGACCCCCGTCGCCCACTGGAAGACCGCTGACGATACTCTCCGCTCACGGGAGTCCGCGGCCTGCGCCGTCGTGTCGATGAGATCGGTGTTGTCGTGTCGAAGGCTCACGGACGGATCAGTCTCCGTGCGAAGCCGACGGATTCGGCGTCGCCGAGCGGCGCCAGAAAGCGTAGATTACGTTCGCGATCCCCGCCAGCAAGCAGATCGCACTGCTCACATAGCCCTCGACTTGCCCGTCGGCGTTCACAAAGATGAGAACGGCGTTGATGAGCAGGATGACACCCAGCAAGAGTGCCCAATATCGGATGCGCAACACGGATATCCCCCGGATTCCCTCCAAACGGACCGTCCGCTATTCCTAGAAGATTGGGGTCCGCTGCGGCCCGAAGACTGGGTTCCGACCATACCTATCCGTGATCGTGAAATCCAATTCTTGGGTGCAGTTCATCAATTTCCTAGACAGAAGTCTCCATTGAAGCCAGCGGAAGTCCCAACCACAGCTATCAAGATCAAGGCTCTTCGACAAACCCAGGGCGACTAAACGGGCGCTGGGCGCTGAAAAAGGTGCCCTTAACAACTTGTGCCGTTGTCGGTGTGCGTCGGCCCACCGCGGGCGTGCTCGGTGACGTGGTGGATCTCGCACCATCCGGCCGGGGTGGCGCAGCCGGGAATGACGCAGCCGCCGTCGCGCAGGGCGATCGCGCGGCGCTGATGCCGATTGAAGACCCGCTCCTCGGTGCCGATCGCAACGATGCGTCCGTTCGAGCGGCTGACGATGCGCTGGATGACCCCGCCGCAGGCGATGTGCCGGGCGACCGAGCCGCTCACCGGCTGGGCGCAGCCGTCTGCGTGCGCGTACCCGGCGCCGGAGGCGAGGTCGCTCTCGGCGACCGAGACGACGAGGGTGGGCGCGTGCCCGCCGATGGTGGGCAGCTGACCACCATCGGAGGGAGTAGCTCGATCTCCCGCGACAGTCGCGGCGGGTCCGCCGCGACCGCCGCGGAGCGATCGAGAGAAGGAGTGCGTCTCACCGAAGGTCCCGTCGACGGAACGTGAGGAACGAGGCCGCCAGCCGATCGTCGTCGCCCAGACGCCCAGCTCGAAGCGCACCGTGGCCCCCGGCAGGAACGACATGTCGTCGAGGGCGACCCCGACGTGGCGGGCGGCGTCGACGGTGGTCGAATACGGCCGTCCGTTGATCTCGGCGGTCCCCCGCTCCGGACGGACCAGATCCAACAGCATCTTGATAGTCGTCGTCTTGCCTGCACCGTTCTTCCCGAGCAGGCCGAGCACGCGTCCAGACCGCCCGGCGAAGCTGACGTCGTCAACCGCGGCGCGACCTTTATAGGTCTTCGACAGATGAGAGGCGACGAGGGGCGAGGTCATAGGTGCTGGCTCCCCTTTAGCAGTGCGAAGAGGGTCGCACCGGCGGCGACGGCTGCGAGGAGGGCCACGCCGAGGGCGATCCAGCGGATCGGACCGGTCACGACCACCGCGACCACCGCGGCGGTGATGACCAGGACGCTGACGAAGATCAGCAGAATCGACAGGGTGGGATTTTTGTTCATGATTTTCGTTTCCTCTCAAACAGGGCGCTGAGGGCGGTGCCGCGCCCTTCGACACGGCACCGCCCGTTCATCAGGTGGCCACGAGCGCGGCGGCACCAAGGTACAACCCGGCACCGGCGACGCCAGCACCGACGACACCGGCACCGATGGCGAAACCGGTCCAGAAGCCGGGCGCTTCAAGAGCTTCGAGCTCCTGCAGGCCCATCTCAAGCGTGGTTGCGGTCATGAATTTCACCTCCGTCGTCGTCTAGATCCTGTGATGGTCGGTCGCGACTCAGGTCGCGATGAGAGCCGCCGAAGCGGCCCATCCGCCGTAAACGGCAGCACCAGTCACGACGACGCCGGCAGCGATGCCCGCAGCAGTCCACCAACCGGGCGCCTCGAGGGCCTCGAGCTCCTGCATAGCCAGCTCCAGTCCAGGGGTACTTGCTTCCATGTGTTCACCTCCTCCATCTTCAGTCGGGTCAGAGCGCCGACGGGATCGATGGCACCGGGGTCGCCACCCGCGACGACATCGATAGTCGCTGGAGTGGACGTGGGGGACGCGACGCGTCGCGCACAAGGCGCTGCACGTCGGCGGGCTCGAGATCGGGCAGCATGGGAAGCCCCTGCCCCCAATGGCGCAGGGTCCGCTCGGCCAGCGCGGGCACGGTCGCAGCGGGGACGCCGATCGTCGTCGCCAGTCCCGCGCCCTGCAGGAGTCCAGTCAGCCAGTCGGAAGCCGTCCTCCCCGAGGCATCCAGCTGTCCGCGCAGCGCCTCCAGACGCTGCGCGGAACCCCAGCGTTCGTCGCCCGCTTCGATCAGCCGCCAGGCCGCAATGGTCACGGCGGGCAGCACCGCCATCTTGCGCAGGCCGAGCACGGCGGACAGCTCCGTGCCGACGTACCAGGCCCGGGCGCCGTACGGGTTGCCTTGGGGCAGCTCGCCGTGGTGGCTCAGTGCCCCGGCACGGAGCACGAGGTGGCGCGCCGCGTCGCCGAGGTCGCGGTGCAGCACGTCGATCACCCCACGGCACAACGTCGGCACCAGGGCGTCTCGCAGCGGATCGCCGTCGACATCGCCGACGAACGAGCTCGCGAGGCGGAGCAGAACCTCCACGACGCCCTCGCGTTGCAGGGGATCGGGAAGGGTGGACGCCGCATCGCCGAGCAGCACGCAGGAGTCCGGCCGCAGATGCGCACCACTGACCAGACGCCGCCTTCCGGCTACGTCGGCGATGGCGACGGAGCTCGACTCGCTGCCGGTGCCGAGTGTCGTCGGCACCGCAACAAGTACCGTCGCAGGCTGCGCCATGGTGGGGCGCAGGGCCACGAATCCACTGCGCGTGCGCGCCGTCAGCCGTTCTCGAAAGCCGCGCTGCGCCCATAGCCGAACGAGCTTGGCGGCATCCAGGAGGCTCCCCCCGCCGATCGCGACCGTCGCCGCCGACGTCGACATGAGGTCATGCAGTTGCGCGACCGTGTCCAGACCGGCGTGCGGCGCCACCCGGCGCACGACGGGATTCCTGCCCAGAGAGCTGATGACGTCGCCCACCGTAGTCAGGAACGGCGCGGATTCCGGCACACCGGAGTCGACCAGCACGGTCACGTCGCCCGCACGCGCGGTCAAAAGTGCGTGCGCGGCGGCGCTCCACGCCGTCAGTGTCGGGGCGTAACTCACGATGTGCGTGCGGCGAAGGCGGCGAGGCCGATCCGGATGCCCGCGAAGAGGGCGGCGAGGGCGTCATCGGTCATGGTTAGAGCGGGGGCGAGCTGTATACCGGCGAGTCCGGGATGGACGATCACCCGGCCCGTCGTGCGCAGCGCGGCCACGACGTCCGGGACCTGTGCCTGTGGCAGCGCGGAGCCGTCCGGCAGCGACAGGCTCAGGGCGCGGAAGCATCCCCTGCCCTGCACCCCTGTGATGCTCGGCGTCGTCGCGATCAGATCGTCGATTGCGGTGTCGAGGCGGGCGGCGAGCCGGGCGCCGCGCGCCAGGGCGTCCAGTTCGGCGAAGCGCTGCACGGTCGCGGAGATCGCGGCGCACGATGCGGCGTTGCCGGCCTGGGTCTCGGCGTGCACGAGCACCGCCCCGGCATCGTGGAAGGTGCGCGCGACGCGCGGGGCGACCAGGATCGCCGCGATGGCGGAGGTGCCGTTGCTGAGGCCCTTCGAGGTGACCAGCAGGTCGGGTGCCCAGGGCCACTCGGAGGAGGCGAACAGGGGCCCGGTGCGGCCGAAGCCGGTGGCGACCTCATCGACCACGAGCAGGACGCCGTGGGCGTCGCGGGCCGCACCGAGCGCCTCGACGAACTCCGCCGTCAGCACGGTGTTGCCGGTGCCGAGCACGGGTTCGACGACGAGCGCGCCGATCGTGCCGCCTGCACGCGACATCAGCGCCGTCAACGCGTCGACGTCGTTCGCCGGGATGTGCCGCACCAGGCGCGTCTCGGCACCGTAGAGGCTGCGACCGAGATCTTCTCCGGTCAGGCCGAAGGCGCCATAGGTGAGGCCGTGGAAGCTCTGCTCGAGTCCGGCGACGATCTTGCGGTGGGGCATGTCGCGCAGCGCCCAGAACTGGCGGGCGATCTTGAGCACGGCGTCGTTGGCCGACCCGCCGGAGGTGGTGAAGACCACCGTGTCGAAGCGCTCGTCGGTGAGGCGGATCAGGTCCTCCGCCGCCCGTCGAGCGTAGACGTTCTCATAGCGGAACACCCCCGCGTAGGAGGAGGCCGTCGTCGCCTCGGCGATCGCGGCCGCGATCGCCGGATCCCCGTAGCCCAGATTCACGTTCCAGAGCCCGCTCGTCCCGCACACCAGCCGGCTCCCATCGGCCATCTGCACCGTGGTGCCGTGCGCCGAGACCACGCAACGCCCGTCGTCGGCGACCGAGACGACGAGGGTGGGCGCGTGCCCGCCGATGGTGGGCAGCTGACCGCTGGATGCCGCGACGCCGAGAGCCGCGGCGAGGGCGTCGTGCTGCTTCTGCGCGCGCGTGCGGTCGTCCACGGCGGGCAGGGGCAGCGGCTCGCCGTTCTCGTCGAGCGCGAAGGGGTCGTCGAACTGCACCGCGGGAGCGAGTTGCGCGTCGAAGATGGTCTGCAGCTGCGCCGCGACCTCGGGCAGCAGCATTCCTCGAGCGGGTACGCCGTGCGGCGTCGCGGTGCCGAGGACGAACGAGCGCTTCCGGACCGCCGCGCGCTCGCGCGGCTCGGAGCCGTCTTGATCGAGGGCGACCGACCAGGTCTGCGCGTGGATCGCGAGCACCGCGGCGCAGGCCGGCGGCGCACCGTCGGGGCCTTCGCCGCGGGCTTCGGCCACCACGACATCCGCGGCCGCGTGCCGCGCCTCGGTCGACACCCGCGGCGCGGTCTCCTGCAGCGGGCCGGTGATCGCGAGGATGCCGTCGACACCGATCACTCCGTCGACCATCGCCGCACGCACGGAGGGGAAGTCGGACGCGAGCAGCTCGCCGGTCAGGTCCGAGACCTGAGGGCGCACCGCTTTGGCGGCGCGCTGCCACCGGCCGGCGGTCGCGGTGGAGACCCGTGTCGTCTCTTCGAGGAGTTCGGTGACGTTCCGGCATCCGAGGTGCGATGTCATCCGCTCGTCGCGGACGGCGGTTTCCGAGCGCCGCACGACCTCGCCGGTGGCGTCGACGAGGAGCGCTTCGACGAGTCGTTGCAGCGCCGCGAGCGCCGCGAGCTGCGCCCCGAGCTCGCGCTCGTTCGCCCGTTGCAGGGCGCGTGTGGACGCGCACTCCGCCACCAGCCCCGCGACCCGCGACTGCAGGCCTTCGAGCGGGTGCGACAGGAGGTCCATACCGCCCATTCTGCCGAGGGGGTCGGACATCGCGGCTCGAAAAAAGCCCGGTCTAGGGTGGAAACAATCGTCGTGCGATGAGAGTCCTCTCACCTGCTGCGCGCGTACCGGACCGGGACATCCGATGACGGTGACCCGCCAGCCGGGCGGGCGACACGCCGTCCTCCGACGTCATACCTGACGCCCGGGGAGGGCGCGGGTCTAGGTGTACTGACCTCGACCGTTGTTGATTCGGTCGATGGGGGTTTTGCCTCCGATGCCGAGGTGGTGCCTGTCTAGGTTGTAGTAGTCGAGCCAGGTCGTCAACCCTGCTTTTCGGTCGTCGTTCGAGCTCCAGGGGCGGGCGTAGGCCCACTCGGTGGCGAGGGTGCGGTTGAGGCGTTCGACTTTCCCGTTGGTCCAGGGGCAGTGCGGTTTGATGAACCGCTGTCGGATGCCGTGCGCGTCGACCACGGCCTTGAACGCGGCCGAGTGGCGGTAAGCGAACGCGTTGTCGCTGATGACGCGTTCGACTGTGACGCCGAGGCGCGCGTAGAACGCGATCGCGCGGTCGAGGACGCCCGCCGCGGTGGTGCCTTTCTCGTCGTCGTGGATCTCCGCGTAAGCAACTCGGGAATGGTCGTCGATGACGGTGTGCACGTAGTCGTAACCCAGGCCCCGCTTGCGCGCAGGACGTTGCCCGCGGCCATGCAGACGCCATCCGCCGCCGTCGGGGATACGGCCGAGTTTCTTCACATCAACGTGGATCAGGGACCCGGGATGATCATGCTCGTAACGCTGCGCGGATCGGCGGGTCGCGCGGATCACGGACCCCGTGACCGGGTCCAGCTCCCGCAGCAACGGCACGTGGTGGCGGCGCAACACCCTACCGACCGTTGAGGCCTGCAAGCCGAGCTTGTCAGCGATGAACACCGGCCCACGCCGAGTGAGGTGCCGCATGATCCGCACCCTCGCCTCCACGCACGCTTTGGTCTGGCGAGGGTGGGAGCGGGCGACGCTGGAACGATCGATCAGGCCCGCCGGGCCGCACTCCCGGAACCTGCGCCACCACCGCCACGCGGTCGTGCGGGAGATCCCCATTTCCGCGGCAACATGCGCGACCGCACGCCCCGACTGGATGCGCTGAACCATGATCAACCGGCCGGCCGGAGTCAGCCGGGCATTAGCGTGAGACAAGAGAGACCTCCGTGCGTTTGAGCTGAAGAACTTAGACAGCTCCAACTCGACCCCGGAGGTCTCTCCTACGTCAACAACGATCTGGGTCAGTACATCTAGGGTGAGCCGCAGAACGACCGGGGCAGCCGCACCGGCCTCTCTCGAAGGAGTCGACATGAGTGATCAGCACATTCCTCCCGTCCCGCCGCAGCCCGGATCGGGGTCGGGCTCCACGCCTCCGCCGTCGAACCCGGGTCAGACCCCGAATGCGGGTCAGACCCCGCCCTCGAGTCAAGCCCCGAACGCCGGCAACCAGTGGGAGAACGTCGCGAGCGGCGCGGCCCAGTCGTTCGGCACCAGCATCTCCGACGTCGGCACGCCGGGCTTCTTCGCCGGGCTGTTCGACTACAGCTTCTCGAAGTTCATCACGACGAAGGTCCTCGGCGTGCTGTACGGCCTCATCACCGTGCTCCTCGTGATCGGCTACATCATCGCCGTGATCAGCGCGTTCACCTCGAGCGTCTGGCTCGGGCTCGTCATTCTGATCCTCGGACCGCTCATCGGGCTCGTCTACCTGATCTTCGCCCGCATCACGCTCGAGTTCTACGCGGCCGCGATCCGCACGGCGAGCAACACGACGACGCTCGTCGAGCAGGGCGGCCTGCGCCGCTGACCAGCGCCCCTGGTGCGCGCCCAACCGACCGGTGAGAATGAGGCGATGAGCGCCGCGAACAGAATCGTCACCTCGAACGCGATCATCACGATGGACGACGACGCGCTTCGCGTCGAAGCCATCGCGGTCGACAGCCGCTCTGGGAAGATCGTCGCCGTCGGCGCGCTCTCCGACCTCCGCGACGCGCATCCGCGCGCCGAGGTGGTCGATCTCGGCTGCGACGTCGTCCTCCCCGGTTTCATCGATCCACACAGTCATCCGCTCTTCAGCGGGATGGTCTGCATGGAGCCGACGCACTGGATCGCCCCGTACGTCGGCTACGGCACCCACGACGACGTGACGGCGCTCAAGATCTGGGCCGACGGGTCGCCTTGGGTCGGGAATATCGCCGCCACCTACCCCTACCT
This sequence comes from Microbacterium lacticum, assembly GCF_006716815.1. Classification (GTDB taxonomy): domain Bacteria; phylum Actinomycetota; class Actinomycetes; order Actinomycetales; family Microbacteriaceae; genus Microbacterium; species Microbacterium lacticum. The sequence continues at coordinate 681,443 of NZ_VFPS01000001.1, forward strand.
CGACAACGAGACGGTGCACGCCGCCGGCATCGCCGTCGGCCCCACGCGCGAGAGCGCCCTCAACTACACGCCCGCCGAGCTCGACGACCTCCTCGACAGCTTCAGCGACGACGACTGGCAGTTCGCCGTCCACATGAACGGCGACTACGCCCTGGACGTCGTGCTCGACTCCTACCAGCGCGAGCTCACCCGGTGCGCGCTGCTGGGCACCGATCATCGCTGGCGCGTCAAGCACGTCGGCGGTGCGCGCAAGGACCAGTTCGAGCGCGCCGCGAAGCTCGGCGTGGCGGTCTCGATGGCGCCGTTCCAGTTCCTCTACTGGGGCGACGTCCTCGACGGCACGCTCTTCCCGCACCGCATCGGCTCGCAGTGGCAGCGCTTCGCCGATGCGGTGGATGCCGGGGCATCCGTCAGCTTCCACAACGACGGCTCCGTGAGCCCGCCGATCCCGCTCCGGAACATCCAGGCGGCCGTCACGCGCCACACGTTCTCGGGGGAGGAGCACGGGCCCGAGCAGCGCATGAGCCTCGACGACGCGCTCCGCGCGCACACCGTCGTCGCCGCCCAACACATCCGTCGCCCCGACCTCGGCTCGATCACGCCCGGCAAGCGCGCCGACTTCACGGTGCTCTCCGCCGATCCGTATCAGGTCGATCCGGCGCGAATCGAGAAGGACATCGAGGTGCGCGGCACGTGGCGCGACGGCCGCGCGCTCGACCTCGACGCGTTCGACCAGCAGATCCGCGACTTCGCGGGACGCACCGAACTGCTCGAGAAGATGCTCACCCGCCTCGCGTCCTCCGCCTCGAAGCGCGGTCGCTCGCGCTCCGCCGATTCGGCCGACGAGACGCCCGCCGAGTCGACCACCGATTCGCCCACCCAGCCGTCCGAAGAGTCGCCCGCCGAGACGCCCGCGTCGTGACGTGCAGGCCGGATCGACCGGCTAGAGTGGGAGTCATCCGCAACCTTTAACCCCGTCCCGTGAGGCGGAGAAGGGAGCTGCGCATGGTCATGCCCGAGTCGTCTCGGACCGTCATGCACGCCGCCGACATCGCCCGTGCCCTCACTCGGATCTCCCACGAGATCCTCGAGTCCAACAAGGGGGCCGCGGATCTCGTCCTCCTCGGCATCCCGACCCGCGGCGTCACGCTCGCCGAACGCATCGGCGGCCTGCTCGCCGACATCGCCGGTGTCTCCGTGCCGGTCGGCGCGCTCGACGTCACGATGTACCGCGACGATCTGCACCGGAACCCGACCCGGGCCCCGCACCCGACCTCGATCCCCGCGGGCGGCATCGACGGCAAGACCGTGGTGCTCGTCGACGACGTGCTCTTCTCCGGTCGGTCGATCCGCGCCGCGCTCGACGCCCTGAACGACATCGGCCGCCCCGCCGCGGTGCGCCTCGCGATCCTCGTCGACCGCGGTCACCGCGAACTGCCGATCCGTCCCGACTTCGTCGGCAAGAACCTGCCGAGCGCCCGCAGCGAGCGGGTCAACGTGCAGCTGGCCGAGGTCGACGCATTCGAGGCGGTGACGATCGGCGCATGAGGCACCTGCTCGACACCAAGACCCTCGGACTCGACGAAGCCCTGCAGATCCTCGACGTCGCCGAGGACATGCGCGACACGCAGTCGCGAGAGGTGCGGAAGCTCCCGACTCTTCGCGGCAAGACCGTCGTCAACCTCTTCTTCGAAGACTCCACCCGCACGCGCATCTCCTTCGAGGCCGCCGCGAAGCGCCTCTCCGCCGACGTCATCAACTTCTCGGCGAAGGGGTCGAGCGTCAGCAAGGGCGAGTCGCTGCAGGACACCGCGCAGACCCTGCAGGCGATGGGCGCCGACGCGGTCGTGATCCGCCACGGCGCCTCCGGCGCGCCGCAGACCCTCGCCACGAGCGGCTGGATCACCGCGGGCGTCGTCAACGCCGGCGACGGCACGCACGAGCACCCGACGCAGGCGCTGCTGGACGCCTTCACCATCCGCAAGCGGTTCTTCGGCGCGGAAAGCCGCGGGCGCGACCTCGCCGGCCTGCGCGTCACGATCGTCGGCGACGTGCTGCACTCGCGGGTCGCCCGCTCGAACGTGTGGCTGCTGACGACCCTCGGCGCCCACGTCACGATCGTCGCCCCGCCGACCCTCATCCCGCAGGATGTCTCGGCCTGGCCGGTCGAGGTCGCCTACGATCTCGACGAGGCGATCGCCGCCGCCCCCGACGCGATCATGATGCTGCGCATCCAGCTCGAGCGCATGAACGCCGCGTATTTCCCCACTGAGCGGGAGTATTCGCGCCGCTGGGGGCTCGACGCGGCGCGCCTGCACGCGCTGCCGGAAGGTAGCATCGTCATGCACCCGGGTCCCATGAACCGGGGCCTGGAGATCTCCGCCGACGCCGCCGATTCGCCGCAGTCGACCGTGCTCGAACAGGTCGCGAACGGGGTGTCGGTGCGCATGGCGGCCCTCTACCTGCTGCTGTCCGGTGAGCGGGACGCGGCAGCGGCCCGCGAGCCGGAGCCTGCATCCCGAGCCCGTCGACCCGAGGAGGACGCGCGATGACGTACCTGATCAGAGGTGCCCGCCTGAACGGTGCGGATGCCGCGGACCTCATCGTCGACGGCGGCGTGATCGCCGAGGTCGGCACCGGCCTCAGCCGCGCGGGCGCCACCGTCGTCGACGCCGACGGACTCGTCGCCCTCCCGGGTCTCGTCGATCTGCACACGCATCTGCGCGAGCCCGGCTACGAGGCATCCGAGACGATCCTCACCGGGTCGCGCGCCGCGGCGGCGGGCGGATTCACGACCGTGTTCGCGATGCCGAACACGTCGCCGGTCGCCGACACCGCGGGCGTCGTCGAGCAGGAGCTCGCCCTCGGCGAGGCCGCCGGCTACGCGCACGTGCAGCCGATCGGCGCCGTCACGGTGGGCCAGAAGGGCGAGCGGCTCGCGGAGCTCGGCGCCATGGCATCCAGCCGCGCGCGCGTCCGCGTCTTCAGCGACGACGGCTTCTGCGTCTTCGACCCGCTCATCATGCGCCGCGCCCTCGAGTACGTGAAGGCGTTCGACGGCGTCGTCGCGCAGCACGCGCAGGATCCGCGGCTCACCGAGGGCGCGCAGATGAACGAGGGCACCGTCTCGGCCGAGCTCGGCCTCGCCGGCTGGCCCGCCGTCGCCGAAGAGGCGATCATCGCCCGCGACGTGCTGCTCGCCGAGCACGTCGGATCGCGCCTGCACGTGTGCCACCTCTCCACCGCCGGTTCGGTCGACATCATCCGCTGGGCCAAGAAGCGCGGCGTGAACGTCACCGCCGAGGTCACCCCGCACCACCTGCTGCTCACCGAGGAGCTCGTGCGCGGCTACGATCCGCGGTTCAAGGTGAACCCGCCGCTGCGTCGTGACGAGGACGTGCAGGCCGTGCGCGAGGGCCTCGCCGACGGCACGATCGACATCGTCGCGACCGACCACGCGCCGCACCCCGACGAGAGCAAGTCGTGCGAGTGGCAGGCTGCCGCCAACGGCATGGTCGGCCTCGAGTCCGCCCTCCGCGTCGTGCAGCAGGCCGTCGTCGACACCGGACTGCTCGACTGGAACGACGTCGCCCGTGTGATGTCCGCCGCCCCCGCACGGATCGGCCGCCTCGAGCGGGCCGGCACGCCGCTCGTCGCCGGCGCCCCGGCATCCCTCACCCTCTACGACCCGCGCCCCGGACGGACGTTCACGACGGCCGACCTGCGGGGACGGAGCGTCAACTCGCCCTACCTCGGCCGCGAGCTGCCGGGCGAGGTGCGCTGGACGTTCTTCGACGGGCGCCCCACGGTGTCCGACGGCGTCCTCGCCGCGTCGATGACGGAGGTGCCGGCATGAGCCGCGAAGGCGCCCTCCTCGTCATGATCGGCGTCGCCGTCGTGCTCCTCGCGCTCGGCGTGATCGCCTGGCGTCGTCGCACCCGTCGCGACGCAGGGCTCGCCGCCCCGGTCGGCGAGATCCCGCCCGACGCCGCGACCGTCGCGAGCGCGTCGGGCCTCTACGTCGCGACCACTCGGCACGGCGAGCCGCTCGAGCGCCTCGCGATCCGCGGGCTCGGGTTCCGCTCCCGCGTGGATGTCACGGTCACCGATCGCGGCGTCGCGCTCGATCTCACCGGTCAGCCGCGCCTGTTCCTGCCCGTCGGCCGCATCGACTCCGTCGATCAGGCGCAGGTCGCGATCGACCGCGTGGTCGAGCCCGGCGGCCTCGTGCGCCTCAGCTGGCGCACCGTCGACGGCTCCGACGCGGTCGCCGTCGACAGCTACCTGCGCCCGCAGGACGGCTCCGCCCGCGCCCTCGCCGACACGATCGCCGCGACCCTCCGACGACGCGAGGGGGCCCCGGACGACGCCGCACCCGGCGCGCCGGCCACGCCCTCCACCCCCGCGACCTCACCGACAGACACTCCGACGGGACCTGACGCATGACCCGCACCACCTCCTTCACGACCGATCCGGCCGTCCTCGTGCTCGAAGACGGCTCCCGCCACCCCGGCCGTGCCTACGGCGCCCGCGGCACGACCCTCGGCGAGGTCGTCTTCTCCACCGGCATGACCGGCTACCAGGAGACCCTCACCGACCCCTCCTACGCGGGCCAGATCGTGCTGCAGACCGCGCCGCACATCGGCAACACCGGCATGAACGACGAAGACCCGGAGTCCCGCCGCATCTGGGTCGCCGGATACATCGTGCGCGACCCCTCGCGGGTCGTCTCCAACTGGCGCGCCGACGAATCGCTCGACGACGCGCTCGTCCGCGACGGCATCGTCGGCATCTCCGGCGTCGACACCCGGGCGATCACGCGCGTCCTCCGCTCGGCCGGCTCGATGCGCGGGGGAGTGTTCTCCGGCGAGGCCGCAGAGCTGGCTGCCGAGGAGCAGCTGCGCCTCGTGCGCGAAGCTCCCGAGATGAGCGGCCAGAACCTCTCGGCCGAGGTCTCCGTCGCCGCGGCCCAGGTGACCCCCGCCGCCGACGGCGTCGAGCGGATCGGCAACCTCGCCGTCCTCGACCTCGGCGTCAAGCAGGCGACGATCCTGAACCTCGCCGCACGCGGGTTCGAGGTGCACGTCCTCCCGCAGGACGTCACGATCGAGGGCATCCGCGCGATCGACCCCGTCGCGGTGTTCTACTCCAACGGACCCGGCGACCCCGCGGCATCCGGTGATCACGTCGCGCTCCTGCGGGCCGTGCTCGACGAGAAGCTGCCGTTCTTCGGCATCTGCTTCGGCAACCAGCTGCTCGGCCGCGCCCTCGGGTTCGGCACGTACAAGCTGCCGTTCGGGCACCGCGGCATCAACCAGCCGGTGCTCGACAAGCAGACCGGACGCGTGGAGATCACCGCGCACAACCACGGGTTCGCCGTCGACGCGCCGCTCGAGGGCGAGGTGGACTCGCCGAACGGCTACGGCCGCGTCGAGGTGAGCCACATCGGCCTCAACGACAACGTCGTCGAGGGCCTGCGCGCCCTCGACATCCCCGCCTTCAGCGTGCAGTACCACCCCGAGGCGGCCGCCGGCCCGCACGACGCCAACTACCTCTTCGACCGTTTCCGCGACCTCGTCGTCGCGCACACCTCCCGCCCGACCATGGAGGCCAGCAAGTAATGCCCAAACGCGACGACATCACCTCCGTCCTCGTCATCGGCTCCGGCCCGATCGTCATCGGTCAGGCCTGCGAGTTCGACTACTCCGGCACCCAGGCGTGCCGCGTGCTCCGCGAGGAGGGCGTGCGCGTCATCCTCGTGAACTCCAACCCGGCGACGATCATGACCGACCCGGACTTCGCCGACGCGACCTACATCGAGCCGATCACCCCCGCGGTCATCGAGACGATCATCCAGAAGGAGAAGCCGGATGCCATCCTGCCGACCCTCGGCGGACAGACCGCGCTGAACGCGGCGATGGCCCTGCACGAGCAGGGGATCCTCGAGCGCTACGGCGTCGAGCTCATCGGCGCGAAGGTCGACGCGATCCGCAAGGGCGAGGACCGGCAGATCTTCAAGCAGCTCGTGCTGGATGCCGGGGCCGACGTCGCCCGCTCGGTCATCGCGCACACGATGGACGACCTGCTCGCCGGCGCCGAGGAGCTCGGCTACCCGCTCGTCGTCCGCCCCTCGTTCACGATGGGCGGGCTCGGCTCGGGCTTCGCCTACGACGAGGAGGACCTCCGCCGCATCGGCGGCGCAGGCCTGCGCGACTCGCCGACCACCGAGGTGCTCCTCGAGGAGTCGATCCTCGGCTGGAAGGAGTACGAGCTCGAGCTCATGCGCGACACCGCCGACAACACGGTCGTCGTCTGCTCGATCGAGAACGTCGACCCGGTCGGCGTGCACACCGGCGACTCGATCACGGTCGCCCCGGCGCTCACCCTCACCGACCGCGAGTACCAGAAGCTCCGCGACATCGGCATCGACATCATCCGCGCCGTCGGCGTCGACACCGGCGGCTGCAACATCCAGTTCGCCGTCGACCCGGCGACCGGGCGCATCATCGTCATCGAGATGAACCCGCGCGTCTCGCGCTCGTCGGCCCTGGCATCCAAGGCGACCGGCTTCCCGATCGCCAAGCTCGCCGCGAAGCTCGCGATCGGCTACCGCCTCGACGAGGTGCCCAACGACATCACGCAGGCGACGCCGGCGAGCTTCGAGCCGACGCTCGACTACGTCGTCGTCAAGGTGCCGCGGTTCAACTTCGAGAAGTTCCCGAACGCCGATGTGACCCTCACGACGACCATGAAGTCGGTCGGCGAGGCGATGGCGATCGGCCGCAACTACACGACGGCGCTGCAGAAGGCGCTCCGCTCGCTCGAGAAGCGCGGGTCGAGCTTCCACTGGGGCCGGGAGGACCGCTCCGTCGAGGAGCTCCTCGAGATCGCGACGACGCCCACCGATGGCCGCATCGTGGTGCTGCAGCAGGCGATGCGGAAGGGCGCCACGATCGAGCAGGCGTTCGAGGCCACGAAGATCGACCCGTGGTTCCTCGACCAGATCGCCCTCATCAACGAGGTCGCCGCGTTCGTCGCGGAGGCCCCCGAACTGGATGCCGCGACGCTCCGCGTCGCGAAGGAGCACGGCTTCTCCGACGCGCAGCTCGCCGAGCTCCGGGGCGTCGGCGAAGCCGAGATCCGAGGCATCCGTCACGGTCTCGGCATCCGCCCGGTCTACAAGACCGTCGACACGTGCGCGGGGGAGTTCCCCGCGCTGACGCCGTACCACTACTCGAGCTACGACCGCGAGACCGAGGTGACCCCGTCGGAGCGCACCAAGGTCGTCATCATCGGGTCGGGTCCGAACCGCATCGGGCAGGGCGTCGAGTTCGACTACTCGTGCGTGCACGCGTCGTTCGCGCTGTCGGACGCCGGGTACGAGACCATCATGGTCAACTGCAACCCCGAGACGGTGTCGACCGACTACGACACGTCCGACCGGCTGTACTTCGAGCCGCTGACCCTCGAGGACGTCCTCGAGGTGCTGCACGCAGAGGCGCAGTCCGGCACGATCCTCGGCGTCGTCTGCCAGCTCGGCGGGCAGACCCCGCTCGGGCTCGCGAAGGGCATCGAGGAGGCGGGCTACCCGATCCTCGGCACGTCGCCCGCGGCGATCGACATCGCCGAGGAGCGCGAGCTGTTCTCGCAGCTGCTCGACCGGGCGGGTCTGCTCGCGCCGCGGCACGGCACCGCCACCGACGAGGCCGGTGCCGTCGCGATCGCCGAGGAGATCGGCTACCCCGTGCTCGTGCGCCCGAGCTTCGTGCTCGGCGGCCGAGGCATGGAGATCGTCTACGACACCGAGAACCTGCGCGACTACTTCGTGCGCACCGCCGGCGAGGTCGTCATCGAGGAGGGCAAGCCCCTGCTCGTCGACCGGTTCCTCGACGACGCCGTGGAGCTCGATGTCGACGCGCTCTACGACGGGCACGAGCTGTACGTCGGCGGCGTGATGGAGCACCTCGAAGAGGCGGGCATCCACTCCGGCGACTCGTCGTGCACCCTGCCGCCGATCTCGCTCGGCCGCACCGAGATCGACCGCGTGCGTCAGGCGACGCTCGCGATTGCGGAGGGCGTAGGCGTACGGGGCCTGCTCAACGTGCAGTTCGCCGTCTCGGCGGGCGTGCTCTACGTCATCGAGGCGAACCCCCGCGCGTCGCGCACGGTGCCGTTCGTCTCGAAGGCCCTCGGCATCCCGCTCGCGAAGGCCGCGAGCCGCGTCATGGCGGGCGCCACCATCGCCGAGCTGAAGGCAGAGGGGCTCCTTCCCGAGCAGGACGGCTCGCGCGTGCCGCTCGACGCCCCCGTCGCCGTGAAGGAGGCGGTGCTGCCGTTCAAGCGGTTCCGCACCGCCGACGGGCACACCGTCGACTCGGTGCTCGGCCCCGAGATGCGCTCGACGGGCGAGGTCATGGGCATCGACCGCGACTTCCCGACGGCGTTCGCGAAGTCGCAGGCCGCAGCCTACGGCGGCATGCCGACCGAGGGGACCGTGTTCCTCTCCGTCGCCGACGACGACAAGCGCGCCGTCATCCTCCCCGCCCACCGGCTGCAGGAGCTCGGCTTCCGCCTCACCGCGACGGAGGGCACCGCCGAGATCCTCGCGCGCAACGGCATCCGCGTCGACGTGGTGAACAAGTACTCCGAGACGCAGGAGTCGGGGGAGCGCAACGTCATCGACCTCATCAACGCGGGCGAGATCGACATCGTCGTGAACACGCCCTCGGGCGGCATCGCGCGGGCGGACGGCTACGAGATCCGCGCCGCCGCCGTCGCCGCCGACAAGGCCCTGTTCACCACGATGGCGGTGCTCGGCGCCGCGGTGAGCGCGCTGCCGGTGCTCCGCTCGGGCTTCGAGGTGCGGAGCCTGCAGGAGTACGCCCACGACCGCGCCGAGCGCCTCGCCGGAGCCGCCCGGTGAGCGAGCCGCAGCCGGGCCGCCCCGGATTCGGCCAGCGGCTGCGCGCCGCGCTCGACGCGTACGGACCGCTGTGCGTCGGCATCGACCCGCACGAGGCGCTGCTGCACGCGTGGGGGGTGGATGCCTCGGCCGCCGGCGTCCGCGAGTTCGGGCTGCGGACGGTCGAGGCCGCCGCGGGGCGTGTGGGCGTCGTGAAGCCGCAGGTCGCGTTCTTCGAGCGCTTCGGCGCGGCCGGGTTCGCGGCGCTCGAAGAGGTGATGGCGGCGGCTCGCGCGGCGGATCTGCTCGTCATCGCCGACGCCAAGCGCGGCGACATCGGCACCACGATGGACGGCTACGCCGCCGCGTGGCTCGCGCCGGGCGCCCCGCTCGAGTGCGACGCGCTGACCCTCAGCCCGTACCTCGGAACCGACTCACTGCACGCGGCGTTCAGCATGGCGACCGCCCACGAGAAGGGCGTGTTCGTGCTCGCCGCGACGAGCAATCCCGAGGCATCCACGCTGCAGCGCGCCCGCGTCGACGACGAGGGGGAGAGCGTCGCCGAGAGCGTCGCGCACGACGTCGCCGCGCGGAACATCGGCGCGCCCGGCTCACTCGGCCCGATCGGGCTCGTCGTCGGCGCGACCGTCGACCGCCGGGCGTACGGTCTCAGCGACATCGTGCTCGCCGGCACGCCGATTCTCGCGCCGGGCTTCGGTGCGCAGGGCGCCGAGCCCGGCGACCTGCAGCGGCTCTTCGGATACGTCGCCTCGCAGGTGGTCGCGAGCGAGAGCCGCAGCATCCTCGCGGCCGGCTCCGCCGGCGACGCGGCCCTCGCGCGGCGAGTCGAAGAGCGTGCGGCGCTGTACGGCGCGTCGCAATCCGGCACGGTGCGCTCCGGCACGGTGCGGTAGCGGGCGGGCGGTATCGTGGAACCACCCATGACTGAGACGCGCCGCCCACCCGAGGTCGACCGCGCCGCCGCTTCGCGGCGCGCCGTCGCCGCCCGCCGTGAACGCGCGGCACTCAAGCACGACGTCGCGATGCGGGTGATCACGCCGCAGGAGCTGCTGCGGCGCGCCCTCGCGCACCCCGAGTCGCCCGCCGGCGCGATGCGGATCACGGAGTACCTCACGGCCCTCCCCGCGATCGGCGAGGGGAAGCGCGACCGCATCCTCGCCGCCCTGGAGATCTCACCGGTCAAGCGCCTCGGCGGCCTCGGCGCCCGCCAGCGCGCCGCGCTCGCGCAGTGGCTCGACGAGCGCTTCCCCGAGCCGGTCGCCCGGCCCGGCCGCAGCCGTCTCGTCGTGCTCGCCGGACCCACCGCGGTCGGCAAGGGTACGGTCGCCGCGCACATCCGCGACCACCACCCCGAGATCATGCTGTCGGTCTCCGCGACGACCCGCCCCCCGCGACCGGGCGAGGTCGACGGCGAGCACTACTACTTCGTCGACGACGACGCCTTCGACCGGCTGGTGGAGACGGGCGCGCTCCTCGAGCACGCGACGGTGCACAACAAGTACCGCTACGGCACCCCGCGCGAGCCGATCGAGCGGGCGCTGGCGGACGGCCGCTCCGTGCTGCTCGAGATCGACCTGCAGGGCGCGCGCCAGGTGCGCGCCGCGGCGCCCGACGCGAAGCTCGTGTTCCTCCTCCCGCCCAGCTGGGACGAGCTCGTGCACCGGCTCGTCGGGCGCGGCACCGAGGGCGAGGAGGAGCGGGCCCGGCGCCTGCGCACCGCGAAGCACGAGCTCGCCTCGCAGGGCGAGTTCGACTACCGCGTCGTCAACGACGACGTCGCCCGCGCGGCGGCCGAGGTCGCGACGCTCGCGCGCTGATAGAATGAACGGATGCCAGGGCGCGAGCGCGGGCATCCACAGTTTTCCCACCGCCATCCGATCCTGGAGGTTCACCATGGCTGGACGTGACAAGGGCATCATCGACCCGCCCATCGACGCACTGCTCGAGAAGGTCGACTCGAAGTACCAGCTCGTCATCTACGCGTCCAAGCGTGCGCGCCAGATCAACGACTACTACTCCGACCTGCACGAGGGAAACCTCTTCGACAACGTCGGCCCGCTCGTCGACTCGTCGGTCGAGGACAAGCCGCTGACCATCGCGCTGCACGAGATCCACGAAGACAAGCTGCGCCTGCGCCACGTCGACTGATGCCTCCGGCCGCCGGCGCGTGACGCCGTGTGGCACCGTTCATGCCCGCGTCTCCGGGATGCCTGTTCACTGGGTGTCGGGACCCGCGGGCATGATTGCGTCGGAACCCGAAGAACCTTGAGGAGCGTCCCATGAGCCGGCTGAGGCTGTTCACGTCCGAGTCCGTCACCGAGGGGCATCCCGACAAGATCTGCGACCAGATCTCCGACTCGATCCTCGACGCGCTCCTCGCTGAAGACCGCGGCAGCCGCGTCGCCGTCGAGACGCTCGTGACCACCGGCCTCGTGCACGTCGCCGGTGAGGTGCGCACGGACGGCTACGCCGACATCCCCGGCATCGTCCGGAGCGTCGTCAACCGGATCGGCTACACCTCCAGCGAGACCGGGTTCGACGGCGACTCGTGCGGCGTCACCGTCTCGATCGGCGAGCAGTCGGGCGACATCGCCGCGGGCGTCGACACCGCGATCGAGCATCGCGAGGGCGGGTCGAGCGACCCGATCGACGCGCTCGGTGCGGGCGACCAGGGCATCATGTTCGGCTACGCGACGAACGAGACGCCGCAGCTCATGCCGATGGCGATCTGGACGGCGCACCGCCTCGCCGAGCGCCTGACCGATGCCCGCCGCTCGGGCGCGCTCGGGTTCCTCCGCCCCGACGGCAAGACGCAGGTGACGCTCGGGTACGACGGCGCCGTGCCGCGCACGGTCGACACCGTCGTGCTCTCCACGCAGCACAACCCCGACATCTCGCTGCCTGCCCTCCGCGCCGCCGTGCAGGCCGAGGTCATCGACCCCGTGCTCGCGACGACCGGGCTCGACGTCTCGAACGTGCGCTACGTCATCAACCCGGCCGGCCCGTTCGTCATCGGCGGGCCGAAGGGCGACGCCGGTCTCACCGGACGCAAGATCATCATCGACACCTACGGCGGCGCCTCGCGGCACGGCGGCGGCGCGTTCAGCGGCAAGGACCCGTCGAAGGTCGACCGCTCCGCGGCGTATGCGATGCGCTGGGTCGCGAAGAACGCGGTCGCCGCGGGCCTCGCCGACCGGCTCGAAGTGCAGGTCGCCTACGCGATCGGGCGCGCCGAGCCCGTCGGGCTCTACGTCGAGACGTTCGGCTCGGGGCACGTCTCCGACGAGCAGATCACGACCGCCATCCGCGACGTGTTCGACCTGCGCCCGCAAGCGATCATCGACCAGCTCGACCTGCTGCGGCCGATCTACGCGCAGACGGCCGCCTACGGGCACTTCGGCCGTGAGCTGCCGGAGTTCACGTGGGAGCGCACCGACCGGGTCGGCGAGCTGCGCGCGGCCGCCGGTCTCTGATCCGTCCGAGCCCATGCCGCTCGTCGCGCGCGTGCTGATCGACTCGCCGCTGCCTCAGCTCGACCGCCTGTTCGACTACGTGATCCCGCCCGCCCTGCGCGCAGACGCCGTGCCCGGCGTGCGCGTGAAGGTGCCCCTCCGCACCGCGGGGCGGGTCGTCGAGGGGTATCTCGTCGAGGTGGTCGAGCGGCCCGAGCCGTCGGTCGCGGGCAAGCCGCTGTCCGAGCTCGACGCGGTCGTCTCTCCGGTCGCCGTGCTCACGCCGGAGCTCTACGCCCTCGCTCGCCGCGTCGCCGACCGCGCCGCCGGGTCGGCGAGCGACATCCTCCGCCTCGTCATCCCGAAGCGCATGGTGCGCGCCGAGAAGGCGTGGCTCGCCGCGCGCGTGGCGGCGGTGGCGGATGCCTCGGACGCCGTGGTCTCGGGTGGCGGGGATTCCGGTGCGACGGGTGCGGATGCCGCTGTTTCGGATGCCGGTGCCGCGAAGGCTGCCGATGCCGATGCCGATGCCGATGCCGATGCGGCTGCCGATGCCGGTGTTGTGGATGCGGGGGCTTCGGATGCCGAGGCTTCGGCGGCCGGGGCGTCGGACACCGCGGCGTCGGACGTCGAGTCCACGGAACCTGCGGCGGCGGGCGTCGCGTGGGCGCGAGGCATCCTGAGCGACTTCCCGGACCTTCCCGCCGCTCTCGCGGACCACGCCCGGATCGCCCTCGACGCACCGCCCCGCCCCGCGGCGGCGGGCCCGTACGGCGCGTGGGCGGAGCTCATCAGCGCGATCGCGCTCGACACGCTCGCCCGCGGGCAGAGCACGCTCATCGTCGTGCCCGACCAGCGCGATGAAGACCAGGTGCTCGCGGTGCTCGCCGCGCATGCGCCGGAGGGCGTGGTCGTGCAGGGTGACGCGCGCCGGTCGGGGCCGGAGCGCTACGCCTCGTACCTCCGCCTCCTCGGCGGCGAGACGGCGATCGTCGTCGGCAACCGCTCGACGGTCTACGCGCCGGCGGCGGACGTCGGCACCGTGATCATCTGGGACGACGGCGATCCGCTGCTGTCCGAGCCGCTGAGTCCCGGCGTGCACGTGCGCGACGCCGCGCTCGTGCGGCAGGAGCTCGAAGGGTCGGCCCTCGTGCTCGCCGGGCACACCCGCACGACCGACGTCGAACGCCTCGTGCAGCTCGGCTGGGTGCGCGAGGTCACGGCGCGCCGGCGGGAGAGCCCGACCGTCGTGCTCTCGGCCACCCGCGACGGCGAGGCGCGCGGCCAGCGGGTGCCGTCGGCGGCGTTCGCCGCCGCGCGTGAGGCCCTGACCCACGGCCCGGTGCTCGTGCAGGTCGCCCGGCCCGGCTACGCCCCGGTGCTCGTCTGCGCCGACTGCCGCACGCCGGCCCGCTGCCCGCACTGCACCGGTCCGCTGCGCTCGCGCCGGCCGGGCGCCGCGCCGGAGTGCACCTGGTGCGGGCGCACGATCGGCTCGTGGGCCTGTGGCAACTGTCAGAGCACGCGCCTGCGGATGGCCTCGTCGGGCAGCGAGCGCACCGCCGACGAGCTCGGTCGCGCCTTCCCGAACACGCGGGTCATCGTCGCCGACGGCGACCACCCGGTCACCCGCGTCGACGCGCGGCCCGCGCTCGTGGTCGCGACCCGCGGCGCCGAGCCGCACGCCGACGGCGGCTACCGCGCCGTCATCCTGCTCGACGGGGATCGGATGCTGCTGGCCGAGCATCTGCGCATCGGCGAGTCGTGCCTGCGCTGGTGGTCGAACGCCGCCGCCCTCGCCGCGCCCGGCGCTCCCGTGCACCTCGTCGGCGTCACCGGACCGGTCGCCCGCGCGCTCGCGACGTGGACGCAACCCGCCTACGCCCGCGCCGAGCTCGCCGACCGCGCACCCCTGCACATGCCCCCGACCGTCCGCGTCGCCGCGGTCGAGGGCACGGCGACGAGCGTCGAGACCGCGCTCGGCGCGCTCCGCGAGGCGGTGCCGACGCTCGACGCCGGCGCCGTGCTCGGTCCGGTGCCGCGCGACGGCAGCGGCGCGGGGGGAACGGCCACCAGCGGCTCTTCCGGCCGACCGGCGGGCACCGGCGCGGGCACCGGCGCCGGGGTGCGCGCGTTGGTGCGCTTCGACTACGCGCTCGGCCGGCCGGTCGCCGAGGCGCTCCGCGCCGCGGTCGTCGCCGACGCGCTGCACGGCCGCTCGCGAGACCGACGGGCGGGCGCCGACCGGTTCGCCTCCCGGACTACGCTGAAAGTGCGTCTCGACGTGCCCGAACTCGACCTCTGAGCGAGCGGCCCCGTCGAGGCCGTCCGACGTCAGGTCCACGCGGCACGCGCGATCTGCAAGCCCCACCACACCGAGGATCTCCCATGCGCATCGTCTTCGCCGGAACGCCGGCGCCCGCGGTCCCGTCGCTCACGGCGCTGGCCGCCTCGGCGCACGAGGTCGTCGGCGTCGTCACCCGCACCGACGCGCCGCTCGGCCGCAAGCGCGTGCTCACCCCGTCACCGGTCGCCCAGGCCGCGGGCGATCTCGGCCTGCCCGTGATCAAGGCCGACCGCCTCGACGCCGACGCCACCGCCGCGATCTCGTCGCTCGCGCCCGATCTCGGCGTGATCGTCGCCTACGGCGGCCTCGTGCGCGAGCCGCTGCTCTCGACACCGCGGCACGGCTGGATCAACCTGCACTTCTCGCTGCTGCCGCGCTGGCGCGGCGCCGCGCCCGTGCAGCACGCTCTCATCGCGGGCGATCGCACCACCGGAGCGGAGGTCTTCCAGCTCGTGCCCGCCCTCGACGCCGGCGACGTGTTCGCCGAGCTCCGCTACGACGTGCCGCGCGAGGCGACGGCGGGAGAGGTGCTGGGCACGCTCGCCGAGCTCGGCGCGGGACTTCTCACCGGCGTCGTCGACGACATCGCCGCGGGCACCGCGGTCGCGACGCCGCAGCGGGGCGAGGCGACGCTCGCGCCGAAGCTCACGCTCGCCGACGGCGCGCTCGACCTCACCGCGCCCGCCGCCGTCGTCATCGACCGGTACCGCGGCACGACGCCCGAGCCCGGCGCCCACCTCCTCGTCGACGGTCAGCGCCTCAAGGTGCTCGCCGCGCTCCGCGGCCCCGACACCGCGGCGGATGCCGGGGTGCTCGCGCCGGGCGAGTTCGGCCTGTCGGGCCGCGACGTGCTCGTCGGAGCGGGGGAGGGCACCGTGCTGCTGAAGACGGTGCAGCCGGCAGGCAAGGGCGCGATGCCCGCGGCCGACTGGTGGCGCGGGCGGCGCGGCGACGCTCCGCGCGCGGCCCTCCCGGGAACGGAGACCCGATGAGCGACGAACGCGACCGCGCCGGGAAGAGCGGCGCCCACGGGTCGGGCGCGAAGCGCGGGCCCCAGCATCCGATCGGAAAGAGCGGCCCCCACCGTGCGGGCGGCCCCGCCCGCCCGTTCGACAAGAACAGCACCACGGGCGGCACCGAGCGTCCGGCACCCGGCCGCGGCCCGCGCTGGGTCGCGTACGACACCCTCCGCGCCGTGCACACCTCCGACGCGTACGCCAACCTGCTGCTGCCGCGGGCGATCACGCGCGCCGGCCTCTCCGGCCCCGATGCGGCTCTCGCCACCGAGCTCACCTACGGGACTCTCCGCCGCGAGGGCACCTACGACGCGATCATCGCCGACGCCGCGGCGCGCCCCGTCTCGGCGATCGACCCCGCTGTGCTCGACGCGCTGCGCCTCGGCACGCACCAGCTGGTGGCGATGCGGATCCCCACCCACGCCGCCGTGAACGAGACCGTGCGCCAGGTGCGGCAGGCCGCCGGCAAGCCGGCCGCCGGCTTTGCCAACGCGGTGCTCCGGCGCGTCTCGGAGCGCACCCGCGACGAGTGGCTCGACCGGCTCGAAGCCGCCGCGCGCTCCGACGACGAGCGCCTCGCCGTCCGCTACGCGCACCCGGTCTGGGTCATCCGCGCCTTCCGCCGCGCCCTCGACGCCGAAGGCCGCGCCGACGAGCTGGCGCTGCTCCTCGAAGCCGACAATGTCTCTCCCGTCGTCACGTTCGCCGCGCTCCCGGGGCTCGCCGATATCCCGGCGGGCGCCGAGGCCACGCCCTACTCGCCGATCGGCTTCCGTTCCGCCGGCGGCGACCCGGCGGCGCTCGTCACCGCGTCGGGCGGCCGCGTCCGCGTGCAGGACGAGGGCTCGCAGCTCGCCGCACTAGCCCTCACTCGCGCGCTCCCGGTGCGCGAGGGGGAGCGCTGGCTCGACCTGTGCGCCGCCCCCGGCGGCAAGACGGCGGTCCTCGCCGCCGAGGCCCTCGCCCACGGCGCGCTGCTCGAAGCCAATGAACTGTCCCCGGCCCGCGCGGGCCTCGTGCGCGACTCCGTCGCCGGGGTGCCGCTCGAGGTGCCGGTCTCGGAGGAGGACGGACGTGCGCGCGCCGGCCGCGGCCGCTACGACCGCATCCTCGTGGATGCCCCGTGCACGGGCCTCGGCGCGCTCCGCCGGCGCCCCGAAGCGCGCTGGCGCAAGCAGCCCGCCGACGTACCCGCGCTCGCGACCCTGCAGGGCGAACTGCTCGACGCGGCGCTCGGCGCCCTCGCCCCGGGCGGCATCGTCGCGTACGTGACGTGCTCGCCGCACCTCGCCGAGACCGCGGCCGTCGTCGCCGATGCGCTCCGCCGCAACGAGGGGATCGTCGAACTCGACGCCCGCGGCGTCGTGGCATCCCTCTCGCTCTCGCCGATCGATCTGCCCGATGTCGCCGGCACCGGGCGCGCGCAGCTGTGGCCGCACCGGCACGGCACCGACGCGATGTCGATCTCCCTGCTGCAGCGCGCCTGACGGGACGCCTCCGCGCGGGGCGCCCTGACCGACACCGGGCGCCGGGATCAGGCGCCGCATCGGGCGCCGGCATCCGGCGCCGGGATAAGCCGCAATAATGGGGCTCATGCCCGACCTTCGCATCAACCCCAGCATCCTCTCGGCCGACTTCGTGAACATGCAGGCCGACCTCGAGCGGATCGCGTCGGCCGACTTCGTGCACGCCGACGTGATGGACAACCACTTCGTGCCGAACCTCACCTTCGGGCCGCAGATGGTCGAGCGCATCCAGCAGACGAGCCCCGTGCCGCTCGATGTGCACCTGATGATCACCGATCCCGATCGCTGGGCGCCGGGCTACGCCGAGATCGGCGCGGCCTCGGTGACCTTCCACCTCGAGGCGGCGACCGCCCCGATCACGCTGGCCCGCCGGCTGCGCCAGCTCGGCGCGCGCGCCGGCGTCGCGGTGAAGCCCGCCACGCCGGTCGAGGGACTCTACGACGTGCTCGACGAGTTCGACCAGATCCTCGTGATGACCGTCGAGCCCGGCTTCGGCGGCCAGTCGTTTATGGCCGACCAGATGCCGAAGCTCGCGCGGCTCCACGACGAGGCCCGTCGGCGCGGATCGCAGGTGTGGCTGCAGGTCGACGGCGGCATCTCCGAGTCGACGATCGCCCAGGCCGCCGAGGCGGGGGCGGACACGTTCGTGGCGGGCTCCGCCGTGTTCGGGGCCGACGACCCGGGCCAGGCGATCGAGGCGCTGCGCCGCGAGGCATCCGCGCACCAGCACTGATTCCGGGTTTTGGGGCCTTCACCCGCACCCGGTCTGCGCCCGCCTCAGGCCTCCACGCGCACCGTGCCGCCGAGTCCGTCGACCTGCTCGCGCAGCACGGCGAGCGCCGCCGGCTGCAGCTGCGTCACGCGGGTGAGATCGACGAGGAGCGGCGCGCTCGAGGCGGGCAGCTCGACGTTCCGCAGCGCGTTGAGCACGCGTTCCGCGCCGCCGAAGGACAGCTCCCCGTCGAGGGCGACGCGCACCGTGCCGTCCTCGCCGTGCGAGACGGCCACGTGCGGGGTGGCGATGCTCTGGTGCTGCTCGAACACGTGGAGGCCCAGCGCGTCGGAGAGCCGCTCGAGCAGCCGCTGACCGCGGGTGCTGTTCCCGTACTCGTCGAGTCTCGGGCTGAACACGCCCACCCCGAACTGCGACGGCGAGATGGCGATGAGCCCGCCGGACACGCCGCTTTTGGCGGGGAGGCCGACGCGGATCAGCCACGAGCCCGACGCGTCGTACATGCCGCAGCTGGTCATGACCGATACGACGTCGCGCGCCGTGCGCGCCGACACCACCTGCTCGCCGGTCACCGGGTGCCGCCCGCCGAAGGCGAGCGTGCCGGCCATCACGGCGAGGTCGGCGACGGTGACGAGCACGGAGCACTGCCGGAAGTACGCCTCCACGACCTCGTGCGGGTCGGTCTCGATCACGCCGTACGAGCGCAGCAGGTGGGCGAGCGCGCGATTGCGGTCGCCCGTCGACGCCTCCGACGCGTAGACCTCCTCGTCGACCTGCAGCGTCCGCCCCGCGAACCGCGAGAGGCCTTCGACGATCCGCGCCGCGCGCTCGCCTGCACTCGGCCCCGGGATGAGGCCGGTCGTGGCGATCGCGCCGGCGTTGATGAGCGGGTTGGCGGGGCGGCCGGTGCCCTCCTCCAGGCTGATCGCGTTGAACGGCTCGCCGCTCGGCTCGACGCCCACGTGGCGCAGCACCTCGTCGCGCCCGAGGGCGTCGAGGGCGAGGGCGAAGACGAACGGCTTGGAGATCGACTGGATCGTGAACGGGTCCTCGTCGCCGAGCGCGATCCGGCGCCCGTGCGGGTCGGCGATCGCCAGCGCGAGGCGGTCGGGATCGGCGGAGGCGAGTTCGGGGATGTACTGGGCGGTCTCCCCGGCATCCTCCCCGCGCACCTCGTCGAGCACGGACGTGAGCATCTCGCGGACGGGATCCATGCCTCCCACCCTAGCGAGCCGCGGCCGGCGTCATCGGGTCATCCGACCCGCACGCCCGCGTCATCGAGGCGCCGGGCGCGCGGGGGACCGGTAGCCTGTCAGGGTGAAGACGTTCGACGGCCTGTTCGCAGAGCTCACCGCCACCGCGGCGGCCCGCCCGGAAGGCTCCGGGACGGTCGCGCAGCTCGACGCCGGGGTGCACGCCATCGGCAAGAAGGTCGTCGAGGAGGCCGCCGAGGTGTGGATGGCCGCGGAGTACCAGACGGATGCCGAGACGGCCGAGGAGATCTCGCAGCTGCTCTACCACCTGCAGGTGATGATGCTCGCGAAGGGTCTGAGCCTCGAAGACGTCTACCGACATCTCTGAGCCGCTCCCGCCGACAACCGCCGACACCGAAAGACACCGCACCATGCTGCGAATCGCCGTGCCGAACAAGGGGTCGCTGGCCGACACCGCCGCCGAGATGCTCGCCGAAGCCGGATACACCGGCCGGCGCGATCCGAAAGACCTGCACGTCATCGACCCGATCAACGAGGTCGAGTTCTTCTACCTGCGCCCGAAGGACATCGCCACCTACGTCGGCTCCGGCGCCCTCGACGTCGGCATCACCGGCCGCGATCTGCTGCTGGATGCCCGGATGCCGGGCGCCCGCGAGATCGAGCAGCTCGGCTTCGGCGCCTCGACGTTCCGCTTCGCCGGCCCTCCCGGCGCGTTCGCCTCGCTCGGCGACCTCGAGGGTCTGCGCGTCGCGACGGCGTATCCCGGCCTCGTCGACGCCTACCTCGACGACCACGGCGTCGCGGTCGACCTCGTGCCCCTCGACGGCGCCGTCGAGTCCGCGGTGCAGCTCGGCGTCGCCGACGCCGTCGCCGACGTCGTCTCGACCGGCACGACGCTCCGCCAGGCGGGCCTCGAGATCTTCGGTCCGGTGCTGCTCGAATCGGAGGCGGTGCTGATCGGCGCTCCCGACGAGGCCGCCGGCACCGAGACGCTGCTCCGGCGCCTGCGCGGTGTGCTCGTCGCGCGCCGGTACGTGCTGATCGACTATGACCTGCCCGCCGACCTCGTCGATGAGGCCGTCGCGATCGCGTCGGGCATCGAGTCGCCGACGATCTCGCCGCTGCGCGACCCCGCCTGGGTCGCCGTGCGCGTCATGACGCCGCGCGCGAGCGTCAACCAGGTGATGGATGCCCTGTACGCGATCGGTGCGCGAGCGATCCTCGTCACGCCCATCCACAACGCGAGGCTCTGACATGGCTCTCGCGAGCCGCGTCATCCCGTGTCTCGACGTCGCCGCCGGCCGCGTCGTGAAGGGGGTCAACTTCGCGAACCTCCGCGACATGGGCGATCCGGTCGAGCTCGCCGCGGCGTACTTCGCGCAGGGCGCCGACGAGCTGACGTTCCTCGACGTCACCGCGACGGTCGATGCCCGGGCGACGACGTACGACGTCGTCCGGCGCACCGCGGAGGAGGTCTTCATCCCGCTCACGGTGGGCGGGGGAGTGCGCACCGCCGACGACGTCGCGCGCCTGCTCGCCGTCGGGGCCGACAAGGTCGGGGTGAACTCCGCCGCGATCGCCCGCCCCGCTCTCGTCGACGAGATCGCCGACCGGTTCGGCGCGCAGGTGCTCGTGCTCTCCCTCGACGTCATGCGCGCCCCCGGCGCGCACTCCGGGTTCGTCGTGACGACGCACGGCGGTCGCACCCAGACGGAGCTCGACGCCCTCGACTGGGCCCGCGAGGCGATCGACCGCGGCGCGGGCGAGCTCCTCGTCAACTCGATCGACGCCGACGGCACGAAGGACGGCTTCGACCTCGAGCTCGTCGGGCTCATGCGCGAGGTCTCGTCGGTGCCGGTGATCGCCTCCGGCGGGGCGGGATCGGTGAGCGACTTCGCCCCGGCGATCCACGCGGGCGCCGACGCCGTGCTCGCGGCATCCGTGTTCCACTCCGGCGAGCTCACCGTCGGCGCCGTCAAGTCGGCTCTCGCCGCCGACGGAATCGAGGTGCGCCGATGAGCGCCGAGCCCACGTCCGAGCCGACGTCCGACACCCTCGAGGCGCGCATCGCCCGCGTCGCGTTCAACGCCGACGGCCTCGTGCCCGCGATCATCCAGCAGCACGACAGCGGCGAGGTGCTGATGCTCGGCTGGATGGATGCCGAGGCCCTCCGCCGCACGCTCACCGAGGGGCGCGTGACGTTCTGGTCTCGCTCGCGTCAGGAGTACTGGCGCAAGGGCGACACGTCGGGTCACGCGCAGTACGTGCAGGGCGCGCGCCTCGACTGCGACGGCGACGCCGTGCTCGTGACGGTCGAGCAGATCGGCGCCGCCTGCCACACCGGCGACCACACCTGCTTCGACGCCGACGACCTGGCGCCCGCCGCGCGCGCCGCCGGTTCGCCGTCCGAGGGCGCGCTGTGATCGCACGGGCACGCATGCTCGGCGTGCTCGCGATCATCCTGGGCGGCGCCGTCGCCATCATCGGCTCGACGCAGCCGTGGCTCGAGGTGACGCTCCGCTCGGGCGCCACCGAGGCGCTGGCGGTGCCGGGCGCTTCGGCGCTGCCCTTGCTCGCCCCGCTCAGCCTCGCGGCGCTGGCGCTCGGTCTCGCCCTGACCGTCGTCGCCCGTGTGCTGCGCTACGTGTTCGGAGTGATCGCGACCGCCATCGGCGTCGTGCTGCTGATCGGCTCGGCGCGGATCGCGATCGAGCGGCCCCTGGATGCCGTGGCGTCGGTCGTCACGAAGGCGACCGGTCTGTCGGGCGCCGACGCGATCGCCGACCTCGTCGATTCGGTCACCGCGACCGCGTGGCCCGTCGTCGTCGCTCTCGCGGGGCTCGTGATCGCGCTCGGCGGCCTGTGGACGCTCGCCACCGCGCACCGCTGGCGCAGCGGCGGCCGCCGGTTCGAGCGCGACGGCGCGCACGCGTCGACCTCGGCGCCCGCCGTCGCGGCCAGCCGACGCGGCGAGGCCCCGGTCGCCTCTCGCGACCGGGCGATCGACTCGTGGGACGACCTGTCGCACGGCGACGATCCGACCGCCCGCTAGACTGATCGCGACCCGCCACGCGCCCTCGAGGCACACCGAAGGAGAACCATGAGCAGCATCGACGACCCCGGCCACGGACACTCGCCGGCCGCTTGGACCGCCGTGGTGATCATGCTCCTGGCCGTCACGCTCGGCACGCTGTTCTTCGTCCTCGACATGCCCGCGCTCGTCTGGGCATCGGTCGGCCTCTTCGTCGGCGGTGCGATCGTCGGATGGGCGATGTCCAAGGCCGGCTACGGCGCCTACGGCGACAAGTACCAGCCGAAGCAGCACTGATCATGCTGGCAGACCTCACCGCCGGCGCGGTGGAGGATGCCGAGGCCCGCGCCGCTCGTCGGCCGCTCGCCGACGTCGAACGCGACGCTCTCGCGCAGGCTCCCGCCCTCGACGCTCTGGCCGCGCTCGCTCCGGCGGAGCGCGTGAAGATCATCGCCGAGGTCAAGCGCGCGAGCCCGTCGCGCGGCGACCTCGCCGACATCCCCGATCCCGCCCTGCAGGCGGCGAGGTACGAGGAGGGCGGTGCGTCGGCGATCTCCGTGCTGACCGAGGGACGCCGGTTCAAGGGCTCGCTCGCCGATCTCGAAGCCGTCAAGGCACAGGTGTCGCTGCCCGTGCTGCGCAAGGACTTCGTCGCCACGCCGTACCAGGTGCTCGAGGCCCGGGCATCCGGGGCGGACCTCGTGCTCCTGATCGTCGCCGCGCTCGAGCAGCCCCTGCTGCAGCAGCTGCACGATCTGGTCCGCGAGCTCGGCATGACCCCGCTCGTCGAGACGCACTCGCGCGAAGAGCTGTCCCGCGCCGCCGACCTCGGTGCGACGCTCATCGGCGTCAACGCGCGGAACCTGTCGACGTTCGAGCTCGACCGCGACCTCTTCGGCTCGCTCGCCGGAGAGTTCCCGGAGGGCGCCGTGAAGATCGCCGAGTCGGCAGTCAGGGCCCCCGCCGACGTGGCGCACTACCGCGCGGCGGGCGCCGACGTCGTGCTCGTCGGCGAGGCGCTCGTCACGAACGACCCGGTCGCGACGCTGCACGCGTTCCTCGCAGCGGGCGACGTCCCGGCCGGGGAGCTCGCGGCGGGGGAGCTCGCGGCGGAAGATGTCACGGCCGAAGAAGGAGCATCCCGATGAGCCTGCGCGACCAACACGGCCCGTTCTTCGGCGAGTTCGGCGGCCGCTACATGCCCGAGTCGCTCATCGCCGCGATCGATGAGCTCACCGCGGTGTACGAGACGGCGATGGCCGATCCCGCGTTCGCGGCCGAGCTTGAAGCGCTGCTGCACTCGTACGCGGGCCGTCCCTCCGCGCTCACCGAGGTGCCGCGTTTCGCCGAGCACGCCGGCGGGGCGCGCGTCTTCCTCAAGCGCGAAGACCTCAACCACACCGGCTCGCACAAGATCAACAACGTGCTGGGCCAGGCGCTGCTCACGAAGCGCCTCGGCAAGACGCGCGTCATCGCCGAGACCGGTGCCGGACAGCACGGCGTCGCGACGGCGACCGCCGCGGCCCTCTTCGGGTTCGACTGCACGATCTACATGGGCGAGGTCGATACCGAGCGTCAGGCGCTCAACGTCGCCCGCATGCGGCTGCTGGGCGCGGAGGTGATCCCGGTCACGACGGGATCGCGCACCCTGAAGGACGCGATCAACGAGGCGTATCGCGACTGGGTGGCCTCGGTCGAGACGACGAACTACATCTTCGGCACGGCCGCCGGCCCGCACCCGTTCCCCGCGATGGTGCGCGATTTCCAGAAGATCATCTCCGAAGAGGCGCGCGCGCAGCTGCTCGAGACGACCGGGCGCCTCCCCGATGCGGTCATCGCCTGCGTCGGCGGCGGGTCGAACGCGATCGGGATGTTCGACGCGTTCCTCGACGACGAGGGCGTGCGCCTGTACGGCGTCGAGGCCGCCGGCGACGGCGTCGAGACCGAGAAGCACGCGGCATCCATCGAACGGGGACGCCCCGGCGTGCTGCACGGCGCGAAGACATACGTGCTGCAGGACGAGGACGGGCAGACCGTCGAGTCGCACTCGATCTCGGCAGGCCTCGACTACCCCGGGGTCGGCCCCGAGCACGCCTGGCTCTCCGACATCGGGCGTGCCGAGTACATCCCCGCGACGGATGCCGAGGCGATGGACGCCCTGCGGCTGCTGAGCCGCACCGAGGGGATCATCCCCGCGATCGAGTCGGCGCACGCCCTCGCCGGGGCGCTCCGGATCGGCCGCGAGCTGGGGCCGGACGCGATCCTCGCGGTGAGCCTCTCCGGCCGCGGCGACAAGGACATGGACACCGCCGCCACGTGGTTCGGGCTGTACGACGAGGGCGAACGGCCCGTCGAGACCCCTCCCGCCGACGACGCGGCGCGCGGAGAGGGGATCGAGCTGTGAGCCGCGTCGCCGCCGCGATCGACGCCGCCGAGGCCGCCGGCCGAGGCGCCTTCGTCGGCTACCTGCCCATCGGCTACCCCGACCTGCAGACCTCGATCGACGCCGCGGTCGCCCTCGCCGAATCGGGTTCCGACGTGCTCGAGCTCGGTCCGCCCTACTCCGACCCGGTGATGGACGGCGTCGTCATCCAGGAGGCGACCCAGGCGGCCCTCGCCGCCGGCTTCCGCCTGCGCGACACCTTCACCGCGGTCCGCGAGATCGCCGCGCGCACCGACGTGCCGATCCTCGTGATGACGTACTGGAACCCCGTGCTGCTGTACGGCGTCGACCGTTACGCCGACGACCTCCTCGCCGCCGGCGGCGCGGGGCTCATCACCCCCGACATCACCCCCGACGCGGCCGCCGAGTGGATCGCCGCCTCCGAGCGCACCGGGCTCGACCGCGTGTTCCTCGCGGCGCCGACCTCGACCGACGAGCGCCTCGAGATGATCGCCCGGGCATCCACCGGCTTCGTCTACACCGTTTCGACGATGGGCATCACGGGGGAGCGCGCCGAGCTGGATGCCGCGGCGCGCGGTCTCGTCGCACGTCTGCGCGAGCACGGCGTGCCGCGTGCGTGCGTCGGCATCGGCATCTCGACGCCCGAGCAGGTCGCCGGCGTCGTCGAGTACGCCGACGGGGCGATCGTGGGCACCGCGCTCGTGCGCGCGCTCCGCGACGGCGGGGTCGAGGGCCTGCGCGCCGAGGCGCGCGCCCTGGCATCCGGCACCCCCCGCTGACCCCCCACCCCATCCCCGCGAGCCGCTATCCCGCGGCCGAGCCGCCACGTTCTGTGCGGGCCATATCGTGCCGGCTCGGCCAAAGCTTGGCGGGTCGGCGAAAGTGGGGGGATGCCTCGTGGGGGGGCCCGGGGCGCGTGGGGTGGTGCGCGGGGCGAAGTAGACTGCCGCTCGTGCTCTTTTCGTCCTCCGTGGCCCTGTCGATCCCCAGTCCGCCGGTCAGCTCCTTCCAGCTCGGCCCGCTGACGATCCACTTCTACGCGCTGTGCATCCTCGCCGGCATCGTCGCGGCGGCCATCATGACGAACCACCGGCTCACCAAGCGCGGCGCCGAGCCGTGGGTGGTCATCGACATCTGTCTGCTCGCCGTGCCGCTCGCGATCATCGGCGCGCGCATCTTCCACGTCGTGACCCACTGGGGTTTCTACTTCGAGCAGGGCCGCGAGTGGTGGAACCCGTTCGTGCGCGACGCGATCTGGAACGTGTGGGACGGCGGCATCGCGATCTTCGGCGCCCTCATCGGCGGCGCGATCGGCGCGTGGCTCGGCTGCAAGTGGACCGGAATCCGGTTCTGGACGTTCGCCGACGCCCTCGCTCCGGGCCTCCTCCTCGCCCAGGCGATGGGCCGGTTCGGCAACTGGTTCAACCAGGAGCTCTACGGCCTCCCCACCGACCTGCCCTGGGGTCTTCAGATCGACTACCCGAACGCCGCGTGGCCGGTCGGCCTGCCCGAGGGCACCCTGTTCCACCCGACGTTCCTCTACGAGGCCATCTGGAACGTGCTGGGCGTCATCTTCCTGCTCTGGGCCGATAAGCGCTTCACCCTGCAGTGGGGACGCCTCTTCGCGCTCTACCTCGTCTGGTACAGCGCCGGGCGGATCGTGTGGGAGAACATCCGCATCGATCCGAGCGAGGTCTTCCTGGGCCTGCGCACGAACGTGTGGGCCGCGATCATCGGCGTCGTGGTCGGTCTCGTGATATTCTTCGTGCAGAAGCGCCGCCACCCGGGCCTCGAGCCCTCGCCCTACTACCCGGGGCGCGAATGGACCGGCGGCGGGGATGTACAATCGCAGGACACCGATGCATTCGTCGACGTCAGCGCACCCCCGACGTCCGAATCCACCGCGGACTCCGCCACAAGCACAGTCGTCTCCAGGTAACACCCCGCAGGACATCAGGGCCGACGTCGTCCCCGTTTCAGCAAGACTATGAGGACGGTAGCTATGGCCTCCAGCCCCCGTCGTGAAGACACCACCCGGCACGCCTCCGCGTTCCCCGTCAAGCAGGGCATGTACAACCCTGCCTTCGAGAAGGATGCCTGCGGGCTCGCGATGGTCGCGACGCTCCGCGGCGAGCCGGGGCACGACATCGTGGAGCTGGCCCTCGAGGCGCTTCGCAACCTCGAGCACCGCGGTGCGATCGGCTCCGACGCGGGTACGGGAGACGGCGCCGGCATCCTGACGCAGATGCCGGATGCCTTCCTCCGCGCGGTCACGCACTTCGACCTGCCGCCGGCGGGTGAGTACGCGGCGGGCATGGCGTTCCTGCCGCGCGACGACGACGAGCGCGCCGCCGTCAAGGCCGGCGTCGAACAGATCGCCGCCGCCGAGGGGCTGACGGTGCTCGGCTGGCGCGAGGTGCCGACAGTGGAGGAGCACCTCGGCAAGCTCGCCTACGCCGCGCGCCCCGCATTCGAGCAGCTGTTCGTCTCGCGCCCCGCCGTCGGCGACGCGCCCGCGCTCGCGGGCATCGACCTCGACCGCCGTGTCTACCGGTTGCGCAAGCGTGCACGCCGCGAGCACGACGCCTACTTCGTGTCGCTGAGCGCCCGCACGCTCGGGTACAAGGGCATGGTCACGACCCTCCAGCTCGAGCCGTTCTACCCCGATCTGCAGGACGAGCGCTTCGAGAGCGAGCTCGCCGTCGTGCACTCGCGCTACTCGACGAACACGTTCCCGTCGTGGCCGCTCGCGCAGCCGCTGCGCATGCTCGCCCACAACGGCGAGATCAACACCGTCGGCGCCAACCGCAACTGGATGCGCGCCCGTCAGTCGCAGCTCGAGTCCGAGCTCGTCGGCGACATCCGCCCGCTCCTGCCGATCTGCACGGGCGGCGCGAGCGACTCTGCCTCGTTCGACGAGGTGCTGGAGCTGCTCACCCTCACCGGGCGCAGCCTCCCGCACGCGATCATGATGATGGTGCCCGAGGCCTACGAGAAGCAGACCGGCATCGCGCCCGACCTCCGCGCCTTCTACGAGTACCACTCGATGCAGATGGAGCCGTGGGACGGCCCCGCCGCGCTGATCTTCACCGACGGCACCCTCGTCGGCGCGACCCTCGACCGCAACGGCCTGCGCCCCGGCCGCTGGACCGAGACGACCGACGGACTCGTCGTGATCGGCTCGGAGACGGGCGTGCTCGACTTCGCCCCCGAGCGCATCAAGCGCCGCGGACGCCTCCGCCCGGGGCGCATGTTCGTCGTCGACACCGCCCAGCAGCGGATCATCGAGGACGACGAGGTCAAGCGCGACCTCGCGGCCCTCCAGCCCTGGCAGGAATGGCTCGACGCGGGTCGGGTGCGCCTGAAGGACCTCCCCGAGCGCGAGCACATCGTGCACCCGATCGCCTCGATCACGCGCCGCCAGCGCACGTTCGGCTACACCGAGGAAGAGGTGCGCATCCTCCTCACGCCGATGGGCCAGAACGGCGCCGAACCGCTCGGCGCGATGGGGTCGGATGCCCCGATCGCGGTGCTCAGCGAACGGCCGCGCCTGCTCTTCGACTACTTCGTGCAGCAGTTCGCGCAGGTGACCAACCCGCCGCTCGACTCGATCCGCGAAGAGGTCGTCACCTCGCTCGCCCTCGGTCTCGGTCCGGAGCGGAACCTCCTCGATTGGGGGCCCGACCACACCCGCACGATCACGCTCGACTTCCCGGTGATCGACAACGACGAGCTCGCCAAGCTCCAGAACATCGACAAGGCGCTGCCCGGCCGGCGGTCGGTGACGATCCGCGGTCTCTACCCCTTCGAGAAGGGTCCGGATGCCCTGGAGCAGCGCATCGACGAGATATGCGCCGAGGTCGACGCCGCGATCGAGCAGGGCGCGGAGTTCATCATCCTGAGCGACCGCGACTCGAACAAGGACCTCGTCCCGATCCCGTCGCTGCTGATGCTCTCCGCGGTGCACCACCACCTCATCCGCCAGGAGAACCGGATGAAGGTCGGTCTCGTGGTCGAGGCGGGCGACGTGCGCGAGGTGCATCACGTGGCGACGCTGATGGGCTACGGCGCCTCTGCCGTCAACCCGTACCTCGCGATGGAGACGGTCGAGTACCTCGTGCGCGCGGGCTTCATCACGGGCGTCACGCCCGAGAAGGCCGTGAAGAACCTCATCTACGCGCTCGGCAAGGGCGTGCTGAAGATCATGTCCAAGATGGGCATCTCGACGGTCTCCTCCTACGCCGGATCCCAGGTGTTCGAGGCGGTCGGGCTCTCGGAGGAGTTCGTCGCGAAGTACTTCACGGGCACCGAGACGAAGCTCGGCGGCATCGGCATGCGGGAGATCGCCGCCGAGAACCAGGCCCGGCACGACTACGCATATCCCGAGGACGGCGCCGCGCGCGCCCACGAGCGTCTCTGGACCGGCGGCGAGTATCAGTGGCGCCGTGATGGGGCCCCGCACCTCTTCAACCCCGACACCGTCTTCCGTCTGCAGCACTCGACGCGGGCACGCCGCTACGACATCTTCCGCGAGTACACGAAGCTCGTCGACGACCAGGCGAGCGAGCTGAAGACCCTGCGGGGCATGTTCCGCCTGAAGACGGGGGAGCGGCCCGCCGTGCCGATCGACGAGGTCGAACCCGTCGAATCGATCGTGAAGCGCTTCTCCACCGGCGCGATGAGCTACGGGTCGATCTCGAAAGAGGCGCACGAGACGCTCGCGATCGCGATGAACTCCATCGGCGCCAAGTCGAACACCGGCGAGGGCGGCGAAGACGTCGACCGCCTGCTCGACCCGGCCCGCCGGAGCGCGATCAAGCAGGTGGCATCCGGTCGCTTCGGTGTGACGAGCATGTACCTGACGCACGCCGACGACATCCAGATCAAGCTCGCGCAGGGCGCCAAGCCCGGCGAGGGCGGCCAGCTGCCGCCCGGCAAGGTCTACCCGTGGATCGCGCGCACCCGCGGCGGCACCCCCGGCGTCGGGCTCATCTCGCCGCCGCCGCACCACGACATCTACTCGATCGAAGACCTCAAGCAGCTGATCTTCGACCTGAAGCGCGCGAACCCCGCGGCGCGGGTGCACGTGAAGCTCGTGAGCCAGTCGGGCATCGGCGCGGTCGCCGCCGGCACGGCGAAGGCCCTCGCCGACGTCATCCTCGTCTCGGGGCACGACGGCGGCACCGGCGCGAGCCCGCTCAACTCGCTCAAGCACGCGGGCACGCCGTGGGAGCTGGGTCTCGCAGAGACGCAGCAGACGCTCATGCTCAACGACATGCGCGACCGCGTGGTCGTGCAGGCCGACGGCCAGCTGAAGACCGGTCGCGACGTGATCGTCGCGGCGCTGCTCGGCGCCGAGGAGTTCGGGTTCGCGACCACCGCGCTCGTCGTCGAAGGCTGCATCATGATGCGCGTCTGCCACCTCGACACCTGCCCGGTCGGCGTCGCGACGCAGAACCCGGTGCTGCGCAGCCGCTTCACCGGCAAGCCGGAGTTCGTCGTGAACTTCATGCAGTTCATCGCCCAGGAGGTGCGCGAGTACCTCGCCGAGCTCGGCTTCCGCTCGCTCGACGAGGCGATCGGGCGCAGCGACGTGCTCGACGTCAACGGTGCGATCGAACACTGGAAGGCGTCGGGGCTCGACCTCGCGCCGATCCTGGACGGCCCCGCCTTCGCACCCGATGCCCCGCGTCGGCACGCGCGCGAGCAGGACCACGAGCTCGAGAAGCACTTCGACGTGCCGCTCATCGAGCAGGCGCAGGACGTCATCGCGCACGGCGGGCACTTCGAGGTGTCGCTGCCGATCCGCAACACCGAGCGTGCCGTGGGCACGATGCTCGGCAACCGCGTCACCCTGGCGCACGGCGAGCACGGCCTGCCCGCGGGCACCATCGAGGTAAACCTCACGGGCTCGGCCGGTCAGTCCTTCGGCGCCTTCCTCCCGGCGGGGATCACCCTGCGCCTCGAGGGCGACTCGAACGACTACGTCGGCAAGGGCCTCTCCGGCGGTCAGATCGTCGTGCGACCGCCGCGCGACGCGTCGTTCGACGCGTCGCGGAACGTCATCGCGGGCAACGTGATCGGCTACGGCGCGACGCAGGGCAGCATGTTCCTGCGCGGCGTCGTGGGGGAGCGGTTCCTCGTCCGCAACTCCGGCGCGACCGCGGTCGTCGAAGGCGTGGGCGACCACGCGCTGGAGTACATGACCGGCGGGCTCGCCGTGATCCTCGGCGCGACGGGCCGCAACCTCGGCGCCGGCATGTCGGGCGGCACCGCCTACGTCTACCGCCTCGAGCGGGAGCTGGTGAACCGCGAGGCGCTCGCGAGCGGCGAGCTGGAGCTGCTCGAGCTCGGCTCGGGCGACGTGGAGATCCTCCGCGACCTGCTCGAGCGGCACGTCGCCGAGACCGGGTCGACCCTGGCATCCGCTCTGCTGGACGACTTCGAGGCGGAGTCCGAGAACTTCGTCCGCGTGCTGCCGCGCGACTACGCGGCAGTGCTGCAAACCCGACAGGACGCCGCCGCCGAGGGGCTCGACCCCGATGGCGACGTCGTCTGGAACCGCATCATGGAGGTGACCGGTGGCTGACCCCAAGGGCTTTCTGAAGACCACCGAGCGCGAGCTCCCGGCGCGCCGGCCGGTTCCCGTGCGCATCATGGACTGGAAAGAGGTGTACGAGCCGGGTGACTCGGCCGTGCTCCGCCGGCAGGCCGGCCGCTGCATGGACTGCGGCATCCCGTTCTGCCACAAGGGATGCCCCCTGGGAAACCTGATCCCGGAGTGGAACGACCTGATGTGGCGCGGCGAGGGCCGTGCCGCGATCGAGCGTCTGCACGCGACGAACAACTTCCCGGAGTTCACCGGACGCCTCTGCCCGGCGCCGTGCGAGTCGTCGTGCGTGCTCGGGATCAACCAGCCCGCCGTCACGATCAAGCAGATCGAAGTGGCGACGATCGACGACGCGTTCGCGAACGGCTGGGTCGAGGCCGAGCCGCCGGCCCGCCTCACCGGCAAGACCGTCGCGGTCGTCGGATCGGGCCCCGCCGGCCTCGCGGCCGCGCAGCAGCTCACCCGAGCGGGCCACACCGTCGCCGTCTTCGAGCGGGACGATCGGATCGGCGGACTCCTCCGATACGGTATCCCCGACTTCAAGATGGAGAAGCGCCACCTCGAGTCGCGCCTGCGCCAGATGCAGGACGAGGGCACGCGGTTCCGTGCCGGCGTCGAGATCGGCGTCGACATCACGTGGAGCGAGCTGCGCGCCCGCTACGACGCGGTCGTGGTCGCCACCGGTGCCACCGAGGCGCGCGACATCGCGATCCCGGGGCGCGACCTCGACGGCGTGCACTTCGCGATGGAGTATCTCGTCGAGTCGAACAAGGCCGTCGCGGGCGACCAGGTGCCGCACCAGATCCACGCCGAGGGCAAGCACGTCATCGTGATCGGCGGCGGCGACACCGGCGCCGACTGCATCGGCACCGCGCACCGCCAGGGTGCCCTCAGCGTCACGAACCTCGCCATTGGCAAGCAGCCGCCGACCGCGCGCCCCGACCACCAGCCGTGGCCGACCATGCCGACGCTCTTCGAGGTCTCCTCGGCGCACGAGGAGGGTGGCGAGCGCGCCTACCTCGCATCCACCGTCGAGTTCCTCGGCAACGAGGCCGGCGAGGTGCGGGCCCTGCGCCTGGCCGAGACCGAGTACCTGCCCGATGGCCGTCGCGTGCCCCGTAGCGGCACCGAGCGCGAGATCCCGGCCGACCTGATCCTCATCGCGATGGGTTTCACCGGCCCGGAGCGGAGCGCCCTCGAGGAGCAGCTGGGTACCGTGTTCACGGGCCGCGGCAACGTCGAGCGCGGTGACGACTTCCAGTCGACTGCCCCCGGCGTGTTCGTGGCCGGGGACGCCGGCCGTGGCCAGTCGCTGATCGTCTGGGCGATCGCGGAGGGTCGCGCGGCGGCGGCCGCGGTCGACGAGTACCTCATGGGTCGCACCAACCTGCCTTCGCCCGTCGGGCCGAGGGACGTCGCGATCGGCCTCCAGCCCGCGTAGGCTGGATCCACCCCCGAAAACCGAACACAGACCGGAGATCAGTCAGTGAGACGCGCAAAGATCGTCGCCACCCTGGGGCCCGCCACCGAATCGTATGAGATGATCCGTGCGATCATCGATGCCGGTGTGGACGTGGCCCGTTTGAACCTCAGCCACGGCTCCTACGCCGAGCACGAAGGCCGTTTCGCCAACGTGCGCAAGGCTGCCGACGACGCGGGCCGCGCCGTCGCCATCCTCGTCGACCTGCAGGGGCCGAAGATCCGTCTGGGCAAGTTCAGCGACGGACCGCACGACCTCGCCGTGGGCGACACCTTCCGCATCACGACCGAGGATGTCGTCGGCACGCGCGACCTCGTCGGCACGACCTTCAAGGGCCTCGCCGGCGATGTCTCACCGGGCGACTCCCTGCTCATCGACGACGGCAAGGTCCGCGTTCAGGTCGAGAGCGTCGACGGCCCGGTCGTCACGACCAAGGTCGTCGTCGCCGGCACCGTCTCCAACAACAAGGGCATCAACCTGCCCGGCGTCGCCGTCAGCGTCCCCGCCCTGTCCGAGAAGGATGAGTCGGACCTGCGCTGGGGCCTGCGGGCGGGCGCCGACCTCATCGCGCTGTCGTTCGTGCGCGACGCCGCCGACGTCACGCGCGTGCACGAGATCATGGCGGAGGAAGGCCGCAAGGTCCCCGTCATCGCCAAGATCGAGAAGCCGCAGGCCGTCGACAACCTCGAGGAGATCATCGACGCCTTCGACGGCATCATGGTCGCCCGCGGCGACCTCGCCGTCGAGCTGCCGCTCGAAGTTGTCCCGATCGTCCAGAAGGAGGCTGTCGAGCTCTGCCGCCGCATGGCGAAGCCGGTCATCGTCGCGACGCAGATGCTCGAGTCGATGATCCACTCCCCCGTGCCTACGCGTGCTGAGGCGTCCGACGTCGCCAACGCCGTCCTCGACGGCACGGACGCGGTCATGCTCTCGGGCGAGACGAGCGTCGGCGAGTACCCCGTCATCACGGTCCAGACGATGGCCCGCATCGTCGAATCGACGGAAGACCACGGTCTCGAGCGCATCCTCCCGGTCAGCGCGAAGCCCCGCACGCAGGGTGGCATCATCACGCTGGCCGCGAACGAGGTCGCCGAGTTCGTCGGGGCGAAGTTCATCTGCATCTTCACCGAGTCGGGCGATACCGCGCGTCGCATGTCGCGCCTGCGCCCACGCATCCCGATGATGGCGTTCGCGGTCGACCCCGCGATCCGCCGTCGTATGGCGCTCACGTGGGGCGTGCAGTCGACGCTCGTCGAGCACGTCGCGCACACCGACCTCATGTTCATCCAGGTCGACGAGTTCTTCCTCGGCCAGGGACTCGCGAAGGAAGGCGACAAGGTCGTCGTGATCTCGGGTTCGCCTCCCGGAATCATCGGATCGACCAACGACATCCGCATCCACAAGATCGGCGACGCCGTCAACGGCAAGGCGCCCATCTACCAGTCGGAGAAGTAGTCGGTCGACAGACATGACGAAGGGCGGATGCCGGGGGAGACCCCGCATCCGCCCTTCGGCGTTCTCACGCTCGTGCCGGTGGTGGGAGTCGAACCCACACGCCCTTTCAGGCAACCGAGTTTGAGTCGGTCGCGTCTGCCATTCCGCCACACCGGCGCACGTCCAGAAGAGACTATCGCAGGTGCGCCCTCTCGCTGGCTCTAGGATGGACAGGTGACTGAGCAGGAACTGAACCCCGCCTCGAGCCCGTCTGCCCCGCGCCGGGTCGTCGTCGCCGAGGATGAATCGCTGATCCGCCTCGACATCGTCGAGATCCTCCGCGACAACGGCTTCGACGTCGTCGGAGAAGCCGGCGACGGTGAGACGGCCGTCCAACTGGCGACCGAGCTGCGCCCCGACCTCGTCATCATGGACGTGAAGATGCCCGTCCTGGACGGCATCTCCGCCGCCGAGAAGCTCAGCAAGAACCACGTCGCCCCCGTCGTGCTGCTGACGGCCTTCAGCCAGAAGGAGCTCGTCGAGCGCGCGAGCGAAGCCGGCGCCCTCGCGTACGTCGTGAAGCCCTTCACGCCGAACGACCTGCTGCCGGCGATCGAGATCGCCCTCGCCCGCTACGAGCAGATCATCACGCTCGAGGCCGAGGTCGCCGATATGGTCGAGCGCTTCGAGACCCGCAAGCTCGTCGACCGGGCCAAGGGCCTCCTCAACGAGAAGATGGGCCTCAGCGAGCCGGAGGCGTTCCGTTGGATCCAGAAGGCGTCGATGGACCGTCGCCTCACGATGCAGGACGTCGCCAAGGCGATCATCGAGCAGCTCTCGCCCAAGAAGGCCTGACCCGCCGCCGCGCCCCGCGTGCGGGTGGGCGGATGCCTCGGTCAGGCGCCGGGGCGGTCGGTGATCATGTTGGTGATGCGGATCGTCGAGCAACGGCGACCCTGATCGTCGGTCACCGCGATCTCGTGCACCGTGATCGAGCGGCCGAGGTGCACGGGCGTGCAGACGCCCGTGACGATGCCGCTCGTGGCCGAGCGGGTGTGCGTCGCGTTGATGTCGACACCGACCGCGAGGCGGTCGGGCCCGGCGTGCAGGTTCGCCGCCATCGAGCCGAGCGACTCGCCGAGCACGACGTACGCACCGCCGTGCAGGAGCCCGACGGGCTGCGTGTTCCCCTCGACCGGCATGGTGGCCACCGAGCGCTCGATCGAGAATTCCGTGAACTCGATGCCCATCTTCTCGGCGAGAGCGCCCATCCCGCGGCGCCGTGCCCAGTCGAGACCGTCGGATGCCAGGGCGGGGGAATCTGAGCTCATCGTTCACCTTCGAGATCGAGCGGCGGGAGTGTCCGGACCCCTGACTACGCTGGTGGGGTGACGGACTCGGAAAAGCCTACCCTTCTCGTCGTCGACGGCCACTCGCTGGCCTACCGCGCGTTCTTCGCGCTGCCCGTCGACAACTTCTCCACGAAGGACGGGCAGCACACCAACGGCATCTACGGGTTCCTGTCGATGTTCGTGAACCTCGTCAAGGCCGAGCAGCCGACGCATCTGGCGGTCGCGTTCGACACCTCGCGGCACTCCTTCCGCACCGACGAGTACCCGGAGTACAAGGCGAACCGCTCCGCCTCACCGGCCGAGTTCACCGGTCAGATCCCGCTCCTGCAGGAGGCCCTCGCGGCGATGAACGTCACCGTGCTCACCAAGGAGGGGATCGAGGCCGACGACATCCTCGCCACCCTCGCCACTGAGGGCGCGGCTGCGGGGTACGACGTGCTCGTCTGCTCCGGCGACCGCGACACGATCCAGCTCGTCACCGACGATGTGACCCTGCTGTACCCGAGCGTGCAGGGCGTGTCGCAGCTGAAGCGCTACACGCCCGATGCGGTCGTCGAGAAGTACGGCCTGCCGCCGGCGAACTATCCCGACATCGCCGCCCTCGTCGGCGAGACGAGCGACAACCTGCCCGGCGTGCCGAAGGTCGGCGAGAAGACCGCGGTCAAGTGGCTGAACCAGTGGGGGAGCCTCGACGCGCTGCTCGAGAACGCCGACAAGATCACCGGCGTCGTCGGCGGCAACCTCCGCGAGCACCTCGACGACGTGCGCCGCAACCGGTCGCTGAACGCGCTGCTGCGCGATGTCGAGCTGCCGGTCGGGCCGGACGACCTCGCCGTGCAGCCGATCGACGCGGAGGCGGTGCGCGATATCTTCGCGCGCCTGGAGTTCCGCACGCTCCTGCCGCGCGTCTTCGACGCTCTGGGTGGCGACGCCGACGAGGCATCCACCGCCGCACCCACCGTCGCGGCGCCCGTCGCGGCCGAGGTCGACCCCGCCGGCGCCCGCGCCTGGGTCGACGCGCAGGAGGGTGAGCTCGCGCTCACCGTCACGGTCGAGGGCGGCCTGCCCGCGCGGATCGGCATCGCCTCGCTGGATGCCGCGGTCGAGGCGCCCTGGAGCGACGACATCGCCGAGGCGCTGCGCGACTGGCTCGAATCGGACGCCCCGAAGGTGCTCACCGACGCCAAGCCCCAGGTGAAGGCGCTCCGCCGCGCCGGCGTCGCGCTCGGCGGGCTGTCGTTCGACCCGATCCTCGCCGGCTGGCTCGTGCGGCCGAGCTTCCCCGACAAGACCCTCGGCGACCTCGTGGGCCGCTACCTCGACGAGAAGCTGCCCGAGGCCGATCCGCGCCAGCTCGTGCCCGAGACCGAGGGCGCGACACCCGGTCAGCTGGGCTGGTACGCCCTGCGCGTGACCGAGCGGATCCGCGAAGAGATGCCCGCGTCGGTCGCCGCAGTGCTCACCGACATCGAGCTGCCGACCCTCGGCGCGCTGGCCGACATGGAGCTCGCCGGTGTGGCGATCTCGCACGAGAAGCTCTCGGCGTTCTCGTCGGAGCTCGCCGCCCGCGCTGACGACATCGCCACCCGCGCGTACGCGGAGATCGATCGCGAGGTGAATCTCGGTTCGCCCAAGCAGCTGCAGGACGTGCTCTTCGAGCAGCTCCACCTGCCGAAGACCCGCAAGACCAAGACCGGCTATTCGACGGATGCCGCGGTGCTCGCCGATCTGCAGGAGTCGAACCCGCACCCCTTCCTCGATCTGCTGCTGCAGCATCGCGAGGCGACGAAGCTCCGCCAGATCATCGAGTCGCTCGACGTCGCGATCGGACCCGACGGGCGCGCGCACACGACGTATCTGCAGACGGGCAGCCAGACGGGGCGACTCTCGAGCACCGACCCCAACCTGCAGAACATCCCGATCCGCAACGAGGAGTCGCACCGCATCCGCGCGGCGTTCGAGGTCGGCGAGGGCTACGAGACGCTGCTGACCGCCGACTACTCGCAGATCGAGATGCGCATCATGGCGCACCTGTCCGGCGATGAGGGGCTCATCGAGGCGTTCAACTCGGGGGAGGACCTGCATCGGTTCGTCGGTTCGCGGGTGTTCGGCGTCGCCCCCGCCGATGTCACGCCCGCTATGCGCACGAAGGTGAAGGCGATGAGCTACGGCCTCGTCTACGGGCTCAGCGCGTTCGGGCTGTCCAAGCAGCTGCGGATCGACCAGTCCGAGGCGAAGCTGCTGATGACCGAGTACTTCGCCCGGTTCGGCGCGGTGCGCGACTACCTGCGCGAATCGGTCGCGCAGGCGCGCGTCGACGGATACACCGAGACGATCTTCGGCCGCCGCCGGCCGTTCCCCGACCTCGCCAGCCCCAACCGCGTGCTCCGCGAGAACGCCGAGCGGGCGGCGCTCAACGCCCCGATCCAGGGGAGCGCGGCCGACATCATGAAGCTCGGCCTCCTGCACATCCATGACCAGCTCATCACCGACGGGCTGCGCTCGCGTGTGCTGCTGCAGATTCACGACGAGCTCGTCGTCGAGGTGGCGCCGGGGGAGGGGGACGCGGTGGAGTCGATCGTGCGACAGCGCATGGGCGACGCCGCCGAGCTGTCGGTGCCGCTCGACGTGCAGATCGGGCGCGGCGCGAACTGGGACGTCGCCGGGCACTGACCGGCGCGACCCGGCGCGACCGGCATCCACCCGGCGCGACGGGCACCGGCATCCACTGACACGCGGTGGCGCCCGGCGTGGGATTAGGCTCGAAGGATGACCGACGCACAGTCCACTCCGCGTACCCCCACGGCCATCGATCAGATCGCCGAGGCGTGGGTCGACGACATCGCCGAGATGCTGCCGACCGTCGCGACCTACATCGGCCGCTTCGAGCACAACGGACGCCTCGAAGACCTCTCGCCCGCGGGGCACGAGGCCCGCTACCGTGCCGCTCAGGCGACGCTCGCCGCTCTCGAGGCGGCGGAGCCCGTCGACGAGGTCGACGTCGTCACGAAGGCCGAGCTGGCGGGCGACCTGCGCCTCTCGCTCGAGCTCTACGAGGCCGGCGCGCACCTGCGCGACCTCAACGTGATCGCCTCGCCGCCGCAGGACCTCCGGAGCGTGTTCGACCTCATGCCGACCGACACGATCGAGGACTGGACGCTGATCTCCGATCGGCTGCGCGCCGTACCCGCCGCGCTCGACGGCTACGTGCAGACCCTCCGCACGGGCATCGAGGCGGGCGTCGTGCCGGCCCGCCGACAGGTACGCGAGGTCGTCACCCAGATCGCGCGCTACACGGCCGACAACGGATTCTTCGCCTCGTTCGCGCACGAGGCGGCGCCCGCCGAGGGGCACCTGCCGGCCTCGCTCGCACGCGCCGTCGCCGAGCACGCCGGTGCCGCGCGCGTCGCGTACGACGAGCTGGCCGACTTCCTGCGCGACGAACTGGCACCGGTGGCATCCGAGCACGATGCCGTCGGTCGGGAGCTCTACGCGCTGCACTCGCGCCGCTTCCTCGGCGCCGAGATCGACCTCGACGAGACGTACGAGTGGGGTGTCGCGGAGCTCGCCCGCATGGTCGCCGAGCAGGAGTCGATCGCGAACGAGATCCTCCCCGGTGCGACCGTGGAGGAGGCCGTCGCGTTCCTCGAGCAGGACCCGGAGCGCAAGCTCCACGGCACCGACGCGCTGCAGAAGTGGATGCAGGAGACCAGCGACCGGGCCGTCGCCGAGCTCGGTGAGAGCCACTTCGACATCCCGGAGCCCATCCGCACGCTCGAGTGCCTGATCGCCCCCACGAACGAGGGCGGCATCTACTACACCGGCCCGACCGACGACTTCTCCCGCCCGGGCCGGATGTGGTGGTCGGTGCCCGAGGGCGTCGACTCGTTCGACACGTGGCGCGAACTGACCACGGTCTACCACGAGGGCGTGCCGGGCCATCACCTGCAGATCGCGCAGGCGGTCTACAACCGCGCCGAGCTCAACTCGTGGCGGCGGCTGCTCGCCGGATCGAGCGGGCACGCCGAGGGCTGGGCGCTCTACGCCGAGCGGCTGATGGAGCAGCTCGGCTACCTCGACGACCCGGCCGACCGGCTCGGCATGCTCGACGGTCAGCGCATGCGCGCCGCCCGCGTCGTGCTCGACATCGGCGTGCACCTCGGCAAGCCGCGCCTCGACGGCGAAGGGGTGTGGGATGCCGACTACGCGCTCGAGTTCATGCGCCGAAACGTCAACATGCCCGACGAGTTCATCCAGTTCGAGGTGAACCGCTACCTCGGCTGGCCGGGCCAGGCTCCCTCGTACAAGGTCGGCCAGCGCATCTGGGAGCAGATCCGCGACGAGACCGCCGAACGCGAGGGCGACGACTTCGACATCAAGCGGTTCCACATGCGCGCCCTGCGTCTGGGCGGCGTCGGACTCGACACCCTCCGCCTCGCCCTCGCGAACTGAATCGGCTCAGCACGCGGGCCGGTCATCTGCGTCCGGTGCGATCGTGCGGTGCCGCAACGGTGACGGTCGCGCCCTGCTGCGAGAAGGAGCCGCCGACGACCGTTCGCACGCGCTGATCTCCGTCGAACGTCCACGCCAGCTTCCACGCCCGCAACGGTTCTGTGCCCGAGTTCTTGACCGTCAGCGCGGCAAGGAAGCCGGCGCCCACCTTCGTGCCCGTGACGACGACGTCGCAGGTCAGTGGAGCCAGCGAGGGGTTGCCGAGCGCGATGAGCTCCCTCGCCTGCTCGACGAACCAGTGGCCCGCCGGCGGGTCTTCCATGCCGCGCCGGATCAGTGGGGCCGCCCGTGCCACGGAAGCACTGGCCGTCGGACTCGCCGGGCACCTTGATCCACAGGTACGCATCCACTAGGGGGACGTTCGTCGTCGTGGTGGGAAGAGCGCCCCTGCCGCGCGCGGGCGGGTTGCACCAGTCCTCATGCTCGGGATAGACGCCTGCGGGGTACGGCCAGGGTCCGAGGCCGTTGCGGCTCGTGTCGGCGACGAGGATCGCCGTGCGCCGAGGGCGTGAGGTGAACATAGGGGGGAGGCCTCCACAGGGGTAAGCGATGGCGGCACGGTGACGTCATCGTCGTGATGCACCCATGGGTGAGAGCGCTCCCATGGACGCATCGCCCGCCACTTTGGCGCGACCGTCCCAGCTCCATCAAGACCCCTCGTCTGGCCAGCGGGTCATTCCGGAGCGGCTCCACCGAGGCCACCCACCGGCGTTGGCGACTCTCGCGGTTTGTGCGACGTTCCTCGTGACAGAGACGATGGCGCGTCACTCGCTGGGTCATTAGGAGGCCCGATCCGAGACCGCGACGAGCGCTCCGCGTCGGTCGCCGCTCGCCCGCATCACGGCCGCCGGGAATGCGGCATCCGCTCTCGTGGTTCACATTCACATGCATGAAGTAGCACTCGGTCTCGACACGTTCGGCGACATCACGATCCGCCCCGACGGCACGCGTTCCACCGACGCGCAGACGATCCGCGACATCGTCGACGAGGCGGTGCGCGCCGACGAGGTCGGACTGTCGTTCTTCGGGGTGGGGGAGCACCACCGTCACGAGTTCGCGGTGTCGAGCCCGGAGCTCGTGCTCGCGGCCGCCGCCGCGCGGACCGAGAAGATCCACCTCGGCACCGCCGTGACGGTGCTCTCGAGCGACGACCCCGTGCGCGTGTACGAGCGGTTCGCGACCCTCGACGCGATCTCTGACGGGCGCGCCGAGGTGATCCTCGGGCGCGGCTCGTTCATCGAGTCGTTCCCGCTGTTCGGCTACGACCTCGCCGACTACGAGGTGCTCTTCGAGGAGAAGCTCGACCTCTTCTCACGCCTCCGCGACGAGAAGCCCGTCACCTGGCAGGGCACCACGCGCGCCGCGCTCGAGAACGCCGACGTCTACCCGAAGACCGCGAACGGCATCACCGCGTGGGTCGGGGTCGGCGGCTCGCCCGAGTCGGTCGTGCGCACCGCCCGATACGGGTACGGACTCATGCTCGCGATCATCGGCGGCTCCGCCGAGCGCTTCCGGCGGTATGTCGACCTGTACCACCGCTCGCTCGACTCGTTTGGGCGGGATCGCCTGCCCATCGGCATCCATTCGCCCGGG
Organism: Microbacterium lacticum; assembly: GCF_006716815.1. GTDB lineage: Bacteria > Actinomycetota > Actinomycetes > Actinomycetales > Microbacteriaceae > Microbacterium > Microbacterium lacticum. The sequence goes on from NZ_VFPS01000001.1 coordinate 723,070, forward strand.
CACATCGCCGACACCGACGCGCAGGCGTGGGAGGAGCTCTACCCAGCGATGGAGGCAAACCGCAACGCGATCGGCGCCGAGCGCGGCTGGCCGCCGTACAGCCGGCTGCAGTTCCAGCACGACATCGGCCCCGAGGGCGCCCTGTACGCCGGGTCGCCGGAGACGGTCGCCCGCAAGATCGCCGCGACGGTCGAGACGCTCGGCGCCGACCGCTTCGACCTGAAGTACGCCAACGGCACGCTCGATCACGGCAAGCTGCTGCACTCCATCGAGCTGTACGGCGAGGTCGTGGCCCCGATGGTGCACGATCTGCTCGCGCGCGGCTGAGTAGCATGCATCCATGACGGATGCCTCCCCCCGCACCACGCCGACGGTCGCCGGGCGCCTCGACGCACTGCCCTTCACGCGGGCGCACCTGAAGGTGCTGACCGGCTCCGGGCTCGGCTGGGCACTGGATGCCATGGACGTCGGCCTGGTCTCGTTCGTGCTCGCGGCGCTCATCGCCGAGTGGTCGCTGACGGGGGAGCAGGCGTCGTGGATCGCGTCGGCCGGGTTCGTCGGCATGGCGATCGGCGCGAGCCTCGGAGGTCTCCTCGCCGACCGCTACGGCCGGCGCTCGGTGTTCGCCGTGACACTCCTCGTCTACGGGCTCGCGACCGGAGCGAGCGCGCTCGTCGGGGGCCTCGCCGCACTCATCGTGCTGCGGGTGTTCGTGGGGCTCGGCCTCGGCGCCGAGCTGCCTGTCGCGAGCACCTACGTCAGCGAGTTCGCGCCGGCACGGATGCGCGGCCGGCTGATCGTCATCCTCGAGGCGTTCTGGGCGGTGGGGTGGACGGCGGCCGCGCTCATCGGATACCTCGTGATCCCGAACCTCGCCGACGGCTGGCGGTGGGCGTTCGCGCTCGGGGCGCTCCCCGCGGCCTACGCGCTGGTGGTGCGCTGGGGCCTGCCCGAGTCGGCGCGCTGGCTCGAGCGCCAGGGTCGGCACGACGAGGCGGAAGCGGTCGTGGAGCGGTTCGAGACGGCGGCGCCGCTCGGCACGTCGCGGCGTCGCCGACCGCAGCGGTCTGTGGAGCCGGTGGCCCAAGCCGCGCCGGCCGCCACGCCGGTCCGGCTGTCGGCCGGCGAGCGGTTGCGGACGCTCTGGGCGCCGGAGTTCCGCGTGCGCACCGCAGCGCTCTGGATCGTCTGGTTCTGCGTCAACTTCGCCTACTACGGCGCGTTCATCTGGATCCCGTCGATCCTGTTCGCGCAGGGCTACGACCTCGTCAAGTCGTTCGGGTTCACCCTGCTGATCACCCTGGCCCAGCTTCCCGGGTACGCCGTGGCCGCCTGGCTCATCGAGGTGTGGGGCCGGCGCACGACACTGTCGGTGTTCCTCGTCGGCTCGGCGATCGCCGCGGTGCTGTTCGGCACGGCGACGGGGGAGGGGGCGATCATCGCGACCGGCATGGCGCTGTCGTTCTTCAACCTCGGCGCGTGGGGCGCGCTCTACGCCGTGACGCCGGAGAACTACCCGACGTCGCTCCGCGCGACGGGATCGGGGTGGGCCGCGGGGGTCGGCCGCATCGCGTCGATCATCGCACCGCTGACGGTGCCGGTGCTTCTCGGCCTCGGCGGCGCGCCGCTCCTGTTCACCGTGTTCGGCGCCTTCTTCGTGATCGCCGCCGCGGCGGCCTGGGGGCTCGCCGACCGGCGCGGCGCCGCGCTCGACGATCGCTGAGCGCGGCGCCCCGGACCTCGACAGCATCCCGCCCGGCGACACCGTCGCCGGGCGCGGCGGTCGCCGAGCGGGGTGGGAGGCGTGCGCGGGGTGACGCTGCTGCGCGCGTAGGCTCGTCGGGTGGCATCCGTTCGCTTCGTCGCCATCGGCGACTCGTTCACCGAAGGCGTGGGCGATGAGCTCCCCGATGGCACCGTGCGGGGGTGGGCCGATCTCACCGCGCAGGGCTGGGCCGATTCGCGCGGCGACAGCATCGAATACGCCAACCTCGCGATCCGCGGCAAGCTCGTGTGGCCGATCGTCGCCCAGCAGCTCGAGCCCGCGCTCGCCCTGAAGCCCACGCACCTGTCGTTCAACGGCGGCGGCAACGACATGCTCCGCCCGCGCACCTCCATCTCCCACATCGCCGACGCGTTCAGCCAGGTGCTGCGCCGTTGCGATGAGGAGGGCGTGCAGCTGATCCTGCTGTCCGGCGCGAACCCGTCGGCGCAGCTGCCGCTCAGCCGGCTGATCCAGCGCCGCGGCGACCTCATGTCGGAGGCGGTCGTCGCGCGGATGGGCGGGCGGTCCGACGTCGTGCAGGCGCTGAACTGGCCGGATGCCGCGCTGTCGAGCCCCTCGTTCTGGTCGGAGGATCGGCTGCACATGAACAGCCGTGGCCACCACCGTGTCGCCGCTCGGGTGCTCGACGCGCTGGGGGAGACCGTGCCGGAGGGCTGGTGGGAGCTGCCCGAACGGGACGATACGGTACGGCTCGCGCGGGGCGACTACTTCCGCGAGCACCTCGGGCCGTGGGTCAAGCGGCGCCTCACCGGCACGTCGTCCGGCGATGGGCGCGCGGCGAAGTTCGGCGGCGAGTGGATCGAGGTCGCGCCGCGATCCATGTTGTGAGCATGCGGAGGGGGACGCTGTCAAGGGGGACGCACGATCTCGTGGCATCCACGAAGATTGTGCGGTCCACCCCGGAACACCCGCCGTCAGGAGCATCATCGTGAGTATCGGAGCCGGCATCGCCCTGTTCGTCATCGGAGCGATCCTCGTTTTCGCCGTCAACGTCGACACGAGTCAGTTCATCGACCTCGACCTCGTCGGCTACATCCTGATGGGAGCGGGCGTCGTCGTCTTCCTCATCGGGCTCGTGTTCGTGTTCCGTCGCCGGTCGACCGAACAGGTGACGCGCACGGTCGACCCGGTCGCGGGGGAGCGGGTCACCCGCACCGAGGCCAGCAGCTCGGGCGACGGCGTCGTCTGATTAGTCGCGTGCTCGGGCTGGGCGGCCGCGACGCGGTTCGTCGAGCCCGAGCAGCATGCGGGTCTTCCGGCGTTCGATCACGATGAACATCCAGCCGATGACCCAGAGCGGCACCTGCGTGAGGAACGCGAGCCGGAAGGCATCCAACCGGTAGGTGTCCGGCGTCCCGGCGCCCTGGAGGTCGAGCGCCAGGCCGATCATGAAGATCGCGATCAGCGCGGCGAGGAACCCGCCGACGTTCGTGATGCCGGTGGCGGTGCTGAGCCGATGCGCGGGATTGTGTGTGCGCGCGTGGTCGAAGGCGATCATCGACGCGGGCCCGCCCATCGCGAGAGCGAACGCGAGCACGTAGAGCAGCCACACCGGCGCGGCGCCCGGCCACGCGATGACGACGAGCCAGGCGATCGCCTGCACAGCGATCGCCGGCAGGACGAGCGCGCGCGAACGCAGGTGGGGGATGCGGCGGGACAGCTCGCCCATCACCGGTCCGAGAGCCATGCTGCACGACGGCGAACATCGACAGCGTCGAGGCATCCGCACCGAACCGTTCCGCGGTGTCGACACCGACCGCGGAGAGGGAGCTGCGGTTGACGACGGCGAGCATGTACGCCGCCACCCCGACACCCCAGATGAACCAGCCGCGCCATCCCGGCCCGGTGGCGGCGGGCGGGCGGTGCAGGGTCACCCCGTCTACGCTACTCGCGCGCGGGCGCCGCTCCGGACCGCGTCAGAGGGCGAGGACCCGGGTGAAGAAGTAGAGCAGGCCCGCCAGCACGACCGCGCAGATGATCACCATGGCCACGGTGCTCCAGCTGATTCGAAGCCGCTTCCGGAAGACGACGACGAGAGCGATGCACAGAAGCGTCACAAGAGGTCGTTGCGGGAGTGGCACTCGAGGGGGGCCATCCGGAGAGGCTAGCAGCGCTTCGCTCGTTCAAGCTGACATAATGTACATTATCGGCGTGAGTCCAGAACCGCTGAGTGGACTGATCATCAACCGATCTACTGGTCTGCGACTCCAGTCCACCGGAGCCAGCGTGCGTCGCTCCCGGGCCACAACGAAGCAGTCGCCTCGAACCCCTCGCGAAGGTAGAAGCCTCGAACCCGTTCGTTGCTCGGGTCGTACTCGGTCACCAGTTCTTTGCCGTGCGCGCCCGCGTGGCTCTTCGCGGCGCCCACCAGCAATCTGCCGATCCCGTGGAGCTGATGGTCCGGAAGGACGTACAGCTTCCACATGACCATGTCGGCGCCCAACTCCTCCACGTGGACCATTCCGACGATGCCCTGTTCCGACTCCGCGACGTAGATGTTTCCAGCCTGGATCGCGGAGCCGATGGCCTCCGCATTCCAGAACTGGTCCAACCCCGACATCACGTAAGCGGCGCCCTTGTCGGATCCGTATGTAGCCGGCCAGCTCACGGTGCCGACATAACGCACGCCCGGGGCGTCATCCGGTCGAGCTGGACGGATCGTGATCACCATAGCCAGCAGACTATGGCGCGTCGTCGGAGTGCAGAGAAATGCCCGTCCCGCGACTGCAGCAGGTGGCCGGCGATCGCGTGCGGGTGCTCGCTCCTCGACGACCCCGCGGGTCAGAGCCTCGACCGCGTGCGAGCCATCCGCGACGAGATCCGGCGCCGCGTCGAGGCGCTGATCTCCGAACTCGAGTGACGCTTCTTGTGACGACAATCCCCCACATCGCCCCCTGTGAGCGCTAGCCTGAAAACACCTCCCTCGAAGGAGACTTTCAGAAAGGGCTTGTCATGACAGAACCCCCCATCGCAAAGACCGCCACCAACGGCATTCGGACCGCCCTCGGTATCGGCGGTGTCCTCTCGATCATCCTCGGTACCCTCATCCTCGTCTGGCCCGGCAAGACGATGATGGTCGTCACCGCGATCATCGCGATCTACGCGATCGTCGCGGGCCTCGTGTACGCGGGACTCGGAATCTTCAGCGCCGGTAAGGACGGCTGGTCGCGCATCGGCCACATCCTCCTCGGCGTCCTGTTCGTCATCTCCGGCATCCTCGCGTTCATGAACCTCGGTGCGACGACCGTGTGGCTCGCGATCTTCCTCGGCATCCTTGTCGGCATCATGTGGATCGCCGAGGGCGTCGTGGCGCTGTCGACCCTGAGCGTGGCGTCGTCGAAGGGCTGGACCGTCTTCTTCGCGATCATCTCGATCCTCGCCGGCATCACCCTGCTCTTCTCGCCCCTGTGGGGAGCGATTGTGCTGTGGTGGCTGCTAGGCGTCTTCGCGGTCGTCATGGGTGTCATCCAGGTCTTCCGCGCGTTCACGTTCGGCAAGTAGCACCTCTTTCACGACGAAGCGCCCCGGGCCGGTCGGCTCGGGGCGCTTCGTCGATGAGGGGATGCCGCTCAGCCGAACGAGCTCACATCTCCCACAAGTCGCGTGTTGTCGCTCGGAATGGGTTCGACAGCCGCGAGAGCCACCTCTGCCGCGAACTCCGACACGTTGTAGAGCTTTCCGGCCGACTCGCGACGGTCCGCGATCGCCCCCGGATTCGCACGCTCGAGCAACGTCGCGGTGATCGTGCCCTCGATCATGTCGCCCGAGACCACGACGAAGTCGATACCCTGCTCGGCAAGGCCCGGGATCCGCTCGCGCAGCGCATCCTCACCGGCACGCTTGGACAGCGCAACCGGCTCGTACTCGGGCATCGTCGGGGTCGTGCGGATGAAGTGGGCCTGGTGGCTCGTCACGAACACGACGCGCGAGCCGTCACCCATCAGCGGCACCGCGGCATCCAGCACATTCAGCTGCGCGTCGCGGTTCAGCACGAGCGCGTAGTCCTCGCCCATGCCGCTTTCCATGCCGCCCGAGGCGTTGAGCACCAGCAGATCCAAGCCCCCGAAGGCATCCCTGACCTGGCTCATCATGTCCGAGACAGATGCCGGGTCGGTCAGATCCGCGCCGACGACGAGCACCTCGACGCCGAGCTCACGCAACTGCGTGGCGAGCTTCTCGGCGCGCGGCGCCTTGTTGCGGAAGTTGATCACGACGTTGGCGCCCGCCTGCGCGAAATAAGTGGCGGTGTCGGCGCCGATACCGCGCGACGATCCGGTCACGAGGGCTGTCTTTCCGCTGAGAGAGCCGGCGGGGATGGGCTGTGTCATGGTGACTCCTGCAGTGCGTTTCGTGGCGTCGTCGGATGGTCTCGCACGACCTCTCGACACTACCAACGGAGCCGCGGCCACCGGGGAATGTTAGGGTGCACGAAAGGGGCGAAGGAGCAGCGGATGTTGCCGGATCTGACACAGTACATGTGGATCGCCTGGCTCGTGCTCGCGATCCTGTTCGTGATCGTCGAGCTTCTCACGCTCGAGTTCACCTTCCTGATGCTCGCGGCCGGCACGCTCATCGGCGGGCTCGGCGTGAACCTCCTCGGCGGCGTCTGGTGGCTGCAGATCCTCGCCGCGGCCGCGATCTCGGCCCTGCTGCTGTTCACGATCCGCCCACTGCTGCTGCGGGCACTGCATCGTTCGAGCGCGCTGCAGCCCACGAACGTCGACGCGATCTACGGCCTCGGCGGGCGCCTCATCGCCCCGTTCACCGGCGACGTCGCCTCGGTCCGTCTCGACAACGGCGAGCTGTGGTCGGTCACGGCGTCCGACGACAGCGCGAACATCGCCGTCGGCGATCGTGTCATCGTCACGGCGGTGCGGGGCGCTATGGTCGAGATCGCCCCGGCGAACACCACCGTGGCCCCCCTCCCCCACACCGACAGGAGCACAGACTGATGCCGGTAGACATCGGAGCGTTCGTGGGACAGCTCTTCATCATCGTCCTGCTGATCGTCATCGCGATCTTCGTGGTCGTGGTGATCTTCCGGTCGATCCGGATCATCCCGCAGGCCTACTCGGGTGTCGTGGAGCGTCTCGGACGCTATCAGCGGACCCTCTCCCCCGGCCTCAACATCCTGGTGCCGTTCATCGACCGTCTGCGCCCGCTCGTCGACATGCGCGAGCAGGTCGTGTCGTTCCCGCCGCAGCCCGTCATCACCGAGGACAACCTCGTCGTCTCGATCGACACCGTCGTCTACTTCCAGGTGACGGATGCGCGTGCCGCGACCTACGAGATCGCGAACTACCTGTCCGCCGTCGAGCAGCTCACCACGACGACCCTCCGCAACGTCGTCGGGGGTCTGAACCTCGAAGAGGCCCTCACGAGCCGTGACAACATCAACGGCCAGCTGCGGGTCGTCCTCGACGAGGCGACCGGCAAGTGGGGCCTGCGCGTGTCCCGCGTCGAGCTGAAGGCGATCGACCCGCCGCACTCCATCCAGGACTCGATGGAGAAGCAGATGCGCGCCGAGCGCGACCGGCGCGCCGCGATCCTCACGGCCGAGGGTTCGAAGCAGTCGCAGATCCTCGAGGCGGAGGGCCGCCGACAGGCGGCGATCCTCAACGCCGAGGGTGAGAAGCAGGCCTCGATCCTGCGCGCGGAGGGCGAGGCTGCGGCGATCCAGAACGTCTTCGACGCGATCCACGCTGGACGTCCGGACGACAAGCTCCTCGCTTACCAGTACCTGCAGACCCTGCCGAAGATCAGCGAGGGCACCGCCAACAAGATGTGGATCATCCCGAGCGAGTTCACCGAGGCCATGCGCGGGCTCGGGTCGGCCTTCACGTCGGGCGCCGGTGCGGTCTCCACGGCCGCGCGCGCGACGCAGGCTCCGCCCACGCCGCCGTCCACCGACCCCGGCCCCGCTCCGACCCCGTGACGCATCCCTGGTTCCACGCGACAGGCACACCGCGCGTCCTCGCACATCGCGGTTTCGTCCCTCCCGACTCCGAGGGCTTCGTCGAGAACACCCTTGCGGCGTTCGCGGCGGCCCACGCGGCCGGCGCAACGTATGTGGAGTCGGACTGCCACGTGACCTCCGACGGAGTCGTCGTCCTCTTCCACGACGACAACCTGGCGCGCGTAACGGGTGACCCGCGCCGCATCGCCGACGTGCGCCATGCCGAACTCGCCGCCATCATGGCCGACCGTGGTGGTCTGCTCACGGCGGTCGAGGCGCTCGAGGCGTTCCCGACGCTGCGTTTCAACCTCGATGTCAAGTCCGACGGGGCGACCCGGCTGGGCCGGCTCATCCCGCCCTACGCCGACCGGGTGCTCATCACGAGCTTCTCCGACCGCCGCCGGCGGGCCGCGCTCACGGCCGCGATCGAGCGCGGCGCCATCCCCGCGACCTCCGCCGGGCAGGGGACGGTCATCCGGATGCTGCTGGCCCGCGCGACGGGGTCCAAGAAGCTCGTACGGCGCGTGCTGAAGCGCATCGACGCCCTGCAGGTTCCCGAGCGGTTCGGCTGGTTCCGGCTCGTGACCACCGGCTTCGTCCGCGCCGCCCACGATGCGGGCTGTGAGGTCCACGTCTGGACGATCAACGACACCCCCACGATGATGCGGCTGCTCGAGCTCGGCGTCGACGGCATCGTCACCGATCGCACCGATCTCGCCCTCGCGGCAGTGGCGGCGCGGCGCTGATCCCCCACGAGGCGGGCAGTCCCTCAAGCGCTGAGCATCCGCTGTGAAAGGCCGATGCGCCCCGTCCGTTCGGATGATGCGCACAGGTGAGCACGTTATACCTGTACGGACGAGAGGACCACACAATGGCAGACCGCAGCCTGCGCGGCATCCGACTCGGCGCTTCCAGCCTACAGAGCGAGGAAGGCGTCGTGTTTCATGAGCGCGCCAACCACACGTACGTCTGCACGCAGTGCGGACGTGAGACCGTGATGACGTTCGCGGCAGATGCCGAGCTTCCTGAAGCTTGGGAGTGCCGCACGTGCGGCGCCGAGGCCGTCCGACGCGTCGGCGACACCGTCATCGAGGTCGACCACTCGGGCGACAAGGTCACCCGCACCCACTGGGACATGCTGATGGAGCGTCGCACCGTGCCCGAGCTCGAAGAGCTGCTCGAAGAGCGCCTCGCGCTCCTGCGCGCACGTCGCGGCGCAGGCGGAGACACCACCCGCCTCACGGCCTGAGTCCGCAGCACACCGCGTCGACGATCCCCCGGACGTCGGCCTCCGCCTGAACCGGAGGCCGACGTCTTCGTCGTACCCGCCGGTGCTCGGCGTCCTCGGCGGTGGCCGCCGCGGAGGACGCCCCCAGTGCCCGCCGTGTCAGCTGGGCCCGCCGTGCCTGCCGCGCCCGGGCTACGCCCGCCGCGTCCGGCGTCGCGAGAGCAGTCCGACGATCACGAGCGCCACGATGCTCCCCCAGCCGAGCAGCGTCTGCAGGCCCTCGCCGATCACCATCGCCGGCGTCATGCCGGTGCGCAGCGGCACGTCGGTGACCATCGCGCCCGGCTCGCCCTCGGGCAGCGCGTCGATCGTGGCGCCGTCGGGGGCGATCAGCTGGCTCGTCCCGACGGTCGAGAGGTTCACCACGGCGCGACCCGACTCGATCGCGCGCATGCGGGCGAACGCGAGCTGCTGCAGGTTCTCGTCGGTGCCGCGGAAGTCGGCGTTGTTCGTCTGGAACATGAACACCTCGGCGCCGGATTGCGCGCCGTCTCTGATGACGTCGTCGTAGATCACGTCGAAGCAGATCGCGAGACCGACGGTCACGCCGCCCACTTCGAGCGCGGGCGTGGCCGTGCCCGGCGTGTACTCGCGCTGGATGAGGTCGATCAGGTCGGAGGCGAACAGGCGGTAGAACCACCGGTCGGGCACGTACTCGCCGAACGGCACCGGATGCCTCTTGTCGTACGTTCCCACGGGGTTGTCCGCGCCCGCCTCCCAGACGAGTGACGAGTTGAAGTACTGATTCCCGCGCTGGGTGATCGCGCCGATCAGCAGCGGCGCCTGCACGCGCTCCGCGAGCGCGTCGAGCTCGCGGGCGACGGGCGCGTTCTGCGTGGGATCGGCGTCGACGCCGCCCTCGGGCCACAACAGTACGTCGAGCCGCCCGTCCTCGATCGGCTTCGTCGCCGCCAACTGGGCGCGGAACACGTCGTAGGGCTGCCGCTGGTCGAAGTAGCCGGCCGGGCCGTTGCCCTGCACCGCGCCGACGCGCATCGCGCCGGCCTCCGTCGTCGGGAACTGCGGCAGCAGCACCATGACGACGACCACCGCGACGGTGGGAAGCGCCGTCAGTGCGGCCCGCCACCGGGGCCGTCTGTCGCCCGAGATGGTCGTGGCCGCCCGGCGCCAGTCCCGCCAGGGCTGAAGCCGCACGCACTCCACGGCCGCCGCGCACGCGAAGGCGATGAGGAACGACAGCCCGGTCATCCCCGTCCACGATGCGACATCGGCCAGCGGCGAGGATGCCTGGGTGACGCCCAGTCGCGCCCACGGGAAGCCGCCATAGGGGAACGTGCCGAGAAGCTCCTCCCGCGAGACCCAGAGCCCCGCCACGAGCGCCGGAAGCGCCACGAGCCGAACCCAGCCGCCCGAACTGCCCGAGCTGCTCGAGGCGCTGGAGTCGCGCGTGGCACCCCGCGCGAGCCGTGGCAGCCAGCGGTACGCCCACGTGATCGGCACCGCCATCACGGCGGTGAGGGCGGCCTCGAGGGTCGACAGCGCGATCCACGGCACCGGGCCGAGGTAGCGCGCCGTGAACGAGAGGTTCACGAAGAACAGGGCCGCTCCGAAGACGAACCCGACGAGCAGCGCCCCCCAGGCGCTTCGGCCGATGAGCGCGACGAGCGCGAGCGGCACCGAGACGAACACGACCGGCCACCACGACAGCGCCGGGAACGCGAGCGCGAGCACGAGGCCCGCGACCGCGGCGGCGACGAGCGCCGCCCAGAGCGGGAGCAGCGGGCGCAGCAGGGGGCGGAGAGCTCGGTCGGACGCGGCCATCGATGCCAGAGCGGTGTCCCGGCTCACAGCGACCCGTACACGACGATGCCCCGGCGCACCGCGTCGAGCGCCGCGCGTGCGGTCGCGGCGACCGGCGGCGCGGCGACGAGCGAGAGCTGGTCGAGCAGGTCGATCGTCTGCTTCGCCCACCGCACGAAGTCGCCCGCTGCGAGGTCGGCCTCCTGGAGCACCCGGTCGAGCGAGGCTCCGCGCGCCCACGAGTGCATCGCGGTGGCGAGGCCGGTGGCGACCGGCTCGGTGCCCGGCAGGTGGTGGTCCTGCTCCAGGTCGTCGAGGCGGGCCCAGAGCTCCTGCGTGGCGGACAGGGCCTGCCGGAAGGGTCCGCGCGGCAGACCGTGCTCGCCGGGCCCGGCCTCGTCGCGGCGCGGCTCGTAGACGAGGCAGCAGGCGAGGGCGGCGAGCCCCGGGGCATCCAGCGAGGTCCACAGTCCGCGTCGCAGCGCCTCGGCGACGAGCAGGTCGCGTTCGCCGTAGATGCGCTTCATCGTCGCGCCGGCGGGCGTCAGCGTCGCCTCGCCGCCGTCTTCGAGGTGCACGTAGTCGACGGCGACGAGCACGTCGACGACGCGGTCGAACACACGCGCGACGGTGCCGGTGCGCGCGTCGATCTGGCGGCGGATCTTCTCGACCCGGCGCTGCAGCTTGGCGTAGCGCTCACCCCAGCGGGCGTGCGCCTCACGGTCGGGGCACGTGTGGCACGGGTGGCGCTGCAACCGCCGGCGGAGGTCCTGGATCTCCCGCTGACGCTGGTCGCGGATGCGCGCCGGCGCGGTGCGGTCGGCGCGGTTCAGCTTCTCGAGGTCGCTGAGCTCCCGCCGCATCCCGGCGTACTCGACGAAGTCGCCGCGGTCGCAGGTCATCGCCTTCGCGTAGCCGGCGAGCGACTCTTCGGCATCCTTCACCTCGCGCGCGAGCCCCACGACGGCCCGGTCGGCCTGGAACTGTGCGAACGACGATTCGAGGATCTCGCGCGCGCGCCGCCGCCCGAACTGGTCGATGAGGTTCACGGCCATGTTGTACGTCGGCCGGAAGCTCGAGTTCAGCGGGTAGGTGCGGCGGGATGCCAGTGCCGCGACCGCCTGCGGGTCGAGCGCTTCGGTCCACTGCACGACGGCGTGGCCCTCGACGTCGATGCCGCGGCGCCCGGCGCGGCCGGTGAGCTGCGTGTACTCCCCCGACGTGATCGCGACCCGCGCCTCGCCGTTGAACTTCTCGAGCTTCTCCAGCACGACGGTGCGCGCGGGCATGTTGATGCCGAGCGCGAGGGTCTCCGTGGCGAACACGACCTTCACGAGCTTGCGGCGGAAGAGCTCCTCGACGACCTCTTTGAAGGCGGGCAGGAGGCCCGCGTGGTGGGCGGCGACGCCCCGCTCGAGGTTGTCGCGCCATTCCCAGTAGCCGAGCACTTCGAGGTCGTCCTCGTGCAGGGTGCGGGTGCGCTCGTCGATGACCCGGCGGATCTCGTCGCGCTCCTCGCGGGTCGTCAGCCGCAGCCCCGAACGGCGCACCTGCTGCACGGCGCCATCGCAGCCGGCGCGGCTGAAGATGAAGAAGATCGCCGGAAGCAGGTTGGCCCGTTCGAGCAGCTGCACCACCTGCGGGCGGTCGAGGCGTTCGATGCGCTGCATGTTCGACGACCGCACCGGTCGCCGTCCGCCGCGGGGCGGTCGCTTGCGCACCGCGTCGTACCCGCCCTGCGAGCGGAACTGCTGCGCCTGGCGGTTGTTCTCGTAGCGGGCGCCGCTGCCGCCGCGGATGCGCATGAGCTCCTGGTTGACCTGCGCGGTCGCGATGCCGGCGCGGTCGTCGAACAGCGGCAGCAGGTCGCCGCGCACGAGCACGTGCTGCTCGAGCGGCACCGGCCGGGTCTCCGAGACGATCACCTCGACGGCGGGTTCGTCGGCGCCGCCGCCGCGCACGGTGTCGAGCCAGTCACCGAACTCCTCCGCGTTCGACACCGTCGCCGACAGGGCGATCAGCCGCACCTCGAGCGGGAGGTGGATGATGACCTCCTCCCACACCGCGCCGCGGAAGCGGTCGGCGAGGTAGTGCACCTCATCCATCACGACGTAGCGGAGTCCGCGGAGCGCCGCCGAGTCGGCGTAGAGCATGTTCCGCAGCACCTCGGTGGTCATGACGACCACGCGCGCGTTGCCGTTGATGTTGGTGTCGCCGGTGAGCAGGCCCACCTCGCTCTCGCCGTACACCTCCTGCAGCTCGCGGAACTTCTGGTTCGACAGCGCCTTCATGGGGGTCGTGTAGAACGCCTTCTCCCCCGCCGTGAGCATCGCGAGGTGGATCGCGAACTCGCCGACGATCGTCTTGCCGGCGCCCGTCGGCGCCGCGACGAGAACGCTCCGGCCCTCCTCGAGCGCGTGGCATCCGGCGATCTGGAACGGGTCGAGCTCGAACCGCTGCGCCCCGGCGAAGGCCGTGGTGATCGGATGCGCCCGGGCGCTCTCGGCGCGCGCGTAGCGCGCGGCGGGATCGCTCACGCGAGCGGCCTGAGATCGGCCGCGGCACGCTTGGCCCGCCGCCGGTCGAAGAGCATCGACAGCCCCGCCGCCGCGAAGAAGAGCACGATCAGGATGCCGGCGAGCATGAGCATGCTCACGACGTCGGCGGCCGGTGTGGCGAGGCCGGCGAAGGCGACCGTGACGAGCACCGCGACCCGCCACGACTTCAGGATCGCCTTGCCGCTCATGATGCCGGCGAGGTTCAGCGCCACGAGGAAGACGGGGATGACGAAGGAGACACCGACGACGATGACGAGCTTGAAGACGAAGTCGTAGTAGTACTTCGCGTCGTACATGTTCGCGGCGCCCTCGGCCGAGAACGACGCCATGATCTCGACGATGTGCGGCATGACCCACCAGCCGACGAAGCACCCCGCGAAGAACAGCGGGATCGCGGCGGCGACGAACCCGATCGTGGAGCGGATCTCCTTGCGGGTGAGCCCGGGCATGAGAAACGCCCACAGCTGCCACAGCCAGACGGGGGCGGAAAGGATGATGCCGACGACGAACGAGATGCGCAGTCGCATGTCGAACGGCCCGGTGATCGTCGGGTACATCAGCTTCACCAGCTCGCTGTCGCCGCGCTGCTCCGCGACGATCCGGATCGGCTCGGTCATCGCACCGATGATCCAGTCGGTGAGGAAATACGCGACGGCCATGCCCACGACGAGGGCGATCATCGCGATCACCAGACGCCGGCGCAGCTCGACGAGGTGCTGGCCGAGCGACATGCGCTTGTCGCGCCGCGGAGCGTTCTCCGCGTTCAGAGGGGGGTGTTCGGCCGTGGCCACGGAACGATCAGGACTTGGCGTCGGGCGCGCCGGGGGCAGGTTCGACCGGCGTCGGCACCGCGGGCGTCTGGATCGCCGTCGTCTGCGGCGGCGTGGCGGCGGCGTTGTCGACCGTGGATGCCTCGGCGCCCGCGGTCTTGTCGTCGTCCTTCATCGCCTTCATCTCACCCTTGAAGATGCGGGCGGACTGACCCATGCTCTTGGCCAGTGCGGGCAGTTTGGCGGCACCGAACAGCAGCAGGATCACGATGAGCAGGATCCACAGGTGCGGACCGGCGAACAGGTTGCTGGGCATTGTGTCCCCTTTGTCGAAGCGTGCGCCCCAGTGTACCCGGCGCACCTTTGTCCGAGGCGTGAGCGGCACCGCGGTTCGCTATCGGGCTCAGGTGTACTGCGCGAGCCCGGCCTGCGCCCAGGCGGCGGTCGCCTCGCGCACCTCCGGCGGACCGAGCACCTCGAGGTCTCCGCCGAAGCGCGCCGCGAGCCGCTTGAGGCTGCGCGCGTCGCCCACACGGATGCCCGCGGTGCGCGTGCGCGCGGCATCGGGAGCCCCGGGCGCCTCGGGGGCGACGTCGCCGTCCGATTCGTACACGTCGAGGACGAAGTCGGCGAGCATGGGCGCAATCGTCTCGCGGTAGCGCACCTGCACCTCGACATCCGCATCGGAAGGCTCGAAGAGCGCCGGCACGGCGTCCGCGGCGTGGGTGCTGGCGGTGTCGGTGAGCGTGACGCGGGACACCCGGTCGAGGTGGAAGGTGCGCATCGCCTGTCGCAGGTGGCACCAGCCCTGCAGATACCACTCCCCGTTCGCGATGTGCACCTTCACCGGATCCACGGTGCGGGTGGTCACCGGCGCGTCAGGAGCCTGGTAGTCGAACGACAGCGCCACGCCGCGCTGCACGGCCTCGGCGACGGCGACCCGCACGTCGTCGACCGCCGGCGGGGCGACGAGCACGTCGGCCGGCGTGCTCGACGCGCCGCGCGCGAGCTTGGCGAGCAGCCCCTGCACGACGCCGCTGTCGCCCACGCCGGGGAGCGACGCCGCGAGCTGCAGCCCCGCGAGCAGCGCCGCCGCCTCGCGGGCGCTGAGCCGCGGCGTGCGCTCGAGGCCGACGGCGTTGGTGATGACGATCAGGTCGCGTTCGTCGAGGAGGTCCCAGTCGATGTCGAAGAGATCGTTGGCCATCTGCCAGAACCCGCTGTCACCGGGGAGGCCGATGACCGTGAGCTTCTCGACCATGCTCCGCATCTGCGCCGTGGTGACGTCGAACTCGTCGGCGGCCTCCGCCAGCGACACCTCGCCCTTGCCGATGAGGTACGGCACGAGCTGCAGGATGAGCGCGGCGCGGTCGGCGCCGAGCAGCGGGCGCGCGGCGTTCATGCGGCACCCCCGTGCGCGGCGAGCACCCGGCGGAGGCGCTCCTGCACCTGGTCGCGCAGCTCCGCGGGCTCGACGACTCGCACCTCGGGGCCGTACGAGGCGAGCTCGTCGGCGAAGATGTGCGCATCGACGTAGGGCACCCGGAAGCCCTGTTCGACGGGCGCCGCGCGCCGGCTGAGCCGCAGGGCGGCCTCGGTTCCGGGGGCGATCTCGACGAGCGCCTGCTGCCGCTCGGCGAGGTCGGCGAGCCCCGTGAGGGCCCGCTCCCCCGCGCCCTCGCGGGCGGACAGATCGAAGGACGACCTCGTGACCTCGATGTCCGACGTGATGCGCGAAAGGAGGAAGGTGCGGGTGTCCTGCTGGTCGGGATCGAACCCGTAGACGTGCCAGCGCGCCTCATACTCGACGAGGGCCAGCGGGTGGATGCGGCGGCGGTGCGGGGCATCCTCCCCCGGCTTGAGGTAGTCGAACGCGACCACGCGGCCCTGCTCGATCGCCCGCTGCAGGGGGGCGAACGAGGGCTCGCGCAGACTGAGGCGCGGCGAGTAGCCGATGATCGGCGCGTCGACGTCGATGCCGAGGGCGCGGATCTTGCGGAGACCGGCGCGCGCGTCGGAGGACATAGAGCTCTCGCTCCAGACGCCGCCGGCGAGGTTCAGGACGGCGAGCTCGGCGGGCGTGAACGCGATGTCGGCGGGCAGCTCGTATTCCGCCGTCGGAATGCGGTAGCGCGCCTCGCGGAGATCGTCGGGATCGGCGTAGTCGCCGATCGTCTCGACCTGGATCGAGAGCCCACGCAGCGTCTGCTTGTCACGCTCGAACATCTTCTCCAGCGCGTCCTTCGACGCCCCCGCGCCCACCTGCTCGCGGTAGCCCGCGACCGACGACAGGATCGTCTCCTTCGTCAGCCCCTGCTCGGTGGCCATGAGGGCCACGACGAGGTTGACGAGACGCTCCTCGGGAGCGGTACGGGTCGTCTCGGATGCCACCCGCCCATCCTAGGGCGGCCCCGGAACCACCGGGCGCGCGGCGGCGCGTGTCAGCGCGTCGCGGCGGGGTCGTCGATGCCGAGCAGATCGACGACGTAGATCGTGGCGTCGCCGTCCGACGAAGGGGCGACCACGAGCAGCTGCGAGCCGACCGTCATACCCGAGAGGTCGGACGCGAAGGCGAGGTCGCTGTTGGGTGCCACCGCGATCGACGCGCCGTTCTCCCACGTGGAGTTCGTGACCTTGCGGGTGTTCCAGTCGACGCCGGTGTACTGCACGCGCGCCGTGTCGCCCGAGCCGACCTGCGGGCCGTCACCCTTCTTCAGCACCTCGACCACGCGGTCCGACGGAGCGGCCGCGTCGGGCACGATCACGCCGGGGCGTCCGCCCGGGGCGAGCACGACCGAGGGCATGCCGCGGCGGTCGTTGTACTGCGGGGTGCCGTCGGCGGCGGCGAGGTAGACCTTCTTGATGTCGATCGCCACGGCGATCGACTGGTCGTCCGTGACGCCGAGGTCCTGCGCGCCGGCCGCGGACAGCTCCCTCGCCGGGATCGCGGCGACGACGCGCGTGCCCTCCGTGGCGCACATCATCGCTGTCACGAGACCCTCGTAGCTCGAGTGCCAGCTCGACAGCGGCTGCACGGGCGGCGCCGCCTGCACGAGCGACTGACCGGTGGCGCCGTTCGCGATCGCGATGCTGAACACGACGTCCTGCGCGTCGCTCGTGATCTGCCGCCCCGTGCCGACCTCGGTGTCGGTGTAGGTCGTGTGGTCCACGTAGACGGGCGCCTTGAGCGTCAGGGCGGGGGTGCCGAACGTGCCGGATGCCTGTGCGAAGTCGAGCACCGAGGCATCCGAATCGTTGCGCTCGCACGACGTCGAACCGGAGGCGGCGGGCGACGACGCGCATGCCGCGAGGGTCAGAGCGGAGAGGCCGAGAACGGCGAGGGCGGCAGGGATCCGGAGCACCGGATCAGTCTACGACGCCGCCCGAGCCGGCCTGCGCGCCGGCGGCGTCGTCAGCGTCGTCGGTCGCGGCGCGCGAGGCGATCCGCGCCCCGTCGACGGCGCGCTGGGCCTCCCGCACGCGCTTGCGCAGGTTCTTGTCGGTGATCTGCCGGTCACCGACGGCGCCGGGGGTCCACGCCTCGACGTCGTCGTCGGCGTAGCTCGGCTTCTTCAGCGCGCGCTTGCGGACGTCGGGCGGCACCGCGCCCGGCGCGAGGCGGCGCGCGGTGATGAGGAATCCGGTGTGCGCGACCATGCGGTGGTCGGGGCGCACGGCGAGACCCTCGACGTGCCAGCCGCGCACCATCGTCTCGCTCGCCTCGGGCTCGGTGTACAGGCCCGTGCCGCGCAGGTACTCCGCGACGCGGCTCAGCTGCGTCGCGGTGGCGACGTAGCAGATCACGACCCCGCCGGGGGTGAGCGCGTCGGCGACGACGTCGAGGCACTCCCACGGGGCGAGCATGTCGAGCACGACACGGTCGACGGATGCCGGGGCGAGCGCGGTCGGCAGCTCGGCGACGAGGTCGCCGACGACGACCGACCAGGTCGTCGGATACTCGCCGAAGAAGGTCTCCACGTTCGCCTCGGCGACCTGCGCGAACTCTTCGCGCCGCTCGAAGGAGACGAGCCGTCCCGCCGGGCCGATGGCGCGCAGCAGCCACAGCGACAGGGCGCCCGAGCCGACACCGGCCTCGACGACCGTCGCCCCCGGGAAGATGTCGGCCTGAGCGAGGATCTGCGCGGCATCCTTCGGGTAGACGATCGCGGCGCCGCGCGGCATGGACATCACGAAGTCGCGCAGCAGCGGACGGAGGGCGAGATACTCGTGCCCGCCCGAGTTCGTGACGACCGATCCGTCGGGCTGGCCGACGATGTTCTCGTGCTTCAGCACGCCGTGATGGGTGTGCAGCTCGCCGTTCTCGCGGAGGGTGACGGTGTGCATCCGACCCTTGGGGCCGGTCAGCTGCACGCGGTCGCCGAGGCGGAACGGCCCGCTCGGGCGGAGGTCGTCGGCCGGCTGGGAGTCGGCGGGCTGCTGGTCGGTGGTCATGCGTGGCCTTTCCGCGCCGCCGCGGCGGCGTGTGCCGACGAGACGTCGGCGAGGTCGTGGGGGGTGCGGTTCTCGAGCGTCGGCCACAGTTCGTGGGCGCCGGCGCCCACGAGGGAGACCATGAGCGGCACGCCGACCGTGGGGACGCCGGCGGCGACGGCGGCGCGCACGCCCGTGGGCGAGTCCTCGATCGCCACGGCGCGGGCGGGGTCGACGCCGAGCGCGGCGCACGCCTGCAGGTAGGCGTCGGGGAACGGCTTGGGGCGGGTCGCGTCGTCGCCCGAGACGATCAGCTCGAACAGCCCCTCCGGCAGGCCGCCGACGACGAGTTCGGCCATGCGCCGCAGCGACATCGTCACGAGGGCGCAGCGCACACCCGCGTCGCGCAGGGCGCCGAGCAGTTCGAGGGCGCCCGGGCGCAGCGGCGGACCGAGCTCCTCGAGCGCCGTCATGACCTCGGCGGTCAGGTGGTCGACGATCTCGTGCGCGGGCATCCGCACGCCGGCCTCCTGCAGGATCCCGGCGGAGGTCTCGAGCCCCTGACCCACGAGGGTCATCGCCTGCTCGTGCGTCCACGTGCCGCCGAAGCGCTCGACGAGCGCGCCCTCGGCGGCCATCCAGTGCTTCTCGGTGTCGACGAGGGTGCCGTCCATGTCCCACAGCACGGCATCCGGGAGGGCAGGGGCGAGGGGGGCGGAACTCACCGCTCCATGTTAGGCGGTCGACCCGGGCGTGCCGGGTCCGCCTCGGGGTTCCTGCCGCGCCCGCCCCGGGTTCGCGCCATGCCCGTCGGTCTGCGGGCGTTCCGCGCGGCACGCCCGCGTGCGCCTGGCCGCGCGTATCCTGGAGGGCAACTGTTCGCGAGAGACGAGGAGCGGCGTGGACGAACTGGGTCAGCGGGTTCTCGTGGTCGCGTTCGACGGATGGAACGACGCCGGCGAAGCCGCCTCGGCCGCGGTGCGCCACATCCGCGAGTCGGGCGCGTATCGCGAGGTCTTCGCGGTCGACCCCGAGCTGTACTTCGACTACCAGTACACGCGGCCGCAGGTGCGGCTGGATGCCGACGGCTCGCGTTCGCTCGTCTGGCCCGACGCCACGCTGTGGCGGCCCCTGCATCCCGCCGACGGCACCCGCCTCTGGCTGCTGTCGGGCTTCGAGCCCGCGCGGGCGTGGCAGGCCTTCGTCGCCGAGCTGATCGACGCGGCGCTGCGCGAGGACATCACCGGCATCGTCGCGCTCGGCTCGATGATGTCGGATGTCCCGCACACGCGCCCCATCTCCATCTTCGCGGGCAGCGATAACGAGGCGCTGCGCGCGGAGTTCGGGCTCGAGAAGCCGACGTACGAAGGTCCGGCGGGCATCCTCACGGTGCTCGCGACCGCCGCCGAAGCGGCGGGCATCCCGTGCGCCGCCCTCTGGGCGAGCGTGCCGCACTACGTCGCCGGACACACCCCGTCGCCGAAGGCGACCCTCGCCCTGCTCGACCGCCTCACCGACCTCACCGGCGCCGTCGTGCCCCGCGGCGAGCTGCCCGCCGAGTCGCTCGCGTGGGAGGCGTCGATCGACGCGGCCGCGTCGGACGACGAGGAGATGACGGAGTACATCCACCAGCTCGAGCAGACCCGCGACACGTGGGATTCGCCGGAGGCCTCCGGTGACGCGATCGCGCAGGAGTTCGAGCGGTACCTCCGCCGCGGCGGCGACGGCCCCGGCCAGGGACCCAAGGGTCTCGGCGGCCCGGGCTCCGGCCGCTGATCGCTCCGCCGGACTCCGGGCGCTGACCGTCGCGCTGGCCTCAGTACGCCTGCAGCACGCCGAGGCTCAGCAGGATGATGAGCACGATCCCGAGGACGACCCGGTAGATCACGAACGGCAGGAAGCTGCCGCGCTTCAGGTACTGCATCAGGAACGCGATCACCGCGAGGCCGACGACGAACGCGATGCCGGTCGCGACGGCGGTCTCGACGCCCGTGAACACGGCCGATCCGGGCTCCCGGATGGCGTGGATCAGCTCGTACAGGCCGCTGCCGAACACCGCCGGCACGGCGAGGAGGAAGGCGACTTCGGCGGCCGCGGTGCGCGTGAAGCCCAGGGCGAGACCCATCGTCGTGGTCGCGCCCGAGCGCGAGACGCCGGGAATGAGCGCGAGTGACTGCGCGAGACCCAGCAGCAGGCCGTCGCGGTAGGTGAGGTCGCTCTCCTCGCGCGTGCGGCGGCCGAGCGCGTCGGCGGCGCCGAGCAGCAGGCCGAACACGATCAGCACGATCGCGACGAGCCAGAGGTTCCGGAAGGTGTCGCGGATGACGTCCTGGAAGAGGAAGCCGAGCACGCCGATCGGGATGGTGCCGATGATGACGATCCAGCCCATCCGGGCGTCGGGGTCGTTGCGCGGCACCGCGCCGGTGAGGGAGCGGAACCACTGCCCGACGATGCGGACGATGCGCTTCCAGAAATACGCCAGCACGGCGAGCTCGGTGCCGATCTGGGTGATCGCGGTGAAGGTCGCCCCCGGGTCCTCCGCGGAGGGGAGGAACTCGCCGATGATGCGCAGGTGCGCGCTCGAGGAGATGGGCAGGAACTCGGTGAGCCCCTGCACGATCCCGAGGATGATCGCGTCGAACAGCATGCCGGCCTTTCAGTACGTGCGGAGGAGGTCGGTCAGCACCCGCTGGCCGAACACGAGCGCGTCGATCGGGACGCGTTCATCCACCCCATGGAACATACCCGTGAAATCGAGGTCGTCGGGAAGGCGCAGCGGGGCGAATCCATACCCGGCGATGCCGAGTTCGGCGAGGGCCTTGTTGTCGGTGCCGCCGCCCATGAGATACGGCACCACCGGCACCCCCGGATCGTGCCGGCCGAGGGCGGCGACCATCGCCTCGACGAGGTCGCCGGAGAACGGCACCTCGAGCCCGATGTCCCGGTGGGCGATGTCGATGACGATGTCGTTGCCGACGATCCGCTGGATCTCGGCGAGCACGAGATCCTCCTGCCCGGGCAGGGTGCGCACGTCGATCGCCGCCGACGCGGCATCCGGGATCACGTTGTGCTTGTAGCCGGCCTCGAGACCGGTCGGATTCGTCGTCGTGCGGAACGTGGAGCGGAGGAACCCGGCCGCCGGCCCGGTCGCCGCGGCGACCGCGTCGGGGTCGGGTGCCCCGCCGTCGTCGGCGGAGTCGGACGCCGCGCCGCACAGCGCCGCGAGGGCGTCGACGGTCTGGCGGGTGGTGTCGGTGAGCTCGATCGGCCAGTCGGTGCGGCCGAGCGTCGCGACGGCCTCGGCGAGCCGTGTGACGGCGTTGTCGGGGTGCACACGGCTGCCGTGGCCCGCGGTGCCGCGGGCGCGCAGCCGCAGCCAGACGAGGGCCTTCTCCCCCACCTGCAGGAGGTACGCGCGGCGGTCGCCGACGGGGATCGAGTAGCCGCCGACCTCGCTGATCGCCTCGGTGGCACCGGCGAACCACTCCGGCCGGTCCCGCACGACCAGCTGCGAGCCCTCGACGCCGCCGTTCTCTTCGTCGGCGAAGAACACGAGCACGAGGTCGCGTTCGGGCTGCTCCCCCGCCCGGAGGAGCTCGGCGACGGATGCCAGGATCATGGCATCCATGTCCTTCATGTCGACGGCCCCTCGGCCCCACAGCAGGCCGTCGCGCACGACCCCCGCGAACGGGTCGACGCTCCAGTCGCCCGCGACGGCGGGGACGACATCGAGGTGTCCGTGCAGCACCAGCGCGGGCTTGTCGGAGCTGCGTCCCTTCACCCGCGCCGCGACGTTCGTGCGCCGCGGGATCGGCTCGTAGTACTCCGGCTCCAGCCCGAGCGAGGCGAGGAACGTGCCGACGTACTCGGCCGCCTCGCGCTCGCCGTTCGCGCGGCCCTCGCCGTAGTTCGTCGTGTCGAACCGGATGAGGTCGCGCGCGATCCGCGCGACCTCGGGCAGATCGTCGCCGTCGCCACCCGGGAGAGGCGCGGTGGACGGTGCGGACGGCTCGGCTGCGCTCATGCCCTCACGCTACCGGGCACCGTGGCGCGCACCGAGACGGCCGACGCGCACCGAAACGGTGACGTGCGCCGGAACAAGAAAAGGGCCCCATCCGGGGCCCTTTTCACTGTATTCACACGCTGTGCGCGAGGGGGGACTTGAACTGACCTCGACCCCCTCGCGCTCAGAATCATGGATCGGCGTTGAGGCCCGGAAACACGGGGCAGAACGGCAGTCAGCCTGTGCACAACTGCATCGAGATGCGCGCAGCTACACGTTGCTTAGCACCTGAGTTAGCACTTATGACACCGCCATGAGAGGGGGGGTTCGGCCCCCGCGAAACTGCGTTGCTGACCCTCGCTGGCCTGTGTTTCCGGGGTGTCGAGTGCGTCCGACAAGTTCTTGTCGTCAGCATTCGTTGCCAAGATGTTGCCACGTTGGCGCCCTCAGGAGGCGGCTGACCGAGGGCGAACAGCGCGTGCCCGGCGCGAGGCCAGACCATGCAGCGACTCCTGCGTGCTCCTACCTCAGCGCCAGGCGCAGGGCGCTCCTAGTCTGTGAACATGGCCCACCCAACCGCTGATCGCGTCCATCTGATGATCCTGGTCGTCTGGATCGCGGGCTTCCTCATCAGGGGGCAGGACGAGGTTGCCGCCGGTGATCGTCTCGGTGCGCGTCATAGCGAACAGCCGCTTGTTGATCGCCGCCTGATCCGCACGGTCGGCAGCTCGCGCAGCAGTTGCTCGTGATCGGGTCGCCCGCGCTTGCCCAGTGTGCCGAGAACATCCAAAGGGGAGCACGGAACCGCGCTGATCTGCTCCAGCTTGGCAGGCTGTGGGAGTGGCCGGTTCGGCAGGCACAGCTTTTCCGCGCCAGCTGCTCGTGGTTCTGCTCACCTGCATCCCGTGCGGTGTCGCTCAGACGGAGTGCGTGATGCTCATCGCGCCGCGCACAGCGTTTCCTCCCCGCGCCATATCGTGGCATCGCGGTCACGCACCACAATCCGAGGCATCGATCACCGAAGCAAGTACGCTGATGCCATGGTCAAGAGACTGTTCGTTGGATGATGGGCACCCCGTTCACTTGGCTCGCAAGGCGTATCAGGTTTGGCCGCCGAAGTCTCCGCTGGGCGGCCGCTGCCGCGCTGGTGGCCAGTATTCTGATCGTCGTCACCGGCGGTGTAGTACGCGTCACCGGTTCCGGCCTCGGTTGCCCTACTTGGCCAGCATGCACGACAAGCACTCTGGGGCCAACCGCAGAGATGGGGATCCACGGCCTCGTCGAGTTCGGGAACCGCGTGTTGACTGTCGTGCTTTGCATCGTCGTCGGATGGCTGATCGTCGTGTCTAGGCTGCAAGCAGTTCCAGTGCCGCGGGTCACGCGCTGGGCATGGGTTCAGTTCTGGATCATCGTGCTCAATGCAGTCGTGGGGGGCGTGACGGTGCTCGCCCGCTTGAGTCCATATGTCGTTGCTGCCCACTTTCTGGCGGCGACTTTGCTCTTGACGGCCGCTACTGTCGCCTGGCGTCTCGTTGGATCGTTCGAAGACCGAACGACGCCGCAGACAGTTCCCGCAAGTGTTCGAAGGCTGTCGACTGCGCTTGTGGCGATCACGGCGATATTGGTTGTCGCTGGTACGGCTGTTACGGGCGCCGGTCCGCACGCTGGCGATTCCGCCAGCGTGGAGCGGATCCCCATCGACTGGGGCGTCATCACGATCGCTCACGCCATCACCGCGTCCGCGGTCCTTGTACTCACCATCTCCGTGTGGCTTGTTACGCGACGAAGCGAGACGTTCATCGTGCACCGGAGAGCCGGTGTGCTCGTCCTCGTGCTTGTCGCACAGGGAATAGTTGGCCTCGTCCAATCAATCACCGGCCTGCCCGAGATGGCGGTTGTCTTGCACCTTCTCGGCTCAGCCTTGGTCTGGGCGGGCGTTGTCAGTCTGCTGCTTGACGCACATGAACGGCCACACGTCGCTAATGCGCCACTTGGAACCGAGCTCCCAGCCTCCCCTGAGTGATGACGCAGGCATCCTGGATCGTAGACTCGCAGAAGCCTGCATGCGTGGGGAGGGCCACGAAAGATGTCAATATTCACTGAACACACAGGCCGCCCTCTGCCGCCCGTGATCGTTGGCGCAGAGCTTGCGCTAAGCCCATCGTGTGCCCTGGATTCAGCGGCGGTGGTCAAGTTTGTACTCGCACTACAACGCACAGCCTTCGAGGTTCTCGTGGTCACTTCCGCTGACGACGCACGGACCGCCGAGGTCGACACAGTATCTGTCGCTGCATACTGTGCGCGGCTATCGTCACGGCTCTACGTCGTGCCAGAGGTCTCTGCGCGAAGCGAGCCATTCCACGTCGCTTCCCAACTTGCCACTCTTGACTACGTGTCGCAGGGACGGTCAGGCTGGGTCCTCGCAGACGAGAGTCACGATCCACAGTTCGCTCGCGTTCTCCAGGCGCTGTGGGACTCGTGGGACGACGACGCTGTGATCAGAGATCCGCTAAGTGTGATGTCCAGGCAGGTTGTTGAGTCTGCTGATGGGTGCGGCTCCGACTGCGGAGTGGTGCCTGTGATGATTGTAGGTGTGTAGCCAGGCGGGTAGCGCGGCTCGGCGTTCGGATTCTGATCCGTAGAAGCGTGCGTAGGCCCAGCCGTCGGCGAGGGTGCGGTGGAACCGCTCGATCTTGCCATTGGTCTGTGGACGATAGGGGCGGGTGCGCTTGTGTCGGACGCCGAGCAGGGTGCAGGCATCTCGCCATGCGTAGGAGCGATAGGCCGACCCGTTGTCGGATAAGACGCGCTCGACTGTGACGCCGCGATCTGCGAACCAGGCGACAGCGCGTTCAAGGACACCGATCGCCGTGACGGCTTTCTCGTCGGCGCAGATCTCGGCGTAGGCAACGCGGGAGTATCCCTCTTAACCGGCTATTCCATCCTGGATCCCTTGCGGCGACACGCCGAGCACGATGAGGTGCGTCGGTCTTCTGGGTCGCGGGTGCAACATGTGTCGCATGACGGACAAGGAAGTCCTGCGGCTCGAGCAGCGTGACGGCGAGTGGGTGCTCGCCGGTGAGCACGCCGCCCGGTTCGGGTTGGTGGACGAGTACCTCGCGCATCTGCTGGATCGGAACTACTCGCCGGCGACGGTGAGGTCGTATGGGTATGACCTGCTCGCATTCTGCCGCTGGCTGACCGGGCAGGACCGCCCGCTGGAGGGGGTCACGACCGATGACCTCCTCGGGTTCCTCCGCGCATGTCGCGAGGCGACGCTGCCCGGCAGGCCGGGACCGAACGTCGTCGGGATGGACGGCCGCCGGCTGGATCGTTACGCGGCGACGACGATCAACCGCCGGCTCGCGGCGATCTCAGGGCTGTTCACGTATGCGGGACTGCGGGACCCGGCCAGACGCAACCCGGTCCCGCGGGGCAGGGAAGCGCGTTGGCGGACCAGCGGGGAGCGGTCGGGGATGCTCGCTCACACGGTCCGACGCCCCGCAGCACGGTTCGCGTTGCGGTTGCGGGAGCCGCGACGGTTGCCGGTCGCGCTGTCGCCGCAGGACGCGGCGACGCTGGTGGGGAGTCTGCGGACCTGGCGGGATCGGGCGATCGCCGGGCTGATGCTGTGGTGCGGGCTGCGGTCGATGGAAGTCCTCGGCCTCCACGTGAAGGACGTCGATATCGGCGGCCGCTGGATCACTGTCACCGGGAAGGGCGCGAAGCAGCGTCGTGTCCCGCTGGATGCGGATGTCGCGTCGGTGATCGATGTCTACCTCCTCGCCGAGCGGCCCGAGTCGGACTCCGAGATCCTGTTCCTGGTCGGGAAGGGCCCGCATCGGGGCGGCCCGTTGACGGCGGCGGGGTTGCGGACGGTGTTCCGCTATCACCGGGGCCTGACCGGGGTGACCGGCGGGCACCCGCACGCGCTGCGTCACACGTTCGGAACAGTCCTCGCCGAGGCCGGTGTCGATCTCGCGGTGATGCAGGCGCTCCTCGGTCACGCTCACGTCGATACCACCGCCCGTTACGTCCACCTCGCTCCTGCTCATGTGAAGGCCCAGTTCGATGCGGCACGCGAACGCATCCGCGCTCAGCAGCGGTGACGCCCCGATCGCGTTGCTGCGAGGCTCCGATCTCCGGGACGCGTATCTGCGTCATCTGACGGCGACGGGCCGAGGAAATCTCCCCTACGAGCGGGCGGCGCGACGGTTCTTCGAGACCTGGTCGGACCCGCAGGACTGGGCCGCGACGCCGCTTGCGGAGCGGTTGTCGGCGGGGTCGGCGACGCGTCCGGTGATCACGTTCCTGATGCTGCACGGCGGGTTGCGGCCAGGCTACGACTACCTGCTGTCGAGGAAGCTGTCACCGCTTTGGCGGGAGATCCAGACCAGCCCGCTGCGGGCCGAGATCGACGGGTTCCTTCACGAGGCCGAACAGCTCGGGTTCACCGCTCGCACCAGGCTCGCGACCGGCTCCCAGGCCCCGATCCGGCTACTGATCCAGACCGGGAAGCCGATGCGGCAACTCACCGTCGACGACCTCCAGGAGTTCGCCGCGGCCTGCCGGGAACGCGAGCACGCGACGGGGATCTCGCATCGCCACTACTTCTCGGCGATCAGCATGGCGCACATGGTGCTGTTCCACCTCGGTGTGCTCGACTCCCCACCCCGGACTGGCGGCCCGGTCCCTTACGAGGAGCGGCTCGCCGAGGTCTCCGCGCCGTTGCGAGCGGAGCTGGTCGGCTACCTGGAACGCAAACGCGCGACCTGCGACCGAAAGACGGTATCGGCGACGGCGACCCGGCTGAAGCACTTCGGGGTCTTCCTCACCGACACCGACCCCGCGTTGACTTCCGTGCGGGATCTGGATCGCCGCCGTCACATCGAGCCGTTCCTCGCGTCGCTGGTCGACACGGCCAGCGACAAGGACGGGGCCCCGATCAGCATCGGGGACCGCAACCGGCGGGTCGTCGCGGTCGCGACGTTCCTGCGCGACATCACCGAATGGGGCTGGGACGCCGCGCCACCGCGGAAGGTGCTGTTCCGCGACGACATCCCCAAGCTCCCGCAAGTGCTGCCCCGCTACCTTCCGATCGACGCCGACCGGCGACTCACCGCAGCGCTGACGGAGCATCCCGATAACGAGCTGGCCGCACTGGCGCTGCGATTGCAGCGGGCCTGCGGGCTGCGGATCGGGGAACTGCTTGATCTCGAGTTGGACTGCGTTCACGAGCTCGACGGGAACGGGGCATGGTTGAAGGTCCCGCTCGGCAAGCTCGCTACCGAACGCATGGTCCCTCTCGATCCCGAGACGCTCGAAGTGATCGACCGGGTCGCCCAGATCCGCTCCCACGGCAGACCCCTCCCGCATCCGCGTTACCGGCGGCCCACGCAGTTCCTGTTCACCTACCTCGGCCGCCGGCTCACACAGCAAGGCGTCCGTCGCGAGCTCGATCACGCCGCCGAGACCGCGGGGCTCGGGCACGTCACCTCCCACCAGCTGCGACACACCTACGCGACCGCGCTGGTCAATGCTGGCGTCTCCCTGCAAGCCCTCATGGCCCTCCTCGGCCACCAGTCCGCGGAGATGAGCCTCCGCTACGGGCGGTTGTTCGACGCGACGGTCCGAACCGAATACGAACGAGCCCTCGACCTCGCGAAACAGAACACCACCGCCGCTGCTGCCGGAGACACGGCCGGGCGCACCCAGTTGCCGCTGACGGTCATCACTGGCGGGCGCGACTGGAAAGACACCCCGCTGCTGAAGTCGCGGATGGCCGGCGGGTTCTGCCTCCGCACCCCAGCGCAGGGAGCATGCAGCTACGCGAACATCTGCGAGCACTGCCCGTCCTACCGGTCAGAACCCTCATCACTGCCGATTCTCGCCGCGCAACGCGTCGACGCCGAAGCCCTCGCCCGCGACGCGGAAGAGCGAGGATGGATCGACGAGGCCGACCGCCACCACAAGCTCATCGCCCGCCTCGACGCGCTCATCGCCGACTCGGAGACACAGACCGGATGACCAGTCCCACGCTGAACCAGATCGAACGCGCCTGCGCCGATCTCGCCCGAAACGGGCATCCCATCACAATCGCCAAGGTCGCCGAACACGCCGGGATCTCCAGGTCCACGATCTACCGCAACCCCGAACTCCACGCCCTCATCGAACACCACCGGCAGGTCGCCCCGGACGGCAGCATGACCGCGATCACCGACGAACTAGCCACCCTCCGCCAAGCCGTCCAGACTCTCGCCGACACCGTCCGCCACCACGACGCGCAACTCCGACAACTCGGCCGCGGCTGAGCCTTATCCGGCCAAACGCAAACCCGAGGCCAATTAGCCGGATAAGTCATCGATAACGGTATGGACGAATGCGGTGCCGATGTTCGGGTGACCTTTGCTGGTTCTTCCCGTGCGGAGAGCCGTCGTCGCCTTGTGTTTGTCTCCTTGCTGCTTGCCGACGAACCGCCAGCCACCACCATCGGGGATGCTGCCGAATTTGGTCACGTCGACGTGAATCATCGATCCGGGATGGGGATGCTCGTATCGGCGGATGGGTTCGCCGGTAACCCGATCGATATGACTGAGTCTGTTGATCCGCGCGCGCACCAGTACCGCATGAACAGTCGAGGTCGGGAGGCCGAGCTCCGCGGCGATCTGCGCCGGGCCGAGCCGGCGTCGCCACCGTGCCTTCACGATCCGTTTGACCAGCTCGGGAGGGGTCTTGGTCGGCATCGATCGCGGCCGGCTGGATCTGTCGAGCATCCCTGCTGCCCCCTCGACGCGGAACCTGGCGGCCCACTTCCGCGCCGTAGGCGGCGAGGTCATGAACATCTTCGCCGCGACAGTGGCGGACCAATGCTCTTCGACAATGAGCTTGGCCAGCCGCAAACGAGCGCGCGGGGTCAGAGCAGCGTTAGCGTGGGACATGAAGGCCTCCTGTGTTGCGTGAGCGGTTTCTAAACAGCTCCACTCTCGCAACCGGAGGCCTTCACCCCTCAGAAATCACGAGCGATTCACGCAACAACGTCCCTGGACATCACAGCTAAGTGGCCGATTCTTGGATGCCAAACGTCTGCGCCATGTCAACATCGACACGGGCAACTACTCAATCCGAGGGCCCCTGGTGACCCCTCGCCCCCCGCAAGGTTACCCGGTCCGCTTCGGAAACGAACTGCTCTCGGAAGTTCGGATTGCACGCGCCGATGACGTAGATCCCGAAACTCCATGCCAGCAACTTCCCGCCCCGAAGCAAGAAAGGAATCAGCCGACTCTGGTCCTCCTAAAAGGGAGAGACATCTGGGCAGAATGGGGGGGCTTGACCCCTGATCTTGGACACGCTGATTCCAGCACGATGCTGGGGAAGCGAGAATCTGAGGGATGGCAAGGAAGAACTACACGGACGAGTTCCGGCAGCGTGCGGTGGATTTGTACGAGTCCACGCCGGGCGCGACGCTGAAAGCGATCGCGGCCGATTTGGGGATCTCCCGTGGTGCGTTGAAGGAATGGGTCGACAAGCTCGGATCCGGGACCGCTGCGGCCGGTTCGGTGTCGCCGCCGGTGTCGGTGCGGTCGGAGTCGCAGGCGGCGAGGATCATCCGGTTGGAAGCCGAGTTAGCGGTCTCGAGAGCGGAGCAGGTCAAGCTCGAGACGGAGCGGGACATCCTCCGTCAGGCGGCGAAGTATTTCGCTGCGGAGACGAACTGGTGAACCGCTTCCAGTTCGTCGAGGACCACAAGGACGCCTACGGCGTGAAGCGGTTGTGTGAGGTCATCGAGATCGCCCGGTCCTCGTTCTACGCGTGGCTGGCCGCAGCCCCGGGACGGGCCGCGCGAGCCGCGGACGACGCCCGGTTGGCGGCACGGATCCGGGTGCTGCAGGACCCCGCGCAGGGTGGTGACCGCGCCTACGGGGCACCGAGGATCACTGCCGACCTCAACGACGGCGTCCCCGCCGCCGGGCGGGTGAATCATAAGCGGGTCGCTCGGGTGATGCGGGAACACGCGCTCGCGGGGATCCGACTGCGCCGCCGGGTGAAGACCACGATCCCGGACCAGTCCGGACGGAAGTTCCCCGACCTGATCGGGCGGGACTTCAGCACCGGGGAGCCGAACCGCAGGTATGTCGGCGATATCACCTACCTCCCCATCGCGGACGGCAGCAACCTGTATCTGGCGACCTGCATCGACCTCGGGTCGCGCAAGCTCGCCGGCTGGCAGGTCGCCGACCACATGCGCACCGAACTCGTCGAAGGCGCTCTCCGCGGCGCGCACCGCGACCGCGGATCGCTGGCCGGCGCAGTGTTCCACAGCGACCACGGCTCGGTCTACGCGTCGAAAGCCTACGCAGCACTCTGCGAGCAGCTCAAGGTGACCCAGTCCATGGGCGCGGTGGGCACGAGCGCCGACAACTCGCTGGCCGAGAGCTTCAACGCCGCGCTCAAACGCGAGCTCCTCCAAGGCGCGTCGGCGTTCCCCGATCAAGCCACCGCCTACCGGGCCGTGTTCCGGTGGACGAACCGATACAACACGCGCCGACGCCACTCCGCGATCGGCCAGATCACCCCGAACAGCTACGAGAACACCTACGCGGCCGCGAGATCAGCTACCCTCACGGAAGCGGCATAACCGAAATGACACCGTGTCCAAGATCAGGGGTCAAGCCCCGGGCGCCACCGGAGCGCGGGGAGACAGCACCCTTCCTAGGTCAACGCGGCACTGTTCGAGGACGCCGCCGCACGATTCGCCGCACAGAAACAAGCGCATCACGTCGAAGCCGAGGAACACGCCGAGCATGTGGCCCAGGCGAAGGAGCTTGCAGAGCACACCCGTCAGACGGTCGCCGCTGAGGTGGAGAGGCAGGCGCGGGCGGACGGGCAAGAACTCGTGCACGCTCGCGCGCATTTCCATGCCGCCCGAGAGGAGGCGAGGGCGGCGAGGTTCGGGCGCAAGCGCGCCGCCGCCCGGAACATCATCGCCGCGGAAGAGTCGGTCGAGAAGATCGACCAGCGTGTCTCCCAGACCTGGGGCACCGCACCGTCTCTCTTGCGTCCCGTCGCCGAGTGGGCGCAGACGATCGCGACGGAGCACGCTGACGCCCACCCCGAGGTGCGGGCGGCTGAACAGGCCCTCAGCGAAGCGGAGACAACGAAGCAGCAGACGGCCGAGCGGCAGGCCGCCGAGCGGGATCGCCTCACCGTGCAGGTGTACGGAGCGGAGCAGGCACGGCAGATGCGGGGCACCTTCCGCATCCTCAACCCGAGAGCCGACGCCGAACACGCCAGGAAGCGGGCAGCCGAGGCGCGGCGGGTCATTGCGGAGCTGGACGCACGGCCCGTTGCGGAGGCCGCCGATTGGCTCACCCAGCGCCGAGAACAGCAACGGGTTGAGCGCGAAGCGCTGCAAGCCCGCCAGGAAGCTCTCGCCCGCCGCCACGCGGGGCCGACGGGGACCGGGCCGGATCAGCCGCGAGGACGGCCCGGACTTGGCTTGTGAGCAGTCTTGTCAGGCGGCGGTCGGAACCTGCGGTTGTGTACCGCGATCGTGGCAGGCATCACGATCAGCGGCAGAGCGAACACGATTGGCGCAACCCAATAGCCAAGCGTGGGAGCAAGAGCTGCCGCGCCGATGACGAGCACGCCTGCCCCGATGCTCCTCATGGCGATCGTGCCCGAGGGATTGACCTCAACGTTTCGGAAGTACGGGATACGCCTATCGAGGTTCGCGCGAACCATCCGCGCAAACGACACGATGAACAGCGCCATGCCGACAGCGACCGCGATCCACCCGAACAACTCCATGCTCACAGCGTACCGAGCGGCCTATGCACTGGCGCTGTAGCGCTGACGTGCGGCCTCGCCACTGGTGCCGATCGCCTCACCAACCTCGCGCCACGACAGCCGCTTCTCGCGCGCGGCGCGTACGGCGTCGGCGAGTTCGCGTTCGGCGGTGTCGCGTCGCCAGGCGGCGAGCCTGACCGCCATCACGGGCGGGATCGGGGCGTCTTGGTCGCCAGGCTGGGGGTCGTAGTTCTCGAACGCGTCCGCGAACTCGTCGGCGCGGGCCTTGATGTCTTCGATAGAGCGTGGAGCCATGATGTTCACCTCAGATACTTGGGTCGGGTCGGACGCATCGCGTGCGCGATAGCGAGGATGCCGTGCCATTCGATGACGCCGACTTCGACCAGGGTGCCGGTCTCGTCGGGGCCGATGAACATGGTCATCGCATCGTCTTGCACGAAGTGCCGGACAGGGAAACGGAGCGCATGGAGCATCGCCGCATCCGAGACGCCGTGCCGGTGGGCACTGTCCAGGATGATCGGTTCCGGCTCCATGTCACAAGTTTACTTGCCGCAAGGTAACTTGCCAAGCCTCACGCGCCGTATGACTTCCTCGTCGGTGCAACTGCTCGTCAAGTTCCGTGATTACGTTCTACCGTAGAATCTGTGCATGAGTGCAGGTGATGTTGAGGCGCGGTTGAGCGTGTTGGAACAAGCCGTGGTGGAACTGCAAGGGCGTTCCGCTACTACTGTCGTCCCATCCGGCGCGGAAGCAGCGGCCTCGATGGCTGAGGCGTTGTGGGCGTTGGAGGGGTTGAAGAGTCGTGCTCCCGAGGGCGGCGCGGTGCTGTACACGGGTGCTGTCGATCTGCCGACAGGCGGTGCCGTGCAGTGGCAGTATGGGCTGGCCGCGTCCGAGGTTCTGGCGCAGGACTGGACCGAGCACGCGGGCACGCTGGATGCGTTGGGGCATCCGGTTCGTCTGGCGATTCTGCATGCGGTGCTGCACGGGACGGTCACCGCGTCTGGTCTGGTCGAGGCGTTGGAGAGCGGGACGAGTGGTCAGGTCTACCACCACCTGAAAGAGCTGACCACGACGGGATGGCTCGTCTCTCCCGGCCGAGGCCTATACGAGGTTCCGGCAGCTCGGGTGGTGCCGTTGCTCGCGGTCCTGGTGTCCGTGGGGACGCCACGATGAGGCCGTCTGTTCCTGGCTGGGCCGCGCATCTTCTCGGGTTGCCGGGCGCGGTGTCCTTCCGCCGTTACCTGCCGATCGTCCGCGATGCGAACGCGCTCGAAGACCGGATGCGAGCACTGGACGACGACGGGCTGCGTTCCGAAGCAGCAGCACTGTATCTGCGCACCGGGGAGAAGCGGCTGCACCGGGAGGCAACGGCACGCTACCTCGCGGTTGCGCGGGAGGCAGCGGATCGCACGGTGGGGTTGCGGGCATTCGATGAGCAGCTGTTGGGGTGCTGTGCGCTGTTGTCGGGTCACGCGGTGGAGATGGATACCGGGGAGGGCAAGACGCTCGTCGGCGCTCTCGCCGCCGCGGGGTTCGCGGTCGCGGGGCGGCGGGTGCATGTGATCTCGGTGAACGACTATCTCGCCGAGCGTGATGCGGCTTGGATGGCGCCGTTCTTCGATCTGCTGGACGTGAGCGTGGGCTGGATCGGCCAGCACACCTCGCATGAGGATCGCCGCACCGCCTACGAGTGCGATGTCGTGTACGCGCCGGTGAGCGAGATCGGGTTCGATGTGCTCCGAGACCGTTTCACAGTCACCGAGCAGGAGAGGGTGGCACCGGTGTTCGATGTTGCGGTCGTCGACGAGGTGGATGCGGTGATGATCGACGAGGCGATGGTCCCACTCGTGCTCGCAGGCTCGTCGGATCACGAGGCGGACGAGTTCGACCAGGCCACTGCTCTGGTGGAAGCTCTCATCCCGAATGAGGACTTCACCGTTGACGGAGACCTGGCCACCGCAAGCCTGACCGATGACGGGCTCGATCGTTTGGAGGCGAAGCTCGGCCGGATCAACCTCTACGACACCGAGCACCTGGCGATGTTCACTCGCATCAACCTCGCCCTGCACGCCCGGACACTGGTGCAGCGTGACGTGGACTATCTGGTGACCGACGGAAAGATCACGCTGATCAACACCACCCGCGGTCGGGTCGCGCACCTGCAACGCTGGCCCGACGGCCTCCATGCCGCACTCGAAGCGAAGGAGCATCTGCCCGTGTCAGCGCCCGGCGTGATCCTCGACCAGATCACCGTCCAAGACCTTCTGCTCCAGTACGAGACCAGGGCGGGGATGAGCGGCACCGTCACCGCAGTCGCAGAAGAACTCATCGAGTTCTACAAGCTCCCCGCAGGCCGCGTCGAGCGGCACGAACCGAACCAGCGGGTCGATGTCGCCGACAGCATCGTTCTGACCGAAGAAGCTAAGCTCACGGCCATCATCACCGAAGTGGCGACACGACACCGGGCCGGGCAGCCGGTGCTCGTGGGGACGCAGAGCGTTGCCGAGTCCGAAGCCCTCGCCGCTCGCCTCGATGCCGCCGGCGTGCCGGTTCGGGTACTGAATGCGAAGAACGATGCGCAAGAGGCGGAGATCGTGGCTCGTGCGGGCGAGTACGGGGCGGTGACGATCTCGACGCAGATGTCCGGTCGAGGAACCGACATCCGTCTCGGCGGAGTGAGCGAACTCGACCACGACCGGGTCCTGGCAGCAGGTGGCCTCGCCGTGATCGCGACAAGCCGATACCTGTCCCGGCGCCTCGACGCCCAACTGCGCGGACGCGCGGGTCGGCAAGGTGATCCTGGCATCAGCCGCACGTTCCTCAGCTTCGAGGACGACGTGATCCAGTTGCACGCCACCGACCGAATGCTCACCCGCATCGACCGGGAGCAAGATGCCTTGCCCGGAGTCACACGTCAGACGATCGCCGATCAGTGTCAGGCGATCGCGGAGAGCCTGCGCACAGACCGCCATCGCGCAACCTGGGTCTACAACCGCGCCATAGCCGCACAAAGAGCATCCGTCCTCGCCCATCGTGGAGAGATCATCCACGGCTCGGCGTCGGACGAGCGAGTGAAAGACCTCATCCCCAAGCACTGGCGTCGACTCGTGGACGCTCGGGACCTGGCGCGCGTGTCAGAGACCACCCGAGCTGTCGCCCTGTTCTTCCTGGATGAGCAGTGGGTCTCGCACCTGACCGTCCTGCAGGAGATCAGAGACGGCATCCATCTCCGAGCCCTCGGCGGTGAGAAACCCGCCGACGAGTTCCACCGACTCGCCCTGCGCGAGTTCCACGGCTTCTTCGACCGCACCTATCAGGCCGCCGCAGACTTCATCGCCGGTCTCAGCGCCGACGATATCGGCCGTGACCTCACAGAGCTGGGGCTCAGGCGGCCCTCCGCGACCTGGACCTACATGGTCACCGACGACCCCTACGGAAACCCCGGAGACCGGTTCATCCGCGGAGTCGGAAAGTTCGTCCGCTCAAAGATCCTCAACCTCGAATAGCGCTAACGACCGACGAGGGCGGGGGTGCCGATTCGGCACCACCAGTGGGAGGGTCAGGAATCGCCGGTATCGGTCACGGCGTCCGCGAAGAGGGCAAGGAACTTCTCGCGCGGGATCACGATGCGCCGCCCGAGCTTCACATGTGGGATGGTGCCCTCGTTGATGCTCGTGGTGATCGTGCGCGGATCGACGCCGAGGGCTTCGGCGGCTTCTTTGCGGGTGATGACGAGGCTGCGCCGCCCCCGGAGGTCGTCCATGTCGAGGGTGCTCTGTCGCATGTCGCGCCATCCGTTCGTGTCAGCGCCGAGAACTGTGGTTCATCCCACCGTAGAGAATCGCACTTGCGCTGTCAAGCATTGCGTTGTAGTTTTCTACTATGGAAACAGAGAGGGTGCGGGGCAACCCCGCAGGCATCACGAACACGCACGTCGCGCAGAACATCCGAGCCGCCCGGCAAGCGATCGGCATGGACTTGCGCACCATGTCCGACGGGCTGAAAGCCGCAGGGCGAAAGCTCTCCACCTCGGGCATCAGCAAGCTGGAGGCCGGGGATCGCCGCGTGGACGTGGACGACCTGACCGTGATCGCCTACCTGCTGCGCACCACCCCCGCCGCCCTCCTGACCCCACCGGACGAGCAGACGACCCTCACTGGGGTGCCGGAAGGGTATGAGCCGGAAGAGATCGACAGGTGGATGCGCGGGGAACTCGTGCTCACCGATGAGGGGCTGTTCAACTACTGGCAGCAGGAATGGGTCATCTGCACCGACCGCATCCACCACCTCGAAACCACCCTCGCGAGCATGACCGCCCCCAGCAGAGACGACCCAGAGAAAACTCAGGCACACCCCAAGACCATCGCCGCCTACCAAGAGCGGCTGGACACGGCCAGAGCACGAGCGCGCGTGATCCGGGAACGCGGCGTGCAGCTCGATCCCGAGGGGAGAGTGTTCAACGCCGCCGACTACATCGACAACTACGCCCAGACCCACCAGCCCGGCACGACGACGGCAAGGAGCACACGGTCATGACCGCGAAAAGGCAGCCCGCCGAGCAGGGCAGCGGGGGTGAGAAGCAGCAACGGCGTTCGCGCTCACGGCAGCCCGGCTCGATCCAGGCTTACGACACCGACAAGGGCAAGCGGTGGCGGTTCCAGATCTACGTCCTGAAAGACCCCGAATACCCCGAGATGGGATCGCGGCGGCTGACCCGTTCCGGGTTCACCAGCACCGACGAGGCGAACGACGCCTTGCAGGAGGCGCTGAAGCAGCGGAAGCAGAACGAGAAGTTCGGCAACAAGGTGCCCACGGTGGGCACCTATGCGGATGAGTGGGTGTCGGGGTTGAAGCTCGCGGCGTCCACGATCAAGGGGTACAAGAAGATCATCCGCAACCACATCCGCCCCCAGCTCGGCAGTATCCGGCTCGACAAGCTGACTGCGACCCGGATCGCGCGCCACTACCGCGACCTCGAAGACCACGGCCGCCGCGACGAGTACGGCAAGGGCGAGCCGCTGTCAGCCAACAGCGTCCACAAGGTGCACGTCGTGCTCGGCGCGATCCTCGACGCCGCGATAGACGACGGGGACCTGACGGTGAACCCGGCGAAGAAGAAGCGCACCGTCAAGCCGCCGAAGTCCAGCGAGGTGCGGGCGCAGAAACCCGAGATCGCGACCTGGACGGCCGAGCAGTTGCAGACGTTCCTCACCTGGAACCGCGACGAGTTGGAAGACGAGCTGTTCCCACTGTGGCGGCTCATCGCCTACACGGGAATGCGTCGCTCGGAAGCGCTCGCCCTCAAGTGGTCGGACATCAACGCGAAAACGATGCGGGTCAGCATCCGTCGCGCCGTCGATACCGACGACTGGACGAAGACGAAGACCACCAAGACCGGACAGGCCCGTGTCATCGACGTGGACGCCGAGACGTTGAAGGTGCTCGCCTCGTACAAGGTCACCCGCGCGGAGGTGTCGTTCGAGCTGGCGAAGGCCGACGCCTACGTCTTCGGCGACGATGACGGGAAGCTCCGCTCACCCGACGCAATGACGAGCCGCTGGGATCGACGCCTCAAGTGGGTGACCGCGAAGTTCGACAGCCTGCATCGGGTCACGATCAAGGGGCTGCGTCACACTCACGCGACCCTGCTGCTGGAACTCGGGGAGCATCCCAAGGTCGTGCAGGAGCGCCTGGGCCACTCAACGATCACCACGACGATGAACATCTACTCCCACGTCACCCCGACCATGCAGCGCTCGGCAGTAGACCGCTTCGCCGCCCACCTGAACGGCTGATCCAGGAGAGCGACGATTGTAAGACTCCGAACCGCTAAGCCGAGCGTCGAGGGCGGGTAACCGCGTAGATCTCGAAACAAATCCCGAGCACGATGAGGACGAAGCCGACGACACCGAGGGCTGTAAAGGTGATAACGAGAGCACCCGCAAGGACTAAGGCGATCGAGAGAATCACGCCAACAAGCGCCGCTGTGCTCAACTTCATACTTCGAGCCTATCCAACGCTGCTCTCATCGACTGAGGTGGCTGCGTCCTCACCTCACGGAACCGCTAAGCACCGTTTCTGTGGCCGTCCTCAACCACTCGCACATCGCCCCTTAGCACTTTTTCTAGCACTCCCAACGAAAACGACCCCTAACCTTAGGAACTAAATCCCAGGTCAGGGGCCATTTCATTCGCGTGCGCGAGGGGGGACTTGAACCCCCACGCCCTATACGGGCACTAGCACCTCAAGCTAGCGCGTCTACCTATTCCGCCACCCGCGCAAGGTGGTTTCGGTGCTTTCGCAACCGAGGATCGACATTACCACGTCTGAACGGTCGTCGAAAACCGCGGCCGCCGATCACCCGGCCGAGACCCCGAACGCCAGTCCCAGCACGTACGTCACCGCCGCAGCGCCGTAGCCGATCGCGAGCTGACGAAGACCACCCTTGAGCGGCGGGGCGCCGGAGAGAAGTCCCACCATGGCGCCCGTGGCGAGCAGCGCGATCCCGACGAGCACCAGGGCGAGCACGACTGCCGCCGTGCCGCTGAGGCCGAAGATCCACGGCAGCACCGGGATGATCGCCCCCGACGCGAAGAACAGGAAGCTGGATGCCGCGGCGCCGAACGCGCTCCCGACGACCTCGTGGTCGCCCGGCAGCGTCAGCGCATCGGTGGCGGGACTCGACCCATCGAGGGTGCGCGCCGCCTCGAGCACGCGCCGCGCGCGGGCTTCCGCCTCCGCCTCCGGCATCCCGCGGGTGCGGTACACCAGGGCCAGCTCGTTCGCGTCGAGATCGAGATCGGGGAGGGCGGCATCGGCGTAGTCGCTCGGCTGGGTGGCATCCAGCATCTCGCGCTGCGAGCGCACCGACACGTACTCCCCCGCACCCATCGACAGGGCGCCGGCGAGGAGGCCCGCGATGCCGCTGAAGAGAACGAACTGCGCCGAGACGCCCGTCGCGCCGATGCCCATCACGAGCGCGAGGTTCGAGACGAGTCCGTCGTTGGCGCCGAAGACTGCTGCGCGGAAGGTGCCGGAGAGCCGGCGGCGCCCGCGCGCGGCGAGCCCGCGGACGACCTCGCGGTGCACCTTCTCATCGGCGGCCATCTGCGCCGAGGCGTACGGCTCGCTGTCGTAGGGCGAGCGTCCTTCGGCGTTCTGCGCCAGGGCGAGAACGAAGATCGAACCGAACCGGCGTGCCATCCAGCCGAGCGTGCGAGCGCCGACGCTCGGGGCGGGGAGGCGCTGCGGCTCGCCGCCGAGCAGGTCGAGCCAGTGCTGCTCGTGGCGGCCCTCGGCCTCGGCGAGGGCGAGC
Organism: Microbacterium lacticum; assembly: GCF_006716815.1. Classification (GTDB taxonomy): domain Bacteria; phylum Actinomycetota; class Actinomycetes; order Actinomycetales; family Microbacteriaceae; genus Microbacterium; species Microbacterium lacticum. Next base: position 762,748 of record NZ_VFPS01000001.1, read on the forward strand.
AGGATCTCGCGCTCCTCCCCCTCACGCCGGCGGGCGAGGTCGCGGTAGACCTGCGCCTCGGCACGCTCTTCGGCGAGGTAACGCGCCCACCTGCGGCGGTCGGCCTTGGTGGGTTCGGGCGGGGTCGCGGTCACGGGCTCTCCTCGGGTCGGTCCCACGCTACCGACGGCGGCCGGGCGCGCCGGTCGAAGGGCCCCGATGGCCAGCATTTCGGGGATCCGAAGCACGGCGAGACCGGCCCCTGAACGCGACCGGTCCCTGGCGCGAGCGCCTCCGGCCGGCGGCGCGATCAGGAATGCACGCGGCGGCGCAGCACGTCGATGCGCGCCTGCAGCTGCGCGACGGTCGCACGGGCCACCTCGGGCCCGCCGCACAACCGCCGGAGTTCCGCGTGCACGGCGCCGTGCGGCTCGCCGCTCTGCCGGGCGTAGAGCCCGACCATGCTGTTGAGCAGCTGACGCTGTTCGCGCAGCGTGCGGTGCAGCGCCGGGGGCAGGCCCGCGTCGAGACCGCCCGCGGCGGACGCATCCGACGCCCCCTCGCCCGCGCCGTTCGCGCTCGTCGCGCCGCCACCCTCGCGGGCCTCGCGCACCCGCCGGTGCCGACCCTGGCGCGCCTGGCGCTGCATGAGCAGCTCGTGCACGTGCTCGGGTTCGAGGAGGCCCGGAAGCCCCAGGAACTCCTCCTCCTCGGGCGTGCCCGGCACGGCGAGCTGGCCGAACTCCTTGCCGTCGTAGAGCACCCGATCGAAGTGCGCGACGGAGCCGAGCGCCTGATAGGAGAACTCCTGCTCGAGGTCGTCGGATGCCTTTTCCTCGCGCTCCGCCTCCGCGAGCAGGGTGTCTTCGAGCCCGTCGTCGTCGCCCGCCTCGCGGTCGAGCGCGTGGTCGCGCTCGCGCTCCATCTCGCCGGCCAGCCCGAGGAGCACGGGAACGTTCGGCAGGAACACCGACGCAGCCTCGCCGCGACGCCGGGCGCGCACGAAGCGGCCGATCGCCTGCGCGAAGAAGAGCGGCGTCGACGCGCTCGTGGCGTACACGCCGACCGCGAGCCGGGGCACGTCGACGCCCTCCGACACCATCCGCACGGCGACCATCCACCGGGTCGTCGCGTTCGCGAAGGTCTCGATCCGTCCCGACGCGGCCTTGTCGTCCGAGAGCACCACGGTCGGCGCCTCGCCCGTGATCCCCTGGAGGATCGAGGCGTAGGCGCGCGCGGCGGTCTGATCCGTCGCGATGACGAGGCCCCCGGCATCCGGCACGTCCTGCCGCACCTCGGAGAGCCGCCGATCGGCGCTGCGCAGCACCGCGGGGATCCAGTCGCCCTCGGGATCGAGCGCCGTCCGCCAGGCCTGCGACGTCACGTCTTTGGTGTTGTCCTGGCCGAGGTGCGCCTCGAGCTCGTCGCCCGCCTTCGTGCGCCAGCGCATCTTGCCGGAGTAGACGAGGAACAGCACCGGGCGGACGACGCCATCGGCGAGAGCGCGACCGTAGCCGTAGTTGTAGTCGGTGCGGGAGAGGCGGATGCCCTTCTCGTTCGGGTGGTACTCCACGAACGGGATCGGCGCGGTGTCGCTCCGGAACGGCGTGCCGCTCAGCAGCAGCCGGCGGGTCGCCCGCCCGTACGCCTCGCGCAGCGCGTCGCCCCAGCTGAGCGCGTCGCCGCCGTGGTGCACCTCGTCGAGGATGACGAGCGTCGGCTTCTCGTCGACGAGGCGGCGGTGCACGGATGCCTTGACCGCGACCTGCGCGTAGGTGACCGCGACCCCGTGGTAGTGCCGCGCGTGGGTGTGCTGGCGGTTGCTGAACCGCGGGTCGAGGCGGATGCCGACCCGGGCGGCGGCGTCGGCCCACTGGGTCTTGAGGTGCTCGGTCGGCGCGACGACGACGATGCGCTCGACCACGCGGCGGCGCAGGAGCTCCGAGGCGAGACGGAGGGCGAAGGTCGTCTTGCCGGCGCCGGGCGTGGCCGCAGCGAGGAAGTCGCGGGGACCCTTGCCGGGGCCGTGCGGTCCGTCGAGGGTGAAGTACTCCTCGAGGGCTTCGGCCTGCCAGGCGCGCAGGTTCTGCGCGGTTCCCCAGGGGGCGCGCTGCGGGAACGCGGGCGACAGGTGCTCGGCGGCGAAGTTACCGAACTGGGACGACGGGCCGCTCTCTTCCTGCCGCTCGTCGTCCGCCGTCACGAGTGACCACCCTAAACGAGGTCACCGACGTCGGGCTCCGCGTCCGGACGCCGACGCGGGTAGCCTCGTGGTGGAGCCCGAGTCAGGAGAGCCATGAGCCGGAACGAACCCACCCCCGACGAACACCGGTCGCCGTACGTGCCGAACGAGAGCGCGCACCCGTGGCGTCGCATGGTCGCGATCGGCGATTCGTTCACCGAGGGCATCGGCGATCCGATCCCCGGCACCTCCGACGACCACCGCGGCTGGGCCGACCGCGTCGCCGAGGTGCTCGGCGCGCAGGTCGACGACTTCGCCTACGCGAACCTCGCCGTGCGCGGCAAGCTGATCGGGCAGATCGTCGCCGATCAGATCGAGCCCGCGCTCGCGCTGACCCCCGATCTCGTCACGTTCTCGGCGGGCGGCAACGACGTGATCCGTCCGGGCGGCGACCCCGACGCCGTCGCGCAGCAGTTCGACGACGCGGTGGCGCGCCTGTCGTCGCAGGGCGCGACGGTCGTCGTGTTCACGGGCGTCGACACCGAGTTCACGCCCGTCTTCCGAGGCATCCGTGGTCGTGTCGCGATCTACAACGAGAACATCCGCGCCATCGCCCACCGCTACGACGCGATCGTCGCCGACCAGTGGGCGCTCAAAGAGGTGCAGGACATGCGCTTCTTCGACGACGACCGCCTGCACTACAACGCGCTCGGCCACCACGAGATCGCGCGGATGGTGCTGCGCGCGCTCAACGTGCCGAACGAGCTGCAGCCCATGCAGCCCGATCCGTTGCCGACGCTGACGTGGCGCGAGGCGCGCACGAACGACTTCGTGTGGGCGCGCGCGCACCTCGTGCCGTGGGTGCTGCGGCGGCTGCGGCACCAGAGCTCGGGCGACAACATCGCGGCGAAGCGCCCCGACGCCCTGCCCGTGACGACCCAGGCGCCCGCCCGCGACCGCACCGCCGGTCCCGGCCAGCCCGTCTGACCCGCGCCGGGCGCCGTCGCGGGGGAACTTGTTGGCAGTCGTTGCTGCCTCGCGGCCGCGACCCCGTCACAACTGCCCAGTACTCGGCGCGAGTGCCCGGCTCACGCCCCGGGGCGGAGGGCCCACAGGGCGACGGCGGCGGCGGACGCCACGTTGAGCGAGTCCACTCCCCCGGCCATCGGGATCGTGACGATCGTGTCGGCCGACGCGAGCGCGTTCCGCGACAGGCCGTCGCCCTCCGACCCCAGCACGAGCGCGACCTGCTCGGGACGGGCCGCGGCGAAGGCATCCAGGGGAACCGCGCCGTCGGCGAGGGCGAGCGCGGCGACGTGCACCCCCGCCTCGCGCAACGCCTCGCGTGCCGACCGCCAGCCGCCCTCGGCGTCCACGGGCAGCCGCGTCCACGGCACCTGGAAGACCGTCCCCATGCTGACGCGCACACTCCGCCGGTACAGCGGGTCGGCGCAGCGCGGCGTCACGAGCACCGCATCCGCCCCGAGTCCCGCGGCCGCGCGGAACGCGGCACCCACATTGGAAGCGGTCACGAAGTTCTCTAGAACATCTTCGGCCCGCGACCTCTGTCCCTGTCAGTCGGGACGCCGGTCAGATAGCCGCCATGTTTCTGCAGGTCATGGGGCCAATACAGCTGCTCCATCGCCAAGGTCCGGGGACCGAGCGTGTTCAATAAACCTTATGCGACTTGTTCTCCCATGTCCCTGCCCGCTTGGACGGTGCGGCAAAGGTCTGCGCGCGGGTTGATGGCGCTCATCGGACTCGTCCGGCTCGGCTCAGATCCTGGGGACGCGAGGTCGCAACGGGGGGCGCTCGAGCCGATCTGCACGCGCATCTTCGAGGAGACGGCGTCGCGTCGACGCGTCATCACGAACCGACCTGGGCTCCTGGATGCCCTGGCGGTCCTCGGTGACGAGGATGTGCTTGTCAGGCATGATCCGGGCGGGACGCGGCCCCCCACCGGGGATGACCCTGCCGGGCCGCCGGGTCCGGACCCGGTCACGCGGCTCTCGGGACGGGCTGGGCGCGTACCTGCCGCTCTCAGCGCCCGCGACAGGGAGTTCCGCGAGTTGGCGACGGAGGTCGGGGGCCGGACATCCCGTTGTCGTCAGGTCCGGTAGGGTCATACCGTCGAGCTCCCCGCCCGAGGGACATGACGAGGAGGTCAGCATGGCTCTGCGCGAACTCGAGTTCACGTCGCACAACGGCACCGACACCATCCAGGCCTGGGTGTACGAACCGGCGGTCACGCCGGTGGCGGTGGTCCAGCTCATCCACGGTCTCGGCGAGCACTCCCGCCGGTACCTGCACATGACGGCCGCGCTGGTGGATGCGGGGTTCGTCGTGGTCGCGGACGATCACGCGGGTCACGGTCGGACGGCGATGCAGTCGGGGACGTGGGGTGACGCCGGTGACGAGTCGGCGACGGTCATCGTGCAGGACGAGGTGACGCTGTACCGGAAGGCCAAGGAGCTGTTCCCCGACCTGCCGTACGTGGTGTTCGGCCACAGCCTGGGGTCGATGATCGCGCGGGCGCTGGTGCTGCAGCCGGGTGTCGAGGTCGACGGGCTCGCGCTGGGCGGTATCGCCGTGGGCATGCGCGGTGTCGAGTCGACGCTGGATCGCGAGGCCCTGAAGGCTGCCGTGGCGGCCGACGGTTCCGCCCCCGCTGCGGATGCGTTGGTGGGCCAGCTGTTCGACGGTTTCTACGACCGCCTCGGCCCGGACTTCGGCCCGACGGACTGGGTGGCGCGCAACGCGGACGTCGTCCGTGATCACGGCCGCGACCCCTTCAACAACTTCGGCGCCCCCTTGAGCAACCGGTTCCTGCAGGGCTTCGTCGACGTGTACGACCAGGCCAACGGCGACGACTTCTTCGACCGCCTTCCGCAGGTTCCCGTCGCGATCTTCGCGGGCGCGGAGGACCCGGTGACCAACTACGGCGAGGGTGCGCGCGAGGTCGCCCGGCGCCTGGAGGAGAAGGGCCACGACGTCGAACTCCACATCTACCCCGACGTCCGCCACGAGGTTCACAACGAGCCCGAGACCCGCGCCGAGATGGAGAACTCCCTCATCGAGTTCGTCCACCGCGCCGCCGGGCGGGACGACGCCTGACCCCCGAGCCGCACCCGGCCGCTCGCGCCCAAGCACCGTGACGGGGCCCTGCCGTGAGGATCGTCTCTCGGCAGGGCCCCGTCGGTGATGTGAGGTCTCAGGCCATGACGGGACGCACGCGTCGCCCAGCGAGGGGCTCGTCCATGGTGACCTCGCGAAGCGGAGGATGTCGCCGGTGGCGCAGCGAGGGCGAGAGGCCTGGCCACGGGTGACCTCGCCGAAGTGAAGGCGAGGATGCCGAGAGCACGGGATCTCACCGTTGCGGCCGGACGTCCCATGGGATCAGGGGTGACACTCCGGCCGTGCCCGAAGGATCGTGGACGTATCGCACCGAAATTCGGTGCCCGACGTCCACATTGTTCGGGGGACCAGACAACGTGGACGCATCTCACCGACGTGCGGTGGGATCCGTCCACGTTGTCTCACCGCGGCTCGTCACGGACGAGGCTCCGCTGCGCATGGCTTGGTGCGTCCTCCCCGCCGCCCCAGCACTCAGGTCTCCGCTGAGGCGTTCTCCCCCGGCAGGTCGGGCCGATCGCTGGGGCGTCGGTGGCTCACGCCCCGCCGCGGCCCTTACGCGTCGGCGCGGAGGATGCGGTAGACGACGGAGTCGTCCTTGCGGCTGAGGCCGGCGCGGTGGCCGCGGAGGTACAGCTGTTCGGCGGTGGAGGCGAGGGGGGTCTCCTGGTGGACGGTGCGTGCGGCCTCGCCGACGAGCCCCATGTCCTTGACGAAGATGTCGAGGGCGCTGCGGACGTCGTCGAAGGCCTCGGCCACCATGCGTCCACCGCGGTCGCCGAACATGAACGACGCCGCCGCGCCGGTGCCGAGGACCTCGTGGACCTGGGCCCGGTCGAGGCCCATGGAGTCGGCGAGCGCGAGGGCTTCACCGGCGGCGGCGATGTGGACGCCGCACAGGAGCTGGTTGACGATCTTGAAGCGCTGCCCGTCGCCGGGTGCGTCGCCGACGACCGGCGCGTTGGAGGCCATGGCGTCGAGGAGGGGCTGAACTGCGGCGACGGCCTCGGGGACACCGGACACCATCATGAGCAGGTCGCCGGTGCCGGCGCGGGCGACGCCGCCGGAGACGGGGGCGTCGACGACCCTGACCCCGAGGGGTTCGAGGCGGCGCACCGCGTCCTCGATGGCTGCGGGGCCGACGGTGGCCATGACGAGCACCACGGAGTCCGGGGTGAGGACCTCGCCGATGCCGCCCTCACCGAAGAGCACGGAGTCGAGTTGGGCGCCGGTGGCGACCATGACGGCGACGACGTCGGCGCCGCGGGCCGCGTCCTGGGCCGAGGCCGCCGCGGTGATGTGCTCGGAGACGGCGTCGAGGGATGCCGGGGAGACGTCGAAGGCGGTGACGGTCATGCCGGCTCGTGCGGTGGTGAGGGCCATGGGGGCGCCCATGGCGCCGAGGCCGATCCAGGCGACGGTGGGGTGTGTGGTCATGAGCGGTTCTCCTGAGCGGCGGGCGCGGCGGCCTGGGCGGTGATGATGCGGGCGACGACGTCGGCGAGGGCGTCCGGGCCGCCGACGTTGCCGGGGAAGACCACGTACGGCACGCCCAGCACGTCGGCGGGTGCGTTGGTGGCGGTGAACATGCTGATCTGGCCGGGGTAGGACTGTCCGGCCACGGTGGCCCGGCGGATGCCGAGTCCGTTCGCGGCGACCTCGTGCGAGGTGATGCCGCCCTTGGCCACGACCCAGGCGGCGCGCGCGGCCCGTGCCTCGCGGACCACGGCGACCACGGCGTCCGAGACGGACCGGGCGATGGCGAGGGACTCGTCCTTGGAGTCGGTCTTGATGAGGGTGCGGCTGGTGGCGAGGATGACGTGCGCGTCGGCGAGGGCGGCGCGGACCTCGGCGCTCTTCTCGGCGAGGTAGCTCTCGCGCGAGTCCGCGTCGAGGAGTCGCTCCACGTCGAGCTCGATGTCTCGGAATTCACCGAGGTCGGCATCGCCGCTGCGGGCGCGTTCCTGGAGGGCCGCCAACTGACGGCTGGTGAGGCCGACGTGGGATCCCACGACGACGAGGCCGTGCCAGCTGCGTCCGGGGGCTGATCGCTTCGGAGCTCGTTGTCTGAGGCTAGCGACGACCTCCGACACTGGTGGAGTCAATCCAGTTCGAGGACTGACCGCACTCAGCGCGTCGCGTAGAACGCTACCGCCGTGGCCGCTGCGACGTTCAACGAGTCGACGCCCTCCTCCATCGGGATCTTGACCCGCAGGTCGACCTGCCTCGCCGTCCGCGGATCCACGCCAGCGCCCTCGGTGCCGAAGATCATCGCGATCGCAGGGAGGTCACGCTGGACCAGCTCGTCGAGCGTGATCGAGTCATCCGAGAGCGTGAAGACCACCGTCGTGTACCCGTCCGCCTTGAGCGTCTCGAGCATCTCCGGCATCTTCGGACCTCGTGTCCATGGCACGTTGAAGACGTTGCCCATGCTCGTCTTGATGGCCCGACGATAGAGTGGGTCGGCGCAGGCTGGAGTGATGAGCACTCCGTCGATCCCCAGCGCCGCAGCGTTGCGGAAGGCGCTGCCGACGTTGGCATGGTCGACCAAGTTCTCGAGCACGGCGATCCTCCGTCGCCGGGGTTTCGGCCGGGATGCTTTGGAACACTCCACGTTCGTGTGGTCGACGATGTCTTCGAGGATGAGCACCAGCCGCGCGCCCCGCACGATGTCGGCCACCGGCGGCAGCGCCGGGCGCTGCATGGATGCCAGGGCGCCGCGATGCACGGCGTAGCCGGTGAGCTCCTCGGCGACGTCGTCGGCGACCAGGTAGATCGGCGCGTCCGGGGCGAGCGCCTCGGCATCCGCCAGCCACTTCTCCTGCACGAGCACCGAGCGCGGACGGTGCCCAGCGGCCACCGCGCGACCGATCACCTTCGCCGACTCGGCGATGTACAGCCCCTCCGCCGGTTCGGTGCGCCGGCGCAGGGCCACGTCGGTGAGGTCGCGGTAGTCGGCCAGGCGCGGATCGGACGGATCATCGATCCTCACAACGGGCATACCGACATCGTGTCACGGCGTACGCAACATCCCCGCGCCGCAACATTCCCGAAACGGGAGGGGCGTACGCTCGAGGCGAGGGGGTGCCATGACCACGGTGCTGGAGTTCGACGCGCAGACCGCCGCCTCGCTCGGACGCGCGGTCGCGGCGCTCGCCGGTCGGCGCATCGCGGTGCTCACCGGTGCGGGGGTCTCCACCGATTCGGGCATCCCCGACTACCGCGGCAAGGGGGCGCCCACGCGGACGCCGATGACCGTGCAGCAGTTCCTCGCCGACGAGGCGTCGCGGCGACGGTACTGGGTCGGCAGCCATCTCGGCTGGCGCACCTTCGCCGCCGCCCGGCCGAACGCCGGGCACGAGGCGCTCGCCGCGCTCGAGAACGAGGGCATCGCGACCGGAGTGATCACGCAGAACGTCGACGGCCTGCACCTGCGCGCCGGCTCACGCCGCGTGGTCGAGCTGCACGGCACGATGCGCCGGGTGCTGTGCCTGCACTGCGGTCAGGTCTTCGACCGCCGCGATCTCGCGTCCCGCGTCGAGGCCGACAACCCCTGGATCACAGTGCCCGACGCCGTCGAACTCGGGCCCGACGGCGACGTGCTCCCCGCCTCGACCGACGGCTTCGTCGTGCCGACGTGCAGCGTCTGCGACGGCATGCTGAAGCCCGAGGTCGTCTTCTTCGGCGAGTACATCCCGCCCACGCGCTTCCAGGAGGCGGAGCAGCTGCTCGCGGCGAGCGATGCGCTCCTCGTGGCGGGCTCGTCGCTCGTCGTCAACTCCGGCATCCGCCTGCTCGATCGCGCGCGGCGGCGGAAGCTGCCGGTCGTGATCGTCAATCGCGGCGAGACCCGCGGTGACGCACGCGCGACCGTGAAGATCGACGCCGGCACGACCGAGGTGCTGCAGGCGCTCGCCGCGGCGCTGCCGGCGGCGCGCTGAGCCGCGCCGGCCGCGTCGTAGGCTCGTAGAGTGACGACTCTCCTTCTCGTGCGCCACGGCGAGACCGACTGGAACGCGGCGCGACGCATCCAGGGCTCCACCGACATCCCGCTCAACGACACCGGACGTGAGCAGGCCCGGGCGACCGCGGCGTCGCTCGCCGCGCAGTTCGCGGGACAGTCGCCGGTCGTCGTGTCGAGCGATCTGGCCCGCGCGCGGGAGACCGCCGAGATCATCGCCGAGGCGCTCGGCGTGCCCGGGCTGCACCTCTACCCGCAGCTGCGGGAGCGGTCGTACGGCGTCGCCGAGGGAATGACGATCGAGGAGTACCTCGAGAAGTTCGGGGCCTTCGACCGCGAGAACGTGCCCGAGGCCGAGACGACCCCGCACCTGCGCGCCCGCGCCGTCTCGGCGGCGCGCCGCGTCGTGCGCGACGCCCGCCGCCATCATGCGCCGCAGGACGTGCCCGTCATCGCGGTGGCGCACGGCGCGCTGATCGGGCAGCTCATCCGACACGCGAGCGGCGACACCCTGCCCCTCGCCGGGGAGCGGCTCGCCAACGCGTCGACGCACACGTTCCTCGTCGAGCGCGACCGCCTCGGCGTGCTCTCCTACGCCGCCGTCCCCATCGACTGAGTCGCGCGCGGGGTGCCGCGCGATCGCGGAGATCTGCATAATTGCGGATGCCCGGGCGCGAGGCATCCGCGGATCTGCAGATGTCCGCTGTTATGCAGGCGACGCCTGACTTCGCCGCACCCTAGATCTCCGCGCGCTGGCTCCCGGCGCGCCGTGCGCAACCGCGGAGATCTGCATAATTGCGGATGCCTGGGCGCGAGGCATCCGCGGATCTGCAGATCTCCGCGGTTGCGCGGGTGATGCCCGGCCCCCGCCGCCCCGACCTCAGGCGCGGGCGAGCACCGAGCGGGCGTGGCGCAGCACGGGCTCGTCGACCATGCGGCCCTCGTAGCGGAACACGCCCCGCTCCCCCTCCGCGGCAGCGAGCACGCCGTGCGCCCACGCCAGCGTCTCGGCGTCGGGGCGGTAGGCCGCGCGGATCGTCTCCACCTGACCGGGATGGATGCACGCCGATGCCTGGAACCCGCTCGCCGCCGCATCGCGCGCCTCACGGCGGAGGCCTCGCTCGTCGCCGATGTCGACGTGCACCGCGTCGATCGCGGCGATCCGCTCGGCCCCCGCCGCCATCAGCACACGCGACCGGGCGTAGCGCGCGACGTCGCGATACCCGCTTCCCTTCTTGCGGCTGCCGGTGCCGCCGAGCGAGGCGACGAGGTCTTCGGCGCCCCACATCAGCCCCACGACGTTCGGCGCGGCGGCCAGCTTCTCCGCGGCGACGATCCCCCGCGCGGTCTCGCACAGTGCGATCACCTCGAATCGCGTGTCGATCCGCACGATCTTCTTCGCCGACTCGGCCTTCGGCAGCATGATGAGCCGGAAATCGGTCTGCGACAGCGTCGCCATGTCGACGTCGAAATCCGCCGTGCCGAGGGCGTTCACCCGCACGATCACCTTCGCCGGATCGAGGTGCGCGTCGATCAGTGCGCCGCGCGCGGCGGTCTTCGCCGCGGGCGCCACGGCATCCTCCAGGTCGATGATCACGGCATCGGCGCGCTCCGCCGCCTTCGCGAACCGCTCCGGCCGGTCGGCCGGGCAGAACAACAGGGCCGGTCCCAGAGCGAAACTCATGCGTCCTCCGTCGAAGAATGTGCGGTCGGTGTGGATGCCTCGGTCTCCGCCGACGCCGAATCCGAGGCATCCGGCCGGCACCACATCAGTGCGGTGCGCGTCGCGCGGGCGACGATCTCACCGTCCTGATTGCGCCCGGTGTGGGCCATCGTGACGATCCCCTGCCCGGGCCGCGACCGAGAGAGCCGCACCTCGGTGATCTCGGTCTCGGTGTACAGGGTGTCGCCGGCGAAGAGCGGATGCGGGAAGCTCACGTCGCCGAGCCCCAGCTGCGCGACGAGGGTGCCCTGGGTCAATTGGCCGACCGAGGCGCCGACCATCGTCGCCAGAGTCCACATCGAGTTCATGAGGCGCTGGCCGAACGGCTGCGTGGCGGAGAAAGCCGCGTCGAGGTGCAGCGCCTGCGTGTTCATGGTCAGCGAGGAGAAGAGCACGTTGTCGGCTTCGGTCGCGGTGCGCCCGGGGCGGTGGAGGTACACCGCGCCCACCTCGAACTCCTCGACGTAGAGACCGCGCTGCACGTGCCGAACCAGGCCGTCGGCCGCGTGTATCGCTGCGTCGGCGGCCGGCGCCACTGCTGCAGTGGCCGGTTCGGGGCGGGAATCGCTCACGATGCCACGCTACCCGGGGTCACCGGCCGAGGCCCAGCGCGCGGGCGATCAGCAGCAGCTGCACCTCGGTCGTGCCTTCGCCGATCTCGAGGATCTTCGAGTCCCGATAGTGCCTGGCCACCGGGTACTCGTTCATGAAGCCGTTGCCGCCGAAGATCTGCGTCGCGTCGCGTGCGTTGTCCATCGCGGCATCCGACGCAGTGAGCTTCGCGATCGCCGCCTCGGCGCCGAACGGCCGCCCCGCGTCGCGCAGCCGCGCGGCGTGCAGCCACGCCAGGCGTGCGTTGTGCACGCGCAGCTGCATGCGCGCGAGCATGAACTGGATCGCCTGGCGCGAGCCGAGCGCCTGACCGAACACCTGTCGGCTCCCGGCATAGTCGAGGGCCGCTTCGAGGCATCCTTCGGCCGCACCCGTCGACAACGCGGCGATCGCGACGCGTCCCTCGTCGAGGATGCTGAGGAAGTTCGCGAACCCGCGTCCCCGCTCCCCGAGCAGGTTCTCGGCGGGCACGCGCGCCCCGTCGAACGTGAGCGGGTGGGTGTCGGAGGCGTGCCAGCCCACCTTGTCGTAGGCCGGACCGACCGTGAATCCCGGGGTGCCGTTCGGCACGATGATCGTGGAGATCTCGCCCCGACCACCGTTCGGGGCCGGAGCGGTCACCGCGGTGACCGTCACGAAGCGGGTGAGGGGCGTGCCGCTGTTGGTGATGAACTGCTTCGACCCGTCGATCACCCACTCGTCGCCCTCGAGCCGCGCCGTGGTGCGGGTGCCGCCGGCATCCGATCCCGCCTCGGGCTCCGTGAGACCGAATCCGGCCAGGGCGCGCCCGGCGAGGAGGTCGGGCAGCAGCGCCCCGCGCTGCGCGTCGGTGCCGAACCGGAACACCGGCATCGCGCCGAGACACACCCCCGCTTCGAGTGTGATCGCGACCGACTGGTCTACCCGTCCGAGCCCTTCGATCGCGAGACCGAGGGCGACGCTGTCGCCGCCCTGCCCGCCGACCTCCTCGGGGAACGGCAGACCGAACAGTCCCAGCTCTCCCATGCCGCGGACGACGTCCATGGAGAGCGTCTTCGTGCGATCGGCCTCATACGCCTGCGGCGCGACCACCTCGTCGGCGAACGTGCGGACCATCGCCGCGAGCTCGCGCTGCTCCTCCGTGAGGCCGTAGGCGGATAGGTCGAGCACAGCCATGTCATCTCCTTCGATGCGGGGCGGTCACGATCCGATCACGGGCCGCAGCGGGCGCTGTGCCGGACGTCGCAACTCGGGTTAGTGTTCACTAACCGAGTATCGCCAGGTTAGCGAGGATTAACTGATATGGCAATGCACCCCGTCGAGACGCCCCGCGAGACACCCCCCGAGGCATCCACCACGCCCTCCGAAGCGACGACCGGTCGCGGTCTCGCGAAGGCGAAGCGTCAGGATGCCCTGCTCCGCGAAGCGGCCCGGCTGTTCGCCGCCCAGGGTTTCGACGGGGTGAGCCTCGAAGACCTCGGCGCGGCGGTCGGCATCAGCGGCCCCGCGGTCTACCGCCACTTCGCGAGCAAGCGCGCACTCCTCGGCGCGATCCTCGTGCGGACGAGCGAAGAACTGCTGAGCGGCGGGCTTCGGGTCGTCGAGGGCGGGGTGGATGCCTCGGATCAGCTGCGCGATCTCATCGACTTCCACGTCGACTTCGCCGTGTCGAGCGCCGACGTCATCCGGGTGCACGATCGCGACCTCGCGCGCCTCGACGACGACGACCGGCACCGCGTGCGGCGGCTGCAGCGCGAGTACGTGGATGTCTGGACGAGCGTGCTCGCGCGCCTGCATCCGACCCGCCCCGCCCGCGACCTGCGCCTGCGCGCGCACGCGGGCTTCGGACTCATCAACTCGACGCCGTACTCGGTGCGGGCGCTGCGCGACGCGCCGTCCGAGGCCGACGTGCACGACATCCTCGCCGACATGGCCTTTGCCGCGCTCAGCGCGGACTGAGCGCGGACTGAGCGCGGACTGAGCGCGGACCGAGCGCGGATGAGACGCGGGCCGACCGCCGACGGCGCCGCCGCGGCGCTCGACGGGCCGGGCGGCATGCGCACCGACCGGCCCGTCGCGCGCGGTTCAGCTCAGCAGCATCGCTCGCCCGGGTTCGCGCAGCACGTCGCCGACGGCGGCGAGGAAGCGCGCTCCCTGCTCGCCGTCGACGAGCCGGTGATCGAACGACAGGCTGAGGGTCAGCACGTCGCGGAGGGCGATCTCGCCCTCGAACTCCCACGGGCGCCGCCGCACCGTGCCGAGCCCGAGGATCCCCGCCTCCGGCGGGTTGAGGATCGGCGTGCCGGCATCCACTCCGAACACGCCGAAGTTCGTGATCGAGAACGTGCCCCCGCTGAGCGACGCGGGCGTCGCGCGCCCGGCGCGTGCGGTCGCGGCCAGGTCTCGGATCGCCTCGGCGAGCTGCGGCAGCGTCAGCCGATCGGCATCGGGGATGTTCGGCACGATGAGCCCCCGCTCGGTCGCCGCGGCGATTCCGAGGTTCACGTAATGGTGGGTGACGATCTCGCCGGCCTCTTCGTCCCAGCTCGATCCGAGCGTCGGCTCCGCGCGGAGCGCGAGACACGCCGCCTTCGCCGCGACGGCGAGCAGGCCGATGCGCTGCTCGGCGAACCGGGGGTCGGCGCGCAGACCCGCGATGAACCGCGTCGTCTCGGTCACGTCGACCTCGAGGAAGCACGTGACGTGCGGGGCGGTGAAGGCGCTCCGCACCATCGCCGCGGCGGTGGCCTTGCGCACGCCCCGGATCGGCGTGCGCGTCTCGCGGGTGCCGTCATGCGATGGGCCGCGCGGCGCGTCCGGAACCTGCGGCTGCGCAGGCTGCGGGGCCGCGGGCATCCGCGTGGCGAAACGCTCGACGTCCTCACGGCGGATGACGGCGGTGACTCCGGATGCCTCGACGAGGGCGAGGTCGACGCCGAGCTGCTTGGCGAGCTGGCGGACCGGCGGTGTCGACCGGGGGCGCTCGTGGCGCACGTCGAGCGGCGGCGCGCTGTCGACGATGTCGTGCGGCGCCGCGGCGAGCACGGCGGTGTCGGATGCCCCGGACCGGCCGTGCTCGCCGAGCGCAGCACCGGCGCCTCGCCGCACCGCTCGCCGCTGCGGGCGTCCCTGCGCCCGCGGAGCGGCGCCGTATCCGACGAGGTTCGGCACGGCCTTCTCGGGTTCTGCGGCCTCCGACTCGGCCGAAGCCGGTTCGGCCGACGCCTCGGGCTCCGTCGATGCGGGTGCCTCCGCCTCGGGCTGCACCGGCGCGGACGCCGCCTCCCCAGGCTCCTCCCCCGGCACACCGATGACGATCAGCGGGCTGCCGACCGCGACGACGTCACCGGCCGCGGCGTGCAGCGTCTGCACGGTGCCGGCAAACGGCGAGGGCAGCTCGACGATCGCCTTCGCGGTCTCGACCTCCGCGATCGGCTGGTTGAGGGTGACCTCGTCGCCTTCGGCGACCAGCCACTGCACGATCTCGGCCTCGGGCAGTCCCTCGCCGAGATCGGGCAGCCGGAACTCCGCGTTCACAGGGCCACCTCCGAGAGGCTGTTGGGGCGGTCGAGCACCCGGTCGACCGCGTCGAGGATGCGGTCGAGATCGGGAAGGTGGTGCTTCTCGAGCTTCGCCGGCGGATACGGGATGTCGTGCCCGGTGACGCGCACGGGCGCCGCTTCGAGGTGGTGGAAACACTGCTCGGTGATGCTCGCGATGAGCTCCGCGCCGACGCCCGCCTCGCCGCCCGCCTCGTGCGTGACGACCATCCGACCGGTCTTCCGCACCGACGCCGACAGCGTGCGGTAGTCGACGGGCGACAGCGAGCGCAGGTCGACGACCTCGATCGACACACCGTCGTCTTCGGCCGCCGTCGCGGCATCCATCGCCGTCGTGACCTGCGCACCGTACGCGACGAGCGTGACGTCCGACCCCTCGCGCACCACGCGCGCGAGCCCCATCGGGGCCGCGTCGGCGATGTCGGCGCCGAGGTCGACGGCACCCTTGGTGTGATAGAGCCGCTTCGGCTCGAAGAAGACGACCGGGTCGTCGCACGCGATCGCCTGCTGCAGCATCGTGTACGCGTCCTGCGGGTTCGAGACGGCCACGACCCGGAGGCCCGCGGTGTGCACGAAGTAGGCCTCGGGCGATTCGGAGTGGTGCTCGGCCGCGCCCACGCCGCCCGCCCACGGGATGCGGATCGTGATCGGCATGTTCACCTGTCCGCGGGTGCGGTAGTGGAGCTTCGCCACCTGGCACACGATCTGATCGAATGCCGGGTAGACGAACCCGTCGAACTGGATCTCGACGACCGGGCGGAACCCGCGATACGCGAGACCGACGGCGGTGCCGACGATGCCCGACTCGGCGAGCGGGGTGTCGATGACCCGACCCGCGCCGAACTCGTCGAGGAGTCCGTCGGTGATCCGGAAGACGCCGCCGAGACGGCCGATGTCCTCCCCCATGACGACCACTCGGTCGTCGCCGGTCATGGCGGAGCGGAGGCCCGCGGTGAGCGCCTTCCCCATCGTGAGGGTCGCGGGTCCGGCGGCGGTGTGCTGCTCGGTCATCTCACACCTCCTCGTCGGCGAAGCCGTCGAGGTAGGCCGCGAACCGCTCGCGCTGCCGCCCGAGGCCGACGTGCGGCTCGGCGTACACGTCGTCGAGCACCTCGATCGCGGGGCGCGACTGCGCCGTGAGCGCCGCCTCGCGCATGCCCGCCGCGAGAGCGTCTCCGGCGGCCGCCACCTCGTCGGCGAAGGCGTCGTCCCACGCCGAGGTGCGGCGGAGGTGCGCCTCGAGCCGCGTGAGCGGGTCGCGGCTGCGCCACAGCTCCAGTTCGGATGCCTCGCGGTAGCGGGTCGGGTCGTCGGAGGTCGTGTGCGGACCCATCCGGTAGGTCACCGCCTCGATGAACGCGGGACCCTCACCCGAGCGGGCCCGGTCGAGCGCCCACCGCATCGCGGCGGTGCAGGCGATCGCGTCGTTGCCGTCGACGCGCATGCTCGGGATGCCGAAGGCGGGCGCCCTCCCCGCGATCGGGAAGCGCGACTGCACGGACACCGGCTCGGAGATCGCCCACTGGTTGTTCGAGCAGACGAAGACCACCGGCGCGCGGAACGAGGAGGCGAACACCATCGCCTCGTTGACGTCGCCCTGGCTCGTCGCGCCGTCACCGAAGTAGGCGACCGCGACCTGGTCGGTACCGTCCCGCTGGATGCCCATGGCGTAGCCGACGGCGTGCAGCGACTGGGCGCCGATGATGATCTGCGGCGTCGCGACGTGCAGGGCGTACGGGTCGAACGTGCCGTGCACCTCACCGCGCCAGCCGAGCACGAGCTCGGCGGCGCTCGCCCCGCGCGTGACGAGCACGCCGAGCTCGCGGTAGCTCGGGAAGAGGAAGTCGTCGCCGCGGCAGGCCCGGGCGCTCGCGACCTGGATCGCCTCCTGCCCCTGCGCGGGCGCCCACAGACCGAGGTGGCCTTGACGCTGGAGGGCGACGCCCTCGCCGTCGAGGCGCCGCGTGATCGCCATGTCGCGGTAGAGGGCGCGAAGGGCCGGCGCGTCGAGTACCAGTGCGGCGCCGGTGCCGTCCACCCAGGCATCCAGGCGCGGATCGGCGATGCGGTCGCCGATCGGGGTGAGCAGTTGCGCGACGGAATCGGTGTCGGCCGCGTGCATCGGATCGATGGTCAGGGTGTGCATCGTCGTCACTCCTTCGGCGGGGCGCGGGGGTCTCGTGGACCCGGCGCTTCCGGACGCCGGCATCGTCGCCGGCTGATCCCGAGGCTACGTCCGCCCCGCACGTCGCTCAAGCATCCGACCCACGCTTGAGCATGTTGCGCAGTGGACGGGTGTCAGTCCTGATACCGTTGTGCACTATGGGATCCCTGGACCGCGTCGACCTCGACCTGCTGAAGGCACTCGCCGATGACCACCGGGCGACCGTCGTCGCTCTCGCCGACCGGCTCGGCCTCTCCCGCAACACCGTGCAGGCGCGGATGGCGCGCCTGGAGCGCTCGGGGGTCTTCCAGTCGTTCGAGCGCGCCATGTCGCCGGCGGCGCTCGGGCTGCCGATCGAGGCGATGGTCAGCGTCATCGTGCGCCAGGCGGACATCCCCCGCATCACGGCGGAGATCGCCGAGATCCCGGAGGTCATCCAGGCGCACGGCCTCAGCGGTCAGATCGATCTCATGGTGCGCGTCGCGGCGCGCGACACCCAGCACCTGTTCGACGTCGACGCGCGCATCCTGTCGATCGAGGGCGTCGAGCGCACCGAGACCTCCCTCGTCATGGGCGAGGTGATCGGCTACCGGATCCGGCCGATTCTGGAGTCGGTGCGCCGCGAGCAGTGAGGGCGTCCGCCTCCGCGGCATCCAATCGCACCAGCACGACGCCGGCGAGCAGCACGACGCCGCCGACGAACTGGATCGGGGCCAGGGTCTCGCCGAGCAGCAGCCACGCGAAGCCGAGGGCGAAGAGCACCTCGCTGAGTCCGATGAACGACGCGAGACGCGACCCCACGCGCGGCACCGCCATCACCCCGAGCGCGTAGCCGAGGGTCGTGGCGACCGCGCCCACCCAGAGGATCGGCAGGATGCCCGGGACGTCGATCCCGCGGAAGGTCACCGTCACGGCCGGGGCGGCGAACGGGATCGCCCCGACCGCGGCCACCACCGCCATCGTGAGCGCTCCGATGATCAGCCCGCCGGCGGCGAGGGCGAGCGGCGGCAGGTCGTCGCCGGTGCGCTCGCTCATCGTGAAGTAGACGCACACCGTCACCGCGGCCCCGAGCGCGAGGAGCGTGCCGAGGAGGTCGAAGCGCGCGCCGGAGACATCCACCACCAGCACGAGGCCGACGACGGCCACGACCGATCCGATCAGCACGAGCCGCGAGGGCGCGCGTCGGGTGCGCAGCCAGACGAACCCGACGAGCAGCACCGGGGCGAGGTACTGGATGAGCAGGGCCACCGCGACGGGCATGCGCTGCATGGCAGAGAAGAAGAGGAGCTGGCACCCCGCGACCGGGATCAGGCCGAAGGCGAGGAGCGAGCGCCAGTGCCGCCGCAGGAACGAGCGTTCGCGCCGCACCGCGGCGATCAGCGCCGGCGAGAGGATCAGGCCGGCGAGCCCCATCCGCACGAGGAGCGCCGCCGACAGCGACCAGCCCGCCCCGAGCAGCGGTTTGACGAGCGGCCCGCTCGACGAGAACGCGAGGGCCGAGACGACGGCGATGACGATGCCGCCCGTGCGGTGTCGCGCGATCGGACGGGTGCCCGGCGCGTTCACCGGGAGCGGCAGCGCGGGCGAGGTCGAGGCGATGATCTCGATGGGGGCGGTCTGGGTCACCGGCGGTCCTGCCAGGGATGTCATGAGTGAACCGTGCGTACACTGGTGACTGTACTGCCGATGAATGTCAGGAGTCAATATGGTTTTCATCCATGACACGGAGATGTCGCTGCGGGTCGCGGCGGCCCTCGTGAACACGCTGCCCGAAACCGATTCCGACGGCATGGACCGGCTCGTCACCCAGGCCGACTTCGACGCCTATCTCGACGAGTACGCCTACACCGGCACCTTCCACCGCGACGACGAGGAGCTGGAGGCGGTGCGCGACAATCGCCCGCGGCTGTTCGAGCTGTGGAGCGTCGGCCGCGACGAGGCGGTGCCCCTCGTGAACGCCATGCTCCGCGATGGGCAGGCACTCCCCCAGCTCGTCCGCCACGACGAGTTCGACTGGCACATCCACGCCACCGAGTCCGAGGCGCCGCTGTCGGTGCGCATGCTCGTCGAGTCGGCGCTCGCGTTCGTCGACGTCATCCGCTCCGACCAGTGGGATCGTGTGCGCGTCTGCGCGGCGGACGACTGCGAGTCGGTCTACGTCGACTTCTCCAAGAACGGGTCGAAGCGCTACTGCGACACCGGCAACTGCGGCAACCGCATGAACGTCATCGCGTACCGGCGCCGGAAGGCCGAAGAAAGCGCCTGACCGCGGATGCCGCGACCTGCGGCGTCTCGTAGTGGATCAGGTGCCCGACGTCGGCGATCTCGACGAGCTCGGCGTCGGGGAAGAGCGTCTGCAGATGCCGCTCCGCCTCGATCGGCGTGATGTCGTCCTTATCGGCGGCGATGAGGAGCGTCGGCTGGGCGATCTGCGGCGCGAAGCGGCGCACGTCGTTCGAGACCGACGCGACGAACCCCTCGTGCAGCACGTCGCGGTCGCTGAATTTCGAGAAGTAGGTGTCGTGCTGGTCGTGGATGAAGGCGAGCAGCGCCTTATCGCGCGTCTTCGCCATCGACAGGCTCATGACGCGCACGATGACGCCGTTCCGCAGCAGCGCGTCGCCGAGCCGCCGCGGCAGCTTCGCGCCCGCCCAGTAGTAGAAGACGGCGAGGCGGGTGAGGATGCCTCGGGGCCCCTCGAGCGCGGGCGCGCCGATCGGGTTGACGAGGATCACCTGGGGGGTGTCGAGCCCGCCCGCGACCGCCGCGGCGACGACGATCGAGCCGAACGAGTGTCCGAGCACCGGGGCGCCGGGGGCGACCTGCGCCGCGAACGCCGTGAGCCACGCGGCATAGGTGTCGAGGTCGTGGGTGCGACCGGGCAGCGGATCGGTGTCGCCGAAGCCGGGGAGATCGGGCGAGATCACCCGCACCCCGTCGAGGTGCGCGACGACGGGCTCGAGCCCGTGGTGGTCGCCGCGGTAGCCGTGCACCGCGAGGAGCGTCGTCTCGGCGTCCGCGTCGCCGTACACCCAGTACGCCGTGGTTCCCCCGAGCACCGCGATCTCGCGGCGTTCGACGGGAATCGCGGCCAGCCGCTCGGCGTACGGGGAGGGCACGGTCATCCTTCGAGTCTACGAGTGCCGCGTGGCGTCGCCGCGCTGTCGGAGGTCGGGCATACCGTCGAAGGCATGGACCATGGGGAGCAGCTGCCGCTCTGGGATGACGCGGCGGACGAGCCGGCGGGCGTCCCCCCGCGCCGCGCGCTCGATGAGACACGCCCCGCCGAGGCATCCGTCGCCAAGGCATCCGTCGCTCAGCCCTCGGCGCGCGCCGCGCACTGGACCGACGCCGTCGGCGTGTTCGACCTGGAGACGACCGGCGTCGACGTCACGTCCGACCGCATCGTGACGGCGCACGTCGGCCTGCTCGGACCCGACGGGTCGGCCCGGTCTGCACGCTCGTGGCTGAGCGATCCGGGCGTCGAGATCCCCGAGGGTGCCACGGCGGTGCACGGCATCACGACCGAGCACGCACGGCGGCACGGCCGCCCCGCCGCCGAGGTCGTCGCGGAGGTCGTCGGCGCGCTCCGCGAGCTCTTCGCCGCCGGCGTGCCGGTGGTGGCCTACAACGCGCCGTACGACTTCTCGCTGCTCAAGTACGAGGCGCTCCGGCACGGCGTCGCGCCGATCCTCGACCCCACGCCGGTGATCGATCCGCTCGTGCTCGACAAGGCGCACGATCGCTACCGGAAGGGCAAGCGCACGCTCGAGGTGGTCGCCGCGCACTACGCCGTTCCGCTCGTCGGCGCGCACGATGCGGCGGCGGATGCCATCGCCGCGGGCCGCGTCGCGCAGGCGCTCGCGCGCCGGTTCGGGCTCGCGGCGCCGGTGCACGAGCTGCACACCCAGCAGATCGGCTGGGCGCGCACGCAGGCGGAGAGCCTGACGGAGTACTTCATCCGGGTCGGCCGACTCGACCCGACCGACGCCGTCGACGGCAGCTGGCCGATCCGCTGATCCGTCCGCGGGTGGGGATCGCCAGACGGCATCACCGGACGGAGCCGGCCGGCGTGATCGGCCGGTGTGGCCGGTGCGTGATCAGCCGACCGCGGCGTTGTCGCGCGTGATGACGAGCACGCCCGCATAGGGGTTCGCCCGGACAGTCACCTGTGTGAGCGCACCGTCGCTCTGGTAGCCGACCGCGGCGGCGAGACCGTCGCTGCGCACCTCCGCGGTGTCGCCGCACGCCCGCGCGAAGGACAGGTCGCGCGCTTCGATCGCGATGCAGGTCTGCGCGCCGCTCGTGCCCCACCACACCAGCAGGTCGCCGGCACCTCCGAGCAGATGCAGCTCGTCCCAGGTGCTCTGGGCGAGGACGACGCCGCGGGAGGCCTCGATGCGCTCCGTGTCGATGCCGAGCGGCAGGAACGGCTGCGCCGCGGCGGCGGGAAGCGCGTTGGACGCGGTCGCCCGGCCGAGCGCGAATCCGCCCGTGACGCCGGCCGCGACCGCGACCGCGCCGACGGCGGCGAGGATCCACGCCCGTCGGCGCGCCCGGGGCGTCGTCGTCGGGGCAGCCGGAGCCGCCGGCACGGCATCGCTGTCGGTGTCGTCGTGTCCGGCGGGGCCGCTCTCGGCGGAGTCGCTCTCGGCGGAACGGTCGCCGATCGAGGCCTCGCCGGCGGCGGACGACCCGGACTGCACGGCGGGGGGATCCGCCTCCCCGTCGTCCCCCGCGGCGCGCCACCCGGCCTCGAGGGCGGCGAGGCGGGCGCGCTCTTCGGCGGACAGCGCCTGGCCGCCGCGGCCGTAGGCGCGGGCGCGCAGGGCGGCGAGCTCGTCGGGCGCGGGAGTGGCCATGGACTCAGCATTCCACGTCCGCGGAACGACGAAAGCCCCGCCGAAGCGGGGCTTTCGCGGGGCGGCTTACTTGCCGCCGAAGTTCTTGAAGCGCTGGTTGAACTTCTCGACGCGACCGGCCGAGTCCATGATGCGCTGCTTGCCCGTGTAGAACGGATGCGAGGACGATGAGATCTCGACGTCGATGACGGGGTACGTGACGCCGTCGAGCTCGATCGTCTTGTCGCTCGTGACCGTCGAACGGGTCAGGAACGTGTCGCCGGAGCTGAGGTCGCGGAACACGACCGCCTGGTACTCGGGGTGGATGCCAGTCTTCATGAGGTTCCTTACGTGGTGCCCTGGATTTTGCCAGAGCGCGGGAAGTCTGCGGTGCGGATGCACCAAGGATCGATTCTACCAGTCTGCGGACGGAATCGAGAACCGGTCGTGGAGCGTGTCAGGCGCCGGAGGTCGCGCGGGCCGCGTACCGGCCGTCTTCGACGCTCAGGGCGATCGGCATGCCGAAGGTGTCGGAGAGGTTCTGCGCGGTGAGGGTCTCCTCGACCGGCCCCGCCGCCACGACGGCGCCGTCGCGCAGCAGCAGCACGTGCGTGAAACCGACCGGGATCTCCTCGACTTGGTGGGTGACCATCACCATGGCGGGCGTGGTCGGCGCCTGCGCGTAGCCGCCGAGGAGGCCGAGTAGCTCCTCCCGGGCGCCGAGGTCGAGGCTCGCAGTCGGCTCGTCGAGCAGGAGCAGCTCGGGGTCGGTCATGACCGCCCGGGCGATCTGCACGCGCTTCTGCTCGCCGTCCGACAGCGTGCCGAACGTGCGGTCGGCCAGGTGGTCGAGCTTCCACTCCCCCAGCACGCGCCGCGCACGGCGCTCGTCGATCGTCTCGTACTCCTCGTTCCAGCGACCGAGCACCGAGAACGCCGCCGTCAGCACGACGTCGAGCACCGTCTCCTCCGGCGGCACGCGCCTGGCCATCGCCGACGAGGCGAAACCGATGCGCGGGCGCAGCTCGAAGACATCCGTGCGTCCGAGGCGCTCGTCGAGGATCGTCACCTCGCCCGACGTCGGGTGCAGAAGCGTCGCGGCCAGCTGCAGGATCGTGGTCTTGCCGGCCCCGTTCGGGCCGAGCACCACCCAGCGCTGGTCGTCGGTGACCGTCCAATCGACGTGATCGACGATGTTGCGGGCGTTCCGGCGCACGACGACGTCGGCGAACTCGAGGACCTGGGGCATGCTCCCAGCCTATCGGGAGGCCTGCGCCACCTCGCGGTAGAGCGCCTCCGTGGCGTCGGCGATCGCCTGCCAGCTGAACTCGGTCGCGGCGCGCTCCCGACCGGCCTGACCGTACGCGCGCGCCCGCTCGGGGTCGGAGACGACCTCCGTGAGGGTCGATGCGAGGTCGGCGACGAAGCGGTCGGGGTCGGTCGGCGTGCCGGTGCCGTCCTGCACCTGGTCGATGGGCACGAGACGACCGGTGACGCCATCGACGACGACTTCGGGGATGCCGCCGGTGGCGGTGCCGACGACCGCGGCCCCGCACGCCATCGCCTCGAGGTTCACGATGCCGAGCGGCTCGTAGATCGACGGGCAGACGAAGGTCGTGGCCGACGTGAGGATCGCGCAGAGGTCGGGTCGCGGCAGGAACTCGTCGATCCACACGACGCCGTCGCGCGTCTGCTGCAGATCGCGCACGAGGCCCTCGACCTCGGCCAGGATCTGCGGCGTGTCGGGGACCCCGGCGCAGAGGACGACCTGCACCTCCGGCGGGAGGAGCGCGGCGGCGCGGAGGAAGTACGGCAGACCCTTCTGCCGCGTGATGCGCCCGACGAAGACCACGGAGGGTCGGTCCGGGTCGATGCCGAACCGCTCCAGCAGCGCCGGGTCGGAACGCGGATGCCAGGCATCCACATCGATCCCGTTGTAGATCACGCGCACCTTGGCGGGGTCGAGCGCCGGGTAGCTGCGCAGGATGTCGCGGCGCATGCCCTCGCTCACCGCGACGACGGCGGCGGCGTGCTCGTAGGCGGTCTGCTCGATGTAGCTCGACACGGCGTAGCCGCCGCCCAGCTGCTCGGCCTTCCACGGCCGGAGCGGTTCGAGCGAGTGCGCGGTGACGACGTGCGGGATGCCGTGCAGGAGCGAAGCGAGGTGACCGGCGAAGTTCGCGTACCAGGTGTGCGAGTGCACCACATCGGCCCCCGCGACGTCGCCGACGATCTCGAGGTCGACGCCGAGCGTCTGGATCGCCGGATTGGCCTCCTGAAGCTCCACCGGCACCGTATAAGAGCTCGTGTCGGGCTCGTCGCGCTCCTCACCGAAGGCGTGCACGCGCACCTCGATGCTCGCGCGCAATGCCGTGACGAGCTCGGTCACGTGCACTCCCGCACCCCCGTAGATCTCCGGCGGATACTCCTTCGTGACGATGTCGACGCGCATGTCTCGAACGCTAGTACAACGCCGCGCGGGGGGCATAGTGTGGGGCCATGCCAGCAGCGCCGAAGGTCTTCGGAATCATCCTCGCCGGCGGCGAGGGCAAACGTCTCATGCCCCTCACGGAAGACCGCGCCAAGCCCGCGGTGCCCTTCGGCGGGCAGTACCGCCTCATCGACTTCGCGATCTCGAATCTCATCAACTCCGGCCTCCGCCAGATCGTCGTGCTGACCCAGTACAAGTCGCACTCGCTCGACCGGCACATCTCGCAGACCTGGCGCATGTCGGCGCTGCTGAACTCGTACGTGGCATCCGTGCCCGCCCAGCAGCGCCTCGGAAAGCGCTGGTTCTCGGGGTCGGCCGACGCCATCCTGCAGTCCCTGAACCTCGTGCTGGACGAGAAGCCCGACATCGTCATGGTGATCGGTGCCGACCACGTCTACCGGATGGACTTCCAGCAGATGCTCGCCGCGCACATCGAGTCGGGCGCGAAGGCGACGGTCGCGGGCATCCGGCAGCCCATCTCGCTCGCGAACCAGTTCGGGGTCATCGACGTCGACCCGGCCGACGGGGTGACGATCCGCGACTTCTTGGAGAAGCCGCAGAACCCCGACGGACTCGTCGAGAGCCCGAACGAGGTGCTCGCATCGATGGGCAACTACATCTTCGACGCGGATGCCCTGATCGCCGCCGTCGAGGCGGACGGCGAACTGCCCACCTCCGACCACGACATGGGTGGCGACATCATCCCCTACTTCGTCGGACGCGACGAGGCCGCGGTCTACGACTTCAAGCGCAACGACGTGCCCGGCTCGACCGATCGCGATCGCGACTACTGGCGCGACGTGGGCACACTCGACTCGTTCTTCGACGCGCACATGGATCTCATCTCCACGCTGCCGATCTTCAACCTGTACAACACCGACTGGCCGATCCACTCGCAGGCCGTCAACTCACCGCCGGCGAAGTTCGTGCGCGACGGGGTGGGGCGCATCGGCAACGCGATCGACTCGATCGTCTCGCTCGGATCGGTGCTGTCGGGCACGCATCTGGAGCGGTCGGTCGTCGGTCCCTGGACGCTCGCGGCGGGCGGATCGACGATCACCGATTCGGTGCTGTTCGATCACGTCGACGTCGGCGCGGGCGCGCGCGTGCACCGCGCAATCCTCGACAAGAACGTCGTGCTCGAGCCGGGTGCGACGGTCGGCGTCGATCGGGCGCTCGACCTGTCGCGCGGGTTCACGGTGACCGACAGCGGCATCACGCTGGTCGGGAAGAACGCGCGCGTCGCACGGTGACGCGGCGCGCGGAGACGACGCGCGGCGCCCGGTAGGTTGGTCGGGTGCCTGACGCCCGGTTCCTCGTCGTGTTCGACGCTGATTCGACCCTGCTCCGCAACGAGGTCATCGAGCTGATCGCCGACGAGGCGGGGCGCGGGGCCGACGTCGCCGCCGCCACCGAGGCCGCGATGCGCGGCGAGGTCGACTTCGCCACCAGTCTGCGCACGCGCGTCCAGGCGCTCGCGGGAGTGCCGCTCGCCGCGTTCGAGCGTGTGCTCGCCCGCGTCGAGCCGACTCCCGGCGCCGCGGAGCTGATCGCCGAGATCCACCGACGCGGCGGTCGGGCGGCCGTCGTCTCGGGCGGGTTCCTCGAGGTGCTCGACACCGTCGCGCCCGCGCTCGGCGTCGACCGGTGGCGCGCCAACCGGCTCGCGTCGGCCGGCGGAGCGCTCACCGGAACGGTGGACGGCGGCATCGTGGATGCCGCGGCGAAGGCCGCCGCGCTGCAGGAGTGGGCGGCGGCCGAGGGCATCGGACTAGAGCGCACGATCGCCGTCGGCGACGGCGCGAACGACCTGCGCATGATGGCCGTCGCCGGGCTCGGCATCGCGTTCAACGCCAAGCCCGCCGTGCGCGCGCAGGCCGACCTCGTCGTCGGCCCCGTCGATCTGCGTCAGCTCATCCCCCTGCTGCCCTGACCGGGTCGCTGCCACCGGCCCTCATGGTGGGGGTCTCTGTGCCCGGGGGCTCCCCAGTGACGGGGGTCTTCTCGGTGTCGGGGGCACGCACTACCGTCGGGCCATGGAAGTCATTCTCGTTCCCGGGCTCTGGCTGACGGCGTCGTCGTGGGATCCCGTGCTCCCCGCGCTCCGCGAGGCGGGCCATACGCCCGTCCCGCTCACCCTTCCCGGCGTCGGCGGAACCGCCGCCGAGACGGCCGACATCATCATGGATGACTGGGTGGCGGCGGTGGCCGCGGAGATCGACCGGCACGAGGGTCCCGTGGGTCTCGTCGGCCACAGCGGCGGGGGCAACGTCGTCTGGGGCGCTGCGGCGGCGCGCCCCGACCGCGTCGCGCGCGTCGTGTTCGTCGACACCGTGCCGCCGGCGCCCGGGCGCGAGGTGTCGGAGTTCGACGTCGTCGACGGGGTGGTGCCGTTCCCCGGCTGGGACTTCTTCGACGCGCCCGACACCGCCGACCTCGACGCGGATACCCGCGCGGCGACGGCGCCGCTGACGCGGAGCATTCCGGCCCAGGCGCCGACCTCGCCGGTCACCCTCGACGACGACCGGCGATTCGGCGTGCCGGTAACGCTCCTCATGGGGTCGCTCGACGAGGCGGCGCTCCGCGCCGAGCTCGCCCGGTGGGGTCCGTATGCGGAGGAGTTCGCGGCGATCGACGACGCCACGGTCGTGCGCCTCGGCACCGGTCACTGGCCGCAGTTCAGCGCGCCCGCCGCCCTCGCTCGCGCACTCGTCGAGGCATTCGCGGAGGACGCCCCGCGGGAGGATGCCCCGGCCTGAAGTGCTCCCGAGGAGGAGGCATCCGAGGAGGACGCTCCCGCGGAAGCGGTTTCCGGGGAGGCGGCGGTCAGTGACCCATGCCGAGGCCGCCGTCGACGGGGATGACCGCGCCGGAGACGTAGGCGGCGTCGTCCGACGCGAGCCAGGCGACCACGCCGGCGACCTCGTCGGGCGTCGCGAAGCGACCGGCGGGGATGCTGCGCTTGTACTCGGCCTGGGTCTCCTCCGGCAGCTCCGCCGTCATGTCGGTCTCGATGAACCCGGGGGCGACGACATTCGCGGTGATGCCGCGACCGCCGAGCTCGCGGGTCAGCGACCGGGCGAACCCGACGAGTGCCGCCTTTGACGAGGAGTAGTTGATCTGCCCGGCCGACCCGTAGAGCCCGACGACACTGGAGATGAGGATGACGCGGCCCCAGCGGGCGCGCAGCATGCCCTTCGAGGCGCGCTTGACCACGCGGAACGTGCCGCCCAGGTTCGTCGAGACGACCGAGTCGAAGTCATCCTCGGTCATCCGCAGCAGGAGCGTGTCCTTCGTGATGCCCGCGTTCGCGACGACGATCTCGACCGACCCCCACGCCCGCTCGACCTCGGTGAATGCGGCGTCGAGCGACGCCGCATCGGTCACGTCCGCGCGCACGGTCATCGTGCCCTCGGGGCCTTCGCCCGAACGTGCGGTCACCGCGGTGCGGTAGCCCTCGGCGACGAAACGCTCGGCGATCGCGCGGCCGATGCCGCGGTTTCCGCCGGTGACGAGGACGACTCTGCCAGTGGACATGCTGCTCCTGAGGTTCGGGACGCGGGGATGCCCTCGCGACGGCGCAGCCGCGGCGAAGACCGCACCAGCCTACTGCCGGTGCCCCGGCCCGGTAGGCTGACGGCAGGCGAGAGGAGCCCATCGTGACCGATCCCACCGGCCCCCAGTCGGAGCAGCCCGCACACCCCGAGACGGCGCCCGAAACGGCATCCGACACCGCGGCGGCGCAGCAGGGCGACCCGACCCCGTACGGCGACTCCGCCGCGTACCCGACGGCCCCGCTCACGCCGCCTCCGCCGGCGTACGACGCCGCATCCTACGTCGCTCCCGCGGCACCCGCGTACGACACCACGCCGTATCCGCCGGTCGCGCCGTCGAGCGAGGTTCCGGCCTACGCACCCCCGACCTATGCCCCGCCCGCCTACGGCGCCCCGCCCGCCTACGGCGCCCCGCCCGCCTACGGGGCAGCACCCGCGTACGGCGCGACGCCGGAGGGCGCGTACGGCGGCTACCCCGTGCAGACGACCCCGGGCGCTCCGCCGGTGGCGCCCTACGGCTACGGCGCCTACCCGACGCGCAAGACCAACGGTCTGGCCGTCGCCTCGTTGGTGCTCTCGATCGTCGGCTTCCTCTGGATCCTCCCGCTCGTCGGCTCGGTCGCCGGGGCGATCATGGGCCACATCGCACTCGGTCAGATCAAGCGCACGGGCGAGGGCGGCCGCGGCATGGCCCTCGCCGGCGTCATCATCGGCTGGGCGGGCGTCGCGCTGCTCCTGCTCGGTGTGCTGTTCCTGTTCTTCGTCGTCGCCGTCTCGTCGGGCTCGTCCTAGTACTCCTGATCCGTGGCGCGGCGTCGCTCGGGCGGCCGCCGCACGGGTGTCGGCGGCGTAGGCTTGAGGCACCGTGAAGCACACTTCCGCTCAGTCTGCGACGTCGCTCCCGCGCGCTCCGCGCGACGACGCCCACACCCGCATGGGCAAGTACTTCTCGATGATGGCGATCCGCGTCGTCTGCTTCGTGCTGATGGTCGCGATCCAGCCGTACGGCTGGTACACGTGGCTGTTCGCGATCGGCGCGGTACTGCTGCCGTACTTCGCCGTGGTCATCGCGAACGTCGCCGCGGCGCCGGCCGCGCGGGCGGTGCCCCCGGAGCGGGCGATCGAGGCGCCCCCGAGCGCGGCACCCCGCGCCGCGCAGACCCCGACGACCTCGGACACCCCCACCGTCGTCCGCGTCCACGAAGCCCCGCGTCGTCCGGAGGACGCGGCATGAGCGCTGCGACGGGCGTCGACGCGCGCGGCGGTGTCGCCGTGTGCTCCCGTGCGGGATGCCGCGCCGAGGCGCTCTGGCAGGTCGTGTGGCGCAACCCGCGCATCCACGACGCCTCCCGCCGCAAGATCTGGGCCGCCTGCGCCGAGCACGTCGATTACCTCCGCGAATACCTCGCTTCGAGGGCGTTCCCGGTCGAGGTCGTCGCCATGCCGGATGCCGCGCCGGACGACAGTGCGAATGCCCCGCCGGATGCCACCGTGAAGGCGGACTCGTGAACCGTACGGCCCTGCGCTGGGGCGGCTACATCGCGTTCGCGATCGTCTTCGCGATCGCGTGCGCGTACCTGTCGAACTGGCAGTTCACCCGGAACGAGTCGCGCGAGCGGCAGCTGGCGCTGATCGCCGCGAACTACGACGCGGCCCCGGCGGAGCTCACCGATCTGGTCGGAACGGACGGGTCGTTCGACCCCGACGACCAGTGGCGCCCCGTGCGGCTGACGGGCGAGTACCTCACGTCGGACACGCTCCTCGCGCGCAACCGCGCGCACGGCGGAACCGCGGCCTTCGAGGTGCTCGTGCCGTTCCGCACCTCGGCGGGCGACGTTCTCGTCATCGACCGCGGATGGGTTCCCCCGGCCGAGTCCGGGTCGGGAGCACACGCCGTGCCCGATCCCCCGAGCGGCACCGTCACGGTGATCGCGCGGCTCATGCCCGGCGAACCGCTGCGCAACGCCACCCAGTCCGCGCCGGCCGGCCAGGTGCCGACGATCAACCTGCCGCTCATCGCCGACACCACGCACGTCGACGGCGTGATCGAAGGAGCCTACGGCCTCATGGTGTCGGAGGATCCTGCGCCCGCGAGCGCACCGACCGCGCTCGAGCCGCCGTCCGAAGACCCCGGGCCGCACCTGTCGTATGCGATCCAGTGGATCCTCTTCGCCGTCATGGGGTTCGTCTTCATCTGGTACATGATCCGCACCGAGCTCAAGCATCGCCGCGAAGACGCCGAGGACGCGGCGGCCGAGGCGGCGGCGGCCGACACCGCCGTCGGCGAGGCATCCACTCCCCCGGACGCATCCCCCGTGGCATCCACGACCAGGCGACGCCGGCGCGGCGATCCGCGCCCGAAGGATCGCGACATGACCGAGGAGGACGCCCTCCTCGACGAGCTCACGCCGCGCTGAGCCGCGGAATCGCGTCACCGACGCAGGAGATCTCACGAAGGCAGGACCGATCCCCCGCGTCTCGTCCTGCCTCGGTGAGATGTCCTGCGTTCGTGAGGTGAGAAGCCGGGGCTCAGGCGAGCTCGATCAGGTCGACGTAGTCGCGACCCCAGATGTCCTCGACGCCGTCGGGCAGGATCAGCACCCGCTCGGGGTTCAGCGCCTGCACGGCGCCCGAGTCGTGCGAGACGAGCACGACGGCGCCCTCGTAGTGCGCGAGCGCGCCGAGGATCTCCTCGCGCGAGGCCGGGTCGAGGTTGTTCGTCGGCTCGTCGAGGAGCAGCATGTTGGCGCTCGAGACGACGAGGGTCGCGAGCGACAGTCGGGTCTTCTCACCGCCGGAGAGCACGCCGGCGGGCTTCAGCACGTCGTCGCCGGTGAACAGGAAGGACCCGAGCACTTTGCGCGCCTCGGTCGCCGTGATGTCGGGGGCCGCCGACATCATGTTCTCGAGCACCGACCGGTTCACGTCGAGGTTCTCGTGCTCCTGCGCGTAGTAGCCGATCTTCAGGCCGTGGCCGGGTTCGAGCTCTCCGGTGTCGGGCTGGTCGACGCCGGCGAGGATGCGCAGCAGCGTCGTCTTGCCGGCACCGTTCAGACCCAGAACGACGACCTTCGAACCGCGGTCGATCGCGAGGTCGACGTCGGTGAAGATCTCGAGCGACCCGTACGACTTCGACAGGTTCTTCGCCATGAGCGGCGTCTTGCCGCACGGGGCGGGCTTGGGGAACCGCAGCTTCGCGACGCGGTCCTCCTGGCGCACCTCTTCGAGGCCCGAGAGCATCTTCTCCGCGCGCGCGACCATCTGGTGCGCGGCGGCGGCCTTGGATGCCTTGGCGCCGAACCGCGCCGCCTGCAGCTGCAGGGCGGTGGCCTTCTTCTCGATGTTGGCGCGCTCCTTCTTGCGTCGCTCCTCGTCGGCCACCCGCTGGCGCAGGTAGTTCTTCCAGTTCATGTTGTAGACGTCGATCACTTGGCGCATCGCGTCGAGGTAGAAGACGCGGTTGACGGTCTCGCCGACGAGCTCAACGTCGTGGCTGATGACGATCAGCCCGCCCTTGTAGTTCTTCAGGAACTCGCGCAGCCACACGACGCTGTCGGCGTCGAGGTGGTTCGTGGGCTCGTCGAGGATCATCGTCTGCGCGTCCGAGAACAGGATGCGCGCGAGCTCGATGCGCCGGCGCTGACCACCGGAGAGCGTCTTCAGCGGCTGATCGAGGATGCGGTCGGGCAGCGAGAGGTTGTGCGCGATGGATGCCGCCTCCGCCTCGGCCGCGTAGCCGCCGAGCCCCTCGAACCGCTCGGTGAGGTTGCCGTAGCGGCGCATCGCCTTCGCGGCGACCTTCTCGTCGGCGTCGCCCATCTCGATCGACGCCTCGTGCATCTGGAGGGCGAGAGTGCCGAGCCCGCGGGCGTCGAGGATACGGGTGCGCGCGAGCATCTCCGGGTCGCCCGAACGGGGGTCCTGCGGCAGGTAGCCGAGTTCGCCGGAGCGCTCGACCTTGCCGTCGGCGGGCGGGAGGTCGCCGGCGAGCACCTTCGTCAGCGTCGTCTTGCCGGCGCCGTTGCGCCCGACGAGGCCGATCTTGTCGCCGTCCGAGACGCGGAACGACACCTCCGACATGAGCGTGCGGGCGCCCACGCGGATCTCGAGGTCGTGCACGGCGAGCACAGCGGACGTCCGTTCTTCGGTGGTGTTCGGGGGTGGGATTGCCGGCCGGGGCGCGCATTCCGTTCGCCTGCGCAGTGTCGCAGACGGCGGCCCGCGCGCGGGCCAGCCTCCCAGTCTACTCGGCTGCGGAGACGCCGACGCCCTCCGTGGGGGCGGTCGTGCGCGCCATCCGCAGCTCGCGCACCCCCGACTCGACCCGGCCGGCGCCGTCGAAGTCGAAGCGGTGCTTGCGGTAGAAGGCCTGTGCGCGGGGGTTCGGGTCGGCGACCCAGAGCGAGGCCGTGCTCTGCGGGCGGACGACCGCCTCGAGCAGCGCCGAGCCGAGTCCTGTGCCGTGGTGGGCTGCCAGCACGTAGAGCACCGTGAGGTTCACCTCGACCGAGGCATCCTCCTCGTACGGGTCGGCGGCGAGCGTATCCCGCGACGCCCGGCGCGGAAAGGCACGCGGACTCCTTCGCCGGCGCCGCCGAGCCCGGTGTCGCCGGCGCTGTCACTGTCGTTGCCCGACAGCGCCGTGCGGGAACCTTGGTGGACGTCGTCCAAGAAGTCGCGGTGGCGTGCCCCTAGGCTGATCCCGACGCCGCGGCCCGTCGACCGGCCGCCCACCCTCAAGGAGCCTCATGTCTCTCGCCGCCCCCGTCCGCCGCCCGGTGCTCGCGGACCTCATCGCCCGCCCCTCGAACCGCGCCCGCGCATTCGCTCTGGATGCCGCCCTCGTCGTGGTCAGCGCGGGGTTCGTCGCCGCGCTGGCCCAGGTCGAGGTGCCGCTGTGGCCCGTGCCGATCACGGGTCAGACGCTCGGTGTCGTCGTGGTCGGCGCCGCGCTCGGCGCACGCCGCGGTGCCGCCGCCCTGCTCACCTATCTCGTCGCGGGGCTCGCGGGCCTCCCGGTGTTCGCGGGCTTCACCGGCTCGATCGCCGCGGTCGCGAAGCCGAGTTTCGGCTTCATCATCGGCTTCGTCTTCGCCGCCGCCGTCGCGGGATGGTTCGCGCAGCGCGCGTGGGACCGTCGTCCCCTCCTCGCCTTCGCCGGCTTCGTCCTCGCCAGCGCGATCCCGTTCGTCTTCGGCATCCCCTACATGGCGTTCATCCTCAACGTCGTCGGTGGCGGCACGTTCGGGCTCGGCGAGATCCTCGCGTTCGGCCTGTGGCCCTTCGTCATCGGCGGCATCGTGAAGGCCGCGATCGCCGCCGTGCTGATCCCGGCCGCCTGGGCGGGCGTGCGCGCCGCCGACCGCTCGACGCGTCGCTGAGATCCACCCCCACGCCGTCCGCGCCCTCGGCCCTGTACCCGCATCGGGTGCGGGGCCGTCTGCGTTCGTGCGGGGCGGCACCTACCTTCAGTTTGACTGCAGCGGATTGGTGCGTTCTCTCGCCGCGAACTAAAGTAACCCTCGCCTTACTCGGTATCCATCCACTTCGCACCGGAGGAGCTCCCATGCCCCGATTCCGCCTCGCGGCCGCCGTCGCCGCGGCCGCCCTCGTCCCGCTGCTGCTGACCGCGTGCAGCGGCACCGCCTCGACGGGCGCGAGCGGCTCCGACGCCGCCGCGGACGGCACGTTCCCCGTGACGATCACCCACGCCCTGGGCGAGACGACCATCGAGGCGAAGCCCGAGCGTGTGGCGACCATCTCGTGGGGCAACCAGGACGTGGCCCTCGCCCTCGGCGTGCTGCCGGTCGGCATGGATGCGCAGGTGTGGGCGTGGAGCGGTGCGGCCAAGCCGGGCGTCTACGAGTGGACGAGCGACAAGATCGCCGAGCTCGGCGGCGAGATGCCGCCCCTGTTCGACGTCACCGACGGTCTCGACTTCGAAGCGATCGCCGACACGTCGCCCGATGTGATCCTCGCCGCCCAGTCGGGCCTCACCGAGGAGGACTACGGCACGCTCAGCGAGATCGCCCCCGTCGTCGCCTACCCCGGCATCCCGTGGTTCACACCGTGGCGCGACCAGATCGCGCTCGACGCGAAGGCGCTGGGTCTTTCCGCCGAAGGCGATGAGCTGATCTCCGACCTCGAGAAGCAGATCGCGGATGCCACCGCCGACGCCGGCCTCGAGGGGAAGACCGCCGCCTTCTTCTTCGCCGACCCGACCGACCTGTCGAAGGTGTCGCTGTACACCGGCGGCGACTCGCGCACGGCGTTCCTGCACGACCTCGGGTTCGATCTGCCGAAGGTCGCCGTCGACGCTGCGGACGCCGGCTCGTTCTACCTCGACTTCAGCGCCGAGAACGCCGACCAGCTGCAGGACGTCGACGTGATCGTGAGCTACGGCGACGACACGCTGCTCGCCGCGATGCAGGCCGACCCGCTGTGGAGCACGCTTCCCGCCGTGAAGAACGGCGCCGTGGTCGCCGTCGGCGAGGGCGACGCCTTCAGCGCGGCCGTCACCCCGACCGCCCTCTCGATCCCGTGGGTGCTGAAGGACTACGTCGCGAAGCTCCAGGAAGCGGCAGCGAAGGTCCAGTGACCTCCGTATCGACCACGACGGCCTCCGCCGGTTCCGCCGCGCGTCGCCCCTCCGCCGCTCCGGCGCAGGGGCGACGCCGCGGCGTCGTCGTCACGGTCGCCGTCGTGGCGGTCGCGGTGACGATCGTCGTCTCGCTCTCGTTCGGGTCGCGCCCGGTGGGGGCGGCGCAGGTCGTCGAGGGCATCTCGATGTGGTTCCGCGGTCAGACGCCCACCGACATCGGCGCCCTCGCGGTGCAGAGCCGCATCCCGCGCACCGTGCTGGCCGTCCTCGCCGGCGCAGCGCTCGCGCTCTCCGGCGCCCTCATGCAGGCGATCACCCGGAACCCCCTCGCCGACCCCGGCATCCTCGGGGTGAACACGGGCGCCGCACTCGCGGTCGTCATCGGCATCGCGTTCCTCGGCGTCTCGAGTGCGTTCGGCTATCTCGGCCTCGCCCTGGTCGGCGCGTTGCTCACCGCCTTCTTCGTCTACATCGTCGGGTCGATCGGCCCCGGCGGCACGACGCCGATCAAGCTGGCCCTCGCGGGGGCGGCGACCACCGCCGCGCTCTCGTCGCTCGTCGCGGCGATCCTGCTCCCCCGCCAGGCCGTGATGGACGAGTTCCGCTACTGGCAGGTGGGCAACGTCGCCCGAGCGGACTGGGAAACGATGGGCGTCATCGTGCCGGTGCTCGTGATCGCCGGCGTGATCGCGCTCGTCGCCGCATCGTCGCTGAACGCGCTCGCCCTCGGCGACGACGTCGCCGTCGGTCTCGGGGTGCACGTCGGCCGCATCCGTGTCGTGTCGGCGGTCGCCGGCGTCGCCCTCTGCGCCGCGGTGACCGCGCTGGCCGGGCCGATCGGCTTCGTCGGCCTCATGGTTCCGCACGCCGTGCGCCTGATCTCCGGGCCCGATCTGCGCTGGCTGCTCCCCCTCTCGGCGCTCGGCGGAGCGGTGCTGCTCACCCTCGCCGACACGATCGGGCGCGTGATCGGCTCTCCCGGCGAGGTGGAGGCGGGCATCATCACCGCGTTCCTCGGCGCGCCCGTGCTCATCGCCATCGCCCGGCGCACGAGGATGAAGGCCCTGTGACCGTGACGACCCTCACTCTCCCCGCTCCCGCCTCCGTCGACCTCGTGCGCACCGGCCGCCAGCGCCGCGTTCGTCGGCGCCGCATCGCCATGGCCGTGATGGCGGTGCTCATCATGGTGCTCTTCGGCGCGATGCTCATGCTCGGGCGGACGATCTATCCGGCCTCCGACGTCATCGCGGTGCTCACCGGCGACCAGGTCACCGGCGCCTCGTTCACGGTCGGAACGCTGCGGCTCCCCCGCGCCCTCACCGCGGTGCTCGCCGGCATCGCATTCGGCGTCGCGGGCGCGACCTTCCAGACGCTGCTGCGCAACCCGCTGGCGAGCCCCGATGTCATCGGCATCAGCTCTGGCGCGAGCGCGGCCGCGATCCTCTCGATCGTCATCCTCCACTGGGGCAGCACCGCCACGATGGGGCTCGCTCTCGCCGCCGGCATCCTGACCGCACTGATCATCTACCTCGCCGCACGCGGCGGGGACTCCACCGGCGGCCGGCTGATCCTCGTCGGCATCGGCGTGGGCGCGATGCTCGACGCGGTCGTGGCGTTCCTGCTCGTGCGCGCCGCCGTCTACGACCTGTCGGTCGCCGCGCGGTGGATGACCGGGAGCCTGAACGGCTCGCGGATGGCCGACATCCCCGCCCTCGCCGTCGCGGTCATCGTGCTCGTCCCGATCGTGCTCGTGCTGCAGCGGAATCTCGGCGCCCTCGAGCTGGGCGACGCCTCGGCGACCGCGCTGGGCGTCCGGGTCGACCGCACGCGCATGGTGCTCGTCGTGGCGGCCGTGGCGCTCGTCTGCGTGGCGACGGCGACGACGGGGCCGATCGCGTTCGTCGCGTTCCTCGCCGGCCCGATCGCCGCGCGGATCGTCGGCCCCGGCGTCCCGGTCATCGCGCCGGCGGCGCTCACCGGAGCCTGCCTGGTGATGGCCGCCGACCTC
This sequence comes from Microbacterium lacticum, assembly GCF_006716815.1. Classification (GTDB taxonomy): domain Bacteria; phylum Actinomycetota; class Actinomycetes; order Actinomycetales; family Microbacteriaceae; genus Microbacterium; species Microbacterium lacticum. The sequence goes on from NZ_VFPS01000001.1 coordinate 799,535, forward strand.
ATCGGTCAGTTCGCGTTCGACACGAAGTTCCCGGTCGGCGTCATCACCGGCATCCTCGGCGCGCCCTACCTCATCTACCTGCTCACCCGTACCGCCAGACGCGGAGGATCCTCATGACCGCAGCGCACACCCTGCGCACCGAGGGGCTCGTCTCGGGCTATGGCCGCACCACGATCGTGGACGGCGTCGACCTGCAGATCCCGACCGGCAAGGTCAGCGTGATCGTCGGCGCCAACGCCTGCGGCAAGTCGACGCTGCTGAAGACCATCGCGCGGCTGCTGCCGACCCAGTCGGGCGCGGTGCTGCTCGACGGCCAGGCCATCGAGCGTCTGCCGACGAAAGACCTCGCGCGCACACTGGGGCTGCTGCCGCAGCAGCCCGTCGCGCCGGAGGGCATCGCCGTGGCCGATCTCGTCGGTCGCGGCCGTCACCCGCATCAGAAGATGTTCCGCAGCTGGAGCGCCGACGACGACCGCGCCGTCACCGAGGCGCTCGCGGCGACGGGCGTGCTCGACCTCGCCGATCGCGCCGTCGACGAGCTCTCCGGCGGCCAGCGGCAGCGGGTGTGGATCGCGATGGCGCTCGCCCAGCAGACCGACATCCTGCTGCTCGACGAGCCGACGACGTTCCTCGACGTCTCGCACCAGATCGAGGTGCTCGATCTGCTCACCGATCTGAACGCGCAGCGCGGCACGACGATCGTGATGGTCCTGCACGACATCAACCTCGCGGCGCGCTACGCCGACCACCTGTTCGCGCTCCGTGCCGGACGGCTGGTCGCCTCCGGCGCGCCGCGCGACGTCGTGACGAGCGCGCTCGTGCGCGAGGTGTTCGATCTGGATGCGCTGGTGATCGACGACCCCGTCTCCGGCACACCGCTCGTGCTCCCCCGCGGGCGCCACCGTGTGCGTCAAGCCGGAACCGACGCGGCTCCGGCTGCCGACAGCTCCGCCGCCGCGTCGCCCGCCCTCGTGCCCGTCCCCTCGACGACTGGAGAGAGCCGATGACGACCGAACAAGCGACGGCCACCGAGCCGGCGACCGCCGACCGCCCGCAGAGCCGCTTCTTCCGCGCGCGGGTGACGGCGATCACCGACCTCACCCCGAGCTTCCGCCGGTTCACCTTCGGCGGCGAAGATCTGGCCGACTACGGCGACCCCGGCTTCGACCAGCGCATCAAGATCGTCTTCCCGACCTCCGACATCTCGATCGACGACATGCCGACGGCAGACGACTGGTGGGACCGCTGGCGCGCGCTCGACGATGCGGAACGCCCCCCGTTCCGCACCTACACCACCCGCGCGGTGCGCCGCGCGGCGTGCGAGGTCGACGTCGACATGGTCGCGCACGACGTGCTCGGCCCGGCGTCGGAGTGGATCGCGCGCGCCGAGGTCGGCGACGAGGTGCTGATCTTCGCGCCCACCACTGCGCACGCCGCGGTGAGCTACGGCATCGACTTCGTGCCGCCCGCCCGCACCGACGACATCCTCCTCGCCGGCGACGAGACCGCGGCCCCCGCGATCGCCGTGATCCTCGAGCAGCTCCCCCGCACCGCGCGGGGTGTCGTCGTGCTCGAGACGCCCGACCCGGCCGACGCGGCGTACCTCCCCGAGCACCCCGGCTTCGTCTACCGCGTGGCAGCTCGCCGCGACGACGCCGATCGGCACCGACACCTCATCGCCGCCGTCACCGAGGCCGCCGCGACGCTCGCCCCGGCGGGACGCGGCAGCGAGGTCGAGGAGATCGACATCGACGCCGACATCCTGTGGGAGGTGCCGCGCACCGCCAAGGGCGGCGCGGCGCTGAAGAGCGCCGCGCTCTATGCGTGGCTCGCCGGTGAGGCCGGCGCCATCAAGACGCTCCGCCGCCACCTCGTCACCGAGCGCGGCGTCGACCGTCGCGCCGTGGCGTTCATGGGCTACTGGCGGCTCGGCCGCGCCGAGGTCTAGTCGGCGACGGTCGCCGGCCCCGTCACGGCCCCGTCCGCAGGCCCCGCCTCGGCAACGCGGCCCATCCGCAGTCCGGGCACGACGGCGAGCACCGCGAGGGCGGCGGCGATCAGGAACACAGCCGGGAACGAGGCATCCGTCGCCTTCAGTGCCACGAACGTCAATCCCATGACCGCGATGGATGCCGCGGCGCCGATCGAATCCGAGATCGACAGCGCCGACGAGTTGAACCCCTGGTTCTGCGGGGTGGAGTACGCGAGCGTGAGCACCGTCAGACGCGGGTACATGAGGCCCATGCCGGCGCCGGCGAGCGACCACCCGGCGATGATCGTCCACGCCGGCAGGTGCCACGCGGCGGTCGCCGCGGCGACGAGAGCCGCGGCGGCGAGCAGGCTCGCGCCGATCAGGCTGATGCGCGCATTGCCGAGCCGGTCGCCGAACCGTCCCTGCACCTCGGCGCCGGCGGCCCAGAGGAGCGCCGCCGCGGTCAGCCCGAAGCCAGCCGCGGTCGCCGAGAAGCCGTACTCGTCGATCAGCAGGTAGGGCACGTAGATCTCGGCACCGAACAGGGCGCCGGCGATGAGGGCGCGCATGAGCACGACGCTCGGCAGGCCGCGTCGTGCGCGGAGCGTGCCGGGGGGAAGCAGCGGCCGTATCGCGAGCGCGATCGCGATCAGCGCCACGACGACCACGACGCCCGTCCAGGCGCCCGCTTCGCCGGCGAGGCTCAGGGCGAGGGCTCCGGCCGCGACGACGCTGGCGAGTGCGAGACGCCGCCCGACCGGGGCGTGCCCGGGATCGTCGATCCGCAGCGTCAGCCCGCGCAGCCGCAGGTAGACCATGGTGAAGGCGACGAGCGTCAGGACCGCCACGCCGAAGAACACCCACCGCCAGTGCAGCTGCTCGGCGACGAAGCCGGCGAGGAGCGGCCCGACGATCGAGGGGATCACCCACGCCGCCGAGAAGGCCGCGAACACGCGGCCGTGGAGGGCCGGCGGGTATACCCGCGCGACGACGACGTAGAGCGCGACCGTCTGCCCGCCGGTGCCGAGACCCTGCAGCAGACGACCCAGCACCAGCACCTCCATCGACGGGGCCGACCCGGCGATGACGAGCCCCGCGACGAACAGCGCCACTGACGTCGCGAGCGGCAGCACCGGGTCACGCCGGTCGCACCACGCGCCGACCGCGACCATGCCGATGACGCTCGTGGCGAGGGTACCGGAGAACGCGACGGCGTACAGCGCGTCGCCGCCGAGATCTGTGGCGACGAGCGGCATGACCGTCGTCACCGCCAGCGCCTGGGTCGCGGCGAGGAAGATCATCGCCACCGCGCCCAGGGTCACCCAGAAGTACCGCGCCTGCCACACGCCGCCCGCGCCGGAAGCCGCGAGGTCGGTGTCTGCGCGGGGCGCCCTCTCCGCCCCGCTCACGGGCTCGCGGGCGTGAGGCCGGCGGGCACCGCGGCGATGCGCGCGACGGCCTCGGTGAGCACCTCGGGTGCGCAGCCGAAGTTCAGGCGCACGTGGCCGACGCCCTGCGGCCCGAACAGCGGACCGTGGTGCAGCGCGACCTTCGCCGCGCGGCGCAGGTGCACCGCGGGGTCGTCGCCCCAGTCGTAGGCCGACACGTCGATCCAGGCGAGGTAGCCGGCGTCGGGTCGGCGATAGCGCGCGAGCGGCAGCTGCTCGCGCAGCAGATCGCCGAGGAGCGCGCCGTTGCGGGCGATGGCGGCGCGTTCGGCGTCGAGCCAGTCGTCGGAGACGGCGTCGAAGGCCGCGACGGCGGCGAGGGCGCCGAACAGTCCCGTGCGCCACTCGACCTCGGCGACGAGCCCCTGCACGACGGCGGTCGTGCGGTCGTCGGCAGTCACCATCAGCGCGCATTTCAGGCCGGCGAGGTTGTACGCCTTGGAGGCGCTGGTGACGGCGAATCCGACCTGCGCCGCGACCCGAGACGCGGTGAGGAACGGCGTGTAGTCGAGGCCGTCGCGCACGAGCGGCCCGTGGATCTCGTCGCTGATGACCACCGCGTCGTGACGCGCGGCGATCTCGGCGAGCTCGACGAGGTCGCCCGCCGGGTGCACCGTTCCGGTGGGATTGTGCGGATTGCACAGCAGCACGGCACGGGCGCCGTCCGCGAGCGCGCGGTCGATGCCGGGAAGATCGAGCCGCCAGCCGCCGGCGTCGCCACCGTCGCCCGCACTGTCCGGGGCGCCCTCGCCGCCCGGGTCGCCGTCGCTCGGCGCCAGCAGGGGCACCGCGGCGACCTGGCATCCGGCCTCTTCCACGCACATCGCGAACGGCGGGTACACCGGCGGCGTGATAACGACGCGGTCACCCGGCCGGGTCGTGGCGCGCAGCAGCTCGACGACGCCCATCATGACGTCGGCGGTCCAGCGCACGCGCGCCGGGTCGACCCTCCACCCGAAGCGGCGCTCCGCGTAGCCGACGAACGCGCGGGCGAGGGCCGGGTCGGGGGGCGTGTACCCGGTGTCGCCGATCGCGACGGCCTCGGCGAGCACCGCCGTGATCGCGGGCGCGAGGGGGTAGTCGGTCTCGGCCACGAACATCGGCAGCACGTCGGCGGGATAGGTGCGCCACTTGGTGCTCGAGCGGCGGCGCAGGATCTCCAGAGGCAGTGCTTCCAAGGGGGCGTGGCTCACCCTGCGAGCCTATCGGGGGCGGCGGACACGGGACGCCGCCGGAGACAGCGCGAGCGGCACCGCGGGCGGCGTCGATCGCGGGCGGCGCGATCCGGGGCGACGCGGTCCGGATCGATAGACTCGAGACACCCCGATCGACAGGATCCCCGTGAGTCCACACCGACTGCTCGTCCGTGGCGGCGAGGTCGTCGACGGCACCGGCACGCCGCCGCGCCGGGCCGACGTGCTCGTCGAGCACGGAGTGATCGCCGCGGTCGCGAGGTCAGCGCGCCGCGCGGTGCGCGGGTGCTCGACGCCACCGGCCGTCTCGTGATGCCGGGCCTCGTCGATGCGCACTCCCACGCTGACCGGCGCCGTCTTCCGGAGTGATGTGCAGCGCGCGCTCCTCCGCCAGGGCGTCACGACCGTCATCGCCGGGCAGGACGGCGTCTCCTACGCCCCCGGCGACGGCGTCTGGTCTTCGCGCTACTTCGCCGCCATCAACGGACCCCACCCGACCTTCGCGGGCGGCGCCGTCGCCGAGCTCCTCGCGACGTACGACGGCACCACTCCGCTCGGCGACGGCTACCTCGTCCCCGCGGGCACCGCGCGCCATGCCGTGATGGGCATGGATGCCTCGCCGCCGACCGTCACGCAGCTCCCGGAGATGACGGCGCTGGTCGCTGCCGGGCTCGCGGATGGCGCGCTGGGCCTGTCGACCGGGCTCGACTACGTGCCGGGGATCTTCGCCGACGCCCGCGAGATCGCCGCCCTGTGCACTCCGGTCGCCGCCGCCGACGGCGTGTACGTGACACACATGCGCGGCGGCTACGAGACGGCCGCAGCAGCGGGCCTCGAAGAGGTCTTCCAGATCGCCCGCGCGAGCCGTGTGCGCACCCATGTCTCGCACTATCACGTGGATGCCGCCGAAGGCATCCGTCTCATCGACGACCTCGCGGCGCTGGGCGTCGACGTGAGCTTCGATACACCCGCGGCTGCACGCTCGTCGCGATGGCGCTGCTCCCGCCGGAGTACAGCGCCCGCAGTGTGGACGACGCGGTCGCGCTGCTCGCCGACCCAGCCGAGCGGGCGCAGCTTCGCGCCGACTGGTTCCCCCTCGTCGCCGACAAGCCGAGCCTCGGGCCGGCGTGGCCGTCGATGGCCGTCATCGCGCACGCCCCGGCGACGCCGGAGGCCGCCGGGCTCTCCCTCGAGCAGGAGGCGGCACGGCGCGGCACCGACGTCATCGATGCCACCCTCGACCTGCTCGTGGCGAACCGGCTCGAAGTCAGCGCGGTGATGGCGGTGCGCGACGAGCGCTCCGTCGAGAACCTCGCCCGGCTGATCGGCCACCCGGCGTACACGGGCGGCTCCGACGGCATCTTCATCAGCGACGCGCCGCACCCCCGCGGCTGGGGCACGTTCGCCCGCCTGCTCGGCACGTACACGCGAGACGGCGGCGCCTTCGACTGGGCCGGCGCGGCGCGGCATCTGTCCGCCCTTCCCGCCGCGCGCTTCGGACTGCACGATCGCGGTGTGATCGCGCCGGGGCGCCGCGCCGACCTCGCGCTCGTCGACCCCGCGACGGTCGCCGACCGCGCCACCTACGGGGCCCCCACCGCCCTCGCCGTCGGCATCGACGATGTCGTCGTAGGCGGCGTCGCCGTGCTCACCGGCGCGACACCCGGCGCCGCCGCGCGGCCGACCGCCCGACCGTCCTGACCACTCCCACCCCTCACGAAGGAGACACACATGACCCGCACCGCCGTCACCATCCCGAACGCCCCCGTCCCCGCCAGGCCCTACAGCCACGGCGTCGTCGCGGGCGGTTCCTCTTCACCGCCGGTTTCGGCCCGCAGGACCCGGCCACCGGCGAGGTCGTCGCCGGCGGCGTCTACGAGCAGACGCAGCAGGTGCTCCGCAACATCCAGAAGGTGCTCGCCACGAGCGGCGCGACGATGGACGACGTCGTCAAGGTGACCGCCCACCTCGAACACCTCGACCGCGACTTCGCCGAGTACAACCGCGCCTACGCCGAGTTCTTCACCGCGCCCTACCCGGTGCGGACCACGGTCGGCTCGCGCCTCGCCGACATCCTCGTCGAGATCGACGTCGTCGCGCAGCTCCCCGCCGCTCCGGCCTCCCACGCCCAGGGCTGAGCATGACCTGGCAGCGGGTGCCCGCAGACCGCATGCTGCGCGCCGACGACAAGGCGCTCCCCGCCTGGGCGGCGGGCATGGATGCCACGGCGTTCGCCGGCGTCGCCGGGTACGAGGGAGCGGTCGCGCACGGCCGGTCGGGCGACGCGCTGCACGATGCGGGGGCGTTCGTCGCCGATCTCGTCGCCCTGCACGAGACGCTGCTCCCCCGGTACGACGATCCGGCCGCAGCGATCGTCACCGCGGGCGGCAGCGCCTTCCCCGATGTCGTCGCCGACGTGCTGGCCGAGGCGGCGGCGCGCCTCCCCGGCCGCTTCGTGATCCGCTCCGGCGCGTCGCTCATCCACGACGAGGGCTACTACCGGTCGGTGTCGCCCTTCGACGGCGCGGGCCTCCGGCCCGCGGCCCGCGCGATCGCACGAGTGGTCTCGACGCCCGAGCCGGGCCTCGCCCTGCTCGACGCCGGAAAGCGCGACGTGCCGTACGACCTCGACCTGCCGGTGCCGCTCGCCCGCCTCGACGCCGACGGCACGAGGCATCCGCTCGGCACGTCGACCACCGACGCGCGGATCGACGCGGTCAACGACCAGCACGCCTTCCTGCGCACCGACCCGGCCGTCCCCGTCGCCCTCGGTGACCGGGTGCTGCTCGGTCTGTCGCACCCGTGCACGATATTCGACAAGTGGCGGCTCCTCCCCGTGGTCGCAGATCTCGACGACGCCGACCCGCTGATCGTCGAGCTCATCGAGACCCGGTTCTGAACGCGCAGTGCTGACCCAGGGCCCGCCCGGTGCCGGCAGGGTCAACCGCGCCGGGCGTACGGGGCGAGCACCGTCACCGCGACGACGATGACGAGAGCGACGAGCGCGAGCCCGCCGTAGCCGATCCACGCGAGCACGAGCCCCGCCAGCACCGCTCCGACCGCCGCGCTGAAGGTCATGACGGTGTCGCTGATGCCCTGGCGCCGCGGGCGGAGCGCCGTGAGCGTGCTCTCGGTGAGCAATGCCGCGCCCGCGACGGTCGCGGCGCTCCATCCCGCCCCGAGCAGGAACAGCGCGACGACGACCGCGACCTGGGCGTCCGGTGCGACGGCCGCGAGCACGAGCGACGCGGCGAGCAGCGCCTGGCCGAGCATGATCGTCGCGATCCGTCCGACGCGGTCGGCGAGCACGCCGAAGACCGGCGAGAGCCCGTACATCCCGAAGACGTGCAGCGCGATCGTCGTGCCGACCACGAGCGTCACGTGATCGGGCGCGAGGTGCGCGAGGTGGATCGGCGTCATCGCCATGACGGAGGCCATGACCACGTGCGACCCTGCGACGGCGAAGATCGCGTAGCGCGCCGCGACGGGCCGGTCGGTCTCGACGATGTGCTCGCGGCGTGCCTCGCCGCTCTGCGCGAGCCGCTGCGCCGTGAGGAGCGGATCGGGCCGGAGCGCAGTGAGGTACAGCACGAACGCGGCGATCTGCGCGACGATCGAGAATGCGTACGAACCGGTCAGCGGCGGCATGCCGAGCAGCTCTCCGACGGCCTCACCGGGGGTGAGCAGGAGCGGCCCGGCGACGGCGCCGACCGTCGTCGCCCAGACCACCGTGCCGAGGTCGCGCCCGCGACGACCGGTGTCGGCGAGGTCGGTCGCGGCGAACCGCGACTGCAGATTGCCGGCGTTGCCCGCACCGATCAGGATGACCCCGACGATCAGCAGGGGGAACAGCCGCAGCGACGCGGCCGTGATGACCACCGCGATGCCGACGAGGGCGAACAGGTTGCCGAGCGTGAGCGCGACGCGCCGGCCGCGCCGGGCGGCGAGACGGGCGAGCGGGATCGCGCACAGTGACGCGCCGAGCGTGACGGAGGCCGTGGCGAGGCCCGACAGCGCATCCTGACCCGACAGGTCCGCCGCCAGCAGCGCGCCGAGCGACACCGTCGCACCGAACGCGATGCCGCCGAGCACCTGACCGGCGGCCAGCACGCGCACCGTGCGCCGCTGGACGCGGGCGATCTCGGCGGCTTCGCCGGTGACCGGCGAGGCCGCGGGCATCATCCGGCGTCGCGGACCGGGTTCCGGAGGACCCCGAGCCCCGTGATCTCCACTTCGACGGTGTCCCCGGCGACGAACGGTCCGACGCCCGCCGGCGTGCCGGCAAGGATCACGTCGCCGGGCAGCAGCGTGAACGCATGCGACGCGTACGAGATGCACTCGGCGACCGAGTGCACCATCTCGCCGAGCGTGCCGTCCTGGCGCACCTCGCCGTTGACGCGCGTGATGATCCGCACGTCGCCCGACGGCGTGAACTCGGTCTCGATCGCCGGACCCAGCGGGCAGAACGTATCGAAGCCCTTCGCCCGCGCCCACTGCCCGTCGGTCTTCTGCAGATCGCGGGCGGTCACGTCGTTGCCGATCGTGTAGCCGAAGATATAGTCCAAGGCATCCTCGGTCGACACGTTCTTCGCGACGCGTCCGATCACCGCGGCGAGCTCGCCCTCGTAATCGGTGCGCTTCGACTGCGGCGGGCGCACGATGGCGTCGCCCGGTCCGATGACCGACGTGTTGGGCTTCAGGAACATCATCGGCTCCGCCGGCACCTCGTTGCCGAGCTCGGCGGCGTGGTCGCGGTAGTTGCGGGCGATGCCGATGACCTTCGAGCGCGGGATGACGGGGGCGAGCAGCGCCGCCTCGCCGAGCGGCACCCGCTCCCCCGTCGTCTCGAAGCCGGCGAACAGCGGATCGCCGGCGAGCACCACGAGGTCGGTGCCGTCGACGATCCCGAACCGGATCGCGTCCTGGTGGGCGAAGCGGGCGATGCGCATCTCAGCCGTCCAGCCGCACGAGCCAGCCGTGCGTGTCTTCACGGCGGCCGTACTGGATGTCGGTGAGCTCCTCGCGCAGCGACAGGGCGAGCTCGCCGAGAGGCTGCTCGTCGATGAAGTCCGCGCCCTTCAGCACGCCGATCGGCGCGACGACCGCGGCGGTGCCGCACGCGAACACCTCGACGATGTCACCGGATGCCACACCCTGGCGCCACTCGTCGATCGAGACCGCGCGACCCTCGACCTTGTGCCCGCGATCGGCGGCGAGCTGCAGGATCGAGTCGCGCGTGATGCCCTCGAGGATCGACTCGGACTGCGGGGTGACGATCGTGCCGTCCTTATAGACGAACACGACGTTCATGCCGCCGAGCTCCTCGACGTTGCGGTCCTGGTCGAGGAAGACGACCTGATCGCAGCCCTGCTCGTACGCCTCGGCCTGCGGCAGGAGGCTCGCGGCGTAGTTGCCGCCGGTCTTCGCCGCACCCGTGCCGCCCTTGCCGGCGCGCGCGTAGTCCTCGCTGAGCCAGATCGAGACCGGCTTCGCGCCGCCCTTGAAGTAGCCGCCGACCGGCGAGGCGATGACGTAGTAGCCGACCTTGTTCGCGGGGCGGACGCCGAGGAAGGCCTCCTTCGCGATCATGAACGGCCGCAGGTACAGGCTCTGGTCGGCCCCCGACGGCACCCACGCGCCGTCGACGGCGATGAGTTCGCGCAGCGACTGGATGAAGTACTCGACCGGAAGCTCCGGCAGCGCCAGGCGCCGGGCGCTGCGCTGCAGGCGCTTGCCGTTCTGGTCGGGTCGGAAGGTGTGGATCGAGCCGTCAGCGTGGCGGTACGCCTTGATGCCCTCGAAGATCTCCTGGCCGTAGTGCAGCACCGCGGCGGCCGGGTCGAGCGAGAGGGGGCCGTACGGCTGCACGCGCGGACGGTGCCAGCCGCCGCGCACCGACCAGCACACGTCGATCATGTGGTCGGTGAACGCCGTGCCGAACTGCGGGTCGGCGAGCAGCTCGGCGCGCTCGGCGTCGTTCTTGGCATTGAGGTTCTTGGAGACGGAGAACTCGAGCGGGGCGAGCCCGGCGTCGGGGTCGTAGGTGAGGGTCATGGTCATCCCTGGTTTCAGTGCGGTCTCGGGTGTCGTATCCCGGTTCTGAGGCTACGCCTGCAGCGCCCGGGCGATGGCGTCGCCGACCTCGGCGGTGGTGCGCGGGGTCGTGCCCCGCTTCGCGATGTCGCTCTCGGCGGCGCGGGTGACGCGCGCGGACTCGGCCCCGAGCCCGAGGTGATCGAGCAGAAGGGCGACGGAGAGGATCGCGGCCGTGGGGTCGGCCTGCTGGGTGCCCGCGATGTCCGGCGCCGAGCCGTGCACGGGCTCGAACATCGAGGGGAACGTACCGTCGGGGTTGATGTTCCCCGATGCGGCAAGGCCGATGCCTCCGGTGACGGCGCCGGCCAGGTCGGTGAGGATGTCGCCGAAGAGGTTGTCGGTGACGATCACGTCGAAGCGACCCGGGTTCGTGACCAGATGGATGGTGGCGGCATCGACGTGGGCATAGTCTACGGCGACAGCGGGGTGTTCGAGTGCCACGGCATCCACGATCCGCTTCCACATGCCGCCCGCGTTGACGAGCACGTTCGTCTTGTGCACGAGGGTCAGCCTGTTCCGGCGCCGCTCGGCGAGGGCGAACGCGTAGCGCACGACCCGCTCCACGCCGTACGCCGTGTTGACGGAGGTCTCGTTCGCCACCTCGTGCACCGTGCCGGTGCGGATCGATCCGCCGTTGCCGACGTACGGCCCTTCGGTGCCTTCCCGGACCACGACGAAGTCGATCTCGCCCGGGTCGGCGAGCGGGCCGGGAACGCCCGCGTAGAGCTTCGCGGGCCGCAGGTTGACGTAGTGGTCGAGCGCGAAGCGCAGCTTCAGCAGCAGGCCACGCTCGATGTTCGCGTCCTTCAGGCGCGGGTCACCGGGGACTCCCCCGACGGCGCCGAGGAGGATCGCGTCGGTGCCGGCGATCGCCGTGAGGCCGTCGTCCGAGAGCGTGTCGCCGGTCTCGAGGTAGCGCGCGGCGCCGAGCGAGAACCGGATCTTCTCGATCTCGACGTCGGAACTCGCGGTCGCGGCATCCAGCACCTTCTCCGCCTCGGCGATGACCTCGGGGCCGATGCCGTCACCAGGGATGACGGCCAACCTGATGACGCGCGACATGGATCTCCTGCGGGTAGAGCGGGGACCGCGCCGCCGGCGCTGGCGGTCAGTGCTCGACGTGCGCGGTGCGGGACCCCTTCAGCGTAGTGGCCGCGATGACGGCGGCGATCGTCACGAGCACGGCGCCGATGAGGGCGGTGGTCGTCACGCCCGCGTCGAACGCGTGCGCCGCGGCGAGGCGCAGGGCGTCGCCGGTCGCGGCGTCGAGGGTCTCGGCGACGCGCATCGCGCCGGCGAGCGTCTCCCGCGCGGCATCGGCGGCGGCGCCCGTGACCCCGGCGGGCAGCACGATCCCGGCGCGGTAGGCGGCGGTGAGGATGCCTCCGAGGATGGCGGTGCCGAGCACGGCGCCGACCTCGTAGGCGGTCTCCGACACGGCGCTGGCGGCGCCCGCCTTCTCCGGCGGGGCGCTGGAGAGGATGAGGTCGTTGGAGACCGTCTCGGCCGCGCCGATACCGATGCCGAGGAGGGTGAACGCGGCGATGAGGAGAGCGAGCGCGCCGTCCCCGACGGCGCCGGGGACCAGCAGGTACGCCACGACCGAGAACGACAGCGCGACCGGCACTACGATGCGCGGCGACACGCGGCGTGCGATCGGCACGACCACGAGGCCCGCGATGATCATGGCGAGCATGCCGGGCACGAGCGCGAAGCCCGCCTCCATGGGCGAGAGGCCGACGATCAGCTGCAGGTGCTGCGCGACGAAGTAGAGGAATCCGACGAGCGAGAGCACGCTCAGGAGGTTCACGAGCAGCGCACCGCTGAACGTGCCGCGCGAGAACAGCCGCATGTCGAGCATCGGGGTGCGCGCGGCGAGCTGACGGCGAACGAAGAGCACGCCGAACCCGATGCCCGCGACCGCGAGCACGACCGGCAGCGGGCCGAAGCCGTGCACCGCGACCTCCTTGATCGCAGAGACGATCGGCACCATCGTCAGCATCGACAGCGCGATGCTGAGCGGGTCGATGGGTCCCGGGTGCGGGTCGCGGCTCTCGGGCACCAGCAGCGGCGCGAAGACGAGGAGGGGCAGCAGCACCGGCACCGACATGAGGAAGACCGATCCCCAGGAGAAGTGCTCGAGCAGGAAGCCGCCCACGATCGGGCCGAGCGCGGCGCCGGCGGAGAACATCGTCGCCCAGACGGCGATCGCGAGGCGGCGCTGGTCGCGGTCGGTGAAGATCGAGCGCAGCAGCGACAGCGTCGAGGGCATGAGCATCGCGCCGAACACGCCCATCCCGGCGCGGGCGGCGATGAGCCAGGCGGCCGAGGGCGCGAAGGCGGCGAGCACCGACACGGCGGAGAACCCGGTTGCGCCGATCAGCAGCATCCGTCGCCGTCCGAACCGGTCGCCGAGGGTGCCCATCGTGACGAGGAGGCCCGCGAGCACGAGCGGATAGGCGTCGATGATCCACAGCTGCTGAGCGCTGGAGGGGCCGAGCGCGAGTGCGATGTCAGGCAGGGCGAAGCTCAGCACCGTGTTGTCGACCGAGACGAGCAGCACGGGCAGCATGAGCACCGCCAGCGCGGCCCAGCCGCGCCAGCCCACACGCTTCCCGCGCGCGTCTGCCAGGGTGATCTCTTCGGTCAACGTCACTTCCGTGCTCCATCGTGTTCCGTGTTTTGTCGTGCTGCGGACGGCGGCTTTTCTATACCGTCCAGCCGGTATAGTATCAGAGCAGGGACCCCACAGGGAAGGATCGACGACCATGGCACGACCGCCGCGCGCCCGGGAGAGCGTGCTCGACGCGTTCGAGCAGCTGCTCGTCGACGAGGGCGAACGCGCCGCGACGATGGATGCCACGGCGCGCACCGCCGGCGTCTCCAAGGGCGGACTGCTGTACCACTTCGCGTCCAAGGATGCGCTCGAGCAGGGGCTCCTCGAGCGCCTCGACACGCTCGTCGACGACGACCTCGATGCGATGGCATCCTCCCCCGACGGCCCCGTCGCGTTCTTCCTGCGCACCTCGGTGATGGACGACGATCCCCTCGATCGCGCCCTGATCGCGACCGCGCGGCTCGCGCAGGGCGGGCACCCCGGCGCCGCCGAGGCGCTCCGCTCCGTGCGGGGCCGCTGGGCGGAGGCCCTCCGCCCGCACGTGCGCGACGAGGCCTCCCTCGCGCTCGTGCTCCTCCTCAGCGACGGGCTGTACTACAACAACGCCCTGTCCGGGCAGACGGCGGTCGCCGGCCCCGTCCCCCGCGGTACCGCCCTCGATGCGCTGGTCGCCCTCGTCGAGGCATCCGTCCGCTGACCCGCCCGCGCGCGCCGCGCGGCCCGGGTCAGGCCTCGGTGATCTCGATCTGGCGGAAGAGGTCGGCGCCGACGGCAGCGCGCATCGACTCGAGGATCTCCTCGGGCACGGGCTGGTCGACCGTGAGCACCGACAGGGCGCGGCCCGACGCATCCGGCTGCGCGACGAAGAGCCCGGCGATGTTGATGCCGGCCTCCCCGAGCTTCTGCCCGTAGATCGCGACGATGCCCGGGCGGTCGGCGTAGCGCATGACGACGTGGTGCTGCTCGATCGGCACCTCGATCTCGTAGCCGTTGATCCCGACGATCTTCGGTACCATCCGCGTCCCCGCGAGAGTGCCCGCGACGGTCAGCACCGACCCGTCGGAGAGCGTGCCCCGCAGGATCGTGATGTTGCGGTACAGCGGGCTGTCGGCCTCGACGATCATGCGCGTCTCGATCCCCCGCTGCTCGGCGAACAGCGGCGCGTTGACGTACGAGACGTTCTCGCTGACGATCTTCGACAGGATGCCCTTGAGTGCGGCCAGTCGGTACACGCTCACGTCGTAGGCGGCGAGCTCGCCGCGCACCTCGATGTCGAGGCTCGTGAGCGCGCTCGCGGCGAGCCCCGAGAAGACCTGCCCGAGCTGCTCGACGAGCGCGATACCGGGGCGGACGAACGGGTCGATGACCCCGCCGGCGACGTTGACGGCGTCGGGCACGAGGTCGCCCTCGAGGGCGAGCTTGACCGAGCGCGCGACGGAGATGCCCGCCTTCTCCTGGGCCTCATCGGTGGATGCCCCGAGGTGCGGCGTCACGACGACGTTCGGCAGCGACAGCAGCGGGAACGCGGTGCCGTCCTCCTTCGGCGGCTCCGACGTGAAGACGTCGAGGCCGGCGCCGGCGATCTCGCCCGTCGTGAGAGCGGTGTAGAGCGCCTGCTCGTCGATGAGGCCGCCGCGGGCGACGTTGACGACGTAGGCGGTCGGCTTCATCAGCGCGAACTGCTCGGCGCCGATCATCCCGGTCGTCTCGGGGGTCTTGGGCATGTGGATCGTGACGAAGTCGCTCTGGGCGAGCAGCTCGTCGAGGTCGAGCAGCGTGACCCCCAGCTGCTGCGCCCGCGCGGGAGTCACGTACGGGTCGTAGGCGACGACGGTGACCCCGAAGCCCTGCAGGCGCGCGGTGATCAGCGCGCCGATGCGGCCGAGGCCGATGATGCCGACGGTCTTCTCGAAGAGCTCCGTGCCGGTGAACGAGCTGCGCTTCCACGCGCCGGCGGACAGCGACGCGTGCGCGGCGGGGATATGCCGGGCGAGGCTCAGGATGTGGCCGACGGTGAGCTCCGCGGCCGAGATGATGTTCGAGGTCGGGGCGTTGACGACCATGACGCCCGCCTCGGTCGCCGCCTTGATGTCGACGTTGTCGAGACCGACGCCGGCGCGCGCGACGACCTTGAGGCGGGATGCCGCGGCGATGGCCTCGGCATCCACTTTCGTCGCCGAGCGCACGAGGATCGCGTCGGCGTCGGAGATCGCGGAGAGGAGCGCGCGACGGTCGGTGCCGTCGACGGTGCGGATCTCGAAGTCGGGACCGAGCGCGTCGATCGTGGCGGGAGAGAGTTCTTCGGCGAGGAGGACGACAGGTTTGGACACGGCGGCAGACCTTCGGTGCTTCGCGCGGATGCGCACGGGTGGGACCGCTCGCCGCACGCCATCGGGGGCGAGACACGCCCAGCCTAGCGGCCCCGGTGAGGGCCGGATGACCGTGTGAAGGGCCCTCAGCCGAGCATCGAGGCGCCGTTCGTGGCGCTGTAGGCGATCACGTCGAGCCAGAAGACGGCGACCACGCCGAGCCCGGCGAGGAGCACCAGAGCGAACTCCCACCCCACGCGGCGCCAGCCGATCGCGAAGGCGATGCCGAAGGCGATGAGGGGAAAGACCACGGCGAACAGCAGCAGGAACCAGCCGTAGCCGTTCAGCGGCAGCGTGCCGGAGGCGAGGGTGATGAGGAAGTCGACGGCGTTCCAGACGAAGTAGGCGTAGAACAGCCCGAAGATCACCGAGATCGTGACTATCGCCCACGTCGGCATGATGCGGGGCTTCGGCGTCTTCGCAGCCTCGCGGTGCGCCTCGGTCGCGGCCGACTTCGCTGCGCGCGCGTTCATCGCGCCACCGTCCCCACCGCGCCGACCATGATGAACGGCCACGGCACGAGCACGACGAGGCCCGCGATGAGCCACACGATCCGCACCCAGCTCTTCGACGCCCGGGTGAGCCCGTAGGCGGTCACGAACCAGAGCGCCGGGGCGGCGACGGCGAGCCACAGCGCGACCTGGTAGCCGATCGGGCTCACCAGGAAGTGCGCGGTGCCCTGCAGGCGCAGGCCGCCGATGATCCAGCCGATCGTGAAGAGCAGGTAGACGCCGGCGAGGATGCCGAGGGTGATGAGCATCGGGCTCGACATCGGCGCGGTGTCACCGGGCATGACGACGGTGCCGTCCTTCTCGATGTGTCCGACCTTCGCGCTGTCCTTGCCGACCGCCTGGAAGCCGTCCGGCAGTGCGAGCGGCTGCGCCGGGTCGTCGGCCTCCGCCGCCGGGTCGTCCGCGGCCGCCGGGTCGACGGCGCGATTCGAGCCGGCGCCGGCCTCGCGGGCCGCGGCGCGCGTGCCGACGTCGAGCGTCGGGTCGTCGTCACCGTCCCAGCGGAGGGCGTCTTCGTCGCGTCCCGTGTTCACGTGGTTCAGCGTAGCGGCCGATCAGCCCCGCGTCGCGGTCACCGCCGCGACGACGAGCGCCGGGTCGGTGATGTCGTGCCCGGCGGTGCCGCCGCCAGGGCCCGCCGGCGCGTCGAGGCCCGCCTGCCCGCGGCCTCCCCGGCGGGCGTCAGCGCGCCGATCACCACACCCCCGGCCCCGGCGCGGACGGCCGCCTCGATGTCGGCGGCGACGAGCAACGGCGGAGGGCGGCCCCCACGGCAACGCCGACGGCCCGGCCCCCTTGTGGGAGGGCCGGGCCGTGTGACGATCATCTCGAGAGGGCGCGGACGCCCGTCGATGAGCGACAGACTCGGCGGGTGAGCCGAGGGTCAAGGGGATCCGGTGCCGAGGATCAGCGCGCGGCGGAGCCTTCGGTGTAGCCCTCGTCCTGCTGCTTCCAGGCGAAGAGGGCGCGCAGCTCCTTGCCGACCTGCTCGATCGGGTGCCCGGCGGCCTTCTCGCGCAGGGCGAGGAACTCGGGCGCACCGGCATCCTGATCGGCGATGAACCGCTCGGCGAACGCTCCCGACTGGATGTCGGCGAGCACGCCCTGCATGTTCTCCTTGACGTGCTCGTCGATCACGCGCGGGCCCGACACGTAGTCGCCGTACTCGGCGGTGTCGGAGACCGACCAGCGCTGCTTGGCGATGCCGCCCTCCCACATGAGGTCGACGATGAGCTTCAGCTCGTGCAGCACCTCGAAGTAGGCGATCTGCGGCTGGTAGCCCGCCTCGGTCAGGGTCTCGAAGCCGTACTGCACGAGCTGCGACACGCCGCCGCAGAGCACCGCCTGCTCGCCGAACAGGTCGGTCTCGGTCTCCTCGGTGAAGGTCGTCTTGATAACGCCGGCACGGGTGCCGCCGATCGCCTTCGCGTAGGCGAGCGCGGTCTCCCAGGCGTGGCCCGAGGCATCCTTCTCCACCGCGATGATGTCGGGGATGCCACGGCCGGCGACGAACTCGCGACGCACCGTGTGGCCCGGGGCCTTCGGCGCGACGAGGATGACGTCGACGCCCTCGGGCGCGTCGATGTAGCCGAAGCGGATGTTGAAGCCGTGCGCGAAGGCGAGCGTCTTGCCGGGCGTGAGGTTCGGCTTGATCTCGTCGTTGTAGATGCCGCGCTGATGCTGGTCGGGCGCGAGGATCATGATGAGGTCGGCCCACGCGGTGGCGTCGGCGACCGAGAGCACCTCGAACCCGTCCTCCTGGGCCTTCGGAGCCGACTTCGAGCCCTCCTTCAGGGCGATGACGACCTCGACGCCCGAGTCGCGAAGGTTCTGCGCGTGGGCGTGGCCCTGCGAGCCGTAGCCGACGATCGCGACCTTCTTTCCCTGGATGACGGACAGGTCGGCGTCGGAGTCGTAGAAGATCTCAGCCATGGTGTGTGTTTCTCCTTGGTGTTGGTGCGAAAGTCAGCTGCGGAGGACCCGCTCGGTGATGGACTTGCCGCCACGGCCGATGGCGACCATGCCGGATTGCGCGAGCTCCTTGATACCGAAGGGCTCGAGGGCGCGCAGGAGCGCATCGACCTTGCCGCGGTCGCCGGTCACCTCGATGACGAGGGCGTCGGTGGCGTAGTCGACGATCGAGGCGCGGAAGAGGTTCACGACCTCGATCACGTTCGATCGGGTCTGGTTGTCGGCGCGCACCTTGATGAGCATGTGCTCGCGCTGGACGGATGCCGACTGCTCGAGCTCCACGATCTTGATGACGTTCACGAGCTTGTTCAGCTGCTTGGTCACCTGCTCGAGCGGCAGACCCTCGACGTCGACGACGACCGTGATGCGGGACAGGCCCGGCACCTCGGTGACGCCCACGGCGAGCGAATCGATGTTGAACCCGCGGCGGGCGAAGAGCCCCGCGACGCGCGTCAGCAGGCCCGGCTTGTCTTCGACAAGGAGGCTCAGCACGTGCTTGGTCATCGGTCACGCCTCCTGATCGAACGTCGGCGCGTGGTCGCGCGCGTACTGGACGTAGCTGTTGCTGACGCCCTGCGGCACCATCGGCCACACCATCGCGTCGGCCGACACGACGAAGTCGATGACGACGGGCCGGTCGTTGGTCGCGAGGGCGGTCTGGATCGCGGCATCCACGTCCTCCTCCTTCTCGACGCGCATCGCGAGGCATCCGTAAGCCTCGGCGAGCTTCACGAAGTCGGGCACCCGCACGGTGTCGTGACCGGTGTTGAGGTCGGTGTTCGAGAAGCGACCGTCGTAGAACAGCGCCTGCCACTGCCGGACCATGCCGAGCGAGGAGTTGTTGATGATCGCGACCTTGATCGGGATGTTGTTGATGACGCAGGTCGCGAGCTCCTGGTTGGTCATCTGGAAGCAGCCGTCGCCGTCGATCGCCCACACGGTGCGCTCGGGCTCGGCGACCTTCGCGCCCATCGCGGCGGGCACCGAGTAGCCCATCGTGCCGGCGCCGCCGGAGTTGAGCCACGCGTTCGGGCGCTCGTACTTGATGAACTGCGCCGCCCACATCTGATGCTGACCGACGCCCGCGGCGTAGACGCCCTCGGGCCCGGTGAGCTCGCCGATGCGCGAGATCACGTACTGCGGCGACATGAGACCGTCGGTGGGCTGCGTGTACCCGAGCGGGAACTCGTCGCGCAGGCCGTCGAGGTACGACCACCACTCGGCGGTGTCGGGCTCGGCGCCCTCCGCCGCGCCGCGGTAGGCGGCCTCGAGGTCGACGAGCACCTCCTTCAGGTCGCCGACGATCGGGACGTCGGCGGTGCGGATCTTGGAGATCTCCGCCGGGTCGATGTCGACGTGCACGACCTGCGCGTTCGGGGCGAACAGCGCCGCCTTGCCGGTCACGCGGTCGTCGAAGCGCGCGCCGAGGGCCACGAGCAGATCGGCCTCCTGCAGCGCGAGCACCGCCGGCACCGTGCCGTGCATGCCGGGCATACCGAGGTGCTGCGGGTGCGAGTCGGGGAACGCGCCGCGGGCCATCAGCGTCGTGACGACGGGAGCGCCGGTCGTCTCGGCGAGGGTGAGCAGCTCGTCCGCGGCGCCCGCGCGCACGACGCCGCCGCCGACGTAGAGCACCGGCTTCTTCGCCGACTGCAGCAGCTGCGCCGCCGCCTGGATCTGCTTGCCATGCGCCTTCGTGACCGGGCGGTAGCCGGGCAGGTCATAGCGCGGCGGCCAGACGAAGGGCACCTCGGCCTGCTGCGCGTCCTTCGTGATGTCCACGAGCACGGGGCCGGGGCGGCCGGTCGAGGCGATCTCGTAGGCCGCGGCGATCGCGCCGGGGATCTCCGAGGCATCCTTCACGAGGAAGGAGTGCTTCGTGATCGGCATGGTGATGCCGACGATGTCGGCCTCCTGGAAGGCGTCCGTGCCCATCAGCGTCGAGAAGACCTGGCCGGTGATGGCGAGGAGGGGCACGGAGTCCATGTAGGCGTCGGCGATCGCCGTCACCAGGTTCGTGGCGCCCGGTCCGGAGGTCGCGATCGCGACGCCGACCTTGCCGGATGCCGAGGCGTAACCCTCGGCGGCGTGACCGGCGCCCTGCTCGTGGCGGACGAGGATGTGGCGGAGCGCCGTCGAGTCCATGAGCGGGTCGTAGACCGGGAGGATCGCGCCGCCGGGCAGGCCGAACACGTCGGTGACCCCCAGCAATTCGAGCGAACGGACGACGGCCGCGGCTCCGGAGAGCACCGGAGCGGAGGCAGCGCGGGCGGGCGGCCGGGGAACGGCCGCAGCAGTGTCGACAGACATGAAGGAGACCTCGGGTGATCGATGGCGGGAAAGCGGGGCCTAGCCCGTGATCGCGCCCTCCGCAGCGGAGTGCACGAGCTTCGAGTACTTGGCCAGAACGCCACGGGTATAGCGCGGAGGAAGGGGCTCCCAGCCGTCCCGGCGGGAGCTCAGCTCTGCCTCGTCGACGAGTAGGTCGAGGGTGCGAGCCGCGATATCGACCCGTATCAGATCACCATCGCGCACGAAGGCGATGGGACCAGCGTCCACCGCTTCGGGTGCTATGTGGCCGATGCACAGGCCGGTTGTGCCGCCTGAGAATCGTCCGTCCGTCAACAGTAGTACATCTTTTCCGAGCCCCGCGCCCTTGATGGCGGCGGTGATCGCGAGCATCTCGCGCATGCCGGGGCCGCCCTTGGGGCCTTCGTAGCGGATCACGATGACGTCGCCCGCGTCGATGGCGCCCGCCTCGAGCGCGTCCATCGCGGCGCGCTCGCGCTCGAACACCCGGGCCGGTCCCTCGAACACCGACGCGTCGAAGCCGGCCGTCTTCACGACCGCGCCCTCGGGGGCGAGCGAGCCGTGCAGGATCGTCAGGCCGCCGGTCTTGTGGATCGGATTGTCGAACGTGTGGATGACCGTGCCGTCGACGGGGTCGGGGTTGAGGTCCTCGAGGTTCTCGGCGAGCGTCTTGCCGGTGACGGTGAGCGCATCACCGTGCAGCAGACCCTCGTCGAGCATCGCCTTCATGATGACCGGGATGCCGCCGTGCCGGTCGACGTCGTTCATCACGAACTTGCCGAACGGCTTCATGTCGGCCACGTGCGGGACCTTGTCGCCGATCCGGTTGAAGTCCTTGAGGCTCAGGTCGACGTCGGCCTCGCGGGCGATCGCCAGCAGGTGCAGCACGACGTTGGTCGAGCCGCCGAGGGCCATCGCCAGCGCGATCGCGTTCTCGAAGGCATCCGGCGTCAGGATGTCGCGGGTCGTGATCCCCTGGCGGAGGAGGTTCACGACGGCCTCACCCGAGCGGTGCGCGAAGTAATCGCGGCGGCGGTCGGCCGACGGCGGGGCGGCCGAGCCCGGCAGCGAGAGGCCGAGCGCCTCGGCGACCGAGGCCATCGTGTTCGCGGTGTACATGCCGCCGCACGCGCCCTCCCCCGGGGCGATCGCGCACTCGATGCGCTTGAGGTCCTCCTGGCTCATCTTGCCCGCGAGGCATGCGCCGACCGCCTCGAACGAGTCGATGATCGTGACGTCCTTCTCGGTGCCGTCGGAGAGCTTCACCCAGCCCGGCGCGATGGAGCCGGCGTAGAGGAACACGCTCGACAGGTCGAGGCGCGCCGAGGCCATGAGCATGCCCGGGATCGACTTATCGCAGCCGGCGAGGAGCACGGTGCCGTCGAGGCGCTCCGCCATGACGACGGTCTCGACGGAGTCGGCGATGACCTCGCGGCTGACGAGCGAGAAGTGCATGCCCTCGTGGCCCATCGAGATGCCGTCCGAGACCGAGATCGTGCCGAACTGCAGCGGGTAGCCGCCGCCGGCGTGCACGCCCTCCTTCGCGCCCTGCGCGAGCCTGTCGAGGCTGAGGTTGCACGGCGTGATCTCGTTCCAGCTGGACGCGATGCCGATCTGGGGCTTGTCCCAGTCCTCATCGCCCATGCCGACGGCGCGGAGCATGCCCCGGCTCGTCGTCGCCTCGATGCCGTCGGTGACGGCTCGGCTGCGGGGCTTGATGTCGATGGTCGGGTCGTTCTCGGGCATTCCCGCAGTCTATTCCCGTGCCGCACCGCGCTCGTACGCGAGCGTGCGGTCGTGCGTGGCGGTGCGGTCCTGCGCGAGTCGCGCGAGCAGGTCGGCGAGCTCGGGGATGCCCGCGACGCGGACGATCGCGGCGGTCTCCCCCGCCCCGACCCGCACGCCGACGTCGCCCGGCACGAGGGAGCGGAGGGCGTCTTCGTCGGTGACGTCGTCGCCGGCGAACAGCACCGCCGTGGCATCCGTGCGGTCGCGGAGCCACGCGACGCCCGCATCCTTGCCCTCGTCGCGGAACGCGTACTCGACGATGTGGTGGCCGGTGCGGCGACGCCAGTGCGGGGCTTCGGCCGCGACGAGCGCGTCGACGGATGCCTCGACGCCGGCCCGCTCCGCGGGCGCGACCGTGCGGGTGGGCACGGCGAAGCCGAACGTCTTCGGCTCGATCCAGGCGCCCGGGATGCCGGCGACGAGGTTCTCGGCCTCGGCGCGAAGGCGATCCCGGAGAGCGACCGCGTCGGCGTCCTCGGCGGTCGGCAGCACGCCTTCGCCGGGCACCCAGTGCTCGGCGCCGTGCGATCCGACCAGGAGCACCCGTGCGTCGTCGTCGTGCTCGGCGATGATCCGGAGATCGGGCAGGCTCCGTCCCGAGACGAACGCGACCGTCGTCTCCGGTGTGGCGACGAGCGCGTCGACTGCCGCGCGGGCGGCCGGCAGCATCCGCGCCGACATCGGGTCGTCGACGAGCGGCGAGAGCGTGCCGTCGAAGTCGAGCGCGACGAGCAGCCGCGGCGTCGTCGCGAGGGCGTGGAGCGCTGCGGCGGGGTCGGCCGAGGCGGCGAGGTCGGCGGGGCCGGCTGTGGGTTCGGCGGCGTCGGCGGGAGTCATCCGCGGTCCTTCCCCTCGGTCGCGGCCGGCGGCGTGGCATCCGCGTCCCGTGCGCCGCGCACGGTCGCGAGGTCGCGCAGGAACGCGCGCGACCAGGCCGCGACGTCGTGATCGCGCACGCGCCGGCGAAGCGCGCGCATGCGGCGCCGCTGCTCGTGCTCGGGCATCTCGATCGCGGTCATGATCGCGTCCTTCAGCCCGTCGATGTCGTGCGGGTTCACCCGGACGGCCTGGGTGAGCTCGTCGGCGGCGCCGGTGAACTCGCTCAGAACGAGTACGCCGCGACCGTCCACACGGCTCGCGACGTACTCCTTCGCGACGAGGTTCATGCCATCCCGCAGGGCCGTCACGAGCATGACGTCCGCCGCGAGGTAGAGGGCGACCATCTCCTCCCGCGGGTAGGCGTGGTGCAGGTAGCGGATGGCCGTGTGGCCGACCGTGTCGTGATCGCCGTTGATGCGACCGACGGTCAGCTCGATCTCGTCGCGCAGCTGCATGTAGGCGGCGACCCGCTCGCGGCTGGGGCTCGCGACCTGCACGAGGGTGACGTCCTCGACGTCGAGGCGGTGCTCGGCGAGGAGCTCGCCGTAGGCCTTCAGCCGGTGGCCGATGCCCTTCGTGTAGTCGAGCCGGTCGACGCCGAAGAGCACGACCGCCGGGTCGCCGAGGCTCGCGCGGATCTCCCTCGCCCGCCCCTGCACCTCCGGGCGCCGGGCGAGCTCGTCGTACACCGCGGCGTCGATCGAGATCGGGTAGGCCTTCGCGACTGCGGTGCGCACCCCGCCGTCCGGCGTCGGCACCCGGATCGATCCGGCCTTCGTCTCGTAGCCGAGCCGGCGCCGCACCGCGCGCGCGAAGTTGCCGGCGTCGGCGACCCGCTGGAAGCCGATCACGTCGGCGCCGAGGAGTCCCTCGATCACCTGCGTGCGCCACGGCAACTGGGCGTAGATGCCGTAGGCGGGGAACGGGATGTGGTGGAAGTAGCCGATCACGACGTCGGGGCGGAGCTCGCGCAGCATGCGGGGCACGAGCTGCAGCTGATAGTCGTGGACCCACACCGTGGCATCCGGTGCGGCGACCGACGCGGCCGCCTTCGCGAACCGCTCGTTGACGCGCACGTACGCCTCCCACCACTCGCGGTGGTAGGCCGGCGGCGAGATCACGTCGTGGTAGAGCGGCCAGATGGTGTCGTTGGAGAAGCCCTCGTAGAAGAGCTCCACGTCGTCGGTGGAGAGGGAGACCGGCACGAGCTCCATCCCGTCGAACGAGAACGGATCGACCTCGATGTCGGGCTGGCCGGGCCAGCCCACCCAAGCGCCGCCGGTGGACTGGATCATCGGCTCGAGCGCCGCGACGAGGCCGCCGGGTGAGCGGCGCCAGCCGCCGTCATCGGTCGAACGATCGACGGGAAGGCGGTTGGAGACGACGACGAAGTCGGCCCCCACGGGCGGTTCGGCGGCGTGCGCGCTCACACGGTTCCTCTCGGCAGGCGTTCTTCCAGGCTAACGTGGAGTCATGCGAAAGTACCTGTTCGGAACCGGGATCATCTCCGCCGTGAGGAGCGGGATGGCGCTCCTGCGCGGCGCGCGCGGCGATGTGCCGTTCACCTGGCGGCAGGCGCTCGCCTGGCTCAGCTGGGGCATCACGCTGGCCCTGTCGATCGGCACGATCGTCGACACCTACCGCGCGTCGAAGGGCAAGCTCGTCGCCGGCGACTCCCCCGTCTCGAGCAGCGAGCAGCACGCGCTGCTGAAGAAGCACCTCGACCGCTGACGGGCCGGGCCTGACTCGCGCGGGCCGCGCGCGGGGTCAACCCGTGATCAGCGCGGGCAGGTGCAGCGGGCGTCCGCCGCGACGCCGGCGAGGGCGGCGTCGACGTGCTCGCCGCAGCCGGCCCAAGTGGTCTTGCCGCAGGTGTCGCAGCTCACGGGGTAGCACATGTCACAACTCCATCTGGTAGTGCACGAAACCGGTATCGGTCGCGAGCGAATCGTACAGGCGACGCGCGGTGGCGTTGCCCGACTGGGTGAGCCAGTAGACCTTGTGGGCACCGGCATCCGTCGCCGCCGTCCGCACCTGCGCGATGAGCGCCGAGCCGACGCCGCCGCCTCGGACGTCCGGCGCCACGAAGAGGTCCTCCAGGTAGCCGTCGCCGGCGACGAGGCGCGCGAACACGTCCTCCGTCACCGCAGGATCGAGCTCGCTCTCGTAGAAGGTCAGGTACTGCTCCCAGAGCTCGCCCCACTCGGAGCGGTCCGACGCGCGCAGGGGCGAGATCGTGGTCACGTTTCGAGCCTAACGCCGGCGAGGTTCCCCGTCGCCGGCGCGAAGCCGATGACGATCAGCGGGTGAGGATCAGCGCCTCTCCCTGGCCACCGCCTCCGCACAGGCCCACCGCGGCGGTGCCGCCGCCGCGACGCACCAGCTCGTGCACGGCGTGCACGACCAGTCGTGCGCCCGAGGCCCCGATCGGATGCCCGAGCGCGATTCCCCCGCCGTGCACGTTCACGACGTCGGACGAGAGCCCGAGCTCCGCCTCGGAGTGCACGACCACGGCGCCGAACGCCTCGTTGATCTCGACGAGGTCGAGGTCGCTCGCCTGCAGGTGCTGGCGCTCGAGGGCCTGCTCGATCGCCCGGGCGGGCTGCGCGTGCAGCGAGTTGTCGGGCCCCGCGACCTGACCGGCCGCACCGACCACCGCGAGCACCGTCCAGCCGCGCTCGTCGGCGTGCGCGCGGGTCGTCAGCACGACGGCGGCCGCGCCGTCGGAGATCTGCGAGGCGTTCCCCGCCGTGATCGTGCCGTCGGCGGCGAATGCAGGCCGGAGCGCCGCGAGCGTCTCGACGGTCGTGTCCGGGCGGATGCCCTCGTCGGTCGTCACCGTGATCGCGGCGCCCTTCCGCTGCGGGACCTCCACCGCGACGATCTCGGCGTCGAACAGGCCGTCCGCCTGCGCCGCGGCGGCGCGCTGGTGCGAGAGGGCCGCGACCTCGTCTTGAGCGGCGCGAGTGATCTCGAACGTCGGGTTCAGTCGCTCGGTGGAGGCGCCCATCGACTCTCGGTCGTAGGCATCCGTCAGCCCGTCGTACGCCATGTGGTCGAGCACCTCGACGGAGCCGTACGACCAGCCGTCGCGCGAACCCATCAGCAGGTGCGGGGCGCGGGTCATCGACTCCATGCCGCCCGCGACGACGACGCGAGCGTCGCCGGTGGCGATCATGCGCTTCGCGTCGATGATCGCGGTGAGGCCCGACAGGCACACCTTGTTGACGCCCGACGCGGGAACGTCCCGCCCGAGTCCACCGGCGAGGGCCGCCTGACGGGCCGGGTTCTGGCCCGACCCGGCGGGCAGCACCTGGCCGAGGATCACGGCGTCGACGTCGGCGGGGTCGATGCCGCCCTGGGCGAGGGCACCGGCGATCGCGAACCCGCCGAGCTGCGGCGCCGTGAACGAGGCGAGCTGCCCCTTCAGGCGGCCCTGCGGCGTGCGAGCGGCGGCGACGATCACGATGTCGTCGGTGGCGGTGCGGTCGGTCATGCGATCTCCTTCAGCGAGTCGGCGATGCGGAGGGCGGGCTCGGTGGCCGCGACGACCTCGTCGACGGTGACGCCCGGCGCGGTCTCGACGAGCACGAGTCCATCATCGGTCACATCGATGACGGCGAGATCGGTGATGATCCGATCGACCACGCCGCGCCCGGTGAGGGGCAGCGAGCACGCGTCGACGATCTTCGCCGACCCGTCGCGGGCGACGTGCTCCATGAGCACGATGACCCGCCCGGCGCCGTGGACGAGATCCATCGCCCCGCCCGGACCCTTGACCATCTTCCCGGGGATCATCCAGTTGGCGAGGTCGCCGGTGGCCGACACCTGCATCGCGCCGAGGATCGCCGCGTCGATCTTGCCGCCGCGGATCATGCCGAAGCTCGTCGCCGAGTCGAAGTACGAGGCGCCCGGGAGCACCGTTACGGTCTCCTTGCCGGCGTTGATGAGGTCGGGGTCGACGTTCTCCTCGGTCGGGTACGGACCGACACCCAGGATGCCGTTCTCCGACTGCAGCACGACGGTGACGCCGTCAGGCACGTAGTTCGGCACGAGGGTCGGCAGGCCGATGCCGAGGTTCACGTACGAGCCGTCGGAGAGCTCCGCCGCGGCGCGCGCGGCCATCTCGTTGCGGGTGAGTGCCATGTCAGGCTCCTTCGGGAATCTCGCGCGGCGTGCCGTCGGGGTTCGTCAGCGCGTCGGCGACGGTGACGGTGCGGCGTTCGATGCGCTTCTCGATGTCGGTGCCCACCTCGACGATGCGGTGCACGTAGATGCCGGGCAGGTGGATGCTGTCGGGGTCGAGCTCCCCCGCCGGCACGAGCTCCTCGACCTGCGCGATGCAGACCCGGCCGGCCATCGCGGCGAGCGGGTTGAAGTTGCGAGCCGCCTTGTTGAACACGAGGTTGCCGTGCACGTCGCCGCGCGCCGCGTGCACGAGCGCGTAGTCCGTGAGGATCGCCTCTTCGAGCACGTACTCGCCCTCGGCGCCGCCGGGTGCGAAGGTGCGGACGTCCTTCTGCGGGGACGCCACGGCCACCCCGCCGGCGCCGTTGTAACGCCGCGGCAGACCGCCCTCCGCGACCTGGGTGCCGACGCCGGTCTGCGTGTAGAACGCGGCGATGCCCGCTCCCCCGGCACGCAGCTTCTCCGCGAGGGTGCCCTGCGGTGTGAGCTCGAGCTCGAGCTCGCCGGAGAGGAACTGCCGCTCGAACTCCTTGTTCTCACCGACGTACGACGAGGTCATCTTGCGGATGCGCTGGGCATTCAGCAGCACGCCGAGCCCCCAGTCGTCGACGCCGCAGTTGTTCGAGACGATCGACAGCTCGCGCGTGCCCTGCGCGAGGAGCGCCTCGATGAGGGCGATGGGATTGCCGGAGAGCCCGAACCCGCCGACGGCGAGGGACGCCCCGTCGGGGATGTCGGCGACCGCCTCGGCTGCCGAGGCGTAGGTCTTGTCGATCACGTGTACTCCTTCGTTCGTGTCGCACCTCCATCGTGCGCCCCCGGCGCGCACCCGCGCACGCGGTCGTTTGCGATGTGGGCGATCGGGCGCGTAGTGTCCACATCATGGACAGCGCCGCCACCCGTACCGTGCCCGGCGCGCAGGCGGTGGCCCGCGCGGCGGCGCTCCTGCGCCTCGTCACCGGTGCGGGCGACGACGGCATCACCGTCGCCGAGCTCGCCCGCCGCGCCGACCTCACCCGCCCGACGACGCACCGCCTGCTGGCCGCGCTGCGGCACGAGGGACTCGTCGACCAGGACGAACAGACGGGGCGGTGGATGCCGGGGCCCGAGCTCTACCTGATGGGCACCGTCGCGGCATCCCGCTACGACATCACGAACATCGCGCGCGACATCGTGCGCTCGCTCGCGGTGCGCACCGAGGAGAGCGCGTTCCTCTCGGTGCGCCGCGGCGACGAGACGGTGTGCCTGATCCGCGAGGACGGGAGCTTTCCGATCCGCTCGTTCGTCCTGTCGGAGGGCGTGCGCTTCCCGCTCGGCGTCGCCTCGGCGGGGCTCGCCATCCTCGCGTTCCTGCCGTCCCACGATGTGGACGCGTACTTCGAACGGCATCCCGAACTCGCCGAGCGCTACGGGGGCGCGCACGCCGAACCGCGACTGCGCGCTCGGCTGCGTGAGACGCAGGAGCGCGGGTTCGCGCTGAACCCCGGGCTCATCGTCGAGGGCAGCTACGGTCTCGGCGCCGCGGTGTTCAGCCGCTCGGGCCATCCGCAGTGGGCGCTGAGCCTCACCGGGGTGCAGTTCCGCTTCACGCCTGAGCGCATCGCCGAACTCGGCCGCCTGCTGCTCGGCCACGCGCACCAGCTCTCGACCCGCGTCGCCGCGGGTGCCCGCTGAGAGCCGATCAGCCGGCCGCCGCGGTGACCGCCAGCTCCGCCCGCACGAGCCCGGCGAGCCGCTCGGCGCCGGCGACGCTCAGCACCACGGTGTAGTGGTTGAACTCCGGCCAGCGCTCGTGTGCGATCGCCGGATGCGCGGCGAGCAGCCCCTCGAGGTACGGCTCGGCGTAGAGGCCGGGTTCCTCGTTCTGCAGGCCCCGCGGCACGGTCACGAGCGTGGCGGGGCGATCGAGAGCGGCGACCGCGTCGACGACCGTCGTGGTCGTGTTCATATCGATCGTGTCCTCGACCGTCGTAGCGTAGGACGTCGCCGGACGCAGCCGCGGCGGCTCGGCGGAGCCCGCCGCCGCACCCTCGGCCGCCTCCGGCACGAGGTCGTACGCGAGGTAGCGCTCGAGCGCGGGCGACCAGTCGTCCTGGAACGCGGGGTGCGAGCGCCAGAAGTCGAGGTAGTCCTCGGTCGAGTCGAAGCGCAGCGTGAGCCGCGCGGCGGTCGGCCCGAGGATCGCCGCGACGAGCGCGTCGGCGTCGAGCCCGGCGGGCGCGTCGAGGGGCAGTCCCCCGTCGACGAGCACGAGCCGCGACACGAGCTCGGGATGCCGCGCCGCGAAGGCCATCGCGACGAACGCGCCCATCGAGTGCGCGACGACGAC
This sequence comes from Microbacterium lacticum, assembly GCF_006716815.1. Lineage (GTDB taxonomy): Bacteria > Actinomycetota > Actinomycetes > Actinomycetales > Microbacteriaceae > Microbacterium > Microbacterium lacticum. The sequence goes on from NZ_VFPS01000001.1 coordinate 829,207, forward strand.
GACCGGGCCGAGCCCGAGCGCGGCCGACACGGCGGCGAGATCGTCGGCGTGCCGCGCCATCCCGGCGGGCCCGACCAGCTCGTTGCTGCGGCCGCGGCCGCGGAGATCCGGCGCGACGATCCGCACGTCCGGCAGTTCGTCGGCCAGCAGTTCCCACGCGAGGTGCGACGACGTGACACCGTGGATCGCGAGGATCGTCGGCGCCGCGTCCTCGTGCGCCGCCTGCCCCTGCCTTCCGCGGTCCTGCCTCCCCCGCTCGTCGACGGCGTCCTGGCCGCCGCCCGCGTCACGGGCATCCCACACACCCACCTGCAGATCGCCGCCGGGGACCGGCACGGCGACGGCGCGCACGGGCCGACTCATCGCGACGTCCACCCGCCGTCCATCGTGTAGCTGCCGCCGGTCACCATGCCGGCGCGGTCGGAGACGAGCCAGCCGGCGAGCGAGGCGACCTCCTCGGCCTCGATGAGCCGCTTGATGACCGACTCCGTGAGCATGATCTTCTCGACGACCTCGCTCTCGGCGATGCCGTGCACGACCGCCTGGTCGGCGATCTGCTTCTCAACGAGCGGCGTGCGCACGTAAGCGGGGTTGATGCAGTTGCTCGTCACGCCGTGCGGGCCGCCCTCGAGCGCGGTGACCTTCGACAGACCTTCGAGGGCGTGCTTGGCGGCGACGTACGCCGACTTGTAGGCGCTCGCGCGCAGGCCGTGCGCGCTCGAGATGTTGACGATGCGCCCCCAGCCGCGCTCGTACATGGCCGGCAGCGCGGCGCGAATGAGAAGGAAGGGCGACTCGACCATGAGCCGGTGCATGAAGCGCCAGCGCTCGGGATCGAACTCGTGGATGGGCGCGACCGTCTGGATGCCGGCGTTGTTCACCAGGATGTCGACGTCGAGCGCGAGATCCTCCTGCGCGGCGGTGTCGGCGAGGTCGACGACCCAGGCCTCTCCCCCGACCTCGGCCGCGACCGTCTGCGCGGCGTCGGCGTTGAAGTCGGCGACGATCACCGTCGCCCCGCGCCCGGCGAACTCGCGCACGCACGCGAGCCCGATCCCGCTCGCGCCGCCCGTGACCAGCGCGCGCTTGCCCTGGAGGTCCTGCTCAGGCATCCGTGTTCCCCTCTGTCGCGCCCGCGCCGCGCACGGCGAGGGCGTTGCGGATGAACCGCATCATGTGGTCGATGATCTCGTCGGGCATCGCCTCGGGCGGCCGCCCCGCGCCGTCGCGCTCCCAGAGCAGGAAGCGCATGCCGATGAGCTCGCCCGCGCCCATGAGCGCCCAGGCGGTCACCTCGGGGTCGAGCGCCGCGTCGACGTCGCCGTCCCGCTGGGCTGCGCGCAGGCCCGCCTCGTAGCCTTCGACGATGCGCGTGTAGTGCAGGCGCAGCATGTCGGGCGAGACGAACTCGGCCTCGCGGACGATCCGGTAGAGCGCCGGGTGGGCGGCCGTGAACCGGAAGAACCCCTCGAAGCCCGCCCGCTCGGCGTCGATGCGGTTGTCCGCTCCCGCCATCGCCTCGGCCATCGAGTGGCGCACGCGCCGGTTCAGGTCGACCACGAGCTCTTCGAAGATCTGCTGCTTGCTGTCGAAGTAGAGGTAGAAGGTGCCGAGACCGATGCCGGCGCGCTCGGTGATCTTCACGATGGATGCCTCGTGATACCCGAGGCTCGCGAACACCTCCTCGGCCGCTTCGAGGAGCTTCCGGCGGGTCGCCTCACCGCGCTTGGTGAGCGGCTTGCCGGTCGCCGACAGTGCCGCCGTGGGCGCCGGCGGTTCGCTCGGTTCGAAGCCGACTCCCGCAGCGAAGGCGTCAGTGGTGCTCATGCGCGGTCTCCTTGATCAGGGCGGTGGCTTGCTCACGCAGCCGGGAACGGGCGAGCTTCTCGATCGTCGAGCGGGGCAGCGCGTCGACGAACGCGATGCGGACGGGCACTTTGAAGCCCGCGAGCTCGGTGCGCGCGTGCGCGAGGAGCTCGTCCTCGCCGAGCGCGGCGCCCTCGAGGTACTGCTTGCCGTAGCCGGCGAGGGGTCCGGTCTCGCTCGTGATGACGCCGACCGTGATCTCGGCGGTGCCCGCCTCGCCCGAGCCGGAGGCGTCGGGGGCGGCCGTGGTCGGCGCGCACGCCGACAGGGCCAGGGCGGCCGTGGCGGCCATCGCCATCACGACCCCGGGGAGCAGCTTCTTCGTAACCCGCATGTGCGTGCCTTTCACCATTGGAAGGGATACCTGAGATCTGATTCAGGTACTGAGAGTCTGTTCAGGTTGGCATCCGTTGTCAAATGGCGCGCGCGATGCATCCATCACCATCGGGTAACCCTTGGGGGCGCTGCGCGATCCGATCCGCATTGCATACCCTGGGTATATACTTCTGGTATGCAAACCGATGACGACCTCCTGCGTCTCGTGCTCGGCGCCCACGCGCTCACGCGTGTCGCCTCGCTCGAGACCCGAAACGAAGCGCCCGCCGCACAGTGGCGCACGCTCAGCCTGCTGCGCGAACACGGTCCTCAGCGCATCGGCGACCTCGCCGCCCTCAGCCGGGTCACCCAGCCCGGCATGACCCGGCTGGTCGCGCAGATGGCCGACGCCGGGCTGCTCGAGCGGGGTCACGACGAGCACGACTCGCGCGCGACGGTCGTCACGGTCACTCCCGCCGGTCTCGCCGCGCTCGACGAGTGGATCCAGGTGCTCGGCGCCGCCCTCGCTCCCCGCTTCAGCGACCTCGACGCCGACGACTGGGCCGCAATCCGCCGGGCCGCCGACGTCGTCGACGCGCGCACCCGCACCGCGGAGGTCTCCCGATGAGCGCCGGCACGAAGACCGCGAAGGTCAGCGTGTGGCGCCAGCCCGCTCAGGTGTGGGCGGTCGCCTTCGCCTGTGTCATCGCGTTCATGGGCATCGGCCTGGTCGACCCCATCCTCCCCGCGATCGCCGCGTCTCTGCAGGCGACGCCGGTCGAGACCGAGATGCTCTTCACGAGCTACCTCGTCGTCACCGGTGTCGCGATGCTCTTCACGAGCTGGATCTCCTCGCGCATCGGCACGAAGGCGACGCTGCTGATCGGCCTCGGGCTCATCGTCGTGTTCGCGCTGCTGTGCGCCCTGTCGGGCAGCGTCGATGCCATCATCGGCTTCCGCGCCGGCTGGGGTCTCGGCAACGCCCTGTTCATCTCCACCGCGCTGGCGACGATCGTCGGGGCGGCGTCGGGCGGCTCGTCGGCCGCCATCATCCTCTACGAGGCCGCGCTCGGTCTCGGCATCGCGATCGGCCCGCTCGTCGGCGGCATCCTCGGCGAGGTGAGCTGGCGCGGACCGTTCTTCGGTGTCGTGGCGCTCATGGCGATCGGCTTCATCGCGGTGCTCGTGCTCGTCCGCAGCGCGGGTGAGAAGCGTACGCCCGTCCCGCTGTCGGCCCCGTTCCGGGCACTTCGCCAGCCGGCGCTCGCCGTGCTCGCGACCGCGGCACTGTTCTACAACATCGGCTTCTTCGTGCTGCTGGCGTTCTCGCCGTTCCCCCTCGGCTTCGGCGCGATGGGCATCGGCCTGACCTTCTTCGGCTGGGGTGTCGCGCTCGCCATCACGAGCGTGTGGATCGCGCCGATCCTGCTCCGCACGATGAAGCGCAGCACCGCGATGCTGATCGTGCTGCCGCTGCTGGCCATCGACCTGATCGTCGCGGCGCTTGTCGTCGGTTCGGCGCCCGCGCTCGTCGCGTGCATCATCGCCGGCGGCCTCCTCCTCGGCCTCATGAACACGATCCTCACCGAGTCGGTGATGGAGGCGACGGACCTGCCGCGCTCGGTGGCATCCTCGTCGTACTCGGCCGTGCGCTTCCTCGGCGGCGCCGCCGCCCCGCCCATCGCGGCGGCGCTCTGGCACGCCTTCAACGCCTCGGTGCCGTTCTACTTCGCCGCGGTGTCGGTGCTGATCTCAGCCGCGGTCATCCTCTTCGGACGCCGCGCCCTGCGCCGGATCGACGTGCACGAAGCGGATGCCACGGAAGAAGCCGCCGCCGTGCTGGTGGGCGACGCCGCCTGAGGCAGCCCGGCCCCCCGACCGCCCGGATCTCTCCGGGGCGCGCACCGCGTGCCTCCGGAACGGGCCGGGCGGTCTTCGGCGTCACGGGGCGTGCCTCGCGCCTCCGACCACGAGCGACGCCGGTCAGGCGATCGCGTGACCGATGACCGACAGCAGCTGCAGCTTCTCGTAGCTCTCGCTGCCCGGCACGGCCGTGTAGACGAGCAGGAGGTGCGACTGCTCCGGGTCGAGCAGCGTCTGGCATTCGAGCTCGAGGGGCCCGACCTCGGGATGCACGAAGTGCTTCACCGTCGCCGGGCGCAGGCCGACCTCCTGCAGCTCCCAGAGAGCGCGGAACTCGGCGCTCTCCCGCAACAGCCGCTCGACGAGCTGCGCGGCGCGCGAGCGCGGTCCGCGTCGAGGACCATCTCGGTGCGCATGTGCGGCGTGACCCGCCACACCACGATCATGCGGGAGAACGCGTCGACGATGAAGCACACGACGTCGCCTTTGTTCGCGTCGATGAACGCGACTACTTCCGGTAGTGGCGGTCGAGCTCCGCCCCGAAGCAAGACGCGGCTCGCTTGAGCACCTCGTTGGCCCGGCGAAGCTCCCGATTCTCTTGCTCGAGCTCTCGCACCCGCTGCGCCTCGGCGCTGCTCACGCCGGGGGCGACACCGTCATCGACGTCGGCCTGCCTCACCCACGTCCGCACGGACTCGACCCCGTAGCCGAGTTGCGTCGCGACGCGCTGCACGGTCCCTTGCGTGACGCCGAGCTCAGCGCGCAGCGTTCTCACCATCCGCACCGCGGCGGCCTTCTCCTCGACCGAGTAGCGACCCGTTGCCGGCTTCCCATTCGCCAGTTCTTTGGGCATAACTCCATCCTCGTTTCCAAGGTCAGGAGCCTCCAACAGACCCAGGGCGCTTCAGATCGCGTGGGAGCTTTCGCTCGGGTATCGTCACGAGCACTTCGCCACCGTCTCGGAGGGATGCGCTCACTGCATGGCGTCCGTTGACGATGAACGCCGTCGAACCGCCGTGTTTGCGGATGCCCCAGCCGCCCCAGTCGGATGGGTGCACCGTTGTTGTCCGGACGTCGCCGAGCTTGCTGGCCGGAACCTGCTTGAGCGGGAACCGGAGGAGGGCTGAGCGGATGCGGAGGCCTTCCTGATCAACGCGTACGTCGATGCCGAGCAAGGCGACCAGCGCGATCCCCGCGATCGCGAGGACAGCCCAGATGAGCGTGCGAACGATGACCGGTGCTTCCTGGGCCGCAACGAGCCCGGCCGCGCCGGCGACGGCGAAGATGGCGAACGCCACGCCGATCTGCGGGGAGTAGACCGTCGCCGCCCAGCCAGAGCTGATGGTCCGCACGGATGGCTCTTCGTCGACCTCGCGCTGTTCTCTGGATGGGACGAAGGTGCGCAGAAGAACGCCGTAGAGGAGAAGTGCGGCGAGGAGGATCAGCCATCCGTTGAGTTCGGCGTCTTGTGCGCTTCCCGCTGCGTATGTGAGCCCTGCGGGGACGAGCCACAGTGCCATCCCGATTCCGGCGAAGAACCCTGACCAGGTGAGGACATCGCGCTTCGTGCGCAAGCTCGGAGACTTCAGCAGGACGACGATGGCGGCAACTGCGCCAGCGGCCGAGGCGATGCCCAGGGCGAGTCCGAAAACCCAACCTGTCTCGATAACACCGTCGACTCTGCCTTGAGCGTCCCAGTGGAACGCGACCTGCGAGCCGAGTCCGTCTCTCCAGAAGAAGTAGGTCACCGCAATGGCGATGGCGGGGAGGAGGCTGGCGAGGGCAGCAAGGGTGCGGCGTGCGAGTGACATCGATCATACTCCAGTTCTGGATTCGGCGGGCTCATCGTCGCTTGTCTCGGTGTCCTCTGTCGGCGGTGATGAGGGGAGGAATGTCGCGAGTGCAGGGGCTGCAGCTTGCGTCTTGATGACGTGCTGAACTATTGGCTCGATATCCATGCCCGAACAGTACAGGCGGACAGCCTGTGACAGGCAGGAGCGTCGACGCTGATTCTGCACGATCCTGACAGAATCCTGACTCGATCCGAGAAGCAGAACCGCCTCTCCGCAGGAAATTCCTGATGAGAGGCGGTTTTCTGTGCACCCCCTGGGACTCGAACCCAGAACCCACTGATTAAGAGTCAGTTGCTCTGCCGATTGAGCTAGAGGTGCGTTCCGTCGGTCCGCCGATCGGGATGAAATCCACGGGGCGAACCGAGGGTCAACGTTACCATCACGATGCCGTTCATCGCCAATCGAGCATGCCACGCCCCGTATTCTGGTGGGGTGACCTCCCCCGCCGCATCGCCTTCCTGGAGCGCGCCCTTCGACGCCGACCTGACCGATGAGCTCACGCTCGCCCTGCGCCTGGCCGATGCGGCCGACGCGGTGACGATGGCCCGGTTTGACGCCGCCGACCTCGACGTGCAGGTGAAGGCGGATGCCACCCACGTCACCGAGGCTGACCTCGCCACGGAGCGCGCGATCCGAGACATCCTCTCTCACGAGCGTCCGAACGACGGGATCCTCGGCGAGGAGTTCGGCGAGGACGCCGGAGTCGCCTCCGGCACGCAGCCGTCCGGCGGGACGCGCCAGTGGATCATCGACCCGATCGACGGCACCGCCAACTACCTCAAGGGCATCCCGATGTGGACGACCCTCATCGCCCTCGCAATCGACGGCGTGCCGCGCGTCGGGGTCGCCAGCCAGCCCGCGCTCGGACGGCGCTGGTGGGCGGCGACCGGCCTCGGCGCCTGGACGAACACCCCCTCAGGCGAACCAGCCCGCCTCGCCGTCTCGGGCGTGACGAACGTCGCCGAGGCGAGCGTCAGCTTCCAGTCGATCGCCCAGTGGGACGAGGTCGGCCGCGCCGACGACCTCCTGCGCCTCAGCCGCGCGGTCTGGCGCGACCGCGGCTACGGCGACACCTGGCCGTACATGCTGCTCGCCGAAGGCCGCCTCGAGTTCGTCGCCGAGTTCGACGTCAAGGAGTACGACATCGCCGCGCTCGTGCCGATCGTGACCGAGGCCGGCGGCCGCTTCACCGACATCGACGGCGCCGACAGCATCTCGTCGCGTTCGTCGCTGGCGACCAACGGCGCCCTGCACGACGACTTCCTGACCCTCCTCACCTCCCCCACCTCGACCGGACAGACACGATGACCCTCCCCTCGATCCGCACCCGCACCGCGTCGGCCCTCGCCGCACTCGGCATCGCCGCACTGCTGCTCGCCGGCTGCTCCACGAGCTCCGCACCGGCCCCCACCGAGACGATCGGCACGGATGCCCCGACGACGCCGCCCCCAACCGACGATTCCGCCGTCGACCCCTCGGCGTCACCGTCGGCCTCGGCGGTCGATGTCACATGCGAGAGCCTCGTGCAGGAAGACCTCCTCGCCGAGTTCCGGCAGAAGGGCTGGACCGCGAAGGAGACGCCGTTCGCCGCCGGCGGCGTGACGCTTGACAAGGGCCTTCAGTGCACCTGGGCAGACTACGCGGTGCCGTCCGGCAACCTGATGATCTTCGGCTGGGCGCCGATCACCGTCGACCAGGCCGACGCGATGCAGCGCGGCCTCGGCGCGAAGGGATGGCGGCGCGAGGAGCACGGCGACACCGTCTACATCACCGAGGACCCGACGCAGGCGCCGACCACCGATGAGAACGGCTACGGCATGACCTACGAGTTCGGCGACGGCTGGGTGACGGTCGCCGACGTGAAGCAGAGCCTGCTGCTGATCCAGCGCCCGCAGGGCTAGGCCGTAGACCTCCCGGCGGCGCACCGCACCACAGACAGCACGAAGGCCGAGCCCACGGCGGGGCTCGGCCTTCGTGACATCCACGTTCCGTGTGACAGTGACGTCGTGGAGCTGGGGGGAATCGAACCCCCGTCCAACGCTGCAATACTGCGTCTTCTCCGGGCGCAGTCTGTAGAGACGTTCTGCTCGGCTCCGACCTTTGTCACAGACACCTAAGTCGACGAGCCCAGTCTCAGAAGAGTCCCATGTGACGTCGAGACCCCGTCACACAGCTAGATCCCTAGATGACGCCAGGGTCCGTAGCGGGATCGCCTACGGTCTGACGGACTATCGAGCTCGCTTAGGCAGCGAGGGCGAAGTCGTTGCGCTTTGCATCGGCAACTATTGGTTCGCAGAGATCGTTTACGAGATAACCCTGCATCCTCGGCCCGCTTCCCGCAGCATCACAGGCGCTGTCGAAACCGATCAGCCCCTGGAAGCCTCAGACCTCTCGGTCTCGCGGCAGGGTGAGCCACTGTCACACTGTGGAGTTGGATGCTCGGATGCCGAGGCATCCGAGCATTACAGTCTACACCATGAACGAGGTCATCATCACTGTCCGTGGCGAAAGCGAGCGACGCGTCGCTCCCGAACGGGCCGTCGCGCACGTGACGGCGACCGCCGACGGGCCCGAGCGCGGCGCGGTCGTCGAGCGCACCGCCGCGCTGGCGGAGCCCGTGCGCACCGACCTCGGCGCACGCAAGAGCGCCGGCCGGATCGCCGACTGGTCGAGCCAGCGCATGAGCGTCTGGGCCGACCGCCCCTGGAACAACGAGGGGCGCCAGCTCGACCTCGTCGAGTGGCAGCTGACCCCGGAGACCCGCGCACACGTCGAACGCGAGGTCGCCACCGATGCCGTCGCCGTCGCCGTCGCCCGGGCACGCGCGTACGCGGGCGCGATCGACCGGTCTGCGGTCGAGCCGCTGCAGATCGCCGATCTCGGCCTGCTCGGCGGATCCTCGCCAGAGCCGCCCCCCCGCGCATGTTCGCGCGCGCGGCGATGACGATGGATGGCGCGGGGGCCGCGCCGGCGGTGGACTTCCGCCCCGACGACATCGTCGTCACGGCAGCCGTCGAAGCGCGATTCCGCGCCTGACACGGCCCGCGCCTTCGACTGACGGACCGAGGGTGCGCACAGCCGGGGGCGGCCGCGGCGCCTGCGCTCAGTCGCCGAGGCGGTTGCGCGAGCGCATGGCGCGCTCGGCCTCGCGCTTGTCTTCGCGCTCGCGGATCGTCTGGCGCTTCTCGTACTCGCGCTTGCCCTTCGCGACCGCGATCTCGACCTTCGCGCGCCCGTCGGCGAAGTACAGCTTCAACGGGATCAGCGTGTACCCACCGGCGCTGATCGCGTGCGAGAGCTTGATGATCTCCTGCTTGTGCAGCAGCAGCTTGCGGGTGCGCTTGGACGAGTGGTTCGTCCAATGCCCCTGCGAGTACTCCGGAATGTGCACGGCGTCGAGGTAGGCCTCTCCCCCGTCGATGTAGGCGTAGCCGTCGCTGAGGTTCGCACGGCCTTCGCGGAGGGACTTCACCTCGGTGCCGGTGAGCACGAGCCCCGCCTCGTAGGTCTTCTCGATGGCGTACTCGTGGCGCGCGCGACGGTTGGTCGCGACGACCTTCTCCCCGCGTTCCCTGGGCATGGTGACTCCTCGTTCCGGATGCCGTGGACACGGCAGCCTGTCAGCTTACCCCAGCGGGAGCGTCAGGCGCGCAGCCAGCGGCGGATCGCGAAGCCGGCCGACAGTGCGGCGAGCACGAGACCGATCGCGATGATGATGGGGATGACGATCGCGGCATCCGCCATGCCCACCCAGTCGGTGATGAACGTGACCCGGTCTTTCAGGTAGCCGTTGATGCCGAAATGCACCCCGGCGACGATCGCGGCGCCGGCGAGCACCGAACCGATGAACGCGGCGAAGACACCCTCCAGGATGAACGGGGTCTGGATGAACCGGTTCGACGCTCCCACGAGGCGCATGATGCCGACCTCGCGTCTTCGCGCGTAGGCGGAGAGGCGGATGGTCGTCGCGATCAGAAGCACCGCGGCGATGAGCATGAGCACCGCGATGCCGACGGCGATGTAGGTCGCGATCGTCAGGGCGGAGAAGAGCGGCTCGAGGTACTGCATCTGGTTTTTCACCGCCTCGACGCCCTGCGTCCCCGTGAACGCCTCGGTGATGACGTCGGACTTCCCGGGATCGACGAGACCCACCCAGTAGGTGTCGCCGAGCTGCGCGGGCGTGACGTAGTCGGCGTACTCGTCGCCGTAGAGCGCGATGAGGTTCTGGTAGGCCTCGTCCGCCGATTCGAAGCGCACGTCGCGCACGATGTCGGCGAGGGCGGGGCTCGCGAGCCGATCCGCGACGGTCTTCAGCTGCTCGTCGTTGGCCGCACCGTCGACGCACGTGGTCGCCGTGGAATCGTCGCGGCACATCACGATCGACACCTGGGCGCGCTCCACCCAGTAGGCGCGCATCTTGCCGACCTGCATCTGCATCAGCATCGCGGCACCGACGAAGGTGAGCGACACGAAGGTCACGAGGATGACCGAGATCACCATGGAGGCGTTGCGCCGCAGGCCCGAAAGCGCCTCGGCGAGGATCAGGCGCACTCTCACGAGGTCGGCCCCACTTCGTCGTCGTCGGATGCCAGGCCGAGCCGGTCGGCGACGCCGGGACCGTCGAGGTCGAGGCCGTCGAGGTCGACGGCGGGTGCGTCGATACGGATCGGTCGCGTGTGCGGGGCGGGCTCGGCGGTGGCCCCGTCCGCGGGCTGGGCCTTGACGGGCGCCGGCCGTTCGCGGGTCACCGGGGGTGCCGCGGGCTCGCGGGTCACGGCGGGCGCCGTCTCGCGGTCGGCGAGCTCAGAGGTGACGAGTTCGGGGGTCACGGCGACCGCCGCGGCGACGGCCGACGCGGCGACCGCGTCGGATGCGGCCTCGGAGACGGCGGCGGCGGCCGCCGGTGCCACGCCCTCGACGGTCGACGCGGCGATCTCGCGCTGCAGCTCGAGCACCGCGGTGAGCGCGGCGGTGGCGGCCGCGCCCTTCTCCTCCTGCGGCGCGAGGGTCGGTAGCGACGAGCGGTCGCCGTATCCGCCGTGGCGGTCGTCGCGCACCATGACGCCCGACTGCAGTTCGATCACGCGGCGCTTCATCTGGTCGACGAAGCCGGCCTCGTGAGTCGCCATCACGACCGTGGTGCCGCCCTCGTTGATGCGCGCGAGCAGCTGCATGATGTCGATCGACGTGGCGGGATCGAGGTTTCCGGTCGGCTCGTCGGCGAGGAGGATCTGCGGACGGTTGACGATGGCGCGGGCGATCGCGACGCGCTGCTGCTCACCGCCGGAGAGCTCGTGCGGCAGGCGCTTCTGCTTGCCGTCGAGGCCGACGAGGGTGAGCGCCTCGGTGACCGCCTGCTGGATGTAGGCCCGCGACGATCCGATCACCTGCAGCGTGAACGCCACGTTCTGGAAGACGGTCTTGTTCGGCAGCAGCCGGAAGTCCTGGAACACCGATCCGATGTGCCGGCGGAAGTACGGCACCTTGCGGGTCGACAGGGTGTGCAAGTCGCGCCCGAGCACGACCACGCGTCCCTCGCTGGGGGTGTCCTCGCGGAGGATGAGGCGCAGGCACGACGACTTGCCCGACCCCGACGCGCCCACGAGGAAGACGAACTCCCCGCGCTGCACTTCGAAGTCGACGTCGCTCAGCGCCGGCTTGTTCGTCCCGCGGTACTTCTTGGTGACGTGCTCGAACCGGATCATGACCCGACGAGCCTAAGCGGGCGGGCGCGGGATGCCGGGCGACGCGCCCGCGCGTCGCGGTTCCCGCGACACCCCCTCCTCTCTTTATGCCGGCCCGCAGCAACGCCGATGTCCGAGGGCAAGATTAGGGTTTTCATGAGAATCACTTAATATTTGTTCAGCAAACTCGAAAGGAGAGCGAATGACGACGCCCGCAGGTTGGTACGACGACGGATCGGGACGCTCCCGCTGGTGGGACGGATCGCAGTGGACCGCTCACTTCGCCGACGATCAGAAGGCTGGCCCCGCATCACAGTCGATTGCCAAGCGTTTCACGACCAGACTCGACGGCGCCGCTGTCGAAGGAACGCTGTGGTCTGCCGTTGGTAAGCCGATGACCGGAATCGGAGCGGGACGATATCGCCTCACCGCTGAGTACCTGATCTTCGAAACGGGAACGCTGTCGACGAAGAGCCAGCAGATCAAGGTTCACGAGATCCACGATGTGGACGCGTCGCAATCCCTCACTCAGAAGGCACGCGGCGTGGGGAACGTCACTCTCTGGGCTCGCCGGACCAGCGGCGACGAGAAAGTCGTTCTGGAGGACATCGCCGAGTTCCGCGAGGGCGTTGAAGTCATCAACCGAATCGCCGATGAGGCACGTCACCGTCTGCAAGATCGTCAGAACACGCAGACCGTGAACTACACGGGCAGCCCGCTGCCCACGACGACGACCGCGGCGCCCGCAGCTACCGATCTCAACAGTGAGATCGAGCGGCTAGCCGCCTTCCATGCCGAAGGAATCCTCGACGCCGAGGAGTTCGCGGCGGCGAAAAAGAAGCTCCTAGGTCTCTGACAGACAACCATCCACCACCCATCTACAAGAAAAGCAGCACATGACAGACCTTCCCCCCTCCGCGCAGACGCCCCCCGCCGCCAGCACGCCCCCTCCGCCAGCGCCTGGCTCGGCGTCGCCGATCCAGTCCGCGCCTCCGAAGACGAAGAAGGTCTGGTACACGCGGTGGTGGGTATGGGTGATTGCGGCGATTCTCGTCGTCGGCGTCATCTCGAACCTCGCCAATGGCGGGAAGAAGCAGGACGATGGTGCCGCTGGCGCGCCGGCTCCGGTTGCGACTGCGGAAGCCGACGCCGCGAAGACTCCAGAAGCTACGAAGACGCCTGAGCCCAAGATGGTGGCGGTGCCCAACCTCGTCGGCAAGACCGTCGCAGAGGCGCGTGCCGTGCAGGGTATTGTCATCGAGGCAACGGCAGGAGCCGCCGATGACTGGAAGATCACGGACCAGTCCCAAACCGGCAAGGTCGCCGAGGGCACGGTGGTGCAGGTGACTGCGGCGCAGCCGGTGCCTGCCGAGTACGCCGCCGCCCTCCGCAAGGCCGACAGCTACGCGAACATTATGCATATGAGCAAGGCGGGGCTCTACGACCAGCTCACGTCGCAGTATGGCGAGCAGTTCTCGCCCGAGGCTGCCCAGTATGCGGTCGACAACGTGAAGACTGACTGGAACGCGAACGCACTCGCCAAGGCCAAGAACTACCAGCAGTCGATGTCCATGTCGCCCGCCGCGATCCACGACCAGCTCACCAGCGAGTACGGAGAGAAGTTCACTCCGGAAGAGGCGGACTACGCCATCGCAAACCTGAACAGCTGACCGTAGCGAAGATGGCGGGGCGTGACCGGCATCGGTCGCGCCCCGCCATCTTGAACCCGAAGATCAACATCGGCGGACTTGGTGTCCTAAGCCCGCGCCCGCGCGTCGCGGTTCCCGCGACGGGTCAGTCGTCGTCGTCTTTGCGCTTGCGCCAGCGGATGCCCGCGGCGATGAGCCCGTCGAGGTCGCCGTCGAAGACGACGGCGGGGTTGCCGACCTCGTAGCCGGTGCGGAGATCCTTCACGAGCTGCTGGCCGTAGAGGAAGTAGGAGCGCATCTGGTCGCCCCAGCTCGCCGTGATCGTGCCGGCGAGCTCCTTCTTCTTCGCCGCCTCCTCCTCGCGCTTGAGGAGGAGCAGGCGCGTCTGCAGCACACGCATCGCGGCGGCGCGGTTCTGGATCTGGCTCTTCTCGTTCTGCATCGAGACGACGAGACCGGTCGGAAGGTGCGTGATGCGCACCGCCGAGTCGGTCGTGTTGACCGACTGACCGCCGGGGCCCGACGAGCGGAACACGTCGACGCGGATGTCGCTCTCGGGCACGTCGACCTCGACGGCCTCTTCGAGCGCGGGGATCACCTCGACCGCGGCGAAGGAGGTCTGACGCTTGTCGGCGCCGCCGAACGGGCTGATGCGCGCGAGCCGGTGCGTGCCGGCCTCGACCGACAGGGTGCCGTAGGCATATGGGGCATCCACCTCGAACGTCGCGGACTTGATGCCCGCGCCCTCCGCGTAGGACGTGTCCATGACCTTGACGGAATACTTGTGCCGCTCGGCCCAGCGCAGGTACATGCGCAGGAGCATCTCGGCGAAGTCGGTCGCGTCGTCGCCGCCCGCGCCCGAGCGGATCGTCACGACCGCGGGGCGATCGTCGTACTCGCCGTCGAGGAGAGTCTGCACCTCGAGCTGGCCGATCACATCCTGCAGGTCGGCGATCTCGCGGAGCGCCTCGGCGGCGGTGTCGTCGTCGTCCATCTCCTGCGCGAGCTCGACGAGCACGTCGAGGTCGTCGAGGCGCTGCTCGACGTCGGTGACCCGCTTGAGGTCGGCCTGGCGGTGGCTGAGCGCGCTCGTCACCTTCTGGGCCTTCTCGACGTCGTCCCAGAGATCGGGCGCACCCGCCTCTTCGGACAGGCGCTCGATCTCCGCGCGCAGCGCGGTCACATCGACCACCGCCGCGATGTCGGAGAACGTGGCGCGCAGGGCCTGGATGTCGGCGGAGGAATCGAATTCAAGCATGACAGTCCACACTAACGTGGATGGGGTGACGGATGCCTCCACCCCCGAGTCGATCCGGAGGATGATCCGCCGCCTCGCCCCGGTGATCTACGGCCCCACGGTGCTGTTCGCGCTGGGCGAGGGGGCGGTCATCCCCCTGCTGCCGATCTTCGCCGCGCACCTCGGCGCCGACGTGCCGACGGCGGCCCTCGTGGCCTCGGCGCTCGTCGTCGGGCAGCTGTGCGGCAACATCCCCGCCGGCTGGGCCGTCGCCCGCATCGGCGAGCGGATCACGATGGCGATCGGCGGCGCCGTCGCCCTCCTCGGCGTCGCCGGGCTCGCGCTCGCGCCGAACCTCCTCGTGCTGGCGATCTCCGTCTTCGTGATCGGCCTCAGCGCCGCCGCGTTCGGACTGGCTCGGCACTCGTTCATGACGACGCGGGTCCCGCTCGTCTTCCGAGCACGGGCGCTGTCCCTTCTCGGCGGCACCTTCCGACTCGGCATGTTCGTCGGTCCGTTCGTCGCGGCGCTGCTCATCGGGATCTTCGGCGACGAGCATGCGACGGTGTGGTTCTTCGCGGTCTGCCTGATCGCGGCGGTGCTGCTCGTGATGCTCGGGCCCGACCCGGAGCTGCAGGTCGCCGTGCCGCGCACCTCCCCCGCACCGCGGAGCGACGCGCACCTCGCCGAAGACTCCGGCGAGCCCGTCACCGGGGCGATCCCCACGCCCGAGCGCGCGGGCGTGTTCCGAACGATGTGGCGCTACCGCGGCGTGCTCGCCCGGCTCGGCGTCGCCGCGGCGTCGCTGTCGGCCGTGCGTTCGGCCCGCCAGATCGTGCTGCCGCTGTGGGGCGTGTCGATCGGGCTCGACGCGCAGACGATCGCGCTCGTCGTCGGCGTGTCGGGAGCCATCGATTTCGCGCTCTTCTACGCCAGCGGCCAGGTGATGGACCGGTTCGGGCGCCTCTGGGCGGCGCTTCCCGCGATGATCCTGATGGGGGCCGGCTTCCTTGCGCTGTCGTTCACGCACGATCTGCCGCAGGCGGCGATGTGGTACGCCCTCTTCGCCGCTGTGCTCGGCGTCGGGAACGGCCTGTCCAGTGGCATCCTGCTCACCCTCGGCGCCGACGTCGCACCTCAGGACGACCCCGCGCCGTTCCTCGGATCGTGGCGCACCCTCACTGATGCCGGCGGTGCGATCGCACCGCTGCTGTTCTCGGGCCTGTCGGCCGCCTTCTCGCTGTCTGTTGCGACCGGGGCGATCGGCGTCGTGGGCCTGCTCGGTGCGGCGGCGTTCGTGAAATGGGTGCCGCGGTTCGTGCCCCGGGCCGCCGGCGGCGACGCGGGCTGAGCGGCGCGGGCTGTGAGGCGCGCGCCGAGCGCTGAGCGGGCGCGTCAGCGCAGCGCGGTGCGGCTCGTCGCGGTCGCCTCGATCGTCCAGCCGTTGGGTACGAACACGCTCAGCACCGGCGGATGCCACACGGTCGCGACCCGTACCCGGGCGGAGACGCCGTCGGGTGTGCCCGCTTCGACGAGCTGCGCGGTGCCGAGCGCGTCGATGATGTCGGATGCCTGGGCGTACACGCCGTCGTCGGTGAGGCGTGCCGTGGCGCCCGCGCCCGACACGGTGAGGGTGAAACCGTCGGCGCCTGCCAGCGCGGCGGCGTCGGCCGCGGCATCCGCGCGCTTCTGCGTCAGGTAGAGGCTCGTCGCGTCGACGCACACGAGCACGAGCGCGATGGCGAGCAGGGCGTAGCCGAGGGTCAGCAGGAGCACCGAGCCCTCGTCGTCGTCCCGCCCGTCGCCTCGCACCCGCGGGCGCAGCGTGTGGGCGGTCACGGCGCGGTTCCCCAGAACCGTGACACGCGCTGCACCGAGGCGGCCTCGACGGGCACGCGGGCGAGCTGATCGAGTCCGAGGACGGCGGGGACGAGCGGCAGCGGCACCGACGTGCGGACCGTGACCGACAGCAGCGCGCCCGGCGCGGGGCATTCGGGCGCCGACCGGTCGCAGTCGATCGAGACGTCCACCGCGGCGGGGTCGAGGCCGTATTCGGCGACGATCGCGTCGAGCACCCGGGCGCCGCGCGCGTCGGCGGTCACCGCGTCGGGCGACTCGGCGATCGTGCGGGCGAGCTGGCGGGCGCCGGTCTCCACCCCGAGCGACTGCCCCTGGATCGAGCCGAGCGCGACGATGAGGTAGACGAGCGGCACGAGCAGCACGAGCCCGACGAGGATGAACTCGAGTGCGGCGGACCCTTCGTCTCCGGGCGTGGCCGCGTCGGAACGGTCCCGATCGCGGTGCGGGCACACCGCGCTCCGCAGGTCAGTCGAAGCTCTCGCGCGGAGCATGGGCGGTCACCTCCATCCCGGCCGGCACGCCGAGCAGGCCGACGAGCGGGAGCGTCGCGACGACGGTGACCTGCACCTCCGGCCCGGCGCCGCCCTCGACGGCCGCGGCGCTGACCTCGGCATCCAGGGCTCCGCCCACCGCGGTGTCGATGAGCCGCGCGGTGCGCGCCGCGCCGTCGGCGGGCTCGGTGTCGGCGAGGGCGCCGTGGTAGGCGCCCTCCACCGCGGCGTCGTGCACGACGTTCCGCACGTAGACGGCGAAGGCGAGTTGCAGCACGCCGAGCGTGAGCACGGTCAGCAGCAGCCCGACGAGCACGAACTCCACCGGCGCGGAGCCGGTGTCATCGCCCTCGCCGAAGCCGCCGCCGCGCGCCCGCTCGGCATCGCGCATCGCGGGTCAGAGCCCCGAGACGCGGCTGAGCGCCTGCTCGAACAGGTCGGCGAGAGCCGGCCCGGCGAGGCTCCAGATCGCGACGACCAAGCCTCCCGACTTCACGCAGTAATCTCTTTTCATGAGACGAGCCATTCTTTACCTGCGTCTGTCAGTCACTGATTCCAACGACGGCGTCTCTGACAGTATCCAGCGTCAGGAGAGCGACTTGCGGGCCTTCGCTGAATCCGAGGGCCTCGATGTAGCGCAGGTGCTGTCCGATGACGGCCTCTCAGGCCGGAAGGCGCGGGCGAACGCTGATGAAGCCCTTCGGATGCTCGACGCGGGCGAAGCCGACGCGCTCCTGGTGTGGAAGTTGGACCGCTGGACCCGTCAAGGACTCGGCGCAATCGGACGCCTGGTCGAAGTCCTTGATCGCCACCCAAAGGCCGAGTTCATCGCCCTCCGCGACGGCATCCGCTCCACCCAGCCGAGCTGGCGGCTCACCGCAGCCGTGCTCTCCGAAGTAGCGCGCAGCGAAGCCGACAACACCGCGATGCGGGTCTCGGCGGCGATCCGCGACAACCAGCAGAAGGGTCGCTTCAAAGGCGGAACCGTCCCCTACGGGTATTCCCCAGCGCCTCACCCCTCTGGCCGCGGCCGAACGCTGATTCTCAACCCCGCCGAGGTCGCGACCATCAAGCGCATGGCTGATTGGGCGCTCGATGGTCGGCCCATCAATGGCTTGATTGACATCCTCACGAACGAAGGCGTGCCGACCACCCGCTCCCCCTACCGTCTCGCAACTCTCCGCGGCGAAGACGCCCACGGGCTCGCTCGGGGTGTCTGGTCCTGGCCAGCCGTCGCCGCGATCCTCACGGGGGACGCTGTGCTCGGTCGGGTCAGCGTCGGCAGTCCGATCGACGGCACCCGACGCAAGGCTTGGTCACTTGTCCTTGACGAGGCGGGACTGCCGCTGCAAGCGTTTCCGGCGGCTCTCGATGTCGAGACGTCCGCACGACTCCGCGACCGGATCAAGTCATCCAAGATTCCGAGTGGCAAGCCGCGCCGAGTCCCGCGAAAAGCGCGACTGCTCAGCGGCTTGCTGTGGTGCGGGGTGTGTGGAAAGAAGCTCTGGGTGACAGTCCGCTCGGGTCGCTCGACCTACACATGTTCTCGCAAGGCGGGCGGGACATGCCCCGCACCGAATATGACTGCCGAACTCGCCGAACGCGCAATCACAGATACATTCCTCGCGGAGCGCGGACACTGGCCAGAGGCCGTCCTCGAAGAAAGCGTGCACCGACCGGAGCATGTAGACGAGCTGGCCCGCGTCCAGGCTGCGATCGACCAGACCGCGGCCCAGATGACCCACGACGACGCCGACGTGGCCCGACTCGCAACCGAGCTCCAGACGCTCAAAGGGCGGCGGACGGAGCTCCAGGCGGCTCCTGTGACCATCGAGCGTCGGTGGATACCTACGGGCCGCACGATTGCAGAGGCGTGGGCAGACGGCGATGACCACACCAAACGCGGTCTGCTCGAACGCTTCGGCCTTGATCGCATCGACCTCCTGCCAACGGAGACGCGGGGAAGCAACGTCTTCCAGCCTGAGCGGCTGGTGCCTCACTGGATCGACGTCGATGACCCCGACGCCCCAGACTCACTCGGTCGAGGTCTCCTGATCCCGCGCCTCAGCGCGCCCGTGAAGCCTCCGCGCGACTACTATTCACGCCCTCCGGGTGACGCCTCCCACACAGCTGGGTGACACCTTCAAAATCAAAGGTGTCACCCGAAGGTGTCACCCGGCTTTGGCCAGTGTTTCCAAGGCATCGGGGCACTGGGTGACACGGGTGACGCCTTCGGGAGCATCTTTCACTATGTCCGCCCCTCCCTGACGCTGGCTTCCGGCGCCATTGCTACCTATGCGTTTCCCCTGAAGCATGCGCCCACGCCGCCCATAGCCCAGGCCGCACGCTATAGTCATCAATCGTTCCTGCGGGAACCGGGGCTGCCGCCCGTCACACGGCAGACGAACCACGAGACTCCACTGCTGGCGCGATCCTTCGATTCACGCGCCGTCCGGCCGTCCTGGCCACCGCTGACCACGGTCAGTCCATCTCCCTCGGCGCACCTCGCGCAGATCGGAGTCTCGCATGTCTGCGAACCTTCTCATCCCTCGTCCCTACCTCGCGATCCAGCAGGTCACCGTCGAACCGGACGGCACTCGCTCCGCGTTCGTTCGCGTCCACACGCGCTCCGGCGGCGTCATCATCAAGAAGCTGCCCGCGGGCGAGAACCACCAGCCGCTCCTGCCCTTCCTCCAGAACGCGCATCTGCTCCTGCCGAAGAGCTACCAGCATTACCGACTGGTCTGGGGCACCGGCGCTGGCCTGGTCCCCACGACCTACACGCTGCGTCACGACTCCCGCGACGAGGGGGTGACAAACGACCACCTGCTGAGCTCCGACTTCGAAGACCTTTGGGGCGCCGACAACGGGCCCGACTTCCTCGACGCGCGCGGCTCAGCGATCCCCCGCGACGAGGTTGACCTCATCGGCGTCTACCCTGAGCTGTTCCTCACGAACGACGAAGCCGCGTTCCTCCGCGACGGTGGACAGTGAGCAACCGCTACGACGCCTTCAACCGGATCGCACCCGACTACGACTTCAGGCGCACCACGGAGGGCGCCTATGTCATCATCCCTGCTGATCCGGCAGTCCCCCACGTCGCCGAGTCCGTGGACTACCTCATCCCGGAGTGGCAAGAACGCCTCGCAGCAGAAGGCTCGGACACGTTCGGCCAGGCCCAGGTCGTCTACGACATGGCGAGGGCCTACGCCCGGAAGGTCACCCAGTACCAGGAGCGCGTGCCGCTCGTAACGCGCGTCAACCAGTACACCGGCGACGACGGTATCCCTCGCGTCCTCATCGACCTGGGCGACCGCTTGACCGGCTTCGTCGTACAGGTCGGACCCGCTGGCTGGTATGTCCACGACCCGCGCACAGAGGGCGGCCTGTTCGACTGGACGCCGGTGTGGCACCGCGAAGCGAACTTCCAGCCTCTTCCGCTCCCCGACGAGTCCCCCGACCGGGTGCCCGGCGAGGCCAAGGCCTGGTTCCGCGAAATGCTTGCCCTCTCCGATCGCGACTGGCATCTGGTGTGGCTGTGGCTGATGAGCGTCTACTTCCCGCACTGGACGCAGCAGGGCCTCATGTTCGTGGCCTCATCGCAGATGGGAAAGTCCCTGCGGAGTGCATGGCTGCTCAGCTTCCTGCATCCGGCTGACCCGACCCTCGGCGGTATCGGCGGCGACTTCCCTACGACCGAACGGGGCTGGGGCAGCCTCATGCACACGTCCCCGATTCTGGCGTTCGATGACGTCGAGTCCATCTCACCGTCGCAGCACCAAGCCATGAAGCAGGTCATCACCGGTGCGGCGTTCCGCACCCAGACCCTCTACGAGACACGGGGCACGACGACCACCACGGGCAAGCGCCCCCTGCTCATCACCGCGTCCGGGACCCCTGCGGGCTTCCGCGACGACCTCCGCAACCGCATCTGGACGGTCTCACCGACCCGCCCGCCGCTGGGCCGCGACCTGGACGCCGAGTTCAAGCGGATGGCCCCGGCGATCTTCGCCGACCTTCTCGATGACCTGGTGATCGCTCTCAAGGGCTTCCCCGATGGCCTGGCTGAGATGGATGCTTTGATCGCTGCGGGCCAGCCGGTGCGTCCCCGTGAAATCCGCGCCCTCGCGCGCTCGCTCGATCAGGCGACCGGCGCTCAGTACGAAACCGCGATGCTCGAAGAGCGCCAAGACACTCTGCAAGCCGCGGCAGAAGAAGACCGCTTCGCCCGCGTGGTCTACGAGTTCGTCAAGGCACACCCGGCAGGCGGCGAGCTCTCGAACGACGACCTGCTCAGCGAGCTCCGCGGAACCGCACTCGGCATGTTCGACTTCGAATCAGCCGGTGCCCTCGACCGGGCGCAGTGGTTCCCTCAGGACACCGGGCGCATGGGATCGTGGCTCGGTCGAAAGGCCGACAGCCTCGCATCGGTCGGCGTCGTCTTCCACGCCCGTCGTGGCGCCAAGGGCATACGACTCCGGTCCTGGGACCCACTTCCCGGCGTCCCCGAACCCCAGCCGATCATCACCGTCAACGTTCACCCTGCCGAAGGCTCACACGCGCAGGAGGCATTCTCATGACTCGATTCAACCGTCCGACCGCTGACGCCGACTTCGCCCGGGAACTGCGCGCTGCTGGCCTGGCGCAGCTCCGCGGAGCACTCTTCTACGACAACGAGCAAGCCGCCATGTTCTCGGACGCCGAGACCATCGCGCTCGCCAAGCTCCACTTCGAACAGCGCAGCGGCCTGTCGGCGGCCCTGGAGCTCAACAACTGGCTCGACGTGTCAACCGCCGCGCTCACGCTGCACGAACTCCAACAGGGTCTCCAGAAGCTGGACCACGCCGACATGCTCGCCTGACTCAGGCGTGCCCGTCCCCCCGAAGACGCTATAGATCGGTAGGGAGAGGATGCGCTGCCCAAACGTGCACCCCGCCCCACTCCGCCGCTGACCGACCGACGCGCGCGCCTACAGGAGTAGGGCCGCCCGGACGATCGACCAGCCAGCCGACACATCGGCGCAGACAGTACCGCGAGGCCCAGGAGGGCAGACGGTGCCGAGCCGATGCTGCGCGGTCCGTTGGGAGGCACTTCCGCGCCAGCTAGGCGCATCAAGTGACTACCCCCCATTGGAGTCAACCATGGACCCTAAGTCCGAACTCAAGACCATCCAGGCACGGATGGCAGTCATCGTCGACGGCTACAAGTCGGGCGGCAACCTCTCCGACGAGCAGGCGACCGAGCTCCAGGAGCTCAACGACCGCGCGACCGAACTGAAGGCCGCGATTCTGCGCGCTGAGAAGTCGGCCGAGAACATGCGCGCCGTCGCCGGCGAGCCCATCGACCACGAGGGCGACCGCAGCATCCCCGGCGCAAAGGGCTACCTGGACTTCTCGCCGGCCCGCGTGAAGTCGCTGGCCAAGTCCATCGCCAACCCCGGCATCAAGGCGCTCATCGCGGGCGGCTCGTCGGGCACCGCGGTCCCGCTCGACCCCAAGCCGGTCCCGCTCGGCCTCACCGGCCCGAACGCCGGCTTCCTGTCGCTGTTCAAGACGGTGCAGCGCACGACCCCGTCGTACAAGTTCCTCCAGCAGACGGTGCGAACGAACAACGCGGCTGTCGTGGCTCCGGGCGCACTCAAGCCCACGTCGGTCTACTCGGCCGTCGAGGTCACGAACTCGCTGAAGGTCATCGCTCATCTCTCCGAGATGGTGGACCGCTTCCTCCTCGAGGACAATGACGAGCTCGAGTCGTTCCTCGCGACAGAGCTCGGTAACGGCGTCATCCGCAAGGCTGAGGCCGAGGCGATCAGCACCATCCTGGGCACGTCGGGCATCCTGACCTACGCCACTTCCGCGAGCTACACGCCGGCCAAGGGATTCGACGGCATCTTCTCCGGCATGGCGAAGCTCGCGACCGTCGGCGGCTACACGGCTGACCTCGTGGTCATCAACTCGTCGGACTACGAGACCCTGCGTCTCGCGAAGAACGGCGAGAACGACTACTACGGCGGCGGCCCCTTCACGGGGGGCCCGAACCCCGGCCTGTGGGGAGTGACGACCTTCGTCACGTCCGGCATCGCCGCGGGCACGGCCCTGGTGCTGGACACCGACACGGTCCAGATCAGCACCGACACCAAGGGCATCCGCACCGACGTGGACGCCGCGACTGGCTTCGACAAGAACCAGGTCCGGTTCCGCACGGAAGGCCGCTTCGCCACGGACGTGAAGCAGCCCACGGGCATCCTCAAGGTCACCCTCACGGCGTGACCTCACAGCTCCGCGAGTAGCTAACTCGCCGGGCCGGCATCCTTCATCGGGTGCCGGTCCACGCAGCTCTGCGCGTCCTTACTTCGGGTTCGACGCGCAGAGTCTCAGCAGCCCTCTCCTTTCGGGCGTGGCTGAGCGCTGATGCGGAGTGATAGCCCGACGATCAGACCTGCTGGGGCGTAGGACACCCGCGAGCAGGATCACTGTGCCGGCCTCGCCCGTCGAGGTCTCCTGCCTGCGCAGCCTGACCCGCTACGCAGTAACCCCTCCGGGCGCGGGCCGGCACAGTGTGACCCCAGCTCCCTGCGACCCAGCCCCCGGGTAGGCGCCTCGCATCCTGCGGTGGCTCGCCCCACGGCTCAATCCCCGGCAATGGTCTCAATGTGTGCGATCCGTTTTGAATCCAGAACGGACCGGGCCACCAGGATCAAGCACAGATCATCCCTCCCGCCCCTGCGCCAGGAAGGCCTCATCATGACTCTCCGCGACGACCTCGAAACCGTCATCTCTTCTGACCCCGTAATGGCCGAAGACCGCATGGCGGGCATCATCAGTCTGGCGCGCGCGGTCGCCGACCAGGCCGACGCCCAGCTCAGCAACACGGGCGCACTCGAAAGCCGGATCATCGCCAGCTACGGCGGCATGCTCGCCCAGATCAACCGCACGATCCGCGATGACCGCGACCGGCGACGCCGTACCGAGGCGAAGACCGCGGGCAAGGCATCCCGCCTTTCGCTCATCCGACAGCAGGCCGCTGAGGCGACGAAGGTGCGGGAGGAGGCCTGGTGACCGGCCCCGCTCTGATCCGCTGTACCCGCTGCCGCCGCGAGCTACCCGAAGACGCCTACGGCAACCACGCTGGCCGCCGCGAAGGCAGAAACAACGAGTGCAAGGACTGCGCCCGCACACGTCGGCTGGCCTACCGCCACACCGACGTGGGCCGCGCCAAGCACAACGCCGCCAACAAGCGCGCTCGCGAACGCCGCTCAGCGGCCTGACTGACCACCCCGTGGGGCTTGATATCGAGCCTGGCCCCACGGGGGTTTTTCTTCGGCTCACTCCGCGCGCCCACGCGCCCCTTCGAAAGGAAACACCTTGTCCGCACTCGCCCACCTGCCCACCAGCATCAAGGCGCTGGAGACGCTTCTCCTGACTTCCCCGAACCCTGAGACCGCTGACCTCATCCGCGAACGCATCAACGAGCGTCGGATGCACAACCGGCGTAGCCGTGCGAAGCGTCAGGCCCGCCTTGACGAAGCGCGCGCTGAGTGAGCAAGCCTTCAGTCGCCGTACTTCGTCCGCAGCCACTCGTAGACGGCTTTCTGGTCATCCAGACCAGCACGCCTCACCTGAGCCAGCAGCCAGATCGCTGACGGCTTCTCAGTCGTGACGTTCTTCGCGCCCTGATTGCACGTCGAGCACAGGGCGCGAAGATTCGACAGCTCATCCTTGCCACCGTAGATCTTGTCCACGATGTGCCCGAGGTGCAGCCGCACCTTCCGGCCTGTGTCGGGGTCAATCTCACCCGCGGCCTTCCCGCACATCTGACAGGTGGAGCCGTCGCGGTCCAGGACCTCCGCGCGGAGCTTCTGCGAGATGCCCCGCACGAACGCCGCATCTGGCTTCTCCGGCGGGTCTGCCATCAACATGTACTCACCAGGCTTCAGGTCCTGCGTGTCGTTGTTGGTGTAGATCAGCCAGCCCTCTTGCTCGCGCAACTCGCGAACGCGTCGAGCCCATTCACCGACTGGCGCAACAAGCTGCGCGAGCTCTTTACCCTTGACTACTTCACCCTGGTGCTCACGGAAGTATGCCCTGAGCTTCGCTTTTGCGCTCGTGCTTGCCACGCCCCCGAGTCTAGGCGGCGCGCTCAGACTCCCGCGCGACGCCGCGCAGCGACCCCTGCTTGACGGCGCGCATCAGGAAGCCGCCAAGGTACTCGGTGTAGGCGGGCGGGATCGACTCGTTGAGCTCTCGCTTGTTCATCCAGTCGATGCCGAGTGCATCCTTCGCGTTGGCGATCGAACTGTTGCCCCCGCCCGTCACCTGCACGAACGACTTGTTCTGATCCAGCTTCCCGTAGTGGGCCTTACGCTTGTCGTGCGTGAACACCAGCGGGTGCTTGCCGTGCTCCGGCGCATCAAGCTCAATGTTCGACTCGAACAAGCGGTGCCGGATCACCCGCAGACCGGGGAACATGGTCCCGCACAGCACAGTCGGGTTGAGCAGCGGGGCACCTTCGACGTTCTCGATGATGTACGGCACACCCAGGCCGTCCAGCATCTCGCGCACGGGTTCGATCAGGCGCGGCCATGCATCGGCGTTCCCGTTTCGCTTTGCAAGGTCGGAGTACGACTGACACGGCGGCGATGCATGGATCGCGTCAAACGACGCCAAGAACTCAGGATCGAGGGTCAGCGCATCGTGCTGAATGAACTCGAACGGGTAGCGCGGCTGAGGGTCGATATCGACGCCGACAACCTCGAACCCCGCGCGGTGATAGCCCATTCCGGCCCCGCCGGCGCAGCTGAACAGGTCTAGGAGGCGGGGCTTCTGGGAAGGCATGCCGTCACATTACCGAAGGGTCCCGACGTTGCTGGACAGAACGCGCCGACCCCGGGCGGAACCCTAGGAACTCTGTTCTCCAGTCGTCCTGTGAGCTCTCCGATCACCCTAGGTAGCCGAGGGCACTCCCCCTCAAAACGGAGTGACCCACGGAGCCCAGAACGACGATGAGAACGCCTCAACGACAGAGACCCCTGAGGAAACCTCCCCAGGGGCCTTCTCCCACCGCGACTCATGCGGTCTTCTGGGCAGCTTCGTACATCGCAAGCGCCGCGGTGATCTTCGCCTTGCGCTTCTCGTTCGACGCCTTGCTCTGCGCGGCGCGCACGGCCTTGGCGTGGGCTCGCTTGATCCCTCGCGCCTGGTCAATCAGCTCGTCGACCCGGGCGAGGGTGTGCATCAGGTCCTCGCCGCTCTGGTCCATGCTCTCCGCAAGAATCGCGTCGAGGGCCTTGCTGGTGGTGGTGAAGTTCTTGTCCATGATCTGTCCTCCGTGCTGGTGATTGGGTGTTGCTTGCTGTCATCGACATTGCCGCGACCTCGACCACCTCGGAGCGCCGGGCGCCTCACCCCAGCGGCACTCCCGGACAGATTACTGCCGTAAGTCCGCACCTGCGGTCATCAGCGTCACGAGAACCCAGCCGGGCACGTCGCCGCGGTCGTCGTCGATCGTGTTCGTGAGGGAGGCGCGGAGCCGTCCCCATACCGTGCGGATCATGTCCGCCTCCTTCCGACCGTCGCCGGTCATGAGATTCCGAGCTTGAGCATGACGATCCCCGGGAAGACGGCGAACAGCACCGACAGCGGGAGGATCAGGAAGACGAGCGGGAGGAGCGCGCCTGCTCGGATGGCTTGCGGTCTGACACCTCCGCGGGCAAGAACATGGACGGGTCGAGCACCCCGTGAATGGTGATCGCCTGCGGTCGCCCGTCCACGATGTCCGACACGATCACGCGCACGTCGAGGAGTTCGACCACCTCGCGACGGATGGCGGCGCTGGCGTTCTCCAACCGACCACGGGCACGCTCCGCGAGCGCCGCCACGTCAGTGATCCGCTGGGCCTGCTCGGCGCGGTTCGACCGCATCGCGGCCAGGCCATCCAGACGCTCCCGAAGCTCCGCGAGGTCGCCCCGGAGTCGCTCGACGGTCGCGCGGTGCTCCGCCGGGTCGTCCGCCATCAGGTACAGATCCTTCGCCCGCCCCATGGCGCGTTCAAGGGTGGCCTCCTGCTTGCGGAGCGCCGCGACCATCGGGGCCTCGTCGTTCAGGTCCGCGTCGTCGTCCAGTTCGAGCCACTGCCGCGCTAGCCGCTCCAGACGCTCAGGGTCCGCGAGCATCGCCGCGAGTTCGGCCCACACCGGCTCATCGATCGCCGGTCCCTTGATCTGCGTGCAGGAGCACCGGGGCTGTTCCTTCGAGCGGTAGCGCTTGCCCGCGCAGATGTAGAACGGATTGGGTCGGCTCTTGGTCGTCACGCCGTCGTAATGCTTGTCGAACTCGCACTGCCCGAACAGCCGCCCGGTCAGCATCTGCCGCTGAGGAGCCGAGGGCGTCCACCCCGCGCGGCGGTTGACAGCGCGTTGGAGCGCCTGCCACTCCTGCCGCGTGAAAACCGGATTGCCGAGGACGACGCGCACCGTCTCGCCGTACTTCGGCGATCCGTCGCGGTTCATCTTCGTGACCTTGCGATGCGGGCGGTACGCGCCAGTCATCGCCGCGCCCCACTCCGTCTCGCCAGTCCACAACGTCGGGTTCGTCGCGGTCTGCCTCACCGTCTGGTACTGCCATGTAGCGGCCTGGCGCGGGCGGAGCCCCATCAGGTTCAGTCGGTCCGCGACCTCGGCGGTGCTGAGGCGCTCCTTCACGAACAGCGAGTACATCGCGCGGAGCACCTCGCGTTCGCGCTCGTCGCGCACCGGGCGCGCCTCCCGCTTCAGCCCTTCGAGCTTCCAGCCGAACGGGGGCTTCGACCCTGCCCATCCCCCGGCGCGACCCTTGGCCCGCTGACCGGCGGCGGTGCGCGCGACGATGGTGTCGCGCTCCATCTCGGCGAAGCCCGCCATCATCGTGCGCATCATCTTGCCCTGCGGCGTGCTCATGTCGATCTGCTCTTTGACGAGCACCAAGTCGACGCCCATCTCGGACAGTCGGTCCGTCTCGCGGATGGCGTCCCCGGCTTTGCGGGCGAAGCGGTCGAGCTTTGACACGACCACGGCGTCGATCTTGCCGTCGCGGGCGTCCTGGAGCATCTGTCGCCATGCGGGGCGCGAGGCGTCCGTGCCCGACAGCCCCTCATCGACGTAGGTGCCGACGAGTTCCCAGCCGCGCATCTTGATCGTCGCCTCGCAGATTTCCTTCTGCTCGGGCAGTGATGTGTTGTCGACCTGCATGTCGGTGGACACTCGGGCGTAGTAGACGGCCCTGGTCTTCGTGCTCATCGGCTCGTCTCCTTCCATGCGAGGTTGTCGGCCCTGTTGTCGGCCTTGATGTCATTGAGGTGCTTCACGGTCGCGCCCTCGGTCGGCGGCTCGCCGTGGAACGCGCGAGCGACCAGTCGATGCACGGCGAGGGTCTTGCCGCCGCCGGGGCCATAGAGGCGCACGACGGCGCATCCGGTGCTCTGGTTGACGGGCGTCGTCAGGACGTAGCCCGCGGGGCGTCCCTGGGTCGCACGCGCGTTGCGGATTCGCCCGAAGTCCGACACGTCGTAGAGCCCTTCGTATCCGGGGATCGGTCGCCATTCGGTCATGCGAACACCTCCCATCGGTCCTCGCCCGCGATGAGCCCGAGGGTCTGCCCCGAGTCCCACAGAACGTGCACCGTGTCGGCGTCGTCCACGGCCACGACTGTGCCCGTCGCGCCAGGTCGGAGGTCGGTGTGGGGGTCGGTTGTCTCCGCGAGCCGCACACGCTCGCCGACGCGCGCCACGGGGCCGATGGCCACGCACGACTCGCCGGGATGCGGGTGGCCGGGCACGCACCCGATGTCGCCGGTCATGCGGCCACTTCCTCGGCGTCGGCCTTCGCCTCGGGTGCGGGCTTCGGGGCGGTCGCACGGGCGGCGGCGCGCTCGAACTTCGCGCGGAGGGCGTCGGACGGGAGCGACTTTGCGAGCTTTGCGATCCCGGCCTTCGTGAGGCTGTCGGCCACCACTACCGCGACGAGGTTCGAGATCATCTTGGCGTCATGCCCGGCGCAGAAGGTCGCGCGGGTGGCTCCGCCGCATCCGCAGAGGCAGGCGTTGAGGTTGGTGGCCTTGGCGTTCATTGGGGTATCCGATCTGAGTAGGGTTCCGGGGGCTCCTGCCCCCAATTCCCATTCAAATGTATGTAAATAATCGGGCACAATATTCGGTCTGATCCGGCTTTTCCCGAGCCGTTGAAGCGCTCGCACCTGCGCCTTCTCGCGCTCAATCGACCGGCGGCGTTCTTCACTGCTCGGGCCGAAGAGCTTGCCGCCCCAAATGCCTGCGAGCGCCCCCGCCGTCTCGGCATATGCGCGGCATTGCGTCGCGAGCGGGCACGACCCGCACCGCTCGGCGGCGACATCTTGAAGCACGACATCTTCAGAGGTCCACGCCTCCGCGCCAGGACCGACACACGGAATCTCGATGCCGTCGTCCATTGAGGCACGCACGCGCTCGATCAGCTCCGCGTAGGCAGTTGCAGGATCGTGCGGGCGGAGAGCCATAAGCGGGGCGGACATCACGATTGGAAACCTCCGGGTCGAGGAAGAATCGCGAGTGGCGCGGCCCTCCCGCGCGGAGTCAACCAGCCGCAGACGCGCGCCGATCTGCTCCACGTCGAGAGGGCCGCGACGAATCACGCGACGGCCTCCACGGCGTCATCGACCAGACCAGCGCGCCGGAACTGCTCGGCCCGGATCCAGTCGAGGATCACTTGGTGGTGCGACTCCTTGAGCCACAACATCCCGTTGACGTATTCGACGGGTCCGGCGATCCCGGCGACGCGCCCGAGGTCGTATAGCACCGACGCCGAGGCGTAGATGTCGGCGTGCTCGGTCGATGCTCCGTCAGCGGTCATGCGGGCCTTCCGCATCGAGATGATCTCGGCGAGCGGGAGCGGCCCGCACACGAGCCATGCGGCGACCTCGGGGGCGCGCTTTGCGTCCTTCGTGTCGTCGATGAGCCACTCCATGAGGCGGTCGTCGGTGTTGTCGATCAGGATTTGCATAGTGCTAGTCATGATGGGTGCCCTCCTGGGCTGGTTACTTTGAATGGGTGTTGAAAGCAGGGTCGCGCGGCGGCGAGCGCCCCCGGCCAGCGCGCGCGATCACCGCGTCACGCCGCATCTCGCGAGTGCGACCTTCGCGTCGATGTACGCCGACCACGCCACCGAAGCCGCCTCGCGGCGAACGCGACAGCGCTCCCCCCACTCGGCCAGCGGCAGGCACGCGAGCGGATGATCGCTATGCACGAGGTCCGGATGATGCGCCTCGACTCGGATCAGCGCATCACGCGCCGTCTTGTAATCCAGCCGCGCGCGCTGATACTCACGCTTTGCGACCTGACGTGCGATCTCGTTCTCGGTCATGGTGTTGTCTCCTCGGCGTTGTGGGTGGTTTCTCGCAGGGACGGTCGTCCCGGCGCTGGCTGTGCGGCCTCCGCGAATCGAAAGCGTCGGCGGGCCATCTCGCGGTGCGCATGACACAGGCCGTTCGCCGATGCGGTGCGCTTACAGGCGGCGACCCAGCAGATCGCCTCGGGCGACCTCACTGCCGGAGCGTTCACGACGGCATCGGGATGCTCGGCGACCCAGACCGCCATCGACCCCGACTCGCGGAGCGCACGCACCCGCAGGTTGTCGTAGTGCGTGTGGCAGAGCCCGAGTGAGAACGCGGTGCGCGAGCACGCCGTCACGATGCATCGCGGGTGAGGCCGGGCGACGACGGGCCACGTCCTCACGACCGCGACATGCGGCGCGAGCCACGACGGGACCGTGAACTTCGGAACCTTGGCGCTCATGACTGCGCCTCCCCCGAGGTGAGGTCACACGGGCGCGCGAGGGTCAGCCAGACAGGGTGTAGGTTTCGCGTTCGGCGTCGTGAGCGGCGGCTCATCTCCGCCTCGCGTGTACTACTGAACTGGCGGAGATGATGGAAATACGTCTGTTCTCGGGGTTTCTTCTTTCCGTTATTTCCTTCATTTTGTAACGGGGAGTAGCGGAAATGGGGCACGGAAATCGGTACCATCAGTACTCCTCCTCGCCGAGGCCGTCGATCGGTCTGAGCCCGTCTGGCTTGTGGTACAGCCCCTTGCCCACGCGGCGGATATCCCCTCGGTCGACAGCGCGTCCGAGCTTGCGGTGCAGGTTGGTGCGCGCCTGCTTCCCGGCACCCTCCCTCGCGTTCGGGTCCACGTCGAAGCGGATGCAGATGTCGATCCAGCGGACTGGCTCGTCCTGCTCGCAGATCCACTCGATGACCTCGGCCGTCTCTTCCTTCACGCCGCGCCTGCCGTCACGCTTCGAGTTCTCGGCTTCGAGCAGGTCTTGCACGCTCTTAGGCGAGTCACCGATGTAGGCGGCTTTCGACACGAGCTGACTGCGGACGTTGCCCTTGGTGTCGCGACCTTGCACGACAGCGCCGGTCACCTCGAAGAGCATCGACTTGCCGCGCGCGTTCGAGTAGTTCGATTTGTCGATCGAGACGACGCGGTAGTCGGATTCCTCGTCGATCGCCATGACGAGCAGTGAGCGGAGCACGTCACGCCAGACGTGGGAGCCTGACACCTTCTCCCCTGCGACCCCGTGGCCCTTCTTGAAGTGCATGACCACCACGAGCGCGATGTTGAGTTCGCGAGCGAGCGCGGCAAGCGGGTCGAGTGCGCGGCGCACGTCGCCCTGGGCGTTCGGGTTGCCCTCGACGAAGCTGAGGATCGGGTCGAGGATCAACATTTTCGCGCCGGTGTCGATCAGCATCTGCCGGATTCCGGGGAGGTCTTGGGTCAACTGCATGACGGTTTCGATCTGCTGGCCCGCCGTCGTTTCGATGGTCGGCTGTAGCACGTGAACCCGACTCATGTCGGCACCGGCCACGTTGAGGCGCGGCGCGAGCTGACGGCTGATGTCGTCCTCGCCTGCGACGATCAGCACCGATGCGGGCTGGCCCTTGAGGTCGCCCTCGAAGGTGCCGCGGGTCACCCCGGCGGCGAGCCACGAGACGACGGTCGACTTCCCGATGCCCGCCTGCCCGGCGATCCCGGTCGGCACCCCGAGCGGGACCACGTTGTCCCAGGCCCATTCGGTTACCTCGAACTCCACCGCCGACAAGTCGACCAGATTGAGGGATCGCTTCGAGTTCTCGCCGGCCGTGACCGTGGCGGGCTTCTCGCGGTTCGACCACGCGCTCCGGATCGCGAACTTCACCGCGTGGCGCTCGGGCGGCTTCCCGCTGTATCCGGTGCGGTGGTACCCCCAGACCTGATCTTCGAGGTCGGTCAGGTCGGGCGCGATCTTCGCGACGGCCTCGGCCACCACGTCGATGGGCAGATCTTTCCGGATACGGTCGGCGACGGTCTGGTGCGCCGATGCGATCTTCGCCTCGACCTGCTCAATGCCCCACGCTTCATCGGTCGGGGCATGCGCTTTGACGAGCGCTTCGGCGTCGGCGACAGTGAGGTCGAAGAACGGCACGTTGGCGATCTCCAGCAGGTTGCACGCCTCGGTGTAGGTGCCTTCGTCCCAGCCCGCGCCCCCGAACCACGGTTGTGGCAGGGCGCGGAGCTTCGCGATGCATCCGTTGACGGCGGCGCGTTCGTAGTGAGTCCCACCGCTGTAGGCGTCGCCCCCGGCATAGGCCGGAACGGCTTCCGTAGCATCTCTCTTGACCTCGTGGCGCGGCGGGGCGCTCAGATAGGTCACGAGCCACTCGGGCATCACGGAGACGGGCGCGTCGTCGTTCTCAGCTTCGTAGACGACACCGGTCGCATGCGCTGAGCCTGCCGCGACGGCATAGGCGTTGCCGCCCCGAACGTCGAGGTTGTAGCCCTGCTTCTTGAACGGCGTGCGGTTGCCGAAGTGGATGCCCACGGGCTCAGCGAAGTAGTAATGCCAGCCCTTCGCGCTCCGCACCCGGTAGGTGACCGGCACCTCGACGCCGTGATCGGCGCAGAACCGCTCGAAGTCGCCGAGTTCGTCCTCGTCGAGGATCACGACGCCGGACGGGCCGCAGACCACACCGAGGTTGTAGCCCTTGCGCCTCCACGTCGCGATCACGCCGGGGTCGTTGCTGGCGTTGCGGACGTGGCTCCCGATGGGATGCTTGCCACGCTCGGCGCAGGTCCCCGGGTCGTGCGTATCGCTCTTGGGGGCGAGGCACTGCGGTGCGGTCGGGTCGTCCAGCGGCGCGTAATGGAAGCGCGCAACCGGGGCGGTCTTCGCGGCGTGTCCGATCCTTGGGGTCATCGTCCGCCCCCGATCGTCAGGGCGAACACGAAGCCGTACCCGATGTAGGCGAGGAGCCCTGTGACCGTGACGGTCGCCCAGAAGATGTCATCGTGACCGACGCGCGAGCGGCGACGGCGATGCGTTGAGGTGCTCACGCGGCGCTCACCGCCTCATCGGGGGCGTCAGTGAACGTCGGCGCGAAAAGGATCTCGCAGAGTCGTCGAACATCCTCGGCGGGAAGCGGGCGAGCTTCCCAATGGACAGTGGATCGGTTGAGCACCGTAACCTCCAGGGCTACGGGTCGCTTGCATGACAAACGCCCGTGGTTCCGTCGCTCATCGCATCTGTTGACACGCGGTGAGCGGACCCGGAACCTACGGGCGTGGGTATCGGCTACCGACATTGCTGTCGGCACTCCTGGACATGGTGTCTTCTTGCCAGCCCAGGTGAGGCGGGACCTGTCGGACCCGTCAGCCTCTGTTCAGTTGTCTATCTGCGTCTATCCAAGCACGCCGCATATTCCGGGAGCGACCTTCTCAGCTGGGAGCTTTCTGCATGACCCTGAGTCAAGCTGCGCGGAACATTCCGGCGAGAATCTTCGCCTGTTTGACTAGAGGTCGTTCGGGTGGTTCCGTTCAGACCGTTGGTCTATCTCGGCTTGGCCCCCGCTTCGGCGGGGGCCTCGTCGTACACCGTAGCTACTGCTCAGGGCTCGGTTGGGTCGTCCGCATTCTGATGACCGTACAGCTCCGCGTTGAGTTCCTCGGCGACCGCGCGGTCCGCCTCTCGCTCGGTTCGCGACGGTCTGAACGCGTGTGCCGGGTCGCGGAAACGTCCACGAGGAATAAACATGGCATCGTGCGGCTCGACCACAATGCGAACGCCGTATCTGTCAGCGACGCCCTGCAACAGATCCGAGTCGAACTCGACTTGAGCAGACCCGGCATCGACGTGAAGGACCATGCCTTCGCTCATATCGCGGAAACGATACTTGATCGGCTTGTCCAGCTCGGTAATGCACCTGGCGATAGTTTGAGCCACCTCAGCCTTCCTGGAGGCGCCCCAGCTGTGCCCAGGATCTCGACGCGAACGCTCGATCCGGCGGACCCTGAGCAGAATCTCATCCAGGATCTCCGCTTGGTCGCGAGTCGTAGTAGCTGGCTCACGCCCGTCTGCCGCCGCCGTAACGGCCGCTTCAAGCTCCGGCCAGAACTTCTCGAACAGCACCTTGAGGCCGACTTCGGGCATGGGCTCACCGTCCAGCAACTTGTTCATGTCGCGCAACAGCTTCCACACGTCGTCCTGGTCGCGAACGCTAGTCATCTGAAACTGCGTGAGCGGACCCGAAACGTCCGACTGCGTGAGGTCAACGAGTAGTGGCGCAACCCGCGAAGTACCGAGATCCTTGCCGAGCGCTCCGGCCTCAAAGTTGATCCACTTTGCGTCCTGATTCGCCTGAGTCAGGACGACGAGCCCGAACCCGGTGTCCTCAAGGCTCGAAGCGATAATGTCCATGCCGCGCGCGCCTTTGGCTATGTCCTGACTCGATACGAACGGGGTGACCCGTTCCATCAGCACGTTTTTCAACCAACCCTGCAGAAATTCGGCAATGGCTCGCGAGTCGGACCCCGACCAACTAATGAATACCTTCACGGCCTCAGATTAGCGGGCGGTTTGCATGCGGAACGCCCGTTCCTCATTGCAACTAGAGGCGGTAGGTGTCCGCTCCACGCTCCTCGTACTCCGGCGAGTAGTCCATGATGTACGACGGCTCCTCGTCGCCCTCATCGATTCGGTAGAACGCGACGAATCGCGAGCCGAATTCGAGAACGTCGTCCTGGACGACCGGCTCGCCGTTCGCTACTCCGAGACGCATGCGGAAGTACTCACCGATGAAGCTGTTGTTCTGCGGCGTCTCCAGCGCCTTGCCCTCCTCCTGAGCCAGCTTCATGAGGAACAGCTTGTTGTCCGTCGTGGTGACGCGAAACACCACTCCCAGCGGCGGGAAGAAGCCCATCCGCCGAACCTCAGCAGGCACAGGAATGTACGCCTGGTTAGGTTCACGTTGATACTCAGGTCGCTGACCCCAGTTCAGCCCGCTCTTAGCGTGCACCTTGCCGCGTTGCGTCCCTGTCCTCGAATTGGACGTGAGAGCCACCAACGGGAGCACCACCGACTCGGCGCTCATGTAGTCGGGTTCCACGTCTCCCTCGGACGATGCAACCGAAACGGCGGTCGAAAGTGGCCGGTTATGGATCGTGATCTCGTTCTCAACGTCCGGATGGTCGATGGCGATCGACACACCCTCGATCGCCGCATAGTAGGCGAGCGCCGTCTCGATGTCCGTGGTCGTCATGATCTCTTTGTGCAGGCTCCCTCGGAAGCCGACGCCGAAACCGTTCTGAGTGAAGTTCGCCGACCCAATCCAAGCGCCGAGGGGCTGGTTGCCCTGCATCCAGATGAACAGCTTTGAGTGGACGCTGATCCCGTTTGTGACGTAGCTGACGCTCACCGAGCCGGAGTCTTCCGGCGGCTCAGCCTGCACGCTCAACAGCCCTTGGTGAGTGTCGACTGTGATGCCTTCGTAGCCAGTCATGCCGACGATGAGTCGAATCTTGAGCCCCTTGTGCATCTTCTTCGCGGCGAGCAAAAGCCGCGTACACATCTCAGCCGACGCGTAGCCAGACACAATGCGCAGTTCATC
This sequence comes from Microbacterium lacticum, assembly GCF_006716815.1. Classification (GTDB taxonomy): domain Bacteria; phylum Actinomycetota; class Actinomycetes; order Actinomycetales; family Microbacteriaceae; genus Microbacterium; species Microbacterium lacticum. The sequence continues at coordinate 864,968 of NZ_VFPS01000001.1, forward strand.
CGCGCCGCGCTCGATATAGCGGGTCAGGACCGTCTCGAACAGATCTTTACTCAGAAACATGGGCACCCCTCCGTGCCCATGACTCTAGGCGGTAGCCACCGACACTCGCTCGGCCTCAACACGACGGGGCGGGACAATGTGCTGGAGGTTGGGCTCGATGCCGTCGTACTCCACACCTGCGAACGACTTGAGCACCGCCTCGAACACGATGCGCGCGCCCTCGACAGGCACCGCCATGCCGATCTGCTTCCGCACGCTCTCCTTGCCGCCCTTGAACTCGAAAGTGTCGGGGAAGGTTTGAATGCGAGCGCGCTCACGGTTCGTCAGCGCACGGTGCTCTTCCCAGTGATAAACGTGCGTTCCGCCGCCGCCCGAACCCGTGATCGTATACGAAGGCTTGTCGGCTTCGAGGCGCTTGTAGATCTGGCTGATCTTCGCGCCCGCGACGTTCAGCTGGAGGTCTGCGGGGATGTCCGCCGTGAACGCGTTCTGGCCCGGCAGGATGTGCTTGAGTCGCTTCACCACGTCGTCGCTCTGGCGGGTCAGCTCCTGGTTCTCGGCCCATCCGGGAATGTCAGACAGCGCCTTGCGCGCGGAGTTGTCGATGTCCTTGTACGACGCGGGCGACGGAACCGTGAACTCCACGTCGATGTCGTCGCGGATGCCGACGATGAGGATGCGGTGGCGGCGCTGAGGCACGCCGTAGTCCTCGAACTTGTAGAGGTGCGGATAGAGGCGGTAGCCGCCCTTCTCACCGCCAGCGTGCTGGAGCCGGTCGAGGATCATCTCGAAAGCCATGCCGTCGTTCGAGTTACGGAGTCCGCCGACGTTCTCGGCGACGAACCACTGCGGCGCGTACTCGTCAATGACTCGCGCGCCGTACTCGTAGAGCGGCCCGAACGTGCCGTCGATCCCCTTCTGCTCGCCGACCACGGAGAAGTCGTTGCAGGGGAAGCCGAACGCCAACCCGTCGATGGGTCCCAGCTGGTTCTCGATGTCCAGTTTGCGCACATCCTCGTGGATGACCCGCGTGCCAGGGAAGTTGTGCCGGTAGGTCGCGCAGGTGTCCTTGTCGTAGTCGGTCGCCCAGGCGTGTGCGATCGAGTAACCGGGGACTGACTTAGAGGCCTGGCGCGCTCCTTCGGCGATGCCCCCGGGGCCACTGAAGAGTTCACCGAGGCGGAAGGTCTTGGGGGTTTCGGTCTGTGCCACGGGGTTTGGCCTCTCGGTCGGGGATTGCAGATCGCGTTTAGTTCAGGCTAGATAGTCCACTAATGGGGAGCGTGGATTGGTTACCGCGTGTTGCAGGGTTTCTTTCGAAAGCATCGCACGCATGTTCGAACTCGGACCAGCGCGGGTGTGTAGCCTAACGGGGTGGCAGAGTCGTGGGCATCGAGCGAGCAAGCCCGCCTGACGATGGTCGCCAACCGCTCGAAGAATACGACTCCCGAACTCGCGGTGCGGGCACTCCTACACGCGCGCGGTCTGCGTTATCGAGTCCACTTCCGGCCAGTGCCTACTCTCCGACGAACCGCCGACATTGTGTTCACGAGGCAGAAGATCGCCGTCTTCATCGACGGGTGCTTCTGGCACGCCTGCCCGGAGCACTTCGTGATGCCTCGGTCGAATCCGGCCTACTGGGTGCCGAAAATCGAGGGCAACCAGCGCCGCGACCGCGAGACGAATGACGCCCTTCGGGCGGCGGGTTGGACCGTCACACGGTTCTGGGAACACGACCCGCCCGCTCAGGTCGCTGACCGCATCGCGGCGGTTGTGCGCGAGCTAGCAAGCTGACGCAGGAGCGTGCATCCCGGCTCGAAACCAGCGATCGCAAACGTTTGGTGCCCCCGAAGGGATTCGAACCCCCGACCCTCTCCTTAGGACGGAGTGGCTCTTCCACTGAGCTACGGAGGCCAGCCCTCCGATTCTACCGCTGGGTGTTCGCCTCGATGAAAGCCACCAGGGACGCGCGCGAGATGTACTTCCCCGAACCCACCTTCGTGTATTCGATGCCGCCTTCCTTCATCAGCGCGTGCAACGTGCCGTAGGAGATGCCGAGTTCCGTCGCGGCATCCTTCAGCTTGAGCAACATCGGCCCCGACGCCGACATCTGGCTCTGGTCCGAGTGGCCCGCCTCGGGCTGGGAGTCGACCACATGCACGTCGGTGGCTTTCGTTTCCCACCGTCCGGCGTAGGCCCACGAGGTGGTCAATTCGTCCTTGACCTTCTTCGCGGCGGCTTCCTCGTCGGTGGCGCGAACCCACAGTTCGGCCACCTCGACCTTCGTCACCGTCACCTTGAACCGCATGGGCACCTCCTGCAAATGGAGAGGGCCTCGGGTGCGACCCCGAGGCCCGAGCAGCTCCGTCCTAGGAACATCGTACGCTCGCGGGCACCCACGCGCGGCCTTCCTTGGGGTCTTCCTTGACCTCGGATACGCCAGGAGCCCCTGAGATAGTCCCAGAGGCTCCCGAGGTCACGGAGAGGCTTCCGTCGTCAGGCGGCGGCGTACTCATCCAGGTCGCGCACGCCCGCCGCGTGGTCCGACGCGGCAGACACCCGCACGATGTCCCGCCAGAAGCGCCGGGTTGAGTACACGACGTATCGCCACGCATCGAGCTCGTCGTCGTTCTCCTTGATCGGCTCATCCTCACCACGCGCCGCCGCCTTCGGATCCCACATGTACCCCGGCACGTGCTCGATCAGCGCCGGGCAGGCATCCGATACGACGATGCCGTCAATCGCCAGCAGAGCATTCAACGTCTGTATGCCGCCGTCCTTCGCATTATGCGCCGGGAACGTCACCAACCCGTCGTCCGCGAGTTGCGCGCGGAAGTGCCGCGCCGCCGGGTCCACGAATACCCACTCCGGTGCGCCGAACTCGGCCTCGACGCGCTCCAGCCACTCGCGAAACCGTGTCGATTGCCGACCAGGACTCATGTCCGGCTCAGGCGCGAACTCCGCCACGACATACAGCCTGCGCGGGATCTTGCGCGGGTCCGTCGCGGGTGTCCGCTCGAACTGGTGGTCAGGCCCGATCCCCAGCGCGTAAGCCCGCGTCGGGTGCTGAGTGCCGAAGTCGAGCGCGACGCCCAGCACGGCATCGAGCGTCGGCACGTCCTCAGCGCGGACCACATGACGCTCTTCGTCCCACTCCTCGTAGACCGCGCCTTCGGCCTGCACCCACTCCCCGTTCAGGAAACGGCGTCGCCAGAGGCCGACGTACTCGCGATCCAGTTGCGCCACGTACGACGGGTTCGACTTCATCAGCCACTCGTTGTCGGCGAGCATGAAGTGGAACCTCTTGTAGCCCAGTTCCTTGACGCGCTTGATGACCATGCGGTGCGCCCAGTGGTGCGGACCATCGGGGTTCGTCGTGGCGAAGATCCGCGAACCGGGAGGTGACATGCGCCCGAGAAGCTGAGTCCAGAACGGCTCGCTGATGAGCGTCAGCTCATCCACGTAGGCGAGGCCGACCGTGAGGCCACGGAGCACCATCTCGGATCGCACATCCGAAGCTCCGAGGATGTGCACCGTCCTGCCGTAGATCTTCGCGGTCGATGCCCCCGGCGTGTACGACACCAGCGACGCGAACTCGCCGAACAGCGACGGATCCATCAGGACATCGAAGACGTTGCGCGCGATGCTGTCGCGAGTCCTGCCGACGACGACAACCGCGCCACCCGGCGGCGGGTCCGCGCACGCCATGAGGAACGCGAACAGCGACGCGATGGTCTTACCCGAGCGGATCGCGCCGTCCCAGATGCAGACCTTCGCGATCTCGCCGTGCGAGTTCGGCGTGAACGCGCGACCGATCGACTCGCGCTGTGCCGGTGACAGGTCGAGGGAGACATCACTCATTCGATCACCAGCCCCTCGCGTGCGCCGTTCTCGCCCACCGTGGCGGTCAGCGCGACGATCAGAGTGCCCATGACGGACTTCGCCTGCTCTGCTCCGCCGTCCCCGGCCTGGTCGGTCTTGGTCACTTTGTCGTATGCCCGGATCGCGGCGTCACCGCCCTGCATGAAGTAGGCGAAGTCGCGGGCGTTCTCGGCGGTCGCCGCCCGGTCTGCGGCAGTCTCGGCACGGTCGAGCATCTTCTCGGCGATCGCGTCGCGACGAGCTTTCGCGTATCGCGACCGGTAACCGCGCGCCCGCGCGGCAGACTCCGGCGTGCCAGACGAGCCCGCATTCACCCGCCCCCACTCGACGCCAGGCGTCCGCCGGACGATGGCCTTCACTGTGGCTCTGTGCAGGCCGGTCGCCTCGGCGACCTCGCGGGTCGACTTGCCCTGGCGGGCAAGCGCGACGACCTCCGCTTCGACTTCTGGCGCTGTGCGCTTGCCCGCCGTCATCGGTCAGCCCACCTTGAGGTCGCCCGAGACGACCAGCGAGTCGATGCGGGCCACAGCCTGCCGCACGTCACCCGTCGGGTCAGCGGTCGCCCGCGCCACGGCGAGCGCGCGGTACCCCTCAGGGTCGGCGCTGTGCAGTGCGGTGAGTGATCCGAGGCTCTGGTCGGTGCCCAGCGCCTCGGTCATCACCTCGTGCCAGGCCTGGTGCGCGGCGAACTGCTCGTTCGACGTGTTGGCGGTCACCGCGGGCTCGTAGTCGACCTGCACCAGACGGTCGTAGACCATCGACTTGAGGTCGGCGGCGACACCGGCAGGATCGCTCGTCTCCTGCCCGTAGGCGAATGCTTCGGCGTGGCTGAGGATCGCGGCAAGGCGCTCCACCGAGGTGGCCTCCATGATCACCTGCTGGATAACTCGGCCTGACTTGAGCGCCGCCTCGACCGTCGCCCATTCGTGACTGTGGACGGCCACAGCGTCGGCACTCTTCGGTGCGAGGGCATCCAGCACCTTGGGCCGGTGGTCGGTGAGCGTCTCGGGCCGGAGCGCGGCGGGGATCTTGGCCTGGAACTTCTTCCGGGCCTCCACGACGCGGCGGGCGCGCTCCCGCGTGATGCCGCTGTTCGAGTAGTCACGGTGAGTCCATGTCGCGGCGGCGGCGAGTTCCGCCTGATATGCGGCGTACGCCTCGACGTACAGCTTGGTGTTGATTGTCATTTGAGATCCCAATCTCTGGATGAGGGCGCTCTGGCCCTCTGGGTGACTCGCCGACCGGATAGCCGACGAGAGTTCGTCGGCCTAAGCGGCCTCCCGGAGAGTTACCTCGAACGGGAAGCGCGGCAGGGTCTGGAGGGGGCTAGATGCAAGCCCACCGAGTAGGGAGGAGCATCAAGATCTCCTTGCGTCCGGCCGACTCGATGAGCGCACGTTTGGCGTCTTCGCGGGCGTCGACGGCCTGCTCCTGCAGCACCTGGGCGAGCGGGGCGCCGCGGTCCATCGCGGCGACGAGGTGTTCGATCGCCCGGGAAAGCGCGGGCGAGTCCGCGTTCTTGCCGAGGGCGAGCAGGGCGTCGGAGAGGTTCGAGCCCGTGCCGCTGGCGAGCACGGCGGCGCGGAGCTCTTCGGTCAGCACGCCCGACCCCACGTCGCCGACGCGCCGCAGCGCGTCGCGCAAGCCCTCACCGGCCGCGAGGCACAGCGCGAGGAACTCGAGCACCGTCGGCAGCTCCTCTTCGAGTCGGGCGATGCGGCGCCGGGCGCGCGCCGTGAGGCGCTGCTCGCAGAGCACGATCGCGATCACCGCCAGCAGCGGCGGCAGGAGCACGGCGATCAGTCCCCCGCGCCCGCTCACGGTCAGCACGACGGCGAGCACGCCGCCGATCGCGAGACCGGCGACCGCCCAGCCCAGCTGGGTGGCCCGGAAGGCCACGACGTCGGGAGCGAGTCCGGCCTGACGGAGCCGCTGCGCGAGGGCGTCGCCGCTCGCACCGCCGCCCCAGCCGGCGGCGAGCCGGTCGCGCGCGCTGCGCCACCCGCGCCACGCCACCGCCGGCTGGAGCGGCGTGAGTCCCGCCGGGTCGGCGACGTCGCGCAGATACGGGGCGATCCGGCGCGTGAGGTTCGGCGCCGCCCAGCGCGGAATCCGCTGCGCGATCAGCAGCGCCCCCGCGGCGAACGCCGCGCCGAGGATCACCGCGCACGCCGCAGCGCTGACCGCACTCATCCGAACCACCGCTGCGGCTCGGGGAGCCGGCCGAGGCGGATCGTCAACCGATACGCGACGAGGGAGAGCACCGCACCGGCGATCACGACGACCACTCCGGCCGGCGTCGCGTAGGCCGCCGCCCCTTCGGGGCGGATCGCGAGCAGCGCCAGCACGATCCACGGCGCGACGACACCGACGATCGCGGCGCCGCGCACCCACGACTGGCGCGCCTCGACCTCGGCGCGCAGCGTGGCATCCGCCCGCACCGACGACGACAGGGCGCGCAGCACCCCGGTGAGCTCGGTGCCGCCGACGTGACGCGCCATGCGCAGGGTCTCGATGATGCGGTCGGCGACGGGGTCGGCGAGGCTCGCCTTCAGCCGCAGGGCGCTGGAGTCGAAGTGACCGGATGCCGCCATGTCGGCCGCGAACCGGGCGAACGCGCCGCGCAGCGCGGGCGGTCCGCTCGCCGCGAGCGCCGCGACGGCGTCGGGCAGGGACATCCCCGCGCGCACCGCCGACACGAGCAGGTCGCACACATCCGACCACAGCGCGCGGCGAGACCGGCGCAGGCGCCGCGCCCGTGACTTCAGCCAGGAGAACGGTGCCGCAGCCCCGGCGGCGCCGGCGACGAGTGCGACGGCCGGAAGCCCGGTGACGAGCCAGGCGACGGAGGCGCACACAGCGCCCAGTACGACGGCGATCACGCCCGGTCGAGCGGTGGGGGTGTGCGCGAAGCCCGCCTCCTGCAGCAGCCGCGACAGACGGCCGTCGACGGGAGCGGCCTTCGGCTGCTCGCTCGCGGGCCAGAGCCACGGCGAGATCGTGAGCAGCAGCCCCGCGGCGAGCACCGCACCCCAGACGATCGTCACGACGCCACCCGCTCCCGCCCTGCCCTGAGGCCCGCCCGGTAGACCGGGCGCGTCTCGACGACCTGATCGTCGGTGCGGCCGGTCGTCTCCACGATCTCTTCGACGTAGCGGTGCCCGTCGGCGTCTCGCCGGCAGTGCACTACGAGGTCGACGCCGGTCGCGATCGCGGGCACGACGAAGCCCGCGTCGATGTTGCGGCCCGCCAGCAGCGGCAGTGCAGCGAGGCGGCGCAGCGCGTCGTCGGCGGAGTTCGCGTGGATCGTCGCGGCGCCGGGCACGCCCGTGTTGAGCGCCAGCAGCAGGTCCAGCGCCTCGGCGTCGCGCACCTCGCCGACCACGAGGCGGTCGGGGCGCATGCGGAGCGCCTCCTTCACGAGGCGCCGCAGGCTCACCGCGCCGGTGCCCTCGAGGCTCGGCTGGCGCCCTTGCAGGGCCACGGCGTCGGGCGCGGTGATGGCGAGTTCGAAGGTCTCCTCGACGGTGACGACGCGGTGCTCGGGCGGGCAGGCGCCGATGAGCGCCGCGAGGAACGTCGTCTTGCCGGCATGCGTGGCGCCCGAGACGAGCACATTGCGCCCGTCGGCCATCGCGTCGCGCAGGAGGTCCGCGGTGCCGGCCGGGAGCGAGCCCGCCGCAATCAGATCGTCGAGGCTTCGACGCGCAGTGAGGAACTTCCGGATGTTGACGGCGTAGTGCGCCCGCGTCACGTCCGGAATCACGACGTGAAGGCGCGAGCCGTCCGGCAGCGACGCGTCGACGAATGGCTGGCTGAGATCGACGCGGCGGCCGGTGGCGTGCAGCATCCGCTCGACGATGTCGCGCACCGCGTCATCGCTGAGCCGCAGGGGCACCCGCTCACTGCGCCCGGCGCGGGCGGCGAAGATCGTCTGCGGGTCGTTGATCCAGATCTCCTCGACCTCCGGGTCATCGAGCAGCGGCTGGAGCGGCCCGTACCCGGCGACGCGAGCGAGCACGTCGCGCACGCAGCCCGCCTCGTCGTCGATGTAGGCGAGCCCGCGTGCGAGGGCGAAGTCGTTGTGCCGACGTACCTCGGCCTCGGCGATCTCCTGCGTGCGCCCGGGATCGCGGAGCGGATCGACCTGCTCCTCGCGCAGCCGTGCGCGCACCCGCTCCGCCACCGCGTCGGCGGCGGGCAGAGGGAGGACGGTCGCGGAGATGCTCACCCCGGCATCCTCACAAGACCCGCCGCCGCCCGCCGGAGTTATCCACAACGACCCATTGACGGTGTGGTCTGACCACAGATACAATGAGTGACCGTGCTGAGCATCCCCGACACCCTCGAGGTCCAGGCCGCGGCCGCCGTCCACAAGTCCGACGCGCTGCGCTCCCCGGGGCGCTTCCTCGTGTCGGGCATGCTCGCGGGCGCCTACATCGGCATCGGCGTGGTGCTCATGGTCGCCACAGCCGGCCCGCTCATCGCCGCCGGCGACGGACTGGCGAAGCTCGTCAGCGGCCTCGTGTTCGGCGTCGCGCTCACCCTCGTCGTCTTCGCGGGAGCCGATCTGCTCACGAGCGCGATGATGATCCTGCCGCAGGGCGCCCTCATGCGGGTCGTCGGTCCGTGGCGCGCGCTCGGCGTGCTCGCCGCGACACTCGTCGCCAACCTCCTCGGTGCACTCGTCTTCGCCGGGCTCATCGTCGCCTCCGGCGTGCTGCACGCCAACGCCCCGGCCGGGCAGATGCTCTCCGACATGCTCGCGGCCAAGGCATCCGAAGGTCCCGTCGAGCTGTTCGTCCGCGGCATCCTCTGCAACCTGCTCGTCTGCCTCGCCATCTGGATGTGCGCGCGCGTGCGCTCCGACGTCGCGAAGATCCTCCTGATCTTCGCCGCGATCCTCGCCTTCATCTCCTCCGGCTTCGAGCACGTCGTCGCCAACATGACGACGTACGGCATCGGCCTCTTCTCCGGCGACCCGAACGCGACTTGGGCCCTCTTCGGCACGAACCTGCTCTGGGTCGGGCTCGGCAACCTCGTCGGCGGAGCGCTCATCGTCGGCGTCGGCTACTGGGTGATCGGCGGCTCGCCGCGCGCCCCTCGCACCCCGGTCCACGGCGACGCCCACGACGCGTCCCGCACCGAGGCACTCGGCACCGCTCCGGAGACTGAATCCGCCACCGCTGCCGCCGAACCCGCCCCGATAGACTGATCATTCCCCGCGGGAGTGGTGAAATCGGCAGACACGCAGGATTTAGGTTCCTGTGCCTTCGGGCGTGTGGGTTCAAGTCCCACCTTCCGCACAGGGTGACGCAGGTTACGCTCTCACCGTCTGCGCCGGCGACACCTCTCCGCACACCGACGACCGACGGGACCCACGTGCACTCTCTGGCCCTCATCCCCTGGCTGGACCCCGAGAACATCATCAGCGCGGCCGGCCCATGGGCGCTGCTCCTGGTCTGCTTCATCGTGTTCGCCGAGACCGGACTGCTCCTCGGCTTCCTGCTTCCCGGCGACACGCTGCTCGTGATCTCGGGCCTGCTGACGCACACGAACGACATCTTCGGCGTCAACATCTGGGTGGTCTCCCTGCTGATCGCCCTGTCGGCGTTCCTCGGCGGCGAGGTCGGGTACCTCATCGGCCACAAGGGCGGCCCCGCCGTGTTCGAACGCAAGGAATCGGGGCTGTTCAGCAAGAAGAACGTCGACCGCACCAACGCGTTCTTCGAGAAGTACGGCGGGCTCACGGTCATCCTCGCCCGCTTCGTGCCGATCGTGCGCACGTTCGCGCCGGTCGCCGCTGGCGTCGGCCACATGCCGTGGCGTCGCTACTCGCTCTACAACCTCATCGGCGCGCTGCTGTGGGGCTTCGGACTGACGATGCTCGGCTACCTCATCGCGTACATCCCGTGGGTCGCGCACATCGTCACCGAGTACATCGACCGGATCCTGCTCGCGGCTGTGGGCGGCACCGCCCTCGTCACCCTGTGGCACTACTTCTCCGAGCGCCGCGAGGTGCGCAAGGAGCGCGAGGCGGGCCTCGCCCCCGAGCCGATCGAGCCGATCGACGGCGACCTGCCCACCGCCTGAGCCCGCCCGGCGCTCCGGCGCGACCCGGCGCCCGCTCAGGACGCCTTCTTCTCCTTGGCGGGCTTCGCGCTCTTCGCAGTCTTCGTCTTCGCGCCCGCCCTCTTCGCGCCCGTCGTCTTGGACGATGAGCCGGATGCCTTCTTCGCCGGCTTCTCGTCGGCGCCGCCGCTCTCGCCGCGCGCGGCACGGCTGCGTTCGACGCTCGCCGTGAGCGCCGCCATGAGGTCGATGACCTCTCCCCCGGCATCCGTCGGCTGCTCCTCGCCGAACGTCTCGGCGGTGTCGAGCGCGTCGCCCTTCTCGAGCTTCGCGTCGATGAGGGTGCGGAGCTCCTGCTGGTACTCGTCGACGAACTGGTCGGGGTCGAAGTCGGCGGAGAAGCTGTCGACGAGCGAGGCGGAGAGTTCGAGCTCCTTCGCGGAGATCTTCACCGGCTCGTCGAGCGCCGGAAAGGCGGGCTCGCGCACCTCGTCGGCCCACAGCAGCGTCTGCAGCACGAGCACGTCGCCCCGCACCCGCAGCGCCGCGAGCCGCGTCTTCTGCCGCAGCGAGAACCGCACGATAGCGGTGCGTTCGGTCTGCTCGAGCGTCTGGCGCAGCAGCACATACGCCTTCGGCGAGCTCGAATCAGGTTCGAGGTAGTACGCCTTCTCGAGGGTGAGCAGGTCGATCTGGTCGCTCGGCACGAACTCGACCACCTCGATCTCGCGACTGCGCTCGGCGGGGAGCGACGCGATGTCGTCGGCGGTCAGCACGACGGTGCGCTCGCCGTCGTCGTAGGCCTTGTCGATGTCGGCGTAGGGCACGACCTCGCCGTCGAGCTCGCAGATCCGCTGGTACCGGATGCGTCCGCCGTCCGCCGCGTGCACCTGGTGGAGCGGCACGTCGTGGTCCTCGGTGGCCGAGTAGACCTTCACCGGCACGTTCACGAGCCCGAACGTGAGGGCGCCCTTCCAGATCGTTCGCATGCCCCCAGTGAACACCGCCGTCGGCGTTCGGCGCCAGGGCGGCGCTAGCCTGGCGGCATGCCCACGCGCGGTCAGCTCGTCGAGATCGACGGCCGTCGACTGCGCCTGACGAACCTCGACAAGGTGCTCTACCCGGCGACGGGCACCACCAAAGGCGAGGTGATCGACTACTACTCGCGCATCGCTCCGGCGATGCTGCCGCACCTGCGCGGACGCCCGGTGACGCGCCTGCGCTGGCCCGAGGGCACGGGCAAACCGCCGTTCTTCGCGAAAGACCTCGAAGCGGGGGCGCCCGACTGGCTCGGCCGCCACGCGATCGACCACTCCGGCGGGGCGAAGGACTACCCCCTCGTCGACGACGTCGCGGGTCTCGTCTATCTCGCCCAGGTCGCGAGCCTCGAGCTGCACACCCCGCAATGGCGCTTCGATCCGCCGCCGGGCACGGCCGGCGGGCGTGGCAGGCCCGACCGGCTCGTGCTCGACCTCGACCCAGGACCTGGTGCGGGGCTCGCCGAGTGCGCCGAGGTCGCGCGGTGGGCGCGCGAGATCCTGCAGGGCGTCGGCATGGACCCCCTGCCTGTGACGAGCGGTTCCAAAGGCATCCACCTGTACGCGGCGCTCGACGGCACGCGCACCTCCGACGACATCGCCGCGTTCGCCCGTGAGCTCGCACGCGCTCTCGAGGCCGACCACCCCGACCTCGTCGTGAGCGCGATGACGAAGGCGGTACGGCCGGGGAAGGTCTTCGTCGACTGGAGTCAGAACAGCGCCGCGAAGACGACGATCGCGCCGTACTCGCTGCGCGGGCGCGCCGAGCCCACCGTCGCCGCGCCGCGCACCTGGGCCGAGCTCGCCGCGCCCGACCTCCGCCACCTGCGCTTCGACGACGTGCTCGCCCGCGTCGCGGAGAGCGGCGACCTGCTGGCGGGGGTGGAACCGGATGCCTCGGAGGCGCTCGCCCCCTACCTCGCCAAGCGCACCGCAGGTGCGACGCCGGAACCGCTCCCCGCGGCGCCGGTCGCGCGCGCCGGTGCGGACTCGGGCGGCGAGGCGCGGTTCGTCATCCAGGAGCACCATGCGCGCCGGCTGCACTACGACCTGCGGCTCGAGCGCGACGGGGTGCTCGTCAGCTGGGCCGTGCCGCGGGGTATGCCGGCCGTCGGCGATCGCAACCACCTCGCGGTGATGACCGAACCGCACCCGCTCGAGTACCTCGACTTCGCGGGCACCATCCCCGCGGGCCAGTACGGCGCGGGAACGATGACGGTGTGGGATGCCGGGGTGTACCGCGCCGAGAAGTGGCGTAGCGACGAGGTCATCTTCACCGCGACCGGCCGCGCCGGCGGGCCGCTGGGCGAGGCGCGCTTCGCGCTCATCCGCACGTCGGGCGATGGCGAGAAGTCGCAGTGGCTGCTGCACCGGATGGCGCTCGGCGAGCAGGGCAAAGCGCAGCACGCGGCGTCGGATGGCAATCCGGCCCCGGGTGCCGGGATGCGTCAGACCACGAGCAAGCGCCGCAATCCAGACGCGGCGGACTCCCCGATGCTCGCCACCCCGTCGACGCCGGCGCTGGCGAGCGCTGCTGCGAACCGGTGGGGTGAGCCGTGGGTGGAGTTCAAGTGGGACGGCATCCGCGCGATCGGCACCTGGGACGGGGAGCGCCTGACGCTCCGCGCGCGCAGCGGCACCGACATCACCGCCCGGTACCCCGAACTCACCGCGATCGACCCGGGCTTCGGCGACAGCCCCGCCGTCGTCGACGGCGAGGTGGTCGCGCTCGACGCCGCGGGGCGCCCGAGCTTCACCCGTCTGCAGAGCCGCATGCATCTGACGAAGCCGCGCGAGATCGAGCGCGAGGCATCCCGCACCCCCGTCACGCTCATGCTGTTCGACGTGCTGCGCGCCGGCGGCGACGACGTGGCCGCGCTGCCGCTGCGCGAGCGGCGCGCCGTCCTCGAGCGTCTCGCCGCGCATCCCGCGCCCGCGATCGTGCTCCCTCCCGTCGCCGACGACGTCGACGCGGCGCTCGATGCCGCCCGCGAGCTCGCCCTCGAGGGCGTCGTGGTGAAGAACCCCGCCGCGCCCTACCGGCGCGGGCAGCGCTCGGAGGAGTGGCTGAAGGTGAAGCTCACCGCCACGCAGGACGTCGTCATCGGCGGCATCCGCCCGGGCCGCGGCGGGCGCGCCGGGTCGATCGGATCGCTCCTCCTCGGCGTCCCCGCCGCCGACGGCCTGCACTACGTCGGCCGCGTCGGATCGGGGTTCAGCGAGCGCGAGCTCGCCCGCCTCGACGCGCTGCTGCAGCCGCTGCGCACCGACACCGACCCGTTCGTCGACGTGCCCGCGGCGGATGCCTCGGACGCGCTCTGGCTCCGCCCCGAGATCGTCGGCGAGGTGGAGTACGCCGAGTTCACCCCGGGCGGCACGCTCCGTCACGCGCGCTGGCGCGGGATCCGGCCGGAGATGACCCCGGGCGACGTCACCCCCGGCTGAGATCGCTCGGCTCAGGCCGTCGTCGTCGGCGTCGGCGTCGGGGTCGGAGACGGAACCGGCGCTCCGACGAAGACGCCGACGACGTCGCCGCCGAGCACGAACTGCAGCGCCGTGCCGTCGCCGAACCGGTCACGAAGCTGCTGCGGCGAATCGATGCCCACGAGAAACTCCGCCGTGGCGGGGAAGCTGCCCGCGCGGCATCCGGTGTAGATCGGTCCATTGATCGAGCCGTCGTCGCCGATCCGCTGGTCGGCGACCACGAACAGGCAGTCATCGTCGCCCTGACCGAACATCGACCACGGTGTGCGGGCGACGGTCAAGCCCTCGAACGAGAACACGCGCACGCTCTCGCCACCCGCCCACCGCTTCAGCCACTCGCCGGCTTCGACCGGCTGCGTCAGCGTCTCGACCTGCCGCGCGCCGGACGCGGTGGGGACGGGCGGCATCGCCGCGAGCCGGAACACGAGACCACCCACGACGATCGCGACCGCGGCGACAGAGGCCGCCCACGCGAGGATCCAGCGGGTCGCGATCGGACGCGGCGGGCGCGGTTCCCCGTCGCGGGCGTCGCCCGTCACGTCGGCGGCGGTGTCCGCGGCCGGGTCTCCCGTCGCGTCGCCTGCCGCGGCAACCGCGGTGAGGGCCGGCGCGCGCTCGGCGGGCTCGTCGGGCTGAGCGACGGCCTCCGCCGCACCCTCCGCCCGCGCCTCGCTCGCCGCGGCGCGCCGCGATGGGTGCCCCTCAGTGCGCCTCGGGCTCGCGGTGGCCGGCGGGTTCGAACTGGAACGTCGAATGCTCGACGTCGAAGTGATCGGCCAGACACGACTGCAGCTGCGACAACAGCCGGACGCTGCTGCCGCCGGTGAGCACCTCGAGCGCGACGACGACGTGCGCGGTGAACACCGGCGCGCCGCGCGTGAGCTGCCACACGTGGATGTCGTGCACGTCGGCGACGCCGTCGGCGGCGAGGATGTGTTCGCGGATCGTCGCGACGTCCGTACCCTCGGGCACGCGCTCGCCGAGCACCGCGAACACCTCGCGCAGGAGAGTGATCGCGCGCGGCACGATCATGACGGCGATGAGCAGGGATGCCAGGGCGTCCGCCGGCATCCACCCGGTCACGGTGATCACGATCGCCGCGACGACGACGACGGCCGAGCCGATCAGGTCGCCCAGCACCTCGAGGTAGGCCCCGCGCACGTTGATCGAGGTGCGCTGCGCCGCCGACAGCAGCCACATCGAGATCGCGTTCGCGATGAGGCCGACCGTCGCGACGACGATCATCAGCCCGCCGGCGACCTCGACGTCGCTCGGGTGCAGTAGGCGCTGCACCGCCTCGACGGCGATCCACACGCACAGCACGATGAGGAGCACCGCGTTGATCAGCGCACCGAACACCTCGGCGCGCTGGTAGCCGTACGTGTTGCGCTCGTTCGCGGGGCGCGCGGCGACGACGCTCGCGATCAGCGCGATGACGAGCGCCGAGGCATCCGCGAACATGTGCGCCGCGTCGGCGAGCAGGGCCAGCGAGCCGGTCATGACCGCCCCGACGATCTGCACGAGCATCACGACCGAGGTGAGGCTCAACGAGATCGCGAGCAGCCGGTGGTTGGCCTGCCCTCTCACCCCGGAGACGTCGTGCGCGTGATCGTGCATGAGGCGAGGCTACGCCCGCGCAACGGTCGCGCGAGCCGTTTCGGGCAATTCGGGAATGAACGTGATTCTCACTTGCGGCGCGCCGCAGGTCGCCGAGCTCCGCACGGTGCTCACAGCGCTCACACGGCGACGAGCAGCGGCACGAGCGCCGCGAAGGCGCGGGCGCGGTGGGATGCCTCGTTCTTCTCCTCGGCGGAGAACTCCCCCGCGGTGCGCTGCGCTCCCCCGGGCTGGCCCTCGGGGATGAAGATCGGGTCGTAACCGAACCCGCCCTCACCGGCGCGCGCCGTCGCGAGGCGGCCCGGCCAAACCCCCTCGACGACGTGCTCGGCGCCGCCGGGCAGCACGAGCGCGATCGTCGAGACGAACTGCGCCGTGCGGTGCGGATCGGCGATGTCGAAGAGTTGATCGAGCAGCAGATCGAGGTTCGCCGCGGCATCCTTGCGGTGGCCCGCCCAGTACGCGGAGAAGACGCCGGGAGCGCCCCCCAGCACGTCGACGCAGATGCCGGAGTCGTCGGCCAGCGCGGGCAGACCGGTGTGCGCCGCGGCGGCACGGGCTTTGATCAGCGCGTTCTCGGCGAAGGTGACGCCGTCCTCGACGGGCTCGGGGCCGTCGTAGCCGACGACCTCGAGGTCAGGCCGGGTCGCGGCGACGATCGCGGCGAACTCCTGCACCTTGTGCGGGTTGTGGGTCGCCAGGACGATGCGCGTGGTCATCGGTCACCCTTCGCCGGTCGTCGAGACGGGGTCACTCGGCCAGCGCCGCGCTCTGGGCCTCGCGCAGCCGGTCGCACCCGGCGACGCCGAGCCCGAGCAGCGCGTCGAGCTCGCTCTTGTCGAACGGCGCGCCCTCGGCCGTGCCCTGCACCTCGACGAACAGGCCGCGGCCCGTGACGACGACGTTCATGTCCGTCTCGGCGCGGACGTCCTCGACGTACGCGAGGTCGAGCATCGGCTCACCGTCGATGATGCCGACCGACACCGCCGAGACCGAGTCGATGAGCGGCTTCGCGTTCTTCGAGACGAGGCCCTTCGCGCGGCCCCATTCGATCGCGTCGGCGAGGGCGACGTAGGCTCCGGTGATCGCGGCCGTGCGCGTGCCGCCGTCGGCCTGCAGCACGTCGCAGTCGATGACGATCGTGTTCTCGCCGAGCGCCTTCGTGTCGACGACCGCCCGGAGTGCGCGGCCGATGAGGCGCGAGATCTCGTGCGTGCGGCCGCCAACCTTGCCCTTGATCGACTCGCGGTCGTTGCGGCTGTTGGTGGCGCGCGGCAGCATCGCGTACTCGGCGGTCACCCAGCCCTTGCCCTTGCCGGTGAGCCAGCGCGGCACACCACCGGTGAACGAGGCGGTGCAGAGCACCTTCGTGCCGCCGAACGAGATCAGCGCCGACCCTTCGGCATGCGCGCTCCACCCCCGCTCGATCGTCACGGGGCGCAGCTGGTCGACGGCGCGGCCGTCGGCACGGGTGGTGGGCTCGGTCATGGTGTTCCCTTCGGAAGGTCGATGGCACCGGTCTGCACGAGGCGCACGGCGGACACGCCGCGGCCCATCAGCCGGTCGGCGAGACGGAGGAAGTCGTCGGCGGAGTCGCCGGTCGCCTCGTAGGTGTGTGACGCCGTGGCATCCGGCCCGGCGAGCAGCCCCCGGGAGACGAGCTGGCGGTAGACGTCTTTGGCGGTCTCGGTGTCGCTCGAGACAAGCGAGACATCCTCGCCCATCACGTAGCTGATCGCGCCCTCGAGGAACGGATAGTGCGTGCACCCGAGCACGAGCGTGTCGACGCCCGCGTGGCGCAGGGGCGCCAGATACTCCTCGGCGACGCGCAGCACCTCGGGCGAGTCGGTGATGCCCGCCTCGACGAACTCGACGAACCGTGGGCACGCCTGCGCGAAGACGTCGAGGGTCGCGTCGACGCCGAGCATGTCCTGGTAGACGCCCGATCCGATCGTGCCCTGCGTGCCGATCACGCCGATCCGCCGGTTGCGGGTCGTCGAGACGGCGGTGCGCACGGCCGGGCCGATCACCTCGACGACGGGCACGTCGTAGCGTTCGCGCGCGTCGCGCAGCATGGCGGCGGATGCCGTGTTGCAGGCGATCACGAGCATCTTTACGCCCTCGTCGACGAGCGTGTCGAGCACTTCGAGGCTGTACCGGCGAACGTCGGCGATGGGTTTGGGTCCGTACGGGGAGTGCGCCGTGTCGCCGATGTAGACGATCGATTCGCGAGGCAGCAGCTGAGAGACCGCCCGGGCCACCGTGAGCCCGCCGACCCCGGAGTCGAAGATCCCGATCGGCGCGTCCGTCACGATCGTCCAGCCTACTCGGCCGTCGATAGAGTGACGGCATGTCCACGGCACTGCTGACCGACCGGTACGAGCTGACGATGATCGATGCGGCGCTGCGCGACGGCACCGCCGCACGCCCCTGCGTGTTCGAGCTGTTCGCGCGCCGCCTGCCCGGAGCCCGCCGGTTCGGCGTCGTCGCCGGCACCGGCCGGCTGCTGCAGGAGCTGCGCGAGTTCCGCTTCGGCGACGACGAGCTGCGCTACCTGCGCGACCACGCGGTCGTCAGCGCCGAGACGCTCGCCTTCCTCGAGGGATATCGATTCTCGGGCACCATCCGCGGGTACCGGGAGGGCGAGCTGTACTTCCCCGGCTCCCCGATCCTCACGATCGAGGGCACCTTCGCCGAGGCGGTCGTGCTCGAGACGCTCGCCCTCAGCATCCTCAACCACGACTCGGCCGTCGCGACCGCCGCGGCGCGCATGAGCATCGCCGCCGGAGACCGGCCCCTCGCCGAGATGGGGTCGCGCCGCGCCGGGGAGCGCTCGGCGGTCGCCGCGGCCCGCGCCGCCTATATCGCCGGCTTCGGTGCGACGAGCAACCTCGAGGCGGGGCGCACCTGGGGCATCCCCACGATGGGCACCGCCGCGCACTCGTTCACGCTCCTGCACGAGACCGAGGAGCAGGCGTTCCGCAGCCAGATCGACGCGCTCGGGGTCGACACCACCCTCCTCATCGACACGTACGACATCCACGAGGGCGTCGCGACCGCGATCCGGGTCGCGGGGCCGGAGCTCGGCGGTGTCCGGATCGACTCCGGCGACCTTCCCACCGTCGCCGCCGCCGTGCGCACGCAGCTCGACGAGCTCGGCGCGACCGGCACGAAGATCACGGTCACGAGCGATCTCGACGAGTTCGCGATCGCCGCCCTCGCCGCCTCGCCCGTCGACTCGTACGGCGTCGGCACCTCGGTCGTGACCGGTTCGGGGGCGCCGACGGCGGGCATGGTCTACAAGCTCGTCGCCCGTCAGGACAGCGCCGGCGGATGGGTGGCGGTGGCCAAGGCATCCGCCGACAAGGGCTCGATGGGCGGGCGCAAGGCAGCATTCCGCACCCTCGCGCGCGGCACGGCGACGAGTGAGCTGATCGTCGTCTCCGACGGCTTCGAACAGGTCGAGACTGCGGCGGAACACCCCGACGCGCGGGCGCTGCAGGTGACGCTCGTCGACCACGGCGAGACGGATGCCTCCTACGAGGGCGTCGGCGGCGTCGCTCGGGCGCGCGAGCACCACGCGTTCGTGCGCGAGGAACTGCCGATCACGGGGCTCGCGCTCAGCCGCTCCGACCCGGCGCTGCCGACGGTCTACGAAGACGCGTGAGGCGGCGTCCGGTTCACACGGGCGCGTCGGTGCTCAGCGCATCAGCGATTCGTAGATCTCTTTGCAGGTCGGGCACACCGGGAACTTCTCCGGGTCGCGACCGGGCGTCCACTTCTTGCCGCACAGCGCGCGCACCGGCTTGCCGGTGATCGCCGACTCGAGGATCTTGTCCTTCTTGACGTAGTGCGAGAAGCGCTCGTGGTCGCCGGGCTCGATGTTCTCTTCGCGCAGCAGCTCTTCGAGCTCACGATCGAGCGTCAGCGTGCCGCCCTGCTCGGGACCACCGGGTGCGTCGAGAGTGCTCATGGCAGACGAGTCTAGCCGCGGCTCGGGACACCCGGGCGGGTCAGGTCGACTCGGCGAACTCCATCAGCCGACCGCCGCGACGTTCGAACACGGCTCCCCCGGCGACCACTCCGATGATCAGCACGACGAGTCCGATCGCCAGGCCCGCCCACAGCGCCGGCCACGTCTCGTCGACGTCGACGGCCACGGCGCGCCAGCCCCACCAGAGCGCCGGCACGCTCAGCACCAGCGCCCCGAGCAGTACGACGCCCTGTGAGAGGCCGCCGTGGGTGCGCTGCGGCTGCTGGAACGGGCTGTCGCCCGGGCGCGAGACGGCGTAGGGCGAGACGACCGACGCGAGGGACGACAGTCCGAGCCCGCTGAGGAAAAGGCTCGCGCACACGCCCGCCATCGCCGGCAGGATCGCCCACCGGCCGTGCAGCGAGACCGTCAGCGGGACGACGACGGCGAGCGAGGCGAGACCGACCAGGAGCACGGGCACGAGCCGCCCGATGCGGTCAGATGCCCCGCGCACGGCGCTCGCCACGTGCATCCACAGCGCCGTCGAGTCGTACGCGAGATCGTTGTGGGCGATCCAGCCGAAGAAGAGGGCCATGAGCGGCGCGGGGATGAGCGCGACGTACGCCGGCGGAACCCCGACGATCAGAAGCGGCACGATGACGACGACCGCGACGACCGGCACGATCGCGAGGTTGACGATGTAGCGGGGGTCCCGGAGCCAGTAGATGAGGCTCCGCGCCGCGATGCCCCCGGCCGGGGTGCTGGGCGTCAGGGCGAACCACCCGAGCCCGCCGCGCTCGCGGGCGACGGCGGGGCGTTCGGCGGTCGTCAGCAGCCGGTGCACGAGCCAGACCCAGAGGGCACCGAGCGCCAGCACGGTGGCGATCGCCACCAGCAGTGGCCCGGTGAACGACCCGCTGAGCGAGGCGGCAGGGATCGCCCACGCCGCGCCGAGCGGCGTGACGGAGAGGACCTCCACCGCTTCGCGGAGTGCCGAGGGCACCTGGCCGTTCCATTCCAGCGAGACGAAGAACAGCGCCGTGGGGATCACGACGACGAGCACCGCGACGAGGAACACGCCCGCGAGCTCCCGCGACCGTCGCCCGGGCAGCACGAGGCCGGCGAAGGCGAGTGCGACCTTCGCGGTGAGCGCGCAGGTCAGCGCGCCGAGCACGGCGGCGACGATCGTGAGAGCGACGGATGCCCCAAGCCCCACCCACAGGCGGCCGACGGCCACGGCGACGACGATGAGGGCGAGCACCGGCAGGCTGAGGATGCCGGCGGCGAAAGTCGAACCGGCGACCGAGAGCGGGGAGAGCCCGAACACCGCGAACCGGCGCGGGTCGAGCTGATCGTCGATGCCGCCCATGAACGCGGCGGCGAAGACCCCGAGCGTGAGAGCGGAGCCCGCGACGATCGTGACCGCCGCGGCGACGTCGACGCCCGCGGTCTGCAGCCGCAGCGTCCCGATGACGACCCCGGCGACCACGACGATCAGGGCGAGGAGGGCGAGGAGCACCCGCGTCACGTGGCGCGCATCGCCGCGGAGCGCGCCGAGGAGCAGGTCGAGCCTCAGTCGGAGAAGGTGTGCAGCCACTCCAGCCCCTCCACGTCGCCGATGCCGCCGGCCAGTTCGATGAAGCGCTGTTCGAGGGTCAGGTCACCGCGCACCTCGTCGACGGCGCCCTGGGCGAGCACCTGACCCGCGACGATCACGGCGACGCCGCTGCAGACGCGTTCGACGAGCTCCATCCCGTGGCTGGAGAGGACGACGGTGCCCCCGTGGTCGACGTACGCCGCGAGGATGTCGAGGATCACGGCCGACGAGACGGGGTCGACCGACTCGAACGGCTCGTCGAGCACGAGCACCCGTGGCGAGTGGATCATGGCGCCCGCGAGCATGATCTTCTTCGTCATGCCGGTGGAGTAGTCGGAGACCGAGCGGCCGAGCGCGTCGGTGAGATCGAACGCCCGGGCGAGGTCGGCGGTGCGCGATTCGACGACCGACGAGCGCAGTCCGCGCAGCACCCCGTAGTAGTGCAGCAGCTGTCGCCCGGTGAGTCGGTCGAAGGTGCGCAGGCGATCGGGCAGGATGCCCATCTGTCGCTTCGCCTTCGCGGACGCACCGGCCAGATCGATCCCGGCGACCTCGATCGTCCCCTCGTCGGGGCGGAGGAGGCCGGCGATCATCGACAGGGTCGTGGTCTTCCCGGCGCCGTTCGGACCGACGATGCCGTAGAACGTGCCGACCGGCACGGTGAGGTCGATCCCATCGACGGCGCGCGTCTGACCGAAGCTCTTCGTCACGCCGCGCAGGCGCAGCGCCGCGCCCGCCGCATCGGCATCCGCGTCGATCGTCGCAGCATCGGCGAGAGCGGCGACGGCCTCGCGCGCGTCGGTGCGCGCAGCGTCGTCCAGAGCATCGTCGTCGTGGGTCTCGTCGAGCGCGTCGTCCAGCACCTCGTGAAGTTCGAGCTCGGAGAGCAGCGCGGGAAGGGCGTCGTCGGATGCCTCGGGCTCGACTGCGGGCTCGGGCGTGTCTGTCTCGGGCTCGGGCGTCTCCGCATCGGCCGCCGTGTCGACCTCTTCGACGGCCGGCGTCTCCTCCTCGACCACCGCGAGTTCCTCGACGACCGGCTCCTCCACGGTGGCCGTCTCCGCGAAGCGCGCCGCGGCGACGGCCGCAGGCACCGCGGGCGGGGGCGGCGGGGGCGCGCCGGGATCGACCGGCGTGGTCGTCTTCCGGGGGGTGCGGCCGGTCTTCTTCGGAGCGGCCTTCGTGCGCGGCGTGGTGCGGGAGGCGGGTCGCGGCTTCGGCCGAGGCAGCGCCGTCGGCGGCGCTTCCGCCGCGGCATCCGCCGCACTCAATCGGGGCAGCGGCGGGGTCGCAGATCCCCGCGCGCCGGCGTCATCGTCGGGCAGCGGCAGGGAGGCGGGCACCCGTCCAACCTAGCAAGCGTGCCCCTCGGGCGCCGGGGGTATTTCACAGCGTGACGAGGCTCGCTATTGTCACGAAATGGCAACGGACCGGCCACTTCCTGCGCCCTCCCAGGGGGTTTCGCTACCATGTTCAGCGGCACGAAGGAGTGTCCAGCTGTCAAACGGACAGTGAACAGATCCTCCAGGAGTACCCCCTTGACTCTTCAGACCGTCATTCTCGCGGCCGGCATGGGCTCGCGTCTCGGACGCAGCCTGCCCAAGCCGCTCACCGAGCTCAACGACGGGCGCACCATCATGCGTCAGCAGCACGACAACATCCGTGCCGCCTTCGGCGACGAGGCCCGCATCACCGCGGTCGTCGGATATCGCGCCGAGACCATCATCGACGCCTTCCCGCACGCCGACTACGTGCACAACGAGCGCTACGACCAGACGAACACCTCCAAGAGCCTGCTGCGCGCCCTCAAGGCGACCGGGCGCGGCGGTGTGCTCTGGATGAACGGCGACGTCGTCTTCGACCCCCGCGTGCTCGGCCGCGCGATCGAGTACATCGAGCGCGACCAGTCCTTCGTCACGGTCAACACCGCGAAGGTCAGCGACGAAGAGATCAAGTACACCGTCACCGCCGAGGGCTACATCAAGGAGCTCTCGAAGACCGTCGTGGGCGGCATCGGCGAGGCCGTCGGCATCAACTACATCTCCAGCCGCGACAAGCGCGCCCTCATCGCGCAGCTCGGGCGTGTCGATGACCAGGACTACTTCGAGCGCGGTCTCGAACTGGCCATCGCCGAGAACGGCCTGCTGCTCGAGCCGCTCGACATCTCCGACCTGTACGCCGTCGAGATCGACTTCGCCGAAGACCTCGAGCGCGCCAACCAGTTCATCTGAGCCCAGGTGCATCTGAGCGCCGCCGCTGGCCGTCACGACGCACAGCGGCCGCTCAGGGGGCATCCATAGGATCGGCGGCGTCATGGCAAAGGTCCACCGCATCCACTCGATGACCGACGACGCGCCCTGGGCGGGCGGTCTGCCGCCGCAGGGTTCGCCCGAGCATCCGCGTACGATCCAGGCGCTCGACGGCGTGCTGCGTGTGCAGCGGCCGGCGGTCGTGGCGCACCTGCGCAGCATCCGGCTTCGCCACCCCGACGCCTCGACGGCGGAGATCGTGCGGATGCTCGAGCGCCGCTACCTCGCCGCCGTCACCACCGGGGGCGCCGCCGTGGGCGCGACCGCCGTGGTGCCGGGGATCGGCACGGGCGTCACGCTCGCGCTGTCGGGCGTCGAGACGGTCGTCTTCTTGGATGCCACGGCACTGTTCGCGCAGTCGCTGGCCGAGCTCCACGGCATTCCGGTCGAAGACCCCGACCGTGCGCGCGCGCTCGTGCTCACCCTGATGCTCGGCCAGGAGGGCGTCGACCTCGTGGCCCAGCTCACCCGACAGGCCACCGGCCGCGGCGGCACGCGCACCGCCTACTGGGGAGAGCTCGTCACCAAGTCGCTCCCCCGCGCCGCGATGGGACCGCTCGTCGACCGCCTGAAGAGCGCGTTCATCCACCAGTTCGCCGCGAAGGGCAGCGCGTCGGTGATCGGCAAGGCGCTGCCGTTCGGCATCGGCGCCGCCGTGGGCGGCGCGGGCAATCACCTACTCGGACGGCGCGTCATCGTCGGCTCCCGACGCGCGTTCGGGGTTCCGCCGCAGGAGTATCCGGCCGACCTCGAGCCGCGCCCCGGAGCGTCGCGGTTGGAGGCCTCCGCGATAGGCACCGCCCGCCGCGCCGGCACGGCGATCGGTACGGGCAGCCGCCGCATGGCGGGAGCCGTCGGGTCGGCGGTGGGGTCGACGCTGAACGGAGCGGCCGGGGCCGTCGCGGCTGCGAACCCTGCGCGACGCCGCCGCTCTCGCGACGAGGTCGTCGAGAACGTCGAGAACGTCGAGAACGTCGAGGATGTCGAGAACGTCGAGAACGTCGAGGATGTCGAGGGCGACGCTTCGGCGGAGGGCGACGACCCGCGGGACTGAACCGCCGTCGCCTCCTCCCCATCCGGGCCCGCGCACGAGTTCTCCACAGAACCGGTCTCGGGCGGGTCATCGTGTCGCCGGAGCGTCGGTGCCCGCCTCTAGCGTCACCGGCATGCTGCGCAGCCTCGACCCGTCCCGCTCCCGGCCCTACCGCGCGCCGTGGACGGTCGACCACCGCGACGACCGGCACACGCTCGTCCGCAACGACGGGCACGAGCCCGCCGATTTCGTGCGCGCCTTCCTTGTCGACGGCAGCGGCGCGCATTGGGGTCAGGTGCTCCCCGGCGAAGAGGTGGTCGTGTGTCTCACGGGGGTGCGCGGTCAGAGCTCGCGCGTGATGCTCGCCTGGTATCGCTGGCGCACCGACGATGAGTACTGCTGGGCGTTCGTCCCGTGAGCGCGCCGGCACCGCCTGAGCCTTCGCGGAGGTGGGAGGCGCACAATGGGATCATGGGAATCTTCCAGAGCCGACCCGAGGAGCCGACCGAGTGGGCGGGTCTTCCCGCCGACCCCTGGGAGCCGCGCGTTCCCGGTGAGCTGCTCGGCGATGCGTCGACCGACCCCGCCGCCGTCGGCGACGTCGCGGCCCTCGGCGTTCCCGGCGTGACGGGGATCGTCATCTCGGTGCCGATCATGGCAGAGCCCGAGGCGGCGGATGCGGGAGCGGCGGAGCCCGGCGAGGCGAGTGGCGACAGCGTCGACGGCTAGCGTCCGCGGCGCGGCACAGCAGTTCGGGTCCGCGGTGAGGCTCGACGGGTGGCCGCGCTCCTCATCACGCTTCTCCTGCTCAACGCCGTCTTCAACCTCGTCACCTGGCCGCGGTTCTACGGCCGCGTCGCAAAGGACCCGCGCGCGCACGATGCGTCCGGCCGCTCCACGCGCTTTCTCATCGTGCATGCCGTGCTGATCGGCATCGCGCTCCTGCTCGCCGCGGCCTCGGCGATCGCCGCGATCGTCGCGATCGTCGTCGGGGTCTGATCCGCGACCTGACCGACCGCGCAAGCGTCGCCGGGTGCGCCCGCGCGTCCGCACGCGCGCACCGCGCGACGCACTACCGTGGGACGCATGCACGGCACCCTCGCGCTCCTCACGGCCTGGCTGGCCCGCCAACGCTGGTTCGCCGGCACCGCCGCCTGTCCCCGGCTTCGGGTGCTCGCCGACCGCGAACTCGCCACGGATGACCCGGCGGTGCGTGTCCGGCTGCTCGTGCTCGTCGACGAGGCGCCGGAGCCTCGTGTCGTCTACCAAGTGCCCCTCGTCGAGCGGGCGACGGCCGGCGACGCCGCCGCCGGCGAAGGTTTCATCGGGCTGCGGGAGGACGGTGTGGCGCTCATCGACGGACCGCACGACCCGGCTTTCACCGCGGCGCTGCTGAGTCTCGTCGCGCCCGCGGCACCGCCCTCGACCGCCGAGGTGCTCCGCGGCGAGCAGTCGAACACGTCGATCATCTTCCGCGCCGTCGATCCCGCCGCCGCCCCCGACCGCACGCCCGTCATCTGCAAGGTGTTCCGGGTGCTGCACCCCGGGCTGAACCCCGACATCGAGCTGCAGAGCGCGCTCTCCGCCGCGGGCTCGCCGCACGTGCCCCGCGTCGTCGGACGGCTCGACGGTTCGTGGCGCGACCCCGATTTCGCCGCGGAGCAGGCGGACGCACCGAACACCCTGGACGCCCCGGATGCCGCCCTGCACGGGTCGCTCGCCTTCGCGCAGGAGTTCTACCCGGGTGTCGAGGACGCCTGGCGCGTGGCCCTCCGCGCCGCGCGCGGCGGCGTCGACTTCGCCGACGCGGCGGATGCCCTGGGGCGCGCCACGGCCGACGTGCACCTCGACCTCGCCCGGCTCTTCCCGCACCCCGAGGCCACACCCGATCAGCGCGCGACGCTCGTCGCCGCCTGGCATCGCCGCCTGCGGATCGCCCTCGCCGAGGTTCCGCAGCTCGCGCCCTGGGCCGATGACATCCGCCACCGCTACACGGCAGCGGAGGCGGCGCCGTGGCCGCGCCTGCAGCGCGTGCACGGCGACTACCACCTCGGTCAGGTGCTGCAGGTGCCCGGCCGGGGCTGGGTGCTCCTCGACTTCGAGGGCGAGCCGATGCGCCCGATGGGCGAGCGCAGCGCGCCCGACCTCGCCCTCCGCGACGTCGCGGGGATGCTCCGCTCATTCGACTACGTCGAAGGATCCCTCACCCTCGCGCGCAGCCAGACCACCGGTCTCGACGCCGACGCGCGCGGGCTCGACGCGCAAGAGGACGCCGACGACGATCGTGCCCGAGCCTGGGCGGTCTCCGCACGCACCGCGTTCCTCGCCGGCTACCGCGCCGGCTCCGGTGCGTCGCCGGAAGGCGCACTGCTCGACGCCCTCGAACTCGACAAGGCCGTGTACGAGGCGATCTACGAGGCGCGCCACCGTCCAGCGTGGCTCCCGATTCCGCTCGCGGCTGTCGCCCGTCTCGCCACCCGCTGAGACGGTTCGACAGGCCGACGAGCGGGCCCGGCAGGCGAGAAGCGCCCGCCCGACGATTCACGCGTCGTCGAGCTCGGCCGCGTCCGCGGCATCCGCCGTCTCGTCGTCGACGTCGATCGTCTCGCCGTGCCAGTGCTCCCACCGCTCCATGAGCAGTCGGATCGCCGCCTCGAACCGCGTCGTGGCCGCGCCCGGCGTCGTGTCGCCGAAGTAGCGGCGCACCCACCCCTCCAGCGCAGCCACCGCCGCCGGATCGCCCTGCAGTCGGGCGGCCTCGTCGACGATGCGCGGGGCCTGGTCGGCCGTCAGCCACTCCGCTTCCGACAGGTAGCCGTGCGTGTCGATGAGCGCCTCGGGGTCGACGGGACGGGTGACCATCAGCGGCTTGTCCGCCGCGAGCCGGTCGTAGACCATCGCCGAGATGTCGACGACGGCGACGTCGGCCGCGGCCAGCTGCCAGCCGAGCTCGGGTCCGGCGTCGTGGACGTGGTGCGCCGTGGCATCCGCCTCGTTCGCCGCGGCGATCGCCGCGATGATGCGCGCGTTCGCCGCGCCGTACTCGGGGTCGACGACCCCCGAGCGCGGGTGCGGCCGGTAGATGAGGCGATGCGAGCCCGAAGCCAGCAGCGCGCGCACGAGCGCCTCGCCGTGGGTGCGGATCGACCCGTAGTGCGCCGAGGGGCGGTCGCCCTCCCACGTCGGGGCGTAGAGCACGACCGTGCGCTCGTCGGGCGTGTACGGCAGGGCTCCGGCGTAGTAGTCGGCCTGCGGTCGGCCGATGTCGATCGCGCGCCGGTCGAGGTCGTAGTCCCACAGCACCCTCGACAGCCGTTCGCGCGCCGCGTCGCCCGCGATGAACGCGTAGTCGTAGGCCTTGAACTGGTTCGTGGTCATGTACATCTTGTCGGACTCGCCGTGGTTGACGAACACGTGCCAGCGGCGCCCGTACCGGAACATCTGGAAGTTGCGCGTGTTCTGGTTGACGTACAGCACGACGCGGATGTCCTGCCCGGCGACGTACTCCTCGAGGTCGCGCACCGTGGGTACGAACGCGACCGGGAGCGCCCCGTCGGAGAGGAGCACCCGCGCCCCGGTGGCGTTCCGCGCCAGCACGACGACCGGCCACGTGCGGGCCAGGTGCTCGAGCGGGCGATACCACTGCCGGATCTGGTACATGTTGACCTCGCCGTCGGCGAAGTAGACCGCGACCCGGTAGTGGTCGGAGGGGGCGGGCCCCTGACGGCCAAGGCGTGCGCGCACGTCGCGTGCGGCGGCGCGCCCGCGCACGGCCCGGCGCACGAGCGCGAGAGCCTTGCGGCCGTCGGAGATCAATCCCATCCGACCAGCCTAACCAGGGCGCCCGGCGCCGTCGTGACATGATCGACGGATGCACGTTCACACCCCCGGAGAGCGCGATGCCCCCGTTCCCGCCCCGGACGCGGGGGTGAGCTTCGTCATGCCCGTGCTCAACGAGGAGCGGTACCTCGAGGCCTCCGTCGCGAGCGTGCTCACCCAAGATGTCGACGGGCCATCCGAGCTGATCCTCGCCCTCGGCCCCTCCACCGACGGCACGGATGCGCTCGCCCGCCGCCTCGCCGCCGGCGATCCGCGGGTGCGACTGATCTCGAACCCCGACGCCGACATCCCGATCGGGCTGAACCGCGCCATCGCGGCATCCGCCTACCCCACGATCGTGCGGGTCGACGCGCACTCCGCGCTCGAACCCGGCTACACCCGCCGCGCCATGGCGACCCTCGCCCGCGTCCGTGCGGCGAACGTCGGCGGAGTCATGCGCGCGGAGGGTCGCACGCCGTTCCAGCGCGCCGTCGCGCGCGCGTACAACTCCCCCATCGGTCTCGGCGGCGGCGCGTACCACTCCGGCGGGTCAGACGGTCCGGCGGAGTCCGCCTACCTCGGCGTGATGCGACGCGCCGTGCTCGACGAGGTCGGCGGCTTCGACGAGTCGATCCGCCGCGGTGAGGACTGGGAGCTGAACCTCCGCATCCGCAGGGCGGGCTACCGCGTGTGGTTCGACCCCGATCTGGCGGTGGCGTACTGGCCGCGCGAGCGGTGGAGCCGCCTCGTGCGGCAGTTCCGCTCGACCGGCACGTGGCGCGGCGAGCTCGTGCGCCGGTACGGCCGCCGCAACTCGCTGCGTTTTTTCGCGCCGCCGGCCCTCGTGGTCGCGGTCGCGGTCGCCTTCGTCGTGGCGGTGCTGCAGCTCACCGGCGTGCTGCACGGCGTCTGGTCGGTCATCGCCTCGCTCGTCTACCTGCCGCTCGTCGCCTACCTCGCCGTCGTCATCGGCTACGCGGCCGGCGGGCGCGCGGGCCCGGGCATCCGCGAGCGGCTGTGGGCGCTTCTCGTCGTCCCCTCGATGCACCTCGCCTGGGGCACGGGTTTCCTCGGCGGTGCCGCGCGCGGCGCGCGCGAGAACGTCGACACCTCGCGTCTGCGGCGCAACACGCCGCTGCCCTAAGCGGCGGCACCGCGCGTCAGAGCGATGCCGCGTCCCTTGTCAGCGCGACGCGGCGCCCTGTCGTCAGCGGGTCGAGCCGTCGCGGTCGACGAAGCCCTGGTCGAGGATGCGCGCGACGACGCGCTCGGCGGCGTGGCCGTCGTCGCGCAGGTTGAACCGCGCGCGCCAGTCCGCGTAGTGGTCGACGTGGGCCGCCGGGATGCCCTCGTTCGCGAGCGCCGCGGTGAGCTCTTCCTGAGTCGTCGTCAGCGGCCCGGGGGCGTGCGCCACGAGATCGAAGTAGAACCCGCGCAGCTGCTCGCGGTAGTGCGCGAGGTCGGGCGTGAAGAAGAAGATCGGCTTGCCGGTCGCGGTGTAGTCGAACATCACCGACGAGTAGTCGGTGACCAGGGCATCCGCCACGACCAGTAGTTCGGACATGTCCGGGTACGCGGTGACGTCGATCACCCGGGTGCCCTGCGCGTCGCGGCCGGGGAGGATGGTGCGCGAATGCCCACGCACGAGCACGACCGCGCCGGTGTCGGCCGCGAGGCGCGCCGGGTCGAGGTCGTCGATCAGCTCGTCCCGATCGTCTCGCCACGTGGGGGCGTAGAGGATGACCCGCTCGGCAGGATCGATCCCGAGCGCCTGCCGGGTGGCCCGGCCGTCGCCGGTGCGGAGCACGTCGTTGCGGGGGTAGCCCTCCACCCACACCGGCCGCCGGAGGAACGCGTAGGCCTTCCGCATGATCCGCGCACCGTACGGGTTCTGCGCGAGCAGCACGTTCCACCGCCGGCTCTCTCGCACGACCGCCAGCGCGCGGCGCGGATCGAATCCGGGGCGGTGCAGGGCGAGGCGCTTGAGCGGAGTGCCGTGCCAGGTCTGCAGCACCACCTGGCCGGCGCGACGCTCGTAGCGGCGGCGCAGCCAGTCGTTGACGACGAGCAGCCGCGCCCCGCCGCGCGCACGCCACCACTGCGGGCTGCCCTCGATGACCGGCACCGCACCCTCGGGCACCTCGACCGACAGGTCGACGACGCTCCAGTACCGCGTGACGCCGGGGGCGACACGCGCGAGTTCGCGGTCGATCGCGCGCGGGTTGCAGCTCGCGTTGCGGCCGTAGAAGCTCTCGAAGAAGACCGCGTTCTCGAGTCCTCCCGGCCGCGTGGCGTACCGCCGTTCGAGGGCGGCCTGCCCCTCGCCCGAGTCGTAGGCGGGGTCGATCGGCGGGCGCACGGTCAGCATTCCGTCGTGCAGACTCACCCGCACGGTCGAGGTCATCGTCTCGCCGATCGTCGCCTCGACCGGCGCCTCCGCGCCGCCGTCGCCGGTGACGCGCAGCCGGTACTCGCCGCTCGGCAGCGGCAGGCGCGGTCCGCCCCACCGGGAGACCGCGAGCGGCAGTCGCGCGGTCCAGGTGACCCCGCGGCCGGTCAGTGCGCCGTCGACGCGGGCGCGGCGCCCCTCGAGCGTCACCGCCGTCGGGCGGGCGCCGGGCCCCGACAGGACGAGCACGGCGGTGGCGACATCGGTGTCGTCGATGCGGGCGGTGATGGTCATGAGACCCTCTCGGTCGGAGACAGCGCGTGCCGGATCGCCCGGTACACCCGCTCGGTGTTGCGGCCGTCGCGGAACGCGTGCACGCGCGCGCTCAACCGCTCGGCGCGGTGCGTGCGCTCGGCGCGGGCGCCGGGATCGGTCAGGACGCCCCTCAGCTGGTCGATGAGCGTCGCCCAGTCGTGCGCGGCGTCGTCACCCGCCACGTCGGCGTAGGTGCCGTAGAACCCGCGGCTGCGCTCGTAGGCGGCGAGGTCGGGGGCGTGGAAGAGTGTCGGCAGCGGAACGAGGGCGGCATCGAACGCGAGCGACGAGTAGTCGGTGATGAGCGCGTCGAACCCGGGCAGCAGTGGTGTGATGTCGGCGACGACGTCGCTGCCGAACGGGCGGATGCCTGCCGCAGACGCGGTGCCGGCCGCCGCTGCGCCGGCTGCCGCGCTCCCACCCGCCGCGCTCCCGCCGAGGTGGTGCGAGCGCACGAGCAGCAGCGCGCCGGTCTCGGCGAGCAGGGCCTGCAGCGCGGCGAGCTCCGTGCCGGTGGGCGGTGCCGGATCGGGCGCCCCGTCGCGCCACGTCGGCGCATACAGCACGACCGGGGCGGGTCCGGGGTCTTCGCCGAGCAGCGCGCCGATCCGGGCGCGGGCACGGGCACGGCGCTCGTCGGCGGCGCCCTGCGACAGGGTGTCGGTGCGCGGCTCCCCCGCGACGGGAACGCGGAGCGTGTCGAGCCCGAACGCCGACTCGAGGCGGCCTCGGACGATCTCCGATGCCGCCGGCAGCACGCGGATGCGTCCCTGCGTGCGCCGGTACAGGGCCGCGAGCACGCGGGCGACCGCACCCCGGGCGAACGGCACCGGACTCGCCGTCGTCACCGTGGCATCCAGCCCGATGCGCTTCAGCGGGATGCCGTGCCACAGCTGCACGACCACCCCGCCGGTCGCCGCATAGCGGTTCACGTCGCCGAACCCGTGCGTGATGACGATGACCCGCGCCCGGGCGGTCAGCCAGAATCCGCGGAGCGAGTGACGCCGCACGAAGGGGATGCCACGGGAGCGCGCGTCGGCGTCTTCGTCGGCGCTGCCGGTGAGCCAGATGGCCCGTTCACCGGCATCCGTCGCGTGCCGGTGCACCGCCAGAGCACCGTCGGCGACGCCCACCGCCGACCCGAACACCCACACGTCGCTCGTCCGCGGGATCACGAGGGTCGCCACGCGCCCGAGCAGGTAGAGCGGGATGCGCAGAAGCTTCCCGGCGTTGCCGGCGCCGAACGAGAAAGACGCCACCCCGCGAGCCTATCGCGGGGTGGCGTCCGTTCCGGCAGAGCGGATTACTGCGTGAGGGATCCGAGCGTGACCTCGGCCGAGATCGTCTTGCCGTCGCGCACGTAGACGATCGGCGCTGTGCTGCCGGCCGCCAGCGCGCGCACCTGCGCGATGAGGTCGGTCGCGTCGGTCACCGGGAAGCCGTTGAACGAGGTGACGACGTCACCCTTCTTCAGCCCCGCGGCGTCCGCCGGCCCGCCGCTCGTGACCTCGATGATGTAGGCACCGAGCATCGTCGAGTTCGGCTGCGCGGCAGCGTCGCCGACGATCGCGCCGAGCAGGCCGTGGGTGGCTTTGCCGTTCTCGATGATCTCGTCGCTGATGCGCTTGACGATGACGGACGGGATCGAGAAGCCGACACCGATCGAGCCGGCCGGGCTCGCCGAGCTCGCCCCGCCCGTCGAGGCGATCGCGACGTTGATGCCGATGAGCTTGCCGTCGCCGTTGGCCAGCGCGCCGCCGGAGTTGCCGGGATTGATGGCGGCGTCGGTCTGGATCACCGCGATCGAGATCGAGCGGGTCGCCGACTGCTGCTGACCCTGGCCGAAGTCGAACCGGAAGGGCGAATCGCCCTGACCCTGCTGCGGCGAATCCTCCTGGCTGTCGCCCTCGGGCGCGGCCGACGAGGCGATCTGGATCGAGCGGTTCAGCGCGCTGACGATACCGGCCGTCACCGTGTTGGGCAGGCCGAGCGGCGCGCCGACGGCGGCCGTCTGATCGCCCACGTTGAGCTTCGTCGAGTCGGCGAACTCGATCGGGGTGAGCCCCGACGCGTCGGTGAGCTTGATCACGGCCAGGTCGTAGGTCGGGTCGGTGCCGACGATCTCGGCGCTGTACAGCTTGCCGTCGGAGGTGGTGACGGTGAGCTCCGGGTCAGCCACCTGGCCGTCGAGCGTCACGACGTGCGTGTTCGTGACGACGTAGCCGTCGGCGGTCAGCACGACGCCCGATCCAGTGCCGCCCGACGAGCCGGACGAGACCGAGATGGTGACGACCGAGGGCACGACCTTCGCCGCGATCGCCGTCGTCTGGTTCACCGAGTCGGTGTTGTTCACGATGACCGTCGACGGGCTCGTGGTGACGACCGACTGCGGGAAGAGGGATGCCCCGGCGGCGCCCGCCGCACCGCCGACGAGGGCGGCCGCGACCATGATGCCGACGACCTTGCCCGCGCCGATCCGACCCGACGGCTGGCCCTGCGAGCCCTGGTCGGTGGCGGCGCCGTGCGCCGTGGCGGTCGCCGTGTGGTGCGGTGTGGTCGCCGCGTGCTGCGGGGCGGCGGCCGGGGTCGACGCGGCGGCCGGCGCAGGCGCAGCGGACTGCGTCGGGGTCGACGCGGGCGCCGGGGCTGCCGATCCCTCCGCCGGGGTCGTGGCCGCGGCATCCGCCGCCGGCTGCGCCGGCACGGGGGGACGCTGCGGCTCGTCGCCGGCGGAGCCGTGCGGGTCGTTCGAGGTGGGGACGTTCTCGCTCATCAGTGCTCCCTTCTTCCCAAGACACCCTCAGCATGACGCAGAATCCTGTGTGCTGCGTATGGCAGGGCCGCGCTCCTCATCCTAGGTGAGCCTATGACCGCGCCCAGGTCGGTTGCAGCCTCGGTGTGGCGCCCGTGCGGCGCCGGCGCGCGCCTGGCGTCTGACCGGGCCGGGACCCGGACCGATAGCCTGGGCGCGTGCGAGAGATCCCCGGCGCCTGGCGGCGCACCGCGCTCGGCGCGGGACTGCTCAGCCCTGGGCCGCCCGGTGTCGGCGAGGTGCCCGTCCCAACTGTCTTCGCCGAGATGACGGCCCTGGCGATCGCGACCGGCGCGGTGAACCTCGGGCAGGGCTTTCCCGACGAGGACCCACCCGCGGAGGTGCTCGCCGCCGCCCACGAGGCGATCTCGGCGGGCGCCAACCAGTACGCGCCCGGCCGCGGGGTGCCGACGCTCCTCAGCGCCATCGCTGACCACCAGCGACGCTTCTACGGCATCGGACTCGACCCCGAGCGCGAGGTGCTCGTCACCGCCGGGGCGACAGAAGCGCTCGCCGCGACGATCCTCGCCCTCGTCGCCTCGCCGGACGATGAAGTGGTCGTCTTCGAGCCCTATTACGACGCCTACGCCGCGTGCGTCGCGCTCGCCGGCGCGACCCTCGTGCCGGTGCCGCTGCGCTTCCCCGATTTCCAGCCCGACCTCGACGAACTCGCCCGCGCGGTGACCGACCGCACGCGCCTGATCATCGTCAACGATCCGCACAACCCGACGGGAGCGGTCTTCTCCCCCGAGGTGCGCGCCGAGATCGTGCGTCTCGCCGAACGTCACGACGCCTGGATCGTCACCGACGAGGTGTACGAGCACCTCGTGTTCGACGGCCCGCACGTGCCGATCGCGACCCTCCCCGGCGCCGCCGAGCGCACCGTGTCAATCTCGTCGGGCGGCAAGACCTTCCAGGCCACCGGTTGGAAGGTCGGCTGGGTGACCGGCCCCGCCGACCTCGTCGACGCCGTGCTCGCCGTGAAGCAGTTCCTCACCTATACCAACGCCACTCCCTTCCAGCACGCGGTCGCCGCGGGCCTCCGCCTGCCGGACGACTACTTCACCGGTATCGCCGCGACGCTGCGCGCCAAGCGGGACCTGCTGGCGGACGGGCTCCGGCACGCCGGATACACGGTGTCGCCGGCGGCCGGCACCTACTTCACCGTCGCCGACGCGTCGCACCGGCTGTCTCCCGGGCAGGATGCCGCGGATTTCTGTCGCGCGCTTCCCGCCCGCGTCGGCGTCGCCGCGATCCCGCTGACGGCGTTCGCCTCGGCCGCGCACCGCTCGGAGTACGCCTCGCTCGTGCGGTTCGCCGCCTGCAAGCGCGTCGAGGTGATCGCGGAGGCGGCCGCGCGCCTCAGCCGGGGCTGAGCGGCACTCGATCCGGGCTGAGCCCGCAACCGAGCACCGCCGCGGGTCAGTCGATCGGCTCGACGCGGAACCGCCGCAGCGCCAGGGCGGGGTTCACTCGGCGCACGCGCTCGATCACCGCGGCATCCACGAACGCCACAGCGACGTCCGTCGCCGTGCCGACGCCCGCGAGCTCGACCCCCTGCGGGTCGACGATGAGGGATGCCCCCACCCCGAGCGGCGGCGGGTGATCGGCGCCCGCGACATACAGCGTGTTCTCGATCGCGCGGGCGTGCACGAGCGTGCGCCAGTGATGCTCCTTGAGAGGACCCCGCACCCACTCGGCCGCCGTGAGCACGACGTGGGCGCCGGCGTCGGCGAGCACGCGTGCCACCTCGGGGAAGCGCAGGTCGTAGCAGGTCATCAGCGCGAAGCGCAGTCCCCCGACCTCGAAGGTCTCCGGAACGGACGGCGTTCCCGCCTCGACCCAGTCCGACTCGCGCTGCCCGAACGCGTCGTACAGGTGCAGCTTGCGGTAGACCGCGCGCACCCCGTCGGCGCCCACGGCGACGACGGCGTTGCGCACCCGATCGCCCGCGCCGCGCTCGACGAGCCCCGCGACGACGACCGCGCCGTACCGGCTCGCGATCTCGCGCAGCCCGCGCGTGAAGTCGCCGTCGACGTCCTGCGCGTGCGCGCGGAGGGTGTCGTCGAAGGGGTCGACGAAGTAGCTCGCGTACTCGGGGAACAGCACGACCTCCGCCCCCCGCGCGACGGCGCGTGCGGTCAACTCGTCGATCGCGGCGAGGTTGGCGCGCTCCTCGGCCGTCGGAGCGAACTGCGCCACCGCCACACCCACCGCGACACCCACCGCCGCGCCCGCCGACGCCTCGCCCCCGCTCATGCGTCCGCTCCCTTCGCGCGGAGGATCAGCGGGATCACGAGCCACAGCACGGCGACGAGGACGATCGCCACGACCGCGACGATCACCGCGGCGGCGCCGCCGATCACGACGTCGAAGACGATGTCGACGACCCCGACCAGCAGCGCCGCGACCGTGGCGAGAGCCACGACCAGGGCGGCGTGGCCGTAGAAGACGACGGTGCGCTTCTCCCGCCGCCCGAACAGCGCCCGGTGCAGCGCCACCGGGGCGAGCGCCACGATCGCGCTGAGCATCGCGAGCACGAGGAGCACGAGGGAGAACACACGTTGACCGGTGGAGAGATCCGCGAAGGCAGGCTGGAAGGCCAGCGCCAACAGGAGGCCGGCGAGGATCTGCGTGCCGGTCTGCATGACCCGCAGCTCCTGCAGCACCTCGGTCCAGTTGCGATCGGCCCGCTCGTTCGGGGTCTCGTCGCGTCCGTCGACGAGGTCGTCCACCGCCTCGACGGCGCGCTCGGAGGCATCCGGACTCATGCGCTCATCCTCCCCCGCGCCGATGGATGCCTGCAACGTGCGCGGAGCACTCCGAACCCGTGCTATGCTTAGTTCTTGTGCCGCGGGGTGGAGCAGCTCGGTAGCTCGCTGGGCTCATAACCCAGAGGTCGCAGGTTCAAATCCTGTCCCCGCAACGAAAAACGAAGAAGGCCCCCGGAAACGGGGGTCTTCTTCGTTGTCCGCCCTCAGCCGCCGAGCGCCGTCTCCATCTCGCCGAGAAAGCGCACGATCGCGCGCAGCTCGTCGTCGGTGAACGACGCCATCCCCTCCCGCATGCGCCCCATCCGCTCGCCGAAATGGCGGTAGAACTCCGCGCGGGCGGCATCGGTGAGTACGACCACGCGCGCCCGCCGGTCGCTCGGGTGCGGACGCCGCTCGAGGTGACCGCTGGCCGTCAGGCGGTCGAGCAGCTTCGTCGTCGAGGCGGTGGAGATCGACAGGTGCGCCGCGATCTGATGCGGCGACACCCACTCGCCGCGCTGCTCACGCACGACGAGCAGGCGCATCGCCGCGAGGTCGGACGCGTTCATGTCCATGTCGCCGCGCATGTCGCCGTGCATCCGGTCCATCGCATCCGAGAACGCCCGCACGGCCGTCATGGCCGACATCATCAGCGCGTCCCGCGGCGTCTGCGGCACCCATCTCTCGGTCACGTGTGGACACCTCCCTGCCCCCCAGGTAGTATCGCTGAAAATCGCTAGATAAACTAGCGAAAGGAGAAACTCGTGTCCCCCACCGATATCGCCACCGACTTCGTCGTGCTGTTGGACGAAGACGGGAGCGAAATCGGCGTCGCTCCCAAATCGAGCGTGCACGGCAGCGACACGGCGCTGCACCTGGCCTTCTCATGTCATGTCTACAACGAACGCGGTGAGACCCTGGTCACCCGTCGCGCCCTCGGCAAGAAGACCTGGCCGGGCGTGTGGACCAACTCGTTCTGCGGTCACCCGCGCCCGGCCGAGCCCGTCATCGATGCGGTGCGCCGGCACGCGCAGCACGAACTGGGGCTGACCCTCCGCGACATCCGGCTGGTGCTGCCGCTGTTCCGCTATCGCGCGGTCGATGCGAACGGCATGGTCGAGCACGAGGTGTGCCCCGTCTACACGGCCGTCGTCGACGACGAGCCGCACCTGAACCCCGACGAGGTCGTCGAGGGCCGCTGGGTCGAGCCCGCCGACCTCGCCGTCTCGCTCCGCGCCACGCCGTGGGCCTTCAGCCCGTGGCTCGTGCTGCAGGCCGAGCAGATGCACGTGTTCGACGAGGCCCTCCCCGGCCGCCCGCCCGGAGCATCCTGATGATCGCGCTCTCCCCCGCCGACCGCGACGGCGTAAATGCCGCGATCTCGGCCTCCCTCGCGCGCCTGACCGGTCGCGCGGCCGCCCTCGGCGAGGGTGCGAGCACCCTGGCATCCGCCGTCGCGGCTGCGGCGAGCGACGGCAAACGCGTGCGACCCGCGCTCGTGGTGGCCGCCTACCGGGCGCTGTGCGCCCCCGCCGGCGTCTGCGCGGCAGGCGGCGCCGCGGGCGCCTGTGCGGCAGGCGGCGCCGCGGGTGCCGGCGACCGGGATGACGAGGAGTCCGCCGAGGCGGCGCTGTGGCAGACCGCCGCCGCCTTCGAGCTGCTGCACACCGCCTTCGTCGTGCACGACGACCTCATCGACCGCGACCTCGAGCGGCGCGGGGTGCCGAACGTCGCCGGACGCTTCCGCGCTCGCGCCGCCCAGTACGGCGCGTCCGCCGACGATGCCGCCCTCGTCGGTGACGCCGCGGCCGTGCTCGCCGGCGATCTGCTGCTGTTCGAGGCGGCGCGCCTGGTCGCGACCGTGGACGTCGATGCCGCCGCGCGCGGCGCACTGCTGCAGGTCTTCGACGACGCGATCCTCGTCTCGGCGGCTGGCGAGCTCGCCGACGTCGAGAACGCGGCGCGTACTGACGTGCCCGACACGGCGGCACTCCTCGGCGTCGCCCACGACAAGACCGCCGCCTACTCCTTCGAGGCGCCGCTGCTCGCGGGCGCCGCTCTCGCGGGGGCGTCGAGCGAGGCCCGCGCCGCCCTCGGCGCCGCCGCGGCCGATCTGGGGCTCGCGTTCCAGCTCGTCGACGACCTCATCGGCACGTTCGGCACGCGGCGCCAGGCGGGTCGCGCCCCCGGCGCCGACCTGCGGGAGGCCAAGCGCACGCCGCTCATCGGCTTCGCGCGGGGCGGCAACGCCTGGCCGCAGGTGCGCTCCGCGCTCGCGCTCGCCCACACCGGCCCGATCGCCGTCCGCCGCGCGCAGCGTGAGCTCGAGGCGAGCGGCGCCCGCGACGAGGTCGTCGTGCTCGTCGGCGACGCCCTGCAGCGCGCCCGCAGCCGCGCGGCCTCGCCCGCCCTCCCCGCCCCCGCCGTCGCCCTCCTCGCCGATATCGCGACGGCGATCGAGGAGCGCATCCCGTGACGACGAGCCTCTACGACCGGTGTGCGCAGGATGCCGCGGCATCCGTCATCGTCGCCTATTCGACCTCCTTCGCGCTCGCGTCGCGTCTCCTCGGCCCGCGGGTGCGCACCCACGTGCGGAGCGTCTACGCGCTCGTGCGGGTCGCCGACGAGATCGTCGACGGCGCGGCCGACGAGGCTCTCGTCCCCGCCCCGACGCAGCGGCTGCTGCTCGACGAGTTCGAGGCCGAGACCCTCACCGCGATCGCCCGCGGGTTCAGCACGAACCTCATCGTGCACGCCTTCGCGCTCGCCGCGCGCGAGTGCGGCATCGACGGCGAGCTCGTCCGCCCGTTCTTCGCGTCGATGCGCACCGACCTCACCCGCACCGAGCACGACGCGCAGTCGCACGACGCGTACGTGTACGGGTCGGCCGAGGTCGTCGGGCTCATGTGCCTGCAGGTGTTCGTCAACGCCGGGCGCGCCGTGCCCGAGACACCGTCGCCCGAGCTCGTCGAGGGCGCCCGACGGCTCGGCGCGGCGTTCCAGGACGTCAACTTCCTCCGCGACCGCGCCGACGACCGGGGGCGGCTCGGTCGCGACTACCTGGGGATCGACGGCGAGGCATCCCGCGCCGCCGTGCTCGCGCGCATCGACCACGACCTCGACGTCGCCGCGCTCGCGATACCGGCGCTGCCGGCCGACTGCCGCCGCGCAGTGACGACCGCGCACGGACTGTTCGCCGAGCTCGCGCACCGGCTCCACGACGACGACCGCGACGACGTGCGCGTGTCGGTGCCGACGGCGGTCAAGGCGACCATCGCGGCGAAGGCGATCGCCGGTCTCCCCCCGCGACGGACCGACGCGTGAGCGGGTCGGCGGCCGTCGTCGGCGGCGGCATCGCGGGGCTCGCCACGGCCGCGCTCCTCGCACGCGACGGGTGGGAGGTGACACTCTTCGAGGCGCGCCCCGAGCTGGGCGGCCGCGCCGGATCGTGGGAGCGCGACGGCTTCCGCTTCGACACGGGGCCGAGCTGGTATCTCATGCCTGAGGTGTTCGACCACTTCTTCCGGCTCATGGGCACGACGGCCGAGGCCGAACTCGACCTCGTGCCGCTGACCCCCGCCTACCGCGTGTACCCCGAGCCCGAGGGCGATGCGCCGTCTGCTCCGGTCGACGTCGTCTCCGGCCGTGACGCGGCGCGGGCGCTGTTCGAGGAGCGCGAGCCCGGCTCGGGGCCGCAGCTCGACGCCTACCTCGACTCGGCCGGCGAGGCCTACGACCTGGCCGTCTCGAAGTTCCTCTACGACACCTACCAGGGCACCGCGGGCCTCCGCGATCCGGCCGTCGTGCGGCGGCTGCCGCAGCTCGCGCCGCTTCTCGCCCGCTCGCTCGAGCGCCACGTCGCGCAGCGGTTCGACGATCCCGTGCTGCGCCAGATCCTCGGGTATCCCGCGGTGTTCCTCGGCGCGTCGCCGGCGACCGCGCCCGCGCTCTACCACCTGATGAGCCGTCTCGACCTCGACGAGGGCGTGCTGTACCCGCAGGGCGGATTCACCGCGCTCATCGCCGCCATCGCACGCCTCGCCGAGAGCGCCGGGGCGACGCTGCGGACGGATGCCCCGGTCGAGCGCATCCTCGTCACGGGCGGCGCCGCGCGGGGCGTGCGCCTCGCCGACGGCACCGTGCACCACGCCGACATCGTCGTCTCGACCGCCGACCTCCACCGCACCGAGACGGAGCTGCTCGCCCCGGCGGAGCGGACCTATCCGGACCGCTGGTGGGAGAAGCGCAACCCCGGACCCGGGGCGCTCCTGCTCCTCCTCGGCGTCGACGGCGAGCTGCCGCAGCTCGCGCATCACACGCTGCTGTTCGCCGCCGACTGGACG
The DNA here is from genome assembly GCF_006716815.1 of Microbacterium lacticum. Lineage (GTDB taxonomy): Bacteria > Actinomycetota > Actinomycetes > Actinomycetales > Microbacteriaceae > Microbacterium > Microbacterium lacticum. The sequence goes on from NZ_VFPS01000001.1 coordinate 905,403, forward strand.
GAGAACTTCGACGACATCTTCGGTGCCGACACCCGTATTCCCGATCCGGCATCCATCTACATCTGCCGTCCGTCCGCAACCGATCCCGGTGTCGCGCCGGCCGGGAGCGAGAACCTCTTCGTCCTCGTTCCGATGCCCGCCGATCCGTCGCTCGGGCACGGTGGCGAAGACGGCGACGGGGACCCGGCGATCGAGGCGGCCGCCGACCGGGTGATCGCGCAGATCGCCGACTGGACCGGCACCCCCGACCTCGCGGACCGGATCCGCGTGCGGCGCACGATCTCGCCCGCCGACTTCGAGAGCGACCTCGGCGCCTGGCGCGGCGGCGCGCTGGGCCTCGCGCACACCCTGCGGCAGAGCGCGGTGTTCCGGCCGCGCAACGCCTCGCGCCGCGTCGACGGCCTCCTCTACGCCGGTACGTCGGTGCTCCCCGGCATCGGGCTGCCGATGTGCCTCATCTCCGCCGAGCTCGTCGCCAAGCGGCTGCGCGGCGACAAGAGCGCCGCCCGCCTGCCCGAACCCGCGGCATCCGGCGCCTGAGCATGCCCGGCCTCTATCTCCTCGCCCTGCTGGTCTCCTTCGCCGGCATGCTCACCCTCGACGCGCGTTACCGGCTCGCCCTCTGGGCGGCGCCCGTGCCGTCGGGCCTCGCGATCCTCCTCGGCACGGTGTTCTTCGTCGCGTGGGATGCCACGTGCATCGCCGCGGGCGTTTTCGTGCGCGGCGGCAGCCCGCTGCTGCTCGGGGTCGAGCTGTTCCCGCACATGCCGGTGGAGGAGCCGGTGTTCCTCGCGTTCCTCTGCCATCTCGCGCTCGTGACGCACGCCGCGGCGCTTCGACTGGCGCAGCGGCGTCGTGCCGCGCGCCGAACCAGCGACGGGGAGGCACGGTGATGTACGCCCTGCTCACGATCCCGTTCCTCGTGCTCACCGCCATCGTCACCGTCGCGACGGCACGTCGACCGGGCTTCGCGGCGCGTATGCGCGCGTCGGCATGGACCGCCCTCGTGCTGATCATCCTGACCGCGATCTTCGACAACGTGATGATCGCCCTCGACCTCTTCACTTATCCGGAGCACCTCATCAGCGGCATCCGGATCGGCCTCGCCCCGATCGAGGACTTCTCCTATCCGCTCGCCGCGGCGTTCCTCGTGCCGGCGATCCGCTGCCTCTGCACCCCGCGACGGGCCGAGGAGGAGGCATGAGCGCGGGCGTCGCGCGGCAACTGGTGATCTCGTCACGACCGGTCAGCTGGATCAACACCGCCTATCCGTTCGCGGCGGCGTACCTCCTCACCACGCGCCAGGTGGATCTCGTGCTCATCGTCGGCACGGTGTTCTTCCTCGTCCCGTACAACCTCGCGATGTACGGCATCAACGACGTGTTCGACTACGAGTCGGACCTCCGCAATCCGCGCAAGGGCGGCGCGCACGGCGCGGTGCTCGACCGCAGGCTGCACCGCACGACGCTCTCGGCGGCCGCGCTCAGCTGCCTGCCGTTCGTCGTGTTCCTCGTCGCGGTCGGCTCACCCGCGTCATGGGTCGTGCTGGCCCTCAGCCTCTTCTTCGTGGTCTTCTACTCCTCGCCGCCGCTGCGCCTCAAGGAACGCCCGGTCGCCGACTCGATCACGAGCAGCATCCACTTCTTCTCCCCCGCGGTCTACGGCCTCGTGCTCGCGGGCGCGACCTGGACCTGGCCGCTCGTCGCGATCATCGTCGCCTTCGCACTGTGGGGCATCGCCTCGCACGCGTTCGGCGCGGTGCAGGACGTCGTCGCCGACCGGGAGGCCGGCATCTCGTCGATCGCCACCGCGTTCGGCGCGGCCCGCACCGTGCGGTTCGCGCTCGTCGCCTACGCCCTCGCCGGGCTCGTCATGCTCGGCACCTCCTGGCCGGGGCCGCTCGCGGCGCTGCTCGCCGTGCCGTACCTCGCGACCGTGTGGCCCTACCGCTCCGTGCCGGATGCCGAGGCCACCGCCGCCACGCGCGGGTGGGACCGCTTCCTCTGGCTGAACCAGTTCACCGGCTTCGCGGTGACGCTGCTCCTGATCTGGTACGCCCTGAGCCGCTGAGCGGGCGCCGCTGCAGCCGCCCGCGCACCCGCACGCAATCGGAGAACACGAACAGAATCGGATGCCGCGGTGGCTGGCATCCGATTCTGTTGCGGATCTCCGATTCTGCGCAGGACCCGTCGCCGCTCAGTTGCCGCCGCTCAGCGTCAGCAGCTTCTGCACGGCGGCCGTCAGACGCGCGTCGGCCTCGGCGAACTTCGTCAGGTCACCCGCCTTGAGCGCGGCATCGCGGTCGATCATCGCCTGCTGGGCATCCTTCAGCGCCGCCTGCATGGCGACGTCGGTTCCACCGCCGGTCCCGCCGCCCGTGCCGGGCTCGCCCGACTCGCTGGGGTTCGGCGACGGGGTGACGTTGTTGTCACCCGTGGAGGCACCCGAATCGCCGCCGAACAGCGAGTCCAAGGCATCCTGCAGCGTGTCCTCGAACGCGACCTTGTCGCCGAACGCGACGAGGATCTTCCGCAGCACCGGCAGTTTCGTGCCGCTGGATGCCTGGACGAACACCGGCTGCACATAAAGGAAGCCGCCGCCGACCGGGAGCGTCAGCAGGTTGCCGTTGAGCACCTCGGACAGCCCCTGCTTGAGCAGGTTCAGTTGCTGCGAGATCGTCTCGTTCGAATTGAAGGTGTTCTGCACCTGCCCGGGGCCAGGAACGCTCACGTCGGCGGAGATCTGCAGCATGCGCAGCTTTCCGTAGTCGGCCGCCTTCTGGCCGGCCACTGCGCCCGCGTCGGAGTCCACCGCCAGATATCCCATCAGGACGTTCCGCGCGCCGTCGCCCTCCGCGGCCGGGATGAACGAGGTGAACATCGAGAACGTCGGCGCCTCTTGGCCCGGCATCTTCATCGACAGGTAGTACGGCGGCTGCAGTACGTCCGCCTGGGAGACGGGGTCGTTCGGGGTCTTCCACGCGTTGTCGCGCGCATAGAACGAGGCCGCGTCGTCGACGTGGTACGTGCCGAGCATCGCGCGCTGCACCTTGAAGAGGTCGGTCGGGTAGCGCACGTGGCTCATCAGGTCGGCGGACATGTCCGAGACCGGCTTGAGCGTCGACGGATAGACCTTCTGCCACGCCTGCAGCATCGGATCGGTGTCGTCCCACGCGTAGAGGGTCACTTCGCCCGAGTAGGCGTCGACGGTCGCCTTGACCGAGTTGCGGATGTAGTTGACGTCGTCGAGCGCGACACGCGGCGACGTGTTCGTCGTGTCGCTGATCGCGTCGCGGAGGCTCACGATCGACGAGTAGGGGTAGTTCGCGCTCAAGGTGTAGCCGTCGACGATCCACACGATCTTGCCGTCGACGATCGACGGATACGGATCGTTGTCGAGCTCGAGGTACGGCGCGACCTTCTGCACCCGGGTCACCGGATCGCGGTCGTAGAGGATCTGCGACTTGTCGTTGATCGCGTCGGAGAGCAGGATGTCGGTCGACTGGAACTTCAGCGCGTAGATCAGGCGGTTGAAGAGGTTGCCGATCTGGGGGCCGCCGTCGCCCGTGAACGTCGTCTTCGTCTGCGCTGCCCCGCCGGCACCGCGCGGATAGTCGAGCTCGATGTCCGTGCCACCCTCGGGTCCGCCGACGATCGAGTACGGCGGCGAGGACTCGCCGAAGTAGACGCGCGGCTCGTAGGCGGTCTCATCCGTGAGCGCGCCCGCGGTCGGGATACCCCGCTCCAGGAACACGGGGTTGCCGTCGGCCGCGCGGTCGTTGCCCTTCGCGGCGACCATTCCGTAGCCGTGCGTATAGACGAGCGTCGTGTTGTACCAGGTCGCCGCTGCCCCGAGCTGGTCGAGGTTGAGCTCGCGGACCGAGACCACGGCATCCTGGCTTTTCCCGTCGATCTGGTAGCGGTCGACATCGAGCGGGTCGGAGAACTTGTAGTACGGACGGTACTGCTCGAGCTGGCGGACCGTCGGCGGAATGATGGCCGGGTCCATGATGCGGATGGACGCCGTCGTGTCGGCGTCCTCGCGCAGCTGCCCCGGCTCGGCGTCGGTCGCTGCCTTGAAGTCGCTCTTCTCGAGGCCGTCGATGCCGTAGGCGGCCTTCGTCGCGTCGATGTTGCGCTGGTAGAAGGGGCTTTCCAGGGTCTCCTGGTTGGGCACGACCTGGAACTGGTTCACGAGGGACGGGTAGGCGACCGTGACGACCAGGAACGACACGATGAGCAGGGCCGTTCCGATGAGGGGAAAGCGCCAGCGTCCGATCACCGAGGTGATGAAGAACAGCACGGCGACGATCGCGGCGGCGATCGAGAGGATGGTGAGCCCCGGGATGACGGCGTGCACGTCGACGTAGCTCGCACCCGTGATGCGGTCACTCGTCTCGGTGAGCGTCTTGTACCGGTCGAGCCACAGGCTCGCGCCCTGGACGAGCAGGTAGAGGCCCGCGATAATCGCGAGCTGGATGCGTGCCGCCTTCGAGATGCGCAGCTCGCGCTGGCCGATCCGCACCGAGCCGTAGAGGTAGGCGACGAGCACCGTCACGCCGAGGCAGACGAGGAGCACCGCGGAGGCGAAGCCGAGCACGGCGGAGAGGAACGGCACCGAGAACAGGTAGAACCCGACGTCCATCTGGAACTGCGGGTCGGTGGTTCCCGTGTCGACCCGATTGGCCCACAGCCACACCGTCTGCCACTGCGCGGCGGCGGCGAAGCCGGCGAAGAACCCGAAGAAGACCGGGATGCCCCACATCGCGAGGCGGCGGAGCGGCTCGACGACCTCCTGGTAGTGGTCCAGCTGCGAACTGAGCCGCGCGTAGACGGGTCGGAGCCGGTAGACGAGCTGGATCGCGACGAACACGGGGACGGCCATCGCGAGGAAGCCCACGATGAACATGACGATCCGCGCCGTCCACTGGGTCCACAGCACGCTGGTGAAGCCCAGCTGGTCGAACCACAGCCAGTCGGCGTAGAGGCTCGCGAAGATGAAGAAGCCGACGACGATCACGGCGATCACGACGAGCGTGATGGCGATGGCCTTGCGGACGGGATTCGGCGTGGCCTGGTTCGGCGCGGAGGTCGTGGTCACCCCACCATCCTAGGCGCGGCCCCGCCGCCCGGCTCGTGTGCCGGTGCGGCGAGGTGCCGGTTGGGGCATATTCCCAGCAGAACGTGACGAAGGCGTTGCGCGCCGCCCGCTCGGAGGCCGCTCAGAGACCGGTCGGGCGCGGCCGGCGACTCAGGAGCAGGTCGGCAGCGCGCCGAGGTCGCCGCCGTCGCGGATCGCGGAGAGCACCCCGAGTGCGTCGTCGAGCGTCGAGACCTTGAAGACACGGAGTCCGTCGGGGATGTGGCCGACGACCTCGTCGCAGTTGTCGGCGGGCGCGAGGAACCAGGTGTCCCCGGCATCCACGGCGCCGAACATCTTCTGACGGATGCCGCCGATCGGGCCGACCGTGCCGGCGGCGTCGATCGTGCCGGTGCCGGCGACCCGCTCGCCGCCGTTCAGCTCGCCGTCCGTGAGCGTGTCGATGATCCCGAGGGCGAACATCATGCCCGCCGAGGGCCCGCCGACGTTGTCGAGCTGAATGGTCACCTGGATCGGGAAGTCGTAGTCGTGCATCGTCGAGACGCCGATCAGCCACACCGTCTCGCCGCCGGCGGTGGATGCCTGGGGCGTGATCGTCACGTCGAGCGTCTGACCGTCGCGCTCGACCGTGAGATCGACCGGCGCGCCGTCGCCCGCGTTGATGATCTCGCGGAGGGCCGGCGTGTCGGTGATCGGGGTGCCGTTCGCGGCGCGGATGACATCGCCCTCCTGCAGGATGCCCTGCGCGGCGGAGTCGTCGGTCAGCGAGTAGACGCGCACCATCGGCTTCACGTCGTAGCCGAGCTCGGTCAGCGCCGCGGCGGTCGCCTCCTTCTGCGAGTCGACCATCATGACGGCGCTCTCCTGATTGCGCTGCTCGGTCGTCTGCCCGGCGGGGAACACCTGGTCGACCGGCAGCACCGCCTTCGACGGGTCGAACCACGCGAGGGCGAGCTCGAACCAGGACGGCGTGCGCTCGCGCGAGCCGACGACCTGCACCGTGAGGAGGTCGAGCGCCCCCGCGGTCGGGTAGGTCTGCGCGCCGTCGACCGAGATGAGCGGCACCTCGTCGCCGTCGGAGTTCTGCACCGAGCCCAGCGTGTTGAACACGGGCCCCGGGCGCTGGATGACGAACGACGTGGGCAGCACCGTGAGCGCGAGCAGCGCGAACAGCGCGACGGTGAGGGCCCAGACCCCCACCGTGGTGCGGCGCGACATGCGGCGGCGGGGCGTGGGGACGATCGTCGTGACCTCGTCGAACAGTGCCACGGCAGACCCTTCCGGCCGGTCGTTCGCGATCGGCGTACATACGACCCCCTCACCGAGAGCGCGAGACGCGCCGCGGCGGAGACCGTGCGACTAGCGTAGAGCGCGACGACTTCCGCCTGCTGAAAGGCGCCTGACATGGCTGACGACGACAACGACGACCGCTTCGGCGAGGACGAATTCCAGGAGCTCCTGCGGAACCTGCTCGGGGGCGCGGGAGGTGCCGGCGGCGCGGGAATCGACCCGGCGCAGCTCGAGGGACTCTCCCGCATGGGCATCGACCCCGCGATGCTGCAGCAGATCATGGGGCAGATGCAGGCCGCCTTCGCGCAGAGCCAGAGTGCGGGCGGCGCCGGGGACGGCATCGACTGGAGCTCGGCGAAGACGCAGGCGCTGCACCTCGCCAATCGCGACGGGCTCGGCATCACCACCGGCGACCGCACCGAGTTCGATCAGGCATTCGCCCTGGCGACTCTGTGGCTGAGCGAGGCGACGACGATCTCCGAGCTCGCCGCACCCCCGCTCGCGATCACCCGCGGCCAGTGGGTCGAGCAGACGCTGCCGGTGTGGCAGGAGCTCGCCGAGCCGGTCGCCGACTCGATCGCCGGCGCTCTCACCTCGGTGCTCGACGAGCAGACGCCCGAGGAGATGAAGCAGCTCGTCGCGGGCGCGGGCGCGTTCATGCGCCGCATCGGCGGGTCGATGTTCGCCGCGCAGCTCGGCGGCGTGATCGGCCGCCTCTCGCTCGAGGTCGTCTCGGGCGGCGACGTCGGGATCCCGGTGATGCCCGACGGGGTCGCGGCGATCCTGCCGCAGAACTTCGCCGACTTCGGCCGCGACCTCGACGTCACCGACGACCAGCTCGCCCTCTACCTCGCGACCCGCGAACTCGCCCACGCGCGGCTCTTCCGGCACGCGAAGTGGCTGCGGCTGCACGTGATCTCGCAGGTGACCGATTTCGCCCGGGGCATCCACGTCGACACGTCGGCGCTCGAAGACCTCGCGTCGCGCTTCGACCCGTCGCAACCCGAGGAGCTGCGCGCGCTGCTGGAATCGGGGGCCCTCCTCCCCCAGCGCACGCCCGTGCAGGAAGCGGCACTCACGCGCCTCGAGAACCTCCTCGCGACGATCGAGGGCTGGGTCGACATCGTGACGGCGGATGCCACGGCGCGCCTCCCCGAGGCGCCGAAGATCGCCGAGGCCGTGCGACGCCGCCGCGCCGTGGGCGGGCCGGCCGAGCAGGCGATGGCCTCGCTCGTCGGCCTCGAACTGCGCCCGCGTCGCCTGCGCGAGGCCTCGGCGATGTGGCGTGCGGTGACCGATGCGGTCGGCGTGGCCGAGCGCGACAGCCTGTGGGACTACCCCGACCTCATGCCCGGACCCGCCGACATCGACGACCCGGAGGGGCTGATCGTGCGGTTGCGCGCCCGCGCCTCCGGCGAGGCGCCGCCGCGCGACGCCATGGACGATGCGCTCGACGCCCTGCTGGCGCAGGAGGCCGGCGCCGGCGGCGAGGGCGGTGACTCTCCGAGCGACGCGGACGGCGGCGACGGATCGGGCGGCGAACCGGCCGATGACGCGGACAGCGAGTCCGGCACCGACGAGCCCGGAACGGACGACCCGCGCCCGGTCTGATCGGTCGCCCACCGCTGTCCATCGCCTCCTCCACAGGCCGGCGGAACGGACCTGTTCAGCTGATTCCTGTGGACAGCGGGCGCGGGGCCAGCCGCCGGTCGGCATGATCGGGGCATGCTCCGACTCGCCCCCTCGCACCCGCCGCTCTGGCGCACCGCTTCCAGCATGCAGCTCGGGCCCGACGGGGCGGTGCGGCTCGACGACGTCGCGCCCTGGCAGGAGCAGCTGCTCGACGCGCTGACCGAAGGCATCCCCGACGCGATGCTGCTGCCCCTCGCGCGCACGTTCGGCGCGAGCGCCGAGGCGGCAGAGCGGTTCGTCGCCGGCATCGGCGGCGCGCTCGCCCCCGGGCCGGCCGCACCGCTCGCCGTGCAGGCGGAGCTGCCCGCCGACGTGAGCTTCGCCGAGGCCGACGCCCTGGCGCACGGCTGGCAGGCCGGTGGACTCGACGCCGTGCAGACGACCCGCTGGCGGCAGGACGCGCCCGATCCGGCGCTGCCGATGATCGTCGTCGCGGATCACCTGATCGAGCCCCGCCGTGCGGGCGCGCTCCTGGCCGCCGACATCCCGCACCTGCCGATCGTGCTCGCCGGAGACCGCGTCGTCGTCGGGCCGCTCGTGGTGCCCGGCGTCACGGCCTGCCTCGCCTGCCTACACGCCCGGCGCACCGACGCCGATCCGCGCTGGCCGCTCGTGGCCGCGCAGCTGCTCGGACGCGAACGCGTGCCGACCGATGCGGGGCTCGTGCTCGAGGCGGCGGTGCTCGCGGCGCGACTGCTCCGCGCCGCATCCACCGGCCCCGTGTCGGCGACGGCGCTGTCGGTGACCCTCAGCTGCGCGGACGTGCGGCGCGTGTGGCACGCGCACCGCCCGCACGCAGATTGCCTGTGCCGATCTCCGGAACGAACCGCGACCGCTGCCGAGGACGGGGCGCTCCGTGACCCGGCGAGCCGACCTGCTCCGACCACGACAGCGACAGCGTTCGCCCGGCCCGCGTGATGCCGACGTAAACGAGACGGCGCTCCTCGTCGATCTCGGCGGGAGTGCTCGCGTACGAGATCGGCAGCAGGCCCTCCGACAGCCCGACGAGGTGCACGTGGTCCCATTCCAGACCCTTGGCGGCGTGGAGGGTCGCGAGAGTCACGGTGCGCAAGGCCGGCTCGTGCTGGTCGCGGCCCCGCGCCATCAGCTCGTCGGTGAAACCGCGCAGGGTGGTCCCTTCCGGGGCCTCTTCAGCGAGGCGCAGCACGGCGGCGCGCGCCTCCCACGCGTCGCGGAGGGCGCCGCCCGCCGGTGGCGGGTCGTCGCTGAGCCCGAGCGAGCGCAGTACGTCGCGGACGGCGGCGAGGAACGTCGTCTCCACCGGCGCGACGGACGCGCCGCGGAGGGCCATCACGGCCTGGCGCACCTCGGGCAGGTCGAAGAAGCGCCGTCCGCCGAGCACGCTCGCCGCGATGCCGCGCGCCGCGAGGGCGGCGAGAAGGGGCGCCGACTGCGCGTTCGCGCGGTAGAGCACGGCGATGTCGTCGGGCGAGACGCCGGCGGCGATCTGCGCGGCCACCGTTCCGGCCACCCCGTCCGCCTCGGCCGCATCGTCGGGATAGGCGGTCGCGACCGGCGCGACGCCGCCCGACGTGGCATCCGGCGCGGTGGCGCTCGAGAGCGTCAGCGCCCCCGGGCGCCCGTGCATCAGCGCGTTCGCGACGGTGAGGATGCCGGGGTCCGACCGATAGTTGCGCTCGAGACGCACCACCTGGGCGTCTTCGTGCCGGTCGGCGAAGTCGAGCAGGTAGCGCGGGTCGGCGCCCACGAACGAGTAGATCGTCTGGCTCGGGTCGCCGACGACGCAGATGTCGTGCCGGTCGCCGAGCCACAGCTCGAGCAGGCGGTGCTGCACGGGCGAGACGTCCTGGAACTCGTCGACGGTGAGGTGCCGGTACTGCTCGTGCACGGCCGCAGCGACCCGCGGCTCCGACTCGAGCATCCCGGCGCAGGCGAGCAGCACGTCCTCGAAGTCGAGCTGGCGCCGCTCGTCCTTCACCTTCTCGTAGGCGCGCATCAGGTCGGCGAGGGCGCCCGCGTCGAGGCTCCCGAGTCCCGTGGGGTGCGCCGCGGCATCCTGGTCGATCGTGCGCATCGCGACCTTGCGCCATTCGATGCGGCTCGCGACGTCGCGGAGCGTCGCCGCGTCGAGGTGCAGCCGCAGCAGGTCGGCGGCCTGGCCGAGCACGCGCACCTTCTTGTCGACGATCGACGGAGCGGTGTCGTTCGCGAGCTGCGGCCAGAAGAAGTTCAGCTGCGCGAGCGCGGTGGCGTGGAAGGTGCGCGCGGCGACCCCCTCGACGCCGAGCGCCCGGAGCCGTCCGCGCATCTCGCCGGCCGCCTTCGCCGTGAAGGTGACCGCCATCACCCGGCCGGGCGAGTACGCGCCGGTGTCGACGCCGTGCGCGATGCGGTGCGTGATGACGCGCGTCTTGCCGGTGCCGGCGCCGGCGAGCACGCACACCGGGCCGCGCAGCAGCGAGGCCGCGACCCGCTGCTCGTCGTCGAGGGCGGCGAGGGCGCCCTCGCTCACGCGCGCTCCACCCAGTCGACGATCAGACGGTGGGCGATCGAGGCGGTGCCGGGGAGCGCGAACGGCGCGGTGTCGCCGGTGACGGATGCCCCTGACTCGGATGCCACTGACGCGCGCGCCTGCGCCTCGCGCGCCTGCGCCCCGAGCACCTCGGCGAGCTCGCCGCGGGAGAACCAGCGCACGTCGACGATCTCCTCGCCGTCCGCGCGGGCGACCGTCCCGGCAGCCGCCGTCGCGTGGAACCCGAGCATGAGCGAGCGCGGATAGGGCCACGACTGCGACCCGCGGTAGCGCAGGTCGTCGACGGCGACGCCGGCCTCCTCGAGCACTTCGCGGGCGACCGTCGACTCGAGCGACTCCCCCGCCTCCACGAACCCGGCGAACGTCGAATACATGTTGCGGCCCGCCCAGATCGCGTTCTTGCCGAGCAGCAACCGCTCGCCGTCGGTCGACTGCACGGCGACGATCACGGCCGGGTCGGTGCGGGGGAAGTGCTCGCGCCCGCATCCGCCCTCGGAGACCGGGCAGTGCCGCGCCCAGCCGGCCGCGCGCACGACGGTGCGCGTGCCGCAGGTGGAGCAGAACGGGGCGTCGAGCAGCCAGCGGCCGAGCGAGACCGCCTCCACGAGGAGACCCGCATCGACGGCGTCGAGCTCGCCGCCCGCGGCGCGGAGCGCCCGCCACTGCGGCGAATCCGGGCCGGTCGCGCTGTCCGAGGCATCCCTCACGACCGGCTCCGGGGCCTCCGCTGCCGTCGCCGCGAGCAGCACGGCGGCGCCCGACGCGTCCCGGCCGAGGAACGCCCACTCCGCCGCGCCGGCGATCGCCGTCGGCGCCACGAGGTGAAGCCGGGTGCCGGATGGCTCGACGAGTCCGCGATCCCCGTGGACGGCGACTACCCGCGTGTCCGCCTGCTGCCGCAGCCGGTCGACGAGATCCGGCGTGTCGCGCTCCGCGGCGGCCCGGTCGATGCCGGCGCGCGCGAGCGGCGGGGGCTGAGGGGCGCGGGACTGGGGCATCCGAGACCTTCCTTGCCGGGCGTGGCGCGCGGCCGGACGGGGCACGGCAGACCTAACCTGGGGGCATGGCACGCTCACCTCTCACTCTAGCCGCGTCGGTGACCTCGGCCCTGCCCCGCGTCGTGGTGACCGGCGTCGGCTCGCTGAGCGAAGGGACCTCGGGCCGTTACGACAGCGCGATCGCCGAGCTCGACGACGGGCGGCGGGTCGTCGTGCGCGTGCCGGTGGACGACGCGGCCGACGCCGACCTCGGCGCCGAGGCGCGCGCGCTGCGCTCTCTGACCGCGGGCGTGCGCGGCGTGCTGCCCTTCGGTGCTCCCGACGTGCTCGGCGAGACCCGCGTCGACGGCCGCCTGACGCTCGTGCAGACGCTGCTATCCGGCTACCGCGTCGACGCGGCGCACGTGCCCGCCGGCCGCGGCATCGCGACGGCGCTCGCGACCGCCACCGCGCAGGTGCACGACCTGCCGGTGACCGTCGTCCGCGATGCCGGCCTGCCGATGCAGACCGCAGAGGAGGTGCGCGCCGACGCCGAGCGTCTGCTCGACGCCGCCGAGGCCACGGGTCTCCTGCCCTTCGGACTGCTCCGCCGCTGGAGCACCGCCATCGGCTCCGACCCGCTCTGGCGCTTCGAGACGACGGTCGTGCTCGGCGGTGTCGACCCGGCCTCGTTCGTCTTCGAGGACGACGCGGACGGCGTCCCGCAGGTGACGGGGCTCCTCACCTGGGGCGGGCTCGGCGTCGGCGACCCGGCGATCGACCTGCGCTGGACGGCCTCGGCGCCCGCCGCGCGCGACGACGTCTTCGACACGTATGCGCGCGCCTCGCATCGAGCCCCCGACGCGCAGATCGCCGAGCGCGCGCGCCTGCACGCCGAACTCGAGTTCGCCCGGTGGCTCGTGCACGGCCAGACCGTCGGCTCGGAGGAGATCATCGCCGACGCGATCGCCCTCCTCTCCTCCCTCGACGACACGATGCGCGACCAGCCCGCCGTCGTGCACGACACGACGACCGCCGACGACGCGATCGCCGCGAGCGAGCGCCTGCCGCTCGGCACGGGTGCGCTCGGCACCGCCGGGTTCGGCACCGGCGCGCTCGGCGCGGCCCGCGGCATTGACACGTCGATGCACACCGACACCTTCGATCCCGAGACCCTCGCCGTCTTCCTCGCCGACGAGGAGGCACGGGCCGAAGGCCGCGAGACCGGCCCCGACGCGACGGTGCCGATCGACCTCTCGGAGTGGTCCGGGCTCACCTTCGGCGACGGCGGCGCTCCCGTTGCCGCACCCGGCGCGGCGGGGAGCGGCGAGGCGGTGGCGGGCGAGGCACCCGCCGTCGACCGCGAGGAATCCTCATCAGGCGACGAGACGGGCGACGTGCGGCGCGCGGCGAGCACAGACGGCGCGGATGCCTCGGACCGCGACGACGACCTCGACACCGCGGCCCGCAACGCCATGCGCCACTGGACCGGCACCGTCTGAGCCGCGCCCGCGGCGCGACACCGCGCCACGTCAGTCGCGAATGACGAGGTCGTCGGCGACGTAGTACAGCACGACGTCGATGAGCTCGGCGGGCACGCCGGACCGCGCCTGGTACGCCCGGCGGTAGAGCCGCAGCTGCGCGAGGCGCTCCTCCCGCTCGGCGGCGGTGCGCGGCGGCCGGCCCGTCTTCCAGTCGACGATCTCGACGCGGTCGCCGCGCCGGTACACGGCGTCGAGCTTGCAGATCGCGATGTGCGGTCGCCCGTCGGGCAGCAGGTCGTCGAGCGCCACGTGGATCTCGACCTCCACCTCGACGGGCTGCAGGTCGGCCCACTCCGACGCGAGGAAGCGCGCGCGGAGCCCGTCGAGGGCGTCCGCGTCGGCGGCCGAGAGATCGTCGATGTCGGTGTCGCCTTCCCACAGCGCGTCGTCGGGTGAGGGCCCCGCTCCGACGAGCCCCGACCGCTGCTCCACCCACGCGTGGAACAGGGTGCCCAGGCGCGTCTGCCGGTAGGGCCGCTCGGGCATCGGCAGCGCATGGGCGGCCGCCGCCGCGGCGTAGTCGGCGACGAAGTCCTTGTACCGCGACGCAGGGATGCGCGTCGGGGCAACCGCCGCCGTTCCGGCCGCGCGCTCGGCCCGCTCGGCGAGGAGGAGCGCGACATCGCGCGACGGCGCGGCCGGCTCCCTCGACTGGGCGCCGCGCACCTCGTCCGCCGCAGCGGAGACCGCCGTGCGCCGCGCGCCGAGCGGGTCGATCGGCCACGACAGCAGCCGGTTCTCGTCGAGGTACGGGTTCTCGCCCAGGTCGTCGGGCACCGGGAGCGGGAGCTCGACCGCCTCGGCGATCTCCGTCTGGAACACCCCGGGCCGGCGGGCCGTCTTCGTCCCCGACCATGCGGACCCGGTCACGAGCAGCCGGTCGCGGGCGCGGGTGACCGCGACGTAGGCGAGGCGGCGCTCCTCGTCGAGCTGACGGTCCGCGAGAGCCTGTCCGAAGGCATCCAGCGCATCACGGAGGTCGTGCTGGGTGGGGGCCTCGTCGGGGCTCCACGCGAGGCGCGGCAGCCAGGCGCGGTCGCCGCGGAAGGGGTAGGGCAGTACGCCGAATCGGAGCCAGCCGAGGCCGTCGCGGGGCTTGGCGGGCAGCTCGTCGTCGACCGCGCGCACGACGGCGACGGCATCCCACTCGAGGCCCTTCGACCCGTGGATCGTGAGCAGCTGCACCACGTCGTCTTCGGGCGGCTCGGTGCGCGGGGCGAACTCGTCGGCGCGCTCGGCGCGGTCGAGCCAGGCGAGCAGCGCCGGCAGCGACCCGCTGTCATCGGCGGCGAGGAAGCCCTGCAGCTCGTCGATGAACGCGCGCAGCTGGTCGCCGGCCACCCGTGCGGGTCCGCGCGCCTCGTTGGCGGCGAGCTCGATGTCGAGGCGCAGTTCGACCTCGATGAGCCGGACGAGTTCGGGCACGGGGAGACCGGCCGCGCGGCGGAGGCCGGCGAACACGGCCGACGCCTCGCGCAGGCGTGCGCGGCCCACCGCGGTGAACCCGCCGAGCCAGCCGTGGTCGTCGGCCTGCCGGCCGATGAAGTCGAGGGCGTCGGTGAGCGACGCGCCCTCGTCGCCGGCGGCGCGCAGCCGTTTCGCGAGGTCGGCGTCGAGCTGCTGCAGCGAGGCGTCGGAGCGGGAGATCCGCCGTGCGAGCGCCGCCAGGGAGCGCAGATCGGGCAGCCCGATCGACCATCGCGGCCCGCTCAGGAGGCGGATCAGCGACGAGCCCGCGTGCGGGTCGCTGATCACGCGGATGGCGGCGACGACGTCGACCACCTCGGGCGTCGACAGGAGTCCGCCGAGGCCGAGGATGCGATGCGGGATGCCCCGGCGTCCGAGCGCATCGGCGAAGCGGACCATGTGCTTCTTCGCGCGGAACAGCACCGCCCCGGTGGTCTGCTCCCCCGCCGCGCGACGCTCGTCGCGGACGCGGCCGAACCATTCGGCGACGCGATCGGCCTCGGCGTCGACGTCGCTCTCGTAGGCGACCTCGACGACGCCGGCGGGGGCGGCCGGGCGCGCGGTGAGCGCACCGACCGGCACGGGCGTTCGGGCGGTGAGGGGCGCGAGCACGGCGTTCGCCGCCGCCAGCACCTGCTCGCTGTTGCGCCAGCTCGTCAGGAGTGAGAAGTGCTGCGCCGCGCCGGCGGGGGCGAACGCCGCGGCGAACCCGCCGAGGTTGCCGGCGCTCGCGCCGCGCCAGCCGTAGATCGACTGGTGCGGATCGCCGACCGCCATCACCGCGGTGTCCGCGAACAGCGCTGCGAGCAGGTCGCTCTGCACGACCGACGTGTCCTGGTACTCGTCGAGCAGCACGACCCGGTAGCGCCCGCGCAGCTCCGCCGCGACCGACGGATGCGCGCGGACGATCTGGAGCGCGCCGGCGACCTGATCGGAGAAGTCGATCAGTCCACGCCGGCGCTTCTGCGCGTCGTACTCGTGAGCGAGCCGGGTGAGCGGCGGCAGCCAGGAGACGGGCGCGACGGCATCGCGCACCCGAGCCAGCGGCCCTGTCCCGCGTCGCGATGGGCGCTCGAGCACCTCGCCGAGGTCGTCCGCGAAGGCCGCGACGGCGGCGAGGTCGGCCAGGTTGTCGACGGCGTCGCGGGCGAGGCCGAGGGCGGCGTCGATGATCGTCGACGGGCGGCGCGCGACCTCTTCAAGGGCCGGGTCGTCGGAGGCGTGCACGACGCTGCGCATCAGCAGCCAGGCGGCCGACTCGCTGAGCACGACCGATTCGGGGTCGCGCCCGATCCGCACGGCGTTCTCCCGCACGAGCTGGTCGGCGAAGCTGTTGTAGGTCGCGACCGTCGGGCGGTGCAGCAGAGCATCGGATGCCGCGGCGCCGGCCTCGCCCGCGGCCGCCCCATCGCCCCGAGGTGCGCCTGTCGACGAGGCATCCGCCGCCATGGCATCCCTCGACGGGGCATCCGCCGCCGTGGCATCTCTCGACGACGACGCCGCCACCGTCGCCTCCAGCGCGTCGAGGGCCGCGCGACGCGCCGCCTCGGCGGCGTGGACGCCGCCTTCGCCGTGCTCGATCCGCGCGAACGCGTCGAGCGCTCCCGTCTGGTAGAGGCCTTCGAGATGCGGCAGCAGCCCGCGCCGCTCGTACTCGCCGAGGCGGGAGAGGCGCCGCTGGATGCGCTCGGCGAGCTCGCCGGCGGCCTTGCGGGTGAAGGTCAGCCCGAGCACCTCGTCGCGGCGGACGAGGCCATTCGCGACGAGCCAGACGACGCGCCCCGCCATCGTCTCGGTCTTGCCGCTGCCGGCCCCCGCGACGACGAGGGCGGGAGTGAGCGGCGCGGCGATCACCGCAGCCTGCTCGGGGGTGGGCGGGAACTGTCCGAGCGCGGCGGCGATCGCCTCGGGTGAGATCAGTGCCGCGCCCCTCGCACCCTCGGGAGAACCCGACGGCCCGGCGGCGCCGGCCGACGTCTCGGTCAGAGAGGTTCCGCTCATGAGCTGCTCACCGGGCCGATCGTGTGGATGCGGCAGAGGCCGTGGGTGTGGTCGTCGCGGCAGTGCGCCTCGTACGGGGCGAGGAACGTCGCGCCGCCCATCACGTGCACGGCGTCGTCGATGCGGTGCAGGAACGCGGCGCGGGTCTCGTCGTCGAAGGGCGGCTGGGCGGGCGTCGCATACGGCGCGCCACGGGTCGGCTTGAGCACGAGCAGCTTCGCCCCGCCGGCGGGTCTGCCCGCCGCCGCCGGGATCGCGCCCTGTTCGAACGCGAGCTGGTAGGCGCTCAGCTGCGGGTTGCCGATGGCGGCGGCGGGCCCGGTCGCCTGCGTGCGCCCCGTCTTCAGGTCGACGATCACGACGGTGCCCTCGCCGGTGAGCTCGACCCGGTCGATGGTGCCGCTGATCACGGCGGGAAGCGCCGCTCCCGTCACGGGCACCTCGAGCTCGAAGTGCGGTTCGGCGCCGAGCAGCGTCGTGCCGCCGCCCTCGGCGTCGCGCAGGTAGCGGCTGAGCCGGGCGATGAGGTCGCGCGCGCGGGTGCGCTCGGTGCGTTCGATCCACGCGGCCTCGAAGGAGAGCTCCCCCCAGCGCGCCTCCACGCTCGCCCAGAGTGCGTCTTCGTCGGCGCCGTCGGCGTGCTCGAGCGCCGCGTGCAGCAGCGTGCCGAGACCCGCGCCGACGCTGCCGGCGTCGCCGCCGAGGTCTCCGATCACCCAGTTCAGCTGACACTCGTCGATCGCCTCGAGCTTCGACGGCGAGACGCGTGCGGGCTCGGAGGCGAGATCGTACAGCGGTCCCGCGCTCGAGGCCGGCGCCACCCCGTACCACCCGTCGGGGTCGGCGCCCGCGACGCCCGCCGCGGCCAGGAGAGCGAGCTGTCCGGCGGCGTCGCGGCGCGCGGCGGCGCTCGCGCGCGGGTCGGTGAGGGCGCGCCGGTAGAGGGCGACGAGGCCCCGCAGCGACAGCGGATGCTCGGCGCTGCGCGGCGCGGGCTCGGCGGGCGGCAGGAACTCGAACAGCACGCTCGGCCCGGTGTCGTCGTCGGCGACGGCCGTGACGATCAGCCGCTCCGCGGCGCGCGAGACGGCGCGGACGAACAGCCGCAGCTCGTCATGCAGCACGCCGCGGCGGAGGTCGAGGGCATCCGCCGCCTGACCGTCGCCCTCGCTCTGCGCGAGCCGCCACGTGTCGAACAGCCCGCCGCGGGTGCGGAGGTTCGGCCAGACGCCGTCCTGCACGCCCGCGATCACGACGGTGTCGAACTCGGTGCCGAGGGTCGCGGCGGGGGTCAGCACCCGCACGACGCCGACCGGCTCGGGAGAGCTCAGCCGGTCTTCGGCGACGTCGGAGTCGAGCACGCCGCGCACGAACGCGATCGGGCCCGTGCCGTCGGCGCGTTCGCCGTGACGCTTGGCGGCCTGGAAGAGCGCGACCACGGCGTCGAGGTCGCGCCGCGCCTGGTCGGCGAGCGATCCGTAGCCGGCCGCGGCCTCGCGCCACGTGCGCTCCCAGCCCGACCGCTCCCAGGCGGTCCAGAGCAGCTCGTGCGCGGTCGCGCCGGCGGCCAGCTGTTCGCGGAGCTGCCCGAGCGTCTGGCCGATGCGCGCGGCCCGTCGGCCCTCGCGCGTGTCGATGAGTTCGAACTCGAGCGGATGCCGCAGACCGGATGCCACGAGCTCGCGCGCGCTCGGCACCGGCTCGCCGTCCACGGCGGCCCGCACCGCGTGCTGACGGAGCGTCGTGCGCAGTCGCCGCGCGTCCACGGCGTCCAGTCCCCCGGCGCGGAGCGCCTCGACCGGCTCATCGGCGGTCCACTCGTCGCGCGCGGCGAGGTCGACGAGGGTCAGCAGGTCGCGCACCGCCCGCGTCTCGCCGAGCGTGCGCCCCTGACCGCTCGCCGTGGGCACGTCGCGCGCGGCGAGCTCGGCCTCGAGGGCGGCGACCTGCCGGCTGTCGTGGGCGATGACGGCGCACGAGCTCCAGGGCACCTGGTCGTGGATGTGGCGCTCGCGCAGCAGCCGCGCGATCGTGTCGTACTGCTCGCCGGGTGAGCGCAGGGCGTACGCCCGCACCGAGCTGTCCGCCTCCGCGCCGCCGACTGACCCACCGGCGCCCGGCTCATCCCCCACCGGCGGAGCGCCCGGAACGCGCCGGTGCGCGACGACGCCCACGGCGCCGATCCGCATCGTGACCTCGGCCGTGAGTCGCTGCAGCGCGGGGGTGCCGCGATGCGCGCCCCGCAGGATGTGCAGCGGCACGCCGGTGGCGAGCCGCGCGAAGTTCTCCGGCCGCGCGCCGCGGAACGTGCCCGATCCGACGTCCGGGTCGCCGAAGGCGAGCACCGCGGCGCCGGCGCTGCGGAACGCCTCGAGCAGTTCGACGCCGCCGAGGGTGAGCTCCTGCGCGTCGTCGACGAGGATCGCGCGCACGCGCCCCGTCGCGCCCCACGCCGGCGAGCCGGGCGGCAGCGTGCGGGCGAGGCCCACCGCCTCGCGCACGAGACCCGCAGCGTCGCGGTGCGCCCCGCGCAGCCGCGCGAGCACCGCCTGATAGTCGACCGCGAAGGACGCCAGGGACACCCAGACCTCGCGATCAGAACCCTCGCCTCGGGCGGCGAGGGCTGCCGGCGTGATGCCGAGCGTCGTGCACTCGGCGAGGAACGCGCGCAGCTCCGTACGGAACCCGCGGGTGGCGCGGATCTCGGCGCCGAGCCACGTGGGCCAGCGCCGCGCGCCCTCCGCCTCGTCCTCGGCGTCGCCGTCGAGGAGGTCCTGCACGATCCGGTCCTCGTCGGGTCCGGTGAGCAGCTGCGGCTGGTCGAGACCGGCGTGCACCGCGTGCGCGCGCACCAGCTGATAGGCGAAGGCCGCCACCGAGCGCGCGAGCGGGCCCGGCGTCGCGACGCCCACCGCGATCGCGAGGCGGTCGCGCAGCGCCGTCGCCGCCTGCCGGGTGGGCGTGAGCACGAGCACCTCCTCGGGCGCGAGACCCGCCGCGAGCAGCGCGCGCACGCGGGCGACGACGGCCGTGGTCTTGCCCGATCCCGGTGCACCGACGACGACACCGGATGCCTGCGGCGCGAGCTCGACGACGGCGCGCTGAGCAGGATCAAGGGGCATGGCATCCACGCTATCCGCCCCGTCGGACACGACCGCGCGGCCCGGGGCGCACGGCGCGTTCGCGCACAGCGAGCACCGGTCCGCCCGGCCGCGCATCCCCGCCGCCGACGGGTGTCGTAGAGTCGATATGCGCCCGACATCCCGGCCAGAAAGGCAGTCATCGTGGAGATCCGCATCGGAATCACCAACACCGCCCGCGAACTCAACTTCGAGTCCGGCCAGTCGGCGGAGGCCGTCGCCGCGGCCGTCGCATCGGCGCTCGAATCCGGACAGCCGGCCGTCACGTTCACCGACGTGAAGGGCAACACCTACATCGTCCCCACCGCGGGGATCGCGTTCGTCGAGGTCGGGACCGAGGAGTCCCGCCGCGTCGGCTTCGTGGCCTGAGCCACCGGCATCCGTCGATGCAGATCCTCCTCGCGCTGATCTTCGGCGCCGTCTATGGCGGCGTGCTGCACTTCCTCATGCCCGGGCGCGCCTCGCGCGGCGCGGTGCTCGCGCCGATGCTGGGCGCCGTCGTCGCCGGCCTCGTCTACGTCGTGCTGACGTGGGCGGGCGTCACCGCCGACAACGCCTGGCTGTGGGTCGCCGCCCTGGGCGCGCCGATCGTGGTCGTGCCGATCGTGCTCATCGTCCTCACCCGCACGCGGGCGACCCACGACGCGAACGAGCGGCTGCGCCTCAAGATCTCCTGACGCGCCGCGCAACCCGCGCGCCCTGCCGGGCTCAGGCGTCGAGCCCGATGGCCGCCATGCGGCGCGAGTGCCCCGCCAGCAAGTCGGTGAACACCGGCTCGACGCGCTTCTCCTCGGCCGCGTCGAGCGTCTGCGGGCGGAGCGCGCCGCGCGCGATCAGCAGCGTGTCGCCCACGAGCCGGCGCCCCCACAGGCTCAGGAGGTCGCGCCATTCCTCGTCGGCGGCGATCGCGTCGGTGATGATCTTCACGAGCGCCTGACGGTCGTCGTCGGCGGTGAGGATCTGCGCGACCCGGTTGCCGGTCGCGCCGTAGCTCGCCGACAGCGCCAGGTAGAAGTCGTCGAGCATGCCCGCCGTGATGTGCACCGAGAGCATCGTCTCGAGCGGGCGCGCGCCGTGCGTGGCGCGCCGGAACGCGTCGAGCGGCTCGCGGAAGGGCAGCATGATGTCGAGCGGATCGTCGCCGCGCGAGCGGATCACCTCGACGAGCTCGCGGTGCTTCAGGAGCGCCGCGCCCGCCGCCCGCGACAGCGACTCCTTGTGCGAGAGCTCCGGCGTCGGCGCGATCAGCTGGCTCAGCGTCTCGAAATAGCCGAGCTGCAGGTACGCCGCCTGACCGAGGTAGGTGTCGATGTCGGGGGCGAGCTCTTCGAAGTCGACGCGGCGCACGTCGCCGAAATCACCGCGGGAGCGCACCCGCAGGGTACGCACGGGTCTGCGCTCGCGCTGCCAGGGCCAGGTCACCACGGCACCAGCCTAGATGAGGGGTGCCCGGGGCGAGGCTCGGGCGTCGCCGCGTGCCGCGTGGCGGGCTCCCGGGCGCCCTCCGGTAGGCTGGCGGTGTCCCGGCGATGGATCGGGGCCACCGCGCCTGTGGCTGAGTGAAGGGCGTGGACCTTCTCACCCGGCGGCATCTCACCGCCAGACAGGTACGTATCGTGACGACTTTCGCAGACATGGGTGTCGACGCCGACATCGTCGAGGCCCTGGCATCCAAGGGCATCGTGGATGCCTTCCCGATCCAGGAGCAGACGATCCCCCTCGGCCTTCCCGGCCAGGACATCATCGGTCAGGCCAAGACCGGCACCGGCAAGACCTTCGGCTTCGGCATCCCCGTCGTGCAGCGCCTCGGCCTCGACCCGGCCCCCGGCGTGAAGGCGCTCATCGTCGTCCCGACGCGGGAGCTCGCCGTCCAGGTCTACGAGGACATGGACATGCTGACCTCGAACCGCTCGACGAGCGTCGTCGCGATCTACGGCGGCAAGGCCTACGAGGGGCAGATCGACCAGCTGAAGGCCGGCGCGCAGATCGTCGTCGGCACGCCCGGCCGCCTCATCGACCTGAACAACCAGCGCCTCCTCGACCTGTCGAACGCGACCGAGGTCGTGCTCGACGAGGCCGACAAGATGCTCGACCTCGGTTTCCTCCCCGACATCGAGAAGATCTTCGCGAAGGTCGCGCCGGTCCGGCACACGATGCTGTACTCGGCGACCATGCCGGGGCCGATCGTCGCCCTCGCCCGCCGCTTCATGTCGAACCCGATCCACATCCGGGCCTCCGACCCCGACGAGGGCCTCACGCAGGCGAACATCCGCCACCTCGTCTACCGCGCGCACTCGCTCGACAAGGACGAGGTCATCGCTCGCATCCTGCAGGCCGAGGGCCGCGGCAAGTCGGTCGTGTTCACGCGCACCAAGCGCGCCGCCCAGCGCCTCGTCGACGAGCTGAACGACCGCGGGTTCAACGCGGGCGCCGTGCACGGCGACATGAGCCAGGAGGCGCGCGAGCGCTCGATGGCCGCGTTCAAGGCCGGCAAGAAGGACATCCTCATCGCGACCGACGTCGCCGCCCGCGGCATCGACGTCGACGACGTCACGCACGTGATCAACCACACGATCCCCGACGACGAGAAGACCTACCTGCACCGCGCCGGCCGCACCGGCCGCGCCGGCAAGACCGGCATCGCGGTCACCTTCGTCGACTGGGAGGACCTGCACAAGTGGGCCCTCATCAACCGGGCGCTCGAGTTCGGCCAGCCCGACCCGGTCGAGACGTACTCGTCGAGCCCGCACCTCTACGAAGACCTCGACATCCCCGCCGGCACGAAGGGTCGCATCGCGAAGGCGCCGCGCACCGGCACCGTCCGCACCGCGCCGGACCGCACGCCGCGGCCCGAGCGCGCGGCCGACGTCGCCGCCGAGGGCACGACCGAAGGCGGCACGCGTCGCCGTCGCCGCCGCCGCTCCGGCGCGCAGAGCGTCGGGTCGACGTTCACCGAGGGCGCCGAAGGGGCCGTGGATGCCTCGGCTCCGGGCACTCTCACGGCCGAGCGCGCCGCCGAGGGCGCGGGCACGCACGACGGCGAGGGCAAGGAGCACCACGACGGCAAGCCCGCCCCGGCCCGGCGTCGTCGTCGCGGCGCCGGTGGCGGTGGCGCCGCTCCCGCGGCCGGCGCCTGACCGGCGACCGCCCTCTGACGGACGTCGCTCTCCGACGTACGTCGCTCTCCGACGCACATCGCGGCGACCCACGGGAACTCGGTGTCACGCGGCATGTCCTACGACGCGCCGCGTGACTCCGGATCGCTGCAGTGAGCAGCGAGCGACCTGTCGTCGCGCCGCCTTACTGAAGGGGTTGTCATGCGTTTCTTGGAAGACGCCGTGGAGTATCACGGCTTTTGGGCCTCTTTCTGGGACCTGATCTGGTGGTTCCTCGCGGTCTTCATCTTCGTCGCGTACCTGTTCGCGCTGTGGCGAAGAGTCTGCTCGACGCGGGCGCGATCTCGCCGTCGGAGTACGAGACCCTGAAGGCCAAGGCGCTCGCCTGAGAGCCGGCCTCGCCGCGGCGCGCCGGTCTGCGCGGACTACGCGTAGACCGGGGCGCTGCCGGTTCCGCGGTCGATGATCCGCGCGACCATGTCGTCGCTGGTGGTGTGCTCACCGGGCTGGTTGGGCTTTCCCAGCCCGTGGTAGTCGCTCGATCCGGTCACGATGAGATCCCGCGCGGCCGTGAGCGCGCGCAGGCGCCCGAGGGCGGGTTCGACGTTCTCGCGGTGGCCGAGTTCGAAGCCGGCCAGGCCCGCGTCGAGCATCCGCTCCACGAGGGCATCGGGCAGCAGTCCCGCCCGTCCTGCCGGGTGGGCGATGACGGGCACGCCGCCGGCTCCGGCGATCGCGGCCACCGCCGTGACGGGGTCGGGAGCGTAAAGAGAGACGTAGTAGTCGCTGCCGGGATGCAGGATGCCGGCGAACGCCTCGCCCCGGTCGCCGACGAACCCCTTCGCCACGAGGGCGTCGGCGAGGTGCGGCCTGCCCACGGTGGCCCCGGCCGCCGTCTGCGCGAGGATGTCGTCCCACCTCAGCTCGTAGTCGCGGCCGATGCGGTCGGCCATCTCCCGCGCGCGGGTGAGCCGCGACGATCGGATGCGCGTGGTGAGGGCGCGCAGCTCCGCGTCGTCGGGGTCGAACAGGTAGCCGAGCACGTGCACGCTCCGCCACTCGTACTGCGCCGACAGCTCCATGCCCGGCAGGAGCGTCATGCCGAGCGAGACCACGGCCTCGGCGGCCTCGGCCCACCCCGAGGTCGTGTCGTGGTCGGTGAGGGCGATCGTCCGGAGGCCCGCCCGGTGCGCCGAGGCCACAACGCCTGCGGGCGGTTCGGTGCCGTCGGAGTGATCGGAGTGCAGGTGCAGGTCGCTCGGACCGTGAAAGCGACTCGCCATGCTGCGAGCGTATCGGGATGCCACGCCGCCCGGTTCCGGCGACGCGTCGACACGCCTCCGACGCACGCTTCTCCCAGCCTCGGCACGTAGAGTCGTCCGCGTGCTGCGCCTGCTCGGAATCCTGATCACCGTGCTCGCGGCGATCGCCGCCGCCGTGGTCACGTGGCCGCAGTTCTTCCGCCTCGAGCGCACCTTCCCGATCGCGCAGATCGTGTCGCTGCGGGGGCCGCTGACGGTCGCGTTCGCCGCGCTGTTCGTCATCATGCTGCTGCTCTGCGCCGTCCGGGCGCTCCGCGGCTTCGCGGCATCCATCGCGGTCATCGCCGCCGTGGCGGCCGTCGCCGGCGGAGGCATCCTCCTCGCGCGCGGCATCGGCGGCGACCCGCTGCCCACCAAGACCGCCGACGCGATCCGCGTGATGACCTGGAACACCGCGGGCGCCGCGACCGACCCGCAGCTGATCGCCAAGACCGCCGTCGCGATGCAGGCCGACGTCGTCGCTCTGCCGGAGACGACGATCGAGGCGGGCGAGGCCGTCGCCATCGCGATGCGCGAGATGGGGTCGCCGATGTGGGCGCACCACGAGGCGTACCCGGGCTGGGCGGCGAACTCCACGACGCTCCTGATCTCCCCGGATCTCGGCGACTACGCCGTCGTCGAGTCGACCTCGGGCGACACCACGAACACCGCCACCGTCCCGACCGTGGTGGCCATGCCGGTCGACGGATCGGGGCCGACGATCGTCGCGGCGCACGCCGTCGCGCCGCGGCAGGACGACATGGACCAGTGGCGGGAGAGCCTCACCTGGCTCGGCGACCAGTGCGCGAGCGAGAACGTCATCATGGCGGGCGACTTCAACGCGACGGTCGACCACATGGACCGGCTCGGCGTCGACGGCGGCGATCTCGGCCGCTGCCACGACGCGGCGGTCGCGGCCGGAGCCGGCGCCGTCGGCACCTGGTCGACCGGCTGGCCGTCCCTTCTCGGCACGCCCATCGACCATGTGCTCGCGACGGATGCCTGGACCGCGACCGGCGCCGTCGTGCTGACCTCGCTCGATCAGAGCGGCAGCGATCACCGTCCGCTCGTCGCGCAGCTCGAGCCCGCCGCCCGCTGACCGTCGGCGCGGCCGTCGCGCGTGCACTCCGACGTGCCCGCCGCATGCCGGAGTGGGAGACTGGAGGCATGAGCACGAACGAGACCGACACGACGACTGCCGAGCCCCAGCCGGCCGCCGAGAACCTCAACCGCAAGCAGCCCTTCCCGCGCGGGTTCCTCGAGACGATCTCGACGGGCTGGGCCGACCGCCCCGAGCAGACTCCCCCGCCGCGCGCGCAGGCGCCTCACGCCGCCGCCCGCCGCGACGCGCTGTCCGCCGCCTTCCCCGGCAAGCGGCTCGTCCTCCCCGCCGGCACCTACAAGCAGCGCTCGAACGACACCGACTACCCGTTCCGCGCACACTCCGCGTTCGCGCACCTCACCGGCTGGGCGAGCGACGCCGTGCCCGACTCGGTGCTCGTGTTCGAACCGACCGGCGAGACCGGCCACGACGTGACCCTGTACCTCCGCGAGCGGGCCGACCGCACGACGGCGGAGTTCTACGGCGACGCCACGATCGGCGAGTTCTGGATCGGTCCCCGGCCAGCCCTCGGCGGCGTGGCATCCGACCTCGGCCTCGCGACGGCGCACCTCGATGCGTTCGACACGCTCCCCGGCGACCTCGTGCTGGAGGAGGACGCCGACCTGACGCGCTTCGTCTCGGAGCTGCGGCTCGTGAAGGACGCCTACGAGATCGAGCAGCTGCGGCTCGCCGTCGCGGTCACCGCGCGCGGCTTCGACGACATCGTCGCGGACCTCCCCCGGATCATCGACACGCCCCGCGGCGAGCGGGCGGTGGAGGGCATCTTCCACCAGCGCGCCCGCATCGAGGGCAACGGTGAGGGCTACGACACGATCGCCGCGTCGGGCCCGCACGCCTGCTACCTGCACTGGACCCGGAACGACGGCGCCGTCGTGCCGGGCGACCTGATCCTCGTCGACGCGGGTGTCGAGGTCGACAGCCTGTACACCGCCGACATCACGCGCACGCTCCCCGTGTCGGGGACCTTCACCGACGTGCAGCGCCGCGTGTACGACACGGTGCTCGAGGCCGCCGATGCGGCGTTCGCCGTCGCGAAGCCCGGCGTGCGCTTCCGTCAGGTGCACGAGGCCGCGATGGCCGTCATCGCCCGCCGCACGGCCGAGTGGGGGCTGCTGCCGGTCACGGCCGAGGAGGCGCTCGACGCCGACGCCGGCGGCCAGCACCGCCGCTACATGGTGCACGGCACCAGTCACCACCTCGGCATCGACGTGCACGACTGCGCGCAGGCCCGTCGCGAGATGTACTACGACGGCATCCTCGAGGAGGGCATGGTCTTCACGATCGAGCCGGGCCTGTACTTCCAGATCGACGATCTGACCGTGCCCGAGGAGTTCCGCGGCATCGGTGTGCGCATCGAGGACGACGTGCTCGTCACGGCGGACGGCGTCGAGAACCTCTCGGCCGCGATCCCCCGCACGGCCGACGAGATCGAGGCCTGGATCGCCGGCTCCGCGCGCTGACGCCGCGGCGCGGGCCCGTCGTGCTCCGTGGCACGGCGCGCCGCGCGCGGGCGCGTCGCGCGCTGGCGCGTCGCGCGCTGGCGTGTCAGAGGACGGCGCGTCAGAGACGGGCGCGTAGCCAGGGGCGACGGATGCCGCGAGGCCGGCGCCCACATCGGCCGGAGTCCGTCGGGCACCCCGCACCTCGAACGAGTGGGCCCCGCCGGCGATCCAGACGATCTCTGAGTCGGCGCATGTGTCGACCGCTGCGCGGAACTGGTCGACCGGTTGGATGAACGGATCGGCCGAGCCCTCGACGAACAGCTGCGGTGCGGCGATGCGCGCGAGGTGCGCACCACGCGGAGCCTCGGGCTTGCCGGGGGTGTGGAACGGGTAGCCGAGGTAGACGAGGGCATCGGGCGCGATCACCCCGTCCGCCGCGGCGACCGACGCCATCCGTCCGCCGTACGACTTGCCCGCCGCGACCTGCGGCACGCCCGGGGCGAGCCGGGCGAGCTCGGGCATCACAGCCGACCAGGTCGCCACGGCGTGCGCGGCCGGTCCGGGCATCCGTCGCTCCGCTTCCCGGTAGGGGAAGACGAAGCGCAGCGTCGCGATGCCCGCGTCGTTCAGGGCGCCGGCGAAGCCGGTGAGGAACGGATGGTCCATGCCGGCCCCTGCACCGTGCGCGAGGGCGACCGCGGCCCAGGTGCTGCCGGGGTCCGCCGGCGCGTCGAACAGGGTCGACACGGTCACCTCCCCCGCGGGGAGGACGACCGTGAGCGCGGTCACGGGGTGTCGGGACCGGGCGCCGGGTCGCCGCCGGCGGGAGCGTTCGGCCCGGGCGCCGGGCGCGGGGCGGGAGCCGGCGCCGGATCGATCCGCTCGCCGTACTGCGGCGGGGTCGTCAGGTCGACGGGAGCGGGAGCCGCGGCCGTCGGCGCCACGACGTGCCCGACGATCTCCCGGGCGCGGTGGATGCTGCGCGGCAGCACCGTCACCTCGTAGCGGTCGCCGAGCACCTGCGTCACCGACGTGTAGTCGCGCCGGCGGCGCAGCAGCGCGTAGGTGAGGATGCTGAGGAGCATCCCGATCGCGATGCCCACGAGCATGACGCCGGCGAACAGCTGGATCGCCGCGTTCGGCGTGCCCAGCACGAAGATCGCGGAGAACGCCAGGCCCAGCAGCACGCCGTTGATCGCGCCCGAACGCGCCGCGGCGGCATATCCCAGCCGTCCCGTGATCGTCTCGACCGAGCGCAGGCCGTGCCCGACGATCGCGATGTCCCGGGCGGGGATGTCGCCCTGGATCAGCTGCGACACCGCCTGCTGGGCGGCCGGATACGTCGCGTAGTCGGCGATCTTCTCACCGTGCTCCTGCGGAGCGCCGCCCATCATGCTCATCGGTCCATCTTGGCATGCGTGCGCTTCGCCCGCCCCGCCGCGCACCCTCGCCGTGCGCCCCGCCCGCGGGCAGGCGGCCGACTACGCTGGAGAGGTGAGTACGCAGAGGGTTTTCGTCGCGCGGCTGGTCGGCTGCGCCGTGTTCGACCCCGCGGGCGACCGGCTCGGCAAAGTCCGCGACGTCGTCGTCATCTATCGAAAAGACGATCCGCCGCGCGTCGTCGGGCTCGTCGTCGAGATCCCCGGCCGACGCAACGTCTTCCTCTCGATCGGCCGGGTCACCTCGATCCGGGCCGGTCAGGTCATCACCACGGGCCTCATCAACGTGCGCCGCTTCCAGCAGCGCGGCGGCGAGGTGCGGGTCATGGCCGAGATGCTCGGCCGCAAGGTCTACTTCACCGACGGTTCCGGCGAGGCCGTGATCGAAGACGTCGCGATCGAGCGCGACCGGCTCGGCATGTGGGACATCGGCCAGCTCTTCCTCCGCAAGCCCAAGACCTCCGGCTCCCCGTTCGCGAAGGGTCCGACGACCTTCGCCGACTGGCAGGACGTGCGCGAGCAGCAGTCGCCCGGCGAGGCGCAGTCGGCCGAGCAGCTCGTCGCGACGTACTCCGAGCTGAAGCCCGCCGACCTCGCCAACACGCTCCTCGACCTCCCCGACGAGCGCCTCCTCGAGGTGGCCGAGGAGCTCAGCGACGGCCGACTCGCCGACGCCCTCGAGGAGATGCCCGAAGACGACCAGGTGCACATCCTCGAGGCGCTCGGCGACGAGCGCGCGGCCGACATCCTCGATCAGATGGAGCCCGACGACGCCGCCGACGTGCTCGCGCAGCTGCCCGAGGATCAGCGCGAAGAGCTCCTCGAGCTGATGGAGCCCGAAGAGGCCGAAGACGTCCGTGCCCTGCTGAAGTACGGGCCCGACACCGCCGGTGGTCTCATGACGAGCGAGCCGATCGTGCTGTCCGCCGACTCCACGGTCGCCGAGGCCCTCGCCCTCATCCGGCGCCACGAGCTGCACCCCGCCCTCGCCGCCGCGGTCTTCGTGACGCTGCCGCCGTACGAGACCCCGACCGGGCGCCTGCTCGGCACGGTGCACTTCCAGCGGATGCTGCGCTATCCCCCGCACGAGCGACTCGGCGCGATCATCGACGAGACCGCCGACGCCGTGCCGGCCACCGCGTCGGCCGCGGAGGTCGCGCGCATGCTCGCGAGCTACAACCTCGTCTCCCTCCCCGTCGTCGACCAGGCGCATCGCCTCGTCGGTGCGGTGAGCGTCGACGACATGCTCGACTACCTCCTGCCCGAAGACTGGCGCTCGCACGACGGCGACGAGACGCCGAAGCCTGCCGCGGGCAGAGCCCGCCGGTGATGGCGCGCGCTCCCAAGGTGAGCCTCGAAGACCCGCGCGGGCGCCGCACGGGTGTGCTCACCCGCACCCCCGCGCCCTCGCGCGACCGCTTCGGCCGCTTCACCGAGTGGGTGGCCCGGGCGATGGGCACCCCGGCGTTCCTCCTCCTGCTGAGCCTCTTCTGCGTCGGCTGGATCATGTGGAACACCCTCGCCCCCGAGAACTGGCGCTTCGACTCGCAGGTCTACGGGTTCACGGTGCTGACGCTCGTGCTCTCCCTGCAGGCGTCGTACGCAGCGCCCCTGATCCTGCTCGCGCAGAACCGTCAGGACGACCGCGACCGCGTGCAGATCGAGCAGGACCGTCAGCGCGCCGAGCGGAACCTGGCCGACACCGAGTACCTCGCCCGCGAGGTTGTGGCGCTGCGGATGGCGCTGACGGACCTCTCCGATCAGGTGCTCACGCGCGACGTGCTGCGGCAGGAGTTCAAGGCCCTGCTCGAGGAGCTCACGCCCGAGCCCCAACCGTCCGAGCCGGAATCCGCCGCTGACGCGCCCGGCGCCCCCGCAGCCCCCGGCGCCCCCGCACGATGACGACGGCACCCGCACCGGATGCCGAGGCCGTCGCCCGCGCCGTCGGCGCCGTCACCGACCCCGAGATCCGCCGCCCGCTCGCCGAGCTCGACATGGTGCGCGCGGTGCGGGTGGACGGTGACGTCGCCCACGTCGAGATCGCGTTGACGATCGTCGGATGCCCCGCCGCCGATCGCATCGAGCGGGACGTGCGCGCGGCCGCGGCATCCGTTCCGGGGATCGCGGGCGTCGATCTCGCGGTCGGCGTCATGACCCCCGCGGAGCGGTCGGCCCTCACCGAGCGCCTCCGCGGCGGCAGGGCCCGCGCCATGCCGTTCGGCCCCGATTCGCTCACCCGCGTGATCGCGGTGACGAGCGGCAAGGGCGGCGTCGGCAAGTCGACGCTCACCGCGAACCTCGCCGTCGCGCTCGCGGAGCGCGGCCTCGCGGTCGGCCTCATCGACGCCGACGTGCACGGATTCTCGATCCCGCCGCTTCTCGGCCTCGTCGAGCCCGACGGCCTGCCGCCGCAGCCCACCCGCATCGACGACCTGATGCTGCCGCCGGTCGCCTACGGCGTGAAGACGATCTCGATCGGCATGTTCCTCCCCCGCGACCAGCCCGCCGCGGCGGTCGCCTGGCGAGGCCCGATGCTGCACCGCACCGTGTCGCAGTTCCTCACCGACGTGTTCTTCGGCGACCTCGACGTGCTGCTGCTCGACATGCCGCCCGGCACCGGCGACGTCGCGATCTCGGTCGGCCAGCTGCTGCCGCACGCCGACGTGCTCGTCGTCACGACGCCGCAGACCGCGGCATCCGACGTCGCCGTGCGCAGCGGCCTCGTCGCCGGCCAGACCGGCCAGCACGTCATCGGCGTCGTCGAGAACATGGCCGCGATGACTCTCCCCGACGGGTCGGTGCTCGACCTGTTCGGCGCCGGCGGAGGGGCGGCCGTCGCGGCGGCGCTGTCCGCCTCCGCGCCGGACGCGCCTCCGGTGCCGCTCCTCGGATCGGTGCCGCTGAGTGTCGCGCTCCGCCGCGGCGGAGACACCGGCGTCCCCGTCGTCGTCGGCGACCCGACGGATGCCGCGGCGCGCGCCATCTCGGCCGTCGCCGATGCCCTCGCCCGCACCGGCCGCGGCCTCGCCGGGCGTCCCCTGCCGTTCACTCCGCGCTGACGCCCCGTCCGCCCGCCTCACGGGGCGGTGCGCTCGCGGGGCGCCGCCTCAGGTCGCTTCGTTGTCGAACGGCACTCCGGCCGCGGCGGCCTCGGGGTCGAAGACGGGCGCGAGCGGAGTCGTCGCGGTGGCCGCCGCGGCGGTGCCGACCGCGGCCGCCTGCACCGTGGGCACGGGGGCGTCTTCGAGCAGGGCGTCACGGATGATCCGCCGCGGGTCGTACTGACGGGGGTCGAGCTTGCGCCACTCGACGTCGTCGAAGTCGTCGCCCATCTCCTCCTTCACGCGCGAGCGCGCGCCGGCGAGCCACTCGCGGGCGCGCTGGGTGAAGCGGGCGAGCCCCTCCGCGTAGCGCGGGAGACGCTCGGGCCCGATGAGCAGCGCAGCCACGACGAGGAGCAGGAGGAACTTCTCCATGTCGTAGCCGAAGAACATGCCTCCAGGTTACCCGTGCGCCTGCCGCCTTCCCGCCTTCTCGCACCGTACTCTGGCGGAGAAGGAGTGGTATTCATGGCCGAGTCAGATGCGATCCGCAGGTACGCCCTGGAGGCCGCCGTCGAACCCGAGGCGATCGAGCGTGCCCGCGCCCGCGCCGTCGAGATCGGCGCCGACCCGATCAGTGCCGCCGTCGGCGCGCAGATCGCCGTGGTGACCGCCGCGACCGCGGCGCTCAGCATCGTCGAGATCGGCACGGGCGCCGGCGTCTCGGGGCTCTGGTTGCTGCACGGATCGCCGCGCGCCACCCTCACCACGATCGACAACGAGCCCGAGCACCTCGCCGCCGCGCGCACCGCGTTCGCCGAGGCGAAGATCGCCCCGGCCCGGTCGCGGTTCATCACCGGCCGCGCCGCCGACGTGCTGCCGCGCATGAACGAGGCATCCTATGACATTGTCCTCGTGGACGCCGATGCGGAAGGCGTCATCGAGTACGTCGAGCACGGGCTGCGGCTCGTGCGCGCCGGCGGCACCGTGCTCGTGCCGCGCGCGCTGCGCGGCGGGGCGGTCGCCGACCCGGTGCGCCGCGACCCGATCACGACGGCGTTCCGGTCGCTGATCGAGGAGACGCAGGCTTCCCCCGCGGTGCTCGGCGCCCTGTCGATCGTCGGCGAGGGCCTGCTGCAGCTGACGACGGTGCCCGCCGAGCACTGACGGCGCACCGCACTCCCGCCCCGCAGACGCCGAACGGCCGGTCACCTCCGCAGAGGTGCCGGCCGTTCGCACGGATCGTGAGGGCCTCAGGCGGCGCCGACGACCTCACCGAGCACGCCGTGCAGTTCCTTCGCCTCGTCATCATTGACGGAGACGACCAGGCGGCCACCGCCCTCGAGGGGAACGCGCACGATGATGAGGCGGCCTTCCTTCACCGCCTCCATAGGTCCGTCTCCGGTTCGCGGCTTCATGGCTGCCATTTGGGGGCTCCCTTTCGTCTTCGGACTACAACAGAGAGTTTATCGGTACACCGGGACACGCGCGCTCACGGTTGACACGGCACGCCTCACGGTGTCACACGCGAGGTCACGGGATCTGCGTGAACGTCGTGCCGAGCACGAGCATCTCGGAGATCCACCACCACTGCAGCGCGATGCCGACGACGAGCACCGACCAGCGCCACGCGGGATGACGGGGCAGCGCGAGCGCACCGTAGAGCGGGGCGAGCGGCAGCAGCAGACGGAAGGTGCTCGACTGCGGGAAGAAGACCAGCAGCAGGTAGATCACATAGCTCGCCGACCACAGCCGGATCTCGATGCCGAGCCGGCGCACGTGCGGCTCGAGCAGCAGCAGCGCCGCGACCGCGACGACGAGCACGCCGAGCGCGACGTACCCGAGCGGCTCGGACAGCCCCCAGACGCGGAACCAGATCGCGGATGCCTGGACGAACCCTTCGAACGGCACGAACCCGCCGTCGCCGCCGGTCCAGCCGCGCCGCCACGACAGCTCGGTCTGCATGTAGGCCGACGAGTCGCCGGTCACGAGTCCCGCGATCAGCTGCCAGGAGAAGCCGACGACGACCGCGAGAAGACCGAGCGCCACGATGTGCACGATCTGGACGGCGGGGAGCGGATCGGTGCGGCGGCGGAACCACCGCACGATACCGTAGAGGCCGAGCAGGAGGGCGAAGGCGAGCACGCCCGGGCGCGTGAAGCCCATCAGCGGGATGAGCAGGTAGAGCCACCCGAATCGGCGGCGCACGAGCGCGAGGAGGGCGAGGAAGAGCCACAGGAGGAAGAGGCTCTCGGCGTACCCCATCTGGAAGAGCGCCGCGAGCGGCCCTGCCGCGAACAGCGCGACGGCCCAGAGCGCGGCCGTCCTGTCGATGCGCTCGCGCAGCAGGTGGAAGAGCGCGAGGCACGCGAAGTACCCCGCGACCAGCGACACGAGGATCGCCGCGATCGGGTACTGCCCGCCGATCACGAACGAGAGTCCCCGCGCGAGGGCCGGATAGAGCGGCATGAACGCCCACGCGTTCTGGGTGACCTCACCCGAGGCATCCAGGGGCAGCTCCGTCGGGTATCCCGCGGTCGCGACCACCCAGTACCACTGGCCGTCCCAGCGCATCGAGAGCGATCCGATCGTCGCCCCGCCGCCGCCCGTGCGGTTCGCGATCTCGGCGCCGACGAGGAAGAACACCGTCGTGATCGCGCGCGCCGCGAGGTAGATCGCACCGACGCTCAGCGCCGGGCGCAGCAGGCGCCGCGGCGCGGCGGCGACGAGATCGCCCGTCACCGGGCGGTCAACCAGGCGCGCAGGGCCCGCTCGACGTCTTCGATCTGGGCGACGGGGACGCGCTCCTGGTCGTGGTGGGCGAGGCTCGGGTCGCCGGGGCCGTAGTTCACCGCCGGAACGCCGAGCGCCGAGAACCGGGCGACGTCGGTCCAGCCGTACTTCGGGCGCGGCTCGCCGCCCACGGCGGCCAGGAACTCCTGCGCGAGCGGCGCGTCGAGCCCCGGCCGCGCCCCCGCGGCGGCGTCGACGATCTCGACCTCGAAGCCGGCGAGCACCTCGCGCACGTGCGCTTCGGCGCCCCCGACGGTGCGGCTCGGCGCGAAGCGGAAGTTCACCTCGACCTCGCACAGGTCGGGGATGACGTTGCCCGCGACCCCGCCCGTGATGCGGACGGCGTTCAGACCCTCGCGGTAGACCAGGCCGTCGACGTCGATCTCGGCCGGCTGGTAGGCGGCGAGGCGAGTGAGGATCGGCGCGGCGGCGTGGATCGCGTTCTCCCCCATCCACGCCCGGGCGCTGTGCGCGCGGGCGCCGTGGGTGCGCGCGATCGCGCGGAGCGTGCCGTTGCAGCCGCCCTCGACGGCGCCGTTCGACGGCTCGCCGAGGATCGCGAAGTCGCCGGCGAACAGGTCGGGGCGAGTGCGCGCGAGCCGGGTGAGGCCGTTCAGGTCGGAGTCGACCTCTTCGTTGTCGTACCACATCCAGGTGATGTCGACGCGGGGCGCGACGAGCTCGGCGGCGAGCTTCAGCTGCACCGCCGTGCCGCCCTTCATGTCGACCGTGCCGCGGCCCCAGAGGTAGCGCTCGCCGTCTTCGACGACCTCGCGCGTGGGCAGGTTGGCGTTGATCGGCACCGTGTCGATGTGTCCGGCGATCACGACGCGCTGCGCGCGACCCAGCTGCGTGCGGGCGACGATCGTGTCGCCGTCCCGGTAGACGTCGAGGTGGTCGAGCGGGTCGACGGCGGCGAAGATCGCGTCGGCGAGCGGGGTCTCGTCCCCCGAGACGCTGGGGATGTCGCAGATCGCACGGGTGAGCTCGACGGAGCCGGCGGTGAGGTCCAGGCGGGGCATGGGCCCGAGTCTAGCCAGCGCCGCGTCGCCGGTACGCTGGGAGGCATGACTGAACAGCGTTGGATCTGGGGGGCAGGCCTCGCCACGATCGCCGGTGACGGCACCGTCCTCGACACCTGGTTCCCCTCTCCCGCCACCGGCCGCGCCCCCGCCGAGCCCGACACCGCCGCGCTCGACGCGCAGGCAGGGCCCGACGAGCGCCGCGATGTCACCGTCGAGACGGTCGTCGTCGAGATCGACCTGGATGCCCCGCCGCAGGCCACGAGCGACGCCTACCTGCGCCTGCACGCACTGTCGCACCTGCTCGTCGCCCCGAACGAGCTGAACCTCACCGGCATCTTCGCGCACCTCCCGAACGTCGCCTGGACGAACGCCGGACCGGTCCACCCCGACGCGTTCGCGCGGCTGCGCCCGCGGCTGCAGCGCGCCGGCGTCCAGCTGCAGGGGCTCGACAAGTTCCCGCGGCTCACCGACTATGTCGTGCCGGCGGGGGTGCGCATCGCGGATGCCTCGCGCGTGCGCCTCGGCGCCCACCTCGCGCCCGGCACGACCGTCATGCACGAGGGCTTCGTCAACTTCAACGCGGGCACGGTCGGGGCCTCCATGATCGAGGGTCGGATCTCGCAGGGAGTCGTCGTCGGCGACGGGTCGGACATCGGTGGCGGCGCATCCATCATGGGGACGCTCTCGGGCGGCGGCACGCACCGCGTGTCGATCGGCGCGCGGACGCTCCTCGGAGCGAACGCGGGCATCGGCATCTCGCTCGGCGACGACTGCATCGTCGAGGCGGGCCTGTACGTCACCGCCGGGTCGAAGATCGTGCTGCCGAACGAGCCGCCGCTGCACGACGGCAGCCGCCCCGTCGTCAAGGGTGCACAGCTGTCGGGTCAGAACGGCATCCTGTTCCGCCGTAATTCGCTGTCGGGTGCGATCGAGGCCGTGCGCCGCGAGGGCAAGGGCGTCACGCTCAACGAGGCCCTGCACGCGTGAACGAGGCCGCCGTCGCCGCGTTCTGGGACGACGAGCGCCGGCAAGAGGATGCCACGCTGCCACCTCAGCCGCCCGTGGCCTGGGCGTTCGGGGCGACGCCCGAGCACGCCGATGAGCTGCTGGCGCTCGTCCCCGAGGGCGTCAAAACGGGGACGGCGTCGACCGTCTGGGAGTACGAGGACGGCGGCGAGACGATGCCCGTCGTCGGCGAGCTGAGCATCATCCTCGACGGGTCCGGCGAACCGCAGGCGGTCATCCGCACGACGGCTCTCGAGGTCGTACCGTTCGACCGCGTCGGGCCGGAGCATGCGCACTCCGAGGGCGAGGGAGACCGCACTCTCGCCTCCTGGCGCGAGGCGCACGAACGCTACTGGCGGGCGCACTCCACGTCGCCGCGCGGATTCGCCCAAGACATGCCGGTGCTCTGCGAACGGTTCGAGTTGCTCTGGCCACGCCCGGCGTGGGCCCCGGTACGCTCGGGTCATGAGCGAGCGGATGCCGAAGAAGGCGTATGAGAAGGAGCTGAAGGCCTTGCAGGCCAGGCTCGTCGATATGCAGGCGTGGGTGCAGTCCACCGGCGCGCGGGTCGTCGTCATCTTCGAGGGGCGGGATGCCGCGGGCAAGGGCTCGACCATCAGCCGCGTCTCGCAGTACCTCAACCCGCGCGTCGCGCGCGTCGTGGCGCTGCCGACCCCGACCGAGCGCGAGAAGACCCAGTGGTACTTCCAGCGGTACGTGGCGAATCTGCCGGCCGCGGGCGAGATCGTGCTGATGGATCGCTCCTGGTACAACCGCGCGGGGGTCGAGCACGTCATGGGCTACTGCACGAACATGGAGTACCACCGGTTCCTGCATCAGGCGCCGATCTTCGAGCGGATGCTCGTCGAAGACGGCATCCTGCTGCTGAAGTACTGGTTCAGCGTGTCCGACGTCGAGCAGGAGGCGCGGTTCCGCTCGCGCAACGAAGATCCGATGCGGCGCTGGAAGCTCTCCCCCAACGACGTCCTGTCGATCACCAAGTGGGAGGACTACTCGCGCGCGAAGGACACGATGTTCGTGCACACGGACATCCCCGAAGCACGCTGGTTCGAGGTCGACAACGAGGACAAGCGCCGCGGCCGGATCAACATGATCCACCATCTGCTGTCGCAGATCCCCTACCAGCCGGTGGAGCGCGAGCCCATCGACATCCCCGAGCGTCCCGCCTCGGGCGGGTACGAGCGGCCGCCGCGCGAGCTGCAGAACTACGTGCCCGACTACGCCGCCGAGGTCATCGCGCGGGGCGCCGGCTGAGCCCGTCTCCGTCGACGCGCCGCCACGGATCGCCTCGCTCCTCGGCGTCCCAGTGCACGCGCGGCTCGTCGATCTCGCGCACCTTCCCGGTCAGCCAGTAGGTTTCATCGGGACCCCACCCGCCGATGACGCTCGAGTACTCGGCATCCACCACGATCTCGCGCGTGGCGGCAGTGAGGTAGCCCCAGCCGCTGAGGTGCACGGCATCCCAGTCGTCGGCGACACGCGACCAATCCGGCAGTAGCCACCGGCCGCCCCGCCCCGTGACCCGGTACCAGTCGTGGCGGCGGCTGTTCGTCACGTCGAGCGGGTACGTGCGGCACAGGTGCGCCCAGTCCGCCGCGCCGTGGATCTCGTACGTCCGACCCGCACCCCGCACCGGAATCGCCACGGCGCGGGTCCAGGGTGAGTCCCATAGGGTGGATGCTCCTATTGCTGTCAAGCGGCCAGTGGCGGGCTGATCTGCTCCAGGGTGGCGGTCGCTCGGGCCTCGAGTTCAGGGTCGGCGCGAGTGCCGATCTCGAGTCGTCGGAGCCGCTGGTAGGGGACGCCGAGAGTGGCGGCGAGAACGCTGATCGGGATGCCTTTCGCTTGTCGGCGTGCTCGGAGTTCGCGCCCGACGGGATTGTCGGTGGCGGGATTGAGCAGAGCGGCA
The DNA here is from genome assembly GCF_006716815.1 of Microbacterium lacticum. Classification (GTDB taxonomy): domain Bacteria; phylum Actinomycetota; class Actinomycetes; order Actinomycetales; family Microbacteriaceae; genus Microbacterium; species Microbacterium lacticum. The sequence continues at coordinate 943,344 of NZ_VFPS01000001.1, forward strand.
TAGATCTCGTTCGCGACGTGTCGTTTGAGGCAGCGCATGATGTCACGGTCGGTGAGTTGCTCCGAACGACGCCTCTCGAAGTAGGCCATCGTCCGAGGCTCGCGATGCCGCATGCGCAACAGCACAATCCGGTGCAGCGCGGCGTTCGCGTGCCGGTTCCCGCCGCGAGAGAGTCGATGCCGTGTGCGTTGTCCGGAGGAGGCGGGGATCGGGGCGACACCGGCGAGAGCGGCGAAGCTGGCGCGGGTTCCGAGCCGCTCGGGGTTGTCGCCCGCGGCGACCAGGAGCGTCGCTGCGGTGACAGGACCGACTCCGCTCAGGGACAGCAGCGTGGGGTTGACCTGCCGGACGAGCATCTCCAACTGTTGTTCTATCAGGTCGATCTCGGCTTGCATCGTGAGGTGTCGGACCGCGAACCGTCGCAGTGTCTGCCGGGCGACGACCGCGGGATCGGGGGACGTGATTGTTCCGGGCCGAGTCTTGGCGAGCGTGTTCACCAGACGCGGCCCGCTGAGAGCGCGGAACGCCTGTCGCACGAGCTCGGGTGCGGTGATCAGCAGCGCGTGGATCTGGTTCATCACTTGCGCTCTGGCCTTGGCCGTCGAGCGCCGCTCTGCGAGGAGGATCCGCATCGACTCGACCGCGCCATCACCAGACTTTGGGATCGCGGTGTCCGTTCCTGAGAGGACAGCGGCCGCTGCCTGGTGGGCGTCGAGGGGGTCGGACTTGCCGCGACGACGGCGGGCTTGCCGGTCCTGTCGCGCGACTTCGATGACGGTCAGCCCCGCCGTGGTCAGCGCGCGTGCGAGGCCAGCCCCGTACGACCCCGTTCCCTCCACCCCGATACGGACGACATCACCGTGCGCGTGGAGGAACGCGACGATCTGCGCGTAACCGCGACCGTCGGCACGGAACTCTCGGTCCGCGACAGGTCGGCCCACGAGATCGAGGATCGCGACGTGATGCGTGTTCTTGTGCGTGTCGACCCCGGCGACCAACTCGGAGCCTGGTGGCAACGGGTTGGTCAGCGGCGGGTCGAGTGTCATGCTCGTCATTGACGGGATTCCCTTCCAATGGTGATGAACGTCACCGCGGGTCGGGTGAGTGCAGACAGCACAAAGGTGAGACGACTTTCCGGTCAGGCTCCTATCAAGTCATGTGCCCGCCCGGCCCGCAGCGACCCCGGCGTCGACGGACAGATCCACAAAAAGACAGCCGCGAACGGCGTCCGTGTAATTTCGGGTCACGCCGGCGCCGGAGCCGAATCCATCATCTCTGTGTCATTCCGTTGTTCCCTGTGGGTGGGTGGTGGTCAGGCGGTGAGGTAGAGCTCGGGGCGGGCGGGTTCGGTGTGTTCGTGGAGGGTGTGGACGAGTTTGCGCATGGAGATGTCGGAGAAGTAGCGACGTTCGCCGTATTGCCATTCCTCGTGCTGTTCTTGGAGGACGGCGCCGATGAGGCGGGTGACGCTGCCCTGGTCGGGGAAGATCTGGACGACGTCGGCGCGGCGTTTGATCTCCCGGTTCAGCCGCTCGATGGGATTGTTCGACCAGACTTTCTGCCAGTGCTCGCGGGGCAGCGCCGCGAACCCGGTCATGTCCGGTTCGGCGGCCTCGAGCATGGCGGCGATCTCGGGGAATGAGCCGCGGAGGCTGTCGGTGACGGCCTGGTATTGGGCGGTGACGGCTTCGGTGGTGGTCTGCGCGAAGATCGTGGAGATCAGTGCGTTGACCGGCTTGGAGCGGGCGGAGCCAATCTTCTGGGTGACGTTGCGAGCGAAATGGACCCGGCATCTCTGCCATCCCGTGCCAGGCAGGATCGCTTTGACCGCGGCTTTCAGGCCGGCGTGCGCGTCGGAGGTGACCAGGATTGCGCCGAGCGGGTCGGCATCGGTCGCGACCTTCAGTCCGCGCTCGCGCAGCGAGCGGAGGAACTCGGTCCAGAAGTCCGTCGTCTCCGCGTCGCCCAGCGCCATTCCGAGGATCTCCCGCCGGCCTTCGCCGCTGACACCGGTCGCGACGACGAGGGCCTGCGAGACGACCCGGCCGCGATGGCGGACGTCGAGGTAGGTGGCGTCGAGGAACAGGTAAGGGAACCAGGTGTGATCGATCCGCCGGTGCAAGAACTCGTGGACCGCTTCGTCGATCTCGCCGCAGATCCGCGATACCGTCGAGCGGGAGATGCCGGTGTCGTTGCCCAACGCGCGGACCAGATGCTCGACCTTGCGGGTGGACACCCCGTCGATCCAGGCCTGGCAGATCACCGCGTAGAGCGCCTTGTCGACCCGCCGCCGCGGGTGCAGCAGCGAGGGGAAGAACGACCCCTCCCGCAGCTTCGGGAGCTGAAGGTCCACCTCCCCGGCCGGGGTGGCGAGCGTCTTCGGGCGGGTGCCGTTGCGGCGGGTCGTCCGCTCCGGGGAACGCTCGTAACGGGCGGCGCCGATCTTCGCCGTTGCTTCCGCGTCGACGAGGTCTTGCAGCCCGGCCTGCAGCATCCGGCGGAACACGTCCTGATGCGCGAGCTCGGGATCGGCGAGGACTTCGCCGATCAGGGTCGAAAGGGCAGACTGGTACTGGGTCATCGTGGGATCTCTGCTTTGCTTCTTGCCGGAAACAACTGGTCATCCCACGGTGGCCCTTCAACGTCTACGACGACGAGAACCCCGCGGGAATTGACACAGAGATGATGGATTCGGCTCCGGCGCCGGCGTGACCCGAAATTACACGGACGCCGTTCGCGGCTGTCTTTTTGTGGATCTGTCCGTCGACGCCGGGGTCGCTGCGGGCCGGGCGGGCACATGACTTGATAGGAGCCTGACCGGAAAGTCGTCTCACCTTTGTGCTGTCTGCACTCACCCGACCCGCGGTGACGTTCATCACCATTGGAAGGGAATCCCGTCAATGACGAGCATGACACTCGACCCGCCGCTGACCAACCCGTTGCCACCAGGCTCCGAGTTGGTCGCCGGGGTCGACACGCACAAGAACACGCATCACGTCGCGATCCTCGATCTCGTGGGCCGACCTGTCGCGGACCGAGAGTTCCGTGCCGACGGTCGCGGTTACGCGCAGATCGTCGCGTTCCTCCACGCGCACGGTGATGTCGTCCGTATCGGGGTGGAGGGAACGGGGTCGTACGGGGCTGGCCTCGCACGCGCGCTGACCACGGCGGGGCTGACCGTCATCGAAGTCGCGCGACAGGACCGGCAAGCCCGCCGTCGTCGCGGCAAGTCCGACCCCCTCGACGCCCACCAGGCAGCGGCCGCTGTCCTCTCAGGAACGGACACCGCGATCCCAAAGTCTGGTGATGGCGCGGTCGAGTCGATGCGGATCCTCCTCGCAGAGCGGCGCTCGACGGCCAAGGCCAGAGCGCAAGTGATGAACCAGATCCACGCGCTGCTGATCACCGCACCCGAGCTCGTGCGACAGGCGTTCCGCGCTCTCAGCGGGCCGCGTCTGGTGAACACGCTCGCCAAGACTCGGCCCGGAACAATCACGTCCCCCGATCCCGCGGTCGTCGCCCGGCAGACACTGCGACGGTTCGCGGTCCGACACCTCACGATGCAAGCCGAGATCGACCTGATAGAACAACAGTTGGAGATGCTCGTCCGGCAGGTCAACCCCACGCTGCTGTCCCTGAGCGGAGTCGGTCCTGTCACCGCAGCGACGCTCCTGGTCGCCGCGGGCGACAACCCCGAGCGGCTCGGAACCCGCGCCAGCTTCGCCGCTCTCGCCGGTGTCGCCCCGATCCCCGCCTCCTCCGGACAACGCACACGGCATCGACTCTCTCGCGGCGGGAACCGGCACGCGAACGCCGCGCTGCACCGGATTGTGCTGTTGCGCATGCGGCATCGCGAGCCTCGGACGATGGCCCACTTCGAGAGGCGTCGTTCGGAGCAACTCACCGACCGTGACATCATGCGCTGCCTCAAACGACACGTCGCGAACGAGATCTATGCCGCTCTGCTCAATCCCGCCACCGACAATCCCGTCGGGCGCGAACTCCGAGCACGCCGACAAGCGAAAGGCATCCCGATCAGCGTTCTCGCCGCCACTCTCGGCGTCCCCTACCAGCGGCTCCGACGACTCGAGATCGGCACTCGCGCCGACCCTGAACTCGAGGCCCGAGCGACCGCCACCCTGGAGCAGATCAGCCCGCCACTGGCCGCTTGACAGCAATAGGAGCATCCACCCTATGGGACTCACCCGCTGCTGGATGCGAAGGCGGCGCATCGGTCACGTCGCGCGTATGACCATCTCCGCTGGATTGCGGCAACGCATGGCATCTCGCGTTCGCGGATTGACGAGGTCATCGAGATCGCGGGTCTGACGTCGGTGGACCCCCGCCGGACAAGCTCGTCCTCGAACCGGCGGGCTATGTCTTCCAGTGGACCGGCGATGAGCACACCGCGTCCCTCGATCTCGATCCTGACCATGAACTGCTCTCCTGTCTCCTCAAGTTGAGAAGACCAGCCGATCAGGATCACACGATTATGCCGACAACCGCAGCCCGCCCACCGCCGCTGACCAGGACCGCCCGAGCATCATCGGCATAACCGCGCACACGGCATAACAGACCACGATGCACACGTCCTCGACACCGCGGTTCTTGATCTCGGTGAGCACGCCCAGCCAGAACTTCGCGCCCTCGCCGCCATCGCCGGCCCAGATCCCGAGGATGTCGCGCTCCCCGGCCGTGGTGACGCCGACGGCGACGTAGAACGGCTTGTTGCGCACCTGCCCGTCCCGGACCTTCACCACGATCGCGTCGATGAACACCACCGGGTAGGCCCGGTCCAGTGGACGGTTCTGCCACTCGGTCATCTCCTCGATCACCTTGTCGGTGATCTTCGAGATCGTGTCCTTGCTGACACTCGCCCCGTAGACGTCGTCGAAGTGCGCCGCGACCTCACCAGTCGTCAGCCGGCGCGCGGTCAGCGACAGGACAATCTCGTCGATCCCGTCCAACCGCCGCTGCCGCTTGCGCACGATCTTCGGCTGGAACGACCCGTCACGATCTCTCGGCACGTCGATCTCGACGGCACCGACCTCGGTGAGCACGGTCTTGGACCGGGTCCCGTTGCGCGCGTTCTCGCCGTTCGATGACGCGTGCTTCTCATAGCCGAGATGCTCGGTCATCTCCGCCTCGAGCGCGGTCTCGAGCACGGTCTTCGTCAGCCCGCCCAGCAGCCTCCCGGCCCCACGAGGCTGACGCCCTGCTCCTTCGCCTGCGCAAGCAGCTGCTCGGCGATCTGTTGCTGATCGATGATCTCTCCTGTCACAGGATCGATCATCTCGATGGTCTGGCTCATAGCCCTTCCTTTCGGTCAGGCCAGTCCCAGATCCACCGTTTTGCTGACAGTCCCGCGCGCCTGCTGTTAGGGGCGCGGTTGCGCAGAGGACGCCTGCTGCAGGAGGTCTGCGAGCTGGATGAGGTCGGTGCGATCGGCGGCATGCCGGATACGTGCTCGGAACTGGTCCCAGTCGCTGGCTCCGATGCGCTGTTCGGCGAGGATCGGGTTCGCGGCGTCGAGGAGCCGGGTTGCCCAGGCCAGGAGCGGGTGGACGGCATCAGCGGGCGCGTTGAGCACCGGGGCTAGGTGTACTGACCCAGATCGTTGTTGACGTAGGAGAGACCTCCGGGGTCGAGTTGGAGCTGTCTAAGTTCTTCAGCTCAAACGCACGGAGGTCTCTCTTGTCTCACGCTAATGCCCGGCTGACTCCGGCCGGCCGGTTGATCATGGTTCAGCGCATCCAGTCGGGGCGTGCGGTCGCGCATGTTGCCGCGGAAATGGGGATCTCCCGCACGACCGCGTGGCGGTGGTGGCGCAGGTTCCGGGAGTGCGGCCCGGCGGGCCTGATCGATCGTTCCAGCGTCGCCCGCTCCCACCCTCGCCAGACCAAAGCGTGCGTGGAGGCGAGGGTGCGGATCATGCGGCACCTCACTCGGCGTGGGCCGGTGTTCATCGCTGACAAGTGGGGTGTGACACTTCTTGTAGACGGTCGTTACCAGGAAGGAACGACAGGCAGAGATGTCTACGAATCGCAGGAAGTTCACTGAGGAGTTCAAGGCCGACGCGGTCCAGCTCGTCGTGCAGGGCGGCCGCCCGATCGCGCAGGTCGCGCGGGAGTTGGAGATCAACGAGAGCTCGCTCGGGTACTGGGTGAAGGCGTATCGGGCCCAGCACCCCGACCCGGAGACGGCGCCGCCACCGGTGGAGGCCGCGCGGATCGCACGGTTGGAAGCGGAGAACCGGCGGCTCGCGGAGGAGAACGCGTTCTTGAAAAAAGCCGCGGCCTTCTTCGCGAAGGAGCAGCGGTGAGCGAGAAGTTCACGCTGATGCACGCGGAGAAGGCCACCTTCACGATCGAGCTGATGGCGCGCCTGCTCAGCGTCTCACGCGCCGGCTACTACGCGTGGGCGAAGCGGCGGGACACGATCCCGCCGACCACGGCGCGGAGGGTGTGGCTGTCTGGTGTGATCACGCAGATCCACGACGACTCGCACGGGGTGAACGGGTTCCGGCGGGTGCTCGCCGAATTGTCTCGCCGCGGGATCGCCGCGTCGGAGGGTCTGGTCCGCAAGATCATGCGGGAGGCGGGGATCTTCGGGATCCAGCCCCGCTCCAAGAAGCGCACCACGATCCCCGCCGACGACGTGGTGACCCGCCCCGATCTGCTCAAGCGGGACTTCACCGCCGACCGGCCCGGGGTCCGCTTCGTCGGCGACATCACCTACCTGCGCACCGGGGAAGGGTGGCTGTATCTGGCGACGGTGATCGACCTGTTCAACCGTGAGGTCGTGGGCTGGTCGATGGCTGAGCACATGCGCACCGAGCTGATCGGCGACGCCCTCACGATGGCCCATACCCACGGGCGCATCGAGTCGGGCGCTCTGTTCCACTCGGACCGCGGAAGCCAGTACACCTCTGACGAGTACGCCAAGCTCGCGGGCCGTTTCGGGGTGCGGTTGTCGGTGGGAAGGACCGGGGTGTGCTGGGACAACTCGGTCGCCGAATCGTGGTTCTCGATGCTCAAGAACGAGATGTACTACCGGCAGTCCTTCGCGACCCGGCGGCGAGCGAGATTCGCCGTGATGCAGTACATAGAGGTGTTCTACAACCGCCGCCGGCTGCACTCCACCCTCGGCTACCGCACCCCCGCCGAGACCCGGGCCGCCTACTACGCCCAGACCGCAACCGCGGCCTGAAATCCACAAAGAGATCGTCTACGAAGCTTGACACAGCCCAAAGCTCGGCTTGCAGGCCTCAACGGTCGGTAGGGTGTTGCGCCGCCACCACGTGCCGTTGCTGCGGGAGCTGGACCCGGTCACGGGGTCCGTGATCCGCGCGACCCGCCGATCCGCGCAGCGTTACGAGCATGATCATCCCGGGTCCCTGATCCACGTTGATGTGAAGAAACTCGGCCGTATCCCCGACGGCGGCGGATGGCGTCTGCATGGCCGCGGGCAACGTCCTGCGCGCAAGCGGGGCCTGGGTTACGACTACGTGCACACCGTCATCGACGACCATTCCCGAGTTGCTTACGCGGAGATCCACGACGACGAGAAAGGCACCACCGCGGCGGGCGTCCTCGACCGCGCGATCGCGTTCTACGCGCGCCTCGGCGTCACAGTCGAACGCGTCATCAGCGACAACGCGTTCGCTTACCGCCACTCGGCCGCGTTCAAGGCAGTGGTCGACGCGCACGGCATCCGACAGCGGTTCATCAAACCGCACTGCCCCTGGACCAACGGGAAAGTCGAACGCCTCAACCGCACCCTCGCCACCGAGTGGGCCTACGCCCGCCCCTGGAGCTCGAACGACGACCGAAAAGCAGGGTTGACGACCTGGCTCGACCACTACAACCTAGACAGGCACCACCTCGGCATCGGAGGCAAAACCCCCATCGACCGAATCAACAACGGTCGAGGTCAGTACATCTAGGCCGTTGGTGATGCGCTCGGCTCCGGGCAGGTCGCCTGCGCGCAGCGCCTCGAACAGGGCGGCTCGCTTGGGTTCGTCGGCGCTGGTGAGGGTGCCTTCGTAGTGGAGACGGTCGAGTCGGGCGAGCAAACGTGCGGCACGCCCGGCTGGACTATCCGCGGCTTCGTCGCGGATGGCGAGGATGCGGTGGATGTTGTCAGGCAGGAATGGGCCGTGGTTGCCGGTGCGCTTGTCCATGAAGCGGAGGATCTGCGCGCCGCCGATGCCGATTCCGTCGACGGCGGTCACGACCGCGTCGGGGATGTTGTCGAATCGGAACCCGGCTGAGAAGTAGGTCAGCAGTCCCTTCTCATGTGCACGGTGGACGAGCGTGAGTGCGAGGGGGCCGCCGAGCTGGTCGGTGATACACCGGCTCGGGTAGGTGTCGGCGGTCCCGTCCCAGGTGACTTTGTCGAGTCCGGCCTGCGCGGCGATCTCGATGCCGAGCAGCCCGATCTCCTCCGCTGTGGTGGCACGGATCACTTCCCGGCGGGCGCGGATGGTCTCTTCGCGGTCGTCGAGGATGGGGGTGTTGATGTTGAACGCCGCGGAGAGTACTTGGGCGTGTCGGTCGCGGCGCACTTCGCGGGCGAGGGCGGACAGGAGCCGGATCGCTTCGGTCGCGGTGAGCCGCTCGACGGAGAATTTGACTTCCGCGAGTCCGTCGGACAGCAGTGAGGATGCTGCGGCGGCGAATGTGCGGCTGGTCTTGATGAGCGAGTCTTCGACGGTTCCGTCCAGCAGCGGCCGGCCGATGTAGCTGGAGGTCGGTGCGGCCTCGGCGGTGTGCAGGCGGACGCGGGCGACGGTGCGCGGGGAGGGAATCCGGTAGGGCTCGAGTTCTTCCCGGCTGCGGCTGACGCCGCGTTCGAGGTGCTCGACGTGCACGATGACGCCGTGGAGGTAGCCGGGATACCGGGTGGTGCCGGCGAGGTGCCCTTCGCCGGGGTCGGTGATCGAGGCGTAGGTTTGCACGTCGCGGAACCCCGAGGTGCCCCAGATCGGGTATGGCCCGGGGATGTGCACGCCCTGGTCGAGCAGCCAGTAAGCGGCTCGTACCGCGATGCGCTCGTCGATGGTGAGGTTGTCCTCGCCGTCACGGCGGTACGCGATCAACGCGGAAGCGGCGGCGAGGAAGTCCTGCTCTGGGCGGGCGTAGCGCTCGTGATCGATGCGGATGGAGACGTCCAGGCCGTCATCGGTGAAGATCGCGTGCGCCCGGGCTGCCGAGCTGGTGGGCTCGAAGCCGTCGCGGAACGCGGCCAGCGCCGTCCGGTAGGCGGTACCGAGGGCTTCGAGGCCGTGGTCCGGCGCCTGCGTCAGCTCGATCGTTTCGGTGAACCTGTTGATCAGGTCCGTCTGATCGGAGAATCGGTCCGCGAACCGTGCGAGGTCGGCCCGGACGCGATTCTCGGTGTCTCGCAGGGTCTCCTGGGTGGGGAGCCGGTAGGAGTCGGTCTTGGTGAAGGTGTCGTCGGTGAACCGTTCCCGGGTGAGGACGGCATCGGCGCGGACGAGGAGGTCGCCGAGGTGCTCGACGATCAGGTGGGTGGCGGCGCCGGCGGGTATCTGCGCGGTGGTGGGCTGGAGACCAGCCCGGGGAACGAGGGTGACCATGTCAAGGCAGTCCCTTTTTTTTGCGTGATGAAGCTGGGGTGTCGGGGCGGTGACGCGTGTGCCCCGGACTCGGCCGCCCGAGGCACACGCCGTACGTCGCCGCGGATCAAGCGATTGCGGCGAGGGCGGCTGCGGCGACTTCGTGGTCCTGCTCCGGGGAGCCGCCGCCGGCGCCGATGGCGCCGATCACGGTGCCTGCCGCGTCGGTGATCGGGATGCCGCCGGCGACGAACGCGTAGGCGGCGTCGCGGGTGCCGAGGCCGAACAAGGCCTGGCCGGGGTTGACGGCGCCCTGGAGGTCCTGGGTGGGCTGGGCGAAGTGCACCGCGGTGAGCGCCTTGGCGACGCTGGTGCCGATCGAGGCGAGGGCTGCCCCGTCGCCGCGGACCTGGGCGACGAGGTTGCCGCCGCCGTCGAGGATCGCGATGGTGAACGGGACGCCGAGCTCGTCGGCCTTCGCGAAGCCCGCGTCGAGGGCGGCATGGGCGCTCGCCCGGGCCAGGACGACCGGGGAGATGGTGGGAGTGGGCATCGGTGTGCTCCTTCTGATCCAGATGCATGGTTCGTCCCGCACGAGATGTGACGGGTGCTGCGAAGGTAAACAACGAGCCGTAGTTACCGGCAAGGCCTGCTACTATCCGATGGGTATTGCTGTGGTGAAATCAGGCCTGGAGGGCGGGAATCATGACGTTGAGTGACAGCCGGGTACCGATCCGTGAGCGGGTCAAGACGCGCGGGGACGTGTACTCAGCCGACTGTCCCTGCCGGGACCTGCTGGATGTGGTGGCGACCAAGTGGGCCGCCTTGGCGATCGGCGCCCTCGCGGACGGCACTCTTCGCTTCGGGGAGTTGCAGCGGCGGTTGCAGGGGGTGTCCCCGAAGGTGCTGACTGCGACGCTGCGGCGGCTGGAGGATTTCGGGCTCGTGCACCGGGAAGTGATCCCGGCCGTGCCCCTGCATGTCGAGTACTCCCTGACCGACGTCGGGCGCAGCGCCGTCGAACCGGTCTTCGCGCTGCGCGAGTGGGCTGAGTCCCGTTATGCCTTCGCTCTGGCGCACGCGGAACGCGCCGGAGACGCCTGAACGAACGCGGATCGGATGAGAACGCTACCCATTGGGTAGTAGTAGCTCTTGCGGGTAACCACTGGTCACGCGGTTACGGTGAAGGCGTCGGCGTTGTTCCGTGCGCCGCGCCACACCCGTGAGAAGGAGCTTCCGCGATGACGACCATCGAACAGACCATGACGATCCCCGCCGTCGTGTCCCGCGCCGGCGGGTCCGTCGACGGACCCGACAGCCTCATCGACGCCACGATCCCGACCCCGCCCACGCCGACCGGGCACGACCTGCTCGTCGAGGTCAAGGCCGTCTCCGTCAACCCGGTCGACGTGAAGGTGCGCGCCTCCGGGAACCGGGGCGGCACGGACCGTGTGCTCGGCTGGGATGCCGCCGGCACCGTGATCGCCGTCGGTGAGGAGGTCACTCTCTTCCGGCCAGGTGACGACGTGTACTACGCGGGAGCGATCGAACGCCCGGGCTCCTACGCGAGCCGGCAGCTCGTGGATGAGCGCATCGTCGGTCCCAAGCCCACGAGCTTGAGCTACGCCGAGGCTGCGGCGCTGCCGCTGACCGGGATCACGGCGTGGGAGGCGCTGTTCGACAAGCTCGGCCTCACCGAGGACTCCACCGGGACGCTGCTTGTGCTCGGCGCCGCGGGCGGGGTGGGCTCGATCCTGATCCAGCTCGCGAAGGCGCTCACCGGGGTTCGGGTGATCGCCACCGCCTCCCGGCCCGAGTCCCGCGAGTGGGTGCGCTCCCTCGGCGCGGACGTGATCGTCGATCACAGTGCGGATGATCTGGACCGGCAGATTCTCGCCGCCGCCCCCGGCGGGGTGGATTACGTGTTCACATCGCAGAGTAAGGGCCGCATCCCGCTGTTCACGAAGGTCGTGCGCCCGTTCGGGGAGATCGTCGCGATCGACGACGAACGGGACCTCGACTACTTCGCGCTCAAGTCCAAGGCCATCTCGTGGCACTGGGAGTTCATGTTCACCCGTCCCCGCTACGGCTACGACCTCGAAGCCCAGCATCGCGCCCTCACCCGGATCGCCGAGCTCGTCGACGTCGGCCGCATCCGCACCACCCGCACCCGCACCCTCACGCCGATCGATGCGAGCACGCTCCGCGAAGCCCACAGGATCGTGGAGACCGGCCACGCCGTCGGCAAGATCGTGGTCGCGGACCGCGAGTGAAGCCGCGGCGCCGGATGCTCTTGGCCGGGCGGTCAGGTGATGCTCTGGCTCTGGGCGATCATCTGGCGGGCGATGTCGGCCAGCCGGGGGCGGGGCAGGCGGCTGGCTGGGCCGGCGACTCCGATCGCCGCGCCCGGGCCGATGGCGATGGCGATGCAGGAGACCCCGGGGTGGAAGCTGTTCTCGTCGAGCGCGTATCCGCGAACCGCAGCATCGGACACAGCCGCCGCATGCGCCGCCCACGCGGCGGGATCGGTGTCGGCGATCCGTTCGGCGAGCGCGGGGTCGGCGGCAAGCAGGGCGTGTCCGATCGCGGTGCCCAGGAGTGGCTCGCGTTCCCCGGTCGTGACGGTCAGGCGGAGCGGTTCGCTGGATTGCACCGCATCGGCGCACAGATACTCGCTGCCCGCGGCGAAGGCGAGGTAGGCGGTCTCGCCCGTCTGCGTCGACAGCGCCTCCAGCAACGGCCGGACTCGGGTGCGCAGCATCTGCTCCGCCTCGACCCGGGGACGCAGCAGCGCTTCCAGCTTGCCGGTCAGCCGATACGGGCCGCCCCGGTTCGGCTGTTCCACGTAGCCCAGCGTCTCCAGGGAGGCCAGCAGGTTGTGGGCGGTGCTCCGGTTCAGCCCGACGCCGTCCGCCAGGTCGCTCAACCGCAGCCCTTCCGGCGCCGCGGCCAGGTGCTCCACGAGTGCGAACGCGCGCTGGACCGACTGGATGACCCGGCCCGACTCCGACCTTGATTCCATGATGCTGAACTATACCGGACACGAGTGGCATCTGGTTTGACAATCGGGCGAAACCAAAGATAGTTTGTTCATCAAGACGGAATCCATGTAGCCGTCGTCTCACATTCATTCAGCAAGGAGGAATCATGGTTCAGCGTGTGCGTGCGCAGGCGGTGATCGACGCGGTCGTCGCGAAGGCCGACGAGGACGGGCACGGGGTGGCCGTCGCAGTGGTGGATGCCGCCGGGACGCTGGTGGCCTTCGCCCGCACGGACGCGGCCCTGATCGGCCCGGTCGAGGTGGCGCAGAAGAAGGCCCGCACCGCGGCCCTGTTCGGCACCGACAGCATCGACCTCGGCCGGGACGCGCAGCCCGGGGGCGCGATCTACTCGATCGAGCACACCAACGGCGGGCTCATCTCCTTCGGAGGCGGCATCGTCCTCCGCGACGGCGACACGGTTATCGGAGCGGTCGGCGTCGCCGGCGCCACCCTCGACGCCGACGAGGACCTCGCCCGGCTGGGAGCGGCGACCTTCTGACCGCGGAACCCGAATCGCGGAGGCGGGTCGCACCCGAGCGACCCGCCTCCGTTGTCCGCCCGAGTGGCATCGCCCCTCACTTCCTCCGCAGAAAGCGAGACAGACACCCATGATCCGGCTTCTCTCCTTGACCGTCGCCGCGTTCGCGATCGGCATCAGCGAGTTCGTCCTCGTCGGGCTGCTGCCCACCATCGCCGCAGAGACCGGCGTGAACGTCGGCACCGCAGGCCTGCTGGTCACGTTCTACGCCCTGGCGATCACCGTGCTCTCACCCGTGCTGACGAGCTGGCTCAGCCGCTACGACTCCCGCTGGGCGCTCGTCGCCCTCATGATCGCCTTCGCCGCCGGGAACGTCCTCGTCGCCACCGCTGGAGGCTTCACCGGGCTGCTGCTCGGCCGCATCCTCGCCGGAGCCGCCCACGGCACCGTGTTCGCCCTGGGAGCCCCGGCCGCCGCCGCGCTCGTCCCGAAGGACAAGGCCGCCCACGCCATCTCCCTGATGTTCCTCGGCCTCACCGGCGCGATGGTCATCGGCGTCCCCCTGGGCACCATCATCGGCACCGCCGTCGGCTGGCGCACCACGTTCCTCATCGTCGCCGCGTTGGGCGCGATCGCAGCATTCGCCATCGCGGCGCTCATCCCCTCCACCCGCACCGGCGAGTCGGTGAGCCTGCGCGAACAGCTCTCCCTGCTGCGAGACCGGCCGATCGCGATGACCTACCTCGTCACCGGCCTTGGGTTCGGCGCGACTTTCGCCGTGTTCACTTACCTCGAACCCCTTCTCACCGGCGACGCCGGCTACACCGCCACCGGGGTGACCCTCGCGCTGTTCCTGTTCGGCGGCGCGACCGTGATCGGCAACCTCGCCGGCGGAGCCCTGGCCGACCGCCTGGGCACCACACGGGTCATACGCATCGCCCTCATAGGGCTCATCGTCAGCTTCATCGGCGTGCTGGCCACCTCGTCCAGCACAGTAGGGATCGCCATCGTGATCGCCGTATGGGGCGTGTTCGCGTTCCTCATCTCACCCCCCGTGCAGACCCACGCCGTCGCCCTCGCCAGCGGCCGCGGCCCCGGCGCCGAGAAGGCAGCCAGCGGGCTGAACATCGCCGCCTTCAACGCCGGAATCGCCCTCGCCTCCTGGGCCGGCGGCGTGATCGTGGAATCCGCGGGCGTCACACGCACCCCATGGGCCGCCCTCGCCCTGTCGATCCTCGCTCTCGTCGCCAGCTTCGGCATCAACCGCGCCTTCGCGGCCGCCCGGTCCGCCCGCGTCGAGGCGTGAACAGCGTGACGCGGCCGATCAGCGGCGGCGGGAACCCTTCCAGCAAGGGCACAGCGGCACCGCCGTCAGAGGGGGGTGGATGCATGTGCCGGAGCCTCACGGCCTGCACCGTGTGCGTCCACCGTTCACGGCGCACTGCCACGCTCTCACGCAGACGATCGAGTCCGCCGGCGACTGCGTGACGATCGTCGTCGTGCGGCGGGGCGGTGCGACCATCGCCGGAGACGCCGGCGGAAGGTTCGTGCGGACAGGGGACGTCATCGTGATGACGGCGTCGGACGCCTCCCTGCGTGCGGAGCCTGAGCCTTGTTCGACAGCGACAACCCTGCGTGTCGATTGCGCCTATCTGAGTGATCAGGCGTTCTGGCAACACGCTGGCATCTTCTCCGACCGCCTCGACGCCAAGCGCATGCTAGAAGCCCGCCCGGGCAGTTCCATCCAGATCGTGCGGGTCAGCGAGAGCCGCAATGAGCGGATCGGATCGTGGCTGGACGAGCTTGTCTTCCTCAGCGCGGAGGGGTTGCCCTCCGCCCGGTTCTATCGGGCGCAGTCGATCTTGTTCTCTGTGCTGCACGCGGTCGTTCCCGATCTGACGCTGATCCAGCACGGTGAGCGCGTCGCGCAGCGGGGCGGTGCGCATTCGGGGAACGCAGGGGTGCGCATGCACCTCCCTTACAGAACAGAGGCGCGTCTCGTCGCGGAGCTGTTGCGAGACGATCTGCGGCGTCGACGGACGCTGGACGAGCTGGCGCGCACCGTCCATCTCTCACCATCACAGCTCAACCGCGTCTTCGTGCAAGCGTTCGGTCGACCACCGATCGCCTACCTGACGATGCTTCGGGTGGAGCGGATGGCGCTTCTGCTTCGCACGACCGACCTGACCGTTTCCGCGATCGCCGCGGAGGTCGGATGGGGCAGCGCCGACTTCGCCGCGCGGCAGTTCCGCCGCAGCCAAGGCGTCAGTCCGACGCGCTACCGAGCCGGACTCGATCTGCCTGCTCTCGGGGATACGCCCGACTGATCTTCGCAACGATCCCACCGATCAGCGCGGGATGGCCCGCTATCGCTTCTGCGAGCTTTCTTTGCCAGGTAGACCGGGCTAGACACGTCGGGTTCATCGGAGCCTGGCGGTCGCCACTGTCCGTTCCGTCCGTCCTCGTCTCCTGATCTTCCCGGCGCACCTCATGGTCGCAAGGGTCAACGGCTCGCGCCGCTGGCCTCGCCGGGAGGAGGTCGATTGTGGCGACGAACGAGGAGGCTCGGGCTGTGCGGGATGCGAAGCTCGATGAGCTGCACGAGCGCCTGACGGCCGCGGTGGAACAGCTCGTCACCGGGGAGGACTGGAAGCGTGCTCTGGAGTTCGCGGCCCGGTTCCGGGCGCGGTCGTTCCGTAACACGCTGCTGATCTTCGCCCAGCACGAAGCTGCGTTCCAGGCTGGCCGCGTGCCTGGCCCGGTCCCGTCGTATGTCGCCGGGTACAAGCAATGGCAGGCGCTCGGCAGGAACGTTCGGGGTGGCGAGCCGGGGTATCGCAGCTTCGCCCCGGTTACGGGCCGATTCGCGTCCTCGACCCCGCTGGACTCCGGTTCGTGGCGGCGGCTGGACAGGTTCGAGAAGCCTAAGCCCGGCGAGGTCGTGCGCTCGCGCATGGTCGGATCGAAGGCCGCGTACGTCTGGGACGTCGCGCTCACCGGCGGTGTTCCGATCCCGGAGCGCCCGACCGTCGCGCCGCTCACGGGCGAGGCGCCCGACGGATTGTGGGAGGGTCTGGTGGCGCTGATCGAGGCCGAGGGGTTCGCCGTCCGGCGCGTCCCGGACGCCGCCGCCATTGAGGGCGCGTATGGGCTGACGCAGTACCGGACCCGCACCGTGTCGGTGCGGGAGGACCTCTCGTCGGCCGAGCAAGCGGTGACGCTCGTGCATGAGCTGGCGCATGTGCGGATGCACGGCCCCGACAACGAGGATGGCACGCGGCACCGTGGCATCCGGGAGGTCGAGGCGGAGTCGGTGGCGGTGATGGTCGCCGCCGCGCACGGCATGGAGGCGACCGCCCCCTCCGCGGCCTACGTCTCCGACTGGGCGGCGACGGTGACGGACAAGTCCCCCGTGGACGTGGTGCAGGAGACCGGCGAGAAGGTTCGCAACGCCGCAGGCGCCATCCTCGATGCCATCTCGACCGTGCAGGCCGGCACGGGCGACCCGCCCGGCCTGACCCGCAACGCTTCGCCGCCGCTGGAGCGGGCCGGCCGGGCACTCGCACCCGTTGCGGAGCCGCGTCCCGCATCCGCATCGACCGCCCGTTCGGTGAGGGGGCTGTGATGAGCGTCGCCAGCGTCCTCGGCTCCGTGTCGGCCCTTCCGCTATCGCAGGCCGCCGTGCGGCTCGCGGCAGCCGGGGTGCCGGTGTTCCCGTGCGTGCCCGGCGCGAAGAACCCGCTGCTGAAGCCCGACGAGGACAACCCGCAGGCGCAGCCCGGCGGGTTCCACGCGGCAACCACCGATGCCCGTCGGGTCGCGGCGTGGTGGCGGCGTTGGCCGGCCGCGAACATCGGCGTCCCGACCGGTGCCGCCTCCGGGGTCGAGGTCGTCGATGTGGACCGCAAGCCCGGCGGTGACGGGTTCGCGGCGTTCGAGCGCGCCCGCCGCGCCGGGCTGGTGCCGGGGTGGCTGGCGGTGGTGCGTTCCGCGTCGGGCGGGGCGCACTTCTACTTCCCGGCCGACCCGGACCGGCCGCAGCGGTCGTGGCAGGCGGCGACGGCGCATGTGGACTTCCGTGGCGACGGCGGCTACATCATCGTCCCACCCTCGGCCGTCGGCGGCGCCGGCTCCTACGAGCTCGTCGCCGGCGCCGATCGTGCGCCTGGCCCGGTTGATGCGGCCCGGCTGCGGGACTTCCTCGACCCGCGCCCCGAGCCCACCCCGCACCGCGTGAGCGGGCCGATCCGTTCTAGGGATGCGGCGCGGCTGGCCGCCTGGGTCGCGATGCGTGCCGAGGGCGAGCGCAACCGCGGCCTGTTCTGGGCGTCCTGCCGTCTCGCGGAGGCCGGCCTGTCGCTGCCTGAGATGGTCGACGCGCTTGCGCCTGCCGGCAAAGGTCAAGTCCCGTGGTGTGGATGCTCCTATTGCTGTCAAGCGGCCAGTGGCGGGCTGATCTGCTCCAGGGTGGCGGTCGCTCGGGCCTCGAGTTCAGGGTCGGCGCGAGTGCCGATCTCGAGTCGTCGGAGCCGCTGGTAGGGGACGCCGAGAGTGGCGGCGAGAACGCTGATCGGGATGCCTTTCGCTTGTCGGCGTGCTCGGAGTTCGCGCCCGACGGGATTGTCGGTGGCGGGATTGAGCAGAGCGGCATAGATCTCGTTCGCGACGTGTCGTTTGAGGCAGCGCATGATGTCACGGTCGGTGAGTTGCTCCGAACGACGCCTCTCGAAGTGGGCCATCGTCCGAGGCTCGCGATGCCGCATGCGCAACAGCACAATCCGGTGCAGCGCGGCGTTCGCGTGCCGGTTCCCGCCGCGAGAGAGTCGATGCCGTGTGCGTTGTCCGGAGGAGGCGGGGATCGGGGCGACACCGGCGAGAGCGGCGAAGCTGGCGCGGGTTCCGAGCCGCTCGGGGTTGTCGCCCGCGGCGACCAGGAGCGTCGCTGCGGTGACAGGACCGACTCCGCTCAGGGACAGCAGCGTGGGGTTGACCTGCCGGACGAGCATCTCCAACTGTTGTTCTATCAGGTCGGTCTCGGCTTGCATCGTGAGGTGTCGGACCGCGAACCGTCGCAGTGTCTGCCGGGCGACGACCGCGGGATCGGGGGACGTGATTGTTCCGGGCCGAGTCTTGGCGAGCGTGTTCACCAGACGCGGCCCGCTGAGAGCGCGGAACGCCTGTCGCACGAGCTCGGGTGCGGTGATCAGCAGCGCGTGGATCTGGTTCATCACTTGCGCTCTGGCCTTGGCCGTCGAGCGCCGCTCTGCGAGGAGGATCCGCATCGACTCGACCGCGCCATCACCAGACTTTGGGATCGCGGTGTCCGTTCCTGAGAGGACAGCGACCGCTGCCTGGTGGGCGTCGAGGGGGTCGGACTTGCCGCGACGACGGCGGGCTTGCCGGTCCTGTCGCGCGACTTCGATGACGGTCAGCCCCGCCGTGGTCAGCGCGCGTGCGAGGCCAGCCCCGTACGACCCCGTTCCCTCCACCCCGATACGGACGACATCACCGTGCGCGTGGAGGAACGCGACGATCTGCGCGTAACCGCGACCGTCGGCACGGAACTCTCGGTCCGCGACAGGTCGGCCCACGAGATCGAGGATCGCGACGTGATGCGTGTTCTTGTGCGTGTCGACCCCGGCGACCAACTCGGAGCCTGGTGGCAACGGGTTGGTCAGCGGCGGGTCGAGTGTCATGCTCGTCATTGACGGGATTCCCTTCCAATGGTGATGAACGTCACCGCGGGTCGGGTGAGTGCAGACAGCACAAAGGTGAGACGACTTTCCGGTCAGGCTCCTATCAAGTCATGTGCCCGCCCGGCCCGCAGCGACCCCGGCGTCGACGGACAGATCCACAAAAAGACAGCCGCGAACGGCGTCCGTGTAATTTCGGGTCACGCCGGCGCCGGAGCCGAATCCATCATCTCTGTGTCAATTCCCGCGGGGTTCTCGTCGTCGTAGACGTTGAAGGGCCACCGTGGGATGACCAGTTGTTTCCGGCAAGAAGCAAAGCAGAGATCCCACGATGACCCAGTACCAGTCTGCCCTTTCGACCCTGATCGGCGAAGTCCTCGCCGATCCCGAGCTCGCGCATCAGGACGTGTTCCGCCGGATGCTGCAGGCCGGGCTGCAAGACCTCGTCGACGCGGAAGCAACGGCGAAGATCGGCGCCGCCCGTTACGAGCGTTCCCCGGAGCGGACGACCCGCCGCAACGGCACCCGCCCGAAGACGCTCGCCACCCCGGCCGGGGAGGTGGACCTTCAGCTCCCGAAGCTGCGGGAGGGGTCGTTCTTCCCCTCGCTGCTGCACCCGCGGCGGCGGGTCGACAAGGCGCTCTACGCGGTGATCTGCCAGGCCTGGATCGACGGGGTGTCCACCCGCAAGGTCGAGCATCTGGTCCGCGCGTTGGGCAACGACACCGGCATCTCCCGCTCGACGGTATCGCGGATCTGCGGCGAGATCGACGAAGCGGTCCACGAGTTCTTGCACCGGCGGATCGATCACACCTGGTTCCCTTACCTGTTCCTCGACGCCACCTACCTCGACGTCCGCCATCGCGGCCGGGTCGTCTCGCAGGCCCTCGTCGTCGCGACCGGTGTCAGCGGCGAAGGCCGGCGGGAGATCCTCGGAATGGCGCTGGGCGACGCGGAGACGACGGACTTCTGGACCGAGTTCCTCCGCTCGCTGCGCGAGCGCGGACTGAAGGTCGCGACCGATGCCGACCCGCTCGGCGCAATCCTGGTCACCTCCGACGCGCACGCCGGCCTGAAAGCCGCGGTCAAAGCGATCCTGCCTGGCACGGGATGGCAGAGATGCCGTGGGCTGTGTCAAGCTTCGTAGACGATCTCTTTGTGGATTTCAGGCCGCGGTTGCGGTCTGGGCGTAGTAGGCGGCCCGGGTCTCGGCGGGGGTGCGGTAGCCGAGGGTGGAGTGCAGCCGGCGGCGGTTGTAGAACACCTCTATGTACTGCATCACGGCGAATCTCGCTCGCCGCCGGGTCGCGAAGGACTGCCGGTAGTACATCTCGTTCTTGAGCATCGAGAACCACGATTCGGCGACCGAGTTGTCCCAGCACACCCCGGTCCTTCCCACCGACAACCGCACCCCGAAACGGCCCGCGAGCTTGGCGTACTCGTCAGAGGTGTACTGGCTTCCGCGGTCCGAGTGGAACAGAGCGCCCGACTCGATGCGCCCGTGGGTATGGGCCATCGTGAGGGCGTCGCCGATCAGCTCGGTGCGCATGTGCTCAGCCATCGACCAGCCCACGACCTCACGGTTGAACAGGTCGATCACCGTCGCCAGATACAGCCACCCTTCCCCGGTGCGCAGGTAGGTGATGTCGCCGACGAAGCGGACCCCGGGCCGGTCGGCGGTGAAGTCCCGCTTGAGCAGATCGGGGCGGGTCACCACGTCGTCGGCGGGGATCGTGGTGCGCTTCTTGGAGCGGGGCTGGATCCCGAAGATCCCCGCCTCCCGCATGATCTTGCGGACCAGACCCTCCGACGCGGCGATCCCGCGGCGAGACAATTCGGCGAGCACCCGCCGGAACCCGTTCACCCCGTGCGAGTCGTCGTGGATCTGCGTGATCACACCAGACAGCCACACCCTCCGCGCCGTGGTCGGCGGGATCGTGTCCCGCCGCTTCGCCCACGCGTAGTAGCCGGCGCGTGAGACGCTGAGCAGGCGCGCCATCAGCTCGATCGTGAAGGTGGCCTTCTCCGCGTGCATCAGCGTGAACTTCTCGCTCACCGCTGCTCCTTCGCGAAGAAGGCCGCGGCTTTTTTCAAGAACGCGTTCTCCTCCGCGAGCCGCCGGTTCTCCGCTTCCAACCGTGCGATCCGCGCGGCCTCCACCGGTGGCGGCGCCGTCTCCGGGTCGGGGTGCTGGGCCCGATACGCCTTCACCCAGTACCCGAGCGAGCTCTCGTTGATCTCCAACTCCCGCGCGACCTGCGCGATCGGGCGGCCGCCCTGCACGACGAGCTGGACCGCGTCGGCCTTGAACTCCTCAGTGAACTTCCTGCGATTCGTAGACATCTCTGCCTGTCGTTCCTTCCTGGTAACGACCGTCTACAAGAAGTGTCACACCCCACCGGGTCCATTTCGCTCGCAACGTCACCCAGAAGATTGGCTCCGCCCGCTCCAAGCCGGTCAACGCACTGATCTCCACGATCTTCGCGCAGACCACCACCGAAGCCGTCACCGCCCAATACCAGGCCGTCACCGACAGCCTCCGCGGCTCATTCCCCGAGATCGCCGCCATGCTCGAGGCCGCCGAACCGGACATGACCGGGTTCGCGGCGCTGCCCCGCGAGCACTGGCAGAAAGTCTGGTCAAACAATCCCATCGAGCGGCTGAACCGGGAGATCAAACGCCGCGCCGACGTCGTCCAGATCTTCCCCGACCAGGGCAGCGTCACCCGCCTCATCGGCGCCGTCCTCCAAGAACAGCACGAGGAATGGCAATACGGCGAACGTCGCTACTTCTCCGACATCTCCATGCGCAAACTCGTCCACACCCTCCACGAACACACCGAACCCGCCCGCCCCGAGCTCTACCTCACCGCCTGACCACCACCCACCCCAGGAAGCAACGGAATGACACAGAGATGATGGATTCGGCTCCGGCGCCGGCGTGACCCGAAATTACACGGACGCCGTTCGCGGCTGTCTTTTTGTGGATCTGTCCGTCGACGCCGGGGTCGCTGCGGGCCGGGCGGGCACATGACTTGATAGGAGCCTGACCGGAAAGTCGTCTCACCTTTGTGCTGTCTGCACTCACCCGACCCGCGGTGACGTTCATCACCATTGGAAGGGAATCCCGTCAATGACGAGCATGACACTCGACCCGCCGCTGACCAACCCGTTGCCACCAGGCTCCGAGTTGGTCGCCGGGGTCGACACGCACAAGAACACGCATCACGTCGCGATCCTCGATCTCGTGGGCCGACCTGTCGCGGACCGAGAGTTCCGTGCCGACGGTCGCGGTTACGCGCAGATCGTCGCGTTCCTCCACGCGCACGGTGATGTCGTCCGTATCGGGGTGGAGGGAACGGGGTCGTACGGGGCTGGCCTCGCACGCGCGCTGACCACGGCGGGGCTGACCGTCATCGAAGTCGCGCGACAGGACCGGCAAGCCCGCCGTCGTCGCGGCAAGTCCGACCCCCTCGACGCCCACCAGGCAGCGGCCGCTGTCCTCTCAGGAACGGACACCGCGATCCCAAAGTCTGGTGATGGCGCGGTCGAGTCGATGCGGATCCTCCTCGCAGAGCGGCGCTCGACGGCCAAGGCCAGAGCGCAAGTGATGAACCAGATCCACGCGCTGCTGATCACCGCACCCGAGCTCGTGCGACAGGCGTTCCGCGCTCTCAGCGGGCCGCGTCTGGTGAACACGCTCGCCAAGACTCGGCCCGGAACAATCACGTCCCCCGATCCCGCGGTCGTCGCCCGGCAGACACTGCGACGGTTCGCGGTCCGACACCTCACGATGCAAGCCGAGATCGACCTGATAGAACAACAGTTGGAGATGCTCGTCCGGCAGGTCAACCCCACGCTGCTGTCCCTGAGCGGAGTCGGTCCTGTCACCGCAGCGACGCTCCTGGTCGCCGCGGGCGACAACCCCGAGCGGCTCGGAACCCGCGCCAGCTTCGCCGCTCTCGCCGGTGTCGCCCCGATCCCCGCCTCCTCCGGACAACGCACACGGCATCGACTCTCTCGCGGCGGGAACCGGCACGCGAACGCCGCGCTGCACCGGATTGTGCTGTTGCGCATGCGGCATCGCGAGCCTCGGACGATGGCCCACTTCGAGAGGCGTCGTTCGGAGCAACTCACCGACCGTGACATCATGCGCTGCCTCAAACGACACGTCGCGAACGAGATCTATGCCGCTCTGCTCAATCCCGCCACCGACAATCCCGTCGGGCGCGAACTCCGAGCACGCCGACAAGCGAAAGGCATCCCGATCAGCGTTCTCGCCGCCACTCTCGGCGTCCCCTACCAGCGGCTCCGACGACTCGAGATCGGCACTCGCGCCGACCCTGAACTCGAGGCCCGAGCGACCGCCACCCTGGAGCAGATCAGCCCGCCACTGGCCGCTTGACAGCAATAGGAGCATCCACACCACGGGACTTGACCCGGGTCCATCCGAATCCGTCCTCGACGTACGGGATGCCGGCGGGCAGGCCCGAGCTCAGAACACCGGTCGTGTGCGGCGCACCCCACGGGTGCGACCACCAATCCCCGCTCCACCCGGCCGTCGGGTCGGCCGGTCGGTCGATGCGGGCGCGCGACTCCCCGGCTTCGGTGCGTTCACGCCACCGCTGCACGCCACCCGGCGCGGGGTCGAACGGCGCTCCGTCACCGTCCGGATCGAACTCGACCGCCCACTGCTCGATGCTGCGGTCGCGCTGCCACCATGCGGCATCCGGCCGCCGGGCCAGGCCCGCGCCGACATCGGCCAGTGCCGAGGTGACGACGGGATCGGCGGCCACGAGATCGTCGCCGTCAGCCGCCTGCCAGTACCGGGCGGTGTCGACCGACCGCCGCACCGACTCCACCAGCTCCTCCCCGTCGGGACGCAGCGACCCGAGAGCCCGGATCGCGTCGGCGAGCTGCTCCGGTGACGGCACGGACGGCGTCTGCCCACCGTCGTCCCCCACGCGACGGAAGGTCAAGCGCGTCACTGCCGCGCCCGCGGCCACGTCGGCCCGGTACGCGAGCTCGAACAATCCGCGACGCATCTCTTCCGGCAGAAGGTCTCGAACCAGCTCGATCACGACGCGCCGTCCGCGTGGGCCGTCGCACAGCCGGGAACTCATCGCCTCCTCCACCTCACGTCACCAGCGACAGCACGAAGCTCCACACGCACACGAACGCGAGCATGCCGAGGCTGTAGAGGATGGATGCCCGGAGGATCTCGCTCTCTCGACCGGACAGACCCACCGCACCCGCCGCGATCGCGATCGACTGCGGCGAGATGACCTTGGCCGTGTTGCCGCCGGCGGTGTTGGCGGCCACGAAGAGCGACGGGTCGACCGACAGCTTGTCGGCGGTCGCGACCTGCAGCGGCGCGAAGAGCGTGTTGTTGTTGACGACCGACCCGGTGAGGAAGACGCCGATCCACCCGATGATCGGGGCGAGGAGCGGGAAGACCGGACCGGCGGCCGCCAGCGCGTAGCCCATCGCGGTCGAGGCGCCCGCGTAGTTCGCGATGTTCGCGAGCATGAGGATCAGCGCGATCAGCACCAGCGCGCGCCAGAGCTCGGTGAGGGTGTTGCGCAGCTCGCGCCAGAGATCGGAGGCGCGCAGCGTCGCGGTGGTGAAGAAGGTCACGAGCACCGCGAGGAGGATGGCGGTGCCGGTCGCATTCAGCGGGGTGAAGCTCCAGGTCGCTGTGACGACGCTCCCCGACGAGGTCGTGACCTCGCCCGTGAGCCCCGGGATGGGCACCGACAGGACGCTTGCGGACAGCGCGCCGCCCGCGGCGAACAGATCTTTGAAGACGGGCAGGCTCCACACGAGGATGAACGCCGTCAAGATGTAGAACGGACTCCACGCCGCCGCGATCTCGCGCAACGAGTGGCGCTCCGGCTCCGGCGCCGTCCCCCCGTCTTCGCGGTAGGTCCGCGTGGGCTGCCAGACGCGCCCGAACAGGAAGATGGCGACCATCGCGGCGAGGCCGGCACCGAGGTCGGCGAGTTCCGGGCCGAGGAACCAGAGGACGGATGCCTGGACACCGCTGAAGACCAGGGTGACCACGAGCGCCATCGGCCAGGTCTCGCGCAGGCCCCGCCGCCCATCGAGGATCGCCACGAGGACGAAGGGGATGACGAGGGTCAGCGGCTGGAGCATGAGCACCATGGCGCGGGAGAGCTCCAGCACGTCGAGCCCGCTCACCTGCGCCCCGACGATGACGGGGATGCCGATTGCGCCGTACGCCCCGGCGCCCGCATTCGCGACGAGTGAGATCATCGCGGCCTTCACCGGCCGGAATCCGAGCTGGACGAGAAGCGCCGCACAGATCGCGATCGGCACGCCGAACCCCGCGGCACCCTCGAGGAACCCGCCGAACGCGAAGCTGATGAGGAGCACCTGGACGCGCTGGTCGGGCGAGACCCCGCCGATGGAGGCTCGGATGACGTCGAAGCGACCACTCGCATCGGCGAGTTTGTACAGCCAGACCGCCATCACGATGATGTAGGCGATGGGCCAGATCGCGGTCAGCAGACCGAGCAGCCCCGCGCCCGCGACGGCTGTGGCGGGCATGTGGAACGGCAGCATCGCGACGACGATCTGGGTCGCCAGGGCGACGAGCGCGGCGGTGATGCCGCTCAGCTTGAAGACGACGAGGCCGGCGAGGAACACGACGATCGGGATCGCCGCGACGAGCGCGGAGAGCCACAGCGACCCGAACGGATCGACGGTCTGCGTCCACATGGCCGACCTCCTTCTGGCGCCGCGCCGAAGGCGACGGGGCGCGAGGCCAGACTAGAGCACTCGACCGCTGCGCGTGCGGAGGTCGCGCCCGCCGGTCAGACGCCCGGGTAGTTCCGCTCGCCGGCGCCGATGTAGAGCTGCTGCGGGCGGCCGATCTTGGTCTGCGGGTCGTTCTGCATCTCGGTCCAGTGCGCGAGCCAGCCGGGAAGGCGGCCGATCGCGAACAGCGGCGTGAACATGCGGGTGGGGAATCCCATCGCCTTGTAGATGACGCCGGTGTAGAAGTCGACGTTCGGGTAGAGCCGGCGCTCCTTGAAGTAGTCGTCCTCGAGGGCGACCTGCTCGAGCTCCTGCGCGAGGTCGAGCAGCGGATCGTGCACGCCCAGCTCGGCGAGGATCTCGTCGGCCGACTCCTTGACGAGCTTCGCGCGGGGGTCGTAATTCTTGTAGACGCGGTGCCCGAAGCCCATCAGCTTCACGCCGTCTTCCTTGTTCTTCACGCGCTCGACGAAGCGCTGCACGCTCTCGCCCGAGTCGCGGATGCGCGCCAGCATGTCGAGCACGGCTTCGTTCGCGCCGCCGTGCAGCGGCCCGTACAGTGCGTTGATGCCGGCCGAGATCGACGAGAACTGGTTGGCACCCGTCGAGCCGACGAGGCGCACCGTCGAGGTCGACGCGTTCTGCTCGTGGTCCTCGTGCAGGATCAGCAGACGCTCGAGCGCGCGCGAGGTGACCGGGTTCACCTCGTACACCTCGGCCAGGTTGCCGAAGTTCAGCTTCAGGAAGTTGTCGACGAAGCTCAGCGAGTTGTCCGGGTAGAGGAACGCCTGACCGATCGACTTCTTGTGCGCATACGCGGCGATCACGGGCAGCTTCGCCAGCAGACGGATCGTGTTCAGCTCGACGTGCTCGGGGTTGTCGGGGTCGGACTGGCCCTCGTAATAGGTCGAGAGCGCCGCGGTCGCGGCCGAGAGCACCGACATCGGGTGCGCCGTGTGCGGCAGCGACGAGAAGAAGCGCTTGAGATCCTCGTGCAGCAGCGTGTGGTGGCGGATCTTGTCGTCCCACTCGCCCAGCTGGTCGGTCGTCGGCAGTTCGCCGTAGAGCAGCAGCCAGGCCACCTCGAGGTAGGTGCTGTTCTTCGCGAGCTGCTCGATCGGGTACCCGCGGTAGCGGAGGATCCCCTGGTCGCCGTCGATGAACGTGATCGCCGACTTAGTGGCCGCGGTGTTCACGAAGCCATAGTCGAGCGCGGTGTGCCCCGTCTGCTTCGTGAACGTCGCGAAGTCGACGCTGGGAACGCCCTCGGTGCCGGCGAGGATCGGCAGCTCGGCGGTCTTGTCGCCGACGGTGACGGTCGCGGTCTGGGGGGTGCCCGTGTCGCTCACGAAGCCTCCTTGCAGTGGTCGAGGGATCCTTTACAGCCTAGTAGTCGTCGCGGCCTACTCAGATCTCCGCCAAAGGACGGCCGGATGCCTCCGAGGAAACCTACGAAGTCTGCGAAGCCTGCGCCGCCGACAGTCGCCGCGCGGCTTCCGCGATGCGCTCGTCGGTCGCGGTGAGCGAGAACCGCACGTGCTGCGGGTAGTGCTCGCCGTAGAAGTGCCCGGGGCCGGCCAGGATGCCGCGCTCCGCGAGCGCGCCCATCGTGTCCCAGGCATCCCGACCCTCGGTCGCCCAGAGGTACAGCCCGCCCTCGGAGTGGTCGATGCGGAATCCGGCGTTCTCGAGCGCGGGCTTCAGCACCTCGCGGCGGGCACGGTAGCGCTCCCGCTGCGCCGCGACGTGCGCGTCGTCGCCGAGCGCCGCCGTCATCGCCGCCTGCACAGGGGCCGGCAGCATGAGCCCGAGGTGCTTCCGCACCGTGAGCAGGCTCGCGACGAGCGTCGCGTCGCCGGCGAGGAACGCGGCGCGATACCCTGCGAGGTTCGACTGCTTGCTGAGCGAATACACCGACAGGATGCCTCGGCGATCGCCGTCCGTCACGCGGGGGTCGAGGATGCTCGGCACGGGCTCGCTCGCCCAGGCACCGTCCCATCCGAGCTCCGCGTAGCACTCGTCGGAGGCGATGACCGCGCCGAGCTCGCGCGCCCGGGCGACGGCGGCGCGGAGCGCCTCGACGTCGAGCACCCGCCCGTCGGGGTTGCCGGGCGTGTTCAGCCAGACGAGGCGCGTCCCCTCCGGCCAGGTCGCCGGGTCGTCTGCGGCGACGGGCGTGGCGCCGACGAGCTTCGCGCCGACGGCGTAGGTCGGATACGCCGCGCGGGGGTGCACGACGATGTCACCCTCAGCGAGTCCGAGCAGCAGCGGCAGCAGCGCGACGAGCTCCTTCGAGCCGACGGTGGGGAGCACCTCCGAGGCATCCAGCCCCGGCACGCCCCGCCGGCGCGCATACCAGGCGGCGATCGCCTCGCGCAGGGCCGGGGTGCCGACCGTCTGCGGGTACGCGTGCGCGTCGGTCGCGGCGCGGAGGGCGTCGGCGACGACGGCGGGCGTCTCATCGACGGGCGAGCCGATCGACAGGTCGACGAGGCCGCCGGGGTGCTCCGCGGCGCGGCGCGCGTAGGGAGCGACGGCGTCCCACGGGTACTCGTCGAGGTCGCGGACGGCCATCCGAGGTCAGTGTCCCTGCGGCGGGAGCGCGGCGATGATGGGGTGGTCCTTCGCGATCACGCCGACCTTCGCCGCGCCGCCGGGCGAGCCGATGTCCTCGAAGAACTCGACGTTGGCCGTGTAGTAGTCCTGCCACTCTTCGGGCAGGTCGTCCTCGTAGTAGATCGCCTCGACGGGGCAGACCGGTTCGCACGCGCCGCAGTCGACGCACTCATCCGGATGGATGTAGAGGGAGCGCAGGCCTTCGTAGATGCAGTCGACGGGGCATTCGTCGACACAGGCACGGTCCTTCACATCCACGCAGGGCAGGGCGATCACGTACGTCACCCCTCGAGTCTAGTTCGTCGTCCGCTCGGCGGGTTCCGCGTCCGGCGTCGCGCGTCTACGCGCTGGGGGGCGCGGGCGTGTCCCGCCGGCCGGAGCGCGACGGCCAGCCGACGATGATCGCGGCGAGCAGCGGCACGGCGATCGTCCAGACGACGCCGGTGGAGAACTGCCCGTCGGCGGGCGCGGGCACGACGATCGACCCGCCCGGCCCGCGGCCGGAGAACACGAGCGTGGCGAGCATGACGCCCAGTCCGCAGGCGAGCGCCGCCCAGCGGTCGTCGGTGAGGGTGCGGACGGCGAGCATCAGCGCGCCGACGCCGATCACGGCGATGACGAGCCCGAGCGGCACCGGTCCCCACATCGCGGCCTGACCGATCGTGCCGGCGACGCCGTAGACGATGCCGATCACGCCGGCGACGATCCACGTGCCCACGCGCGCCCAGGAGAATCCCACGCGGCCAGCTTAGGCGACAGGCATCCGCGCCGCCCCGCGCGCGGCGCGGCCCCCGGCGCTACGCGGCGAGCCCCCACAGCCGCAGCAACGCGGCGACGACCGCCGCGGCGACCACGACCACGAGGAATGGCGCCCGCACCATGAGCAGCCCGGCGGCGACGAGCAGCGCCGGCACCCGGGCATCCACGACGATCTGCTGGCCGACGCCGAGCGTCTGCACGGCGACCAGGGCGGCGAGAAGCGCCACGGTCAGCAGGTCGATGATGCGCGACGGCGCGGGCGCGGTGAACCACCGCGGCGGGATGAGATACCCGAGCGCCTTGAGCGCGAAGCAGAGCAGGGATGCCACGAGCACGGCCGTCCAGAGGGTCACGGCAGTCCCTCCAGCTCTCCCCCGGGACCCTGCGGGTCACCGCCCGCGTCGGTGCGCGGCTGACCCGCCGGTCTCGGCGGGCGCCGCGGGGCGAACCAGTTCGTCCACCCGACGACGACGGCGACGAGCGCGGCGATCAGCACGGGGATGCCGGGGAGGAGCACCGGCGTCAGCACGGTCGCGACGACAGCCGCCGCCACGCCGACGGCGATGGCCTGCCGCTGCCGCAGGCGCGGCCACAGCAGCGCGAGGAAGGCCGCGGCCGCCGCGGCATCCAGTCCGTACTGCTTCGGGTCGCCGAGCACGTCGCCGAGGAGCGCGCCAAGGAGGGTCGTGAGGTTCCAGCCGAGATAGATGCCGACGCCGGTCACCCAGAATCCGAGCCGGCGCGCCTTCGGCTCTTCGTGTGCGAGCGCGACCGCCGTCGACTCGTCGATCGTGAAGTGCGGGGCGACGATCCGGCGCCACGGCGACGTGCCGACCACCGGCGCCATCCGCAGGCCGTACGCGACGTTCCGCACGCCCAGGAGGCCCGACGAGGCGATCGCGGCGGGGGCGGCCGCCACTCCCCCGGCGCCGATCACGCCGATGAAGGCGAACTGCGACCCCCGGTGAACATCACGAGACTGAGCACGCAGGTCTGCCAGATGTCGAGCCCGGATGCCACGGCCAACGCACCGAACGAGATGCCGTAGGCGCTCGTGGCGAGCGCGACCCCGAGCCCCTCCCGCCGCGCGCGGCGGGAGGCGGCGTCAGTGGTCACCTGCCTGAGCCTACTGACCTGGCAGAGCCCGCCCGCCCGAACTGCAAGGGATTCGGCGCGACACGCCGCGCGGGGCGCTCGGACCACGGCGTGTCGGCGTCGAGGCCTTGCAGTTGCGCCGGGGCGCGGGGCCCGGGGCCAGACGGCGTCGGCGCGTACGCTGGTGGGCATGGACCGGAACGAGCGCCTCTACGGGATGCCTTTCGCGAAGGTGTACCCGCTGTACATCCAGAAGGTGGAGCGGAAGGGGCGCTCGAAGGCCGAGGTCGACGACGCGATCCGCTGGCTGACCGGCTTCACGCAGGACGAGATCGACGCTCACGTGGCATCCGACACGACCTTCCGGGACTTCTTCGCGGACGCCGATCTGAACCCGAACGCGGGCCTCATCACGGGTGGGATCTGCGGCGTGCGCGTCGAGGAGATCGAGGATCCCCTGATGCAGCGGATCCGCTACCTCGACAAGCTCGTCGACGAGGTCGCGCGCGGCAAGGCGATGGACAAGGTCCTCCGCGCCTGACGCGCGCCCCGCGCTCAGGCGTTCGCGTCCTGGCGCTTCGCGCGCGCCGTGGCGCGGCCGCGCTCCGTGGCATCCAGCACGACCTTGCGGATGCGCACCTTCTCGGGCGTGACCTCGACGCATTCGTCGTCGCGCGCGAACTCGAGCGACTCCTCCAGCGTGAGCACGCGCGGCGGCGTCATCGACTCGAAGGAGTCGGACGTCGACGAACGCATGTTCGTGAGCTTCTTCTCCTTGGTGATGTTCACGTCCATGTCGTCGGCGCGCGAGTTCTCGCCGATCACCATGCCCTCATAGACCTCTTCGGTCGGCTGCACGAAGAACGACATGCGCTCCTGCAGGGCGATCATGGCGAAGGGCGTGACGACACCCGACCGGTCGGCGACGATCGACCCGTTCTGACGCGTCGAGATGGCGCCGGCCCAGTCGTCGTAGCCGTACGAGATCGCGTTGGCGATGCCGGTGCCGCGCGTGATCGTGAGGAACTCGCTGCGGAACCCGATGAGCCCGCGCGAGGGCACGACGAACTCCATGCGCACCCAGCCAGTGCCGTGGTTGGTCATCGTGTCCATCCGGCCCTTGCGCGCCGCCATCAGCTGCGTGATCGCGCCGAGGTGCTCTTCGGGCGCGTCGATCGTCAGGTGCTCGAACGGCTCCTTGACCTTGCCGTCCTCACCCTTGCGAGTGACCACCTGGGGCTTGCCGACGGTCAGCTCGAAGCCTTCGCGGCGCATGTTCTCGACGAGGATCGCGAGCGCGAGCTCGCCGCGGCCCTGCACCTCCCAGGCATCCGGACGTCCGATGTCGACGACCTTGAGCGACACATTGCCGATGAGCTCGCGGTCGAGGCGGTCCTTCACCATGCGCGCGGTCAGCTTGTGGCCCTTCACCTTGCCCATGAGGGGCGAGGTGTTCGTGCCGATCGTCATCGAGATCGCGGGGTCGTCGACCGTGATCGCGGGAAGCGCGCGCACGTCTTCGGGGTCGGCGATGGTCTCGCCGATCGTGATGTCCTCGATGCCGGCGATGGCGACGATGTCGCCGGGGCCCGCAGACTCGGCCGGGTAGCGGTCGAGGGCGCGGGTCTTCAGCAGTTCGGTGATGCGGGCGTTGGAGTGGGTGCCGTCGTGGCGCACCCAGGCGACGGTCTGGCCCTTCTTCAGCGTGCCGTTGAACACGCGCAGCAGCGCCAGGCGCCCGAGGAACGGCGACGAGTCGAGGTTCGTCACCCACGCCTGCAGCGGCGCCTCGTCGTCGTAGGCCGGGGCGGGCACGTGCTCGAGGATCGCCTCGAACAGCGGCTCGAGGTCGTCGTTGTCGGGCAGCGTGCCGTTCTCCGGACGGGTGCGGGATGCCGCGCCGGCGCGCCCGGAGGCGTAGACGACCGGCACGTCGAGGAGCGCGTCGACGTCGAGGTCGGGCACATCGTCGACGAGGTCGCCGGCGAGGCCCAGCAGCAGGTCGTGCGCCTCCTCCTCGACCTCGGCGATGCGCGCGTCGGGGCGGTCGGTCTTGTTGACCAGCAGGATGACCGGGAGCTTCGCCTCGAGCGCCTTGCGCAGCACGAAGCGGGTCTGCGGAAGCGGGCCCTCCGAGGCATCCACGAGCAGCACCACGCCGTCGACCATCGACAGGCCGCGCTCGACCTCGCCGCCGAAGTCGGCGTGACCGGGGGTGTCGATCACGTTGATCGTCACGGGGGTGTCGGTGTGGACGCCGTTGTAGGTGATCGCCGTGTTCTTGGCGAGGATCGTGATGCCCTTTTCGCGCTCGAGGTCGTTCGAGTCCATGGCGCGCTCTTCCATGTGCTCGTGCGAGCCGAAGGAGCCGGTCTGGCGCAGCATCGCGTCGACGAGCGTCGTCTTGCCGTGGTCGACGTGCGCCACGATCGCGACGTTGCGGAGGTCCGGACGGAGGGCGTGCGCCATGGAATGCCTAACGAAAGAATGGGATGCGCCCCGAGCGGAGCGCATCCCATTCTACAAGGGATGACCGTCAGTGACGGTCAGACCTCACTTCTTCCAGCCGACGACCGTCCAGTCGACCGGCGAGTAGCCGAACATCGCCGCACCGTAGTTGACGAGGCCCTGCTTCACGGCCCACACGTTGGGCAGCGGCGCGATCGGGAACATCGGGACGTACGACCAGATGGTGTCGTTGATCTCGTGCGCGATCTCGATGCGCTTGTCGGGGTCGAGTTCGGTGTTCGCCTTGGTCCACAGGTCGCCGAGCTTCTCGTCGGTCGTGCCGGTGTAGTTCTGACCCGAGTCGAGCGGGTAGAACAGCGACTCCCTCGACGAGATCGGGAAGGGCGTGCCCTGCCACGAGAAGCTGACCATCTCGAAGTTGCCGGGGATCACGTAGTCGCTGAAGTACTGCGCGACCGGAACCGTCGTCAGTTCGACCGGGATGCCGAAGTCACCGAGGTCGGCCTGCACCTGCTCGGAACGCTGGATGTTCGTCGTCGTGTCGGCGGGAACCGTGATCGTGAGCTTGAGCGCCTCGCCGTCCTTCGTCCAGCTGTCGCCCTCCTTCGTGTAGCCGGCGTCCTTCAGGAAGCCCTCGGCCGCGGCGGTGTCGCGCGGCAGCGCCTTGTCCTGGTAGCCCTTCTGGCCGTTCATGAAGATGTAGTCGCCCTGGGTGACGGCGGGAACACCGACGGGGGTGTTGGCAGCCGCCGCGATCTGCTCGCGGTTGACGACGGATGCCACGGCCTTGCGGACGTTGACGTCCGACAGCGGGCCCGACTTGGCGTTCATCGTGACGTGGGTCCAGGTGAGACCGTTCGTGGCCTGGATCTCGGCGTCGTCACGCGACTTCGCGGTGGCGTACAGGTCGGCGTTCGCCGAGATGTACAGCGCGTCGATCTCCTTGTTGGCGAACGACGAGCCCTGCTGGGCCTGGCTGACCACCTTGAAGAGGATCGTGTCGAGCTTCGGCTT
This sequence comes from Microbacterium lacticum, assembly GCF_006716815.1. GTDB lineage: Bacteria > Actinomycetota > Actinomycetes > Actinomycetales > Microbacteriaceae > Microbacterium > Microbacterium lacticum. The sequence continues at coordinate 976,868 of NZ_VFPS01000001.1, forward strand.
CTCGCCCCACCACACCGGGTTGGGCGTCAGGGTGACGACCTGGCCGGTCTGGTCGATGTTGGAGATCACGTACGGGCCGTACGACGGCATCGCCTTCGCGGTGTACCCCGTGTTGAAGGCCGTCGGGTCGTTCGCGATGGCAGCGGGCAGCACCGTGCCGCCGAACAGGCTCTGCCAGTCGGCGAACACCGAGCTGAAGGTGACCTTCACGTCGAACTCGTCCGAGCCCTGCTCGACCGAGCCGATCTGGTCCCACCCGGTCGTCGAGACGACCTGGTAGGCCTCGTTGGTTCCGTTGAGCGCCTTCCAGGTGGCCTCGTAGTCGGCGACGGTGATGGGCGTGCCGTCTTCCCAGACCGCCTTGGGGTTGAGCTTGATCTCGACGACCTGGGGGTCTTCGCTCGTGAGCTCGACCGAGGACGCGTAGTCGGGGTTGACCTCGGTGCCGCCGTCGGTGGTGATCCGCAGCGGCCCGCCCTGGGTGGGCGAGAGCAGCGTGTTGGTGTCGACCTCGTTGCCGTCGATCTGCGAGTTGTTGTAGTTGACCGGCAGGGCGCCGACGGCGAGCGTCAGCGTGCCGCCGTCCTGAACGTCGCCCGCGTCGGCGGCATCCCAGTCGACCGTCGGCAGCGCCGCTGCCGGGCTGTCGGTCGAGCTCGGCGCGGTGTTGCCTGCGGCGCAGCCGGCGAAGACCATCGCTGCTGCGCTGAGCAGAGCGACGGCGCCGAGCGCTTTTGCACTCCGTGTCCTCATGTGATCTTTCCTTTCGTTACCTTCTGGGGGCCCGGGCGAGGTGGTGCGCTCGCCGGGGGTCTGTTACGACGCGGCGGCCAGCACCGTGTCGGAGACGAGCTCGGAGCGGTCGGCGTGGTGGCACGCGACCTTCGAACGGCCGTGGGGGGTGAGTTGCGGGTCGGAGGCCCGGCAGAGCTCCTGCGCGGACTCGTCGAGGAGCGCATAGAGCGGGCAACGGGTGCGGAAGCGGCATCCGCTGATCTCCTGCGTGGGGCTCGGCAGGTCGCCGTTGAGGAGGATCCGGGTGCGTCCGCGCTCGATCGCCGGGTCGGGGATCGGCGCCGCGGAGATCAGCGCCTTCGTGTACGGATGCCGCGGATTGTTGAACACCTCGGCGGCGGGGCCCTGCTCGACGATCACGCCGAGGTACATGACCGCGACGTCGTCGGCGATCTGCCGGACGACGGCGAGGTCGTGCGCGACGAAGAGGTACGAGAGCCCCAGACGCTCGCGCAGGTCCTCGAGCAGGTTGATGACACCCGCCTGGATCGACACGTCGAGGGCGGAGACCGGCTCGTCGAGGATGAGCACGGCGGGGTTGGTCGACAGAGCGCGAGCGATGCCGATGCGCTGGCGCTGACCGCCGGAGAACTCGTGCGGGTACCGGTCGGCCATCGCGGGGTCGAGCCCCACGAGGTCGAGCAGCTCCGCGACGCGCTCGTCGCGTTCGGACTTCGAAACGCCCTGCACGCGCAGCGGCTCCGTGATCACCTCGCCGACCGGGAGGCGCGGGTCGATCGCGCCCATCGGGTCCTGGAAGACGATCTGCACGTCGCGCCGGAGGTTCTTGATCTCCTTCTTCGACGCCTCGGAGACATCGACGCCCTCGATGCGGATCGACCCCGACTGCGGGGCGGTCATCTCCATCACCTCGAGGATCGTCGTCGTCTTGCCGCACCCCGACTCTCCCACGAGGCCGAGCGTGCGCCCGGGGCGAAGCGTGAACGACACCCCGTCGACGGCGCGCACCGTGCCGACGCGTCGCGGGAACACCGAACCGCGCATCAACGGGAAGTGCCGTGTGAGGTCGGACACCTCGAGCACCGGCTGCTGATCGGTCTCGGCGCGCTCTTCGGCCGGAAGCGGCTCGGGGCGGGGGAACACCTCGGCCCGCACCAGCTCGCCGTCCACGATCTCTCCGGCGCGGATGCACGCGGAGACATGGGTCGGCGAGGCCGGATCGTGCGCGACGAGCGAGGGCTCGACCTCTCGGCACGCGTCGACCGCGATCGGGCAGCGGGCGGCGAAGGGGCATCCCTTCGGCAGGTTCGCGAGGGACGGCGGGCGCCCCTCCAGCGGCACGAGCCGCTGCGTGCCGGCGGTGAGCATGTTCGGCACCGAGCGCAGGAGGCCGATCGTGTACGGCATCTGCGGCGCGGCGAACACCTCGCCGGTCGCGCCGAGCTCGACCATCTTGCCGGCGTACATCACCCCGACGCGGTCGGCGTGGCCGGCGACGACACCGAGGTCGTGCGTGATGAGCACGACGGATGCCCCGGTGATGTCCTTGGCCGTCTCGAGCACCTCGAGGATCTGCGCCTGGATCGTGACGTCGAGCGCGGTCGTCGGCTCGTCGGCGATGATGACCTTCGGGTCGTTCGCGATCGCCATCGCGATCATCGCGCGCTGACGCATGCCGCCGGAGTACTCGTGCGGGAACGCGCGGGCGCGCCGCTCGGCGTCGGGGATGCCGACGACCTTGAGCAACTCGACGGCGCGGGCGGCGGCGGCCTGCATCGACAGCTTGCTGTCGTGCAGGCGCAGCGCCTCGCTGATCTGGTCGCCGACGGTGTAGACGGGGGTGAGCGCCGACAGCGGGTCCTGGAAGACCATCGCCAGCTCCTTGCCGCGGATGCGGGAGAGCTTGTTGTCGTCGAGACCGATCAGCGGGCGGCCCTCGAACTCGATCGAGCCGGTGATCTCGGCCGTCGAGGGCAGCAGGCCCATGATCGCGAGCGACGAGACCGACTTGCCCGATCCCGACTCCCCCACGATGCCGAGGAACTCGCCCGGGTAGACGTCGTACGAGATCCCGCGCACCGCCTGCACGGCGTCGCCGTCGCGCTGCGGGAACGTGACGCTCAGGTCGCGCACCGACAGGAGCGGTGTCCCCGTCCGCTCGCGCGTTGCGGTGGCGAAGGTGGCGGGCTCAGTCACGGTTCATTCCAGAGGTGGGGTCGATCGCGTCGCGCAGCGCATCGCCGACGAGGCTGATGGCGAACAGCAGGATGATGAGGACGAAGGCGGGGAAGACGAACAGCCACGGGCGCGTCACCGCCGCGGCGGTGCCGTCGGACAGGAGCGTGCCGAGGGAGACGTCGGGCTTCTGGATGCCGAAGCCGAAGTAGCTGAGGGACGTCTCGGCCATGATCGCAGAGACGACGCCGAGCGTCGCGTCGATGATGAGCAGCGACGCCATGTTCGGGATGATGTGGCGCGAGAGGATCGTGTGCGTCGGCTCGCCCATATAGCGCGCGGCGCGCACGAAGTCGCGGTTGCGGAGGGATCTCGTCTGGGACCTGACGACCTGCGCCATGATCATCTAGCTGAACAGGGCGATGTAGAACATCAGCACCACCCACGACAGCCCCTTGATGAGCGGGCTCAGCAGGATGAACAGGAAGAAGGCGGGGATGACGAGCAGCAGCAGGATGATCCACTGGATCACCCGGTCGACCCAGCCGCCGATGTATCCGGCCGTCGAACCCACGAGCGCCGCGATGATCGTGGCCGTCGGTCCGGCGACCAGACCGATGACGAGCGACTTCTGCAGGCCCGCGAGGGTCTGGGCGTAGATGTCCTGCCCGATCGAGTTGGTGCCGAACCAGTGGATCATGGTCGGGCCCATGCCCATGTTGAGCGGATCGCGGTCGGTGATCGACCACGGATAGACGAGCGGCCCGACGAACGCCCAGAGGATGATCGCGACGACGACCACGATGCCGATCCAGAATCGGGGCATCTTCTTCAACCGCGACCAGACGAGCCCCGAGCGCGAGAGCGGCTTGCGGGTCTGCGTGACGTCGCTGACGCTCTCGAGCGACTCCTCGATCGCTTTCTCCTGCATCACGGACACGTCAGCTCCTCACTCTCGGATCGAGTGCGGCGTAGAGCACTTCGGACAGCGTCGACGCGATGAGGTACAGGATCGCGACGAACAGGGCGGCACCGGCGACCGCGTTGATGTCGTTCTTCTGGATGGCCTCGATCTGGAACTGCCCCATGCCGCGCCAGCTGAAGACGATCTCGAGCATCGCGGAGCCCGCGATCAGCGTGCCGAAGCTGTAGGCGAAGAAGGTCGACATCGGGATGAGGGCCAGCCGCACGCCGTGCCGGAAGAGCGCCTTCGTGCGCGGCAGCCCCTTGGCGCGGGCGGTGCGGATGTAGTCGGCGCCGAGCACGTCGAGCATGACGCTGCGCTGATAGCGCGAGAAGGATGCCGCGCTGATGAGCACGAGCGCGATCGTGGGCAGCAGCAGGTGGATGGCCCTGTCGAGGGCGAGATCCCACCAGCTGCCGCTGATGCCCGCCGTGTACTCACCGGTGAAGGTGATGACTTGAGACCCGACGAGGTTGTTGAACTGCGTCGCGAGGATCATCAGCAGCACGCCGATCACGAAGGTCGGCGTCGCGAACACGATGTAGGAGGCGTACGTGACGATCTGGTCGCTGGCGCGGTACTGGCGCACCGCCCCCCAGACGCCCAGCAGCACGCCGAGGATGGCGCCGATGATCGAGCCGATGAGCAGCAGCCGCAGGCTCGCGCCCGAGCGAGCGGCGATCTCCGCCGTCACCTGGGCGCCCCCGACCGTGGTGCCGAGCGAGAACTGGGTGAACAGGTTCGTCAGCCAGTGCCACAGCCGCACGAGGATCGGCACGTCGGGGTTCACGCCCATGGCATCCAGCGACGCGTCGATCGAGGACTGCGGCGGACTCGGGTTCATTCCGTAGAAGCGCGCGGCGGGGTCGAGCGCGATGCTCGCGAGGATGTACGCCATGCACGTCGCGATGAGGCTCAGGATGGCGTAGTTCAGGAACCGCCGAAAGATGTAGATGGTCATTGAGCCGGCCTCGCGGCCTGCCGGGGGTCAGACGTGCACATCGTCGTTCTTTCGTCAGGGTCAGTCTGGGGAATGCAGCGTGTGCGGGGCCGCGATACCGTCGAGCCCGATCCTTCGACCCTAACCCCAGAGCCACGCTGCGACCGTCGTTGATGGGGAGTCTTTGCACGACCGTAACATTGGGTCACGCCTTCGCAAAATGACCCGTGCGTGGTGGCGTTCATAGGCAATCCTGATACTTTCAGGCGGTCGTGCTGAGCGCAGAGATCACTGCGCCGACCACGATGACGGCGAGAGCCACGAGGGCGGGAACATCCCACGATCGCTGGATGCCGAGGTCGCCGGCATCCCGACCGGCGGGTGCCCCGGCGGCGTCGCCCGACTGCCAGGCATCCACGCCCTGCCAGGCGTCACGCAGTTCGGCGACGTCGCGCAGCGCGGCGGGCACCGCGCGCCCCGGTGACGGGTCGGCGGGGCCCGTGCCGGCCGACCGCGTCCGGTCGGTGCGGGGTGCGCGCCCCGGCCGACCCGCCACCGGGCCGCCGTAGGCGGGCAGCGACGAGCCGTCGTCGAGGCCGAACACGACCTGCCAGCGCATCGCGATGTCGCGCACGCGCGGCCAGGGCACCCGGGTGATACGCAGATAGTTCTGCACGGTGGCGCCCTCGCGGTCGAAGGTGATGTGCGAGGCGTAGAGCAGCACGTACACCGCCCATACGGCGAGCAGCACCCAGGGCACCAGGCGCAGCATCTCGACGACACCCGCCCGCACGAGCGCGTCGCCGAGCAGCAGCACCGCGACGGCGCCCGCGAAGATCAGTGCGATGGTGCCCGAGGTCGCACGAAGGGTCCGGCGCGGCGGGGACGACCCCGCCGCGCCGGAGGAGTGCTGCACGCTCAAGACCCGGCCGCCGCTCCCCCGCCGAGCGGGATCGAGGCGCCGGGGATCGCGTCGAGCAGACGTTTCGTGTACGGCTGGGTCGGGTTCGCGAAGATCTCGTCGACCGTGCCCTGCTCGACGACCTTGCCGCGCTCCATGACGCAGACGAGGTCGGCCGCCACGCGGACCACCGCGAGGTCGTGCGTGATGAACAGGTACGTGAGCCCGAGCTCCGACTGCAGGTCGGCGAGCAGCTTCAGGATCTGATCCTGCACCAGCACGTCGAGCGCCGAGACCGCCTCGTCGAGGATGACGATGTCGGGCTTGAGCGCGAGGGCACGGGCGATCGCGACGCGCTGCCGCTGGCCGCCCGAGAGCTCGTTCGCGTAGCGCGAGGCGAGCGCACGCGGCAGCGACACCTGGTCGAGGAGCTCGTTGACCCGGGCGCGACGCGACGCGGAGTCGCCGACCTTGTGGATCTCGAGCGGCTCGGCGATCGTGTTGCCGATGTTGCGCATCGGGTCGAGCGAACCGTACGGGTCCTGGAACACCGGCTGCATGCGCCGGCGCAGGTCGAAGGTCTGCTTGCGGGAGAGCCCGGAGACGTCGACGCCGTCGATCTCGATCGCCCCGGAGGTCGGGTCTTCGAGCTTCAGCACCATCTTCGCGACCGTCGACTTGCCCGATCCCGACTCGCCCACCAGCGCCAGCGTCTTCCCGCGCGGGATGTCGAACGACACGGCATCCACGGCGCGGAACGGCTCGCTGCGGAAGCTGCCCTGACGGATCTTGTAATCCTTCGTCAGGCCGCGCACGCGCAGCGTCGGCGTCGCGTCGGCGAGGTCGTCGAGGGACTTCACGCCGCGGTCCTCCGCCACGGCCTGGATGCGCTGCGAGGCGATCGAGGGCGCGGCGGCGACGAGGCGCTGCGTGTACGGGTGCTGCGGGTTCTCGAGGATGAGGCGGCTCGGGCCGGACTCGACGATCTCGCCGTCCTTCATCACGATGATCCGCTCCGCGCGCTCGGCGGCGAGGCCGAGGTCGTGGGTGATCAGCAGCACCGAGGTGCCCTTCTCGCGGGTGAGCTTCGCCATGTGGTCGAGGATCACGCGCTGCACCGTCACGTCGAGAGCCGAGGTCGGCTCGTCGGCGATCAGCAGCTTCGGGTCGGCGGCGAGGCCGATGCCGATCAGCGCCCGCTGGCGCATGCCGCCGGAGAACTGGTGCGGGTACTGGTGCATGCGCTTCTCGGCATCCGCCAGACCCGCCTGCTTGAGCACCTCGACGGCGCGCGCCTCGATCTCCTTCTTGCCGCTGGCGATGCCGTTGGCGCGCACCGCCTCCTTCACCTGGAAGCCGATGGACCACACCGGGTTGAGGTTCGACATCGGGTCCTGCGGGACGTAGCCGATCTCGCGACCGCGGATCTTCGCCATCTGCGCCTGGTTGTACAGGGTGAGGTCGTCGTCGCCGAGCATGATGCTGCCCGACGTGACGTGACCGGTGCCCGGCAGCAGCTGGATGATCGCGGATGCGGTCGTGGACTTGCCCGACCCCGACTCCCCCACGATGGCGATCGTCTCGCCGGGGAAGATGTCGAAGCTGACGTTGTGCAGCACTTCGCGGCTGCCCGACTGGGATTCGAACGCGACGCGGAGGTCGCGCACGCTCAGCAGCGGTTCGCGGGAGGCCCCGGTCATCGGCGTGCCCTCGCTCTCGGGTCGAGGGCGTCGCGGATGAGCTCGCCCAGAAGGATGAAGGCCAGCACCGTGACCGTGAGGATGATCGACGGGTAGATGAGCGCCATCGGCGCGACGCGCAGCGACTGCTGCGCCTGCGCGATGTCATTACCCCACGACATGACGTTGCTGCCGAGACCGACACCCAGGAACGCCAGCGTCGCCTCTGCGACGATCGCGTAGGCGAGCGAGATCGTCGTGATGACCAGCAGCGGCGCGATCGCGTTCGGCACGACGTGGCTGATGAGGGTGCCGAAGCGCGACTTGCCGAGCGCCCGGGACGCGGTGACGAAGTCGGCCTGACGCACGCGCAGCACTTCGGCGCGCACGACACGGGCCGTGGATGCCCAGGCGAAGCCACCGATCGCGAACGCCAGCGTGAACACGTTGCGGTTCGTGGAGAAGACGCTCATGACGACGATCGCCGCGAGGATGTACGGGATCGAGAAGAAGATGTCGCCGATGCGCGAGAGCAGCGAGTCGAGCCAGCCGCCGTAGAAGCCGGCGAACGCGCCCATGATGAGGCCGATGACCGTGCCGATGATCGTCGCGAGCAGGCCGACGGTCAGCGAGGTGCGCGCACCCCAGACCATGCGCGCCCAGACGTCGCAGCCGAGGAACGTGAAGCCGAGCGGATGCCCGTCGGTCGGGCCGCCGTTGCTGTTTCCGAGCTGGCAGTCGTTGTTCGGCGGAACCTGCGTGAACAGGGTCGGCCAGATGGCCATGAGCAGGACGATGGCCACCACCAGCAGGCTCAGCCAGAACACGGGGCGGCGGCGCAGGTCGCGCCACGCGTCCGTCCAGAGGTTGCTCGGCTTCTCGTCGACGCGGACGGCGTCGACGACGAGCGTCGTGGTCGGGACGGGAGCGACGTAGTGGTTCACCCCCGTGGGGTCGTTGCGATCACTTGACATAGCGGATCCTCGGGTCGAGCAGGCCGTAGAGCAGGTCCACGAGCAGGTTGACGAGCACGTAGATGATGACGAACACCGTGACGAAGGACACGACGGTCGGACCCTCGTGCTTCTGGATGGCGAGGAAGAGCGTGTTGCCGACGCCGGGCACGTTGAAGATGCCCTCGGTCACGGTCGCACCCACCAGCAGCACGCCGAAGTTGGTGGCGGTGTTCGTGATGACGGGGATGAGCGAGTTGCGCAGCACGTGCACGGGGATGACGCGGCGACGCGGCAGGCCCTTGCTGTACGCGGTGCGCACCCAGTCCTGGTTGAGCGTGTCGATGACCGAGGAGCGCATGAGCCGCATGCTGGTGGCGTACAGGCTGAGGCCGAGCACGATGGCCGGCAGCCACAGGTCGCCCCAGTCGTTCTGCGCACCCACGGTGGGCTTGAACCAGCCCCACTGGATCGCGAGGAAGTACTGCGCCAGGAAGCTCAGGACGAAGATCGGCACCGCCACGAAGATCAGCGCGATCACGAGCATCGTGTTGTCGAAAAGCTTGCCCTTGCGCAGCGCCGAGATCGTGCCGATGATGATCGCCAGCGTGAACTCGATCGCGATGGCCATGACGGCGAGGCGCGCCGTGACCGGGAGGGTGCGGGCGAGCACGTCGTTGACCGACTGGCCCGAGAAGGTCGAGCCGAGGTCCCCCTGGAAGATGCCGGTGATGTAGTAGAAGTACTGCACGAGGAACGGCTGATCGAGGTGGTATTGCGCGCGCAGCTGCTCGACGACCGCGGGGTTCGGCGTCTTGTCGCCGAACAGGGCGACGATCGGGTCTCCGGGCAGCGCGAAGACCATGAAATAGATGAGCAGTGTGGCCCCGAAGAACACCGGGATCACCTGCAACAGGCGTCTGAGGATGTAACCGAACATCCCTCTCCTTCAGATGTGGGGTGCGGCCCGTCGGGTACGGCCGGCTCACCCGCGAGAAGCATCGTGCCGCGCAGACGGCGCGGACGCGAGAGCCAGATGGACATACCGCGGGGCGGTGACGAGGTGTCACCGCCCCACGGATGATCAGGATGATCTGATTACTTGGTGATGAGGTAGTACAGCGGCACCGAGTTCCAACCGAACTCGACGTTCTGCACGCCCTCGGCGAAACCGCCGGTGACGTTCTGGTACCACAGCGGGGTCGCCGGGAGGTCCTTCAGCAGGATCGACTGCGCCTTCTGGAAGTACTCGTTGGCCGTGGCCGAGTCGGTCGCTGAGATGCCGTCGGAGAGGAGCTTGTCGAACTCGGGGTTCGAGTAGTCACCGTCGTTCGAGCCGGCGTTGGTCGCGTAGAGCGGGCCGAGGAAGTTGTACAGACCGGGGTAGTCGGCCTGCCATCCGGTGCGGAACGCCGTCTGGATCGTGCGACCCGTGACGTCCTTGCGGAGTGAGGCAAAGTCGGCGTAGGGGTTGCCCGACGCGTCGATGCCGAGGGTGTTCTTGATCGAGTTGGTCACCGCGTCGACCCACGTCTGGTGGCCGCCGTCAGCGTTGTACGAGATCTGGAACGCGCCCGACCACGGCGCGATGGCGTCGGCCTGGGCCCACAGCTTCTTCGCCTCGTCGGGGTTGTACGCGAGCACCTCGGAGCCTTCGAGCTTGTCCGACCAACCGTCGATGACGGGCGAGGTGAAGTCGCTCGCGGGGGTGCGGGTCTCGTTGAAGACGACCTTGGTGATCTCCGGCCGGTTGATCGACATGGAGATCGCCTGGCGGCGCAGCTGGCCCTCCTCGCCCGAGAAGTGCGGGAGGCGCTCCGGGACGGTGAAGGACCGGAAGATCGCGGCGGGCTGGTTGACCGCGCGGTCGCCGAGCTCGGACTGGAAGGTCGCGAGCGCGGACGGCGGGACGCCGTCGATCACGTCGACCTGACCCGAGAGCAGGTCGGCGTATGCCGCGTCCTGCGTCCCGTAGAAGACGATGTCGAGGCCGGCGTTGTGCGCTGCACGGCCGCCCTGGTAGTCCTCGTTCTTCACGAGCGAGATCTGCACGTCGTGCTGCCACGCGTCGTCGGAGGCGATCTTGTAGGGGCCGTTGCCGATCGGGTTCTGGCCGAAGGCATCCATGTCCTCGAACGCGGCGTCGGGCAGCGGGTAGAACGCCGAGTAGCCCAGGCGCAGCGCGAAGTCGGAGGCCGGCTTGTTGAGCGCGATCGTGAAGGTGTAGTCGTCGACTTCCTTCAGACCGGACATCGGGCCCTGCGCGCCGTAGAGGTCGTCGTCGGTTCCGGCTTGGCCGTCCGCGCCCGCGTTGTTCTCGAAGCCCTCGATGTCCTCGAAGAAGTAGCTGTTGAGCTGGGCGTTGGACTGCAGCGCACCGTAGTTCCACGCGTCGATGAAGTTGTGGGCCTGCACCTCGGTGCCGTCCGTGAACTTCTGGCCCTTCTTGAGCTTGACCGTGAGGTTCTGCGCGTCGTCGACGGTGATCGACTCGGCCATGTCGTTCTGCGGCGCGCCCTTGGCGTCGTAGTAGACCAGGCCCGCGAAGATCTCGTCGAGGATCTTGCCGCCACCGACCTCGTTGGTGTTGGTCGGGATCAGCGGGTTCGCGGGCTCAGTCCCATTGGTCTTGATGATGGCGGTGCTGTCGCCGCCGCCCGATGCGCTCGGCGTGCCGCCGCCGCTGCCGGAGCAGCCCGTGAGGGCGAGTCCTCCGGCGACGAGCAGCGCGATGCCCGCGAGGGCGATCTTGTTGCGCTTCAACTTGTCCTCCTGTGCAGGGTGAATCGCCCACGGCGTGCTGTGTGAACGCAGGGGCGGGAATAGGGAAACTGTAAGTAACCGAACAGTCTTCGACAAATCAACCTCGGAAAACGTTACAGACCCTTAACTCAACGGACTCCAGACGTGGCAATCTGACAAGATGAGCGCCAATCGTCACCCAATCGGTCCTGTCGCACCCCTGACTTCGCGTGCCGCGTTGCGCACCTCGCTCTGGTGGGAGATCGCGATCGTCCTCGCCCTGTCGGTGGGTCGGTCGGCGGTGTACTCGGTGCTGGCGCTCATCCAGGCGCTGACGAGGGAGCAGGCGCTCGGCGACCAGTCCACCGCGCTCAACCCGGGGGCGGACGCCGAACAGTTCTGGGACGTGCTCTACCAGTTCGTCGGGGCGTTCTTCGGTTTCGCGCCGGTGGCGCTCGCGATCTACCTGCTGTGGGAGCCGGGACGCTCCGCCTTCTGCCGCATCGGCCTCGACTTCCGCGTCTTCGGACGGGATCTCGGCGCAGGCATCCTGCTCGTGCTCGTCATCGGCGTGCCGGGGCTCGGGCTCTACGCGGCCGGGCGCGCGCTCGGTCTGACCGTGCAGGTGGATGCCGCGCCGCTCGACGGCTCGTGGTGGACGGTCCCCCTGCTGCTGATCGCCGCGCTGCGCGCGGGGCTCACCGAGGAGGTCATCTTCATCGGGTACCTGTTCGACCGGCTCCGCCGGCTCGGCTGGGGCACGTTGACGATCATCCTCTCGACGGCGGCGCTCCGCGGCGCGTACCACGCCTACCAGGGCTTCGGCCCGATCGTCGGCAACATCGCGATGGGCATCGTCTTCGGCTGGGTCTACCAGCGCTGGGGCCGGGTGATGCCCCTCGTGATCGCCCACACCCTGATCGACGTGATCGCCTTCGTCGGCTACCCCCTCGCCGCCGCCTGGTGGCCCGCCCTGTTCTGACCCGCGTCACGCGCGTGGCCCCGGTCCGGCCCCTCCGCCGAGACGGCATGCAGCGCGTGAAACGCGGGGGCGTACGCCGCGCTGCATGCCGTCTCGGCGTGAAGTGGGGGGCGCGTCGGAGCGGTGCGGCGCCTCCTCCACAAGGTCGAGAATCGCGGGTGCGAAGAGGACCGGGTGGGGATAACCCGGATACGGTGCCCATCGGCATCGAGGCTGGGCGGATGGACCTCGCAACCTCGCTGCGGCCGTGCCCCGTGCCGCTTCTCATCGCTCACGATGCCGATCCGACGGGGCGGCCGCGGGAGCTACCCGGCCAGATTCGGGTGCGCCGCGGCGTCTACGTGCCTGTGGCTCCGTGGCGTGCGCTCGCGCCGTGGGACCGCTACCTCACCAGGGTGCATGCCGTCGCCGCGGTGCGACCGAACTCGGTGTTCTGCCTCGAATCAGCCGCGGCACTATGCGGACTGCCTCTCTTCGGCGAACCACGCAACATCCACGTCTACGACCCCGTCGCGGCGCGGTCGACGACCTTCGGCGACATCGCCGTGCACACGAGTCGAACACCACGCATCGTGAGCCGCCACGGCGACAACGACGTCGTCGGTGTCGCCGACACCGTCGTCGACCTCGCCCGGGTGTTGCCGCCTGCGTTCGCGCTCGCGACGCTCGACGCCGCGATCGGCCCGGGCTCTGCTGCTCATCTGACTCTCGACACGATCGCAGACCGACTCGCGTGCCGCGCTGACGGCAGCCGCGGCACGCGCCGAGCGCGGTGGGCGATCGATAAAGCCGAGGGGCGCGCAGAGTCGGTTGGAGAGAGCGTCAGCCGTGCCGTGATCGATTGGCTGGGCTACCCTCCCCCGACCCTGCAACGCACGTTCCGGTTCGAGGGAGTCGAGGATCGTGTCGATTTCTTCTGGGAGGAATACGGGGTCGCCGGCGAATCAGACGGTTACGGAAAGTACTCAGCGGATGCCGTGGCATCCGTCATCGGCGAGAAACGTCGTGAAGACCGCCTTCGCCGTCATCTGATTGGCTTCGCGCGGTGGGACTGGACGGATGCCATGCGCGCGGACCCCCTCGACCGGTCGCTCGCCGCCGCTGGCCTTCGCCCGGAACGGGCGCGTCAGCACGGCATGCTCGCAACGCTCCGCCGAAACCCCCGCTCGCTCTAACCGACTCCACGCCCGCACGACCCGGGCTACGCCGGTTTCCGGACGTTCCGAGAAGGCATGCAACGCGCCCCACGGAGCCGCGCGAGCCGCGCTGCATGCCTTCTCGCGAAGAGGGCGCGGGCGCTAGGCGAAGGCCTCCACGGGCGGGCAGGCGCACACGAGGTTGCGGTCGCCGTAGGCGTTGTCGATGCGGCGGACGGGCGGCCAGTACTTCGTGCGCACCAGCGTGTGCACGGGGTACACCGCGAGCTCTCGCGAGTACGGGTGCTCCCACGAGCCCTCGATCACCGACGCGGCGGTGTGCGGGGCGTTCACGAGGGGGTTGTCGGATGCCGGCCACTCCCCCGCCTGCACGCGCGCCGCCTCGGCGCGGATCGCGATCATCGCCTCGATGAAGCGCTCGATCTCGCCGAGATCCTCCGACTCGGTCGGCTCGACCATGAGCGTGCCCGCGACGGGGAACGACATCGTCGGCGCGTGGAACCCGTAGTCGATCAGGCGCTTGGCCACATCGTCGACGGTGACTCCGGTCTCCTCTTTGAGCGGGCGCAGGTCGAGGATGCACTCGTGCGCGACGAGCCCACCCTCCCCGGCGTAGAGCACGGGATAGTGCTCACCGAGGCGCGCGGCGATGTAGTTCGCCGACAGCACCGCGGCACCGGTCGCCTCTCGGAGGCCCGCGGCCCCCATCATCCGGATGTACGCCCACGAGATCGGCAGAATGGATGCCGAGCCGTAGGGCGCCGCCGAGATCGGACCCCCGTCGAAGACGAAGCCGCCCGCGTGCTCGGCCCGCTGCGCGAGCGGGTGCGAGGGCAGGTAGGGGGCGAGGTGCGCCTTCGCCGCGACCGGGCCGACGCCCGGTCCGCCGCCGCCGTGCGGGATCGCGAACGTCTTGTGCAGGTTCAGGTGCGACACGTCGCCGCCGAAGTCGCCGAAGCGGGCGAACCCGACGAGCGCGTTCATGTTGGCGCCGTCGACGTAGACCTGGCCGCCGGCCTCGTGCACGGCCGCGCACAGGTCGACGACGTCCTGCTCGTAGACGCCGTGCGTCGACGGGTAGGTGATCATGAGCGCCGCGAGCGTGTCGGCGTGGGCCGCGATCTTGGCGCGCAGGTCGCCGAGGTCGACGTTCCCCGCCTCGTCGCAGGCCACGACGACGACGCGCATTCCCGCGAGCACGGCCGACGCCGCATTCGTGCCGTGCGCCGACGACGGGATGAGGCACACATCGCGCTGCACCTCGCCGCGGTCGTGGTGGTATCCGCGGATCGCGAGGAGGCCGGCGAGCTCTCCCTGCGAACCGGCGTTCGGCTGCAGCGAGACCGCGTCGTACCCGGTGATCTCCGCGAGCCACGACTCAAGCTGTTCGATGAGCACGAGGTAGCCCGCGACGTCCTCCGCCGGTGCGAACGGGTGCACCCGGGAGAACTCCGGCCACGACACGGCCGCCATCTCGGTCGCCGCGTTGAGCTTCATCGTGCACGAGCCGAGCGGGATCATGCCGCGATCGAGCGCGTAGTCGCGGTCGGCGAGCTGCTTCAGGTAGCGCATGATCGCCGTCTCGGAGTGGTGCACGTGGAAGACGGGGTGCGTCAGGAACTCGTCCTCGCGGCGCAGCGACTCGGGCAGAGAGGCCGGCACCGGACCGATGACGAACCCGAAGGCGCGCTGCTCCGGGCCGCCGAACACCTGGGCGAGGGCGTGGAGTTCGGCGACCGTCGTGGTCTCGTCCACCGAGATGCCCACCGAGTCGGTGTCGCGGAACCACAGCTGGAACCCGCGCTCGCGCGCCGCCTCGACGATCTCGCCCGCGCGTCCGGGCACCGACACGACGATCGTGTCGAAGAAGTCCTCGTGGAGCACCTCGCTCCCGGCATCCACGATCCAGTCGCGCAGCGTCAGGGCCTTGGCGGCGACCTCCGCGGCGATCGCGCGCAGCCCGTTCGGCCCGTGGTAGACGGCGTACATGGATGCCATGACGGCGAGCAGCACCTGGGCGGTGCAGATGTTCGACGTGGCCTTCTCGCGCCGGATGTGCTGTTCGCGGGTCTGCAGCGACAGACGGTACGCGGGCGCGCCCGAGGCATCCATCGACACACCGACGAGGCGCCCGGGCAGCTGCCGCTCGAGTCCCGCGCGCACCGCCATGTATCCCGCGTGCGGGCCGCCGAAGCCCATCGGCACGCCGAAGCGCTGCGTCGTGCCGACCGCGATGTCGGCGCCGAGCGACCCGGGCGAGCGCAGCAGGGTGAGCGCGAGGAGGTCGGCCGCGACGACCGCGAGACCGCCCTGGGCCTGCACGGCGGCGATGACCTCCGACGGGTCCCAGACCCTGCCGCTGGCGCCCGGGTACTGGATGAACGCGCCGAAGACGTCCATGTCGGCGGGAGGCGGCGACAGGTCGTACGGGGTCTCGTGCAGCTCGATGCCGAGCGCCGCGGCCCGGTGCGCGAGCAGCGCCTTGGTCTGCGGCAGCGCGTCGGCGTCGACGAGGAACACGTTCGAGGCCGACTTCGAGGCGCGGCGCGCGACGAGCATCCCCTCGACCACCGCGGTCGACTCGTCGAGCATCGACGCGTTCGCCGTCGCGAGCCCCGTGAGGTCGGTCACCATCGTCTGGAAGTTGATGAGCGCCTCGAGCCGGCCCTGCGAGATCTCCGGCTGGTAGGGCGTGTACGCGGTGTACCACGACGGGTTCTCGAAGACGTTCCGCGCGATCACCGAGGGGGTCAGCGTGTCGTAATAGCCGAGCCCGATCATCGATCGTGCGGGGCGGTTCATCGCGGCGAGCGAGCGCAGCTCGGCGAGAGCCTCGGCCTCGGTCGCGGCCGGCGGGATCACCGACGCGGCGGTGCCGGCGGCAGGCTCGGCCGTGCCGTCATCGGACGCGACACCCGGCTCGCGCAGAATGGATGCCGGGACCGCGCGCTCGACCAGTTCGGCGACCGTCTCGTAGCCGAGCGCGGCGAGCATCTGCGCCTGGGCGCCGGCGTCGGTGCCGATGTGACGGTCGGTGAACGGCGTGCTCACGCCTCGCCGCCCGTGAGCGCGACGTAGGCGGCGCGGTCCATCAGCGCCTCGACGGCGGCCGGGTCGACGCGGATCTTCACGAGCCACGCGTCGAACGCGTTGCCGTTGACCGACGCGGGGTCGGCCACGACGTCATCGTTGATCTCGACGACCTCGCCGCTGAGCGGCGCGTAGAGCTCGCCGACCGACTTGGTCGACTCGATCTCACCGCAGACGTCGCCGGCGGTGACCGCCGAGCCGACCGAGGGCAGGTCGACGAAGACGACGTCGCCGAGCTTGTCGGCGGCGTAGTCGGTGATGCCGACGGTCGCGACATCACCCGACAGGGCGACCCACTCGTGCTCGTCGGTGTACTTGAGGGCGGTCAGATCGGTCATGCGTTCCTCCGGTAAAAGGGCAGGGCGGCGACGGCGGCGGGGATGCGGGTCCCCCGCACGTCGATGAACAGGGCGGTGCCGGGCTCGGCGAGATCCGGCGTCACGAAGGCCATGGCGACGGGATGCCCGAGCGTCGGGCTCAGCGCACCGCTGGTGATCTCGCCGACGGGCTCGCCGCCCTCTGCCGCGGAGTAGACCGCATACCCGGCGCGGCCGGCGCGGCGGCCCTCGGCGGCGAGGCCCACGAGGACGGGCAGGTCGCTCGGCGCGGCGGCGAGGGCATCCTTGCCGATGAAGGAGTCTTTGTCGGATGCCACGACCCGGCCGAGCCCCGCCTGTGCGGGGAGGATGGCGTCGCTCAGTTCGTGTCCGTGGAGCGGCATGCCCGCCTCGAGACGCAGCGTGTCGCGAGCGGCGAGGCCTGCCGGGACGAGCCCGAGCGGTTTACCGGCGGCGAGGAGCGCGTCCCAGAGCGCGGGCGCCGCGGCGTTCGGCACGAGCAGCTCGAACCCGTCCTCCCCCGTGTAGCCGGTGCGCGCGACGAAGAGGTCGGCGCCGGCGAACGTGCCGGCCGCCCACGCGTAATAGCCGAGCTCGGCCAGGGCGGGGGTCACGCCGTCGATCCCCGCCGTCGCCTCGACGATCTCGCGGGCGCGCGGGCCCTGCACGGCGATCAGGGAGACGTCGTCGGAGATGTCCGCGATCTCCGCATCGCCGAGATAGCGGTCGAGGGCCGCGGCGACGAGCGCGCGGTTGCCGGCGTTGGAGATCACGAGGAAGTGCTCGTCGCCGCGGCGGTAGACGATGACGTCGTCGACGACACCCCCGGCATCCGAGAGCAGCAGCGAGTACTTCGCCTTCCCGATCTTCATCGTCGAGATGCGCCCGGCGAGAGCGTCGTCGAGCACCGCCGCCGCGCCCGGGCCGGCCAGGGTGAACTCGGCCATGTGCGAGATGTCGAACAGTCCCGCGGCGTTGCGTACCGCGTGGTGCTCGGCGAGATCGGAGGTGTAGCGCACCGGCATCGACCAGCCGCCGAAGTCGGTGAACGAGGCGCCGAGGGCGGCATGCCGGTCGTGCAGGGCGGTGGTGCGAAGGTCTGACACGAGTTCTCCCGGGTGGCGGGCTGGCACATGCCGGAATCGGCATGTGTGAACTCCCCCTCTGTCATGGGCCTGAGAGTTTCACCGCGGGAGGGCGTGAGAGGCCGTGTCCGGGGTTTTCACCGTCGGCGGACGCCGCGTCGCGCGCGACATCGCTTTCCAGAGTGGCCGGACGCGTGCGGTACGCGGACCTGAGAGATTGGCGGGGAGGCTTGCTCCTTCGGTGCTCGGCATCGCCTCGAAGGACGAGGATGCCGGGGCTCTCCCGCGCGCGTCATGCGGCCGATGTTCTGTTGTGCGCCCAGCATAGCCGGTGCGGGTGTTCTGTCACCGCCCGCGCGCGATCGGGTGCGTCGCGCGGGCGGGAGCTCAGCGGGCGGCCGTCGCGTCGATCGTTTGCGTTCAGGTGCGGATGACTCTAACATCGGACCACCGAGTTAGAGTC
The DNA here is from genome assembly GCF_006716815.1 of Microbacterium lacticum. Taxonomy (GTDB): domain Bacteria; phylum Actinomycetota; class Actinomycetes; order Actinomycetales; family Microbacteriaceae; genus Microbacterium; species Microbacterium lacticum. The sequence goes on from NZ_VFPS01000001.1 coordinate 995,093, forward strand.
ACTATGACCACAACCACCTCCACGTCACCCGCCACCGCCCACGCCGACATCCGCGTCGCCGTGTCGACGGTGATCTTCAGCCTGCGCCGCGAGCCGGGCCGGGAGCGACCGAGCGTCGTCATCCCCCTCGTCCGCCGCACGCGCGCACCGCACGAAGGTCAATGGGCCCTCCCCGGCGGCTGGCTCGGAGCCGACGAGGATCTCGAGATGGCGGCGTCGCGCACGCTCCGCGAGACGACGGGGCTCGCGCCGAGCTTCCTCGAGCAGCTCTACGCGTTCGGCGCGGTCGACCGCTCCCCCACCCGCGCCGTCTCGATCGTCTACTGGGCGCTCGTGCGCGAAGACGTGTCCGCACGCCCCGCACCCGAGAACGTCGCCTGGTTCGACGCGACGTCGCTGCCCGCGCTCGCCTTCGACCACAACCAGATCGTCGAGTACGCGCTGTGGCGCCTACGCAACAAGGTCGGCTACAGCCGCATCGCGCACGGTCTGCTGCCGGAGCTGTTCACCCTCGCCGACCTCCGCGAGGTCTACGAGGCGATCCTCGACCGCCGCCTCGACCCGGCGAACTTCCGCCGACAGGTCGACACGTCCGGCACCCTCATCCCCACCGATGGATTCCGCACCGGCAGCCACCGCCCGGCGCGGCTGTACCGCTACGACCACGACGTGGAACTCGCCGAGCGCGGACCGCTCCCCGAGTGATCGCCCTCCCGAAAGGCATCGACATGACCCTCCTGCAGATCCACCCGCGTCAGCCGGACGCGAGCGTCGACCACGGCATCCAGGCGATCGTGGCGGGCATCTCGACCACTGAGACGTGCAACACCGACCTCGCCGCCGGACCCTGGGACTTCGACGCGCGCCCCGGCTACGGTCCGGGCTCGTCGATGGGCGACGTGATCCCGACCGGCGCGCCCCGGCAGGGCGAGCTGCCCGCGGAGTACCGCGAGGCATCCGAGACGGAGCTCCACGCCCGCATCACCGCGGCGAAGACGACGCTCGGCGACCGCGTGGTCGTGCTCGGGCACTTCTACCAGCGCGAAGAGGTGGTGACCCACGCCGACTACGTGGGCGACTCGTTCCAGCTCGCGAACGCCGCGCTCACTCAGCCGCAGGCCGAGGCGATCGTCTTCTGCGGCGTGCACTTCATGGCCGAGACCGCCGACCTGCTCTCCCGGCCCGACCAGGCGGTGATCCTGCCGAACCTCGCCGCCGGCTGCTCGATGGCCGACATGGCCTCGATCGACGAGGTCGAGGACTGCTGGGAGCAGCTCGCCGAGATCTACGGGCCGCTGGATGCCGCGGATGCGGACGGCCTCGTGCCGGTCATCCCGGTCACCTACATGAACTCGTCGGCGGCGATCAAGGGCTTCGTGGGCCGGCACGGCGGCATCGTCTGCACCTCGTCGAACGCCCGCGCGGTGCTCGAGTGGGCGTTCGCGCGCGGGCGCAGGGTGCTGTTCTTCCCCGACCAGCACCTCGGTCGCAACACCGCGAAGGCCATGGGGGTGCCGCTCGAGCAGATGCCGATGTGGAACCCGCGCCGCCCCCTCGGCGGCTCCGCCGAGGCCGACCTCGGCGATGCCCGGGTCATCCTCTGGCACGGGTTCTGCTCGGTGCACCGACGCTTCACGGTCGACCAGATCGCGACGGCGCGCGCGGAGCACCCCGGCGTGCGGGTGATCGTGCACCCCGAGTGCCCGATGGCGGTCGTGGATGCCGCGGACGAGGCCGGTTCGACGGACTACATCCGGAAGGCCATCGCCGCCGCGACCGAACCGACGACGTTCGCGATCGGCACCGAGATCAACCTCGTGCAGCGCCTCGCCGCACAGTATCCGCAGCACGAGATCTTCTGCCTCGACCCCGTCGTCTGTCCCTGCTCGACGATGTACCGCATCCACCCCGGCTACCTCGCCTGGGTGCTCGAGGAGCTCGTCGCGGGGCGGGTCGTCAACCGCATCACGGTGCCGGGCGACGTCGCCGACCCCGCGCGCGTCGCGCTCGATCGCATGCTGGCGGCGAAGCCGTGAGCGGCTTCTCCGGTGGGGCGCCGGCTGGTGCCGGCGACCGGGCCGCCGACGGCGCCGCGGTCGTGGTCGTCGGCTCGGGCATCGCCGGACTGACGGCGGCGCTGCACGCCGTGGCATCCGGATGCCGCGTCACCCTCGTGACGAAAGACGCGCTCGAGCAGGCGAACACCCGCTTCGCGCAGGGCGGGATCGCCGGCGTGATGTTCGACGACGACAGCGCGGCGGCGCACCTGCGCGACACCCTCGTCGCCGGCGCGGGGCTGTCCGACCCCGAGGCGGCGCGCGTGCTGGTCGACGAGGGCCCGGCGCGCATTCGCGAGCTGATCGCGTGGGGCGTCGCGTTCGACCGCGAGCCCGCCGGCGGGTTCGTGAAGGGCCTCGAGGCGGCCCACTCCTACCCGCGGGTGCTGCACGCCGGCGGGGATGCCACGGGGAGCGCGATCGAGCGGGCGCTCGTCGCGCGCGTGCGGGCCGCCGCGGTGCGGATCGTCGAGCCGGCGTTCCTGCGCGACCTCGTCGTCGAGGCAGGTCGCATCGTCGGGGTCGATCTGCTCGTGGGCGACGGGTCGGCGCCGGTGCGCGAGCGGATCGCGGCCGACGCGGTGATCCTCGCGACCGGCGGGGCTGGGCAGCTCTACGCGCACACGACGAACCCGCCCGTGGCGACCGGCGACGGCATCGCCGCGGCCCTCCGCGCGGGCGCCGCGGTGGTCGATCTGGAGTTCGTCCAGTTCCACCCGACGGTGCTTCCAGGGAGCGCGGCGGAGGCGCCGTTCCTCGTGTCGGAGGCGGTCCGTGGCGAGGGCGCGGTTCTCCGCGACGAGCAGGGGCGCCGGTTCATGCTCGAGGTGCACCCCGATGCGGAGCTCGCCCCGCGCGATGTCGTGGCGCGGACGATCGCCGAGGTGATGGCGGCGCAGGACGGCCGGCCCGTGCTGCTCGACGCGACCGGGCTCCGCCCCACGCGCAAGCAGACGACCGCGTTCCTCGCGGCGCGCTTTCCGACGATCGATGCGGCGGTGCGGGAGCGCGGCGACGACTGGGCGCGCGAGCCGACCGCGGTGACGCCCGCGGCGCACTACCTGATGGGCGGGGTGACGACCGACCTGTCCGGACGCACGAGCGTGCCGGACCTCTACGCCGTGGGCGAGGTCGCCCGCACGGGCGTGCACGGCGCCAACCGGCTCGCGTCGAACTCGCTGCTCGAGGGCGCCGTGTTCGGCGCGCGCGCCGGCGACGCGGTGGCCGCCGACGTCCGCTCGGGAGCGTGGCCGGACCCCGCGGGCTTCGCCCGGGGCGCCGCCGCTCCCCCGCCGCCGGCCGAATCGGGTGCCGTGGGGGTCCCGTTCAGCCGGGCCGCCCTGCAGGAGCTGATGTGGCGCGACGCCGGACTCGTGCGCGATGCGCCCGGGCTCGCGCACGCGGCATCCGTCATCGCCGGCTGGCGCGGGCGGGCTCTCGCGACGCCGGTCACCGAGGCCGACCACGAGGACGCGAACCTGCTGCAGGTGGCCGCCGCCCTCGTCGCGGCCGCGCTCGCCCGCCCCGAATCGGTCGGCGCGCACACGCGGCGCGACGCGCCGGCGGGACGTATGCAGGAGATCCGCACCGGAACCGCCGATCTCGGCCCCGAAACCTCCCCATCAGGGTCAGTTCTCCGGCAATCGTCACACGGCCCCGCCCGAGATGACGCCGCAGCGCCTCCCGCCGCCGAGCTGGTGCCGGCGGCGCCCGAGCCGCTGGTGGCGGCGCCCGAGCCGCTGGTGGCGGCGCCCGAACCGGCCGGGCGCGACGCGCCGGCGGGAGGTATGCAGGAGATTCCCGCCGGAACCGCCGATTTCGGCCCCGAAACCGCCCCTCCGGAGTCAGTTCTCCTGCAATCGTCACGCGACCCCGACGCAGCGACGCCTGATCGGGTTCGGGGCGACCGGGCGGAGGTCACGGCATGCTGACGCGGAGCCACATCGAGGCCGTCGTGCGCGCCACGCTCGACGAAGATGCCCCGTGGGGCGACCTCACGAGCGAGACCCTGATCCCCGCGGATGCGACGGCGACGGCCGACCTGCGGGCGCGGGAGGACGGCGTCTTCAGCGGCGGGGAGGTGTTCGCCGCCGCGTTCGCCCTGACCGATCCGCGCATCGAGGTCGATCTGCTGCGCCGCGACGGCGACGCGTTCGGCGCCGGCGACGTGCTCGCCCGGGTCACCGGTCCCGCCCGCGGCGTGCTCACGGCGGAGCGGATCGGGCTGAACTTCGCGCAGCGCATGTCGGGCATCGCGACCCTGACCGCCGCGTACGTCGCCGCCGTCGCGCATACGACCGCGCGCATCGTCGACACCCGCAAGACGACGCCGGGGCTCCGACGGTTCGAGCGGCACGCGGTGCGCAGCGGCGGCGGCCGGAATCACCGCTTCAGCCTCTCCGACGCGGTGATGGCCAAGGACAACCACCTCGCCGTGCTCACCGCCCGGCACGGGTCGGTGACCGAGGCGCTCCGCGCCGCGCGCGCGGCGCTCCCGCACACCGCCCACCTCGAGGTCGAGATCGACCGCCTCGACCAGCTCGACGCCGTGCTCGCCGCCGGCACGGGCCCCGCGGGCGTCGGCACGATCATGCTCGACAACTTCAGCATCGACGACCTCCGCACCGGCGTCGCCCGCATCGGCGGGCGGACGATCGTGGAGGCATCCGGCGGCGTCGCGCTCGACACCGTCGCCGCGATCGCGGAAACCGGCGTCGACGTCATCTCGGTCGGCGCGCTCACGCACTCCGCCCGCGCGCTCGACCTCGGGCTCGACGCGCGCGTCGAAGGCTGACGCCGGTGCTCTACCTCGACCACGCCGCCACTACGCCGGTGCGCCCCGAGGTGCTCGAGGCGATGCTCCCCTACCTCACGGACCGGTTCGGCAACCCCTCCAGCCATCACACGGTCGGCGAGGCCGCCGCCTCCGCCCTCGCCGACGCGCGAGCGCGGGTGGCGGACGTGCTCGGCGTGCGGGCGTCCGACGTCGTGTTCACCTCGGGTGGCACCGAGGCCGACAACCTCGCGATCAAGGGTCTCGCGATCGGGGCGCTGCTCCGCCGCCGCGATCCGCGCCGCGCGCTCGGCACGCCCAGCGCGCTGAACACATCCAGCGCGGCCGGCATGGCCGAACCGCCGGTGCACGTGATCACGACCGCGATCGAGCACGAGGCGGTCCTCGCCTCGTGCGACTACCTCGAGCGCGTGCACGGCATGGCCGTGACACGACTGGCGGTGGATGCCACGGGCACCGTGTCACCGGACAATCTCGCCGCGGCGATCCGCCCCGAGACGGCGGTCGTGAGCATCGGCTACGCCAACAACGAGGTCGGCACGGTGCAGGACGTGGCGGCACTGTCGGCGGTCACCGCCGCCGCGCGCGTGCCGCTGCACCTCGACGCGGTGCAGGCGGCGGGCTGGCTGCCGCTGCGCGGCACCGGCGCCGACGCTCTCTCGATCGCGGGCCACAAGCTCGGCGCGCCCGCCGGGATCGGCGTGCTCGCGGTGGGGTCGCGGCTCCCCCTCGAACCGGTGCTCCACGGCGGCGGTCAGGAACGCGACCGCCGCAGCGGCACCGAGAACGTCGCCGGCGCCGTCGGCCTCGCCGTGGCGCTCGAGCGTGCCGAGGCCGAGCGCGCCGAGGCATCCGCCCGGGTCGGCGCGCTCCGCGACCGGTTCGCCCGGCGGGTGCTCTCGCTCGTGCCGACCGCCCGGCTCACCGGGCATCCGACCCGACGCCTGCCCGGCACGGCGAGCTTCACTTTCGCGGGCACGAGCGGCGAGGCCGTGCTGCTCGAACTCGAGCGGCGCGGGGTCGTCACCTCGAGCGGCTCGGCGTGCGCGGCGGGCAGCGACGAGCCCTCGCACGTGCTGCTCGCGTGCGGGATCGATCCCGCCACGGCGCAGACCGCCGTGCGCTTCACCTTCGCGCACGGGCACACCGCCGACCTCGATCCGGTCGCGGACGCGGTCGCGGCGGCCGTCGCGGCGGTACGATCGGGCGCGTGAGCATCGCCGCAGATCCAACTCCGGACGCCCCCGCCGCGCCGGACGCCCTGGTGACCGTGATCATGCCCGGTCGCGACGTCGCCGACTACGTCGCCGAGGCCCTCTCCTCGCTCCGCGCACAGACCCTCACCCGCTGGCGGGCGATCCTCGTCGACGACGCATCGCGCGACGCGACGGCCGAGCTGTTCGCGCGCGCCGCCGCATCCGACCCGCGGTTCCGGCTTGTGCGTCTGGAGCGCCCGCGCGGACTCGGCGCGGCGCGCAACGTCGGGCTCGACCTCGTCGAGACGCCGTACGTCGCGTTCCTCGACGCCGACGACGTCATGACCCCGACCGCGCTCGAGCGTCTGGTCGCGACCCTCTCGGCCTCCGGCAGCGACGTCGCCGTCGGCGCGTACGTGCGGCTGCGGCCGGACGTCGACGGCGGGTACGTCACGGGCGAGGTGCAGCCGTGGGTGCGCGCCGCGACCGACCCGGAGCGCCGCGGCACGACCCTCGCCGAGCATCCGGAGATCTCGGGGAACGTCGTCGCCTGGTCGAAGCTCAGCCGCGTGGAGCTGTGGCGCCGGAACGCCCTCCGCTTCCCCGAGGGCGCCCTCTACGAGGACCAGGTCGTCGCGCAGCTGCTCTACGTGCACGCGCGCGCGATCGATGTCATCCCCGACGTCGTCGTGCACTGGCGCGAGCGCGCCGACGGCTCCTCGCTCACCCAGCGCAAGGCGGCCGTCGCCGTGCTCAGCGACTACCTCACGGGCATGCGCGACGGCATCGCGATCCTCGACAGCGCGGGCCACCGCGCGGCGGCGCGCGCCCGCGTGCGCCTGATCCTCGAGATGGACACGCCGCCGCTCGTGCGCATCGCCGAGGGGCACCCGGATGCCACGTACCGCCGACTCCTCGGGGAGTTCGTGCGCGAGCTCACCGCACGCGCCGACCTCGAGGCGCTCGAGCTCGATCCGCAGACGGCGGCGCTGCGCTCGGCCGCCGTGCTGTGGTGACCCGCTCCCGCGGGGTCGCCCGTTGCGGCTAGGGTGAACGGCATGACCGGCACCCCCGAGAACCTCCCCGAGACGCCCGACGGCCCCGACCTGGGCGCGCTGCGCGACGAGATCGACGAGCTGAAGAAGACGCCCACAGAGGAGCTCATCAGCCCCGTTCCGACCGCCGTCGAAGAGAACGAGCCCACGCCGGTACCGACCGACGCCATCGGCTCGGCCGACGAGGACGACGCGAAGCCCGCGCACTGACCACGGCCGCGCGCACCGACCCAAAGCCGCGCACTGACCGCGACCCCGCTCGCTGACGGACGGCCCCGCCGCGCCTCACTCCACGAACTGCCAGGCCGGTTCCGGGGCGCTCTGCGCGGGCGGATCGGCCAGCAGTCGTGCCGCATCGGCGCCCGCCGCACCGTCAGGTGCCTTGTCGGCCCGGCGCTCAGGCAGCGCGGCGCGGCCCGGCGCCGCGGCATCCATCCCGGCGATCGTCGCGGCGGCCATCTGCTCCGCCGCGAGCTCGGCGTAGAGACCGCCGCGGGCGAGCAGCTCGGCGTGCGTGCCCGACTCGACGATCCGACCGGCGTCGACGACGTGGATGACATCGGCGCCGACCACCGTCGACAGCCGGTGTGCGATCGACAGGGTGGTGCGCCCGGATGAGGCCGCCTCGAGCGCCTCCTGCACGACCCGCTCCGAGACGGTATCGAGCGCGCTCGTCGCCTCATCGAGCAGCAGCACCGGTGGGTCCTTCAGCAGCACCCGGGCGATCGCGATGCGCTGCTTCTCGCCGCCGGACAGGCGGTAGCCGCGCTCGCCGACGATGGTGTCGTAGCCGCCCTCGAAGCTCTCGATGATGTGGTGGATGTTGGCGGCACGGCACGCGGCCTCGATCTCGGCGTCGGTCGCGTCAGGCTTCGCGTAGCGCAGGTTCTCGCGGATCGTCGCGTGGAAGAGGTAGGTCTCCTGCGTGACGATGCCGATGTGGTCGATGATCGACTCCTGCGTGAGGCCGCGCACGTCCGCCCCGGAGAAGAGCACCTCCCCCGCGCTCGCCTCGTAGAACCGCGGCGCGAGGTAGAGCACCGTGGTCTTGCCGGCGCCCGACGGCCCGACGAAGGCCACATGCTGACCGTGCTCGGCGACGAACGAGACACCGCCGAGGGTCGGGCGGGTGTCCGGCGCCGCGTCGGGGTAGCGGAACACCACGTCGCGGAACTCGATCCGGCCGACCGGCCCGGGCGCGTCTGCGACCGTGATCGCGCCGGGCGCGTCCTGGATGGCGGGCACGAGGTCGAGGTACTCGAAGATGCGCGCGAACAGCGCGCGGGAGGTCTGCAGGTCGAGCGCGACCCGCATGAGGCCCATGAGCGGCTGCAGCAGCCGCGCCTGCACCGTCGTGAACGCGACGACGGTGCCGGCCGTGATCGTCGCGCCGCCCGCGCTGCCCGTCAGCAGATAGCCTGCGACGAGGTAGATCACCGCGGGGACGGATGCCATGAGCACCTGCACGACCGCCAAGAACCCCTGCCCGCTCATCGCCCGCTGCACCTGCAGGCGCACCTGGTTGGCGTTCTCCTCGCGGTAGCGCGTCGACTCGGTGCGCTGGCGGTTGAACGACTTCGACAGCAGGATGCCCGACACGGACAGTGTCTCCTGCGTGATCGTCGTGAGCTCCGACAGTGATTCCTGCGTCTGCCCGGCGATCCGGGCGCGCACCTGACCGACGCGCCGCTGCACGAAGATCAGGATCGGCATGAGGAAGACGGCGATGAGGGTGAGGCGCCAGTCGATCAGGATCATCGCGACGAGCGCCGAGATCACGGTCACGACGTTGCCGAGGATGCTCGTGACGGTATTCGTGAGCACTCCCGACACGCCGCCGACGTCGTTCTGCAGACGCGACTGGATCACGCCTGTCTTCGTGCGCGTAAAGAACCCCAGCTCCATCGCCTGCAGATGGTCGAACAGGCGCACCCGCAGGTCGCCGGTGACCGCGTTGCCGACCGTCGAGGTGAGCCAGGTCTGCGCGATGCCGAGTGCCGCGGAGAGGAGGAACAGCCCGATCATCGCCGCGACCAGACGCCACAGCAGCGCGATGTCGACCCCGGAGCCGTCGGTGGGGAAGAGCGCCTGGTCGAAGATCTGCTGCACGATCAGCGGCGGGATGACCCCGATCGCGGCACCGGCGATCACCAGCAGCGCAGTCAGGAGCAGCCGTCCGCGGTAGGGGCGGAACATCTCCCGCACCCGCGCGCCCAGGTTCGGGATCTTCGGCGCCTGCGCGTTGAGTTTGCGCTGCGCCTCCGCATCCACCCCGCGGAAACCGCCTCCGCGGCCGCCCGGACCGCCCGCCATGCTCATCCGGCAACTTTAGCCAGCGGCGGGGACACCGGGGCGGATGCCGGGCAGAAGCCGGTTCAGCCGAGGCCGGAGACCAGGTTGATCACGGTGGCGAGGATGACCGCGCCGAACAGGTAGGCGATGAGTGTCTGCGCGATGACGATCCGGCGGATCTCGTTCGTCGTGACATCGGTGTCGGCGACCTGATAGGTCATCCCGAGCCCCACCGAGAAGTAGCCGAAGTCGGAGTACATGGGCGGTTCGTCCTGATTGAAGTCGATGCCGCCGCGCGCGCCGTCCTCGACCCGCGAGTAGTAGCGGTGCGCGTAGCGCAGCATGTAATCGACCTGGATCAGCGCCCACGAGAAGGTGACCGCGGCGATCGCGACCGCGGCGATCGCGAACGCCGTCGCCGGGTCGCTATGGCTGCGCACGAGCACGGCGATGACCGCGCCGAGGCTCGCGACGCTCCCGATCAGCGAGATCGCCCGCGCGACGGTGCGCCCCGGATCCTCCGCCGTCGCGTGCGAGCGCGTGCTCTCGGCATCCATCGGCCACAGCGCCACCAGCAGCCACACCACGTTGACGAAGGCGAGCGCCGTCCAGCCGACGAGGAGGCCCGCCACCCAGTCGAGGAGGGGGATCGCGATCGCGGCGGCGGCGACGCCCACCGCGACGGAGACGGGGCCGCGGACGGCGAGGCGCGAATACAGGTGGTGGGATGCCATGGGCGAATCGTCTCACCCCGCACGGGAATACGATGTCAGGCCCCCCGGTTAGCTTTGAGGCTCCCACCGGCCACGCCGTCTCGCGCGGTCGCAGCCCCTGCCGCAGGCATCCCGTCAGCGCCTCCCCGCCCCCGATGACCTTCAGGAGTTCCCATGGCACACGTCGACACCGACACCGCCCACACCGCGCCGGCGACGGTGGGCGCGAAGGAGAACCGCGTCATCTGGCTGCTGCTGGCGGCCGCGTTCGTCGCGATCCTCAATGAGACCACGATGGGCGTCGCGATCCCGCACCTGATCGGCGACCTCGGCATCACGGCCGTGGATGCCCAGTGGCTGACCACCGCGTTCATGCTGACCATGGCGGTCGTGATCCCGACGACCGGGTTCCTGCTCAACCGCTTCTCGACGCGGGCCATGTTCGCGACGGCGATGGGCCTCTTCTCGGCGGGCACGTTCGTCGCGCTCGTCGCGCCCGGGTACGAGGTGCTGCTCGTGGCGCGGGTCATCCAGGCATCCGGCACCGCCATCATGATGCCGCTGCTCATGACGACGCTCATGACCGTCGTGCCCGCGCACCTGCGCGGACGCATGATGGGACGCGTCTCGATCGTGATGTCGCTCGCCCCCGCGATCGGCCCGACGATGGCCGGCGTGATCCTCGACACGCTCAGCTGGCGGTGGATCTTCGCGATCGTGCTGCCGATCGCGCTCATCGCGCTGGTCGTGGGCGTGCGCTGGATCCCCAACATCGGTGAGCGCACCCACGCGCCGCTCGATGTCGTGTCGGTCATCCTCTCCGCGTTCGGCTTCGGCGGGCTGGTCTTCGGACTCAGCCAGATCGGCGGCGCCGGCCACGGCGGGGCGACGGCCGCGGGCGCCACGACGACGCTCGTCGTCTCGCTCGCCGTCGGCGTCGTCGCGCTCGCTCTCTTCATCTGGCGCCAGATCTCGCTGCAGAAGGTCGACGACGCGCTGCTCGACCTCCGGATCTTCCGCTCGCGCAACTTCTCGCTGTCGGTCGCGCACTTCGCGGTGATGTCGCTCGCCTTCTTCGGCACGATCACTGCGCTGCCCCTGTACCTGCAGGGGACGCTCGGGCTGTCGGCGACCGAGTCGGGCCTCGTCGTGCTGCCGGGCGCCGTCGCGATGGGCCTGCTCGGCCCGGTGATCGGGCGCATCTACGACCGCTGGGGCACAACGGTGCTGCTCGTGCCGGGCACGATCGTCGTGCTCGCGATCCTGTGGAGCTTCACCCTGCTCACCGAGACGACTCCGGTGTGGCTGCTCGTCGTGACCCAGACAGTGCTCTCGGTGGGCCTCGCGATGTCGTTCACACCGCTGTTCACCGCGTCGCTCGGGTCGCTGCAGCCGAAGTACTACTCCTACGGAAGCGCCACCGTCTCCACCGTGCAGCAGGTCGCCGGGGCCGCCGGGATCGCCCTGCTCATCACCGTCATGTCGTCGGTGTCGGCGGGCGCCACCGCACCGGGCGCGTCCGCTGCCGCCTCCGGCGCCGCGGGGGCGCGGGCGGCGTTCCTGCTGGCGGCGATCATCGCGACGCCGTTGCTGGTCAGCGCCGTCCTCATCCGCAAGCCCGCCGACTCGATCGGCGAAGGCGCGCGGGCAGCGCACTGAGCGGGATTCGGCCGGTCGCGTGTCAACCCCCGGCGCCCGGCGACGGGCGGCGCCGTAGCGTTGCGGCATGGACACGCTCAACGGAAAGAAGATCGTGTTCCTCGCGACCGACGGCTATGCGCGTGGACGAGGACTCCGTGGCCTTCGCCACGGCGTTCTTCGCGGCGCACAAGCCCGTCGGCGCGATCTGCCACGCCGCGTGGACCCTTGTCGAGGGCGACGTCGTGCGAGGCCGGACGCTGACGAGCTATCCGAGTCTGCAGACCGATCTGCGCAACGCCGGCGCGACGTGGGTGGATGAAGAGGTGGTGGTCGACGACGGGCTCGTCACGAGCCGCACTCCGGATGACCTGCCCGCCTTCAACGCGAAGCTCATCGAAGAGTGTGCCGAGGGCGAGCACGCCGGCCAGACGGCCTGACCGCGCTCCGCGCCGGCTGAGCCCTCGACGGGGGCGTCAGTTCGTGCTGCAGCACCCGCCGCCGCAGCACGAGGCGCCCTCGTCGGCGCCGGCGAGCAGGTTCAGCTCCTCGGGCACGGGCTGAAGCGTGGGAGTGGGGGGGTTCGACGTGGCCATGGCACGATTCTAACGCCGCGCCGGACGGCGGAGGCGAAGAACCTGTCAACCCCCGTGTAGGTCGGCGGCGGATCGGATTAGCCTGGGTCTACGAAGCCGTCGACGGCCGTCGACGCGAGTCGAGAGCGAGGACCCCATGCCTGATCTTCCCGTCGCCGATTCCGGCGCCGCCACATCCGAGGGTTCGCCCGCCGGCGAGTCCATCCGCACCGCGCCCTCCGCCGAGGCATCCCTCGGCTCCACCACCGACACGGGCGCACCCGCTCCCAGCGACCGCAATGCCCTCACCGTCGGCGCGGACGGGCCGATCCTGCTGCACGATGTGCACTTCGTGAACCAGATGGCTCACTTCAACCGTGAGCGCGTGCCCGAGCGGAACGTCCACGCCAAGGGCTCGGGTGCGTTCGGTCACTTCGAGACCACCGAGGACGTGAGCGCGTTCACGAAGGCGGGCCTGTTCCAGCCCGGCGCCGTCACCGACATGCTGGCGCGCTTCTCGACCGTCGCCGGCGAGCAGGGCTCTCCCGACACCTGGCGCGACCCGCGCGGGTTCGCGCTGAAGTTCTACACCGATGAGGGCAACTACGACCTCGTCGGCAACAACACGCCAATCTTCTTCATCCGCGATGCGATGAAGTTCCCGCACTTCATCCGCTCGCAGAAACGCCGCGGCGGCAACGGCCTTCGCGACAACAACATGCAGTGGGATTTCTGGACGCTGAACCCGGAGTCCGCTCATCAGGTCACGTATCTCATGGGCGACCGCGGCATCCCGCGCTCCTATCGCACCATGAACGGCTACGGGTCGCACACGTACATGTGGGTCAACGCGGCCGGCGAGCGGTTCTGGGTCAAGTACCACTTCCACAGCGATCAGGGGGTGGAAGGCCTTACGGATGAGGACGCGACGCGCATCGCGGGAGAGGACGCCGACTTCCACCGCCGAGACCTGTACGAGGCGATCGACCGGGGCGAGTTCCCCTCGTGGACCCTGTCGGTGCAGGTCATGCCGTACGAGCAGGCCCGCGACTATCACCTGAACCCGTTCGACCTCACCAAGGTGTGGCCGCACGCGGATATTCCGTTGCGCAAGGTCGGCACGATGACGCTCGACCGCAATCCCGAGAACTTCTTCGCCGAGATCGAGCAGGCAGCGTTCGAGCCGTCGGCGCTCGTGCCCGGCATCGGGTTCTCGCCCGACAAGATGTTGCTCGGGAGGGCGTTCGCCTACGCCGACACGCACCGGCACCGCATCGGCGCGAACTATCTGCAGCTGCCCGTCAACCGCCCGCACGTCGAGGTGAACACCTACACCAAGGACGGCCCGATGGCGTATGAGCACACGGGAGACGCCCCCGTGTACGCGCCGAACTCGTTCGGCCGCGGGTACGCCGACAACGTCGGCGAGGTCGACCCGGGGTGGGAGACCGACGGACCGATGGTGCGCGAGGCCTACACGCTGCGCCCGGACGACGACGACTTCTCGCAGGCCGGGGCGCTCGTGCGCGACGTCTGGAACGACGAGCAGCGCGCCGCCTTCGTGAAGACGGTCGCGGGGCACCTGCTGGGCGGCGTGACGGGCGACGTCCTCGAGCGCGCCTTCTCGTACTGGCGGCACGTCGACGAGGCGACGGGGGCCGAGATCGAGCGGCTCGTCCGCGCCGACGCGGACCTCGGTGCGCCGGGCGCGCAAGACGACGCGGCCAAAGAGAATGCTTCGGACCCGATCGTCGAGCCGAACACGAACGCCGCCACCTGAGCGGTGACGGCGTTCGCGCGTCGCGTCTGAGCGCCGGGCATCCTCTGACGGATGCCCGGCGCTCAGACGCCGAGCTTCTTCGCGGCCTTCTTGGCAGCCTTGTCTACGACCTTCCGCGACTGCGCGCGCGCCTTCCGCAGCGACGGGTCGTCCCACAGGTGCTTGGCGGCCTTGCTGATCTCGCGATAGCGCGAGCGGCCGGCGCGTGTGCCGAGAACGTAGCCACCCGCGGCGGCCAGGCCGACGACGAGCCAGAACTTGAATCCGGACATGGATGTCCACCCTTCGATAGTCGTCCTCTCACGTTAGACGCGGGCGTGCAGCGAGTGTAGGGGTTGACACCGCGGGCGCGTTCGGTGAACGGCGCCCGGTAGCCTGGATGCCACGCCGGCGAAAGGAACCCCGATGCAGATCACCGCGCTGCGGCGATTCGTCGCCGTCGTCGATGCTGGGCTGCACTTCCCGCGCGCGGCGGACGCGCTCGGCGTTCCCCTCGCGTCGCTCTACACCTCGATCGAGAAGCTCGAGGGCGAGGTCGGGCATCCGGTGCTCAGCAAGCAGGGGTCGGGGTGGCAGCTGACGCCGGCGGGGACGCTTCTGCTCGCCGAGGCACGCGAGCGGATCGCGGCCGCTCCCCCGGCCACGCTGCCCGCGCGGACGGCAGCCGGGGGGAAGGCGAAGGCCTCGAAGGGCCGGGGGCGCGCGCCGATCGTCAAGGGGCAGCCCAAGCCGTACAAGAAGCGCCAGGGGCGCTGACCGGGCGAGTCGTGCGCCGCTGACTGTGCGCGCGTCGCTGCTGCATCCGGGCGACGCGTCAGGGCGCCGCGTCAGCCCGATCCCGCCGACGTCGGGCTCGCGTCGCTGCTACGTCAGCGTCGGCGTTCGCGCCAGCGGGTCGGCGGAGGGTCGAGCGCAGCGAACCGCTCGTCGATGCCGGTGATCACGCCGGCGAGCCTGAGACGCGCGAGCACCTCGACGCGCACGCGGCGCACGCGCGCGCCCTCGCGCGCCAGGGCGGCGGGGCCGGCGACCCGCCACCACTCGTCGAGGGCGAAGAACACCGCCACGCCGTCCCGGGGGTCGACGAGGTCGCCGGTGAGCCGCGCCATCCCCGACTGGCGACCCGACCGGTCGGCGCGGGCGGCGCGATGCCAGAGGAAGAGCGCGAGGGTCGCCGCCGCGACCAGGAGGACGAGCCCCGTCGTCACTGGGAGGGGCTGCTGCGCGTCGATCTCCGGCCACCGCACGAGCACGGCGACCGCCGCGGCGATCAGCCACAGCGCGGCGCAGGTGAGGTGCAAAACGGCGGGCAGCCGCGAACCCCAGAGAGCCCCCGCGGCGCGCAGCGGTTCGAGCCACCAGAGGATCGAAAGGGCGACGACGGCAGCCGCGCCCGCAGGGAGCATCTCCTGCTGCAGTCCGAATCCACCGGCCGACCCCACGGTGCGCGAGGGCAGGACGAGCCCCGCGGCGACCACGGCGAGCACGAGGGCGAGCGCCAAGCAGAGGCGATGCCAGATCGAGGCATCCCGCACGCGGCCCACCGCGGGATCGCGCCGCGCGTTCGCGGCATGCACGGCGTGCGCCCGCACGCGCTCACGATCCGTGCGTGCGCGGGGCGCGGCCGCGAGCACGGCGATCCGCCAGGAGTCGTCGACCGCATCGGCCGCGGCGGAGTAGTCGGCGTCGAAGAGCAGCAGGTCGATGCGCCCGAGCGTGCGCTCGTCGATTCCCGTGACAGACCCGTGTCCGTATCCGGCCACCCTGCACCCTCCTGACTCGCCGGTTTCGGGGGGTGTGGCTCAGCGTACTCCGCGTTGCGTCCGTGCGCGGTGCGTCAGCGGGCGGCGGCGAGCCCGACCCGTCGCCGGTCGTAGGCTGGGCGCATGAGCGCGCGACCGGCGGATCGCCTGACCTGCCCGACCTGCGGCGAACCGCTCGTGTTCGAGATCCTCGACGACGAGAAGTTCCTCGTCGCCTGGTCGTGCGTGACCTGCGGCCTCATCCGCACGACCGAGCCCGCCTGAGCGTGTCCGTGCGCGGGAGCGGAACCGGACCCGGTCAGTTGTTGAAGCGGAACTCAACGACGTCGCCGTCCTGCATGACATAGTCCTTGCCCTCGAGGCGCGCCTTGCCCTTGGCACGAGCCTCGGCGACCGAGCCGAGCGCGACGAGGTCGTCGAACGAGATCACCTCGGCCTTGATGAAGCCCTTCTCGAAGTCGGTGTGGATGACCCCCGCCGCCTGCGGCGCCTTCCAGCCCTTGCCGATCGTCCACGCGCGGGCTTCCTTCGGGCCGGCGGTGAGGTAGGTCTGCAGCCCCAGGGTGTCGAAGCCGATGCGGGCGAGCTGGTCGAGTCCCGACTCCTCCTGACCGGTGGATGCCAGCAGCTCCGCCGCGTCCGCGGGGTCGAGGTCGATCAGCTCCGACTCGATCTTCGCGTCGAGGAAGACGGCCTTCGCGGGGGCGACGAGCGCTTCGAGCTCGGCCTTGCGCGCGGCATCCGTCAGCACCTGCTCGTCGACGTTGAAGACGAAGATGAACGGCTTCGCGGTGAGCAGGCCCAGCTCGCGGATGGGTGCGAGGTCGAGGTTCGACGCGGACAGAAGTTCCCCGCGCTGCAGAGCGTCGCGCGCGGCGATCGCAGCCTCGAGCACCGAGGGGTCGAGCTTCTTCCCACGCACCTCCTTCTCGTAGCGCGTGATCGCCTTCTCGAGCGTCTCGAGGTCGGCCAGCTGCAGCTCGGCGTTGATCGTCTCCATGTCGCCGCGCGGATTCACCGCACCGTCGACGTGCACGACGTCGTCGTCGGCGAAGCCACGGACGACCTGGGCGATCGCGTCGGCCTCGCGGATGTTCGCGAGGAACTTGTTGCCGAGCCCCTCACCCTCGCTGGCGCCGCGCACGATGCCGGCGATGTCGACGAACGAGACCGCGGCGGGAAGGATCCGCTCCGAACCGAACACCTCGGCGAGCTTCTCGAGCCGCGGATCGGGCAGGTTCACCACGCCGACGTTCGGCTCGATCGTCGCGAACGGATAGTTCGCGGCGAGCACGTCGTTCTTGGTCAGAGCGTTGAACAGGGTCGACTTGCCGACGTTGGGGAGACCGACGATTCCGATGGTAAGAGCCACGGGAGACCAGTCTAGATGTACTGACCCAGATCGTTGTTGACGTAGGAGAGACCTCCGGGGTCGAGTTGGAGCTGTCAAAGTTCTTCAGCTCAAACGCACGGAGGTCTCTCTTGTCTCACGCTAATGCCCGGCTGACTCCGGCCGGCCGGTTGATCATGGTTCAGCGCATCCAGTCGGGGCGTGCGGTCGCGCATGTCGCCGCGGAAATGGGGATCTCCCGCACGACCGCGTGGCGGTGGTGGCGCAGGTTCCGGGAGTGCGGCCCGGCGGGCCTGATCGATCGTTCCAGCGTCGCCCGCTCCCACCCTCGCCAGACCAAAGCGTGCGTGGAGGCGAGGGTGCGGATCATGCGGCACCTCACTCGGCGTGGGCCGGTGTTCATCGCTGACAAGCTCGGCTTGCAGGCCTCAACGGTCGGTAGGGTGTTGCGCCGCCACCACGTGCCGTTGCTGCGGGAGCTGGACCCGGTCACGGGGTCCGTGATCCGCGCGACCCGCCGATCCGCGCAGCGTTACGAGCATGATCATCCCGGGTCCCTGATCCACGTTGATGTGAAGAAACTCGGCCGTATCCCCGACGGCGGCGGATGGCGTCTGCATGGCCGCGGGCAACGTCCTGCGCGCAAGCGGGGCCTGGGTTACGACTACGTGCACACCGTCATCGACGACCATTCCCGAGTTGCTTACGCGGAGATCCACGACGACGAGAAAGGCACCACCGCGGCGGGCGTGCTCGAGCGGGCGATCGCGTTCTACGCGCGCCTCGGCGTCACAGTCGAACGCGTCATCAGCGACAACGCGTTCGCTTACCGCCACTCGGCCGCGTTCAAGGCAGTGGTCGACGCGCACGGCATCCGACAGCGGTTCATCAAACCGCACTGCCCCTGGACCAACGGGAAAGTCGAACGCCTCAACCGCACCCTCGCCACCGAGTGGGCCTACGCCCGCCCCTGGAGCTCGAACGACGACCGAAAAGCAGGGTTGACGACCTGGCTCGACCACTACAACCTAGACAGGCACCACCTCGGCATCGGAGGCAAAACCCCCATCGACCGAATCAACAACGGTCGAGGTCAGTACATCTAGATGCCGGACCCGTCAGCGCGCGGCGCCGCCGGCCTCGGGCTTCACAGCGCGGAACGCGTACGTCACGTACGGCAGCGACACCGTGGCATCCCCCGTCGCACCGATGTCGTCGAACAGCACCTCCAGCTCACGGTCGATCCGCGCGCGCTCCTCCGGCGTCGCCGTGATGACGTAGCTGCGCGAGTGCACCATCGCCATGAGCGCGGCGCGCGTGATCGGGCGCGCCCAGTGCCAGGTGCGGGATGCGAGCTCGCCGAAGGGCGCCGCCACCTCGGGCCCGCCGTCCGCCAGCAGCTGCTCGGCGTGGCTGCCCTTCGTGATCTCGGTCAGCCGCGCGACCCACGGCACCGACTCGTCGCGGATGTTCCAGACGAGGCCGAGCACTCCGCCCGGGCGGAGCACACGACCGATCTCCGCCGACGCCGCGACCGGGTCGACCCAGTGCCAGGCCTGCCCGAGCACGGCCGCGTCCGCGCTCTCGTCGGGCAGCGCGAGGTGCTCCGCGGTGCCCACGAGCGTCTGGATGCCCGGGAGCGCGTTCCGCAGCGCATCGAGCATCGCCGCGTCGGGTTCCACCGCGATCACATCCGTGCCGTGCTCGGCGGTGATCTCCGCGACGACGCGGGTGAGCTTGCCGGTTCCGGCGCCGATGTCGACGACCCGCGGGTGGGCGCCGGCCGGTTCGAGCAGCCACGCGACGGCCTCCGCCGGGTAGCCCGGCCGACCCTCCTCATACGCCGCCGCTTCGGCTCCGAAACTGTTCGCCATCTCGTCGCGTGTCGCCATGGTGCGACCATACCGCCCGCCACCGACGCAACATCATGCAACGTTGCGCGTTCTACCGTCGTCGCCATCGGGCGGAACGGCTCCGCCGAGAGGAAGTGATGTCAATGACGACTCTGACCGACACCCCCACCCGCGCCGCCGCCTCGGCGACGCCCACCACGATGCGCGCCGCGGTCGTGAAGACCTCGGGCGAACCCCTCGTGGTGGAGGAAGTCCCCCTGCCCACGCCGGGCCCGCGCCAGGCGCTCGTGAAGGTGATCACGACCGGCGTCTGCCACACCGACCTGCACGCCGCCCACGGCGACTGGCCGGTCGCTCCGAAAGCCGACCTCATCCCGGGCCACGAGGGCTACGGCGAGGTCGTCGCGATCGGCGACCAGGTGACGACGCTCGAGGTCGGCCAGAAGGTCGGCAACGCGTGGCTCTGGTCGGCGTGCGGCGTGTGCGAGTACTGCCGCACCGGCTGGGAGACCCTGTGCCCCGAGCAGCAGAACGGCGGATACTCCGTCGACGGCAGCTTCGGCGAGTACATGCTCGTCGACGAGCGGTTCGCCGCACGCATCCCCGAGGGCGCCGACCCGGTCGAGGTCGCCCCGATCCTGTGCGCCGGGGTCACCGTCTACAAGGGCCTCAAGATGACGGGAGTGCGCCCCGGCCAGTGGGTCGTGATCTCGGGGATCGGCGGTCTCGGCCGCATCGCCGTGCAGTACGCCCGCGCGATGGGGATGCACGTGGTCGCGGTCGACGTCGACGACGCCAAGCTCGCGCTCGCGCGCACGCATGGCGCGGAGGTCGTCGTGAACGCCGCGCACGACGATCCCGGCGCCGCCGTGCAGGAGGCGATCGGCGGCGCGCACGGCGTGCTCGTCACGGCCGTGCACCCGCGCGCGTTCGACCAGGCGCTCGGCGCGGTGCGCCGCGGCGGCACGGTCGTCTTCAACGGGCTGCCGCCGGGCACCTTCGACGCCGACATCTTCGACATCGTGCTGCGCGCGATCACGGTACGCGGCTCGATCGTCGGCACCCGGCAGGACATGATCGAGGCGCTCGACTTCTATGCCCGCGGCCAGATCCACCCGAGAGTGCAGGTCGAGACTCTCGACGACATCAACGACATCTTCGACCGCATGCAGCGCGGCGCGATCGAGGGCCGCATCGTGATGAAGTACTGACGAAGCGAGAGGATCCGGGAGGGGCGGCCGCAGCAGGGTCGCCCCTCCCGGTGTGTTCCGGGGGGCGGAGACGGCGCCGCGCAGCGCGGCACCGTGACGATTGCAGGAGATGGCGCGATGCGGCGGGAGATCCGGCCTAGCGGGGTGTGGAGCGCACCAAACTCCTGCGATCGTCACCGCGCGGCGCGCGCAGGACCGCGTCCGGGCGGCGGGGGCGCCAGAGTGCGGGGGTGTGAGGTGGCCGCAGTATGGCCGTCCCTCCCGATGCCGTTCGGGGGCGGCGCCGTGACGATTGCAGGTGATGGCGCGCGATGCGGCGGGAGATCCGGCGTGTCGCGGTGGGTCGCACACGAATCTCCTGCAATCGTCACCGAGCGGCGCGCGCATCCTGTCGGGGTGACGACGCGGGCGCCGGCCTGACGGCGCGCCGGGGCGCCTCCGCGGCGGCGGCGGTCGGCGGGGCGAGGGTGGGGAGGTGCCCTTGGATTTCACCGCGATCGACTTCGAGACCGCGAACTCCTCAAGCGCATCGGCCTGTGCCGTGGGCCTCGCCCGGGTGCGGGACGGGCACGTGATCGAGACTGCGGGCTGGCTCATCAAACCGCCCGCCGGGCACGATCAGTTCTTCGAGGTGAACATCGGCATCCACGGGATCCGGCCCGACCACGTCGCTGCCGCACCGACCTGGACCGATCAGCTCGGCGCCCTGACCGACTTCGTCGGCGACGACGTGCTCGTCGCGCACAACGCCGGATTCGACGTGCGGGTGCTCCGCACCGCCTGCGAGGCGACGGATGCCCCGTGCCCGCCGTACCGGTACGTGTGCAGCCTGCAGGCGTCGCGCAAGACGTACCGGCTCGACTCGTATCGGCTGCCGAACGTCGCCGCCGCCGCGGGATTCCTCGACTTTGCGCACCACGACGCCACCGCCGACGCCCTCGCCTGCGCGCACATCATGATCGATGCCGCACGCCGCGTCGGCGCCGACGACATCGTCGAGCTCGCGATGCTCCTCGGACTGCGCGTGCCGCAGATTCCGGGCGCATCCGTCGAGCCGCCCGAGGTGGCCGCTGGTTCGGCACGCCGGATGGCCTCCCCCGCGCGGTAACACCGTCGACTGCACCCGGGCACCCGGGCACCCGGGCGGCCCGCCGCGGGCCGTTGTCTGCGCGTCGATCCGGCGATGTCGGAGGCCTGCGCCACGCTGTGATCATGGATGCCACCCTCGTCACCGCCCTCGTGCTGGTCAGTCTGCTCGCCGGTCTGCTGGCGGGCTGGTTCGCCGCCACGGCGCGGGCCGCGGAGCGCTCCTCGGAGGCCCTGGCCGGCCTGACCGCTCGCGCGGTCGCCGCCGAAGGCGCGCAGCGCTCCCTCACCGACCAGCTCGAGCAGCAGCGATCGCTCACCCGCGATCTTGGCGCGCAGACGCGCGCCGACCAGGCGGCGCAGCACGAGCGCGAACGCCGCGAGCAGGTGGTGCTGCGGGCCCTCGCGCCCGTGCAGGAGACGCTCCAGACGATGCAGCACAAGGTCGACGAGCTCGAGCGCGAGCGGCAGGCGCAGTACGGCTCGATCGCCGAGCAGCTGCGCCGCGCGCATGAGTCCGACGAGGCGCTCCGCGCCACGACCGAGTCGCTCGCGGGCGCGCTCCGCTCCAACGCGACGCGCGGCGTGTGGGGCGAGACGCAGCTGCGCCGGGTGGTCGAGTCGGCGGGCCTCACTCGTTATGTCGACTTCGATACGCAGTCCTCGGTCACCGCCGATGTCGGCGCCGGGCGGCCCGACATGATCGTGCGGCTGCCCGGCGAGAAGGCGCTCGCGATCGATGCGAAAGTGCCGCTCGACGCCTACCTCGAGGCATCCGCGATCCCGCTGACCGCGCAGGGCGAGCAGGCCGCGCAGCGGGCCCGACTGCTGCAGAAGCACGTCAAGGCGGTGCGTGCGCACGTCGACGCGCTCGCGGGCAAGCGGTATTGGACCGGCCTGCAGTCGAGCCCCGAGTTCGTCGTGTGCTTCCTGCCGACCGAATCGCTGCTCGCGGCCGCGCTCGAAGAAGACCCGGCCCTGCTCGACTACGCGTTCTCGCGGCGCGTTGCGCTGGCCTCTCCGGTGAACCTCTGGGCGGTGCTCAAGACCGTCGCGTACACGTGGACGCAGCAGGACGTCTCGACGGAGGCGCGGCGGCTCTTCGACCTCGGCAACGAGCTGTACCAGCGCCTCGGCGGTCTCGCCACGCACACCGACGAGCTGCGGCGTGCGATCGAGCGCACCGTCGACAGCTACAACCGGTTCGCCGGCTCGCTCGAGTCGCGGGTGCTCGTGAGCGCACGGCGTTTCCCCGGCATCGACGACACGCGGCTCGATGCGACGGCGACGCCGATGGCAATCGAGAAGAGCCCCCGCAAGCTGACGGCGCCGGAGCTCATCGAGCATCTGGGTGACGAAGAGCCCGACGCTGGGCGGGTGGGCGCCGACGTGGGCGACCTCAGGGGACGACTGTGAGCCCCAACCGGGGAGGCCCCCCGTTCGCGCGGGCGCGGGGTCAGCCGCCAGGGAAGAATCCGAGCAGCGCGACGACGCCGACCGAGACGCCGACGAAGGCGCCGATCATCCACCAGGCGCTGACCTGGTGCCCCTCGGGCATGCGCTTGCGGAGGAGGACATCGGGTCGACGGGCCGTGTCGACGGGGATCGGGATCTGCCCGGTCCTCGGACTACTGGCTGCGGTGGACATGTGAACCCCCGGTGATGACGTGGACGACGTGCAGGTCTCCGGTGACCCGCCCTCATTCTGCCAGAGTGCACCGCTCGATGGGTGGAAGCGGGCCGGGACTTTCGCCGCGAGCGGCGAAGGTCACAGCCACTTCGACGTCAGATGCTCCGAGCTGATCCGGCGGAGGGTGCCCGACGCGCCGCGCAGCACGACGCTCTCGGTCAGCACGAAGTCGCCATCACGGCGGACCCCCGCGACGAGCTCACCGTTGGTGACGCCGGTAGCGACGAAGATCGTGTTCTTGCCCTTCACCAGGTCATCGGCCTCGTACACCGTGTCGTCGACCTTGAGTCCCGCGTCGATGCCGCGCTGCTTCTCGTCGTCGTCCCGCGGCCACAGCCGGCCCTGGATGTGCCCGCCGAGCGCCTTGATCGCGCACGCCGTCGCCACGCCCTCCGGGCTGCCGCCGATGCCGATGCACATGTCGGTGCGCGCGTTGTAGCGCGCGGCATTGATGCCGCCGGCCACGTCGCCGTCGCTCATCAGGCGCGTGCCGGCGCCCGCGTCGCGGATCTCTTGGATGAGCCGCGCGTGGCGCGGCCGGTTCAGCACCGACACCACGAGCTCGTCGACGGGCTTTCCGAGCGCCTTGGCGAGCAGTCGGATGTTCTCCGCGACGGGGAGCCGGATGTCGACGACGCCGACGCCTGCCGGGCCCGTGACGATCTTGTCCATGTAGAACACGCTCGAGGCATCCAGCATCGTGCCGCGATCGGAGACCGCCAGCACCGACAGCGCGTTGTTGCGCCCCTCGGCGGTCAGCGACGTGCCATCGATCGGGTCGACGGCGATGTCGCACTGCGGGCCGCGGCCCGTCCCGACGTGCTCCCCGTTGAAGAGCATGGGCGCGTTGTCCTTCTCGCCCTCGCCGATGACGATCACACCGTCGAAGTTCACGGTGGTGAGGAAGGCGCGCATCGCGTCGACGGCGGCACCGTCGGCGAGCTCCTTCTGCCCGCGTCCGATGAACGGGACGGACCGGATCGCGGCCGCCTCGGTCGCGCGCACGAGCTCCAGCGCGAGGTTCCGGTCGGGGTGGAGGGGACTCATGTCTGCGGTCAGGCTCACCATGCTCTGAGACTACGGCGACCGATCGCCGCGCGGGCCCGATTCCGTGCTGCGCCGCACGAAGGAATCGCGGTTCTTTCGCGCCGCGCGGTATCGCCGCCGCCGACCGCTGCGGCGGCGGGCCGCTTTTGCCCGGTGAGCACCCCGCGCCGCGAACGCTCCCTTCGCTAGAGTGACCGGTGGAGATATCCGCAGACCTGAGGAGTGGAAATGCCCGTCGCAACCCCCGAGCAGTATGCAGAGATGCTGGACAAGGCGAAGGCGGGCGGGTACGCCCTCCCCGCGATCAACGCCTCCAGCTCGCAGTCGGTCAACGCCATCCTGCAGGGACTCACCGAGGCCGGCTCCGACGGCATCATCCAGGTGACCACCGGTGGCGCCGACTACTTCGCCGGCCACACCGTCAAGGGCCGCGCGACCGGCGCCATCGCCTTCGCCAAGTTCGCCACCGAGGTCGCCAAGAACTACCCGATCACGGTCGCGCTGCACACCGACCACTGCCCCAAGCCGGCACTCGAGGACTTCCTGCTTCCGCTGATCGCGGCATCCGAAGAAGAGGTCAAGGCCGGTCGCAACCCGATCTTCCAGTCGCACATGTGGGACGGCTCGGCCCTGCCGCTGGACGAGAACATCGAGATCGCGAAGCAACTGCTCCCCCGCATGAAGAACATCAACGCGATCCTCGAGGTCGAGATCGGTGTCGTCGGCGGCGAGGAGGACGGTGTCAAGCACGAGGGCTCCAACGAGGCGCTCTACACGACGGTCGCCGACGTGTCGAAGTTCGTCGAGGCTCTGGGTCTGGGCGAGAACGGCCGCTACCTCGCGGCGCTGACTTTCGGCAACGTGCACGGCGTCTACAAGCCGGGCAACGTGAAGCTGCGCCCCGAGCTGCTCGGTGAGATCCAGGCCGCTATCGCGGAGAAGTTCGGCACGGGCCCCAAGCCCCTCGACCTCGTCTTCCACGGCGGCAGCGGCTCGACCCCCGAGGAGATCGCGACGGCCGTCGCGAACGGCGTCGTGAAGATGAACATCGACACCGACACGCAGTACGCCTTCACCCGCTCGGTCGCGGACTTCATGTTCCGCAACTACGACGGCGTCCTGAAGGTCGACGGCGGGGTCGGCAACAAGAAGCTCTACGACCCGCGCGCGTGGGGCAAGGTCGCCGAATCGGGGATGGCCGCCCGCGTCGTCGAGGCCACGCAGCTGCTGGGCTCTGCGGGTCACTCGATCAGCGCCTGATCACCGCGTCTGCGAGACGCCCCGTCCTCTTCCGAGGGCGGGGCGTCTCGCTGTGCGGCCCGGCGGCGTCGCCGGAAGCGCACACGGACGCTCGTGGCGTCAGGCGCCGAAGTGCGCGACGATCGCCGGGTCGCCGAGGAGCGGCACGGTCAGGCACACGCTCACCACGATGAACGTGACGATCGCCCCGACCAGCGGAATCCACCACGCGAGCTTTCCCCGCGCGATCGCGCGCACCGACAGCGCGGCGGTCACGAGCCAGCCGACGACGAACACGCCGACGCCGATCCGGCCCCACAGGTCGCCCTGCGCGGTGTTCGTGAAGGTGCCGTCGATGCCGGCGAGGTCCATCCACGACCCCGCGAACGCCGCGAAGTGCCACAGCTGCGGGATCGCGCTCGCGACGGTGACGAGCCCGTAGGCGAGCAGGATCAGCGTGATGACCCGGTCGGCGGTGCGGCTCGGCCGCGCCGCGCTGGTCGTCGGCCGGGGCGGTGGAAGGTGACGATCACCGGATGCCCCGTGCCGGCGCGACGGCGAAGCGTCTGCCGCCGGCGCCGTGCGCCCCGCGGACGCCGAGCCCGACACCGACGCCGAACCCGGCTCAGACCCGGCACCCGCGCCCGGCGCGGGCACCCGGATCGCCGCGCGCTGCTCCTCGGGCGTCGCGTACTCGCCGTACTGCGGTCGCGCGCGCTCCGGCTCGCTCACGCGCCGGCCCGTCCCCCCGACTGCCGTCCGCCGAGCGCCCGCCCGTCGCGGCGGCCCGAGGCATCCTGGCGCAGCTCTTTCGGCAGCGAGAACATGAGGTCCTCCTCCGCGGTGCGCACCTGCTCCACGTCGCGGTAGCCGGCACCGGAGAGCTCGTCGAGCACCTCCTGCACGAGCACCTCCGGAACCGACGCGCCGCTCGTGACACCGACGGTCTCGACGCCGTCGAGCCACGACTGCTCGATCTCGTGGACGTAGTCGACGCGGTAGGCCGCCTTCGCCCCGTACTCCAGGGCGACCTCGACGAGGCGCACCGAGTTCGACGAGTTGGCCGAGCCGACGACGATCACGAGGTCGGCGTCCTGCGCAACCTTCTTGATCGCGACCTGCCGGTTCTGGGTGGCGTAGCAGATGTCATCGGACGGCGGATCGTTCAGCTCGGGAAAGCGCTCGCGCAGTCGCCGCACGGTCTCCATGGTCTCGTCGACCGAGAGCGTCGTCTGCGAGAGCCACACCACCTTCGACGGGTCCTTCACGACGACCGTGTCGGCGTCCTCCGGCGAGTTCACGACGGTGACATGGTCGGGCGCCTCGCCGGCGGTGCCCTCGACCTCTTCGTGACCGTCGTGGCCGATCAGCAGGATCTCGTAGTCGTCGCGCGCGAACCGCACCGCCTCGCGGTGCACCTTCGTCACGAGCGGGCAGGTCGCGTCGATCGCCTGCAGGCCGCGGTTCTCGGCGGCGCTGACGACCGCGGGCGAGACACCGTGCGCGCTGAAGACGACGTGCGCGCCCTCGGGAACCTCGTCGACCTCGTCGATGAAGATCGCCCCCTGCGCCTCGAGCTCGGTGACCACGTGGATGTTGTGCACGATCTGCTTGCGGACGTAGACCGGGGCGCCGAAGCGCTCGAGCGCCTTCTCGACGGCGATCACGGCGCGGTCGACGCCGGCGCAGTAGCCGCGGGGCGAGGCCAGCAGCACGCGCTTGTGTCCGACCACCGGGTTATCCTGAAGCCGTCCACGCGGCCCCGGTATGCGGGGCGAGGGAAGACGGACGGCTGTGCTGCTCACCCTTGTGATTCTACGGATGCCACGCTGGGCGCGGGCCGCACGCGCGCCCGACACGACATCACCGCACACGTCCGGACACGACAGGGAGACCCGATGACCGCGTTCGCCCCGGCATCCGGCCAGACTCCGCCGCCCGATTCGGTGCACCCGCGGGAGTCGTCGCCGGAGGCCCCCACCTCGATCTCGCGGCTCAACGAGACGATCCGCGGGTTCGTCTCGAACTGGGGTTCGGTATGGGTCGAGGGCGAGATCACCGCCTGGAACCTCCGCGGCGGCCACGTGTTCGGACGGTTGAAGGATGCCACGGGCGACGCCCTCATCTCCTTCCGGCTGTGGTCGTCGACGCTGCAGCGGCTGCCCGACGACCTGCGCGTGGGCAACCGGGTCGTCGCGTGCGTGAAGAGCGACTACTTCATGAAGTCGGGAGACTTCACCTTCACCGTCTCGGCGATGCGGCACACCGGCCTCGGCGACCAGCTCGCCCGTCTCGAGCAGCTGCGCGCGCAGCTGCGACGCGAGGGCCTGTTCGACGAGTCGCGCAAGAAGCGCCTGCCGTTCCTGCCGCACGTGATCGGACTCATCACCGGGGAGCGCAGCGACGCCGAGAAGGACGTGCACAGGAACGCCGAGCTGCGCTGGCCGCAGGTGCGCTTCCGCACCGCGCACGTCGCCGTGCAGGGCGAGCGGTGCGTGCCGGAGACGCTCGCCGCGCTCGCGACCCTCGACGCCGACCCCGAGGTCGACGTCATCGTCATCGCCCGCGGCGGCGGCGACCCGCAGACGCTCCTCGGTTTCAGCGACGAGCGGCTGCTGCGAGCGGTGGCCGCGACATCCACCCCGATCGTCTCGGCGATCGGTCATGAGAACGACCATCCGCTGCTCGACGACGTCGCCGATCTCCGCGCCTCGACGCCGACGGATGCCGCGAAGAAGGTCGTCCCCGACGTCGCCGAGCAGCGGGCCCTCGTGCAGCAGCTGCGCGCCCGCGCGCGCACCCGCCTCACGCAGCGGATCGCGCACGATGTCGCCCAGCTCGAGCAGCTGCGCACGCGCCCCGTGCTGCGCGCGCCCGAGGGCATGCTCGTCGCGCGCTCGCACGAGCTGTTCGCGCTCACCTCGCGCGGGCGCGACGTCGTGACCCGACAGGTGTACGAGGGCGAGCGGCGCGTCGCGCAGCTGCAGGCCTCGCTCGCCGCCCTCTCCCCCGGCGCGACCCTCGCCCGGGGCTACGCGATCGCGCACCTCGAGGGCGGCGTCATCGTGCGCGAGGCGACCCAGGCGCCCGCCGGCGCCGCGGTGGTCGTCACCGTCGCCGAGGGATCCTTCGCGGCACGCTCCGACGGCCCCGTCGCCGAGGCGGATGTCTCCTGACGCTCCCGCCCCGAACCGGGCGAAGCGGTGTCGGAGGCGACCCTAAGATGAGAGTATGACCGCCGACCCCGCTGCCGACGTCGCGAGCCTCTCGTTCGAGCAGGCCCGCGATGAGCTCGTGCGGGTGGTCGCCGAGCTCGAACAGGGCGCACCGACCCTCGAGCAGTCGCTGAGCCTGTGGACCCGCGGCGAGGCGCTCGCGGCCCGCTGCGAGGAGTGGCTGCTGGGCGCCAAGCGTCTTCTCGACGCCGCCCGGCCCTCCAGCGGAGACGCCTGATGCGGGGGACGTGCTGATGGCCGGTCCGCGCATCGTCGCCGAGCTCGGCCGCCCCGAGACTCCGCAGGAGACGGCCGACCGCAAGGCCGCCTCCTCCGCCAGGTACCGGTCGAGCAAGACGTTCCGAAACCTCGTCGCGGCGCTTCTGATCACGATCGCCGTCGTCGCCGTCGTCTACCTGGGCGTGCCCCGCGGCTCGCTCGCCGAGCCCGAGCCGGCCGATGTCCCCGCCGCCGCGGCGGCGGCCGAGGCATCCGTCGGCAGACCCGTCCTCGTCCCCGAGGTCCCCGAAGATTGGCGAGCCAACTCGGCCCGTCTCGAGGGCGGCATGTGGCGCGTCGTCTACGCCCCCGCGAGCGGGTTCGTCCGCGTCGCCCAGGGCCTCGACGCCCCCGACGACTGGGCGAGCCGCGAGATCGGCGGCTACGCCCCGACCGGCACCGTCACGATCGACGGCATCACGTGGGACGAGTACCGCATCCCGAGCGCGGGGCGCACCGACTCGATCTCCTACGCACTGTCGACGCCCGCCGGCACCGACACCGTGCTCGTCTACGGTGCGACCGACGCCGCCACCGCCGCGATCGCGGCCGAGGGCGTGACCGACCAGATCCGCACCCTGCGCGAGGAGACGCCATGACGGATGCCGCTGTCACCGCACGACCGACGCCGGCGGATGTCTGGGCCGAGATGCGCGAGGGCAACGCCCGCTTCGTCGCGGGCGAACCCCGCCACCCCCGTCAGGACGTGGAGCGCCGGCACGTGCTCGCCGCGGCGCAGACCCCCCGCGCGGCCCTGTTCGGCTGCGCCGACTCGCGCCTGGCCGCGGAGATCATCTTCGATCAGGGCCTCGGCGACCTGTTCGTCGTGCGCAACGCCGGGCAGGTCGCGTCGGACTCGGCCGTCGCGAGCCTCGAGTACGCGGTCGCCGCCCTCGACGTGTCACTCATCATCGTGCTCGCCCACGACGCGTGCGGCGCGGTGCGGGCCGCGATCGACTCGACCGCGCTCGACTCCCCCGAACTCCCCCCGCACATCTGGCGCCTGATCGCCAAGATCGTGCCGGCGGCGCGCACCGTGCTCCGCGCGAGCGGCGGCATCGACCCGCGCGAGCTCGACGCCGAAGACGTCGGCATCGCGCACCTGCACAACACGATCGACGACCTGCTGGCCTCGTCGCGCCTCATCGCCGACGCCGCCGCCGAAGGCCGCGTCGGCATCGTCGGCGCGAACTACCGACTCAGCGAGGGCACCGCGGTGCCGCACGTGGCCGTCGGCATCGGCTTCTGACGGCGACGCGAAGCGCCGACCTGCCTTCCGAACACCCGAACACCCCCACCACGAGGACGTGACACCCATGACCGAGAGCACCGAGTACCGCATCGAGCACGACACGATGGGAGAGGTGCGCGTTCCGAAGAACGCCCTCTACGCCGCGCAGACCCAGCGCGCCGTGGAGAACTTCCCGATCTCCGGCTCGGGGCTCGAGTCGACCCAGATCGCCGCGCTCGCCCGCATCAAGAAGGCGGCCGCCCTCGCCAACAAGCAGCTCGGCACCCTCGACGGCGACATCGCCGACGCGATCGCCGCCGCCGCCGAGGAGGTCATCAGCGGCCGCTACGACGACCAGTTCCCCGTCGACACCTACCAGACCGGCTCGGGCACGTCGTCGAACATGAACATGAACGAGGTGCTCGCGACCCTCGCCACCCGGCACCTCGGGGCGCCGGTGCACCCGAACGACCACGTCAACGCGTCGCAGTCATCCAACGACGTCTTCCCCACCTCGGTGCACATCGCCGTCACGCAGGCGCTCATCGACGACCTGATCCCGGCGCTCGACCACCTCGCCGTCGCCCTCGAGGCGAAGGCGGAGCTGTGGAAGGATGCCGTGAAGTCGGGCCGCACGCACCTCATGGATGCCACGCCGGTCACCCTCGGCCAGGAGTTCGGCGGCTACGCCCGCCAGATGCGCCTGGGCATCGACCGCGTGCAGGCCGTGCTCCCCCGCGTCGGCGAGGTGCCGCTCGGCGGCACGGCCGTCGGCACCGGCATCAACACGCCCACCGGCTTCCCGCAGAAGGTCATCGAGCTCCTCGCCGCCGAGACCGAGCTGCCGATCACCGAGGCGAAGGACCACTTCGAGGCGCAGGCCAACCGTGACGGCCTCGTCGAGGCATCCGGCGCCCTCCGCACGATCGCGGTGTCGCTGACCAAGATCAACAACGACATCCGCTGGATGGGCTCGGGCCCGAACACCGGCCTCGGCGAGCTGCACATCCCCGACCTGCAGCCGGGTTCGTCGATCATGCCCGGCAAGGTGAACCCCGTCGTCCCCGAGGCGACCCTGATGGTCTGCGCCCGCGTCATCGGCAACGACGCGACCGTCGCCTGGGCCGGGGCGTCCGGCTCATTCGAGCTCAACGTCGCGATCCCGGTCATGGGCACGGCCCTGCTCGAGTCGATCCGACTGCTCTCCAACGCGCTGCGCGTGCTCGCCGACAAGACCATCGACGGCCTCGAGGCGAACCTCGAGCGCGCCGCCGCCTACGCCGGCATGTCGCCCTCGATCGTCACGCCCCTGAACAAGCTGATCGGCTACGAGGCGGCGGCGAAGATCGCCAAGCACGCGGTCGCCGAAGGCATCACCGTGCGCGAGGCCGTCATCGATCTCGGGTACGTCGAGCGGGGCGAGCTGACCGAAGAGCAGCTCGACGCGAAACTCGATCTGCTGTCGATGACCCACCCTGGTTGATAATCGTCAGTGTGAACCGCACCGCCGGCGCCGCACGGGTGAGCACCGCCCGCCGCCCCCGCACGCTCGGCCTGGTTCTCGCGACGGTGGCGGCGGGGTTCGCGGTCACCGCGATCGGCGTGCTCATCGCGCTCGTCGCGACCTCGGCGGAGGTGTCCTGGCCCGCGGTGGCGGTGTTCGGCGTGGGCGCGGTGGCGACCCTCGGGGTGACCGCGATCGTCGGGTGGGCGCTCCTCGCTGAGGCGCCCGCCGCGGCATCCACCGACGGCGCGGAGGCCTCGTTCGACACGCAGCGGCGCCTGCTCGACGACGTGCGCCATGAGTTGAAGACGCCGATCACGATCGTGCGCGGGCACCTGGAGCTGATGGATCCGAACGATCCCGTCGACACCGCGGCGACGCGGGAGCTCGGCATCGCGGAGCTCGACCGCATGACGCGCCTCATCGGCGACATCGATCTGCTCGCCGCCGTCGAGGCCGACAGCTTCTCGATGGGCGACGTAGATCTCGCGGAGCTCACCCGCCGCGTCGCCGACCTCGTCGGGGTGATCGCCGGCCACACCTGGCGGGTCGAGCAGGAGGCGCAGGCGATCGTCCGCGGCGATCGCGACCGGCTGCTGCAGGCGTGGCTGCAGCTGGCCGACAACGCCGCCAAGTACACCCCCGAGGGCAGCCCGATCGAGATCGGCAGCGCCGTGCATCCGTCGGGCGCGCAGCTCTGGGTGCGCGATCACGGCCCCGGCATCCCGCCCGCCATGCGTCACCGCGTGTTCCGCCGCTTCGACCGCGGCGCCGGCAAGCGCTCGGTCGGCGGATCGGGCCTCGGGCTCGCGATCGTCGACGCCATCGCGAAGGCGCACGGCGGCCGCTGCACCGTCGCCGAGACGCCCGGCGGCGGCGCCACGCTGACCCTCGGGATCCCCATCGGTACCCGCGCATCCCTTCCCATGCCGGTGCGCGCCGGCGACGTCGTACTCCAGCGAGAGGCCTCCGGATGACCCGCATCCTCGTCGTCGATGACGAACCCCACATCCTCGCCCTGGTCACCCGGGCGCTGCATGCCGACGGGCACGAGACCGTCGTCGCCGAGGACGGTCAGGCGGCCCTCGATCGCGCGCTCGAGGGCGATATCGACCTCGTCATCCTCGACGTGGGGTTGCCGAGCCTCGACGGCTTCGAGGTGCTGCGGGCGCTCCGCGCCGGTGGCGAGCGAATGCCCGTGATCATGCTCACCGCGCGGTCGTCGACGAGCGACGCGGTCGACGGGCTGGATGCCGGAGCGAGCGATTACGTGCCGAAGCCGTTCTCGGTCGCCGAGCTGATGGCGCGTGTGCGGTCGCGGCTGCGGGAGCGCACCGGCGCGGTGACGATGGTGCTCTCGCAGGGCGATGTGACCCTCGACATCCTGGCGCGGCGGACGACCGTCGCGGGGCGCGAGGTCGACCTGTCGGCGCGCGAGTTCGCGCTCGCGGAGCAGTTCCTGCGCCACCCCGGCGCGGTGCTCACCCGCGAGGTGCTGCTGAGCCGCATCTGGGGCATGGACTTCGACCCGGGCTCCAACGTCGTCGATGTGTACGTGCGCTACCTGCGCGCGAAGCTCGGCGCCGACCACATCGTGACCGTGCGCGGCGAGGGCTACCGCTGGGAGTAGACCCGTCGGGCCCCGCCCCGGCCCCGCGGCCGCGCCTCGATCGCGGCGGTCAGCTGAGCTCGCCCTGCTCCAGCAGGTCGGTCACGAGCGCGGCGATGGCGGAGCGCTCCGAGCGGGTCAGCGTGACGTGGCCGAACAGGTCGTGGCCCTTGAGGGTCTCGATGACCGACGCGACCCCGTCGTGCCGGCCGACCCGCAGGTTGTCGCGCTGGCCGACGTCGTGCGTGAGCACGACCTTGGAGTTCTGACCCATCCGGCTCAGCACCGTGAGCAGCACGTTCCGCTCGAGCGACTGCGCCTCGTCGACGATCACGAAGGCGTCGTGCAGGGAGCGGCCACGGATGTGGGTGAGCGGCATGACCTCGAGCATGCCCCGCGCGACGACCTCTTCGAGGACGTTGCCCGAGACGACGGAGCCGAGCGTGTCGAACACGGCCTGCCCCCACGGGTTCATCTTCTCGGCCTGATCGCCGGGCAGGTACCCGAGCTCCTGACCGCCGACGGCGAAGAGGGGCCGGAACACGATGACCTTCTTCTGCTGCTGACGCTCGAGCACCGCCTCGAGACCCGCGCACAGGGCGAGGGCCGACTTGCCGGTGCCGGCGCGGCCGCCGAGCGAGACGATCCCGACCTCCGGGTCGAGCAGCAGGTCGATCGCGATCCGCTGCTCGGCGGAGCGCCCGTGCAGCCCGAACACGTCGCGGTCGCCACGCACGAGCTTGTACGCGCCGTCACCGGTCACCCGGCCGAGCGCCGAGCCGCGCTCGGAGTGGATGACGAGGCCCGTGTTCACCGGCAGTCCGCGCACCTCGTCGCTCGAGGCGACCTCGCTCTCGTAGAGGTCGCTGATGTCGTCGCCCGAGACGTTCAGGTCGGCGATGCCGGTCCAGCCGCTGTCGACGGCCTGCTCGGCGAGGTACTCCTCGGCGTGCAGGCCGAGCGAAGCGGCTTTGACGCGCATCGGCAGGTCTTTCGAGACGATCGTGACCTCCTGTCCGTCCTGGGCGAGGTGCGTCGCGACCGACAGGATGCGGGTGTCGTTGTCGCTCAGGCGGAGGCCGGCCGGCAGCACCGAGGCATCCGTGTTGGCGAGCTCGACGCGCAGCGTGCCGCCCGCGCCGACCGGAACCGGGAAGTCGAGGCGTCCGTGTTCGACGCGCAGCTCGTCGAGGTGGCGCAGCGCCTGGCGGGCGAAGTAGCCGAGTTCGGGATCGTGTCGCTTGGCCTCGAGCTCGGTGATCACGACCACCGGCACGACGATCGAATGTTCGGCGAACCGGAAGAAGGCCCGCGGATCGCTCAGCAGCACCGACGTGTCGAGCACGTAGGTGCGGAGGTCCTGGTCCACCTCCGCCGCGGTGTCGAGGTGCTGCTGCTCTGGAACTCGTGTGGTCACGACCCACTCCCGCCCCGGGTGAGGATCACCCGGCAGTCTCGAGTCGACCAGGGCCACGAGTCGTGGTGAGGCCGACCCGACCGGGCGCCTTGCCCGATGTGATGAACGTACGGCCGCCGTGGATGCCACCGCAGGCGCGACACGCCGCGCTCAGGTTGCCGTGGTGTTAATTCTCGGTGCGGCCGTCGTTGTCCGGCGCGGCGTCGTCGATGGTGGCGATCACGATCTCGTCATCGGCGGCGTCGACCGCGTCGTCGACGGCGGCCTCGGCGTCGAGCGCGTCGTCGGGCACCGCCTCGATCTCCGCCTCGATCTCCGCCTCGGGGACGGCGCCCGTCGCGGGTTCGGCCCACGCGTCGCCTTCCGGGCGCGTCTCGGGCGCCGGCGGCACGTCGATCACCTCGATCGTGATGATCTCGGCCGCGCTGATCTCCCCGCCGGGGTCGCCGCCGAAGTCGACCGCGCTGACGCGGCGGCTGGCAGCATCGGCGAGGGCGTCGCCGAGGAGCAGCAGGCTGTCGGCGCCGGTGCCGACGTGCGCCGACACGCGGATGCTCGCTCCCCGGGCCGTGACGGTGACGCCGTGGTTGGCGAGGGCCGCGGCCAGCGCCGAGGCGTCGGCCGCCGCAGGCAGGAGCGTGACGATGCCGGCGTGGGCTTCACGCGGCGTCATCACGGGCACCTCGTAACGATCGGCGAGGTGCATGACCTCCTGCGCGCGAGCGCGGACGGCCGCAGCGATGGGCGCGACGCCGACGTCGTCGATGTCCCGCAGCGCCGCGGCGAGCCGCGAGGCCGCCAGCGGGTCGGAGGGCGCCACGGAGTAGGCGGCCGCTCCCGGCAGCACCCCGGGGACGCCGAGGGTGCCGGCGTCGCCGAGCATGCCGGAGATCCCCGACAGCACCGCTTCGATGCGGTCGCGCGCCGCCGGTGAGAACCGCGCGAAGCCGGTCCCCCGCCCGGAGCGCAGCCATTTGTAGCCATTGCCGGTGATGACATCGGCCGCGCGCCAGTCGACGTCGACGACGCCGAAGGCCTGGATGGCATCGACGATGAGCAGACGGTCGCCGATCGCCTCCCGGATGGCGGGGAGGTCGACGAGGGCCCCGGTGCGGTAGTCGACGAGACTCAGCGCCACCGCGGTCACGTCGTCGTCGAGGGCGTCGACGATGGCATCCGTCGTCACGATGCCCTCGGGCGGGTCGATCTCGCGAACGGCGAGCAGTCCGCGCGCCGCGGCCGCCCGTGCCGCGGAGAGCCGCACCGCCGGGAAGTCCTGCGCGGGAACGACGACGGTGCCCTCGAGGCCGAACATGGCGTGCAGCAGACCGTGGGTCGTCGAGGGCTGCAGCACGATCTCGTCGCCGGGCACGTCGAGCAGCTTCGCGACGAGCGTGCGCGCTTCCGCGGCGCGAGCGCCGACGAGGTCGATCCCGGCGCGCCGTCCGGTGCCGAGCAGTTCGGCGTCGGCGCTCATCTCCGCGCGCACACTCGGGGAGAGGGGGCCGAAGCGGGCCCAGTCGAGATATCCCGGTTCGACGTCGAACGAGTCGATCAGAGTGTCCACATCGTTCACGTCTGCCATTGTCTCACGCGCCGGTCGCGCGTACCGATCAGCCCCCGAAGCGGCGGTCGCGGGTCGCGTAATCGCGGATCGCGCGCAGAAAGTCGACCTCGCGCAGATCGGGGCCGAGCGCCTCGACGAAGTAGAACTCGGAGTGCGCCGACTGCCAGAGCAGGAAGTCGCTCAGGCGCTGCTCCCCCGACGTCCGGATGACGAGGTCGGGGTCGGCCTGACCGCCGGTGTAGAGGTGCTCGCCGATCTGCTCGGGGGTGAGACTCGCGGCGAGCTCTTCGAGCGAGCCGCCGACCCGCTGGTGCTGGGCGATGATGCTCCGCACCGCGTCGACGATCTCGCCGCGACCGCCGTAGCCGACGGCGAGGTTCACGTGCAGTCCGGTGTTGCCGGCGGTGCGCTCCTCGGCCGTCTTCAGCACGCGGGCGAGATCGGCGGGCAGGCCGTCGGCGCGGCCGACGTGCTGCACCCGCCAGCCGGGCTCCTGGGAGAGCTCGTCGGCGAGTTCCGCGATGATCTCGATGAGATCCGACAGCTCCTGCGAGTCGCGCTTGCGGAGGTTGTCGTTCGAGAGCAGGTACAGCGAGACGACACGGATGCCGAGCTCATCGCACCAGCGGAGGAACTCGTGCATCTTGGCCGCACCGGCCCGATGGCCCTCCGCGACCGTCGCGTAGCCCGACTGGCGCGCCCAGCGCCGATTGCCGTCGATCATCATCGCGACGTGGTGCGGGACGGTCTCGGGGGTGAGCAGGCGCCGGAGTCGCGAACTGTACAGCCGATAGAGGAACCCTCTCCCCTCACCCGGCGCCGACGCTGTCACCCCCCTACGCTACCGTGCCCGGGCGTGAGCCCGCGTGTCCGCGTATGTGCGCGACGGCATACGCCGCGCCCTATGCTCGGACCGTGTCCGAACCCACACCCGATGAGGGCGTCGACATGCCCCAGCTGCCTCTGATCGAGGCGGCCGAGGTCAGCGCGAACGCCGAGATCAAGCCCACGTGGCGCGGATGGATCCACGCCGGCACCTTCCCCGTGGCGATCGCCGCGGGCATCGTGCTGATCGCGCTCGCCGACGGCGCCGCGGCCAAGTGGGCCTGCGCGATCTTCATGGCGACCTCGGTGCTGCTGTTCGGGAACTCCGCGCTCTACCACCGCTTCAACTGGGGCCCGCGCACCAAGGCGGTGCTCAAGCGCATCGACCACGCGAACATCATGCTGCTGATCGCGGGCACCTACACGCCCATCGCCGTGCTGGCCCTTCCCCCGCAGAAGGGCACGGTGCTGCTCGTGCTCGTATGGACGGGGGCTCTCGTCGGCATCCTCTTCCGCGTGTTCTGGATCAACGCGCCGCGCTGGCTGTACGTCGCGCTGTATCTGCTGCTCGGCTGGGCGGCGGTCATGTACCTCGTCGACCTGCTCGAGGCGAACGTCGCGATGATGGTGCTCGTCATCATCGGCGGCCTCCTCTACACCGGCGGCGCCGTCTGCTACGCGCTGAAGAAGCCGAACCCCTGGCCGGGGCGCTTCGGCTTCCACGAGATCTTCCACGTGTGCACGGTGCTCGCCTTCCTGTGCCACTGGACGGCGTGTCTGCTGATCGCGCTCGACCCGGTGGTGCCCTCGCTCGGCGCGCCCGCCTGATCCGGCGCGGGTATTCGCCGCGCGGTCAGCGCCCTGCGCCGCCGCGGGGGTCGATGTCCTGGTCGTCGACGTCGGTCGCGCGCTCGGCGGACTCGCCCTGAGCCTCGGCCTCCGCCGCGGCCTGCGCCTCGGCATCCAGCTGCCCGTTGACGTCGGCGCGGTAGCCGGCACGACGGATGCGTCGCAGCATGTCGATGATGAGGAACACCACGACGACCGCGATGAGCGCGATCGCGACGAACCCGACGAACCCGGGAGTGACCGAGTCGGGGTCGACCGTCATCGAGGGCGAGGGCGTCGCGAGCCCCGCGTGCCGCGCGGAGGCGGCGATCCACTCGGTCGCGGAGGGAAGTGTCAGCATCGTTCCTCGGTTCGTCGTTCCTCGGCGGCGCGCGCACGGCGTAGCCTGGAACTCCAGCCTAGATCGCCCGCCTCCACCGCGAAGACCCACGATGCCCTCCACCCCCGACGTCACCGCGCACGACGACACCGCGACGCTGTCGCCCGAGGTCCGTGCCGAGCTCGACGATCGCTACGGCCGCACGCGCGGGCGTCGCCGAGGCCTCTGGATCGCGGTCGGCGTGGTCGCGGTCGCCCTCATCGGGTACTTCGGCTGGACGACAGTCGCACAGTCGATGGACTCCGTCGACGTCGACAACACCGCCTTCCACCCGGTCGACGCGCACTCGGTGACGATCGAGTTTCAGGTGACCCTCCGGCGCGGCGCGGCGGTCACGTGCGCGATCGAGGCGCAGGACACCGACCACGGCGTCGTGGGGTGGCGGATCGTCGAGTATCCGGCCAGCGACGCGCACAGCCGCAGCTTCACCGAGACGATCCCGACCGTCGCCGAGGCGA
Source organism: Microbacterium lacticum (assembly GCF_006716815.1). GTDB lineage: Bacteria > Actinomycetota > Actinomycetes > Actinomycetales > Microbacteriaceae > Microbacterium > Microbacterium lacticum. The sequence continues at coordinate 1,033,766 of NZ_VFPS01000001.1, forward strand.
CGACGGGTTTGGCGACCTCCTGCTGGATCCCGTAGTCTGAGGCGACACGACGCGCCCCGGCTGCCCGCCGGGGCGTTCGGTTTACCCCGGCAGGGCCGGGCGAACCCAGCACGACACACCCGTGCGGCAGAGCCGCACGTTCCCCCGATGCAAGGAGAGACGCGTGGCCGAGAACACGGAGACCTTCCTCACCCAGGACGCCTACGACCGGCTCGCCGCCGAGCTCGAACACCTGTCGACGACGGGACGCACCGAGATCGCGGCGCGCATCGAGGCCGCCCGCGAAGAAGGCGACCTCAAGGAGAACGGCGGCTACCACGCCGCGAAGGACGAGCAGGGCAAGCAGGAGGCGCGCATCCGCACGCTGCAGCAGCTGCTGAAGGAGGCCGTGGTCGGCGAGGCTCCCGAGGCCGACGGCATCGTCCGCGGCGGCACGGTCGTCACCGCGATCGTCGCCGGCGGCGAAGAGGTGTTCCTCCTCGGCAGCCGCGAGATCGCCGCCGGTTCCGAGCTCGACGTCTACAGCGAGGCGTCCCCGCTCGGCGCGGCGATCCTCGGCCTCGCCGTGGGCGCCAAGACCTCGTACACGGCGCCGACGGGGCGCGAGATCCCCGTCGAGATCGTCAAGGTCGACACCTACACCGGCCAGTAGGCCGCGCCCAGGCATCCTGCGCCTCACGAAGGCAGGACAAATCACCGAGGCAGGACGGAACCCGCGGGTTTCGTCCTGCCTCGGTGATTTGTCCTGTGTCGGTGACGCACGCGGACGGCGACGGATGCCCCGACGCGGTCAGTCCTCGACGACGCGCGGGTGGAAGCCCGCGGCATCCAGCACGCTGATCACGTGCGCGCGGTGCTCCTCGCCGCGCGTCTCGACGCTCAGCTGCAGGATCACCTCGCTGATCTGCAGCCCCTGGCCGTGCCGTGTGTGCAGCACCTCGATGACGTTGGCGCCGGCGATCGAGAGCAGCTCCGACACGCGGGCGAGCTGGCCCGGACGGTCGGGCAGCGGGATCTGCAGCGTCATGTAGCGCCCGGATGCCGCGAGGCCGTGTGCCACGACGCGCTGGAGCAGCAGCGGGTCGATGTTGCCGCCGGAGAGGATGACCGTGGTCGGGCCGCTGGCCCGCACCTTGCCGGCGAGGATCGCGGCGACCCCGACCGCACCGGCGGGCTCGACGACCTGCTTGGCGCGCTCGAGGAGGTTCAAGAGCGCACGGGCGATATCGTCGTCGCTGACCGTCACGACCTCATCGACGAGCTCGCTGATGACCTCGAAGGTCAGCTCCCCCGGGCGCGCCACGGCGATGCCGTCGGCGATCGTCGGCGTGGTCTCGACCGTGAGCGGCTCGCCGGCCGCGAGCGAGGCGGGGTAGGCGGCCGAGTTCTCCGCCTGCACGCCGATGACCCGTACGGTGCGCCCCTCGGCCGCCGCACGCGCCTTGACGGCGGCGGCGACACCGGCGATGAGCCCCCCGCCGCCGATGCCGACGATGACCGTCTCGAGGTCCTCGACCGCGTCCCACAGCTCGAGTCCGAGCGTTCCTTGCCCGACGATCACGTCACGGTGGTCGAACGGGTGGATGAGCACCGCCCCGGTGCGCTCGGCGTACTCCGCGGCGAGGCGCAGCGGCGTCTCGACGGTCGCGCCCTCGAGGATCACCTCGGCGCCGTACCCGCGCGTCGCGAGGAGCTTCGGCACGGGCACACCGAGCGGCATGAAGATCGTGGCGTGGATGCCGAGCTTCTGCGCCGCGAGCGCGACGCCCTGCGCGTGGTTGCCGGCGGATGCCGCAACGACACCCCGCGCGCGTTCTTCCGCGCTCAGCCGGGAGAGCCGGTAGGTCGCGCCGCGGATCTTGAAGGAGCCGGTGCGCTGCAGATTCTCGAGCTTCAGATGCACGGGCGCGCCGAGCACGTCGGAGAGGTACTCCGACTCGTCGAACGGGGTCTGCACGATGACGGGGCGCAGCACGGCGGCGGCGTCTTCGAACTCCGCCAGGGTCGGGATGGTCACGCGGTCGTCCTCCTGCTTCGCGGCACGGTACTCCAGATCAGATCGGCCTCGGACGGCGGCGCCGACCCCCCGGGGTGCCGGTGGGAGAGGTAGACCGCGACGACGTTGATGAAGGCCGCGATCGGCACCGCGAACAGGGCGCCGGGGATGCCCGCGATCATCGCGCCGCCGGCGACGACGAGCACGACGGCGAGCGGATGCACCTTGACGGCCGATCCCATGAGGAGCGGCTGCAGCACGTGGCCCTCGAGCTGCTGCACGCCGAGCACGACGATGATCATCCAGAACGCGATCCAGGGGCCGTTGTAGACGAGCGCGAGGAACACCGCGAGCGTGCCGGTGACGATCGCGCCTACGAAGGGCACGAAGGCGCCGAGGAGGACGAGCACCCCGATGGGGATCGCGAGCGGCACGCCGAGGAGGAAGGCGCCGAGCCCGATGCCGATCGCATCGATCGTGGCGACCAGCAGCTGCGTGCGCGCGTAGGTGACGACCGTCGCCCAGCCCGCGCGGCCGGCGCCGTCGACGTCCGCGCGCGCGCGGCGGGGGAACAGGCGCACCACCCAGCGCCAGATGCCGGCGCCGTCGGCGAGGATGCAGAGCAGGATGAACAGCGACAGCACGGCGCCGGTCGCGACGTGCCCGACGGTCGATCCGATCGCGAGCGCGCCGGACCAGAGGAGCTCCGCCTGCTGCTGCAGGAAGGTCCATGCCTGCGAGAGCATGCTGTCGATCTGGGCTTCGGTGAGGTGCAGGGGGCCCTCGACGAGGTACTGCCGCAGCTGCTGCACCGACTCGAGGGTGCGGGCGCGCACGGAGCCCCACTCGCGGCTGATCTGCCAGACGGCGAGCCACAGCAGGCCGCCGATCACGGCGAAGGTGCCGATCACCGACACGACGATCGCGAGCCACCGCGGCACCCGGTGGCGCAGCAGCCAGGTGAATCCGGGCCAGATCAGCGCCGCCACGAGGATCGCGACGAGGAGCGGCACGACCAGCAGCTTCAGCTGGATGACGATCCAGATGAGGATGCCTGCCGCCACCGCGATCACGACGAACCGCCACGCGTAGGCGGTGGTGACCTTGAGGCCGTGGGGCAGCCCCGCGGAGATCTCCGTCGTCACGGTCCGCTCGGGGTTCCGCAGGGATTCCAGCAACGACGGCCGGGGCTTGCGCTCCCCGCCGGTCTCATCCGCGCCGCTCATCCGCTCAGTCTAGGACTCGGAATATGCCGGCTCCGTCACGCGAAACCGCTCGACGCGCACTGCCGGGTCAGAACTGGATGCGCGGGGGTTCGGCGATCGCCGCTCCCCCGGTGACCTCGAAGAACTCGCGCTCGTGGAAGCCGAGGTTTCGCGCGAACAGGTTGTTCGGGAACACCTTGATCTTGGTGTTCAGTTCACGGACGCCTCCGTTGTAGAACCGGCGCGAGGCCTGGATCTTGTCCTCGGTGTCGACGATCTGGCTCTGCAGCTGCAGGAAGTTCTGGCTCGCCTGCAGCTGCGGGTAGGCCTCGGCGACGGCGAACAGCGACTTGAGCGCCTGCTGCATGTGGCCCTCGGCGACCCCCGCCTCGGCGGGCGTCTGGGCGCCGATCGTCTCGGCACGGGCGCGCGTGACGTTCTCGAACACGGCCTTCTCGTGCGCGGCGTAGCCCTTCACCGTCTCGATGAGGTTCGGCAACAGGTCGGCGCGGCGCTTCAACTGCACCGTGATGTCGCTCCACGCCTCGTCGACGCGGACGTTCAGCGCCACGAGCGAGTTGTAGGTCGCCCACAGGTAGATCCCGACGATCACGACCAGCGCGACCACGATCAGAACCAGGATCAGCCACGCCATGTCCATAGGACTCCCCTCGATGCTGTGATCATCCTATCCGCGCGCGCCGGGGCATCCGTGTGCCTCCCGCGCACTTCTCAGCGGTTACCCACCGAGCACGCGGTCGAGGTACGTGTTGCGGAACGCGCGGTGCGGATCGAGGCGGTCGCGGAGGGCGGTGAAGTCGTCGAAGCGCGGATACCGGGCGCGCAGCGCCGTGGCATCCAGGGTGTGCATCTTGCCCCAGTGCGGGCGCCCGCCGTGCGCGAGCATGACCTCTTCGACGGCGGCGAAGTAGGCGGTCGGGTCGACCTTCCAGTACCGGTGCACGGCGAGGTAGCCGGTCGCGCGACCCGTCGCGGTTGAGAGCCAGAGGTCGTCGGCGGCGGCGACGCGCACCTCGATCGGGAATTCGACGTGCCAGCCGTTCTCGTCGATCACGCGCTGCACCCCGCGGAAGGCGGATGCCAGGTTCTCGAGCGGCACGGCGTATTCCATCTCGCGGAAGCGCACGCCACGGCTCGTGGCGAACACGCGGTGCGACGCGTCGGAGAACGTGCGGTCGCCCCAGACCCGCGCCGACAGGCGGTTGATGCCCGGCACGAGACCCGGCGCCGCGCGCCCGGCGCTGCACACCGACTGATGCACGACGTTTCCAACGAGCACGTCGTCGACGAGGCGCGAGGTGGCGGTGAGGGGCCGCGTCGCGGTGCCGGCGGGCAGGCGCGTGTTGGTCTTGGTGAGCGCGGTGGCCGTGTGCGGGAACCAGTAGAACTCGAAGTGGTCGACGGCATCGGCACGCGTCTCGAGATCGTCGACGACGGCGTCGAGCGGCTCGGGGCGCTCGACCGCCTCGAGCACGAAGGCAGGGACGCACTGGATCGTGATGTCGACGAGGATGCCGAGGGCGCCGAGCCCGAGCGCGACGGCGGGGAGCATTTCGGCGTTCTCGGTCTCGGAGACCGTCAGCAGGTCGCCGTCGGCCGTGACGAGGGTCGCGGCGACGACCTGGCTGGCGATGCCGCCGAAGCGCGCCCCGGTGCCGTGCGTGCCGGTCGAGATCGCGCCGGACAGCGACTGCCGGTCGATGTCGCCGAGGTTCGTCATCGCGAGGCCGTACGCCCGCAGGCCCGCAGGCCCGCAGAGCAGTCGCTCAGGCGCAGACGCGCGCGAGTCGGTTCTCGTAGCCGACCACGTCACCGACCTGCAGCTGGCGCCCGCGCCGGCGATCGACCTCGCCGTTGACGGTAACGAGCCCGTCGATGATCGCCTCTTTGACGTCGCCGCCCGAGTCGAGAAGACTCGCGAACTTCATGAACTGACCGAGCCGGATGCCATCGCCGCCGATCGACACGTCTTCGATCGCAGCCTCATTCGCCATATCGGAAGGGTAACCGACCGACCGGGCGCCGCCGCGTCAGCCGCGCAGGGCGAGCGCGAACGGGAGCACCGCGGTCGCGCCGGCACGGCGGAGCTCGCGTGCGGCGGCGGTGATCGTCCAACGGCTGTCGACGAGGTCGTCGACGAGGAGGACCGGACCGGGCGGCACGTCGAGGTGCGCCGCGCTGACCCGCTCCCACACCCCCGCCAGCCGGAAGGCGCTGTTGCCGCCCGGACCGTTCGTCGAGCCGCCGTCGACGAGGTCGAGCGTGCCGACGAGCGGCAGCCGACCGACGTCGGCGAGATGGCGGGCGAGCGAGTCGACGAGCATCGGGCGGGAGCGCGACGGCATCGCGACCACCGCGACGGGGCGCTCCTCCCACCCCCAGTCGGCGAGCACGCGGACGCAGGCGGCGAGCACGTTCGGGGCCGCGGCCGCGTCGGACGCTCCCGCCGCGAACACGCCGCGCAGCACCCCGCCCCAGCCGAGGTCGGTGAGGCGCGCGAGCGCGCGACCCTCGGTGTACTGCTCGTCGGCGGCGATGCGACCGCGCACCGGCACGCCGAGGCGGTCGGCGCCCGTCGGCCACTGCCGGCGCGGTTCGATCGGCACCCCGACGCGATCGAGCGCCGAGACCGCGATCTGCGTGGCATCCTCGGTCACCCCGGCGGGATACCACGCCCCCGCGCAGGTGTCGCAGCGTCCGCACGGCACGGCGGTGTCGTCGTCGAGGGTGCGCTGGAGGAACTCCATGCGGCAGGCATCCGTCTGCTCGTAGTCGAGCATGTGCTGCTGCTCGGCGACGCGCTCGGCCGCGATGCGCGCGTAGCGGTGCTCGTCGTACATCCAGGGCTCGCCGGTCGCGCGCCAGCCGCCTTGCACGCGGTCGACCGCACCGTCGACGTCGAGCACCTTCAGCAGCAGCTCGAGCGGCGTGCGGCGGATGTCGACGACCGCCTCGAGGGCGGCGGTGGACATCGGCGACGGGGCGGCCGAGAGCGCGGCGAGCACGCGATCGGCGCGGGCGCGGTCGGGCATCGAGGCGGTGGCGAAGTAGTGCCAGATCTCACGGTCCTCGTCGCCCGGCAGCAGGAGCACGTCGGCAGACGCGGTGGCGCGCCCCGCGCGACCGACCTGCTGGTAGTAGGCCACCGGGGACGACGGTGCGCCGAGGTGCACGACGAAGCCGAGGTCGGGTTTGTCGAAGCCCATGCCGAGCGCGCTCGTGGCGACGAGGGCCTTGACGCGGTTGTCCTTCAGGAGCGCTTCGGACTCCTCGCGCTCGTCGGCGTCGGTCTGCCCCGTGTAGGCGCGCACGTCGTACCCGCGCTCACGGAGGAGGCGCGCGGTGTCGTTCGCGGCGGCGACGGTGAGGGTGTAGATGATGCCGGACCCGGCCAGGTCGCCGAGGTGGGTGAGCAGCCACGCGAGGCGGGCGTGGGCGGTGGGCAGCTTCAGCACGCCGAGGCGTAGCGAGCTGCGCGCGAGGGGTCCGCGGATGACGAGCACCTCGGCGCTCTCTCCCGCGGGCCCTTGCGCGTCGAGCTGCTCGGCGACGTCGGCGACGACGCGGCTGTTGGCGGTCGCCGTGGTGGCGAGCACCGGAACGCCATCGGGGATGCGCGCGATGAGATCGCGGAGGCGCCGATAGTCCGGGCGGAAATCGTGGCCCCAATCGCTGATGCAGTGCGCTTCATCGACCACCAGCAGCCCGATGCGGGAGACGAGCTGCGGCAGCTGCTCGTCGCGGAAGGAGGGGTTGTTGAGGCGTTCGGGTGAGACGAGCAGCACGTCGACCTCGTCGCGGTCGAGGGCGTCGATGACGTCCCGCCATTCGTGCGGGTTGGTGGAGTTGATCGCCACGGCGCGAACGCCGGCGCGCTCTGCCGCCGCGATCTGATCGCGCATGAGAGCCAGCAGCGGCGAGACGAGCACCGTCGGTCCGGCGCCTCGGCGACGCAACAGCAGTGTCGCGACGAAGTACACCGCCGACTTGCCCCACCCGGTGCGCTGCACGACGAGCGCGCGCCTGTGATCGGCGACGAGGGCGTCGATCGCCTCGAACTGGCCGTCGTGGAAGCGGGCGTCGTCGCGCCCGACCAGCGTGCGCAGGACGTCGAGGGCATCGGATCGCGTCGAGGTCGTCGTGGCCATGGCATCCAGTCTGCTCTGCGCCACCGACATGGATGCCCCCGCGCGGGGAGCACTCACTGCGGGTCGAGGTACCAACCCCTCGGGCCGCCCGTATTCTTCAAGAAGTCGAGGAAGTGACGCTCGAGCCGATCGACGCGGTGTCCTTTCGCTACGAGGAGGAAGACCGTCGTGGGTGCACGATAAGCGCCGATCTACCCGGTCCGCGGCGGGACTGTTCCACCCAACGGAACGGACGTGCCCCCGCTGGGACTCGAACCCAGACTGAAGCGATTTTAAGTCGCCTGCCTCTGCCATTGGGCTACGGGGGCCCGCGTCCAGGCTAGTGCGCCGATGCGATGAGCCCCCATCCTGCGACAGGACGGGGGCTCATCGAACGCACGAGGATGGCGGGTCGGTCAGGCCTGCGACTTCGCCTTGGCCGGAGCCTTCTTCGCAGGCACCTTCTTCGCCGGAGCCTTCTTCGCGGGGGTCTCGGTCTCGACGGGAGCGGCGTCATCCGCCTTCTCGCCGGCGACGGGAGCGTTCTCGCCCACGACCGACTTCGGGTCGATCGCCGGCGACGCAGCAGCCGGCGCCGCGGCAACCGGCGCGGCAGGCGCCGCCTCGGGCGCGGCCGGACGCGGGCGCGCCGCGAACTCCTGGAAGACGTGGCGAGGGTTCTGCACGGCCTCCAGCGACACGTTGTCGCGGTGCAGCCAGAAGTTGTGCCACCAGTCGCCGATCACGCGCCACTTGCGCTCCCACGACGGCATCGCCAGGCCGTGGTAGCCGCGGTGCGCGCACCAGGCGATAAAGCCCTTGAGCGCGATCTTGCCCGACTGGAACACACCGTTGTACAGCCCCAGACCCGCGACGGCGCCCAGGTTGTGGTGGATGTACTGGTGCGGCAGCTCGCCCCGCAGGTCGGCGACGATGTTCTTCGCGAGCAGCTTCGCCTGGCGGACGGCGTGCTGCGCGTTCGGCACGCAGTACCCGCCGACGCCCTTACCGGTGAGGTCGGGAACGGCGGCGACGTCGCCCGCGGCCCAGGCATCCGCCACGGCCTCTTCTTCGGAACCGACCCGCAGGTCGGCGCGGGTGCGGATGCGGCCGCGCTCCTCGACGGGCAGGTCTCCCCCGCGCACGACGGTCGGGTTCGCCATGACGCCGGCGGTCCACACGATCAGGTCGGTCGGGATGACCTCGCCGGTCGAGAGCTCGACGTTGCCGTCGATGGCGCCGGTCACCTGCGTGTCGAGGTGCACGTTCGCGCCCCGCTTGGCGAGGTCCTTCAGCACCCACTCGCTCGTCTTCAGCGACACCTCGGGCATGATCCGGCTCATCGCCTCGATCAGGTGGAAGTGCGTGTCCTCGAAGCGCAGCTCCGGGTAGTCCTTCAGCAGCGAGGATGCCAGGGCGCGCATCTCGGCGAACACCTCGATGCCGGCGAAGCCGCCACCGACGACCACGACGGTCAGCAGTCGGTCGCGCTCGGGACCGGCGGGCAGGTTCGCCGCACGGTCGAAGTTCGACAGGATGCGGTCGCGGATCGCGACGGCCTCTTCGATCGTCTTCAGCCCGATGGCGTTGTCGGCGATGCCGGGGATCGGGAACGTGCGCGAGACGGCACCGGCGGTCACGACGATCTGGTCGTAGCTCTCCTGCCACGGCTCGCCGACCTGCGGCGTGATGGTCGCGGTGCGGTGGGCGTGGTCGATGCCCGTGACCTTCGCCGTGATCACGCGCGTCTTCTTCAGGTGGCGACGCAACCCCACGACCGCGTGGCGCGCCTCGATCTCACCGGCGGCGACCTCGGGAAGGAACGGCTGATACGTCATGTAGGGCAGCGGGTCGACGATCGTGACCTCTGCCTCGCCCTTGCGCAGGTGCTTCTCGAGCTTCCATGCGGTGTAGAAACCGGCGTAGCCACCGCCGACGACGAGGATCTTGGGAGCCGTGGCGCCGACCGTGCGATCGGCAGTGCTGGACGCTGTGTGAGTCACAGGTGGAAGTACTCCTTGGATGGGCGACTCGGAGTACGAGGTGCGCGCTCCGATCTGATGCGCCGGGCAGCAGCAGTGACACCGAGCGCCACCAGTATAGCCGCCAGGGTCCCGGCCATGAGCGGCACGGTGCCGTAGCGCAGGCTGTCGGCGTTCGGCAGCAGCGGCGAACGCACGTCGACGCGATCGGCCGCGGGCAGGTCGGGCACGCTCGCCGTCGCCGTCGGCTGCGGCGCCGGGGCGACGTCGGCGCGGCGGTACAGGCGCACCCATTCCGTGAGGGTCATGCCGAGCGGACTCGACGACACGGATGCCACGTTTGCCGTCACCGCCGCTGCGGCATCCACCAGTCCGTAGCCGTAACTCGGATCGGGCGTCCGCGTCGCACCCGCCGCGGGCTTCGCCGTGCGGATGATGCGGTTGATGACGTTGTCGGCGTCGAGCTCGGGGTGCGCGGAACGCACGAGCGCGGCGATCCCCGCGACGATCGGCGCCGCACCGCTCGTGCCGTTCCAGACGACCAGCTGACCGTCGGCCGACACACCCAGCAGCTCCTCGCTGGGAGCCGAGATCCCGATGGTGATGCCCTGCGTGGATGCCTCTTCGCTCGCCGCGCCGGCACGGTTGACTCCGCCCACGGTGAGCACGCCCGGGATCGTCGCCGGCGCTCCGACCTCGTCGGTGCCGCTCCCCTTGTTGCCCGCCGCGACGATGACCACGACATCGTGGTCGAACGCGTACTGGAAGGCGTCGTCCCACAGCGGATCCCAGGAGAGCGTGTTGGTGGTGAACGACAGGTTGATGATGTCGGCGTCGTGGTCGACCGCCCACCGCATCGCGTCGGCCACCTGCTGCACGAGCGGCACCGACGACGACTCTCCGAAGCCGATCGAGATCGACAGCAGCTGCGCCTCGGGCGCCACGCCGATCATGCCGGTTCCGGCGCCCGTGCCCCGGGACGCCGCGAGCGAGGCGACCCAGCTGCCGTGGTTCGCGTCGACCGCGCCGACCGGCATGCGCCCGTCGGACGCGCCGACGCCGGAGAAGTCGGCGCCGCCGGCGACGGCCCCGGCGAACTCGACCGGGGAGCGCCCGATGCCCGTGTCGATGATCGCGATCGTCGATCCCTTGCCGCGCGTCGTCTGCCACGCGGTGCGGATGCCGTACTCGTCGAGCCAGTACTCCGCGGCACGCGCAGGGTCTTCCGCGCCGGCGCCCACCCCCGGCGACGACACTCTGGGAGACGGGACCCCGGGTGACGGGACCGGCGCCGCAACGGGTGCGGTCGCACCCGGCGGCGCCTCGTCGACGGCCGGGGCGATGCTCGCACCGCCGAGCACGACCGTCATCGCGATCGCCGCGGCGCTGACCGCGACCCGCCCCGCTCGCCGGGCGTTCACTGGGTCTCCCGAGGCTCCGCACACGTGCAGCGCAACGGCGACCAGTCACCGCGCGCGAGCGCGAGGTCGCCGATCGGGTTGACGCCCGGGCCGGCCGCGAGGGCGTGCCCGGCGAGGGCGTGCAGGCACTTCACCCGCGTCGGCATGCCGCCGGCGGAGATGCCCTCGATCTCGGTCACGTCGCCGTAGACCTCTCGGTCGGACAGGTACGCCTCGTGCGCGGCGCGGTAGGCGCTCGCGACCTCAGCATCCTCGTCGAGCAGGTCGCTGAACTCGCGCATGACCTGTCCCGCCTCGAGCGCCGACATGGCGGCGGTGGCGCCGGGGTGGGTCAGATAGTAGAAGGTCGGGAAGGGCGTGCCGTCGGGCAGGCGCGGCTCCGTGGCGACGACCGTCGGATTGCCGCACACGCACCGCGCGGTGACCCCCACGACGCCGCGCATCGGGCGGCCGAGCTGCGCGCGCATGACCTCGAGATCGGCGTCGGTCGCGGGGCTGAGCGTGGGGTGGGGCATCCGTCCAGGGTAGCGGGACGGCCTGACGAACCGCTGATCGGGCGCGGGGTCAGGGTGCGGTGCCGCCGGTGCCGTCCGGCGCGACCGCGGTCTGGGTGAGCCCGGCTGCGGTCACCGAGCGCACGAGCTGCGCCATCCAGTCCGACCGGGTCTCCTGCACGTCGTCGCTGACGGGCTGCTGGTCGAGCGGGATGGAGGCGGGCGGCAGGTCGTCGTCGACGAGGTAGACGACCTCGCCGGGCAGCATGTAGTACAGCCGCGCACGGGCCTGCGAGGTGACGTAGGCGGGGTCGGCCCAGCGCTGCTTCTGCTGCTCGAGAGCGGCGACCTCGTCGGTCGTCAGCTGCACCGAATGCTCCAGTGCCGTGATCTGCTGCTGCTGCGACAGGTAGGTGCCCACGGTCGGCACGAGCACGAACACCGCGAGCACGACGAGGCCCAGCATGATCGCCGTGAAGGCCGAGAACCGGATGCCTCCGGCCCACTCGCGCACGTCGACGGCGCGGCGCTCGCGCGAGGCATCCGTGATCTGCGAGTTCGGGGTACGAGAAGGGGGAGCCGCAGGTCTTCTCACGGCTCCCCCTCTCGTCTCAGCGTCTCAGCGGCGCATCAGCCCTTGTAGCGGCGGAAGGCGGCGCGACCGGCGAAGGTCGCCGCATCGCCCAGTTCTTCTTCGATGCGCAGAAGCTGATTGTACTTCGCGACGCGCTCCGACCGAGCGGGCGCGCCGCTCTTGATCTGGCCCGAGTTCACCGCGACGACGAGGTCGGCGATCGTGGTGTCCTCGGTCTCGCCCGAACGGTGCGAGAACATCGTCGTGTAGCCCGAGCGGTGCGCGAGGTCGACGGCGTCGAGGGTCTCGGACAGCGTGCCGATCTGGTTGACCTTGACGAGCAGCGAGTTCGCGACGCCGAGGTCGATGCCCTTCGCGAGGCGCTTCGGGTTGGTCACGAACAGGTCGTCGCCGACGAGCTGCACCTTGCTGCCGAGGCGCTCGGTGAGCTTCTGCCAGTTTTCCCAGTCCTCTTCGTCGAGCGCGTCTTCGATCGTCACGACGGGGAACGAGTCGACGAGGTCGGCGTAGTAGTCGATGAGCTGGTCGGGCGTCCAATCCTTGCCGTCCATGTGGTAGACGCCGTCGTTGTAGAACTCGCTCGCCGCGACGTCGAGACCGACACCGACGTCCTTGCCGGGGGTGAAGCCGGCCTTCGAGATCGCGTCGATGAGGAACTCGAGTCCGGCGCGGTTGCTCGGCAGGTCGGGCGCGAACCCGCCCTCGTCGCCGAGGCCCGTCGCGTAGCCGGCGGCCTTCAGCTCGCTCTTGAGCACGTGGTAGATCTCGGTGCCCCAGCGCAGCGCCTCGGAGAACGTCTCGGCACCGTAGGGCGCGAGGAAGAACTCCTGGAAGTCGATGCCGTTGTCGGCGTGCTCGCCGCCGTTGATCACGTTGAACAGCGGCACGGGAAGCACGTGCGCGTTCGGCCCGCCGACGTAGCGGAACAGGGGCAGGTCGGCCGCGTCGGCGGCCGCCTTCGCGACCGCGAGCGAGACGCCGAGGATGGCGTTCGCGCCGGTGCGCGACTTGTTCTCGGTGCCGTCGGTGGCGATGAGGATTTCATCGATGACGCGCTGCTCACTGGCATCCACGCCCTCGATCGCCGGGCCGAGCTCGTCGATGACGGCGGCCACGGCCTTCAGCACGCCCTTGCCGCCGTACCGGCTCTTGTCGCCGTCGCGCAGCTCGTACGCTTCGAACGCGCCGGTGGATGCGCCGGAGGGGACGGCCGCCCGCTGGACGATGCCGTCGTCGAGGAGCACCTCCACTTCGACGGTCGGGTTGCCACGCGAATCCAGGATCTCGCGTGCGCCTACAGCCTCGATCAGTGCCACAGGGGACTCCTTGCTTGTGGAGGATGAATCTCGGAGCGTCGTCGGTCCGTCTTCGAGCATAGTGACCTGGATGCCGCGGCCACAGGCCCCTCCCCCGGATCTAACGTCACACGAGGACAGCGAGGGCGATGCCGTCCCAGCCCTTGGCATCCAGGGTCTGCAGGGCCGTCGCCTCGAACCGCGGATCGTCGGCGAGCATCGCGAGTCCGGCACGGATGCCCGCGACCTGCGCGCTGTCATCGGCGGGGTCGGTGACGCGTCCGGAACGCACGACGTTGTCCACGATGACGAGTGCGCCCGGGCGCCCGAGCCGCGCCGCCCAGTCGAGGTAGACGGTGTTCGACTCCTTGTCGGCGTCGATGAAGACGAAGTCGAACGGCTCGTCGCCGGCGAGGTCGGGCAGGACGTCCGCGGCGCGGCCGACGCGGATCTCGACCCTGTCGCCGATGCCGGCGCGGTCGATGCTCGCGCGGGCGATGTCGGCGTTGCGCGGCTCGGCCTCGATCGTGACGACGCGGCCGCCGGTCGGCAGGGCGCGGGCGAGCCAGATGGTCGAGTAGCCGCCGAGGGTGCCGATCTCGAGCACCCGCCGCGCCCCGATCGCACGGGCGAGCAGGTGCAGCAGCTTGCCGCCCGTGGGCGCGACCTCGATGTCGGGCAGTCCTGCCGCGCGCTGGTCCGCGACCGCGACATCCAGCGCCGCATCCGCCCCGATCAGCGTCTCGACGAGATACCGATCCACCGCCCGCGCCCCCTCGGGGGTCACTTCCCTCATCCCCCCACCCAACCCCGCCCCTCCTCACCGCGTCAACCGACCCGACCCGCGAGCCGCTACGCCCCATGCGAGCCGCTACGCCGTGGACTGTCCGGGGCGCGGCGGCTCGGCCGTGGCGTGGCGGCTCGGCGAGGCGCGTCAGCGAGCCAGGGCGCGGACGCGGAGCGCTTCCAGGAGTGCCGCGCCGGTCGCGGCGTCGTCATCCTTCCCGGCGACGAGCGTCGGCCGGTACGGCTGATGGGGCTGCAGCATCCAGCCGGCCACGCCGGCGACGATCGCCGCGGCGAGCGCGACCAGCACCGGGAGGGCGATGGAGGGCGCGTCCTGCGCCGAGCCCAGCCCGACCTGCCCGAGGACGGTGCCGGTGCTCAGCACGGCCATCAGCGCGGCCATCGCCGAGGCCGTCGCGCCGAGAAGTCGATATGTCGCGCCGCGGTCGCCGCGGCGCAGCCCACTGAGACCGGAGACGGCGATCAGCAACGGAACGCCCAGTCCCACGACGGCGGTGAGCAGGATGCTCGCCCACGCCGGCGCGAACCCGCCCGGCTGACCGTCGAAGCCCCAGTGCACCGCGATGGGGTCCGGCAGGGATGGCAGCGCGATGAGCTGGACGACGACGGCCAGCACCACCAGGACGATCGGGATCACGACGGCCACGATCGTGAACCTGCGGACGGCGTTCGGTGTGCGGGCGGTCATGAGTCGTCCTCCTCGGACGTGTCGGCGGCATGGCGGGTGAGTGCGGCGAGGGCGTCGGAGGTGAGTCCGAGGTCGCGCGCCCGGCGGGCGAGGGCGGAGACGTCGGCCTGCAGTTCGCCGAGGCGTGCGGCGGCAGGGGCGACGACCGCGCCGCGTCCGCGGTGCAGCTGCACGAGCCCCTCGTCGCGCAGCTGCTGATAGGCGCGGAGAACGGTGTGCAGGTTCATGCCCAGGCCTGTCGCGAGCTCGCGCGCGGACGGCAGTCGATCGCCGGGCTGCACGCGCCCTGCCACCAGCTCCACGCGGACGGCATCCGCCAGCTGCGTGAACAACGGGGTCGCAGACTGCGGATCGATGCGCAGGAGCATGCTTCTATTCTATATAAACTAGAACAATTGTGGAGACGTACAACCGATGTGCGAGTGTTCGTGAGCACCGCCACACTGGCCGAATGCGCATGACTCCCCGACGACTGGCCCTGGGCATGAGCCTGTGGACGCCGAACCTGTTCAGCGGCATCCGCGTCCGGCGATTCTCCGCGGACTGGACCGAGGCGACGGTCGAACTGCACGTCAACGCCATCACCCGCAACTACGTCGGGACCGCGTTCGGCGGCTCGATGTCGGCGATGACCGATCCGTACTTCTTCATGCTCGTGATGCATCAGCTCGGCCGCGACTACGTAGTCTGGGACACGCGCGGCGAGATCGAGTTCCTCACGCCGGGGCGCGGAGTGCTGACCGCGCACTTCCACGTGCCGCGCGAGGCGGCCGAGTCGATCCGCGCGCGCGCCCGCGGCGGAGCCAAGGTGCTCGAGTGGTTCGAGACCGAGATCACGGATGCCGGAGGCGAGGTCGTCGCGCGGGTGCGGCGCGAGGTCTACGTCCGCGAGAAGAAGCGCGTCACGAGCGCGGGCGCGTAGCCCGGGTCACTGGGCTGCCGGCAGGGGCCCTCGACGCCGTCGGCGGTCAGGTGAGACCGTCGACGGCGGCCTGGATGCGGCGCTCGCGCGTCTCCGACTTCTTCGCCTCGACGACCCCGCGCACGATCTCCTTGCGGCGGGACGGCGCGAGCGCATCGAAGGCATCGCGAACATCTGCGGCGTCGAGGGGCTGCTGCCAGGTCGGCGGGCACCTCGGTGACGCGATCATCGCCGTCGAGATCGATCGTCGCGTCGACGGTGTCACCGATCTCGACGCCGAGTTCGGTGCGCGCCGCTTTGGAGAGCCCCACGAGGTTCCTTCCGCCCATGACACCCAGACGCAGTCGTGCCTCGCGGTCGCCGATCCGCACGCGCACGGCGGCGCGCTTCCCCCGCCCAGCTCCTCGACCTGCTCATCGGTGAGTTCGATCGCCGTCGCGGGGCCGTGCGCGGCGAGGGTGGTGTGCACGTGCAGAGTCATGGCCGCATTCTGCCCCACGCGGGCGCGGCGCGCACGAGGTTCTCGCGCGCGATGCTCCGGCACGGGCACGGGCACGAGGGCGCCGTTCAGGGCGCGGTTCAGCTGAGCGGCTTGACCTCGAGGTCTGCGGCGGTCTGACCTGCCGTGACCGTCGCGAAGGAGGTGTATCCGTCGGCGGCGGCGCGTTCGAGCAGCGCCTTGAGGTTCTTCGTCCGCTGCTCGAGTCGCACCCGCGTCCCCTGCGCGACGAGCGCCGCTTTCAGGCTCACGAGGTCGGCGGGCGGCAGGTCGCGGTCGTGCACGAGGACGATCGCCTCGGCCGCGGCATCCGCCTCGGCATCCAGCAGGTCGACGATCCGCTCGAAACCGATCGAGAAGCCGACCGCGGGCACGTCCTGGCCGAGGAACCGCCCGATCATGCCGTCGTAGCGCCCACCGCCGCCGAGCGAGTAGTCGACGCTCGGGTGCGCGAGCTCGAAGATCGTGCCGGTGTAATACCCCATGCCGCGCACGAGGAACGGGTCGAACTGCACGGGCAGCGTGAAGTACGGCGCAGGGATGCCTCGGGCGCGGCCGACGGCGTCGCCGAGCGCGACGAGGTCGGCGACGACATCATCGGGGGCGTCCTCGGGCAGCGCCTTGCGGATCGAGCCCTCGCCGAAGGCGCGGAGTTCGAGGGTCTGCGGACGGTGCAGGAAGGCGTCGAACGCGTCGACAGCGGTGGGCGTCACGCCGCGCTCGCGGAGCTCGGCGACGACACCGTCAACGCCGATCTTGTCGAGCTTGTCGATCGTGATCAGCACGCCCGGGCGCTCGTCGGCGCTGAAGCCGAAATGCCCGAGCATCCAGTCGAGGAGGCGCCGGTCGTTGATGCGCACCACCGCTCCCTCGAGGCCGAGCGCGTCGACGGCGTCGAGCGTCGCGGCGAGCAGCTCCGCCTCGGCACGCGCCGACGGGTCGCCGATGATGTCGATGTCGCACTGCACGAACTGCCGGTAGCGCCCCTTCTGCGGGCGCTCCGCCCGCCAGACCGGTGCGATCTGGATCGAACGGAACACCGTCGGCAGCTCGGCCCGATGCGACGCGTAGAAGCGCGCGAGCGGCACCGTCAGGTCGTAGCGCAGCCCGAGGTCGGCGAGCCGGGCGGGGTCATCGGCCGCCGCGGCGATGGCCTCGGCATCCAGCCCGCGCTTGAGCACACTGAAGGAGAGCTTCTCGTTGTCGCCGCCGATCCCGGCGTGCAGTCGCACGTAATCCTCCATGACGGGGGTCTCGATCTCGTCGAAACCGTGCGCGCGGTAGCGCTCGCGGATCGTGGCGAGCACGCGCTCGCGACGGGCCTTGTCGGCGGGGAGGAGGTCGCGCATGCCGCGCGGCGGGTTCACGGAGGGCACCGATCCAGTATTCCAGGTCGGGATCGGCGCCGATGTGGGGCGACGGGAGAGGTGTCCGGCGGCGGTCTCGGGGGCGCCGTGTTCACAACGTCGGAGAATCTGCGCGCCGTGGCGGGAATCGGGCCCGTCGGGGCGTTCGCGGCCCGAAACTCCGACGTTGTGAACGCGCGGGTGGTGGGACCGGGCGGCGCGGACCCCCTGTTACGCGCCTTCGGCGGCCCGCACGTCGCCTTCGGCGGCGCGCACGTCCGCTTCGAGGGCGCGGATCGTGCCGCGGAGGGCGCGATCGGCGTCCCACCCGCGCTCGCGCGCGAGCGCGACGAGCCCGAGCAGCGACGCGCCCAGCTCCGCCTCCGACTCCGGGGGACGCGTGACCGCCGCGGCGGGCGCGACCTCCGGCGCGGGCGCCCCGACGCCGACCTGCGCGGCGCGGCCGAGGAGCTTCTGGGCCAGCGCGAGCGAGGGCATGTGCGGCGAGACGCCGTCGAGCACCGAGCGGCGCTCGCGCTTCTCCGCGGCTTTGGCGGCGTGCCAGTGCACGAGCACTTCCTCGGGCGTCCGCGCCACGGCGCCGGCGAAGACGTGCGGGTGTCGCCGCACCATCTTCTCGACCAGGCCGGATGCCACGTCATCGATCGTGAACGGGTCGTCGGGGTCCTCCGCGGCGACCGCGGCATGGAACAGCACCTGCCAGAGCAGATCGCCGAGCTCCTCGCGGAGGTCGGCGCGCGAACCCTGCTCGACGGCGTCGATGAGCTCGGCCGACTCCTCGACGAGGTACGGCACGAGGTCGTCGTGCGTGATCTGCTGCGACCAGACACACCGCTCGCGCACCGCGCGCATCGTCTCCGCCGCCTCCCGCAGTGGGTCTCCCCCGGACGACGCGGCGGGGCCAGCGCCGGCGGCGCCGGTCGGCCCGGCGCCGCCGGAACGGCCGGGCTCCGGGGCATCCGACGTCGTCATACGTCCTCGCTTCGCACCATCCGACGATAGTGCCGCGCCCGCGCCGAGACCAGGACGGCGGCGAGCGCGATCGAGATGAGCGACCCGGTCAGCACGCCCAGCACCGCCTCGTCGCGCAGCAGCGCGTCACCGGCGAAGGCGAGGTCCGACAGCAGCAGCGAGACCGTGAATCCGATGCCGCCGAGAGCGCCGGCGGCGAGCAGATCAGCGAACGGCAGGGGCGGTTCGGCAGCCCGGCCGCGACCGACCCGCTGCGAGAACCAGCCGAACGCCGAGATGCCGAGGACCTTGCCCACCGGCAGCGCGATCGCCACGCCCCAGAACGCCGGCTGCAGCTGCGCCGGGGTCACCGCCGGGATCACCACGAGCGCCGCCGTGAACGCGAACAGCGGCAGGATGAGCCCGTTCACCCACGGCTCGAGCGCGTGCCGCACGCGGAGCGCCGGGTGCTGCGACATCGCGAGCCCGAGGGCGACGCCCGCGATGGTCGCGTGCACTCCCGACACGTAGACGAATCCCCAGGTGAGCAGGGCGACGATGACCATGACGCCCGCGATCGCCGTGCGGTGCCGCGAGTCGAGCTGCCGGCTCAGGATGCCGAAGACCACCACCCAGACGCCCGCCGCGGCGAGCATGCCGACATTGACCCCGGTCGTGAACAGCACCGCGATGAAGACGATCCCGGCGATGTCGTCGAGGATCGCCAGCGCCAGCAGGAAGACGCGGAGCGCCGAGGGCAGCCCCTTGCCGAACACCGCGAGCACGCCGAGCGCGAACGCGATGTCGGTCGCCGTTGGCACGGGCCATCCCCCGGCACTCGGCGTGCCCCAGGCGAGCGCCAGATAGATCGCGATCGGTACGAGCACGCCGCCCGCGGCCGCGATCGCCGGCTGGATCGCCTTCCGCGCGGAGTTCAGATCGCCCGCGGTGAGTTCGAACTGCAGCTCGACCGCGACGACGAAGAAGAAGACGGCGAGCAGACCGTCCTTGATGACATGCTCGACGCTCAGCTCGAATACCCCGGGGATCGCGATCTCCGTGTGCAGGAACGCGTCGAGCGCCGGCCCGGCGGGGCTGTTGGCCGCGATGAGGCCGAGGGCCGCAGCCGCGAGCAGCATGATCGCGGGAACGCGGGCGGAGCGGAGCAGCTCGCGGGAGCGGAGCAGGGCGGCGGAGTGCAGCAGGGGCATGGAATCCTCACGGGTCGTGTCGGACGAGACGGGGATCCCGCCGCCGACCAGACTTCCCGGCACACCTCCGCCGATCCTACCGCGTGACACGACGGAAACACCGGGCCATTAGCGTGGGGGGATGCACGAACTCACTCGCACCGAAGCCATCGACCTCGTCGGCCGTGGCGAAGCCGAGCAGGAGCTGCCCGAGAAGATGCGCGCCGACGTGCGCATGCTCGGGGCGCTCCTCGGGCGGGTGCTGCGCGAAAGCGGCTCGCCCGGCCTCTACGACGACGTCGAACGTCTGCGCCTCGCGACCATCGCCGCCTACACCGACGAGTCGCCCGAGGCCTTCGAGCGGGCCGCGGCGATCGCGGACTCGTTCTCGATCGAGCGCGCCGACGAGGTCGCCCGCGCCTTCACGGTCTACTTCCACCTCGTGAATCTCGCCGAAGAGCACCAGCGGGTGCGGGTGCTGCGCGAGCGCGACGGCCGGCCCGAGAAGGAGGATGCCGCCGACTCGGTCGCCGCCGCCTTCGTGCGCCTGGCCGCCGAGGTCGGCGACGACACCGCGCTGCAGCGTCTGCAGGCCCTGCGCTTCCACCCCGTCTTCACTGCGCACCCGACCGAGGCGCGGCGCCGTGCCGTGTCCACCAGCATCCGTCGCCTGGTCACCCTGCTCGGAGAGTACGATGCGTCGCTGCGCGGCGGTGCCGACGAGCGGCGCGCCCAGCGCCGCATGCTCGAAGAGATCGACACCCTCTGGCGCACCGCGCCGCTGCGCGCCGAGAAGCCGACGCCCGTCGACGAGGTGCGCGCCATCATGGCTGTCTTCGACGAGACCCTCTACACCGCCGTGCCGCACGTCTACCGGCGGGTCGACGACGCCCTGCAGGGCCCCGCCGCGGGCGGCCGCGCGCCGATCGTCCGCCCCTTCGTGCGCCTGGGCACCTGGGTCGGCGGCGACCGCGACGGCAACCCGTTCGTCACCGCGTCGATCACGAAGAAGGCCGCCGGCATCGCGTCGGAGCACATCCTGCTCGGCCTCGAGAACTCCGCGAACCGCATCACGAAGACCCTCACGCTCTCGGCCGAGACGACTCCGCCCGCCGCCGAGCTCGACGCGCTCCTGCAGCGCCTGTCCTCGGCCGATGAGGACGGTGCCGCAGACGCCGCCAAGCGCGCCAAAGTCGAGCCGCACAAGCGCGTCATGCTGCTCATCACCCGGCGCATCACCGCGACCCGCCGCCGCGACGCCGACCTCGCCTACCGCGACCCCGCGCACCTGCTGGCCGACCTCCGCATCGTGCAGGATTCGCTCGTGGCGGCCGGCGCACCCCGGCAGGCCTACGGCCACCTGCAGCAGCTCATCTGGCAGGTCGAGACCTTCGGGTTCCACCTCGCCGAGCTCGAGGTGCGCCAGCACTCGGCCGTGCACGCGAAGGTGCTCGCCGAGTGCGTCGCCGCGCGCGACGAGGGGGCGGCTCTCAGCACGCAGGCCGAAGAGGTGCTCGACGTGTTCCGCACCATCGCCCAGATCCAGCACCGCTACGGCCCCGGCGCGGCGGGCCGGTACATCGTCTCGTTCACCCAGTCGGCGCACGACCTCGCCACCGTGCACGAGCTCGCCCGCTTCGCCGCGGGCCCCGGCGGCACTCCCCCGGTGCTCGATGTGATCCCGCTCTTCGAGACCTTCGCCGACCTGCAGGCCGCGCCGGAGATCATGGCCGAGATCATTCAGCATCCCGAATTCGCGAAACGGCTGGATGCCACGGGCCGCCGCCTCGAGGTCATGCTGGGCTACTCCGACTCGTCGAAGGACGTCGGTCCTGTCGCGGCCAATCTGGCGCTCTACGAGGCGCAGGCCCTCATCGCCGCATGGGCGCAGGACGAAGGCATCCAGCTCACCCTCTTCCACGGTCGCGGCGGCGCCCTCGGTCGCGGCGGCGGCCCCGCGAACTCGGCGATCCTCGCGCAACCGCCGCACTCGGTCGACGGGCGGTTCAAGCTGACCGAGCAGGGCGAGGTGATCTTCGCGCGCTACGGCGACCCGAACATCGCGATGCGTCACATCGACCAGGTCGCGGCGGCCGTGCTGCTGGCCTCGGCGCCCTCGATCGAGCAGCACAACCGCGAGGCCGCGGACCGGTACGCCGACGTCGCGGCGACGATGGACCGCGCCTCTCGCGAGCGGTTCTTCTCGCTCGTGAAGGCCGACGGCTTCGCGCCGTGGTTCGCGACAGTGACGCCGATGGAGGAGATCGGGATGCTCGCCCTCGGCTCGCGGCCCGCTCGGCGCGGCCTGTCGGTCGAGTCGCTCGAAGACCTGCGGGCGATCCCGTGGGTGTTCGCGTGGTCGCAGGCTCGCATCAACCTCGCCGGCTGGTTCGGCCTCGGGACCGCGCTCGACGCGGTCGGCGACGTCGAGCTGCTGCGCCGCGCCTACGACGAGTGGCCCCTTTTCCGCACCGTGATCGACAACGTCGGGATGAGCCTCGCGAAGGCCGATCAGCGCATCGCGCGCCGCTACCTCGACCTCGGCGACCGCGCCGACCTCGCCGACCTCGCCGCCGACGAGATGGCCCTCACCCGGCGATGGGTGGTCGAGATCGCCGGCGGCGACGACCTGCTCGCGAACAAGCCCGTGCTCCAGCGCGCCGTGAAGATGCGCAGCCCGTACGTCGACGCGCTCTCCCTCTTGCAGTTGCGCGCGCTCCGCACGCTCCGCACCGGGGAGGTGTCCGAGGCGGAGCTGCCCGGGTGGCAGCGGCTGCTGCTGCTGTCGGTCTCCGGCGTCTCGGCGGGGCTCCAGAACACCGGGTGATCCCGGCTCGACGGCGCTCCGCCCGCGGACGCCCGGGCCGCGTCAGTCGACGCGGCGGTCGGCGGCGTGCCGCGCGAGCGCGGCGCCGTACCGCTCGGTGAGCTGGGTCATGTAGTCGGGTGCGGAGCGGTCGAGGCCGAACACGTATCCGGGGAAGTCGAGCTCCTCGCGCGCGGCGGAGATCTCCTCGGCGTCCGCCGCGGGCAGCAGCCGCATGGGATCGCCGATCGCGACCCAGCCGAGGGGCACCACGGTACGCGGCGGCAGGGTCGTCTTCACGTGCACGACCGCGCCCACGCGCACGAGCGAGCCCTCCCCCACGCGCGCGCCGTTGACGATGCGGCTGCCGCTCGCGAGGTACACCTCGTCGCCGATCGTGGCGCCGGAGACGGATGCCATCGGGCCGACCAGCACGTGATCGCCGATGTGCACGGGGTGCACGGCGCTCGCCCGGATGAGCGCGTTCTCCATCACGATGACGTTCTCACCGATGACGATCGGCGACCCCTCGGCAGTGAGGACGGCGCCGTGCAGCACCTGGCATCCCTCCCCGATCGTCACATCTCCGGAGATGACGGCGGTCGGGGCGACGACGGCACCCGGGTGGATGCGGGGCCGCGCCCCGAGGTGCTCGAACTGCATGATGGGCCTCCACCGCCAGCGTAGAGGCGCGATGTCACACTCGTCGAGGGCGGCGGGAACCGCTGCTAGGGTGAGACAGGCCGCGCGCACCGTCTCCCCGACCTCCCTCCCCAACCGTCCGCGGCCGGAAAGCGCCACCGTGACCGACGCCCTCACCGACCTGCCCGCCTCCGTCGCCCCTGTCTTCGAGACCGTCACCGCGCGCAATCCGCACGAGCCGGAGTTCCATCAGGCCGTGCACGAGGTGCTGCACTCGATCGCGCCGGTGCTCGACCGGCACCCCGAGTTCACCGGCGCCGGCATCGTGCCGCGCCTGGTCGAGCCCGAGCGGCAGATCATGTTCCGGGTGCCGTGGGTCGACGATGCCGGGCGCGTACAGGTCGACCGCGGCTACCGCATCCAGTTCTCTTCCGTCCTCGGCCCCTACAAGGGCGGCCTGCGCTTCCACCCCAGCGTGAACCTCTCGATCATCAAGTTCCTGGGGTTCGAGCAGATCTTCAAGAACGCGCTCACCGGTCAGGGCATCGGCGGCGCCAAGGGCGGCAGCGACTTCGACCCGCACGGAAAGTCGGATGCCGAGGTCATGCGCTTCTGCCAGTCGTTCGTGAGCGAGCTGTACCGCCACCTCGGCGAGCACACCGACGTGCCCGCCGGGGACATCGGCGTCGGCGTCCGCGAGATCGGCTACCTGTTCGGTCAGTACCGCAAGATCACGAACCGCCACGAGTCGGGCACGTTCACTGGCAAGGGCGTGCAGTGGGGCGGTGCCGAGGTGCGCACCGAGGCGACCGGCTACGGCGTGGTGTTCTTCGCCGAGGAGATGCTCTCCGCGCGCGGCACGTCGCTCGAGGGCCTTCGCGTGGGCGTCTCCGGGTCGGGCAACGTCGCGATCTACGCCATCGCCAAGGCGCACGAGCTCGGCGCGCTGCCCGTCACCGCCTCGGACTCGTCCGGCTACGTCGTCGACGACGACGGGATCGACGTCGCTCTCCTGCGCCAGATCAAGGAGGTCGAGCGCGCGCGAATCGCGGAGTACGCGGCGCGTCGCCCGTCGGCGCGGTTCGTGGAGGGCGGGCGCCCGTGGGAGGTCGCGGTCGACGTCGCGATTCCCGCGGCGACCCAGAACGAGCTCGACGAGGCCGATGCGCGCGCGCTCATCGGCAACGGCGTGCGTGCGGTCGCCGAAGGGGCGAACATGCCCTCGACGCCCGCCGCGGTCGCGGCGTTCCAGGCGTCCGATGTGCTCTTCGGCCCGGGTAAGGCCGCGAACGCGGGCGGTGTCGCGGCCTCGGCGTTCGAGATGAGCCAGAACGCGTCTCGCCAGCGCTGGAGCTTCGACGAAAGCGAGCGCAAGCTCCGCGCGATCATCGCCGACATCCATGCGTCCGCGCGAGACGCCGCCGAGCGGTACGACCGCCCGGGTGACTACGTCGCGGGCGCGAACATCGCCGGCTTCGAACGGGTCGCGCACGCGATGCTCGCCCAGGGCGTCATCTGATGCGCGGACGTCGCGCGACGCCGGCCGTCTGACGCGCGCCTCGAGTCTGATCTACAGTCGCCGCATGACCGACGACACCGTACCGCCTACCGGGGACGCGCCCGCGCCCCGCACGAGCGTGTCGATGCTCACCCTGTCGAGCTTCGTCGTCGGGTCGATGGTCGGTGCGGGCGTGTTCTCGCTGCCCGGGACGTTCGCCCGCGAGACGGGCGTCATCGGGTCGCTCGTCGCGTGGCTCGTGGCGGGGACCGGCATGTTCCTGCTCGCGCTGGTGTTCCACCGCCTCGCGCTGCGGCGCCCCGATCTCGACGCCGGCGTCTACGCGTACGCGCGCGCCGGGTTCGGGCGATACGCGGGCTTCCTCTCCGCGTTCGGATACTGGGCGAGCGCGTGCGCGGGGAACGTCCTCTACTGGATCCTCATCATGTCGACGATCGGCATGGTGCTGCCGGGGCTCGGCGAGGGCGACACGGTGCTCGCCGTCGCGCTGTCGTCGGTCGGCCTGTGGATCTTCTA
Organism: Microbacterium lacticum; assembly: GCF_006716815.1. GTDB lineage: Bacteria > Actinomycetota > Actinomycetes > Actinomycetales > Microbacteriaceae > Microbacterium > Microbacterium lacticum. The sequence continues at coordinate 1,058,809 of NZ_VFPS01000001.1, forward strand.
CGCCCTCGTCCGCCGCGGGGCCCGCGAGGCCGCGGCGGTCAATCGCGTCGTGAGCATCGCGAAGGTGCTGCCGATCGCCGTCTTCGTCGTGCTGTGCCTGGTCGCCTTCGACCCGGCCGTCTTCGCGGCGAACCTCGCCGGCGAGGCATCCACACCGCTTTTCGACCAGGTGCGCGGCACGCTGCTGCTGACGGTCTTCGCGTTCATCGGCGTGGAGGGCGCGAGTGCCTACTCGCGGCATGCGCGGCGCCGACGCGACATCGGGCGGGCGACGGTGCTCGGCTACCTGAGCGTGCTGGCCGTCTTCGCGTCCGTCACGATCGTGTCGTTCGGCGTCCTGCCGCGGGACGACATCGCGACGCTCGCGCAGCCGTCGGTCGGCGGCGTGCTCGCGGCCGTCGTCGGGCCGTGGGGCGCGGCGTTCGTGGGTGTCGCTCTCATCGCCGCGGTGCTCGGCGCGTACATCTCGTGGACACTGATGGCCGCCGAGGTGCTGCTCATCGCTGCGCGAGACGGTGACCTGCCGCCGGTGTTCGCCCGCACGAACGGGCGCGACGTGCCCGTCGGGGCGCTCACGATGTCGACGCTGCTCGTGCAGGCACTGCTTCTGGTCGTGGTGTTCTCGTCGAACGCGTTCGACGTCGCACTGAACCTCACGAGCGCGCTGGTGCTCGTTCCGTACGTACTGACGGCGGGGTACGGCGTGCGGGTCGCATGGGCTGATCGGCGGATGCCGGGACGCGGGTCTGTCGCCGCGGCCGCCGCGCTCGTCGTCGCGGTGCTCGCCACGGGGTACACGGCCTTCCTCCTGTATGCGGCGGGCGGGGAGTACGTGCTGCTCGCGATGCTCATCCTCGTGCCGGGCACCGCCCTGTTCGCCCTCGCGCGGCGCCGCGCCGGCGCCCGCGTGTTCGCGCCGTGGGAGTGGGTGCTGTTCGCCCTCTGCGCCGCGGGCGCCCTCGCCGCGCTCGCGCTGATCGCGACCGGCGCCATCGCCCTGTAACCCCCGCCCGTTCCGCCCCCGCCGGTTTCGCGCCCCGTCTTTCCCGCGAGACCGCGATTTCTCGACGAGACCGCGTGCAGATTCGTGCGGTCTCGTCGAGAACCGTGGGTCTCGCGGGAGGAGGGGACGGCGCGGGCGGGAGGGGAGTCAGGCGTCCGCGGCGGGCTCGGGCAGGGGGAACAGCTGGTCGAGCAGCTGCTCGACCCAGGCGATGAGATCCGCATCGGCGAGGCGCTCGCCGCCCGCATTCGGCAGCGGCACGACCATCGCCTCGCCGCCCGCGAGCACCTTCGACTTGGGGTAGAGCCGCTGCAGGCGCACGCGGAGCGAATCGGATGCCGGGGCGGGAGCCACGCGCAGATTCGGGCCCATCGCCACGACGTCGGTGAGCTCCGACTGCGCGGCGCGGCGGCGGAGCCGCGCGATGCGGAACAGCCCGTCGACCTCGGCCGGCGCCTGACCGTACCGGTCTTCGAGCTCCTCGCGCACGAGGTCGATCGCGTCGGGCGCGGCGGTGAGGGATGCCGCGGCGGACAGCTTCTGGTAGGCCTCGAGCCGCAGGCGCTCGCTGTCGATGTAGGTCTCGGGCAGGCGCGCGTCGACCGGGAGCTCGAGGCGAAGCTCGGCGGGTCCGTCGACCTCGTCGCCGCGGAACGTCGCGACCGCCTCGCCGATCATCCGGAGGTACAGATCGAACCCGACGCCCGCGATGTGACCGGCCTGCTCCGCCCCGAGCAGGTTGCCCGCGCCGCGGATCTCGAGATCCTTCAGCGCCACCTGCATGCCCGATCCGAGGTCGTTGTTGACCGCGATCGTCTCGAGTCGGTCGGCGGCGGCCTCCGACAGCGGCTTCAGGTCGTCGTAGAGGAAGTACGCGTACGCGCGCTCACGCCCGCGCCCGACGCGTCCGCGCAGCTGGTGCAGCTGGCTGAGACCGTACTTGTCGGCGCGGTCGATGATGATCGTGTTGGCGTTCGAGATGTCGAGCCCGGTCTCGACGATCGTCGTCGAGACGAGCACGTCGTACTTGCGCTCCCAGAACCCGTCGACGACCTCCTCGAGCGCGTGCTCGCCCATCTGCCCGTGGGCGACGGCGACGCGCGCCTCCGGCACGAGCTCGGCGAGATGCGCCGCGACCCGCTGGATCGACTGCACCCGGTTGTGCACGTAGAACACCTGCCCCTCGCGCAGCAGCTCGCGGCGGATCGCCGCGGCGATCTGCTTGTCGCTGCGCGCGCCGACGTAGGAGAGGATCGGATGCCGGTCTTCGGGTGGCGTCTGCAGCGACGACATCTCACGGATGCCCGTGACCGCCATCTCGAGCGTCCGCGGGATGGGGGTCGCGCTCATCGCGAGGATGTCGACGTTGGTCTTGAGCTTCTTCAAGGCATCCTTGTGCTCGACACCGAAGCGCTGCTCCTCGTCGATGATGAGGAGCCCGACGTCTTTGAAGATCACCTTCTCGGTGAGGATGCGGTGCGTGCCGATGACCATGTCGACGGTGCCGTCGGTGAGGCCGGCGAGGGTGTCCCGCGCCTCCTTGTCGGTCTGGAAGCGCGAGAGCGCGCGCACCTTCACCGGGAACCCGGCGAAGCGCTCGGTGAACGTCTCGAGGTGCTGCTTCACGAGGAGCGTCGTCGGCACGAGCATCGCGACCTGCTTGCCGTCCTGGATCGCCTTGAATGCAGCCCGGACGGCGACCTCGGTCTTGCCGAACCCGACGTCGCCCGACAATAGGCGATCCATCGGGATGGGCCGCTCCATGTCGGCCTTGATCTCGTCGATCGTCTGCAGCTGGTCGGGGGTCTCGGCGAAGGGGAACGCCTCTTCGAGCTCGCGCTGCCAGGGGGTGTCGGGGCCGAACGCGTACCCCTTCGCCGACATCCGCGCGGAGTACAGCTTGACGAGCTCGACGGCGATGTCGCGCACGGCCTTGCGCGCCTTGCCCTTCGCGGCGGCCCAGTCGCTGCCACCCATCTTCGACAGCGTCGGCGCGTCGCCGCCGACGTACTTGCTGAGCAGATCGAGTTGGTCGGTCGGCACGAACAGCTTGTCGCCGGGATGCCCGCGCTTGGACGGCGCGTACTCGAGCACGAGGTATTCGCGCGTCGTCTTGACCGCGTTGCGCCCGCCCGAGGAGACCTCGCGCTGGACGAGTTCGACGAACCGGCCGATGCCGTGCGTGGAGTGCACGACGACGTCGCCGGCCTTCAGCTGCAGCGGATCGACGACGTTGCGCCGACGCGACGCGAGCTTCTTCACGACCCGGCCGTCGGCGCCGATGGTGCGGCCGTAGAACTCCGCTTCGGTGAGCACGGCGAGCTTCGTCTCGGGCAGCTCGAAGCCGCTCTCGAGCTGCCCGAGCACGGCGACGGCGACCCCGGGCTCGGGCGCCTCGTCGAGGCCTTCGGCGGTGCGGGCGGCGATGCCGCGGTCGGCGAGCACGTCCCGCGCACGATCGACGAGGCCGGCGCCCGACGCCGTCACGACGACGCGCCAGCCCTCCGACACGAGAGCTCCGACGTGCGCGGTCGCGCCGTCGACGTTGCCCTGGAACGACGGCACCGACCGGGCCGGCACGCGGACGACGTCGCTCTGGCCGAGACCCTCGTCGGCGGCATCCGTCTCGCCGGAGTCGAACCCGCTGAACGACCACCACACGCCGCCGCGCTCGCGGGTCGCGGCCTGCAGCTCGGGGAGGGCGAGGAAGTCGCCGGCGTCGAGGTCAACGGGCGCGTCGGCGCCCGCGGTCGCGGCGCTCCACGCCGCCTCGAGGAACTCGCGGTTCGTCTCGCCGAGCGTCATGGCGCGGGTGACGGACCGCTCGGGATCGATGAGCGCCACAGCAGTGCCGCGCGGCAGGTAGTCGATGAGCGGCACGAGAGAATCGGCGACCGCGGGCAGCAGCGACTCCATGCCCTCGACCGGGATGCCCTCGCTCATCTTCTCGAGCATCGTGCGGAGGCCCGGGAACCGGCCGTGGAGGCCCGCCGCGCGCTCCCGCACCGCGGGCGTCAGCAGCAGTTCGCGCGCCGGCAGCAGCGTGACGGCGGGCACGTCGCCGGGGAGCGACCGCTGGTCGGCGACCGAGAACGCGCGGATCTGATCGACCTCGTCGCCGAAGAACTCGACCCGGTACGGGTGGTCGGCGACGGGCGGGAAGACATCGAGGATGCCTCCGCGCACCGCGAACTCGCCGCGCCGCGAGACCATGTCGACCCGCAGGTAGGCGAGCCCGACGAGGCGACGGGCGACCGATTCGAGGTCGTAGCCGCGGCCGGACACGGCGAGCTCGAGCGCACCCGCCTCGGTGAGACCCGCCGCGACGGGCTGCAGAGCCCCGCGCACCGAGGCGGTGACGATGAGCGGCGCGTCACCGGCATCCGACCACTGGGCCGCTTCGCGGAGCACGGAGAGGCGACGGCCGACGGTCTCGGTCGAGGGGCTCAGCCGTTCGTGGGGCAGGGTCTCCCACGCGGGGAAATGGCGGACGGCCGCGTGCGGCACGAGGCTCTGCAGCGCGGCGCCGATGCTGTCGGCGCGGCGGCCGGTGGGCGTGATGACGAGGAGGGATGCCGGGGCTCGCTCCGCATCGCCCGCGCCGCGCCGGGCGGCGCTGCGGGCGGCGAGCAGCGCAGCGAGCACCGGGGCGTCGAGGCCCGCGACCATCGAGAAATCGGTGTCGGTGCGGGCGGCCTCGGCGGCGCGCTGCACGGACGGAGCCTGCGTCAAGGCGCGCGCGATCCCGGAAATTGTCACCGCACGAGTCTATTGCGCCCCACCGACACCGGCTCTGCCGCGGCGGGCGGCGCTCCGGCGACAGGCCGGCGACGACGCCGTTCGGGCATCCGGGGCACTCCCTAGGATGAGCGTGTGAGCGACGACCCGCAGCCTCCCCCGCCCGCCCCGTACCCGGGCGGGTACGTGCAGCCCGTTCCGGGGGCGGCACCGGTGCCCTCGTCCGCGCCGGGGCCCTCTGCCGCGCCGACCGGCTACGGCGTCGCGCCTTCCCCCGCATACGGGCAGTACCCGCCGGCGGGGTACGGCGTCGCGGCCTACCCCGGCCCACCCGCTCCGGCGGCCGCGCCCGCCCGCTCGCGCACTCTCGGGCTGGTCGCCCTCATCGTGGCGATCGCCGCCGTCGTCATCTCGGTGATCCTGAGCGCGAGCACCGGGTTCGCCGCCGCCGAGGGCGCGATGCGCCACGCGGTCGGCATCTCCCCGGAGGGTCTCGAGAGCTTCACCGAGGAACAGCTGCTCGCCCTGCTGAGCCCCGTGCGCGACCTCGTGCTGTGGGCCGAGATCGGCTACTGGATCGGCACGGTGCTGGGCCTCGCCGCTCTCGCGCTCGGCATCACCGCGATCGCGACGCGTCGCGGTCGCGGGCTCGGGATCTCCGCGGTCGTCATCGCGGGAGTCGGGCCGTTCGTCTACGCGATCGTCGTCGGCGCGGTCGTCCTCGCCGGCGTGGGTGCCGGAGCTTCCTGACCCCACAGATCGAACGCGCCTCGATCAGGCGCGCGTCGAACGCGCCTCGATCAGGCGCGCGGCGCGTGATACCGCTGCTGGGCCGCGAGGAGTCCCTCGCCGATGATCTGCTCCACGGCATCCGCCGCATCGCCCAGCACGAGCGGGAGCTGCGTGCGCTCCGCCGACGAGAACGGATCGAGCACCCAGTCGGCCGGGTCCTGCCGTCCCGGCGGGCGGCCGATGCCCACCCGCACGCGCGGGAAGTTGGGGGTGCCGAGCGCCTTGGCGACGTCGCGGATGCCGTTGTGGCCGCCGTGTCCACCGCCGGTCTTGAGCTTGATCGTGTCGAACGGGATGTCGAGTTCGTCGTGCACCAGCACGATGCGCTCGGCCGGCACGTCGTAGAACCGCGCGAGCTGCGACACCGGGCCGCCCGACACGTTCATGAACGAGTTCGGCGTCGCGAGCACGAGCTTCGGTCCCCCGGGGCGCAGCCAGGTCTCGGCGGCGCGGGCGTTCGCCTTGTGCGCGCGGAGGGTCTCGCTGCGGCGCGCGGCGAGCTCGGCGATGACCATCTGCCCCACGTTGTGCCGGGTCTGCTCGTAGCGCGTGCCGGGGTTTCCGAGCCCGACGACCAGCCAGGTGTCAGCCATGCCGTTCCTTTCGATCAGATGTGTTGCGGCGCGACGACCGGGGACGGGACGACGACCGGGGCCGGGGGCGTGACGACGAAGCCCGCCTCCCAGTATGGGCGGCGGGCTTCGTGCGCAACGCGATGGCGCAGGGGGACTGCGCGAGGAGTCTCCGCGCTCGGATTACTCGGCGGCCTCTTCGGACTGCTCGGCGGCGACCTCGGCGTCGGCCTCCGCGATCTCCTCCTCGGCGGCGAGGGCAGCGGTCGGGACCGACACCGCGACGATGAGCGTCTCGGGGTCGACGACCAGCGACGCACCCTTGGGCAGCGTCAGGTCGGCGGCGGTGATGCGCACGCCGTCCTCGAGGCCCTCGACGTCGACCTCGATGTTCTGCGGGATGTGGGTCGCCTCGACCTCGAGCAGCACCGTAGCGTTGTCGAGGTTGGCGATGGTGCCGGCGAAGGGCTCGCCGACGACGACGACGGGCACGTCGACCTGGATCTTCTCGCCCTTCTTCACCACGAGCAGGTCGATGTGCTCGATGATCTGGCGCACCGGGTCCTTCTGCACGTCCTTGACGAGCGTGAGCTGCTGCTTGCCGGCGACGTCGAGCTCGAGCACCGCGTTGGCGCGGCGGATGAGCAGCGAGACCTGGTGGCCCGGCAGCGACACGTGCACCGGGTCGGTGCCGTGGCCGTAGATCACGGCGGGGATCTTGCCGGCGGCGCGCAGGCGGCGGGCGTAGCCCTTGCCGAAGTTCTCGCGGACCTCGGCGACGACCTTGGTGTCGGTCTCGGTGGACATGTTGTTCTCCTTGCGGGCGGTGGGCCCTGGTCTGGGGTCTGGGTCTCGACTCGAACGCACGCGCGTGAGGAATGCCCCGCAAGGCCTCACCGCGTCGATCACGGATGCCGCTTGAGCAGGCATCCCTCGCCGAAGTACGGGTTCAGTCTACCAGCGCGACCGCTACGATGAAGACGTCGTTGAAGCAGACCCGAGGAGAACCCATGGACTACGGCTGGATGTCGCACGCACTCATGTGGCTGGTGGGCCTGATGACGGTCTGCGCGACGATCGGCGCTTGCGGCGCGATGTTCGCACTCGGCCGCTCGAACTACCGCAAGGACTGATCGCGCACGGGCTGATCCTGCCCGGCACCCGACAGCAGCTGCGCGATCCGATCGACGATCGACGCGAGATCGGCGTCGTCGGCGATCCGCACGCCCGGTTCGTCGCCCGCGAGCGGCTCGATCGCCGGGCGCTCGACGGGCTTCGCGCGACGCCAGCGTGAGCGCCGCGGCGGTGCGGCCTGGTCATCGACGACGAGTTCGACGAACACGACCCCGGGTACGCGCGCCCGGATGAGATCGCGCCGCGCGCGCGACAGGGAACCACTGGATGCCACGAGGGCACGTTCGCGGGTGAACGCGAGCGCGAGGGCTTCGAGCCACACCTCGCCGAGGGTCGGTCCGCCCGGTCGCACCCGCGCCGGGTAGAGCTCCGCCGTGTCGAGGTAGCGCGCCCGCAGGCGCGCCGCCAGTGCCGCAGCGACGAGCGGCGTCGCCGCCTCGGCGGGACCGGTCACCACGATGCGCATGCCGCCATCGTGTCACGCGCCCGCACCGGGCCCCGGCACGGCGCGCGCATCACCGCGAACCGGCGATGCCCGTCGAGGCGCCAAGCTCAGACGACGCTCGTCATGCCGCCGTCGACGACGAGGTTCTGCCCCGAGACGAACGAGGACGCGTCGGAGGCGAGGAAAAGCAACGGTCCGTCGAGCTCGCTGAAGTCGCCCCACCGACCGGCCGGCGTGCGGGTCTCGAGCCACGCTGTGAAGGCGTCGTCGTCGACCAGGTCGCGGTTCATCTCGGTGGCGAAGTACCCCGGGGAGAGGGTGTTGACCTGGATGCCGTGGCGCGCGAGGTCGGCGGCCATGCCGCGCGTGAGTCCCGCGATGCCCGCCTTGGATGCCGAATACGGCGCGATCGTCTGCCGTGCGAGCACCGACTGGACCGATCCGATGTTCACGATCTTCCCCGAGCCGCGCGCGACGAAGGACGGCGACGCGCATCCGCAGACGCACGTCGGCCAGGGATGCCTCGGTGTCGATCCACGGCCCGAGCGGCGTGTATCCGACGCCCGACTTGCTCTCGAAGTTGCGGGGATCGGCCAGCACCCGATCCGGGCTCGACAGGTCGTCGACCGCGCTGAGTCCGAGCACGTAGTCGCCGGCGTTCTGCACGGTCAACCCGGCGGTGCCGCGCGCGATCACCACCGCGATCTCGCCCTCGGCGACGGACGTCCCGGCGTCACGACGGAGCGTCACGGCCGTGCCGCTCGCGACGACGGTGCGCGGGCTCTTCAACCAGGCCTGCACGGGGCTCGGGTGGTCCGGCCCATTCTGCGCGATGCCGACGACCACCTGCGGCTCGCTCGGAGCGAGCACGTCACCGGTCACCTCCCCCACGGTCTCGAGGTCGGCGGGGAGCCGCCCGGCGGCGTGCGCCGCATAGGGGTCTTCGATCGCGCGCAGCGCCTCGCCGTCGCGTCGCACGTGCACGGTCTCGCCGGTCGCGGTGCGCACCCGGCCGATCAGCACGTCGCCCCTCCCCACCGGGCGGCCACGCTGCGCCGCGCTCCCGTCACCATTCGACGGTCCGGATGGTCACGGTGGTCGACGACACGCCCTCCCCCGCCTCGTCGCGCGACACCCTCACGGCATCGTCGAGACGCGTCAGGTCGCGGCGCAGGGTTTCGGGGACGAGGAAGGTGCAGGCGGTGGTGATGAGCGCGAGCACCGTCATGTAGATCGCCAGCAGCACCCAGTTGCCTCCGCTCACGGCGATCAGGTAGGCGACGAGCACGCCCGCGAGTCCGCCGGCGAGCACCGCCGAGATCTCGCGCGCCATGGCGACGCCGAGGTAGCGGTGACGGTTGCCGAACATCTCGGGCAGCATCGCGCACTGGGGCCCGAGCATGACGTTCACCCCGAAGCCGATGCCGACGGCGATCACCGCGATCGCGAGCGCGTGGTTGCCGAGGGTGAGCATCCACCACGCGGGGAACGAGTACAGCAGCAGGAAGACGGAACCGATCCGGTAGACCCGGCGCCGGCCCCACCGGTCGGAGAGGGCGCCGGTCAGCGGCACGGAGAAGATGCCGATCAGGGATCCGATCGTCACTCCCCAGGTGAGCAGCTCTGGACCCTGCTCGACGGTGGATACGCGGGGTCGAACCTGCTCACGAGCCGCAAGGACAAGCTCGTCGCCGGCGACGACACCCCCTCGGGCGTCGCCGAGTACATGGTCAAAGACCTCCGCTTCGCGAGCGATGTCGCGCAGGCCACAGGCATCCAGCCCGCTCTGCTGCCGGCGCTCCGCACGATCTTCGACGAGATCGTCGCGGTCGGGCTCGGCGGCCGCGACATCGCGGTGACCCGTCGCCTCACCGCCGAGCGCGCCGGCGCGGTCACAGCGGGAGCGGGCACGCCCGGGGCGGACTACGCTGAAGGATGAACCCACCACCCGCATCGAAGGAGTCTTCCGTGCCCGAAGCCGACGCCCAGCCCACCGCCAATATCGGAGTCGTGGGACTCGCCGTCATGGGGTCGAACCTGGCCCGCAACCTCGCGAGCCGCGAGGGCAACACGGTCGCGGTGTACAACCGGTCGCGATCGAAGACCGACGAGCTGGTTGCCGAGCACCCCGAGGCCGGGTTCGTGCCAGCCTTCAGCTACGAGGAGTTCGCCGCGGCGCTGCAGAAGCCCCGCACGGCGCTCATCATGGTGAAGGCCGGCGCCCCGACCGACGCCGTAATCGAGTCGCTGATGGAGGTCTTCGAGCCCGGCGACATCATCATCGACGGCGGAAATTCGCTGTTCACCGACACGATCCGCCGCGAGAAGGCCGTGCGCGAGCGCGGATTCAACTTCGTCGGCATGGGCGTCTCGGGCGGCGAGGAGGGTGCCCTGCACGGCCCCTCGCTCATGCCGGGCGGCCCCGACGAGGCGTGGGTCACCCTCGCCCCGATCCTCCGGTCGATCGCGGCCGTCGCCCCCGACGGCGAGCCGTGCGTCACGCACGTCGGCCACGACGGCGCCGGTCACTTCGTGAAGATGGTGCACAACGGCATCGAGTACGCCGACATGCAGCTCATCGCCGAGGCGTACGACCTCATCCGCCGCGGCACCGGCAAGACCCCCGCCGAGATCGCCGACATCTTCGCCGAGTGGAACACCGGCGAGCTCGAGTCGTACCTCATCGAGATCACCGCCGAGGTGCTCCGCCAGGTGGATGCCGAGACCGGCAAGCCCCTCGTCGACGTCATCCTCGACTCGGCCGGCGCGAAGGGCACCGGCGCCTGGACGGTGCAGACCGCCCTCGACCTCGGCGTCCCGGTCTCCGGCATCGCCGAGGCGACGTTCGCCCGGTCGCTGTCGAGCCACCGCGAGCAGCGCGCGGTCTCCGGCGGCCTTCCCGGCCCGGCCGAGGATGCCTTCACCGTCGACGACGCCAACGCGTTCGTCGAGCAGGTGCGTCTCGCCCTCTACGCCTCGAAGATCGTCGCCTACTCGCAGGGCTTCGACGAGATCCGCGCCGGCGCCGCGCAGTACGGCTGGACGATCGACCTCGGCGCGATCAGCAAGATCTGGCGCGCCGGCTGCATCATCCGGGCGCAGTTCCTCAACCGCATCGCGGATGCCTACGCCGCCGAGCCGAACCTCGAAGTGCTCCTCACGGCGCCCTACTTCGTCGACGCCCTCGGTCGTGCGCAGGGCGCCTGGCGCCACATCGTCGGAACGGCCGCCACCGCCGGCATCCCCGCCCCCGCCTTCTCGTCGTCGCTCGCCTACTATGACGGGCTCCGCGCGAAGCGCCTGCCTGCCGCGCTCATCCAGGCTCAGCGCGACTTCTTCGGCGCGCACACCTACCAGCGCATCGACAAGCCGGGCACCTTCCACACCCTGTGGTCGGGCGACCGTACCGAGGTCGAGGCCGAAGACACGCACTGACCGCGCGGCCACGGCCGCGGGGTTCGAGGCCGCGCAGTTCACGGCCGCGGGGTTCACGGAGGACGACTGGCCTACAGCCAGTCGTTCTTCTTGAACACGACGTACAGTCCGGCGCTCACCGCCGCCATCAGGCCAATCGCGAACGGGTAGCCCCACGGCCACTCCAGTTCGGGCATGAAGCGGAAGTTCATGCCGTAGATGCCGGCGACGAGCGTCGGGGCGAAGCCGATCGCCGCCCACGACGAGATCTTCTTGACCTGGTCGTTCTGCTCGAGGCTCGTCTCGGTCATCCGCTGCATCGCCTCGTTGCGCCGCTGCTCGGCGAGCGACGAGTACACCGTGAGGGCGCTGTCGAGCGTGCCCCGGAACGACGTCACCCGCGCGTCGACGTAGCGCGCCCGGTCGGCGACCTCGCGGAACGCGGGGGCGTCGTCGATGTGCAGCCTGTTCTCGACGAGGCGCTGCAGACGCAGCAGCATGTCGGGCAGCGGCGCGGTCGCGTGCCCCAGATCGATCACCTCGCGCTGCAGCGCGAAGATCCGGTACGAGACGTCCTCGTCTTCTCCGAAGAGCTGCTCCTCGATCTCGTCGATATCGTGCTCGATGCCGTCGAGCACGTCGCGGTACCCGCGGGTCACGTACTCGAACGTGCCCCAGAGCACCCCGTACGGCCCGCGATCGAGCACGTCGGGGAGCTCTTCGAGGAGCGCCCGGAGCTTCTCCAGATCGATCGCCCCGTCGGGAGAGATCGCGATGAAGAAGTCCTCGCCGACGAACAGGTCGACCTCGTGGCACTCGACGGTCTCCGCCGCGTCGTCGTACTGCCCGGGCTGCACCACGACGAAGAGGTGCTCGCCGTACCGGTCGAGCTTCGAGCGCTGGTGGGTGCGGAGGGCCGACGCGACCCCGAGGGGCTCGAGCCCGAACACCGCCGCGAGCTCGTGCACCTGCTCACGGGTGGGCTGGGACAGGTCCACCCACACCATGCCGCCAACCGACCGCGCCTGGGCGAGCGCCGCCGCCGGGTCGGGGTCGGTCTCCAGGGGTGTGTGACCGTCGTAGACGACGCAGTGCGGCTGGGCCATCCTGCCACCCTAGATGCCCCGACGCTGATGTCGGCGCCACGCCACGGCCGGCCCTGATGAGGCTCGGGAGCGGTTCGGGATCGGCTCACGGCGTGATGTCGCGGATCGTGCCCTTCTCCAGCCGCAGCCGACGCCGCGCCCGCTTCGCGACGGCCGAATCGTGCGTGACGACGACCAGGGTGAGGCCGTCGGCGTTCAGGTGTTCGAGCACCGCGAGGATCTCGTCGCGCATCTGCTCGTCGAGGTTGCCGGTGGGCTCGTCGGCCAGCAGCACGCGCGGCTGCTTCGCGATGGCGCGGGCGATCGCGACGCGCTGCTGCTGGCCGCCGGAGAGCTCCCCTGGCCGGTGGTCGGCCCGCTCGGAGAGGCCGACGCGAGCGAGCGCGTCGGCCACCCGGGCGCCGCGTTCGGCCGAGTCGAGACCGAGAGGTTCGAGCCCCATCGCGATGTTCTCCGCGGCGGTGAGCGTCGGGATGAGGTTGAACGCCTGGAAGACGAATCCCACCTCCCGAGCGCGGAGCGCCTCCAGGTCTTTCGCCGACGCCGCGGCGAGGTCGGTGTCGCCGATCAGCACGTGCCCCGCGGTGGGCACGTCGAGCGCGCCGAGCAGCTGCAGCAGCGTCGACTTGCCGCCGCCGGTCGACCCCTGGATCGTGACGAAGTCCCCCGCCGCGATCTCGACGTCGATGCCCCGCAGAGCGTGCACGATCCGGCCCTTCTGCTGGTAGGTCTTCGTGACCCCGGTCAGGCGGTACGCGGGCGGGGCGGGCGCGGCGGAGGCATCCGTCGCCGTTTGATCGATCATGGTCATGTCGTTCTCCTTCGATGAGATGGTCGGGGTGAGGTCGGGGTCGGATGCCACGGTCGCGCGCGCGTCCGTGGCGCCGGGCGGACGCTCGGTCATGCGACGGTCCGGAGCGCCTCGGCGGGGCTGAGACGCGCGGCCCGCCAGCCGCCGAACGCCCCGGCCACGAGGCCGCCGGCGACCGCCAGCGCGAGCGCGGCGAGCACGATCCACAGCGACAGCGGCGCGTGCAGGACGATGTCGGAGGCGGTCTGCGCGAACAAGCCGAACCCGCCCCCGCCACCACCCGCGGGCGCACCCATGCCGCCGGCACCGCCCGCGCCCTCCATGCCGCCGCGGCCCGCCGTGGCGGCCGGTGCCGAGGAGATGGTCGGAGCGACGAGGTTGATGATCGTGACGCCGATGAGGCCGAGGACCACGCCCGCGACCCCGCCGATCAGCGCCTGCACGACCGACTCGCCGGCGACCTGACCGACCACCCGTGAGTTCGACCACCCGATGGCCTTGAGGGTGCCGAGCTCGCGGGTGCGCCGCGAGATCCCCGAGATCGTGAACAGCACCGCAAGGGCGACCGCGACGGCGAGGACGATGATCGACAGCCACGTGCCGAGGCTCGTGATGAGCGAGCCGGCGCTGGCGAGCGACCCCGACACGGTGGCGGCGAGGTCGGACTGCGAGCTCACGGTGGCATCCGGCAGAGCGCTCTGCAGCGCCGACTGCACCGACGCGATGCCGTCGCTCGAGGTCGCCTGCACGTACACCGTCGAGACGACGTTGCCCGCGCCGGACAGGGTCTGCGCGACGTCGAGCGGGATGTAGACGTTCGCGGCGGTGTCGGCGTCGGCGCTGGCCGAGGCGGCGATGCCGACGACCTCGAAGCTCGTGCCGCCGAAGTCGATCGTGCTGCCGACGGAGAGATCGCTCGACGACGCGTAGGTCGCGTCGAGCACGGCGACGTTCGCGCCGGCGTCGGAGGAGGTCAGCGCGCGGCCAGACTCGATCATCACGGCGGACAGCGGACCCACCGTGATCGCCGACGGGTCGACGCCGAGCACGGTGAACGAGTCGACGCCGAACGAGCCGCCGCCGAAGCCGCCGCCGCCCTCGCCGGGCGTGCCCTGCGGCGCCTGACCCTGGGTCGCGCTGCCGTCCGAGCCGGATTGGCCGTCGGTGCCGGTCGCGCCGCCCGTCGGCGCCTGCGGCAGCTCGCCGCTGAAGGTCATGTTCGTGAGGCTCAGCGCGCCCGTCGCGGCGGCGACGCCCTCGACCGCGGTCACCTGGTCGACGGTGGCGGCATCGAGCGTCCCACGCCGGAAGTCGGTCACGAGCCGGGACTGGCTGAGCGTCGTCGTGCCGTCGGAAGACGTCTGCCCGCCGCCCTCGCCGAAGTCGAACCGGCCGCCGCCTCCGCCCTGCCCGGGCTCGGCCTCCGCACCGGTGACGGTGAGGTCGGTGCCGACGCCGTAGACGGATGCCAGAGCCTGCGCCTGCGCGTCGCGCACGCCCGCCGAGAGCGCGTTGACGATGATGACGAGCGCGATGGCGATGGCGAGGCCGATCGCGACGATCGTGGTCTGCTTCTTGCGCCCCGCCAGCTCGCGACGCAGGTAGGTCCAGTACATGGTTCTCCTTCTGTGTGGCGCGTCCGGCGCCGACGGATCGACGGTACGAGCGCCGTCGATGGAGAACCTCGGGCGAGATGATGTGGATGCTATGCGCGCCGGGGCTGGGGCGCGACGCGGGCGCGGGCACGGGCGAAGGTGGGCACCGAGGCATCCGTCTCGTGAGCGGATTCATAGATTTCGCATAAAGAACGCCATAGCCGCTTCACAGTGCGCCCATGACAATTGATTCATGACCGCTCCCGCCGCCAGCCCCGCCCTCCGCCGCCCCGACGGCTCGGCTCTTCGCGTGCTCGTCGTCGACGATGAGCAGATGCTCACCGACCTGCTGTCGATGGCGCTGCGCATGGAGGGCTGGGAGGTGCGGACGGCCGGCTCGGGCTTCGACGCGCTCACCGTCACCCGCGACTTCGATCCCGACGCGCTCGTGCTCGACATCATGATGCCCGACCTCGACGGCATGGCCGTGCTGCAGCGGCTGCGCCACGCCGGCAACGACGTGCCGGTGCTGTTCCTCACGGCGAAGGACTCGGTCTCCGACCGCGTCGCCGGGCTTACCGCCGGCGGTGACGACTACGTCACGAAGCCGTTCAGCCTGGAGGAGGTGGTCGCGCGCCTCCGCGGCCTGATGCGGCGGGCCGGCACCGCGACGGCGGGCGGCTCGGATCCCATCCTGCGCGTGGGCGAGCTGTCGCTCAACGAGGACTCGCACGAGGTGGAGCGCGCGGGCACCGAGATCGACCTCACCGCGACGGAGTTCGAACTGCTGCGCTTCCTCATGCGCAACCAGCGCCGCGTGGTGTCGAAAGCGCAGATCCTCGACCGGGTGTGGAACTACGACTTCGGGGGCCGCTCGTCGGTCGTCGAGCTGTACATCTCCTACCTCCGCAAGAAGATCGACGCGGGCCGCGAACCGCTCATCCACACCGTGCGCGGCGTCGGCTACATGATCAAAGCGCCCCAGTGAGCGCGCGCGCCCGTCATCGCTGGAGCCTGCAGACCCGCCTCATCGCGACGGTCGTCGGCATGGTGGCGCTCATCCTTGCGATGATCGGGGTGGCCACCGCGACGACCTTGCGCGCCATCATCTCCGACAGCCTCGACTCCGAGATCAAGGCGACCGCGTCCAGCATCCATCTCTCCCCCGGCTCGACGGCGCAGGATGCCTTGAACAAGGGCCGTCAGCAGAACGGCACCCTCCTCATCCTGCAGACGTTCGGAACGCTCACCGGCGCGTACGTGGACAACGACTCGTCGGTCGTCGCGATGACCGACGAGGAGATCGCGTCGATCGTCGCCAGCGTGCCGCAGGCGGGGCTGACGACGCTCGATCTGCCGTCGCTCGGCGATTACCGCGTCTACACCACCTCGCTCGGCGGCAACGGGTTCGCCATCCTGGGCATGTCGGCGTCGGAGCAGATCGCGACGCTCACGAAGATCCTCACCACGGTTGCGCTGATGACCGCGGGCGGCCTGCTGCTGCTCGCAGCGATCATCGCCCTGGTCATCCGCCGATCCCTGCGCCCGCTGCGGGCCGTCGCCGTCACGGCGACCCGCGTGGCCGCCCAGCCGCTCGATGCGGGCGAGGTCACGATCACCGAGCGGGTGCCGGCGGAGGAGGCGGATGCCTCCGACGAGATCGGCCGGGTCGGTGCGGCCCTGAACACGCTCCTCGACCACGTCGACACCTCGCTCGCGGCCCGGCAGCGCAACGAGGAGCGCATGCGCGCGTTCGTCGCCGACGCGAGCCACGAGCTGCGCACGCCCCTCGCCGCGATCCGCGGCTACTCCGAGCTGTCGCTGCGCTCGCTCGCCCAGACGCAGGCCGCGGGGGCGCGGGTGACGAGGGCGCAGCTCGAGACGAGCTCGGCGCAGTCGCAGCAGGGCCTGGAGCGCATCCAAGCGGCATCCCTGCGGATGACCACCCTCGTCGAAGACCTGCTGCTGCTCGCCCGGCTCGACGAGGGCAAGGAGCTCGTCTACGGCGCCGTCGACCTCACGCGCGTCGTCGTCGACGCGGTCGCCGACGCGCAGGCGGCCGGTCCCGACCACGAGTGGATCATCGACGTGCCCGAGGAGCCGGTCGTCGTCGCCGGCGACGCCTCGCGCCTGCACCAGGTCGTCGCGAACCTGCTCACCAACGCCCGCGTGCACACGCCGGAGGGCGTGCACGTGACGGCGAGCGTGGCGACCCGCGGGGGTCGCGCCGTGCTGCGCGTGACCGACGACGGACCGGGCATCGATCCGGCGGTCGCCGACGGATTGTTCGAGCGGTTCGCGCGCGCCGATTCGTCGCGCGCGCGGCAGACCGGCGGCACCGGGCTGGGCCTCTCGATCGCCAAGGCGATCGTGACCGCCCACCACGGCACGATCACGGTGACGAGCGAACCCGGCGCCACGGTGTTCGAGGTGAGCCTGCCCGCACGCCCCGCCGACCCCGCCGTCTGATCAGGGACGGGATCGCGCGGATCGGCAGGGTCTCCCGCTCAGTATCCCGAGAAGGCGTCGGTGGTCAGGCCGTGGGCCTTCTCGAGCGCGGGCGCGAGGTCGGCGATGAGGCCCGGAGGGCCCGAGATGTAGGCGTGCCGCGACGCGATGTCGGGAACCACCTGCACGAGCCCGTCGGCATCGAGGCGCACACCCTTCGCCCACGTCCAGTGCGCGGGAAGGTCGGTGGGCTCGTCGCGGGTGAAGACGATCACGGGGATGCCGGCGTCTTCGAGGTCCTGCCGGAACGCGAGCTCTTCGGCGCCGGAGGCGACGTAGACGAACACGACGTCGCGCGCCCCGCCCTCACGGCGCAGGTGCCGCAGCTGCGAGACGAACGGCGTCACGCCGATGCCGGCGGCGACCATCAGCACCGGCACGGAGGTCTTCGCGGGCAGGACGAAGTCGCCCCACACACCGGTCACCGACAGCTCCGCGCCCGGCTCGATCGCCGCGAGCGCCTTCTTGTACGACGACTGCGACCCGCGTCGCATCGCCACCTTCACGACGGGCAGCTCCTCGGGGGCTGAGACGATGCTGAACTCGCGCCGCGTGCCGCGCGAATCGGCGTGCGCGTGCGGCACCTCGAGCTCGAGGTACTGCCCCGCGTCGAAGTGCAGCATCCGGCTGGCGCGGAACGACAGCTCCTCGACGCTCGGCGTCAGCTGCTCGCGACCGAGGAAGGTGAGCTTCAACGACGCGCGCGTCGCGTAGGCGAAGGCGAACGCGACGAGATTTCCGACGACCACGGCCGCCTCGGGCCCGAAGGTCAGCGTGCCGACCGTCAGCGGCGCGCCGGCGAGCACGCCCACGACGACCGCGACGATGTACTGCTGCCAGCGGCGCGGTGGCTGGGTCAGCGGCTCGGAGAACATGAACGCCGCGAGGAAGAAGAACGGCGACGACCACAGCACGGTCGTCAGCAGCTGACCGGCGTCGATGGCCTGCCCGACACCCGCGAAGGCGAGGCTCACCCGCACCGCGGCGACCACGAGCGCGATCACGAGGAACAGCAGCACCGGACCCAGCTTGTCGGCGCGCACCACCACGAAGAACCCGAGCAGGATCACGGGGGCCGCAAGTCCCGGCGTGCCCACCCACCAGCCGGCCGCGCCGAGCGCGTACGCCCCGCTCAGCGCGGTGATGACCGAGAGCGCCGTGGCACCGAAAGCGGCCGGGTTGACGATGTGTCGGCCACGCCAGGCGATGACGTACTTGGATGCCGAGGCCACCGCCCCGGCGATCGCGATGCCCACGAGCCCCATCGGCTCGACCGTCGGGTACAGGACGAACAGGAGGATGCCGGCGGTGATCAGCGACGACTCGTAGCGCCAGGCACGCCCCGTGAGGCGCTGGCCGACGAGGTCGACGAGCACGCAGACGACGTTCAGCACCACGAAGGTGACGATGATCGCGAGCGGCGAGGGGGTGACCGCGTCGAACAGCGACAGGATCAGCGAGATCACCGTCAGAAGACCCAGGGCGATCAGCACCAGCCGGTACATCGAGTAGCGTCCGACGAAGGCGAGCAGACGGTTCCAGGCGGCGGTCACAGCGGTCATCACGCCTCCAAACTATCGCTCGGCGCGGAGTCGGAGCTCCGCCGCACGAACAGCTCGACGCCCGCGCTGGGCGCCTCGGGCGACCACTCCAGTTGCCCCGCCGTGGTCATCCGCACCCACGGGGTGCCGCGGCGATGGGCGAGCTCCGGTCCGCCGTCGAAGAACAGCGCGGTCGCGACGGCGTCGGCGAGCATCGCGGTCGGGGCGACCGCCCAGGTCGCGGCGATCTGCCGCACCGGCTCGCCGGTGCGCGCGTCGAGCACGTGGTGGAGCCCGTCGCCCCACGCGCGCCGGTTCACCGCCGACGCGCACAGGGCGCCGCCGGCGAGCTCCCACACCCCGACGGCCTTCGCCGGGTCGTACGGATGCTCGAGCGCGATCCGCTCCGTGACGCCGGACAGCCGGATGTCTCCGCCGGCATCCACCACCAGCGCCGCGGGCTCCTCCTCGTCCGGCAGCAGATCCCGCAGCCTGTCGGTGACGAGGTCGACGAGGCGTCCCCTGCCGAGCGCGCCGACGTCGATGACGGCCGGTGCGCGGAGGGCCAGGACGGCGTCCCTCCAGGTCAGGAGGTCGCGCCAGCGCTCCGGCGCCGGCCGGGCGCCCTGGTCGCGCAGGGAATACGCCGGGTCGTAGCCGCGCCGGGCGAGACTCTCGCCGACGAGAGGATTGACGGCACCGCCCGTCGCCGCGGAGAGCTCCGCGTAGAGATCCAGCATGTCCGTGGCATCCGCCGTCGCCGGTACCTCGCCGCCGCGTTCGAGTGCGCACACCACCGAGTCGGTGCGGAACCGCGACCATTCCCGGTCGAAACGGGCGATGAGGCGCTCGACGTCGGCACGGACGGGTGCGGGCAGGGGGTCGCCCGTCTGCACCTGCCAGCGGGTGCCGATCGCGTCGAACTCCCCGACCGCCGGCGGGGCGGCGCTCATGCCCGCGCGTCGGCCTTGATCGTCTCGAGGGCGTCGTTGAAGCCGCCGCTCGTCAGCGACGATCCGGCGACGCGAGAGACCGACAGGTCGTCGATGTCCTTGCCGACGACCTCGCCGGCGATGCCGCCGATGAACACCTGCTGGTACTGCCGCGACTGCGGGCTGGCGGCGTCGCCGGTCACGTCGACCGCGGTGACGACGTCGCCGGCGAGGCTGATTGTGACGGTGACGGTCTCGGCGACCCCTCCCCCGTCGACGTACGTGCCATCGGCGGTGTACGTCCCGTCGACGTAGGTCGTCGCGGGGGCCGCGGCGGTCTCCGACGCGGTGGCCGACGGCGTCGTCGAGGGGGTCGCCGACGCGGAGGTCGTGGGCGACGGGGTCGTGTCGGCGGTGGCGTCGGCCTCGGCGGTGCCGGAGCAGCCGGCGAGCACGGCGACGCCGAGAACGGATGCCGCGGCGAACCCGGTGCGCACAGGGGTCATGCGGGGACGAGCGACGGCGGTGGTGCGGATCATGATGGTCCTCCTTCTGTCGTGCCGTCCGCGGAAGCGGGGGCGTGGCCCCACGCTAACGCGGGCACTATCGGCAGCACCCCGGTATCACCTATGCGCTTGCATAGAGCGTCGCGGTGTCGGCGCTCTTGTCTCCGGCCCGGCGCATCGCCTTGAGCACCTCGACGGCGAGGAAGATCCCGATCGAGAACGCGATCGGCAGCAGCCAGCCGGTGATCGTCAGGGGCTCCGACCCGAACAGGCTGTTCATGAACGGCGCGTACGCGTACACGAGCTGGAGCACGATGAGCGCGAGCGCCGACCAGCCGATCGCCGGGTTGCCGCGGAACACGTCGAACGTGAGGCTCGAGCGCGTGAGGAATCGGCAGTTCAGCAGGTAGGCGAGCTGGCCGAGCGCGAGCATCGTGACCGCCTCGGTGCGCGCGACGGCGAGGTCGGTGCCCGACGCCAGCGAGATGCCGAACACCGCGAGGGTCGCCCCGCCGATCAGCAGCGACACGAGGAGCACGAACCCGAGTTCGCGGCCGCCCACGATCGAGCCGCCCGACCCGCGCGGCGGGCGGCGCATGATGCCGGGTTCGGCCGGCTCGTAGGCGAGCGCGAGGGAGAGCGTCACGGCGGTGACCATGTTGACCCACAGCACCTGCACCGGCGTGAGCGGCAGCGTGAGACCGAAGACGACCGCCACGAGGATCACGAGCGACTGTGCGCCGTTGGTCGGCAGCAGGAAGACGACCGACTTGCGCAGGTTGTCGTAGATGCGCCGCCCCTCACGGATGGCGCTGCGGATGGTGGCGAAGTTGTCGTCGGCGAGGACGATCTCGGCGGCCTCCTTGGTCGCCTCGGTGCCCTTGATGCCCATCGCGATGCCGACGTCGGCGCGCGTCAGGGCGGGCGCGTCGTTGACGCCGTCGCCGGTCATCGCGACGACCTCGCCGCGCGACTGGAGTGCCCGGACGATGCGGATCTTGTGCTCGGGGCTCGTGCGCGCGTAGACGTCGACGTCCTGCACGACCTTGGCGAGCTCGTCCTGGCTCATCGCCTCGAGCTCGGCGCCGGTGAGCACCGGCGCGTCATCGCCGCTGACGAGCCCCATCTCGCGGCTGATCGCGAGGGCGGTGCCCGCGTGATCACCGGTGATCATCTTCACGTCGATGCCGGCGGCGTGGCAGTCGGCGATCGCCTCGATCGCTTCGGGCCGCGGCGGGTCGACGATGCCCCAGAGACCCAGGAACTCGAGGTCGACGAGGTCGTCGACCGTCACGTCCCCGGCGCGGGTGGCCTTGCGCGCCGCGGCCAGCACGCGGAGCCCCTGTGCGCTGAGGTCGTCGATCGCGCCCTCCCAGAACGCGATGTTCAGCGGCTCCGACCCGTCGGCGCCGCGCTGGGTGAGCGAGCGCTCCAGCAGGCGGTCGGGCGCGCCCTTCACGAGGATCGCGCGGGAGCCGTCGGGCGCCTCGACGAGGGTCGCCATGAACTTGTACGCCGAGTCGAACGGCACCACGCCGATCCGCTGAGCGCGGGTGTCGACGGCGCCGCCCTTCATCGCGACGACCTTCAGCGCACCCTCCGTCGGTTCGCCGACGAGCGTCCAGCCGCCGCTCTCCGACTCGTCGAGGTGCGCGTCGTTGCAGAGGTCGGCGACCGCGAGGAGCGCCGCCAGGTCGCCGCCGCCGGCGGGGGTGATCTCGCCCGTCGGGTCGTAGCCGAGGCCCGACACCTCGTACCGGGCGACCGGGGTGACCATCGTCCGGACGGTCATCTCGTTCTTGGTGAGCGTGCCGGTCTTGTCGGAGCACACCGTCGTCACCGAACCGAGCGCCTCGACGGCGGGGAGCTTGCGGGTGATCGCGTTCCGGCGGGCCATCTGCTGCACGCCGATCGCGAGCGTGATCGTCACGAGCGCGGGAAGGCCCTCGGGGATCGCGGCGACCGCGAATCCGATGGTCGCCGAGATGAGCTCGGGCAGCGGCATATCGTGCAGGTAGCGGCCGATCAGCATCATCACGGCGGCCATGCCGAGGATGACGAGGGTCAGCACCCGCCCGAACGCGTCGAGCTGCTTGGTGAGCGGGGTGGTGAGGCTGCCGGCGGCGCCCACGAGCGCCTGGATCTTGCCGATCTCGGTGTTCTCGCCGGTCGCGGTGACGATGCCGCTGCCCTGGCCGGCCGACACGATGGTCCCCGAGAACGCCATCGACGCGCGGTCGCCCACCCCGGCATCCTCGGATACCGCACCGACCTCCTTCGACGACGGCACCGACTCACCGGTGAGCGCGGCCTCTTCGATGCGCAGCTGCGCCACCGACGTGAGCCGCAGATCCGCGGGCACCTTGTCGCCCGGGGCGAGGCGCACGAGGTCGCCCGGCACGAGGTCGGCCGCGGGGATGGTCGTCCATGCGCCGCTGCGGCGCGCCGTGGCATCCGCCGACAGCATGCCGCGGATGCCCGCGAGCGCTTTCTCCGCACGCCCCTCCTGCACGAAGCCGATGACCGCGTTGATCACGGCGACGGCCATGATCACCCAGAAGTCGAGCCAGTCCCCCATCACCGCCTTGATCGCCGCGGCGCCGAGGAGGATGTAGATCAGGGTGTCGTTGAAGTGGCTGAGGAACCGCCGCCACGCCGGCGTCCGTTCGGGCTCGGGCAGCAGGTTCGGCCCGACGGCGTCGAGCCGCGCGGCGGCCTCGTCGGACGACAGTCCGTCGCCGTCGGTGCGGAGCGCCCGCTCGACCTCGTGGGCGCTGAGCGCGTACGGACGGTCGACGGCGAAGTCGGTGGCGGATGCGGCGGATGCGGCCATGGCGCGATCCTATGCCCGTCACCGGGCGGCGCCGCGTGGCGGCGCCGGAGCAATCAGCGGGAGCGGATCAAGCGGCGCCGTCGAACATGCTCGTGACCGAGCCGTCTTCGAAGACTTCCTTGATCGCGCGGGCGAGGAGCGGCGCGATCGGCAGCACGGTGAGCGCGTCGAAGCGCTTCTCGGGCGGGAGCGGGATCGTGTCGGTGACGACGACCTCGTCGATCGCGTCGTCCTGCAGGCGCTCGACGGCCGGGTCGCTGAAGATCGCGTGCGTCGCGGCGACGATGACGCGCTCGGCGCCGTTCGCCTTCAGCGCCTGCGCAGCCTTGACGATCGTGCCGCCGGTGTCGATCATGTCATCGACGAGGAGGCACACGCGGCCGGCGACGTGTCCGACGATCTCGTTCACGGTGATCTGGTTGGCCACGTTCGGGTCGCGGCGCTTGTGGATGATCGCGAGCGGCGCGCCGAGCGAGTCCGACCACTGGTCGGCGACGCGCACGCGGCCGGTGTCGGGCGAGACGACGGTGAGCTTCTCCCGGTCTTCGGGGCTCAGGGTGCGCTGGAAGTACTCCAGCAGCACCGGCTTGGCGAACAGGTGATCGACCGGGCCGTCGAAGAAGCCCTGGATCTGCGCCGCGTGCAGGTCGACGCTCATCACGCGGTCGGCGCCCGCCGTCTTCAGCAGGTCGGCGACGAGGCGCGCCGAGATCGGCTCGCGCCCGCGCCCCTTCTTGTCCTGCCGCGAGTACGGATAGTAGGGCGCCACGACGGTGATGCGCTTGGCGGATGCCCGCTTGGCGGCATCCAGCATGATGAGCAGCTCCATGAGCCACTCGTTCACCGGGGGGCCGAACGACTGGATGATGAACGCGTCGCAGCCGCGGATCGAGACCTCGAAGCGGGTCAGGATCTCGCCCGAGGCGAAGGTGCGGTGCTCGGTGGGCACGAGCTCGGTGCCGAGCGCGAGGGCCACCTCTTCGGAGAGAGCCGGGTGCGAGCTGCCGCTCGCGACGACGAGACGCTTCTTGGTCTTGGCGACCAGTCCCGGCGCGATCCCTCGCTCGACGTCGAGGTCAACCTTCTTCTTGCGCGTCATCGCCCTGTTCCTGTGCGGACCGGGCCCGTGCAGCGGCGTCTGCCGCGGCGGTCCCCGATCGGTGATTCTCGACCCACCCCTCGACGTTTCGCTGGGGGGCGACACTCAAGGCGAGAGCTCCGGGCGGGACATCCTTGCGGATCACCGCACCGGCACCGGTCTTGGCGCCATCTCCGATCCTAACCGGCGCGACGAACACGTTGTGCGAGCCGGAGTGCACCTCGTCGCCGATCTCGGTGCGGTGCTTGGCGACGTCGTCGTAGTTGGCGGTGATCGCGCCCGCGCCGAGGTTGACGCCGCGGCCGATCGTGGTGTCGCCGATGTACGACAGGTGCGGCACCTTGCTGCCCTCGCCGATGGTGGAGTTCTTCGTCTCGACGAACGTGCCGATCTTTCCGCGCGCGTCGAGGATGGTGCCGGGGCGCAGGTACGCGAACGGCCCCACGGTCGCGCCCGCGCCGATGACGGCGAGGGTCGCGTCGGCGCGGCGGACGGTGGCACCCTCCCCCACCTCGCAGTCCTCGAGGGTCGTGTCGGGGCCGATCGTCGCGCCGGAGGCCACGGCGGTGGCCCGCAGGATGTGCGTGTTCGGCAGCACCGTGACGTCGGGGGCGAGGGTCGCGGTGACGTCGATCCAGGTCGTCGCGGGGTCTTGGATGGTCGCGCCCTCGAGCTGCCAGCGCCGCACCGTACGGGCGTTGAGCAGCCGGCCGACCTCGGCGAGCTGCGCGCGGTCGTTGACGCCGAAGGTGACGGTCACGTCGTCGACCACCCATGCGACGACACGCTCACCCGCCGCATGCAGGAGACCGATGACATCGGTGAGGTACTTCTCGTTCTGAGCGTTGTCGGTTCCCACGCGCGCCAGCTCCGACCGGAGGACGGATGCCTGGAAGACGTACATCCCGGCGTTGATCTCGGCGACGGCGGCCTCGACGGCCGTGGCATCCTTCTGCTCGACGATCCGCGCGACCGTGCCGTCGGGATCGCGGATGATCCGGCCGTAACCCGTGGGGTCGTCGACCACGGCTGTCATGAGCGTCGCTCGTGCACCTGTGGACCGGTGTTCGGCGATGAACGCCGACAGTGTCGCCTCGTCCGCGAGCGGGCAGTCGCCCGAGAGCACGAGCACGTCGCCGTCGAAGTCGGGCACCGCGGCGAGGGCGACCTCGACGGCCCGACCGGTGCCCGGGGTCTCGTCCTGGTCGACGACGACGACCTCCGGCGAGATGCCGGTGACGGCCTCGGCGACCTGATCGCGCTCGTGGCGCACGACGACGAGCACGTGGCCCGGGGCGAGGTCGCGCGCCGTGTCGAGCACATGGCCGACGAGGGGGCGACCGCCGATGCGGTGCAGCACCTTCGGCAGGGACGAGCGCATGCGCGTGCCCTGACCGGCGGCGAGGATCACGACGGCCAGCGAGGCATCCAGGGTGTTCGTCATGCTCCGCCGCCAGGATTCGAACCTGGTCCTCACAGCTCCAAAGGCTGTCGTGCTGCCGTTACACCACGGCGGAACGTCCGCGGGCGCGGACCCGTCCAGTCTGCCATTGAACTCGCGCGCGCCCGAGCCGGACGGGCGCGCCGTGCCGTCGCCGGAACGCACGAACGCACGGCCGCGGTTCGGGCGGCGAACCCGCGATAATGAACGGATGGCCACCGAACACGACGAAGTCGACCGCATCGTCGGCGCGTGGGTGACCCAGCGGCCCGACCTGGACTTCTCGCCTCTCGAGGTGCTCTCCCGCGTCGACCGGCTGTCGCGGCACCTCGACCGGGCGCGGCGCGAGGCGTTCCGCCGCAGCGACCTCGAGCCCTGGGAGTGGGACGTGCTGTCGGCGCTCCGCCGGGCGGGTGAGCCGTACCAGCTGAGCCCGAAGCAGCTGCTGCAGCAGACACTGGTCTCGAGCGGCACGATGACCAACCGCATCGACCGTCTCGTCGGGCGCCGGCTCGTGCGCCGTGAGGCCGACCCGGCCGACGGGCGCAGCGTGCTCGTGACCCTGACCGACGACGGGAAGACGCGGGTGGATGCCGCGATCACCCGCCTCGTCGACGCCGAAGCGGAGCTGCTGGGCGTGCTCTCGCGCACAGACCGCGAACGACTCGCGGGCCTGCTGCGCAAGCTTTCGCTGGGTTTCGACTCCTGACGAAGAAAGTGCGTGAACGTTTCGAAGTTATGTACTAGCTTGAGTTTATCGGCGATGGAGCTCCGAGAGGAGCAGCGGGTTCGGGGACATGCCTCCCGGCGTTGGGTTTTCGACGTCTGTGGAGTTGTGATGACCGATCCGTTTCGGTCCGCCGAGCGGCCTCGTCGGCGCGTGGAGTTCACCGCGGTGGGGACGCCTCTTCCGGTCGCGCAGCGGCTCTCGACCCGCCGGCGTGTGATCCGCCAGCATGCGATGTGCACTGGGCGGAGTTGTCGGCGCTCGTCACGCGCGCGGAGGCGAACCGCGCCGAGATGTCCCGCCTGCAGGCGGAGCGCGCGGAGGTGTGCGCGGCGGCGCTCGACCTGGTGGCGTTGCGCGTCGCGCAGCGTGACGCGGCGCGCGTGGCGCGAGCGGGTACTCCGCGAGCGTATTCGGGGCACGGGTCGCGGGTGGCGTCGACGGTGGAGTTCGGGGATTCGATCCCGCTGCGCGAGATCCTCGCCGAGCTGTCGGCCGCGCTGCGGGCCGGCGAGCGGACGCTGTCGAACTGGCTCGGCGACGGTGCGGCGCTCGTCGGGACGTACTCGGCAACGCTCGAGGCGCTCCGCACGGGGCGGATCGATGAGCGGCACGCGGCGGCGATCATCGATGCCGGCGCCGCGCTCGATCCGGAGCACCGCGCCAAGTACGAGGCGTTGATCCTGCCTGTCGCGGAGGTCGAGACCGCGCCCGCGGTCCGCGAGTACGCGAAGGTCGTCGCGGCGCGCATCCAACCCGACATCTTGGTCGAGAACCAGCGGCGTGCGCTCGCGGAGCGACGGGTGCGGGCGCCACCGACCGTGACCGCCCCCGCGGCGAGACCCACCCGGCTGGGCGCGACGGCTCGACGCGCGCCCCGACACCGGCGATCCGCCGCCGTTCTGACGCACGCCCGACGGCGCCGTCGAGCCTCAGCGCATGCGGCGTCCGCGTGCCAGGTCGATCAGGCGCGGCAGCACGTCGCCGGCGCGCAGTCCGTTATGCTCGTGCTCGCTCGTGATCCAGGGG
Source organism: Microbacterium lacticum (assembly GCF_006716815.1). Lineage (GTDB taxonomy): Bacteria > Actinomycetota > Actinomycetes > Actinomycetales > Microbacteriaceae > Microbacterium > Microbacterium lacticum. The sequence goes on from NZ_VFPS01000001.1 coordinate 1,086,035, forward strand.
GTGATCCCGGGGAGCAGCCGCGCGGTCTCGAGCGAGAACTCCAGCGGCACGAACACGTCCCCGGTGTAGACCGCCGCGGCGCCGCCGGCATCCGACGCGGCGAGCGCGTCGGCGTCGTAGAGGCGCGGCCATTCGACGTCAGCCACGCGGAGCGCCGCGTCGCGCCACGGCTGCATGCCCGGCACGGTGTCGAACCAGTCGCGGCGCACGTGCTCACCCGTCAGGAGCGTCGGGTCGGCCAGGAAGTCGTCCGGCTCGACGCGGTCGGCCGACCAGCGCGTCGCGTGACCGTCCGCGTAGCTGGACTCGTGGAAGAGGAAGTACAGCGGGTTCCGCGCCGAGAACGGCAGCGCCCTGGCGAGGTCGTAGCGGAACGCGTTGCTGCGCGGATCCGTCTCGAGCAGCCCATAAAGGGTCTGCCACCCGTCGTTCGTCCCCAGCAGCATGCCGAGCGAGCGCAGGCGAGACACCGACACCACCTCGCCGCCCGGCAGCACGATCCCGCCCGAGGCGGCGAGGTCGAGTCGCTCCCGCATCGCGTCGCGGTGACCGGGGAAGCGCCGGTAGTAGCGCTCCGAAGCATCCCGCATCTTGTCGTAGGTCAGCGCATAGACCTCGTCGGGATGCCGGCCCACGGCGCTGAGCCCACCCGTGATGTACACGTCATCGAGCGAGTCGGCGTGCGTGCTCAGGTAATGCAGGATCGTGAAGCCGCCGAACGACTGGCCGAGCACGCTCCAGGTCTCCACGCCCAGGCTCTCGCGCACCGCCTCGGCATCCGCCACGATCGCGTCGGCGCGCAGGTGCGTCACATACTCGGCGACGCCCTCCGCCCCGCGGGCCAGATTGTCGTCGCCGAACGGGGTGGATGCCCCGGTGCCGCGCTGATCGAGCAGCACGACCCGGTAGTGGGCGAGCGCGCCGTCGAGCCAGCTCGGCGAGGTCGGCGCATGGAACGCGGGCGGAGCCTCGAACCCCGGGCCGCCCTGCAGAAACACCAGGTACGGCAGGTCGTCGCCGCCCTCGCGGGTGACGACGGCGGCGTGCACGTCGATCGTGCGCGCGTCGGTCGGATCACCCCAGACGAGCGGCAGCGTGACGGTGTGGTCGTCGATGCGGAGGTCAGCCAGGCGGCGGGTCGTGACAGTCACACGACCAGCCTAGACACGCCCCGGTCAGCCGATCTGCTCGGTGAGGGCGAACCAGCGCTCCTCGAGAGCCGCGACCTCGGCATCCAGCTCGCCGATCCGCGCCATCTTCTCGCCGAGGCCCACGTAGTCGGACTGGTCGTGCTCGGCGAGCGCCGTGCGCGCGGCGTCGGCCTGCGCGGTGAGCTTCTCGATGCGCCGCTCGGCCGCGGCGATCTCCTTCTGCGCCGCGCGCAGATCCGCGCCGCTGAGGGCGGGTCCCGCGGATGCCGGTGACGCGGGCGATCCCGCGCCGGCGCCGGACCCCGCGCCGGAGCCAGACCCGGCGCCCGCCGTCGCCCGCTCCCGCTCGCGCAGCCGCAGATACTCGTCGATGCCGCCGGGGAGATGCCGCAGGCGCCCACCCCCGTCCTGCCCCGGGAGCACGGCGTACTGCTGGTCGGTGACCCGTTCGAGGAAGTACCGATCGTGACTGACCACGAGGAGCGTCCCCGCCCACGAGTCGAGGAGGTCTTCGAACGCGGCGAGCATGTCGGTGTCGAGGTCGTTCGTCGGCTCACCAAACCCTCCGGAAGCGAATACAGGAAGAGAGCACCTGTTCGCCATGGAGAATCAACTACTCAAGCCCACGCCCACCGATGAGGTCAACGCTCTCATCTACACCCGAGCATCGATGGACCGGAAGTACCTCATGCGGTCCACCGGCGATCAAGAGACCGACTGCCGAACCTGGTGCGACCAGCAAGCATGGCACGTCGGCAAGGTCATCACCGATGCGAACCGTTCCGCCTCCAAGTGGCGCACTCGCGAACGCGAAGGATTCGAGGAGGCCCTACACCTGATCGAATCTCAAGAATACGCCGCCTTCGTTACCTGGGAACCCTCCCGCGCAGGGCGTGAACTGCTCGCCTTCGTTCAACTCCGCGCGGCCTGCCAGGAGGCTGGCGTGCTTTACCTGACGAAGGGCCGCGTCTACGACTTCTCCCGCCATGACGACAGCTTCATGATGGGACTGGAGTTCCTGACTGCGGAGAAGGACGCCGCGATCATCCGCGACCGGCAACTCCGTACCGTGCGCCTCCACGCCCAACAAGGACGCCCTCACGGCCGTCTTCCGTACGGATATCGTCGAGTTTATGATCCGCACACCGGTGTGCTGCTCCGTCAGGAGATCGACCCCGAGAAGGCAGCGATCATCACTCGAGCCGTCGAAGACATCCTCAATGGCGTACCGATCAACGCAATCGTCACCCAACTGAACCGCGAAGGCGTGCCGACCCCGATGAAGCCGAACACCGAGAACTCTCGCGGATGGATGAGCTCGTCGCTGAGACAGATCCTACTCAGCCCGACGATTGTAGGTCTGCGCAAGTACCGCGGTGAGATCATCGGCGAAGCGGACTGGCCGGCGATCATTCCCCGCGAGAAGTGGGAACAGGTCAACCGCGTCCTGGCCGATCGGGCACGTCGCACCCGCTACGTCGACGAGGACAACCACAGCCATCCGAAGTGGCTGCTGTCCTTCGTCGCCAAGTGCGGCTACTGCTCGCGCGGCTTGGTCCGCCTACACGGAGTAATCCCACGCAAGAACGGCGAGCGGCGCGACAACTACACGTGCGCAGCCGTCGGGTGCCGGAAGATCAGCATCGACATCCCGCGAACGGACGAGTTTGTCGTGTCGACCCTGCTCGGCTGGCTGTCGAAGCCTGAGAGCCTGGCCGTGCTGGCTGGTCCAGGAGAGAACTGGCAGGAACAGATCGAAGAGGCCGAGGCCCGTGTGGCGCAGCTGCGCGGACGGTTGGACGAGGCCGCAGAAGAGTATGCGGCCGGACGTATCAGCATGGCGATGCTGTCGAGCATCGAACAGCGCTTGAAGCCCCAGATCGTGGAGGCCGCGAAGGCCACCGTCCCACCCGTTTCCGACGCCACGGTGCTTCATCTCATGAGCGCAGAGGACATCGAGACGGCGTGGAACGGCCTGGACTTGCTGGAGCAGCGACGCATCGTCAAGACGCTGTTCGATATCAGGATCGTGAAGGCGAAGCAGATGGGGGGCATCTTCGACACCGGTCGCATCAGGATCGAGCCTCGATACGCCGTGCCTCAGCAGTCATATCGATGGAGTCGAGAAGAGACTGCCTAATCGCATCCTCCTGTTCCTGGCTCAGCGGCAGGAACGACGAGCCGAGCTCTCGCCCTCGCGCCGCGATGGGCGAGAGCTCGGCGGTCGACTCCTCATCGTCGCGCTTCGCGCTCTCCAGAGCTCCAGCGTGTCGAGTACGGTCGCCTTCCTGGTGCTTCACATGTTCGTTCATGCGCAGGAGGTACGCAGAGCACCCAATACGCGCCCGGTGTGGATAAGCCCGTTCCGGAGATTGCCTTTGAGTGGTTCGATCAGCCAGAGAGCATTGTCCGACTCACCGGAGGCGCGCCCCTTCCCGCTTGAATGGGGCAGGGCCGCGCTGCGCTGTTGCCTATGTCCGGATTTCTCAGTGTTGCCGCGGAGGAGGACCCGGAGAAGGTTGACCAGTGAGGAGGGCGCTACGACCCTAGATGTACTGACCTCGACCGTTGTTGATTCGGTCGATGGGGGTTTTGCCTCCGATGCCGAGGTGGTGCCTGTCTAGGTTGTAGTAGTCGAGCCAGGTCGTCAACCCTGCTTTTCGGTCGTCGTTCGAGCTCCAGGGGCGGGCGTAGGCCCACTCGGTGGCGAGGGTGCGGTTGAGGCGTTCGACTTTCCCGTTGGTCCAGGGGCAGTGCGGTTTGATGAACCGCTGTCGGATGCCGTGCGCGTCGACCACGGCCTTGAACGCGGCCGAGTGGCGGTAAGCGAACGCGTTGTCGCTGATGACGCGTTCGACTGTGACGCCGAGGCGCGCGTAGAACGCGATCGCCCGCTCGAGCACACCCGCGGCGGTGATGCCTTTCTCGTCGTCGTGGATCTCCGCGTAAGCAACTCGGGAATGGTCGTCGATGACGGTGTGCACGTAGTCGTAACCCAGGCCCCGCTTGCGCGCAGGACGTTGCCCGCGGCCATGCAGACGCCATCCGCCGCCGTCGGGGATACGGCCGAGTTTCTTCACATCAACGTGGATCAGGGACCCGGGATGATCATGCTCGTAACGCTGCGCGGATCGGCGGGTCGCGCGGATCACGGACCCCGTGACCGGGTCCAGCTCCCGCAGCAACGGCACGTGGTGGCGGCGCAACACCCTACCGACCGTTGAGGCCTGCAAGCCGAGCTTGTCAGCGATGAACACCGGCCCACGCCGAGTGAGGTGCCGCATGATCCGCACCCTCGCCTCCACGCACGCTTTGGTCTGGCGAGGGTGGGAGCGGGCGACGCTGGAACGATCGATCAGGCCCGCCGGGCCGCACTCCCGGAACCTGCGCCACCACCGCCACGCGGTCGTGCGGGAGATCCCCATTTCCGCGGCAACATGCGCGACCGCACGCCCCGACTGGATGCGCTGAACCATGATCAACCGGCCGGCCGGAGTCAGCCGGGCATTAGCGTGAGACAAGAGAGACCTCCGTGCGTTTGAGCTGAAGAACTTAGACAGCTCCAACTCGACCCCGGAGGTCTCTCCTACGTCAACAACGATCTGGGTCAGTACACCTAGACGCCCGTGTGCACATAGACTCACGACCATGGCCAGGAGGATCATTGAACGACTTGTAGACGATCTCGACGGTGCTGTGCTTGACCCCGATGAAGGAGTGACGATCACGTTCGGGATCGACAAAGGGACGTACGAGATCGACCTCTCCGAGGCGCACGCGCAGGAACTGCGTAATGCACTGACTCCGTACGTTGAGGCGGCTCGTGCGGTCGGTGGCCGACGGTCTTCACGCGCCCGGATCGTGAATTCGCGGCAGCGTAGCGGCTACCAGTTGAGCGAGATTCGGCAGTGGGCGGTGGAGAACGGACATGACGTCCCTGCTCGCGGGCGGGTTCCCAACGCCGTCATCGATGCCTACAACGCCGCGCACTAGAGGTCGCGGATCACCAACTCTTGAAAGCCTTGCGGGCCTGAGAAGGGTGGCCGAGGATCGCTGTCCGGGAGTGGAGTCAGCGGGTCGGTCGGTGAGGTAACGGCTGGAGCTACGTCATCGGTCCGCGTGGACGGGTTCGGCTGCTTCTTCGTGATCGGTTGCGGTCGTTTCCTCACGTCGGCTCTGGATGCCTTCGGTAGCGCGCGCCCAGGCCAAGAGAACAAGGCTCACCGGCCCCATGATAAGAAACTTGAACGCCGACCAGAAGCAGACCAGCACGACCATGTGCAGCCATTCCCAGCCGGGTCCGCCGGTGTCGATCTTGACGGTGCACCAGTAGGCGATGGCGAAGTACAGGCCCGAGATGAGCATCGCCGGCACGCCCCACTTCAGGCCGCGCCGGGAGCGGATGAGATCGAGCGCGATGTTGCTGGGCAGGCAGGTTCGTAGCAGGCCGCGGGTTGCGACGCTCGCGATGAAGATGTTCCGGAACGTGGCAGTCCTCCGTAGCGGCGATGCTGCTACTGGATGAACGTGCCGGGGCGGATTCCCTGGCGTGTCATGCCGTTCCACTTTGCGGGGTACGGCCTACTAATTCGATTCGCCTGCCCCTAGTTTATCGCTCTCATCGGACAAGCGGAAGAGCCGTGCGAGGAGCGCTCGGCGGCGTACCGACTGGTGTCAGAGACTCAGCCCTCCGCGTTCCGGCGCTGCCCTCCGCCGTGGGGCAGAACCGAGTGGATCGGCTCGCTGGCTGCGGATGCCCCGGGACGTCTGCGAGCGAAGCGCGTCGATCTCCTTCTGCTGTGCCTCGAGCCGAGCCTCCAGACTCCCCACGTGCTCGGTCAGCTGCGTGACGCGCCCCTCCAACGCTTCGTGCTCGGTGCGGGGCGCGCGTGCAGGTGCCAGGATGGGAGGTGATGGCGGGAGCGGGTTGCCCTCTCTCACCAGGAACAGCATCTGCTCCGGCTCTGACGATTGAGGACCGCCGTCGCGAGAAGCCGTGACAAGGTCCGCGAACTCGCTGGCGTGGGAGAGTTCCGGCGGCATCTCGTCTGGGTGGGCCTCGCGGAGCGACACGCTGATCAGTTCGAGATGTGACGCTGAGACCGGCACGACCTGCCGCGCGTCGAGTTCGTCAGCAAGCGCCTCGCACTGATCCGCGAGGGCGAAGTGGCTCGCGGCCGCTTCCTGCACGTCGTCCGTCAACCCGGGTAAACCGTCTTCATCGTCCGTTTCGGGAAGGAGGTGTGCGTCGAGCAATCCGTCGCCTTCTCCTCGCCGGTAGTTGCTGTACCGGCGTAGCTCGCGGGTTACCGCCACCCGTTCGGTGTCGTTCAACGTCAATGAGGATGGATGAGTCACGACGGTGATGGCGCTCATCGAAATTCTCCAGAGTTGCTCATCGGAATTCCTCAGGTCGCGTGGTCAGTCAGGTTAGCGCAGGTTCGTGCCGGTCGTGACGCGGCGGAGTTCGTCTGCGGCGGTGGCGTGGTGGCGGAGCCGGTAAGAGGCTCCATCGAGGGTGATCACGACGGATCGGTGCAAGAGCCGGTCGAGCATGGCTGCGGCGACGGTGGTGTCGCCGAGGATCTCGCCCCAGGCTCCGACCGGCCGGTTCGTGGTGATCACGATGGAGGTCTTCAGGTAGCGCTGGTTGATGACCTGGAACAAGGCTGAGGCGGCCTCGCCGGGTAGTGGCAGGTAGCCAAGCTCGTCGATGATGAGCAGGGTCGGACCGGCGAAGAAACGCATCATCGTCGACCACTTGCCTTCGATCGCGGCGCGGTGGCAGCGGGCGGCGAGGTCGGCGGCGGAGGTGAAGTAGACGCGGTAGCCGGCGGTGACGGCGGCGTGGCCGAGGCCGGTGGCGATGTGGGTCTTCCCGACGCCGGGCGGGCCGATCAGGAGCACGTTGGTGGCGGTGTCGATGAACCGGCAGGTGCCGAGCTCGGCCAGCAGCGACCGGTCGATGCCGGATGCGGCGTCGTGATCGAAGTCGTCCAGGGTCTGCCCGGTGGGGAGGTTCGCGAAACGGAACCGGCCAGCCAAGCGGCGGGCGTCGGTGGCGGTGACCTCGACTCGCAGTAGGTGCTCGAGGGCCTGCGTCAGGGTCCATCCTTCGGCTTGCGCCTGGTCGAGGACGGCGGGGAGGGCGTCCGCGGCGTCGGCGAGTTTCAGGTCGGTGAGGTGGCCGCGCAGCTGTTGATAGACGCTCGCTGCCGTCGTGGTGGCTGTGGTTGTGGTCATCGGAGGGTGTTCCTGTTCTTCGCGGCCTGCTCGTAAGCGGCCAGGCTGATCACGGTCGAAGGCTGCGCTGCAGCGCTGGTGAGGGCTGCGGCAGCGCGCAGCGCGGCGCTGCCGGGTGGGATGCGTTCTTTGCGGCGGTGCGGGCGTCCTGGTGTCGCTGACGCCATCGCGATGGCCTCCAGTGCGGTGACATGGCCGCTGTCGCGGATCGTGACGCCGAGGCCGGGTTCGGCGACCTGGTGGCGGGCGACGACCGTCCCCGATGCGGTGGCGATGTCGATGATGTCCGCGCCGAGCCGCTGCCGGACCTCGACTTTCGCGGCGGCGAGTTCGGGCGGGACGGAGTAGCGATTCCCACGCCAGTCGATCAGCGCTTGCCGGGTCGCGGTGCGCTCCTCTGTGATGATCACAGGGAACACAACCGCAGGTAGCGGTCTGAGCCGCTCGTTCACGAACAGGGCCGACGCTGTCGTCGTCCCGAGCTCGCCCTCACGCCGCCGGTCGTCCTGCCCTGCGGCGAACGTGTTCAGGCTGGCCTGCGCTTGCTCGAGGGTGAGGTCGTCGGGCAAGGTCCGCCACCAGCGTTGCGCGGCGGTGTGATTGTTCTTCTCGACCACGCCCTTCCTGTTCCCCGACCTCGGCCGGCAGACCACCGCGGTGACGCCGTGGTGCTTCGCGAACGCGGCGAACTGCGGGACCAGGTCGCCGGTGCGGTGGTCCAGGACCGTCCGCATCCGGTCGAACCGCCAGGTCTTCGTGAGCCCGCCCAGCAGGGCGAGCAGGGTCGTCATCGCGGCGAGCAGGTGCGGGGTGTCCATCGACGGGGAGATCACGCCCCGCCAGACACCCGAGTGCGCGAGCGACCCGACCAGGACATACGCGGTCTTGCGTCCGAACCCCCAATGCGCGGGCGGGTCGGGCATCTCGACCCAGTCGAACTGGGTCTCCTCCCCGGGCGGGTGCTCGATGACCGCGTTTGCGCGTTTGGTGACGTGCGCGCACGCGGTGCACGCCGGACGCAGCCCGCGGGCACGAATCTGCCGCGTCAGCGTCGGATACGACCCCTCGTAACCGAGCGGTCGCAGCTCGTCGAGCAGCGTCACCGCCCACAGGTGCGGGTCCTCGGTCAGTCTCGCGGTGGCGTAGTCGACGAACGCGTCGAACGAGTCCGGGATGGTGCGCTCACGCATCCCGGGCTGGCGTTCACCGTTCAGATACGCGCGGATGGTCTTGCGGTCATGGTTAGTGCGGCGGGCGATCTCGCTGATCGTCATCCCCTGCCGTTTCAGAGCGTGGATGTCCACGCTGCTCCTCTCTGAGAGCATGAGAACAGGGCCTTCCTCCGGCTGGTGTGTGGTCAGAGACCACCAGCATCGAGGAAGGCCCGCCTCATGCGGCGGAGCGACCCAGAGTGGAGAATTTCGATGAGCAGAACCGAGGAATTTCAGTGAGCGCCGTCAACGGGTCGCCTTCCGACTGTGCACGAGGACAAAGTGATGCTGGAAAGGTGCCCGCGTCGCTTCGGCCAGACCGTGAGGCTCCCACGGCGATACCCCAGCTTGCGGAAGGGTCGACATGAGCGGCCGGATGGTGACCCCGCGCCACGAGTTCGATAGTTCCGCGTCTGACTGAAGCTTCTATGTCTGTCAAGCGGGGCTCGGTGCGGATTCTGGGACGGCGATGGCGGCCCGTGATTCGGCGGTCAGCGTGCGGTAGATCTGCCGTGCGAGGTAGCGCTTGAGGACTCGGCGGATCTCCTTCTTCGAGAGTCCTTCTGCGGTGCGTCGTTCGGCGTATGCGCGGGTCGTAGGGTCGTAGGCCATCCGAGTGACGACGGCCATGTGCAGGGCTCGGTTCAGTCGCCGGTCTCCACCTCGGTTCAGGCGATGGCGCACTGTGTTGCCTGACGATGCAGGGATGGGGCTGACCCCGGCGAGGGAGGCGAACGCGGCCTCGTCGCGCACGCGACCGTCGTGGGACCAAGCGGCCATAGCGACGGCGGCAGTGACAGGACCGATGCCGATCTTTTCAAGGAGCACCTTTGCCGGCGACTGAGCGAGGAGCGCAGTCGTAGCCGCGATGTTCTCGGCGAGCTCGCTGTCCAGAGCGGTGATGCGTCTGGCGAGCCTCACGGCTTCGTTCCGGGCCGTTGCAATGCCGACCTCTTCATGGCGGACGCGCCAATGGGACACCTCGCCGATCTGCGTTCTCGTGAGCGGCTTGCGCGCGTCAATGCCCAGATCCACCATCCGCAGCAAGGCGAGCAGTGCGTTGACGTTGGCCGTCCGCTCGCCTGTCATCAGCTCCCGAGCAGTCACCAGTACGCGCAATCCTGCACGTACTGCGTCGTCCGAGCGCAACTGGCGCATCCGGTCGACCTCGAGGGGCAGCACGGCGGCGGCAATCCGGCGGGCGTCCAACTGATCGGACTTGCCGATTCCGCGGTTGGCTTTGGCGTTCATCCGCGCAGCTTCGACGGCCGTGTAGCCGGTGTCGGCGACGGCGCGAGCGAGTTGCGCGCCGTAGGTGGCGGCGCATTCGATCACCCACAACACCGTGAGATCGCCACCAGTTCGACGCCCTGCCCAGGCGACGGCCCGCGCCAGGCCGCTACGGGTGGTGGGGAAGGTCGCCTCCTCGATGATCTCGCCGCTCGGTGTGGCGAGGATCGATAGGGCGTGGGTCTTGGCATGTGTGTCGACACCGATGACGAACGGGTGGGCGTGCGCGACGATAGTCATTGCGGCTCGGTCCTTCCTACTTGAGACAGATGGGCTGGCCGCGACGGCCAGTGCCAGCCCGGGTAGGAGTCATTTCGGGGCAGGACTGTGATGAGTCACAGCCTCGCTACGGCGGGGCTGGACAAGCTTCTGATCAGGTCACCGAGGTGGGCCGGGATGGCGCTGGCCGACCTGCTTCCGCTGGACAATTCAGTTCGAGGACACCGCTCACACAGGTCAGTCACCTATTGGGTCACAGCAGTTACAGCCGGCCAACGCCATCCATCAGCAGCCGGTCCCGGACCAGCCACCTCAAGACTCACAGTCTCCTGTGCTCCATTCGATACGTGCGGCGAAGCGCGCTGTCGTCCGTCGGCTCGGCGCGTACCTGACGGCGAGGGGAAGGAGCAGCATGGACAAGCAGATCGATGGGCAGCTTGCGTTCGACTTCGACCAGTTCGCCCGCGAGGAGGCCCGCGACCGGTTGGATGAATGGTCGGGCGCTCCGCTGCGCTTCACGCAGGACTACTACCCGCCGGCTGCGATTGACGAGGCCTTCGATCACTGGGTCTTCATCAACGGTCATCACGGGTCTCACGCGCGCAGTCACATGTGGCATCGGATGATGTGGAACGCTGGAGCGGTGGAGTTCGGTGACCATCGCGGCGAGATGTTCAGTGCCGAGTTGAGGCCCGAGCACGGGCAGGAAGGGCCGGGCGGTCTGCTTGAGCAGATGGTGTGCGAGCCGTGCCAGTGGCACGCGATCGACGAGGATGAGAATTCCGTCGTCGAGCAGTGGCATGACCACGCCGTTCCGGGCTGGCGTGAGCTTCCCGTCGTGCCGGCGTCGGTGCGCGTGCGTGACGGGTCGAAAATGACGAAGCTCGCACTTGCCTGGATTCGGGAGCGCTACCCGGAGCATATGCAGGTGCCGGGTGCTCCGATCATCACCGAACGCCAGCCGTACGGCACTCGTCACGTCGCCGGCTACTCGCCGTGGAACGGGTACGACCTCTCGCACACGGCCCTGGACTGCCCCGCCCGACTATCCAACGGGCGAGCCATTCGAAGGGATGTGCCGCCGTTCACACCAGCAAGGACAGCCTCCGACCGTGATCTTCCGGGTGCCAAGAGCTTGACGAGTTGATGCCGAAGCCAGCTACTGCGATTGCACGATCGCGCATCCAATGACTTCAAGTCCTTCGTAGCGAGGAAGCGAGCGGTCTGGTCGCGAAGCCACGTGGTTGCGAGTCCCGTGCGCTGAGAGCATGATTTCTACATGGACGCTCCGATGGAAAATCTCCGTGCTCTCCGTGATGAACTGGAGCACCGTGGGTGGGTAGTCACATGCTTCCCGTTCGTCTATAAGAAGCACAAGTACTTCGTCCTGGTCGAGAGATATGTTCCACCTGCACAGGTTCCGAAAGGACAGCTTGTTCAGCTCACGTTCGTCGACAGTCAGGACACGAGCAATACCTTGTCTGGCCCGGCCAACAGGTACAAGATCGACGTCGCCGTGAAACACCTGCGCAAATTCTTCGGCGTCGAATGGGCCGAAAACCTGGGAGATTTCATGAGCCAGTTTTATGTGCACTTTGGAAGACTCGTACCCTCAACCCTGCCATTACATCTCGGGGTCGAAGAGCAGGACGTCGTAGTCCGTCAACTCGACAATAGTGATAGCGAGGATCCGCGCAAGCGGTTCTGCTACACGGTGCGTCGGAACGGCCTTCGCGCTGGCGGAAAGGTTGGCAGGCGGTCACCTTTCAACTCTCAGAAGACGGATATGCTTCGACCTGCACTGTACGAGCACTTTAAGAACGACGAACACATCAGTTTCGTCTACTCCGTCAATCCAGAAGATGGGAATGCTGAAGCTTTGGTTGACTCTGGGACTGCTTTGATTTGAAGGATCGGGGCGGGAAGGATGAAGTCATGCCGGTGAAGTTTTCGGAGGAGTTCAAGCGCGACGCGGTCGCTCTGGTGCTCACGCAGGGAATGTCGCAGAAGCAGGTCTGCGCGGATATGGGGATCTCGAAGTCGGCGTTGCAGGCGTGGGTGCGTAACGTCGAGCTGGCCGGCCGCGGGATCGCGCCGGCGGCGTCGAGCGATCGGGACGGGCAGCGTGAGCAGGCGAAGATGCTCAAGCGGATCCGCGAGTTGGAGATGGAGAACGAGATCCTCCGGAAGGCCGCGGCGTATCTTTCGCAAGCGAACCTTCGGATCGGTGCTGCGTCCCCAAAATAGTGTTCCCGCTCGTCCGTGAACTGGCTGCGGCCGGCGCCCCCGTGAGGGTGTCGGTCGCGGTGGCGTGCAGGGTCCTCGGCTTCTCCAAGCAGGCGTACTACCAGTGGCTGGCCAATCCGGTCAGCGATCGCGACTGGGACGAGGCGCATCTGATCAACGCTGCCCGGGACGTGTGGGATGAGGACCGTTGTCAGGGGTACCGGCTCATCTCCGACGAACTCGTCGACGACGGCTGGCAGGTGTCTGAGCGTCGCGTGTGGCGGGTGTGCTCGCAGGAGGGCATGTTCTCGGCCGCGCACCGCCGCAAGGGCTCTCGGAAGCATCGCCGGCCGGGTCCTGCCGTGCACGACGACCATGTCAGACGTGACTTCACCGCCGACCGGCCCAACGAGTTGTGGCTCACCGACATCACCGAACACCGAACCGGTGAGGGCAAGGTGTACTTGTGCGCGGTCAAGGACGTGTTCAGCAACCGGATCGTGGGCTACTCGATCAGCGACCGGATGAAGGCCCGACTGGCCGTTGACGCGCTCACCGACGCATTCCACCGGCGCGGTAAGCCAGCCGGGGTGACGGTGCATTCCGATAGAGGCAGTCAATTTCGAAGCCGTAGATTCCGGCGTGCCCTTCGACACTTCGGGCTGCGCGGATCGATGGGCAGAGTCGGCGCGTGCGCGGACAACGCGGCCATGGAGAACTGGTTCAGTCTGCTGCAGAAGAACGTCCTCAACCAGCAGCAGTGGACCACCCGTGACGAGCTTCGCCTCGCGATCGTGTACTGGATCGAGGCACGCTACCACCGATGCCGCCGTCAACGAAGACTCGGGAAGTTGACGCCCATCGAGTTCGAGACCATCATGAAACACCCCGCCTGCCTGGCGGGATAAGGAAACGAGTCAACCAAAGGCTCAGCATTCCCGATGAACAGACTGACGAACAGATTCTCGACCGTTTCGCGGGTAGGTAACGGGCTCTTCGGACTTTAGGTGGGGGTGGTGGGGTCGAGGCCGCCGGCGATGAGGAGCATGCGGAGGCGGTAGTTGTGCCGGTTGCGATAGCCGCGGGCGAGGCGCCGGTGCAGCTCGATGATTCCGTTGATCGCCTCGGTGCCGCCGTTGTTCGCGCGCCCGGTCGCGAAATACGCGAGGAACGCTGACCGCCACCGGCGCAGGGTGCGACCGAGGCGGGCGATCTCCGGGATCGGGCAGGTGTGGAATGTCTCGGCGACTCGCTCCGCGATTCGGCGGCCCTCGGCGAGATCCTTCGCGTGGTAGGCGGATCGCAGTTGCTGCGCGCACTGCCACGCAACGAACACCTCGTCGTGCGCAGGATCTGCCTCGATCGCCGCGGCCAGCCTAACTCGCTGCTCGTCGGTGAGGTTCTCCGCTCCGGCGCGCAGGATGGTCTGGATCCCGTAGAGCGGCTCTCCCTTGCGTCCGCGGTGGCCGAGCGTGTCGTGTTGCACTCTGCGGCGGACCTCGTCGACCGCGGCGGTGCCGAGTTTCACGACATGGAACGCGTCGAGCACCGCGACAGCGTCTTCCAGCTTGTCGTTGATCGCGGTCTTGTATCCGGCGAAGGGATCCAACGCCGCCACCTCCACGTTTTTCCGGAACGCGTCGCCGCGCTCACCGAGCCAAGTCGCGTAGGCCTTCCCGGACCGGCCGGGTACGAGATCCAGTAGCCGCGCACGCACCCGGCCGTGCTCGTCGCGGGTGAGGTCGACCATCCCCGTCAGTTCCTTCGGACCGCGCTTGCGTGGATCGACGTGATGCCAGACATGCTCGTCGACACCGAGCGTCGTGACGCCATCGAACCGGGATTCGTCCGCGGCGAGGCGCACGAGTTCGGGCTCGACGGCGCGCCACACGGTCTTCCACGATGTTCCGAGCTGACGGGCGAGCCCAGCGATGGTCGCGTGCTCGCCTCGTAGCTGTCCGATAGCCCAGGCGATAGTGCGCTTCGTGATCGACCCCCGGTGAGCGACCAGCGACGGGATCTGCTCGACGAAGGTCTTTCGCGCACAGTCTGCATCGTCGCACCGGAAGACGCGCTGCCGCCACACGATCCGAACCCGCGCGACACCGGGCACGTCGTTCAGCACTCGACGGCGGCGCCCACGACCGACGGCGACGACCCCGCACGACGGGCACCCGGTGGGCGCCGCGGGACTCGATACCCTCACCACCAGCAGCCCGTCGCGGCGGTCGACGTGCTCAACATGGACGCCGTCAAGGCCAAACAACAGATCGCAACGCGGGCACGGACAAGTGGCAGGGCGCGAATCAGCGCACCCCGAAGTAGGGTGAAGCACGTCGAGGTCCTCGGTCGGAATCAGGGAGTTAGCGCTTCTGATCCTCCAGGGCCTCGACCCCTACCCGCCGACCATCACCCGGCGCGCCTCACCCCCACCGAATGTCCGAAGAGCCCGTTTGACGGTCATCGCGTCATCACCTTCGGCCTGGTCGACGACGCGTTTGAGCTCGTTGATCTGCCCCTGGATGTAGGCCTGCTGCGTCTCCTGCCGCAGCGGCACCTTCGTGAACGCGGCCTGCGTCAGCAGAATCCCATCCCAATCGTTCGCCGCCGCACGCGCGACGAACTGCCGTCTTTTCTCGGCTCTTCGGAATCAAGGGTGTAGCGAGGGTCTGAAACCTCCGGCCTCGAGCAGGCTCCTGGCTGTGTAGTTCGCGAGGTTGCGGAAGCCGAGCGCGGAGCCGCGGAGATGCTCGAGTCGGCCGTTGATCGCCTCTGTCGGACCGTTGCTCGTGCCGGGCAGGTCGAAGAACGCGAGGACGTCCGCGGCGCGCTGCTTCAACGTCCGACCGAGCCGGCGAATCTCGGCCAGCATCGCGGGGACGCCACTGCTGACGGAATCGATCACCGACCGCATCATCTCCTTCGCCTTCTTCTTGTCGGGTTCGCGGTAGGCGGCGACGATGCGCTGGTAGATGCCCCAGGTCGCTTCGACCTCGACGTGCTCCTCGACCGCGAACACCGCGTCCAGCCGTGCAGTCTGCTTCTCGGTGAGGAAGCTCACGCCGGTGTGGAGGGTGCGGCGGACCCCGTAGAGCGGGTCCCCGGCGTGACCGCGGTGCCCGAGAGTGTCCTGCTGAACCCTCTGCCGGGTCCGGTCCAGGGCGTCACCGGCGAGCCGGACGACATGGAACGGATCCATCACCGGGACCGCGTCGGGGAGTTCCTCGGACGCGGCGGTCTTGAACCCACTGAACCCATCCATCGCGACCACTTCGATCTGCTTCGACCACTCCTTGGGCCGGGCGGCGAGCCACTGCTTGAACACCGCCTTCGACCGACCCTCGACCATCTCCAGCAGCCGTGCGGGACCTGTCTTGTTGCGGGCGGGCGTGAGGTCGATGATCACGGTCACGTACTTGTCACCGAACCGTGCGTGACGCCAGACGTGCTCGTCGACGCCGATCGTGGTGACGCCGTCGAACCTGGCCGGATCGTCGATCAGCCGCCGCTTGCCCTCGGCGAGGATCGCGGTGTTCGCGGTGTGCCACGACACCCCCAGGCCTGCCGCGGCGCGGGAGACGGTGAGGTGGTCGACCACGATCGCCTTCAGCGCCCACCCGACCCCGCCGCGGGAGATCTTCGCCCGCGGCGCCGCCGCGTTCGTCGTGTCCTGCCGCCAGGTGCGGCGGCAGTGGCCGCACCGGTAGCGGCGTACCCGCACCAGCAGCGTCGTGGGCCGGTGACCGAACGGCTCGTGCGCGAGCGGACGCGTCACGGTGTCGCGCGGCACGCCCTCGGCGCCACACTTCCGACACCACGGGTCATCGTCAACGACGCGGCACTCGAGTACCGCCCGGTCGGGCTCGATCAACTGGCCGATGGCTTCGAGGCCGAGCTCATCGAGACGGCAGAACGTGGTGAGGTCAGGGGTCGCGAACGTAGGGTGGCGCAAGTCGAGGTCTTCCGGCAGATGGGCAGTGTGAGAACTTCCATCCTGGAAGACCTCGACGTCTATCCGCGAACCAGCCGCCGACCCTCGACTACACCCTCAACTGCGAAGAGCCCTTTTCTCGGCACTGATGTCCTTGCTGGAGGCGGCGAGGATCCTGGCCTGCGGATAGATTTGCAGCCACTCTCTGCTGAACTGCTCCAACATATGATTCGGGATGACAATCAAGGGCTTGCTGACGAGACCCATGCGTCGCATCTCCATCACGCCCATGATCGCTTCAGCCGTTTTCCCGGCCCCGACCTCGTGGAATAATCCGGCGGCGGGTTCGGCGATCATGCGGGCAACTGCGGCGCGTTGATGCGGTCGCGGGGTGAACGTCTCGGCGAGACCCGGGAGTGACAGATAGTCGCCGGCGGCACTGTAGTCGCGTAGGACGAGGTTGTTGAACCGTTGGTTGTACTCGTCGACGAGTTCCTGGGCGCGTTCGGGGTTCTCCCACACCCACTCGGAGAACCGTTCCTGGAGCGCCTCCGCCTTTTCTTGTGCCGCGGCCGTCTCGGTGGGGTTGACGACCATTTGCGGTTTGCCGTCCACGCCGTCGATCTCGTCTTTGACGAGGATCGGCCGCTGCTCCATGATCGCCTGGACAAGGTCCGGTGCCGGACGGCGTTCGGTGCCCCACTCGCTGGTCGCCTGCAGGCCCTGACGACCGCCGCGCACTTCCCACATTCCCGGAATCGGGTTCTCGACTCTGACCTGGGTGGTGCGCAGGATCTCGTTGAGGAACTGCTCGTGGATCTCCGCGCTGATCCACACCGCGCCGATGCGGGCGCCGATCTCCTCGACGCCGAGGTCCCGCGGCTGCACCTCGGCCAACGCGTCGACGTTGGCTTGGAAGGCCGGGTCGTCGGCCGCGCGTTCCTTCGCCTGGGCGAGCTTGGCGCGGACGTCTCCGGAGAGGTATTCGGGGGCGTGGACGAGGGTGCCGGTGGCAGGGTCCGTGTAGGCGAGCCCGGTCAGCGCCTCGCGGGCCTCGGTCTCGTCCATGCCGAGCATGTCCGCGATCAGCGGGAGATCGATCCCGCCGGTGCGATCCAGACTCACCGCCACCGCGTCTGCCGGGGTATCGACGCCTTGGACCTCGGTGCGCGGGGCGACGACGCGGCGGGTCATGATCGTCGCCGGGGTTGCCGTCTGCTCAGCGTCGTCGAACTCTTCGAGGGCGAGGACGAGCGCCCCGAACGGGTCCGAGCGCAATAGCCGGATCGGAGTGGGCACGATGCGGGCGTAGGTCTCCTCACCGGACTCGTTCGTCCGGCCGGTGCGCCGCCAGGAGTACCGGTTCAACGGCCCGTACTTCCCGACATACTTCTGGTAGTCGCGACGCAGCCCCTCCCTGGTCGTGGCGATCTCGTCGGTGTCCTCGACGGTCGCTGCCTCCAGCTCCAGCAGCCGGTTGGCCGCGTCGCGCAGTCCGAGCAGCGCCCGCATCTCCGCGTACGCGTTCTTCGGCACCTTCAGGGGCTCGATGCTGCTGCCATTGACGGTGCCGAAACCGCCGCCGTCGGTGGCAACGATCGCCCCATCCCACTGCTCCGTCGCTGTGCCGGTGGCAGCGGCCGGTCGTTCCGGGGCGGTGCCGGTGCGTTCGGTCAGCACCATGCCGGAACGGCGGGCGGTGAACGTGATCGACTCCAGCGCGGCGCGCAGTTCGTCGGCGACTCGATCCGGGTCGCCTGCAACGGTCAGGGTCTCCGACCCGTACATGCCGTGCCCGACCGACAGCTCGCCCAGGACATACTCCGGGTGCTGATCGAAGTAGCGGTTGATCCTGATCGGCTCGGTGCCGTCGAGCGAGACAGGGGTGACGGTCTCCCACAGGTCATCGGCGGGCGGCTGACCGTCCTCGCGGCGCCGGAAAATCAGCAGATCAGTGATCGCCTCGGTTCCCGCCGTCCGCCGGTGGGCTCCGGAGGGCAGGCGGACGGCACCGACGAGATCGGCCAGCAGGTTCATCTCCCGCCGAGCTCCGGGGTTCTGGGCGTCCATCGTGTAGTGCGAGGAGAGCACGGCGACCAGCCCGCCCGGCCGCGTCAACCGCAGGGACTTGAGAATGAAATGGTTGTGGATCGAGTGCCCGCCCGGGTTATGCACCGGATCGTAGAGGGTCACTTTCCCGAACGGCACATTGCCGATGGCCGCGTCGAACATGCCCTCGGGCAGTCGGGTGTCAGCGAAGCTCTCGGCCCGGATGCTCGCATCGGGATACAGGGCCTGGCTGATCGCGGCGGTGATCGGGTCGAGTTCGACCCCGGTCATCCGGGCGGTCTCGGGGGCGAGCCCGATGACCGTCCCGGACCCGGAGCCGGGTTCGAGGATCTCCCCGCCGGTCAGGCCCAGTGACCGCAGTGCCCGCCACATTTCCGCCGCGATGAGGGGGTCGGTGTAATGGGCGTTGATCGTTGTCCGCTCCGCTGCGGCCCATTCGTCCGCGCTGAGCAGGCCCTGAAGCTCGGCACGCTCCTGCGCCCGGGCGTCGTTGCGGGGGTCGAACACGTCCGGTACCGCGCCCCAGCTGGACCATCCGGCCAGCACACGCTGCTCATCGGCGGTGGCGGGACGCTGTTCGGCTGCGAGTGCGCGGGCGAGGGTGAGCGCGTCGATGTTCGCGCGGAACCGGGCACGCGCCCCGGAGGGCACACGATGGGCGGTCGGGTCGAACCGCGGTCCTGGCTCGGGGGTTAACGCACTTCGCGCAGGAACCGCACGTTCGCGGCCTCCGCCAGGATCTCCTGATGCTCGTTCGCGTACTGGCGCGGAATCTCCGCGCTCGTCAGACCCTCCAGGAACCAGGTCGGCACGGCCCAGTCCTTGGCCTTCTGTTCGAGATCCACCGTCGCCGGCATTAGGTCCGGGGCGTCCTGAATCCGCTCCGCCCAGCTGATCAGGTTCTCGTCGGAGGCTCTGGTCTCCTCCCACTCCTGCCGGGCTTCGTCCAGGGGCAGGCTCGGGTCGTGGATCCAGACCAGTTCGTCCATCACGACCTCCTCGGCGACCCGTCGCGCCGTCATCCGGCGCGCCACCTCCGGCAGATACCTGCTCCCAGTCTCTCGCGAAGAGGCCGCCATCGCCAGCGACAGGTCCGAGTTCGCCTCCAGCTGCCGGGCCAGGTCGCTGATCTGTCCGCTGATCTCCAGACCCAGGTCGCTGAAGAACGTCTCCGGATCGTCCATCTGCTCGACCCGTTGCGGGGCGTAGCGCCTCCAGTGCTCCAGGGCCTTCTTCCCGTACTGGTTCATTCTTCTCCTCCACGCTTTCGATCAGTTCGTGCGGCTCCGGGCCGGTGAGGTTCTCCTCGACCCGGGCGTCGGCATCGGCATTGGCGAGACCCCACAGGTCGAACTCGAGCTGGCCGGGCGGAGGCGTCGTGCGCCGGCGTCGCGCCATAGTGGTCTCCTTCGCTCATCTGCGTCACACCGTGCAGGTGCGGATCACTCGCCTCCGCCACTGCCCTCGCCCTGTTCGAGCACCTCTTCGAGATCGGCCCGGTCGGCCTGCAGGCGTGCCACGTCGGCGCGGGACGGCCAGGGGCGCAGGTCGGTGATGATCGGGGGTGCCGAGCGCAGCAGCGTCACGCCCGTGCCGAAGGGCAGCCGACGGATCTGGTCAGGTGGGAGGATCGGAATCCGCCGCACCGAACGCTGATTGCTGCGCGCACCGTGGTCGCCGAGGGTCACGCTGTCGGTGTACTCGTCGCGTTCCCCGATGAGGCTGCTGAGATCCTGAAGGTCTCTGCTGTTGGAGGCCCCGCCGAGGATGATCTTGGTGATCGCGGCATCCCAAATGGCGTTCGCCTGGTTCTCATTCCACCGGTCACAGGCCTGCGCGAGGCTCTGCAAGACCGGCATCGTCGTGATGCCGGTGCCGCCGCCTTCTGCCATCAGAATGGGCAGGCTCGGCAGCGGGCTGAGGTTCGCGATCTCATCCAGAGCCAGCAGCAGCGGCGGGTCCAGCCGTGCCCCCGGCGAACGGGCTGCCAGACGGCGGGCAGTCTCGATGAGGTCCTCTACGAATGCCGCCACGAGCGCTGCCGAGGCTCCCGCCCCGGCACCGGTGGCCAGCAAGAACAGGGTGCCCTTGTTCCGGATGAATTTCTCCGGGTCGAAGTCCTCTCCGGGGCCGGGGCTGACGGCATCGAGGACACGCGGATCGGCCAGGGCGCCCAGCGACAGGCTCACACCCTGCCAGATGCTGTCGCGGGTTCGGGGGTCCGCGTCGATCATCGATTCCAGCGATTCCGCCCACCCCTCGGCGGCTTCGGAACTGTTGTTGAGGATCGCGACGGCCTCACTGGCGGCCGTCGGGTCCAACGTCCACCGGAACAGCTCGGATGCGGGCCGGTCATCCAGCGCTGCCGCGTGCAGGAGCGCTTGGAGCGTCGAGCGCGTTTTGCCTTCCCAGAATCCGCCGCCTTCGACGCCGCCGGCCGAGAGCCCCGTCGCCGAGGCCAGGCCGGTGGCGCGGATCATCGCCGTCAACGGTGATTGGCAGCCGCGAATCGGCGACCAGCGCAGGCCCGCGGGCAAGCCTTCAGCGAGATGCTGCGGATCGAACACGGCCACGGGTCCACCTCGCTGGCGGGCACGCAGCGTGGCGGTCAGGTTGTCCGGCCTTGTGCTCGTTGCCACCGCCGCGCCGGGAGCATCGAGGATCGCATTGATGACTAGGTGCAAGCCTTTGCCCGAGCGGGGTGGTCCGAGAACGAGGATCGAGTCCTCCACGCTCGCCCACACTTCTTGGCCCCGTGAGGTGCCCAGCCGATAGCCGACATCGGCGGCCGTCGGAGAATCCAGCGAAGGGCACAGGTTCCCCGCCCGGCGCATCAGCGCCTTCGTCGATACGGCATCGGCGATGTCTTGTCGTGTGGCGACTCCGGCGAGGCGGCGAGGGTCCGCCGCGATGCGGTGGCCGCGACGGCGCACCAGGGTCCACACCCACGCGACCGCTGCGGCCAGTCCGGCCAGGAGCACCACAGACACGATCCAGAACCCGATCGGGTTGAGGTTGTCGGCCTCGAGCACCCCGGCGGGATCGGCGGGCCGGAACAGCACCAGAATGCCTGCTGCCGGCCCGGCGCCGGGCTGCGGGGTTCCGGTGAGGAACGCCGTGATCGACCCGGCCACACGCAGGATGATCGCCAGGGCGAACAGGCTCACGAGTCCGATCATCGCGACGTTGGTCAGCTCGTCGCCGAACGACCCGGTCTGCCGGCCCTGCTGCGGCATGCTCATCACAGGCTCCGCGCCGTGATCGTGCCCGACCTGGATCGTGTCACCGTCGGGTGATTTCGCGGGTTGAGGATCGTTGAGGCTTGATTTTCCGGGGGTGCTGGTGCCTCGTGCGGGGCACTAATGGCGTCGATCTAGACTCGCTCGGTGGGGTGGTTCGTGCGGAAGGTGCGCACCGCGTCGGGTGCGACGGCGGCGCAGATCGCGTCGAAGACCCGTGGTGTGCGGACGATCGTGGAGCACCTCGGCTCCGCGCACGACGATGAGCAGCTCGCGGTGCTGGTCGCGATCGCGCGGGAGCGGATCGCGGAGCTGGCCGGGCATGTCCCGTTCGATCTGGACGGGCTGGGCGCGACGCCGCCGGCCACGACCGCGCCGACGGTGACCGGGTCGAGGTCCAGGTTGTTGTGGGATGTCCTCGAGGACGCCTACGCCCGTCTCGGGTTCGACGCGGTCGGCAACGACACATTCAAGAAGCTGGTCCTGGCCCGCGTCGTCGAGCCGACCAGCAAGGCGGACACGCTGCGGGTGTGGGACGAGCTCGGTGTCCCGGGTGCGCCGTCGCTGTCGACCGTGTGGCGGACCCTCGCCCGCAGCGTTGAGCAGGACTGGCGGTCGAAGATCGCCGCCGCAGCCTACGCGCATGCGACCCGATCTGGCCCGCTCACCGTCGTGCTCTACGACGTCACCACCCTCTACTTCGAGGCGGAGCGTGAAGACAAGCTCCGCAAGGTCGGGATGAGCAAAGAGCGCCGCGTCGACCCGCAGATCCTCGTCGGCCTCCTCGTGGACCAGGGCGGGTTCCCCCTCGAAGTCCACGAGTTCGCGGGCAACAGGGGCGAGACCCTCACCCTGCTGCCCGTCCTCGACCAGTTCCGCGAACGTCACTCCGCGACCGAGGTCGTGGTCGTCGCGGACGCCGGCATGCTGTCCGCAGCGAACCTGAACCGGCTGGAGGACGCCGGGTTCGGTTTCATCGTCGGCTCCCGCACCTCCTCCGCGCCATACGATCTCGCCGAGCACTACGCGACCGTCGGGAACATCGTCACCGATGGGGAGACGGTCGAGACCACCCGAACCATGGGTGCGGGTGTGAACGCGCGGGAGCGGCAAGTGGTGTGGCAGTACTCCCACAAGCGGAAGATCCGCGACAACATCACGTTGAACAAGCAGATCGAACGCGCCGAGCAGATCGCTGCCGGCACCCGCCCGGCGAAGAAGGACCGGTTCGTCACCCTCGGCACGGGGCCCGGCGTGAACTGGGCAAGAGTCGAGAAG
The DNA here is from genome assembly GCF_006716815.1 of Microbacterium lacticum. Classification (GTDB taxonomy): domain Bacteria; phylum Actinomycetota; class Actinomycetes; order Actinomycetales; family Microbacteriaceae; genus Microbacterium; species Microbacterium lacticum. The sequence goes on from NZ_VFPS01000001.1 coordinate 1,108,893, forward strand.
GCCCGCGAATACATCGGCCTCAAGGGGTACGTCACCAACCTCAGCACCGCGACGGCTTCCGCTGCAGAGATCGTGGCGGCCTACCATGACCTGTTCCAGGTCGAGGCGACGTTCCGGATGGCGAAGACCGACCTGCGGGCGAGGCCGATGTTCGCGTCGACCGCGGACTCGATCCACGCGCACCTCACCGTCGTGTTCTGCGCTCTCGCGATCAGCCGGCACCTCTACAAGACCACCGGCGTGACGGTCCGCCGTATCGTCCGCGCGCTGCGCCCGCTGCGTGACGTCACGATCACCATCGACGGACACGAACTCACCGCGACCACCCCGCCAACGGGGGAAGCCGCCGACATCATCGCCGCACTCCGGCCGGGCGTGGGGCACTAATCTGACACGATCCAGGCCCGACGCCCGGCCGAAGAACAGCACCTCGTCCGCGGCGAGCGCGGCGATGTGGGCGGGGTCGAGCAGAACGCGCGCATCCCCGGACGGGGTGGCATCGGTGTGCCCGGACACGAGCGCGACGGCGATGTCCTCGCCCGGGAGGAAGCCGACGCCGGTGACCCGGACCTCCACTGGTGCCACGACGTTCGAGGCAGGCTCTTCTGCATGCTCTGGTTCCGGTGCAGGCTCAGCAGTTTCGGGCTCGGGCGTGCGTCGGATGATCGCGGGAATGATGTCCGTGAAGGAGGTGCCGTCCGTCTCGTGCACCGTGACTCGGATCGGAACGGCCCGGTCGTGACTGGCGGTGTCGATGATCTGCACGAAGTCTCCGCGCCGCCAGGCTCCGGAAACTGGCGGAGGAGCCAGAGGTGCGTGGTCGACGGAGACGGAGACGGTGCCGTCGTCACGCACGTCGAGCACGACTTGCACCATGGACACGGGCGGATGATCAGCAGGAGGTTTCTTCATGCCACGAGGTACGCGTGACGGGCACGAGTGCTTGCGGTCAGCGCTTAGCTGTACTGACCTCGACCGTTGTTGATTCGGTCGATGGGGGTTCTGCCTCCGATGCCGAGGTGGTGCCTGTCTAGGTTGTAGTAGTCGAGCCAGGTCGTCAACCCTGCTTTTCGGTCGTCGTTCGAGCTCCAGGGGCGGGCGTAGGCCCACTCGGTGGCGAGGGTGCGGTTGAGGCGTTCGACTTTCCCGTTGGTCCAGGGGCAGTGCGGTTTGATGAACCGCTGTCGGATGCCGTGCGCGTCGACCACGGCCTTGAACGCGGCCGAGTGGCGGTAAGCGAACGCGTTGTCGCTGATGACGCGTTCGACCTTGACGCCGAGGCGCGCGTAGAACGCGATCGCCCGCTCGAGCACACCCGCGGCGGTGATGCCTTTCTCGTCGTCGTGGATCTCCGCGTAAGCAACTCGGGAATGGTCGTCGATGACGGTGTGCACGTAGTCGTAACCCAGGCCCCGCTTGCGCGCAGGACGTTGCCCGCGGCCATGCAGACGCCATCCGCCGCCGTCGGGGATACGGCCGAGTTTCTTCACATCAACGTGGATCAGGGACCCGGGATGATCATGCTCGTAACGCTGCGCGGATCGGCGGGTCGCGCGGATCACGGACCCCGTGACCGGGTCCAGCTCCCGCAGCAACGGCACGTGGTGGCGGCGCAACACCCTACCGACCGTTGAGGCCTGCAAGCCGAGCTTGTCAGCGATGAACACCGGCCCACGCCGAGTGAGGTGCCGCATGATCCGCACCCTCGCCTCCACGCACGCTTTGGTCTGGCGAGGGTGGGAGCGGGCGACGCTGGAACGATCGATCAGGCCCGCCGGGCCGCACTCCCGGAACCTGCGCCACCACCGCCACGCGGTCGTGCGGGAGATCCCCATTTCCGCGGCAACATGCGCGACCGCACGCCCCGACTGGATGCGCTGAACCATGATCAACCGGCCGGCCGGAGTCAGCCGGGCATTAGCGTGAGACAAGAGAGACCTCCGTGCGTTTGAGCTGAAGAACTTAGACAGCTCCAACTCGACCCCGGAGGTCTCTCCTACGTCAACAACGATCTGGGTCAGTACACTTAGCGCCAGACCAACGAGCGTTCGGAACGGGTTAGGGTCGACCCATGCTTATCGTTCGAGTTCCACCTTGGGCGGCGACGGGGCAGTCATTCACAGTGCCGGTCGATGCCGACCCAAGCATGCCCAGAACCGCGACACAGCCGACCCCGGATTTGGATGTCACCGGGATCGACATCGCACGAGCGGCAGTTTTCTCGGGACGACCTTGGCATCTATTGCACCAGCCACATCACGGCAGCAATGCCGAGTTCGCGCAGTGGCGGGTTACGTCATGCCTGCGATTGATCGAACCGAACGGATCGAGCCTGCGTCGTCCGGCAATCTTTCATTCTGAGGTTGATGCAACTGAGAAAGGGCACTTGAACTTCGCGCTGGGCGGTGCGATGACAAAGGCGTATCTCGAGGCCAAGCTGGGAATCTTTTGGCTTGCTCACTATTCGCTGGTGAAGAAGTCACCTCGGTACAGGGTGTTGCGCCGCGTGCCAGGGTTTAGCGAGCCGGACTATATCGGCATGGACTCCCAGTACCGTTTCTTCGCTGCCGAAGCCAAAGGACGCGTCTCCCTTGATGCGGCGACCAAGAAGAGTCTCAACTGCAAGAAGCAAACCGGGATAGTGAACTCTGTCAACGGACAGATAATTCTCCAACGTTATGGCGTCGCTGCCATCACGGGCGGTTCGCACATTCAGTTGTATGCGACCGACCCTGAAGTGGAGATTGAGCTACCCAAGCCGAGTGAATGGTTGGCCTCATTCTACGAGTACGTGCGGGCGGTTTGCGGGCCTGAAGGTGAGGTATCGGAGGCGGAGAACACTCCCGAAAGCTGGACTCAGGTATCCTTCGATCTGCCCGAACAGGTTTCCCAGTGGGTAAGCGAGGGGGCAGATCCAGCCGAGTGGGAGGGCCTCGCGAGTCGTACCCGCGAAGCCTACAGGGAGAGCATTGTTCTTCCCGATCTGACCGTGATGTCCGTTTCCTCGCAATCGTGACAAGCTAGAGCGGCCGACGTTGAAAAACGGCATGTGGGCTGTGTCAAGCTTCGTAGACGATCTCTTTGTGGATTTCAGGCCGCGGTTGCGGTCTGGGCGTAGTAGGCGGCCCGGGTCTCGGCGGGGGTGCGGTAGCCGAGGGTGGAGTGCAGCCGGCGGCGGTTGTAGAACACCTCTATGTACTGCATCACGGCGAATCTCGCTCGCCGCCGGGTCGCGAAGGACTGCCGGTAGTACATCTCGTTCTTGAGCATCGAGAACCACGATTCGGCGACCGAGTTGTCCCAGCACACCCCGGTCCTTCCCACCGACAACCGCACCCCGAAACGGCCCGCGAGCTTGGCGTACTCGTCAGAGGTGTACTGGCTTCCGCGGTCCGAGTGGAACAGAGCGCCCGACTCGATGCGCCCGTGGGTATGGGCCATCGTGAGGGCGTCGCCGATCAGCTCGGTGCGCATGTGCTCAGCCATCGACCAGCCCACGACCTCACGGTTGAACAGGTCGATCACCGTCGCCAGATACAGCCACCCTTCCCCGGTGCGCAGGTAGGTGATGTCGCCGACGAAGCGGACCCCGGGCCGGTCGGCGGTGAAGTCCCGCTTGAGCAGATCGGGGCGGGTCACCACGTCGTCGGCGGGGATCGTGGTGCGCTTCTTGGAGCGGGGCTGGATCCCGAAGATCCCCGCCTCCCGCATGATCTTGCGGACCAGACCCTCCGACGCGGCGATCCCGCGGCGAGACAATTCGGCGAGCACCCGCCGGAACCCGTTCACCCCGTGCGAGTCGTCGTGGATCTGCGTGATCACACCAGACAGCCACACCCTCCGCGCCGTGGTCGGCGGGATCGTGTCCCGCCGCTTCGCCCACGCGTAGTAGCCGGCGCGTGAGACGCTGAGCAGGCGCGCCATCAGCTCGATCGTGAAGGTGGCCTTCTCCGCGTGCATCAGCGTGAACTTCTCGCTCACCGCTGCTCCTTCGCGAAGAAGGCCGCGGCTTTTTTCAAGAACGCGTTCTCCTCCGCGAGCCGCCGGTTCTCCGCTTCCAACCGTGCGATCCGCGCGGCCTCCACCGGTGGCGGCGCCGTCTCCGGGTCGGGGTGCTGGGCCCGATACGCCTTCACCCAGTACCCGAGCGAGCTCTCGTTGATCTCCAACTCCCGCGCGACCTGCGCGATCGGGCGGCCGCCCTGCACGACGAGCTGGACCGCGTCGGCCTTGAACTCCTCAGTGAACTTCCTGCGATTCGTAGACATCTCTGCCTGTCGTTCCTTCCTGGTAACGACCGTCTACAAGAAGTGTCACACCCCAATGTGAGTTTCGAACAGGGGCTCGGAACTGCTCTCTTTGCGCGGCGCGGTTCTGCACGCGTCGCGCCCATTGCTCGGCCTCGGTGAGCAGGGTCTGGACGTCCTTCGAGCGGGTCTCGCCTTCACGTTCGACACCCCAGATGTAGGCGCCGTTCTGGTCGCGCACTTCGCGTTCGGCCACCCACGTCCACGAGGTCGGTACCCGCTCATCATCCGACCAGTCGGTGCCGGTGTACTGCTCTTCGATCGCGAACCGCGAGCGCGTGTTGTCTACCGGGTAGAACACGAAATGCCCGGCTCCGAACGTCACGGGGTCTTCGTAGTTGAACTGTACGGCGCTGCCGTACTTCTGGGCGATCCGATTGAGCCCGTCGTCGAGCTTGAGCATCGCCTCCGTGAGCCTCTCGTGCTCCTGCTCCGCGTTCATGCCGTCTCACCGCCAATCCCTGGCACGAGAGCGCGCGTAGGCTCTTCTTTCTCAGCGAATCTCCCCGTCGGGTGACAGGCTCGTCCCGGTACGCGGACGACAGCCGCGTCAGGGCAGGCCGCGAGGACTGCGGCGGACGGAACCGGTGCGAGGAGGTCGGTGGAGCATCTCATGCCGTCAGGTGTGCGTAGGTTCCTGAAAGTGAGTGGTGCGACCTATCGAGTTTGCGGGCTCTTCGGACATTCGGTGGGGGTCATGGGGGGAGGATATCCCGGAGCAGGCTGGCCGAGTCGCTCTCTACGACCAGGCAGCGGGGTTCCCCGGCCGCAAGCACATCGCAACCAAGGGGCATCAGAGCCACTACAAGCCGTCGAACCTGAAGCTGCAGTGGCAGGAGCGGGACTTCGGCAACGTGCGCAAGGTCTCGTTCGCCCGGAGCAAGTCACACGGAGCGCGGGCGCTCGCGTCGATCATTCGATACGGGTTCGGACTGAAGGAGGTTCCCGCCGTCGGGCGTGTACGGCGCTTTAGCCCGTCCGGCGGGAATCTCGGATCACCCGAGGCCGCGATCATCGTGCGCTCGGTACCGGGGGTGGACCCGGGGGTATACCACTACTTGGCGCACTCCGACACGTTCGCCTATCTGGGCGAGATCGGACCTTCCGTCGACGAGGCGGTGCCGGACGGTGATCACGAGGTTTTGCTGGTGGCTACCGGAGCGATCGAACGGATCGCGCGAAAGTACGGGGTGCTCAGTCTTAAGATCTGCCTCCTCGACGCAGGATGCGCGCTCACACAGGTGGCGCACGCGGCTGCAGACCGCGACGTGACCATCACGACTAAGGACCACTGGAACGACGAGACCCTCTCCTCGGTCCTGCGCAACGACAGAACGCAGCATCCGATCATGGCGGTCATGGGGATGACAGGGTTCGAAAGGAGAGAGCTGTGAACTTCTCAGACCGAGGTCGAGTGCTCGTCGAAGCGGTGGTGGACCTGGACGGGACGGATGCCGGCCCAGCTCTCCGAGGCGACTGCTCGTTCGAGGGCGACGTCGAGAACTGGGGGCCCGCAGAGGGGAAGAGCGAAGTATTGTTCGACTTCGCGTCCGTGCAGATGCTCCGTCAGGCAACGCATTTCTACGACACGCAGCGCAGCGTCACCCCGGACGAATTGGCCTCCGTGTGCGAAGCCATGTCCGCGCCGGAGTCTGGGTTGGAGGGGGCTTGACCCCTGATCTTGGACACGCTGATTCCAGCACGATGCTGGGGAAGCGAGAATCTGAGGGATGGCAAGGAAGAACTACACGGACGAGTTCCGGCAGCGTGCGGTGGATTTGTACGAGTCCACGCCGGGCGCGACGCTGAAAGCGATCGCGGCCGATTTGGGGATCTCCCGTGGTGCGTTGAAGGAATGGGTCGACAAGCTCGGATCCGGGACCGCTGCGGCCGGTTCGGTGTCGCCGCCGGTGTCGGTGCGGTCGGAGTCGCAGGCGGCGAGGATCATCCGGTTGGAAGCCGAGTTAGCGGTCTCGAGAGCGGAGCAGGTCAAGCTCGAGACGGAGCGGGACATCCTCCGTCAGGCGGCGAAGTATTTCGCTGCGGAGACGAACTGGTGAACCGCTTCCAGTTCGTCGAGGACCACAAGGACGCCTACGGCGTGAAGCGGTTGTGTGAGGTCATCGAGATCGCCCGGTCCTCGTTCTACGCGTGGCTGGCCGCAGCCCCGGGACGGGCCGCGCGAGCCGCGGACGACGCCCGGTTGGCGGCACGGATCCGGGTGCTGCAGGACCCCGCGCAGGGTGGTGACCGCGCCTACGGGGCACCGAGGATCACTGCCGACCTCAACGACGGCGTCCCCGCCGCCGGGCGGGTGAATCATAAGCGGGTCGCTCGGGTGATGCGGGAACACGCGCTCGCGGGGATCCGACTGCGCCGCCGGGTGAAGACCACGATCCCGGACCAGTCCGGACGGAAGTTCCCCGACCTGATCGGGCGGGACTTCAGCACCGGGGAGCCGAACCGCAGGTATGTCGGCGATATCACCTACCTCCCCATCGCGGACGGCAGCAACCTGTATCTGGCGACCTGCATCGACCTCGGGTCGCGCAAGCTCGCCGGCTGGCAGGTCGCCGACCACATGCGCACCGAACTCGTCGAAGGCGCTCTCCGCGGCGCGCACCGCGACCGCGGATCGCTGGCCGGCGCAGTGTTCCACAGCGACCACGGCTCGGTCTACGCGTCGAAAGCCTACGCAGCACTCTGCGAGCAGCTCAAGGTGACCCAGTCCATGGGCGCGGTGGGCACGAGCGCCGACAACTCGCTGGCCGAGAGCTTCAACGCCGCGCTCAAACGCGAGCTCCTCCAAGGCGCGTCGGCGTTCCCCGATCAAGCCACCGCCTACCGGGCCGTGTTCCGGTGGACGAACCGATACAACACGCGCCGACGCCACTCCGCGATCGGCCAGATCACCCCGAACAGCTACGAGAACACCTACGCGGCCGCGAGATCAGCTACCCTCACGGAAGCGGCATAACCGAAATGACACCGTGTCCAAGATCAGGGGTCAAGCCCCGAGGTTGTGGCGTTTGTGCGGGATGTCGAGGGCTTTCGGCCGGGTGTGTACCTGTGGAGCACGTCCCGGTTCGGGCTGGTCTGCGAGGCCAGCGAGGACGAGCTCGACCGCATCGAGTGGGTCCTCCAACTCGAGTTCGCGCGCAGCCCTGTCTTCGTCGCTGTCGTCGGCGACATCGGGGCCTGCGCGGATATGCACGCCTATCGGCGGATGGTCGTGAGAGCGGGGAGCATGTGCCAGGAGGGTTGGCTGGCCGCAGTCGCCCGAGGTCTCGCCGGTACAATCTTCGCTGGCATCATCCAGGGAGGGATACGCGATCTGGGGTTCGACGCGACGAGACGGAATGCGATCGTCGCGTTCTCATTCGGCCACCCCGTTCGTGTCCCTGGCTCCGCTGACGGCGGCCGTCTCGAGTGACTTGATACGGGACTTGATTGCGGCGAAAGCAGCCGACCACGCTGCGCCAAGCCCGGCCGCAGTCGCACCGGCACCGGCCATCTGAGAGCCGGACTCTGCTGCGGCAGCGAAAGCGAACCAGGCTACCGCGCAGAAGACTCCGACGATGGCAACCAAGGATGCCAGCCGTAAGATGGTCCGTAGCCGTCGAGCGTCATGCGAGTTGTCGTTCATTCTTGCTCCTATCGATTCGTTTTGGGTGCCTCATTCGCTTCGGCTGGCATCTGTGCTGTCGTCTCGAACGTGCACGTGGCTGCCCCGGGGGAGGAGATAATTGTCGTTTATCAGATCCAAGGTCTCATCGATCTGTCGGACCGTAAGATCTCGTAGTGGCGCCCCCTGCGCCCGCGCGCCAACGACCTCCAGAGCAGAAATCGAGACCTTCACTTCGACAAGCGTCTGAACCGCAGAGAGGATGAGCATCTCGACAGAATCGTCCGGGTGGCGACCAGAGTCGGGCGTCCTCCGCGTGGATGATGGGGCCATGATGCTAGCAAACAGTGAGGGCGCTGACGGCGCATCCCCCGTGCGGGGGACTTGCGGGCGAGCTGGAATAGGAATATGTGGAGTGCCAGCCGCCTGTCAGAAGCTGCAGATGCGAATGCGGCCGGCCGCTCGCTTGGGTCTGTCGGAAAGTTTGTGTGTGAGGGGTTCGGCGTGATCGGTTCGGCTTCGGTCGGACGGGAAGATGAATCACGTCATGAGCACTGAATTGAAGACAACAACTGAGCAATCCGAGACCGTCGATCTGCGAACCGGGGAGGTCCTTCCTGCGCCGCCGAATATCACCGCGGTCGCGGAGCAACTCGTGGCCGCCGCTCGTGGTCAAGGGATCGAACGGACTGGCCCGAACGGGCTGCTGACGGGACTGACCCGGCAGGTCCTGCAGTCCGCGTTGGAAGCGGAGCTGACCGAGCACCTCGGCTACGACCCGGGCGATCGGGTCGGGAAGCACACGCCGAACAGCCGGAACGGATCCACGCCGAAGACGGTGCGGACCGAGATCGGCGATCTCACGATCTAGGTCCCGAGGGACCGGGCGGGCACGTTCGCGCCGGTGGTGGTGCCCAAGCATCAGCGCCGGATCGCGGGGTTCGACGAGGCGGTGATCTCGCTGTATGCGAAGGGCATGACCACCGGCGATATCGCCAAGCACCACCTCTCCGATCTCTACGGATCAGACGTCTCTCGTGATCTGGTGTCGACGGTGACCGACAAGGTGCTCGGCGACATGCAGGAATGGCAAGCCCGTCCGCTGGACGTCGTCTATCCCGTGGTTCTGATCGACGCGCTCGTGATCAAGGTCCGCGACGGGCAGGTCGCCAACCGGCCTGTCTACGTCGCTGTCGGCATCGATCTCGAGGGTCACCGTGACGTTCCGCCGCTGACACCGGTCGCGACGACGAGGGCCTGCGAGACGACCCGGCCGCGATGGCGGACGTCGAGGTAAGTGGCGTCGAGGAACAGGTAAGGGAACCAGGTGTGATCGATCCGCCGGATCACCCCAGACGAGCGGCAGCGTGACGGTGTGGTCGTCGATGCGGAGGTCGGCCAGGCGGCGGGTCGTGACAGTCACACGACCAGCCTAGACACGCCCCGGTCAGCCGATCTGCTCGGTGAGGGCGAACCAGCGCTCCTCGAGAGCCGCGACCTCGGCATCCAGCTCGCCGATCCGCGCCATCTTCTCGCCGAGGCCCACGTAGTCGGACTGGTCGTGCTCGGCGAGCGCCGTGCGCGCGGCGTCGGCCTGCGCGGTGAGCTTCTCGATGCGCCGCTCGGCCGCGGCGATCTCCTTCTGCGCCGCGCGCAGATCCGCGCCGCTGAGGGCGGGTCCCGCGGATGCCGGTGACGCGGGCGATCCCGCGCCGGAGCCGGACCCGGCGCCGGAGCCAGACCCGGCGCCCGCCGTCGCCCGCTCCCGCTCGCGCAGCCGCAGATACTCGTCGATGCCGCCGGGGAGATGCCGCAGGCGCCCACCCCCGTCCTGCCCCGGGAGCACGGCGTACTGCTGGTCGGTGACCCGTTCGAGGAAGTACCGATCGTGACTGACCACGAGGAGCGTCCCCGCCCACGAGTCGAGGAGGTCTTCGATCGCGGCGAGCATGTCGGTGTCGAGGTCGTTCGTCGGCTCGTCGAGGATCAGCACGTTCGGCTGGTCGAGGAGGATCAGCAGCAGCTGCAGCCGACGCTGCTGCCCGCCGGAGAGATCCTTCACCGGCGTCGACAGCTGCGCCGACGAGAACCCCATGCGCTCGAGCAGCTGCCCGGGGGTGAGCTCCGTCGCCTTCGACCCCGCCCCGATCGTGTAACTCGTCCGCAGCCCCGAGATCACGACGCGCACGGGATCGTTCAGGTGCTGATCGAGCTCGTCCATGCGCTGGGTGAGAGTCGCGACCTTCACCGTCGAGCCGCGCTTCACCCGTCCGCTCGTGGGGGCGACCGTCCCCGCGACGAGCTCGAGGAGCGTCGACTTGCCGGCGCCGTTGACGCCGAGGATGCCGGTGCGCTCCCCCGGCGCGATGCGCCACTCGATGTCCTTCAGCACGTCGCGGCCGCCGTAGGAGACGCCGGCGTCGAGCAGGTCGACGACATCCTTGCCGAGACGCGAGACGGCGAGCGACTGCAGCGATACCTTGTCGCGGATCTCCGGGACATCCTCGATCAGCACGTTCGCGGCGTCGATGCGGAACTTGGGCTTGGCCGTCCGTGCCGGCGCGCCGCGGCGCAGCCAGGCGAGCTCCTTGCGGGCCAGGTTCTGCCGCCGCTGCTCGATGACCGCCGCCTGCCGGTCGCGCTCGACCCGCTGCAGGATGTACGCCGCGTAGCCGCCCTCGAAGGGCTCGACGATGCGGTCGTGCACCTCCCACGTCGTAGTGCACACCTCGTCGAGGAACCACCGGTCGTGCGTCACGACCAGGAGCGCCCCGGCGTTCCGCGACCACCGGGTCTTCAGGTGCTCGGCGAGCCACGCGATCGCCTCGACGTCGAGGTGGTTCGTTGGCTCGTCGAGGGCGAGCACGTCCCAATCGCCCGCGAGTAGCCGCGCGAGCGCGACGCGGCGGCGCTGACCGCCCGACAGGCCCGCGACCGGGCCATCCCAGTCGAGGTCGCCGACGAGTCCCGCGATGACGCTGCGCACCGTGGCATCCCCCGCCCACTCGTGCTCGGGACGGTCGCCGACGACGGTCTGCGCGACCGTCAGCGCGTCGTCGAGGGTGTCACCTTGATCGAGCACGCCCACCCGCACCCCGCCGCGGACCGTGACCCGGCCGCCGTCGGGCTCGAGACGCCCGGAGAGCATCGCGAGCAGGCTCGACTTGCCGTCGCCGTTGCGCCCCACGATGCCGATGCGGTCGCCCTCGTCGACACCGAGCGAGACGGAGTCGAAGACGACGCGGGTGGGGAATTCGAGGTGGAGGTTCTCGCCTCCGAGGAGATGTGCCATCCCCTTCAGGGTAGGCGAGTTCCGGCTCTGCTCACCCGAGAAGCCCGGCCGCGCGGAACGCGCGGGCGTAGATCGCGCGGATCACGTCCTGCTTGCGGTCGTTGTACGACATCATGTCCTCGCCGTGCGCGTTCGCCGCCTCCGCCGCGGCGTGCTTGGCAGCGGCGTACTCCGCCCGGTCGTCCGGGTGGCCGCGGAGCCAGTCTCGGAAGATCACGTGACGGACGGGTTCGGGGGTGTCCGGAGACCACACGTGCACGAACGCGCGCGGATCGTCGGCACCGAGCAGCCGGTGGCCGTACCACCACGGCTCGCGCACGCGGAGCGTGAACCCCGCCGCCTCGAGCGCGGGCACGTAGGCCGGCTCATCCGCCCCGTCAGCGACGGTGAGGTCGATGTCGATGATCGGCTTGGCCGCAAAACCCGGAACGGAGGTCGATCCGACATGCTCGAGGGCGAGCACCCGCTCGCCGAGCGCGGCACGGATCCTCGTCTCGAGCGCGGCGAACCGCTCCGGCCAGGCGGGGTCGGGCGGCACGATCTCGATGTCCCTCGCGGGGGCGGCGCCGCCCACCCACGGGCTCGCGCCCTCCGGCGCGGGCGTGTCGGAGAAGCGGACGATGTCCGCGGGGTCGAGCATGGCGCGCTCCCGTCAGTACCAGAAGCTCAGGCGGGGCGCCTGAACCGTCTGGAAGAGCCGTGCGACGCGCTCCGGGTCATCGGTCTCGATGCGGCCGGCACGGGCGAGCGTCACCGCCGACACCCCGCCGAGCAGCAGCGCCGACAGTTCCGCGATGCCCAGGCGCACGAACGGGATGCCGAGGGGCGGATCGTCCATCGTCTCCACGAAGCCCGAGCCGTCGGCATCCGTCGTCAGCACGAACGGTCCGCCCGCGATCTCGAGCGGATCGACCACGTCGAGCGCGAGCGTGTCGACGACGTCGTAGGTGCGCGCGGCGAGCGCCGCGGGCACGTCGAGGATGCGTACGTAGTGGTGGTCGCGCACCGCGATCTTCGCGGCGCGCTGATCGGCGATCATCCACCACAGCGGCTCGTCGACGGCCAGTTCGCTCGCGCGGAGCGTGCCGATGAGATCCATCGACAGGAAGAAGCGCCAGAGCCCCGCATACGCCTCGTCGGTGGCCGAGAGGAGCAGCGTGAGGTCGACCGTCGACGCGGCGAAGTCATCAGGATCCTCGCTCACGCGGTAGAGCGCCAGTCCGTCGATGCCGCCGCCGGGGGCGCGGTACTGCACGACGCGGAGCAGCTCGGGATTCTCCGCGTCGGGTCGGGTGCCGAAGAACCGGTCGAGGTGCCCGCCGGGCATCCCGACCTCGCCGACCGACGTGGGCCGGATGCGCTCGTGGAGCTCCTCGGCGAGCTCGCGCCCCCGCTCGCGGCTCACGAAGTCGACGCGGCCGGGGGCTACGGGCCCGATCCACCCCGCGCGGCGCACGTCGAGCGTCCACGACGTCGAGGCGACGGCGGGGGCGAAGCCGAACCGTCCGTAGATCGACGACTCGCTCACGGTGAGCACGGCCGCCGGCACGTCGCGCTCGGCCGCGGTGCGCAGCTCGCCCGCCATCAGCGAGCGCAGGATGCCACGGCGACGGTGCGTCGGCGACACCGTGACGGAGCTGATCGCGGTCACCGGCAGGGCGCCGCCGGGCACCGTCAGCTCGGCCAGCCACGAGGCGAACGTGGCGACCGGCTCGGTCGGCTGCGCTCCGGTGGGGTCGTACACGCCGATCTTCCGGCGGTGCGCCGTGCGGTCGAAGAACGCCTGGCGCCGCTTCTCGTCGGGCTCGCCGTTGAGAAAACCGCGTGCCACGGCATCCAGCCACCGGTCGACCGGTTCGCGATCGGTGTCGTCGACGCGGGTCACCGCGAGGTGCTGCGCGTCGAGTTCGGCGCGGAGAGTCTCGTCGAGCGGGGCGTCGTGCAGGTCGGAGGGGACGTGCAGGTCGGAAGCGTCTGGCCGGTGCAGCGGAGTATCGGTCATGGGGCCACGCTACGCGGGACCACGGACGCGCGGGCCGTGCCAGGTCACCCGAGCACGCGCGCCCCGGGCACGGGGCCGTACGCGGCGACCGCCCCGCGGCCGGCCGCCCGCAGCCCCCGCACGACCTGGTCGGCGGCCTCGGCGTCGGCGGCGAGGAAGGCGACCGTGGGGCCCGATCCCGAGACGAATGCGGCGAGCGCGCCGGCGGCGTCGCCGTCGCGGAGGACTTCGTCGAGCGCCGGCAGGAGGCTGCAGGCCGCCCGCTGCAGATCGTTGCGGACCGCGTCGGCGAGGGCGACCGGGTCGCCCGCCCGAAGCGCCTGCAGCACGGCGGGGTCGACTGAGGGAGCGCCGCGACGCGGGCGGATGTCGATGCCGGCGCGCAGACGGTCGAGCTCCGCGTACACCGCAGGGGTCGAGAGCCCGTCGCCGCGCGCGGCGAGCACCCAGTCGAAGCGCCCGCGCACGAGCGCCGTCGCGAGCTCGTCGCCGCGACCGGTGCCGACGGCGGTGCCGCCGAGCACCGCGAACGGCACGTCGGCGCCCAGCTGCGCGCCGAGCTCCTGCAGCTGCGCGGGCGTGAGGTGCGCGTCGAGCAGCTCGTTGACGGCGACGAGGGTCGCCGCGGCGTCTGCCGAACCGCCGCCCATGCCTCCCGCGACCGGCACGCCCTTGTGGATGTCGATGCGGATGCCGCCGGTGTAGCCCGCCCGCGCCGCGACGAGCCGCGCCGCGCGGACCGCGAGGTTCGAGGCATCCCGCGGCACGCCGGAGACGTCGACGTCACCGGTCACCGCGACCGCGTCGGTCTCGCCCCGGCGCACCCACACGTCTTCGTAGAGCGAGACGGCCTGATAGACGGAGGCGACGTCGTGATACCCGTCGGGCTGCACATCGCCGACGTCGAAGAAGACGTTGATCTTCCCCGGCGCGCGGGCGTGCACGCGGCGGTCCCCTCCGGGCGGCGTCACGCGGTGGCCGATCCCGCCCACAGGTCGACGTCGATCGCGTCGGCGACGGCGTCGATCTGCTCGAGCTCCTCGACGTCGAACGCGGGACCGTCCAGCGCCGCGAGGTTCTCATCGAGCTGCTCGGGCCGCGAGGCGCCGATCAGGGCCGACGCGACCACCGGGTCGCGCAGCACCCACTGGATCGCGAGCTGCGCGAGGGTCTGTCCGCGCTCCTTCGCGACCACGTCGAGGCTGCGGAGGGCCGCCAGGGCGTTCTCGCTCAGCCGTCCGCCCGGCAGCGACGAGCGGCTCTGCGCGCGCTCGGCGGTGCCGTCGCCGAGGTACTTGTCGGTGAGGAGGCCCTGCGCGAGCGGGGTGAACGCGATCGCGCCCATCCCCTCCTGGCGGAGCGCCCCGGTGAGGCCGTCCTCGATCCACCGGTTGAGGATCGAGTACGCCGGCTGGTGGATGATCAGCGGCGTGCCGAGCGAGCGGGCGATCGCCTTCGCCTCGACGGTGCGCTCGGCGCTGTATGAGGAGATGCCGACGTAGAGGGCCTTGCCGTGACGGACGAGCGTGTCGAGCGCGCCGATGGTCTCCTCCAGCGGGGTCACCGGGTCGAAGCGGTGCGAGTAGAAGATGTCGACGTAGTCGAGGCTCATGCGGGTGAGCGACTGCTCGGCGCTGGCTAGCAGGTATTTGCGCGAGCCGTACGTGCCGTAGGGGCCGGGCCACATGTCCCAGCCGGCCTTCGACGAGATGATCAGCTCGTCGCGGTACGGGCGGAAGTCCTCACGGACCATGCGGCCGAAGTTCGTCTCGGCGGTGCCGTAGGGCGGGCCGTAGTTGTTCGCGAGGTCGAAGTGGGTGATGCCGCGGTCGAACGCGTGCCGCAGCAGGGCCCGCTGCCGGTCGAACGGGATGTTGTCGCCGAAGTTCCACCACAGGCCGAGCGACAGCGGCGGCAGGTACAGGCCGCTCTCACCGACCTGACGGAACGCGGCACCCTCGTAGCGGTCTGCGGCGGCGGTGTAGGGGCGGTGGATGTCTCCGCCGCGGGTCGACGGGAAGCGGTCTTCGGTCTCGGTCACCCCTCCAGGCTAGCGAGGTGCGCCGACGCGACGGCGACGAAGTCGTCGATCGTGAGCTGCTCGCCGCGGAGGGTCGGGTCGACACCGGCACGCGTGAGCACGTCGCTCGCGAGCGCCGAAGACCCGCCGAGCACCGGCGCGAGCGCCTGCCGCAGCATCTTGCGGCGCTGCTGGAAGGCGGCGTCGACGATCCCGAACACGGCGCGACGCAGCTGCTCGTCGCCGCGCGGCTCGGCGTCGCGACGGAACGCCACGAGCACGCTGTCGACGTTCGGCACCGGCCAGAAGACCTGCCGCGACACGGTTCCGGCGAGCCGCCACGTGCCGTACCAGGCGGCCTTCACGCTCGGCGCACCGTAGATCTTCGATCCGGGCGGGGCGGCGAGCCGCTCCCCCACCTCGGCCTGCACCATGACGACGCCGCGCGCCAGCCCCGGGAAGGTCGCCATGAAGTGCAGCAGCACCGGCACGCTGACGTTGTAGGGCAGGTTGGCGATGAGCACCGTGGGGTCGCCCGGCAGCTCCGTGACGCGGAGCGCATCGGCATCCACCACCGTCAGCGCCCCCGCGGGCACGCCGTGCGCGGCGGCGGTCTCCGGCAGCCGGGCGGCGAGGCGGTGATCGATCTCGACGGCGGTGACCGCGGCCCCCGTCTCGAGCACGGCGAGGGTCAGCGAGCCGAGCCCCGGGCCCACCTCGACGACCCGGTCGGCGGCGGTGATCTCTCCGACGTGCACGATCTTGCGCACGGTGTTGGCGTCGACGACGAAGTTCTGCCCGAGCTTCTTGGTGGGGGTGACGTCGAGTTCGGCGGCGAGAGCGCGGATCTCCGACGCCCCGAGCAGGGTCACGGGCATGCGTCGAGCCTACCGGGGACGGGCGCACGGTCCGTCAGCACGATCCGTCAGGGAGACGCCGCAGGCCTACGGCAACCTGACGACGATCATCGCCCGCGGTGCCGCCTACATGCAGACGGTGTTCTACCGGTTCGTGCAGCGCGGGCGGAACCGGTTCAACGCGGCCTTCTGCGTCGGCACCAACGTGATCTACCGACCAGCGCATCCAGTACTTCGTGACCGCGATGTTCTACCTCACCGGCATCTGCCCGCTGCTGCTGCTGCTCGTGCCGCCGCTGGAGATCTACTTCGACCTCCGACCGATGAACCTGACGATCACCCCGATCACGTGGGCGCTGTACTACTTCGGCTTCTACGCGATGCATATCCTGCTCGCCTGGTTCGTGGTCGGATCGTTCCGCTGGGAGACCCTGACCCTCGCCACCGCGTCGTTCCCGATCTACACGAAGGCGCTGTGGAACGTGATCACGGGTAAGGACGTCGGCTGGCACGTGACCGAGTCGGGATCGAACCGGTCGCCTTTCGACTTCATCGTGCCGCAGCTGCTCTTCCTGCTCTTCCTCGCCCTGACCTCGGTCGTCGCGATCACCCGCGACGTGCAGAACGGCCAGCCGACGCTCGCGATGGCCTGGAACGTCACGAACACGATCATCCTGGCGCTGTTCGTCGGAGCCGCCGCCCGCGAGGCCTGGGGTCCGCGGCCCGCCGCCTCGATCATCGTCGCCACCGACGACGACGCGCCCGCGCAGCGGACCATCGTCGCCCGGCCGCTGCCCGCAGCCACGCCCGCACCGGCACCCGCACCCGCGCCCGCGCCCGCCCCGGTGCTCGTGAGCGTCGCCGCATCCCCTGCCCCGTCCCGGAGAGGAGTCCGCGCATGAGCTGGGCCAGCCGCCTCAAACTGTTCCTCGGAGTGATCGTCGTGCTCGGCGTCGTCGCCGGGTGCACCCTCGTCTTCACTCAGCGGCAGAGCGCCGCGCAGAGCGCCACCGCCACGATCGAGGCGGAGACCTTGACCGTCGGCGCCGTCTATGCCGGCACCGTCGTCGACCAGCTCGTGCAGCCGGGCGACACGGTCGCCGCAGGCGATCCGCTGCTCACCGTCCACAGCGTGCAGCTCTCCCGTGACCTCGAGGACGACGTGATCACGCCCGCCGAGCTCGACGGCGTCGACACCACGGCGGGCACCTACCAGGTCGTCGCGACGGTCGACGGCACCGTGGCATCCATCGACACCCCCGTCGGCGACTTCGTCACTGCGGGCGGCACGCCCTCGCCCTCGTCGCCTGCACGGCGGGCGGCGGGGCGGGCGCCGGTGGCCGAGGCGCCGCGGCGGGCGCATCGCAGGATGCCGCGGCACCGCTCTCGGGCGACGCGGTGAGCGCCCTCCCCGTCGAGCAGATCTCGAGCGCGGCCATCCCGCATCTCGCCGACGGGGTCGCCCCGCCGACGAGCCGCTGGTACGCGAGCCTGGCGTTCTCCGATCCCGGTGTGCCGGTGTATCCGACGCCGCTCGCGTTCCTCGCGACGGGCGACGGGTTCACCGTCCAGCGCCCGGCCATGAGCGTCTCGCCGACCTCGATCGCGGCGCCCTTCACGGGCGGACTGCACCTCGACCTCGGCGCGACGGACTACCGGGTCGCGCGCACCGACCCCGTGTCGGTGACGATCGCCTACACGGATGCCACGGGCCCGCGCGCCCGCGTCACGATCGCCGAGGGCTCGCCGATCGTCGCCGTCGCCGCGGAGTCGGACCTCGACCTCGTGCTGCCGGAGACGCCCACCGAGGTCGCCGCGGGCGCCTGGACCGTGACGCTCGACGGCGCCGTCCACCTCCTCGTGGCGCCGCAGGCCGAGACCGACGGCTCGGCGCTGCGGGTGCCCGCCGGCGGGACCCTGCAGGTCGCGGTGCCGCCCGACGACGGCGATCTCGCCGCATGGGCGGCGGCGATCGGCGAGCCGGTCACCGGGGTCGCCGTCACGGGCGGCGTCGGCGACGAAGGCGCCGACACCCGCCTCGACTACGAGGGCACAGACCGCACCGTCGTCGTGCCGTTCGCAGGTCTTGACGCCGGCTCCACGAGCCCCGCCGACGACTGCACCCTCGGCACCTACGACACGCCCTACGGCGCGGCGTCGGCGTGCGCGTCGACGACCCTGGAGTGGTCGGTGCCGCGGATCGCGCCCGCCGCCGAGTACGACCTCGCCGGAACCGACGACGCCACACGCGCGTCGCTTCTCGCCCAGGCATCCGACGACCTCGCCGCCACCGGCGCGCTCCCCGACGACACCTACTTCGGCGGCAAGGCGCTCGCGCGCCTCGGCGACCTGCTCTCGCTCGCCCGCACCCTTGGCGACGCCGACCTCGCGACGCGCATCGCCGACCGGCTCGCCGCCGAGCTCGAGCCGTGGACCGTCGCGGACGGGTGCGCGACGCGCGCCGCGAAGTGCTTCGTGTACGACGACCGGCTGCACCTCGTCGTCGGCAAGGAGGTGGGTTTCGGCGCCGAGGACGGCAACGACCACCACTTCCACTACGGCTACTTCCTCGCCGCCGCAGCGTCGCTCGCCGCCGCGCGGCCCGACCTCGTCGACGAGCTGCGACCCGTCATGAACGCCCTCGCCGCCGACGTCGCGGGCGGCTCGGGCGACGCCCTCACGGCGCTCCGCGTCTTCGACCCCTACCGCGGCCACTCCTGGGCGGCGGGCCTCGCCCCCTTCGCCGACGGCAACAATCAGGAGTCGAGCTCGGAGGCCGTCGCCGCGTGGAACGGGCTCGCCCTCTGGGCAGAGGCGAGCGGCGACGACGAGCTCCTCCGGCGCGCCGAGTGGCTGCTGTCGAACGAGGCCGCCGCCGCCCGCACCCTGTGGCTCGAGCCCACCGACCTCCCCGCCGGGTACGCGCACACGATCGTCTCGATCAGCTGGGGCGCGAAGCGCGATGACGCGACCTGGTTCAGCGCCGAGCCGTCGGCGATCCTCGGCATCCAGGCCCTGCCGCTCGGGCCGGTGTCGCTCGAATACTTCGCCGGCGACCCCGCGCGGGTCGCGGAGAACGTCGCGGATGCCGGGGACACCGCGTTCACCGGCCCGCTCGGCGACTACGTGCAGGCGTACTCCGCGCTCGGCTCGCCCGACGCGGCATCCGCCGCCGCGACGGCGTTCGCGGCGCGCACCACCTTCGACGACGGCTGGTCGAAGGCGCTCGCCCTCGCCTGGGTCGCCGCGGTGCGGGCCCGGTCGGGCTGAGCGTCAGCCGGCGGCCGCGCGGGCGGCCGCGGGCAGCGCCGCGACGATCCGGTCGATCACGGCATCGTCGTGGGCGGCGGTGACGAACCAGGCCTCGAACGCCGACGGCGGCAGCGACACCCCGGCATCCAGCATCGCGTGGAAGAACCGGCCGTACGCGGCGGCGTCCTGGCGCTGCGCGGTCGCGTAGTCGGGCACGCCGCCCGCGACCTCGGCGCCGAAGAAGACGCTGAAGAGTGTGCCGGCGTGCTGCACGACGTGCGGGACGGACGCCTCGTCGAGCGCGGCGCCGACCGCGGCCGACAGGGCGCCTGAGGCCGCGGCGAGCCGCGCGTAGACGGCGTCGTCGGCGAGCCGCAGCGTCGCGAGCCCGGCCGCGACGGCGACCGGGTTCCCGCTCAGCGTGCCGGCCTGGTAGACCGGCCCGGTCGGGGCGAGGAGGTCCATCACGTCGGCGCGACCGCCGACGGCCGCGACCGGCAGGCCCCCGCCGATGACCTTGCCGAACGTGGCGAGGTCGGGCAGCACCTGCTCCCCCGCCTCGGCGAGCACCTGAGCATAGCCGCCCGCGGCGGCGCGGAACCCGGTGAGCACCTCGTCGCTGATGAGGAGCGCGCCCTCCCGGTGGCACAGCTCGGCGACGAAGGTCGTGAACCCGGATGCCGGGGCGACGACGCCCATGTTGGCGGCGGCGGCCTCGGTGATGACGGCGGCGATCTGGCCCGGGTGGGCGGCGAACACCGCCTCGAGGGCGGCGCGGTCGTTGTAGGGCACGACGAGGGTCTGCGCGGCGATCGCCGCGGGCACCC
Source organism: Microbacterium lacticum (assembly GCF_006716815.1). Lineage (GTDB taxonomy): Bacteria > Actinomycetota > Actinomycetes > Actinomycetales > Microbacteriaceae > Microbacterium > Microbacterium lacticum. Next base: position 1,129,075 of record NZ_VFPS01000001.1, read on the forward strand.
CGGCCGAGCCCGGCAGGGCGAACGTCGCGAGCCCCGATCCCGCTGCGGCGAGCAGGCCGTCGGAGTGACCATGGTAGTGACCGGCGAACTTCACCAGGAGATCTCGCCCCGTCGCCCCGCGCGCGAGGCGGATCGCCGTCATCGTCGCCTCGGTGCCGGTCGAGACGAGCCGCGCCTTCTGCACGGCGGGAACGCGCGCGACGATCTCTTCGACGAGCTCGGCCTCGGCGGGCGTCGGCGCGCCGAAGGAGAGCCCGCGCGCCGCGGCCTCCTGCACGGCGGCGACGACCTCGGGGTGGGCGTGACCGAGCAGCGCCGGCCCCCAGCTGGCGACGAGGTCGATGTACCGGCGGCCCTCGGCATCCGTCACGTGCGCGCCCTCGGCGCTCGTCACGAACCGCGGCGTGCCGCCGACCGATCCGTACGCCCGCACGGGCGAGTCGACGCCGCCGGGGATCACCGCACGCGCCCGCGCGAAAAGCTCCTCGTTCGTCACGTGACCGCTCATGCGAGGCTCCGCCCCTCGTTCAGCCAGCCGGCGACCTCGATCGCCCAGTAGGTCAGGATCGCCTCCGCGCCCGCGCGGCGGATGCCCAGCAGGCTCTCGCCGATCGCCCGGTCGCGGTCGATGACGCCCGCCGCGGCGGCGTGCTCGATCATCGCGTACTCGCCCGACACCTGATACGCCCAGACCGGCACCGGCGAGAGGGCCGCGACCTCCGACAGCACGTCGAGGTAGGGACCGGCGGGCTTGACCATGACGATGTCGGCGCCCTCGTCGATGTCGACGAGCGCCTCCTGCACGCCCTCACGGCCGTTCGCGGCGTCGAGCTGGTAGGTGCGACGGTCGCCGGTGAGCGTCGACTCCACGGCGTCGCGGAACGGACCGTAGAACGCCGAGGCGTACTTCGCCGAGTAGGCGAGGATGACGACGTCACGGCGGGTGGTGCCGTACCCCGCGGCATCCAGGGCCGCGCGGCACGCGGCGACCTGGCCGTCCATCATGCCCGACAGGCCGAGGATGTCGGCGCCGGCGTCGGCCTGCGCGAGCGCCATGCGCGCGTAGATCTCGAGCGTGGTGTCGTTGTCGACGGTGCCGTCGGCGGCGAGTACGCCGCAGTGGCCGTGGTCGGTGAACTCGTCGAGGCACAGGTCGGCCTGCACTGTGAGACGGCCCGCGGATGCCTCGGCCGCGAGCGCGATCGCCCGGTTCAGGATGCCGTCAGGGTCGGTCGCGCCGCTGCCGACGGCGTCGCGCACCGCGGGCACCCCGAAGAGCATGATGCCGCCGATGCCGGCGGCCACGGCCTCCTCGACGAGGCCCGGCACCGCGGCGAGGGGATGCTGGGACACCCCCGGCATGCTCGCGATCGGCTGCGCGGCGTCGATCCCCTCTTTGACGAAGACGGGGAGCACGAGGCGGCGGGGCGTGAGGTCGTGCTCGGCGACGAGGCGGCGGAGCGCGGGGCTCTGCCGCAGACGGCGGAGGCGGCGGACGGGGAACGCGGTCATGGGGTGCCTTGCTGTTCGGAGGATCCGGTGGGGCCGGTGGGTGCGTCGCCAGCGTCGTCGAGCTCGGCGAGGAGGGCGTCGACGCTCTGCGTGCGTGCGGTGTGGGCGACGGCGAAGCCGAGCCGCTCGGCGTCGCGGGTCGTGCCCGGCCCGATCGACGCTACCCGCACCTGCGCGGGCAGGGGGCCGACTTGGCGGCGCAGCTCGCGGGCGACGCTCAGCGAGGTGAGCAGCACGACGTCGATCGTGCCGCGGGCCAGGCTCGACGCGACCTCGCGCGGCAGGTCGACGCCGACGGTGCGGTAGGCGATGCAGACGTCGACGGCGAAGCCGCGGAGGGCCAGCTCGTCGCTGATGACGGCGGTGGCGAGGTCGGAGCGGACGACGAGCGAGCGCCCGGCCGTGTCGGGAGTGCGCCCCGCGCACCACTGGGCGGCCATCGCGGCCGCCGACGACTCGCCGAGCGGCACGAACGAGACCTCGGCGCCCGACGCGGCGACGGCGCGCGCTGTGGCCGGACCGACGGCCGCGATGCGGGTGGTCGCGGGGATCCGCACGCCGCGCGCGGTGAGCTGCTCGACGCTCGCGGCGCTCGTGACGAACAGCCACGAGTACTCCCCCGCCGCCAGCGCGGCGAAGGCGCGGTCGCGGGATGCCTCGTCGCGCGGCGGCGCCGACGCGATGAGCGGCGCGACGACCGGCACTCCGCCGCGGCGGTCGACCTCGGCCGCCACCCGCGCACCCCAGGAGCCGTCGCGCGGGATCAGCACCCGGGCGCCGCGGAGCGCTCCGGTCACCGCCCGCTCCCGGCGAGGTCGGCGAGCTCGCCCGCACCCCGCGCGAGGAGGTCCGCGACCACGCGCTCGGCCGCCGCGGCGCGACCGGCGTCGTCGGCGACCTCGGCGCGGGCGAGGTCGTGCGTCACGCGCACGGCGCGCGCGCCGTCGAGCGCGTAGACCTCCGCGACGAGCGCGACACGGTCGGCGTCGGCATCCGCGTCGGCCCCCGCCTCGGCCTCGAGCGTCGCGGCGATGCCGACGGGCGCCGCGCACCCGGCCTCGAGCCGCCGCAGCACGGCGCGTTCGAGGAGGGCCGTGACCTCGGCATCCGCGTCGGTGATCCGCGCGACCGCGTCGCGCACGGCGGCGGAGTCATCGCCTTCGACACCCGTGCGCACCTCGACGGCGAGGGCCCCCTGGCCGGCCGAGGGCGGCCAGCCGTCGGCGTCGAAGCGCTCGCTGATCCGGTCGGTGCGTCCGATGCGCGTGAGGCCCGCCTCGGCGAGCACGACCGCGTCGTACTCGCCCTCGTCGACCTTGCGCAGGCGCGTGTCGACGTTGCCGCGGATGCCTCGCACCACGAGATCGGGGCGGCGACGGAGCAGCTGGGCGACGCGGCGCGGCGAGCCGCTCCCGACGACGGCGCCGTGCGGCAGGGCGTCGAGGGGGCTCCCGTCCCGGGTGCACAGCACGTCGCGGACCGGCGCACGGTGGGGTACCGCGCCGATCGTGAGCCCGTCGACCGCCCCTGTCGGGAGGTCCTTCATCGAGTGCACCACGAAGTCGCACTCGCCGCGCAGCAGCGCATCGCGCAGGGCCGCGACGAAGACGCCGGTGCCGCCGAGCTGGGCGAGCGGGCCGGTGAGCACGTCGCCGTCGGTCGTGATCGGCACGAGCTCCACCTCGCGGCCGGTCGCCGCGCGCACGGCGTCGGCGACGGTACCCGACTGGGTGCGGGCGAGCAGGCTCGCCCGCGTGCCGAGCCGCAGCGGCGCCGCCCCGGGAGCGGTGTCGGTGCTCATTCCGCGAGCCCCGCGAGCGCCGGCTGGAACCCGAGGCGCTTGTTCTCGCAGCAGCCGGTGCGGCAGACGTCGTACCAGGGACCGAGATCGGTCAGGTGCGGGCGCTCCGCCGGCGGCGTCGCGGCGAGCCGCTCCTCGATGAGGTCGACGAGCCCCGCGACGTAGGCGGGGTGCGTGCCCGGCGTGGGGGTGCGCACGGCCACGAGCCCCAGCCGCTCGGCGGTCTCCATCGCCTCGGTGTCGAGGTCCCAGAGCACCTCCATGTGGTCGCTGACGAACCCGAGCGGCACGATCACGACGGCCTTCCGGCCGAGCGCGGGCAGCTCCTCCATGGCGTCGTTGACGTCGGGCTCGAGCCACGGAACCTGCGGCGGGCCGGAGCGGCTCTGGAAGACGACCTGCCACGGGGCATCCGACCCGAGGTCGCTCATGATGCGCTCGGCGACCGCGGCGTGCTGCGCGACGTACGCGCCGCCCGGGCCGAGGCGGTCTTCGGGCGGACCCGACCGGTCGGCGTCGGCGTTCGGGATCGAGTGCGTCGAGAAGAGCACCTCGACCTCGGTCGATGTGTCGAAGCCCTGCGCGGCGAGGGTGTCGAGCGCCGCGCGCACGCCCTCGGTGAACGGTCCGACGAAGCCCGGGTGGTCGAAGAACGGCCGAACCTTGTCGATCTGCACCCCGCGCTGCAGCGCCGTCGCCTCGACGGCGTCGGCGAGGTCCTCGCGGTACTGCCGGCACGACGAGTACGACGAGTACGCGCTCGTCGCGATCGAGAGGAACCGGCGGTGACCGTCGTCGTAGGCCTGCTGCAGTGCGTCGGCGACGTAGGGCATCCAGTTGCGGTTGCCCCAGTAGACCGGCAGGCCGAGGCCGCGCGCGGCGATCTCCGCATCGAGCGCGGCCTTCAGCTCGCGGTTGTGCTCGTTGATCGGCGAGACGCCGCCGAAGTGCCGGTAGTGGTGCGCGACCTCTTCGAGGCGCTCGTCCGGGATGCCGCGGCCGCCCGTCACGTTCCGCAGGTACGGGATCACGTCGTCCTGCCCCTCCGGGCCGCCGAAGCCGAGCAGCAGCACGGCGTCGTAGGCGACCGGCTCGGTGGCGAACGGCTCGCCGGCGCAGGTCGCGGCGGTCGCGCCGGCCACCCGGCATCCGTCCGCGACGACGGCCGCGGTCGCGCGCGGCGGCTTGGGGCGGAACGGCTCGGGTTCGGTCGTGGATGCCAGGCGTTCGGCGGCCATCAGCCCAGCACCTCCGCGAGTTCGGCGATCTCGACGCGCCGCCCGGTGTAGAACGGCACCTCCTCGCGCACGTGCCGCCGTGCGTCGGTGGCGCGGAGGTCGCGCATGAGGTCGACGAGGTGGATCGGGTCGTCGGCCTCGAGCGGCAGCAGCCACTCGTAGTCGCTCAGCGCGAAGGTCGACACGGTGTTCGCGACCACCTCGGTGAAGCGCGCGCCGCGCCGGCCGTGCTGGGCGAGCATCGCGGAGCGCTCCTCCTCGGGCATCAGGTACCACTCGTAGCTGCGCACGAACGGGTAGAGGCAGAGCCACCCGCGGGCGTGCTCGCCGCGCAGGTATCCCGGCACGTGCCGCTTGTTGAACTCGGCCTCGCGGTGCACGCCCATCGCGGTCCACACTGCGTCGTACGCCGAGAGGGCGGCGGTGCGGCGCAGGGCGCGGAGCGCCCGCTGGAGAGCGGCGGGGTCGTCGACCGCGCCGGGGGTCGTGTGCAGCCAGATCATGAGGTCGGCCTCGGCGCGCATGCCGGTGACGTCGTAGAGGCCGCGGAGGGTCACGCCGTCGCCGGCGAGCTTCGCGGCGACGGTCTCGAGCTCGGCGAGGGCCGCCTGGTCGGGGGCGGTCCGCGGGCGCGGGCCGGCGAGCACGGAGAACAGGGTGTACCCGAGCGGAACGGATTCGGTCATGCGTGACTCCTCAGGGGATCGGATGCGGGTCGGATGGGCGTGCGCAGCTCGGCGATGAGCGTCGCGGCGAGGGCACGGGCGTGCGGGATGACCGAGGCGAGCCCCGTGCCGGCGACGCTCGCGCCGGCGATCCGCACGGGAGCGGCCGCGAGTGCGGCGGCGGTGCGTGGGGATGCCACAGCGTCGGGCCACTCCTGCACGACGACGTCGACGACGTCGGCTGGGGCGATGTCGACGCCGGTGAGGAGCGACACCTCGCGGGCGACGCCCTCGCGGGAGTCGAGCCCGGCGGGGTCCTTCCCGCGGGCGGAGAGCCTGACGAGGTGACGGTGCGCGGGGGCGGCGTCGCGGGCCCACGCCCACTTCGCGGTGACATGGGTGAGCGCCTTCGCGGGTGTCGGCAGGGCCGGATCGACGATGACTCCCGAACCGGCCGGGAACGCGTCGAGTCCGGCGTGGTCGATCGCGGCCGCGATCACCTGCACGCGGCCCGCGGCCGCGGCGTCGCGGGCTTCGGTGTCGGCGCTCACCAGCCGCGCCGCGGCCGCCGGGCCGGTGGCGACGACGACGACGCGCGCCGTCACGTCGCCCGCCGAGGTCTCGAGCAGGGAGCCGCCCGTGATGGTGTCATCGGCTCGCACGGCGTGCACCGCGACGCCGATGCGGATGTCGGCGCCGTGCGCGCGGGCCGCCTCGGCGAGCGCCGCGGGCAGCCGCCACATGCCGCCGGAGACACCGCCGACGGCGGCGCCCGCGCGGGCGCCGGTCGCGAGGGCTTCGGCCGCCGCGATCAGCGAGCCGTGTTCGCGCACGGCGGCCCACATGCCGGGATGCAGGTCGGAGAGGCGCACGTCGGTCGCGGGCCGCGAGTAGACACTCCGGCAGAGCGTGTCGACGAGGCGCTCGGCGACCACGCGCCCGGAGCGCTCGGTGACGAGGTCGAACAGAGACGGCTCGGTCCCGTCGTCGTCGCCGAATGCGAGCGGGGGAAGGTCCCGCTCCGCCGCGGCGCGCGCGGCGGCATCCGCCCCGATGAGCGCCACGACGTCGTCCGCGAGCGGATCGGCGGGGATGCCGAGCACGGTGCGGCGGGGCAGCGGCGCCCGCACGACGGCGCCCGCCTCGCCCGCAACGGCGAGGTGCGCGCCGCCGGGGCTCGGAGCGACGAGATCGAGGTCGAGGGCGGCGTCGGAGACGAGCGCGGCCACGGCGTCGGTGCGGGTCGCGAACGACTCGGCGCCGAGGTCGAGATCGATCTCGCCCACCCGCCCGCGCCGGAGGAGCCCCCCGACCGTGTCCGACGCTTCGCAGACGATCACCCGGAGACCGGCGCGGGCGAGGTCGTGAGCGAGGGTAAGACCGGCGATCCCGGCGCCGACGATCGCGACGTCGGCATCCTGCGCTCCCGGCGCGGAGGGCTCGATCGTGGTCACCGCGCCCGCCAGTCGTGCACCGTGCGCACGAGGTCGGTGAGCACGTCGGGGTCGGTGTCCATGGGCACGCCGTGACCGAGGTTGAACACGTGCGCGCGGGCCGCGCGACCCGTTTCGAGCGCGGCGTGCACGGCGGCCTCGCGGGCCTCGGCGGGGGCGAACAGCATCGCGGGGTCGAGGTTTCCCTGCAGCGTGAGGTCGCTCGCGCCGCCGACGCGCTCGGCGGCGACGTCGAGCGGCACACGGTAGTCGACGCCGAGCGCGTCGACGCCGATGGATGCCATGTCGGCGAGGATCTCGCCGGTGCCGACGCCGAAGTGGATGAGCGGCACGCCCTCCGGCGCGCCCGGCAGCTCGAGCGCGCGCACAGGCTCGAGCGCCGCCGCGGAGGCGGGCAGCACCGCACGGCGGTAATCGGCGGGGGCCAGTGCGCCGGCCCACGAGTCGAACAGCTGGCCGGCGCTCGCGCCCGCCTGCACCTGCAGGGCGAGGAAGCGCCCGGTCACCTCGGCGAGCCACGCGGTGAGGTCGTGCCAGGCCGCGGGGTCGGAGTGGATGAGGCTCCGCGCGCCCAGGTGGTCCTTCGACGGGCCGCCCTCGACGAGGTAGGCCGCGAGGGTGAAGGGCGCACCGGCGAAGCCGATCAGCGGGATCGGCTCACCGCGCAGCGCCGACTCGTCGGCGAGCAGCTCCGTCGTGCGCGCGACCGCGGCGGCGACCTCCTCGCCGCGCTCGGTGATGAGGGCGGGGTCGATGCGCACCAGGTCGGCGATCTGCGCCGCCGTCCGCACGGGCTCGGTGAACACCGGGCCGCGCCCGGCGACGATCTCGACCTCGAGGCCGACGAGTTTCAGGGGCACCACGATGTCGCTGAAGAACACCGCGGCATCCACCCCGTGCCGGCGCACCGGCTGCAGCGTGATCTCGCTCGCCATGGCCGGGTCGAGGCAGGCGTCGAGCATCGATCCGCCGGTCGCGCGCAGCGCCCGGTACTCGGGCAGCGAGCGGCCCGCCTGCCGCATGAACCACACCGGCGTGACCTCGGGCCGGTGACCGCGCAGGGCCTGCACGAGGCGGGAGGAGGCGGTGTCGTGCAGGGCGAGCGGATGCGTGGAGGGCAAGACGGAGGCCTTCGAATCGGAGTGGGGTTAATCGTTATACTACTCACGATCCGAAAGAGGTCCCCACCCGTGCTCGTCTGCCTGTCCGCCCACCAGCGCACCACCTCGCTCGAAGACCTCGAGCGCCTGTCGGTGATCGGCGACGCCGCCGCCACCGAGCTCACCGCCGCGCACGACGCGATCCGCGGCGCGGTCGTGCTCGCCACCTGCAACCGGTTCGAGGCCTACTTCGACGTCGACGACGCGCCCGACGCCTCGCCGATCCCGGCGATGGACGCCGCCATGGAGCGCATCGCGGGGCTCACCGCGCTCCCCTTCCGACACGTGCGGGAGACGGTCGACTTCGCCCACGGCAACGGCGTCGCCCAGCACCTCTTCTCCGTCGCGGCCGGGCTCGACTCGGTAGCCCTCGGCGAGGACGAGATCTCCGGACAGGTCACCCGGGCCCTCGAGACCGCGCGCCGCGAGGGCGCGACCACGGGCCCGCTCGAGCACCTCTTCCAGCGCGCCACCGAGACCTCCCGGGCCGTCAAGAACTCCACCCGGCTCGGCGAGTCGGGCCGCTCGCTCGTGCGCCTGGCCGTCGAGCTCGCTGGATCACGGGTGGGCGCGTGGGAGGACGCACGCGTGCTGCTGGTCGGCACGGGGCGCTACGCCGCGGCATCCCTCGCCGCCCTGCGCGCCGTCGGCGCGACCGACATCCGCGTGCACTCCCCCTCGGGGCGCCGCAAGTTCGCACAGCGCGAGAACCTCACCGTGGTCGCCGCCGACGCATTCGCCGCCGAGGCGGCCGCGGCCGACGTCGTCGTCACCTGCACGACGACGACCGGCGCGTACGCCCTGACCGCGGCGGAGCACCGGGCGGCCCGCGGCGAGAGCGACGCCGCGCAGCTCGTCATCGACCTCGGCATGCCGCGGAACGTCGACCCGGGGCTGCGCGCCCTGCCCGGCGTCGAGGTGCTCGACCTCGACACGATCCGCGTGCACGCGCCGATCGACGAGTTCGCCACGATGAACGAGGCCCGCCTCATCGTGCACACCGCCGCGCAGCGCCACGCCGCCGCGCGCCGCGTGCACGAGGTGTCGCCCGCCGTCGTCGACATGCGCCGCTACGTGCACGAGATGCTCGAGGCCGAGATCGCCCGCTCCCGCACCCGCGGCGGCGACGCGGAGACCGAGGCGGCGCTGCGGCACTTCTCCGGCGCGCTGCTGCACGGGCTCATCGCGCAAGGCCACGCGCTGGCGTCGGCCGGTGAAGGCACGGCGTGGCGCGACGCGGTGCGTACGGTGTTCCCCGGAGGCGACCCCGCATGAGCCGCGTGACGCTGCGCGACGTCGCTGAACGCGCCGGGGTGTCGACCGCGGCGATCAGCCAGGCGCTCAACGACCGCGGCAGCCTCCGCCCCGAGACGCGGGAGCGCATCAAGGCGATCGCCGCCGAGCTCGGCTACACCCCCAACAAGCACGCGGCGGCCCTCCGCAGCGGGCGCACCATGTCGATCGGCTTCGTCATGCCCGCCGTCGACGACGCCACCGCCAAGAGCTGGGCGTTCGCGCACAACCTGCAGCTGAACGCGCTCGTCCGCGCATCCGCCGAGCACGGCTTCACCGTGACCGTCCTCCCCGCCTCGCGCCCCGACCTCCTCGCCACCCCGCAGCTCGACGCGCTGTACCTCGCCGACGCGCGCACGGGCGCCGAGCTCCTGCGCGCCGCCGCCTCGCGCGGGCTCCCGGTGATCGCCCGCGACCTCTACGTCGACGTCGACCGCGCCCTCAGCATCCGCACCGGCTACGACGCCGCCCTCCGCGCGGCCCTCGACCACCTCTCCGCGACCGGCGCCGAGCGCATCGCGCTGCTCGTCGACGAGGGCGATCATCCGCGCGACGAGATCGCCCGCTCCGGCTACCTCGCCTGGTCGACGGTGCACGGCGCGGATCCGCTCGTCATCGAGCTCGACGCGGCGCATCGCACGCTCCCCCGGCGGGTGCGCGACGCCGTGGATGCCGGGGCCGACGCGATCCTCGCGTTCTGCGAGGACGGCCCCGAGATCTACCTGCAGCTCGAGGCGATGCCGCTCGTCATCCCGCGCGACGTGCAGCTGCTCGCGCTGTGCTCGACCGACTGCGCGCTCAACGAGCGCCTCGGCGTGACGCACGTGTGCGTGCACCCCGAGCTCGCCGCCGACGCGGTCTTCCCCTCGCTCGGCGCGCTCGTGCCGAGCCCCGGCGGTGCGCCCCGGGTGGTCGACCTGCCGTGGGAGCTCGTGCGCGGTTCGACGACGCGCTGACGGCGTCCGCCGAGCCGCGCAGTCCGACCCCCGCCGTCCGACCTCCGCCCTAGGATGACGGGATGCCCTCCCTCGGTGAACTCGTCGCACCGCGGCGCCTGGGCACGGATTTCCGGTGGCTGCTCGGCTCGTCGTGGACGAGCAACCTGGGCGATGGCGTCGCCCTGTCGGCCGCGCCCCTGCTGATCGCGTCGCTGACCTCGTCGCCGATCCTCGTCGCCTCGGGCGCCGTGATGCAGTTCCTGCCGTGGCTGCTGTTCGGCCTGTTCGCCGGGTCGGTCGCCGACCACCACGACCGCCGCCGGCTGGTGATGATCGCCAACGGCTCGCGCGCGGTGATCGTCGCCGCGCTCGTGGTGTTCCTCGTCACCGGTCACGCGACCGTCGCGATCGTCCTGGCCACCGCGTTCCTCTACGGCGTCGCCGAGGTGTTCGCCGACACCGCCGGATCGACGCTGCTGCCCATGCTCGTGCGTCCCGCCGACCTCGGCATCGGGAACGCGCGTCTCCAGGCCGGTTACCTCGTCGCGAACCAGCTCGCCGGGCCACCGCTGGGCGCCTTCCTCTTCGCGATCGGCTCGTTCTGGCCGTTCCTCGTGCAGATCCTCTGCGTCGCGCTCGCCGTCGTGCTCATCTCCCGGATCGGCCGCAGCTCGGTGCCCGCACCGGATCCCGGTGCCGGGGCCGGTGCCGGCCCCGGCACCGAGGCATCCGCGCCCGTCCATCCGATCCGGGAGGGGCTCCGGTGGCTGCGGGGCAACCCGCCGGTGCGGACGCTCGTGCTCATCATCCTGGTGTTCAACGTCACGTGGGCGGCGCCGTGGAGCATCCTCGTGCTCTACGCGACCGAACACCTCGGCATGGGTCCGGTCGGCTACGGCGCGCTGACGAGCGCGGCGGCGCTCGGCGGACTGGTCGGCATCGGCAGCTTCGGCTGGCTCGAGAAGCACGTGTCGTTCGCGACGCTGATGCGGGTGTGCCTGTCGCTCGAGGTGATCATGCACCTCGCATTCGCGCTCACGACGGCGCCCGCGGTCGCCTTCGCGATCATGTTCGGCTTCGGCGCGTACGCGTTCGTCTGGAGCACGATCTCGACCACCGTCCGTCAGCGGCTCGTGCCGATGCAGCTGCAGGGGCGCATTGCGTCGGTGAACATGGTCGGCGTCTTCGGCGGACTCGTCATCGGTCAGACCCTCGGCGGCATCATCGCGCAGACCTGGGGCCTCACCGCGCCGTGGTGGTTCGCCTTCGCCGGCTCGCTCGTGACGCTCCTCCTCGTGTGGCGCTCGATCTCCCTGATCGCCGCCGCACGACCCGTGCTCGACGACGCGCAGCTTCCTGAGGAGAACGCACCTTCCTGAGGACGAGTTCCGGCCCAGGAATCCTCGAGATCCGTCATCTCCTCAGCATCCGACGCGTCAGCCGGAGGTGCGACGGGCGACGTCAGAGCACGGTCAGTCCTCGAAGGCGCCGTAGACGGCGAGGGTGTTGGATGCCACCTGCGCGCAGAACTCGTCGAGATCGAGCCCCAGCTCCTCGGCCATGAAGCGCACCGTCACGGGGACGAGGTACGGCGCGTTCGGCCGGCCGCGGAACGGAGTGGGCGTCAGGAACGGGGCATCCGTCTCTACGAGGATGCGCTCGCGCGGAGTCACCGCGAGCGCGTCGCGGAGGTTCTGCGCGTTCTTGAACGTCACGTTGCCCGCGAAGCTCAGCCAGTAGCCGCGGTCGGCGGCGATCCGGGCCATGTCCGCGTCGCCCGAGAAGCAGTGGAACACCGTGCGCTCGGGCGCGCCGACCCGCTCGAGCGTCTCGAGCACCGCCTCGTGCGCGTCGCGGTCGTGGATCTGCATCGCGATGCCGTGCTTCTTCGCGAGCGCGATGTGCGCCTCGAAGCTCTCGAACTGGGCGGGAAGCCCCTCACCCTCGGTGCGGAAGAAGTCGAGCCCGGTCTCGCCGATGGCTCGCACGCGCGGCTGCGCGGCGAGTTCGTCGATGACGGCGATCGCCTCGTCGAGCATGCCCTGTTCGGCATATGCCGGCGCTTCGTTCGGGTGGATGGCCACCGCGGCGAGCACGCGCGGGTGCGACGCGGCCGCCCACGCCGACCACCGGCTCGAGTCGATGTCCCCGCCCGCCTGCACGACGCCGGCGACCCCGACCTCGCCGGCACGCAGCAGCTGCTCGTCGAGCGACATCCCCTCGCCGTCCTCGATCTCGAGGTGGCAGTGGTTGTCGTACACCGGCACCGCGAGCGGCTCGGGCGAGACGGGATACGACACGTCGCGCGCCCCCTTCTCGCGCTGGCGCACGTACTGCGACGGATCGGTCACTGCTCGACGCGCGGGAAGAGCGGGGCGAGACCGTTGACGCTCGACCCGGCGGCGAGCTGCCCCCACGCGCCGGCTTCGCGGAGCGGCTGATCCTGCAGGCGACCCGGGTGCCCGAGCGCGATCCAGAGCTTCTCGGTCGCCTCCGGCATGAACGGCGACAGCAGCACGGCGAGGGCGCGCAGGCCCTCCGCCGCCGTGTAGAGCACCGTGCCCAGCCGCGCGCGCTGCGCGTCGTCCTTCGCGAGCGCCCACGGCTCGTTGTCGGTGATGTACCCGTTCAGGGCGTCGACGATCGTCCAGATCGCCGCGATCGCCTCGTCGGGGCGGAAGCGCTCCATCGCCGCATCGGCGTTCACCGCGGCATCCGCGACGATCCGCTGGATCTCGAGGTCACCCTCGGTGTACGTGGATGCCGGGGGCACGATCCCCTCGAAGTAGCGCTCGATCATCGCGGTCGTCCGCGACGCGAGGTTGCCGAAGCCGTTCGCGAGCTCGGCCTGGTAGCGGGCGGAGAGGTCCTCCCACGAGAACGAGCCGTCCTGCCCGAACGCGATCGCCGACAGGAAGTAGAACCGGTAGGCATCCGAGCCGAACACATCGGTGATCTCGGTGGGCGCGATGCCGGTCAGCTTCGACTTCGACATCTTCTCGCCGCCGACGAGCAGCCAGCCGTGCGCGAACACGCCGCGCGGCACGTCGAGACCGGCGGCCATCAGCATCGCGGGCCAGATCACCGCGTGGAAGCGCAGGATGTCCTTGCCGACGACGTGGTAGGCCGGCCAGCGGCGGTCGAACTGCTCGGGGTCGGTGCCGAAGCCGACGGCCGTCGCGTAGTTGAGCAGCGCGTCGACCCAGACGTAGATGACGTGCGACGGGTCCCACGGCACCGTGATGCCCCAGTCGAACGCCGACCGCGAGATCGAGAGGTCCTTGAGGCCCGACCGCACGAAGGAGACGACCTCGTTGCGCGCCGCCTCGGGGCGCACGAAGTCGTCCTCGTCCTTGTAGAGCTCGAGCAGGCGGTCCTGGAACTCGCTCAGCTTGAAGAAGTAGTTCTTCTCCTGCAGCAACTCGAGCGGCTTCGAGTGGATGGCGCAGACCTTGAGGCCCTCGAACGCGCCGGTGCCGTCGACGATCTCGGCCTCGGGCTTGAACTCCTCGCAGCCGACGCAGTAGAGCGCCTCGTACTCCCCCGCGTAGATGTAGCCGCGGTCGTAAAGCCGCTGCACGAACATCTTCACGCTGTCTTCGTGCCGCTCCTGCGTGGTACGGATGAAGTCGTCGTTGGCGACGTCGAGCGTCTCCAGCAGCGGGAACCACGACTCGGTGACGAGCTTGTCGACCCACTGTTGCGGGGTCACGCCGTTCGCCGCGGCGGCACGGAGCATCTTCTGGCCGTGCTCGTCGGTGCCGGTGAGCATCCAGGTGTCGTCGCCCGACTGACGGTGCCAGCGCGCGAGCGCGTCGACCGCGACCGTCGTGTACCCGTGGCCGATGTGCGGCAGATCGCTCGGATAGTAGATCGGGGTCGTGATGTAGAAGGACTGACCGGTGCTCACCCGACGATTCTAGTTGTACTGACCCAGATCGTTGTTGACGTAGGAGAGACCTCCGGGGTCGAGTTGGAGCTGTCTAAGTTCTTCAGCTCAAACGCACGGAGGTCTCTCTTGTCTCACGCTAATGCCCGGCTGACTCCGGCCGGCCGGTTGATCATGGTTCAGCGCATCCAGTCGGGGCGTGCGGTCGCGCATGTTGCCGCGGAAATGGGGATCTCCCGCACGACCGCGTGGCGGTGGTGGCGCAGGTTCCGGGAGTGCGGCCCGGCGGGCCTGATCGATCGTTCCAGCGTCGCCCGCTCCCACCCTCGCCAGACCAAAGCGTGCGTGGAGGCGAGGGTGCGGATCATGCGGCACCTCACTCGGCGTGGGCCGGTGTTCATCGCTGACAAGCTCGGCTTGCAGGCCTCAACGGTCGGTAGGGTGTTGCGCCGCCACCACGTGCCGTTGCTGCGGGAGCTGGACCCGGTCACGGGGTCCGTGATCCGCGCGACCCGCCGATCCGCGCAGCGTTACGAGCATGATCATCCCGGGTCCCTGATCCACGTTGATGTGAAGAAACTCGGCCGTATCCCCGACGGCGGCGGATGGCGTCTGCATGGCCGCGGGCAACGTCCTGCGCGCAAGCGGGGCCTGGGTTACGACTACGTGCACACCGTCATCGACGACCATTCCCGAGTTGCTTACGCGGAGATCCACGACGACGAGAAAGGCACCACCGCGGCGGGCGTCCTCGACCGCGCGATCGCGTTCTACGCGCGCCTCGGCGTCACAGTCGAACGCGTCATCAGCGACAACGCGTTCGCTTACCGCCACTCGGCCGCGTTCAAGGCCGTGGTCGACGCGCACGGCATCCGACAGCGGTTCATCAAACCGCACTGCCCCTGGACCAACGGGAAAGTCGAACGCCTCAACCGCACCCTCGCCACCGAGTGGGCCTACGCCCGCCCCTGGAGCTCGAACGACGACCGAAAAGCAGGGTTGACGACCTGGCTCGACTACTACAACCTAGACAGGCACCACCTCGGCATCGGAGGCAAAACCCCCATCGACCGAATCAACAACGGTCGAGGTCAGTACATCTAGTTGGCGGCGCCGGCGCGATCCCGCGTGTGACGGGGCTCAGGCGCTCTCCCGCACGACGAGCGTCGTGGGGAGGACGACCGACTCCCGGGGCGTGCCGTCGATGATGTCGAGCAGCATGTCGACCATCGTCGCGCTGATGTCGGGCCAGGGCTGGCGCACGGTCGTGAGCGGCGGGGTGTGCACGGCGGCGAGACCGGAATCGTCGAACCCGGCGACGGCGACGTCCTCGGGCACCCGTCTGCCGGCGCGGCGTAGCGCGTCGATCGCTCCGACGGCCATCACGTCGCTCGCGGCGAACACGGCGTCGATGTCGGGCGCGCGTTCGAGCAGCCGCGTCATCGCCGCATTCCCGCTGTCCCGCTCATAGGGCCCCTGCTCGACGAGGCCCGGGTCGAAGCGGTCGCCGAGCTCCTCGCGGAAACCGACGAGCCGGAACCGGCCGCCCGGGGTGTCGTTGGGGCCCGTGATGAGGGCGATCCTCCGGTGCCCGCGGTCCATCAGGTAGCGCGTCATCATGCGCGCAGACCCGACCTCGTCGATCGAGACCGACGGCACCGGGGTGTCGCCGGCGCGCGGGATGCCCGAGCACACCGTCGGCACCTGGGCCGCCACGAGCGAGGCGAGCAGCGAGTCCGACGCGTGCGAGGAGACGAGCAGCACGCCGTCGACGTGCCCCGCGCGCACGTACCGCTCGACGTTGGCCTGCTCGCCCGGGCTGTCGGCGATGAGCAGCACGAGGGTCATCGCCCGCTCGGCGAGCGCCGCGGTCGCTCCGCGCAGGAGCAGGGCGAAGGTGGGGTCGGAGAAGAGCAGCTGCTGCGATTCGGTGAGGAGGAAGGCGAGCGAGCCCGACCGCCCGGTCGCGAGGCTTCGCGCGGCGTGGTTCGTCGTGTACCCGGTCGTGCGGATCGCCTCTTCGACGGCGGCGCGCGCCTCGGGCGAGACCCAGTGGCCGCCGTTGATCACGCGGGAGACGGTGCCGTGCGACACTCCGGCCACCGCCGCGACGTCGCGGATCGTCGGTTTTCGGGTGAGGTCGCTGGATGCCACGAGACGAGACCCTACCGCGCGCAAACCCGTGGTACCGTGGTCGGACCACAAATCCTGTGACCGGTCACAGTTCCATAACGAACCTGCCGCGCACGCCACCCCGGCGAGCATGATAGAGACCGTCCGCACACGTGCGGACGAGAGTCGTGCGCGGGGTCGAACCCCGCGGACGGACACCGAGGACAGACACCGGGAACACAGGGCGGCGACGGAGCCGACACGCTCCGCCTCCCCCACCGAAAGAGAGAGGCACACCGATGAAGGTGAACAAGAAGGGCATGGCTGCAACCGGCCTGCTCGTCGCGGCGAGCATGCTGACGCTCGCCGGCTGCGCGGGCGGCAGCTCGGCCGCGCCGTCCGACGACGCGAGCAAGGGCGACAGCGACGCGCTGACCGTCTGGGTCGACGCCAACCGGGCGCGCGCGCTCGAAGACGTCGCGAAGACGTTCGAGCAGGACAAGGGCGTCAAGGTCAACCTCGTCGTCAAGGACTACGACAAGATCCGTGACGAGTTCACGGCGCAGGTCCCCACCGGCAAGGGCCCCGACATCACGATCGGCGGTCACGACTGGATCGGCGCGTTCGTGAAGGACGGCATCGTCGCTCCCGTCGAGCTCGGCGACAAGAGCGCCGACTTCGAGAAGGTCGCCATGGAGGCGGTCAGCTACGACGGCAAGACCTACGGCCTGCCCTACGCCATCGAGAACATCGCGATCCTGCGCAACACCGCCCTCGCCGACTCGACTCCCGCGACCTTCGACGAGATGATCGCCAAGGGCCGTGCGGCGGGCACGGAGTACCCGTTCGTCGTGGGCCTCGACCCCCAGACAGCCGACCCGTACCACCTGTACCCGTTCCAGACGTCGTTCGGCAACTCGGTCTTCGCCCGCAACGCCGACGGATCGTACGACCCGTCGCAGCTGACGATCGGTGACGAGGCCGGCCAGCAGTTCGCCGGCTGGCTCACCGCGCAGGGCGACACGGGCACCAAGGTGCTGAACCTCAACCTCTCCGACGACCTCGCCAAGGAGGCGTTCAACGCCGGCAAGTCGCCCTATTTCCTGACCGGTCCGTGGAACGTCGCCGACGCGCAGTCGGCCGGCGTCGACGTCTCGGTCGACGTGATCCCGAGCGCCGGCGGCTCCGCGGCACAGCCGTTCGCCGGTGTGCAGGCGTTCTTCCTGTCGGCCAAGAGCACGAACCCGATCGTGGCGAACGAGTTCCTCGTCAACTACATCGCGACCGACGACGTGCAGACGAAGCTGTTCGAGGCGGGCGGGCGTCCGCCGGCGCTGACCGAGTCGTTCGAGGCGGCGCAGTCCGACCCGATCGTCAGGGGCTTCGCGACCGTCGGCGCCAACGCCGTGCCGATGCCGTCCATCCCCGAGATGGGCTCGGTGTGGGATGACTGGGGCAAGACCGAGGCCGCGCTCATCAAGGGCTCTGCCGACCCGGCCGCCGACTGGGTCAAGATGGCCGACGCCATCAAGGCCAAGCTCGGCTGACACCCTCGACGGGGCGGCGCCCGCCGCGGCGCCGCCCCGTCACTCCCCTGCGCACTCCCCGCGCACTCCCGCACGCACCTCGCACGCATTTCCCCAGGCCCGACAGGAATCGACGATGACCGGCCCCACGCTCGACGCGGAAAAGACCTACACCCCGCTGCCCGACCGCGCGACGCAGCGCAGGCAGAAACGCGCCGCGGCCCTCGCCGAGGCCGCGAGCCTCGGCTGGAAGGTCTGGCTCGTCAAGATCGTGTGCCTCGGCATCATCGACGCGATGGCGCTGTACGCGATCGTCGTGCTCATGAGCCGCGACAGCTGGGTCGTCGCCGCGATCATCGCGCTCGGCGCGTTCGCGATCAACTACGTGTACCTGAAGCCCGGCCTCCTGCCGGCGAAGTACCTGACACCCGGCCTCGTCTTCCTCTTCGTCTTCCAGATCTTCGTCGTCCTCTACTGCACCTACATCGCGTTCACGAACTACGGCTCCGGCCACATGTTGACGAAGGATGACGCGGTCAACGCCCTCCTCATCCAGAACCAGCAGCGCGTCGAGGACTCCGCCGCCTACCCCCTGACGATCCTCGAGCAGGGCGGGCAGCTCTTCTTCCTCATCACCACCGAGGACGGCCACGCCGAGGTCGGCAGCGTCGACCGCCCCCTCGAGCCCGCGCCCGACGCGGAGTTCTCCGGCGGCAAGGCCGTCGGCCTCGACGGCTACACGGCCCTCGACTACAGCCAGCTCGTCGCCAGACAGCAGGAGATCGCCGCCCTCGCCGTGCCGGTCTCCGACGACCCCAACGACGGCACGCTGCAGACCCGTGACGGTTCGACCGCCTACCATTTCGTGTCGACCCTCGTGTGGGACCCGGCCGCCGACACGATGACCAACACCCAGACCGGCGTCGTCTACGCCGACAACGGCAACGGCTCGTTCGAGTCCGCCGACGGCCAGCAGCTCTACCCCGGCTGGCAGGCGTGGGTCGGCCTGGACAACTTCGTGCGGGCGTTCTCGACCGAGTCGATCCGCGGACCGTTCATCGCGGTGCTCGTCTGGACGTTCGCCTTCGCGATCCTGTCGGTCGCGACGACGTTCGCCCTGGGCCTGTTCCTCGCGATCGTCTTCAACGATCCGCGGATGCGCAGCCGCAAGTACTACCGCGTCATCATGATCCTGCCGTACGCCTTCCCCGCGTTCCTGTCGGCGCTCGTCTGGCAGGGCATGTTCAATCAGGACTTCGGCTTCATCAACCAGACGATCCTCGGCGGGGCATCCATACCCTGGCTGCAAGATCCCTGGTTGGCGAAGATATCCATCCTCATCGTCAACCTCTGGCTCGGCTACCCGTACATGTTCCTCGTGACCACCGGCGCGATCCAGTCCATCCCGGAGGACATCCAGGAGGCGGGCCGGGCCGACGGGGCGAGCGTCTGGCAGGTGTTCCGCTACATCAAGTTCCCGCTGCTGCTCGTCTCGGTGGCGCCGCTGCTGATCTCGTCGTTCGCGTTCAACTTCAACAACTTCAACCTGATCTACATGCTCACCGGCGGCGGGCCGAGGTTCGCGGATGCCTCGATCAACGTCGGCGCCACCGACATCCTCATCTCGATGGTCTACAAAGTGGCCTTCGTCGGCGCCGAACACGACTACGGGCTCGCGAGCGCCTTCTCGATCATCATCTTCGTGCTCGTCGCCGTGATCTCCTACCTGAGCTTCCGGCAGACCAAGGTTCTCGAGGAGCTGAACTGACATGACCACCCCTGAGACCCTCCCCGCCCCCACGGCGATCACCGTGAGCAGCACCGGATCGGCCGGTGACCCCGACGCGCACGAGCCCCGCCGCCCGTTCGGCCGGTGGTTCCGCGAGACCGGATGGCGCCACCTCATCGGCATCGTGATGCTCGTCTTCTCGGCGTTCCCGCTCGTCTACGTGCTGTCGGCGTCGCTCAACCCGGGCGGCACCCTGCTGACGGCCAACAGCCTGTTCTCGAACTTCGACCTCGGCAGCTACATCGCCCTCTTCCAGGACCCGCTGCGGCCGTACGGGGCGTGGCTGGTCAACTCGATCTTCATCGGCCTGACGACCTCGTTCTTCACGGTCGTGCTCTGCGCCCTGGCGGCCTACGCGTTCTCGCGCATGCGCTTCCGCGGGCGCCGCACGGGCCTACTGACCCTGCTCCTCGTCCAGATGTTCCCGCAGCTGCTGGCCGTCGTCGCCATCTTCCTGCTGATGTCGGCGATCGGCGAGATCTTCCCCGCCCTCGGCCTCAACTCGCAGATCGGGCTCATCATGGTCTACCTCGGCGGAGCGCTCGGCGTGAACACGTTCCTCATGTACGGGTTCTTCAACACCGTTCCCGCCTCGATCGACGAGGCCGCCAAGATCGACGGCGCCGGGCACGCACGCATCTTCTTCACGATCATCCTGCGCCTCGTCGCGCCGGTGCTCGCGGTGATCGGACTGCTCTCGTTCATCGTCACGATGAACGACTTCCTGATCGCGTCGGTCATCCTCGTCGACCCCGACAAGCAGACCCTCGCGGTCGGGCTCTACCAGTACGTCTCGCAGGAGACGGCGCGCAACTGGAGCGTCTTCGCCGCCGGTGCCGTGCTCGCCGCGATCCTGCCGATGGCCCTCTTCCTGAGCCTGCAGCGCTTCATCGTGGGCGGTCTCACCGCCGGATCGGTCAAGTGAGGCCGCACCACGACGGCTCGCCGCTGTACGTCTCGAACCCGGCGCCGAGCCTCGGTGACGACGTCGTCGTGCGGCTGCGCGTGCCGAGCGGGTACGGTCCGGTCGAGCGTGTCGTCGTCCGCTCGAACCCCGACCACGAGCCGGCCTGGGTCGACGCCGTCAGCGACGGCGCGGCGGACGGGTGGGAGTGGTGGAGCGCCGTCATCCGGGTCGCGAATCCGCGCCACGGCTACCGCTTCCACCTCGTGCGCGCGGACGGCCGGGTCGAGATCCTGAACCAGGGCGGCCTCGGCGACATCGACGCCCTCGACGGCCAGGACTTCGCCCTCGTCGCCCACAATCCCCCGCCGGCCTGGCTCGACGACACGATCCTGTACCAGATCTTCCCCGACCGATTCGCCCGCTCGGCGGCGGCCGACGCGCGCACGGCGCCCGACTGGGCGATCCCGGCCGCATGGAACGAACCGCTCGACCCGGTGCATCCGGGGCGCAGCCGCCAGCTGTACGGCGGCGACCTCGACGGGGCCACCGAGCGCCTCGACCACGTCGCCGACCTCGGCGCGACCGCGCTGTACCACACCCCGATCTTCCCGGCCGAGTCGAACCATCGCTACGACGCCTCCCGGTTCGACACGGTCGACCCGGTGCTCGGCGGCGACGACGCCTACCGCCGGCTGATCGAGGCGGCGCACGCCCGGGGCATCCATGTCATCGGCGACCTCACCACCAACCACTCCGGCATCGCGCACGAGTGGTTCCGTGCCGCGTACGGCGATCCCGACGCGCCCGAGGGCGCCTTTTACTACTTCCACGACGATGCCCACACCGACTACGAGACGTGGCTCGACGCCGACACGCTGCCGAAGTTCGCGTGGTCGAGCGACGAGCTCCGCCGCCGGTTCATCGACGGACCCGACTCGGTCGTCGGCCGGTGGCTGCGCCCGCCGTACGGCATCGACGGCTGGCGCATCGACGTGGCGAACATGACGGGGCGCCTCGGCGCCGAAGACCGCAACGCCGAGGTGCGCCAGACGCTCCGCCGCACGATGACGGACATCCGCGAGGAGACGCTGCTGCTGGCCGAATCGACCAACGACGCGGCGACCGACCTGCAGGGCGACGCGTGGCACGGCGGCATGACCTACCCGGCGTTCACCCGTGGCGTGTGGGCGTGGCTCGCCGACCCGCGCCGCATTCCGCACCACGGGTTCGACGGCGAAGAGACCGACGAGATGTGGTTCTTCGGACTGCCGACCGGTATGCCCCGTTACGACGCCCGCCAGTTCGTCGCCCAGTACGAGCGGTTCACGAGCCAGATCCCGTGGCGAGTGCAGCGCGGCACGATGTCGGCCCTCGACACGCACGACACGGCCCGCTTCGCGACCTACGCGTCGCCGGGCGCCGTTCCCGTCGCACTCGGACTGTCGATGACGCTCCCCGGCATCCCCGTCGTCTACGCGGGCGACGAGTTCGGCCTCGAGGCCGTGGACGGCGAGATGAGCCGCACCCCGATCCCCTGGGCGCGACGCGACGAGCCGGAGATCCGCGAGCGCATCGCGCTGTACCGCGAACTCATCGGCCTCCGCCGCGCGCACCCGGCGCTGTCGACCGGGGGTCTCCGCTGGCTGCACGTCGACGAGCGGAGCGTCGTGTTCGTGCGCGAGAGCGCCGACGAGTGCGTGCTCGTCGTCGCGGCGCGCGGCGGGGCGGATGCCACGGTTCCCGCCGCCCTCGTCCCCGGAGCCGGCGCCGCGCGTGCGCTGTACGGCGACGCCGAGCTGACCGTCGGCGACGACGAGATCCGGATCACGGCCGACGGCACGGCGTTCGCCGCGTGGGCGCTCCCCGGTGTCAGCGCCCCGCCGCCGCGCGCGCACGAGACCGCCCCCGAGTACGAGGCGTTCGCCCAGCTCGGCGGCCCGGCGGACTGACGCGCCGCGGCGAATCAGCGCGCGGCGAGCGCCGCCTGGTAGAGGTCGCGCGAGCGCAGACCGGTCTGCGCGGCGACCTCCGCCGCGGCATCCTTGAGGCGCGTGCCGGATGCCACGAGCGCCTGCACCTGCGCGAGAGCGTCGTCGGTCGACACGGTCAGCGCGGCCGCGCCGCCGACGACGACGACGATCTCGCCGCGGACGCCGTCCCCGGCCCACGCGGCGAGCTCGCCGAGCCCGCCCCGCACGACCTCCTCGTGCAGCTTGGTCAGCTCGCGGCAGACGGCGGCGGGCCGGGCCGCGCCGAAGGCATCCACCATCGCGGCGAGCGTCTCGCCGAGCCGCGACGGCGCCTCGAAGAACACCATCGTGCGGGGCTCGGCGGTGAGCGCATCGAGAGCGCGGCGGCGGTCGCCCGCCTTTCGCGGCAGGAACCCCTCGAACGTGAACCGGTCGGTCGGCAGCCCCGCGACAGCGAGCGCCGTGACGACCGCGCTCGGCCCCGGGATCGCGGTGACGGTCACGCCGTCGGCGGCGGCCTGGGCGACGAGCGCGTAGCCGGGGTCGCTGACCGTGGGCATCCCGGCATCGCTCAGCACGAGCAGATCCTCGTCGCGGGCGCGCGCGACGAGCTCGGCGGCGCGCTGGCGTTCGTTGTGGTCGTGCAGCGCCAGCAGCTTCGGCCGGTTCTCGATGCCGAGCGCCTGCAGCAGCCGCTGCGCGGTGCGAGTGTCTTCGGCGGCGATGACGGTGGCCGCTTCGAGGGCGGCGACCAGTCGCGGCGAGGCGTCGCCGAGATTGCCGATGGGCGTCGCAGCGAGGATGATCACCGCCCCAGCATAGGCTGGTGCCCGTGACGACGACGGAGCAGCCGTTGCTGCCGGAAACTGCCGCCGAGCGGCCCTCGCGCTACGACGCCTGGCGCGCGCGGGTGGCCGGCGACCCGCGCCTGCACCGGCTCTACGGCTGGCTCGCCCCCGTGCTGATCACGGTGCTCGCCGCGGTGCTGCGCCTCGCGAACCTCGGCCATCCGCACGCCCTCGTCTTCGACGAGACGTATTACGTGAAGGATGCCTGGAGCCAGTGGAACCTCGGCTACGCCTCGACGTGGCCCGAGGGCGCCGACGCCCGGTTCGTCGCGGGCGAGACCGACATCTTCACGACGACCGGCAGCTTCGTCGTCCATCCGCCGCTCGGCAAGTACCTGATCGGCGCCGGGATGTGGCTCTTCGGCCCCGACAACTCGTTCGGGTGGCGTTTCGCGACGGCTCTGGCGGGCACCGCGCTCGTGCTCGTGCTGTTCCTGCTCGCCAAGGCGCTCACGAACTCGACGGTGCTCGCGAGCGTGGCGGCGTTCCTGCTCGCCATCGACGGCCTCGGCATCGTGATGAGCCGGGTGGCGCTGCTCGACATCTTCCTGGCACTGTTCGTGCTGATCGCGTTCTGGTTCGTCGTGCTCGATCGACGGCGCACGCTCGAGCGTCTCGCCACGCAGACGGCGAAGCGGGAGCGACGGTCAGAGAGCGGCGAGGTGACTCCTCCCGCCTGGGGCCCGGTCCTCTGGAACCGTCCCTGGATCATCGCCGCCGGCGCCGCGGCCGGTGCCGCCACGGCGGTGAAGTGGTCGGGCGTCTGGGTGCTCGCCGCGATCGGCCTCTACCTCGTCGTCACCGACGCCCTCGAGCGTCGCCGGCTCGGCATCGTGTTCTGGCCCACCGACGCGGTGCGTCAAGGCCTGGCATCCTTCGCGCTGCTCGTCCCGGCCGCGTTCGTCGTCTACCTCGCCTCGTGGACGGGCTGGCTCGTCACCGACGGCGGCTACGACCGGCACGCGGCCGACGCGAACCCGGCGACGGGCTTCTTCTCGTGGGTGCCGCTGAGCCTGCAGAGCCTGTGGAAGTACCACGAGACGATCTACCACTCGATGACCGGCATGACCTCGCCGCACAGCTACGCGAGCCCCGCCTGGCAGTGGGCGCTGCTGCTGCGCCCCACCTCGATGTACGCGCAGGGGACGCAGGGCGGACAGTCCGGGTGCGCGGGGGGCGATGCGGGATGCCTCGACATCCTCTACAGCATGCCGAACCCGCTGCTCTGGTATGCGAGCATCGCCGCGGCGCTCTACCTGCTGTACCGATTCGTCATCGACCGCGATTGGCGGCAGGCGCTCGTGCTCGTCGGCATCGCGGCGACGTGGCTGCCCTGGTTCGCCTACCCCGAGCGCACGATCTTCCAGTTCTACACGATCGCGATCTGGCCGTTCCTGCTGCTCGCGCTGACGTTCGCGCTGCGGGCGATGAGCGGCCCCGCGCACGCGAGCAGCGCCCGCCGTACGACGGGACAGCGGGTCGTCATCGTCTTCCTCGCCATCGCGGTGCTGTTGTCGATCTTCTGGTACCCGCTGTGGTCGGGCATGCAGGTGCCCTACGAGTTCTATCGCCTCCACAACTGGATGCAGGGCTGGGTCTGAGCCGGCGACGGACAGGACAGGCCCGGAGCATGGGGAGTCCTCCCCATCGCCGGGTCGCCACCGCTCTCGTAGGGTGAAGGCACCGGTTCACCGAGGGGGACGATATGGCCGATCTGAGGATCGATGTCGCGGAGCTCACCGCCAGCGCGTCACGCGCAGAGCGCATCGCGAGCGAGTTCTCGACCGCCGAGCGCATCGCCGACGAGACCGCGGGCTACAGCGGGCATGACGGTCTCGCCGGCAAGGTGCACGACTTCGCCGACAAGTGGGACATCGCCCGCGGCAAGCTCGAAGAGAACCTCACGACGATCGCCGACTACCTCCGCGCCGTCGTCGACACCTTCGACGACCTCGACACCGATCTCGCCGCGTCGCTGGAGCATTCGAAGCTCGGCGACGGTGCGATGAACCGAGAGATCGACGGCGCGATCGCCGAGGGTCAGGCGTCGGCGCCCTCCCCCGCGCCCGCACCGACTCCGTCGCCCACCCCCGGCCCCGCGCCGACCCCGCCCTCGGACGGAGACGACAACTGATGGCTCTTCCCGGCAACCCCACGGCGCTCGCCGACCGCGCATCCACCTACCAGGCATCCGCGAGCCGCATCCAGCGCGCCGCCGATGACCGCGCTCACCCGGCACGTGCGGAACCTCGAGGAGGCCGCGGCACCAGTAGGCACGATCGAAGCGGCGGAGCGAGACCTCGCCGACGCCCAGCGCGCCTCGCGCCGCTACGACACGGCGGCCACCTCTGCGCGCGACGACCACGAGGCCGCCCGCCGCGACATGGAGGCGGCCGCGCAGCGCGCGATATCGCTCATCGACAGCGCGATCGACGCGACCAACGAGAGCTGGCTCGACCACGTCGGCAACTTCTTCGCCGGCGTCGGGTCGCGGCTCGCCGACCTCGGAAAGTGGGTGGGCGAGTTTCTGCAGGACCTCTGGGACGAGCTGCAGCGGCGCTGGTCGTCGGCATCCTCGCCGGCTTCCTGCTCGCCAGCATCCTCTCCGACGTGCTCAAGCCGACGCCGAAGCCGTCCGAATACGACCGCACGAAGAAGGAGACGCGCGCCTCGCACGGGGAGCCGTCGGATCTCGCACACGTGCTGAAGGATGCCGGCTACGTCGACTCGCTCGGCCACCACACGGCCGACAGCGCCGACGAGACGGTCATCAAGGTCACCAAGGTCGTCGACGCCGACGGCGTTGCGCGCTGGCGGGTCGCTCTTCCGAGCACGCAGGAGTGGTTGTCGCGTCTCAATGGAGACCAGGGCGCGGTGAACGATCTCGACAGCAGCCTCGCACTGATGCTGACTCCGTCGCTGCGCTCGCAATACGAGCGGGCCGTGCTCGCCGCAATGCAACAGGCAGGCGTCGGACCGAACGATCCGGTGATGCTCGTCGGATTCAGCCAGGGCGGCATCATGGCTGGGCACCTGGCCGCGTACAACTCCGACGACAACTGGGATGCCGTCGTGGTCGCTGGAGCCCCGATCGACAGCATGCCGATCCCCTCGACCACGACCGTCGTGTCGGTCCAGCACAGCGGCGACCCCGTCCCGAGGCTCGACTCGATGCCGCGCGCAGCGCAGGACGAGCTCGATCAGTACTTCATCGGCTCGGACAACGCCTACGGTTATGAGAACACCTACTACTCGTGGCAGGAGGACTGATGGTCGCCCTTCGCTCGTCGGCGCGCCTCACCGCGGCGCTCGTCGCCGCAGCGCTGCTCGCTGCTCCCCTCGCCGGCTGTGGCGCGTCGGACGGTCCGGACAGCTCGCCGACATCGTCTCAGGAAGGCACCGCCATGGATCTGCAGACCGTCTACGACGCGGTCATCGCATCGGACCCGCGGGTCGAGGACCCGCTCGGCACCGTCAGCTACTCCGGCGCCGCGAAGACGCTGTCGCTGAGCGTCCTGATCTCGGGCGATGAGCCCATGAGCACCGAGACGCTGACGGCGATCCTCGTCGCCGTGCGCGATACAACGCCCGACGACATCGAGACCGTGGGCCTCGTCGCCCGCGAGGCGGCGCACGAAGAGCGCATCGTCGATCTGCGGAGCGCGATCGCGGGTCTGCCGGAGGACACCACGCCCCTGTGGGATGGGGGCCTGACGATGTCGCGCGTCGACCTCGACAAGCTCGGCGCGTGAGCGCCGACAACACGCCGGAGCTCGTCTTTCGCCTGATCGGGACATGGTGGCGGCTCGATCTCGACTCGGATGACGCGTCCCGCGCGTCGGCGACCGACATCGCGCGCGGCACGCTGGGCGCACGCGATCAGGAGGCGACGGCCCGCCGACGGATGCGCGACGACCTCGTGTCCGCCGCGGCGTCAGCCCGCTCCGCGCAGGCGCGCCTGCTGCTGCTGGTACCCCCAGCACGGCACGAAGAAACTTGCTCTGGTCGTGCTCTCCACGCCCCTCGGCGATATCCCGAACACCCTCCTGTCCTATTTCGACGCCATCGTCGAGGCCTCCCGCTTCGTCGAACCTGTCGCCGCTGACTGAGCCCGCGCGGTTACGATGGAGGGCTATGCCTTCCCCCGAACCAGTGATCTCCTATCCGGTGGAGCTGCCCGTCAGCGCCGCGCGGGACGAGATCGCGCGCGCGATCGCGGGTCACCAGGTGGTCATCGTCGCGGGCGCGACGGGCTCGGGCAAGACGACGCAGCTGCCGAAGATCTGCCTCGAGCTCGGCCGCACCTCCATCGCGCACACGCAGCCCCGGCGCATCGCCGCGCGGACGATCGCCGAGCGCATCGCGCACGAGCTGCAGGTGCCCCTCGGCGGCGCCGTCGGCTACAAGGTGCGTTTCACCGATCAGGTCTCCGCCAACACCAAGATCGCCCTCGTCACCGACGGCATCCTGCTGAACGAGATCCACCGCGACCGGCTGCTGCGCCGCTACGACACGATCATCGTCGACGAAGCGCACGAGCGCTCCCTGAACATCGACTTCCTGCTCGGGTACCTCGCCCGCATCCTGCCCGAACGCCCCGACCTCAAGGTCGTCATCACGTCGGCGACGATCGATCCCGAGAGCTTCGCGCGTCACTTCGCGGATGCCTCGGGCTCGCCCGCGCCGATCGTCGAGGTCTCGGGGCGCACGTACCCGGTCGAGATCCGCTACCGTGGCGCGCTCGATGCCCCGGGCGCGGCGGCGGATGCTGCATTGGGGGCCGAGTCCGACGACGTCGACACCCTCCTCGCGGCCCTCCGCGAACTCGACCGCGAGCCCGACGGCGACGTGCTCGTGTTCCTCCCCGGGGAGGCCGAGATCCGCGACGCGATGGATGCCGTCCGCGGCATGTACGCGAAGGACGCCCGGCCGACCGAAGTGCTGCCCCTGTACGGGCGCCTCTCCGCGGCGGAGCAGCACCGCGTCTTCGAGTCGTCGGGCGTCGCGGGCCTCCGCCGCCGCGTCATCCTCGCGACGAATGTCGCCGAGACGAGCCTCACCGTGCCCGGCATCCGCTACGTCGTCGACGCCGGCACGGCGCGCATCTCGCGCTACAGCGTGCGCTCGAAAGTACAGCGTCTGCCGATCGAGCCCGTCTCACAGGCATCCGCTCAGCAGCGCGCCGGGCGCGCCGGGCGCACCTCCGACGGCATCGCGATCCGGCTTTACTCCGAAGAAGACTTCGCCTCGCGCCCGGAGTACACCGAGCCCGAGATCCTGCGCACCTCCCTCGCCTCGGTCATCCTGCAGATGCTCGCGCTCGGCTTCGGCGACATCGAGGACTTCCCCTTCCTCACGAAACCCGACAGCCGCGGCGTCAAGGCGGCGTTCGAGCTGCTCACCGAGCTGCGGGCCGTCACCCCCGCCCGCCGGCTGACGAAGATCGGTCGCGAGATCGCACGCCTCCCGATCGACCCCCGGTTCGCGCGCATGCTCATCGAGGCGCGCCGGCTCGACGTGCTCGACCCCGTGCTGGCGATCGTGGCGGGCCTCTCGATCCAAGACGTGCGCGAGCGCCCGTCCGCCGAAGACGGCGCGGCGCGCGAGCAGGCCGACCGCATGCACGCGCGGTTCGCCGATCCGACGAGCGACTTCCTGCCCCTCCTGAACCTCTGGAACCACCTGCAGACCGGCCAGCGCGAGCTCGGGTCGAGTGCCTTCCGGCGCCTCTGCCGGACGGAGTTCCTGAACTACGTGCGCGTGCGGGAGTGGTTCGACGTGCACCGGCAGCTGCGTCAGCTGCTCGGCGTGAAGGGTCGCGGCGCGGCCGCGGAGACCGGAGACGGCGCGGCCGCCGACCCCGCACTCGTCCACCGCGCGATGCTGGCGGGGCTCCTCTCGCACATCGGCGTGCTCGACACCCGCTCGCTCGCGAAGACGAAGCCCGGCGACAAGCGGAAGGCCCTCGCGACCTACCGCGGCGCGCGCGGAGCGGCGTTCGCGATCTTCCCCGGGTCGGCGCTGCGCAAGGCCTCCCCCGACGCCGTCATGGCCGCCGAGCTCGTCGAGACCTCGCGCCTCTATGCCCGCACCGTCGCCGCGATCGATCCCGCGTGGGCCGAAGAGCTCGCCGGCGACCTCGCGCACCGCCAGCTGAGCGACCCGCACTGGTCGAAGGATGCCGGGGCCGCCGTCGCCGCCGAGAAGGTCACCCTCTTCGGGGTCGAGATCATCCCGCGGCGCCGGGTGCAGCTCGCCCGCATCGACCAGCCGCTCGCGCGAGAGCTGTTCCTGCGCCACGCACTCACCGACGGCGAGTGGAACTCCAGCCACCTCGACAAGAAGCTCACCGGGTTCGAGCGGCGGAACCTCGAGCTCCGCCGCCGCCTCGAGAAGGTCGAGGAGCGCGAGCGGCGCCGGGACATCCTCGTCGGCGACGAAGCGGTGTTCGCCTTCTACGACCAGCGCGTGCCCGCCGACGTGTACGACGCGCGCTCGTTCGAGCGGTGGTGGCGGGAGGCATCCGCCCGCACGCCGCGCCTGCTCGACATGACGGAGGTCGACCTGAAGGGCGACGCCGCGGGCTCCGATGACCGCGCATTCCCGGGCCGGTGGGAGCAGGGCGACCAGGTGCTCTCGCTGGCCTATCGGTTCGAGCCGGGCGATCCCGAGGACGGCGTCAGCGTCGTCGTGCCGCTGCCGCTTCTCGCGGGGCTCTCGCCGGAGGGTTTCGACTGGCAGGTGCCGGGCATGCGGGCAGAGCTCATCACGGCGCTCCTGCGCGCGCTGCCGAAGGCGATCCGGCGCCACGTGGTGCCGGCGGCGGACTGGGCCGCGACACTCGGCGACGAGCTCGCCGGCGAAGGGCCCGAGCACCATCGCGGGCTCCCCGCGCTGCCGCTCCGGGCGGCGCTCGCCCGGCGCATCCAGCGCGTCGCGAACCAGCCTGTGACCCCGGACGACTTCGAGATGGACCGGGTGCCCGGCCATCTCGTGATGACCTTCCGCGCCGTCGACCACCGGGGCCGCACCGTCGGCACCTCGCGCGACCTCGTCGAGCTGCAGCAGCGGCTCGCCGGTCGGGCGCGCGAGCAGGTCGCCCGCTCGCTCGCGCGGCCCGCGCCCGGACCCGTCGCGGAGGCCGGGACGGCGCGCCCCGGCGGAGCGCCACCGGCCGCATCATCCGCGATCGGCGGCAGCGGCGGCGTCGCCGAGCGTTCCGGCATCACCACATGGGACGTGGGCACTCTCCCCGCTGTCGTCGACACCCGCGTCGCGGGCGGCGTGGTGCGCGGCTACCCGGCGCTGGTCGACGAGAAGGATGCCGTGGCGCTGCGCATCGAGTCGACCCCCGAGCGCGCCGCGCGCCTCGCCCACGCGGGCGTGCGGCGCCTGCTGCTGCTCGCCGTCCCGTCGCCGAGCGCCTACGTCCTCGATCACCTGACCGCCGCCGAGAAGCTCTCGCTCGCCGCGTCGCCCTACTCGTCGGCGAAGGCGCTCATCGAAGACGCCCGGGTCGCGGTCGCCGACGCGGTGATGGCGCGGGTCGCTCCGGAGGGGGTCCGCACGCCGGAGCAGTTCGCGGCCGTCCGCGACGCCCTGTCCGCGGCCGTCGTCGACGAGCTGTTCCAGGCGGTGTCGCTCACCGCCCGCATCCTCACACTGCACCGCGACGTCGAGCGCGCCGTGAAGGGGCAGAACTCGATGACGCTCCTCGCCGCCCTCGGCGACGTCAAGGCGCAGCTGGCCGGTCTCGTCTTCCCCGGGTTCGTCGCCCGCACCGGCCTTGCGCGCCTCGCCCACCTGCCCCGGTACCTGCAGGGTGCCCTCTCGCGGGTCGAGGCCCTCGCCGACAGTCCGGTGCGCGACCGCCAGCGGATGACCGAGTTCGAACGCGCCGCCGCGGCCTACGCCGATGCGGGTGGCGCGCTTCCGCTCGACGCCGACGCCGCCGCAACGCTCGCGCACGCACGCTGGCTGCTCGAGGAGTACCGGGTGAGCCTGTTCGCCCAGCAGCTCGGCACGGCCGAACCGGTCTCACTGCAGCGGATCACGAAGGCCCTCGCCGCGACGACCTGATCGCGTCGTAGGGTGGGTCAATCATGGGCACTGCAATCGCATACACCGAGCTCGGAGGGCCGGAGGTCCTCACCGTCATCGACATCGACGTCCCCGCGCCCGGGCCGGGCGAGGTCGCCGTCCGCGTCGAAGCGGTCGGCGTGAACCCGCTCGACCTGAAGCTGCGGGCGGGCCTGCGCCCCTCCCCGCCGATCACCGAGCCGCGCCGGGTCGGGTCGGATGCCGCGGGCGTGGTCACCGCCGTCGGCGACGGCGTCGAAGGCTACCGGCCGGGCGATGCGGTCATCGTCACGGGCGCGCAGGGCGCCTACGCCACCGATCTCGTCGTGCCCGCCGCGCACGTCGTCCGCCGCCCCGAAGGGGTGAGCGCCGCCCAGGGCGCAGCCCTCGGCATCCCCGTCGGCACGGCCTACCAGACGGTGCGCTCGCTCGCGATCGGCCCGGACGACACGGTGCTCGTGCACGCGGCATCCGGTTCGGTCGGTCAGGCCGTGGTGCAGTTCGCGCGGCTGTACGGCGCCACCGTGCTCGGCACGACGAGCGACCGGCGCGCCGACGGATATAGGGCGGGTTGCCGATCACGACGGAATAGCGCGCTTCCGGCTCGACGAGGAAGAAGTCGTTGACAGTCAGGTGGGGCCTTCCGCCGGCCGCCGCCACCCGCTCACCTGCGACGCGAGCGCTATGCGGGTGGATCTCGACCCCATCGACGCGTGGCGCTTCGTGCCCGCGCTCGCGAAGTCGTCGCACGGCCTGAACCAAGAACGCTGCATCGCCCGCAGACGGCTCCAACACGGAGTCTTCCGCGGTTCGAATGGCCCAGTCCGTGATGTAGCGGGTGATCGCGTCCGGGGTAAAGAACGCGCCTCGGGCCTTGCGCGCCTCTGCCGTGTCAGCTGCGATCACTACGGGTTCGGACATGCAATCATCCTGCCTCACGGTCTATCAACGATTCCGTATGCGACCGCTCTCCGCGAACTCGATGGTCCGTGCGGATACCGGCTCTTCGGACTTTAGGGGCTCTGCGCATTCTGGGTGGGGTGAGGCGCTCGGGCGTGGCGTGACGGGGTGAGGTGGGTCGAGGCCCGGAGGATCGGTAGCGACCAAGCAACCTGTTCGTCCGGAGACCTCGACCCGTGCCTGATGCTACGCGCTGCGCCGCCGCGCGCCCATGTTCTGCTGTCTACTGTGATCGCTGCGACCTGCTCGTCGGACTCGACGGGCTCCGGGTGGCCGGGGTCGAGCGTCGCGGCGATGGCGTGCTCGTGATCGATGCCGAGTCGCCGCCGGGTCCGGTCGGCTGCCCTGAGTGCGGAGTGGTCGCGGAGTCGGCGGGACGGAAGGTGCTCGTTCTGACGGACGCCCCGATGGGCGGTACTCCGGTTCGGGTCCGGTGGCGCAAGCGCCGCTGGCGGTGTCGCCAGGACGGGTGCGGGGTGCGCTCATTCACGGAGCAGAACCCGGCCGTCGCGGCGGCGAACAAAGCGCTGACGGCTCGCGCGGTGGCGTGGGCGGTGGTGCAGATGCGCCGCGAGAACGCGTCAGTGCGCGGTGTCGCTCGGCAGCTGCGCGTCGCGTGGCCGCACGGTCTGGACGCACGTGGAGGCCGAGTTACAGCGCCGCGAGCAGGACCCTGGCCGGTTCGATGGCGTCGAGGTGCTCGGCGTGGACGAGCACCTGTGGCATCACGTGTCCACGAAGCCCGTCGCCGACGGCGGGCGCGGTCCGAAGGAGCTGACCGGGATGGTCGACCTGACCCGAGACGCCACGGGACGCGTGCGGGCGCGACTGCTGGACCTGGTGCCAGGTCGATCCTCGAAGGCGTACGCAGACTGGATCAAGGAGCGGGACGAGCAGTTCCGTGCCGGGGTGAAGATCGCAGCTCTTGACCCGTTCGCCGGCTACAAGAAGGCCCTCGACGACGAACTCGACGACGCGACCGCGGTGCTGGACGCGTTCCACGTCGTCAAGCTCGGCACCGCCGCGGTTGATGACGTCCGTCGCCGCGTCCAGCAAGACACCCTCAGCCATCGCGGCCGCAAGGGAGATCCGCTCTACGGGATCCGCAACATCCTCCGCGCCGGACGGGAGCGCCTCACCGACAGGCAGCGGTCCCGGCTCGACGCGGCGTTCGCGACGAGAGAGGAGCACGTTGAAGTTGAAGTCGCCTGGCACGCCGCCCAGCAGCTCCGCGACGCCTACCGGCACCCCAACCTGGTCGAAGGGCACAAGATCGCCGAGAAGGTTCTCGAATCGTTCCCGTCCTGCCCGATCCCCGAAATCGCCCGCCTCGGCCGCACCCTCACCCAGTGGCGAGCCGCGTTCCTGGCCTACTGGGCGACAGGACGCTCATCCAACGGAGGCACCGAGGCCGTGAACGGGCTCATCGAACCTGGATCGTGTCACCGTCGGGTGATTTCGCGGGTTGAGGATCGTTGAGGCTTGATTTTCCGGGGGTGCTGGTGCCTCGTGCGGGGCACTAATGGCGTCGATCTAGATGTACTGACCTCGACCGTTGTTGATTCGGTCGATGGGGGTTTTGCCTCCGATGCCGAGGTGGTGCCTGTCTAGGTTGTAGTAGTCGAGCCAGGTCGTCAACCCTGCTTTTCGGTCGTCGTTCGAGCTCCAGGGGCGGGCGTAGGCCCACTCGGTGGCGAGGGTGCGGTTGAGGCGTTCGACTTTCCCGTTGGTCCAGGGGCAGTGCGGTTTGATGAACCGCTGTCGGATGCCGTGCGCGTCGACCACGGCCTTGAACGCGGCCGAGTGGCGGTAAGCGAACGCGTTGTCGCTGATGACGCGTTCGACTGTGACGCCGAGGCGCGCGTAGAACGCGATCGCGCGGTCGAGGACGCCCGCCGCGGTGGTGCCTTTCTCGTCGTCGTGGATCTCCGCGTAAGCAACTCGGGAATGGTCGTCGATGACGGTGTGCACGTAGTCGTAACCCAGGCCCCGCTTGCGCGCAGGACGTTGCCCGCGGCCATGCAGACGCCATCCGCCGCCGTCGGGGATACGGCCGAGTTTCTTCACATCAACGTGGATCAGGGACCCGGGATGATCATGCTCGTAACGCTGCGCGGATCGGCGGGTCGCGCGGATCACGGACCCCGTGACCGGGTCCAGCTCCCGCAGCAACGGCACGTGGTGGCGGCGCAACACCCTACCGACCGTTGAGGCCTGCAAGCCGAGCTTGTCAGCGATGAACACCGGCCCACGCCGAGTGAGGTGCCGCATGATCCGCACCCTCGCCTCCACGCACGCTTTGGTCTGGCGAGGGTGGGAGCGGGCGACGCTGGAACGATCGATCAGGCCCGCCGGGCCGCACTCCCGGAACCTGCGCCACCACCGCCACGCGGTCGTGCGGGAGATCCCCATTTCCGCGGCAACATGCGCGACCGCACGCCCCGACTGGATGCGCTGAACCATGATCAACCGGCCGGCCGGAGTCAGCCGGGCATTAGCGTGAGACAAGAGAGACCTCCGTGCGTTTGAGCTGAAGAACTTAGACAGCTCCAACTCGACCCCGGAGGTCTCTCCTACGTCAACAACGATCTGGGTCAGTACATCTAGACTCGCTCGGTGGGGTGGTTCGTGCGGAAGGTGCGCACCGCGTCGGGTGCGACGGCGGTGCAGATCGCGTCGAAGACCCGTGGTGTGCGGACGATCGTGGAGCACCTCGGCTCCGCGCACGACGATGAGCAGCTCGCGGTGCTGGTCGCGATCGCGCGGGAGCGGATCGCGGAGCTGGCCGGGCATGTCCCGTTCGATCTGGACGGGCTGGGCGCGACGCCGCCGGCCACGACCGCGCCGACGGTGACCGGGTCGAGGTCCAGGTTGTTGTGGGATGTCCTCGAGGACGCCTACGCCCGTCTCGGGTTCGACGCGGTCGGCAACGACACATTCAAGAAGCTGGTCCTGGCCCGCGTCGTCGAGCCGACCAGCAAGGCGGACACGCTGCGGGTGTGGGACGAGCTCGGTGTCCCGGGTGCGCCGTCGCTGTCGACCGTGTGGCGGACCCTCGCCCGCAGCGTTGAGCAGGACTGGCGGTCGAAGATCGCCGCCGCAGCCTACGCGCATGCGACCCGATCTGGCCCGCTCACCGTCGTGCTCTACGACGTCACCACCCTCTACTTCGAGGCGGAGCGTGAAGACAAGCTCCGCAAGGTCGGGATGAGCAAAGAGCGCCGCGTCGACCCGCAGATCCTCGTCGGCCTCCTCGTGGACCAGGGCGGGTTCCCCCTCGAAGTCCACGAGTTCGCGGGCAACAGGGGCGAGACCCTCACCCTGCTGCCCGTCCTCGACCAGTTCCGCGAACGTCACTCCGCGACCGAGGTCGTGGTCGTCGCGGACGCCGGCATGCTGTCCGCAGCGAACCTGAACCGGCTGGAGGACGCCGGGTTCGGTTTCATCGTCGGCTCCCGCACCTCCTCCGCGCCATACGATCTCGCCGAGCACTACGCGACCGTCGGGAACATCGTCACCGATGGGGAGACGGTCGAGACCACCCGAACCATGGGTGCGGGTGTGAACGCGCGGGAGCGGCGAGTGGTGTGGCAGTACTCCCACAAGCGGAAGATCCGCGACAACATCACGTTGAACAAGCAGATCGAACGCGCCGAGCAGATCGCTGCCGGCACCCGCCCGGCGAAGAAGGACCGGTTCGTCACCCTCGGCACGGGGCCCGGCGTGAACTGGGCAAGAGTCGAGAAGGCCCGCGAATACATCGGCCTCAAGGGGTACGTCACCAACCTCAGCACCGCGACGGCTTCCGCTGCAGAGATCGTGGCGGCCTACCATGACCTGTTCCAGGTCGAGGCGACGTTCCGGATGGCAAAGACCGACCTGCGGGCGAGGCCGATGTTCGCGTCGACCGCGGACTCGATCCACGCGCACCTCACCGTCGTGTTCTGCGCTCTCGCGATCAGCCGGCACCTCTACAAGACCACCGGCGTGACGGTCCGCCGTATCGTCCGCGCGCTGCGCCCGCTGCGTGACGTCACGATCACCATCGACGGACACGAACTCACCGCGACCACCCCGCCAACGGGGGAAGCCGCCGACATCATCGCCGCACTCCGGCCGGGCGTGGGGCACTAATCTGACACGATCCAGGTCGAACTCGCCCGCCGGATCGCCCGCGGCCTTCACCAACTACGACAACTACCGACTCCGCATGCTCCTGATCGCCGGCGGACTTGACCCCCTCACCCCCACCTAGAATGCGCAGAGCCGTCAAACCTAATGAGGTTGGTCGCATTCATTTCAGTTTCGACAAGGATGGTCGGCGACTCATTGTGAACCACGTGGCGCTCAAGCTATACGGGATCTAAGTCTCCGCGAGCCTGCGCCGAGTTGGGCGCACTGCCGAGACACAGAGTCTAGGCAGCACGCTCCTGACCGTACGCGCTGTGGAACACATCGCCTGCGACTGAAACGAGCGCATTGCAGAGGCGATTCCAATCGATCTCCTCAGACTCCACAGGAGCTAGCGCCGGCCGATAGTGCACGATTCGATTACGCAGGTCATATACGGCTTTGCCGGCCGCCGACGCCAGATTCGTGTCTTTGTACAGCGGGACGTTCAGGCATTCGCAGACCTCTCGCAGGTCGTCAACTTGAGCGAATGCGAGCACGACATTCAGGCTGGACGCTTCTAACGGACGCCAAGGACATCTCCTTCTCCAGGATCTCAGCGATCTTCCTGCCACTCGTGCTCGATCGAAAGACCTTGTTTGAGCTTCGTGGCTTTGTCGTGCGCGTAGGTAGCTTCGACGCACCGGTAGAGGCTCATGAAGAGGCTTCGCGGATCCAGA
>NZ_VFPS01000002.1 GCF_006716815.1 Microbacterium lacticum
CCCGCCCGCCGGCTGACGAAGATCGGTCGCGAGATCGCACGCCTCCCGATCGACCCCCGGTTCGCGCGCATGCTCATCGAGGCGCGCCGGCTCGACGTGCTCGACCCCGTGCTGGCGATCGTGGCGGGCCTCTCGATCCAAGACGTGCGCGAGCGCCCGTCCGCCGAAGACGGCGCGGCGCGCGAGCAGGCCGACCGCATGCACGCGCGGTTCGCCGATCCGACGAGCGACTTCCTGCCCCTCCTGAACCTCTGGAACCACCTGCAGACCGGCCAGCGCGAGCTCGGGTCGAGTGCCTTCCGGCGCCTCTGCCGGACGGAGTTCCTGAACTACGTGCGCGTGCGGGAGTGGTTCGACGTGCACCGGCAGCTGCGTCAGCTGCTCGGCGTGAAGGGTCGCGGCGCGGCCGCGGAGACCGGAGACGGCGCGGCCGCCGACCCCGCACTCGTCCACCGCGCGATGCTGGCGGGGCTCCTCTCGCACATCGGCGTGCTCGACACCCGCTCGCTCGCGAAGACGAAGCCCGGCGACAAGCGGAAGGCCCTCGCGACCTACCGCGGCGCGCGCGGAGCGGCGTTCGCGATCTTCCCCGGGTCGGCGCTGCGCAAGGCCTCCCCCGACGCCGTCATGGCCGCCGAGCTCGTCGAGACCTCGCGCCTCTATGCCCGCACCGTCGCCGCGATCGATCCCGCGTGGGCCGAAGAGCTCGCCGGCGACCTCGCGCACCGCCAGCTGAGCGACCCGCACTGGTCGAAGGATGCCGGGGCCGCCGTCGCCGCCGAGAAGGTCACCCTCTTCGGGGTCGAGATCATCCCGCGGCGCCGGGTGCAGCTCGCCCGCATCGACCAGCCGCTCGCGCGAGAGCTGTTCCTGCGCCACGCACTCACCGACGGCGAGTGGAACTCCAGCCACCTCGACAAGAAGCTCACCGGGTTCGAGCGGCGGAACCTCGAGCTCCGCCGCCGCCTCGAGAAGGTCGAGGAGCGCGAGCGGCGCCGGGACATCCTCGTCGGCGACGAAGCGGTGTTCGCCTTCTACGACCAGCGCGTGCCCGCCGACGTGTACGACGCGCGCTCGTTCGAGCGGTGGTGGCGGGAGGCATCCGCCCGCACGCCGCGCCTGCTCGACATGACGGAGGTCGACCTGAAGGGCGACGCCGCGGGCTCCGATGACCGCGCATTCCCGGGCCGGTGGGAGCAGGGCGACCAGGTGCTCTCGCTGGCCTATCGGTTCGAGCCGGGCGATCCCGAGGACGGCGTCAGCGTCGTCGTGCCGCTGCCGCTTCTCGCGGGCTCTCGCCGGAGGGTTTCGACTGGCAGGTGCCGGGCATGCGGGCAGAGCTCATCACGGCGCTCCTGCGCGCGCTGCCGAAGGCGATCCGGCGCCACGTGGTGCCGGCGGCGGACTGGGCCGCGACACTCGGCGACGAGCTCGCCGGCGAAGGGCCCGAGCACCATCGCGGGCTCCCCGCGCTGCCGCTCCGGGCGGCGCTCGCCCGGCGCATCCAGCGCGTCGCGAACCAGCCTGTGACCCCGGACGACTTCGAGATGGACCGGGTGCCCGGCCATCTCGTGATGACCTTCCGCGCCGTCGACCACCGGGGCCGCACCGTCGGCACCTCGCGCGACCTCGTCGAGCTGCAGCAGCGGCTCGCCGGTCGGGCGCGCGAGCAGGTCGCCCGCTCGCTCGCGCGGCCCGCGCCCGGACCCGTCGCGGAGGCCGGGACGGCGCGCCCCGGCGGAGCGCCACCGGCCGCATCATCCGCGATCGGCGGCAGCGGCGGCGTCGCCGAGCGTTCCGGCATCACCACATGGGACGTGGGCACTCTCCCCGCTGTCGTCGACACCCGCGTCGCGGGCGGCGTGGTGCGCGGCTACCCGGCGCTGGTCGACGAGAAGGATGCCGTGGCGCTGCGCATCGAGTCGACCCCCGAGCGCGCCGCGCGCCTCGCCCACGCGGGCGTGCGGCGCCTGCTGCTGCTCGCCGTCCCGTCGCCGAGCGCCTACGTCCTCGATCACCTGACCGCCGCCGAGAAGCTCTCGCTCGCCGCGTCGCCCTACTCGTCGGCGAAGGCGCTCATCGAAGACGCCCGGGTCGCGGTCGCCGACGCGGTGATGGCGCGGGTCGCTCCGGAGGGGGTCCGCACGCCGGAGCAGTTCGCGGCCGTCCGCGACGCCCTGTCCGCGGCCGTCGTCGACGAGCTGTTCCAGGCGGTGTCGCTCACCGCCCGCATCCTCACACTGCACCGCGACGTCGAGCGCGCCGTGAAGGGGCAGAACTCGATGACGCTCCTCGCCGCCCTCGGCGACGTCAAGGCGCAGCTGGCCGGTCTCGTCTTCCCCGGGTTCGTCGCCCGCACCGGCCTTGCGCGCCTCGCCCACCTGCCCCGGTACCTGCAGGGTGCCCTCTCGCGGGTCGAGGCCCTCGCCGACAGTCCGGTGCGCGACCGCCAGCGGATGACCGAGTTCGAACGCGCCGCCGCGGCCTACGCCGATGCGGGTGGCGCGCTTCCGCTCGACGCCGACGCCGCCGCAACGCTCGCGCACGCACGCTGGCTGCTCGAGGAGTACCGGGTGAGCCTGTTCGCCCAGCAGCTCGGCACGGCCGAACCGGTCTCACTGCAGCGGATCACGAAGGCCCTCGCCGCGACGACCTGATCGCGTCGTAGGGTGGGTCAATCATGGGCACTGCAATCGCATACACCGAGCTCGGAGGGCCGGAGGTCCTCACCGTCATCGACATCGACGTCCCCGCGCCCGGGCCGGGCGAGGTCGCCGTCCGCGTCGAAGCGGTCGGCGTGAACCCGCTCGACCTGAAGCTGCGGGCGGGCCTGCGCCCCTCCCCGCCGATCACCGAGCCGCGCCGGGTCGGGTCGGATGCCGCGGGCGTGGTCACCGCCGTCGGCGACGGCGTCGAAGGCTACCGGCCGGGCGATGCGGTCATCGTCACGGGCGCGCAGGGCGCCTACGCCACCGATCTCGTCGTGCCCGCCGCGCACGTCGTCCGCCGCCCCGAAGGGGTGAGCGCCGCCCAGGGCGCAGCCCTCGGCATCCCCGTCGGCACGGCCTACCAGACGGTGCGCTCGCTCGCGATCGGCCCGGACGACACGGTGCTCGTGCACGCGGCATCCGGTTCGGTCGGTCAGGCCGTGGTGCAGTTCGCGCGGCTGTACGGCGCCACCGTGCTCGGCACGACGAGCGACCGGCGCGCCGACGGATATAGGGCGGGTTGCCGATCACGACGGAATAGCGCGCTTCCGGCTCGACGAGGAAGAAGTCGTTGACAGTCAGGTGGGGCCTTCCGCCGGCCGCCGCCACCCGCTCACCTGCGACGCGAGCGCTATGCGGGTGGATCTCGACCCCATCGACGCGTGGCGCTTCGTGCCCGCGCTCGCGAAGTCGTCGCACGGCCTGAACCAAGAACGCTGCATCGCCCGCAGACGGCTCCAACACGGAGTCTTCCGCGGTTCGAATGGCCCAGTCCGTGATGTAGCGGGTGATCGCGTCCGGGGTAAAGAACGCGCCTCGGGCCTTGCGCGCCTCTGCCGTGTCAGCTGCGATCACTACGGGTTCGGACATGCAATCATCCTGCCTCACGGTCTATCAACGATTCCGTATGCGACCGCTCTCCGCGAACTCGATGGTCCGTGCGGATACCGGCTCTTCGGACTTTAGGGGCTCTGCGCATTCTGGGTGGGGTGAGGCGCTCGGGCGTGGCGTGACGGGGTGAGGTGGGTCGAGGCCCGGAGGATCGGTAGCGACCAAGCAACCTGTTCGTCCGGAGACCTCGACCCGTGCCTGATGCTACGCGCTGCGCCGCCGCGCGCCCATGTTCTGCTGTCTACTGTGATCGCTGCGACCTGCTCGTCGGACTCGACGGGCTCCGGGTGGCCGGGGTCGAGCGTCGCGGCGATGGCGTGCTCGTGATCGATGCCGAGTCGCCGCCGGGTCCGGTCGGCTGCCCTGAGTGCGGAGTGGTCGCGGAGTCGGCGGGACGGAAGGTGCTCGTTCTGACGGACGCCCCGATGGGCGGTACTCCGGTTCGGGTCCGGTGGCGCAAGCGCCGCTGGCGGTGTCGCCAGGACGGGTGCGGGGTGCGCTCATTCACGGAGCAGAACCCGGCCGTCGCGGCGGCGAACAAAGCGCTGACGGCTCGCGCGGTGGCGTGGGCGGTGGTGCAGATGCGCCGCGAGAACGCGTCAGTGCGCGGTGTCGCTCGGCAGCTGCGCGTCGCGTGGCCGCACGGTCTGGACGCACGTGGAGGCCGAGTTACAGCGCCGCGAGCAGGACCCTGGCCGGTTCGATGGCGTCGAGGTGCTCGGCGTGGACGAGCACCTGTGGCATCACGTGTCCACGAAGCCCGTCGCCGACGGCGGGCGCGGTCCGAAGGAGCTGACCGGGATGGTCGACCTGACCCGAGACGCCACGGGACGCGTGCGGGCGCGACTGCTGGACCTGGTGCCAGGTCGATCCTCGAAGGCGTACGCAGACTGGATCAAGGAGCGGGACGAGCAGTTCCGTGCCGGGGTGAAGATCGCAGCTCTTGACCCGTTCGCCGGCTACAAGAAGGCCCTCGACGACGAACTCGACGACGCGACCGCGGTGCTGGACGCGTTCCACGTCGTCAAGCTCGGCACCGCCGCGGTTGATGACGTCCGTCGCCGCGTCCAGCAAGACACCCTCAGCCATCGCGGCCGCAAGGGAGATCCGCTCTACGGGATCCGCAACATCCTCCGCGCCGGACGGGAGCGCCTCACCGACAGGCAGCGGTCCCGGCTCGACGCGGCGTTCGCGACGAGAGAGGAGCACGTTGAAGTTGAAGTCGCCTGGCACGCCGCCCAGCAGCTCCGCGACGCCTACCGGCACCCCAACCTGGTCGAAGGGCACAAGATCGCCGAGAAGGTTCTCGAATCGTTCCCGTCCTGCCCGATCCCCGAAATCGCCCGCCTCGGCCGCACCCTCACCCAGTGGCGAGCCGCGTTCCTGGCCTACTGGGCGACAGGACGCTCATCCAACGGAGGCACCGAGGCCGTGAACGGGCTCATCGAACCTGGATCGTGTCACCGTCGGGTGATTTCGCGGGTTGAGGATCGTTGAGGCTTGATTTTCCGGGGGTGCTGGTGCCTCGTGCGGGGCACTAATGGCGTCGATCTAGATGTACTGACCTCGACCGTTGTTGATTCGGTCGATGGGGGTTTTGCCTCCGATGCCGAGGTGGTGCCTGTCTAGGTTGTAGTAGTCGAGCCAGGTCGTCAACCCTGCTTTTCGGTCGTCGTTCGAGCTCCAGGGGCGGGCGTAGGCCCACTCGGTGGCGAGGGTGCGGTTGAGGCGTTCGACTTTCCCGTTGGTCCAGGGGCAGTGCGGTTTGATGAACCGCTGTCGGATGCCGTGCGCGTCGACCACGGCCTTGAACGCGGCCGAGTGGCGGTAAGCGAACGCGTTGTCGCTGATGACGCGTTCGACTGTGACGCCGAGGCGCGCGTAGAACGCGATCGCGCGGTCGAGGACGCCCGCCGCGGT
Source organism: Microbacterium lacticum (assembly GCF_006716815.1). Lineage (GTDB taxonomy): Bacteria > Actinomycetota > Actinomycetes > Actinomycetales > Microbacteriaceae > Microbacterium > Microbacterium lacticum. The sequence goes on from NZ_VFPS01000002.1 coordinate 5,520, forward strand.
GGTGCCTTTCTCGTCGTCGTGGATCTCCGCGTAAGCAACTCGGGAATGGTCGTCGATGACGGTGTGCACGTAGTCGTAACCCAGGCCCCGCTTGCGCGCAGGACGTTGCCCGCGGCCATGCAGACGCCATCCGCCGCCGTCGGGGATACGGCCGAGTTTCTTCACATCAACGTGGATCAGGGACCCGGGATGATCATGCTCGTAACGCTGCGCGGATCGGCGGGTCGCGCGGATCACGGACCCCGTGACCGGGTCCAGCTCCCGCAGCAACGGCACGTGGTGGCGGCGCAACACCCTACCGACCGTTGAGGCCTGCAAGCCGAGCTTGTCAGCGATGAACACCGGCCCACGCCGAGTGAGGTGCCGCATGATCCGCACCCTCGCCTCCACGCACGCTTTGGTCTGGCGAGGGTGGGAGCGGGCGACGCTGGAACGATCGATCAGGCCCGCCGGGCCGCACTCCCGGAACCTGCGCCACCACCGCCACGCGGTCGTGCGGGAGATCCCCATTTCCGCGGCAACATGCGCGACCGCACGCCCCGACTGGATGCGCTGAACCATGATCAACCGGCCGGCCGGAGTCAGCCGGGCATTAGCGTGAGACAAGAGAGACCTCCGTGCGTTTGAGCTGAAGAACTTAGACAGCTCCAACTCGACCCCGGAGGTCTCTCCTACGTCAACAACGATCTGGGTCAGTACATCTAGACTCGCTCGGTGGGGTGGTTCGTGCGGAAGGTGCGCACCGCGTCGGGTGCGACGGCGGTGCAGATCGCGTCGAAGACCCGTGGTGTGCGGACGATCGTGGAGCACCTCGGCTCCGCGCACGACGATGAGCAGCTCGCGGTGCTGGTCGCGATCGCGCGGGAGCGGATCGCGGAGCTGGCCGGGCATGTCCCGTTCGATCTGGACGGGCTGGGCGCGACGCCGCCGGCCACGACCGCGCCGACGGTGACCGGGTCGAGGTCCAGGTTGTTGTGGGATGTCCTCGAGGACGCCTACGCCCGTCTCGGGTTCGACGCGGTCGGCAACGACACATTCAAGAAGCTGGTCCTGGCCCGCGTCGTCGAGCCGACCAGCAAGGCGGACACGCTGCGGGTGTGGGACGAGCTCGGTGTCCCGGGTGCGCCGTCGCTGTCGACCGTGTGGCGGACCCTCGCCCGCAGCGTTGAGCAGGACTGGCGGTCGAAGATCGCCGCCGCAGCCTACGCGCATGCGACCCGATCTGGCCCGCTCACCGTCGTGCTCTACGACGTCACCACCCTCTACTTCGAGGCGGAGCGTGAAGACAAGCTCCGCAAGGTCGGGATGAGCAAAGAGCGCCGCGTCGACCCGCAGATCCTCGTCGGCCTCCTCGTGGACCAGGGCGGGTTCCCCCTCGAAGTCCACGAGTTCGCGGGCAACAGGGGCGAGACCCTCACCCTGCTGCCCGTCCTCGACCAGTTCCGCGAACGTCACTCCGCGACCGAGGTCGTGGTCGTCGCGGACGCCGGCATGCTGTCCGCAGCGAACCTGAACCGGCTGGAGGACGCCGGGTTCGGTTTCATCGTCGGCTCCCGCACCTCCTCCGCGCCATACGATCTCGCCGAGCACTACGCGACCGTCGGGAACATCGTCACCGATGGGGAGACGGTCGAGACCACCCGAACCATGGGTGCGGGTGTGAACGCGCGGGAGCGGCGAGTGGTGTGGCAGTACTCCCACAAGCGGAAGATCCGCGACAACATCACGTTGAACAAGCAGATCGAACGCGCCGAGCAGATCGCTGCCGGCACCCGCCCGGCGAAGAAGGACCGGTTCGTCACCCTCGGCACGGGGCCCGGCGTGAACTGGGCAAGAGTCGAGAAGGCCCGCGAATACATCGGCCTCAAGGGGTACGTCACCAACCTCAGCACCGCGACGGCTTCCGCTGCAGAGATCGTGGCGGCCTACCATGACCTGTTCCAGGTCGAGGCGACGTTCCGGATGGCAAAGACCGACCTGCGGGCGAGGCCGATGTTCGCGTCGACCGCGGACTCGATCCACGCGCACCTCACCGTCGTGTTCTGCGCTCTCGCGATCAGCCGGCACCTCTACAAGACCACCGGCGTGACGGTCCGCCGTATCGTCCGCGCGCTGCGCCCGCTGCGTGACGTCACGATCACCATCGACGGACACGAACTCACCGCGACCACCCCGCCAACGGGGGAAGCCGCCGACATCATCGCCGCACTCCGGCCGGGCGTGGGGCACTAATCTGACACGATCCAGGTCGAACTCGCCCGCCGGATCGCCCGCGGCTTCACCAACTACGACAACTACCGACTCCGCATGCTCCTGATCGCCGGCGGACTTGACCCCCTCACCCCCACCTAGAATGCGCAGAGCCGTCAAACCTAATGAGGTTGGTCGCATTCATTTCAGTTTCGACAAGGATGGTCGGCGACTCATTGTGAACCACGTGGCGCTCAAGCTATACGGGATCTAAGTCTCCGCGAGCCTGCGCCGAGTTGGGCGCACTGCCGAGACACAGAGTCTAGGCAGCACGCTCCTGACCGTACGCGCTGTGGAACACATCGCCTGCGACTGAAACGAGCGCATTGCAGAGGCGATTCCAATCGATCTCCTCAGACTCCACAGGAGCTAGCGCCGGCCGATAGTGCACGATTCGATTACGCAGGTCATATACGGCTTTGCCGGCCGCCGACGCCAGATTCGTGTCTTTGTACAGCGGGACGTTCAGGCATTCGCAGACCTCTCGCAGGTCGTCAACTTGAGCGAATGCGAGCACGACATTCAGGCTGGACGCTTCTAACGGACGCCAAGACATCTCCTTCTCCAGGATCTCAGCGATCTCCTGCCACTCGTGCTCGATCGAAAGACCTTGTTTGAGCTTCGTGGCTTTGTCGTGCGCGTAGGTAGCTTCGACGCACCGGTAGAGGCTCATGAAGAGGCTTCGCGGATCCAGATCCAAAGTCGAACGGCAAAGCTCCTTGTACGGGAGAAGATCGACGTTCGCGTCTGCAAGAGCGCATAGGCGATCCGCAAGCTCGCTCTCGATCCAAGATCCTCCATTCCGCGACTCTTCCGAGCTGATGCTGAGGAAGATCGGCCAGATGAGTTCGTCATCAATCGGCTCGGCACTGGCGAATACCCGAACCGGCGGGAACAAGGCCACGATCTGCGTGTTGTCGTGCCCGTGATACTTGGGGTTTGAGCTGCGGCTGTCCGCGGCTACGACGTTGTACACCTCGGCGGCCGAGGCGCTTGGCGAGACTGGCAGTTCGGTCAGCAAACAGACGTCGTAGCCTTGGATGTCCTCGAGCAGATCGAACCCCGGGTCATCCACCTCGTAGTCGAAACCGATGGTCGCGACATAGTGCTGCTCGTTGACCTCAAGCCACGCAAGATGACGGAATCGCCCAAAGCTCATGTGGCTACGCAGTACCGCAGTTTTGAGTACCTCGTCCGCCTCCGGGTTCGCATGCACCCATCGTGGGGCTGACGGATCAGGGACTGGGAACTCCCGTTGGCGGGCGAACTCGGTGAGCCGCCCGAACAATGTCGTGTTCGCGGCGATCATGTTCCGGACCACGTCAGCTCGCTCGCCAGCACTGCTCCAAGTTCGCGACCGCGAAATCCTCCTCGATCAGAACCTTGAATGCTTCGGTGAATACTCCACGCTCATATCGGCCCACCTGACCAACCCGCCGATCGAGAAGTTCCTGCAGAACATCGGTCTTCAAGAACGCACCGAGGTCGTCAGGACTCATATTGTCCAAGCGAGAAATCAGGCCACTCGCCGATCGGTCCAGCTCCGCCAGTCGAGCCACCCGCTCTTCCTGCGGCCGGTCGGCCCCCGGGCGACCGAGAACAGCGATCCCAAGTGCCACGATGAAGCCAACACGTGCGGGCTGGCGATCGAAGATGACACGTCCGCTTGGGATTTCCGTGTCACCCTCGAAGCGCGAGAAGGCCTTGTCTAATTGGCTGAGCATCGAGAGGACTCCGTAGAACTGGTCCTGGAACCCCTCGTTCGCGAGGTTATCGACGAAGTCCAGGCGTGAGAACTCGTCTGACAATGCCTCCTTTGTGTCAACGGCGGATTTCCGCAACGAGAACGCAATGTACAGCTCGACGAGTGCGTCGCTCGAGTACTGAGCGGGTCCGACTCGACGCCCGGGCTGGTCTGGGGTCGAGATCTTGTCGATCTCCGGCACTTTCTCCTTGATCTCAGAGAGGAGGGGAGCGTAGACGACGGATAGCTGTCGACTTATCGTCCAGGGCACCTGGCCCGTGTTCAAGATGAGCATGCGGTAGATCATTGCTCGCACATTGTTGGTCAGCCAGAACTCGACTCTCACGGTTCCAGCGCCCAACTCCGGTCGATCGGCGAAGGCCTCTTGGAGAGCCGCGGTGCGCTGCATGCCGTCAATAATCGAGAGGTTTGAACGATCCTCCGGCAAGAACTCAAGGGGGTCGCCGGCATCTTCTCCTGGCGGCAGGGCCTCGAAGTCCGATACGGGCAGCACAGCTCCGATGACGACTGGCGGAAGCATGGCACCCTTCTTCAGGTCCTCGACCATTCGGTCACGAATCCGCTTTGCAGTCGTGGTCGCCATCACGCCACGCTGACCAGACAATCCGCCTTGAGCTGCGTGGGCTTCGCTCGCGAGATCCAGATAGTCGCGAACTGTCATTGTCGTCATGAAGGACCAGCAGGAGGTCCGCTTGTCGAACATCCAGTCGTTTGTCATGCCACTCCGATCGCTGCGTCCGGCACAGGTCCGCGCCAGCACGATCCTGTTGCCCACGCCCGGGGCCGATTACTGGCTCTTCACGATTGAGGGTGTAGCGCGGGTCTGAATCCTCCGGCTTCGAGCAGCGACCGGGCGATGTAGTGGGTGAGGTTGCGGAAGCCGAGCGCTGAGCCGCGGAGGTGTTCGAGCCGCCCGTTGATCGCCTCCGTCGGCCCGTTGGACGTGCCGGGGCGGTCGAAGAACGCGAGGATGTCGACGGCACGCTGTGTCATGGTGCGACCGAGTTTGCGGATCTCGACCAGCGCCGCGGGGACCCCTGTGGTGATCGCATCGATCACGGACTGCATCATCTCCTTGGCCTTCTTCTTGTCGGGCTCCCGGTAGGCGGCGACGATGCGCTGGTAGATGCCCCAAGTCGCTTCGACCTCGACGTGCTCCTCACTCGCGAACACCGCGTCCAGTCGAACGCGCTGCCGGTCGGTGAGCAGGTCCGCGCCGGTGTGCAGGGTGCGGCGGGCCTTGTAGAGCGGGTCGTTCTTCATCCCGCGGCGCCCGAACAGGTCTTGCTGGACGCGCCTGCGGCACTGGTCCAACGCGTCGCCGGCGAGGCGGACGACGTGGAAGGGATCCATGACCGGGACGGCGTCGGGGAGTTCTTCGGCGGCGGCGGTCTTGAAGCCTGCGAACCCGTCCATCGCGACGACTTCGATCTGCTTGCTCCACTCGGTCGGCCGCGCCGCGAGCCACTGCTTGAACACCGCCTTCGAGCGTCCCTCGATCATGTCCAGCAGTCGTGCGGGACCCGTCTTCTCACGGGCTGGGGTGAGGTCGATGATCACGGTCACGTACTTGTCGCCGACCCTGGTGTGACGCCAGACGTGCTCGTCAACGCCGATCGTGGTCACCCCATCGAACCGGGCAGGGTCCTCGATGAGTCGGCGCTTGCCCTCGGCGAGCACCGCGGTGTTCGCGGCGCTCCAGGACACCCCGAGGCCCGCGGCGACACGGGTCACGGTGAGGTGGTCGATGACGACGCCCCGCAACGCCCACTCCACGCCGAGGCGGGAGATCTTCGCCCGCGGCGCCGCCGCGTTCGTCATGTCCTGCCGCCACGCCCGTCGGCAGTGCGCGCACCGGTACCGGCGCACCCGCACCAGCAGCGTCGTCGGCCGATGCCCGAACGGCTCATGCGCGAGCCGACGCGTCACTGTGTCTCTCGGCACGCCCTCCGACCCGCACCTCCGGCACCACGGGTCCGTCTCGACTGGCCGGCACTCGATCGTCGCCCGATCCGGCTCGATCAACTGGCCCACGGCGACGAGCCCGAGCTCATCGAGGCGGCAGAACGTCGTCAGGTCAGGGGTCGCGAACGTAGGGTGGAGCACGTCGAGGTCTTTCGGCGATGGTGAGCGTGAAGAACTTCCATCATCCGGGAGACCTCGACCCCTACCCGGCCACCGACGCGCTCAACCGACTACACCCTCGTTCGTGAAGAGCCGCTTTAGGCGACGGAACTCCGGTCGAGACTCGAGAGCTCGCGATCAGAGACCGCTTCCAGACGATCAACCAGAGCCTCTGCTCCAAAGTCGCGCACGTACTCCATCTCCGCATCCGTAATGGGGACAACCTGGAGCCACTCGATCTGTACGTTTTCGAATACCAGGCCAGAGAATTCCGCCTCCCAGAAAAAGGGATACCACATGAATGCGTGCGGAGTAGTCACTGGGGTATCATAGCCTTCGAATACGGACGGAAATACGGTTCCAGGCTTGCATCGATATTCACCACCGCCCACGTTGAAAGCGCACGTAGCCAAAGCCTGTGCTACGAAGCCCCAACCCTCGCCACCCGCCGAAACCAACTCAACCCGTAGCGGACTACCCTCAGCTGTGACCAGCTGGTTATCAAACTCGCTCATGCCAACGGTGCCATAAGAGGTCAGCCCCTGTGACGGGGTATTGGCACGCTCAAGAACATGAACCCGCAAGTCACCCTCATCTTGGCCGTACTCGAAAACCTCGCCACGGCCACCGAACCGTTCGGCCAAGTACTTCGCTACCGCAATACCCTGGGGACTAGCCATGGTTCAATTTTACCCGATTCTATTCGCTTTTCCTATTGGCCCGATTCACGGACGAAAGAACTCATCAGTCTTGTTCTCGAGGCGATGACTCCTATTGCTAGGCGGGAGTTCAGGACGGAAATGCGACGGATTATTGTATTCGTCCAGGAATTCTCGGCGGCTTATGCCTCGCTCCCGCGCCGAGATCTGATGCTTCCAGAACTCGTGCCCCGGCTTGTGCCCCGCATCCCACGCGGAGCCCTCGGGAATTCGCCTCTGTGTCAGGGGGTCCCAGACAACGCCGTCGGCCGGGTCCTTGGCATTATTCCAGATGTCCTCTCGAACGGACTTACGTAGCCGGGATGGTCGCGCGTATGGATCCGATACGGTTCGGCGCGGGACAGCTCTCCCGGACTTCACGGCCCCTGTCGTGGCACGGACAGCACTAGCTGAGCTCCGCCCTGCTGCACCAGCAACCTCGAGTCCCGCCTTCATCCCTTTACCGGCTCTTCGGACTTTAGGTGGGGGTGGGTGATGTGCGGGGCCGCGTGGTGACGGGGTGGGGCGGGTCGAGGCCCCGAGGATCGGTAGCGACCAAGCTTCCTTTCCGTTCGGAGACCTCGACCCGTGCCCGATGCTACGGGGTGCGCCGCTGCGTGCCCGTCTTCTGCTGTCTACTGTGATCGCTGCGATGTGCTCGTCGGCCTCGGCGGGCTGCACGTGGTGGCTGTCGAGCGCTGCCGCGACGGCGTGCTCCTGATCGACGTCGAGTCCCCGCCGGGGCCGGTCGGGTGCCCGGGGTGCGGGCAGGTCGCCGAGTCGCGGGGCCGGAAGGCGCTCGTGCTGGTCGATGCGCCGATGAGCGCCGCTGCGGTGCGGGTCCGGTGGCGCAAGCGCAGGTTCCGGTGCGCTGATGAGGCGTGCCCGAGGGAGTCGTTCACCGAGCAGAACGCTCTGGTCGCCGCGCCTCGCGCCAAGGTCACGGCCCGAGCGGTGATCTGGGCGGTGGGGCAGATGCGGAGGGAGAACGCGTCGGTGCAGGGCGTCGCCCGCCAGCTCGGGGTGTCGTGGCGCACGGTCTGGCGACACGTCAGGCCGGTGCTCGAGACGCGCGCCGCGGACGAGTCCCGCTTCGACGGGGTCACCACGCTCGGCGTCGACGAGCACCTCTGGCACCACGTGTCCACCAGACCCGTCGCCGATGGCGGGCGGGGTCCGAAGGAACTGACCGGGATGGTCGACCTGTCGCGCGATGCGTCCGGGCGGGTGAGGGCCCGCCTGCTGGACCTCGTGCCCGGGCGCAGCGCGAAGGCCTACGCCGACTGGCTGCAAGAGCGCGGGCAGGAGTTCCGCGACGGGGTGCAGGTCGCGACGCTGGACCCGTTCGCCGGCTACAAGAAGGCCCTCGACGACGAGCTCGACGATACCGTCGCGGTGCTCGACGCGTTCCACGTCGTCAAGCTCGGCACCACCGCGGTCGATGAGGTCCGCCGCCGCGTCCAGCAAGACACCCTCGGGCACCGCGGACGCAGAGGTGATGCGCTCTACGGGATCCGCAACATCCTCCGCGCCGGGCAGGAACGACTCACCGACCGGCAGAAGGCCCGGCTCGATGCCGCGTTCACGCAGCGCGAGGAGCACGTCGAGGTCGACGTCGCCTGGCAGGCCGCGCAGCAACTCCGCGACGCCTACCGGCATGCCGACCTCGCCACCGGGCGCAAGATCGCCGAGCACGTGCTCGAATCGCTCCCGACCTGCCCGATCCCCGAGATCGCCCGACTCGGCCGCACCCTGCGTCAGTGGCGGGCCGCGTTCCTGTCCTACTGGGATACCGACCGGTCATCCAACGGCGGCACCGAGGCCGTGAACGGCCTCATCGAACTCGCCCGCCGCGTCGCCCGCGGCTTCCGCAACTACGACAACTACCGACTCCGCATGCTCCTCGCCGCCGGCGGCCTCACCCCATGACCCCCACCGGAAGTCCGAAGAGCCCCTTTACCCGCTGCGCCGATTAGTTTGCCGCCGGGGACGATCGCGAGCATGGCGGCGAGGGCGAACTCCCCACCGCCAATGTCACCCTCTTACCAGGCCATGAGGCTGTCGGCGAGCAGGAGCGCCCCGCCGATGGCGAGGATTGCGAGCGCGGCTCCTCCGGAGAGGACGATCGCGGCGACGATGACCACGACGGTGACGACGGCGACGATGACTTCCCAGGCGTCGGAGTGGTAGATCGATTCCCACCAGTTGTCGGCGCGGACCCCTGCGTCTTTGGCTTGTTCGATCTGCGCGACGATGACCCGGGCGCCGTCTTCGTAGTCTGTCTTAGCTTCCTGGACGAGGCGCTTCGCGGCGTCAAGCCGAGCTTGAGCGTCGGCTTGGTCTCCGGATGCCTGGCTAACGGAGGTTGCTGCCGATGCGGCCCGATTGCGGGCTCTTCGGACTTTAGGTGGGGGTGGGTGATGTGCGGGGCCGCGTGGTGACGGGGTGGGGCGGGTCGAGGCCCCGAGGATCGGTAGCGATCAAGCTTCCTTTCCGTTCGGAGACCTCGACCCGTGCCCGATGCTACGGGGTGCGCCGCTGCGTGCCCGTCTTCTGCTGTCTACTGTGATCGCTGCGATGTGCTCGTCGGCCTCGGCGGGCTGCACGTGGTGGCTGTCGAGCGCTGCCGCGACGGCGTGCTCCTGATCGACGTCGAGTCCCCGCCGGGGCCGGTCGGGTGCCCGGGGTGCGGGCAGGTCGCCGAGTCGCGGGGCCGGAAGGCGCTCGTGCTGGTCGATGCGCCGATGAGCGCCGCTGCGGTGCGGGTCCGGTGGCGCAAGCGCAGGTTCCGGTGCGCTGATGAGGCGTGCCCGAGGGAGTCGTTCACCGAGCAGAACGCTCTGGTCGCCGCGCCTCGCGCCAAGCTCACGGCCCGAGCGGTGATCTGGGCGGTGGGGCAGATGCGGAGGGAGAACGCGTCGGTGCAGGGCGTCGCCCGCCAGCTCGGGGTGTCGTGGCGCACGGTCTGGCGACACGTCAGGCCGGTGCTCGAGACGCGCGCCGCGGACGGGTCCCGCTTCGACGGGGTCACCACGCTCGGCGTCGACGAGCACCTCTGGCACCACGTGTCCACCAGACCCGTCGCCGATGGCGGGCGGGGTCCGAAGGAACTGACCGGGATGGTCGACCTGTCGCGCGATGCGTCCGGGCGGGTGAGGGCCCGCCTGCTGGACCTCGTGCCCGGGCGCAGCGCGAAGGCCTACGCCGACTGGCTGCAAGAGCGCGGGCAGGAGTTCCGCGACGGGGTGCAGGTCGCGACGCTGGACCCGTTCGCCGGCTACAAGAAGGCCCTCGACGACGAGCTCGACGATACCGTCGCGGTGCTCGACGCGTTCCACGTCGTCAAGCTCGGCACCACCGCGGTCGATGAGGTCCGCCGCCGCGTCCAGCAAGACACCCTCGGGCACCGCGGACGCAGAGGTGATGCGCTCTACGGGATCCGCAACATCCTCCGCGCCGGGCAGGAACGACTCACCGACCGGCAGAAGGCCCGGCTCGATGCCGCGTTCACGCAGCGCGAGGAGCACGTCGAGGTCGACGTCGCCTGGCAGGCCGCGCAGCAACTCCGCGACGCCTACCGGCATGCCGACCTCGCCACCGGGCGCAAGATCGCCGAGCACGTGCTCGAATCGCTCCCGACCTGCCCGATCCCCGAGATCGCCCGACTCGGCCGCACCCTGCGTCAGTGGCGGGCCGCGTTCCTGTCCTACTGGGATACCGACCGGTCATCCAACGGCGGCACCGAGGCCGTGAACGGCCTCATCGAACTCGCCCGCCGCGTCGCCCGCGGCTTCCGCAACTACGACAACTACCGACTCCGCATGCTCCTCATCGCCGGCGGCCTCGACCCCACCACCCCCACCTAAAGTCCGAAGAGCCCGATTGCGGGCTTGCCGAACCTGCCAGTCGGTGGGGACGTTCACGCCGGCCGGGGGTGTCGCGTCGCGGTAGAGGTCGTAGAGGTTCTCGGTTCGTCTGAGGGTGCTCGATGCGCTGGATTGGGCGGCGAGGGCTGCGGCGAGAGCGTGCTGGGCAGCTTCCAGGTCTGCCTGCGCGGTGCGGGCTTGGTTCAGGCCGGTATCGGCGCGGGCCTGGGTGTCATCGATCGTCGATGCCCACCGGGTCATCGCGTCGCGGGCGATCCCGTAACTGTCGGTGCACTTTCGGGCGTCGTCAGGAAGGGAGTCGATCTTCGTGCGAAACGCGTCACCGGCCTGCCCGATCCAGATCCCGGATCGGGAGGTCGTGTTGATCGCCTCGACGATCGTGGACACCTCACTGGCGGTGGTCGCGATGCTCCCGTAGGCGCCCGAAAGCGCCCGCACACCCCAAGACTCCCCGGGGGTGGGGTCACCTCCGAGGTCAACGACATGCCAGTCCGTGGGCCGCGACATCGACTACATGCCGACGATCTCGGCGGCGAACGGCGGGTGCTCCCATTCCTCGTCGACGACCGGCACGACGTCGAGGTGCGCCATGAGCACGAGCGGATCCTCGCCGCCGCGCGCACCCGGCCACCGGTAGAGCAGCGAATGCCCGTCGACGACCTCGCGGGAGAGGGTCTCATGGGCGCGCGGGTACAGTCGCACGAGCGCGGCGAGGAAATCGTCGAACGGCTGCCACTGGATCTCGCTCTCGTCGGTGCGGGAGACGGTCGGGATCTGCAGGAGTTCGCGGAAGCGCGCGATCGCGGGCTCGTTCGTCGGGGTCACGCTCCGAGACTAAGGCGGCGACGCGGCTAGGCTCGACGCATGACCGACATCCGCTGGGGCATCCTCGCAACGGGCGGCATCGCGCACGCCTTCACCGCCGACCTCCGCACCGCGGGCCTCGACGTCGTCGCCGTCGGATCGCGCAGCGCCGAGTCGGCGCGCGCCTTCGCCGAGCAGTACGGCATCGCCCACGCACACGGCTCGTACGAGGCGCTCGTGGCCGACCCCGAGGTCGACATCGTCTACGTGGCATCCCCGCACAGCCACCACCTCGCCCACGCGACCCTCGCCCTCGAAGCCGGCAAGCACGTGCTCATCGAGAAGGCGGTGACCCTCGACGCCGACGAGGCGATCGCGCTGCGCGACCTCGCCGCCGCGCGCGGACGGCTCGTCATGGAGGCGATGTGGACGCGGTACCTGCCGCACATGGTGCGCGTCCGCGAGATCGTCGCGGCCGGCACCCTGGGCGAGGTGCGCACCGTCATCGCCGACCACACGCAGCGGATCTCCGACGATCCCGCGCACCGGCTGAACGCGCTCGAGCTCGGCGGCGGCGCCCTGCTCGACCTCGGCATCTACCCGGTCTCGTTCGCCGTCGACATCCTCGGCCCCATCGAATCGGCGCGCGCCGTCGGCCGCCTCGCCGAGACGGGCGCCGACTCCGACGTCGCGATCGCCGCAGTGCACGCCGGCGGCGGCCTGTCGTCGATCGCGATGAGCTCGCGTGCGGCCGGGCCCAACACGGCGCACGTGATCGGCACCGACGCCCGCATCGACATCGACCGCGTCTGGTACACGCCCACCTCGTTCCGGGTGACCGCGACCGACGGCACGGTGATCGAGGACTACACGAGCGCGTTCGCCGGCCGCGGCACGCAGTTCGAGGCGCTCTACGCGGAGCATCTCCTCCGCGAAGGCCGCACCGACAGCGACCTGCTACCCTTCGACGAGTCGATCGCGATCATGGCCACCCTCGACGACATCCGCGCCCAGCTCGGCGTCGTCTACCCGAAAGAGCGCTGACATGCCCGACCTCCACAACCCCCGCGTCGCGGTCTACCTCGACTTCGACAACATCGTGATGAGCTGGTACGACCGCGTGCACGGGCGCAACTCGTACGCCGGCGACCGGCAGAAGATCATCGCCGACCCCGCCGCGCCCGAGATCGCGCAGAAGCTCAAGGACGCGATGATCGACGTGGGCGCGATCATCGACTACGCGGCATCCTTCGGCACGCTCGTGCTCACGCGGGCGTACGCCGACTGGTCGTCACCGGTCAACGCGTTCTACCGCTCGCAGCTGGTCGCGCGGGCGGTCGACCTGGTGCAGCTGTTCCCGGCCGCGGCCTACGCCAAGAACGGGGCCGACATCCGCCTGGCCGTCGACACCGTCGAGGACATGTTCCGCCTGCCCGACCTCACCCACGTCGTGATCGTCGCGGGCGACAGCGACTACGTGCCGCTCGCGCAGCGCTGCAAGCGGCTCGGCCGCGTCGTGGTGGGCGTCGGCGTCGCCGGATCGACCGCGAAGTCGCTCGCCGCGGCGTGCGACCAGTTCGACTCGTACGACTCGCTGCCCGGAGTGGTGCTGCCCGCATCGGCCGCGACCCAGAAGAAGACGGATGCCGCAGCGACGGCGGTCTCGTCCTCGTCGCGCCGACGCACGAAGACCGAAGACCCCACGGCGGAGCTTCTCGGGCGCGCTCTGCGTCTGGAGCAGGAGCGCACCGACGACGAGTGGGTGCACCTGTCGGCAGTGAAGAACCTGCTCAAGCGCATGGACCCGTCCTTCAGTGAGAAGGCACTGGGGCACCGGTCCTTCTCCGATTTCGTGAAGGCCTATCCCGGCGTCGCCGACATCGACGAGACGACGAACATCGTGCGTGTGCGCCCCCACGCCGCCGACGACGGCACGGCCGACGGGAGCTGATGCCGTCGGCCGTGCCTGAGCACCCTCAGGCGGCGAGCGGGATCACCCCGACGATCACGCCGACGACCAGCATTGCCAGCGAGACGACGACAGCCCGCCACAGCACCTTCTTGTGGTGGTCGCCGAGGTTGACGTTCGCCAGCGAGACCAGCAGCAGGATCGCCGGAACGAGCGGGCTCTGCAGGTGGACGGGCTGGCCGGTGATCGAGGCGCGCGCCATCTCGACGGGTGCGATGCCGAAGTGCGAGGCGCTCTCGGCCAGCACCGGCAGGATGCCGAAGTAGAAGGCGTCGTTGGACATGAAGAACGTGAACGGGATCGACAGCACACCCGTGATGACCGCGAGGAAGGGTCCCATCTCGGCAGGGATCACCGAGGTGATCCACGAGGCCATCGCCGTCACCATCCCGGTGCCGTTGAGCACACCGACCAGCACGCCGGCGGCGAGGACCATCGACACGACGCCGACGATGGAGGGGGCATGGGCGACGATCTCGTCCGCCTGGCTCTTGAGTTTCGGGAAGTTGACGATCAGCGCGATCGCCGCACCGACCATGAACACGAACGCGAGCGGGAAGAGGTCGAGCACCAGCAGCACCATGACAGCGACGGTCAGCACGAGGTTGAACCAGATCAGACGCGGGCGCAGCGTGGGCCGGTTCGGGTCGAGCATCGTGTCGGCCATGGCGGTGTCGGCGGCATCCACCAGCGCGGCGGCGGCGACGGCGTCGCGCGCACCCCGGACGGTGACGATGTTGCCGGTGCGCAGCGTCGCGGCGGCACCGGGCTTCGGTTCGGCCCCGCGGAAGAGGCGGGGAGCGCCGAAGATGCCGTCTCCGCGAGTCGCCTCGATGCGGGTGGTGTCGATCGAGCCAGCGAGGCGGCGGCGCTCACCGAGCCCGAGGAACCAGGCGAAGGCCAGCGAGATCACGAGGCCGGTCGCGAGCGAGGGCAGCATGGGAACGAAGATGTCCGTCGGCTGCAGCGACAGGGCGGATGCCGCCCGCACCGTCGGACCGCCCCACGGCACGATGTTGAGCGTGCCGTTCATGAGTCCCGCGACGCAGGTGAGCACGACCGGGCTCATGCCGAGGCGCAGATAGATGGGCAGCATCGCCGAGGTCGTGATGATGAACGTCGTCGAGCCGTCGCCGTCCAGCGACACCGCTCCGGCGAGCAGTGCGGTGCCCAGCACCACCTTGGCGGGATCGTCGCCGAGCACACGCGTGATCAGGCGGATGAGCGGGTCGAACAGACCGACGTCGATCATGATCCCGAAGTACATGATCGCGAACATGAGCAGCGCCGCGGTGGGCGCCATGGACTTGATCGCGTCGATGATCATGTCCCCCAGGCCGAAACCCGCTCCGGCGAAGAGACCGAAGATCGTGGGCACCACGATCAAGGCGACCATGGGGGTCAGCCGTCGCGTCATGATCAGCGCCATGAACGTCAGCACCATCGTGAACCCGAGGACGACCAGCACGCCGTCCGACGGCGTGAACGCCAGGTCGTAACCCTCGTCGGCCGCGGCCGCGAGTGACGTGAGAACAGGGGGCATCTCGACTCCTTCGTCTGCGGCCGACGCGCCTCGTCGACCGGATTCCGCGACTCTAGGGAGGCCGCCGCGCCCGCGCGAGGTATCTCTCATTGCTCGGACTTCTGCGCGCAACGCGAGTTCAGCACATTATGCTCACCAGATGAGGTTCGCGACGCGAGTGATGCTCGTGCAGCTGGCGACGGCCGCCGCCGTGGTCGCGGTGTGCGTCCTCGTCTTCGTGCTGCTCGGTGTCCAGCAGCTGCGTGCGGAGGCCGAGACCTCCGCCCTGAACATCGCCCGCACCATCGCCGTCGACCCACAGGTGCGCGCCGCGGTGGCCGAGATCAGCGCCGATCCCGGCACGCCGCGCCGCGCGGATCTGACCGGCGGCCCGCTGCAGGAGCTGGCCACCGACGTGACCGCGCGCACCGGCACCCTGTTCGTCGTGATCACCGACGACCACGGCATCCGCCTGGCCCATCCCGACCCCGCCCTCCTCGGCCAGCCGGTCAGCACCGACTTTCGCGACGTGCTCGCCGGCAACGAGGTGATTACCTGGCAGCAGGGGACGCTCGGCGTCTCGGCTCGCGCGAAGGTGCCGATCTGGCCCCCCGGCGCCGACGGCGCGCGCCCGCCGGGTGCCTCTCCGGTCGGCGAGGTGAGCGTCGGCTTCGAACCCTCGAGCGTGTTCGACGATCTGCCGGCGCTGCTCGGCGGGGTCGCTGCGGCCGCGGGCGCGGGAGTCCTGCTCGCCGCCATCGCCGGAATCGTGCTGCGGCGACGGTGGGAGCGGCTCACGCTGGGTCTGCAGCCGGAAGAGCTCGTCGCCCTCGTCCAGAATCAGGCCGCCGTCCTCGACGGAGTCGGCGACGGGGTCGTGGCCCTGGACCACCGCGGTGTCGTCCGGCTCTGCAACGACGCAGCACGACGGATGCTGCAACTCGGTGACCCCACCGGGATGAGCCTGGAGCGGCTGGGTATCGCGCCCGCCATCCTCGCCGCGGCCCGTGAGGGCACCGCGAGTGCGGGCGTGGTCGTGGGCGACCGGGTGCTCTACGCCGACGCGCAGCCCGTACGCCACGGCGGACGCGACCTGGGCACCGTGCTGATCATCCGAGACCGCACCGACGTCGCGGCGCTCAGCGAGCGACTCGACACGGTGCGGGCCATGACGGGTGCGTTGCGTGTGCAGCGGCACGAGTTCGCCAACCGCCTCCACGTCGCCGTCGCGATGCTCGACGCCGACCGCCCCGCGGAGGCTCGCGAGTTCCTGGGCGAGCAGCTGCATCGTGGACCCGTCGACTACCCCGTCGAGAGCATCGACCGCATCGGCGACAGCCTCTTGCATGCCCTCATCGGCGCGCACGCCCTCGAGGCGGGAGAACGGGGCGTACGGATCTCGGTCGACCCGGACTCGCTACTGCTGGCACCGCTGATCGATGTGGAGGACGTGGCCGCGGTGCTCGGCAACCTCGTCGACAACGCGGTGCAGGCCGCCGTCGAGGGCCACGAGCCACGCCATGTGCAGATCGGATGCTTCAGCGATGGGCACGACCTGGTGCTCACCGTCGCCGATTCCGGCGCCGGTGTGCGAGCCGACATCGACCTGTTCGTGCGGAGCGGGCGGACCGCCGTCGATATCGATCGGGTGCACGGGCTGGGCGTGGGCCTGCCGCTGTCGCGCGAGCTGGCGCGCCGCGGCGGGGGCGACGTGTGGCTCATCTCGCCCGGCGGCACCTCCGCGCACACCGGGGCGGTGTTCGGCGCGCGGTTGCGCGGCGTTCTCGGCGATGCCCGCGTCGACGACTCCCCCGACCCCGGCTCTGCACCGCGCGGCATCGCCGACCGAAGGGACCCCACCCCATGACGACTCCTCTGCGCGTGCTCGTCGTCGACGACGACTTCCGCGTCGCCGGTCTGCATCGTGAGATCGTGGCCGAGCGGTCCGCCTACCGGGCGCTCGAGCCGGTGCGCACGCTCGCCGACGCGACGGCCGCCGTCCGCACCGAGCGTCCGGACCTCCTGCTCGTCGACGCGTATCTGCCGGACGGCGACGGGATCGCGTTCGTGCGCGAGACCCCGATCGACGCCTTCGTGCTCTCGGCCGCGAGCGACGCGGCGACGGTGCGCCGCGCCCTGCGCGCCGGCGCGCTCGGATACCTCGTGAAGCCGTTCGAGCGGCGCGCGCTCGGCGACGTGCTCGATCGCTATGTCCGCTTCCGCAACGTGCTCGACGAGCGGCGCACCGTGTCGCAGGACGAGATCGATCGGGCGCTCGGCATCCTCCGCGCGGGCGGCGATTCGTCGTCCGTATCGCGATCGGCGACCGAGCAGGTGATCCTGGGCGCCCTCGGCGACGACGAGTCCTCGGCGGCGGAGATCGCCGACCGGGCGGGCGTCTCCCGCGCCACCGCCCAGCGCCACCTCGCAGCGTTGGCCGCGCGCGGCATCGTAGACGTGCGGTTGCGCTACGGCACCACCGGGCGCCCGGAGCATCGTTACGCGCGGCGACGCTCGTAGCCGCGGCTGCACGCCCGATCCGGTGCGCGAGCGCACAGGCACTGTGCGGCACTGAACCTTGTACCTGAATCACTTTTCAGGTAGCGTCCACGGCGCGGCATCCCTCGCCGCATCGCGCTCTACAAGGAGGTATCAGCGCATGGTTTCAGCGACCGCATCGCACGGCACGCCCCCGCAGTCCGGTCTCCGTCGGGTCGTCACCGCATCGATGGCCGGGACCATCGTCGAGTGGTACGAGTTCTTCCTCTACGCCACCGCCGCGACCCTCGTGTTCGGCACGCTCATGTTCCCGCCCTCCGACGACCCGTACGCGGGCATCATCGCGGCGTTCGTGACCTATGCGGTGGGCTTCATCGCACGGCCGCTGGGTGGGATCGTGTTCGGCCACTTCGGCGACAAGTACGGCCGTAAGAAGCTCCTGCAGGTCGCGATCATCCTCGTGGGCGTCGCGACGTTCCTGATGGGCTGCCTGCCGACGTTCCAGCAGGTCGGCTACCTCGCGCCGGTGCTGCTCGTGGTCCTGCGCTTCGCGCAGGGCTTCGCCGTGGGCGGCGAGTGGGGCGGCGGCGTGCTGCTGGTCGCCGAGCACTCCCCCGACAAGAGCCGCGGGTTCTGGTCGTCGTTCCCGCAGGCCGCCGTGCCGATCGGAAACCTCATCGCCACCGTCGTGCTGCTGGTGCTCAGCCGCACGCTGTCGAACGACGACTTCCTCGCATGGGGCTGGCGCGTCGCGTTCTGGCTCTCGGTCGTGATCGTCGCGATCGGCTACTACATCCGCACCAAGATCACCGACGCCCCGATCTTCCTCGAGGTGCAGAAGGAGGTCGAGGCCAAGGACGAGATCAGCTACGGCGTCTTCGAGGTGCTCAAGCGCTACCCGCGCGGCATCCTCACCGCGATGGGTCTGCGCTTCGCGGAGAACATCATGTACTACCTGGTGGTCACCTTCTCGATCGTGTACCTGCAGAAGTTCCTCGAGATGGACACCGCCGAGGTGCTCGCGATGATCGCGATCGCCCACATCGTGCACATGATCGTGATCCCGCTCGTCGGCCGCCTGAGCGACCGCATCGGCCGCAAGCCGGTGTACGGCTTCGGCGCGGTCACCGCGGCGGCGTGGGGCTTCATCGCCTTCCCGATGTTCAACACGAAGGAGCCCGTGATCATCATCCTGGCGATCTGCCTGGGTCTGGTCATCCACTCGTTCATGTACGCGCCGCAGCCGGCGATCATGTCGGAGATGTTCCCGACGCGCATGCGCTACTCGGGCGTCTCGTTCGGCTACCAGGTGACCTCGATCGTCGCCGGCTCGCTCGCGCCGATCATCGCGACGGCGATCCTCTCGCAGACCGGATCGTGGGTCGGCGTCGCCGTCTACCTCGCGGCCGCCGCGGCGATCACCCTCGTCGCCGTCGTGTCGATGCGCGAGACGAAGGGCATCTCGCTGCGCGAGATCGACCGCGTCGACCGTGAGCGCGTCGCCGCCGAGACCGCCTCGATCAAGGTGCCGACGAAGCGCTGACCCCCGACACACAACGAAGCGGGGGTGCGGTCAGTCGCGCGTCGACCAGAGCGCCCAGCACACCAGCAGCGGCTGGAAGAAGAGCCGCGCGATGCGCGCGCCGTCGCTGTCGAGTCCGAAGGCGGCGCGCTTCTGCGTCGCCTGCGCGATGTTGCCGGGGAAGACCGCGACGAAGAACGCGGCGAGGATCGCCCCGATCCGGCGGCGCTCCTTCGGCAGCACGACGAGCGCCGCCCCGAGCATGATCTCGACGGCGCCCGACGCCACCACGACCGCGTCCTTATCGATCGGGAGCGCATCGGTGACGAGGTCGGGCACCTGCGCCTGGAACTCCCGTCGCGCCCAGAACAGATGACTGAGCCCCGCGAACACCATCCCGCCGGCGAGCAGCCAGCGCGCGAACGTCTTCATGAGAGCAAGTATGCGCCCGACGCGTGCAGAGGCCCAGGCCCGCGCATCGATGGGGAACTCATCTTCTCCTCTTGTGCCGCCGAATCCCCCTCATCTAGAACATTATTGCTACTTCATCCTGCGGTCAGAGCGGTTCGGCGATAGGCTGGTCAGGTGAGCGGCGCGGCAGCATCCCCCATCCGGCGACTCCCCGATGGCACGGTCAAACAGATCGGACCCCTCACCGGCACGCGCGTGTGGACCGTGCCCGGCCGCGCGAACCGGCCGATCTCCGCCCCGCGCGGCGAGCCGCGCCCCGTTGCCGCGGGCGAGGCCGACGGCCTGTGCGCCTTCTGCGCGACGCGTTACCTCGAGACCACGCCGGAGAAGACCCGCCTCGTCGGCCCCGACTTCGCGGAGCACCGTCACACCCCCGCCGCCGAGCTGTTCGACACCGTCGCCGAGTTCCGTCGCTTCGGAAATCTCTTCGAGATCGTGTCGGCCGAGTACTGGCGCGAGAACCACGGGTTCCGCCAGCCGTCCGCGGTCGTGCAGTGGGCGCAGGACTACCTGTCGAGCCCGGCAGGCCGCGCGCATATCGAGTCGCTCGCCGCGATCCGTGCGGCGGCGGCGGGCGTCGAAGTCTCCGTCGAAGAGGCCGCGCTCGACCTCCTCGGCGGCTCGCACGACGTCATCGTCGCCCGCCGTCACCTCGTCGACGGCGCGGCGACCGACGACGACCTCGCCTCGGCGGGAACCCTGACCCCCGACGAGCACGCCGCGTACACCGCTTATACCGTGCGCTCGCTCGCGGAGATCCAGGCTGCGCAGCCGAACGCCGCCTACGTCGCCGTGTTCCAGAACTGGCTGCGGCCCGCCGGCGCATCGTTCGAGCACCTGCACAAGCAGCTCGTCGCGATCGACGAGCACGGTCCGCAGGTCGATCACGAGCTGCGCCTCCTCTCCCACGACCGTGACCTCTACCAGCGCGAGATCGCCGACCTCGCCGTCGCCGAGCGCCTCCTCGTCGCCGCGACCGACGGCGCGGTCGCCTTCGCGGGCGTCGGACACCGCTACCCCGCGTTCGAGGTCTACTCGACGTCGGAGGCGAACCTGCCGCAGGAGCACTCGGATGCCGGGGTGCGCGCCGTCTCCGACCTGCTGCACGCTCTGCACGCCGCGACGGGTCCGCTCGTGCCGACGAACGAGGAGTGGCACTACCGTCCGCCGGGGGCGCCGTGGCCCATGCCGTGGCGCGTCGTGCTGAAGTGGCGCATCTCGAACCCCGCCGGTTTCGAGGGCGGCACGAAGATCCACCTCAACACGATCGACCCGTGGGAGCTGCGCCGCCGCGCGGTCGCCTCGCTCCACGAGCTGCGGGCGGAGGGCAGGATCGCCGCCGGCATCCGCATCGGCGACGAGTGCGTGCCGGCCGATGCGCGGCTGCGCTATGCCGAGTCGGCCTGGACCGACGAGGACCTGGTCGCTCGCCGGTGAGCTTTCCGTTCGACTCGCTCCGCCGCGCCCCCGACGTCGAGGGGCCGGGGCTCGTGGCATCCGATGCCGCCGATCGGCTGATCCTCGACGAATCACGAGAGGCGCGCGAGCCCGCGGGCGACGGGGCGATCACGGTCATCGGCGACGCGTACGGTGCCCTCGCGCTCGGCGCGGCGTGGGACGGCGCTCGGGGCCTCCGCGTGCATCAGGACGCACTCGCCGGCGAGCGGGCGATCGTCGCGAACGCGGCGCGTCTCGGTCTCGACGACCGGCTCACGGTGCACCCCGATCTCGATCCCGACGCGGTGCGCGGGGCGCGCGTCGTGCTGCTGCGCCTGCCGCGGTCCCTCGAGGCGCTGCGCGACGTGGCGGGGCTAATCGCCGCACACGCGGCGCCCGACGTCGTCGTGTATGCCGGTGGGCGCATCAAGCACATGAGCGTCGCGATGAACGCCGTGCTCGGCGAGTTCTTCGCCCGCGTCGACGTGACGCATGCGCGACAGAAGTCGCGCGTGCTGATCGCCCGAGATCCGCACGACGGAGCCGATCCGATGCCCGCCTCGGCCCACGTGCACGGGCTCGAGCTGCGCGGGTACGGGGGCACGTTCGGCGGCGTGCGGCTCGATGCCGGCACGCGGCTGCTGCTCGCGCACCTCCCCACCGACCTACCGGGCGGCGGCGAAAGCGACCCCTGGCTCGATCTCGCGTGCGGCAACGGCGTCATCGGCGCGTGGCTCGCGACGCAGAACCTCGACGCCCGGGTGCGCTCGTCCGACCAGTCGGCGGTCGCGGTCGCCTCCGCCCGCGCGACGATGGCGGCGAACGGGGTCGAGGGGCGCGCGGAGGTGGTGCGGGACGACGCGCTCCGTGAGCGAGCGGATGCCTCGGCATCCGTCATCACGCTCAACCCGCCGTTCCACTCCGGCGCGGCGGTCACCGACCGCATCGCGCCGCTCCTGTTCGCCGATGCCGCGCGCGTGCTGCGCCCGGGCGGCGAGCTGTGGTGCGTGTGGAACTCGCCGCTCGCCTACCGCGGCGCGCTCGAGCGCCTCGTCGGACCGACCCGTCAGGTGGCCCGCGACCCGCGCTTCACCGTCACGGTGTCGACGCGGCGCTGACCTCCGCCGCGCGTCGCCCACAGCGCCCACGCGACGAGGACGGGCTGCAGGAACAGCCGCGCGAGCCGCCGTCCGTCGGTGTCGAGGCCGGGCGCCGACCGGCCCGTCTGCCACTGGTGGACGTTGCCGGGGAAGACGGCCACGAAGAACGCCGCCACCGCCGCTCCGACGCGCGAACGTTCCTTCGGCAGAGCGACGAGCGCCGCGCCGAGGGCGATCTCGACGACCCCCGAGACGACGACGATCGTGTCCTTGTCGGTGCGCAGCAGCCGCGTCGCCCAGTCGGGGACGACGATCCGGAAACCTCGGCGGAGCGTGGTGAGGTGGCCGACGCCCGCGGCGATCAGCAGCGCGGCGAGCGCCCAGCGGGAGACGGTGCGGAGAGTCGACACCGGGTCAGACGATCCCGGCGCGGATGCCGTCGAGCGAGGCGGCGACGTTCGGCAGGCGCTGGGCGAGCGCGCCGTCGAGCTCGAACAGCCGGTTGCGGGCGGTCTGCAGCACCTCGGCGCCCTTCGGTGTGACGTGCAGGTCGCTCGCCGCGCCGGCGTGCGCCGTGGCATCCTCGACCAGCCCCTCGTCGACGAGCGTGCGCACCGCGGTGTGCGCCGACTGCACGGTGATGTGCGAGCGACGGGCGAGCTCGGAGAACGAGATGCCCGGCTCGGCGTAGATGTGTCCGAGCAGCCCGAACTTGCGTGTCGTGATGCCGAGGTCCTTCAGGATCGCCGCGAGCTGGCCCTCCCACATCGCCGAGACCGCGAGCAGCGCGATGACGGGGCTGAAGCGCGGAGCGTCCTGACTCATAGGCACATGCTATCGAGGGCGCGCCGGTGTCGGAGGCCCGCCGTACCGTGAGTCACGTACGCAGTCCACACGAGGGAAGGGCGGATGCCATGGACTGGAAGATCGAGCTCATCTTCGTGCCGGTGACCGACGTCGACCGGGCGAAGGAGTTCTACACGCGGATCGGCTTTCACGCGGACATCGACGCGTCCCCATCGCAGGACGTGCGTTTCGTGCAGCTGACGCCGCCTGGCTCGGCATGCTCGATCGCCATCGGCGAGGGTCTCGGCTCCGACGTGCCGCCGGGCACGCTCGACGTGATCCAGGTGGTCGTCGCCGACGCGGATGCGGCGCTCGCGCAGCTGCGCGCGGTCGGGGTCGACGCGGAGGGCGTCGAGGAGCTCGACTGGGGCCGGTTCGTGTCGTTCCGCGACCCCGACGGCAACCGCTGGGCGCTGCAGGAGCTCGTCCCGTACGACTGACCGCGGTGCGCGGGCCGCGGAGACGAAGGCTAGATCAGAGCTGCGGTGGATCAGGCCTGCGCCGGGGACCCGCCGGGAGGCCCGACGATCAGCAGCACCGTGTAGAGCGCCACGACGGCGACGGCGATGCCGCCGAACAGCAGGGAGGGTCGGGCGAGCAGCCAGGCGAGCGGACGGTCGTACCAGCGCGCGTCGGTCGAGGTGCGATCGGCGGCGAGCCGCCATGACCCGGCCAGCAGTCCGCGCCGCTGCAGCACGATCTCGGCGGGAACGGTGGCGTACGGCACGATGGCACTCACCAGGGCGAGGATCGTCGGCCCGGCGCCCCAGCGATTGTTGAGGGCGACGAGCACCACAGTCGCGCCGTAGGAGAGGAAGACGAAGCCGTGGATGCCACCGCCGATCGTCACCGCCGGCGCCCAGCCGGTCACGGCGCGGATGATGAGCCCGGCGATCAGCAGGGTCCAGGAGACGGCCTCGGCGATCGCGAGCGTGCGGAAGAGGGACTGCGGGGTTCGGAACACACCTTCAGTCTATCTGAAGCATCGGTCTCTCGCGTTCGCTGGCTCAGGCCGGCTCCGCGGCATCCGTCGCGTAGTCGCGCGTGAGGTGCTCGAGCACGGATCCCGCGGGCACCTCGTCGTACTTGTAGCTGAGCTTCTGCAGCGGCGCGCTCTGCGCGATCGTGGTGAGCGTGTCGGGCCGCCACGGCTGCATCATCTCGAGCTGCAGCCGGTGCGCTCCGGCCGCCGAGAGCGTCGGGGCGGCATCCCACTGACCGCGCACCTCGGGCACGAGTCGCTGGAGCACCTCGAAGATGCGGTGGTAGAGGAAGTAGTGGGGAAGGTCGTCGTTCTCCTCCCACCACGCGTCGAGGGTCATGCGCTGCAGGGACAGCAGCGGCGTGTGCGGGTACGACGCGATGAACCAGTTGGCGATCGAGCGCCGCGTCCACCGCGGGAAGATCGTCCCGGCGCGCAGGTACTCCCGCTCGAGGTCGTCGTCGAGATTGCGACCGATCCAGGCCGTCGCGTCGGCCCAGATGCCGCCGCGCTCCTCGAGGATCTTCGTGCGGATGTAGTCGGAGAAGTGCGCGGGCCGGTCGACTTCGAGAAGCTCGGCGATGCGCACCGGGATCTCGACGACGTCCCGCACCGACGTACGGTCGAGCACGCGGAGCGCCGGGTACACTGTGCGCATCTGCGCGATGCACGCCTGGACGAGCGGCGGCGCGGTCTCGAGCGGCTTGTCCCAGTACGTGAAGACGCGGTCCGACGGCGCGGTCCGGTGACGATAGGTGCGCGTGGCGATCTCCGCGTGGGTGCTCGCGAAGGCGCGCGGCCGGGCGGGCAGTCCCGCCGCGACGCGGAACGATGCGAGGCGCGGTCGCACCAGATCGAGCAGGCGCCCATAGGTCTTCAGCGCCGCGACAGGATCGATCGTGTCAGCGAACGAGCTCGACCGCTTGAGCTGCGCCTGCACGCCGGCCAAGACGCGCTCGGGCGTCACCTCGTTCGTTCGCTCCGGCATCCACTCACCCCTTCCGACGGGCAGACTATCCGACCGGCACACCGGGCGGCCGGGCGGACACCCGCCGGCGGCGCCTCAGAGCAGCGCGGCGACGACCGGAGCGAGCGCGAGCCCCAGCGTCCGGTGCTGGTCGGCGTCGAGGTGCACACCTGCGGGGGTTGGCCACGCGTCCGTCGCGGCGATCGCGTAGCACATGTGGTCAGAATGTAGTCACGACGACAAGGAGGCCCCCGGCGAGCGCTCGTGTGAGCTGCTCGCCGGGGGCCTCTTTCGGTGGAGATTTCCGCGTGATTCCGCAGGTTCTAGAAATCCCAGTCGTCGTCTTCGGTGGCGACGGCCTTGCCGATGACGTAGCTCGAACCCGATCCCGAGAAGAAGTCGTGGTTCTCGTCTGCGTTCGGTGAAAGCGCCGACAGGATCGCCGGGTTCACGTTCGTCACCTGCGCGGGGAACATCGCCTCGTAGCCGAGGTTCATCAGCGCCTTGTTCGCGTTGTAGTGCAGGAACTTCTTGACGTCCTCGGTGAGGCCGATGCCGTCGTAGAGGTCCTGCGTGTACTGCACCTCGTTGTCGTAGAGCTCGTAGAGCAGCGAGAACGTGTAGTCCTTCAGCTCATCGCGCTCGGCCTGCGTCAGCTTCTCGAGCCCCTTCTGGAACTTGTAGCCTATGTAGTAGCCGTGCACGGCCTCGTCGCGGATGATGAGGCGGATGATGTCGGCCGTGTTCGTCAGCTTCGCCTTCGACGACCAGTACAGCGGCAGATAGAACCCCGAGTAGAAGAGGAACGACTCGAGCAGCGTCGAGGCGACCTTGCGCTTCAGGGGCTCGTCGCCGCGGTAATAGTCCATGACGATCCGCGCCTTCGTCTGAAGGTTCTCGTTCTCCACCGACCAGCGGAACGCGTCGTCGATCTCGGGCGTCGAGCACAGCGTCGAGAAGATCGACGAGTAGCTCTTCGCGTGCACCGACTCCATGAACGCGATGTTCGTGTACACCGCCTCCTCGTGCGGCGTGATCGCGTCGGGGATCAACGACACGGCGCCGACGGTGCCCTGGATCGTGTCGAGGAGCGTGAGCCCCGTGAACACGCGCATGGTCGCCGTCTGCTCCTCGGGGGTGAGCGTCGCCCACGACTGCACGTCGTTGGACAGCGGCACTTTCTCGGGCAGCCAGAAGTTGTTCACGAGGCGGTTCCACACCTCGAGGTCCTTCTCGTCCTGGATGCGGTTCCAGTTGATGGCCTGCACGTGGTCGATGAGCTTGAGCGGCTCGGGAGGGGTCATGGGTTGTTCCTCGTCGTTCTGGTCCGGCAGATCACAGCATGCACGAGACACACTCGGTCATGTCGGTGCCCTCGAGCGCCATCTGCCGCAGGCGGATGTAGTAGATCGTCTTGATGCCCTTGCGCCACGCGTAGATCTGCGCCTTGTTGATGTCGCGCGTGGTGGCGGTGTCCTTGAAGAACAGCGTCAGCGACAGGCCCTGGTCGACGTGCTGCGTCGCCGCGGCGTACGTGTCGATGACCTTCTCGTAACCGATCTCGTACGCGTCCTGGTAGTACTCCAGGTTGTCGTTCGTCATGAACGGCGCCGGGTAGTAGACGCGACCGATCTTGCCTTCCTTGCGGATCTCGATCTTCGACGCGATCGGGTGGATCGACGACGTCGAGTTGTTGATGTACGAGATCGAGCCGGTCGGCGGCACCGCCTGCAGGTTCTGGTTGTAGATGCCGTGCTGCTGGACGGATGCCTTGAGCTCGCGCCAGTCATCCTGCGTGGGGATGTGGATGCCGGTGAACAGCTCGGTCACCTTCGCGGTCTCGGGCTCCCACGCGGCATCCGTGTACTTGTCGAAGAACTCCCCCGACGCGTACGTCGAGTCCGCGAAGCCGTCGAACGCGGTGCCGCGCTCGATCGCGATCTGGTTCGACGCGCGCAGCGCGTGGAAGAGCACCGTGTAGAAGTAGATGTTCGTGAAGTCGAGGCCCTCTTCCGACCCGTAGTACACGTGCTCGCGCGCGAGGTAGCCGTGGAGGTTCATCTGGCCCAGGCCGATCGCATGCGAACGGTCGTTGCCGTCTTCGATCGAGCGGACGGAGCGGATGTGGCTCTGGTCGCTGACCGCGGTGAGCGCGCGGATCGAGGTCTCGACGGTGCCGGCGAGGTCTTTGCCGTCCATCGCCAGCGCGATGTTCATCGACCCGAGGTTGCAGGAGATGTCCTTGCCGATCTCGGCGTACGAGAGGTCTTCGTTGTACGTCGTCGGCGTGTTCACCTGCAGGATCTCGCTGCAGAGGTTCGACATGTTGATGCGGCCCTTGATCGGGTTGGCCTTGTTCACCGTGTCCTCGAACATGATGTACGGGTAGCCCGACTCGAACTGGATCTCGGCGAGGGTCTGGAAGAACTCGCGCGCCCCGATCTTGGTCTTCTTGATGCGCGAGTCGTCGACCATCTCGCGGTACTTCTCGGTGACCGAGATGTCGCCGAACGGCACGCCGTAGACCTTCTCGACGTCGTACGGCGAGAAGAGGTACATGTCCTCGCCGTTCTTGGCGAGCTCGAAGGTGATGTCGGGGATGACGACACCGAGCGAGAGCGTCTTGATGCGGATCTTCTCGTCGGCGTTCTCCCGCTTCGTGTCGAGGAAGCGCAGGATGTCGGGGTGGTGCGCCGACAGGTACACCGCGCCGGCACCCTGCCGGGCGCCCAGCTGGTTGGCGTAGCTGAAGCTGTCTTCGAGCAGCTTCATGACGGGGATGATGCCCGACGACTGGTTCTCGATCTGCTTGATCGGCGCGCCGGCCTCGCGGATGTTCGACAGCAGCAGAGCGACGCCGCCGCCGCGCTTGGAGAGCTGCAGCGCGGAGTTGATGCCGCGGGCGATCGACTCCATGTTGTCTTCGATCCGCAGCAGGAAGCAGCTGACGAGCTCGCCGCGCTGCGCCTTGCCCGTGTTGAGGAAGGTCGGGGTGGCGGGCTGGAAGCGGCCGGAGATGATCTCGTCGACGAGCTGCTCGGCGAGGCGCTGGTCGCCGTCGGCGAGACCCAGCGCGGTCATGACGACGCGGTCTTCGAAGCGCTCGAGGTAGCGCTTGCCGTCGAACGTCTTCAGCGTGTAGCTCGTGTAGTACTTGAACGCGCCGAGGAACGTCTCGAAACGGAACTTCGCCGCGTACGCGCGGTCGTTGAGGCGCTGGATGAACTCGAACGGGTACTTCTCCAGCACCGCGCCCTCGTAGTACTCCTTCTCGACGAGGTAGTCCAGGCGCTCCTTGAGCGAGTGGAAGAAGACGGTGTTCTGGTTGACGTGCTGCAGGAAGTACTCCCGCGCTGCACGCTGATCGGCGTCGAACTGGATCTTGCCGTCCGCACCGTACAGGTTGAGCATCGCGTTCAGGGCGTGGTAGTCGAGCCCCTCGAATCGCGCATCGGTCTTGAAGGTCGCCTCGGTCACTGCTGTGTCCACCATCGTTCCAATCCGTCGCTCACACGGGCGACGTCCTCAGGCGTGCCGAAAAGTTCTAGCCGATACAAGTGCGGCACGGTGCACTTGCGGCTGATGATGTCGCCGGCGACGCAGTAGTGCTCGCCGAAATTGGTGTTGCCCGCGGAGATCACCCCGCGGATGAGCGACCGGTTCTTCTCGTCGTTGAGAAAACGGATCACCTGTTTCGGAACGGCGCCCTTCTCGACGCCTCTGCCCTGACCGCCCCCGTAGGTCGGGGTGACGAGCACGAACGGCTCGTCCACCTCGATCTCGGGGTCGGTCGGCAGTAGGGGGATGCGCCGCGCGGGCAGCCCCAGTTTCTCGATGAAGCGTGCCGTGTTTCCCGACACGCTGGAGAAGTAGACGAGCAGCGGCGCGCTCGTGGCGACCGCGCTCATCTCAGATCACGCCAGTCGCGAAGCGAGTTCGTCGATCTTGTCGGGACGGAAGCCCGACCAGTGGTCCTCGTCGGTGACGACGACCGGCGCCTGCAGGTAGCCGAGCGACTTCACGTGCTCGAGCGCTGCGGGGTCTTCCGAGAGGTCGAGGACCTCATAGTCGATGCCCTTCGAGTCCAGTGCCCGGTACGTCGCGTTGCACTGCACGCACGACGGCTTCGTGTAAACCGTGATCGCCATATCGATCCTTATCTCCCCTCACATCTCGCCCAGCACTCCGGCGGTCCTTCGCCGGGAGTCCAATACTACATATGGGTACGGACACTCGGAAGCACCACAAGGGGTAGTAGTTACATCCGTGTAGTTTTTCACCGCTCTCCCCAGGTACAACACATCTTGTCCACCGTTTCATCCACAGATCGGCCGCCGCTTCGACGCCCGGAAAAGGCCTGAATCACGCGCCTTTCGCTCGCGTCACCGGCATCCGTCCACAGATCCGACGCTACGGAGGGCCTCCGACATCGGATCGGTTGTGGAAACACCGCCTCGGCGTGTCGCGGGCGTGTCGCATGTGCCCGATGGATGCCCGTGCCGGGCGCACCTCCGCGATTGATACCGTTGTGGGGTGGCGGGATATCGGGAACTCCTGCGCACCCGAGGGGTCGCGCGCATCATCGCCGCACAGCTGACGGCGCGCTTTCCCAACGGGATGACGAGCCTCGCGATCCTCCTCCACGTCGAGCAGCAGACCGGCTCCTACGGCGCGGCGGGCCTCGTGCTCGCTGCAGCCTCGATCGGCCAGGCCACCGCCGGCCCCGTCACGAGCCGCTGGATGGGCATCTGGGGCATGCGCCGCGTGCTCACGATCACCACGGCCGTGTGCGCCGCAGCGATCGTCGTGCTCGCCCTCGCACCCCTGAACATCGTCGGATACATGATCTTCGGGCTCATCGCGGGCCTGTCCACCCCGCCGGTGCAGTCGGCGGTCCGCACGATCTACCCGAAGATCGTCAACTCCCGTCAGCTCACGCCGCTGTTCTCCCTCGACGCGAGCCTGCAGGAGATCATCTGGATCCTCGCGCCCGTCGTCATCACGCTCGTCGCCACGCAGGTCGGCACCGTGCCGGCGCTCCTGCTCATCGTCGTGTTCCTCGTCGGCGGCGGCACGTGGTTCATCCTCTCCCCCGAACTCGGCCGCGTGCGCATCCCGCGCAGCCGCCGCGGGTTCGGCCGCGTGCTCGGCAAGCCCGTCGTGCTGCTCGCGACCGTCATCGGCTTCCTCCTCATCGGCGGCGCCTCGGCCGTCGAGGCGGCCGTCGTCGCGACGTTCGGCCACGGCGGCCTCGAGGCGGGCCTCGTGCTCGCGGTCTTCTCCGTCGGCAGCCTCATCGGCGGGCTCGCGTTCGGCCACATCCCGATGGGTCCGTGGGCGATGGCACGCCGCCTCACCGCCGTCGCGGTCGGGCTCGTCGCCGCCTCGTTCTTCGTCAGCGACATCACGCCCGCCACTCCGTGGTGGGTGAGCGCCTGCCTGCTCGTCGCGGGCGCCGGTGTCGCGCCCGCCCTCGCCGTGATGTTCGCGATGACCTCGGCATCCGTGAAGTTCAGCGAGACCGCCGAGGCGTACGGCTGGATCGGCACCGGCCAGCTGATCGGCGCCGCCCTCGGCTCGGCCGTCGCGGGCTTCCTCATCGACGGCGTCGGCCCCGCCGGGGCCTACGCCGCGGCGGCCGCGTTCGCGATCCTCGGCGCGCTCGTCGCGACGGCGTTCGTGCGCGGCTTCCCCGACCTGCGCGGCCGCGACGCGAGCCCGATCCCCGACACCGAGCCGGTGCCGGTCATCACCTGAGCGTGTCGATATCCTGACCGCATGCCGGCACCTCTCACCCTCCCCCGTCTGTCGTGGGGCGACCCGCACGCCACCACACACGCGCTGCTCGTCCACGGCCTCGGCTCGAACGGCGCGCTGATGTGGCTCTACGGCGTCGCGCTGGCGGATGCCGGGTGGCACGCCACCGCCGTCGACCTGCGCGGCCACGGCACGGCCCCGCGGGCGGTCGACTACTCGATCGCCGCGTACGCCGCCGACCTCGTGCACACGGCGGCTCCCGACGGCGAGCCGTGGGATCTCGTCGTGGGCCACTCGCTCGGCGGCGCGGCGGCCACCAGCGCGAGCGCGGCGACGCCCGCGTGGACGCGGCGCCTCGTGCTCGTCGACCCGGCCATCCACCTCGCCGACCACGACCGCGAGGTCGTCCGCACGAGTCAGGAGCGCGCGTTCGCCGATCCGTCGGAGGCGGCGGTGCGGGCGGAGCACCCCACGTGGCATCCGAACGACATCGAGCTGAAGGCGCTCTCCGCCGCGCAGGCGAGCCGCTGGGCGGTCGAGCAGACGAGCGCCCAGAACACCCCGTGGGACGTCCGCGCCGCCGCGGCGCGGCTGACCGTGCCGACGCACATCATCGCGAGCGACCCGAAGGTGTACTCCATCTTCAAGGGCGCCCTCGCGGAGGAGGTGTCGCGAAACCCCGTCGTCACGATGTCGGTCGTCACCGGCGCCGGCCACTCGCCGCATCGCGACAAGCCCGACGACACGATGCGTCACCTCGCCGCCGCGCTCGGCTGAGCGCGCTGCGTGGCGCCGACGCGCGGTTCAGGCGATGCGGCGGAGCACGTGGAGGAGCGCGAGCGCGTAGGCATCCTCGGGCTGCGGATGCTCGAACGCCGCCGCCTCCCCCGCGAACACGATCTCGACGCGGTACGTGTCGGCGAGGCGCACGAGTGAGCGGAACGCACCGCGCAGCAGCTCGCGCAGCTGGTCCTCGCGCGGCAGCCACAGCGCGTCGTCGAGCGCGACCGAATCGAGCGCCCACTCCGTCGTGCCGTTGAACGCGAGGATCGTGCCGGTCGGGTAGCGGCGCGGCTCGATCGTCATCTCGCTCACCGTGAACACGTCGGCGTCGAACTCGGGCTCGTCGAGCTGGAACCGGTCCCCCGAGGCCGGATGCCACGCGAGCCCGGCGTCGCGCAGCGCCGCGGCGAGGTCGGTCGAGATCATGCGTCCATCCTGCCCGCCCGCGGGCGGTGCCAGGGCCGCGCCGACCGTGGTGGCCGCGCCGGCCGCGCCGGGCCGGCGCGGCGGGGCCAGGATAGAGGGGTGACCGATTTCGACCCCGCCGCGTATCTGTCCGACGAGCTGTTGGAGCGCATCCGCTCCCGCGCCGCTGCCGTCGACGCCGAGAACCGCTTCCCCGACGAGGACCTCGCCGAGTTGACGGATGCCGGGTATCTCGCGATCCTCGTGCCGAAGGCGCTCGGCGGCGCGGGCCTCGGGCTCGCCGAGGCATCCATTCTGCAGCAGCGACTCGCCACGGCGGCGCCGGCGACGGCGCTCGCGATCAACATGCACCTCGTCTGGACGGGGGTCGCGAAGGTGTTCAGCGACCGCGGCATTTCGGGGCTGGAGTTCGTGCAGGAGGGCGCGGCGGCCGGCGAGGTGTTCGCGTTCGGCATCAGCGAGGCGGGCAACGACCTCGTGCTCTTCGGCAGCGACACCGTCGCCGAGCCCCAGCCCGACGGCTCCTACGCGTTCACCGGTGCGAAGATCTTCACTTCGCTCGGCCCGGTGTGGACCCAGCTCGGCCTCCACGGACTCGACATCACCTCGCCGGACGGCCCGCAGATGGTCTACGCCTTCGTCCCGCGGACCGATGCCGTCACGACGCGCGACGACTGGGACACCGTCGGCATGCGCGGCACGCAGTCGCGCACGACCGAGCTGCACGGGGCCGTGGCTCCCGCCGACCGCGTGGTCCGCCGCGTCGCCCCGGGGCCGAACCCCGACCCGATCGTGTTCGGCATCTTCAGCGTGTTCGAGGTGCTCCTGGCATCCGTGTACACCGGCATCGCGCGACGGGCGCTCGACCTCGCGGTGCTCACCGCGAAGAAGCGCACCTCGAAGAAGACCGGCCTCGCCTACGCGGATGACCCCGACATCCGCTGGCGTATCGCGGAGATGGCCCTCGCGTACGACGGGCTCCTCCCCCAGATCTCCTCGCTCGCGACCGACGTCGACCAGCGGGCCGACCACGGCGCGCTGTGGTTCGCGAAGCTGTCGGGGCTCAAGCACCGTGCGGTCGTCGCCGCGAAGCAGATCGTCGACGAGGCGATGCTCGTCGCGGGCGGATCGAGCTACTTCACCCGCAACGAGCTCAGCCGTCTCTACCGCGACGTGCTGGCCGGCATGTTCCACCCCTCCGACCCCGAGTCGGCGCACGCAACCGTCGCGGCCGCCTGGCTCGGGCCCGTCTCCAGCTGACCCGGCGCAAACCCCAAACCCCAAACCCCAAACCCCAAACCCCAACTGCAAGGGTTTCGACCCGACACGCCGCCGTCACGGGCATCCATCCGGCGTGTCGCGCACGATCCCTTGCAGTTGCGGCGACGCGGATGCCCGTGTGCACGACGCCGGCCGGGGTCCGGCGACCAGGCGCCCGAGCGACAGGCGCCCGAGCGCCGCCGCAGGTCAGCGGCTCTCGAGGTCGTAGGCCTTCAGGAGTTCGGCGACGGCCTGCTCGCGCTCGGCGCCGCCCTCGGCGAACATGTGCGCCACGTGGGTGCGCAGGTGGTTCTCGATGAGCAGCTTGTCGAGCGACGCGAGCGCCTTCTGCACGGCACGCGACTGGGCGATGATGTCCATGCAGTAGTCCTCGTTCTCGATCATCTTGGCGAGGCCTCGCACCTGACCTTCGAGGATGCTCGTGCGGTGCAGGGCACGCTTCTTGATGTCGTCGATCACGCCGCAAGGATACGCCGCGGCCTGACCATCGTGCGAAACTGACGGCATGGCCCGCACCCCGACCGAACTCCTCAGCCCTGCCGATCAGGAGCGGCGCCGATCGCTGCGGTTCATGAAGGGCGTCGCCCTCGGCGCGCTGGTGTTCATGGCGGTCGTCTTCGTCATCGCGTTCACGCTGCAGGACCGCTACCCGTGGCTCGGCTACGTGCGCGCCGCGGCGGAGGGCGGCATGGTCGGTGCCCTGGCCGACTGGTTCGCCGTCACGGCGCTTTTCCGCCACCCCCTCGGCATCCCGATCCCGCACACCGCGATCATCCCGAAGCGCAAGGACGAGATCGGCCGGAGCCTGGGCGAGTTCATCGAGACGAACTTCCTCGAGGGCGACGTCGTGCGCGCGAAGCTCGAATCGACGAACATCGCCGCGACCGCCGGCGCGTGGCTGCGCCGGCCCGAGAACGCCGAGCTGGTCTCTCGCGAGGCCTCGGCGATGGCCACCGGCATCCTCAATGCGCTCAGCGACGACGAGGTGCAGGACCTCATCGGCGATCTCGCCCGCGAGCACCTGCTCCAGCCGGAGTGGGCGCCGACGATGGGCGGGTGGCTCGAACGGGTGGTGGATGCCGGGGCGCACCACGGCGCCGTCGACCTCGCCGTCGACAGCATCTCGACCTGGCTGCAGGCCAACCGCGACTCGTTCACCGGGCTCGTCTCGCGCCGCCTGCCGTCGTGGGTGCCGTCGGTGGCGATGCGGCTCGTCGACGACACCGTCTATCACGAGGCGGTGAAGTTCGCGGCGGCCGTGCAGGCCGATCCCGAGCATCCCGCCCGCCACGCCATCGACCGCTACCTGACGCGCCTGGCCGAGAACCTGCAGCACGATCCGGCGACGATCGCCCGGCTCGAAGACGCCAAGAGCGCGGTGTTCGACAGCCCGCGCGTGCGCGAGCTCGCCGCCGAGGCGTGGAACACCGCGAAGGCGGGGCTCCTGCGGAGCCTCGCCGACCCGGAGAGCGCGTTGCGGCGCCGCATGAGCGCGGCCCTCGTCGAGGTCGGCGACCGGCTCGCCTCCGACACGGCGCTGCAGGAGCGGGTCGACAACCGGGTCGCCGACGCCGCCGTCTTCCTCGTCGACCGCTACCGCCACGACATCGCCTCGATCATCACCGACACCGTCGAGAAGTGGGACCCGGCCGAGACCACCGAGAAGATCGAGCTGATGGTCGGCCGCGACCTGCAGTACATCCGCCTGAACGGCACGATCGTGGGTGCGCTCGCGGGCCTCGCGATCTATGCGATCGCGCAGGCCGTGCTCACGTGAGCGCCGTCCTCGCCCCGCCGGAGCACCGGGAGTACCGTGGGGGCGTGAGCGAACAGCCGGACCAGCTGCTGTTCACCTACGGCAGCCTGCAGGATGCCGAGGTGCAGCTCGACACGTTCGGGCGCCTCGTCGTGTCGCAGCCCGCGACGCTGCCCGGGTACACGATCGACTACATCGAGATCGACGACGCGCGCCTCTCCGACGTGGCGGGACCGTCGGTGCATCCCGTGCTCCGGCACACCGGCAACGCCCTCGACAAGGTCGTCGGCACGGTCGTGCACGTCACGAGCGAAGAGCTCGACGCCGCCGACGAGTTCGAGGCGGCGCTGTACCGCCGCGCGCGGGTGCGCCTCGCGAACGGGCGAGATGCCTGGGTGTACGTCGGATGAGCGCGCCCCCGCACGGCACGCCCTCGCACGGCGAGCCCTCGCCCGGTCCACCCTCGTACGATCCGCTCTGGCCGCGCGCGGGCGGGTGGCCGGCCCCAGCGCCGGGTGACCGGGTCGACGCGGTGCTGCTCGGCGCGCCCGCGCACCGCACCTCGCTGTCGCCCACCGGCGCCGACGCCACGCCCGGCGCCGTCCGCGAGGCGCTCCGCCGCTTCAGCCCGACGCTGCTCGGTCCGCCGCCGATCGACCTCGCCGAGGAGCTTCAGATCGCCGATGCCGGCGACGTCGGCGATCCCGATGGACCCGAGGGCGAGGCCCGCCTGCGTACGCGAGTGGAGGCGCTCGCCGAGGCATCCGACCTCGTCGCCGTGCTCGGCGGCGACAACTCCGTGACCTACGCGGCGGCGCAGGGCGCCGGGGCGGCCGGGCTCATCACCCTCGACGCGCACTTCGACCTCCGCGACGGGGTGTCCAACGGCTCCCCCGTGCGCCGCCTCGTCGAGGACGGACTCGACCCGCGCCGCATCGTGCAGCTCGGCATCGCCGACTTCGCGAACTCCGCCGCCTACGCGCGGCGCGCCGCCGACGTGGGCATACGGGTGATCACCCTCGACGAGCTGCGTCGCCGCGGCATCGATGACGCCGTCGCGGAGGCGCGCGAGATCGCCGGCGGCGGGGCGGCCGGTGCGACGGCCGGCGGGGGCATCCATCTCGACATCGACGTCGACGTCTGCGATCGCTCGGTCGCGCCGGGCTGTCCCGCCTCGGTTCCCGGCGGGCTGCAGGCGTGGGAGCTGCGGGCTCTCGTGCGCGGCATCGCCGCAGACCCGCGGGTGCGCAGCGCCGACCTCGTCGAGGTCGACGCGACGGCGGATGCGCCGGACGGACGCACCGTGCGCCTCGCCGCCCTGTGCGTTTTGGAACTTCTCGCGGGCCTGCACGCCCGGAAGGGAGCCACTCGATGACGACGCTCGTGCTCGTGCGCCACGCGAAGAGCGATTGGGGCAGCCCGTCGCTCGACGACCACGACCGGCCGCTGAACGCCCGCGGGATGCGCGACGCGCCGGCACAGGCCCGGCGCCTGGCGGCGGCGCTCGAGGCATCCGACGTCCGCCTCGACGTGCTGCTGTCGTCGACCGCGCTCCGCGCCCGCACCACCGCGGCGTTCTTCGGCGCGGCGCTCGGTCTCGAACCCGAGCTCGACCCCGACCTGTACGGCGCACCGGCGTCGCGCCTGCTGGCCGCCGCCGCGGAGCGCGGTGTCGACGCCGTGATGGTCGTCGCACACGATCCCGGGATGACAGTGCTCGCCGAGCGCCTCTCAAGCGGCGCGATCGGTCACATGCCGACGTGCGCCGTCGCCACGTTCCGGTGGGAGAGCTCCGACTGGGACGTGGCGACGGCGGTCGATCCGGATGCCTGGAGCTTCGACGCTCCCGGACACGGCGGCTGACGCCGCGGGTGAGCGTGCCGCTCAGACCACCGGTTGCTGCAACTCGGTGATCCACTCCGACTGCGGGCCGTCGGAGTAGAGGTACACCTCCCGGCACGGGCCCGTGAACACGTCGCCCGCGTCGGCGGCGGTCTTCATGACCTCGTGCCAGGCGAGGCCGATGCCGGCCATGTCGCCGTGGTACGTGTGCGAGACCGCGCGCTCGACGGCGGGAAGCGTGACGATCTGCCACGCGTCGCCTTCCACCGGGTCGTCGCCGGCGATCCACGAGACCCACACCCGCAGGTCGTCGCTGCCTTCCACCGGTTCGTACCAGAAGATGCCGGGCTCGCGGAACTCGACGCCCGAGTCCTTCAGCGCGTCGATGAGCGGCGGCAGGATGCGGTCGATGACGGGGGTCACGTTGTCGGGCCCGCTCGACGATCCGCACGAGATCGCCGATCTGCTCGGGCGCGTAACGGCGGTATCCAGACCGCTCGTCGACGTCGGCCGGCCGCAGCAGGCCGATCGCGTCGTAGTGGCGCAGCATGCGGGCGCTGACGTGCCCGAAGGCCGCGAACTCTCCGATGGTGTACATGGTGGAGTCCATGCTCGACCTTGACACAGTGAGAGGGTCAAGCGGCACCGGCGGCGTCAGCTCTGCCGCACGCCGCCGCGATACACCTCGTGGACGAGGGGAACGCCGGGCCGGTACGCGAGGTGCGTGCGGGTCGGGGCGTTCAGGATCAGAGCGTCGGCCCGCGCGCCGACGCCGAGGTGTCCGACGTCGGTGCGGCGGAGCGCCCGGGCGCCGCCGGCGGTCGCCGCCCACACCGCTTCGGCGACGGTCATCCCCATCTCACGCACGGCGAGGGCGATCATGAGCGGCATCGAGCTCGTGAAGCTCGTTCCGGGATTGCAGTCGCTCGCGAGCGCGACCGTCACGCCCGCGTCGATCAGGCGACGCGCGTCGGGGTACGGATGCCGCGTCGAGAACTCGACCCCCGGCAGCAGCGTCGCGACCGTGTCGCTGTCGGCGAGGGCGGCGATGTCGTCCGCCGACAGGTACGTGCAGTGATCGACGGATGCCGCACCGAGCTCGACGGCGAGGCGGACGCCCTCGCCCGGGCCGAGCTGATTGCCGTGCACGCGCGGGGTCAGTCCCGCCGACGTACCGGCGCGGAGGATCCGCGCGGTCTCGGCGGGCGTGAAGGCCCCGGTCTCGCAGAAGGCGTCGATCCAGCGGGCGTGCGGGCGGACCGCGTCGAGCATCGGACCTACGACGAGGTCGACGTAGGCGTCGCGGTCGTCCTCGAACTCGGCGGGCACGACGTGCGCGCCGAGGAACGTGACCTCGGGCGTGACCTCCGCCGCGAGCCGCGCGAGCCGCGCCTCGCCGTCGACGGTCAGGTCGTAGCCCGTCTTCACCTCGAAGGTCGTCGTGCCCTGGGCGTGCAGCTCGGCGACGAGACCGGTAAGACGCGCGCGGAGCTCCTCGTCGCTCGCGGCGCGCGTCGCCGCCACCGTCCGACGGATGCCGCCGGCGGCATACGGCACCCCCGCCATCCGCGCCTCGAACTCGTCGGCGCGGTCGCCGCCGAACACGAGGTGCGTGTGGCTGTCGACGAAGCCCGGCAGGGCCGCCCGGCCCCCGGCATCCACGACCTCCGTCGCTGTATCCTCCACGCCGGGGGCGTCGTCCGCGCGCCCGACCCAGGCGACGCGCCCGTCGCGGATCAGCAGCGCCCCGTCGGTGATCGTGCCGCACGGGTTACCCGGCACGTCGACGTTCGTCGTCAGCTCGCCGATGTTCGTGATGAGCAGGTCGGTCACGGCGTGTCCAGCATCGGGATCGTGAGCCGGCGCTCGCGCGCGACCTCGCGGGCACGCTCGTATCCGGCATCCACGTGCCGCATGACGCCCGTGCCGGGGTCGTTCGTGAGCACGCGCTCGATCTTCTCGGCGGCGAGGTCCGTGCCGTCCGCGACGGTCACCTGCCCGGCGTGGATCGAGCGGCCGATGCCGACGCCGCCGCCGTGGTGGATCGACACCCAGGATGCCCCGGACGCCGTGTTCAGCAGCGCGTTCAGCAGCGGCCAGTCGGCGATCGCGTCGGAGCCGTCGGCCATCGCTTCGGTCTCTCGGTAGGGGCTCGCGACCGATCCGGCGTCGAGGTGGTCGCGGCCGATCACGATGGGGCCGGCGAGCTCGCCCGACGCGACCATCTCGTTGAACCGCAGCCCGGCGAGGTGGCGCTCCTTGTAGCCGAGCCAGCAGATCCGCGCCGGCAGGCCCTCGAAGTGCACGGTCTCCCCCGCCCGAGTCAGCCAGCGGCGGAGCCCGGCGTCGGCCGGGAAGAGCTCCATGACGGCGCGATCGGTCTTCGCGATGTCGGCCGGATCGCCCGACAGCGCGACCCAGCGGAACGGGCCGCGGCCCTCCTCGAACTGCGGCCGGATGTACGCCGGCACGAAGCCGGGGAACGCGAAGGCGCGCTCGAAGCCGCCGAGCTCCGCCTCGCGGCGGATCGAGTTGCCGTAGTCGAAGACCGCCGCGCCCGCGTCCTGGAAGCCGACCATCGCGGCGACGTGCGCCGCCATCGACGCGCGTGCCCGGTCGGTGAACGCCGCCGGGTCGGACGCGGCGGCATCCTTCCATTCCGCGACCGGAATGCCGATCGGCAGGTAGGCGAGCGGGTCGTGCGCGCTCGTCTGGTCGGTGACGATGTCGATCGCGATCTCGCCCGCCACCTGACGGCCCAGCAGCTCGGGGAAGACCTCGGCCGCGTTGCCGACGACGCCGACGCTGCGCGCCTCGCCGGCGGCCTTCGCCGCCGACACGCGCGCGACCGCGGTCTCCAGGTCGGTCGTGTACTCGTCGAGGTAGCCGTGCTCGACGCGGCGGCGCAGGCGCGACTCGTCGACGTCGACGATCAGCACCGCACCGTCGTTGAGCGTCACCGCCAGCGGCTGCGCGCCGCCCATGCCGCCGGCGCCCGCCGTGAGGGTCAGGGTGCCGGCGAGGCTCTCGCGCCCGAGCGAGCGGGCGACCGCGGCGAAGGTCTCGTACGTGCCCTGCAGGATGCCCTGCGTGCCGATGTAGATCCACGATCCGGCCGTCATCTGGCCGTACATCGTGAGTCCCAGCTCTTCGAGCCGACGGAACTCGGGCCAGGTCGCCCAGTCGCCGACGAGGTTCGAGTTCGCGATGAGCACCCGCGGCGCCCACTCATGCGTGCGGAAGACGCCGACGGGCTTTCCCGACTGCACGAGCAGGGTCTCGTCGGGCTCGAGCTCGTCGAGGGTGCGCACGATCGCGTCGTACGCCGCCCACGACCGCGCGGCACGGCCGGTGCCGCCGTAGACGACGAGGTCTTCGGGGTGCTCGGCGACCTCGGGGTCGAGGTTGTTCATCAGCATCCGCTTGGCCGCCTCGGCGCCCCAGCTCTTCGCGGTGCGCTCGGCGCCTCGCGGCGCGCGGACGGGTGGCCGGGCGGGCGTGTTCACAACGTCGGAGTTTCGGTCGTCAGCGGGCGTGATCATGGCTGTTCGGATCCTTTCAGGCCGAGAAATCCGACGTTGTGAACGCGGCCACGGCGTCACCCGCGGCGCGCGCGACCGCGCCCGAGAGCACGAGCTGCGTCACGGCCTCGATGTCGGGGCTGACGAAGGCGTCCGGACCCGGCCCGGCGACCCCGGCCCCGCGCACGAGGTCGCGCACCGCGCCGGTGGCGGGGGCCGGTTCGAGCGGGGCGCGGAGGTCCAGGGCGCGGCATCCGGTCACGATCTCGATGGCGAGCACGCGCGCGAGGCCGTCGACCGCACGGCGCAGCTTGCGCGCCGCGGCCCAGCCCATCGAGACGTGGTCCTCCTGCATCGCAGACGACGGGATCGAGTCGACCGAGGCCGGCACCGCGAGGCGCTTGAGCTCGGAGACGATCCCGGCCGCGGCGTACTGCGCGATCATGAGGCCCGAGTCCACGCCGACCTCGTCGGCGAGGAACGGCGGCAGCCCGTTGCTGCGGGTGCGGTCGAGCGCCCGGTCGATGCGGCGTTCCGAGATGGATGCCACGTCGGCGGCCACGATCGCGAGGAAGTCGAGCACATACGCGACGGGTGCGCCGTGGAAGTTGCCGTTCGACTCGACGCGCCCGTCGGAGGTCACCACCGGGTTGTCGACCGCGGCGGCGAGCTCGCGGCCGGCGATCAGCGCCGCGTGCGTCAGTGTGTCGCGCGCGGCGCCGTGCACCTGCGGCGAGCAGCGCAGCGAGTAGGCGTCCTGCACCCGCGTGCACACCGCGGGGTCGCGGTGGCTCGCCATGATCGCCGATCCGGCGAGGAGGGCGCGCAGCCGCGCCGCCGAGTCGGCCTGTCCCACCTGCGGGCGGAGCGCCATGAGGTCGGCGGCGAACACGGCGTCGGTGCCGAGCTGGCTCTCGACCGAGAGGGCCGCGGCGACGTCGGCGACATCGAGAAGGTTCTCGAGGTCGTGGATGGCGAGGAGGAGCATGCCGAGCATGCCGTCGGTGCCGTTGATGAGGGCGAGGCCCTCCTTCTCCTCGAGCACGAGCGGAGCGATCCCGGCAGCGGAGAGTGCGCTCGCGGCATCCGTCTCTTCGCCGTCCGCGGTGCGCACCCGCCCCTCGCCGAGCGCCGCGAGCGCGACGTGCGACAGCGGCGCGAGATCGCCCGAGCAGCCGAGCGACCCGTACTCGCGGACGATCGGGGTGATGCCCGCGTCGAGCATCGCGGCGTAGGTGCCGACGACGACGGGGCGCACGCCCGTGTGTCCGGTCGCGAGGGTCTGCAGGCGCAGCAGCATGAGGGCGCGGATGACCTCGCGTTCGAGCTCGGCGCCCGTGCCCGCCGCGTGCGACCGGATGAGGGATGCCTGCAGCTGACGACGGCGCTCGGGCGCGATGAACGTGGTCGCGAGCGCCCCGAAGCCGGTCGAGATGCCGTAGTGCGGCTCGGGGTCGTCGGCGAGGCGCTCGATCAGGTCTCGGGCGGCGGCGACGCGGGCGCGGGCGTCCGGGGCGATCTCGACGCGCGCGCCGCTGCGGGCGACGGCGACGACCTCGGCGGGGGTGAGCGGACGTGCGCCCACGGTGATCGTGTCGGCGTCGGTCGTGGCGGCCGCCGGCGGGGTGGAAGAGCTCATGCACCGATTCCACCGCGGGAAGCGGGCGGGGACCAGGCTTTCCTGGCATGCTGTGTCTGTGATCCCAGACACCCAGCCGGCGCCGCAGGTGCCCGCGGCCGATCAGACGCTACGGATCCTCGCGTTCCTCTCGCGCCAGCGCGGTCCGGTCGCCGCGCGGACGATCGCCGACCAGCTCGGGATCCCGCGGTCATCCGTCTACCATCTGCTGCACGCGATGGCCGCCCACGGGTTCGTCGTGCACCTCGAGGCGGAGCGCCGCTGGGGGCTCGGCACCGCGGCGTTCGAGCTCGCGGGCGGCTACGCGCGCCAGCAGCCGCTCGCCCGGCTCGGCCGCCCCCTCGTGGCATCCCTCGCCGACCGCACGGGCGAGAGCGTCCACCTCGCGGTCATGAGCGGACGCGACGTCGTCTACATCGTCGAGGAGCGCGCACCCCGCCGCCCGGCGCTCGTGACGGATGTCGGCGTGCGCCTTCCCGCCCACCTCACCGCGACCGGGCGCGCGATGCTCGCCGCGCTCCCCCGCGAGCAGGTGCGCGCGCTGTACCCCGACGCGGCCGTGTTCGCCGATCGCACCGGCCAGGGTCCGCAGAACCCGTCGGCGCTCCGGGCGATCCTCCGCGAGGCGCGCACCACCGGCTACGCGACCGAGGACGGCGAGGTCACGCTCGGGTTCCGCTCCGTCGGCGTCGCCGTGCGCGACCACGCCGGATGGCCCGTCGCCGCGGTCGCGGTCACCTGGCAGGGCGACGAGGTCGACCCGGCGCGTCTCGCAGCCGCCGTCGCCCCCGCGGCGGCCGAGCTCGCACGGCGCATCAGCTGACGCGCGCCTCGGCTGATCCGCGCACAGCGGCGACGCCCCCGACTCAGCGCACTCAGCGCACGACGAGACGGGGTTCGACGAGCACGTGCGCCTCGTGCGCAACAACCCACGACGGTCACTACCCCGCGATCGCGCTCGACCGCGACGGCCGCGCCGTCGACACACTGACGACCAACGCCGGGCATCTGATCGGCACGGGCATCCTCGACCCGCACGAAGAGGCCGAGGTCGCCGCGCTGCTGACCGGCCCCGACGTCTCCTCCGGTTTCGGGCTGCGCACGCTCGCCACGACCTCCGGCGGCTACTGGCCGCTCAGCTATCACGGCGGCAGCGTCTGGACGCGCGACACCGCGATCGTCGCGCGCGGCATGGCCCGCGCAGGTCTCGACGGTCCCGCCCGTGAGGTGGTCGCGGGGCTGCTCGCCGCCGCGGAGGCTTTCGACTACCGCGTGCCCGAGCTGCACGCCGGTGACGCGGCATCCGAGACGCCTCGCCCGGCGCCGTACCCCGCCGCCTGCCGCCCGCAGGCGTGGTCGGCGGCTGCCGCGGTGACCGCGTGGGACGTGCTCGGCGCGCGGCCCGAGCCGGGCGGTAGCGGGCTCCGCCGTCAGTCGCCGGCGACGGCGACGACGGTGCCGCCGGTGAGGCGGACGAGCTCGCCGAAGGTCAGCGGGAAAACGGTGTGCGGCGTGCCGCCCGCCGCCCAGATCTCGGGGTAGGCGGCGAGCGCCTCGTCGACGACGGTGACGACGGGAGCCGGGTGACCGGTGGGCGCGACGCCGCCGATGGCCTGGCCGGTGGCCGCTCGCACCTGGTCGACGCTCGCGCGGACGATGTTCTCCCGGCCGAGGCGCGTCGCGAGGGCGGTCGTGTCGACGCGGTGCGCGCCGCTCGTCATCACGAGGAGCGGCTCGCCGTCCGACCAGAACACGAGGCTGTTCGCGATCGCGCCGACCTCGACCCCGAGCGCCGCCGCGGCGAGCGCGGCCGTCGACGCGGCATCCGGCAGCACGACGATCTCCCCCGATATCCCCGACTGGCGCAGGGCGTCTTGGACGAGCAGGCTCCGGGGCGACAGGGTGTCGGACATGGCCCGAGCCTAGCGGCCGCCCGGCGAGCGCGATCCGCGTCGCCGCCCGATCCCGGTGACTAACGCAGGAGAAGCGGCGCGCCGACCCGCGTCGGGCGACGTTTCCGCGTTCTCGGCGCAGGATCTCCTGCAGTCGTCACGGCTCGCCGCGCCGCCGTCGCCGCCCACATCTCGCGCAGGCCGACGAGCGCGGCGACGACCGCCTCCCGATGCCAGAAGATGTCCTCGGCGATCGGCCGGTAGGTCGCATAGCCGAGCGCCGCCGCAGCCTGATCCCTCCGCCGGTCCCGCTTCTGCTGCGCCCAGTCCGCGTGATGGGCCTCGCTGTCGCACTCGATGATCAGCCACCCGTCGACGAGGAAGTCGACCCGCCCGACGCCCGGGATCGACACCTGGCTCTCGAC
This sequence comes from Microbacterium lacticum, assembly GCF_006716815.1. Lineage (GTDB taxonomy): Bacteria > Actinomycetota > Actinomycetes > Actinomycetales > Microbacteriaceae > Microbacterium > Microbacterium lacticum. Next base: position 49,685 of record NZ_VFPS01000002.1, read on the forward strand.
GTGGAAACCGAGTCTCCGGAGCACGAGGCGCAGGATGCTCTCGCTGCCGGCCTCGGCCGCCGCATCCACGAGGCGGAGCAGCACGCGCTGCCGCTGCGGCAGGCGCCGCGCCAGTTCCGCCAGGCCGTTCTCGTCGAGAAGCCCCCGATTCAAGGCGGAGTCCAGCGTGGCGATCGCCGCCGTCGCTCCCTGACACTGCACCGCGTCGGTCAGCGCGTCGAGCAGCTCGACGTTCGCGACCCGCGCCCGGCACGCGCCGTTCCAGTGCACCCGCACCCTCCGGAGGTCTCCGCGCAGGCGGCCGGCGCGGGCCGGGACCCGCACATGCAGCACTGCTGAGTCGAGGACGAACACGCCTCGCCTCGCCAGCTCGGAGACGCACGCGAGCTGCCCACCGATCTCGGACGCGGCGAGCGTCGCGGCGTCCACGTCCCCGGGCAGGTAGGCGTTGCGGCGGGCCCGGTGGACGGCGCCCGCCGCCACCGCTTCGCCGATGTGCCGCCACGTCAATCCGGAGCCGACGAGGTCGGCGCGCGACCACACCGGCCAGCTGACGGGCACCGGTGCGGCGGAGCGGGCGAGCGGGGCGTGGCTGATGTCGAACACAGGCCGACTCTCCCGCCGTGCGGGGGCGCGGGGAGCGGCCGATGGCCGAATTGTGGACAGGTCACCGGAATCGCCGGCTGGGGAGGAGGCGATGGCGGAGGCCGGCCGTGACGAATGCAGGAGATCCGGCTGCGAAGCCGCCGAATCGGACCCGCAGCGCCCCGCGGGGCACAGATCTCCTGCATTGCGCACCGGCCCGGCACGCAAACCCCGGCCACCCGCCGGCCACCCGCCGGCCACCCGCCCGCCAGCGCCGCTCCCCACACCCGGCGAGGCCGGTGGCACAATGGGACCGACGCCGCAAAGCCGCGGCGCTCGCCGAGCACAGCCCACAAGGCCAGCCGAAAGAGGACGCGATGACGCACACCCTGCCCCTGCCCGATCTCACCCACGAACGCGTGGAGGTGACCACGGGCCCGCGCAGCGGCCTCGTCATCACCGTCGCGCTGCACTCGTCGGCTCTCGGCTCCGCCCTCGGCGGCGCCCGCCTGTGGACGTATCCGCACTGGAGCGACGCCGTCGGCGACGCCCTGCGGCTCTCCGCCGCGATGACCCTCAAGAACGCCGCCGCAGGCCTCGACGCGGGGGGCGGCAAGTCCGTCATCTGCCTGCCGCCCGGGGTGACGTTCGACGCCGACCGGCGCCGCGCCGCCTTCCTCGACCTCGGCGACGCCGTCGAGCGCTTCGACGGCCTCTACCGCACCGCCGAAGACGTCGGCTCGACGACCGACGACATGCTCACCGTCAGCGAGCGCACCGCGCACGTCGTCGGCCTCCCCGATTCGGCGGGCGGCTCGGGCGAACCGGCGGGCCCGACGAGCCTCGGCGTCTACGAGTCGCTGCGCGCGACCCTCGAGCAGGTCACGGGGTCCCCCGCCGTCGCCGGGCGCCGCATCACGATCTCGGGCCTCGGGCAGGTCGGCGGTCGTCTCGCCGTGCGTCTCGCCGCCGAGGGCGCTGTGCTGACTGTCACCGACGTGAACCCCGCGAAGCGCTCCCTCGCCGCCGACCTGGGCGCCGAGTGGACCGAGCCCGGCACCGAGCACCTCGTGCCGGCCGACCTCTTCGTGCCCGCGGGGATCGGCGGCGTCCTCTACGACGAGGTCATCGACGCCCTCGCCGCCGGCGCGGTCTGCGGCCCGGCCAACAACCCGCTCGCCGACCGTTCCGGCGCCGACCGGCTCGCGGCCCGCGGCATCCTGTACGCGCCCGACTTCGTCGTGAACGCGGGCGGCGTCGTCTACCTCGACCTCGAGGCGAAGCGGCTCGGCTCCCGCGCCAAGATCATGGACCGGGTCGCCGGCATCGGCGACGCCGTGCGGTCGCTGTTCGAGGGTGCCTCGGCGCAGGGCATCACGCCGCTCGACGCCGCCGAGCAGCGCGCCGCGGCGCGGCTGCGCGAGGCATCCGCCGTGCCCGCCGGCGCCTGAGCCGCCGAGCCCCCACCGCGCCCACACGCCTGAGCCGCCCGCACCGCGCAACGCACAGCGAACACACCGGGGACGCGGTTCCGCCGACAGTGGAACCGCGTCCCCGGTGATGCCAGGATGGGGGCACCGGCACCGCCGCCGGAACCCGCGTCGAAGGAGACCGCCCGTGTTCACCAGCCCCTTCCCCGATGTCGAGATCCCCGCGACGAGCATCTACGACGATCTGTTCGGCGACCTCACCGCCGACGACGCCGCCCGCATCGCGCTCATCGATCCCGCGACCGGCGCCGAGACCACCTACGGCGCGCTGAAGGCGCAGGTCGACGCGTTCGCCGGCGCGCTCGCGGCGCGCGGGGTCGGCACCGACACGGTCGTCGGGCTGCTGTGCCCGAACGTCCCCGCGTTCGCGACGGTGTTCCACGGCATCCTGCGCGCCGGCGCGACCGTCACGACGATCAACTCGCTCCATACGCCGGGCGAGATCGAGAAGCAGCTGCGCGACGCCGGGGCGACCTGGCTCGTCACGGTGAGCCCGCTGCTCCCCCAGGCGAAGGCCGCCGCCGACGCGGTCGGACTCCCCGCCGACCACCTCATCGTGCTCGACGGCTCCGCCGAGACGGCCCCGGAGCACCCGAACCTGCGCGGTCTGCTGACCGAGGGCCGGCCCGCCCCCGACGTGAGCTTCGACCCGGCGACGCACGTCGCCGTGCTCCCCTACTCGTCGGGAACCACGGGCATCCCCAAGGGCGTGATGCTGAGCCACCGCAACCTCGTCGCGAACGTCGCGCAGTGCCGCATCAACCTCGACCTGAAGAACACCGACCGCGTGCTCGCGGTGCTGCCGTTCTTCCACATCTACGGCATGACGGTGCTGCTGAACCTGGCGCTCAAGCAGCGCGCCGCCCTCGTGACCATGCCGCGCTTCGACCTGGTGCAGTTCCTGGAGAACATCCAGAACTTCGGCTGCACGTACCTCTACATCGCGCCGCCGATCGCGGTCGCCCTCGCGAAGCACCCGATCGTCGACCAGTACGACATCTCGACGGTGCACACGATCTTCTCCGGCGCCGCCCCGCTCGACGGCGAGACGGCCGAGATCGCCGGCCGACGCCTCGGCGCCCGCATGATGCAGGGTTACGGCATGAGCGAGCTGAGCCCGGTCTCCCACGCGATGCCGTACAGCCGCGACGACATCCCGGTGAGCTCGGTCGGCACGATCCTGCCGAACATCACCTGCAAGCTCGTCGACACCGAGACGGGCGAGGAGATCACCGAGATCGGCGACGACGGTCAGACGCGCGCGGGCGAGCTGTGGGTGAAGGGACCGAACGTCATGCTCGGCTACCTGAACAAGCCGGATGCCACGGCCGAGACCCTCGACGCCGACGGCTACCTGCACACCGGCGACGTCGCCGTCTACCACGAGGGCGGGTACTTCTCGATCGTCGAGCGGGTCAAGGAGCTCATCAAGTACCACGGCTACCAGATCGCACCCGCGGAGCTCGAGGCGCTGCTGCTCAGCCACCCGAAGGTGATGGATGCCGCGGTGATCGGCGTGCTCGACGACGAGCGGGAGGAGATCCCGAAGGCGTTCATCGTGGCGGCGCCCGACTCCGGTCTCACCGAGGACGAGGTGAAGGCGTTCGTCGCCGAGAACGTCGCGCCGTACAAGAAGGTGCGCCGCGTGGAGTTCATCGAGGCGATCCCGAAGTCGAGCTCGGGAAAGATCCTCCGCAAAGACCTGCGCGCCCGCGAGGCGGCCGCCGCGGCGGGCTGAGGCCCGCCGGCGGAGACAAAAGAAAACCCCCGCTGAGCGGGGGTTTTCTTTTGTTCTCGAACTGGTGGACCTAAGGAGATTCGAACTCCTGACCTCCTCGATGCGAACGAGGCGCGCTACCAACTGCGCCATAGGCCCGTGAACCGAGAACTAGGTTATCACGCCTCTCCGGCCCCTCGTGCACCACCCGGGTGGAGGGATGACAACGCACTTCCCGGCTCCCCGCATCGTCCGCAACGTGCGCCTCGGCACGTCCGCCGACGCCGAGGCGACGGCGGTCGATCTGCACCTCGACGACGGCGTGATCACGGGCATCCACCCTGCCGCACGCGCGAGCGACGGCGCGCCGGGCAGCGCGGAGGACACCGTCGACGGGCGGTGCCTGCTCGCCCTCCCCGGGCTCGTCAACACGCACGCGCACGTCGACAAGTCGTGGTGGGGGCTCCCCTGGCAGTCGTACGGCGGCGAGGGCGGCACCGAGGGTCGCATCCGCCACGAGCGCGCCCGCCGCGACGAGCTCGGCATTCCGTCCCTCGGCATCACGCAGCGCGTGCTCGCCGAGCTCGTGCGCCACGGCACGACCGCGATCCGCACGCACGTCGACGTCGACCCGGGGCTCGGCCTGCGCGGCATGGAGGTCGTCCGCGAGGCGGTCGCCGACTACGGCGACGCGCTCACCGTCGAGGTCGTCGCGTTCCCGCAGGACGGCGTGCTGCGCCGCCCCGGCGTGCTCGAGCTGCTCGCCGACGCGGCCCGCGCCGGCGCGCACCTCGGCGGCCTCGACCCGGCGACGATCGATCGCGACCCGGTCGGGCAGATCGACGCCGTGCTCGCGCTCGCCGCCGAGCACGGCGTGGGCGTCGACATCCACCTGCACGACCCGGCGGAGCTCGGCGCATTCCAGATCGAGCTGATCGTCGACCGCGCGGAGGCGCTGGGGCTCGTCGGACGCGTGAGCATCGCGCACGGCTTCGCTGTCAGCCAGCTCGATCCGGCGCGGCGGCGCGACCTGCTCGCGCAGATGGGCGAACTCGGGGTCACGATGACGACGGTGGCGCCGCTCCGCCTCCCGCAGCTGCCGCTCGCCGAGCTGGATGCCGCGGGCGTGCGCCTCGGGTTCGGCACCGGCGGCATCCGCGACCTGTGGAGCCCGTACGGCACCGGTGACCTGCTCGGCATCGCGTGGCAGTACGCCCGCGCATCCGGCATCGTGCGCGACGACGATCTGCGCCGCGTCGTCGACCTCGCCACGGGGGCCGCGACGCCGTTCGCCGGGCTGCCGGAGGGCCGCCTCGTCGTCGGCGCCCGGGCCGACATCGTGCTGCTCGACGCGGAGAACGCGATGGATGCCCTGGTGCGCACTCTCCCGCGCGACGCGGTGATCGCCGGCGGCAGGCTCCTCGTCGGCTGAGCCACGGCGGCCCAGCCGCGCCGACTTACTGCCCGCTGGCGCGACGCTCGAGCAGCCATCGCACGTGCGCCTCGATGGCCTCGTCGCCCGCGGCGGGGCCGCCGGCGAACTCCTCGTCGCGCGCGGCGCGCGCCCGGTCGAGGCTCGCGGGGCGCAGCTGCTCGGCGCGCGCCCGCATGCGCTCCTCGGTCGCGGCCCGGCGCAGCGCCGCCCGCGCCTCGGCCTCATCGAGCACGGTCGCGGCGCGCGATCCCGCCGAAGCGGTGAGGGGCCGCGGAAGCTCGCGGGGCGTCCAGGCGACGCGGTCGGAGGCCAGGGCGACGTCCTGCATCTCGGCCACGGTCCGCACGACCGGTGCGGCGACCTCCGGTGCCACGGCCCGGCGGGTCACGACGCTCATCCGACGGAGCAGGAGCACGCAGGCGAGGGCGACCGGCGCGGCGATCCAGAGGAGGAGGGCCGATCCGCCGGCGGCGAGGCCGATCCCGCCCCACACGCCGAGACCGATCGCGAGCGCGCCGACGAACGTCGTCGAGAGCCGAGCGCGCCGCCGCGCCCGCGCGCGGCGCAGCTCGGGGCGGGCCATCGCGGCGCGCGTCTGGGCCGTAGCGAGCTCCCGGGCGGCGACCGCGTCCGCTCGGGCGGCAGCGGCGTCGGCGCGGGCCTGCAGCTTCGTCAGCGCGAGCTCGGCGCGAGCGCGCTCGAGTTCGGCGCCTTCGCGCTCCGACTGCGCCTGCCGCGCGAGGCGCTGCTGGGCGAGGGCGGTGCGGGCGTTGAGCTCGAGGCGCACCTCCTGGGGCGTCTCGCTCGTCTCGGCGAGGATGCGGAGGGCCTGGTTGAGCCGCACGGCGTTCCGCTCGGCGGCGTAGAACTGGTGGCGCCCCTGCCAGGAGGGCAGCAGGTACACGAGCCACAGCACGACTGCGACGAGGACGATGACACCACCGCCGAGAACCTGGCCTCCCATGCGCTCCACGGTAGGGCCGCCGAGGCGCGAGACCCGGCATCCGTCCCGCGTGTCTGACCTTCGAGTCGAACTTTAAGCTGCGGCGACGTCCGGGAGACGATCCTCAGAGCCCCGGCACCGCCGCGGCATCCTCCGGCACGTCGCCGTTCAGCCAGCGCTGGAGCACGCCCTCGGGCACCTCTTCGCGGACGAGCGCGAAGGCGTGGTGGTCGCGCCAGTCTCCCGCGATGTGGATGAACCGACGACGCAGCCCCTCGTAGCGGAATCCGAGCTTCTGGACGACGCGGAGGCTCGCGGTGTTCTCCGGGCGGATGCAGATCTCCATCCGGTGCAGGCCGAGCTCCCGGAAGCACAGGTCGGTGGCGAGGGCGACGCTCGTGGGGGTGATCCCGCGCCCGGCGAACCGTTCGCTCACCCAGTAGCCGATCGTCGCCGACGAGAGCGACCCGCGCGCGATGCCCCAGACGTTCAGCTGCCCGGCGATCTCGCCGTCGTACTCCATCACGAGCGGCACACCGTCGCCGTCACGGTACTGCTGCAGCAGGCGACGGATGCCCAGGCGCATGTCGAACGAGACGGCGCCGTCGGGGCTCGTCGCCTCCCACGGACGCAGCCACGACCGGTTCGACAGCAGCTCGTTCTGCAGCGTCTTGGCGTCGCGCTGCTTGACGAGGCGGATGGAGATGCGCCCGTGCTGGCGCGGCACCGTCAGGTCCACCGACTCTCCCTCATGCTCGGGCCCCGGCCCGTCCGGCCCCGGGCCCTCGCCGGATGCCGCGGTGACGCGTCACAGCTGCGCGGCGAACTCCTTGAGCCACGGGCGCAGCTGCGGCCCGAGGTCGTCGCGGTCGGACGCCAGCTGAACGATCGCCTTGATGTAGTCCACCCTATCGCCGGTGTCGTAGCGGCGACCGCGGAAGACGACGCCGAGCACGCCGTCGGTGACCGCGAGCTCCTGGAGCGCGTCGGTCAGCTGGATCTCGCCGCCCTTGCCGGGCTCGGTGCGCTCGAGGATGTCGAAGACGCCCGGCACCAGCACGTAGCGGCCGATGACCGCATAGTTCGAGGGCGCGTCCTCTTTCTTCGGCTTCTCTACGAGGCCGGTGACCTTCACGACGTCGGGGTCGCCCGTCTCCTCGACGGAGGCGACGCCGTAGAGGTGGATGTGGTCGGGGTGGACCTCCATGAGCGCGATGACGGTGAGGCCGGTGCGCTCGTTCTCGGCGATCATCTTCTCGAGCAGCGGGTCGCGCTCGTCGATGAGGTCGTCGCCGAGCAGCACCGCGAACGTGGAGTCGCCGACGTGGTGCTTGGCGCGCAGCACCGCGTGGCCGAGGCCCTTCGGCTCGCCCTGGCGCACGAAGTGGATGTCGGCGAGGTCGCTGGAGGCCTGCACCCGCTGCAGCTTCTCGAGGTCGCCCTTGTTCGTCAGATTCGACTCGAGCTCGGGCACCGAGTCGAAGTGATTCGAGATGTTGTTCTTGTTGCGCCCGAGGATGATCAGGATGTCGTCGGCCCCGGCGGCGACGGCCTCTTCGACGACATACTGGATCGCCGGCTTGTCCACGACGGGGAGCATCTCCTTCGGCATCGCCTTGGTGGCGGGAAGGAAGCGGGTGCCGAGGCCCGCGGCGGGGATGACGGCCTTGATGCGCGACGTGGTCATAGGCTCACCCTACCGTCAGGGTGTTTCCGGGCACGGAACGGCGGATGACGAACGGTGACACCTACAATCGGACCATGCCCGATGCGATCGACGACGCGAAGCGCGCACTGCGCGCCGACTTGCGCGAACGCCGCCAGCAGCACTCCGACGCGGTCCGCGCGGCCGCGGCGGAGGGCGTGAAGGTGCAGCTCGACGCCCTCGTGGCGAGCCTGGGCGCCCGATCCGTGTCGTGCTTCCTCTCGACGCCGACAGAACCCGGGACGCACGACTTCATCATGGATGCCATGGCCCGAGGCATCCGGGTGCTGCTGCCGATCACCCGCGTCGACGGCCTGCTCGACTGGGCGGTCGCCGACCCGACCGGCGACATCGCCGAGGGGTTGTTCGGCGTGCCCGAGCCCGTCGGCGAGGTGCTGAGCCCCTCCGCCGTCAACGATGTCGACCTCCTGATCATCCCCGCCGCGGCCGTCGACCGCACCGGCATGCGCCTCGGCTGGGGTCGCGGCTACTTCGACAAGACGATCGGCTCGATGGAGCGCTGCCCCCCGGTCTACGCCGTGATCTTCGACTCCGAGCTGATCGACGAGGTGCCGCGCGACCTGCACGATCAGCCGGTCACCGGCGTCGTCACCCCCACTCAGACCATCACGCTGGCGCCCGCACGCCGCTGACTCTCCCCCTTCGAAACCGAGGTACCCATGCCCACCTACGCCTACGCCTGCACGCAGTGCGGCCACCGCTTCGACGCGGTGCAGTCCTTCAGCGACGCCGCCCTCACCGAGTGCCCCGTCTGCGGCGGAACGCTCCGCAAGCAGTACGGCTCGGTCGGGGTCACCTTCAACGGGTCGGGCTTCTACCGCACCGACTCGCGCGCGGGCAACTCCGGCGCGGGTGGTGGCGCGAGCGCGCCGGCTCCGACATCATCGAAGTCCGAGGCAAAGTCCTCACCCCCGTCCGCGGGTTCCTGATACTCGACAAGAGGGGCATGCACATGATCAAGGGGTTCAAAGAGTTCATCCTCCGCGGAAACGTCATCGATCTGGCTGTCGCGGTCGTCATCGGCGGTGCGTTCGGCGCCCTGGTGAACTCCGTCGTCGAGGCCGTGATCAACCCGATCCTGGCCCTGTTCATGAAGGCCGACGCGGGCGGGAACATCGGCTTCACGGTGCCCGGGCTCTACGGCGACGTCACCTTCCCGATCGGCAACCTCATCACTGCCATCATCACGTTCCTCGTGACGGCGCTCGTCGTCTACCTCGTGTTCGTCTACCCGATGAACACCTGGAAGGAGCGCCAGGCCGCCAAGGCGGGCGTCGACCAGACGAAGGAGGAGCCCCTCCCCAACGAGCAGGAGCTGCTCATCCAGATCCGCGACCTGCTGCAGGACCGGAAGCTCCTCGACGAGCGCGGCGCCCCCGTCGCGCCCGCGCCCACGGCCCCCGAGACCACGTAGCCCCCCCGGCGCGTGCCGCACGCTCAGTAGTGCGGCGGCACGTCCCGCCGCAGACGATCGTCGTTCGGCCCCGATGCCCCGGCCGCCTCCCGCGAGGCCGCCGGGGCATCGCCGTCTCGGCCCCCGTCGCGACCCGTCGGGCGTTCCGGATCGGGGTCGGAGCCCGGAGCGGGCGTCAGCTTCGCGCGGCGCGATCCGCGCACGCGCACGACGCGCTGCCGCGGGGCATCCGTCTCGTCAGACGACATCGATCGGCTGGGTCTGCGCGTGGTCCGCGGGCACCTCCGGCGGCACACCGAGGATCGCCGCGATGCGCTCGGCGACGCCGGACGGGTCGCTGTACAGGTCGAACGCGTGCACGCGGATGTAGTGCCAGCCGAGGCGGCGCAGCACCTGGGGGCGCAGGCGCAGCGTCTCGCGCAGCGTGTCGCGCACGGTGTCGGAGTCGCTCTCGGCGACGACGGCCTTGCCCTGGTACTGCGCGACGATCGGCAGCTGACCGCGATAGTCGACGTCGACCGAGACGCCGCGCGCCCGCAGGTGCCGGGCGAGGGTCAGGGTCAGCGGGTCGGCGAGGTCTTCGAGGCGCGCTTCGCGGGCGCGCGCGGCGATGCCGCCGAGGATCGACATGAGGGTGGATGCCCCGGATTCGAGGCGTCCCTCGTCGAACGCCGACGGGCGGATCGACGAGACGATCACCATGGAGCGGCGCGCCCGGGTCATCCCGACCGTCAGCAGCCGCTCGCCGTCGTCGCCGGAGAGGTCGCCGAAGTCGCTCAGCACGCGGCCGTGCTTGGTGAGCCCGAAGCCGAGCGAGAAGACGACCCGGTCGCGGCTCTCCGCGACGGAGTCCTCGAGCACCAGCACCGCGAACGGCTCGGCGGTGTCGCGCCCGACGAAGTCGGCGACGTCGGCGCGGCCGGCGAAGGCCGACGCGACCGCCGCGCGCACGCGCTCGGCGTGCCGCCGCGACGCGGTGACGACCATGAGGGTCTCGTTCGGGCGGTTCACGGCGTGCTCGACGACGAGGGTCACGACGCGCGCGACCTCGGCGTCGGGGCTCTCCACCGCGCCGGTGATCGGGTCGGGGGCGCCGGTGCCGCCCTCAACGTAGTCGACGCTGAGGCTGCCGCGGCCGAGGTACGACCCTGCCCAGGGCAGCGAGACGAGACGTCCGCCGTAGAAGGCGGTGTTGACGAGCTCGGCGAGGTCTTCGCCGCCGGCGCGATAGCTGCGGGTGAGGGTCTCGGTCGGGAGCAGCTCGACGAGACGCTCGAAGACGCTCACCTCATCGAAGTCGGCGCCGAACTCGATCCGGTCCTCGGGCTGCGGGTCGCCGGCGCCGACTCTGAACGGGGTCGGGCGCTGGGTCACGGGGTCGCCGAACGCGACGACCTGGCGCGCGCGGCGGAGGGCGGGCGCGGCCTCGGCGAGGCAGAGCGCCGCGGCATCCGCGACGATCACGACGTCGAAGGGCGCGGCGGCCGGGATCGAGGGCACCTCGTAGGGCGAGGCGAGCCACACCGGCGCGAGCGTGCGCATCAGCGTGGGCGCGGCGTGGGTGAGCTCGACCGGAGTGGTCGCGCCCGAGCGCAGCGCGTGCCGCAGCGCGGCCGCCTCCTCCGGCTCGTCGACGACGGCGATCTTCCACTTCGTCGCGAGCTCGGCGGCCAGCAGCGGCCCTGCGGAGCCTGCGTGCGCCTCGTCGACGAGGCGGTAGTCGCGCTCGAGCCGGTCGACGACCGACGTGTTGGCGCCGAGGAGGGCCCGGTCGGTGCGCAGCATCGCCTCGAGCGCGGACTGCCACCAGGCGAACTCGAACTCGGCGGCGACCTGGTCTTCGGGGACGTGCCGCACCGACAGCTCGGTCAGCAGCGGCTCGAGGCCGAGCTCGGCGAGCCGTCCGCGCAGTGTCGCGCGCTCGACGAGGTTGTCGAACACGGCCGACTCGGCGGCGAGACCCGCGAGCGTGCGCAGCAGGTGCGGGATGGGAAGGGATGCCAGGGGTTCGGTGCGTCCGAGCGCCTGGTCGAGCGCGGCGAGGTCGGCGTTCACGCGCTGCCAGCTGGCGGCGACGTCGTCGAGGCCGATCGGCAGTTCGGGGAGCACGCCCGGCTCGACCAGCTGCTGCCACTGCCCGCGCTGCTGCTGCACGCGCAGGAGCGCCTCGTGCATGTCGGTGACGTGCATGCCCGGTCGCACGTACTCGCGCGAGAGCTGCTTGAGCCGGCGCCGCTGCGGACCGGAGAGCTCGGGCGCGTCGCGGCGTGCCGCGTAGGCGCCGATGAGCTCGCCCAGCGGGCGCTCGAACACGGTGAGGCTGAACTTGTCGAGCGAACCGCGGATGCCCTGCAGCAGCTGGATGTAGGCGCCGAGCTCGGTGATCGTCGTGAACGGGCGCATGCGCGTCTGCGCGATCAGCTCGTAGCCGCGCTCGACGATGGCGGGCACCTCGGTGCGGTGCAGGCGCTGCGCGAGGGCGTGCGCGTCGGTGGCCTGCTGCGTCGTCGCGAAGGCGACCGCGTACCACGGCGAGTCGTCGGGACCGAAGCGGAACTCGCCGAGACCGGCGGCCGTCGACAGCGCCTTCGCGGCTTCGGCGCGACGTGTGCTCAGCAGCTGCAGCGTGCGCAGGTCGAACCGCGTCTGCGCCGCCGGCTGCGGGTCGCGCCCCGTGATGACGGTGAGGGTGCGGAGGGCCTCGAGCGGCGAGATCCCGAGCTGCGGATGCCGCTGTGTCAGCGCGTCGCGGTAGTCGCGCAGCACCGTCCGCAGGCGCACGAGTGCATCGTCGACGTCGGCGACCTTGGGCTGCTCGGCCTTCTCGTTGCGGCCGATCGCGCGGATGAGGTCGCGGTGCAGGCGCGTGGGCGAGACGGCGAGCCCCGGCAGGCCGATGCCCGCGAGGCGGTGCCGCACGCCCTCGAGCGTCGAGCGGCGGGCGCTGACCACGAGCACGCGCTTGCCGGCGCGGACGAGCTCGCCGACGGCGTTGATGACCGTCTGGGTGCCGCCCGTGCCGGGAAGGGTCTGCACCGTCAGCGACTGACCGGCGAGGATGCGGGCGAGCACCGCCTCCTGCTCGGCGTCGGCGTCGAGCAGCAGCCGGTCGGAGGCCGGCGGGCGCTCGTCGGCGCTCACCAGGGGCGACAACGGCCGCACGACGGTGAGGTCCTCGCGGTCGGCGGCGTGGCCGGCGAGGGCGTTCAGCACGGGGTGGTCGAGATCGGCGGCGTCGCGCACCATGTCGGATGCCACGTCGGCGAAGGTCGAGACGACCAGGCGCGGCAGCACGGTGAACGTGTCGACGTGCGCCGTCAGAGCGCGGAGGTGGTCGATGACCGGCTGCGGCTTGAAGACCCCGCCGTCGTAGGCGAGCTCGGCGAGCGCGCGGCCGTCGAGCGAGATGCCGAAGTGGGTGCGCGCCGCCTCGACGAGTTCGGGGTTGACGGTGAACGAGCCGTGCAGCTTCAGGTCGAAGTCGAGGTGGTGCCGCCGGATGGCGAGCGGGCGCAGCAGCACCGGCGCGGCGTAGGAGACGCCGCCGATCCGCCACGCGGCGATCGCCACGGCGAGGTGCACGGTGTCGAGACCCCGCGAGGTGCGCAGTTCCACGTCCTTCGCGGCGATGCGCTCGGCCGCGAGTCGCGCGGTGCGGAGGGCCACCTCGTCGCGGAAGAGGTTCGACAGCAGGGTCGACCGGCCCGTGATGAACTGCGGGAGGCTCCCGGGGTGAGCCTTCGTGATGTCGATGCCGGCGTCACCGGCATCCGTGTAGTGCAGCAGGGTGGAACGGCCACCGAGGTGCGCCGACTCTTCGCGCAGCCGCGCGCGCTCCGCCGCGGCGACGTGCGTGACGACCACTCCGGGCTCGGCGAAGTCCAGGTCTGCTGGGGTCACCGAGTGCACGTGCTCAGCCTCGCTCTCGCCTCGCACGGCGCCGCCGTCTCCTCGCCACACACTCGACACCCTAGGCGCCGACACGCCCCGAAGCGCGTTGGCGCGGCGGGTTTCGTGCGATTGCGTCGCCGCCTCCTCCCCAATCGGCCGATTCGGCGCACTGTGCACAGATCGGGCCTTCCGGCGCCGGGGCGCGTGCGGCGCGGGCCATCATGGCAGACATGACTTCCCGCTCATCCTCGCGGCGGCCGGCATCCCGGCCCGCCGCGTTCACGGTGCACCCGACACCGATCGGCCAGGCTCTCGTCGTCGCCACCGACGAGGGCCTGGCCGCCCTGCAGCTGCTGGAGGTGCACGTGGATGCCAGGAATCACGCGCTCGCGGCGCTGACCGAGCACCTCGGCGCACCGCTCGCGCCGGGCGACGACGCCACGCGGCCGATCACCGACCAGCTCGACGCGTACTTCGCGGGCGAGCTGCGGGGCTTCGACGTGCCGCTCGACCTCCGTGCCGTGCACGGCTTCGTGCGCACCGCGCTCGAAGCGGTGTGCGAGATCCCCTACGGGGCGGTCGGCTCGTACGCCGACGTGGCGGTCGCCGCCGGCTCCCCCGGCGCGAACCGCGCCGTCGGCACCGCCTGCGCGCGCACCCCGATCTCGATCGTGGTCCCCGTGCACCGGGTAGTGCGCAGCGACGGCTCGATCGGCGAGTACGGCGGCCACCCCGAACGCAAGCGCTTCCTCCTCGACCTCGAGGAGCGGGTCGTCCGGGCATCCCCCGGTCATCGGATCTCCGCGGGCGTGTAAGCCGCGCGCGGCGACGAGCGGCCCCGGAATCCGAGGAGGATTCCGGGGCCGCTGCCGGGGTGCCGGCGCTGAGCCTGAGCCTTGCGGGCTACTCGCCGCTAGTTGTTCTTCCCACTGACGTTGTGGACGCGGTCGATGGGTGCTCGGCCTCCGATGCCGGTGTGGGGTCGATGGTGATTGTAGTGGTGCAGCCAGGCGTCGTAGCTGGCGGCTCGCTGCTGGTCTGAGTCGTAGTGGCGGGCGTAGGCCCATTCGTCGGCGAGGGTGCGGTGGAATCGCTCGATCTTCCCGTTGGTCTGCGGCCGATAGGGCCGCGTGTATTTGTGCTTCACGTTCTCGCCGAGCGCCTCGTTGAACACCTTGGACCGGTAGCAGGAGCCGTTATCGGTCATCACCCGCTGCACGGTGATGCCGTGCCCGGCGAAGAACGCGCTGGCGCGCTGCCAGAACCCGCCGGCGGTGTCCTTGCGTTCGTCGGGGAGGATCTCGGAGTAGACCAGTCGGGCGTGGTCGTCGATCGCGGAATGCAGATACGAGTAGCCGACCCCGGAGCGGCGTTTGCGGCCCGTGGCACGTCCCAGCGTGCGCCAGCCGCCACCGTCAGGGATCCGGCCGAGCTTCTTCACGTCCACGTGCACCAGCTCGCCCGGCGCCTGTCGCTCGTACCGGACCGGCTTCGGCTTGCGCACCCGAACACCGGTGTTCTTGTCGACCTGCCCCAGCAGCGGCACCCGGTACCGCTTCAGCACCTTCGAGACCGTGGATTGCGGCAGCAGCAGGTGGTACGCGATCCGATGCGGGCCCCAACGTCGGGTCACCCGCAACCCGATGATCCGCCGCTCCATACGCTGCGGCGTCCGCGATGGCGAGCTCGCCGGCCGTGAGGAGCGATCCTGCATCGCCGCGCGTCCGCCGGCACGATACCGGGCGACCCACTTGGAGACCGTGCCACGGGCGACCTGGAACCGCTCCGCGACACGAGCCTGCGTCCAGCCGTCCTCGATCACCAGCCGAGCGATCTTGATCCGCCCATCGACGGTGAGCGCGGCGCGAGCGTGGGTAACGTATGACACGAGGACCTCCGTGGATCGAGTGAGTGTGGTAACCCACATCGATACCGGAGGTCCTCACCTCATCCCGTCACGCCACGCTGCTCACAACCACCGTGGGAAGAACAGCTAGTGCTCGACCGCCTTCTCCGCACCGTAGCCGGTCAGCGAGCGGACATCCATCTCGGCGGCCTTGCGCGGATCCTCCTTGCGGGTTGACGTCACCGAGCCGAGCCAGCCGAGGAAGAAGCCCAGCGGGATCGAGACGATGCCAGGGTTGTTCAGCGGCCAGATCGCGGTGCCGACGTTCTTGAACACGCTCGTCTCGGTGCCCCAGAACACGGGCGAGAGCACGATGAGGATGATCGCCGCGGCGAGGCCCCCGTACATGCTCCACACCGCGCCGCGCGTGGTGAACTTGCGCCAGTACAGCGAGTACAGGATCGTCGGCAGGTTCGCCGAGGCGGCGACGGCGAAGGCGAGCGCCACGAGGAACGCGACGTTCTGCCCCTGCACGCCGATGCCGCCGAGGATCGCGAGCACGCCGATGACGATCACCGTGCGACGGGCGACCTTCACCTCGGCATCCGGTTCGACCTTGCCCTTCTTCACGACGTTGGCGTAGATGTCGTGGGCGAACGAGGCCGCCGCGGTGATCGTGAGCCCGGCGACCACGGCGAGGATCGTCGCGAACGCGACCGCCGAGATGAAGCCGAGCAGCAGCGGACCGCCGAGCGCCTGCGCGAGCAGCGGCGCGGCGGAGTTGACCCCGCCGGGAGCCGCACGGATCACATCGGGGGTGACGAGCGCCCCGGCGCCGTAGCCGAGCACGAGGGTGAGCAGGTAGAACAGGCCGATCAGCCAGATCGCCCAGACCACCGAGCGACGCGCCTCCTTGGCGGTCGGCACGGTGTAGAAGCGCATCAGCACGTGCGGGAGCCCGGCCGTGCCGAGCACGAGCGCGATGGCGAGGGAGATGAAGTCCCACGGGTTCTTGCCGTACTGCAGACCCGGGCCGAGGATCGCGTCCTTCGGATCGGTCGTCGAGGCCGCGACCGCCGACTCGAGCAGCGTGTTCAGGCTGAACCCGTTGATCGCGAGCACCCAGATCGTCATGACGATCGCGCCGCCGATGAGGAGGAACGCCTTGACGATCTGCACCCACGTGGTGCCCTTCATGCCGCCGATGAGCACGTAGACGATCATCAGCACCCCGACGACCACGACGACGATCGACTGGCCGATCTGCTCGTGGATGCCGAGGAGCAGCGAGACGAGGCCGCCGGCGCCGGCCATCTGCGCGAGCAGGTAGAAGAAGCACACCGCGAGGGTCGTGATGGCCGCGGCCATGCGCACGGGCCGCTCCTTCAGGCGGAACGACAGCACGTCGGCCATGGTGAACTTGCCGGTGTTGCGCATGAGCTCGGCGACGAGCAGCAGCGCGACCAGCCACGCCACCAGGAAGCCGATCGAATAGAGGAATCCGTCGTAGCCGTTCAGCGCGATCGCGCCGACGATGCCGAGGAACGACGCCGCCGACAGGTAGTCGCCGGCGATGGCGAACCCGTTCTGCGGGCCGGTGAACGAGCGTCCGGCGGCGTAGTAGTCGGCCGCGGTCTTGTTGTTGCGGCTCGCGCGGATGACGATGAACAGCGTCACCGCGACGAACGCGCCGAAGATCGAGATGTTGAGCACGGGGTTGTTGTCGGCGGCCGTCGTGGCGGCGGCGTGCACCGCGAGGGGGGCCGAGGCGGCGACGGGGATCATGCGCCCGCCTCCTGCTTCTCGAGCTCGCCGCGGATCTCGGCCGACAGCGGGTCGAGGCGGCGGTTCGCGTAGGAGACGTACGCCATCGTGATCGCGAAGGTCGTGACGAATTGCCCGAGGCCGAGCAGCAGCCCCACGGTGATGTGACCCCAGACGCGCGTGGACATGAACTCGGTCGCGAACGACGAGAGCAGCACGTAGGCGAAGTACCACACCAGGAAGGCGATGGTGAGTGGCCAGACGAACCTGCGATGGCGCCGCTTCAGCTCGACGAACGGCGGCGATTTCTCCACCGCGATGTAGTCGACGCCACCCGGCGGGGTGGCATCGTTGGACGGTCCGGACATGTGGCCTCCTTGCCTCATGGGACGGGGCGTGCGCCCCCGCGCCCGGACTTCGTCGACCGGCCGCGTGATATCGTCGACGCTACGAAACCGGGTGACGCCGCCGTCACCCCCGGAAGTGGGTAACGCAGCATGTCAGAAGTCGGCCTCGCCTCCGAGGACGATCTCCTGGCTCGCGCGGTCGGCGGTCTCGCTACCCGCACCGGTCTCCCCGTCGCCTTCGGCGGGTTCGAGCGCGACGGCGCGATCGATGTCACCTCCGTCGTCGGCAACCGCACCTCCTCCCTCGCCGGTCTCGCCGTGCAGCCCACCCGCGGCCTCGGCGGGCGCGCCTTCGTCGAACGCCGCCCCCGGCTCGCTCTCGACTACCGCTCCTCCCGCAACATCACCCACGACTACGACCGCGCGGTGCTCGGCGAGGGCATCTCGACGCTCTTCGCCGTGCCGGTGCTCGTCTCGGGCCGGCCCCGGGGCGTCCTCTACTGCGGATCGTGGGCACGCTCCCCCTTCGGCGAGACGACGGCGCGCACCGCTCTGCAGGTCGCGTCCGACCTCGCGACCGAGCTGCGCGTGCGCGACGAGGTCGGTCGTCGGCTCCGCCTCCTGCCCGCTCCCGCCGAGGCCCCCGCCCTCGACGTCGCCGCGCGCGAAGAGCTGCGCGAGGCGTACGCCGAGCTCCGCCGCATCGGCGCCGAGGTCGGCGACCCGGGCATCCGCCGACGGCTCGCCGACATCGAGTCGCGCCTCGCGACGCTCTCGCAGGGCGGCGCGGCCGAGATCGAGAAGCTCGACGTGCGCCTGTCGCCCCGCGAGACCGACGTGCTCGCGTGCGCCGCGCTCGGGCAGACCAACGCCGAGATCGCGGCGACGCTCACCCTCCGCGAGGGCACGGTGAAGTCGTACCTGCAGTCGGCGATGGCCAAGCTGGATGCCTCGACCCGCCACGCGGCGGTCGCGAAGGCGCGCCGGGCGGGCCTCCTGCCCTGACGCGACGCGCGCTGCTCGCTAGGCTCTGCCCATGGCTCACAAAATCGTGCATCAGCTCGTCGACGATCTCGACGGCACCGTCCTCGAGGTCGGCTCGGGCGAGACGATCCTCTTCTCTCTCGACGGCACCGCCTACGAGATCGACCTCACCGACGAGAACGCCGCGGCCCTGCGCGACGCCCTCGCCCCGTTCATCGCGGCCGCCCGTTCGGTGTCGGCCCGCGCCGGCGGCCGGAGCGGGTCGGGCAGCTCGGGCAGCTCGGGCGGCGCGCGGCGGCAGAAGCGCTCCGGGCAGCGCGACTATGCGCCGGTGCGCGAGTGGGCGGCGCAGAACGGCTACACCGTCTCGGAGCGCGGCCGGATTCCGGCGCCCGTGCTCGAGGCGTACGACGCCGCGCACTGAGCTTTCGCGGCCGGGCATCGCTCTCAGACGACGCACGGGCTCCTCTGCTATCGTCGTGGTCTGACCACAGTGAGGACTCGCATGCTCCGCCACCGCTCCCCCGCCCGCACCTTCCTCTCCGCCGCGACGCTCGCGGTCGTGCTCGCGGCCGGCGGCTCGCTGGCCGGATGCTCCGCGGCGTCGGGCGACGCTCCGACGACGTCGCCGACCGCGTCGACGAGCGACGCGGCGGTCGTCGCACCCGCGCACGCCGACGGGTACGGCCTCCCCGCGGGCGACGGCTCGGCACGCATCGAGCTGTGGACCGACCTGTCCTGCCCCTACTGCCGGCAGCTCGAGCTGGCCACCGGCGACCTCATCGCCGACGCCGTCGCGGCGGGCACGGCGACCCTCGTCATCCATCCCCTGAACTTCGTCAGCACCAAGCACGGCGACGACACCGACTGGTCGACGCGCGCGGCGAGCGCCCTCGCCGCGGTGAGCGACGCGGGCGAGAACGACCGTCTGCCCGCGTTCTACGCGCTGCTGCAGGAGCACCAGACCCTCGCGGACGGCACCTCGCACCCGACCGATGACGACATCGTCGCGCTCGCGCAGCAGGCGGGGGTCACCTCGGACATCTCCGACGCCGTCGCCTCGCGCCGCTTCGGCCCGTGGGTCTCGGCATCGAACCAGCACTGGCTCGGCGCGACGATCGACGGCACCTCGCAGGTCGTCTCGGGGGTGCCGATCCTCGTCGTGAACGGCACGGTCATCGACCTGTCCACCGACGGCCTCACCGGCCGCCTGCAGGCGGCGATCGACGCCGCGCAGAACTGACGCCGGCGGGGTCGACGCGCTGACCCGGACGCCGTGACCCGGCGGCTCAGCCCGCTTCGGCGAGGCGGTGCAGCAGCAGCACCTGCGAGGCGATCATCCGCTCGAGCTCGGCCGGGTCGACCGACTCGTCGGACGCGTGGATGCGGGCGTGCTCGGTGTCCTGCGCACCCCAGAGCACGACGGATGCCTCGGGCGAGCTCACGGTCGGGGATCTCGATCCCGTCGGTGGTGTTGCCGTAGTAGAGACGTCCCATGTCTGCTGCGCTCCTTCTGGTCGTTATTGCTCTGCCGAAAGGTTACTCACAAGAAAAAGTAGTTAGTCAAGCGAGATACACATCGGGTGTATAGTAATTGCAGCAAGTAGCCAATCAACGTGCCGACATCGGCCGGAGGTGTCCATGACCGACCTCGACGACGTGCAGACCGTCGATGCTGTTCTGCGCGCATACGAGCGTTTCCGGGCCGCCGACACTGCCATGCTGGCGCGTGTACGCAGCCGCACCGGGCTGAGCGAGAACCAGCTCGCCATCCTCCGCTTCCTCCTCCGCGAGCGCGAAGACGCCCACCACGTGAAGCCGAGTGAGATCGCCCGGCACTTGGGCATCAGTTCGGCATCCACCACGGCCCTCCTTGACCGGCTCGAGAAGGCCGGCATGGTGGTGCGCGGCAGCAATCCCGAAGATCGACGCAGCATCCTCGTCACGGTCACCGACGATGCCGAGCATGCCATCGCGTCGACCTATGAGGTCTTCGAAGCGCGCCTGGCCGGCCTCATGGAGGATCTCAGCCCCGATGAGCGTCGCGATGTGATCTCGTTCTTCTCGTCGCTCGCCGACGCGGCCGACGGCACTGCCGAGCTCAGTCCGGCGCGCTGACCCTCACCGGTCGATTTCGTCGACGGCTTCCTGCATCGCGCGGAGGAAGCCGATGACACTCGCGCGATCGGCGGAGGTCATCGGGCGGACGACGTCGATCATGCGCCCGTGCATGGCTGCCAGGGTGTCGCGTATCTCGTCCTCGGCCTTGGGGCTCGCGGCGATGAGCACGCTGCGGCGATCGCCGGGATTCGGTGTGCGCGTGATGTGGCCGCTCTTCGCCAGCCGATCGAACAGCGCCGTCGTCGAGGCCGAGGTGATGCCGAGGTACCGCGCCAGGTGCGCGGGGGTGACGTCTTCGCCCCGGGCATTCGCGCGAGCGAGGAAGCGGAGCACGAGCAGCTCGTTCTCGCCCATCTCCATCGACTGCTGCGTGCGGCGACGCATCGCCGTCTCCGCCGCGCGATAGCTGCGCAGCGCCTGCAGGACGGCGGCGTTGCTCGCGTCGTCGGTGTCGGCATACCAGTATGCCGAGTGCTCTTCCTTCTCCCCCGTCACGAAAAACCATTCCGACGGATGCCGCCGGCTCGCGGGGCCACTCGCACCCGGCAGCGACCGATTCCCGACCCCACGTGGAGCCGGGGAGCGGTCACTGCCGCGCGCTCGTCGCGCCCCGGCAGGTCAGGAGCGGCGACGCGTGGTGGTGCCGCGTCCGCGGACGGCGCCGTAGACCAGGAGGACGATGATCGCCCCGATGATCGAGCCGATGATGCCGGACGGCTGGAAGAAGCCGTCGGCGTTGTCGGTGCCGAAGATGAGATATCCGAGGAAGCCGCCGACGAACGATCCGACGATTCCGAGGACGATCGTCATGAGAATGCTCATGTCCTGCTTGCCGGGGATGACGGCGCGGGCGATGAAGCCCGCGATCAAGCCGATGACGATGATGCTGATGATGAGTCCGAACATGTGATGCTCCTCTGCTGTGCGCCGGGTGGGCGCGGGGTCGGGCATCGGGCGATGCGCCGGCCGCCGTTGGGTGGCGGCAACAATCTAAGTCAACCACCCCTCAGGGTGTGGCATAACACCCCTGAGGGTGAAAAGCTGACGCATGCCCTCTCCCGCCCGGCCCATCACGGTCGCTCTCGTCGACGACTACGACGTCGTACTGAAGGGCCTCGCCCATCTCTTCGACGACTACCGCGATCGGGTGATCGTCGCTGAGATCGACGCGAACGCCCCGGTCAGCGACAGTGTCGACGTGGTGCTGTACGACTCGTTCGCCCAGCCCGAAGCCGACCACGTCGAGATCGTCGAGCTGCTGCGCAATCCCCGCGCGCGCCGGGTGGTCGTCTACACCTGGAACTTCCATCCCGATCTCATCGAGATCGCCCGCAACCAGGGCGTGCACGGCTACCTGTCGAAGACCCTCAGTGCCGCAGAGCTGGTCACGGCGATCGAGGCCGTGCACGCCGGCGCACGCATCTTCAACGATCAGAGCCGGCGCGCACCCAGCCAGCCGGGCCTCGACTGGCCGGGCAAGCGCGAGGGCATCACCGACCGCGAATCGGAGATCCTCGCGCTCATCACGCAGGGCAAGAGCAACGCCGAGATCGCGCGGCTCACCTACCTGAGCCCGAACACGGTGAAGTCCTACATCCGGTCGGTCTATCGCAAGATCGGCGCGACGAGCCGCACCCAGGCGGTGCTCTACGGCGTGCGCCACGGGTTCACCCCCGACACGCACCGCATCGATCACTGGCTGGGCGGCCCGTGATCCACACCGCGGTCACCCGGCAGCGGCTCGGCAGTCGGCCGTGACGACGGAGCCGTCGGCCGAGAGCGTTGCCGTCTGCGCGGCACGGTAGTCGGATTCGCGGGGATGGGCGGGATACCCGTCGGTCGAGTCGTAGCGGGCGACAGCCAGGCCGGCACCGAGCACCGCCGACCCCACGTCGACGCCGCCCGTCGTGTCGACGTAGCGCAGGAGCCGCCCGTAGCGATCCTCCGGGTTCTGCCCCTCCGGGAGCACCAGGGTGATCGGATCTCCGGGGCCCACCAGCGTCGCGACGAGCGCCGTCGCTACGTCGTAGCCGCACTCACCGCGCTCGGGTGCGTCGATCCCGATGATGCGCACCGTGCCTGCGCTCGTGTCGACGGTATCGCCGTCGACGATCTCCTCGAGAGTCGCCACCACGTCCACCGTCGGGCTTGCGATGGACGCGGCATCCGGCACCCTCGCCGGGGCGCACGCGGCGAGGGATGCCGCGACGGCCAGCGCGACGGCGAGCGCGGCAACGCGGATTCGATGCGCGCGCATGGGCTCAGAGCTCACGTCCGCCGGCACCGTCGAACTTGCGCCGAAGATACTTCGGCGCCTGCACCATCCACGCCTCGGTGACGAGCTCGACGAGGTGGTCGGCGTCGATGGCGGCCATGCGGAACGCGACCTTGGGTTCACGCGCACGAACCTGGCGGCACCGCCCGTCGTCGCCCGCTCCTCGCTCCCGGGGAGCGCCCCGGCGATCGCACGGACGTCGTCGAGCGTGGGCATGCCCAGAAGCGCAGGGCGCACCCCCGACAGTGTCAGAAGGCGACGGTGATCGTGCCGTTCCCCTCGATGACCTCGCGCACCTCGTCACTCGTGAACGCCTTCTTCAGCGCGGCGGTCGCTGCCGAGTCGGCATCCTCCGACCGCACCACGAGGTTGAGCGCGAACCTGTCGTCGAGCTCGGTGATGAGTCCGTCGTCCTGCGGGTTGAGGCCGAGCGCCGCGATGTGCGAGGGCCATTGGAACACGAGATCGGCTTCGTCGTAGGCCGCGTTCAGCTGCGGAATCGCGACCTGCAAGAACTCGAGGCTCTTCGGGTTTCCGGTGATGTCGTCGGGGGTCGCGGTGTACGGGTCGATCGCGGGGTCGAGGGTGACGATGCCCTCGTCGGCGAGGAGCTTCAGCGCCCGGCCGGTGTTGGAGGGGTCGTCGGGGATCGCGACGGTCGCTCCGTTCGGCAGGTCGGCGATGTCGTCGAGCGTCTTGGAGTAGAACGCGATGATGAAGTCGTAGACGGGCTGCACGCCCACGAGGGTGCCGTCGTTGCCGGCGTTGAACGACTCCATGTAGGGCACGTGCTGCGAGAAGTTCGCGTCCACGTCGCCGGCCTGCAGGATCGTGTTCGAGAGGACGTAGTCCGACACTTCGACCAGCTCGATCGTGTACCCGTCTTCGATGGCGTCGGCCGCGGCCTCGACGACGTCGGTCATGGGCGACGTGACCGCCGCGACCTTGAGCGTCACCGGTTCGGTGGAGGCGGCATCCGCTCCCCCGCTCGGGGCGGCGCAGCCGGACAGCAGGACGGCGGATGCCAGGGCGATGCCGAGGGCGGAGATGTGGATCTTTCGCATGGGGTTCCTTCGTAAGGGGTGTGCAGGTCAGCGGTGGTCGAGACGGACGGAGATGCGATGGCCGATCAGTTGGATCAGCAGCACGCAGACGATGATGATGAGGATGGTCAGGTACATCAGCGCGTCGTTGTACTCCTGGTAGCCGTAGCGCATGGCGAAGTCGCCGATGCCGCCGCCGCCGACCACCCCGAGGACGGTCGAGTACGAGAGCAGGCTGATCGCGGCCGAGGTCAGCGCGTAGACGAGGCCGGAGCGCGCCTCGGGGAGAAAGAACTGGCCCACCGCTTGCGGCACCGTGGCGCCCATGGAGGTGGCAACACGCGAGATTCCCGGCGGCACTTCGAGCAGGATCTGCTCGACGAGGCGCGCATAGATCGCGACCGCCACGACGCACAGCGGCAGCGTCGCGGCCTGCGTGCCGAACGTGGTTCCCATCACGAGCCGGGTGAACGGGATCAGGAAGACCACAAGCAGCAGGAACGGGAACGAGCGGACGATGTTGATGTACAGGTTTCCCACGCGCCACAGCGCACGGTTCTCGGCGAAGCCGCCGGCGCGGGTGAGGAACACGGTCACGCCGAGGGGCAGGCCGATGATCACGGCCGCCGCCAGCGAGACGACCAGCATGTAGCCGGTCTCGGCGAGCGCCTCGAGCATGTCGTCGCCGTACTCGGCGAGCAGGTCGGTGAGCCAGGTCATGGCCGCAGCTCCCGCGTGACCTGCTCGTAGTAGTTCGGGAGGGTCCGATAGTCGGTCTTCTGGATGTGGAACTCCTCGCGGAGCCGGCCGTGCTCGAGCAGCGCCACCCGATCGCAGATCGCCTTGACGACATCGAGATCATGGGTGATGACGACGACGGTCGTGCCGAAGCGCTGGCGGGCGCCTTCGACCACGCGGAGAACGTCGCCCGTGGTCGAGGTGTCGAGAGACGAGGTCGGCTCGTCGCAGAGCAGCAGGGCCGGGCGGGTGATGAGCGCGCGAGCAAGACCGACGCGCTGCTTCTCTCCCCCACTCAACTGCGCCGGGTAATGGTCGGCGCGGTGACTCAGCCCGACGAACTCGAGGATCTCGTCGACCGCGCGACGCTCCTCGGCGCGCGACATCGCCGCGCCCGTGCCGCGCCGCAACCGGAGGGGCACCGCGACGTTGCGTCGCACCGTGCGGCTGGTAAGCAGGTCGATGCCCTGGAACACGACACCGATGTCACGGCGCAGGTCGCGCAGCGGCCCGCGGGCGAGGGTCGCCATCGGCTGGCCCAGCACCGTCAGCAAGCCGGAGTCCGGCGACGTGAGTCCGTTGATCATCCGCAGGAGCGTCGATTTGCCGGCGCCGCTCTCGCCGATGACCCCGGAGCCGTATTCGGCGCCGTAGATCCCGCTGCCAACGTCGGACGCCTTGCCCGCCGACGTCACCCGGCATCCCGCCACGGTGACAGGGTTGATCACATGACAGTGATCATTGCGGGATGCGGCGACCTCGGCACGGAGGTCGGCCTGCGGTTCGCCGCGCAGGGCCATCGCGTGGTCGGCATGCGACGCGAAGCGGAGCTGCTGCGAGCACCGATCGAGGGGCGCTCGGTGGACCTCCGCCACCAGGTCCCCACGATCGATGACGACACCACCACGGTCGTGGTCGCCCTTACCGCCGGAAGCCGCACCGCCGCGGCCTACCGCGAGACGTATGTCACCGGGCTCCGGAATGTTCTCGACGGGCTCGAGGCGTCCCCGGCCGATCCTCGCGTGCTCGTGGTGTCGTCGACGGCGGTGTATGACGTCGACGGCGGGGAGACGGTCACGGAGAGCACTCCCGCCGTAGGAGGCTCGGCCACCGCCGACGTGCTGCTCGAGGCAGAGAAGCTCCTGCGCTCGCGGGCGCCGGAGGCGACACTGGTGAGGCTGTCGGGCATTTACGGTCCAGGCCGCGAGCGGCTCATCGAGCAGGTGCGCTCAGGCACCGCCCGGCTCGCGGCTCCCGCGACATCACCGCACACGAACCGCATCCATCGCGATGACGCCGCTGCCGCCATCGTGCACCTCGCCGGTCTCGAGAATCCCCCACCCGTCGTGCTGGGCAGCGACGACGAACCGGCGAGGTTGGATGAGGTGCTGCGCTTTCTCGCCGCGGAGATGGGCGTTGCACTGCCGACTCAGGGTGAGGCGACCGGGTGGCAGGCCGCTGGCGACAAGCGGATCTCCAACGCCCTCCTGCGCTCGACGGGGTTCACGTTCACGTATCCGAGCTTCCGCGAGGGATACCGTGCGGTGCTCGCGGGCGGTGGCGTGCGGCATCCGTGAGCGCGGCGGTCATCCGGATTTTGACGAAGACGGAACCCGCCCCACAGCAATTTTGCTAGATAGGCTAAGCAACACCCACTCCGCGAGGTGAACCATGGCGAAGAAGCCTGATCGGACCAAGGTCGAGGGGATCGTGGTCGCCTCAGGCGAGAACGCACGGGATTTCCCTCCGGGCACGGAGGTCGTCGGCCATCTGCGATCTGGCGCGCACGCGACATTTATCACCGTGCCGGTC
The DNA here is from genome assembly GCF_006716815.1 of Microbacterium lacticum. Classification (GTDB taxonomy): domain Bacteria; phylum Actinomycetota; class Actinomycetes; order Actinomycetales; family Microbacteriaceae; genus Microbacterium; species Microbacterium lacticum. The sequence continues at coordinate 75,816 of NZ_VFPS01000002.1, forward strand.
GCAGCGATCGTGCACAAGCCGAAGACGCTCACCTGGGAGGCCGCGGGTGGCCTCTTCCTCGCCGGCGCGACGGCGCTGGACACTCTGGATACCCTCAAAATCGGCGCAGACGACACCATTGTGATCTCCGCAGCAGCCGGGGGCGTCGGCAGCATCGAGGCGCAACTGGCCAAGCATCGTGGCGCAACCGTCCTCGGCACGTGCGGCGAGCGCAATTTCGACTACCTGCGACAGCTCGGCATCAAGCCGGTGCGCTACGGCGAGGGCATCGCCGATCGCATCCGGCGTGCTGCCGGTGGCCCGGTGACCGCCTTGATCGACAACTTCGGACAGGATGGCAGCGACCTCGCGGAGGAGCTGGGCGTGCCCGCCGGCCGCTACAGGTCGAGCGCTGACCGGCGCGACACCGAAGTCCGGCTCCTGCAGAACGATCCGGCATCCGTCGCCTACGGCACCGAGCTGCTCGCCCGCGTGACGCACCTGGCCGAGAAGCGGGCATTCACGCTCCTGATCTCGGGGCTGTACGCGCTCGACGACGTCGCCTCGGCGTATCACGATCTCGAGAAGCTCCACTCCCGAGGAAAAGTGCTGCTGGGCACCCACCTGGTGAACTCTCGACGCATCGTCAAGGCACGCGACATCTACGAAGCGGGGCGCTGACACTCAGCGGCTTCCAACCGTCGCAACCGCCGCCGCGCCATGTCGTGCGCGCGCGGACCGGTACCCAGAGCTCGTTGCGCGACGAACAATACGAGGCGGGTCGCGGTGACGGCCGGAAGCCACGAGCGGCGGAGGCCCAGCAGGCGGCGATACTCGCGCGGGATCGTCGCGACGGCTCCTTCGAACAGGATCCGGTAGCCGAATCGCAGGGAACCCTCGAGCGGCACGGTGCGCAAGAACCGCACGACATCGTCGACCCGCTCGCCGCCGCACAGCGTGCCCGCGGCGAGCAAGCCATCCATTCGCGCGTGCAGATCGCTCACGCTCACCGGCGGACGCGTGACGCCCATGAGTCGCCCCGCCGTCTCCCACTCGGAGACGTACGCGTCGGGTCCACCCGGAATCGGGCCTCCCCATGTCGTGTGGGCGACCAAGAAGGCATCCGTGAACGCGAGGTGCACCCACTCGACGAGGTCGGCGTCCTCAGCGCTGTAGCTGCGCCGCGAGCCGTCGGCAGCGTCGTACTCGCCGCGCACCGTCGCATGGAAGCGCCCCACACGCCCGAGCTCGGCCGCCACCTGCTCGCGAGCCCCAAACGTCAGCGAGAGAACCCACCTGACCGTCCCGGACAGGCGCCCGAGCGGATCTTCGCTGTAGCGCGACCAATCGTGCACGCCGGCCATCGCCCCGGGGTGGAGCGCCTGCAACAGCAACGCCCGGATACCGGCAACGAGGGTCGGGATGCCGGCGTGTACCGTCCACGCCGCGCCGTCCTCGGCGAAGAGACCGCGGTCTTCGCCTCGCTCGAGGCGCAGTACCCACGGAGGCGCACCGTCAGGCCTGGATCGTGTCACCGTCGGGTGATTTCGCGGGTTGAGGATCGTTGAGGCTTGATTTTCCGGGGGTGTTGGTGCCTCGTGCGGGGCACTAACGGCGTCGATCTAGACTCGCTCGGTGGGGTGGTTCGTGCGGAAGGTGCGCACCGCGTCGGGTGCGACGGCGGTGCAGATCGCGTCGAAGACCCGTGGTGTGCGGACGATCGTGGAGCACCTCGGCTCCGCGCACGACGATGAGCAGCTCGCGGTGCTGGTCGCGATCGCGCGGGAGCGGATCGCGGAGCTGGCCGGGCATGTCCCGTTCGATCTGGACGGGCTGGGCGCGACGCCGCCGGCCACGACCGCGCCGACGGTGACCGGGTCGAGGTCCAGGTTGTTGTGGGATGTCCTCGAGGACGCCTACGCCCGTCTCGGGTTCGACGCGGTCGGCAACGACACATTCAAGAAGCTGGTCCTGGCCCGCGTCGTCGAGCCGACCAGCAAGGCGGACACGCTGCGGGTGTGGGACGAGCTTGGTGTCCCGGGTGCGCCGTCGCTGTCGACCGTGTGGCGGACCCTCGCCCGCAGCGTTGAGCAGGACTGGCGGTCGAAGATCGCCGCCGCAGCCTACGCGCATGCGACCCGATCTGGCCCGCTCACCGTCGTGCTCTACGACGTCACCACCCTCTACTTCGAGGCGGAGCGTGAAGACAAGCTCCGCAAGGTCGGGATGAGCAAAGAGCGCCGCGTCGACCCGCAGATCCTCGTCGGCCTCCTCGTGGACCAGGGCGGGTTCCCCCTCGAAGTCCACGAGTTCGCGGGCAACAGGGGCGAGACCCTCACCCTGCTGCCCGTCCTCGACCAGTTCCGCGAACGTCACTCCGCGACCGAGGTCGTGGTCGTCGCGGACGCCGGCATGCTGTCCGCAGCGAACCTGAACCGGCTGGAGGACGCCGGGTTCGGTTTCATCGTCGGCTCCCGCACCTCCTCCGCGCCATACGATCTCGCCGAGCACTACGCGACCGTCGGGAACATCGTCACCGATGGGGAGACGGTCGAGACCACCCGAACCATGGGTGCGGGTGTGAACGCGCGGGAGCGGCGAGTGGTGTGGCAGTACTCCCACAAGCGGAAGATCCGCGACAACATCACGTTGAACAAGCAGATCGAACGCGCCGAGCAGATCGCTGCCGGCACCCGCCCGGCGAAGAAGGACCGGTTCGTCACCCTCGGCACGGGGCCCGGCGTGAACTGGGCAAGAGTCGAGAAGGCCCGCGAATACATCGGCCTCAAGGGGTACGTCACCAACCTCAGCACCGCGACGGCTTCCGCTGCAGAGATCGTGGCGGCCTACCATGACCTGTTCCAGGTCGAGGCGACGTTCCGGATGGCGAAGACCGACCTGCGGGCGAGGCCGATGTTCGCGTCGACCGCGGACTCGATCCACGCGCACCTCACCGTCGTGTTCTGCGCTCTCGCGATCAGCCGGCACCTCTACAAGACCACCGGCGTGACGGTCCGCCGTATCGTCCGCGCGCTGCGCCCGCTGCGTGACGTCACGATCACCATCGACGGACACGAACTCACCGCGACCACCCCGCCAACGGGGGAAGCCGCCGACATCATCGCCGCACTCCGGCCGGGCGTGGGGCACTAATCTGACACGATCCAGGAGACCGCGGTCTTCGCCTCGCTCGAGGCGCAGTACCCACGGAGGCGCACCGTCAGGGTCGCCCGAAAGCGGCAAGAGAAGACGCGCACGAAGACCTGAGGACTTCCGCTGCGCGCGCACGATTCCATCATCGCCTGCCGCGGCGCAGGCAGGGCCCATGGGCGCCAAAGCCGGGCGGCACGGCGGGCGTGGCCCCTCAGAGAAGTGCCGCGAACCGCTCCGTCGCTTCCACAGGCCCGATGACGATGAGAAGGTCCCCGGCCGAGATGACCGATGACGCGCCGGCAGCGCGCCACTCTCCGTCAGCGCTTCTGACCTTGACGATGGTGACTCCGTACCGGCGCCGCACGGCGGCCTGCTCGAGCGTCTTGCCCACGATCGCCCCCGGAGCCACCGTCTTGGCGACCACGAGGTCGCGATCGAACTCGACGTAGTCCAGCATGGCGCCGCGCACGAGGTGTGCCACCCGTCGACCCATATCGGCTTCGGGGAAGATCACATGCTCGATGCCGAGCTGTTCGAGGATCAGCCCGTGCTGCTCGCTGATCGCCTTCGCCCAGATCGAGCGGACTCCCATTCGCTTCAGGAGCGACGTGGTCAGGATGCTCGCTTGGATATCCGATCCGATGCCGACGACGACCCGGTCGAACTGTGTGACGCCGAGCTGTTCCAACGCGACCTCTTTCGTCGAGTCCGCGCGAACGACATGCGTCAGCACGCCGTTGAGGGACTGCACGACGTCCTCGTCGGTGTCGATGCCGAGCACCTCAGTCCCGGAGCGGACCAACTCGGTCGCGAGGGCGCCACCGAATCGTCCCAGGCCGATGACGGCGACGCTGGTGGCGGATGAGTCCTTTGCGCGCCGGCGGCGGAAGAAAAGAGTCGGGTTATCCAATGATCGGACGCTCCTTCGGGAGTTCGTACATTCGCTTCTGGGTGGTCAGCGCGAGAGCCGATCCGAGGAGAACGGGACCCAGCCTCCCGATGAACATGAGGGCTATCAACACAAGTTGCGCCACCTCGGGGAGGTCGGCAGTGATCCCCGTCGAGAGTCCGACGGTGGCGAACGCCGAGATCACTTCGAAAAGGACGCGATCTAAGCCGAATGGGCTCATCAGCATAATCGCCAGTGTCGATCCGACCACGAGCGCAACCGCGAGCAGGGCGACGGTGAGCGCCTCACGGTGCGTCGATCGAGGCAGCCGCTTCCCGAACATGTTGACGGCGGTGTCACCGCGCAATTCCGCCACGATGATGAAGAAGAGCACCGCGAACGTCGTGATCTTCAGTCCGCCGGCCGTCCCGGCAGGCCCGCCGCCGATGAACATGAGGATGTCTGTGACGAACCAGCTCTCCGCATGCATCTGTGACACGTCGATCGTGTTGAAGCCCGCGGTCCTCGGCATGACCGACATCGCGAACCCGGCGAGGAGCCGGCCGGCCGGCTCGAGAGGACCCAGCGTGCCAGGGTTCGACCACTCCAGTGCGGTGAGGGCGATCGCACCGAAGACGAGGAGAACGAGCGAGCCGATCACGACGGTCATGGTGTTGAGCGTCCATCGACGCGGGAGCAGGAGCCGGCGGCGGAGTTCCATGATCACGGGGAACCCGAGACCGCCCAGGATGATCGCCGCGCAGATCGGGAGGCAGATCCAGGGGTCTGCAACGAACGACATCAGGTTGTCGCTGAATAGCGCGAATCCCGCGTTGTTGAAGGCGGATACGGCGTGGAAGACGCCGAGCCACACGGCGCGGCCCGGTTCCTCGGCGTATCCGAGCCAGAACCTCAGGAACAGGACCAGGGCGACAACGGCTTGCGTCGTCATCGTGATGACCGCGACGCCCAGAAGGACGCGGCGGACGTCGCCGACGGCGACCGTGTGGGTCTCGCTCACCGCAGTGAGTCTCGTGCGCAGTCCCAGCCGCCGGGCGACGAGCAATCCGAGGAGGGTTGCGATGGACATCACCCCGAATCCGCCGATCTGTATGAGCACGAGGATCACGCCCTGCCCGAACGGCGACCAGAACACGGGGGTATCGACAACGATGTGTCCCGTCACGCATAGCGCGCTCGTCGCGGTGAACAGCGCTTCCATAAACGTCGCGGAGCGGCCCTGGACGGCGATCGGAAGACTGAGCAGGAAGGTCCCGACAGCGAGGACCAGACCGAAGGCTCCGGAGATGGCCCGACCGGGGGTGAGTCGGAGGACGCTACGCAACGACTGCACTCGGCAACAATCTCACAGTCGGGAGTGTCCGGGTGGGCTGACACGGTAACGACAAGCCCACACAGCGAGTTCGGCAAACGTTCTGGGTCGGCGAAACCGGCTCTTCGGAATTAGGGGTGTAGTTGGGGTCTGAATCCTCCGGCTTCGAGCAGGCTCCTGGCGATGTAGTTCGTGAGGTTGCGGAAGCCGAGCGCGGAGCCGCGGAGGTGTTCGAGCCTGCCGTTGATCGCTTCCGTGGGCCCGTTGGACGTGCCGGGACGGTCGAAGAACGCGAGCACGTCGGCGGCGCGCTGCTTGAGGGTGCGGCCGAGCTTGCGGATCTCGACGAGCGCGGCAGGAACCCCGGTGCTGACCGCGTCGATCACGGCTTGCATCATCTGCTTGCCGAGCTTCTTGTCGGGTTCACGATACGCCGCGATCATGCGCTGGTAGATGCCCCAGGTCGCTTCGACCTCGACGTGCTCCTCGGCCGCGAACAACGCCTCCAGCCGGGAGCGTTGCCGGTCGGTGAGCAGCTTGTCGCCGGTGTGCAGGGTGCGGCGTGCCTGGTAGAGCGGGTCGCCCTTCATCCCGCGCCGACCGAAGCGGAACCATCCCCACGATCCAGCTCGACCCGCGCCGGATGATCCCCCGCGTCCCGCTGCTGCGCGCATTCGGGATCAACACCTGACACGCCGAAGCCAGTCACCCGACCGCGCCTGCGATGAGTGCGGCGTTCATGAGCCCCCGTTCTCGGTCGGCCGGATCGAGATTCACCCAGCTCGAGTGCCCCTCGTCACCTAGGTTCTCGAGGATGGCGCGGAGCCTGCGCCGGTCGTTCGCGCTCATCGTGTCGTAGGCGAGCTCGGACGCGTCGCTGACGCTGGCACGGATGACGGCTGCATCGTCGAGGTGGCGGGCCCGATCGCGGTTGTCCACGAGATAGGCCGCTCCTTTGGCGACCAGCGCGCCGAGCTCATCGGGCACACCGAGGACGACGCGGGCACCGCCATTGAAGATCAGCGTGTACGTGTCGCGGCGGCGGATAGCCTGCTCTCCGGCTGGCGCAGCGAACGCGGGTCGTTGCGCGAGCCTCGGCCGCATCCGAGAGGGCAGATGGTCGGCGACCATGACGTCTACCTTGCGGCCGTCCGCGTGCACAAATCGATAGGCATGCTCTTCGCTTTCGACGAGCTCGAACCCGATCTGGGCCAGGGCGGCCCGGGTCCCGGCCAGAGAGCTGCGGTCGGCCCAGTAGTCCACGAGCGCGTCCATGTCGTCGGTGGACCGGCGCATCGCCACCCCGGCCCTACTGCCGTGGATTGCGACCATGAGGCCACCCACAAGTGTGAGGTTCTCCGAGATCCCGGTGCCGGCTACGTCGATGACCGTCCGCCATGCGGGGAGAAGGTCGTCAGCCCCCATATCAACGGTCAGTTCAAGGCCAGCCATGCGTTCCTCAGCTCAGTGAGAGCTCGCAGGCCACCGCTGCGTTCCCTGGTGTCGGTGCTGACAGCGAGGTCCGCGGCGATGACCGCGGCCGGCATCGTGTCACCGTCGTACGTGATCGGCAGCGTGTTGTCGTAGAGGACGTCTTGGCCGCTGGTCGAGGCCGCCATGAAGTGCGTGCGGGCGTACTCGTCGATTTCGCCGCGGCGGACGTAGCCGGAAACTTGGCGGGTGTCGTCCATGAGTCCGACGCGCAGCTGGCCGGCGGCGGAGCGGCCGGTAGCGATGAGCTCTTCCCCGGCCTTGGTGGCATTGGCGGCACGGTAGCGGTGCGCTCGGGTGCGCCCTGAGACGGCGCGCGCGAGCTCGTCTGCACCCCATGTGCGCAGTCGCCGGCGTGTGCGCGAAAGGGTGCTGGGGGTTAGCCAGGTCGCCTCGAGGCCGCTGAGCTCCCACAGCAGTCCCCACGCGGTGTTGGCGTCGAGCTTTCGACCACCTCCGCGGCGAAAAGACGTTTCGTAGCGGAGCACGGAGTCAGCGTCGGCCAGCCACGCGCCGGAGGAGAGTTTGCGCCCGGCGATGGAGCCTTCGGCGAGGAGGTCGATGGCGTGGCGCCGCGAGACTCCGAGGCGGCTGGCGAGTTCGGTCGCCGTCAGGTGAACCATTGCAGAACACCTCCAAACTTGGAACTATTGTGACACAGAGTTGGCGCGCCGCGCGCCGCGCGCAAACGGTCCTTAATCGGGACCGCCTGCGTGACGCCGGCCTACGTGCGGCGCCGGTCTGCCGGTTCAGGGAGCGCAAAACGCGCTCATCTCCTCAGCACTGGGATGCCGGGCGCAGGCGAGCATGTCGCCCTTATGGCTTACGCTCGCGATTGATGCGTAATGTCACGACTGCACCGAGGCCCGACCTTTGGCGAGTGGCTTCTGAGCTCACGATCACCCCGACCGGGGATGACCTCGGGTCGCGCGCTGCGCGGCGACTCGTTCGCCGTCGCCGGCGGCGAAACTGGTGGTGGTTCGGAGGCGCGACGGTTGTAGCCTTCGCGGCGGGCGTCCTCGCAGTACTTCTTCAGCACCCCGTTGCGAGTTCAGCCCTCACCGTTCTAGCCGCACTCGGGGTCGCGCTTGCCGCCGCTGCCGGGACTGTGCAGTTGCGCGCGGGAACTTACAGGCGGTTGACGTCCCGGATGAGGCGAGGAGCCACCCCCGCGTGGTGGGTGTTCACTTCGCTTGCGTGGGCTGCGGTGCTCTCAGCGGGCGTCGCCGCGATCATCACGGTGACATCTGAGGGGTCGTTTACCTCGGTTGAATCCCTCGTGTCGACCAAACTGGCGGCCTTCATGCTCGGGTTCGTTGGTATGTTGCTCAGCGCCGCGAGTTCGGCATCCGTGCCACCCTTGCTGTCTGCCTCTCCCAAGCCGCGACAGTATCAAGCGCACTGGAGCCAGCTGACCTGGACCGCGTCACTACTCGCAGCGACGCTCAGCGCGATGTCGCTCGCTCTGTATCGCGGGCAGGATAGCTGGGTCGTGGAAGTGACGGTCACGATCGGGTTCGCCTTCATCGCGGCCCTCCTCGCGTGGCACGCGCGGGCGCTACACAACCTCCGGTCTCAACGAGCACGGCTGCTCGATGGCTTGGCAGGGGCCTACGAACTGATGACGGACGCCGACAATACGGACGCCGCCGTAACCCGCACGCTGCTCGCACTCCGCGCACTCACCGTGCCGGACCCGTTTCGCTCGCAGTCTCCGGCTGCCCCACCTGCGGCGACCGGCTGGGAGATTGCGGAGGTTGTCAGCATCTTGTTGCATGCCTACGGATATGGCGATTTGCCGGAATCAGTCGCCAGCAGGGCTTTGCGGGCTCTTCGGACTTTAGGTGGGGGTGGTGGGGTCGAGGCCGCCGGCGATGAGGAGCATGCGGAGTCGGTAGTTGTCGTAGTTGCGGAAGCCGCGGGCGACGCGGCGGGCGAGTTCGATGAGGCCGTTCACGGCCTCGGTGCCGCCGTTGGATGACCGGTCGGTATCCCAGTAGGACAGGAACGCGGCCCGCCACTGACGCAGGGTGCGGCCGAGTCGGGCGATCTCGGGGATCGGGCAGGTCGGGAGCGATTCGAGCACGTGCTCGGCGATCTTGCGCCCGGTGGCGAGGTCGGCATGCCGGTAGGCGTCGCGGAGTTGCTGCGCGGCCTGCCAGGCGACGTCGACCTCGACGTGCTCCTCGCGCTGCGTGAACGCGGCATCGAGCCGGGCCTTCTGCCGGTCGGTGAGTCGTTCCTGCCCGGCGCGGAGGATGTTGCGGATCCCGTAGAGCGCATCACCTCTGCGTCCGCGGTGCCCGAGGGTGTCTTGCTGGACGCGGCGGCGGACCTCATCGACCGCGGTGGTGCCGAGCTTGACGACGTGGAACGCGTCGAGCACCGCGACGGTATCGTCGAGCTCGTCGTCGAGGGCCTTCTTGTAGCCGGCGAACGGGTCCAGCGTCGCGACCTGCACCCCGTCGCGGAACTCCTGCCCGCGCTCTTGCAGCCAGTCGGCGTAGGCCTTCGCGCTGCGCCCGGGCACGAGGTCCAGCAGGCGGGCCCTCACCCGCCCGGACGCATCGCGCGACAGGTCGACCATCCCGGTCAGTTCCTTCGGACCCCGCCCGCCATCGGCGACGGGTCTGGTGGACACGTGGTGCCAGAGGTGCTCGTCGACGCCGAGCGTGGTGACCCCGTCGAAGCGGGACCCGTCCGCGGCGCGCGTCTCGAGCACCGGCCTGACGTGTCGCCAGACCGTGCGCCACGACACCCCGAGCTGGCGGGCGACGCCCTGCACCGACGCGTTCTCCCTCCGCATCTGCCCCACCGCCCAGATCACCGCTCGGGCCGTGAGCTTGGCGCGAGGCGCGGCGACCAGAGCGTTCTGCTCGGTGAACGACTCCCTCGGGCACGCCTCATCAGCGCACCGGAACCTGCGCTTGCGCCACCGGACCCGCACCGCAGCGGCGCTCATCGGCGCATCGACCAGCACGAGCGCCTTCCGGCCCCGCGACTCGGCGACCTGCCCGCACCCCGGGCACCCGACCGGCCCCGGCGGGGACTCGACGTCGATCAGGAGCACGCCGTCGCGGCAGCGCTCGACAGCCACCACGTGCAGCCCGCCGAGGCCGACGAGCACATCGCAGCGATCACAGTAGACAGCAGAAGACGGGCACGCAGCGGCGCACCCCGTAGCATCGGGCACGGGTCGAGGTCTCCGAACGGAAAGGAAGCTTGATCGCTACCGATCCTCGGGGCCTCGACCCGCCCCACCCCGTCACCACGCGGCCCCGCACATCACCCACCCCCACCTAAAGTCCGAAGAGCCGCTTTGCTGGCGGGCGAGCTCGGGCAGCCGTTTCGCGATGTACTAGGCGCGGAGAGCACAGAACTGCGAGTTGCGGGATGCGATTTCATATCTCGGACGATCGAGTGGACATCGCGCAACACTGCCACCGGCCCGGCCCGCTTGCCTTTATCAGTCCGGTCAGGATCCATATACGGTCGGTGCCCGTTGGCGGGGCATCGTCGGTCGTAGCGGATCCCTCTCCGCGCACCGGCTCTTACTTCGTTAGGCGTAGCGGCGAACGGCTTCCCGGATAGCTTCGGCGTGCTGGTAAATCTGTTCGAGCGACTCGAGCGCGTGGCGCGTCTCGTTCTTTTCCGGGTCGAGGAGGCCGAGAAATTTCTGCTTGCCGTTGAAGTGGAGACGTGCGATCGGCTTCCGGTTGTTGTCGTCAAGTAGCACGGCGAAGTAGCTCTTCGCGTCACGCTGGGTGATCCTCTGCGGTTTGACCTCACCGCACGCAATAGCTTTCACGATCTGATACCCCTCGAGCTCCTCGAGCGTGGTCTCGATCTCGGTATCCCTGTCCAGGTCTTCCGCGACCACAGGTTCACTGGACACGCTCGCATTGTTGAGGGGTGCGGAGGTGACGCCAAGAGCGCTCTTTAGGCGGTCGTTGACGCTTTCGGTCAGGAACTGCCGGGTCGCCTTCCCGACGAGCGCCGTGAACTGGTCACGGACCTTCTGCGTGAATGCTCCCTCGTACACGCGCGAGGTGAAGAACTTGATCCACTCGTCGGAGGGCTCGCGGAACTGCTTCGCTATCTCCCTCTTGAGAGCACCCACGTATTTGAGTTCGCCCGCAGCACTGATGATCGAATCGAGGTCAAAGCTGTCCTTCGTGAGCTTTTGGATCTCAGGAATGAGCGTCTCGTCAATGTCGAGCAAATCCAGCACAAGGAAAGGCTTTGAGTCCATCCGGTTGGGCGCGTCCAGATCCGTGTAGAACTCCCACACAACGCCGTTAGTCAGGGCAGCGAGGCGCGCGTTCGTGACTGAGAAGTACCGGAACAGTTGTGAAGCGTGCTCAATTTTCAGCTGTCCGAGCGAAGCCTTGCATTCAATCAGGATCTGCACTTCACCATCGCGAACGATGGCGTAGTCGACCTTCTCTCCCTTTTTCGTTCCCACATCCGCGGTGAACTCGGGGATCACCTCAAGAGGATCGAACACGTCATAGCCGAGAATGGTCGAGATGAACGGCATGACGAACGCGTTCTTGGTCGCTTCCTCAGTGCCGATAGCTGTGGCCTGATTCTTCACCTTCGCGGCCAGTGCAGCGAGTCGATCCTGGAACTCCATTGTTACCCCTGTCCTGATTCAAACGTCCAACCCTGCGAGCGTTGACTCGCCCCGGCGTGTCTGGAGAGTGTTTTGCTGGTGTCAGCCGGCTTGTTCGACCGGTTCGTTGCGAGCGTAGTCGAGTTGTTCGACCTCGAGGGGCGTGAGGTCGTGGGCCTTGACCCCGGATCGTGGACACGGTGTCATTTCGGTTATGCCGCTTCCGTGAGGATAGCGAAGGTGGCGGTCTCGTAGGCGTTCGGGGTGATGTTGCCGATCGCGGAGTGGCGCCTGCGGGTGTTGTAGCGGTTCGCCCACCGGAACACGGCCCGGTAGGCCGTGGGCGCGTTCGGGAACGCGGGTCGGCCTTCGAGCAGTTCGCGCTTGAGGGCCGCGTTGAAGCTCTCGGCGAGGGCGTTGTCGGCCGATTATCCGGCTAATTGGCCTCGGGTTTGCGTTTGGCCGGATAAGGCTCAGCCGCGGCCGAGTTGTCGGAGTTGGGGAATGCTGAGCCTTTGGTTGACTCGTTTCCTTATCCCGCCAGGCAGGCGGGGTGTTTCATGATGGTCTCGAACTCGATGGGCGTCAACTTCCCGAGTCTTCGTTGACGGCGGCATCGGTGGTAGCGTGCCTCGATCCAGTACACGATCGCGAGGCGAAGCTCGTCACGGGTGGTCCACTGCTGCTGGTTGAGGACGTTCTTCTGCAGCAGACTGAACCAGTTCTCCATGGCCGCGTTGTCCGCGCACGCGCCGACTCTGCCCATCGATCCGCGCAGCCCGAAGTGTCGAAGGGCACGCCGGAATCTACGGCTTCGAAATTGACTGCCTCTATCGGAATGCACCGTCACCCCGGCTGGCTTACCGCGCCGGTGGAATGCGTCGGTGAGCGCGTCAACGGCCAGTCGGGCCTTCATCCGGTCGCTGATCGAGTAGCCCACGATCCGGTTGCTGAACACGTCCTTGACCGCGCACAAGTACACCTTGCCCTCACCGGTTCGGTGTTCGGTGATGTCGGTGAGCCACAACTCGTTGGGCCGGTCGGCGGTGAAGTCACGTCTGACATGGTCGTCGTGCACGGCAGGACCCGGCCGGCGATGCTTCCGAGAGCCCTTGCGGCGGTGCGCGGCCGAGAACATGCCCTCCTGCGAGCACACCCGCCACACGCGACGCTCAGACACCTGCCAGCCGTCGTCGACGAGTTCGTCGGAGATGAGCCGGTACCCCTGACAACGGTCCTCATCCCACACGTCCCGGGCAGCGTTGATCAGATGCGCCTCGTCCCAGTCGCGATCGCTGACCGGATTGGCCAGCCACTGGTAGTACGCCTGCTTGGAGAAGCCGAGGACCCTGCACGCCACCGCGACCGACACCCTCACGGGGGCGCCGGCCGCAGCCAGTTCACGGACGAGCGGGAACACTATTTTGGGGACGCAGCACCGATCCGAAGGTTCGCTTGCGAAAGATACGCCGCGGCCTTCCGGAGGATCTCGTTCTCCATCTCCAACTCGCGGATCCGCTTGAGCATCTTCGCCTGCTCACGCTGCCCGTCCCGATCGCTCGACGCCGCCGGCGCGATCCCGCGGCCGGCCAGCTCGACGTTACGCACCCACGCCTGCAACGCCGACTTCGAGATCCCCATATCCGCGCAGACCTGCTTCTGCGACATTCCCTGCGTGAGCACCAGAGCGACCGCGTCGCGCTTGAACTCCTCCGAAAACTTCACCGGCATGACTTCATCCTTCCCGCCCCGATCCTTCAAATCAAAGCAGTCCCAGAGTCAACCAAAGCTTCAGCATTCCCAAGGTGTTCTTCGCCGACCCCCACTCGCCCTGGCAGCGGCCGACGAACGAGAACACAAACGGGTTGCTGCGTCAGTACTTCCCGAAGGGCACGGACCTCTCGCGGTGGTCGGCCGAGGACCTCGAAGCCGTCGCTCTCGCGCTCAACAACCGGCCACGGAAAAGCCTGAACTGGCGCACTCCCGCGGAAGTCTTCGGGGAGCAGTTACGCTCGCTTCAACAACACGGTGTTGCAACGACCGGTTGAGCCCAGTGTCTACACGTCGATCGCGTTCACCGACCGGCTCATCGACGAAGGCATCGACCCGTCCGTCGGGTCCGTCGGCGACGCGTACGACAACTCCCTCGCGGAGTCGCAGATCGGCCTGTACAAGTCCGAGCTGATCCACCATGAAGGGCCCCGGCGCGACGTCGACCAAGTCGAGGCCGCCACTGCCTCCTGGGTGCTGTGGTTCAACACCGAACGCACCCACGGCTCCATCGACGACCTCACGCCCGTCGAGGTCGAACAACTCGACTACGCTCGCAACGAACCGGTCGAACAAGCCGGCTGACACCAGCAAAACACTCTCCAGACACGCCGGGGCGAGTCACCATGCCTCTGACCGCGTTGCCGACGGGTCCGCAGACACGCTACCGCCGCCCGAAGTGACCGCTGAGAGCAGTTTGCTCAGTTTCCCGCATGGGATGGAATCGGGAAATCGGCTCGGATTTCGGCGTTCTGAGACGCCGATTGAAGCCCTCCGGAGGGCCTTGGCTTCGGCTCATAGCTTTTACAAATGCGGGCAAAAAGCGGGCAAAAACGCATTCTGGGAGGTCTGACCACAGAAGAAATACCTGATCAGAGTTAAAAAATGGGTGTGCCCCTGGAGGGATTCGAACCCCCGACCATTCGCTTAGGACGCGCCTGCTCTTCCACTGAGCTACAGAGGCGGGCCCGTCGAGTCTACCGGCCGGGCCGGTGCACGCCGATCGCCGTTCAGCCGACGCGACGGAAGAGGCGGGATGCCAACACGGCAGTTCCGCCGGTCGTGGAGGCGATCGCCACGAACCCGGCAGCCGTCGCTGCCGCGGTGCCTTCGGTGGAGGCATCCGCCGTCAGATACGCCAGCGTGAGCGCCGCCGTCGCGGCGACCGCGGCGAGAACGAGTAGAGCGACCGTGCCGGCGACGCCAGCGCGCCTGTCGGACGGCGCCACGGGGCGCACCCGCGCGAGCACCGCACCGCCGAGAAAGACGTAGATCGCGACGACGAGCACCCCGGCGACGACATCGCTCGGGCGGTGCCACTGGCTCCCCACGAGAAGGGATCCCACGGCGACGATCGCAAGGGAGCCCACCGCCGCGATCACGGGCCGCAGCCGCGGCGCGCACACGAGGAACAGCGCGAACACCGCCGACACGAACACCGTCGTATGCCCCGATGGGAATGAGTTGTGCCATGCGCCCGTCGCCCCGTTGTCGGGACGCGTCAGGACCTCATGCTTCAGCAGCTGGCTCGTCAGGTTCGCCGCGGCCACCACGATGAGCGCGAGCCCCGTGGCCACTCGCTGCCGCCGGATCGCGCCGATCACGACCGCAATCAGAACGACCCCGGCGCTCAGCAACGGCACGGCATCCAACAGGGTCGAGGCCTCCGCAACGACGGCGAACTGCGCCCCGGTGCGCGCCTGCTCGTCGATCAGCTGCCCCATGTAGCCCTGCACGAAGAACAGGTACGAGGCAGCGAGTAGCACGGCGAGCACCGCGGCGGTTGCCACGAAGTGCCAGGCGCGGGGTGCTGCTCTCATGCTCCGATGCTCGCACGCGCACTTGAGCGTCAGCGCAGAACGCGCCCAGAAGGTGCGATCAGTGGAAGAGGCGCCGCCACACGTTCGTGTCGGCCAGGTCGAGCAGCTCGTCGCCGCGCCCCGAGAGCACCGTCTTCAGCGCCCACACCGTGAAGCCCTTGATCTGCGCGGCCGTGATCGTCGGCGGCATCGACAGCTCCTCGCGCGCGGTCACCACGTCGACGAGCACGGGCCCCTCGGTCTCGAGCGCCCGGGTCAGCGCGCCGCGCAGCTCCGACGCCTTCTCGACCCGGATGCCCGTGATCCCCACAGACTCCGCGACGGCGGCGAACGACGGGTTCTCGAGCTCCGTGCCGAAGTTGACGATGCCCGCCGCCTTCATCTCGAGCTCGACGAAGTTCAGCGACGAGTTGTTGAACACGACGATCTTCACCGGCAGATCGTTCTGCCGGATCGACAGCAGGTCCCCCATCAGCATCGCGAGGCCGCCGTCGCCGGAGAGCGCCACGACCTGCCGCGACCGGTCGGATGCCTGGGCGCCGAGCGCCTGCGGCATCGCGTTCGCCATCGACCCGTGCAGGAACGACCCGAGCAGCCGGCGCTTGCCGTTCATGGTCAGGTAGCGCGCCGCCCAGATGACCGGGCTTCCCACGTCGGCCGTGAACACGGCATCCTCGCTCGCCAGCTCATCGAGCAGCCGCGCGACGTACTGCGGGTGGATCGGCGCCTTGCCGTCGTCGACGGCCAGCTCGTCGAGCCCCTTCCGCGTCTTGCGGTAGTGCTCGACAGACTCCTTCGCGAACGCGTCGCTGCGCCCTTCGTCGATCAGCGGCAGCAGCGCCGCCGCGCTCTCGCGCACCCCGCCGACGAGACCCACGTCGATGGGCGTCCGCCGCCCGAGCTGCTCGCCGCGCAGGTCGACCTGCACGATCTTCGCCTTCTCGGGGAAGAACTGCCGGTACGGAAAGTCGGTGCCGAGCATCAGCAGCGCATCGCACTTCTCCATCGCCCGATACCCCGACGCGAAGCCGAGCAGCCCCGTCATCCCGACATCGTACGGGTTCTGCCACTCGATGTGCTCCTTGCCGCGCAGCGCATGCACGATCGGCGCCTGCAGCTTCGCGGCGAGCGCGATCACCTCGTCGTGCGCCCCCGCGACGCCCGCACCGGCGAGGATCGTCACCTTCTTCGCGCCGTTCAGAATGGATGCCGCGGCCTCCAGCCCCGAGGCATCCGGCACCACCGTCGACCGAGTCGGCAGGATCGGCGCCGTCGCGCGGCGATCGGGAGCGTCGGCGAAGAACACGTCGCCCGGCACGACGACGACGGCGACACCGCGCTTCTCGACGGCCGTGCGCATCGCGATCTCGAGCACCCACGGCAGCTGTGCCGGGTCGCCGACCAGCTCGGAGTAGACGCTGCACTCGCGGAACAGCTCCTGCGGGTGGGTCTCCTGGAAGTACGTGCTGCCGATCTCGGCCGACGGGATGTGCGAGGCGATCGCGAGCACCGGCACCCGGTTGCGGTTCGCGTCGAACAGGCCGTTGATGAAGTGCAGGTTGCCCGGGCCGCACGAGCCGGCGACGACCGCGAGCTCGCCGTTCAGCTCGGCATCCGCCCCCGCCGCGAACGCCGCGGCCTCCTCATGGCGCATGTGCATCCACTGGAGCGCGTCCTTGCCGCTGTCGCGGCGCAGCGCGTCGGTGAAGGCGTTGAGCGAGTCACCGGGAAGGCCCCACACCCGGGTGACGCCGGCCCGCTTGAGAGTGTCGATGAAGAAGTCTGCAACGTT
The DNA here is from genome assembly GCF_006716815.1 of Microbacterium lacticum. Taxonomy (GTDB): domain Bacteria; phylum Actinomycetota; class Actinomycetes; order Actinomycetales; family Microbacteriaceae; genus Microbacterium; species Microbacterium lacticum. The sequence continues at coordinate 92,658 of NZ_VFPS01000002.1, forward strand.
CGCCATGCTTCGACGCTACGCCCCCTGGGCTCTCTGCGCCTAGGGTTGACAGCCGCAAACCTCCATATCCCGTGTGAGTGCGAGCCCAAGGTGTGTCAGAGGGTTGCGATCGGCGCACATTCTCGGAATCGTGGCCGACTCATCCACGCAAAGCACTCCACGGAAGGAGAGCACCATGCTCACACTCACCGAGAACGCCCGCACCGCCGTCAAGCACCTCACCGAGCGGATTCCCGCCGACTCGGCGGGCCTGCGCATCGCACAGGCCACGGCACCGAACGAGGGCTACGCCGTCACTCTCGCCGACGCGCCCGAGGAGGGCGACACGGTCGTCGAGGATGCCGGGGCGCGGGTCTTCGTCGACGCGGTCTCGACCGTGCAGCTCGACGACCGCGTACTCGACGCGCAGATCGACGAGAACGGCGGCGTCGGTTTCGCGCTCGCGCAGCGCCGCTGATTCCGCCTTCGGAACCACGGATGGCGCCCCGGCACACGATGCCGGGGCGCCATCTGTGGTCTACAGCCGTAGCGCTCGGGCGCGGGTCAGCGGAAGTCCCGGGACCGGTGCTGCACCCCCACCCGCAGGTCTTCGAACGCGTCGGCGACGAGGTTCGTCACCCCTTCCGGCGAGCGCTCCAGCATGCCGCGCGCGATGAGCGCCGGCGAGTCGCGCAGCACCCGTCGATACCGGTCCCACACCCCCTTCGAGCAGATCACGTTCATGAGGCCGTGCTCGTCCTCCAGGTTCAGGAACGTGATGCCCGACGCCGTCGCGGGCCGCTGCCGGTGGGTCACCAGGCCCGCAACCTCGACCCGGCGGCCCTCTTCATGCTCACGCAGACCACGCGAAGTGAGCACGCCCCGCGCATCCAGCTGCGATCGGTAGTGCGTGAGCGGATGATCGTCGGTCGAGATGCCGGTCGCCCAGAGGTCGGCGGCGAGGACGTCGTAGCTCGACTGGTCGGGGAACAGCGGCGGCTGCACCGACATGAGCGTGCCCGCGAGGAACTCGGTGCGATCCTGCGCGGCATCCCCCGCCAGCCACAGCCCCTCGCGCCGCGAGATGCCCATGCTCTCGAACGCCCCCGCGGTGGCGAGCGCCTCGACCTGCGCCTCGGTCGCGTTCGTGCGCCGCACGAGGTCGCGGAGGTCGCGGAACGGACCCTCGGCCGCACGCGCCGCGACGATCCGCTTCGCGAGCGGCTGCCCGACACCGCTGACGGCGGCGAGCCCGAGCCGCACCGCGAAGACGCCGTCGCGGCGATGCCGGGCCGACTCGTCGGGCGCCGCGGCGTCGAAGACCGGCACGGGCGGCTGGTGGGGATCGGTGCACGCGTCCCGTCCCGTCGGCGCGGCGATCGGCCCCCCACGCCCGCCCGTGGGCGACGATGCGTCGGCGTCGACCGCTTCGAGCCCGGCGTCGGCGCCGGAGGCGTGGATGTCGGGGCGGCGCACCGTCACGCCGTGCCGACGGGCGTCGGCGGTGAGGGATGCCGGTGAGTAGAACCCCATCGGCTGCGCCCGCAGCAGCGCCGCGAGGAACGCCGCCGGGTAGTGCAGCTTGAGCCACGACGACGCGTACACGAGCAGCGCGAACGACAGCGAGTGGCTCTCTGCGAAGCCGAAGTTCGCGAACGCCTGGATCTTCGCGTAGATGTCGTCGGCGACCTCGCCCACGAGCCCGTTGCGCTCCATGCCGGCGTAGAGCTTCGCCTTCACCGACTCGATCCGCTCGATGCCGCGCTTCGACCCCATCGCGCGGCGCAGCACATCGGCATCCTCGCCCGTGAGATCCCCCACGGCCATGCCCATCTGCATGAGCTGCTCCTGGAAGATCGGGATGCCGAGAGTGCGCTCGAGCACCGGCTCGAGCTTCAGATGCGCGTAGGTGACCTTCTCGCCCTGCACCTTGCGCCGCACGTACGGGTGCACCGCACCGCCCTGGATCGGCCCGGGTCGGATCAGGGCGATCTCGATCACGAGGTCGTAGAAACGCCGCGGCTGCAGTCGCGGAAGCAGCCCCATCTGCGCGCGCGACTCGACCTGGAACACCCCGATCGAATCTGCCCGGCAGAGCATGTCGTAGACCGCCTGCTCCTCTTTCGGGATCGTGTCGAGCGACCATTCCTCCCCCGTCGCCGCCCGGATGAGATCGAAGCAGTACTGCAAGGCGGCGAGCATGCCGAGACCGAGCAGGTCGAACTTGACGAGCCCCATCCACGCCGCGTCATCCTTGTCCCACTGGATGACGGTGCGCTTCTCCATGCGGGCATGCTCGATCGGCACGACCTCGCCGACGGGACGCTCGGTGAGCACCATGCCACCGGAGTGGATGCCGAGGTGGCGGGGCGCCTTCATCAGAGCGCTCGCGTATTCGAGCACCCGATCGGGGATGTCGTGGGCACCCGGCACGGGGCCGTCCCACCGCTCGACCTGCTTCGACCAGGCATCCTGCTGCCCCGGCGAATGACCGAGGGCCCGCGCCATGTCGCGCACCGCGTTCTTCGGCCGGTACTGGATGACGTTCGCAACCTGCGCGGTCCGCTCGCGGCCGTAGGTGTCGAACACCCACTGGATGATCTCCTCGCGCCGGTCGGAGTCGAAGTCGACGTCGATGTCGGGCTCCTCCTCGCGCATCGCGGAGAGGAACCGCTCGAACGGCAGGTTGTAGAAGATCGAGTCGACCGCCGTGATGTCGAGCAGATAGCAGACGGCGCTGTTGGCCGCGGATCCGCGCCCCTGACAGAGGATGCCTCGGCGCCGCGCCTCGGCGACGATCCCGTGCACGATGAGGAAGTAGCCCGGGAAGTCCTTCTGCTCGATGACGCCGAGCTCTTTGTCGATGCGCGCGCGGTCGGCGTCGGACGCGTCGGGATACTTGCGCGGCACGGCATCCCACACGAGCTTCCGCAGCCACGACATCGGCGTATGACCCTCGGGCACCGCCGTCTTCGGCAGGGCGGGCTTCGCGCGGCGCAGGGGGAACGCGAGCTCGTCGGCGAGGGTCACGGTGCGCGCGATCGCCCCCGGGTAGCGGCGGAAGCGGCGAGCCATCTCGGCGCCGGAACGCAGATGCGCCGCGCCGTGCGAGGGCAGCCACCCGTCGAGCTCGTCGAGGCCGCGGCCCGCCCGCACGGCGGCGACGGCCGCGGCGAGCTGCATGCGCTCGGGCGCGGCGTAGTGCACGTTGTTGGTCGCGAGGACAGGCAGCCCGCGCTCGGCGGCGAGGGCGGCGAGCAGGTCGTTGTCGCGGGTGTCGGCGGGGTTTCCGTGGTCGATGAGCTCGACGTCGACCGCGCCCGCGCCGAAGCGGGCGACGAGCCGGTCGAGAGCGTCGGCGGCCGCCGCGGCGCCACCGGATGCCAGTGCCTGACGCACCGCGCCCTTGCGGCACCCGGTGAGCACGGCCCAGTGCCCCTCGGCGCGCGCGGCGAGGTCGTCGAGGTCGTAGCGGGGGCGGCCCTTCTCGCCGCCGGCGAGCTGCGCGTGCGTGATCGCGGCGGCCAGGCGGTGATAGCCCTCCTCGCCGCGGGCGAGCACGAGCAGGTGGGTGCCCTCGGGGTCGGCCGGGCCGCTGCGCGCCGCGCTCGGCGACCACGGATCATCGCTCAGCGACAGCTCGGCGCCGAACACCGTCTTCACGTGCAGCTGTTCGGCGGCTTCGGCGAAGCGGACGATCCCGTAGAACCCGTCGTGATCGGTGACGGCGAGGGCGTGCAGCCCCAGCCGCTCGGCCTCCTCGGCGAGCTCCGCCGGCGACGAGGCCCCGTCGAGGAACGAGTACGACGAGTGCGCGTGCAGCTCGGCGTAGGGCACGGCGTCGTCCGGGCGTTCGATGGGCGGGGGCTCGTACTTTCCGCGCTTGCGTGAGAACGCCGGGCCGTCGCCGCCGTCGGGCTCCTTGGCGCGCCCGCTCAGCACGCGCTCCATCTCCGACCACGTCACGGAAGGGTTGTTGAAGCCCATCAGTCGTACCTCCCCTCCACCGTCCAGCCGCCCTCCTCGCAGACGAGCAGCCACGCCACCTGCTCGGTGTCGACGATCTGGAACCGGTGCGCGCGGCGGGCGCGCGCGGCATCCCACCCCCGTTCGATCACCGGCCACGGCCCCGCCCACCGGTCGACGCCGCGGCGCTGCGCGGGGCGCGCGGGCTGCCCCGGCCGCCCCGGCGCGGCGCCGACCGTGACCCACACCGGCTCGGCGGTCGGCTCGCCCCGCCCGTCGACGGCCACCATGTCGCCGTCGGCGTCGAGCACCGCCACCGGCGGCGCGTCGGCGAACACCGTCGTGGGGAGCGGCCCGGGCAGGCTGCCCGGCCACGGCCGGTCGGCGACCCGCGCCGCCGACTCCAGGCGGTCTCCCCACGGCACGAGCTGCTGCCGCTCGGCGAGCCATCGCCCGCCGCCGATCTCGGGGGTGAGTACCCCCTGATGCCCGAGCATCGCCTGCACCCGCGACAGTGCATGGTGCACGCGCTCCTCGGGCCCCGAGCCGAACAGCCGCGCCGTGTGGTGCGCCGCGGCATCCACCCCCTCGGGTTCGATCCGCACGCTCGTGACGGCGCTGCGGAGCCCCGCGCTCGCGCCGGCCCCGCCCGCGCGGCGCCCGACCCCCGCCGCGCCCTGCTCGGCGAGCTGCCACCGCACCCGGTCGACGATCGCCGCGGCGTCGAACGCGTCGGGATGCCGCCACACCCGTTCGCTCCGTTCCCCGTGCTCGCCGGTCAGCACGACGCGCACCTCGGTGCAGACGAGGCCCCGATCGCCCAGCCGTCCGGTGAACTCCTCGGCCGGCACGCGCACCCCGAACGCGATCTGCTCGGCGAGGCTCACCGGCGGCTCGAAGGCGACCTCGCGGTGCAGTTCGGGCGGGGGCGTGCGCGCCTGCACCGGACGGGGGTCGTGTCCGGATGCCAGGGCGAAGAGCCGCGCGCCGCGGGCGCCGAACCGCTCGCTCAGCCGGTCGGGGCCGAGGGCGGCGACCGCTCCGAGCGTCTGCACGCCGAGCCGGGCGAACAGGCTCACCGTGTCGTCGTCGAGCACCGCGACCGGCAGCGGGGCGAGGAAGGGGCCGGCCGCCCCGCGCGGCACGATCCGCACCGGGTCGGTCGCGCGGGTGCCGCGGCGGGCGGCCTGCTCGGCGGTGAACGCGCCGTCGGCGACCGCGACACGCACATCGTCGATCCCCTGCGCGGCCACCGCTCCCGACAGCACGGTCGCCGCCGACGCCTCCCCGCCGTAGAACCGCGCCGGCCCCTTCGCCCGCAGGGCCAGGAGCCCCGGCTGGATCACCTGCACGCTCGGCGCGGCCTCTTCGACCGCGGCGACCACGGGAGCGAACGCGCGGTGGTCGCGCACCGGGTCGTCGAGGACGACCTCGAGGTGCGGGCAGCGCGCCTGCGCGTCGCGACGCCGCTGGCCGCGTCGCACCCCCTCAGCCCGCGCCGCGGGCGAACAGGCCACCACCGCGCCCTTCGCGAAGATCGCGATCGGCAGGGAGACATCCCACGGCTCGTCGCCGTCACGGGCGAGCGCCACGATCGGCCAGTCGGGCACCCACACGACGAGCGTCCGCGGCGCGAGCTCGGCGGCATCCGGCATCCGCTCGCCGGTCATCCGCTCACCCGGCATCCGCTCACCCGGCATCCGCTCGCCCGTCATCAGCTCACCGCCCGGAGCGGCATGCCATGGTCGGGCGTGACGGCACGGGAGACCGCACCCGCGGCATCCGGCAGCAGCACGCGGCCCGTGCGCGGGCGGGGAAAGCGGCGGCTGGTCACCGTGACGGTCAGCTCTCTGCCCTCGAGCAGGCCGTACCCCTCGCCGATGCCCGACCACGACGGGTCGCCGACGTCGATCATCGCCTCGGTCTGCGGCCACGGCCCCTGCACGAGCAGCACCGCCTCACGCTCGCGCATGCGCCCCGCCAGGCGCGCGATGTCGCCGTCTTTCGCACGCGCGGGCGGGCGCACCGCCACCACCGGCAGCACGTCGGCGATCGCCGCCGTCACCGCGAGCCAGCGCTCCCCCGGCTCGGGGATCAGCACGAGTCGCGACAGATCGACCCCCGCCGCGCGGGCCGCCTCGGCCCCCAGGTGCGGCATGCCCACCGCCGCGCACCAGGCCCCGTCTTGCGAGGGGCGGGCGAACAGGGCGAACAGCAGCGACATCGATCGCCCGAGCGAATACGAGGCCCCGGGGCGCAGGCCACCGCCGGGAAGCAGCGTGGCGAGGGCCTGCGGCACCGGCAGCACGGGCGTCTCGAGCCGCCGGCCCTGCATGCGCTCGAGCTGCGCACGCAGCCCGTCGACGGTGCTCGCGACGTCACGGACGGCGACGTTCCCCACGATCGACCTCATCTCACCAGAGTAGAACTTTCGTTCTAATCTCTCAATCCAGTGAGATCGAAGATAACCACGGGGTCGGACATCGCCGCCGCCGGCCTCGAGCCAGCCGGAGGAAGGCGTGGTCGCGCGGGAAAAGCCTCAGGCGGCGAGCGAGAGGTACGGTTCCCAGACCGGGTCGGAGCGCTCCGTGCCCCGCACCGTCCACTGCGCCCCGCGGGGCGGCTGCGGCACCCAGCGGAGGGTCCAGCTCATCTCCTGCGGCGTGCGATCGCCCTTCACATTGTTGCAGCGCAGGCAACACGCGACGAGGTTCTCCCACGAGTCCGCTCCCCCGCGCGAGCGCGGCAGCACGTGATCGATCGTGCTGGCCGGCCCGCCGCAGTACGCACAGCGGTGCGCGTCACGGCGCAGCACGCCGCGGCGGGTGACGGGCACCCGGCGGGCGCCGGGAACCCGCACATAGCGGGTGAGCACGATGACGGCGGGGCGATCGACCTGACCTCCGATCCCCCAGACGGGATCCTCGTCGATCCGCTCGATCACGGTCGCCTTCTCGTTCATCACGAGCACGAGGGCTCGTTTGAACGAGACGACGGCCAGGGGTTCGTATCCGGCGTTCAGTACCAGGGTGCGCATGCGGTGTCCTCTCGAACGGCCGTGACGGCTTCAGCGGCCTCTCGGTGTGAGATCGCAGCGACCGGGCGGGCCGCGGGCACGAAAAAAGGCGCTGTCATGAAGACAGCGCCCTTCTCTCACAGCTCTCGCTGCGGCAGTCGTACACGCGATGGCGGAGCACGTAGCGGCCGGATGCGTTCCGGCAGAGGGCATCCATGGTGCGGATGCGGGCTCCTGCTGTGTCCACCTGTTCCCCCTCGGCTTCTGCGAGCGTCGGGATCAGGGTAACCCAGTCGGGGAAGGGGTCGGCGAAAACCGGGCGAACGGATGCCGCGTGTCGCCCGACCTCGACCGGAGCGCGTCGGGCGTCAGCCGACGTTGGCGACGAGCCAGCTCTCCGCGTCGACCCACGAGCCGTTGACGTAGATCTCCAGGTGCAGGTGCGTGCCGTAGGCGCGCCCGGTGTCACTGACCTGCCCGATCAGCTGCCCGGCGCTGACGGTCTGGCCGACCGTGACCCGCCGCGAGCCGTAGAGCATGTGCGCGTAGAGCGAGGTGACGCTCTGGCCGCCGATGTTGTGGGCGATCTTGACGTAGACACCCCATCCCGGGCCGTCCTCGTCGGAGGCGACGACCACGCCGTCGGCGATCGAGTAGAGCGGCGTGCCGCGGTCGGCCATGTAGTCGGTGCCCTTGTGGCCGGCGTAGGGGGTGCCGAAGTTGTTGAACGACGTCAGCGGGCGGACGACCGAACCGGCGGGAGCGATCGTCTCGGCGATCGCTCCGGTGTAGCTCGACGAGTCGGCCGACGCCGCTGCGGCGGCAGCGACGCGCGCGGCGGCGGCGGCCTTGGCGGCGGCGGCGGCGGCCTTGGCGGCCTCTTCGTCCTTCTTCGCTTGGATCTCCTCGGGCGTGGTGGCAGCGTAGCCGCCGCGCGCGAGGGCGGCGGGCGTCGCCTCGGATGCCACGACGAGCGACTGCGCGTTGTCGGCGGCCAGCTGCTGCACGGTCGTCACGGCCGCCTCGGCGGGCGTGCTGCCGGCGGCGCTGAACGCGGCGGGCACCGCGACGGTGGCCACGAGGGCGGCGACGGCGGCGACGGTGAAGAAGCTGCGCGCCGGATGCGGCTTGCCGGCGGCACGGCGCTGGGCGCGGGTGGGGCGCGGCGCGGGCGCCTGCGCGGCGGTGGTCGGCACTACCAGGCGGCGCGCACGGCTCCGCAGAACGGTCTTCGTCGGCTCGGACTCGGGTGTCTCTTGCGACGGGTCGTACTTTTCAGCCAAGGGTCCTCCGGCGCCTCCGCATGCCCCCGCTGGCGGGGATCGCTGGTTCGTCGGCACTCGGTGTCAGGGCACAGATGTACGGGTGTCACCGCGCGAACGACGAACCCATGAGGCAATTCGTGCGGCGATCCGTGGCGGGCTTCTCGCCAGTTGGACTTTTCGAGGCTACCCGAAGGTAACGAATAAGTCACGTAGCACCTGTCGGACCCAGCTCTCTCCCACCGGATGGCCAGGGTCAGGCCTGCGGTGCGGCGCCCGTCAGGAAGATGTGCGAGGCGACCTCGACGGGGAGCTCCAGCCCCTCGTCCGAGCCCTCCATCTGCACCAGCACGTAGCCCTCGCTGAAGCGGAAATCGCCCACGGCGCCGGGCATGACACCCGCATCGCGCAGCTGGGTCAGCAGCTCGGGGTCGACCTGGGCCGGTTCGGCGAGCCGGCGCACGGTGCCGGTGACCGGCCCGCCGGTCTCGTTCATGAGCCGGACGAGTCCGACGACGCCGTCGTCGAACGTGCGCGCGGGCACGTCTCCGAGCTGGTCGAGACCCGGGATCGGGTTGCCGTAGGGCGATTCGGTGGGGTGCCCGAGCAGTTCGAGCAGACGCCGCTCGACGAGCTCGCTCATCACGTGCTCCCAGCGGCAGGCCTCTTCGTGCACATACGCCCAGTCGAGCCCGATCACGTCGGAGAGCAGCCGCTCGGCGAGACGGTGCTTGCGCATCACGTCGACGGCCTTCTGCCGGCCGGCCTCGGTGAGGGCCAGCGACCGGTCGTCGGTGACGACGATCAGCCCGTCGCGCTCCATCCGGCCGACGGTCTGCGAGACGGTGGGGCCGGAGTGGCCGAGGCGCTCCGAGATGCGGGCGCGCAGGGGCACGATGCCCTCTTCCTCGAGCTCGAGGACGGTGCGCAGATACATCTCGGTGGTGTCGATCAGGTCGGTCATGGCTGCCTCGGTGCGCGAAGGGGATACAGATGTGTCGGTGCATCCAGCCTATCCGTTCGGTCAGACAACAGACGCGGGCGCGGCGCCCCGGGCAGGATGCCACGGCCACCATCGCCCGAGACGTCGCCCTAGACTCTGTGCATGGCCCACGTGACTCTCCCGCGCGAGATCCTGCCCACCGATGGACGCTTCGGCTGCGGCCCGTCCAAGATCCGCACCGAGCAGATGATCGCCCTCGCCGGTCCCGGCGCGGCGCTGCTCGGCACCTCGCACCGCCAGGCCCCGGTGAAGAGCCTCGTCGGCCAGGTGCGCATGGGTCTGTCCGACCTGCTGCGCCTGCCCTCCGGCTACGAGATCATCGTCGGCAACGGCGGGTCGACCGCGTTCTGGGATGCCGCATCGTTCGGCCTCATCGAGAACCGCGCGCAGAACCTCGTCTTCGGCGAGTTCGGCGGCAAGTTCGCCGCCGCCGCCGCCGCGCCGTGGCTGCAGGCGCCCGACGTGCGCAAGGCCGACCCGGGCTCGCGCACGACCCCGAGCCCCGTCGAGGGCGTCGACGTGTACGCCTGGCCGCACAACGAGACCTCGACCGGCGTCTCGGCGCCCGTCGAGCGGGTGCGCGGCGACGAGGGCGCGCTCACCGTGATCGACGCGACGAGTGCCGCCGGCGGCATCAACCTGCGCATCTCCGAGTCCGACGTCTACTACTTCGCCCCGCAGAAGAACCTCGGCTCCGACGGCGGCCTGTGGTTCGCGGCGGTCTCCCCCGCCGCGATCGAGCGGATCGAGCGGATCGCCGCATCGGGCCGCTACATCCCCGAGTTCCTGAGCCTCAAGAACGCGCTCGACAACTCGCGGCTCAACCAGACCCTCAACACCCCCGCGGTGGCGACCCTGTTCCTCCTCGACAAGCAGCTCGAGTGGATCAACGGCAACGGCGGCCTCGGCTGGGCCTCCGCCCGCACCGCCGAGTCGTCGTCGGTGCTCTACGACTGGGCCGAGAGCGTGCCGTACGCGACGCCGTTCGTGGCCGACCCCGCCGACCGCTCGCCCGTCGTCGTCACGATCGACTTCGACGAGACGGTGGATGCCGCGGCCGTGGCATCCAGCCTCCGCGCCAACGACATCGTCGACACCGAGCCGTACCGCAAGCTCGGTCGCAACCAGCTGCGGATCGCGACCTTCGTCTCGATCGAGCCCGACGACGTGCGCCAGCTCGTCAAGTGCATCGAGTACACGATCGACGGTCAGCGCGGCTGATCCGCGCTGACGCCTGCTGACGGCCGCCGCCGACCGGTGACCGTCGGGGTCAGTCCTGCAGCACCGAAGTCTGCGGGCGCAGCACGGCGGCGGCGATCGCCTCGATCGCGAACTGCGACGTGCGGCCGAGATCGACCTGCGTGGGGTCGAGCAGCCACTGCACCTGCAGGCCGTCCATGACCGCGAGGATCGCGGCGGATGCCTCGGCGACCTGCTGCGGGTCATCCTCGACCCGCGCGTGCGCGAGACGGAGGCCTGACATGACCATTCCCGCACAGACACCCGCGACGGTGGACGCCGCCGGGATCGGCACCCCGGAGACGGCGACCATGGTCACCGCCGAGCCGCAAGCCCCGAAGAAGCGCACCTTCTTCAGCCAGCTGCGCGCCTCACTGGCGATGTTCGCAAACCCCAAATCGGCGGCCGGACTGATCATCCTCGGGATCTTCGTGCTCGTGGCCATCTTCGCCCCGCTGATCGCCCCTTACGACCCGACGGCGCAGCACCTCGACCACACGCTGGAGCCGCCCTCGTGGCAGTTCCCGCTCGGCGCGACGCACATCGGCGAAGACGTCTTCAGTCAGATCATCTACGGGACGCGGGGCGTGCTCGTCGTGGGTTTCCTCGCCACGATGATGGCCACCGTCATGGCGATCCTCGTCGGCGTGACCGCCGGCTACCTGCGCGGATGGAAGAGCGAATCGCTCTCGGCACTGTCGAACGTCTTCCTCGTGCTGCCGGCGCTGCCGCTCATGATCATCATCGCGTCGCAGTTCCAGGACCCGCCGCTCGTGCTCATCGCCGCGGTGCTGGGGCTCACCGGCTGGGCGTGGGGCGCGCGCGTGCTGCGCGCGCAGACGATGTCGCTGCGCCCGCGCTCGAGGCATCCTCGCTCTCCCCCGCCGACACCGTGCGGGCGCGCGTCACGCTGCGCAACACCGGCGAGCGTCCCGCGCACGAGGTCGTACAGGCCTACGTCCGCGACGCGGTGACCTCGGCCAGCTGGGCCGACAAGGAGCTCAAGGCGTACCGCCACGTCGACCTCGCGCCCGGCGCGGAGGAGACCGTGGAGCTCGAGGTGCCGGTCGCCGACTGCACGATCGTGGATGCCACGGGCGCGCGCATCGTCGAACCGGGCGCCTTCGAGCTGTTGATCGGCTCGTCGTCGCGTGACGAGGACCTGCGGTCCGTGAGTTTCACGGTCGCGGCTGCCTGACCCGGACAGGCCGATCCGGCCGGGCGCCGGCGCGGTGGGTGCCGTTCAGCGCTCGGTCGGATCACTTTCGTCGGCGTCGTCGATCTCGTCGTCGTCTTCTTCTGCAGCCGCGTCGCCCGCGTCTGCTTCGTCGTCCTCGTCCGCGTTTTCGTCGTCTTCGTCGTCTTCCGCGTCTTCGTCGAGCTCGTCGATGTCGACGCCGTCGACGTCGCCCGCGTGCAGGATCGGCGAGCCGTCCTCATCGAAGTCGGCGGCGTCGAGGTCGTCGATGTCGTCGTCGAGATCGTCGTCGTCGAGATCGTCCTCGTCGGCATCCTCGTCGCCCTCGTCCGACGCCTCGGCGTCCCCCTGCTCGGCGGCGAGGGCGGCCTGCGCCGCCTGATACTCGGCGAGCCGCTCGGCCCACGGCACCCACTCGGGAGCGAGAAGGGCCCCTTCGCCGGGCAGCAGTTCGGCCTCGAGCACGCTCGGCTCGGCGCCGTCGACCACGGCGACGCTCACCGTCCAGAACCAGTTCGGGTAGCCCGGCATGGTGTTCGCGAAGCGGAGCGACACGACGCCGCCCTCTTCGAGGGTGTAACCCGCGGGTGCCCCGACCGTCGCTGCCGGGGTGATCTCGTAGAGCGCGGCGAGCGCGAGGTCGTGCGCGTCGATGAGTCGCGCGTCGGCGACCGCGTCGACCGTCTCGACGGCGTCGTCAGCGGCCTGCTCGTCGTTCTCAGGCGTCGAGGTCATCGGCTACCTTGCGCAGGATCGCGGCGACCTTCGCGCCCTGACCCGCGTTCGGGTAGTGGCCGCGGCGCAGGTCCCCGCCGACCTTGTCGAGCAGCTTGACGACGTCTTCGACGATGATCGCCATGTCATCGGGCTTCGGGCGGTTGCGCTTGGCGAGGCTCACCGGGGCATCCAGCACCCGCACCGCGAGCGCCTGCAGCCCCCGCTTGCCGTCGGCGACACCGAATTCGAGCCGCGTGCCGGTCTTCACGACCGTTCCCGCAGGAAGGACCGAGGCGTGCAGGAAGACATCCTGGCCGTCATCGGTGGTGATGAAGCCGAAGCCTTTCTCGTCGTCGTAGAACCTGACCTTGCCGGTGGGCATCTGAACCTCGCTGATCGTGCGCGCCACGTGTCGTCGACGACGTGCGCGCGCGGGTGATGAGGGGGCGGTCGCCCCGCCCTCCAGCCTAGTTCACGACCGTACGGCGGCCGGGCGTGAACCACTAGGCTGGTGCCGATGTCGCCTTCCACGCCCCGCAGCCCGGCTGCCTCCGATGACCTTCCCGTCCGTCGGATCGACCGTGTGCTGGCATTCATGTCTCTCGGCCTGCTGCTGCTGTCGGTTGTCTGCTTCGTCGCGATCATGATCGGATCGGCCTCGGGCATGGACCACGACGACTTCGGGTCGGGGCTGTGGCCGGCGGTCGGCACGACCGTGTACATCGCACCGATCGTCGCGTTCGTGCTGCTGCTGACCGTGCTGATCATGACCTTCGTGCGAAAGGCGCGGGCCGGCAAGCGCCGCTGACCGTGGCCGCCTCCGACGCCCGCACGCTCGCTCGTCAGCTCTCCGCCCGCAGCGACGAGTCGCTCGCGGCGCTGTTCGATGCGCGGCGCGTTTCCCCCACCTCCCCCTGGAGCGACGCGTTCGACGCCGCGGAGCAGCTGCTCGACCCCGCGTCCCTGGCGCGAGCGATCACCGACCTCTCCGCCCGTGAGGCGCACGCGCTCCGCGCCGCCCTCGACGACGCGGTCCCGGCCGGCCCCGACCGCGACGCGCTGGTGGCCCGCGCCCTGATCTCGGACGACGGCACAGCGTGGGATGCCACGGCCGCCGCCCTCCTCGCCGCGACGGTCGTCTCTGCTCCGGCCGCGGGGTCGGCCGGGGCGGCACGGGACGACCCGGCCCCGGACGACGCGGCGCCCGCCGACGCGGGCTCGGCCGAGCCGGGCTCGGCTGACGCGGCCTCGGCTGGCGCCGCACCGGCCACGCCCGGGGCGCCGGAGACCGATGCCGCCGCCGCGGAGCGGGCGTTCACCGCCGTCGCCTCGCTCGCCGACGTGCTGCAGGCCGCGCTCACCAGCCCGCTCGCACGGATCGGCGCGGGCACCCTCGGCGCCGCCGACCGTCGCCGCCTCATCGAGTCGGGCGCCGTCGCCGATGCCGACGCCGCCGACGAGCTCGTCGCGATCGCCGAGCAGGCGGGGCTCCTCGCCGCCGACGGCCGCACCCTGCTCGTCACCGCGCCGGGTCTCACGTGGCTGCACTCGAGCACGATCGAGCGCTGGCGCACCGTCGCGGCCGCCCTGATCGACGCGCTCCCCCGCGCCCTGCGCTCCGGCGAAGATGGCGAAGCCGGCGACCGTGCCGACCGCGGCTGGATCGACGTGGATGCCTGGCCGGGCGCCTACCCGTACGACCCGGCATGGCGCGCGCGCGCCGACGCGATGCTGACGGCGCTCCGGCGCTGGGCCGTGCTCGATGACACCGGCGCCGCGCCCGCGTGGACGCGGCCCGCCGCCGCGGGCGGCGACATCGACGCCGACGCCCTCGCCGCGCTCCTTCCGCCCGAGGTCGATCGGGTCTACCTGCAGAACGACCTCACCGCGATCGCCCCTGGCTCCCTCGCTCCGCACCTCGACATGCGGCTGCGGTCGATGGCGCGCCGCGAGTCGCGCGCCCAGGCATCCTCGTATCGGTTCACCGCCGAATCGCTCGCCGACGCGCTGACGGCGGGCGAGACCGCGCAGACGCTGCGCGCGTTCCTCGAGGAGCTCTCGCTGACGGGCCTGCCCCAACCGCTCGCCTACGAGATCGAGCGCTCGGCGAGCCGCCACGGCGCGCTCCGCGTCGGCCCCGACGGCCTCGGCCACACCCGGGTCACGAGCGACGACGAGGCGCTGCTGCGCACCGTCGCCGTCGACCAGGCGCTGCGCCCGCTCGGCCTGGTGCCGAGCGGCGAGGCATCCGGCGGCGACGCCCTCCTCACCCGGTCGAGCCCCGACACCGCGTTCTGGATGATCGCCGACGCCCGCTACCCCGTCGTCGCCGTCGACGAGAACGGGGACCGCCGCGCGCTCGACCGGCACCGGCTCGCCGGTGCCGCGCAGCCCGCCCCCGAGCCGGTGGCCGTGTACGCCGGCCTGCTCGCGCGGCTGCGTTCCGCCGAGAGCGGCGACGCCGATGCGGCTTGGCTCGGCCGGGAGCTCGAACAGGCCGTCCGCGCCCGCGAGACGATCGTCGTCGCGGTGCGCCTGCCCGACGGCACCGAACGCGAGTTCACGATCGAGGCGACCGGGCTCGGCGGCGGACGCCTGCGCGGCCTCGACCGCAACGTCGACGTCGAGCGCACGCTCCCCGTCTCGAGCATCACCCGCGTGAGTCCGGCCTGACCGGGCGCCGGTAGACTGGTCCGCTATGGCTGACGGACCCCTGATCGTGCAGAGCGACCGCACGGTGCTGCTCGAAGTGGCTCACCCCGACGCCGAGAGCGCGCGTCACGAACTCGCGATCTTCGCCGAACTCGAGCGCGCCCCTGAGCACATCCACACCTACCGGATCACCCGGCTGGGCCTCTGGAACGCCCGCGCGGCGGGACATTCCGCCGACGACATGCTCACGACGCTCGATCGCTGGTCGCGCTTCCCCGTGCCGGCATCCGTCTCGATCGACATCCGCGAGACGGTGAACCGCTACGGCCGCCTCGTCATCGAGCGCGACGAGGAGGGCACGCTCATCCTCCGCGCGACCGACACCGCGGTGCTCGCCGAGGTCGCGAAGAACAAGCGCATCCAGCCGCTTCTCACGGGGCATCCCTCCCCCGGCGTCTTCACGGTGGATGCCTGGGCGCGCGGCCACATCAAGCAGGAGCTGCTCAAGGTCGGCTGGCCCGCCGAAGACCACGCCGGCTACACCCCCGGCACGCCGCACGAGATCGAGCTCGCCGAGGACGGCTGGACGCTGCGGCCCTATCAGCGGAAGGCCGTCGACATTTTCAGCGAGGGTGGGTCGGGCGTCGTGGTGCTCCCCTGCGGCGCGGGCAAGACGCTCGTCGGCGCGGCGGCGATGGCCGACACGAAGACGACGACGCTGATCCTCGTGACCAACACCGTGAGCGCGCGGCAGTGGCGCGACGAGCTGCTCAAGCGCACCTCGCTCACGCCCGAGGAGATCGGCGAATACTCCGGGCAGGTCAAGGAGGTCAAGCCGGTCACGATCGCGACGTACCAGATCCTCACCGCGAAGCGGAAGGGCGAGTACGCGCACCTGGCGCTGCTCGATGCCCTCGACTGGGGCCTCATCGTCTACGACGAGGTGCATCTGCTGCCCGCGCCGGTGTTCAAGCTGACCGCCGACCTGCAGGCGCGGCGGCGCCTCGGGCTCACCGCGACGCTCGTGCGCGAAGACGGCCGCGAAGGCGACGTGTTCAGCCTGATCGGGCCGAAGCGCTTCGACGCGCCGTGGAAGGAGATCGAGGCGCAGGGCTTCATCTCCCCGGCCGTCTGCTACGAGGTGCGGGTCGACCTGCCGGCGGGCGACCGCATGGAGTACGCCGCCGCCGCGGACGACGAGCGCTACCGGCTCGCCGCCACGGCGCACGCGAAGATCGGCGTCGTGAAGGATCTCGTGGCTCGGCACGCGGGCGAGCAGATCCTCGTGATCGGGCAGTACCTCGATCAGATCGACATCCTGTCCGACGCGCTCGGCGCGCCGCAGATCACCGGCGCGACGCCGGTCGACGAGCGCGAGGAGCTGTACGGCGCGTTCCGCGAGGGACGCATCCCGGTGCTCGTCGTCTCGAAGGTCGCGAACTTCTCGATCGACCTCCCCGAGGCATCCGTCGCCATCCAGGTGTCGGGATCGTTCGGATCGCGGCAGGAGGAGGCGCAGCGACTCGGTCGGCTGCTCCGCCCCAAGCAGAGCGGCCACACGGCGAGCTTCTACACCCTCATCGCCCGCGACACGGTCGACCAGGACTTCGCCCAGAACCGCCAGCGCTTCCTCGCCGAGCAGGGCTACAGCTACACCATCCTCGACGCCGACGGCCTCGCCGCCGCCTAGCTGTACTGACCCAGATCGTTGTTGACGTAGGAGAGACCTCCGGGGTCGAGTTGGAGCTGTCTAAGTTCTTCAGCTCAAACGCACGGAGGTCTCTCTTGTCTCACGCTAATGCCCGGCTGACTCCGGCCGGCCGGTTGATCATGGTTCAGCGCATCCAGTCGGGGCGTGCGGTCGCGCATGTTGCCGCGGAAATGGGGATCTCCCGCACGACCGCGTGGCGGTGGTGGCGCAGGTTCCGGGAGTGCGGCCCGGCGGGCCTGATCGATCGTTCCAGCGTCGCCCGCTCCCACCCTCGCCAGACCAAAGCGTGCGTGGAGGCGAGGGTGCGGATCATGCGGCACCTCACTCGGCGTGGGCCGGTGTTCATCGCTGACAAGCTCGGCTTGCAGGCCTCAACGGTCGGTAGGGTGTTGCGCCGCCACCACGTGCCGTTGCTGCGGGAGCTGGACCCGGTCACGGGGTCCGTGATCCGCGCGACCCGCCGATCCGCGCAGCGTTACGAGCATGATCATCCCGGGTCCCTGATCCACGTTGATGTGAAGAAACTCGGCCGTATCCCCGACGGCGGCGGATGGCGTCTGCATGGCCGCGGGCAACGTCCTGCGCGCAAGCGGGGCCTGGGTTACGACTACGTGCACACCGTCATCGACGACCATTCCCGAGTTGCTTACGCGGAGATCCACGACGACGAGAAAGGCACCACCGCGGCGGGCGTCCTCGACCGCGCGATCGCGTTCTACGCGCGCCTCGGCGTCACAGTCGAACGCGTCATCAGCGACAACGCGTTCGCTTACCGCCACTCGGCCGCGTTCAAGGCCGTGGTCGACGCGCACGGCATCCGACAGCGGTTCATCAAACCGCACTGCCCCTGGACCAACGGGAAAGTCGAACGCCTCAACCGCACCCTCGCCACCGAGTGGGCCTACGCCCGCCCCTGGAGCTCGAACGACGACCGAAAAGCAGGGTTGACGACCTGGCTCGACTACTACAACCTAGACAGGCACCACCTCGGCATCGGAGGCCGCACCCCCATCGACCGAATCAACAACGGTCGAGGTCAGTACACCTAGCTGCCCCGCCGGGGTCTCTGTCACCATCCGTCGGACCGGTGGTGCTGGTGTCACCTCGTGGTGCACCCCAGTGCACACCCGCACCACGTCTCCGACTCCTGGCGCCCCACCCGCCGCGGCGATGGCCGAGCGGTGGCGCGGCGCCGGCCGGGCGGCGACCGGCGTCCCTGCGGCCCGGCGGCGGACCTCAGGCCACGGCGACCAGCGGCAGCCCGGAACCTCCGTCACCACCCGTCGGACCGGTGGTGCTGGTGTCACCTCGTGGTGCGCCCCAGGCCACACCCGCACCACGTCTCCGACGGCTGGTGAGCTACACCAGAGGGGCGGCGACGGGCGGCGTGAGCACGAGGGTGCGCGGGAGCGCGCGGCCGCGCGCGGCGCGCCGGTGCAGCACCCACTCGACGAGGGCGACGTACCCGCCGATGAGCAGGAATGACCAGAGGAAGCTCACCCACCCGGTCGACGACTCGGTCGGGTCCGACCCCGCGCCGAGCGAGAGCAGGAAGCCGGTCAGGTTGTTGACGACGTGCAGGGCGATCGCCGACTCCAGCCCGCCGGTGCGCCACGTGAGCCACCCCGCGGCCACGGCGAACAATCCCACGCTGAGCTGACCGAGCAGGTCGTAGAGATGCCCCATCACGAACAGCGGCACGGGCAGCAGGATCGCGAACGCGGGGTGGCGCAGCCACCGCCCGATCGCCTGCATGAGGTACCCGCGGAAGACGTACTCCTCCGCCGCCGACTGCAGCGGCACGAGCAGCAGGATGATGATCAGCGACACCCACCAGAGCGGGTTCGCACCACCGTCGCCCGCGTCACCTGACGCCCCCGGCACGAGGAACGAGACTCCGGTCAGCACCGCCGACACCACGATCGCGATACCGGTGCACAGCAGCATCCAGCGCCACCGCAAGCGGCCGGCCGCCGAGGAGATGAGCCCGACGCGCTTGCCGTTCACGATGAGCGAGGCGAGCCAGTACGCCGGCAGCATCAGCACGATCGTGGCGAGCAGGAACACCAGCATGACCGGGTCACCGAGGTCGAAGGAGGGGTTCTCGGTCAGCACCAGCATGCGGTCGAGGAAGGTCGGGTCACCCATCGCCGCGATGATCATGAAGACGAGCACGACGACGAGCATCACGAGGTAGAAGACGATGCCGAGCGCGCCGACCGCGAGCGGCGTCCACCACCCATTGCGGCGCCGCGCGAAGATGAGCCGGTGGAACGCGAGCCCGCCCTCGATGGCATCGCGCGGCAGCTTCGGCGGCGCCGGCGGCGCCGGCGGCGCGGCGGGCGCGGGGTACGGGACGGGCGTCGGCGCGGCGGCGGGGGGAATCTTCACCCTCTCATGATGGGCCACCGGAGCGGATATCCAGCATCCCCATGGCATCCGGTGCCAGGATGGGGCTATGACTGCACCACGCATCCTCGTTGTCGACGACGAGCCGAACATCCGTGACCTGCTGGTGACGAGCCTGCGCTTCGCCGGCTACCAGGTGCGCGCCGTCAGCAACGGCGCGCAGACGATCTCCGCCGTGCTCGAAGAAGAGCCCGACCTCATCATCCTCGATGTGATGCTCCCGGACATGAACGGGTTCAGCGTCACCAAGCGCCTCCGCGGGGCCGGCTACACCGCCCCGATCCTCTTCCTGACCGCCAAGGACGAGACCGAGGACAAGATCGAGGGCCTCAACGCCGGCGGCGACGACTACGTGACGAAGCCGTTCTCGCTCGACGAGATCGTCGCGCGCCTGCAGGCGATCCTGCGCCGCACGATGCAGGCCGACGAGGAGTCGACCATCAAGGCGGGTGAGCTGACGATGGATCAGGACACGCACGACGTGATGGTCGGCGACGTGTCGATCGATCTCTCCCCCACCGAGTTCAAGCTGCTGCGCTACCTCATGCTCAACCCCAACCGCGTGCTCAGCAAGGCGCAGATCCTCGACCACGTCTGGGAGTACGACTTCAACGGCGACGCCGGCATCGTCGAGAGCTACATCTCCTACCTCCGCCGCAAGATCGACCCGTATTCGTCCGAGCCCCTCATCCAGACCAAGCGCGGCTTCGGCTACATGCTGAAGGCCGGCAAGACGGCCTGAACGGCCTCATGGCATCCGTCCACGCCGCCCACGCCCGCCGTGGTGACCGCGTCACCTCGTGGTGGCGGGGCACCAGCCTGCGCGCGAAGGTCACCGGCGTCACCGTCGCGGTGCTCGCGGTGGGGCTGCTCGCGGCGGGGCTCGGCACCGGGGTGTTCCTGCGGAACGCGCAGATCGCCGCGCTCGACCAGTACCTGCTGCAGCTCGCCCCCACCGACGTCGCCTCGACCCTGATGAGCGTCGAAGTCATCGACGGGGTGCCGCATTTCGCGGAGGCGGGAACGACGGCCACGCAGTACTTCGTCGCGGTCTACGGCCCCGACGGCAAGTTCATCGCGAGCGCGGGCGGTTCGGGCCCCGCCCCCGCCTTCCCCGAGACGTTCACGCTCGAGCAGACGCTGTCGAACCTCAGCCAGATCCTCGAGCTCGAGGCCGACGACGGGTCGGGCCGCTTCCATGCGAGCGCCGACTTCCTGCCGCCGATCGACGGGGTGATGGACAACTACACGCAGATGGTCGCGCTCCCCCTCTCGGGCGTCAACCAGACCGTCGCCAACTACATCGGCATCTACACGATCCTCGCGCTCCTGACGATCCTCGCCGGCGCCCTCGCGACGCGCTGGCTCGTCACGCTGGCGTTCCGCAGCCTCGGCCAGGTCGAGGACACCGCCATGTCGATCGCCGCCGGCGACCTCAGCCAGCGCATGGGCGACATCTCCCCCGGCACCGAGGTGGGGCGCCTGAAGACCGCGATCAACGCGATGCTCGACCGCATCGACCAGGCCCTCGGCCAGCGCGACGCCACCGTGCAGCAAATGCGCCGGTTCATCGGCGACGCGAGCCACGAGCTGCGCACCCCGCTCGTCACCGTCCGCGGCTATGCGGAGCTCTACCGCATGGGCGCCATCTCGGGCGACGAGCAGACGGCGCAGTCGATGGAGCGGATCGAGAAGGAGGCGATCCGGATGGGCGGCCTCGTCGAAGACCTCCTCGCCCTCGCCCGCCTCGACGAGCGGCGCGACATCGTCGTGACGGCCGTCGACCTGCGCCCGATCGCGCGCGACGCCGCGCTCGACGCGCGGGCCACCTCCCCCGAGCGCGCGGTGACGGTCGTGGATGCCACGCCGCCGGCCCCCGCCGCCGCGCCGACCGAGCCGGCACCGACCACGACGGCGACCACCGGGGCCGTGCGCCGCGGCAGTATCGCAGACGCCACCCGGTCGCTGCTGCGTCGGCGGCCGAAGCCCTCCGTCGACGACATGCGCGAGGTGCCCGAGCAGTCCGTGCGCACGGCGCCCCCGCGCGACCCGATCGTGCTCGGCGATGAGAACCGCATCCGCCAGGTCGTCGCCAACCTGCTCGGCAACGCCCGCCGCTACACGCCCGCCGGCACCCCGATCGAGCTCGCCACCGGCGTCGACGACGAGGCCGGGATGGGCTGGATCGCCGTCGTCGACCACGGCGAGGGAGTGCCCGAGCAGCTACGCGAGAAGATCTTCCAGCGGTTCTGGCGCGCCGACACGTCGCGCACGCGCGAGACCGGGGGCTCGGGCCTCGGACTGTCGATCGTGGCATCCGTGGTCGAAGCGCTGCACGGATCGATCGAGGTGACCGACACCCCCGGCGGCGGCGCCACCTTCCGCGTCGCCTTCCCGCTGGTGCAGGGCCGGGCCGCGGTCGAGCACCTGCTCATCCAGACGCAGCCGCTGCGGCGCCTCCCCGCCGCAGACACCGACGCCGCGGGCGACATCGCCCCCGACACCGCGACGGGCGCCGACGCGGGCGCCGACGCGACCGACCCCGACCGGGGCTGACGCCGCCTCCTCCCCAGACGGCCGATCGGGCGCTCTGTCCACCGATCCGCGGTTTCCGCTCTTGCGCGCACGGTGCGGCGCCTAGCGTTGCGGGCATCCGATCCGAAGGGAACCCGCTCATGACCGCCTTCTCCGTCGATTCCGACGCCGTCCTCTCCGCCACGAGCGCCATCCGCGCCACCGCCGACCGCCTGCAGGGCGAGACGGCGGCGATGCTCGGGCAGCTGACCCAGCTGCAGGGCGCGTGGACGGGCTCCGCCGCCGCCGCATTCCAGTCGGTCATCGACCGCTGGCGGGTCACGCAGCGGGAGCTCGAGGCGTCGCTCGGCGACATCGGCGTCGCCCTCGCCCACGCCGGCAACCAATACGCCCAGACGGAGGTCGCCGCGGCGGGCCTGTTCCGCTGACGCCGGCCCCGCTCCCGTCCCCAAGCCGCCGAACCGCCCCGCATCCCGGCCCGCCCGCACCCCACCGGGCACGCGAAAGGGCCCCTCCGAAGAGGGGCCCTTCCGTCAGAGATGCCGCGTCAGACTCAGAAGTCCATGCCGCCGGTGGGGTCACCGGCCGGCAGCGGAGCCTTCTCGGGCTTGTCCGCGACGACCGCCTCGGTCGTGAGGAACAGGCCCGCGATCGACGCGGCGTTCTGCAGCGCCGAACGGGTGACCTTCGCCGGGTCGATGATGCCCGCGGCGAACATGTCGACGTACTCACCGGTCGCGGCGTTCAGGCCGTGGCCGGCGGGGAGGTCGGCCACCTTGTTCGCGACGACGCCCGGCTCGAGACCGGCGTTGAGGGCGATCTGCTTGAGCGGCGCCTCGATGGCGACCTTGACGATGTTCGCGCCGGTCGCCTCGTCGCCCGAGAGCTCGAGCGTGCCGAAGACCTTCTGGCCCGACTGGATGAGCGCGACGCCACCACCGGGGACGATGCCCTCCTCGACGGCCGCCTTCGCGTTGCGGACGGCGTCCTCGATGCGGTGCTTGCGCTCCTTCAGCTCGACCTCGGTGGCCGCGCCCGCCTTGATGACGGCGACGCCGCCGGCGAGCTTGGCGAGGCGCTCCTGCAGCTTCTCACGGTCGTAGTCGCTGTCGGTGTTCTCGATCTCGCGCTTGATCTGGGCCACGCGACCCGCGATCTGCGCGGGGTCGCCGGCACCCTCGACGATCGTGGTCTCGTCCTTGGTGACGATGACCTTGCGCGCCTTGCCGAGCAGGTCGGTCGTGGCGTTCTCGAGCTTGAGGCCGACCTCATCGGTGATGACCTGGCCGCCGGTGAGGATCGCGATGTCCTGCAGCTGCGCCTTGCGACGGTCGCCGAAGCCGGGGGCCTTGACGGCGACCGACTTGAAGATGCCGCGGATCTTGTTCAGCACCAGGGTCGCGAGGGCTTCGCCTTCGACGTCCTCGGCGATGATGACGAGCTCCTTGCCCTCCTGGATCACCTTGTCGACGATCGGCAGAAGGTCCTTGATGTTCGAGATCTTCTGGTTCGCGATGAGGATGTACGGGTCTTCGAAGACCGCTTCCTGACGCTCCGGGTCGGTGACGAAGTAAGGGTTGATGTAGCCCTTGTCGAAGCGCATGCCCTCGGTGAGCTCGAGCTCGGTGCCGAAGGTGTTGGACTCCTCGACGGTGACCACGCCCTCCTTGCCGACCTTGTCGATCGCCTCGGCGATCAGCTCGCCGATCTCGGGGTCTGCGGCGGAGATGGATGCCGTGGCGGCGATCTCCTCCTTCGTCTCGACCTCCTTGGCCGAGGCGAGCAGCTCGTCGGAGATGGCCTTGACGGCCTTCTCGATGCCCTTCTTCAGCGAGATGGGGTCGGAGCCGGCGGCGACGTTGCGCAGGCCCTCGCGCACGAGCGCCTGAGCCAGCACCGTCGCGGTGGTGGTGCCGTCACCGGCGACGTCGTCGGTCTTCTTGGCGACCTCCTTGACGAGCTCGGCGCCGATCTTCTCGAACGGCTCGTCGAGCTCGATCTCCTTGGCGATCGAGACGCCGTCGTTCGTGATCGTGGGGGCGCCCCACTTCTTCTCGAGCACGACGTTGCGGCCACGGGGGCCGAGGGTCACCTTGACGGCGTCGGCCAGGATGTTCAGGCCGCGCTCGAGGCCGCGGCGGGCCTCCTCGTCGAAAGCGATGATCTTTGCCATAAGTGTGTCGTCCCTCCCGGACGTGAGGATGAGTCTTTAGCACTCACAATGATGGAGTGCTAACTCATTCTGGCACTCGGGCATGACCAGTGCAAGCCGGTCGGAGGGATGACCGGGCCGCCGCGGAGCGACCGAAGCGGCGGGTTCAGGCGACGACGCGCACCGATTCGGCCTGGGGGCCCTTCTGCCCGGCGCCGACGGTGAACTCGACGGCCTGACCCTCTTCGAGCACCCGGAAACCGGACATGTCGATGTTGGAGTAGTGCACGAAGACATCCTGACCGTCGTCGACGGTGATGAAGCCGAACCCCTTTTCGGCGTTGAACCACTTGACGGTGCCGTGTGCCATGTCGAACTCCTGATGTTGCGGTGGGACTTCGCCAGACTAACCAGCGCGGATGCCTCTGAAGCGCCGCCCCGGCAACTGTTGACACACGCGCACCGAAGAGTTCACACGCGCGAAACACATCCTCGGGCGGACCCGCCCGTCGCGGGTTCCCGGCCAGCTCGCCGCCCGGCGTTCAGGGGGTTGCGGCGGGCTGGCCTGCGTCGGTGCGGTCGAGGCCCAGGACGATGACGAGCTGCTTCGCGGCGCTCTCGTCGACGTCGGCGGTGTCGGGGTCGTCGGCCGGCTGATAGGCGTCGCTGAGCTGCACGACGGCGCCGCCGATCGCCTGCGCGAGACCGCGCGCGGCGCCCTCGTCCTGAGGGAAGGCGTAGTAGATCGTCGTCTCGGGGAAGTCGTCGGTGGTGGCGTCGCTGTCGATGACGGAGTCGGCCGGCCACCCCGCCGCGATCACCGTGTCGCGCGTCGCGGCGGCGAGGCCGCTCTGCGGCGTCGCGTTGAGCACGAGCACCGAGAAGGAGGTGTCGATCACCGGTTCGGCGGTCGGGACGACGCTCACCGTCGGCTCGGGCGAAGGCGCGAGCGAGATGCGGCCGGTCGCGAGCATCGTGCCGAACACGCCGAGCGCCACGAGCACGACGGTCGCGATCACCGACCAGAGCAGCACGAGACCGCCACGGATGCGGGGGTTCTCGGCGCGGTGGGCTCCGACGCGGCCACGGTCGGCGGGAAGGTCGTCGAAGCGGTCCTTCGTCGGCGAGGTCTTGGGCACCAGAGAATGCTACCGGGCCGTGCCTGTGCGAACGGCTCCGCCCGCGCTGCCGAGGCCCGGCGCCGTCGCCGCGTGCGGCACGGCCGACCGGCGCGCGCGCTCGCGGGCGCGCTCGTCGCGCAGGCGCCGCAGGCGGTGGACGAGCAGGGCGTCGTGCGCCGCGGCATCCTGTTCGTCGATGACCCGCTCGAGCAGCTGGTAGTAGCGCGCCGGCGACAACGCGAGCTCGCGGCGGATCGCCTCCTCCTTCGCCGCGCCGTGCCCGTTCCAGCGCGCCTCGAAGTCGAGCAGGCTGCGATCGCGGTCGGAGAGGGGCACGATTCGAGGCTACGCGCGTGTGCGCCGGATGCCGGGATCGCCACTCGTACGGATCCGCATCGCCGAGGCATCCGTTCACCGCATCGAACGGAACACAACACCGTGCCTTCCGGTTGAATAGAGCAGACGAAGGGACGTGTCATGGCATACGAGGTGGACAAGACCGACGAGCAGTGGAGGGCAGAGCTCAGCCCGGAGCAGTACGCGGTGCTGCGGCAGGCCGGCACCGAGCGCGCCTGGACGGGCGAACTGCTCGACGAGAGCCGCGCCGGGCTCTACACGTGCGCGGCGTGCGGGGCGGAGCTGTTCAAGTCGGGCACCAAGTTCGACTCGCACTGCGGCTGGCCGAGCTTCTACGAGTCGGTGCGGCCCGAGGCGGTCGAGCTGATCGAAGACCGCAGTCACGGCATGGTGCGCACCGAGGTGCGCTGCGCGAACTGCGGTTCGCACCTGGGCCACGTCTTCCCCGACGGGTTCGGCACACCCACCGGCGACCGCTATTGCATGAACTCGCTGTCGCTCTCGTTCACCCCCGAAGGATGAGCGACCAGTCCCCGCGGCCCGCGCTCGAGGCGGTGCGGGCCCGACGGTCGTGGTCGAAGGTGACGGATGCCTCCCCCACGCGCGCCGAGCTGGTCACCCTGCTCTCCGCCGCGGGTCGCGTCGCCGACCACTCGTCGCTCCGGCCGTGGCGGGTGATCGAGCTGCGCGGCGACGACCGGCTCGTGCTGGGCGCGGCGATCGGCGAGGCATCCGGTGACCGCAAGCCCTCGACGAAACCGCTGCGCGCGCCGCTCCTCCTCGCGATCGTGGCGAGTTACAAGAAGAGCGACAAGGTGCCGCGCTGGGAGCAGGAGGCGGTCGCCTCAGGGGTCGCGCACGCGCTGAGCCTGCTGCTCGACGAGGCCGGGTGGGGGGTCATCTGGCGCACCGGCGGATACACCCGCACAGCGGCGGTGGCGGCCGCGCACGGACTCGGACCTGACGAGGATCTGCTCGGGTGGCTGTACGTCGGCGGCAAGCCCGACGGCGCGAAGCCGGGCCACCGGAAGGCCGTCGATGCGCGCGCGCATCTGACACGGATGCCCGGCGTCACGACGCTGCCCGACGAGCTCGTCGCCTCGCGCGCGGCCGATCAGGCGCACGCGGCGGCGCAGAAGGCGGCCGACGCGCAGCGCCGCGCGGACAAGAAGCAGGCGAAGAAGGCCGCGAAGGCGCAGCAGCCGGTCGACTGGGCACAGAAGGCGGCGAAGGCCGAGAAGAAGGCACGTCACGCCGACGCCAAGGCGCGGAAGGCCGCCCGTCACGCCGAGAAGCGCGCCGTGAAGGCGGAGCGCGCACGGGTGCGGGCCGCGGCGGCGGAGCCCGACGCGGTCGACGGCTGAGGTTCAGCGCGCAGCGGGCTCAGCGCGCCGGGCGCCCGCGGCGGGCGCCCGGCGCCGCGGCGATGACGACGCCTGCGCCGGCGATGACGACCATGAGCAGTTCCGTCGTCCACCCGGGTGCGGCGGCGGCGGGCCAGACCGCGTCGAGCGCAAAGGCAGTCACGAGCTGCCCGGCGACGGTTCCGAGGCCGAGCAGCAGCACGCCGGTGTGCACGACGAGGGCCGCCGACATGAAGATGTAGGTCACCCCGATGACACCGCCGAGATACAGCCACGGCTCGACGGGGAACGCGGCCGGCGCGCCGACGAGGGCCACGTGCACGGCGGCGGCGATGACGAGCATCGTCGTGCCGCCGATGAAGTTGACGAGGGTCGCCGTGAGGGGCGTGCCGACGCGCTGGCGCAGCCGTCCGTTGGTGGCCTGCTGCCACGCGATGCCGACGCCGGCGATGACCGGCATGACCAGCATCCACCACGGCACCTGTTCGAGCACGCCGCCCTGCAGGGAGACGCCGACGGCGATGAGGGCGAGCAACCCGCCGATCAGGCGCGGCACCGTGATCGCCACGACGCCGGCGGGTCCGTAGCCGGCGCGGTCGAGGACGAGCCCCGAGATCGTCTGTCCGGCGACGACGCCGACGGTGAACAGCGACACCCCGATGACCGCGACGGCGAGACCCTGCGTGGCCACGGTGAACGCCCCGGCGACGCCGCCGGCGAGCATCCACCACGGGATCGTGCGGTCTCGTATGCCGGCGCGGAGGCGGCCGAACCCGCGGCGGCCCGCGGGGAGGATCGCGGACAGGACGATGAGGAGGACGAGCCCCGAGCCGAACGAGATCGCGGCGGCGACGAAACCGTCACCCAGCCGCAGCCCGAGCTGGCCGTTGATGCGCGCTTGGAGGGCCGTCAGGACGCCGACGATGACCGCACCGGTCAGCGCCACCCCGGCCGGGAGGCGTGCAGGGGCGGGAGAGGTCACGAAGACCCACCCTAACCCCGCGGCGGCTCAGCGCTCCGTGCGGCCGCGATCAGTCGTACCCGAGGATGCAGATCGCTTCGGTGATGGTCTCGGGTTCGGTCGAAGGGTGCGGCTCGTCCACGACACCGAGGCTACGCGGCGACCGGCGCCCTCGCCGCGCGCATCGCCGGAGATAACAGGGAGTCGGTGCCGGCTACAGGACTTGAACCTGCAACCCCCTGTTTACAAGACAGGTGCGCTACCAATTGCGCCAAGCCGGCGAGGCCCCCTCAGTCTACGGTGCGGCGCATGGTGCGCCGCCGCGCCGAGTTACGGCGTGGCCGAAGGAGTCGGGGTCGGGGTAGGCGTCGCGTTCTTCGCGCTCTTGCCGCTGGCGCTCGTGAGCACGAACTGCGAGAACTCCGCGGGGTCGGTCATCTCGCCCTGGTAGGCCTCGCCGTTGACGATGACCATGGCGTTGCCGGTCAGCGACAGGCCGTCGGTGCCGTCGATGCCGGCGACGGCGCGCTCGGTGGCGGCCTTCGCCCACGAGGCATACATCTCGGTCTCGATGC
Organism: Microbacterium lacticum; assembly: GCF_006716815.1. Classification (GTDB taxonomy): domain Bacteria; phylum Actinomycetota; class Actinomycetes; order Actinomycetales; family Microbacteriaceae; genus Microbacterium; species Microbacterium lacticum. Next base: position 120,875 of record NZ_VFPS01000002.1, read on the forward strand.
ACTCCCGCAGCTTCTTCGGCTCGTCGCCGGTGCCGTTGGCGGAGGCGATGTCGGCGAGGTCCTTGTCGGAGAACCCGTCGGAGTCGACCGCCGGCTGACGCTTGAGCAGGTCGCTGTTGAACTGGAAGAACGATGCCGGGGCATACGTCGCGACGCACGCCGCCGCGCTCGCCGCGCGCAGCGAGTACTTCGTGCCGTTCGACTTCGCGGTGAGCATCGTCACCGGGTGGTAGGTGAGCGTCGCGGCGCCCTCGGCGACCCACGACGACAGCTGCGGCTCGTTGGCCAGCTGCCACTCGCGCGCCGACGGCGACAGGTAGTCGACGTAGACGTGGATCTGCACCGGTGCGGCCGTGGATGCCGTGACGGTCGGCGACGGCGTCGGCTCCCCCTCCGTCGGGGTCGGCGTCGCGGCGGCGCCCGGTGATCCGACGCTGCCGGTACTCGAGATGGACGTGACGACGAAGCCGTCCTGATCGGCACGGTCAGGTGAGAGCTGCGGCTTGCTCGCCGCCCCGCCCACGGTCACGCCGACGACCACGGCGACGGCGGCGACGACGACGACCGCGGCGGATATCCAGGCGGCCCGGCGCACGAGCCGAGCCCGCGACTGACGCACGTGCACCTGCTGCGCCTTCTCGCGCACCGCCTCACGGCGACCCACAGGGGCGGGCGTCGAGCCCGTCGACGTGACCTCGCTCGACGCGGAGTCGCCCGTGGACGGCGCATTCGTGGAGTCGTCGCTGGACATGGAACCTCTCGGAAAGACTGTGCGGGTGCGCGGCGGCCTCTGGTCGGAGCGCGCATCGCCCCGGGGACGGCGACCCTCCCGATGCTAGAACCCCACCCTGGGAAATGCCCAGATGCACGCCCGTGAGCCGCCGCGTGCGATACTGGGAGGTGCACCCAATGTCGGGTGTGCGGGCCAGCCCCCGCTCATTCCATCACTACGGATCGTCCGGCACGTACCTGCCGGTGAAGGAGAAGAAAACCATGGCATCCGTCACGTTCGACAACGCCACCCGTCTCTACCCGGGCGGCACGCGCCCCGCGGTCGACAAGCTGAACCTCGAGGTCGCCGACGGCGAGTTCCTGGTCCTCGTCGGCCCGTCCGGCTGCGGAAAGTCCACGTCACTGCGCATGCTCGCCGGCCTCGAAGAGGTCAACTCGGGCCGCATCCTCATCGGCGACCGCGACGTCACCGACATCCCCCCGAAAGACCGCGACATCGCGATGGTCTTCCAGAACTACGCGCTCTACCCGCACATGACGGTCGCCGAGAACATGGGCTTCGCCCTGAAGATCGCCGGCGTCGGCAAGGAAGAGCGCGCGCAGCGCGTGCTCGAGGCGGCCAAGCTCCTCGACCTCGAGGAGTACCTGACGCGCAAGCCCAAGGCCCTCTCGGGTGGTCAGCGTCAGCGCGTCGCGATGGGTCGCGCCATCGTCCGCCAGCCGCAGGTGTTCCTCATGGACGAGCCGCTGTCGAACCTCGACGCGAAGCTGCGCGTGCAGACCCGCACCCAGATCGCCTCGCTGCAGCGCCGCCTCGGCGTCACCACGGTCTACGTCACGCACGACCAGACCGAGGCCCTCACGATGGGTGACCGCATCGCGGTGCTCAAGGACGGCATCCTGCAGCAGGTCGGCACCCCGCGCGACCTTTACGAGAAGCCGAACAACGTGTTCGTCGCCGGCTTCATCGGCTCGCCCGCGATGAACCTGTTCCCGGTCGACCTGGCCTCGGCCGGCGGCATCCAGTTCGGCAGCGCCGTCGTCGACGCCGACATCGACAAGCCCACCAACGCCACGCAGGTCATCGCCGGTGTGCGTCCGGAGGACATCGTCGTGAACCCGGCCGACGGCCAGGGCCTCTCGGTGACGGTCGACCTCGTCGAGGAGCTCGGCGCCGACGGCTACCTGTACGGCCACACCGAGATCAACGGCAAGCGCACCGACATCGTCGCGCGCGTCGACGGCCGCAGCCACCCCAACGCGGGTGAGACCGTCGTGCTGGCCCCGGTGCCGCACCACGTGCACGCGTTCGACATCGAGTCGGGCGAGCGCCTCACCAAGAAGGCGATCGCCTCCGCCTGATCGACGGACTGATCGAACCCTGACGCGGCGCGGGTGACTCGCAAGGGCACCCGCGCCGCGCCGCATCCTGACGAAAGCCGAGCACCCGTGGTCGACTCCCTCAGCATCACCGCCAGCAGCATCGACGCGGGGCTCCTGGCCCTCCCCTGGTCGACCCCGCTCGACGAGTGGCGCAGCGACCACATCGTCTCGCTGCCCAAGGGCCTCTCCCGCCACCTCGTGCGCTTCGCCAACCTCTCGGGCCGGGTCGTCGCGGTCAAGGAGACCACCGGCGAGATGGCGCGCCGCGAATACGAGATGCTGGGCATGCTCGCCCGCCTCGACGTGCCGTGCGTCAGCCGGGTCGCCGTCATCGACGGGCGCCGCACCCCCAAGGGCGAACCGCTGCCCGCGGCGCTCGTGACCGCGCACCTGAAGTTCTCGCTCCCCTACCGCGCACTGTTCACGCAGACCCTCCGCCCGCACACCGCGGGCCGTCTCGTCGACGCGCTCGCGGCGCTCCTCGTGCGCCTGCACACGGTCGGCTTCTTCTGGGGCGACGTGTCGCTGTCGAACACGCTCTTCCGCCGCGACGCGGGCGCCTTCGCCGCGTACCTCGTCGACGCCGAGACCGGCGAGCTGCACGAGGCGGGCCTCACGCGCGGTCAGCGCGAGCACGACCTCGACATCGCGCGCACCAACATCGCCGGCGAGATCATGGACCTCGAAGCCGGTGGCCGGCTCGAGGGCGGTGTGGATGCCGTGGCCATCGCCGACGGCATCGTGTCGTCGTACCACTCGCTCTGGGCCGCGCTCACCGACCAGGAGACGTTCCCCGCCGGCGAGGCCTGGCACATCACCGAACGCGTGCAGCGCCTCAACGACCTCGGCTTCGACATCGACGAGATGTCGATCGAGCAGACCGCCGACGGCACCCGGGTCTCCATCCAGCCGAAGGTGGTGGATGCCGGGCACCATCAGCGGCGTCTGCTGCGCCTGACGGGACTCGATGTCGAGGAGAACCAGGCCCGGCGCCTGCTCAACGACATGGACGAGTTCCGCGCCCGCGTCTCACGTCTCGGCTCCGACGAGGAGATGGTCGCCCACGAGTGGCTCACCCGCGTGTTCGAGCCCGTGATCAAGGCGATCCCGTGGGATCTGCGCAGCAAGCTCGAGCCCGCCGAGGTGTTCCACCAGGTGCTCGAGCACCGCTGGTACATGTCGCAGGCGCGCGGTCAGTCGGTGCCCATCGCCGAGGTGCTCTCGTCGTACATCGACACGGTGCTGCGCCACCGCCGCGACGAGGCGACCGTGATGGGCCCGCCCACCGAGACCATGTCGATCCCGGTCGTCACCGCACCGATCGGCACGCTCGACGACGACGCCGAAGACGTCGACTGGCGCGACCTCGTCTGAGGCGCGAGGGGCCGAAGCCCCTCGCGGACGCTCAGTATCCGACCGTGAAGCGGCCGCGGGAGTGCTTCGGGTTCTCGATCTCGTCGACGACGGCGATCGCGAAGTCCTCACCCGAGATGAACGAGTCCCCGTTCTCGTCGACGACGAGCACGTCGCCGCCGTCGCGGTAGGTGCCGTGACGCTCACCGGGGTTGAAGCCGCCGAAACCGCCGGCCGGGTGGATGAAGAACCAGTCGCGGTCGGACTGCTCCGCCTGGAGGTCGTCGAGCACGCCGATCATCTCGAGGGCCTCGGCCTTGAACTCCTCGGGGAAGCCGCTGTCGACCAGGCGCGGACCCCCCGGGGCGACGAGGCTGCCGCCGGCGCCGCCGACGACGCCGAGGCGCACGCTCTCCGGCAGCGTCGAGGCGAGCGCCTCGATGTTCGGGCGCACGAGGCCCTCCATGTCGCCGCGCGGGGCGACGGCGACCACCACGGCATCCACGCCCTGCAGTTCGGCGAGCAGGCTCGGCACGTCGAGCAGCGTTCCCTCGACGTAGGTCACGCCGGGCACGCGCTCGCCCGCGACCTTGCGCGCGACGGAGAGCACGGTGTGGCCGCGGCCAGCGGCCTCGGCGACGATGTGGCGGCCGGCGTAGCCGGTGCCACCGATGACAGCGATGTTCGACATGGACATCCTTTCGTGGGTTCTCCGGTGACAAGTCTGGTGCGCGCGGGGCTATTCCCGCGCAGGGATCATCCGCCCGCGGCGCGGATCACTCACTCGCGGCGCGGATGGAGGCGACCTGGTAGAGCGCGACCGAGGCCGCGATGCCCACGTTGAGCGACTCGGTCGCCGACGAGATCGGGATCGAGACGATCTGGTCGCACGTCTCGGTGACGAGGCGCGACAGACCCTTGCCCTCCGAGCCGACGACGATCACGACGGGACGGTCGGCAAGCTCGAGCGCCGGGAGCGAGACCTCGCCGCCGCCGTCGAGCCCGAGGACGAACACGCCCTGCTTCTTGAGCTCCTTCAGCGTCGTCGTGAGGTTCGGCGCCATCGCGACGGGGATGCGGGCGGCGGCGCCCGCGCTCGTCTTCCAGGCGGCGGAGTTCACCCCGGCGGAGCGGCGCTGCGGGATGATGAGCCCCTGACCGCCGAAGGCGGCCGTCGACCGGATGATGGCCCCGAGGTTCCGCGGATCGGTGACCCCGTCGAGGGCCACCAGTAGCGGCGTCTGGCCGCGGTCGACGATCTCCTCGAGGAGGTCCTGCGGGTGCGCGTACTCGTACGGGGGCACCTTGAGGGCGACGCCCTGGTGCACGCCGTCGAAGCCCGCCATGCGGTCGAGCTCGGGGCGGGTGACCTCCATCACCGGGATGCCGCGCTGCGTCGCGATCGACAGCATCTCCTTCACGCGGTCGTCCATCTCGACGCGCTGGGCGATGTAGAACGCCGTCGCGGGGATCTTCGCGCGGAGCGCTTCGAGCACGGAGTTGCGCCCCGTCACGTTCTCGGTGTCGTCGCCCGACTTCGCCTTCGGCGCGCGCGAGCCCGCCGGGCGCTGCCCGGGCTTTCCCTTGCCGCCGGCGGCGGCGTAGCGCTCGGCGGCCGCCTTGCGCTTGCCGGCCGGGTGCCACGCCCGGTCTTCGGCCTTCGGCGTCGGCCCCCGACCCTCGAGGGCGCGACGGCCGTTGCCGCCGGTGCCCTTCGTGGGGCCCTTCTTCTTGCCCTTGCCCGCTGAGGGGTTGCCCGGCTTAGCCACGGTTCACACTCCAATGGGTCCCGTCGGGACCGTCTTCGAGGACGATGCCGGCATCCGCGATCGCGTCGCGGATGCGGTCGGCAGCCGCCCAGTCCTTGCCCGCGCGCGCCTCGGCGCGCTGGGAGATCAGTTCTTGCACGAGCACGTCGAGCGCCCGCGCCTCGGCGTCGTCGGCGCTCCCCTGCCACTGCGGGTCGGCGGGGTTGAGGCCGAGGATGCCCGTCATCCGGCCCACCTCGACGAGCGCGCGCGCCGCCGCGTCGCGGTCGCCCGCGTCGAGGGCGGCGTTGCCCGCACGCACCGTCTCGTGCACCACGGCGAGCGCCTGCGGCACCCCGAGATCGTCGTCGAGGGCGTCGGCGAACGTCTGCGGCAGGTCGGCGGCGACGAGCGGCAGCGCCGTGCCGAGCACGCGCGTCGCGCGCTGCTGGAACGAGCGGATGCGCCCGAGCGCCGCCTCGGCCTCGGTGAAGGTCGACGGGGTGACCTCGAGCGATGACCGATAGTGCGCCGCGGCGAGCGCGTAGCGCACGACGAGCGGATCGTTCTCGGCGAGCACGTCGTGGGCGAGCAGGAAGTTGCCGAGCGACTTCGACATCTTCTGGTCGCCGACCGTCACGAGCCCGTTGTGCAGCCAGTACCGTGCGAACGGGTCGCCCGCCGCCGTCGACTGCGCCAGCTCGTTCTCGTGGTGCGGAAAGCGCAGGTCGATCCCGCCGCCGTGGATGTCGAACTGCGGCCCCAGGTAGCGCCGGCTCATCGCCGAGCACTCGATGTGCCAGCCGGGCCGTCCCGGACCCCAGGGCGAGTTCCACGTGGCATCCACCGGCTCGTCGGGCTTCGCGGCCTTCCACAGCGCGAAGTCGTGCGGGTCGCGCTTGGCGCTCTCCGGCGCATCGGCGGCGGGCTCCATCGCGTCGATGCTCTGGTGAGTGAGCGCGCCGTAGGCGGGCCACGAACGCACGTCGAAGTAGACGTCGCCGCCCGCGGCGTAGGCGTGACCGCGGTCGATGAGGGTCTGGATGAGCTCCTGCATCTGCGGGATCGACGCGGTCGCCCGCGGCTCGTACGTCGGCGGAAGGATGCCGATCGCGGAATACGCCGCCGTGAACTCCCGCTCCATGCGGTAGGCGAGCGCCCACCACGGCTCGGTCGCCGACCCGTTCGCAAGCACCTTGTCGTCGATGTCGGTCACGTTGCGCACGAACGTGACCCGTCCGTACCGTCGCACGAGCCACCGCCGCAGCAGGTCGAAGGCGAGCGCGGCGCGCAGGTGATGGATGCCGGGGCCCGACTGCACCGTCGGCCCGCAGACGTACATCGTGACGTTCGCCGGGTCGAGCGGCGCGAAGTCGCGCAGCGCCTGCGCCTGGGTGTCGTAGAACCTGACCGTCACCCGACCAGCCTACCGGCGGGCCTCGCCGCCTGCGGTAGAACAGTGCTGTGCTGCACGTGATCGCCATCCTCGCCGCCGCCGTGCTGTTCGGCACGACCGGCACCGCGCAGGCGCTCGGGCCGGAGGGCACGACACCGCTGGCGGTCGGGGTGATGCGCATGGTGATCGGGGGCACCGCCCTCGCCGTGATCGCGTTCTCGCTCGCGGCCCTCAGCCGCCGCCGGGCACCGGACGCCATCCGCCCTCGCCTCGGCATCCGTTCGGCGCTGCTGATGCTGCTGTCGGGTGTGTGCCTCGCCGTCTACCAGCCGCTATTCTTCCTCGGCACCGCACGCAACGGCGTCGCCGTGAGCACCGTGATCGCGCTCGGATCGGCGCCGGTGCTGGCGGGGCTGATCGAGTGGGCGCTCACCCGACGGCTCCCCTCGGCCCGGTGGATGGGCGCCACCGCGCTCGCGACCGTCGGCGTCGTGCTGCTCGGCTTCGGCGGGTCGCCCGGATCGGGCGGCACCGACCCGATCGGGGTCGCCGGCGCGGTCGGAGCCGGAGCGTCGTTCGCGATCATCGTGAACGTGCAGCGCCGCCTGCTGGATGCCGGATGGGACGCCTTCACCATCGTCGGCGCCATGGGCGCGGCGGCCGCCGCCGTCAGTGCGCTCGCACTGCCGTTCGTCGACGTGTCGTGGGCGGGGCAGCCGCGCGGCCTCGCTCTCGTGCTGTGGCTCGGCCTTGCGACGATCGCCGTCGCCTACGTGCTGTTCACCTGGGGGCTGCAGGGCGTGTCGGCGGCGACCGCCGCGACCCTCACCCTCGCCGAGCCGCTGACGGCCGCGCTGCTGGGCTTGACGGTGCTCGGTGAGCGCCTCTCCCCGACCGCCGTCGCCGGGCTCGTCGTGCTCGCGGCGGGCCTCGCGCTCCTCGCCCGCTCCGCCCGCGGCTCGCGCGGGCGGAGCGCGTCACGCCCGTCCGGCGCGGCGGACGACCCGGCCCCGTACGCCGTGGAGGGCTGAGCTCTCCCCGCATCCATCCCGCCTGCCCCACCCCAACTGCAAGGGATCGTGTGCGACACGCCGAGCAGCACCCTGCGCACGCGGCGTGTCGACCTCAATCTCTTGCAGTTGCGCACGACGGCGAGGGGTGGATGCCACGCACCCGCCCCGAAACACCGGCGAAACGAGCACCGGTCATGCTGGACGGGTGAGCCTGCGCATCATCGTCGACGACCTGACCGCCGCCCCGACGCGCGCGCTCATCGCCGCGCACCTCGCCGGGATGCACGAGAACTCACCTCCGGAGAGCGTCCACGCGCTCGATTTCGGCGCACTCGCCGCGCCCGGCGTCACGGTGTGGTCGGCGTGGCGCGATGACGACCTCGTCGGCATCGGTGCCCTCGCCCAGCTCGACAGCGAGCTCGGCGAGCTCACGTCGATGCGCGTCGACGACCGCTTTCGCGGCACCGGTGCCGGGCGCGCGCTGCTGCGGCACATCGTCGCGCAGGCCCGGGAGCGCGGCATCCGGAGCCTCTGGCTCGAGACGGGATCGGAGGATGCCTTCATCTCGGCCCGTGCGCTTTACGCGAGCGAGGGGTTCGCCCCGTGCCGGCCGTTCGAGGGCTACGCGCCCGATCCGCTCTCCACCTTCATGACACGGGAGCTCTGAGCCGTCAGCGCGGCACGACGAGCGCGGCGGCGTACGCCGCGATGCCCTCCCCCGTGCCCGTGAAACCGAGCCCGTCGGTCGTCGTCGCCGACAGCGACACCGGCGCTCCGAGGGCCGCGGAGAGCACCGCCTGCGCCTCCGTCCGCCGGGCGGACAGCCGCGGGCGGCGCGCTTGCACCTGCACCGAGACGTTGCTGATCGAGAATCCCGCCTCCTCGACGAGGCGGCGCACGCGGGCGAGGAACGCCTCGGCGTGCGCGCCGGCGTATTCGGGCCGGTCGGTGCCGAAGTGCGTGCCGATGTCGCCGAGCCCGGCGGCGGCGAGCACCGCGTCCACGATCGCGTGCGCGACGGCGTCTCCGTCGGAGTGCCCCCGGAGCCCCTGCTCCCCCGGCCACTCCAGCCCGGCCAGCCAGAGCGCGTCGTCACCGCCGAACGCGTGCACGTCGGTGCCGATGCCGACCCGCGGAACAGTCATCGCGGCTCCGCCCGGAGCGGCACCCGCACCCGGTTCGGCGTCTGCCTCGGACCGCAGCAGCGCCCGCGCACGGTCGAGATCGCCGGGGGTCGTGACCTTGAAGCCACGCTCGTCGCCGGCGACCGTCCAGACCGCTCCGCCCGCCGCCTGCACCAGCGCGGCGTCGTCGGTGTGGTCGGCGGATGCCTCGGCGTACGCCTCGTCGAGCACCGGCCTGCGGAACCCCTGCGGCGTCTGCGCGGCGGCGAGCGCCGACCGGTCGACCGCCTCGACCACGGCGCCCTCGTCGACGCGCTTGATCGTGTCGACGACGGGGAGCACCGGCAGCACCGCGTCGTGGCCGTCGCGGACGGCGTCGATCACCCGCTCGAACACGGCAGGCGGCGTCAGGGCGCGTGCGGCGTCGTGCACGAGCACGACATCGACGTCGGCCCAGACGGCGTGCAGGCCCGCCGCGACCGACTGCTGACGGGTCGGACCGCCGGGCACCACGCTCACGAGGTCGTGACGGTCACCCGCGACCTCGCGCGCCTCGGTCAGCGCGTCGCCGACGCGGCTCGGCGGGGCGACGACGATCACCTGCGCGAGCGGCGCGGCGAACACCGCGACGAGCGCGTGATGGAGCACCGTATGCTCGTCGAGACCGACGAACGCCTTCGGCACACCCGAGCCCAGGCGCTCCCCCGACCCGGCGGCCACCACGATGACGGCGACGCGCGGAACGGGGACGATATCGCTGCTGCTCATGCCCTCGACCCTAGCGAGGGCGCGGGACGAGCGAGGCGCGGGAGGAGGTCAGCTCGCGAGAACCTCGTCGAGCACGCCGCCGGCGTGCTCCTCGTCGGCCTTCAGCGCCAGCGCGATCTCGGAGATGAGGATCTGACGCGCCTTGGCGAGCATCCGCTTCTCTCCGGCCGACAGGCCGCGGTCCTGGTCACGGCGCCACAGGTCGCGCACGACTTCGGAGACCTTGATGACATCGCCCGACGCGAGCTTCTCGAGGTTCGCCTTGTACCGGCGCGACCAGTTCGTGGGCTCCTCGGTGAAGGCGGCGCGCAGCACGTCGAAGACGCGCTCGAGCCCGTCCTTGCCGATCACGTCGCGAACGCCGACCAGATCGACGTTGTCCGCCGGGACCTCGATGATGAGGTCTCCCTGCGTGACATTCAGCTTCAGGTACTTCTTGGTCTCGCCCTTGATGATCCGGTCTTTGACCTCGATGATCGTCGCGGCGCCGTGGTGCGGATAGACGACCGTCTCGCCAACCTCAAAAAGCATGCAGTTATGTCCTTTCGGCAACCTCAAGGATACCACAGCCGACATACGCTAAGGTTCGCCAGCTGGCGCCTCGCGCGACCCGCCTGCGGCCCCGGCCGCGGGCCGACGGGCGGCGCGGGCGCACCCTAGAATGGTGACGCACCGCCGCTCGCGGCGGGTGCCCCGCATCGTCACCTGGAGGACCCGTGAACACGCGCCGCCTCGCGCCCGTCGCCCTCGCCGCCGCCGTCCTGCTGGGCGTGACCGGCTGCGCCATGATCTCGCCCCAGGCGACGACCATCCCCTACTCCCCCGCCGACGGCGTGAACGTGCCCGCGTCGGGCCCCCTGAAGGTGCGCAACGCCCTCTTCGTCGCCGACGAGTCGGGCGAGAACGCCAACTTCCTCGCCGCGATCGTCAACGACACCGACTCGGCGGAGACGCTGCTCGTCGGCGTCGACGGCGCCAACAAGAGCGTGCGGGTGCCCGCGCACTCGAGCGTGAGCCTCGGGTTCGACGACGCCGAGCCGCTGCTGTTCGAGGGTCTCGACACCCCCGCGGGCGCCGACGTCGACGTGACGTTCCAGTCGGGCGACGGCGAAGGCGTGCAACAGGCCGTGCCCGTGCTCGACGGCACGCTGGAGTACCTTGCCGACTTCGTTCCGAAGAGCTGACCCGCCGCCGGCTCAGGCCTCGAAGCGGTACCCGAGGCCTCGCACGGTGAGGAGCATCACGGGCTCCGACGGGTTCTGCTCGATGCGCGAGCGGATGCGCTTGATGTGCACGTCGAGCGTCTTCGTGTCGCCGAAGTAGTCGTTGCCCCACACCCGATCGATCAGCTGGCCGCGCGTGAGCACCCGGCCCGCGTTGCGCATCAGCACCTCGAGCAGCTCGAATTCCTTCAGCGGCATGGCGATGACCGCCCCGTCGACCGAGACGGTGTGCCGGTCGATGTCGATCACCACGCGGCCGCCGTCGACGATGCGGTCGTCGACGTCGACCTCCTGCACCGCCGCACGGCGCAGCACCGCGCGCATGCGGGCGAGCAGCTCGCGCGACGAGTAGGGCTTCGTGACGTAGTCGTCGGCGCCGAGCTCGAGCCCGACGACGATGTCGACCTCCGAGTCCTTCGCCGTCAGCATGATGATCGGCGTCTTCGCGGTCGTGCGAATGACGCGGCACACCTCGGTGCCCGGCATGCCGGGGAGCATCAGGTCGAGCAGCACGATGTCGGCGCCGCGCGCGGCGAAGGCGTCGAGGGCGGCGGGTCCGTCCTCCGCGATCTCGACCTCGAAGCCCTCCCGCTGCAGCAGGTAGGCGAGCGGGTCGGCGAGATCCGGCTCATCCTCGACGATCAGGACGCGGGTCATGACGGGTCTCCTTTCGTCGGCGCGACATCGCGGGCCGCCTTGGGCTTGCTCTTGTTCTTCTGCTTCTTCGGCTTGGTGCGCCGACTGCCCTTGACGAGCGTGTTCTCGGGCGGCTCGACGACGCTCAGCCGCACCGTGAACGTCGAGCCGCGCCCGGGCCGCGACCACAGCTCGACTTCGCCGCCGTGCCGCTGCACCGCGTGCTTCACGATCGACAGGCCGAGCCCGGTGCCCCCGGTGCGGCGCGAGCGCGCCTGATCGGCGCGGTAGAACCGCTCGAACACCCGCTCCTGGTCGCCCTCGGGGATGCCGATGCCGCGGTCGGTGACGGCGATCTCGACGACGCGGTCGTCGGCCTTCACGCCGACGCCCACCTGCGCGCCCGGCGGGGAGTACGCGACCGCGTTGGCCACGAGGTTGCCGATCGCCTCGGTGAGCACCTGCACGTCGCCGCGCACGTACGCGCCCCGCGCCCCGCCCCGCACGATCGCGATGCCGGCGGCGTCGGCGGCTATCGACTGCGACTCGATGGCCGCCGCGACGACCTCGTCGACCGACACGTCGCGCAGCTCCGTCAGGTCGTCGGCCGACTGCAGGCGCGACAGGTTCATGATGCGCGAGGTGAGCTGGCCGAGCCGGGATGCCTCCGCGCTCAGCCGCGCCGCGAATCGCCGCACCTGGTCGGGGTCGTCGGCGGCCGAGTCGATGGCCTCGGCGAGGAGGGTGATGGCGCCCACCGGGGTCTTCAGCTCGTGGCTCGTGTTGGAGACGAAGTCGCGCCGCATCTGCTCGACCCGCTCGTGCTCGGTGATGTCGCGGATGACGATGAGGGTGAGGCGCGGCGTGATGACGCTCGCCCGCGCGGTGACGAGGCGCTGCTCGACGCCGCGGCGCAGCCGCAGGGTCGCGCTCTCGGGGCGTGCGGCGCGGCGCGCGGCGCGCACGACGGCGCGCAGCTCTTCGCCCGGCAACGAGGAGCCCTCGTGCATGTCGAACAGCTCCGCGGGCGCCGAGGCGGCGAGGACCTGCAGCGACGCGTCGACCACCACGGCCGCCTCGTCCATCCCCTGGAGCACGGCCCGCGTGCCGTCGGGCAGTTCGAGCGACGCTTCGACGCGCGCCCGGTCGCGGGTGCGCAGCGCCAACAGCACCAGGGCGGCGAGCCCGCCGCCGATGACCGCACCGACGGCCAGGGCGACGATCGCCAGCTGCGTCGAGTCCATGCCCCCAGCGTAGGGTGGGCGGAAGGCGGCATCCGACGCGGACCGCCCCGCCGACGGCGCGTCGCAGCACTGTTCACCGCACCGGCACCGTTCGTTAACCTTCGCTGGTTAACTTCGGCGGGAGGATCGGCGCGGGCCGTGACCAGAGGTCACGCACCCCGGCATCCGTGCCGCCCCAACCCCTCGAGGAGAGACCGAAGATGCGCGAAGTTTTCCACCAGTCGCTGGAGGACGTGCGGGCCCGCCTGGTCGAGATCGGCGAACTCGTGACGGTCGCCATCGACAAGGCGACCCGCGCGTTCAGTACGAGCGACGTGGCGCTGGCCGAAGAGGTCATCGAAGCCGACCAGGTGATCGACGACAAGGCGATCGCCCTCGACGAGCTGGCGATCCAGATCCTGGCGCGCCAGCAGCCCGTCGCGCGCGACCTCCGCATCGTCGTCGCGGCGCTGCGCGTGAGCGCGTCGCTCGAGCGCATGGGCGACATCGCGGAGCACATCGCGCAGCTGACCCGCATGCGCTTCCCCGAGCGGGCGATCCCGAAGGGCCTGAAGAACACCTTCACGCAGATGGGCGAGCTCGACGTCGAGGTGGCGCGCACCCTCACCGAGCTGCTGCGCACCGAAGACCTCGCGCTCGTCGAGACGCTCCGCAACCTCGACGACCAGCTCGACGACCGCCACCTGGCCGTCTTCGAGAAGGTGCTCAGCGACAACTGGCAAGGCGAGGCGGCGGCGACCGTCGACGCGACGCTCGCGAGCCGCTACCTGGAGCGCTTCGCCGACCACGCCGTCTCGGTCGCCAAGAAGGTCGCCTACCTCGCCACCGGCGACTGGACGCCCGACACCAACACCATCGCCGTCATCGCCGCGAGCGGCGAGCTGCTCGACTGATCACGACGCGCCCGGAGCGCGACGCGAACGCAGAAGAGGGGATGCCACGTGGCATCCCCTCTTCTCGGCTGCGACCGCTCGGGTCAGTGCTTGCCCTGGTTCGCCACGGCGGCGGCTCCCGCGGCCGCGGCCTCGGGGTCGAGGTAGCGGGCGGGCTCGATGGGCTCGAAGTTCTCGTCGAGCGTGTAGACGAGCGGGATGCCCGTGGGGATGTTCAGCTCGGCGATGTCGGCGTCGCTGATCTTGTCGAGGTGCTTCACGAGGCCGCGCAGCGAGTTGCCGTGCGCCGCGACGAGCACGGTCTTGCCGCTCGCGAGGTCGGGCTTGATCTCCGCCTCCCAGTACGGCAGCAGGCGGTCGATGACCATCTTCAGCGACTCGGTGCGGGGCACCTCGCCGTCGATGTCGGCATAGCGCGGGTCGTGGATCTGGCTGTACGGGGAGTCGTCGTCCAGCGGCGGCGGCGGCACATCGAACGAGCGGCGCCACAGCATGAACTGCTCGTTGCCGAACTTCTCGAGGATCTCGGCCTTGTCCTTGCCCTGCAGGGCGCCGTAGTGGCGCTCGTTGAGGCGCCACGAGCGCTTCACCGGGATCCACAGCCGGTCGGCGGTGTCGAGGGCGATGTTCGCCGTCTGGATCGCACGGCTGAGCACCGACGTGTGCAGCACGTCGGGCAGGATGCCCGACTCTCTCAGCAGCTCGCCGGCGCGGGCGGCCTCGCCGCGCCCCTGCTCGGTGAGGCGCACATCGACCCAGCCCGTGAACTGGTTCGTCTTGTTCCACTCGCTCTGCCCGTGGCGGAGGAGGATCAGCGTGTAGGGAGCGGTCATGCTCGTCATCCTACCGAGGAGGGCGCTGGCACACTGGGGATATGTCGCCGGAAAAACCGCCCCGATCCCGGAGCGGTCCCGCGGCGGGCGTCGTCGGCCAGGTCACCCGCGGCACGACGAACACGAACCGCCTGCGCCGCGTCGATCGGTGGATCGCGCGGCACCCGGTGCTGCGCCGCACCGACGATCCGCTGGTCGTCGACCTGGGCTACGGCGCGAGCGGGGTGACGGCGTTCGAGCTCGAGGCGCGGCTGCACCGCGCGCGGCCGGATGTCGAGGTCGTCGGCCTCGAGATCGACCCCGCCCGCGTCGCCCGCGCCGAGGCTCAGCTCGCCGACGTGCGCGCCGGGCGCACCCCGTTCTCCCCCGACGCGCACGTCTCGTTCGGCCGAGGCGGGTTCGAAGTGCCCCTGCCGGGCACCGAGCGCCGGCCCGCGGTGATCCGCGCCTTCAACGTGCTGCGGCAGTACGACGAGGGCGAGGTCGCGGCCGCGTGGCAGCGGATGAGCGCGCGGCTGCAGCCGGGCGGAATGCTCGTCGAGGGCACCTGCGACGAGCTCGGCCGCGTGTGCACGTGGATCGAGGTGGGGGCGGATGCCACGCCCCGCTCGCTCACGCTGTCGCTCCGCCTCGCGGGGCTCGCCTCCCCCGCGATCGCCGCCGAGCGGCTACCGAAGGCGCTCATCCACCGGAACGTGCCCGGCGAGCGCGTGCACGCGTTCCTCGCGGCGCTCGAGACGGAATGGGTGCGCGCGGTGGCGGCGGCCCCGTTCGGCGCCGAGCAGCGGTGGCGCACCGCGCTCGAGGCGCTCGCCGCGGCGGGCTGGCCCGTGCAGGGCCGCTCGCGCTGGCGCCTCGGCGAGGTCACCGTGCCGTGGGAGGTCGTCGCGCCGGCGTGACCCCGACGCGGTCGGCGCCTCGCCCCCCGCGCTCCGCGCCTCACGCTCCGGGGCTCAGACCCGCGGAAGCGCGGCGCGGGCGTCGGCGGCGGTCATCCCCGCGGCGGTCATGAGGTCGACCGCGAGGGGGCGGAACGCGCCGATGAGGTTCTGGTCGACGCTCGACCGGCCCGCCGCCAGCGCGGCCGGGTCGAGA
Organism: Microbacterium lacticum; assembly: GCF_006716815.1. GTDB lineage: Bacteria > Actinomycetota > Actinomycetes > Actinomycetales > Microbacteriaceae > Microbacterium > Microbacterium lacticum. The sequence continues at coordinate 136,316 of NZ_VFPS01000002.1, forward strand.
CGCGTCGCGACGGAGCGCACCGCCTCCCGCGCGACCGGCTCGTAGGAGATGTCGACGAGCACGTCGGGCAGCAACCGCGCGGCGGCGGCCAGCTCGTCGAGCAGGTCGGCGGCGACCGGGCGCGGGGCGCCGTCGTCGCAGAGGTACACCACACGCCGGGCGATCACGCGGAGGTTGCGGGTCGCGAGATCGAGGTGCGTGCGCACCCGCTCCTGCCGGTCGAACTCGCTGCGCTGACGGTGCAGGAACGGCGAGATGCGGGCGATCGCGGCCCCCGACTCGATGCTCTCGCGCCAGGCATCCAACGGTCCCTGCAGGGCGCGTGCCTTCTCGAGCCCGCGCTCGGCGCGCCGCCGGTCGCCGGCGCGCAGCGCCTGCACGAGGGTCAGCACCGCGTCGTCGAACGCGGCGAGCACGACCGCGCCCTCCTGCGCCACCTGACGCAGGGGGCTCCGCGGCACGAGGGCGGTGACCAGCAGAGCCGCCACGCCCCCGACGATGCCGTCGACGAGCCGCAGGAACGGCACGCTCTCCGGGATCACCATCACGATCGCGGCCTGGATGGCCGCCGCGATCGCGAACCCCGGCTGGTCGTTCAGGAACCGCGCGACGACGAGGCTGACGGCGAGCGTGATCGCCAGCTGCCACCAACCGATGCCGGCGATGAGCACGATGAGCTCGGCGACCAGGATGCCGACGATCATGCCGATCACGGTCTCGAGCACCCGCCGCGGCCGCGCGTCGCGCACGAGTCCGAGGCTCGACACCGTCACGGTCGCCGCGAGGAGCGGCGCCGCGTGACCGAGCACGTAGTGCGCGAACGCGAACGCCGCCGTCGCGGCGATGACGATCTGCGCGACCGCGCCGGCCGACTCGCGCACCCGCTCGATGCGGCGCCGCGGCGACAGCCGCGCCCGCCACCCCGTGCGGACGGCCACCGAGCTGGTCTGCGGGTCGGGCGCGCTCATCGTCGCCCCGTCAGCGGCGGCGCGAGAGGCGCGGCAGGCGCGGCACGGCGGCGGTGCGCCCGGCCTCGGGCGGCACGATGACCTCTTGAGCGGCGGCGACGGCGCCGTCGCTCGTCCCGACCGTCAGCGTCGCGTCGACGGGCGTCGCCCGGCGGACGAGCGCGAGCGCGATCGGTCCTTCCTCGTGGTGGCGCGCGACCGAGGTCACGACGCCCACGGTCTCGGCGTCCGCGGCGCCGTCACCCGTACGGGCCGACACCGCGGCGCCCACCTCGGGCAGCACCGCTTCGCTGCCGTCGAGCTGCAGCAGCACGAGGCGGCGGGGCGGATGCCCGAGGTTGTGCACCTTCGCGACCGTCTCCTGCCCGCGATAGCACCCCTTGTGGAGGTGCACGGCGGTGCGGAGCCAGTCGACCTCGTGCGGCAGGGTGCGCGCGTCGGTGTCGAACGCGCCCTCGCGGTCGGCGCGGGGGCGCCACGCCGCGACCCGCAGGGCGTCGACAGCGAGGTGGCCGGCGACCGGCTGCGTGCCGGCGACGGCGGCGGCGGCGAGCGCCTCGTCGTCGGCGGTCTCGACGATCGCCTCGGCCCAGTCGCGCTCGTCGCCCGGGTGCGGGTCGGTCAGGGCATAGCCCCACCCGCCGATCCCGACGCCGGGCCACGGGTCGTGCCACACGGCGGCGGAGCGGAGCGCCCCGACCGCGGCGGCCGTCCCCCCGACGACGCGGTGGGTGTCCGAGGCATCCTGCACCTCTACGCGCAGCCGGAACCGCATGCGCGTGAGCCATGCGGCGAGCGCCGCGGCGCGGGAGCGCTCCACGATCAGCCAGGCGCGTTCGCCGTCGTCGACGACGGATGCCGCGTGCTCGATGTGCCCCTGCGGGTCGAGCACCAGCAGCTCGGTGCTCTCGCCGGGCGCGAGGGCGGCGAGCGACTGCGAGGTGATCGAGTCGAGCCAGGTGAGCCGGTCGGGCCCGGCGATGGTCAGCACGGTGCGCCCGGACAGCGGGGCGAGCGCCCGGCCGTCGGCGAGCTCTCGCTGCTCGCGCAGCGGCGATCCGACGTGGGCGAGGCCCTCCGCGTCGACGACGGCGCCCGGCACGCCGGCATACGGCGCCGCGGCGGCGGCCGCCGGCGTCTCGGGGGCGGTCACGCTCACTCGGCTCGGGCGAGGCGCGCCGAGGCGTGCGCGGAGAGCGGGCTGCCGAGGGCGGCGATGTCCCACGCCCACAGCAGATGCCCGTCGACGTAGCCGTACATCCGCGAGGCGGAGGCGTAGGGCTTCGCGCCCGCGGGGCGGACGATCGCGTCGGTCGCGAGGTCGATGCGGGGCCCGCGCGCCTGGCCGAGGTACAGCTCGCAGATGCCGTCGGAGTGCACGATCGCGACCTCGAGGTCGAACCCGCCCTCTTCGGTGCGCAGCGCCTCGACGTCGTCGACGGTGCGCGCGCTCTCGCGCGCGGTCACGGCGGGCAGGAGCGCCGGGCCGGGGTCATCTGTGCCGGCGGGACGGGCGAGGCGCCAGTACCCGGTCTCGGCGACGAGCGGGGTGCGCGTGTCGTCCTCGCCGATCAGCCAGGCGCTCGCGGTGTAGTTGACGTAGTCGCCGCCGTCGTGGCTGAAGCTCACCCGGTGGGCGAACTCGCCCTCGAACCGGGTGCCGTCCGCCTCGTAGTCGATGACGCCGGTGCCTTCCCAGACGCCCAGCAGCCACGACAGCGGAACGATGTCCGCCGGCAGATCGGTCGGAAGATCGAACACGGCGCTCACCGCTGGCCGCGGTAGAGGTTCTTGATCACGACGCCCGAGACGAAGACGATCGCGAGCGAGGCGAGCGCGAGGAGCCCCACGAAGAAGAGTTCGAGTGCGACGAGGTCCATGCCCTCACTCTACCCGTCCGTGCCCGGCGGAGCGCGCGGCTACGCGGAGAACATGCTGGCAAGGCCGAGACCGAGCCCGATGAGCCCCATCACCGCCATCGCGCCGAGGGCGCTCGCCGCGACGCGGCGCAGGAACCCTTCGGCGTGGCCGTAGGCGAACTGCACCACGAAGGCCAGCACGATGCAGCCGGCCAGACCCACCGGCATCCATGCCGCGCGCCAGTCGGGCGGGGCGACGAAGCCGATCACGACCGCGATCACCGCGGCCGCCACCCACACCGCCACGATGCCGCCGAAGCCGCCGCGCGGCGCCAGTCCGGGGATGCTCATCCCCCCATCATGGCCGATCGCGGCGCCGTCCGGGGGCGGCGCGACGAGGTCCTAAGATGAAGCCACGGCCCGCTCGCCCGGCCGGAAGGGACCGCATGGCTCAGCTTCTCGTCTTGAGTTCCGCCCTCGGCGGAGGGCCCGTCCTGCCCGCGCTCGAACTGCTCAGCCACCGCGTGCGGCAGATCCCCGCCGAGCCGGCGCAGCTGGTCGGCGCCCCGAGCTGCGACGTGATCTTCGTCGACGCGCGCAGCGACCTCGTGGGGGCGAAGTCGCTGTGCAAGATCCTCAACACGACCGGGCTGGATGCCCCGCTGGTGCTCGTCGTCACCGAGGGCGGCCTCACGGCCGTCTCGACCGACTGGGGCATCGACGACGTCATCCTGCTGAACGCCGGCCCCGCCGAGGTCGACGCTCGCATCCGGCTCGCGATGGGTCGCCAGAGTGCCGAGCAGGTCTCCAGCCGCATCCAGACCTCGGGCATCACGATCGACGAGTCGTCGTACTCGGCGAAGGTGCACGGCAAGCCGCTCGATCTCACGTACAAGGAGTTCCAGCTGCTGCACTTCTTCGCCACGCACCCGTCCCGGGTGTTCACGCGCGAGCAGCTGCTGAGCGAGGTGTGGGGCTACGACTACTTCGGCGGCACCCGCACCGTCGACGTGCACGTGCGGCGTCTGCGCGCCAAGCTCGGCGATCTCGAGCAGCTGATCGGCACCGTGCGCAACGTCGGCTACCGCTTCAACGTGTACGAGGACGACCAGGTGCCCGCGCCCAAGGAGCGCTCCGGCACCTGAGGCCGCCCGCACCGGCATCCACCCGGTTAACGCGTCGGTCACGTCACCCTGCAATGATGAGGGGATGATCGACACCGACGTTCTGGACACCGGTTTGGGCGACGCGGATGACGACGACTTCGACGAGACCGTCGAGGTCGACGATTCACAGCTGCCCGCCCACCGCTACATGGACCGCGAGCTCAGCTGGCTCGCCTTCAACCAGCGGGTGCTGGAGCTGGCCGAAGACCCGGCGCTCCCGGTGCTCGAACGCGCGAACTTCCTCGCGATCTTCGCCTCGAACCTCGACGAGTTCTTCATGGTGCGGGTCGCCGGGCTCAAGCGCCGCATCATGACCGGCCTCGCCGTGCCCACGAACGTCGGCCGCGCTCCGGCGGACGTGCTCGCCGACATCTCCGAGAGCGCGCACGCGCTGCAGCTGCGGCATGCCCGCGTGTGGCTCGACCTCGTGCAGCCGGCCCTCACCGACGCCGGCATCGAGGTGGTCACCTGGGCCGAGCTCTCCGACGACGAGCGCGCGTCGCTGTACGAGTACTTCCAGGCGCAGGTGTTCCCCGTGCTCATGCCGCTCGCGGTCGACCCGGCGCACCCGTTCCCGTACATCTCGGGGCTGTCGCTGAACCTCGCGATCCGCATCCGCAACGCCAAGACGGGGCGGCAGGAGTTCGCCCGCCTCAAGGTGCCGCCGATGCTCCCCCGCTTCGTCGAGGTGCCGGGCTCGTCGGCCTCTGGCCGCGCCCGCTACCTGCCGCTCGAGCAGCTCATCGCCCACCACCTCGGCGACCTGTTCCCCGGCATGGAGATCCTCGAACACCACACCTTCCGCCTCACGCGCAACGAGGACGTCGTGATCGAGGAGGACGAGACCGAGAACCTCATCCAGGCCCTCGAGGCCGAGCTGCTGCGCCGCCGGTTCGGCCCGCCGATCCGCCTCGAGGTGACCGAGGAGATGGACGACGTCACCCTCGATCTGCTGATCGACGAGCTCGAGGTCACCGCGCAGGAGGTCTACCGCCTCCCCGGGCCGCTCGACCTGCGGGGTCTGTTCGACCTCGCCAAGATCGATCGCCCCGAACTGCACTACCCCGCGCACGTGCCCGTGACCGCGACGGCCTTCCAGCCCGCCGAGCAGAACGGCCGCGCCGACCTGTTCGCCGCGATCCGCAAGGGCGACGTGCTCGTGCACCACCCCTACGAGTCGTTCACGACGAGCGTCGTCGCCTTCCTCGAGCAGGCGGCGCGCGACCCGCACGTGCTCGCCATCAAGCAGACCCTGTACCGCACCTCCGGCGACAGCCCGATCGTGCAGGCCCTCATCGACGCCGCCGAGCGCGGCAAGCAGGTGCTCGCCCTCGTCGAGGTGAAGGCGCGCTTCGACGAGGCCGCGAACATCGTCTGGGCCCGCAAGCTCGAGAAGGCCGGCGTCCACGTCGTCTACGGTCTCGTGGGCCTGAAGACCCACTGCAAGCTGTTGCACGTCATCCGCGAGGAAGACGGGATGCTCCGCAGCTACAGCCACATCGGCACGGGCAACTACAACCCGAAGACCAGCCGCCTCTATGAGGACTTCGGCCTCTTCACCGCCGACGAGCAGGTCGGCCGCGACCTCACCCGCCTGTTCAACGAGCTGTCCGGCTACGCGATCGAGAAGAAGTTCAAGCGGCTGCTCGTCGCGCCGCTGCACCTGCGCAAGGGCCTCCTCCGCCTCATCGAGAAGGAGCGCCGCAACGCCCTCGAGGGCAAGCCCGCGCACATCCGCATCAAGGTCAACTCGATGGTCGACGAGCAGATCATCGACGCCCTCTACCGCGCCAGCCAGGCCGGCGTGCGGGTGGATGTCTGGGTGCGCGGCATCTGCTCGCTGCGCCTCGGGCTCGAGGGGGTGAGCGAGAACATCACGGTGCGCTCGATCCTCGGGCGCTATCTCGAGCACTCGCGCATCTTCGCGTTCGCGAACGACGGCGACCCGCAGGTGTACATCGGCAGCGCCGACATGATGCACCGGAACCTCGACCGTCGCGTCGAGGCCCTCGTGCGGGTCGTCGCGCCCGCGCAGGTCAAGGAGCTCATCGACTTCTTCGACCTCGCCTTGAGCGACGGCACGAGCTCGTGGCGGCTGCAGCCCTCCGGCGACTGGGAGCGGCACTCGGTCGGCGCCGACGGCAAGCCGCTCATCGACCTGCAGGACCGCACCATGCTGCAGGTGCAGCGCCGCCGCCGCGGACGAGCGGTGCGATGACCGAGACCGCCGTCTACGCCGCCGGCGGGGTGGTGTGGCGCGTCGTCGCGGGAAAGCTCCACATCCTCGTCATCCACCGCACCGCGTACGCCGACGTCACGCTGCCCAAGGGCAAGGTCGATCCGGGTGAGGCGCTCGCCGAGACCGCCGTGCGCGAGATCTTCGAGGAGACCGGCATCCGCGTCGCCCTCGGCATCCCGGTGGGCGTCTCCCGCTACCGCATGCCGCGCGGCCGGCAGAAGATCGTGCACTACTGGGCCGCCGAGGCGACCGACGACGCGATCCGCGCCTCGGCGTTCGTGCCGAACAAGGAGATCGCCGCGATCGAGTGGGTCACGCCGCGCAAGGCGCTCGGCTACCTCTCCTACCCGGTCGACGTCGAGATCGTCGAGCAGTTCCTGCGGTACGTCGACGACGGCGTGCTCGAGACGTTCCCGATCGTCGTGATGCGCCACGCCAAGGCGCTGCCGCGCGACGACTGGAAGGACGCGGACGCCGCCCGGCCGCTGACCGCCCGCGGCACCCGGCAGGCCGCCGCCGCCGTCGGGCCGCTGCGCGCGTTCGGCATCCGCCGCATCGTCTCGAGCGACGCCGTGCGCTGCGTGACGACCGTCACCCCGCTCGCCGCGGCCCTCGGCCGCAAGGTTCACCGCACGCCGCTGCTCAGCCAGGATGCCTGGGAGGAGGGCACCTCAGACCCCCGCACGGTCATCGGGCAGCGCGTGCGCGCGCGCAAGCCCGCCGTGCTCTGCAGTCACGGACCGGTGCTGCCCAGCATCCTCAGCGAACTCGCCCTCGCCACCGGCACCATGCGCGGCTCCTACCTCGGCAGCGCGTCGACGCTCCAGCCGGGCGCCTTCTCGGTCGTGCACCTGTCGGCCACGAACCCCGGGTCGGGGATCGTCGCGATCGAGACGCACGAGCCCAAGCTCTGAGGCGCGGGGCCCGATCCCCGCCACCCCTTCGGTCGTTCACCTGCCGTTCACCGGCACAGCGCACGCTCTTAAGAGTCGGTGTCTACCGTCACGGACGTGCCCCGCACCGGGCCGACTATCCCTGACAACCCGAAGGATCTCACAGTGAAGCTCACCCGCATCGCCCAGCTGGGCGCTGTCGCCGCCGTCGCGGCCCTCACCCTCACCGCCTGCGCGGCGAACGAGGGCGGCTCCACCGCCCCCACTTCGTCCGAGTCTCAGGCCGCCGCCCTGAGCGGCAACCTGGTCGGCCAGGGCGCGTCGTCGCAGCAGGTCGCGATCCAGGCGTGGACCGCGGCGTTCAACCAGACCAACCCCGACGCGGTCGTCGAGTACGACCCGGCCGGCTCGGGCACGGGGCGCGAGTCGTTCCTCGCCGGTGCGGTGAACTTCGCCGGCTCCGACCGCGCGTTCAAGGTCGACGAGATCGCCAAGGGCGGCTTCGGCGCGTGCGCCGCCGACTCGGGCATCGTCGAGATCCCGGCCTACGTCTCGCCGATCGCGATCATCTTCAACGTCCCCGGCGTGAAGTCGCTGAACCTCGACGCGGCGACCGTGTCGGGCATCTTCGCCGGCACGATCACGAAGTGGAACGACCCGGCGATCGCGGCCGACAACAAGGACGCGACCCTCCCCGACCTCGCGATCAACCCCGTGCACCGCTCCGACAAGTCGGGCACCACGGCGAACTTCACCGACTACCTGTCGGCCAACGCGAAAGACGTCTGGACCTGGGGCTCGGTCGAGGAGTGGCCGGCGGGCGTCGTCGGTGAGGCCGCGGAGAAGACCTCGGGCGTCGTCGAGGCCGTCAAGGCCGGCGAGGGCTCGATCGGGTACGCCGACTCGTCGCAGGCCGCGGGCATCGCGTCGGTCAAGGTCAAGGTCGGCAGCGAGTTCGTCGAGCACTCCCCCGAGGGTGCCGCGATCGCCCTGGATGCCTCGAAGATCGAGGACGGCCGCACCGACGGCGACCTCGCCTTCGCGATCGACCGCACCACGACCGCCTCGGGCGCCTACCCGGTCTTCCTGGTGAGCTACCTCATCGGCTGCGAGCAGTACAAGGACGAGAACGTCGCCGCGCTGACGAAGGCGTTCTTCCAGACCGCCGTCAGCGAGGAGGGCCAGAGCTCGGCCGCGAAGAACGCCGGCAGCGCGCCGATCTCCGACGACCTGCGCACGCAGTCGCTCGCCGCGATCGACCTGATCAAGTGATCCCGTCCGGAGGGCTTCCCGGCGCCGCGGCGCCGGGGAGCCCTTCGGCCGCCACCCCGTCGATCCGACACCGACCGATCGACACCCCTCGATCCGACACCCGACAAGAGAGAGCGTGATGACTGCAGAACCCACCGCCACGGGAACGCCTCCCGCGCGGATCACGGCGAAGCAGCGCCCCGGCGATCTGTGGTTCTCCGGCACCGCGGTCTTCGCGGGGTCGATGATCGTCGTCACCCTCGCGGCGGTCGCGATCTTCCTGATCGTCCAGTCCCTCCCGGCGTTCAGCGCGAACGCCGACACCGCGTCGCTGCTCACGACGAACTTCTGGGACTACGTGCTGCCGCTCCTGTTCGGCACGATCTGGGCCGCGTTCCTCGCGCTCCTGGTCGCCGTGCCGCTCTCCCTCGGCATCGCCCTGTTCATCACCCACTACGCCCCGCGCCGGCTCGCGCAGACCCTCGGCTACCTCGTCGACCTGCTGGCCGCCGTCCCCTCGGTCGTCTACGGCCTCTGGGGCATCCTCGTCTTCGCACCGTCGGTCGTCCCCACCTACAAGTGGCTCAACGAGAACCTCGGCTGGATCCCGCTGTTCTCGGGCCAGGTGCTCAACTCGGGCCGCACGATCCTCACGGCGGCGCTGGTGCTCGCCGTCATGGTCGTGCCGATCATCACCGCGATCTGCCGCGAGATCTTCCTGCAGACCCCGACGCTGCACGAGGAGGCCGCCCTCGCCCTCGGCGCCACCCGCTGGGAGATGATCCGCATGGCGGTGCTCCCCTTCGGCCGCTCGGGCATCGTCTCGGCCTCGATGCTCGGCCTCGGCCGCGCGCTCGGCGAGACCATGGCCGTCGCCATGGTGCTCTCGGCCACGAACGTCGTGACCCTTCAGCTGCTGACCTCGCAGAACCCGTCGACGATCGCCGCGAACATCGCGCTCACCTTCCCCGAGGCCTACGCCCTCAACATCAACGTGCTGATCGCGACGGGTCTGATCCTGTTCGTCGTCACCTTCGCCGTCAACGCGGTGGCCCGCTGGATCGTCAGCCGCCGCAAGGAATTCTCGGGAGCGAACTGACATGACCACCGCGCCCGCGCCCGCACCGGTCCGTCCCGCCGCCAGAACCCACCAGACCCTCACCTCGGGCCACCTGCCGCGCTGGGCCCCGTGGGGCCTGCTCGCCGCCTCGCTCGTCGTCTTCGGCGCGATCTTCGCGGTGATCGCCGCCGCCTCCGGGGGCGAGTTCTCCGTCACCGGCTGGATCATCCTCTCCGTCGTCGCCTACCTCGTGCTGATCTACGCGATCTCGCGCATCGTCGAGGGCAGTCGCCGCGCGTTCGACCGGTTCATCACCGGCATCGTCTCCAGCGCCTTCGCGGTGGCGATGGTGCCGCTCGTCTCGGTCGCCTGGACGGTGATCTCGTACGGCATCGCCCGCTTCGACGGCACCTTCTTCTCCAGCTCGATGCGCGGCATCCTCGGCGAGGGCGGCGGCGCCGCGCACGCCATCTGGGGCACCGTGCTCATCACGGGCGCCGCCGCGATCATCTCGATCCCGATCGGCCTCATGACGGCGATCTACCTCATCGAGTACGGGCAGACCTCGCGCCTCGGCAAGGCGATCACCTTCCTCGTCGACGTGATGACGGGCATCCCGTCGATCGTCGCCGGTCTGTTCGCCTACGCCCTGTTCGCGCTCATCTTCGGTCCGGGCGTGCGCATGGGCTTCGCCGGAGCGATCGCGCTGTCGGTGCTCATGATCCCGGTCGTCGTGCGATCGAGCGAAGAGATGCTGCGGCTCGTGCCGAACGAGCTGCGCGAGGCATCCTATGCGCTCGGCGTCCCCAAGTGGCTGACGATCGTGAAGGTCGTGCTGCCCACCTCGATCGCCGGCATCATGACCGGTGTCATGCTCGCCATCGCCCGTGTGATCGGCGAGACGGCGCCGCTGCTGATCACGGCCGGCTTCACGGATGCCCTGAACATGAACCTGTTCGACGGGCGCATGCAGACCCTGCCGGTGTACATCTACTCGCAATACGCGTACAAGGGCATCCCGCCCGAGGCCTACGTCGATCGCGCCTGGGCCGCCGCGCTCACCCTCATCCTCATCGTCATGGCGCTGAACCTCGTCGCGCGCCTGGTGGCGAAGCTGTTCGCCCCGAAGACCGGCCGCTGAGCCCCGACCCCTCGGCCTCCCCGAAACACCGTTAGGAACCTCGTGTCCAAGAGCATCGAAGTCAACGACCTCAACGTCTACTACGGCGACTTCCTCGCCGTCGAGGGCGTGTCCCTCGAGATCCAGCCGCGCAGCGTCACCGCGTTCATCGGCCCGTCGGGCTGCGGCAAGTCGACGTTCCTGCGCACCCTCAACCGCATGCACGAGGTCATCCCCGGCGCGCGCGTCGAGGGCGAGGTGCTGCTCGACGGCGACGACCTGTACGCGCAGGGTGTTGACCCCGTGCTCGTGCGCCGCCAGGTGGGCATGGTCTTCCAGCGCCCGAACCCGTTCCCCACGATGTCGATCAAGGAGAATGTGCTGGCGGGCGTGAAGCTCAACAACAAGCGCATCTCGAAGTCCGACGCTGATGCGCTGGTCGAGCGATCGCTGAAGGGCGCGAACCTCTGGAACGAGGTCAAGGACCGCCTCGACAAGCCGGGGTCGGGCCTCTCCGGCGGCCAGCAGCAGCGTCTGTGCATCGCCCGCGCCATCGCGGTCTCGCCCGACGTGCTGCTGATGGACGAGCCGTGCTCGGCGCTCGACCCGATCTCGACGTTCGCGATCGAGGAGCTCATCCAGGAGCTCAAGCAGGAGTACACGATCGTGATCGTGACCCACAACATGCAGCAGGCCTCGCGCGTCAGCGACAAGACGGCGTTCTTCAACATCGCCGGCACCGGCAAGCCCGGCAAGCTCATCGAGTACAACACCACCGACGCGATCTTCACGACCCCGTCGGTGCAGGCGACCGAGGACTACGTCTCCGGCCGCTTCGGGTGACGCCCCGCGGGGCGCTGCTGCTGGCGGCGCCGCCGTCGCAACTGCAAGGGATCGTGCGCGACACGCCGTGACCGCGGCCGCCGCCCCGGCGTGTCGCTCCCGCGGCCTTGCAGTCCGGGTTTGTCCACAGGAGCAGAAAATCGTGGATCCATCCACATTCGCGGGTTCTCGACGCCCGCGGCGGGCGCGCACACGGCACCGTGGTCGGCATGTGTTCGTCCGCTCCCGGCATCTTCACCCCGGCGTCGCTGCGTCGGTGCGGAATCGGCCGTGCCGAGATGCGACGACAGGTGGATGCCGGGGCGCTCGCGCGTGCGCGACGGGGCGTCTACACGGCATCCGATGTCTGCTCCCCCGTCCGTCTCGCCGCCGCGCACGGCGGTCGCGTCGCGTGCATCACGGCGGCGCGGCACCTGGGCCTGTGGGTCCTCACGGACGACGTGCGTGCGCACGTCTGGCTCTGCGACGGGCAGCGTTCGTACCACCCGCCCGGGTGCGCGTGCGTGGAGCACTGGGAGGCGGGTCCGCTCGGGCCACCCGACGAGGCGCCGTCGGTGCCCCGCATCCTGCACCAGGTCTTCCGCTGTCACGGCGTGGAGGAGTTCTTCGTCGTGCTCGAATCGGCACGGCGACAGGGGCTCATCGACGCGCGCGGACTCCGCTGGCTGCGAGCCCGTGCGAACCGCGCGATGCGCGAAGCGCTCGCCCTCGCCCGTGACGACGCCGACAGCGGACTCGAGTCGCTGTTGCGCTGGCGGCTGCGGCGGCTCGGCCTTCGGGTGCGCACGCAGCGCCGGGTCGCGAGCGTCGGCCGCGTCGACGCCCTGATCGGCGACCGGCTGATCGTCGAGGCGGACGGCGCGCTCAACCACGACGGCGTCGCGCTGCGGCACAAAGACCTCGTGCGCGATGCGAACGCGGCGGCGTGGGGCTACGTCACGCTGCGGTTCGACTACGCGCTGATCGTGCACGACTGGGACCTCGTCGAGGCGGCCATCCTGGGCTCACTCGCCACCCTCGCGCCATGAGCTCGCGCCGCCCCCTCGCCCGCCCTCGCGCCGCCGCCCTCGCCCGCCCAGGCACGCGCCCGAACTGCAAGGCCGCGGCGACGACACGCCGGGCGCGGGGCCGCGGCGGCGGCGTGTCGCGCGCGATCCCTTGCAGTTCGGGCGGCGTGCGGGCAGCGCCGAGGAGGGGGTCAGTCGCGGGGGCTGAGGAGGTAGTCGTTGAGGGATGCCGTGAACGAGGCATCCACCGCGAGCGGCGCATCGTCGATCGCGACGAGCGGCGCGGCGAGGCGCACGCTCGAGACGAGCCAGGCCGCGTCGGCGGCGGGCAGCGTCTCGGCGGGGATGGTCTCGTAGCCGACCGTGAACCCCCGCGAGACGAGGTGCTCGAACAGGCTCAGCTGGGTCGTTCCGTGCAGGATGCCGGCGTTCGGGGCGGGCGTGATGAACGTGCTGCCGCGGCGGAGGATCAGCGACGCGGTCGGCGCCTCGAGCACGAATCCGTCGCTCGTCGTGAAGATCGCGTCGTCGGCGCCGCGCCGTTTCGCCTCGCGCAGCGCGGCCATGTTGACGGCGTACGACAGGGTCTTCGCGCCGAGGAGCAGCCACGGCGCGTGCGCGGGCGTCGCGAGAGAGTACCCGCGGTCGAGCGTGACGGCACGGATGCCCTCGGTGCGCGCCCGTGAGAAATCGGATGCCTCAGCCGCCGTCACCCACGCCGTCGGCGCCGGCCCATGCTCGACGCCGCGGCTGAGGATCAGCTTGATGACCGCCTCACCGGCGCCGCACCGCTCCGCGGCGAGAGCGACGGCCGCGCGCCACTGGGCGATATTGGGTTCCGGCAGGTCGCACAGCTGCGCGGAATGTGCGAGGCGCTCGAGGTGCGCGCTCACCTCCTGCGGATGCCCGTCGACGACGCCGATCGACTCGAAGATGCCGTCGCCGCGCTGGGTGCTGAGCTCCCCCACCGTGAGGGCGGGGGCGGCCGGGTCGAGCTCGGTGAAGGTGTCGAGATAGTCGGCGCGGTCGTCGCCGGATGCCACGGGGTCGATCATCAGTGCGAAGCGCCAAGCCATGCGCCGAGCCTACGCCGCGCGACGGGCAGCGATGAGCATCGGCGGGAACGCGCGGGAATGCCGGGCCGCGCCCCTCGGTTACACTGGATCAGCCGGGCCGCAGTAACCCCGGGCTCCATCTTTCGCCGCTATGAGCGGCCTCGCGCCGAGAGGCGTTCTGCGGCCCGGCACTTCTCTGCCCGGGCGCCGGGCCAGCGCCGAATCAGCGCCGCCGCGGACCCGCCGATCAGGGCCGCCGCCGCGCCGAACGCTCGTTGCCCCGCTTGTCGTTCCCGGTCGCCCGCGCCATCACCAGCTGCGGATCGCCGCGCTCGACTTCGGTGAGAAACCGGTCGGCGGCCGCGGCGCGGAGCGTCGTCGCGAGGCGCCCGTGGTGCCGGATGACCACCGCGCCGCCGCGCACCTCGTACTCGAATCCGTTCGGCACACCCGCCATCGCGTCCGCCGCGATTCAGGTCAGCGAATGGCGGCGCCACAGCCCCGCACACGTCGTGAGTTCGCCGGCGTAGGTGTCGAGTCGCAGCGCGCGCGTGGTGAGGGCCGCGGCGCGGTCGGGCTCGGCGGCGTCGTAGTCGTCGGCGAGGTCGGCGGCGCCGGCGGCCTCGACGCGGCAGAACGAGGCGGCCCGCTCGAGGGCGACGGCGAAGTCGCCGGTGAACACGCCGCGGAGGATCTCGTCGACGAGCGCCATCAGCTCTTCCGGGCCGGCCGGCGTCGGGGCTCCCGCGACGACGATGTCGACGCCGTGGCGCACGGTGCGGCCGCGTTCGTAGAGGAGCGCCGCCGTGCGCGCGTCGTCGCGCACCATCAGCTGCAGCAGGTACAGCCGCCACAGCGCGCCGGGCAGCGAGGATGCCGGTGAGTGCGACCACAGCTCGGCGAGGGTGTCGATGCCGTGCGTGTCGGTGAGCGTCACGAGGCGATCCACGACCTCGTCGGAGGGCTCGTCGCGCACCCGCGTCAGCAGAGCGAATGCCGTGGCGTGCGCCGCACGCGAGACCTCGGCCGGATCGGTGGAACCGTATCGACGGTCGAAGGTCGACGCCGGGCGCTGCACCGGGCGGTGGTATTCGCGGGGGGTCTCGCTCCGGTCATCGCTCACCCGACCAGGCTACCCGGGCCTCAGGCGGTCGGTATCGCGAACAGCGGGTCGGTCGTGGGGGCGCCGCCGGGCGCGCCGCCGGCGGGTTCGACGGTCACGGCGATGGTGTCGCCCGGCTCCATCGTGCCGGCGAGCTCCGCGGTCGCGGCGGTGCCGTCGGCGGCGAACGTGCCGGCAGAGATCGGCGCATCGCCGCGCACGTACCAGAGCTCGAACGTCCGGTCGGAGGGGAGCGTCGGCAGCCCCTCGGCGACGAGCACGACCTTGCCGACGCTCGGCGACCAGTGCACCGTCGCGGTGCCGCCCCCGAAGTCGGTCTGCGCGGCGGCGGCGTCGGGCGCGGCCTCGATCTGCTCGAGCGCGGTCACGGCCGTCGGCGTGCGCCACAGGTCGGCGATCGCCCCGGTCCCCCACCCGATGCCGACAAGCAGCGCGATCGAGGCGACGAGCGCGAATACCCCGCGACTCCAGTTGCGGCGCTGCACGGCCTGCACGACCTCCGTCGGCGGCGAGACGGGCTCCGTCCGCGGGGCGGGTTCGGCGGGTTCGGCGGGCCCGGCGGGCTCGGCCGCCTCAGCGTCCTCACCCGGCTCATCGACCTCCGAAACCTCCGCCGGGACGGATGCCACGGCGTCCATCGCCACCGTCGCTTCGGCATCGGCAGGCTGGCGCGATGTGGCATCCACGGCGCCCAGCGGCTCCACGCCGGGCGCAGCGCCCGCCGGCTCGACCGCGATCGCGCGCAGCAGCGCGGAGCGGGCGCCAAGCGGCGGCGACACAGGCGCGGCCCCTTCGGCGAGCGCCGCGGCCGTCTCCGCATCGGCCTCGACGATGCCGCGCCACTCGGGGTGCGCGGCCAAGGCATCCTGGTAGGCCTGCTCGTCCTCCGGCGAGAGCGCAGCGACGGCGTGACCGGCCGACAGCTCGGCGAACTCGTGCACGTTCATCTCGTCACCCCATCTCGTTGCGCAGGCGCGACAGCCCGTCGCGCATCCTCGTCTTGATCGTCCCCAGCGTGGCTCCGGTGAGCACCGCGATCTCGCTCTGACTGTAACCGCCGAAAGAGGCGAGGGTCAGCGCTTCGCGCTGCGCATCGGGCAGCGCATCGAGCGCCCGCGCCACGCGCCTGCTCTCGATGCGCAGCTCGACCTGCTCGTCGACCGCCGCCGGCGGGCTGTGCAGTTCACGCAGCCCCGCCCGCTCGTCGCGATCGGCGCTGGACTGCGCCCATCTCACGCGGTCGACGGCCCGTCGATGCGCGATCGTCATCACCCACGTCCTCCCCTGCACCTTATTCGGAGCGAAGGACGCAGCGGATTGCCAGATCTCCAGAAACACCTCTTGCAGCACTTCTTCGCACTGCGCGCGATTGACGAGCACGCGCAGGATCAGGCCGAACACGGGCGCGGAGAGCAGATCGTAGAGCTGCGCGAACGAGCCCTCGTCGCGCACGGCGATACGGCCGAGGAGCTCGGCGACGTGATCACGCGCCGGCGAATCCTCCGGCACGTCCACGCCGTCGATCACCATCTCCCACAGCATGCCTCATCCCGCCCGTTCTCGCCGTATCGGCGCCGACCCCCTTGCTCACCCGAAGGTGAACGAGTAGACCTCGACGCCCGGGTCGACGTCGACGGTGACGACCCCGGTCTGCAGGGAGTCCGTGCGCGCGATCTCGTACGAGCGGGGCGTTCCCGTCACGTCGAGGGTCGTCTCGGTGCCGTCGGCGGCGCGCACGCGCACGCTCCCTTCCCCGGCGAGCACCATGCGCACCTCGGCCGCGTGATAGTCGAGGCGGATGCCCGCGGGTTCAGGCCCCGTCGGGGTCGCGAACTGGGTCTCGACGGTCCACGCGCCGTCCAGCGCGAACGTGTCGGCGGCCTGATCCGTGGGGTAGGCGAAGGTGCCGGGCCCCGCGCGGTAGGGATCGGGGCCGGCGAAGTTGACGTCCTTCGACGAACCGAGGAACGTCTCGCGGGTCGTCGACCCGGCGTCGGGGGTGTCGTCGGCGACCTCGGTCGGGGCCGGGAGTGCGACACCGGGGTCGGGGTCCTCGATGCCGAAGTCCCGCGCGCCGGCGGCGACGTTCGAGGCATCCTTCTCGAACGCGTACTCCGGGGAATGGATGCCGATGACCTGCAGCCCGGCGTCGCGGTAGGCCTTGTCCCACGCGACGACATGCGGGATCGAGCGCTGGCAGTTGATGCACGAGTAGGCCCAGAAGTCGATCAGCACGACCTTGCCGCGCAGCTGCGCGAGGTCGATGCCGGCACCGTCCGGCGTGTTGAGCCAGGAGGAGATGCCGCGGATCGCGGGCGCCGTGCCGCACGACTGCAGCTCGTCGGCGCCGTTCGTGCAGTTGTCGAGGTCGCGGTTCTCGTCGGTGACGAGGCCGCCGAGCCCGAGCGCCTGCGCCGCCTGATCGTTGTCGGTGAGGTCGCGCTGCAGGGCGGCGGTGTAGTCGGGCACGAGCCGCTGCAGCTGCTGCGGCACGTTGAACACGAGTCCGACGGCGAGGGCGAGCATCGCGACGCCGGCCGCGATGCGCAGGCCCCGCTCGCGGGTGCGGAACGCGCGGATGCGCTCGACCACGCCGCGCCCGGCGAGGGCGAAGGCGAGGAGCGGCACGGCGACGCCGACCGCGAACGATGCCGTCAGCAGCACGGTGTCGAGGCCGATCCGCCCCGTCGCACCGGCGACGATGATCGCGGCGAGGACCGGGCCCGCGCACGGCACGAACACCGCGCCGAGCGCGAGCCCGACGCCGAAGCCGCTCCCCCCGTTGGCGACCTCGCGGCGCGGGATCCACTGGAACGGCTTCTCGAGCAGCTGCTCGAACCGCGGCACCATCAGTCCGCTGCCGATGAGCACGAGCACGGCGATCCCCACCCAGCGGATGACGTCCTGGGGCAGGTGGAGCAGCCCGAGCAGGAGGGATCCGGCGAGGGTGACGACCGTGAAGCTCGTGATGAGACCGGCGATCCTGAGGTACGGCCGGCTGCGGCGCGCCGGAATGGTGCGGGATGCCCCGGGCTCGGCTTCGTACCGCGCCGACTGGGCGCCGCCGGTGAGGAAGATGACCGGCAGCACCGGCAGCACCGGCAGGATGCACGGCGAGATGCCGGTGATCAGCCCGCCCAGCAGGCCGATGATGATGAGGTCCATGGACTCCCCGTCTCTGTCGGGGATGGTTCGACGCCGGGCGGGTTTCGGATTGGCCGGCATCCGATCCGTCGCGGCATCCAATCCGATGCGTGCATCACTCCGAACCACCCTCGAGCCCGCGCTCCCGCGGTCTCCGATCACTCCGATCGACCGCGATGAACCTCGATCAACGGAGGGCATCATGCTCAGCACCAAGAAGAAGATCACCGCAGCTCTGACTCTGACCATCGCCGGAGCCTTCGCCCTGTCGGCGTGTTCGATGGGCTCGTCGACCCCGGCCGAGTCGTCGCCGGCGGCGATGGAGGAGCAGACCCCGTCGGCCACGCCCGACGCGATGACGAACGACGCCGCGTCGAACCCCGTCGGTCCGGGCTGCGCCGCCTATGCCGACGCGGTGCCCTCGGGCGCCGGGTCGATCCAGGGCATGTCGCAGGACCCGGTGGCTGTCGCAGCATCCAACAACCCCATGCTCACCACGCTGACCGCCGCCGTCAGCGGGCAGCTGAACCCCGATGTGAACCTGGTCGACACCCTCAACGGCGGGGAGTTCACGGTGTTCGCGCCGGTGGACGACGCGTTCGCGAAGGTCGACTCGGCGACGATCGACACTCTGAAGACCGACAGCGCGCTGTTGACGAAGGTGCTCACCTACCACGTGGTGCCGGGCCAGATCGAGCCGTCGGACATCGCCGGCATGCACAAGACCGTCGAGGGCGGCGAGGTCGACGTGACCGGCTCGGGCGATGACTGGATGGTCAACAACGCCAAGGTGATCTGCGGCGGCGTGCAGACCGCCAATGCGACCGTGTACCTGATCGACACGGCGCTCATGCCGACCGACTGATCGCGGTCGATCCGGCTTCGAGCGAGCGGCCGCCGGCGCGGGGAGCGCCGGCGGCCGTGCTCGTCCGTCCGCCCCGTCGCGGCCCGGTACGCTGGAGGCATCAGGGCCTCTAGCTCAGTCGGTAGAGCATCGGACTTTTAATCCGCGGGTCGTGGGTTCGAGCCCCACGGGGCCCACGTAAAGTTGAACGTTCGAACCTTGCCCCGCTTGATCGCGGGGCAAGGTTCTTTCGTTGTGTGGCCTGGGGATGGCGGCGAGGATCGTCGCGATCGTCTGGGCTGGTTCGAGGGCGGCTTGGTCGTCGTCATCGATGGTGATGCGGTCGAACAGTGCCCGGTTGAGCATCCGCCGTTCGGCGGGTTCGGCCTTCGCGTACACGTCGCCGATGTCGGTGAGGAGACCGAGGATCGCGTCGAGCCCGACCTTCGCGTTGTCGTAGGTCGATGTGAGGGTGTCGAGCCGGCCGGTGATGGCGTGGAGGCTCGCGCGGATGCGGTCCTGTTCGGTTTTGAGGAGGTCGATGGGGATCGCGTCGGCGTAGTGGGCTTGGAGGACCTTGACCTGTTCGGCTTCGAGCTTGATCTTCTGTCCTTCGAGGAGGGTCCGTTCATCGCTGGTTGACTCGGCGAGGGCGTCGAACACCTGCCCGAGGACGGCCTGGATCTGTCCGGCCTCGTCCTCGGTGACGGAGACGTGCTGGTAGCGGGTCTCGATGCTCTGCTCGACGCGGTGGACGAGGGCGGCGGTGCGCTGGCAGTCGTTGCGCTTGAACCGGCGGCCGGTGCAGGTGAAGTAGTCGTAGGCGACGCCCTGGTGGTTGCGGGGCCGTTCGAACATGAGCTTCTTTCCGCAGCCGCAGTAGATCGAGCCTTTGAGGTAGTGGTCGTACTTCTGCGGCTTGTCGCCGGTGACGTGGTTCTGCTGGAGGATCGTCTGCACCTGCTCGAACGTCTCCGGGGTCACGAGTGGCTGATGGGTGCCGGGGTAGGTGACCTCGCGGAACGTGACGATGCCCTGGTAGTAGGGGTTCGTGAGGATCTTGTGCAGCCCCGTGGTCGTGACCGGCTTCGCGGGGAACGTCGGTGTGGGCCGGGTGACAAGGCCGCGGGTCTCTAGCTCGCGGGCGAGCTTGGAGACGGACCAGTCGCCGGTGGCGTAGGCGGTGAACGCGAACCGGATCAGGTCGGCCCGGTCGGGATCGAGTTGCACGTCGCGCACTTCGTGCCCGTTCGCATCGGTGAGGCGGACGTTGAGGTAGCCGATGGGTGCCTTGTGCGGGGTGCCGCCGATGGACGCTTTCTGCACGAGCCCCTTGGTGACCTCTTGGGCGAGGTTCAGGGAGTAGAACTCCGCGATCGAGGCCATGATGCCGTGCATGAGCATCCCGGAGGGCGTCTCATCAATGTTCTCCATCACCGAGACCAGGGTGACCCCGGCCTGGCGCAGCGTGGCGTGGATGATCGCGTCATCGAGCCGGTTCCGGGCGATCCGGTCGACCTTGTTGATGATGCAGTACCTGACGGGATGCTCAGCGAGGTAGTCCAGCATCTCCTGGAGGGCTTTGCGGCGAGCGGTCTTGCCGGACTCGCCGGGCTCGATGAACTCTTTGACGATGACCGCACCGAGCTGCTCGGCCTTGCGCTGCGCGGCCTCGCGCTGCGCAGGGATGGACAGACCCTCTTCGAGGCCGTTGCGGGTGGCCTGGTCCTTGGTGGAGACCCGCAGGTAGGAGATCGCCGGCACCTTCCCATCGGGAAGGGTGACATCGAGGGCCTGGGTCGCGGGGCCGGCGAGGGAACGCAGGGCGCTGAGGTCGAGGCCGGCAGGAAGGTCGAGGAGCGTCATGGTCGTGACTGCCTTTCGGGCGCTCACCCATTCCCCAGTAGGGATGGGTGCGGGCGCCGTTGGGCTGTCACGACACAGATGGGGAGGCCTGCCGAACCGCGACGGGTTCGGGCAACAAAGGGGTAAGCCGGTAGCGCCCTGATGGACGTACTACGTACCAGGGATTCTACCGCTCGCTGCTCAGCAGCGCCCGGAGTCGGTTGCCGGCCTGCCCGGCCTTCGTTCCCGTGCCGGCTTCTCGCAGGGCGACGCGGATGAGGACTTCGGCGACCTTCTCCACGTCGATCTGCTCGCGCCGGGTGAAGGTGACGCGCAGGTTCCGGTCTGCGGAGGGCCGCTGGGTCTTGCGTTGATAATTCCGCACCACCGCTCTTCACCTGCCGTCGTCGCCGGCATCGGAGCGGGTGGCGTCATCGAGGCGGGCGAAGACGGCGTCTTCGGCGGCCTTGCGGCGGGCGACCTGCTCGATCACGAACGCCACGAAGTCCGCGCGTCGGTCGGTGATCGGGGTGTCCTCGACCGGCGGGGCGGGTGGTTCGCCGGGCCACGCGGTCTGCCGGGAGGGCCGGTCGCGGTCCAGGCGGGTCCCGGAGGCGGCCACCCAGTCGCGGAGGCGCTGGCGGGCGGCGGCGAAGTCGCGGTGCCAGCCGATCGCGGCGGACGCGTTCTGTTCCGGGTCGTAGGCACCGAGCCAGTGCAGGTGCAGCGCGCTGAGCTCCCATTGCAGTTCGGAATGCCGGTGCCAGTACGGCGGGATCACCGACGCGGGCAGCGCGTAGGTGTGGCGGAGCCATTCGACCCAGCGGTTGAGGGCGAGCCATTCCTGTTCCAGGTCGTGGGAGAGCAGCAGGTTCCAGTTCACCGGCCGCGGCGGCCCCGGAATGTCATCGTCAGGGTCGAGCCGACCGAAGTCCTCCTCCTCCCATTCCTCGGGTTCGGAACCCATGTCGTCGGGCGGGAGCGTGGCGTCGTCGTTCATCATGCTTCGCCCCTCTCACATGGCCCGTGCGGGCTGCTCGTGCTCGGGCTGGTCCTGCACGGGCGGCTCGAACGCGACCTCACGCGCCGGTCGTTGACGGTCCGGGGACTCCATCTGGGAGCGGCGACGCGGGGTGCCGACCTCGGTGTTCATGCGGGCGAGGTCGTGTCCGAACCGGCTTGCGATGAACTCCGTCGATTCGACGCCGGTGTTGGGGTTCGTGCTTGTCTGGGTGCGGCCGATCGCGAGGAACCAGTCGCCCTTGGCGAGCTTCACTTCGCCGCTCTCGGCAGCGCCTCGGAACGCCACCACATCGTGGAAGGTCGTGGGGAGCTTGATCCGGGACCCGTCGGCTGCGAAGTCGTGGTGCTCTTGCCCGGCCTTGAAGTACAGACGTTTCTTGCCCTCGCTGCCTGACGGCTGCGGGTCGGAAGCGACGAACCCGTAGAAGGCTGTATCCAGTTCCGGGTCCGGGTCGCGTGGCTGCTCGTTCATCGTGTGCTCCTGACGGTCTGCTCAGGCGGCCACCACTCGTCGGGGCCGCTGCGGCAGGCAGGTGCACTCGCCCTCCCGCCCGCTGGATCAGTCCCAGTGGGCGTCGTGGAGGAGGCGTTCGACCTCGGCCCGGTCGGCTTTGAGCTGGGCACCGTCGGGGCGGTTGGGCCAGGCGCGCAGGTCGGTGATGATCGGCGGCGCGGAGCGGAGCAGGGTGACGGCGGTGCCGAACGGGAGGGTCCTGATCCGGTCTGGTGGGAGGATCGCGACCCGGCGGACGGAGCGCTGGTTGGAGCGGGAGCCGTAGTCGCCGACCGTGGTCGAGTCGGTCAGTTCGTCGCGTTCCCCGATCAGCGTGGAGAGGTCTTGCAGGTCGCGGCTGTTGGAGGCGCCGCCGAGGAGGATCTTCACGATCGAGGCGTCCCAGACCGCCCCGGCCTGGTGCTCGTTCCACTTGTCCCGCGCCTGCGCGAGCGACTGCAGCACGGCGAGCGTCGTGATCCCGGTGCCGCCGCCCTCGGCCATCAACGTCGGCAGGCTCGGCAGGGGTGCGAGGTTCCCGATCTCGTCCAGGGCGAGGAGCATCGGTGGGTCGAGGCGGGCGCCGGCGGAGCGGGCGGCGAGGCGGCGGGCGGTCTCGACCAGATCCTCCACCAGCGCCGCAACGAGTGCGGCGCTGTTCCCCGCTCCGGCGCCGGTGGCGAGGAGGAACAGGGTGCCCCGCTGTCGGATGAACGCTTCCGGATCGAACTCCTCGCCCTCTCCCGGGGAGACGGCGTCGAGCACCCGGGGGTCTGCGAGGGCTGCGAGTGAGAGGGAGACGCCTTGCCAGATGGAGTCGCGGGTGCGGGGGTCGGCGTCGATCATCGACGCGAGCGAGTCCGCCCACCCGGTCGCCGCATCGGGATGGTTGGTGAGGATCGCGACCGCATCCGCCGCGCTCGTGGGGTCGAGCGTCCACCGGAACAGCTCAGTCGGGGTACGCCGGTCGAGGGCGGCGGCGTGCAGCAGCGCTTGGAGCACGGCACGGGTTTTCCCTTCCCAGAAGTCGCCACCTTCGACGCCACCCGAGGACAGGCCGGTGGCCGACGCCAGGCCGGCGGCGCGGATCATCGCGGTCTGCGGCGATTCACACCCCCGGATCGGCGACCAGCGCAGTCCGGCGGGCAGGCCTTCGGCGAGGTGCTGTGGATCGAACACCGCCACCGGGCCGATGCGCTTCCTCGCGCGCAGGCAGGCGGTGACGTTATCGGGACGCGTGCTGGTTGTGACCACCGCGCCGGGGGCGTCGAGGATCGCCGGGATCACGAGGAACAGGCCCTTGCCGCTTCTCGGGGCGCCGACGAGGAGGATCGAGTCCTCCACGGATGCCCAGACCTCGTGCCGGTGCGCGCTGCCGAGCCGGTAACCGACATCACCCGGTACGGGGTTTTCGAGCGTGGGGCGCAGGGTGCTGGCGCGGCGCATCAGCGCTTTGGTGGAGGCGGCCCCTGCGATCTCGTGGCGGGTGGCGGTGCCCTCCTGTCGGTGCGGGTCCTGCGCGGCCTGCCGCATCGTGCGCCGCAGCTGCGCCCACGCCCAGAACCCGGCCGTGACGAGGGCGCCGAGCATGAGGGTGGCGACGATCCAATAGGCGAACGGGTTGAGGCCGTTGGCGCCGAGCTGCCCGCCGGGATCGGCCGGGTTGAAGAACACCGAGACACCGCCAGCGGCTCCGGCGGTGGGTTGCGGGGTGCCGGTGAGGAACGCGGCCACGCTGCCCGCCAGCCGGAGGATGAATGCGACGCCGAGGAGGCCTCCGACGGCGATGAGGATCAGGTTGGTGAGCTCGTCACCCATCTGCCCGCTGCCGCCGGTACGGCCCTGCGGCCCGATCACTGCAGACTCCGCACCGCGATCGTGCCGGAGACCCGCCCGACCAGCACCACCTCGTACGCCTGCGCCGCCGCGACGATCGCCGGGTCGAGCAGGGCGCGTGCGCGGCCGTCCGGGGTCGCGTCGGTGTGGGCGGTGATGAGGGCGACGGCGACGTCCTCGCCGGCGATGAACCCGTCGCCGCCGTCCACGGAGATCGGATCAGCCGCCCGCTGACGCTTCACCGCCCGCCGCGGCTCTGGTTTCTCCTCGGGCTCGGAGTCCGGGGCGGGGCGTTTGGCGGCGGGAACGATGTCAGTGAAGGTCGTGCCGTCCGACTCGTGCACGGTCACTCTGACGGCGATGGTCCGGTCGTTCGTGGCGTGGTCGATGATCTGCGCGAACATGGCCCGCCGCCACGCGCCCACCCCCTCGGGCGGGTCGACGGGGCGGGTGTCGAGGGTGGCGGTGAGCGTGCCGTCGTCGTGCACGTCGAGCACGAGATGCGGCACCGACACCGGAACAGACGAAGGAACAACGGCAGAAGCAGGGGCGTGTCTCATGCCCGCGAGGTGCACCCACCCACCCTCGGCTTATGTGCGTGCCGCTGCGCGTGAGCTGGTGTCGAAGAGGCGATGTTCGGCGGGATGGAGCTGGTGTTGGACCACGTAAGAGGAGCCCTTGATCTTCCACAGCCCCTGCCCGACCCCGAGCGTCGGCAGCAGGCCCTGCTCGGTACCTGTGAGCCCGAGGGCGGCGGAGGTGGGGCCGAGCTGATCGGATTCCTGCCGGTAGATCACCCGCGTCTCCGCATTGGCGAGGAGCGAGTTGGCGAGGCCGCGCATGGCCGATCCCTGATCGCCCACGTTGTCGAGGTCGCTGATCTTGTGGAAGATCATCATGTTCGCGATCCCGTATGCACGCGCGAGCCGCCAGTGCGCATCCATCCGTTTCAGCAGCGCGGGCTGGGACATGACCCTCCACGCTTCGTCATACACGCACCATCGCTGCCCGCCCGCCGGGTCGAGCAGCGCCGCTTCCATCCACGCCGACGAGCACGTCATCAGCGCCGAGATCAGGGTGGAGTTCTCGGTGACCTGGGACAGGTCGAGGGAGATCATCGGCAACGACGGATCGAACACCTCCGTCGAGGGGCCGTCGAAGAGCCCGGCGAGATCGCCGTGCACCAGACGACGCAGCGCATGCCCGACCATGCGCCCGTCTTCCCGGAGACGGCCGTCGGGGTCGTCGGTGGGGTCGAGGAGGTGGTCGACGACCATCGGCAGGATCGGCACCGAGTTCTCCCGCATCGTCACCGCCAGCGCCGTGTCGATCGAGGTGTGCTCCAACGGCGACATCGGCCGCGCCAGCACCGTCTCCGTCAGCGCACCGATGAGGTCTCGGCGTCGGGACGTGACCGTCGCGGTCCACTGCTGATCGCTCATCCCGGCCGGCCGATACCCCTCATCGAGCGGATTCAACCGAGTTGCGAGGCCGTGGCCCAGCTTGATCGCCCGACCCCCGACCGCCTCCGCCACGGCCGTGTGCTCCCCTTTCGGGTCGCCAGGGATGTAGACGCGTCGCCCGAACCCCAACGAGCGGGTGTACAGCGATTTCGCAAGCGACGACTTCCCGCTGCCAACGATCCCAGCCACCACCACATTCGGTGCCGTGATGATCCCGTTCGCGTACAGCACCCACGGGTCGTACACGAAGGAGCCGCCCGAGTAGAGGTCCTGGCCGACGAACACACCCTGGGATCCGAGGCCGCCTTCGGCGAGGAACGGATACGCACCCGCCAACGTGGCGGAGGTGTCCTGATGCCGCGGCAACCGGAACCCGCCCGGCGACCGGAGCGCGGCGGGCCCGGGTTCGCCGGCGGCAGGCACATACCGGGTCGCCTTCCGCTCCGCCCGCTCCGCCGTCTTCTTCGCTTTCGCCTCAGCTTGCTCGCGGTGGCGCTGTTCGGCGAGGAGCCGGGCGGCAGCTTTGCGGCGCTGCGTGCGCAGGCGCCGGCGTTCTTCCGACGGGGCGACAAGGACGGCGGTATGCAGGCGCCCATCCTCCGGCTGCCGGGTCACAGCGACAGCCCCCGCGACTCAGCGACCTCCGCGATCGCATCCGGCAGAAACCACGACGCCCCATCCGCACGCTCCGGCTCGCGATGCCGCCCCACACCCCGGCTGCCAGGAGCTGATTCGGCGGTCGGCGTCTCGCGCTCGGGGGCGTCGATGCGGCGGGACAAGCCCACATAGTTCAGACTGGGGCTGTAGGTGAGGGCGTAATCGCCGTCCTTGACGAGCCGGTCCGCCGGGGTCTGCGGGGCGGTCTCGTAGACGTACCCGTTCTCCATCGCAGCGCTCACCGTCTCCTCGCCGTAGTCGAAGGCGGCGAGGTATGCGATCGCGGCATCCGGACCCTGCCGGCCGATGATCTCCATCACCGGCTCCGCCTCACCTCCTTGCAGGAACACGACGCTCACCCACCGGTACCGCGGGTCCTCAGGACGCCAGGCGATCTGCCCGGCCCGGCTCGACGCCCGGTCGAGCACCGTGTCGGCCTGCCCGATGTGCGCCGCCGCCTCGTGGAGTGCGGCGGCGGCCTCGAACGTGAGCTGGCTGCCCGCCTCCCGGTCGCCGGAATCGGTCATCGCTCGTCCGGTGTGCTGCTGGTGGGCGCGGGCGAGCTGGTCGAGCACCTGCGACAGGTTCCTGGTCGTCGCCATGAGCTCGCCGATCACCGGATACAGCACCTCGGGATTCTCGATGCTCTGGGTGGCGTGAGCGAGCCCACGGACCGCCTCAGAGGCTTCGCGGGCATCGGCGGCAGGGTCGTTGAACGTGGGCATGGTGGACCTCCGTGATCGTCGTGGCGAAGACCAGGTGCTCGCGAACTCTCGATGTCGGTGGTGCCGGTTACCGTTGTCGCAGGCAGATGGAGAGGAACCGAGTTGGGATCACAGCAGTACCGGGGCGAGCTGGAACGCAAGCGGAAGCAGCGCGTGGACGCGGAGAAGAAGGCCGGCGAATATCGGAACAAGGAGTCTAGGAAGCGCGCCGAAGCCGACAAAGCTCGTCAAGAGGCCGCGAAGACCAGCAGCGCCACGACGGCGAAGACGAAGCTGAGCCGAGCCAGCCAGCGCGACAAGGAAGCCGCCACCGCTGGGAGTGAGGCGAACAGATGGCAGACCAAGGCATCCGGATACGCGAAGCAGGAAGCTGACATCCAGGTCAAGTTGGCGAAGGCCGAACGCTCGGAAGCCGCCGCGGCCGAGCAGAAGCGCAAACGAGAGCAGGCCGCCGCTGAGCGGCGTGCGGCTGCCGAACGGGCCGAGACCGAGGCTCGATTCAGCCGCACCGAGCACAGTGTCGGCGAAGCGCTCCGGGAACTGCGGGCGCCCAAGCCGGAGAAGCTCCGCGTCCTGCTGCTGGGAGCATCATCAGAGGGCGACCTGCGCGTCGGGCGGGAGCAGAAGCGCATCCGCTCTGCAGTCGAGTCCGCCTTGCACCGGGATCTGATCGAGCTCGATGTGCGTCCCGCTGCGACTGCCAGTGATCTGCTGGATGGCATCACGAAGTTCCGCCCGCACGTCGTGCACTTCTCCGGCCACAGCAACGAAGACCTGATCGTTTTCGAATATGAGAACGACGACCCCCACCACGGTCACGCGGTCCCCGCCCGCGCCTTTGCACGGGCGATCGCGGCGACCGACGAGCCTCCGCTGCTGGTGCTTCTCAACGCCTGCAAGTCGGCTGGTCAGATCGACAAGCTCGTTCAGGACGTGGTGCCGTTCGCGATCGGCATGGCCGACAGCATCGCCGACGGCGACGCGATCAACTACGCAGCCCAGTTCTATGCCTCGATCGCGAACGGACAATCGGTCCGCTCAGCCCACCTGGCCGGACAAGTCGCACTGGAGATGGCCGGACTCGACGGCGCTGAACTGCCAACCCTCGCTTCTGCCGCGGACGTCGACCCCGCCACCGCGATCCTCGTCAAGCCCGCCGCCTGACCGTCAGATACGACGGGCGAGCGGCAGGGCGGCGGCGGTGAACGCGACGGCCTGCTGACCGACCAGCAGCCGGGTTTCGCAGGAAGCCTGGATCGCGGCCTGCTCGATCGCGGCGACCGCCGTATCCAGCTCCTCGACCGTCGGCGCGGTGACCGCGATCAGGCCGGTGTAGCGGAGCACCCCGTGGCCGGCGGTGAGGTCGGCTTCCTGACGGAGCACGTCCTCGTACTCGGCGGTCTGAGAGGCGTCCTGGATCTGCCCGATCCGCCGCCGCTGCGCCTGGTCGGAGATGTGCTCGACCTTCTTCTTGCGGATGTCGCGCACGGCCTGATCGGTGCGCAGCGGGGTGCAGATCAGCGAGATCGAACGCTGAATCCCCGTCGACAGCGCCACCGGGGCGAGGAACCCCGGATACACCATGGACCGCGGCCACTCCGAGATCCAGAGGACGGCGTGGTGGCCGGAGTCGGTGCGCAGCCGATCCCACGTCTCCGTCACCGCGACCGGGCCGGCGGTCGCGAGATCCTGCCCGAGCTGGCCGTGGCGCTCCAGGGTGGGGCCGATCGCGGGGTCGTAGGCCGTGCGCAACATCACCGCGATCTCACCCGTCGACAGCCACCCCGACGGGGTGAGGTCCACGGCCCGCAGCGCCGCGACGAGGGTTGCCATCTCCTGCCGCAGCACGTTCGCTGCGCCTTTCAGGCCGCCGCCGGCGGTGCGGATCTGCCGGGCCGCCGCCCGCATATCCAGGCTCAGACTGAGCGTGGTGGCGTGGCGTTCCCCGGCGGGGCCGGCCCGGTCGATGAGCTCGGCGTAGGTGGTCGAGGCCCAGGAGCCGTCGTGGCTGCCGTGCTCGGCCCACCACTCCGCCAGCCCCTGCCCGGAATCCGGCAGGGTACGCTCCAACACCTGGAGCGCGCTGATCCGTCCGGAGCGGCAGATCGTAGCGAGCACCCGGCCCCAGGCGGTGACGCGGCGGTTCTGTTCGGACGGGTCCAGGAGCACGAACGCCGGATGCGTCACCCGAACCGCGACCGTGAGCGTGTTTCCGGTCGGGTCGTGGATCATCCCCGCCCCGGTCTCCGGGTCGGCGTACTCGCGGAGCCGGGCCATGTCGCCCGGCAGAGCGAGGGTGCCCGCCGGCCTGGGAGTGACGATCCGTCGCCGGTACAGCAATTGCCCGCCGGTGGTGCGCCACAGCCACCACGTGCAAACGGGCAGCCATTCGATCAGTGCCCGCCCGCCGACCCGGACCCAGACGAGGGTGATGGCAAGCAGCCAGATCGGTGCAGAGTAAAGGACGAGGATGCCGCCGCCGGCGTAAAGCGCCCCGACCAGAGAGACGCCGCCGATGCCGAGGGCGATCACCTGCGACAGGGACAGGCCCAGGATGAGGCCGCGGCGGGTGAGCCGGGAGAACTTCACCGGGACCAACTCAGCCCCCGTGGTGGTGTCGGCGCGAGACATGAGCTACTCCTTCCCTCCGGCCGGCGGGGCCGGGTTCGGATCGGGCGGGGTGTTCGGCACCGGCGGGGACGGAGGAGGCGGCGCCCCACCCGCGCTGTCGCTGGGGTTGCTGTCACCGGGAGTGGTGTTGCCGGCGTTCTGCGCTCCGCTGGCGGCAGCATCGGCCTGCTGCCCGACCTCGTCCCCGGCCGCGGGACCGGCTTCTGCGGCTTCTTTGACGACGACCGCGCCGGCCACGACCGGGGCGGCGGGACCCGCCCCGGCTGCGGCCTCCGTTCCCGCCTCCGCGCCGGCGGCCTCGGTCCCCGCGGGCGGTGGCGTGAGCGGCGGCGTCCCACCACCACCGCCACCGCCACCGCCGCCGGAGTCGCCGTCTCCGCCAGCGCCGTCGAGGATCTTCTGGGTGCCGTCGGTGTTCGGCTTGGACGGGATCGGGAGGGGCCGGTTCATCGCGCTCTTCGCGTCCTGCTCGGCCCCCATCGAGTTGTAGAGGTCGAAGCCGATGAAGCTGATCAGCCGGTAGACCATGTACGGCGCAAACGCCGCAATCCCGAGCAGCACGATGCCGGCGATGGGTTCGGTCACCGCGGTCAGGCCCGAGTCGATCGGTGTCGCGACCTGCGTGATCGCCACCAGAAACACGACGACCAGGACGAGCTTGGAGACGATCAGCGCGATCAGGAACGTCGCCCATTTCCCGATCCATCCCTTCGTGAGATCCCAGGACGCACCGGAGAGGGCGAGCGGGGCGAGAACGACGGTGACGAGGATCAAGGCCTTCCGGATTAGCAGACTGAACCAGACGATCCCGATGGCGGCGATCATGAGACCGGCGAGGAAGATCGACACGATCGCACCGACCCCTGGGGCCGCGATGTTCAGCCCGGCCAGCGCCTGGCTGAGGAGGAGGAGTTGGTTGCCCATCGACTCGGTAGTCTCGCCGGCGGCTTGGATGAGGCCGATGCAGAGCTGGTCGACGATCTCCAGCAGCACCGTCGTCAGCGTGATGACCACGAACGATCCAAGGATCGACTTTCCCGCCCCGAGCGCGGCGCGGGACAGGGCGGTCGGGTCGCGGTGGATCATCCCGGTGATGAGCTGGAGGAAGAAGAAGATCGCCACGATGAACAAGGCGATCCCGAACAGCAAGTTGTAGACCGACACGAACCCCGGCTGGGTGAGATCGACCAGCGTCGTGGTGTCGAAGACGGTCCACATGGTCTCCATCAGCCAGGCCGCCGCCCCGGCCATCGAGGAGGCGAGCCAGTCGAACGGAGCAGCGATCAGGGACGCGGTGCCCTCGCCGACCGCATCGCACACGTTGGAGATGACGGGGATGTCGCACACGCTCACGGCAGACCCCTCCTTTCACACGCAGAAGGGATGGGGTCAGACCTGCTGCCCGACGCCCCAGAAGAAGTTGATGAGCGCGACCGATCCGCCGCAGATGATCGCCGCGCCGCAGGAGATCAGCAGGCCGGTCTTCCCCTTCCCCGCGAGGTGCGGGTTGCTGCTGTTGGAGCCGTAGGCCCAGATGATCGCGGAGATGATCAGGGCGAGGACGGACAGGATGAGGCCGACGGTCATCACGGCGCCGACGATCGTGCGCAGCTGCTCGATGCCCGGAAGCCCGGAGGAGTTGGGGTCGATGTCAATCACGATGAGTGCCCTTTCAGAAGACGGAAGACAGTTCCGACCGCCAGGTGCACCCCGCCCCCATCGGGCACAAAAGGAGGCCCGCGCCGGGGTGCCGAAGCACCCGGAGACGAGCCCAGAGAACGAAGCGGAGCGGGTCGTTAGAGTTGTCCGCCGATGGTGATCAGCCAGTTCAGCCAGGCGACCCCGGCGCCGGCGAGGATCGCGCCGCCGAGGGCGACGAACACGCCGATGCGGCCTTTCGTCGCGACCTGGTAGTTGCCGTTCGCCGCCCCGATGGCCCAGCAGATCGCGGACACGATCAGCATCAGCACCGCCACCACGAGCACGAACATGAGCAGCGCACCGGCGACCTCACGCAGCTCACTGATGCCGGAGAGACCGTCGAAATCCGGGAACACGTTCATCACGCCTCACCCGCTTTCACGGTGATGTGGAGGTGATCGTAGTGGCCGCCGGTGACATCGCCGGGGTCGTGCATCCCGCCGCCGGAGTAGTCGCGCCAACCCTCGTCGGCGCGGGCCAGGGACCAGATCTTGCCCTGCCAGATCAGATACTCGACGCCGAGCGAATCGGCGTGCTCTTGGAGCCAGTCGGTGACCTGCCACCCGTACTCGAGCTGTGCCGAGGTGGGGTGCTGGCCGATCGCATTCCCGAACGCCACATCGCAGGCCCGTCCGAGCGGGTGCTCGGACTTCTGACCGGGGCGCGGCGAATAGCACGCCCACGTCGACTCCGGGAACCCGGCCAGCGTCTGTTCGTAGACGCTGAGCATCCGCACCGTGATCTGCCCGTCGCTAGTTGTACTGACCTCGACCGTTGTTGATTCGGTCGATGGGGGTTTTGCCTCCGATGCCGAGGTGGTGCCTGTCTAGGTTGTAGTAGTCGAGCCAGGTCGTCAACCCTGCTTTTCGGTCGTCGTTCGAGCTCCAGGGGCGGGCGTAGGCCCACTCGGTGGCGAGGGTGCGGTTGAGGCGTTCGACTTTCCCGTTGGTCCAGGGGCAGTGCGGTTTGATGAACCGCTGTCGGATGCCGTGCGCGTCGACCACTGCCTTGAACGCGGCCGAGTGGCGGTAAGCGAACGCGTTGTCGCTGATGACGCGTTCGACTGTGACGCCGAGGCGCGCGTAGAACGCGATCGCGCGGTCGAGGACGCCCGCCGCGGTGGTGCCTTTCTCGTCGTCGTGGATCTCCGCGTAAGCAACTCGGGAATGGTCGTCGATGACGGTGTGCACGTAGTCGTAACCCAGGCCCCGCTTGCGCGCAGGACGTTGCCCGCGGCCATGCAGACGCCATCCGCCGCCGTCGGGGATACGGCCGAGTTTCTTCACATCAACGTGGATCAGGGACCCGGGATGATCATGCTCGTAACGCTGCGCGGATCGGCGGGTCGCGCGGATCACGGACCCCGTGACCGGGTCCAGCTCCCGCAGCAACGGCACGTGGTGGCGGCGCAACACCCTACCGACCGTTGAGGCCTGCAAGCCGAGCTTGTCAGCGATGAACACCGGCCCACGCCGAGTGAGGTGCCGCATGATCCGCACCCTCGCCTCCACGCACGCTTTGGTCTGGCGAGGGTGGGAGCGGGCGACGCTGGAACGATCGATCAGGCCCGCCGGGCCGCACTCCCGGAACCTGCGCCACCACCGCCACGCGGTCGTGCGGGAGATCCCCATTTCCGCGGCAACATGCGCGACCGCACGCCCCGACTGGATGCGCTGAACCATGATCAACCGGCCGGCCGGAGTCAGCCGGGCATTAGCGTGAGACAAGAGAGACCTCCGTGCGTTTGAGCTGAAGAACTTAGACAGCTCCAACTCGACCCCGGAGGTCTCTCCTACGTCAACAACGATCTGGGTCAGTACAGCTAGTCGGGTCATCCACCAGCTCATCCGGGTCGCCCTCCACCGGCACCGGATCACCCGACGCCCCAGCTCCGGTGTCACAGTCTTCGGACCCGGCCGGCGGCACGTCGGCCTCGGGGAGGTCGGCGGCGTCATGGTCGTTGAGCCACTTCGCGGGGTCGATGTACTCGCCGTCGGTGCCGCCCTGACGGACCTCGAAATGCAGATGCGGCCCCGTCGACATCCCGCTGGAGCCGACATCGGCGATGTGCTGCCCGGCCCGCACCTGGTCGCCGGCCTGGACGTGGATGCCGTCCTCCCACGAGTGCGCATACGCGGTCGCAACCTTGCCTCCGTCGATCTGGTGTTCGATGACGACGAGGCCGCCGTACCCGCCGGAGAACTCCGACACCGTCACCGTGCCGTCGGCGGCGGCCAGGATCGGCGTCCCGTCCGGGGCAGAGAAATCCGCGCCCGTGTGGAAGGACTCTTCCTCGCCGGTGATCGGGTGCGTGCGCGGTCCGAACGGGCTGGTGGCCACCCAGGTGCCCTCGGGCAGCGGGAACACCACCCGCGACGACTCGACCACCGGCCCCGCGGCGAGCACCGGTACCGGGTCGGCAGTCACCGGGCCGCCCGCGCCGGTGCTGGTGAGGGTGGTGAGGATCTGTTCGGCGACGGGTTCGTAGTTGTCGTACCGCTCCGGATACGCGCTCACTTCCACGGCCTGGGCGGCTTCGCCCTTGCCCATCTGCTCCCACCCCGGAATATCCAGCAGCCCCCGCGGCGAGCCCTCGTTCGGCCCACCGGGACCGCCGTAGAACGCGGCGGCTTGGTAGTCGGGGTCCATGAGCTCGGCGACCGTGCCCCACCCCGCCTGCGGGCGCATCTGGAACAGGCCCAGGCTGTCGTTGTCCGACCCGTTGCCTTCGTTGGGATAGTCGCCACTCTCCGGGTAGGCGCTCGTGTTGGCGAGCATCCGCATCCGCGACTCGGTCAGCGCGGCCATCAGCGCGATCAGGATGCCGTCGCGCCCCACCCCCTCGATGCCCGATCCGGTCTCGATGATCGTCGCCGCATGGGTGAGCTCGGCACGGCCGAGCGTGATCGTCTCCCCGTTCCGCGTCGTCGCCGTCAACTCCTCCGGAACCTCGCCGACCTGGAATCCGCCGGCGGGGGCGGCACAGGAGACGGTGGCCGGGTTCATGAGCAACCCGACCGACACCAGCCCGACGAGCGGGGCCAGCAGGACGAGGGCGGCGAGTGCCGCGATGACCTTCCGCATCATGGCCTCCCGTTAGCGGAGGGGCTGGTCGAGGATCGACAGCCGCAGCAGGTGGCAGGGGTCGCCGTCGGGCGGGCAGGTCAGGAAGATCGTGAACGCCACCTGATGCGCGCTCGTCGTGGGTTCGTCGTTCCAGATCCCGGCGCGGTGGCGGATGCCCTCGATCGTGTACGCGGTCGTGCCCGGCTGCAGTTGCCCCGGCTGCGCCTGCTCCACGGCGTCCGCCCACGCCTCCGGCACGAACACGTTCGTGATCTCCAGGCGCTGGGTCGTGCCGTATTTGCGGAGTTCGGTCCAGGAGTCGCGCGTCGGGACGTATCCGGCGATATCGGAGGCGAGGCCGGCCTGCTCGATCCCGGTCGGGTCCGCGACCTCCAGCAGCACGCTCGTGTAGTCCAACGGCATCAGGCCGGACGCGGTATCCCACGCGAACAGGGCTTCGGCGACGGAGCGGGCGAACTCCTCCGGATCATCCGTCTCCGGAATCGGGGCCAGCTCGCGCGGGTCGCCGCCGGGAGTGACCGGAGCGGAAGCCGACGGGGTTGCGGGCGGCGGGTCGGGAGTGCGAGGGCCGGTGACCAGGCCATAGACGCCGACGCCGACGAGGACCAGCACGAGGGCGGCGGCCGTGACGATCCCGACCAGGCGGCGACGGGAACGAGAAGCATCTGTCGGGTTCATGCCACCAGGTGCACCAGACACACATCCGCCCCGACACCCATGAAGGGTCCGGGGCGGCGAACAACCAGAGAGGTCAGAGGGCGCGCAGGTGCCGCACCTCACCTTCCCCATCCGCATCTTCGGCGGGATCAGCAGCATCGCTGGGCTCGGTGCTCCGCACCGTGGAGAGAGCGGCAGCGAACGCGGTCGTGCCGGCGGCGATCGTCAGGAACATCTCGATCTGCTCATCGGTGAGATCCCGTGCGAGCTGGGCGGGGTCGTAGTGCGTCCACCAATCGGTGAGTTCGCCCCAGATCACCAGGAACGACCGGGTGGTCCACACCACCGGCCCCGCCACCGGAGCCGGTCCGGCCTTGCGGCGCTGCGGCTTGGCCTTGGCGCGGGCGATCGCCGCTTTCGCCAGCTCGTCCAACTGCGCATCCCGCGACACCCCCGGATCACCGACCAGGCTCCGGACCTCTTCGAAGATCGGATGCACCGGTGCGCCCGCCTCGATCCGTGCGAGCCCGTCCGCGACCTTCGTGCGGGTGTCGTCGGGGAGATCATCGCGGGCGGCGGCCTGCTGGACGTACTCGATCTTGTCCAACGTCCGGTACGACGCGGCGCCGGGGATCATCGCCGCCGCCTGCTGCCGCGCCTCACCCGCAGGCGACGGGGACGGTGCCGGAAAATTTCCGCCACCGTCGCTCTCGCTCTCGCCCTCGTTCTCGGGTTGGCGGTCGCTGGTGAACCGCGACTCGGCCTGGCGGCGTGCCGCGTCCTCGGCGAGGAGGGCTTTGAGTTCGCGGTAGAGGCCGGCGGCTTCCAGCGGGGTGAGGTCTTTGTGCAGCAGGTTGTCGTCCTGCTCCGCGAGCAGATGCCCGAGCCGGTTCGAGATCCCTTGCCGCACCCAGACGTTCACGACCCGCCAGTTCAGCTTCTGGATCGCGGCGAGCCTGCGCCTGCCGCAGACGAGCACGCCTTCCGGGGTGATCGTCGGGGGCTGGAGCAGCCCGTCGCGGTCGATGGACGCCGCCAGGGCGTCGATGTCGCCCAGGTCGGTGCGGTGCCGGGTGCCGATGATGATCGAGGACACCGCCCGCTCCAGCTCGATATGCCCGCCGCTCATCGCCCACCACCATGTTTCGGAGCGGCCAGTGAGACAGTGAGCACGAGGTCGTCGTCGTGCAGCAGCACCGGCAACGTCTCACCGATCAGCAGGCGCAGCAGGATGCCCCGACCCGCGCTCGTCGCGCACAGGCCCGGGGCGGGGTTTCCGAGCAGGACCCGCAGCAGCGCGGTCCACGAGGGGCCGGGGAGGTCGAGCAGGGCGCGGGAGTGCTGGTCGCGGCGCAGCACCTCGAACGCTGATTGCCTGGACCCCGCCCGAGCGAGCGCCTGGCAGACGTGCTCGACCGCGGCGCGGGCGGTCTGCGGCGGCCACCCCAGCACGGTGACGAACGCGATCGCATCCTCCACCGCACCCGACGCCGACGTCACCACCCCGGCCGGCTCCGCCGACCGCCGCCCCTCATCAGGATTGGTCTCGCCGGGATCGGTGTCCTCGTCGGGGTCGGGGTCGGTGACGTGGAACGCGGGGTGGTAGTCATCGAGGGGGTTCTCGCGGTCGGAGAGGCGTTCGGCGTCGTGGAAGACGGAGTAGTGCGGGCGGCGGGCCTGATGCGTCGAACAGAGCAGGCCTTGGCCGCGTTCTTCGGCGATGCAGGTGATCCGCACCGCGTGCGTGACTACCGCCCACGGGTCCTCCGCCTCCCGCGCTGAGCGGGTGCGCATCACATCGAACGCCGCAGACGCGGCCTCCCACGGATCAAGCCCATGCTTGCGCGCCAGGGCCGCGTACTTGTCGGCCGCGTAGGTCATGAGCCGTGCAGCGGTGGGGTCGGTGCGCCATGCTCCTGGCCCGTCCTCGTGCAGCCGGCCCAGCAGAGCGCGGAGCCCTTCACCGGTCGTGTAGTCCTCGCCGCCAGGATCGGCGGTCATCGTGTGCAGAATCATCACGGCACCTCCTGACAGACAGATGCACCGCGCCTCCCACGACAGGGCAGACGGTCAGGGAAAGCACCTCGGATCGTGTGCATGACCGATCACCCCGTCTCATTCCCGGCCCAGGCTTCGCGCCTCGACCGCGGGTTCTTCGGGAATGCTGAGCCTTTGGTTGACTCGTTTCCTTATCCCGCCAGGCAGGCGGGGTGTTTCATGATGGTCTCGAACTCGATGGGCGTCAACTTCCCGAGTCTTCGTTGACGGCGGCATCGGTGGTAGCGTGCCTCGATCCAGTACACGATCGCGAGGCGAAGCTCGTCACGGGTGGTCCACTGCTGCTGGTTGAGGACGTTCTTCTGCAGCAGACTGAACCAGTTCTCCATGGCCGCGTTGTCCGCGCACGCGCCGACTCTGCCCATCGATCCGCGCAGCCCGAAGTGTCGAAGGGCACGCCGGAATCTACGGCTTCGAAATTGACTGCCTCTATCGGAATGCACCGTCACCCCGGCTGGCTTACCGCGCCGGTGGAATGCGTCGGTGAGCGCGTCAACGGCCAGTCGGGCCTTCATCCGGTCGCTGATCGAGTAGCCCACGATCCGGTTGCTGAACACGTCCTTGACCGCGCACAAGTACACCTTGCCCTCACCGGTTCGGTGTTCGGTGATGTCGGTGAGCCACAACTCGTTGGGCCGGTCGGCGGTGAAGTCACGTCTGACATGGTCGTCGTGCACGGCAGGACCCGGCCGGCGATGCTTCCGAGAGCCCTTGCGGCGGTGCGCGGCCGAGAACATGCCCTCCTGCGAGCACACCCGCCACACGCGACGCTCAGACACCTGCCAGCCGTCGTCGACGAGTTCGTCGGAGATGAGCCGGTACCCCTGACAACGGTCCTCATCCCACACGTCCCGGGCAGCGTTGATCAGATGCGCCTCGTCCCAGTCGCGATCGCTGACCGGATTGGCCAGCCACTGGTAGTACGCCTGCTTGGAGAAGCCGAGGACCCTGCACGCCACCGCGACCGACACCCTCACGGGGGCGCCGGCCGCAGCCAGTTCACGGACGAGCGGGAACACTATTTTGGGGACGCAGCACCGATCCGAAGGTTCGCTTGCGAAAGATACGCCGCGGCCTTCCGGAGGATCTCGTTCTCCATCTCCAACTCGCGGATCCGCTTGAGCATCTTCGCCTGCTCACGCTGCCCGTCCCGATCGCTCGACGCCGCCGGCGCGATCCCGCGGCCGGCCAGCTCGACGTTACGCACCCACGCCTGCAACGCCGACTTCGAGATCCCCATATCCGCGCAGACCTGCTTCTGCGACATTCCCTGCGTGAGCACCAGAGCGACCGCGTCGCGCTTGAACTCCTCCGAAAACTTCACCGGCATGACTTCATCCTTCCCGCCCCGATCCTTCAAATCAAAGCAGTCCCAGAGTCAACCAAAGCTTCAGCATTCCCTTCCCGGCCGAACGCGGACAGTGGCGGCAACCGCTTCGCGGAGGCGACCAGGTGCTTCGCACCGGTCGCGAGACTGGCCCGGGCTCGGTGGGATAGGTCCGCTTGGAGATCGATCCCGCGCCGCGACACGGCGCCGCCGGCTCGCGACATCAGATCCGAGGGGCGCACCCAGTGGACCCCACGGGCCGGCTTCTCCGTATCCAGTTCGGCTTGCTGGTCGCGGTCGACGTCGGCGGCCTGGATCGCCTCCGGCACCATCCCCGCCGACGTCTCAGGCCGCTCCGGCATCGGGGACGGATCGGGCGGCCGCTGCGGGTCGTGCGGATGCTGTTCGGCGTTCATGATGATTCCTCCTCAGAGTGATCGGATGGGATGCCGACCCCTGTCGGGCCGGACGGCGCAGACGACCCCTGCGAGTCGGGATCGAGTTCGGGGTCAGGTGGGCGCGGCAGCCACCGGCCCACGGTCGAGGGATGCACGCCCATAGCGCGGGCGATCTGCTTGTTCGACCACCCCTCACCCCGCAACCAGGCGGCACGCTCACGCCGCCCCGTGCTGGCCTCCACCACCGGCGGCGTATCGGCCTCGGATAGCTCGGGCGCGACCGGCTCAGACGGAACAGACTCAGGTGCGGCAGAGGCGGCAAGCTCCTCCGTCTCCGGTGGCTCCACCAGCGCCAGCGCTTCCGGAGTCGACAGGTGGGGAGCCTCGTCCTCGGAACTGGTCGCCGGGAGCAGGACCGGTGCCGACTGTTCGGCGGTCGATGTCTCGGCCATACGGGTGGAGCGGATGAGGACGACCGTTAAATGAGTGGACGCCAGGAGCACCAGGGGCGGGACGGCGGCGACCGTCGCGGCCAGAACCCCGGGCACGGTCGCCTCGGCGGTGACGAGGGCGTGGGCCGCGTTCGCGGTCACCGACACCAACGCACCGGCGATCAGCAGCGCCCAGGGATACCAGGCCGTCCGGTGTCCGTCGAGCGCGACGACGGCGACCGTCGCGACCACGATCAGCCCGTCCACCAGCAGCGGCCAGATCCGCGCCTGCCCAGCCGCGATGCCCGACCGCATGGCGAGATCGGCAAGCGCGGTGAAGCTCAACCAGAACGCCCCCGCCCCGATGAGCACGGTGCCCGACGCGGCCGTCACCACCGCCCACCCACGACGCTCCGGAAGGTTCATCGCAGCCCCCTCGACGAGACACGACCCTCAGGGACCGCATCGAGATCGTGTACAGGGCCGGGCCGAGCCATGTCGGCGTCTCTGGGGCGGGGCGCGTCGCGGTGGATGCGCTTGTAGCCGCTGGCGACGGTGCGGGCGATCTCGCGCTGCCCGAAGTCAGGCTGGGAGACGGTGAGCATCGCAGCCAGCGCATCCCGATAAGGCACGCCCTCCTCGGCGAGCACGCAGGACGCCCAGAACAACTTGTGATTGCGATCCGTGCGCTCACCGCCCAACCACTTCGCGAGCTTCAACGGATCAGTCCGCCCCGTCGAGTGGCCCCGCTCGGGAAGCCGGCGTGGCGGACGCGGCGGGTCCAGGAACGTCCGCAGCGCTGACGCATCCAATGCCCGGCCCGGCGTCGGACTCAGCGACGCCAGGCGATACAGGCTCGTCTCGCCGCCGATGATGCGGTGAGACGGTGGCACGATGATGTACCCGCGGTCCCCACGGAAGTCGATCCCCGCACGCCCGGCCTGCCACGACGGCTGCTCACCGTTCCCGGCCGGGTAGTAGACGTGCAGGCCCCCAGTCGGTGAGCGCACCAGCGCCTCCCACCCATTCACCAGCCCCGCCCGACGTACTCGGCGGAAGGCGTCATAGCCGTTGACGCCGTGCACATCGACGTCCACGACCACCACGCCGGAGGCGGCGCCGGTGGGCATCCCGATGTTCGCCGCCGGGAACCGTTGCCACCACGACTCCACCTGGGCGAGGCTCGTGGTCGCGTCGTGGAAGCCATGCTCGGTGAGCGGGTTCTTCCCGCCCGGCGCGCACGGGAACACCGGCACCCCCGCCTGCGCGAACAATCGCGCCGCAATCGGCAACGGCGCATCCGGGGCGAGCCCGGCGAGAGCGGTCGTGAAGGCGGTCCGGGCAGCCATCACAACCCCCGTGCAGTCGCCGGCTCCGGGGCTCGGCTGTGCTCTGGCTCCGAAACCGTCGCAGCGCTGTGCTCCTTTGAACGCGCAGGCCGCGGCGCATCACGGTCCAGGCCCGGTGGGGCGCCGTCGGGCACCTGCACGGTGTCGAGCAGGTCGAGAATCCCCGCTGCGGTCTTCCGCACCCGCTCACCGGTCGCTTTGACGACCTCGACGGGTTCCTTGCCGTCCACATTCGCGGCCCATCCGGCCACGTACGGGATCGTGTAACCGGTGGTGTCCATTCCGTGGGCGGCGCCGATCATCAGCGCGACGGACTCGGCTTCGACCTCGCCGATCCCGCGATGCTGGCGGGCGTCCTCCCGGTCGGGGTCGTGCATCAGGACATGCGCGAGCTCGTGCGCCAGGGTTTTGACTTGGGCGGCGGGGTCCATGTTCTCCCTCACCGCGACCGTTTTCGCCTCGAGATCGGTCAGACCGTTCGCGCCGCGGATCATCCCCTCGTGCGGCACCCGCATCAGCTCGAACCCGGCAGCCCGTACCTGCTGCGCGAGCCCGTCCCACAGCCCATCGGGGGCTTCGCCCGCCAACAGCACCGGCGACGGCGCGTCGGGGATCGGATCACCGGCGGTCTGGGAGACGTCCCAGACGTAGGCGGGTCGCACGCCGACCATCTGTGAGCGCACCACCTCGCCCGGCTTCGGCTTCTCACCGCGATTCAGGCGGTACCAGGAGGTAGGGTCCGAGGGGTTCGCGGACGCGAACCGGCCCATGACCGGGGCGAGGATCTGGTACCCCGGCTGGCCTTTCTCGACCTGCCGGCCGAGCTGCTGCCACTGCTTGTACCCGGCGACATAGGTGGGGAACGGCTCGGGCACCCGTCCCTGCTCGAACGCCGCTTGATGCTGTTCCCAGATCAGTAGGACGTTGTTGAACGAGCGGGACCGGAAGCGGGCGGCGAATCGGAGCGCGTCGGCCCAGTCCTCGCCCGTGACGAGTTGCTCGACCGCACCGGTGAGCTTTTCGTGGAGCTCGTCGAGCTTCTCTTCCCGCTTCTGGCGGGTCTCTTCCCTCGTCGCCATCGTTCGGCCTCCTCTCGGTAGACCAGCCACCCGGGGTGTGGGTGGCTGGTCTTGCACCTGCGAGGTGAGCCAGGTGTATCCGGAGAGTGTCGAGACGGTCAGCGAACGAATGGAGCGGTAGGTTGGCCGGCAGGAACTCGGAGGCACCTGACGTAGAACAACGGGATATCAACGAAACCGCGACTGTGGGCGCGGCGGCCCGGGATGGGGTCGTTTAGGTGGGCACCGATGTCTCATTCGTGTGCATGCTGCTGCCCGCGGAGCGCATCGCTCGGTACCGGCTCGGCGTGATCCCGACGCACTCGCGAAACACCGCCGACGCGCGGTTGCGAGAACGCCACCCGACTCGTCGACCCGCCTGCTCGATCGACAGGTCGGTCTCCCGCAGCAGTCGAGCCATCTCCTCGACCCGCAGCATCGTCAGATACGTCAACGGCGTCTTTCCGTAGGCGTCCACGAACACGCGACTGAGTTGCTTCGTGGACAGATGCACCATGCCCGCCAGCTCTGCCAGTCCCCAGCTCCGAGCGATGTCACTGCGCAGAACATCGCGCACCTGGCGTGCCTCCGCCCGCAACGGCGCGAACCGGCGACCCCTCGGTAACGTCGGGCGGAGCCGTGCCCGCTGGTGCGGTGAAGTTCGATACGGAGTGATGCGGATGTACGGCGCGATCTGGTCGATGATCGCGTGCCACAACGCCTGCATCCGATGAAACCGCTCCCTGTAATGCCCGTCGACGCTGAGTGCGACGAGCTCGTCCAACCAGGGCATCAACATTCCAGAGCGGTCTTCCCCGAGCCGGAGCACTTGGGCGGGTTCGGTGTAGATCGTGTCGGCGAACCCCTGCGCGTCAAGGCGGTCGCGGAGGACGTCGGCGTACTGCCAGAACAACTGATCGAGCAGGAAGTCGGTGTCGGCGTAGATCGTAGTGACTGTGACATGCCCCTCCGGTTCCGACGCGCACAGCACGTTCGCGCCGAGCAGCACCACGTCACCGGGCTTGACTGGTTGTTCACCGAACTCGCTGAACAGGATCGCGGACCCATCGCGCACGACGATGAGCTTCACGCAGTCGTAGGCGACCGGACCAACAGGGCGATGGATCGTGCTGGTTCGCGCAAGAACGGACTCGAACACCGCGATCAGTCCGGCAACAAGTGGACGCCCCGCGAGCTTCCAGTGAGGGTAGGAACTCGCGGGGCGTTCATGATGAGGGCCGTGTGTTAGACGGTCATGTCGGCCGGTTCGGGTGTTGCGACCGGTGCGACTGCCTTGGGTAGACGCAGGAACGCCACGATGAGGATCGCCGCACCGATCGCGATCACGGCGTTGACACCGATCGCGAGTTGCAGCCCAGGCAGGAGAGTCGCGGCGACCATGCCGGTCGCGATCGCCGACATGACGGGGGTGCCGAGGGCGATGCCGACCTGCTGGCTCATCGTCACGAGGCCGGTCGCGAGTCCTTGCTGGTTTGCAGGGACGCCGGAGGTGGAGGCGACGACGTAGCCGACGATTGCGACGAGGTTCGCGATTCCGCCGACGAAGGTGAGGATCAGCACCGGTACCAGCCACGCGCGGGTGTCGCCCGCGAATGCGAGCGGCGCCGTGGCGGCGGCCTGCACGACGAGGCCTGCGACGATGGCGGTCTTCGCGCTCGTCTTGCCGATGATCTTCGGGGCGACGAGGCCGCCGATCACGGTGCCGATGCCGAGCACTCCGAGAATGAGGCCCGCGGTGATAGCGGAGTAGCCGAGGATCTGCTGGAGGTAGAGCGTCAGCAGGAAGACGAGCGAGGTGAAGGTGCCGAAGGCGAGGAGCCCGGCGGTGTTGCCCCAGCCGATATTCGAGCGCTTCAGCAGGCCCGGTGCGACGAGGGGCTCGGTGACGCGGGCCTCGATCTTCAGGAACACGGCGAACAGGATCAGAGCGCCCAGGATCGGTCCCCAGGTGCCGGGATGCGTCCAGCCGTTGTGGCCGGCGGTGTCGATCCCGAACACGAGCGCCACCAGCGCGAGCGTGATGGTGACGGCTCCGGGTACGTCGAGCTTCGGGCGCGCCCCGCGGGCGGGCTCGCGCAGCACGAACGGGGCGATGGCGATCACCGCGACGGCGACGACGACGTTGATGAAGAACGCCCACCGCCACGACACGGCCCCGGTGAGGAGTCCG
Organism: Microbacterium lacticum; assembly: GCF_006716815.1. Lineage (GTDB taxonomy): Bacteria > Actinomycetota > Actinomycetes > Actinomycetales > Microbacteriaceae > Microbacterium > Microbacterium lacticum. The sequence goes on from NZ_VFPS01000002.1 coordinate 179,818, forward strand.
CCGAGCACGGCTCCGGCGGTGAAGCCGGCGGCCATGAGCGCGCCGTTGAGGCCGAGCGCGCGGGATCGGGCCGGGCCTTCGGGGAACATCGTGGTCATGAGCGACAGCGCGGCCGGGGTGACCATCGCGGTCGCGATGCCCTGCCCGACGCGGGCGGCGAGGAGCAGCACGGGTTCGGTGGCGAGCCCGCCTGCGAGGGAGGAGACGCCGAGCAGCACGATCCCGATCATGAACAGGCGCTTGCGGCCGAACAGGTCGGCCACGCGGCCGAAAAAGAGGGTGAACCCTGCGGCGCAGAGCGCGAAGGAGGTGACGATCCACTGCAGCGCGGAGGTCGCGAAACCGAGCTCGGTGCCGATGTGCGGCAGGGCGACGTTGAGGATCGAGAAGTCGACTGCGAGGGTGAAGTTCGCGGTCAGCAGGACCGCCATCGCGATCTTCTGTGCCGCGGTGAACCGCTCCGCCGGAACAGGTGTCGATGCGGTACTGGGTGGTGGTGAGGTGTCTGTTTGGCTCATGACATCCAGACTCGGACGATGCGGAAGAGGTAGCCAGATCCCCGGTTTGCGTGGCCTGCGGTTGCCTAGCTGTACTGACCTCGACCGTTGTTGATTCGGTCGATGGGGGTTTTGCCTCCGATGCCGAGGTGGTGCCTGTCTAGGTTGTAGTGGTCGAGCCAGGTCGTCAACCCTGCTTTTCGGTCGTCGTTCGAGCTCCAGGGGCGGGCGTAGGCCCACTCGGTGGCGAGGGTGCGGTTGAGGCGTTCGACTTTCCCGTTGGTCCAGGGGCAGTGCGGTTTGATGAACCGCTGTCGGATGCCGTGCGCGTCGACCACGGCCTTGAACGCGGCCGAGTGGCGGTAAGCGAACGCGTTGTCGCTGATGACGCGTTCGACTGTGACGCCGAGGCGCGCGTAGAACGCGATCGCCCGCTCGAGCACACCCGCGGCGGTGGTGCCTTTCTCGTCGTCGTGGATCTCCGCGTAAGCAACTCGGGAATGGTCGTCGATGACGGTGTGCACGTAGTCGTAACCCAGGCCCCGCTTGCGCGCAGGACGTTGCCCGCGGCCATGCAGACGCCATCCGCCGCCGTCGGGGATACGGCCGAGTTTCTTCACATCAACGTGGATCAGGGACCCGGGATGATCATGCTCGTAACGCTGCGCGGATCGGCGGGTCGCGCGGATCACGGACCCCGTGACCGGGTCCAGCTCCCGCAGCAACGGCACGTGGTGGCGGCGCAACACCCTACCGACCGTTGAGGCCTGCAAGCCGAGCTTGTCAGCGATGAACACCGGCCCACGCCGAGTGAGGTGCCGCATGATCCGCACCCTCGCCTCCACGCACGCTTTGGTCTGGCGAGGGTGGGAGCGGGCGACGCTGGAACGATCGATCAGGCCCGCCGGGCCGCACTCCCGGAACCTGCGCCACCACCGCCACGCGGTCGTGCGGGAGATCCCCATTTCCGCGGCGACATGCGCGACCGCACGCCCCGACTGGATGCGCTGAACCATGATCAACCGGCCGGCCGGAGTCAGCCGGGCATTAGCGTGAGACAAGAGAGACCTCCGTGCGTTTGAGCTGAAGAACTTAGACAGCTCCAACTCGACCCCGGAGGTCTCTCCTACGTCAACAACGATCTGGGTCAGTACACCTAGCACTGGCAGGGTCAGGCTCCGTCGGTACGCGTGCGGGACAATAGATGGCATGGCACTATCGCAGTCCACTGATACCGATGGCCCGGTCACCGAGCTGGGCGAGTTCCTCCGCTCGCGCCGGGACCGCATCACTCCGGATGATGCCGGCGTGAACAGTTACGGTCGCCGCCGTGTGCCGGGCCTGCGCCGGGAGGAGCTCGCGCAGCTGGCCGGAGTCTCGGTGACGTATCTGACGCGGCTGGAGCAGGGGCAGTCGCAGAACGCCTCGGATGCGATCATCGATGCGCTCGCGCGTGCCCTGCAGCTCGATGACGACGAACGGGCGCATCTGTATGCGCTGGCGCACCCCGCCCCGGTGAAGCGACCTCAGGCGTCGAAACCGGAGATCGCCAAGCCCGGCGCGGAGCAACTGTTGCACTCGATGGGTGATGTGCCCGCGGTGCTGCTGGGCCGGTTCAACGACATCCTCGCCTGGAACCGGGCCGGCCACCGCCTACTCGCCGGGCACCTCGACTGCGATGCGCCCTCATGGGTGGAGGATCGTCCGAACCAGTTGAAGCTGCTGTTCCTGGACGAGCACACCCGCGACCTTTACGTCGACTGGACCGACGAGGCTGCCCTCGCCGTCGCCTCTTTGCGCTACGTTGCGGCGCAGTTCGCCGACGACCGGCGCCTGGCAGAATTGGTCGGGGAGCTGAGCATGAACAGCCCCGAGTTCGCCCGCCTCTGGGCCGGCCACGACGTTCGGCTGTGCACGAGCGGAGCGAAGCGCTTCCGTCATCCCGAGGTCGGGGAACTCGAACTCGGGTACGAGGTGCTGCATCTGCCCGAGGGCAACGGGCAGCGGATCCTCACCCACACCGCCGAGCCCGGCAGCCCATCTTTCGCCGCGCTGCGGCTAATGACCTCGGCGTCGTAACCGGTCGCCCCGACGCGCTGAAGAAGCGCTCCCAGAGATGATCCTGGGAGCGCTTCTTCGTGCGGTGACCGCGACGACTACTCCATGAGGCGTTCGGCCAGCAGCCGGTACGAGGTCAGTCGGTCGGCGGGGTCGCTGGTGAGGGTGTTGATCATGACCTCGTCCGCGCTGTGCGCCTCGGCGAGAGCCGTCAGCTCTGTGTGCACCTCGTCGGGCGTGCCCGTGATGATCGCTTGGGATCGGGCTTTCGCGCGGGTGCGCTCGGCATCGGTCCACTCGTGCCGTGCCGTGGTCTCGGCCGACGGGATCGGCCCGTCGAAGCCGAGGTCTTTGCGTGCCCGCCACAGCAGCATCGCCTCCGCGAGCTGCTGGGCGCGTTCGTGCGTCTCGGCGGTGATCACGCGCACAGCCAACACGGTATGGGCGCCATGACCATGCTCGGTGGCCGTTGCACGGTAGGCGGCGGTCGCAGCTTCGCCGCCGCGGGGCACGAAGAAATGCCCGTGCGCATACCCGGCACCGACGAGGCCGGCGAGGGGTGCGGCGGAGCCTCCCGCTCCGAGCACCCAGACCCGGCCATCAGGCTCACCCGCCCCCGACGGATGCTGGGTACCGAGGGCGTGGACGAGTGCGGCGATCTTCTCCCCGTAGTCCGCGTCATCCAGCGCCGCCCGTCCCACGCCGGCATCGACGCGGTCGCCATTCACCTGACCGAGCAGGGCCATCACCTCGATGACCTTCTGCACCGGATACAGCGGCAGGAGGATGCCGCCGGTGCCGACCCGGATGCGCTCGGTGCGTTCCAGGGCGAGCGCGGTCATCATCTCCGGTGCGGTGCTGGCGAAGGCGGCTGAGCGGTGGTGCTCGGCGAACCAGATGCGGTGAAATCCGAGCTCTTCGGCCTCCTGTGCCAGGCGGAGACCGCTCTGCACGGCCTCCGCTCTGGTCGCGGTGTGTTCGGTGATCGGCACCTGGTCGAGGATCGACATCCTCATGCTGACTTCTTCTCGGTGATTGCGGGGTGGAGTGCGGGGATGATGCGCCAGTCGCCGCCGACCTGGAACACGAGGTTGTGGATGTCGGCGCCGGCAATCGTGCGCAGCACCGGCACCAGCTCTTCGGCGTGCTCCGGCTCGGCGACGTTCAGCGGCCACTCGCCGATGGTCGCGCCGCGCAGGTGCGGGTGGTGGAACCCGGCCCCGTAGGTCGCGATTAGGCTGATGGGAGAGAGGTTCGCGGCGCGCTGCTCGGGCCAGGTCAGTAGCCAGGACGCGATGAGCCCGCCACGCTGGTCGCGGTGCAGACCGGTGGCGTCGATCCTTCCGGTACCGGCGAGCAGGTGCTCGTTGAACTCCATCAGTACCTGTCGGGCCGGGTTGTCGAGGAGCTGGACGGCCTCCCCGAAGGCGGTCTCCTTACCGGAGCGGGTGACGTGGCCGAAGTGGTTGCCGTCGCGCAGGTCGATGAAGTGACGGGTCAACGCCTCCAGCGGTGCGGGAGTGGTGGTGGTCATGATGGGGTTCCTTCCAGGTGTGTCGGTTGAGGTGTCGGAGTGGATAGTTCGGACAGGGATGATTCGGACAGGGCTGCGGGTACCGCCGACAGCACGCGGCTACGAGGGCTGAGCACGTCGGCGTGCCCGACGCCGGGCAGCACCTCCAAGGTCGTGGGGATGCAGTCGGCGCGGAGGCGGTCGGCGTAGGCGATCACGTCGTCGCGAACCGGATCGTCGCTGCCGACGACCAGGGACACCGGCGCCAGCCCGGCAAGACTCGGAGCCTCCAGCGGGGTGGGCAGGATCGTCGGCTCGGGAGTGCTGTCCATCCAGAGTCGCCACGCCGCACGCAGGTCGGCCCGGTTCGGAAACGCGCCAGACCTGGCGCGATAGGAAGGGCTGGCGCAACGGGGATCGAGCGGTGGATACGCCAACACCTGGGCCGGCACCCGATCGCCGGTATCGCGCCGGGCGAGCGCAGCGGAGGCGGCAATTGTGCCGCCGGCGCTGTCGCCCCCGACGACTACCGGGAGGTCCCCCGAGTGGGTTTCGGCCCAGTCGAGTGCTGCAAGCACGTCGAGCACCGCCGCCGGGAACCGGTGAGCCGGGGCGAGCCGGTATTCGACCGAGACGACTACCCATCCCGATGAAGCGGCGAGGGCGGCGGTGACCGGCGCCCAGGCGGCAGCGGAGCCGTGCTGCCAGGAGCCGCCGTGCGCCCAGACGATCCAGCCGCGCGGGTTCGCCGGTCTGTGCACGAGGAGCGGCACCGGTGCGCCATCGGAGGCGACAGCACTGGAGAGCGTCGTCTCAGGGGCAGTGATCGTGGTCATGATGGGTCCGGTCAGATCTGGCGCAGGGCGCCGCCGTCGACCGACCACTCCGCACCCGTCACCTGCCCCGCTCTCGGCGAGAGCAGGTAGGCGATCACCCCGGCGACATCCTCCGGGTTGCCGATTCGGCCGGTGGGCAGGCGGCGCTCCTCACTGATGAACCGATCAACGGCCGTGTCGGGGTCGGTGCCGAAGCGCGCGGCGAGCTGCTCGGCGAACCCGCCCGGGGCGTCGAAGAGGGCGGTGCGGGTCGGGCCGGGTGAGACGACGTTCGAGCGGATCCCCGCCGGCCCGTACTCGATCGCCAGCGATTTCGACAGCGACAGCACCGCTGCTTTCGACGCGGCGTAGGCGGCCATCGTCGGATCGGGCATCCTGGCAGCTTCGCTGCCCAGATGCACGATGCTTCCGCCGCCCGCGTCCCGCATGGCCGGGATCACGGCGCGAGTGAGACGGGCGAGCGCGAACAGATTCACCTCGAACGTCGCCTCCCACAGCTCGTCATCGATCGCCTCGAACGAATCGCGGGTATCGAACAGTGCGGCGTTGTTCACCAGCCCATCGATACGGCCGTGCCGCTCGACGGTTTTCGCCACGACCCGGGCCGCGGCGTCGGATGCTTTCAGGTCGGCGGCGACGAAGTGCGCCGATGCGGGCAGCACGCCGTCGCCGGGACCGCGGCGGGCGACCGCCACTACGCTCGTCCCTTCGCTTGCGAGTTCGTGCGCGGTGGCGAGGCCGATGCCGCTGGTGCCACCGGTGACGATGATGACGCGGCTTTCGAGATCGAGATGCATGGTGAAGCCTTCCTAGATTGCCGAGTTGATGTGGCGAGCGGATGAAGAGGCCTGGCGCCGTGCGGCGATGCGGGCGACGACGATCACCGCCAGGCCGATGACCGTGAGACCCGCGCCCACGACCGTGGGGCTGACGAGGCCGTACCCGGCGGCGATCGCGGCCCCGGCGAGGCTGACACCGATGGTGTTGCCGAGATTGAACGCGGCGATGTTCGTCGCCGACGCGAGCGTCGCAGCACCGTGCGCGTGCCGCATCACCCGCGCCTGCAGACCGGGCACGGTCGCAAAGCCGACCAGGCCGAGCAGGAACAGCCCGATCGCGACCGGCACCGGCATACTTGCGACCGCACCCAGTGTCAGGATCACGATCGGCAGCAGGATCGACAGGATCAGCACGGCGTTGTCCGCGTTCCTGTCGGCGGCCTTGCCGCCGAGGATGTTGCCCGCGAACAGGCCGGCCCCGAAGATCACGAGCAGCCACGGGATCGCTGTGGCCGAGTATCCGGTGACTTCGCGCAGCAGCGGCTCGATGTAGGTGAACACGCCGAACATGCCGCCGAACACCAGCGCGGTGGTCAGCAGCGAGGCGAGCACCTGTGGGCGGGCCAGGGCCTTGAACTGCTGGGCGACGGGCAGCTGATCCCGCTCCGGCTCCGTCTTCGGTACGAGAGCGATCAACCCGGCCAGCGCGATCAGGCCGAGCGCGCTGATGATCCAGAACACCATCCGCCATCCGTACTGCTGGCCTACGAGCGCTCCGGCGGGCACGCCGAGGACGTTCGCGATCGTGAGGCCGGCGAACAGAGCCGCCACGGCCGATGCCCGCTTCGAGGGGGGCACGAGGGAGGCGGCTAGCACGGCGCCGATGCCGAAGTAGCCGCCGTGCGCGAGCGCGGCCACGATCCTTCCCGCGAGCATCACCTCATACGTCGGCGCCCACGCCGAGAGCAGATTCCCCACGACGAAGAACGCGAGCAGCACCGCGAGCGCGTACTTCGGGGGTCGCCGCATGAGAAAAGGGGTGATGAGCAAAGCGCCGGGCACGACCGCGAGCGCATAGACGCCGACCAGATGCCCGGCCTGGCTGATCGTGACACCCAGATCCGTGGCGACCTCGGTGAGGAGTCCGGCGATGACAAACTCGGTCAGCCCAATCCCGAACCCGCCGACACTCAGCGCGAACAGCGCGAGTGCCGCCTTCCGTCGCGTCAAGGCAGCCGATGGTTGGCCGACCTCAGCATCAGGTGCGGGACGGACAGTGGTCGTCATACGGCGCTTCCCTTCTCGAAACATCTGGCGGTACCAACCAGCAGCAGAGCTTGCGAACCGGTCATGCATCCACCCTGCTCGGGCTACAGCGGGGTAGCCAGAACCCCGAGTTGCCTAGCACTGACAGGGGCAGGCTGACCGCCGCGCGAGCATCGACTGCGCGAGATCCTGACGGGATGGATGCCGACTGGTAAGCCGGATCGCGTCGTTCTGGGAATTGGTAGACGACACCGCACCCGACACGATGCTCGACCACATGCAAGCCCTGGTCGCAGAGCGCGCCGACGACGATCCAGGCGCCCTGTACGAGTGGGCGTCCGTCCACGACTACCTCGGCAAGGAACACGAAGCTGTTTCTCTCTACCGGGCCGCCCTCGACCGCGGACTCTCCGAGCCCAGACGGGCGCAAGGAATGATGCAGCTCGCCAACTCACTGCGGAACGCCGAAGGCCGTAGTTGATCTCCTGAGGAATCAGCCGGGCTACGAGACCACGGGCGATGCCGCGCAGACGTTTCTCGCGCTCGCGCTTCGAGACGCTGGACGGCCCGACGAGGCGTTGCGCGTAGCCCTCACGGCTCGCTCAGACTCTCCCGCTGTACTCACGCGTCATCGCGAACTCGCCACAAATAGGTCGTTCATATTGACGTATTAACTCGTGGAGGAAAGCACCCCGACTTCAAGCTAGCCGCGACTGAGCCTCCCAGTCCGGTGAGCGCACCCCTCGTGACGTCCCTCGCCGGGAAGATCACCTGCCCGGTGTACGACGACCGTCATTCACAGCGCCCAGCCGGCGCGGCCCATCGCCTGATCGTCGTCGGCCAGACGTCTGTTCCGCGAGCAGACCCGCCTGAGTCAACCCCAGCCCGGAGCGCCTCATGAGCTGCCACACGTCTTTCAAGCGAGGTGCGACGATGACGAATCGCATCAGACGCGGAATCTCGATCGCGCCTTCACGCGCGCTCGGCGGGATCTGCTGAGCGTTCGCCGGATCACCTGACCGGTAGCTCGCGACCTGGAGTGCGCGAGCAGAAGGGAGCTTGACGTGCCCGAGGAGACGTTGTTGACCCTGACCGGGACGGAGCGGGTGGCCGTTGCTCACGAGCTGCGTCGCTACGGCGAGTACCGGGAACATGAAGGCACCGAGCTGCTGGACGCCCACGTGTACGGAGAGCCGGGCGAGCCGATCCATTCGGGTTTGACGCCGGAGATCGAGAGAATGGCCGGCGCGCACTACGAGGTGATGAACGAGTGTGAAGATCTGGCCGCCGCCTTCGAGGGAGACGAGCCGATCACGCTGTCATCAGAAGCGATCGATCTCCTCGGCGAGGCGATGGACAACGCCTTCGCGGACGAGTTCCCACCCGAGGTCGCCCGCACCGCGATGTTCGCCCGGATCGCGCAACGCCGACTGTCCGGGTTCGGCGTCCTGGACCCGGACGAGGCCGGCGACTTCCTCGTCGTCCATGCCGAGACGCAATCCGCCGCAACCCCCGAGATTGCGCAGGTCGTGAGCGCGAGCGGTCTGCAACGTCTCCTCAGCGAGCACGCGCAACTCCGGGCACAGGTCGTGCAACTGAGCGAACGAGTTGACGACCTCACCGCCCAGGTCGAGGCGCAGCGCGATCAGGTCGGCGCCTCGCCGGGGCAGGGTGTGCGGCGGCGGTTGCTTCCGAATCTGTTCGCTGCATCCGCAGACGCCACCGACCAGCCGCCCGCACTTCTTGATCGCGGGCGCGGCCTGTAGACGAGGCCGGTCGGACGCGGGAAGGCACCACGATCGTATGATCCTGGTGCCTTCTGATTGGGTGGCGTCAGCGCCGCATCATGGCAGTTCTCGACTGGAGAGGATCTGGCGGTACGCTTCGGTGTTCTCGTCGCCGTAGTCGATCACATCCTCGAACGACATGGTGCTGCGCACATGCCGGACCGCCTCGGTCTGACTCATGGGGCCTTCGTCGCCCCAGCCGTTCTCGTTCTGGTCCACCGTGACGATCTCAGCGGCCTTCTTAAAGTCCATCCTTCTCCTCCTGTTCCTGCTGAGGCAGACATCTTCTGAACCGCAGCGTCACCAACCGGGTGCACTACGGGAGCCCGGCAGTCCGCCGCGAGGGCGGTGAAACACTCTCAGACAGGATGCTGGTTCTCGGTCACCCGCATGGCTCGGTAACGGCTCGGAGTCAGCCCGGTCGCCTGTTGGAATGCTGAGGTGGCACGGTTGCGCGAGTGCCAGCCGACCCGGCGGCCGACCTGCTCGATCGTGAGGTCAGTCTCCCGGAGCAGACGCGCCATCTCCTCGACCCGCAGCATCGTCAAGTACGCCAATGGGGTCTTGCCGTAGGCGTCTGTGAACACCCGGCCGAGCTGTTTCGAGGACAGATGCACCATCCCCGCCAGCTCGTCCAGCGTCCACGGCTCGGCGATCGCAGCGCTGAGCGCTTCACGCACCTCGGCCGCTTCCGCCCGTGTCGGGGCGAACCGCCGAACCCGCGGATGCACCGGAACGCTCTTCGCCCGCTGCGAGGATGAGATGCGACGATCGGTGACTCGGATGTGCGGAGCGATTTGGTCCATGACCGCGAACCAGAGGGCTTGCATCCGATGGAACCGTGCCTCCTCATCGTGGAGGCTGAGTGCGACCAGCTCATCGAGCCATGGCATGAGCAGCCCGGCTTGATGCTCGCCGAGGCGGATGATCTGGGCGGGCTCGGTGAAGGTCTCCTTGACGAACACCGGCGCATCAAGCCGGTCATGCAGGATGCCGGCGTACTGCCAAAAGGCCTGGTCGATCACGTAGTCGGTATCGGCATAGATCGTCGTGACCGTGATGTGCCCCTCGGGCTCGGAACCGCACAATACGTTCGGGCCGAGCAAGATCACATCCCCCGGCCGGACGGGCTTCTGTCCGAACTCGCTGAACAGGATCGCCGACCCATCACGGACGACGATGACCTTCACACAGTCGTATGCGAGCGGCCCGACGGGCCGGTGCACTGTCTGTGTCCGCGCCAGCAGGACTTGATAGTCCTGCAATGCCCGCCGCGCCATGGCCACTCACTACCGGACTCGGCGATACCCGGTGCGGGTGGATGACGGACTCATCCCATGATCCGTGTGTCCAACGGCGGGAACGCGGAGAAGTAGGTGATTTCGACCAGTGCGAACCCAGCGACTGCCCCGCCGGTGCTGCCACAGATGAGGAGCGCAAACTCTGTTCCCGTGAGTGTGACGGTGACCGCTCGTGTGAGTCCGCGCTCGGCGATCCTGCCGCCTAGCTGTACTTCCCCGTGAGGTTGTGAACGCGGGCTGAGGGGGTCTGGCCGCCGATCCCGGTGTGGGGTCTGTGGTGATTGTAGTGATGCAGCCAGGTCTCGTAGGCCGCGGCTCGCTCTGCTTCGCTGGCGTAGGGCTTGGCGTAGGCCCATTCGGCGGCGAGGGTGCGGTTGAAGCGTTCGACCTTTCCGTTGGTCTGTGGCCGATACGGCTTTGTCCACTTGTGCTTCACGCCGTCGCCGAGCGCGTCCGCGAACGCGTGTGACCGGTAGCACGCGCCGTTGTCTGTCATCACGGCGGTGACCGTGACTCCGAGGCTCGCGAAGAACGCGTTCGCGCGGGTCCAGAACCCTGCCGCGGTCTCCTTGCGTTCGTCGTCGAGGATCTCCGAGTACGCGACTCTCGAGTTGTCGTCGACGGCGTGGTGCAGATACCGGTAGCCGCGGGAGCCGGCCGCTCCTGCCCGTGCGGCCTTGTCACGGACGGATGCCGCGGCACGGTCCTGCGCCGATCCGCGGCCGAAGGCGCGCCAGCCGCCGCCATCAGGGATCCGGCCCTGCTTCTTGATGTCGACGTGGATCAGCTGGCCCGGTCTTGCGACCTCGTACCGCTTCGGCGTCGGCTTTCGGACTGGCAGCCCGGTGGCCTGATCGATGTTCACGAGCTTCGGCATCCCATACCTGGCCAGCACCCGGCCGACCGTCGAGCGGGCAAGGCCCAGGTGATACGCGATCCGGTGCGGACCCCACCGGCGGGTGAACCGCAACGACACGATCCTCCGCTCCGTCTTCCGCGGGAGCCGGTTCGGCGAGGTCTGCGGCCTCGAGCTGCGGTCCGTCAACGGCAGCCCGGCCCGATACCGGTCGACCCACCGTTTCGCCGTCGCGGGCGAGCACTGGAACCGTTCCGCTGCCCGCCGCAACGACCAGCCCCGATCCACGACGAGGACAGCAAGACGACGACGCCCTTCCGGCGTCAAAGGCGCGTTAGCGTGAGACACGATGACCTCCGTGGTCAGGATGCGAGTGTGGTAACCCACATCCTGCCCGGAGGTCTTCGCCTACCTCACCCGTTCACAACCTCCCGAGGAAGTACACCTAGCTGTACTGACCCAGATCGTTGTTGACGTAGGAGAGACCTCCGGGGTCGAGTTGGAGCTGTCTAAGTTCTTCAGCTCAAACGCACGGAGGTCTCTCTTGTCTCACGCTAATGCCCGGCTGACTCCGGCCGGCCGGTTGATCATGGTTCAGCGCATCCAGTCGGGGCGTGCGGTCGCGCATGTTGCCGCGGAAATGGGGATCTCCCGCACGACCGCGTGGCGGTGGTGGCGCAGGTTCCGGGAGTGCGGCCCGGCGGGCCTGATCGATCGTTCCAGCGTCGCCCGCTCCCACCCTCGCCAGACCAAAGCGTGCGTGGAGGCGAGGGTGCGGATCATGCGGCACCTCACTCGGCGTGGGCCGGTGTTCATCGCTGACAAGCTCGGCTTGCAGGCCTCAACGGTCGGTAGGGTGTTGCGCCGCCACCACGTGCCGTTGCTGCGGGAGCTGGACCCGGTCACGGGGTCCGTGATCCGCGCGACCCGCCGATCCGCGCAGCGTTACGAGCATGATCATCCCGGGTCCCTGATCCACGTTGATGTGAAGAAACTCGGCCGTATCCCCGACGGCGGCGGATGGCGTCTGCATGGCCGCGGGCAACGTCCTGCGCGCAAGCGGGGCCTGGGTTACGACTACGTGCACACCGTCATCGACGACCATTCCCGAGTTGCTTACGCGGAGATCCACGACGACGAGAAAGGCACCACCGCGGCGGGCGTCCTCGACCGCGCGATCGCGTTCTACGCGCGCCTCGGCGTCACAGTCGAACGCGTCATCAGCGACAACGCGTTCGCTTACCGCCACTCGGCCGCGTTCAAGGCCGTGGTCGACGCGCACGGCATCCGACAGCGGTTCATCAAACCGCACTGCCCCTGGACCAACGGGAAAGTCGAACGCCTCAACCGCACCCTCGCCACCGAGTGGGCCTACGCCCGCCCCTGGAGCTCGAACGACGACCGAAAAGCAGGGTTGACGACCTGGCTCGACTACTACAACCTAGACAGGCACCACCTCGGCATCGGAGGCAAAACCCCCATCGACCGAATCAACAACGGTCGAGGTCAGTACACCTAGCCCCGGGTCGCAACAACTTCTCGCGTCTCGTGCTGGGACTGGCGTGCCTGGAGAGCGAGGTCCCATCCCCAGAGCAGCAGGGCAAGGGTGGCGATGACGGCACCGACGGCAGGGATGGCCGGATAGCCGTGGCCGCCGGTGAGAAGGAGGCCTCCGATCCAGGGGCCGAGGGTGATCCCGACGTTGAACGCCGAGATGTTCCCCGACACCGCGAGCGTGGGAGCGCCGGGGGCGATGGCCATGAAACGGGAGTTCAGCGCCGGGTTGGTGCTGAACCCGAGCAGGCCGAGCGCGACGACGAGCACGACGGTCGCGCCCGCGTGGTGCGCGGTGAGAGCGAGCAGCAGCGATGAGACCAGGAGCCCCGTGAAGCCGACGCCCAGAACTCCCCGGGGGAAGCGGTCGGCCGCCTTCCCACCCACCGCGATGCCGATGAGGGCACCGAGCCCGTAGCCGAAGAGCACCGCCGGCACCCAGGCGGAGTCGAGGCCGGTGGTCTCGATCAGCATGGCTGCGAGGTAGGAGAAGGTGCCCAGCAGCGCGGTGGTCGCTACCGCGGTCATCGCGTAGGACAGCCACAGCCTGGGCGGCCTGAGCCCGCGCAGCTCCTCGCGCCAGCTCGCCGGGTTCTCCGGTCGCAGGGCGGGCACGGAGGCGACGAGGGCGACGGCGGCGATGGTCGAGAGGACCGCGACCGTCCAGAACGCCCCGCGCCAGCCCATGTGCTGCCCGATCCAGGTGCCGGCCGGCAGACCGATCACGGTCGCCACCGTGAGCCCTCCTGCCACGACGCTCATCGCCCGACCTCGGCGTTCGGGCCCGACCAGCGCCATCGCCGCGCTGCCGCCGACCGCCCAGAATCCGGCGTAGGCGAACGCACCGACGAAGCGCATCGCGAACAGCAGCCCGTAGCTGTCGGTCAGGGCGCTGACGACATGGCTGAGGACGAAAATCGCCATGAACACCAGCAGCGCGAGGCGGCGCGGCCAGCGCAGGGTCAGCACCGCCAGGATCGGCGCGCCGACGAGCATGCCTAGCTGTTCTTCCCACTGACGTTGTGGACGCGGTCGATGGGTGCTCGGCCTCCGATGCCGGTGTGGGGTCGATGGTGATTGTAGTGGTGCAGCCAGGCGTCGTAGCTGGCGGCTCGCTGCTGGTCTGAGTCGTAGTGGCGGGCGTAGGCCCATTCGTCGGCGAGGGTGCGGTGGAATCGCTCGATCTTCCCGTTGGTCTGCGGCCGATAGGGCCGCGTGTATTTGTGCTTCACGTTCTCGCCGAGCGCCTCGTTGAACACCTTGGACCGGTAGCAGGAGCCGTTATCGGTCATCACCCGCTGCACGGTGATGCCGTGCCCGGCGAAGAACGCGCTGGCGCGCTGCCAGAACCCGCCGGCGGTGTCCTTGCGTTCGTCGGGGAGGATCTCGGAGTAGACCAGTCGGGCGTGGTCGTCGATCGCGGAATGCAGATACGAGTAGCCGACCCCGGAGCGGCGTTTGCGGCCCGTGGCACGTCCCAGCGTGCGCCAGCCGCCACCGTCAGGGATCCGGCCGAGCTTCTTCACGTCCACGTGCACCAGCTCGCCCGGCGCCTGTCGCTCGTACCGGACCGGCTTCGGCTTGCGCACCCGAACACCGGTGTTCTTGTCGACCTGCCCCAGCAGCGGCACCCGGTACCGCTTCAGCACCTTCGAGACCGTGGATTGCGGCAGCAGCAGGTGGTACGCGATCCGATGCGGGCCCCAACGTCGGGTCACCCGCAACCCGATGATCCGCCGCTCCATACGCTGCGGCGTCCGCGATGGCGAGCTCGCCGGCCGTGAGGAGCGATCCTGCATCGCCGCGCGTCCGCCGGCACGATACCGGGCGACCCACTTGGAGACCGTGCCACGGGCGACCTGGAACCGCTCCGCGACACGAGCCTGCGTCCAGCCGTCCTCGATCACCAGCCGAGCGATCTTGATCCGCCCATCGACGGTGAGCGCGGCGCGAGCGTGGGTAACGTATGACACGAGGACCTCCGTGGATCGAGTGAGTGTGGTAACCCACATCGATACCGGAGGTCCTCACCTCATCCCGTCACGCCACGCTGCTCACAACCACCGTGGGAAGAACACCTAGCGCGAACGCGCTGATGAGCCAGCCGGCCTGCGGGATCGTCACCTCCAGGTCCGCGGCCATCTCCGGGAGCATCCCGGCCAGCATGAGCTCGCTGGTGCCTTGCGCGAAGATCCCGAAGCCGATGCCCCAGACTGCCAGCGGCAGCCCGTCCCGTCTTGCTGTCATACCTCACTCCTTTTTGTAGCGGGCGCTAGTAAATACTGGGAGCCTAGCAGATGTGTAGCGTTCGGTATAAAATGAGTGCCATGGCTGCCACCACGACACCGACGCGAGGGCGTCCGCGAGGCTTCGACCGCGACGCGGCGCTGGACCAGGCGATCCGACTGTTCTGGCGCAAGGGGTACGAGGCGACATCGGTGCGCGACCTGAGCGAAGCGCTCGGCATCGGGCAGCCCAGCCTCTACAACGCGTTCGGCGGCAAACGCGCGCTCTTCGAGGAGGCCGTGGGCGTGTACGACCAGGAGTACGGGGGCTTCATCGATGCTGCGCTGGACGAGGAGCCCACGGCGGCGCAGGCGATGCGACGCATCCTCGCCGAGGCCCCGCGGCGGTACACGCGGCGCGGACTGCCGCGCGGCTGCCTCATGGCCGCCGGCGATCAGGGAACCGACGACGACCACATCCGCACCACGCTGTCCCGGCTGCGTGAGCAGAAAACCCACGAACTCCGACACAGGGTCGAGACGGACATCGCTGCCAGCCTGCTGCCCCAGAGCACGGACGCACCCGGGCTGGCCGGCTACGTCATGACTGTCCTAAGCGGACTAGTGCAACGAGCGCGCGACGGCGCGCCCCGGCGCGAGCTGGAGAACATCGCCAGCATCTCGGCCACAGCACTTCCGTGATCAGCTCGGCTCGACGGATCGAGCGATACTCACCCGCTCGATCGAGGCGCGGTGAGCCTCTGGAGCGCGTCCTTGATCGTCGTGAGCGCGGCGATCCGCCCGTCCGTGGACCTGGAGGTGCTCGCCGCCCCAGTAGTTGGCGCTGAACGCAGGGCGGGTCATTGACGCCTGCCGCTATTGGAGCCAGCAGTACACCGAAGTCAGCACCCTGTCGGATCGCAAAGGTAGTGGCGTCTCCTGCTCTGCGTGATCCAACAACGCCAGCCTAGCGTCGCGACGATGAGTACCCCCGCGAACCGATCCCGAATCGGGGGTCGCTGCCTATCGACACGACCTGCCATGGGGGCATGTGGCGCGGGTCACGGGAAGAGTGACGGACAGGGTTCTGGATTCTTAAGTACAGAATCTGGTAGGGTGGTCCTCATGGCCCGGACCCGCTCCTTCGACGAGACTGCTGCCCTCGATGCTGCCGCCGCACAGTTTCGTGTGTACGGCTACGCCGACACCTCCACCGAACAGCTCTGCGAGGCGGCAGGTGTGCGGCGCAGCAGTCTCTACAATGCGTTCCAGTCCAAGGACGAGCTTTTCGTGCGCGCTCTGGAGCGCTACGTCGAGACCACCGGTGCGGCACAAGCCTTGGTGCTCGAAGATGCGGAGCTTGACGGGATGTCTCGACTGCGTGGCGTGCTCGACCTCATCCTCGCCGAGGAAGATGAGGCGGCCGCCGATGGTCATGCCGCTGGATGTATGGTCGTCGGCTCGCGGATGACCCCCGACGTCCAGGGTCGAGATGAGCGCGTAGGGCGGCTCCTTGACAAGAGTCTCGACCGCCAGCTCTCTCTGCTTGCCCACGCCGTCGGCGTTGGCCAGCGCGACGGTACCGTGCGCAACGACATCTCCCCTCGCGAGGCCGCGTTGCTCGTCGTGTCGGCAATCTCGGGTGTTCGCGTGCTCGCCCAGGCCGGAATCCGGGCGGATGAACTGAGGCGCGTCGCCATGGCCACCCTCGACGGACTCCGCCCCTAACCACCCCCGCCCGCAGGTCGCGACTGCGGGCCACCCGTATGCCTTCATTCTGTACTCAGTAATCCAGAAAGGTTCGTTGTGAAGAAGTACCTCTACCTGCTCATGGTCACCATCATGGTGACGGTCATGAGCGAGCTCCAAGTGGCCGGCATGATGCCCGCCATGTCCGCCGACCTCGGCGTGACGACTGGACAGATCGGCCTGCTGGTCTCGGTCTACGCCGCCGGCATGATGATCGGCGGCCCGCTGTTCGCCTGGTTCCTCCGACACAGCCCACCCAAGGGAGCTCTGCTGACGATCGTCGCCCTCTACGCCGTCGCCCAGGTGCTCGTGCCTGTGGTCGACGCGTTTTGGTGGGTCGCGATCGTCCGGGTCATCACCGGCGCCTTGGCCGGCGCCTCGTTCGGGCTTTCGGTCACCTACGGGGCGGCTCTAGCCGAGAGCCCGCAGAAGATCGGCGAGGCCGTTTCGATCGTGCTGGGCGGCATCATGGTCGGCACCGTGCTGGGCCTGCCCTTGTCGAACTTCATCTCCAACTTCTGGAATTGGCAGGCGAGCTTCTACGTCCTCGGCGTCATCACGTTCGTGCTGTTCCTCGCAAGTCTTGCGATCCTGCCCAAGCGCGGCGCCGCGACTCAGGACGCCGCAGCGCAGGATGTGCGGAACCTGCGCATGCCAAGACTCTGGGCGCGTTACCTGGTGAGCCTGCTCACCATCGGTGCCGCCTACGCCTCGTTCTCATTCTTCACTCCGTTGCTGGAGGAGAACGCGGGCTTCAGCACAAACACGACGACGATCATCCTGCTCGTCTACGGCGTGTGCGCCTACATCGGCAACATGATCGTCGGGAAGTTCGCCGACCGGCACGCGATCGCGGTACTGCGCACCGGTCACGGCCTGCTGCTCGTGGCCCTCGTGCTGTTGGCGGCGTTCAACTACATTCAGCCGCTCACGCTCGTCATGGTCATCATCGTCGGCTTCGTCGGCATCACCATGAATCCCGCCCTCGTGACCCGCGTGGCCGAAGTCGGCGGTGCTGGCACGATGGTGAGCACGATCCACACAGCAGTGATCTCCGCGGGTGTGGCCCTCGGCTCCGCCGTCAGCAGCGCCACGATGGGTACATTCGGCCACGACGACCCTGGAGTTGCAATGTGGACGGGGGCAGTCCTGGCGATCCTCGCCGCAATCGTGCTCGCGACTCAGAGTCGTTCACGCGAGAAGGCAAGCGCGGTGCCGGCATAGCCTCCGAGCCACTGAACATCGACGCGGGTCTTGGTGCAACCCTGACGGGGCGCACCAAGACCCGCATTCACTACCTCAGTACGTCGAAAATGGAACCCCGTGCGGTCGCAAAAGTAGCGGCGACCTGAGCCTGATTCTGCTGCTCTCCCTCTTCGCCAAGCTGGTCGTGAGTCATTCATGATCAGTGAGGGAGTTGGCGGGTATGTCGATCAGTCCGGGGTTCTCGACGGAGCAGATCCGTGAGTTCGTGCATCGGTACGAGATCCAGCCGTATGGACAAAAGGCGTTCTGGCTTGAGGAGCAGGGAGTCTCGTATGACCGGCTCCGGCGGTGGCGGTCGGCGGTGTTCGACGGTGATCTCGACCGTGGACTGATCCCGCGAGAAGGTGGAGTGGTGACCCCACCAGAGAAGCGCACCGGCATCGAGCGGCAACGCGCCCGTGAACGCGCCGCGCAGGAGGCGGAGGTCGCCCGGCTGACAGCCCGCGTGCGTGAACTCGAGCAGACTATCGAGACCCTGGGAAAAGCTATCGGGCTCTTGCATCAGATGAGCGAGCAAGAGCCCGCCGTGAACCAGCCGACGAACGATCCATCCGATTCCTCGACGCCGAGAACGACCTCGTCGGACAGTTGACAGCGGCCGTTGGGTCGCAGCGTCGCGCACTCGAGATCGCCGGCGTCGCGAGGTCGACATGGCACTACCGGACGCGTCCTCGGGAGCGCGTCGCGGATCCCGTCCCGCAGAAGGAGCGGGCATACCCGTCACGCATCAGCGAGACCGACCGCGCCGTCATCGCCGGCAGGATCACGGCGGGCTGGGCCGAAGGGCACGCGGTCGATCACTCGTTCGCGTCCGCGTGGGATGACGGGGTGATGCTCGCCTCACGCCGCTCGTGGTGGCGCATCGCGGCCGAGATCGAGGATCAGTCCGCCCGCCCCGTCGCCCCAACCCGGCGCAGCAACAGCGACCGGCCACCACGAGAAGCGCCTGTGCTGGAAGCGACCGGTCCGGGACAGGTCTGGAGCTGGGACATCACCGACCTGCGCACCCCGTGGCGCGGCGTCGCGTTCAAGGCGTACTCGATCATCGATATCTTCTCCCGCAAGCTCGTCGGCTGCCGCGTCGAGGAACGCGAAGTCGACGACCTCGCCGTCGAGATGTTCGAGGACGCGTTCGGTCGGCATGGGATACCCGACGCCGTCCACGCTGACTCCGGCCCTGCGATGCGCTCCGGAGCGCTCAAGGACTTCCTCAGTGAGCTCGGCGTCACGCAGACACACAACCGGCCCCGGGTGAGCAACGACAACCCGTTCTCCGAATCGGAGTTCCGGACAATGAAGTACCGGCCGAACTACCCCGGCACCTTCGCGACCATCGAACAGGCGCGCGCCTACGTCGAGTGGTACGTCCCCTGGTACAACCAGAACCACAAGCACTCCGGCATCGCCCTGTTCAGCCCGAACGAGGTCCACGACGGCACCTGGCACCACGCCTGGAACCGACGCGACGCGACCCAGCAGGCGTACTACGACAAGCATCCCGAGCGATTCCGTCGACCGCCCCACACGCCCGCACCCGCCGACATCGTCGGCATCAACCTCCCCAAGCCGACCGACGATGCCAAAGCCGAGCCCGAGCGACTCCACGCAGCTTGACACAGCCCGTCTGAACCTACCGAGCATCGCCTGCTTCATGTCGCTCGTCGGTCTTGGGTATCCATCGCAGGGCGAGGATGCCGAGGGCTGCGCAGAGCACAGCCGCGATGCCCATCGCGATGTGCAGGCCGGTCAGGAACGCGGTCTTGGCTTCTGAGACCAGGCCCGCGGTCAGGTCGAGGTCGAGGGTTTCGTCCAGTGTCGGGGCGAGGTCGGGGCCGAGGAGCCGGAACAGGAGTGCTGCGGTGGAGCCGAGCAGGGCGATGCCGAGGGCGTTGCCGATCTCGTTGGAGGTTTCCGCGATCGCGCCGGCCGATCCTGCCCGGTTCGCTGGCACGGCGGCGACGGCGGTGTCGGCGACGAGGGCGAAGGAGATGCCGTAGCCGACGCCCGCGACGGCCGTGGAGGCAATGAACCAGCCGATCCCGCCGGTGATGGTGGTGAGGAGGAGCAGGGCGAGTCCTGCGGCCATCGAGAAGTGGCAGAGCACGAGTGCGGCGCGCTGCCCAATCTGCTCGACGATTCGTGGCGTGAGGATGCAGACCGTCGTGAGGACGATCGCACCGGGCAGGGCGAGCAGCGCCGCGGTCAGCACGGGCAGGCCGAGCACCGATTGGAGGTAGATGCCGGTGAGATACGCGGCTGCCGACCACGCGAACAGCGAGAGCACACCGGTGATGATCGCGACAGTGAAGACCTTCTCCCGGAAAAGGGTGACGTCCACGAGCGGGTATTCGAGTTTCCGCTGTCTGAGGATGAACCAGGTCGTCAGCAGCACTCCAGCGACTCCGAAGCCGAGTACAGGCCAAGACGGGCCGTAGGCGGCGAGCTCTTTGATCGCGTACACGGCAGCCAGCAGTCCCGCTGCGGAGAGCACGATGCTGAGCAGGTCGACCCGGCCGGGGCGGGTGGCTCGCACTTCGCGGAGCACGAACGGCGCTGCGGCGAGGAAGATGACGACGACGGGCAGGTTGATGAGGAACACCGACCCCCAGTCGAAGCGGGACAGCAGTAGCCCGCCGATGACCGGGCCGATCGCGAAGCCGGTGGCGAAGGTCGCCGCAAAGATGCCGATGGCCTGCGACTGCTGGCGGGGGTTCTCGAACAGCTCGCTGAGCACCGCGAGCCCGGACGGGAGGAGCGTCGCACCGCCGAGGCCCATGAGCGCGCGGAATCCGATAAGCCATTCCGGTGAGGTCGAGAACGCGGCCCCAGCCGATCCAAGGCCGAAGACAGTGGCCCCGATCATGAGGAGTTTGAGCCTGCCGAACCGGTCGCCCAGGTTCCCGAACGCGATCAGTAGCGACCCGACCGCGAAGCCGTAGATGTCGAGAATCCACAGCGCCTGATCCGCGGTCGGTGCCAGCGCGTGGGTGATGGTCGGCATCGTCAGGAACAGGATCGATCCGTCCATCGACACCAACAGCACCGGACCGAGCACGACCAGCAGGCCCAGCCATGCGCGACGGCCAGCCCGCACCTGATCCGGTGGCGACGAGAGGGAGGCGTTCGGGGTTGAGCTATGAGTCTGTTCGTTCACGCCTCCGATCCTCAGCCGCACTCATCCAGCACAGCCATCCCTGTGTCGTGGGTACCCCTGACAGGTGCAGGCACGCGAAGAGTCGGCAGAACTACGATGGGTCGCATGCAGACCGAGACCCTGGGCGTGTTCCTGAAAACGCGCCGCGACCGCGTCACTCCCGACGACGCCGGCCTGCACTCCTACGGCACGGTGCGGCGGGTGCCGGGCCTGCGCCGCGAAGAGTTGGCCCAGCTTGCTGGCGTCAGCGTCGGCTACTACACGAGGCTGGAACAGGACCAGTCCGGCACCGCCTCACCGCAGGTACTCGACGCGCTGGCCCGCGTACTGCGCCTCGACACCGCCGAGACCGCGCACCTGCACAACCTCGCTCATCGTTCTGGGCTCTCCCGACTTACCCAGCCAGAACCCGAAGTCCTCGCCCCCAGGGTGTCGGCACTGCTGGACTCGCTCGGTGAGAGCGTGCCCGCGATCGTGCTCGGCAGACGCGGCGACGTGCTCGCGTGGAACCGCACCGGTCACGCCCTGATCGCCGAACACCTCGACCACGACGCCCCCAGTAGCGCGGAGTCTCGGCCCTCGATCCCGCGGATGTTCTTCCTCGACCCCCTGCACCGCGACCTCTACCGCAACTGGGACGAACTCGCGCGCATCCACATCGGCTACCTGCGGCTGACCTCGGGCCGCTACCCAGACGACGCGAAACTCGCCGAACTCATCGGCGAGCTCACGATGCACAGTGCCGAGTTCGCGAAGCTCTGGGCCGCCGGCGAGGTCGCCGACTGCACCAGCGGGCCGATGCACCTGCAGCACCCCACGATCGGCGGCATCGAGGTCGACTATCAGGTCTGGCTTCAACCCGACAGCCCCGACCACCGGCTCGAGATCTACACGCCCTGCAACGACCCCTCCCGCGACGCCATAAAGCTCTTGTAGGAGTTCCGAGTCAGGCCCACTCGTCGCGGCGACTACATGCGTCCACGCCGAAACCGGAACGCCGCCTGGTGTCTAGCGCAGGCTTTCGGTACCTGCTGGGTGTGATCCCGACGCACTGCGGGCCAGCTGCGGGCCAGCTGCGGCCGTCAGCGCGAATTGGCGGTGGCGAGGGATCGTGCGGAGGTCGCGAGAGCACGTGTGTCGATGTCGATGAAGGCATCACGCACCGCCTCCAGTGCGGCAGTGCGGGCGGCTGCGTCGAGATGGGCGGGACCGTAGGTGATGATCGGTTGGAGGGCGTCGTAGCCAACGAACTCCAGCATGCCGCGATTGATGTGGAAGAGGAATCCGTCGATGTCGCCGAAGGTGCCCTCGGGCTCGAATGAGCCTGGTGAACCGCCTGTCGTTGCAAGGATCACGGCGCGTCGGCCTGTCATCGCGGCCTGTTCGTAGAGTCCGAACTCTCCACCGAAGACGGCCCCCATGACGAAGACCCGATCGAGCCAGCCCTTCAAGATCGCAGGTACGGAGAACCACCACAGCGGGAAGGACAGCACCAGCAGGTCTGCCCGCAGCAGCGCATCGAGGTCAGCGCGAACGTCCGGGGCAAGGGTGCCGGTATCGACGGCGTGGCGCTGTTCGCGCTGCGGCTTGAAGGCGCCCTCGAACGGGGCGAACTCGCCGCGATCCAGCACAGGGTTCCACTGGGCTGCGTAGAGGTCGATGAACTCCACGGAGTAACCCTGGGCTTCCAGAGCCTCCCGGGCAATCTGTGACTGCGCAGTGTTGAAGGAGGTGGGCTCGGGGTGGGCATGGACGATGAGGGCCGTCGGACGGCGGTCGAGGTGAGTGCTCATGCACCCATCGTATCGAATAATTGCGATATGTCGATCTGAGCTAGTGATCTCCCGCGAGAGCCTCGCCGATCTGACGCATCAGTGCTTCGTTGCGCTGGTAGTGGGTCCACTTGCCCACTCGCGTGGAGCGGACCAGACCCGCACGCTCCAGGGTTGCCATGTAGGAGGAGACCGTCGACTGCGCCAGGCCGCTCTTCGCGTGAATATGACTGACGCAGGCGCCGACCTTGTCACGGTCGGCGATGGGCTCGTAGTCGGAGAACTCCCCATCCGGGTCGCGCAGCCACTCCATGATCTGCAGCCGCACCGGGTTCGCCAGAGCCTTGAGTGCGTCAAGCAGCCGATCGGCTGACAGCTCCGCGTCGTTGACCACAGTGTGTGACCTCCTCACAAATCTACAATCCACTATATGTCGATAGACCTCCTGTTGGGATGCTGCTGACCTGCTCGGCAACGAGTCGGAGAGCTCCCGCGCCACGCCGCCCAAAACGCCCGGTCACCTTGCTGCTACCCGGAGCCGAGCACCCGATGCGGATGTAGGTAGCGTCGCGATCCGTGGCTGTGTCGTTCACCTCGTCGGTATGACGGTTTCGATGCGGGTGATGAGCGCGGGCGACGGCTATGAGTACCTGCTGCGCACAGTCGCTGCCGGTGATGGCGACAGGGATCTCTCGACCCCGCTCACCAGGTATTACACGGAAGAGGGAACTCCTCCCGGGTTCTGGATGGGGTCGGGTCTGCCGTACCTCGGCGCCGGGGAGCTCACCGAAGGTGGGCGGGTCTCGGAAGCGCAGCTCCAGCTCTTGGTCGGGATGGGCCGCGACCCGATCACCGGTGAGGCGTTGGGTGAGGCGTACCGGCAGTACACGAGCGTCCAGGAACGCGTCGACAAACGCGTCACCGACCTCGACCCAGAACTCGGACCCGTGACCCGCGCCGAGCAGGTCGCTGCCATCGAGGCGGAGGAGGCCGAGCGCGGCACCCGACGTGCGGTCGCCGGCTACGACCTGACCTTCTCGGTGCCGAAGTCGCTGTCGGCGTTGTGGGGTGTTACGGATGCGGGCACGCAATCGTTGATCGCGGACGCGCATCACCAGGCAGTTGCAGAGGTGGTTGCATTCCTCGAACGAGAGGTTGCGACCACCCGCGTCGGCGCCGCCGGCCCGGAGGGTGCGGTCGCCTTCGCCGATGTCGCCGGGGTCCTCGCAACGGCATTCGACCACTACGACTCACGCAGCGGCGATCCCCAGTTGCACACGCACGTCGTCGTGAGCAACAAGGTGCTGACGGTGCAGGACCAGAAGTGGCGGACGCTGGCCGGTCGGCCGGTCCATGCCTCGGTCGTCGCTTTGTCCGAGCTGTACAACGCGACGTTGGCGGACCGGATCACCGGGACGTTCGGCATCGAGTGGGAGGCCAGGGAGCGGGGCCGGGATCGGAACCCGGCGTGGGAGCTCGCGCCGGTGCCGGAAGAGCTGGTGGCGGAGTTCTCCTCGCGTACCCGGCAGATCGAACAGGAGAAGACCCGCCTGATCGACGCCTACAAGGCCAGGCATGGCCGCGAGCCCTCGGCGAGGACGGTGTTGAAGTTGCGGGCGCAGGCGACGCTTGCGACGCGGCCGGCGAAGCAGGTGCATTCGCTCGCCGATCTCACCACTGACTGGCGGCACCGCGCCAGCACCCTGCTGGGTGAGGACGCGACCGGGTGGGCCCGCACCGTCACCACGACCGCGGAGAAGACTGTCCTGCTGCGGGCCGATGACGTGCCGCTGGACACGATCGCCGATCTCGGCCGCTCGGTGGTCGAGGTGGTGGGTGAGAAGCGGTCGACGTGGCGGCGCTGGAACCTCCACGCCGAGGCCTCCCGGCAGCTCATGGGTGTCCGGTTCGCGACGGCGGAGGATCGGGAGGCGATCGCGGGGATGGTGACCGATGCCGCTGAACAGGCATCGCTCCGGCTCACGCCTCCGGAGCTGGCGTCGAGCCCGTTGCTGTTCCGCCGCGCGGACGGGTCGAGCCGGTTCCGCCATCCGGCCGCCGTCTTGTTCTCGACGGAGGAGTTGCTGGCCGCCGAAGACCGTCTCCTCGACCGCTCCCACGCCACCATCGGCCCGACCGTCGAGTTCGCGAACGTCGAGAAGATCACCAGCAAGCCGGATCTGGAAGGGCGCCGCCTCGGGCAGGATCAGTCCGAAGCGCTCCAGCGAATCGCCGTCTCCGGCCGCGTTGTAGACGTGCTGGTCGGCCCGGCCGGTGCGGGCAAGACGACGGCAATGAACGCCCTGAAACGGGCCTGGGAGCAGCAGCACGGCCAGGGCTCTGTGGTTGGGCTCGCCCCGTCAGCGGCCGCGGCGCAGGTGCTTGGCGAGGAGTTGGGGGTCGAGGCTGAGAACACGGCCCGTTGGTGGCAGATGCACCTCGTCCACGGTGACACCTTCGCGAAGGATCAGCTGGTCATCGTCGATGAAGCCTCCCTCGCCGGCACCGGCTCCCTCGACCGCATCACCGGCCTCGCCGAACACGCCGGCGCGAAAGTGCTGCTGGTGGGCGACTGGTCGCAGTTGCAGGCGGTAGATGCGGGCGGGGCGTTCGGGATGCTCGTGCACGACCGCGACGACGCCCCCGAACTGACCGACGTGCACCGGTTCTCCGCCCGGTGGGAGAAGGCCAACTCCTTGAATCTGCGCCACGGCCGCACCACCGCGATCGACACCCTCATCGAACACGAACGAGTGCGGGGCGGTGAGCAGGATGCGATGGTTGACGCCGCCTACGCCGCGTGGCGGGCAGATGTGCAGGCTGGGCGGGCGTCGATCCTGGTCGCGGAGGCGTGGGAGACGGTGACCCAGCTCAACGAGCGTGCCCGCGCCGATCTCATCCTCGATGGCGCCATCACCCCCGGCCGCGAAGTCACCCTTCATGACGGGCTGAGCGCGTCAAAGGGTGATCGGGTCATCACCCGTGAGAACGACCGGCGGCTGCGGTCGAAGAACGGGAGATCGTGGGTGCGCAACGGCGACCGGTGGACGGTCACCGCCGTCAGCGAGGACGGGTCGATCACCGTCCGCCCTGAGGGGCGTCGCTTCGGCGGCGCGATGGTGCTGCCCGCCGCGTATGTGGCGGAGCAGGTCGAGCTCGGGTACGCGATCACCGGTCATCGCGCCCAAGGGATCACGGTCGATACCGCGCACGCGGTGGTGACGGCGACGACGACGCGGGAGAACTTCTACGTCGCGATGACCCGGGGCCGGCACGGGAACCACGCCTACGTCGCCACCGACACCGCCGACGATGCCCATGTCGCCCCGCACCCGTCCGACAACCCCGACGCCACAGCGCGGAGCGTGCTCTACGGGGTCCTCCAACACGTCGGGGCTGAGCTGTCGGCGCACGAGACGATCACGGTCGAGCAGGACCGGTGGGGGTCGATCGGTCAGCTCGCCGCGGAGTACGAGACCATCGCCCAGGCCGGCCAGCACGACCGCTGGGCGGCTCTCCTGGAAACCTCGGGCCTCACTGAGGGGCAGGTCGATGTGGTGCTCGGCTCTGATGCTTATCGTGCGTTGTCGGCGGAGTTCCGGCGGGCGGAGGCGAATCACCACGACCTCGACGACCTCCTCCCGCGCCTGGTGCGAGCACGGGGCTTCGAGGATGCCGACGACATCGCCTCCGTCCTCCACCATCGCCTTGCCCGGGCCACTGCCCGCCCCGCCGGTTCCGGCCGCACCCGGCAGGCGCCACGGCTCATCGCAGGCCTCATCCCGTACGCCGCCGGGGTCACCGACCCGGAGATGCACCAGGCCCTCACCGAGCGACAGCAGTTCATCGAGCAACGCGCCAGCGCCGTCCTCACCCAGGACTTGGACGAGGGAGCGCCGTGGACGAGCGCGCTCGGGAGGACACCTGCGGATGTGAAGACGGCGGGGGCGTGGCGGCGGTTCGGGCAGGTGGTCGCGGCGTACCGGGACCGCTACCAGATCACCGACGACACCCCGCTCGGAACGATCGCGGGATCGGATGCGCAGAAGATCGACGCCGCCCGCGCCGAGACCGCCCTGAAGCGGGCGAAGCAGCTCAGCCAGCAGACCCCGGACACCGAGCAGCCGGACCTCACCATCGAGACCCGGCAGGGCCGCACCCTCTGAAAGTGCAGGCGGAGCTACAGACGGCGGCCCGGTTCGTCGCGCTCGGCCCGCGCCTGTTCGAGGTCCAAGCTCGATCCCGTGGCCGTCCGGCCCGCCGGTCGGCTCTGCGGCGAGCCGGGGCGGTCCATCAAGGCCTGCGCATCCAGTGCACTGGTGACGAGCGTGGCGTGGCGGTCTTGGATCAGCATGTGCGGTCCCGTGCTCGCAGCGCTCGTAACCGGTCCGGGCACCGCACCCACGCCGCGGCCCAGGCGGAGCGCGTGCTCGGTCGTGACGAGCGCACCCGAGCGCGCCCCAGCCTCGGGCACGATCGTCGCCGCAGACAACGCCGCGAGCACCCGGGAACGGGCCAGGAAACGGGAGCGCGTCGGTGCGGCACCGGGCGGCTGCTCCGAGACCACCGCCCCGACAGCGCGGATCGTGTCCAGCAGCTCAGTGTTGCCGCGCGGATAGTTCCGGTCGATCCCTCCCGCCAGCACCGCGATCGTGCTCCCACCCGTGCTCAGAGCGGCGCGATGCGCCGCCGCCTCAATCCCATACGCACCACCGGCGACGATCACCTTGTCCTCCTCGGCGAGACCTGCCGCGATCTCCCCGGCCACGAGGTCGCCATAGGAGGTCGAGGCGCGGGAGCCGGTGATCGTGACCAGATCAGAGACCGGCCGCGACAGCAACGAGGTCGCGCCCTCGGCCCACAGCACGTAAGGGGCGCGCTCACCCAGATCGACCAGGCCGGCCGGCCAATCCAGGTCGCCGGGGATCAAGGGCGTGTACCTGCCATCGAGCAGGCGCGGCATCAGCTCATCGAAGTCCGCACCGTCGGATGCCAGCCGTACCCGGTGCCGGAGCACCTCGGCATCCTCGCGCCGCAGCTCGGGCATCGCCGTGTCGGTGTCGAGCAGCCGGATCGTTTCGACGCCACCGACTCGGTTCAGCAGCCGCCCCACTCTCGCGTCGCCTGGTTCGGCGACGATCGACAGCATGACGCGGGCGGTGCGGTCATCGGGGGCGTAATCGGCCAGTGAAGCCATGATCGGGTGTCCTTCCACTTCTTGCGGGCACTACCAATCAGGTGCACCGCAGCACGACAATGCAGGGTTCCGTTCGTCGGAGGTCCGGCGTATCGTGGAAGGTGAAGCGGAGCTTCCCATCTGTAGGGCTCTTCGGGGCCGCCCCTTCCTGGGGCCACCACCAACACGCCGCTTCTCGACAGTGTTCGACGTGTTGAATGGAGGCCCGCAATGTTCCCCACCTCAGCCCCGGTCCGCCGCCACTGGCGACGGAGCAAGCGCACCGCCGAAGCCCTCACCCCGGTACGCCGGTTCCTGCCAACGAACCAGATCCGAGACGCCGTGACGACCCGCCGCGGCCTCAAATGGGGCGTGCCCGCGATGCTGCTCGCCGCCCCCTACCTCCTGGCCATCAAGATCCTCACGGACTTCATCGCGCAGGCCGGCCCCGGCTGGGGCTGGCTCCACTTGGTCGTGCTGCTGTGCGCGTACAACACCTGCAAGATGTTCTGGCTCGGACCCATCAGCCTCATCCACCTCGCCCGCGCCCGCCTGCACGAGCACGCCGAGCACCGCAAGGCAGCCCGCGCAGTACAGGTGGAGAACGAGCCGGTCCCCGTGATGGCGGGAGCAGCATCATGACCGCCGTCACCTATCGCCGAAGCGCAACCCAGAACCCGAGCTGGCTGGAGAGCCAGGAAGCCGAGTGCCGCACGTACGCCCGCGAGCACGGCCTGACGATCACGGACACCTTCACGAACATCGGCCGCACCGGCGACGGACTCGCCGACCTCCTCGAAGCCACCCAGAGCGACAGCGTGGACGCGGTGATCGTCAACGACCTCGCCCGCCTCGGCACGAGGACCACCGACCACCTCACCACCGTGCAGCGACTCCACGACGCCGGAGTCGAGATCCACGTCGCAAAGGAGCGCGCGACGAGCCAGCGCGACGGACTTCTGGTCGGTGTCATGCAGGCCTACGTCGAGACCGACACCCGACTCGTCGGCGACTCATCCCGGGAGGACTGAGTACACGCAAGTTCGTGCTCGGAGGTGGGAGGTTCGCACTTCCCGTCGTCAGTTCGAAGCAGGACGAAGTGGGCAAGGCCGCACCGCGTCCTGATGTCGGCGTGGATCGGTAGCCTCAGAGCCGTCCACGATAGACTGAGAGCCACGGATGCTGGCACGAGATTGGGGAGGCAGGACATGGCGCGAGCAGACCTACTCCTAGACCTTGTCGAAGCGGAGCGCCGGGGTGATCGAGACCGCTTCCGGGTGCTAGTCGAGTCGGTCATCGCTGAGGAGCGTGCCAATCAGCACCACTTGGTTGCCGACCGCCTCTCGGAGCTCATCACGACGACCGGCCAGAGCCACGTGCGCGACGACCACTCGGCGGCGATCCGCGACTTGGTACAGGAGATCGTTCCGAGCCGTCGTCTGAGCGATATCGAGCTGGCGCAGGTGCCGCACCGAGTCTTGACGGAACTCGTTGAGGAACAGAAGCGTGCCGAACTGCTGCGCAGCTACGGGATCGAGCCACGTAACCGTCTACTGCTGTCCGGACCTCCCGGCAACGGCAAGACCAGCGTCGCTGAGGCCATCGCTGCCGAGCTTATGCTTCCGTTCTACGTCGTCCGGTACGAAGGCGTCGTTTCGAGCTTCCTCGGAGAGACTGCCGCGAGGCTCGACAACGCGTTCGAGTTCGCCCGCACTCGTCGATGCGTTCTGTTCTTCGACGAGCTCGACACCATCGCCAAGGAGCGGTCGGACGAGCACGAGACCGGAGAGATCAAACGAGTTGTCTCCACATTGCTGCTCCAAGTCGACCGTCTCCCGGCGCACGTGATCTTCATCGGTGCTACTAACCACAGCGAATTGCTTGATCGCGCGGCATGGCGTCGATTCCAGATTCGTGCTGAACTCGACGCGCCTAGCCGCACCCAAGCAACGCAGTTTCTTGAACGACTCGCTGCTCGTCTTGGCGGCGACCTCGGATTCGCCCCCCGCACGCTGGCAGATAAGCTCGCCGGAGCGAGCTACGCGGAGTTGGAAGAGTTCGCCCTCGATGTTCGTCGCCGCGCAATTCTGGAGCTCCCGGAAAACAATCTCCGTCGGATAGTCCAGGAGCGACTTGAGCATCGGCGCGGTCAGGCAACGGGGTGACCGCGGAGCCTAGGTGTACTGACCCAGATCGTTGTTGACGTAGGAGAGACCTCCGGGGTCGAGTTGGAGCTGTCTAAGTTCTTCAGCTCAAACGCACGGAGGTCTCTCTTGTCTCACGCTAATGCCCGGCTGACTCCGGCCGGCCGGTTGATCATGGTTCAGCGCATCCAGTCGGGGCGTGCGGTCGCGCATGTTGCCGCGGAAATGGGGATCTCCCGCACGACCGCGTGGCGGTGGTGGCGCAGGTTCCGGGAGTGCGGCCCGGCGGGCCTGATCGATCGTTCCAGCGTCGCCCGCTCCCACCCTCGCCAGACCAAAGCGTGCGTGGAGGCGAGGGTGCGGATCATGCGGCACCTCACTCGGCGTGGGCCGGTGTTCATCGCTGACAAGCTCGGCTTGCAGGCCTCAACGGTCGGTAGGGTGTTGCGCCGCCACCACGTGCCGTTGCTGCGGGAGCTGGACCCGGTCACGGGGTCCGTGATCCGCGCGACCCGCCGATCCGCGCAGCGTTACGAGCATGATCATCCCGGGTCCCTGATCCACGTTGATGTGAAGAAACTCGGCCGTATCCCCGACGGCGGCGGATGGCGTCTGCATGGCCGCGGGCAACGTCCTGCGCGCAAGCGGGGCCTGGGTTACGACTACGTGCACACCGTCATCGACGACCATTCCCGAGTTGCTTACGCGGAGATCCACGACGACGAGAAAGGCACCACCGCGGCGGGCGTCCTCGACCGCGCGATCGCGTTCTACGCGCGCCTCGGCGTCACAGTCGAACGCGTCATCAGCGACAACGCGTTCGCTTACCGCCACTCGGCCGCGTTCAAGGCCGTGGTCGACGCGCACGGCATCCGACAGCGGTTCATCAAACCGCACTGCCCCTGGACCAACGGGAAAGTCGAACGCCTCAACCGCACCCTCGCCACCGAGTGGGCCTACGCCCGCCCCTGGAGCTCGAACGACGACCGAAAAGCAGGGTTGACGACCTGGCTCGACTACTACAACCTAGACAGGCACCACCTCGGCATCGGAGGCAAAACCCCCATCGACCGAATCAACAACGGTCGAGGTCAGTACACCTAGGCCGCTCCTGGCATTCGCACCGCCAGTCGTTGATGCTCGGCCCTCACAACGTCCGCGCGACATGCCGCGCCTCTCTAAACCAGGCACGGGCCGCCAGAGCGCACGGCTCTCTCCCCAGTTCAGAGAGCTCACTGCCGCCTTTGATGCCGAGCGAGCACGCCTCGCCGAAACCGCCCCGGACGAAGTAGATCCTGCGTTGGTCGTCGTGTTCGATCTGGCGGGCACCGTACAGGACTTCCAGAACGCAATCGACAAGATCGACGGATTCGAGTTCTTGTCCCAGCTCCTGGGGGATCGCACCGATCCCGACGACGACTTCCACATGACCGAACGAGAGGCTGGTCGCACAAACAAGCCCGTACAGCACTCTCTATACATGGTGATGTCGAGTGCTAAAGCGATCGATGAACTCCTGCGACTCTTCGCGCTGTGGCAAGCAGACCCGTCCGCTAAGTTCGAGCATGGACTCGGCAAGTTCAAGGATGCGTTCCATCAGCTGACTTCGATCAGACGATGGGGACCCGAAGACCGCATCCGAGAGACCGGCCTTCGCGAGCGTTGGCAAGAAACCCTCGACATGATTGGCCAATCGGTCAGCACCGTAAGAGTCGAGGTAGAGCTTTGGTATAGGCGGGACTCCTCGCAACGAGCTGCGGCCGAGTCGCACGTGGAGCAGGTTATCGCCGCGAGTGGTGGTCGTATCCTGGATCGTTCACAGATCGGCGACATCACCTATCACGCTCTTCTTGCAGAGCTGCCGATCCAGCAGGTGCGGACGGTGCTCACTGATGGGGCCGCTGCAATCCGTTTGCTCACCACCGACGATGTGATGTTCGTCAGCCCGTTCACACCCATGACTGTTGCTCCGGCCGCCACAGACCCCGTGGCGGAAGTGCGGCTGCCCGCAGGCGAGCGTGTCGAAGGGTTGCCGCGGGTCGCGCTCTTGGATGGGTTGCCCTTCCAGAACCATGATGCGTTGACTGGCCGACTCATGATCGATGACCCAGAGGACCTCGGCGACAACTACTCAAATGCTGCCCGTAACCACGGCACTGCAATGGCATCGCTCATCATCCATGGCGATCTGTCGGCGCCTGCTGAGCCGCTAGATCGTCCACTTTACGTGCGACCAATCATGAGGCCGCACGAACTGTCCACGACCCATGAACAGGTCAATCCGGAGCGACTCTTCCCCGACCTGCTACACCGCGCGATTCGCCGCATCCAAGAGGGTGAAGGCGGCCGGGACGCCACTGCTCCCAGCGTCCGAATCGTCAATCTATCCATCGGAGCTCAGGCACGGGCTCTTGCTCGCCGGATGAGTCCTGTCGGTCGACTACTGGATTGGTTGGCGCACACCTACAACCTTCTCTTCATCGTCAGCGCTGGCAACCACACCGCCCCCATCACGATTCCCGCAACCTCAGCAAGCACGGTGGAGACGGCGCGACACGCGGCGACCCGGGCGGTCCACGAGAAGAGCATCCTCAAAGGAATCCTGCCTCCTGGCGATGCACTCAATGCTCTAACCATCGGCGCCACCCACAACGACGGGCTAGGCGACACCGAGACCTCCGACGCGGTATGGGACATCACCGATCCAGGAGCGCCGGCCTACTACGGGGCAACGGGGCCTGGCGTTGATCGCTCTATCAAACCTGACCTTCACCACATCGGGGGTCGGGCGCTCTACGTCCGACCCGTCATCGTGCCTGGCCAGGACAAGGTGGACCTCGAACTAGCCCATACCGCCCTGACCGGACCCGGACTTCAAGTTGCGGCACCTGGAAGGAGTGGCGCAACGAATCGCACGATTTTCACCTTTGGCACTAGCAATGCCACGGCACTGGTCACGCGTGAAGCGAGCCGTCTGTTCGACATCCTTGAAGCTGACGTTGACGGAAAAGAAGACTCGCCCCTGCCAGGCCCGGAGTATCACCCACTTCTGGTACGAGCACTCCTCACGCACGCGAGCAGTTGGGGGGAATGGGAAGCTCGATTTCGCCGAGATCTCGGTATCCCCGCGCAGGATGCTCGCCGTAAGCTCTCAGCGATGCTCGGATACGGCAGACTCGATACCGCCCGCCTCGGAGCAGCCGCCACCAATCGTGCTGTGCTTATTGCCGGCGGCCGCATTGGCGGAGACCAACGACACACGTACGAGCTCCCTCTCCCGCCATCGCTCCGATCACGAGCGGCGTGGCATCGCTTCACCATCACGCTTGCGTACGCGGTACCTACGGTGGGACAGCTCACGCGTTATCGCGGGGCTAAGGTCTACTTCGACACCCCGGACACGAAGCTCGCGGCAGGAGATCGGATAGAAGGGGAGCACTTCACTGTCAGGCGTGGAAGCCTCCAACACGAACTCGTCCAAGGTTCACGAGCGATGACCTTCGGGGACGGCGACGCGTTCCCGATACACGTCGAGTGCATGGACGATGCCCAGCATCTTCCCAAGAAGAAGAACGTTCGCTACGCCCTCGTCGTTTCTATCGAAACAGCTGAGGAAGTCTCGACTACCATTCATGACGAGGTTCGGGCCAGACTCCGCCAGCAGGCGCGCGAACGAGCCCAAGAGCGTGTGCGGAGCTAGCAGAGCGCTCAACGTGCCATGCGGTATTCGAGGTTAGGCGACTCGGAGAGCAACGAGCGATCTTTCCTTCTGCTTTTGCGGATCGAGATTGGTTTCTTCTGTTGTGCCTCTACCGCTCCCGGCCGTGAGGATCGCGGAGCGCGACACCTGCACGGAGCAGGTTCGTGCGAACTGTGCTCGCGTTGAAGCCCACCTTGGCGCCGACCCGGGCCAGCGACTCGCCCTGCTCGTACCGGCGGCACATCTCCAGCACCTGCTCCGGTGACGGCTGCTCACCACGCAGTCGTACCCCGCGGTCCCGCAGACGCTCAGCGAGCCGCTGACGACTTACCCCCAGATCGCCCGCGATCAGCCGCAGGATCTCACCGGACCTGTAACGGCGCTCTGCCTCGTCCAGCATCGCCTCCGTGAGACGCGGCACCGGGCACGGCAGACGCTGCGCGAACTCCCGCGAAATCGCCGCTGGCCTGGGCCGACGCCGGATCATCCGGTGCGTGGCGATGACCCGTTGCAGGGGCGGGGCAAGGTTCGAGCACTGTCGCGCTACCTCCACTCTTTTTTCACGGCCCCGACCCCTTGTAAACACTGGGATCGCGGCTTTCACGGAACTGCCGAAATGGCCCCGTGACAACACTTTGACAACATCTGAACGCAGCTTTGTGGCGCGGGAGGGTCGCGGATGTTGTCACACGCTGTTGTCACACGCTGTTGTCACGAGACAGAACGGCGATCACATCGGACGATGCCGCCGCCATCCCGAGAGCCTCCGACACGGTGTCAAGATCGTCGTCGAACAGGTCGGCATAGGTATCGAGGGTCATCACCGCCGAGGCGTGGCCCAGCATCCTTTGCACTGCTTTGACGTGCGCTCCGGCTGAGATGGCGAGCGACGCGGCGGTGTGATGGAGGTCATGCGGCGTGACGCGCGGGAACGATGGCGGGGGCTGCCCGCCGAGCGCCAGCGCGTCGGCGATCGCCTGGTCGGCAGAGACTTGCGCTAGCGTCACAGCGCCGTTGAACCAGCCGCTCGTGGACTTCGGGCGCCGCAGGTGACTCGTGCCGCCACCGAACACCAGCTCGTCGCGTCCGCGGCCAATGACGAGCCGATCCATCGTCTCGGCCAGGAAGGGCGGGTAGGGCACCTGGCGCTTCTCGTGGGTCTTCGGCGTGCCGACGTGGATGGCGCTGCCGACTTCGACCGCGTTCTCCTCGACGCTCACCCGCCGCCGACGAAGGTCGACATGCTTGACGCGCAACCCAGTCGCCTCGCCCCAACGGAGGCCCGTGTAGGCAAGGAACACCACCAATTCAGGCTGAGACGACTCGCGCGCAAGATCGGCGACCTGCTGATGGGTGAGGTAGGCGCGAGGCTTCGCGACCTTCCGCGGGAGTTTGACGCCGCGTGCCGGGTTCGACGCGATGCGACGGTCGCGCAGGGCGACATCGAGGATGCCGGCGAGTACTTCGTGCGCCCGGCGCACGGTCGTCGGGCTGTGCGTCTTGGCAAGCTCCGAGGTCCACGCCTGGACCTCCGAATGCCGGATGCTGCCGACCGCGCGCCGCTCCCACTTCGGTCGCACGTGGATGCGCCACGCGGAGTCGATGCTGCGGAACGTCGACGGCTTGAGATCCGCCTGTCGTGACGCGAGCCACTCCGCCCCCAGCAATCCGAGCGGGGCCCGCGAGTCCGACGGATCGACGAACTCGCCGCGGTTCTTCGAGATCTCGACTTCGGCGAGGCGGATCTCCGCCTCGTGCTTCGTGCGAAAGCCCCGCAGGGTCGCCTGCAGCCCGTTTGGCTTGCGGTAGCTGATCCGGTACCGCCGTCCGGCGGCGACCGAGTACGAGTGGATGCTGCCCATGGCTCAGTGTTCTCCCGTCGTCATGCCGGTCAGAGATCGAGGAAGTCGCCCAACCACGTGCGTACTGCGGCGAAACAGTCGAGGGACACTTCACCGGCTACTCCCGTGAGCCGATCGCGCGACAACGTGCGGGGCTGCTCCGTCATGACCCACGACGGTCGTTCCAGCCCGCTC
The DNA here is from genome assembly GCF_006716815.1 of Microbacterium lacticum. GTDB lineage: Bacteria > Actinomycetota > Actinomycetes > Actinomycetales > Microbacteriaceae > Microbacterium > Microbacterium lacticum. The sequence goes on from NZ_VFPS01000002.1 coordinate 215,487, forward strand.
GGCCCCTCGACGCGAACGTGGTTCGGCCATCCTCGATCGGTGGTCGTGATCGGCAGCACGATAGCGAGGGTCGTGACCGCATCCAGATATCCTGCGGACGCGATGATCAGCACGGGGCGACGACCGCCTTGCTCTCTGCCGCGCACGGGCTCGAGCGTCGCCCAGGCCACGACGCCCGGGGCGAGCTCGGGTGTGGTCACGAGGCGTCGGCCAGTTCCGTGCGCTCCCAGTCTCCCGTCTCCGCAGCGTGCGACGCCACATCGGCGCTGCTCGACGCGTCGATTGCGGCCTTCAGCAGCCGCAGACGCCGCCGTCTGTCCTCGGCGTCGGCGAGGTACGCAAGATGCGCGCCGAGCGTGAGCCCGTCGCGGGCGGCTTGATCCTTGAGCCGGTCGCGGAGCTCGTCGCTGACTTTGATCGTCGTAGTCATACTCGGAGTATACCGTCGACCGATCACGCCCGGCAGTGGTGATCACAGCGAGGGTCCGCCGCGCGAGGGCGATGCGCTGGGTGTGATCCACTGCGCGGACGCCTGGACGTCGCGCTCGCGCGCTGCCCGCCGCAGTTCGGCGTGCGCAGCGCGCATGGCGTCCTGCGCCAGAAGGTCCAGGTCGAGCGCGTGGAGTGGGGTGGAGACGAGCGGCACAGGCGCACGGTCCACAGCGAGCCGGGCATCGAGACTCGCGAGCTCGCCACGCACAGTCGCTTCCCACGACAGCTCGTCGAGGTGAGCGGGCTTGTTCGGGCGTGACATCGCCCACGCGCGACGGTCAATCTGGGTCAAAATTCGATTGCTGGGGCTCGTCCCGTCGTGCTCAGCGCTCCACTCCGCGATGAGTTGGGCCCGGTTCGCCTCGATCTGCGCCGACCGCCGCGAGAGAGGCCGTACCACGCGGGCAAGTTCGGCAACCTCGCCGTCACCGTCGAGCATGAATCCGTGACGGGCAAGTGCGGCGAGCCATTGCGGATCGGTGCGCGCGGCGAGATCGCCCTCGGCGTTGATCACGGTGTGGAGCTTCATGGCGACCCGCGAGTCGACGTTGGACCACTTGCCGTCAGCGCCGAGCACCTTCACGTTCAACCAGAGGTGGCGGTGGGCGTGCGGGTCGAGCGCGCGCGAGCGCCGATGGTCGAGCTCGACCACCTCGATGCGGGTGATGTCTTCCCGAATGAGTCCGCCATGACCGCGACGTGCGTTCAGCTCGTTCAGCCAGGTAGTGAGGATCTGGTCACGCAGGCGATTCTGCAGCGACTCGAATTCGGACGCGAGCTCCGGATGCAGCAACGCCGCGATGCTGTACGACTTCGGGTGGTTCAGCGTCGCGTCGAGCAAGAGATCGGCGTCCGCGCTGAGCCGCTGGCTTCCACGCTTCTCCCCCGTCACCGGGTCATGACCCGTGAGCCACACCCGGAGCGCTCCTGCCGATAGCTCGTCGGCTGCGATTGCGCCATCCGTCACAACGAATCTCGTGACGCTCGCATCGGTGGCGCTGCTGTAACGCTCGAGCGCGTCAGATCCGGTCGAGGGGTGGAGATGAGCGTCGCAGGTACCCTTCACTGCGTAGTCGATCGCTCGCCCGACTCCTCCGGAGCCGGCGCCCCTCTTCCAACGTTGGAGACCTCCGCGCATGGCGCTAGGTTAGGAGCGTATTTGCACCTTGGCCAGCATTTTTTGCGCCATGCGGACATGTGTAGCGGGATGCAGCAGGTTGACGCTCTACACGCGGGACCACCCAGTGGTGCCTGCGTGCATTGCTCCCTTCTCTCGGCTTCCGTGATCCGTCGATCGTTGTCTGGTCGGCAGTTCGTTGAGGTCGCTCGTTTAGCTGTGATGTCCAGGGACGTTGTTGCGTGTATCGCTCGTGATTTCTGAGGGGTGAAGGCCTCCGGTTGCGAGAGTGGAGCTGTTTAGAAACCGCTCACGCAACACAGGAGGCCTTCATGTCCCACGCTAACGCTGCTCTGACCCCGCGCGCTCGTTTGCGGCTGGCCAAGCTCATTGTCGAAGAGCATTGGTCCGCCACTGTCGCGGCGAAGATGTTCATGACCTCGCCGCCTACGGCGCGGAAGTGGGCCGCCAGGTTCCGCGTCGAGGGGGCAGCAGGGATGCTCGACAGATCCAGCCGGCCGCGATCGATGCCGACCAAGACCCCTCCCGAGCTGGTCAAACGGATCGTGAAGGCACGGTGGCGACGCCGGCTCGGCCCGGCGCAGATCGCCGCGGAGCTCGGCCTCCCGACCTCGACTGTTCATGCGGTACTGGTGCGCGCGCGGATCAACAGACTCAGTCATATCGATCGGGTTACCGGCGAACCCATCCGCCGATACGAGCATCCCCATCCCGGATCGATGATTCACGTCGACGTGACCAAATTCGGCAGCATCCCCGATGGTGGTGGCTGGCGGTTCGTCGGCAAGCAGCAAGGAGACAAACACAAGGCGACGACGGCTCTCCGCACGGGAAGAACCAGCAAAGGTCACCCGAACATCGGCACCGCATTCGTCCATACCGTTATCGATGACTACTCCCGCGTTGCCTACGCCGAGATCTGCGCCGACGAGAAAGCCGTCACGGCGATCGGTGTCCTTGAACGCGCTGTCGCCTGGTTCGCAGATCGCGGCGTCACAGTCGAGCGCGTCTTATCCGACAACGGGTCGGCCTATCGCTCCTACGCATGGCGAGATGCCTGCACCCTGCTCGGCGTCCGACACAAGCGCACCCGCCCCTATCGTCCACAGACCAATGGCAAGATCGAGCGGTTCCACCGCACCCTCGCCGACGGCTGGGCCTACGCACGCTTCTACGGATCAGAATCCGAACGCCGAGCCGCGCTACCCGCCTGGCTACACACCTACAATCATCACAGGCACCACTCCGCAGTCGGAGCCGCACCCATCAGCAGACTCAACAACCTGCCTGGACATCACAGCTAGCCCGGGCGGCACGCAGGGCTACGCCGAGGTTGCAGTCCTGATCGCCGTGCTTGGATTCCTCGCACGAACACTCGGTCTCGGGATCGTCGCCCTCGTCCTCTCAGCGCGGGTCCGCAGCGAAGGCGTAGACGTCTACCGCCCTACCTGACCGATGGGCGACCTGCTCTAGGCCGAGATGCACGCAGAGGGACCGTCCCGTCACACCCTTCCTCTTACTTGCGCGTCACGCTAGTATTGTGGTGTGAAGTTCACGGATCGGGACATCGAGGAGTACTGGCTCGGTGGTCCGGCACCGCGACGCGTGCCACCAGACGTCCGGAAGCGTCTGGCGCGCAAGCTCCAAATGCTCGAGGCGGCGGCGGAGCTGCAGGATCTGAGGATCCCGCCCTCAAACCACCTCGAGAAGCTGCAGGGTGACCGGGCGGGCAAGTACAGCATCCGGGTCAACGACCAATGGAGACTGGTCTTCGACTGGGACGGAGGGGAAGCGAACAATGTCGCATTCATCGACTATCACTGACGAGCTCTCGACGCCGGGTGAAATCCTGCTCGAGGAGTTTCTCGAACCGTTCGGGCTGAGCCAGTATGAGCTCGCCAAGCGCATCGGCGTCGATCAGGCACGCGTCTCGCGGATCGTCCGCGGCAAGCAGGCGATTACCGCGGACACCGCGTTGCGCCTCGGCGCGTTCTTCGGCACCACACCGCAGTTCTGGCTCCGGCTGCAGGAAGGCTACGACCTTGCGCTCGCCCGCACCGAAACGCCGACCAGCGCAATCCAGCCGCTGAGCGCCTGACCCTTCAACGCCCGCAAGACGACCGTTGAGCGAACGGTATCGTTCGGTCATGCACCGACTGTCATCCAGAGCAGCCATCGCAGCGATCAGCTTTGGCGTACTTACGCTCGGGGGCGTAATCATGTTCATCGCCACGGCCCCGACGGCGACGGCTTCCTTCGGCTGGTTCGCATACCAACCACTCGCCGCCGAAACATATTTCCCGGGCGCGCTCGTCGTGCTCACGCCGCTGATGGCGACGGCAGCCGCCATCAGCATTGTCGGCATCGTGGGTCTCAGCTTGGTGGCCGGATACGGCATCGGCCAGCGCCGCAGCGGCGCACGGTAGTGGACCCGCGGACGGGCAGCCGAAGCCCGTGGACGGGGGCTGGACCACGAGGGTTAAGCTGACGGCATGGAGCGCAGGCGCAGGGCCACCGCGATGATGCTGGTGGCATGTGCGTCGATCCCGATCGGCGCCTTGTTGTTCGTGGCGTTGCGCTGGACATTCACCACATGGAACGCGTGGCAGTTCTCGTTGCGACCCGAACTCGAGAACTGGACAGTCCCATCTTTGGGCACAGAGATACCAGCGCTCGCATGGGCCATTGGCTTTACGCTGGTCTCACTTGTCGTCGCTTTCGCTATCGTCCAGCGACGCACCAGCTCCGCGCCCTGACCAGCGCTTCGGCCATCACCGCTACTGACATGCCGCCCGCTGAGGGACCCGCCCGCGGGCGCCGGGCGACGCTTGCGCGTGCCGCTGCGCTAGCGTGACAGCATGCTGTGGCGAACGTACGGTCGCGTCATCGGATGGATGCTGGCGATCGGCGCCATCGCGGGAGCAGTGTTCCTACTAGTCGTATTCGGACTCCTCATTCCCCCCGACCGAGGTGAAGAGTCGGCAATCGTGCTCATGCCCTTCGTCGGCGGCTTCTTCGGACTGATCACCGCGCTCGTTTCGAGTGCGGTGTACTACCTGGGGCTGTTTCTGTGGACGCGCAGACCTCACCGGTCTGTCAACAGTCGCGCGTGGCTCGGTGCGGCCTGTGCGGCTCTCGGCGCCTTAGGGTTCTGGCTTATCTTCGGCTTCACACTCAGCAACTGGCCCGGAGTCCCGGTGTGGGGCGGAATCGGTGCGGCCGCGGGCATCCTCGCCGCACTCATCGCCTGGCCACTGACTGCCCTATCCGCACAGCGCGAGAGCCTTCAGCCCGCGCCGACCGGCACCAGGGCATAACCGTCCGCAAGCCGACCGTTGAGCGAACGGTATCGTTCGGTCATGCACCGACTGTCATCCAGAGCAGCCATCGCAGCGATCAGCTTTGGCGTACTTACGCTCGGGGGCGTAATCATGTTCATCGCCACGGCCCCGACGGCGACGGCTTCCTTCGGCTGGTTCGCATACCAACCACTCGCCGCCGAAACATATTTCCCGGGCGCGCTCGTCGTGCTCACGCCGCTGATGGCGACGGCAGCCGCCATCAGCATTGTCGGCATCGTGGGTCTCAGCTTGGTGGCCGGATACGGCATCGGCCAGCGCCGCAGCGGCGCACGGTAGTGGACCGGCTTACGGACAACCACCTGGGGCAGCCCCTCCAGCCGGCAGGTCGTGAGGCGAGCTCCCGCTTTCTGCGCAGGCGAGCAGCGTGACGACTAATCCGACCCGCCGCCATCCTCGTCGGCTTGCTCGAGCTCGCAGTTCTCAACCCACCGCGCCATGAGACTTAGGACGGCCAATCGCTCTGAGGCTTCTATCAGAGTGAGCTGGTCTGAGCTGTGCGTGGCTGGATTCCGAATCGTCAGCTGGACCGCCGAGGTGAGGAGGCGGAGCCCTTCATTCATCGACTTAGTTGTCCGATCATCAGACGGACCTGGCCACCGTAGACGGGGCTGCTCAGCGGTTGGAGGCTGGGCCGAGAATGTTTGTTGCCACAGGCTCGTCTCGGCAACGTTGTTTCGTCCGGTGCGGGCCTTGAGCTGGGAGACGAGCGCCTCGGCCGCTCCGACAACAGCTTGCCGATAGTGACCATCCCTCCACATTGCGCGGGCGGCTCCCCAAACAAGTGGATGCATCTGCTCGGCGTCGATGGCAGGGACGGCAGCCGCTTCCGCCTCGGCGATCTTGGACTCCAATCTCCCTAGCTGTACTTCCCCGTGAGGTTGTGAACGCGGGCTGAGGGGGTCTGGCCGCCGATCCCGGTGTGGGGTCTGTGGTGATTGTAGTGATGCAGCCAGGTCTCGTAGGCCGCGGCTCGCTCTGCTTCGCTGGCGTAGGGCTTGGCGTAGGCCCATTCGGCGGCGAGGGTGCGGTTGAAGCGTTCGACCTTTCCGTTGGTCTGTGGCCGATACGGCTTTGTCCACTTGTGCTTCACGCCGTCGCCGAGCGCGTCCGCGAACGCGTGTGACCGGTAGCACGCGCCGTTGTCTGTCATCACGGCGGTGACCGTGACTCCGAGGCTCGCGAAGAACGCGTTCGCGCGGGTCCAGAACCCTGCCGCGGTCTCCTTGCGTTCGTCGTCGAGGATCTCCGAGTACGCGACTCTCGAGTTGTCGTCGACGGCGTGGTGCAGATACCGGTAGCCGCGGGAGCCGGCCGCTCCTGCCCGTGCGGCCTTGTCACGGACGGATGCCGCGGCACGGTCCTGCGCCGATCCGCGGCCGAAGGCGCGCCAGCCGCCGCCATCAGGGATCCGGCCCTGCTTCTTGATGTCGACGTGGATCAGCTGGCCCGGTCTTGCGACCTCGTACCGCTTCGGCGTCGGCTTTCGGACTGGCAGCCCGGTGGCCTGATCGATGTTCACGAGCTTCGGCATCCCATACCTGGCCAGCACCCGGCCGACCGTCGAGCGGGCAAGGCCCAGGTGATACGCGATCCGGTGCGGACCCCACCGGCGGGTGAACCGCAACGACACGATCCTCCGCTCCGTCTTCCGCGGGAGCCGGTTCGGCGAGGTCTGCGGCCTCGAGCTGCGGTCCGTCAACGGCAGCCCGGCCCGATACCGGTCGACCCACCGTTTCGCCGTCGCGGGCGAGCACTGGAACCGTTCCGCTGCCCGCCGCAACGACCAGCCCCGATCCACGACGAGGACAGCAAGACGACGACGCCCTTCCGGCGTCAAAGGCGCGTTAGCGTGAGACACGATGACCTCCGTGGTCAGGATGCGAGTGTGGTAACCCACATCCTGCCCGGAGGTCTTCGCCTACCTCACCCGTTCACAACCTCCCGAGGAAGTACACCTAGCGCTTGCCCGCATGCTGAGAGGATGTTCGCAGGTTCTAGCTGTACTGACCTCGACCGTTGTTGATTCGGTCGATGGGGGTTTTGCCTCCGATGCCGAGGTGGTGCCTGTCTAGGTTGTAGTAGTCGAGCCAGGTCGTCAACCCTGCTTTTCGGTCGTCGTTCGAGCTCCAGGGGCGGGCGTAGGCCCACTCGGTGGCGAGGGTGCGGTTGAGGCGTTCGACTTTCCCGTTGGTCCAGGGGCAGTGCGGTTTGATGAACCGCTGTCGGATGCCGTGCGCGTCGACCACTGCCTTGAACGCGGCCGAGTGGCGGTAAGCGAACGCGTTGTCGCTGATGACGCGTTCGACTGTGACGCCGAGGCGCGCGTAGAACGCGATCGCGCGGTCGAGGACGCCCGCCGCGGTGGTGCCTTTCTCGTCGTCGTGGATCTCCGCGTAAGCAACTCGGGAATGGTCGTCGATGACGGTGTGCACGTAGTCGTAACCCAGGCCCCGCTTGCGCGCAGGACGTTGCCCGCGGCCATGCAGACGCCATCCGCCGCCGTCGGGGATACGGCCGAGTTTCTTCACATCAACGTGGATCAGGGACCCGGGATGATCATGCTCGTAACGCTGCGCGGATCGGCGGGTCGCGCGGATCACGGACCCCGTGACCGGGTCCAGCTCCCGCAGCAACGGCACGTGGTGGCGGCGCAACACCCTACCGACCGTTGAGGCCTGCAAGCCGAGCTTGTCAGCGATGAACACCGGCCCACGCCGAGTGAGGTGCCGCATGATCCGCACCCTCGCCTCCACGCACGCTTTGGTCTGGCGAGGGTGGGAGCGGGCGACGCTGGAACGATCGATCAGGCCCGCCGGGCCGCACTCCCGGAACCTGCGCCACCACCGCCACGCGGTCGTGCGGGAGATCCCCATTTCCGCGGCAACATGCGCGACCGCACGCCCCGACTGGATGCGCTGAACCATGATCAACCGGCCGGCCGGAGTCAGCCGGGCATTAGCGTGAGACAAGAGAGACCTCCGTGCGTTTGAGCTGAAGAACTTAGACAGCTCCAACTCGACCCCGGAGGTCTCTCCTACGTCAACAACGATCTGGGTCAGTACATCTAGCACGGGCTTGGGTTGGGTAACAGTCGCCCAGGCGGCGATGGGATCTACAACTCCCGCTCCTTGCACGGCGTAGCGGACGGCGGTTATCGCGGTCGAGGTCGCGGCCCTGCCGGAGGCCAATTCCACGCGGCGCTGAGCGGCGAGATGCTTCTCATCATCAACGCCGTCGCGGCGGAAGACAGCTGGCAGGATCCCACGCGCAAAAGTGTTCTCCTCGTGCATCGCCATGAAGTCCCGAAAGGCCGCTTCGAACTCTTTAACTGACGCGGCCACCTCACGAAGGTGCGTGGGCGAATAGTGGACTGAAGTCATGTGGCCAAGCGTGACACACGGTCCAAGCTCGGCGCCCAGAGGCGACGGAGATAACGCCATGTCAGACAGTCTGGCTGCGACGCTAGCGCGTCGCCGAACGCTCGCGGATCCCCTTGCGGACACCTCTCGCGGGGCTTCGTTAGTACGCGTGAATGATCCAATCGAGACTCCCGACGACTCCCGCCTGCTCGGTCTCACCGTCGTGCCGAAAAGGTCCCGCCGACGTTTCGGCGCGTCGGGGTATCGGCAGGGGGTTTCGGAAGCTCGTATGTCTGTGTGCCACTCACCTACTCGTCGTCGGTAGCCGCCCTGCCGTAAACGATCGTTTTCGGCGGACGCAAATCTTAGGTTGACGGGCTTTCGCGGCTATCAAGTTGCCGAGGCAGCGGCTCAGGGTTCGCGAGTACCGTCGAAGAATGACTATCGCTGACAGCGCCCTGGGCCGTGAGCCGGATTGGGTCGCTCATGCGATCTGGTGGCGTGCGTACCCGTTGGGATTCGTCGGCGCGTTTCCTGAGAGCACCGACGGCAGCGCGAGCCCCGACCAGCACCGACTCTTGCGACTTATCCCCTGGCTGGACCGCGTCATCGAGCTCGGGGCATCCGGAATCGCTCTCGGCCCGATCTTCGCGTCATCCAGTCACGGCTACGACACCGTGGATCACTTCCGCATCGACCCGCGGCTGGGAGACGACACGGACTTCGACACACTCATCGCTGAAGCGCAAGCGCGTGGTCTACGCGTGCAGTTGGACGGTGTCTTCAATCACCTGGGGCGGGAGCATCCGCTTGTTTCTGCCGGCTCGGCAGCCCTCAAGCGCGGCGATGACGGCGGGCTTGTTTCCTTTGAGGGTCACGGCGCCTTGGTGGAGCTCGATCACTCGAACCAAGAGACTAAGCGCCTCGTCATCGATGTGATGCGGAACTGGCTGGATCGGGGCGCTGACGCCTGGCGGTTGGATGCCGCGTATCGGGTTCCCCCGCAGTTCTGGGTAGCGGTACTCCCCGAGGTGCGCCGCTCGCACCCCGAAGCCTGGTTCGAGGCCGAGGTGATCCACGGGGAATACAACGCGTTCGTCCGCGAAAGCACGGTGGACAGCGTCACCCAGTACCAGTTGTGGAAGGCGATCTGGTCAAGTATCGAAGACCGCAACCTCTGGGAGTTGGCGTGGGCTTTGAAGGGGCACAGCGAGATGCTGCGCGAGTTCGCGCCTACCACTTTCATCGGAAACCACGATGTCACTCGCATCGCTTCGGTGATCGCTGACTCCCGTCATCACCCCCATGCAGTGGTGCTGCTCGGCGTACTCGGCGGCACCCCGACCGTGTACGCCGGTGACGAGTGGGGGTTCCGTGGCGTGAAGGAGGAGCGTGAAGGGGGTGACGATGCGATCCGACCTGTGTTCCCCGTCGAGGGACCCGAGGCCCTGCCGGGACGAGACCTTTACGTCACCGCTCTCTACGTGGAGCTGCTCGGTCTGCGGCGCCGTCACCCGTGGCTGCACCGTGCGACGACATCAGAACCGCGATACCTGACCAACGAACACCTGGAGTTCGATGTCGTCTTCGATGACCAACGGCTCACAATCGCGCTGAACCTTGGCGATGAGGCGACAACTCTCCGGGACGGTGCGCTGCTGGCGGCAGACCCGGTCACGAGATCTTTCCCCGGTGCACTCGCAGCGCACGGCTGGGCGATCGTGCGCTGACCTCACAGTCTCCTGTCAATCGATCAGCGATCGATCCACTTCTGCATGCTCTCGGGGTACCTCGCGATCGAGGTGTCGACGAGGCTTGATGCGGTGGCCAGCTCCGCGAGTTCGTTTTGGTCGAGGACGACGTCGGATGCGCCGACGTTCTCTTCCAGGCGGTGAACCTTCGTCGTGCCGGGGATGGGCACGATCGAGGTGCTCTGCGCGAGGAGCCACGCGAGGGCGATCTGGGCGGACGTCGCGTTCTTTCGCGCGGCGATCCGGGCGAGTAGGTCGACGAGCTGCTGTCCCGCGTCGCGGCCTTCGGCGCTGTAGCGCGGCAGGGTCGCGCGGACGTCACCCTCACCGAACGATGTCGAGGTGTCGAGGGTGCCCGTGAGGAGTCCTTTGCCCAGAGGGCTGAACGGGACGAGTCCGATGCCGAGTTCGAGGAGGGTGGGGAGAATCACTTCTTCGGGTTCCCGCCACCACAGTGAGTATTCGCTTTGCAGGGCAGTCACGGGCTGGACGGCGTGCGCGCGGCGGATGGTGTCGGCGCCGGCTTCGGATAGGCCGAAGTGGGTGACTTTGCCTGCGTCGATCAGCTCTTTGACCGTCCCGGCGACGTCTTCGATCGGGACGGTGGGATCGACACGGTGCTGGTAGAGCAGGTCGATTTTGTCGACGCCGAGGCGCTGGAGCGATGCGTCCACGGTCTGTCGAATGTAGTCGGGGGTGCTGTTCAGTCCGGTTTCGCTGGTGCCGTCGAAGTCGAAGCCGAACTTGGTGGCGATAACGAGATCGTGGCGGACGGGGGCGAGTGCTTTGCCGACGAGTTCTTCGTTGGTGAAGGGGCCGTAGACCTGGGCGGTGTCGAAGAAGGTCACTCCGAGGTCGACAGCGCGGCGGATCACGTCGATGCCGTGTGCGTCGTCGAGGTTGTGGCCGTAGCCGTGGCTGAGGCCCATGCATCCGAAGCCGATGGACGATACTTCCAGGCCGGCGCGGCCGAGAGTGCGGGTGTTCATGTGCGTCTCCTCGTCGATCGGTGATCAGTCGTTGCCGCGGAGGGTGTTGAGGTCGTCGACGACGCGCTGGGGTTCTTCGGATGCCGGCAGGTTGTCGGTGTCTTTGGCGCCGTCGAGGGACCCGGTGGGGTCGGGTTCCAGGGTGCCGAATACCGGTCCGAGGTCGGCCTGTTCGGGGCCTTGTTCGGCGACGAGTTCCAGGGTTCGGCGGGCGGCCTGGGGGTTGGTGAGGCTGTCGAGCAGTACGCGGGCGATCTGCCTGCGGGCGATCGCGCCGTCTGCGGGGGTGCCGGTGAGGTGGGTGTCCCCTTGGCGCATGGTGATTTTCAGCTCGTCGGGTGCGTTGTAGTCGAACCAGCCGGGGCGAACGATCGTGTACGTGTTGCCGCTGGCGCGGACGAGGCGTTCGCCGCGTCGCTTCCATTCGGATGTCTCGCGGCGAGTGGTGACTCCGATGGTCGTCATCAGTGCGATCCGGACCGGTCGGCCATTCAGGGCGCGGAGCACGTTGCGGACGGCCCCGTAGTTGACGGCCTCCGCCTCGTTGCTGCTGCCGTGGGTGAAGACGACGGCGTCGATACCGTCGACGGCCTCAGCGAGCGTGCTGGCGTCCGTGAGGTCACCGATGACTGCCTCGGCTCCGGAAGCGAGGCCGCGGGCCTTGTTGCTGTTGCGGACGAGCGCTCGGGTGTCATGTCCGGCCTGGACGGCTTGTTCGACGACGTGCTGCCCGATGCTTCCTGTTGCTCCGACGATGAGGACGGTGACGGCGTGATCGGTCATGGTGGTTCTCTCCCGTGGGTTGATCAGAGTCCGATGCGTCGAAGCCAGGCTTCGACGTCGGGTTGGGCTTGTGCGGCCGTCTCGCCCTGCACGGCGAGGACTTCGGCAATCGTGGAATCGGGGCAGAGATCTGCGTAGTCACTGTCGACGCGTCCCATGCCGCTGACGGCGTACGTGACGAACGGGTGGACGGTTTTCCCGGCGAGGTCAACGCCTTCGACGAAGGTGCGCATGATCATCGGGGTCTGCACATTCCACACTGGGCTGCCGAGGAGGATCGTGTCGTACTGGGCGACGTCGGGAAGGGTGCCCGCGATCGCGGGGCGCGCGTCGGAGTCCTCTTCGCGCACGTTGCGGGCGACAGTTTCTTCATAGTCCTCCGGGTAAGGGTCCGCCGCCTCGATCCGGTAGACGTCGACGGATGCCGCGGCGGCGATCATGTCGGCCACAACGTGGGTGTTACCCGTCTCCAGGGTGACGCGGTCGCCGTAGTAGTAGTTCTCCCCAGGCCGGGAGAAGTACGCCACCAGCACCCGACGGGTTTGCGCCGGGGTGGTGGGTGCTGCCGCCGGGTCATCAGTTGCAGAAGGCACAGGGCTCTCTCGGGTGGGACTGCAGGCGGCGAGAACGCCGACCGCTGCGACGCTGAGCGCGGACAGTGAGCGGATGAGGAACTGGCGGCGGTCCACGAAGCCTCCTCGGTGCGGGCTGTGTGTTGCGGAGGGGCGGGTGCGGGCGTGATGCCCGCACCCGTGCGGTCACGCTTCGGGGATGTCGCGGCCGAACGCTTCGAGGGTGATGACCTCGGGCTCGGGTCCGCCGCGGACGCCGGTGTCGAGGGCGTCGATCTGTGCGATCTCCTCCGAAGTGAGGTGGAAGTCGAAGACGTCGAAGTTCTCCGCGATCCGCTCGGCCTTGGTGGACTTGGGGATCACCTGGACGCTGTTCTGGATGTGCCAGCGCAGCATGACCTGGGCGGCGGACTTGCCGTACTTCTCACCGATGGCGAGGATGACGGGCTCATCGAAGCTGCGCTTTGCGGAGTCGCGGTAGGACGTGATTCCTCCGATCGGTGACCACGCCTGCGTGGTGATGCCGTGCTCCTTGTGCAGCGCGACGAGCTCCTTCTGCTGGAAGTACGGGTGCAGCTCGATCTGGTTCACCGCCGGCACGGTCTCGGTCTGCTCGAGCAGCTGCGTGAGGTGCTCGGGCATGAAGTTGCTGACACCGATCGCACGGACCTTTCCATCGGCGAGAAGCTTCTCCAGCGCCTTGTACGCGCCGATGGTCTTCTCGAACGCGGACGGCAGCGCCTGGTGGAGGATGAGCAGGTCGATCTGGTCGACGCCGAGCTTGCCGGCGCTCTTGTCGAACGCGTGCAGGGTCTCCTCGTAGCCGTAGTCGCTGATCCAGACCTTCGTCTCGATGAAGATTTCGGACCGGTCCACGCCGGAGTCGCGGATGCCCTGCCCGACCTCGCGCTCGTTGCCGTACGCAGCGGCGGTGTCGATGTGTCGGTATCCCGTCTGCAGCGCCGCGGTCACCGCAGCCACGGTCTCGTCGGGCGGGGTCTGGAAGACGCCGAGGCCGATCGCGGGGATCTCGACGCCGTTGTTCAGGGTGAGGTTCGGAGTAGTCATACTGCAACGGTACGCACGGCCCCTCGAGGGGTGAGAGTCCCCAGTATTCACCCCCAGGGCCGAATGACACTTCCCGTTGGGGGTGAACAGCAGGGACTCTCACCCTGACAGTGGGCGGGTCTAACGTCGAACGCATGGATACCAGGCACGAGGTACAGGAGTTCCTCACCGCTCTCCGCGGCCGCATTACCCCCGAGAAGGCCGGCCTGACCGTTTTCGGTGGAGAACGGCGTGTTCCCGGGCTTCGGCGCGAAGAAGTCGCCCAGCTCGCCGGGGTCAGCACCGCGTACTACACCCGCATGGAACGCGGGGATCTCGGCGGGGTCTCCGAGAGCGTCCTGTACGCGCTGGTGAACGCGCTGCAGCTGACCGACGCGGAGTCGCAGCACCTGTTCGACCTCGCCAGAGTGGCGACCGGGACACGCCGACCCGCCCGCCCCAAGCCAGACACCCGACTATCGCCCCAGATCACGCAACTGATGGACACCATGCGCGACGTTCCCGCCGTGGCCCTGTCCAAGCTCGGGGATCCGCTCGGCTCCAACCCCCTTGGCCGCGCGCTGTTCCCTCACCTCTTCCCCACCGATGCGGCACCGGTCAACACCGCCCGCTATCTGTTCCTCGACCCGCGGTCGCGAGATTTCTACCCGGACTGGGACGCCGTGGCCCGCGAATCCGTGTCGGCCATGCGGCTCCTCGCCGGCCACGACCCCAGCGACCGTCAACTGGCCGCGCTGGTTGGTGAGCTCGCCACCCGCAGCACCGAGTTCCGCACCTGGTGGGGCAGCCACACCGTCCGCACCCACAGCACCGGCACCAAACGCATCAACCACCCCGTGGTCGGCGAGATGACGCTCAGCTACCAGACCTTGACCCTGCAGAACGTGGCCAACGTCCGCCTCGCGACATACCTCGCCGAGGCAGGAACCCCCTCCGCCGACGCCCTCGACCTGCTGCGCAGCTGGGCAGCCACACCCCTCCCCGCAGATCCGCATCAGCAGACCGCGTGACCACCGACGAAAAGAACCTCCCATGACCACCACCCCCCGCGTCGCCGTCGTCACCGGCGCCTCCTCCGGTATCGGCGAGGCCACCGCCCGCGCCCTGCACGCCGCCGGCTACCGCGTCGCCCTCCTCGCCCGCCGCACCGACCGCATCACCGCGACCGCCGCCGAGCTGGGCGACGGAGCGCTGGCAATCGCCGCCGACGTCACCGACCGAGACTCCCTCACCACCGCCGCCGCACAGGTCAAAACCGAACTAGGCCGCGCCGACGTCCTCATCAACAACGCCGGAATCATGCTCCTCGGCCCGTTCTCTGCCGACCAGCGCGACGATTACCGGCAGATGATCGAGGTCAACCTGCTCGGCGCGATCACCACCACTGAAGTGTTCCTGGACCAGCTCACGGCCTCAAAAGGCGGCGACATCGTCAACATCTCCTCCGTCGCCGGCCGAACCGCAAGAGCCGGGAACGGTGTCTACGCCGCCACCAAATGGGGCATCAACGGCTGGTCCGAAGCGCTACGCCAAGAGCTGCTGCCCGCCGTTCGCGTCACCCTGATCGAACCCGGGGTCGTCGCCACCGAACTGCCCACCCACATCACCCACGGGCAAACCAAGACAGCCGTCGCCGACCTGTACGACAAAGCCACCGTCACCGCAGAAGATATCGCCGAAGTCATCACCTTCACCCTCTCCCGCCCCCGATACCTAGCCATCAACGAGATCCTGCTCCGCCCAGCCGATCAGCTCTAATCCGACCGCGTGAGGAGCTACTCACGTACAGGGGCGTGCCATTCCGCGTTGCCAGAGCGGTCATACCGCGCAGGAATCCGCAGCACGACTCATGCTGCGAATCAGGAGTGTCCCGTAGGACCTGGATCGTGTCACCGTCGGGTGATTTCGCGGGTTGAGGATCGTTGAGGCTTGATTTTCCGGGGGTGCTGGTGCCTCGTGCGGGGCACTAATGGCGTCGATCTAGACTCGCTCGGTGGGGTGGTTCGTGCGGAAGGTGCGCACCGCGTCGGGTGCGACGGCGGTGCAGATCGCGTCGAAGACCCGTGGTGTGCGGACGATCGTGGAGCACCTCGGCTCCGCGCACGACGATGAGCAGCTCGCGGTGCTGGTCGCGATCGCGCGGGAGCGGATCGCGGAGCTGGCCGGGCATGTCCCGTTCGATCTGGACGGGCTGGGCGCGACGCCGCCGGCCACGACCGCGCCGACGGTGACCGGGTCGAGGTCCAGGTTGTTGTGGGATGTCCTCGAGGACGCCTACGCCCGTCTCGGGTTCGACGCGGTCGGCAACGACACATTCAAGAAGCTGGTCCTGGCCCGCGTCGTCGAGCCGACCAGCAAGGCGGACACGCTGCGGGTGTGGGACGAGCTCGGTGTCCCGGGTGCGCCGTCGCTGTCGACCGTGTGGCGGACCCTCGCCCGCAGCGTTGAGCAGGACTGGCGGTCGAAGATCGCCGCCGCAGCCTACGCGCATGCGACCCGATCTGGCCCGCTCACCGTCGTGCTCTACGACGTCACCACCCTCTACTTCGAGGCGGAGCGTGAAGACAAGCTCCGCAAGGTCGGGATGAGCAAAGAGCGCCGCGTCGACCCGCAGATCCTCGTCGGCCTCCTCGTGGACCAGGGCGGGTTCCCCCTCGAAGTCCACGAGTTCGCGGGCAACAGGGGCGAGACCCTCACCCTGCTGCCCGTCCTCGACCAGTTCCGCGAACGTCACTCCGCGACCGAGGTCGTGGTCGTCGCGGACGCCGGCATGCTGTCCGCAGCGAACCTGAACCGGCTGGAGGACGCCGGGTTCGGTTTCATCGTCGGCTCCCGCACCTCCTCCGCGCCATACGATCTCGCCGAGCACTACGCGACCGTCGGGAACATCGTCACCGATGGGGAGACGGTCGAGACCACCCGAACCATGGGTGCGGGTGTGAACGCGCGGGAGCGGCGAGTGGTGTGGCAGTACTCCCACAAGCGGAAGATCCGCGACAACATCACGTTGAACAAGCAGATCGAACGCGCCGAGCAGATCGCTGCCGGCACCCGCCCGGCGAAGAAGGACCGGTTCGTCACCCTCGGCACGGGGCCCGGCGTGAACTGGGCAAGAGTCGAGAAGGCCCGCGAATACATCGGCCTCAAGGGGTACGTCACCAACCTCAGCACCGCGACGGCTTCCGCTGCAGAGATCGTGGCGGCCTACCATGACCTGTTCCAGGTCGAGGCGACGTTCCGGATGGCAAAGACCGACCTGCGGGCGAGGCCGATGTTCGCGTCGACCGCGGACTCGATCCACGCGCACCTCACCGTCGTGTTCTGCGCTCTCGCGATCAGCCGGCACCTCTACAAGACCACCGGCGTGACGGTCCGCCGTATCGTCCGCGCGCTGCGCCCGCTGCGTGACGTCACGATCACCATCGACGGACACGAACTCACCGCGACCACCCCGCCAACGGGGGAAGCCGCCGACATCATCGCCGCACTCCGGCCGGGCGTGGGGCACTAATCTGACACGATCCAGGTGCCATTCCGCGTTGCCAGAGCGGTCATACCGCGCAGGAATCCGCAGCACGACTCATGCTGCGAATCAGGAGTGTCCCGTAGGACGATCCTTTTCGGGCCGGGGCCGCGCCCCTCCCTCGTCCTGTCAGGCGACGACCAGAGGCTGCACGTCGTGCGACTTGTCCTCAAGCTCGCGCGCGAGGTCATAGGCGGTCTGCATGGCCATCCAGGCCCGCGCCGTACCGACACCTGACCGCTCCAGACGAATGGCGAGATTGGGGCTCACCCCTGAATGGCCGTGGATAACGCGGCTCAGCGTGACTCGGGATACGCCGAGGCGCGCGGCAGCCTCAGCGACGCTCAGGCCAAGTTCGCCGATCACGTCTTCCCCAATGATTTCGCCGGGGTGGGGCGGGTTCTTCATCATGGTCTTCTCCCCCTTCAGTGGTAGTCCTGGTAGTCCACGAGTTCGACATCCTGGCCGACGAACCGAAAAATCACTCGCCAGTTGCCGTTAACCCAGACCGACCAGTGGCCGGACAAGTCGCCCCTCAGCTCGTGGGTGCGGAATCCGGGGATCGAAAGATCGGCCGGCGCCTGAGCGACATCGAGCACACCCAGGATGCGGGTGAGCTTTGGAGCATGCGCAGGCTGCACACCCTTCTTCGACCCCGACTCGTAGAGAGCTCGCAGTCCCTTGTGTCGGAAGCTGACGATCACCCGGCGAGTGTATCGCGTATCGCATCGCGATACAAACGGTCCAGGATTGACCCACCCGTCCGCAACGGGCCCAAGACCTCACGTTCCGTGACAACATTTTGACAACATCTGTACGCATTTCGATGTTTTCATCTGTTGCTGGGCATGCCAGAAAACCGCGGAAAATCAACGATTTGCGGCAATCGCCAACAGGTCGAAAACCGTCTGCGTGGGTTCGAGCCCCACGGGGCCCACCCTGCGACGACTCATCCGGTGGCGCGATTCCAAGGTCAGGCGTACGCCCCGGCGAGGCGGCTGAACACCTGCCCGACGAGCGCGACGGACCACGCGATGGCGACCCCGTAGCCGACGACGGTGACGGCGATCCACACCCAGAGGGGCGGCCAGCCGCCCGACACCGTGCGACGGCGCAGCACGACGGCGCGGCCGATCATGTAGACCGCCGCTCCCCCGCCCAGCAGCGAGAAGAACGACCATGCCCAGTGGAACGGCGCCGGCACGCCCCGGCGGCGAAGCTCCCGCCAGTCGAGCCAGCTGAACACGATCCCCGCGCCCATCGCCGCCCAGCTGAGCAGCGAGACGCCGAGGGTCCGCAGCTGCCACTGCTCCATGTCGGCGACCGCGCCACGTGACTCGATGCGCAGCATGGCATCCAGGTATCCGTTCCAATCGATCAGGAAGAGCGTCGCGAACGGCAGCACGGTGGCGACGATCGTGAGCCAGATCCAGACCGTGTTCGTGTCGACCTGCACCTTCGAGGGCATGCCCGTCGCGGCATACGCCGCGGACGGCGCGGCGGCGTACGGCTGCGCAGCGTAGGCGGGAGCAGCGTAGGCGGGAGCAGCGTAAGACGGCGCGGACGGCGCCGCCGGGGCGAGCGCCACGGGGGCATCCCGCTCATACGCCGTCCACTGCGCCCCGTCCCACCAGCGCTCGCGCGACGCGCCGCTCGGGTCGGGATACCAGCCCGCCACCACGCTCACGCGGAGACCGCCAGCTCGGCGCCCGCGTGGGCGAGCTCGGCGAGCGCCGCCTCGGACGGCTCGGGCGCGACGCCGGCGACGAGGTCGGTGAGCACCCGCACATGGATGCCGTGGGCGATGGCGTCGAGCGCCGACGCCCGCACGCAGTGATCGGTCGCGATGCCGGTCACATCGGCCTCGGTGACGCCGTGCTCCGCCAGGATCTCGGCGGCGGTCCGGCCGTCGTCTGCCGTGCCCTCGAACAGCGAGTAGGCGGGCGCGCCCTGCCCCTTGCGCACGTGGTGGGTGACGGCGCCGGCCTGCAGCAGCGGGTCGTACGCGGCGCCCGGGGTGCCTGCGACGCAGTGCACCGGCCACGTGTCGACGAAGTCGGGCTCGCCGCCGAGGGCGATGTGCCCGCCGTTGTCGGAGTCGGGGTCGTGCCAGTCGCGCGACGCGACGATCACGTCGTAGTCGCCCGCGTGCGCGGCGAGGTAGGCGGAGACGCCCGCCGCGACCGCATCGCCGCCGGCGACGGCGAGCGCGCCGCCCTCGGTGAAATCGTTCTGGACGTCGACGATGAGCAGTGCTCTGGTCATGATCCGAGGGTATCGGCGTCGCGCTCCGCCCGGACCACCGGGAGGCGGTACTCCTCACGGACGAGCAGTTCGAGCTGACGCACCGTGAACGCCGACTCGGCCACGAGGCGCCACCGGCTCACCGGTGCAGCACCCCGCGCCGGACCGTACGGCGGCAGCACGAACGGCCGCAGCTGCCGGTCCCAGGTGAACGCGGTGTCGACGCGCAACACCGTCCGCCATCCGTCGTCCGTCCCCGCTTCCAGGCGGAAGCGGTGGCGACCCGCCGCGTCGACCGTCACCGTGAGGATCTCCGGCGAGCCGTCGACACCGGTGACCGCCACCCACTCCCCCGGTTTCAGGGCCACGCCGGGCGACGCCGCGTCGTCGTCGACGGCGTCGGCGGGTGATCCTGTGGCGCCGGTGGATGCCTGCACCTCGGCATCCGTCGTCAGGTCGCGCAGCACCGTCGGCAGCCGTCCGTGCGGGGTCAGCGACGGCGGCTCGTCGGCGGGCGCACTCCCCCACGGCTCGGGCTCGTCGGACAGCTCGATGTCGAGGGTCGCGCCGCGCGCGATGCGCTCGTGCGGCAGGAACGCGCTCGCCCAGGGCTGTCCATCGAGGAGCACCGACCGCACGAAGCGCCGGCTCCGGCTCGCTCCGGGCGCGCGGATGACGAGCCACGCATCGTCGCCGAGACGGACGCGGGCCTCGGGCACCGCGGGCGCGACGATGACGTAGCCCGCGGTCGCGGGCACGAGCGGGTAGAGGCCGAGCGCGGCGAACACCCACCACGCCGCCATCTCGCCGTTGTCCTCGTCGCCGGGCCAGCCCTGGCCGATCTCACCGCCGGTGAACATGCGCTCCACGGCGGTGCGCACGGCGTGCTGCGCGAGGTCGGGGCGGCCGGCGAACAGCGCCATGAACGGGATGTGGTGGGCCGGCTGGTTCGAGGGCGCCCACTGCCCGGCGCGCAGATTGCGGGCCTCGACCATCTCGTGGATGACGATCGGGTACGATCCGCGGATGCGGTCGTCGCCCCGCTCGGGCACCGCGAAGAACTGCTCGAGCCGCCGGGCGAGGGCCTCGCGTCCGCCGTGCAGCGCGGCGAGCCCGGCCCCGTCGTGCGGCACCGAGAAGGCCGTGCCCCAGCCGTTCGTCTCGGTGTAGTCGAACCCCCAGACGGTGGGGTCGTACGCCTCGGCATCCATCCGGAACCGCCCGCGCACGTCGCGGCCGAGGAAGAACCCCGTGCGCGGGTCGAACACGTGCGCGTAGGAGCCCGCGCGCGCCGTGAAGTACGCGGCCGCCGCCACGAGCTCGCCCCGCCGCTCGTGCGCGGCGGGAACGCGGTCGAGGAGGGCGCGCGCCAGACGCGCCACGGCGAGGTCGTTGATCGACCCGTCGAGGGTCCAGGTGAGTCCCTCGTGGGTGTCGTTGTCGACCCATCCGCGGTAGGCGGAGGTCGCGAGCCCCTTGCGGCCCAGGCGCGGGTCGGTGGAGGGCACGCTCGCGTTGCGCAGCGCCGCGTCGAACGCGTTCCAGAGGTCGACCGGCACCCCCGCGTCGACCGCCTGCGCGGTGACGGTGTCGAGCGAGGTGCCCGTCATCGAATCGACCGGGCCGGGCGAGGACCACCGGCTCGTCCATCCGGACGCGCGATAGTGCTCGATGAACCCGTCGAGCAGCCGCCCCGCGCGTTCCGGGTCGAGCAGCGCGTAGAGCGGCCACGCGGTGCGGTAGGTGTCCCAGAACCCGTGATTGACGCTCAGCTCGCCCGGCAGCACGCGGGCGCCGGTGCGGTCGGCACTCGACCCGTCGACGGGATGGAACGGGCTCGCATAGCGCGGATCGGGGTCCTCGGCCGTGCCGAGGTTCTCGTGCGCGCGGGCGGGGAAGAGCCCCACCCGGTAGAGCGCCGTCGCCATCATGGCGCGCTGCTCGACCGCGGCAGCGGATGTCCCGTCACCGGCCGTCTCCCCGTCGCCGCTCGGCAGCCCGATGCGGCCGATCCAGGCATCCCACGCATGCCCGGCGCGTTCGCGCACCTCGTCGAACGGCGCATCCGCCCCGTCCAGCGCGAGGTTCCGCTCGGCCTGCGCGGTGCCGATGAAGCTCGTCGCGAGGCGCACGGTGACCGTGGCCGAGGCATCCAGCGCCACCCGCACCCACGCGCGCGGCGACTCCCCGGGCGTCCGCAGGCCCGTGCGCACGCGGTCGGCCGCGACGATCGGCCGGTCGAGCTGCGCGTGCAGGTACGCGCGCGGGGAGGCGGCGCGGTCGCGCTGGGCCTCCGTGCCGTCGTCGGTGTACGCGCGCAAGGCGTCGCCCGGCACACCCGTCTCGCCGGGCAGACTCACCGCGCCGTGCCCGTCGATCTGGTCGAACACGAGCACGCCCTCGGCCGTGCCCGGCGGGAAGCCGACGCGCACGAGCACGGTGTGGTCGGTGGCCGTCATCTCGACGTGGATGCCGCCGTCGAGCGTCACCCGGTAGTCGTGCGGACGGGCGATCTCGTCGTCGTGCGAGAAGCCGAGCGCCCGCGCCCCGGGCGAGGTGGGTACCGGTTCTCCCGGCGGAGGCGGCAGCACCGGCATGACCTGGAACGCGCCGCGCTCCCCCATCCACGGGCTCGGCAGGTGCGACGTCGCGAACGCCTGCAGCACCGACCTGTTGTCGGAGGTGTTGTCGGCGTGCCACGTGTACGGCCAGCGGGCGGAGTCGGCGCGGGTGACCGGGATGCCTCCGACGAAGCCGCCCGGCACCGCCACGGTCGGCGCGGTGTTGCCGCGCGAGAGGGCGGGTGTCGACATCGTGCCCTGCCGGGTGCGCGCCCGGTCGGCGGGGCGCTCCGGCTCGGGTGCGACCGGCCCGATCGAGATCGTGTCGAGCCAGCCGACGAGCGTCCGCCGCCCGGCGCCAGGCGCGCGCGTCTCCACGACGCGCAGCCGCACGCCCGCCACGACGCGGCCGGCGACCGCGTCGAGGGCGACGCGAACGAGATTCCACTGGTCGGGGTGGAGCGCGGCGCCCTCGTGCTGGGCGCGCGGATCGAGCGCGACCCCGTACTGGTCGCGCACCCCGTACGCGCTGAGGAGCGAGCCGTCGTCGAGGACGAGGTCGAGCGCCACGGCGTCGGCGGCGAACCCGTCGCGCACGTCACCGGTCGCACTCCACTCCGGCAGCACGGCGTAGCGCAGCTCGTCACCCGGCACGATGCGCCGCTCCCGCAGCTCGGCGCCGAGATCGGGCGTGACCGCCACACGGCCACCGGTGAACGTGTAGCGGATCGCCGCCCTCGAGGTGAACCCGGCGCCGGGCCGCGAGGTCACGGCGTGCGCCGCGGACGGACCGGTGTCGTACCGGCGGCCGCCGAACCACTCGGCGATCCGCCGGGCGAGCCGCCAGACCCACCCGCCCACGCGCTCCGCCGCTCGGATCATCGCCCTCCGCTGTCACCGCCGTCTCGCCGCCACAGCTTCGAGGGCCACCAGATGACGCGTCCCAGATCGTACGCCGCCGCGGGCACGAGCAGCGAGCGCACGACGAACGTGTCGAGCAGCACGCCGAACGCGACGATGAACGCGAGCTGCGCGAGGAAGAGGATCGGGATGACGCCGAGCGCCGCGAACGTCGCCGCCAGCACGAGCCCCGCCGAGGTGATCACCCCGCCCGTCGCGACGAGCCCCCGCAGGATGCCGGGGCGCGTGCCGTGGCGCAGCGACTCCTCGCGCACCCTCGACATCAGGAAGATGTTGTAGTCGACGCCGAGCGCCACGAGGAACACGAAGCCGTACAGCGGCACCGCGGGGTCGGCCCCCGGGAAGTGGAACACGTGGTTGAACACGAGCGCGCTCACCCCGAGCACCCCCCCGAACGAGACGATGACACTCAGGATGAGGAGGATCGGCGCCACCACGGCTCGCAGCAGCAGCATCAGGATCACGAGGATCACGAGGAGGATCACCGGGATGATGACGGTGCGGTCGCGGATCGAGGTGTCGTTCGTGTCGAGGTCGATCGCCGTCGGTCCCCCGACGAGCACGGTGCCCTCGCCGAGCCGGTCGGCGAACGCCCCGCGGAGCTCTCGCACCGTGTCCTCCGCGGCGAGCGAGTCGGCCTCGTCGCCGAGCGTCGCGATGAGCAGCACGTCGCCGTCGGCGACCGTCGGCGCGGGCTGGGCGGCCGCCGGCGCCCCGGCCGCGGCCGGCGGGCCCGCGGTCGTGTAGACGACGTCGCCGCCGGAGAGCTCCACCTGCACCTGTCCCGACGGGGAGTCCTGCGACGCCGCGGCAACCGAGTCGACGCCGTCGCTGTCGCCGAGCACCTCGAGCGCGGTCGCCACGTCGCCCTCCGGCACGATGACGTAGGCGGGGCTCCCCGACCCGGCGGCGAAGTGCGCGGCGAGCACGTCCTGTCCGTCGCGCGCCTCCGAAGCCCCGAGCACGAGGTCGCTCTGCGGCACGCCGTCGGCCTTCAGCTGCAGCACACCCGCCGACGCTGCGAGCAGGACCACCGTCGTCACGATCCAGACGAGACGCGCGTGCCGGGCGATGAGGCGCGCGAGGCGCTCCCAGAAGCCGTGCACCGGGGCATCCGGGTTCGTGACGAGCGCTTCGACGTCGGCGCCCGCATCGGGCGCGGTGCCGGTCTTGGGCAGGAACGGCCAGAACGCCGCCCGGCCGACGAGCGCGAGCAGGGCGGGGAGGAAGGTCAGCGCCGAGAGCACCGCGAAGACGATGCCGATCGAGGCGATCAGTCCGAGCGCGCGGTTGGTCGCGAGGTCGCTCAGCAGCAGGCACAGGAGGCCCGCGATCACGGTGCCGCCCGAGGCGAGGATGGGCTCGAACGCGCCGCGCCAGGCGGCCGTCGTGGCATCCCATCGCCGCCTGCCCTGCGCGATCGCCTCGCGGAAGCGGGCGACGTACAGCAGCGCGTAGTCGGTCGCGGCGCCGATCACGAGGATGAAGAGGATGCCCTGCACCTGGCCGTTCAGGACGAATACGCCCGCCTTCGCCAGCCACCACACCGTCAGGAGCGCGACGCACAGCGCGAACGTCGAAGTGAGCAGCACGAGGATCGGGAGGAGCGGCGATCGGTAGACGATCACGAGGATGATGAAGACGGCGCCGAGCGCGACGCCGAGGAGCAGTCCGTCGATGCCGAGGAAGCCCTGCACGAGGTCGGCGGTGAAGCCGGCGGGGCCGGTGACCCAGGCATCCAACCCGCTCGGCAGGTCGTCTGCGATCGCCGCGCGCACCGCCTCGACCGTCTCGCCGACGTCGCCCGAGGTGTCGATCGGCACGAACAGCTGCACCGCCTCGCCGTCGTCGGACGGGATGCCGGGCGACACGTCGCCCACGCCGTCGACCTCGCCGATCGCGGCGGCGAGGTCGCCGATGCTCGCGAGCTGCTCCGGGGACAGCGCCCCGTCGCCGGTGACGACGACCACGGCGGGGATCGTGTCGCCGCCGGTGAAGTCGGCGAGCCGCTCCTGCACCTGGGTGGCCTCGGCCGAGGAGGGCAGGAAGCTCGACTGGTCGTTGGTGGAGACCTCGTCGATCTTGCCGAAGTAGGGTCCGCCGATCGACCCGCCGACGAGCCAGATCAGCACGAGGAGCACCGGGATGCCGATTCGCAGCGACCGGGTCGGGGGCGCCGAACGGTCGCTCAAGGCGGTACGGCGCGAGTCGGATAGGAGAGTCATATCGCTAGCTTATCTAGCAATATCGTCCGCTGTCACCCGCGGAGGAAGAAGACCACCCAGCCGGAGACCAGACACAGCACCCCGAGTGCGAACAGTCCCGCCGCGGCGAGGGTGACCGCGCGCAGCCCCGGCGGACGGCGCTGCAGCCGCATGCGGCCGGTCCACCCGTGCCGGTACCAGATGTCGGCCTGCTCACGCCCGGCGAGCGCGGATGCCTCGGCCGGCCCGGCGACCGCGCTGTTCGCGTCGCCGTCGGCGTCGAACCACCGGACGACCGTCACCTCGCCCGTGGGGCCCCGTTCGGTGTCGACGATCGCCTCGGCGGGCAGCCATGTGCCGTCAGCCGCCCAGAGGATCGCCATGACGACGGCGAGCACCGCCGAGCCGCCGAAGCCGACCCACGTGAACACCTCGAGGAGCACGTCGGTGACGTCGGACGAAATGGCGGACATGGCGGCGTCAGTCTATCGACGCGCGGCAGGTCTGCCGATCGTGGAGCACGCGGGGGGACGCGGAGGTGTGGAGCCGCCCAAGGGAATCGAACCCTTGACCTTTTCATTACGAGTGAAATGCTCTGCCGACTGAGCTAGGGCGGCGCGGACGACGGGCGTCCGACGTGTGCCGGCGTGGGCGCCGTACACGAAGAACGATCTTACAGGCTCCGCGGGCCACTCGCGAACCACGCCCCGCACCTCCGCGACGGAGCTCCCCCCGGGCCGCTCGGTGACCCCGTGTTACGGGCGATTGGCCCGCGCCCGGGCACGTCCGTAGCGTCGAAGAGGCACCGCGATGAGGCTGGCGCGGCACCCGGACGACCGATCCGCGCTGCGCGGTGCCCCGACCCACAAGGAGCACCACCATGAGCACGAAGAAGTCCCTGGCCGCGATCGCGCTGGCCCTCCCCCTCGCACTCCTCCTCGGCGCCTGCGCCGGCGGATCGTCCGACACCGCTGCTTCGGGCGACGCCTCGGGATCGTCCGAGACCGTGAAGATCGGCGTCGTCGGCGCCGGCGAACCGTACTGGGAGACCTACAAGGAGGCCGCGGCCGCCGAGGGCATCGACGTCGAGATCGTGAACTTCGACTCGTACGACCAGCCGAACCCGGCCCTGTCGGCGGGCGAGCTCGACCTCAACCAGTTCCAGCACATCATCTACCTCGCCACCTACAACGTCGCCGCGTCCGACGACCTCGTGCCGATCGGCGCGACGGCGATCTACCCGCTGGGTCTGTACTCGACCAAGTACGGAAAGGTCGGCGACATCCCCGCCGGCGAGACCATCGCGGTGCCCAACGACGAGTCGAACCAGGCACGCGCGTTGCTCGTGCTGCAGTCCGCCGGCCTCATCGAGCTGAAGGACGGCGGGTCGGTGTTCTCCACCGTCGCCGACATCGAGTCGGGCTCGAAGGTCAAGGTCGAAGCGGTCGCCGCCGACTTCACCGCCTCGTCGCTGCCCGACTTCGCCGGAGCCGTCGTCAACAACGACTTCGTCTCGAAGGCGGGTCTCACCAAGGACCAGCTGCTCGCGCAGGACGACCCGTCCGACGAGTCGGCGTTCCCCTACATCAACATCTTCGCCGCGAAGGCCGCCGACGCCGAGAACCCGACGTACCTCAAGCTCGTGAAGATCTACCAGGACACCCCGTCGGTGCAGGACGGCGTGCTCGAGGCATCCGGCGGCACCGGTGTGCTCGTGAAGACCCCGGTCTCCGACCTCGTCGCCTCGCTCAAGAAGACCGAGGACGAGATCCGCGCCCAGCAGTGACCTGAACGTGTGCGGCCGGCTCCCTCGGGGGCGGGCCGCACACGCGCATCACCGCCCCGCCTCACCCTTCGACCCGGAATGACCCCATGACCCTCATCCGCCTCTCCGGCGTGACGAAGACCTTCCCCCCGCAGACGCGCGGCGCCGAGCCCGTCGTCGCGGTCGACGACGTCAGCCTCGCCGTCGCCGCCGGCGAGATCTGCGGCATCATCGGCTACTCGGGCGCCGGAAAGTCGACCGTGCTGCGCCTCGTCAACGCGCTCGAGACCCCCTCGAGCGGCACCGTCGAGATCGACGGCGTCGACATCACCGGCCTCGGCGAGCGGGAGCTCCGCCGCCTGCGCGGCGACATCGGCATGATCTTCCAGCAGTTCAACCTCTTCGACTCGCGCACGGTCGCCGGGAACATCGCCTACCCCCTCGAGGTCGCCGGGCGCCCGCGCGCCGAGATCCGCGCCCGCGTCGACGAGCTGCTCGAGTTCGTCGGCCTCGCCGCCAAGGCGCGCAACTACCCCGAGCAGCTCTCCGGCGGGCAGAAGCAGCGCGTCGGCATCGCCCGCGCCCTCGCCACGAACCCGCGCATCCTCCTCGCCGACGAGGCGACGAGCGCCCTCGACCCCGACACGACGCAGGAGGTGCTCGCGCTCCTCCGCCGCGTGAACGCCGAGCTCGGCGTCACGATCGTCGTCATCACTCACGAGATGGACGTCATCCGCACCCTCGCCGACCGCGTCGTCGTCATGGAGCACGGCCGCATCATCGAGGAGGGACCCGTCTTCGACATCCTCTCCGCGCCGCGCCACCCCGCCACCGCGCGGTTCGTGGCGAGCATCATCGAGGACGTGCCCTCCGGCGACGACCTCGCCGCGCTCCGCGCCCGGCACCCCGGTCGCATCCTCACCCTCGACGTCCGCGAGGGCGCGGCGGCGCAGAGCGACGTGTTCGCCGCGCTCGGCGCGCACGGTGTGCGGTTCGAGGTGGTCCACGGCGGCATCAACGACATCGGCGGCCGCGTGTTCGGCCACCTCACCCTCGCCGTCGACGGCGAGCCGGCCGCCGTCGACCGGGCGATCGCCGCCGCATCGGCGTTCGCGACCCTCATCGAGGAGGATGCCCGTGGATAGGCTCATCGAACTGCTGCCGCAGCTGTGGGATGCCACGCTGGAGACCCTGTTCGTGGCCACCGCCGCGCTCATCTTCGGCGGCCTCGCGGGCCTCGTGCTGGGCCTGGCGCTCTACGCGACGCGCGCCGGCAGCATCTTCCCGAACCGGGTCGTGTTCGGCACTCTGAACGTCATCGTGAACACGTTCCGCCCGATCCCGTTCATCATCCTCCTGCTCGCACTGCAGCCCATCGCCCGCGGCATCGGACTCCCCGGGATCGGCGTGCCGTTCGCGATCTTCGCGATCACGATCGCGTCGCTGTTCGCGATCAGCCGCATCGTGGAGCAGAACCTGCTGACCGTGCGTCCGGGCGTCATCGAGGCGGCCCGGGCAGCGGGTGCGAGCCGGTCGCGCATCCTCTTCCTGCTCGTCCCGCGCGAATCTCTCGGTCCGCTCGTACTCGGCTACACCTTCGTCGTCGTCGCGCTCGTCGACATGACCGCCATCGCCGGGGCCGTCGCCGCCGGCGGCCTCGGCGAGTTCGCGATCAACTACGGCTCGAAGCAGTTCAACCCGTGGGTGACGTGGACGGCGGTGCTCGTCATCGTCGCGATCGTGCAGACCGTGCAGTTCATCGGCAACGCCCTCGCGCGGCGCGTGCTGCGCCGCTGACGGCGAGGACGCCTCGGACGCCGTGGACGCCTCGGACGGGCCTCAGCAGCTGAGGCCGTCCTGCGGCACCGTGCCGTCGACGAGGTAGTCCTCGACGGCGCGGTCGACGCACGTGTTGCCCTTGTTGTAGCCGGTGTGGCCCTCGCCCTCGCGGGTGACGAGCACGCCCGAGCTCAGCTGCTCGGCGAGCGAGACCGACCACGCGTACGGCGTCGCCGGGTCGTTCGTGGTGCCGACCACGACGATGGGCGCGGCGCCGTCGGCGGCGATGCGCTCGCGCACCCCGGTCGGCGGGTACGGCCACACCTCGCACACGTCGACGCCCTGCCAGTACGGCGCGATGGTCGGCGCCTTCTGAGCGATCAGCGCATTGGCGGCGTCCTGATCGGCCTGCGAGGTGTCGAGCGGGTAGTCCATGCAGTTATACGCGCGGAACGCCTCGGTCGAGTTGTCCTGGTAGGTGCCGTCGGAGTTGCGTCCGTTGTAGAAGTCGGCGAGCAGCAGCGCCGTCGTCGGGTCGCCCTGCAGCGCCTGGCTGAGCGCCTGGGTCAGGTACGGCCACGAGTCCTCCGCGTAGAGCGCGGCGATGATCCCGGTCATGAGGGTGTCGGCGCCGAGCATCCGGCCGTCGTCGGCGGGCAACGGCTGCGCGTCGACGCTCGCGAGGAGGGTGCCGAGGTCGGCCATCGCCTGATCGACGGTGCCGGTGAACGGGCAGCCGCGCCCGTCGAGGCAGTCGGCCATGTACGCGCGCAGCGCCGACTCGAAGCCGATCGCCTGCGTGGTGCCGACGTCGAGGCCCGACGCCGAGGGGTCGATCGCCCCGTCGAGCACCAGGCGGCCCACGCGCTCGGGGAAGAGCTTCGCGTACGTCGCGCCGAGAAACGTGCCGTAGGAATAGCCGAGGTAGTTCAAGGTCTTGTCGCCGAGCACGGCGCGAAGCAGATCCATGTCGCGAGCGGCGTTGTCAGTCGTGACGAACGGCAGGATGCCCGCGGAGTTCGCCTCGCAGGCCTCGACGAACTCGGTGTTGCGCTGCGTCAGCTCGTCGGTCCAGCCCTGGCTGCCCCGCGGATCGGCGGGGATGTCGTAGAGCATGTGGTCCATGCCCGCCGCGTCGAGGCAGGCCACCGCCGTCGAGCGGCCCACTCCGCGCGGGTCGAACCCGATCACGTCGTACGCGTCGAGGACGGGCTCGCTGACGGCGAAGCTCGCCGAGTCGGCGACGAGGTCGTAGCCGCTCGCGCCGGGGCCGCCGGGGTTGGTCAGCAGCGATCCGAGCGCGTCGCCGCTCGTCGCGGCGCGTCGGATCACGGCGAGCTCGATCGTGCCGGATGCCGGGTCGGACCAGTCGAGCGGCGCCGCGACGTCGGTGCAGTCGTACGAGCCCGCGTCCGAGCCGGAGCAGGGGGTCCACGAAAGCGTCTGACCGTAGAACTCCTCGAAGCCGGCGGGTGCGCCGTCGAGGTCCGGCTCGCGACTGGGTGCCGGCGTCGCCGACGTCTCGGGCGGGATGGCCGCGTACAGGCAGCCCGACAGCGTCAGCGAGGCGACGGCGAGGGCGGCGACGACGGTGAGGGCGCGTCGAAGGGTGTTCACGGAGTCCTTCCGCTCGCGACCGTCACGAGCATGCTCTCCAGAGCCAGCGCCGGTGCGGCGTTGCCCTGGAGGTTCGTGCGGGTCGCCGAGATCTGATCGAGCACGGTCAGGGTGCGCTGCGGCGTCCAGACCGCGGCGAGTGCCCCGATCTGATCGCCCAGCTCACGGTTGATGAGGTCGTCGCCGCGCCCGAACTGCACCATGAGCACGTCGCGGAACATCGATTCGAGGTCGGTGAGCACGCGGTCGATGCCGTCGCGCAGGCTGCGGGTGGCGCGGCGCTTCTGCTCGTCCTCGAGCGCGCTGAGCTGCCCGCGCACCGCCGGAGGCACCGCAGCGCCCGGGGCGACGCCGAGGGTGCGCAGAAGCGAGGCCCGCTCGGCCTCGTCGCGCTCGGCCGTGAGTGCCTTGGCATCCTCGGTCGCGAGCTGCACGATGCGCGCGGCGGTCTCGACGGCGGTGCCGACACCGCGCACGGCGAGCACCGCGCGCAGCGTCTCGTCGCGTCGCGCGCGGGCTCCTTCGTCGGTCGCGAGCCGCACCGCCATGCCGATGTGGCGCTGGGCGAGCCGTGCCGACTGCTCGGCGAGCGCGGCATCCACTCCGGTGCGCGCCACGATCAGTCGTGCGACGTCGGCGACGTCGGGCTCGTGCAGGCGCAGCGTGCGCACGCGAGAGCGGATGGTGGGCAGCAGGTCGGCCTCGCTCGGCGCGCACAGCACCCAGACGGTGCGCTCCGGCGGCTCTTCGAGGGCTTTCAGCAGCACGTTCGAGGTGCGCTCCACCATCCGGTCGGCGTCTTCCACGACCATCACCCGGTAGCGTCCGAGCGACGGTGAGAAGTACGAGCGCTCGACGAGGGCACGCGCGTCTTTGATCGAGATGATGACGCCCTCGGTGCGGAGCGTCGTGAGATCGGGGTGGGTGCCCGCGAGCACCTGGCGCATCGCCGCCTCGTCACCCGGTTCGGCGATCAGCGCGGCGGCGAAGGCGGCGGCGAGGGTCGAACGCCCCGACCCGGCGGGCCCCGTGATCAGCCAGGCGTGGGCGAGCTGGGCGGGATCGGATGCCGCCGCCTGCAGCTGCCCGAGCGCGTCGTCCTGCCCCCAGACCTCTCCCCACGGGAGGGCGGCGGGGGTGGCGGCGATCATGCGCCCCAGCCTACGGGGTGGGTGCGACGCGCGAGCGGATGTCGGCGGCCAGCTCGCCTGGGGGGCGACTCGCGTCGAGCACCACGAAGCGCGCGGGCTCGGCCGCGGCGAGGGCGAGAAAGGCGGCGCGCACGCGCGCGTGGAACTCGCTCTTCTCCGCCTCGAGCCGGTCGAACGGCTTCTCGTCGGCGTCGAGGCGCGCCCGTGCGGACGACGGGTCGAGGTCGAGCAGCACGGTGAGGTCGGGCAGCGCCCCCTCCGTCGCCCACAGCGAGAGGTCGCGGATCTCCGTGGCATCCAGTACTCGACCCGCCCCCTGGTAAGCGACCGACGAGTCGAGGTAGCGGTCCTGGATGACGACGTCGCCGCGGGCGAGCGCGGGGCGGACGACGGTGGCGACGTGGTGGGCCCGATCGGCGGCGTAGAGCAGCGCCTCGGCGCGCGGGGCGATGTCGCCGCGGTGGTGCAGCACGATGTCGCGGACGAGCACCCCCACCTCGGTGCCGCCGGGCTCGCGCGTGCGCACGACGGTGCGCCCCTGCCCGCGCAGCCACTCCTCGAGGAGCGCCGCCTGCGTCGTCTTGCCGACGCCGTCACCGCCCTCGAAGGTGACCCAGAGCCCGCGACCGGGCTCCGGATCCGGAGTCGTCATCACTTCTTCTTGGCGGCGGGCTTGCGCGTCGTCGCGGCGCGCCGGGTCGTCCGCTTGGGCGCGGGACCCTTCGCGCGCTTGTCGGCGAGCATCTGCACCGCGATCTCGTACGTGATGTCGTCGGGCGTCTGGCCCTTCGGGATCGTGACGTTGGTGGTGCCGTCGGTGACGTAGGCGCCGAAGCGGCCGTCCTTGATGCGGATCGGCTTCTCGCTCACCGGGTCGGCCTCGAATTCCTTGAGCGAGGTCGCGGCGCGGTTGGCGTACTTCGGCTGCGCGTAGATCTCGAGAGCCTGCTCGAGGGTGATGTCGAAGATCTGGTCCTCGCTCTGCAGCGAGCGCGAGTCGGTGCCCTTCTTCAGATACGGGCCGTAGGGGCCGTTCTGCGCGGTGATGGGCGTCTCGGTCTCGGGGTCGAGGCCGACGGTGCGCGGCAGCGCGAAGAGCTTGAGCGCCGTCTCGAGGTCGATCGTGTCGGGCGACATGCTCTTGAAGATCGACGCACGGCGGGGCTTGGGCGCCTCGACCTTCTTCGTCCGCTTCTTGGGCGCGTCCGGGTCGACGACCGGCTCGGGCACGGGCGGCAGCACCTCTTCGAGGTACGGTCCGAAACGGCCGTCCTTGACGATGATGTCGCGCCCGGTCTCGGGGTTCTGGCCGAGCACCCGGTCGCCGGCGACCGGGGCGTCGATGAGCTCGCGGGCCTTGGCGGGCGTGAGTTCGTCGGGAGCGAGGTCGCCCGGGATGTTGACGATGCGCGAGGTGCCGTCTTCGTTCGGCACGTCGAGGTACGGGCCGTAGCGGCCGAAGCGCAGCGTCGCGACGTCGCCGATGCGGGTCGCGTTGATCTCGCGCGCGTCGATCTCGCCGAGGTTGTCGAGGATGTTCCGCAGCCCCACGTGCTGGTCGGAGCCGAAGTAGAACTCCTTCAGCCACTCGACGCGCTGCTGCTCGCCCCGCGCGATCGCGTCGAGGTCGTCTTCGAGCGCGGCGGTGAAGTCGTAGTCGACGAGCTCGGTGAAGTACTGCTCGAGCAGACGCACGATGCTGAAGGCGAGCCACGACGGCACGAGGGCCTGCCCGCGCTTGGTGACGTACTCGCGCCCCAGGATGACATCGATGATCGAGGCGAACGTCGACGGGCGGCCGATGCCCTTCTCCTCGAGCGCCTTGACGAGGGATGCCTCGGTGTAGCGCGGCTTCGGGCTCGTGGCGTGCCCCTTCGGCTCGACCTCGTGCAGGGTCAGCACGTCGCCGACGGCGAGCTGCGGCAGCGACTGGTCGTCGGCCTTGTCGGCGTCGCCGCGCTTCTCGTCCCGGCCCTCTTCGTACGCCTCGAGGAAGCCCTTGAACGTGTAGACCGTGCCCGAGGCGGTGAACGACGCCGTCTTCCAGGCGAGGTCGCCCGCGCCCGACGTGTCGGCTTCGAGGGTCACCGTGGTGGTCTCGTACTTGGCATCCGACATCTGCGAGGCGACCGTGCGCTTCCAGATGAGGTCGTACAGGCGGCGCTCGTCGCGGTCGAGCGCCGAGCCGACCTCGGCGGGGGTGCGGAAGGTCTCGCCGGAGGGCCGGATCGCCTCGTGCGCCTCCTGCGCGTTCTTGCTCTTGTTCGCGTAGCTGCGCGGGTTCGGCGGCACCGCCCGGTCGCCGTACAGCGCGACGGCCTGCGCACGCGCCGCGGCGATCGCCTGCGTCGACAGCGCGGTCGAGTCGGTGCGCATATAGGTGATGTAGCCCTTTTCGTAGAGCCGCTGCGCGACGCCCATGGCGTGCTTCGCGCTCATCGAGAGCTTGCGCCCGGCCTCCTGCTGCATCGTCGAGGTCGTGAACGGGGGCTTGGGGCTGCGGGTGCCGGGCTTGGCTTCGACCGAGACGACGACGACGTCGCCGGATGCCTCGAGCGCGGCGGCGAGCGCGCGAGCCTGCGGCTCGGTGAGGACGACGACGGCCTTCTTCAGCTGGCCGGCGTCGTCGAAGTCGGTGCCGCGGGCGAGGGGGGCACCGTCCAGGCGTGCGAGGCGCGTGGCGAACCCGTCGGCGACGCGCTCGGCGGGAGCGGCGACGGCCTCGACGTCCCAGTAGTCGGCGGAGACGAAGGCGATGCGCTCGCGCTCCCGATCGACGACGAGACGCGTCGCGGCCGACTGCACGCGGCCGGCCGACGTGCCCTGCCCGACCTTGCGACGGGTGACGTCGGAGACGTCCCACCCGTAGAGGCGGTCGAGGATGCGGCGGGTCTCCTGCGCGTCGACCAGCGCGAGGTCGAGCTCGCGCGTGTTGCCGACGGCCGCGCGGATGGCATCCTTCGTGATCTCGTGGAACACCATGCGCTTGACGGGCACCTTCGGCTGCAGCGCCTGCAGCAGATGCCACGCGATGGCCTCTCCCTCGCGGTCCTCATCGGTGGCGAGCAGGAGCTGGTCGGCGGACTTCAGCGCGCGCTTGAGTTCGGCGACGGTCTTCTTGCCACGCTCGCTCTCCACATAAAGAGGGGTGAACCCGTTCTCGATGTCGATGGAGTACTTGCCGACCGAGGTCTTCTTCAGCTCGGCCGGGATGTCCTTCTTGTCGGCGAGGTCGCGGATGTGACCCACCGAGCTGAGCACCTCGTATCCGTCGCCCAGGTATCCCTGGATCGACCGCATCTTGGTCGGCGACTCGACGATGACGAGCGTCTTCCCCGACCCCGCGGTGGATGCCTTGGTCGACGGCTTCGCCGCGGCCTTCGTCGTCGCCGATGCCGATGCCTTCGTCGATGCTCCTGTGCTCTGAGCCACGTGGCGTCCTTTCTCCGATGCACACCATACACACGTGCCGCACATGAAGTGGCTGTGAGCGGCCGGAGCTTTCTCCGCAGGCGAAGCGCCGCGCACGGGGGTGCTGCTGCGCGCGTCACGGCTCGGCGCCGGGTGCGGGGCCCGCCCGGGCACGCGCCTCGGCGGCGAAGGCGCCCGCCCCGACGCGCACCCGCACCGTCGCAGCGAGGGCGTCGAGGTCGCACACCAGGAGGGCTGCGCCGGCCGCCGCCGCGACCTGTTCGGCCCGCTCGCACGGTGAACCGGTGACCGCACCGGAGGCGGCGTCGGCGGCGGCGAGGGCCGCGGCGTCCGCCGCCCCCGACGCCCGCGCCGCGCGGATCGACGCTGCGCCTGCGACCCCGCCCGAGAACGCGAGCGTCGCGGCGACGGCGAGCGCGCCGAGCGCCACGGTCGACCCCGCCATCACCGTCCTCCCGACAGCGCGCAGGAGCGGGCCCTGAGGGGCGGCAACGGCAGCGGGATGCGGGTCGGCGCAGTCGCCGAGACGCACACGAGGTCGCCGTCGTCGGTGACGGCCTCGACCGCTCCCCCGGCGACGGCCGCGACGATCTCGGCCACGCGCCCGGCGGGCTCGCCGCGCGCCGCGAGCCGCGCCGCCTGCGCGACCCCCTGTTCGAGCCGCACCTGACGGCCGGCCGCGGCGAGGCTGCCGGCCGTCAGGGCGATGACGAGCACGACGGCGGGCACGACGACGGCGAACTCGGCCGTGGCCGATCCGCGATCGCCGGCGCGCATCGTCAGGCCACCGTGAGCGCGCGGCGGACGAGGTCGGTGAGGATGCCTCGCACCTCGTCGGAGCGCATGATCAGAACCAGCAGCCCGGCGAAGGCCACCGCGGCCATGGTCGCGACCGCGTACTCGGCGGTCGCGGCGCCCGCGTCGTCGGCGAACAGGGTCGCCGCGCGGCGCGATGTCAGCACCGGGAGCGGCCGGAGGGGCGGGAGCGGCGGCAGCGCACCGGACGCACGCGTGCCGAACGCCCCGCGCGGCAGGGTGGGGATGAGGGTGAGGGACATAAGGTGACTCCTTCTCTATAGGGATGTGTGGGCACGTGTGGAGGGCGGATCAGAGCGGCGGCGCCGCACCGGCCATGACCGACAGCAACATCGGTCCGACGCCCAGAAGCAGGAAGGCGGGAAGTGTGCACAGCCCCATCGGCAGGAGCAGTCGCGCCCCGAGCCTCGCCGCGCGCAGCCGTCCGTCGGTGCGCGCCCGGCGTCGCGCGTCGGTCGCCGAGGAGCGGAGGAGATCCACCGCGGGCGCGCCGGCGCGCTGCGACAGGGCGAGGATCTCCGCCGTCTCGGCATCGGCCTCTCCGCCGCCGGCCCCAGCGACGACCGCGAGCGCGCGCTCGATCGAGGCGCCGCTCGACAGGGCGATGGCGACCGTGTCGGCCTGGAGCCCCGGCGGCGGGCCGGCGGGCTGCGCCCGGGCGACGAGCCGGCCGCTCCACCGTCGCGCGAGGAGCATCAGCACGACGCCCGCGACCAGGCATGCGATCCCGGCGGGCTGCGTGAAGGTCGACAGCACGTCGAATCCGAGCGCGACGCCGAGTCCGATCGCGACGAGCGGCAGCCACGCGACGAGCCGCGCGGTCGCCGCGGGATCGGCGAGGGCGACGGCCACGTCGTCGCGGGTCTCCTGCGCGTCGCGCAAGGCGTCGGCGAAGCGGCGCAGGCTCGGCGCGAGCGGCGCGCCGACGGTCTCCGCGACCCGCCAGGCGACGGCGACCTCGCCCCACGCGCCGCCGCGCTCGGCCAGCACCTCCCCCGTCTCGCGCCCGGCCGCGGCGATCGACACCGCCGTCGCGGCATCATCACCCGAGTCGGCGAGCAGCTGCCACGCGCGCGGGGGCGTGACGCCCGCTTCGAGGAGGACCGCCAGGCGCTGCACCGAGGCCGCCGCATCGGCGGCATCCATCACCCGCTTCGCACTCATGTGAGCACCTCGACGCCGAGCCGCCCGTCCTCGAGCACGGGGCGCGCGAAGCCCGCGATGCGGCGCACACCGTCGGTGCCGCGCTCGACGTGCACCACGACGCCGATCGCGCTCACCACCTGCCGCGCGGTCGCGTGGTCGTCGAGCCCGGCGAGGGCGCCGAGCGCATCGAGGCGGGCGGGCAGGTCGCGGATGCTGCCGGCGTGCACTGTGCCCGCCCCGCCGTCGTGGCCGGTGTTGAGCGCCATGAGCAGCTCGCGCACCTCCTCGCCGCGGCACTCGCCGACCACCAGGCGGTCGGGGCGCATCCGCAGCGCCTCGCGCACGAGGCGCGCGAGCGGCACTGCGCCGGCGCCTTCGAGGTTCGGCTGCCGCGCCTCGAGCCGCACGTGGTGCGGGTGCGAGATGCGCAGCTCGGCGACATCCTCGATCGTGACGATCCGCTCCGAGGCGGGCACCCGTCCGAGCAGCGCCGCGAGGAGGGTCGTCTTGCCCGCGCCGGTGGCCCCGGTGACGAGCACGTTCGCGCGCTTCGTGACGAGCGATTCCAGCCGTGCGCCGGTGACCGCGTCGAACATGCCGCGGCGGCCGAGCTCATCGAGATCGGGAACGTCGACGTCGGGCAGGCGGATCGAGATCGCCGCCCCCGAGCACGCGACCGGCGGCAGCACGGCATGCACCCGCGCGCCGTGCTCCCAGCGCACGTCGACGAGCGGCGTGCCGTCGTCGAGGTGCCGACCGCCCACCCCGATGAGCGCGACGGCGAGCGTCCGCAGCTCGTCGGCGCCGGCCCGCCACCCCGCGACCTGCTCGACGCCGCGTCCACGGTCGACGAACAGCCCGTCCGTGCCGTTGACGAAGACGTCGGTCACCGCGGGATCGGAGAGCACGTCGCGCAGCGGCTCGAGCGCGGGATGGTCGGGCAGCTCGCGCCGGCGCAGCTCACGGCGAGGCGACTCCGTCGACGCGCGAGCCCCGGCCTCGGCCACCGCGTCGCGCCGCGGCACCGGGGCCGGGCCGGCGCGACGCACGGCTTCGGGGACGCGGGGGCTGACGACGAACGCTTCGGACATGCCCCGACGGTAGGCGTCGGGGCCGCGCCCGAACCGCCCGCGGGCCGCATCGGTGGACAGTTCGCCGATCGGGCCCGTTGGGGAGGAGGCGATGAGGACCGCGGACCGCACACGGCAGAAGAGCCGTCAGCACCGCGCAGAAAGAGAAGGGCGGCATCCCATTGGGGGGAATGGGATGCCGCCTCACGCAGTGCCCCATTGGGGGGTGGGCACTGCGACGCCAGAATCAGAAGTTCGGCCGCTCAAGAGCATACGCACGAATCGTCCGCCGTCCGTACGTAAGAGGCGCGCCACGCGGAGATATATCGGTCCGGCGCGTCGTCGCGCGCTCCCTACTATCGGCGGTAGTGACCGCCGGAGCGCTGTGACTAGATAGCTGAATCGTCCCGAAGACCGTCCTCATTCGGGAGCCTTGCCGCAAAGGAGCGCGCCAGATGAGCAACCAGATCGACCACCTGCTGACCGAGAACCGCCGGTTCGCGCCGTCGCCCGAATTCGCCGCCGACGCGGTCGCGACCGCCGAGCTGTACGCGCAGGCCGACGCCGACCGCGAGGCCTTCTGGGCCGAGCAGGCGCGTGCGCTGCACTGGCACACGCCGTTCACGCAGGTGCTCGACTGGTCGAACCCGCCGTTCGCGCAGTGGTTCGCCGACGGCGAGCTCAACGTCGCGTACAACTGCCTCGACCGCCACGTCGAGGCGGGCAACGGCGACCGCGTCGCGCTGCTCTGGGAGGGTGAGCCGGGCGATTCTCGGCGCGTCACCTACGCCGAGCTCACCGACGAGGTCAAGCGCGTCGCGAACGTGCTCACCGGGCTCGGCGTCGAGGCGGGTGACCGGGTCGCGATCTACCTGCCGATGATCCCCGAGGCGATCGCCGCGATGCTCGCCGTCGCGCGCCTTGGCGCCATTCACTCCGTCATCTTCGGCGGCTTCTCGGCCGACAGCCTGCGGACGCGCATCGACGATGCCGGCGCGAAGGTCGTCATCACCTCCGACGGCGGCTATCGCAAGGGTCGCGTGTCGCCGCTCAAGCCCGCCGTCGACCAGGCGCTCGCCGACCGCGGCAACGGGCCGCAGGCGACGGTCGAGCACGTGCTCGTCGTGCGTCGGACCGAGAACGAGGTCGGCTGGACCGAGGGGCGCGACCTCTGGTGGCACGACGCGGTCGCCGAGGCATCCGCCGATCACACGGCCCAGCCCTTCCCCGCCGAGAACCCGCTGTTCATCCTGTACACCTCGGGCACGACCGGAAAGCCCAAGGGCATCCTGCACACCTCCGGCGGCTACCTCACCCAGGCGGCGTTCACGAACCGCGTGGTCCACGACATCCACTCCGAGACCGACGTGTTCTGGTGCACCGCCGACATCGGCTGGATCACCGGCCACTCGTACGTGACGTACGGCCCGCTCGCCAACGGCGCCACTCAGGTGCTCTACGAAGGCACCCCGGATGCCCCGCACCCGGGCCGCTGGTGGGAGCTCGTGGAGAAGTACGGCGTCACGATCCTCTACACCGCGCCGACCGCGATCCGCTCGTTCATGAAGCTCGGCCGCGAGATCCCGAACCGGTTCGACCTGTCGTCGCTGCGTCTGCTCGGCTCGGTCGGCGAGCCCATCAACCCGGAGGCGTGGATGTGGTATCGCCACGTCATCGGCGCCGACGCGACGCCGATCGTCGACACCTGGTGGCAGACCGAGACCGGCTCGATCATGGTGTCGGCCCTGCCCGGCGTCACCGAGACGAAGCCCGGCAGCGCGCAGGTGCCGATCCCGGGCATCTCGATCGACGTCGTCGAAGACGCCGGCGAGCATGTCGGCAACGGCAACGGCGGGCTCCTCGTGATCACGAAGCCGTGGCCGTCGATGTTGCGCGGCATCTGGGGTGACCCCGACCGCTTCGTCGAGACCTACTGGGAGAAGTTCCAGGACAAGGGCTACTACTTCGCCGGCGACGGCGCACGCCTCGACGACGACGGCGACATCTGGTTCCTCGGCCGCGTCGACGACGTGATGAACGTGTCGGGGCACCGGCTGTCGACGACCGAGATCGAGTCGGCGCTCGTGGGTAACGAGGCGGTCGCCGAGGCGGCGGTCGTCGGGGCATCCGACGAGACCACCGGCCAGGCCGTCGTCGCCTTCGTCATCGTGAAGCAGAGCTACCTCAACGAGCACTCCCCCGAGGGTCTCGCCGACGGGCTGCGCAAATGGGTGGGCGAGCAGATCGGCCCGATCGCCCGACCCCGCGACGTCTACATCGTGGGCGAGCTGCCGAAGACCCGCTCGGGCAAGATCATGCGGCGCCTGCTCCGTGATGTCGCCGAAGGCCGCGAGGTCGGCGACACGACGACCCTCGCCGACACCGCCGTGATGAGCGTCATCTCCGCACAGGTCAAGTGATGCCCTCGCCCCACTGACGCGGCGCATCGAGGGCCTCGCCGAGCGCGAGGCCCCGTGGGGTGAGCTCGTATGCGCGGGTGTTGTGCTTGAGCGGGATCCGGCGCAGCACCTCGGCCTGCTCGAGTTCGCGCAGGCGCGTCGCGAGGATGTTGGTCGGGATGCCGAGCTCTCGCTGCAGATCCCCATAGCGCAGCGCACCCTCGCGCAGGCGGTCGACGATGAGCAGCGCCCACCGCTGCCCGACGACGCCGAGGGCCGCGTCGAGCCCGCCCGGCCGGTCGGGGAGGTCGCCGTCGCTCACGCCGACGCAGGGTGCTCCGGCTCCGCCCAGAACGGCGAGTAGTGATAGCCCTCCGGATCGTCGAACTGTCCCTGGTACATGAACCCGTAGTCGTCGGTGTCGCCGATGCGGGCGCCCGCCTTCTCGGCGCGGTCCAGCAGGGCATCCACCTCTTCACGACTGTCCAGCGCCCACGAGAGGGTGACGGGGGACGGTGTGCCGGACCCCCCGACGAGGTCTTCCGTGCCGCCGACGGCCGCATAGGCGGCACGTGTGCCCGCCATGAGGAGCTTGTCGTCGTCGAGGACGAAGCACGCCGTGTTGTCGTCGGATATGGCCTCGTTCATGGTCAGACCGAGGGCGGAATAGAAGGCCTTGGCGCGCACGACGTCGTCGACCGGGAAACTCACGAAGATATTCATGACGCGGTACTTGCAAAATGCAAGTAACACGTCAAGACCCCGAGCGATGACGGCTGCGGATTCACTCCCAGGCGAAGACGACCTCGACCTCGACGGGCGAGTCGAGCGGCAGCACGGGCACCCCGACCGCGGAGCGCGCGTGCCGCCCGGCATCGCCGAAGACATCGCCGAGCAGCTCGCTCGCGCCGTTGATCACCCCGGGCTGGCCCGTGAAGTCGGGAGTGGATGCCACGAAGCCGGTGACCTTCACGACGCGGGTGAGCCGGTCGACTCCCCCGACCGCGGCGGCCGCGGCGGCGATCGCGTTGAGCGCGCACTGACGCGCGTAGCCGTAGGCCGCGGATGCCTCGACGCCGCCCCCGACCTTGCCGGTGGCCGGCAGCGCGCCCGCCACCATCGGCAGCTGTCCGGACGTGTAGACGAGGTCGCCGTGCACCGTGGCGGGGATATACGCGGCGACGGGCGGGACGACCGACGGCAGCTCGATGCCGAGTTCGGCGAGCCGCGCGGCGACGGCGCTCACGCGTGCCCCTCGCCCTCGAACTGCTGGGCGGCGACCGCCGCTGCGCCGAGGCCCGCGTTCGCGGCGCCGGCCGCGCCCGCGCCGCCGACGGGGCGCTTGAAGTAGGCCACGAGGCCCCCCTCGGGTCCGGTGACGACCTGCACCAGCTCCCATCCCTGCTTGCCCCAGTTGTTGAGGATGGCGGCGGTGTTGTGGATGAGCAGGGGCGTGGTGAGGTATTCCCACGTGGTCATAGAAGGCTCCTGTGGCGAGATCGCGGACCGGAAGAGTCGGGCGCTGAGGCCCCGCGAACCCGCGCCCTTCGAGGGTTCGCCCAGGGTTGTCCCCTACGATCAAGCCTATGCCTCATCTCAATCGGACGGCCAGCGGTATGCTCGGTGGCCTCGCCGGCCTCGTCGGTCTGAGCGCCGTCGCCGGCGTTCTGGTGACCGCGACGGTGACCCCGGCGATCGCCGTCTCGGGTTACGCGGCCTCGAGCGCGCTCGACACCTTCGAGAACATGCCGAGCTTCCTCGAGATCGACCCGCTGATGCTCCCGACCGAGTTCTACCGCAAGGACAGCGCCGGCAACGACATGCTGATGGCGCAGTTCTACGACCAGAACCGCATCCCGGTGACCTTCGATCAGGTGAACCCGGTCATGTTCGATGCGATCACCTCCAGTGAGGACAAGAACTTCTACACGCACGGCGGCGTCGACCTCGGCGGCACGATCAGCGCCCTCCTCGGCAACGCCTCGAGCGGCTCGAACCGCGGTGGCTCGTCGATCACCCAGCAGTACGTGAAGAACGTGCTGCAGCAGAACTGCGAGTCGAAGGCGAAGAGCAGCGACGAGGTCGAGGCGTGCTTCACGGCGACGACCGTCAACAGCGGCTCCGAGGGGTACCAGCGCAAGCTGCAGGAGATGCGCTACGCGATCCAGCTCGAGAAGCGCTATTCCAAGGATGAGATCCTTCTCGGCTACCTCAACATCACGAACTTCGGCGGCACGGTCTACGGCATCGGCGCCGCCGCGCAGCACTACTTCTCCACCGATGCGGCGAACCTGACCATCGCCCAGGCCGCGACGATCGCGGGCATGGTGCAGGCCCCGAACACGTATCGCATCGACGAGCCCGACGGGTCGACGCAGGACAGCGCCGGCAACCCGGTCAACAGTGCCGCCGACGGCTACAAGCTGACTCTCGATCGACGCAACTACGTGCTCGACCGCATGCTCGATCTCGGCAAGATCTCGCAGGCCGAGTACGACGAGGCCTACGCGTCTCCCATCACCCCGCAGGTCACCGAGCGCACGCAGGGCTGCCAGACGGCCGCGGGCGCGGAGTTCTTCTGCGAGTACGTGCGATCGGTGCTGCTCACCGACCCCGCCTTCGGCGAGGACGACGACGCGCGCGCCGCGAATCTCCGCCGCGGCGGGATGAAGATCTACACGACGCTCGACCCCGACCTCCAGCAGTCGGGTCTCAACGCGATCTCGATCGTGCCGGCTCACGTCGACTACATGAACCTCGGTGCCTCCGGCGTGCAGGTCGAGGTCGGCACCGGCCGCATCCTCTCGATGGTGCAGAACCGTCCGTACTCGATCGAGAACTCCGAGGACCCGAACTCGCCGACGACGCAGGTAAACTACAACGTGCGGTCGATCAACGGCGGCGGCGGTGGCCACTCCGCCGGATCGACGTACAAGGTGTTCAGCCTGGTCAACTGGCTCGAACAGGGGCACTCCGTCAACGAGACCCTCAACGGCCGCGTCGGCACGAAGAAGGTCATCAACTGCGACGGGCAGACGCAGAACGTCGTCTCCAGCAACAGCGGCAACGGCATCGGCAACTTCGAGGCCAACCCGGGCTACGTCGGCACCGTCTACAACTTCACGCGCGACTCGCTCAACTCCGGGTTCCTCGCGATGGCCGAGAAGATCTCCGTGTGCTCGACCAACCAGGTCGCGATGAAGCTCGGCGTCATGACCGGCGACGGCACTCCGCTCGACACGACGAACTTCGGCTACAACGTGCTCGGCGACCAGCCGGTCGCCCCGATCGACATGGCGGGCGCTTACGCCTCCATCGCCGCGAACGGCATGCTGTGCCCGGCGAAGGCGATCGACAAGGCGATCAACGCCGAGGGCGTGGACATCACGCCGCAGACCGCCTGCAACCGTGTCATGACGGAGGCCGTCGCCTCGACCGCCGCCTACACGCTCGAGGGCGTGATGAGGGGCACCGGCTCGGGCGCCCGGATCGGCGACGGCGTGCCGGTGTTCGGCAAGACGGGTATCCACGAATACCTGCACACCTGGATGGACGGCTCGTCGACCAAGGTCGCGACCGTCGTCTGGGTCGGCAACGTCCAGGGCGACGCGCTTCTCAGCGACTACTACGAGAACGGCTACGTCCTCTCCCGCATCCGCAACTCGATCTGGCCGGAGATGCAGGGCGCGGCGAACGCGAAGTACGGCGGCGACGCCTTCCCCGGCCCCGACTCGGCGCTCACGAAGCGTCAGCTCGCCGACCTGCCGTCGGTCCTCGGCATGACCGTCGACCAGGCCACCCAGGCGCTGCAAGCCGCCGGATTCTCGGTGACCGTCGGCGATGCGGTCGACGGTGTCGAATCGGCCGGCACGATCGTGCAGCAGGGCCCGGGTGCCGGCAGGGTCGCGTCGGGTACGACGATCACGATCCGGCCGAGCAACGGCGAGGGCGTCACCGTGCCCGCCGTCAGCGGCACCCCCGACCAGGCGGTCGCGGCGCTGCGCGGCGCCGGCTTCGGCAGCACGAGCACCCAGTGC
Organism: Microbacterium lacticum; assembly: GCF_006716815.1. Classification (GTDB taxonomy): domain Bacteria; phylum Actinomycetota; class Actinomycetes; order Actinomycetales; family Microbacteriaceae; genus Microbacterium; species Microbacterium lacticum. Next base: position 259,666 of record NZ_VFPS01000002.1, read on the forward strand.
ACCGCCGACAGCACCGTCTCCGGGGACAACGATCGCATCGTCACGGGGACGAACCCGGCCGCCGGCACCGTCGTCAACCGCAACACGCAGATCACCGTCGAGTTCAAGGCGAAGAACTGCGGCGGACGCCCGTGACCCCAGGCTCTCGCACCGCCCTCGCCGCCGTCTCGGCCGCGGGGGCGGTGGGCCTCTCGGCCGCCGTCTGGGGCACGTGCATCGAGCGGTACCTGTTCACCGTGCGCCGGCACGACCTCGCCCTCCTGCCGCCGGGCTCCCCCTCGCTGACCGTGCTGCACCTCTCCGATGCGCACATGGCCCCCTGGCAGCACCGCAAGCAGGCGTGGATCGCCGATCTCGCCGAGCAGGTGCAGCCCGACCTCGTCATCAACACCGGCGACAACCTCGGGCACGAAGACGGGCTCCGTGGCATCCGCACCGCATTCGCGCCGCTGCGGGGTGTGCCCGGCGCGTACGTGCACGGCTCGAACGACGTCACCGGCCCGTCGCCGCGCAATCCGCTGCGCTACTTCCAGGGGCCGTCCCGTCGGCCCCACCGGGGCGCCTTACTCGACACCGCGGCGATGGATGCCTATTTCCAGAGCGACCTCGGCTGGACCGACCTGGACAACGCGGCGGCGGTGATCGAGACCCGCGGACTGCGACTGGACGCGTTCGGCGTGAGCGACGCGCACCGCGACTGGGACGAGCTCGGTGTGCTGCCCGGCGCCCTCGCCGCGATCCGGCGGGGTCCGTGGTGGCGGCGCCGGCTCGAACCGGCCGCGCTCACCATCGGCGTGACGCACGCGCCGTATCGGCGGGTGCTCGACGCGTTCACCGACCTCGGTGCCGACGTGATCTTCGGCGGTCACACGCACGGCGGCCAGGTGCGCATCCCGTTCTCCCGCTCGGCGCTCGTCGCCAACTGCGACATCCCCCGCGATCAGGCGCGCGGACTCAGCACCTGGACGCACGACGGACGCACCGTGCCGCTGAACGTGTCGGCCGGGCTCGGGCATTCGATCTACGCGCCGGTGCGGTTCGCGTGCCGCCCCGAGGCGACCGTGCTCACGATCCGGGCGATCTCGTGAGCCGATTCGGCGAGAGGCCCGGAACCCTGTAGACTCGGAGGGTTGCCACGGGGTGTGGCGCAGCTTGGTAGCGCGCTTCGTTCGGGACGAAGAGGCCGCAGGTTCAAATCCTGTCACCCCGACAGCAGAAGGGCTCCACCGGAGATTCACCGGCGGAGCCCTTCGTCGCACGAGCCCCTCGAAACGGAGCACCGATGACCGCCCCCCGCCTGGTCGCCTTCGACCTCGACGACACCCTCGCGCCGTCCAAGAGCGCAATCGACCCGCGCATCGGCGAGCTGCTGATCGCGCTGGCCGAGCGGGTCGAGGTGGCGATCATCTCCGGCGGGCAGCTCGGCCAGTTCACCGCGCAGGTCGTCGACCGGCTGCCCGAGGCATCCGACGACGTCCTGTCGCGCCTCCACCTCATGCCCACGTGCGGCACCCAGTACTACCGGCTGACGCCCGCAGGGATCGAGACGGTCTACGCGCGGACGCTCAGCGACGACCAGAAGGCCCGTGCGCTCGCCGCCGTCGAGGAGGAGGCGCGGCGCCTCGGCCTCTGGGAGGCGCAGACGTGGGGGGCGATCCTCGAGGACCGCGGCTCGCAGATCACGTTCTCGGCGCTCGGTCAGACCGCGCCCGTCGACGCGAAGATGGCGTGGGACCCGACCGGCGAGAAGAAGAGCGCCCTGCGCGACGCGGTCGCCGCACGCGTGCCCGACCTCGAGGTGCGTTCGGGCGGGTCGACCTCGGTCGACATCACCGAGCGCGGCATCGACAAGGCGTACGGCATGCGGCAGCTCTCCGACCAGACCGGCATCGCCCTCGACGACATGCTGTTCGTCGGCGACCGTCTCGACGAGGCGGGCAACGACTACCCCGTGCTCGCGATGGGCGTCGAATGCCAGGCCGTCGAGGGATGGCCCGACACCGCCGAGTTCCTTGAGAAGCTCCTTCCGACGCTCCCCCCGCGCTGACCGGCGCGCCCGCGCCCACCGGGACCGGCGCAGACCGCCGGCCCGGCGCCCCCGCGCGTCAGGCCTTGACGCGCTCCGGCGCAGAGCGCCCCGCGCGGGAGGATGCCGCGGCGCCGACACCGGGCACCGGCGTCAGCCGCTGCAGCTGGGTGACGTGGCGCGGCTCGAGCTCGGCGATCGTCGAGACGCCGAGGAGCTTCATGGTGCGCTCGATCTCGCTGCGCAGGATCTCGATCGTCCGATCGACGCCGCGGCGACCACCGGCCATCAGGCCGTAGAGGTAGGCGCGACCGATCAGCGTGAACTTCGCGCCGAGAGCCATCGAGGCGACGATGTCGGCGCCGTGCATGATGCCGGTGTCGACCATCACCGTGGCATCCTTGCCGACCTCGCGCACCACCTCGGGCAGCAGCCGGAACGGGATCGGGGCGCGGTCGAGCTGACGCCCGCCGTGGTTGGAGAGGATGATGCCGTCGACGCCGCGGTCGATGAGGCGCTTGGAGTCCTCGACGTTCTGCACGCCCTTGACGACGAGCTTGCCGGGCCACATCCCGCGGATCACCTCGAGGTCCTCGTAACTGATCGTCGGGTCCATCGCGGCGTCGAGCAGCTCGCCCACCGTGCCGCCGGTCGTCGTCAGCGAGGCGAACTCGAGCTTGGGGGTCGTGAGGAAGTCGACCCACCACCACGGTCGCGGGATGGCGTTGACGATCGTGCCGAGCGTCAGCTGCGGCGGGATCGAGAAGCCGTTGCGCTTGTCGCGCAGCCGGGCGCCGGCGACGGGCGTGTCGACCGTGAACATGAGCGTGTCGAACCCGGCGGCCGCCGCGCGCTTCACGAGTCCGTAGGAGATCTCGCGGTCGCGCATCACGTAGAGCTGGAACCAGTTGCGCCCGTGCGGGTTCGCGGCCCGCACGTTCTCGATCGACGTCGTGCCGAGGGTCGACAGGGTGAACGGGATGCCTGCGGCACCTGCGGCGCCCGCACCGGCGATCTCGCCCTCGGTCTGCATCAGCCGGGTGAACCCGGTGGGCGCGATCCCGAAGGGCAGCGCCGACGGGCCGCCGAGGATCTCGACCGAGGTGTCCACCGACGCGGCGGGGCGCAGGATGTCGGGGTGGAACTCGATGTCTTTGAACGCCTGACGGGCACGACGGAGCGAAATCTCGCCCTCCGCCGCGCCGTCGGTGTAGTCGAAGGCGGCCTTGGGTGTCCGCCGCTTCGCGATGGTGCGCAGGTCGGAGATCGTCAGCGCGGAATCGAGGCGCCGCTTCGTGGCATCCCACTCGGGCTTCTTGAACTGCATGAGCTCGAGCAGCTCGGGGATCTTCGGCAATTGGCGCTGAACCATCGTGGCGTCTTCTCTCGGTGTCGTGTCGGGCGGGGCGGTCAGGCGTCGGAGGGGTCGGGCAGGCCCGCGTCGGCGTAGTAGCCGGTGATGTGCGCGCGGACGACGCGCTGTGCGGTCTCGGCGTCGCCCGCGTCGATCGCGCGCAGGATCTCGGCGTGCTCGTGGCGCAGTCGCTCGCCGGTGGCCGCCCAGTCGGGGATGCGCGCCGCTCCCTCGCGGATGTAGCTCTCGATCGTGTCGCGCAGGCCCGCCATGGTGGCCGAGACGACGAGATTGCCGGATGCCTCGGTCAACCGCACGTGGAACTGCGCGTCGAGCGCGAGGAAGTCGTCGACGGAGAGTCCGTCGGCATCCATCGCCTCGAGCGCCGTGTGCGCATCGGCGAGGTCGGGGCTGTCGACCCCGGCGAGGTGGGCGACGGCCCACTCCTCGAGCAGCAGCCGCGTCTCGTAGACGTCGGGGATCGGGAAGCCCTGCGCGGCGACCTGCAGCCGCAGCAGCTGCGCGAGACCGCCTTGGGGGGTCGCGGCGACGGCGGCGCCCGCCGTGGGGCCCGAGCCCGTGGCGGTGCGGATGAGCCCCATCACCTCGAGCACGCGGAGCGCCTCGCGCACGCTCGATCGGCCGACGCCGAGGGTCGTCGCGAGCTCTCGCTCGGGCGGCAGCCGGTCGCCGGGGCCGAGCGTGCCCTCGAGCAGATCGCCTTCGATCCGGTCGAGCACGACACGCCACGCGCGGGCGGGAGGGGAATCGGTCATCGTCGCCTTTCGAGCGGAGGGGCCCGGATGTGTCGCGGAACGGGCCGGAGAGTCGGCCTGACCACGTTAGCGCACTGTGGTCAGGCCGCCAAGCGTCGGTTGAAACGATACGTCATTCTACGCTGTGCTCATGCACCCCCTCCTCGTCGTGATCATCGTCGCCGCTGTCGCGGCCGTCTTCTGCTGGATCGCCTCACTGGTCACCGAGGACACGTCCTGGGTCGACCGGCTCTGGTCGATCGTGCCGGTGATCTACGTCTGGATCTTCGCGATCGCCGGGCTCACCGACGGAGCGGATGCCACGCGGCTGGTCGTGATGGCCCTCCTCGTGACCGCCTGTCGCCGTTCGGCGTGTGGGACGCGGTGTTCGCGGTGCTTTTCGTCGCGTTCCTCGTGGGCGAGACCGTCGCCGACCAGCAGCAGTGGGATTTCCACCAGCGCAAGGCCCGCGGCGAGGCGGAGGGTTTCCTCACGACGGGCCTGTTCGCGACCAGCAGGCATCCGAACTTCTTCTTCGAGCAGGGGCAGTGGTGGGCGTTCTACGCGCTCGGCGCGAGCGCCGCGGTCGGCGACGGACTCGGCTTCTGGGGCGGCGTGATCAACCCCGGCATCATCGGCGCCGTGCTGCTCACCCTGCTCTTCCTCGGCTCGACGGTGTTCACCGAGTCGATCTCGGCGGCGAAGCACCCCGCCTACGCCGAGTACCGGCGCACGACGTCGATGCTCGTCCCGCTCCCCCGCCGGCGCGTCAGCTGAGCCGGCCGCCGGAGGCGAGCAGGTAGTCCTGCGCGCACAGCGACTCGTACGTGACCTGGTCGTGGTCGAGGTCGTCGATCGCGACCTGATCGCCGTCGAAGACGAACCGCCCGCCCACGAGGCGCGCGTTGAAGAGCGCCTTGCGGCCGCAGCGGCAGATCGTCTTCAGCTCTTCGAGGCTGTGCGAGACCTCCATGAGGCGCGCCGACCCCGGGAAGGCGCGCGTGCGGAAGTCGGTGCGGATGCCGTAGGCGAGCACCGGGATGCCGTCTTCGACGACGAGCCGCAGCAGGTCGTCGACCTGCTCAGGCGAGAGGAACTGCGCCTCGTCGATCAGCAGACACGCCACCGCACCGATGTAGCGCGCGCCATGCGCCGCGACGAGGGCGCGCACGTCGTCGCCCCGGCCGATGAGGAAGTCGACGGGACGCTCGACGCCGAGGCGGCTGGAGATGTGCCCCGCGCCCTTCGTATCGATCTCGGGTTTGGCAAGCAGCACGTGCTGGCCGCGCTCCTCGTAGTTGAACGCCGCCTGCAGGAGCGCCGTCGACTTGCCCGAGTTCATCGCCCCGTAGCGGAAGTAGAGCTTCGCCATGCGGGTCTCAGCGGTTGATCTGCAGAGCGGATGCCGTGGCCGTCAGCACCTCGTCGGCGAGCGCCGGCTGCGGGTTCAGCTGCTCGCCGTAGCTCGGGATGAGGGCGCGCAGCTGCGGCTCCCACTCGGCGATGCGATCGGGGAAGCATCGCTTCAGCAGCCCCAGCATGATCGAGGGCGCCGTCGAGGCGCCGGGCGACGCGCCCAGCAGACCCGCGATCGACCCGTCGGCCGCGCTGATCACCTCGGTGCCGAACTTCAGCTCGCCACCGACCATCACCTGGGCGCGCTGACCGGCGTTCAGGAGCGTCCAGTCCTCGTCCTTCGCCGTCGGCATGAAGGCGCGGAGGCTCTCGACCTTGCCCTTGTGGGTCTTGGCGAGCTCGGTGACGAGGTACTTCACGAGGTCGAGGTTCGTGACGGCGACCTTCAGCATGCTGAAGAGGTTCGAGAAGCGCACCTGGGTGATGAGGTCCCACCAGTGGCCGCGCTTGAGGAACTTGGGGGTGAACGTCGCGAACGGGCCGAACAGCAGCGACGTCTCGCCGTCGACGACGCGCGTGTCGAGGTGCGGCACCGACATCGGCGGCGCGCCGACGGCCGCCTGCGAGTACACCTTGGCCTTGTGCTGCGAGACGAGGACGGGGTTCGAGGTCATCAGCCACTGCCCGCCGATCGGGAAGACGCCGTAGCCCTTGATCTCGTCGATGCCGGAGGACTGCAGCAGCTTGATCGCCCAGCCGCCGGCGCCGACGAAGACGAACCGCGCGTCGAGGGTGCCGGGCGTGCGGCCGAGCGCGTGCCGATACGACACCCGCCAGGTGCCGTCCTTCTGCTTCCGCAGCTTTCGCGCCTCGATGTTCGTGCGCACCTCGACGCCGTCGCTCTCGAGGCTGCCGAGGAGCTGGCGGGTGAGCGCGCCGAAGTCGACGTCGGTGCCGGCCGGCACGCGGGTCGCCGCGAACGGCTCGCCCTTGCGACGGCGCTGCATGAGGAGGGGCGCCCACTGGTTGATGACGCGCGAGTCCTCGGAGTACTCGATGCCGGCGAACAGCGGCTGTCCCTTCAGCGCCTCGTAGCGGCGCTTGAGGTACGCGACGTCCTTCTCGCCCGTCACGAACGTCATGTGCGGCGTCGCGTTGATGAAGGTCGAGGGCTCGTCGAGCACGCCCTCGCCGATGAGCGTCGACCACAGCTCGCGGCTCTGCTGGAACTGCTCGTTGATCGAGATCGCCTTGGCGGGGTCGACCGAGCCGTCGGCGGCCGGGGGCATGTAGTTGAGCTCGCACAGCGCCGCGTGACCGGTGCCGGCGTTGTTCCACGCGTTGGACGACTCCTCGGCCACCTCGCTCAGTCGCTCGAGCACGACGATCTTCCACTCCGGCTGCAGCCGGTGGAGCAGGGTTCCGAGGGTGGCACTCATGATGCCACCGCCGATCAGGACGACGTCGACGGGTTCACTCACGATGTCCCAGTCTAGGCCGCGTTCTCGGACGCGCCGTCCGGTCGCGGCATCCCCGGCAGTCAAGGATGCCGGTTCTTACCCGCGCGTGAACTGCGGGCGTGCGATCAGGCGATGGCGCCCAGGCGCGCGGCGACGAGCTCGGCGATCTGCACGGCGTTCAGCGCCGCCCCCTTGCGGAGGTTGTCGTTGCTGATGAAGAGCACGAGGCCCTTGCCCTCGGGAGCCGACTGGTCGGCGCGGATGCGCCCCACGAAGCTCGGGTCGGCGCCGGCGGCCTGGAGCGGCGTGGGTACCTCTTCGAGGACGACGCCGGGGGCGGATGCCAGGATCTCGCGCGCACGGTCGGGCGTGATGTCCTCGGCGAACTCGGCGTGGATCGACAGCGAGTGCCCGGTGAACACCGGAACCCGCACGCACGTGCCCGCGACGCGCAGGCCCGGCAGTTCGAGGATCTTGCGGCTCTCGCCCCGGAGCTTCTTCTCCTCGTCGGTCTCGTTGTCGCCGTCGTCGACGAGGTTGCCGGCGAACGGGATCACGTCGAAGGCGATCGGGGCGATGTACTTCTCCGGCTGGGGGAAGTCGACCGACGACCCGTCGTGGACGAGGTCGAGCGTGTGGCCCTGCGCGAGCACGCCCTCGACCTGGCCGAGGAGCTCCTCGGCTCCCGCGAGGCCGGAGCCCGACACGGCCTGGTAGGTGCTGACGATGAGGCGCTCGAGGCCCGCGGCCTCGTGCAGGGGCTTCAGCACGGGCATCGCGGCCATCGTGGTGCAGTTGGGGTTCGCGATGATGCCCTTGGGCGGGTTGAGCGCCGCGTGCGGGTTGACCTCGCTGACGACGAGGGGCACCTCGGGGTCCATCCGCCAGGCGCTCGAGTTGTCGATGACGACGGCGCCGGCCTCGGCGAAGCGCGGGGCGTGAGCGCGCGATCCGGTCGCACCGGCCGAGAACAGGGCGATGTCGATGCCGGCCGGGTCGGCGGTCGCGACGTCCTCGATGATGACCGTCTGGCCGCCGTACTCGACCGCCGTGCCGGCCGAGCGGGCCGTGGCGAACAGGCGCAGCTCGCGGATCGGGAACGCGCGCTCCGCGAGGATCTCACGCATGACCGTGCCGACCTGGCCGGTGGCGCCGACGACGGCGACGGAGAGTCCTGAATCGGAGATGCGGGTCATGGCGGGTCCTAGCGTGAGAAGGGTTTCGGCGATTCTAGCCTCGTCAGCGGCCGGTGCCGGCGTGGACGACGGCGTCGATGTCGCCGTCGAGACCGAACGCGGTGTGCACTACGCGGGCCGCCTCGGCCAGCTCGTCGCCGCGCACGACCACCGAGATGCGGATCTCGGAGGTCGAGATCATCTCGATGTTCACGCCCGTCGTCGACAACGCCTCGAAGAGGGTCGCCGAGACGCCCGAGTGGGTGCGCATGCCGGCGCCGACGACGGAGAGCTTGCCGATCTGGTCGTCGTGCACGAGGCTCTCGAACCCGATGCCGGCCTGCTCGGCGGCGAGCGCGCGCAGCGCCAGCGCGGCATCCGCCTTCGGCACGGTGAAGGAGATGTCGGTGCGTCCGGTCGCCGCCGCCGACACGTTCTGCACGATCATGTCGACGTTGGCGCCGCTCTTGGCGACGACGGTGAAGATCTCGGCGGCCTTGCCGGGCACGTCGGGCACGCCGACGACGGTGACCTTGGCCTGGCCGAGGTCGGTGGCGACACCGGCGACGATGGGCTCTTCCATGGCGGACTCCTCTAGCGTGGCCGCCACGGCGGCGGGGATGGACATTCCGGCGCCGAGCACGAACGTGCCCTGGCTGGAGCTGAAGGTGGAGCGGGCGTTGATCATCACGCCGTGCCGGCGCGCGTACTCGACGGCGCGGATGTAGAGCACCTTCGCCCCATTGGCGGCGAGCTCGAGCATCTCCTCGGAGGTGACGACGTCGAGCTTGCGCGCCTTGGGCACGACCCGCGGGTCGGCGGTGTAGATGCCGTCGACGTCGCTGTAGATTTCGCAGACGTCGGCGTCGAGCGCGGCGGCGAGGGCCACCGCGGTCGTGTCGGAGCCGCCGCGACCGAGGGTCGTGACGTCGCGCGTGTCGCGGTTGAAGCCCTGGAAGCCGGCGACGATCACGATCGCGCCCTCGTCGAGGGCTTCGCGCAGCCGCACCGGGGTGACGTCGACGATGCGCGCCGCGCCGTGCGTGGCATCCGTGATCATGCCCGCCTGGCTGCCGGTGAACGAGCGCGCCTCGAAGCCCATCGAATGGATGGCCATCGCCAGCAGCGCCATCGAGATGCGCTCCCCCGAGCTCAGCAGCATGTCGAGCTCGCGCGGCGCCGAGATGGGCGCGACCTGGTGGGCGAGGTCGAGCAGCTCGTCGGTCGTGTCTCCCATCGCGCTCACCGCGACGACGACGTCATGGCCCGCACGGCGGGTGTCGACGATGCGCTTGGCGACGCGTTTGATGCTCTCGGCGTCGGCGACGGACGAACCGCCGTACTTCTGGACGATCAGCGCCACGTGTGGAACTCCCGGCGTCACTCGAGGGGATGGATGCCCCCATTGTAGAGATCGGCCGATGCCCGCCCTGCCATACGACAGACGACAGCGCGCACCCCCGCCGTGGGCCTCATCCCCGGCCTGTCCGCGCTCGCGTACGGCGTCGTCGTGGTGGTCGGGAGCCTCGTCACGGCCGGGTTCTCCGTCGACGCCACCGTGCGGATCTACCAGAACCGTCACCCGGAGAACCGCTTGCGGGCGGGCATGTCGGTCGTGACCTTCCTCGCGCCGGCGCTCTATGCGGTCGGCGGCGTCCTGCTGCTTTTCGCCGACCCGAGCGGGCTCGTCTGGCTCGCCGCCGGCGCGATCGCCGCGATCGTCGCGGCGCTGTTCGTCTCGTGGGTCGTGCTCGTCGAAGTGCTGCGCTCATCCACGCTGAGAGGCGCGTTCAGCGGCGTCGCCTAGCATCGTCAGCGTGCGAGCAGACGAGGTGACGGCGACGGATGCCCCCACCGCCCCGCGTCGCCGGCTGTCGTCATCGCTGAAGTCGCTGCTGCTGCAAGGCGGCGACGGTGCGGCGCACACGACCGCGCTCCCGGTGCTCGATCAGCAGCTCGCGACGCGCATCATCGAGCTCGCGGTGCGCACCGGCGAGACGATGCTCGTCGTCGGCGCCCCCGCGAGCGAGGTGACCCGCGCGATCGTGCGGATCGCCGCCGCCTACGGTCTCCACCCCCTCCACGTCGACGTGACGTACAACTCGATCACCGCCGCCGGCCGCGCCGCCGACGGGGCTCCCGTGACGACGCTGCGGGTCGTGCACGGGGCGGCGCCCGACCACGCGAAGCTGCAGCGGCTGCAGGCCCTCCTGACCGAGATCTCCGCGGGGCTTGCGCTCGAGGATGCCGAGGATCGCTGCCGCGAGATCCGCCGCACGCCCTTCCGCTATCGCCCCGTGGTCGTGATCGCCGCGCAGGCGCTCCTCGCCGTCGGGGTGGCGGTGATGTTCGGCGTCAACCCGCTCAACATGGCGCTCGCGTTCGTCGCCGCCGCCCTGGCCGCGTTCACCCAGTACCTGCTGGCGCGGGCGCGGGTGCCGTTCTTCTTCAGCCAGATCGCCGGGGGCTTCGTGCTGACGATCGTCGCGGCGCTGACGCCGCTGCTGGCGGGCACCGGCTGGGATCAGGCGGCATCCATCCGGCCGTCGGTGATCGTGGCGTCGGGCATCGTGCTGATGCTCGCCGGCCTCACGGTCGTCGGCGCCGCGCAGGACGCGATCGACGGTTTCGCGCTGACCGCCCTCGGCCGCCTGCTCGAGCTCGTCACGCAGACGGTGGGCGTCGTCCTCGGCATCCTGCTCGGCCTCGAGCTCGCCCGCGTGCTCGGCTTCGCGATGGCGCCGCCGAGCCAGGCGCTCCCCCTCGGCCCGCTCGCCCTGCAGTTCCTCGGGGCGGCGATCATCGCCGTCGCGGTGGCCGTCTTCAACGGCGCGGGCCTGCGGATCGTGGTGATCAGCGCCGCGCTGAGCTTCGTCGCCTGGGCGGGGTTCGTCGCGGCGAGCACTCTCGGCTTCGACACGGCCGCCGCGAGCGGCGCCGGCGCGTTCCTCGGCAGCCTGCTCGGCATCCTGATCGCCTTCCGCCTGCACGTGCCGTCGGTCGCCGTGACGATCGCGGCGATCCTGCCGATGGTGCCCGGCGCCGCCGTCTTCCGGGGGCTGCTGACGATCGTGGAGTCGGGCGACGATCCGGCGCTCCTCCTCGGCGGCGCGGTCACCCTTGCGGGCGCGGCGACGGTCGGGGTCGCCCTCGCCGTCGGCGCGTCACTCGGGCTCTACCTCGGCCAGCCGCTCACGGCGACGCTGCACGGCGTCACCCGCTCGCGAGCCCGTCTCCGACGCTGACCTGACGCTGACCCGCCGGCGCAGCCGGCCGCCCGTGGCGGCGAGCCAGCACCCGACGAGCACGAGCGGGAAGCCCACGAGGAGGCCCACCGACAGCGACTCGCCGAGTACGATCACGCCGAGCAGGATCGCGACGATCGGGTTCACGTAGGTGAACAGCGGCGTCCGCACGGGGCCGACCTCGCCGATGAGGGCGAAGAACGCCAGGAACGCCAGCGCCGTGCAGAAGATGCCGAGCGCGGCGAGCGAGAGCGAGCTGCGCACGGTCGGCAGCTCGTGCTGCGTCAGCAGCGCGATCGGCAGGTAGGCGACGCCGACCGCCAGGAGCGAGAGGGTGATCGTGCCGAGCGAGGGCACGTGGGCGAGCTTGGTCGCGATGATGAACGGCGCGGTCGCGTAGAGGAGCGCGACGAGCAGCACCTCGCCGATCGCCGTGAGCGCGGCGGCCGGGTCGGCGACCGCGAGGCCGGGCCCGGCGACGATCACGACGACGCCCGCGAAGCCGACCGCGAGACCGATCGCGCGTGCCGGCGAGAGCATCGTGCGGTCGCCGCGGGCGAGAACGAGTCGACGGCCTCTTTGATGAAGAGGTACGGGATGCCCCACAGCACCGCCATCAGCGCGTACAGGGCCCAGGCGCGCCCCGAGACGGCGCCGACCATCAGATGTTCCGCCGGCCTTCGAAGGCGCGGCCGAGCGTGACCTCGTCGGCGTACTCGAGGTCGCCGCCGACGGGGAGGCCGGAGGCGAGGCGGGTGACCCGGATCTCGAGCGTGTGCAGCAGGCGGCTGAGGTAGGTGGCCGTCGCCTCGCCCTCGAGGTTCGGGTTGGTCGCGAGGATCACCTCCTGCACGGTGCCGTCGGCGAGCCGCTGCATGAGCTGCGTGACGCGCAGATCGTCGGGACCGATGCCCGCGATGGGGCTGATCGCGCCGCCGAGCACGTGGTAGAGGCCGCGGAACTCGCGGGTGCGTTCGATGGCGGAGACATCCTTCGCGTCTTCGACGACGCAGATGAGGGTACCGTCGCGGCGCGGGTCGCGGCAGATCGCGCAGCGCTCCTGCTCGCTGACGTTGCCGCAGATCTCGCAGAACCGCACGCGTTCGCGGAGCTCGCCGAGCAGCTGCGAGAGCCGGGCGACGTCGAACGTGGGCGTCTGCAGGATGTGGAACGCGATGCGCTGGGCCGACTTCGGGCCGATGCCCGGGAGCCGCCCGAACTCATCGATGAGATCTTGGACGATGCCGTCGTACATGCGTTAGTTGAACCTCGTGGCGGGAGTATGCGGCTCTTCTCTGATGAACGTCGCACCGAGCACCTGGCGCACGACCGCTTCGCCGACCCGCTCGATGCGGTTGCCGCGCGCGCTCGGGGTGCGGGTGGCCACGGCGGATTCGGCCGCCGCGGCGCGCGGCGCCTGCTGCGCGGCGACGGGGAGCCGCGGCGGCACGGGCGCGTCGTCATCGGGCGGCGGGGGCACGTCGTCTTCGTCGTCGGGGGGCACGTCGGCGTAGGGCATGACGTCACCGTCGCGCTGCAGGGTCAGGGTGCGCGCCGGCACGGCGGCCGCGTCTTCGGGCTCGTCGTCGACCGCGAACTGCGGCGCGGGCGCTCCGTCCGCATCGCCGGACGGGATCGTGGCGACGGCCCACTCGGTGACGGGCGCCGCCCCGGACGGCGCCGACGCCGACCGGGCGGGTGCGGGGCGGGTGGATGCCGGGACGCCGGGTGCCGGGCCGTCGCCGCCGCGCGGGGTGGCGGGCGCGGAGGCCTGCGGTGCGGGCGCGGGCGCCGCGGGGTGGCCGTCGGATGTGCTCGGCGCCGTCGCGGGTTCTCCCCCCGGGCCGGGGGCCGCGGGACCGGCCGACGCTCCCCCGTCACCCGCGCCGGGCGTCGGCTCGTGCCGGGCGACGTACTTCACGCGCACGCCGAGCACCGCGAGGATCGCGCCGCGGAGGTCTTCGCTCGGCCCCTTGCCGCCGGCGAGCTTCTTGAACGCCGCGACGTCGGCCTGGCTCTGGAAGACGAGCGTGAGCACGTCGTCCTGGAAGGCGACCGGCGTCGCCGCGGTGGCGAGCATCCACGATGACCGGCTGACGGGCTCGAGCTGCTGCAGCACCTCGGGCCAGGCATCGCGCACCTGCCCGATCGAGATCGGCCCCGCCGGCGGGGTGGGCGCGGGCGCGACCGGGGCGGAGGCGGCCGGAGCAGAGGCGGCCGGAGCGGAAGCCGCCGGAGCAGAGCTGGGCGGCGTGGCCGCAGGTGCCGCGGGCGTCGCGACGGCCGCGGCAGCCGGCGCAGCCGCGACCCCCGCCGCGGACGCGAGCACGCGGGCGACGAGGAGCTCGAGCTGCAGGCGCGGCGACGTGGCGCCGCTCATGTCGTCGAGGGTGCCGACGACGAGGTCGGCGATGCGCGAGAGGCGGTCGGCGCCGAACGCGCCGGCCTGCACCGACATGCGCTCGAGTTCGTCGGCGGGGATGCCGCGGAGCACCGCCCCGGCGCCCTCGCCGGTCGCGGCGACGACGATGAGATCGCGGAGCCGCTCGAGCAGGTCGTCGACGAACCGGCGCGGATCCTGACCCGTCTGCACGACGCGGTCGATCGCGGCGAAGGCGGCGCCGGCGTCGTTCGCGGCGAACGCCGACACGACCTCGTCGAGGAGCTCGGCGTGCGTGTAGCCGAGCAGGGCGACGGCGCGGGCGTAGGCGACCTGCCCGTCTTCGGACCCGGCGATGAGCTGGTCGAGCAGCGACAGCGTGTCGCGCGGCGAGCCGCCGCCGGCGCGGACGACGAGCGGCAGCACACCCGCCTCGACCTGCACCCCCTCCTGCGCGCATAGCTGCTCGACGTACTCGAGCATCGCCGCCGGGGCGACGAGCCGGAACGGGTAGTGGTGCGTGCGCGAGCGGATCGTGCCGATGACCTTCTCGGGCTCGGTCGTCGCGAAGATGAACTTGACGTGGTCGGGCGGCTCCTCGACGAGCTTGAGCAGGGCGTTGAACCCCTGCGGCGTCACCATGTGCGCCTCGTCGAGGATGAAGATCTTGAACCGGTCGCGGGCGGGGGCGAAGATCGCGCGCTCGCGCAGGTCGCGGGCGTCGTCGACGCCGTTGTGGGATGCGGCGTCGATCTCGACCACGTCGAGCGACCCGCCCCCGCCGCGCCCGAGCTCGACGCAGCTGTCGCACACGCCGCAGGGCGTGTCGGTCGGGCCCTCGGCGCAGTTGAGACACCGCGCCAGGATGCGCGCCGACGTCGTCTTGCCACAGCCGCGCGGACCGCTGAACAGGTAGGCGTGGCCCACGCGGTCGCCGCGCAGAGCGGTCATGAGCGGATCGGTGACCTGGGCCTGCCCGATCATCTCGCCGAACGACTCGGGCCGGTAGCGGCGGTACAGGGCGGTGGTCACCAGAACAGACTACGGCGTGCGTCCGACATCGGGCCGGGCGCGGCCGGGAACACCGCCCGGAACCGCGCAGGGAACAGACCCACGCCGTGGGTGGTTGCACGCGGTGTGGAAGCGCAGCCCGTCGACGTCGTCGTGATCGGCGCAGGGCAGGCGGGTCTCTCCGCCGCCTATCACCTGCGCCGGCGCGGCTTCGTGCCCGCGGCCGCGGGTCCGCACGAGGGCGCCCACACGGGGGCACGAGACGGCGCCCCGGACGACACCACGAGCGGCGCCCCGACCTTCGTGGTGCTCGACGCCGACGACGCCCCCGGGGGCGCCTGGCAGCACCGGTGGGCGTCGCTCAGGATGGCGACCGTCAACGGCATCCACGAGCTGCCCGGCGCGCCCGTACCGCCCGCCGATCCGAACGCCGCCGCCCGCGACGTGCTGCCCGCCTACTTCGCCGACTACGAGGAGCGCTTCGACCTGCGCGTCCGACGGCCCGTGCGCGTCGGCGCCGTGCGCCGCGCCGACGCCGACCCCGCGGGGCGTCTCGTAGTGGAGACGGCTGCCGGGGCGTGGACCGCACGCTTCGTCATCAACGCCACCGGCACCTGGCGACGCCCCTTCTGGCCGCGCCTTCCCGGCGCCGAGACCTTCCGCGGCCGCCAGCTGCACGTGCACGACTACGTGTCGGCCGACGAGTTCGCCGGCGAGCGCGTCGTGATCGTGGGAGCCGGCATCTCGGCCGTGCAGCTGCTCGACGAGATCTCCCAGGTCGCCGACACGTTCTGGGTGACCCGACGTGAGGTGACGTGGGATGCCACGGGGTTCGACACCGCCGCGCGCATCGCGGCCATCGCGGGGGTCGGGGAACGGGTGCGGCGCGGCGAGCCGCCCGGCAGCGTCATCTCGGTGACCGGTCAGCATCGCACCGCGTGGTCGGAGGCCGCCCGCGCGAGAGGCGTGCTCGTGCGGCATCCGATGTTCAGCGCCATCGAACCCGGCGGCGTGCGCATGCCCGACGGCTCGTTCGAGCGCGCCGACGCCATCCTCTGGGCGACCGGGTTCCGCGCCGACATCGGCCACCTGGCGCCGCTCGGGCTCCGCACGACGGCGGGCGGCATCCGCGTCGCGAACGGGCGCTCGCTCGACGAGCCGCGCCTGTTCCTCATCGGCTACGGCCCGTCGCAGTCGACCGTCGGCGCCAACCGCGCCGGACGCGACGCCGTCCGGGCGATCGTCGCGGCCCGGGCGTGACGCGAACGCTCGTGATAAAGACGCGCGTGACGTCGTCCCGGGCCGCCGCCGATCAGCTGTCGACGCCGGTGTTGCCCAGCTCCTCCCGGCCCCCGGCGAGATCGGAGACCGCGATCGAGTCGGTGATGACCGGGATCGTCGTGGTCACCGTCACGCTCGGCACCGAGGCCGACAGCAGGATGCCGTGCTCGCGCAGCAACTCGACGATGTCCTCCAGCGTCGGCCGTCCGGCGATCACGGGCCCCTGACCGGCGAGCGCTACGGTGACGGTCTCGCCCCCGGCGACCTCGTAGTCGCCGCCGCGCACCGAGAAGAGCACCGGCTCGCCCTCTCCGGCGACGACGGTGAACTCGCTACGGGTGATCGTGACCTGTAGCGGCGTGCCGCGCCAGTGCAGCGGGAACGACAGCGACGGCCAGTCGGCGGGAAGGCGCGGGTCGAACGAGAGCTCGCCGCAGTGGTCGCGCATGCCGCCGAACCCGGCGACGAGCGCCGTCCACACGCCGCCGGCCGACGCCACGTGCACCCCGTCTGCGGCGTTGTGGTGCAGGTCGCCGAGGTCGACGAAGATCGACTGCGCGAAGTACTCCAGCGCGAGCTTCTGGTAGCCGACCTCGGCCGCCAGGATCGCCTGCACCACCGCCGACAGGGTCGAGTCGCCCGTCGTGAGCGGGTCGTAGTACTTGAAGTCGGCGAGCTTCTCCTCGTCGGTGAAGTGGTTGCCCTGCAGGTACAGCGCGAGCACCACGTCGGCCTGCTTCAGGACCTGATAGCGGTAGATCACGAGCGGGTGGAAATGCATAAACAGCGGTCGCTGCTCGGGCGGCGTGTTCTCCAGGTCCCACACCTCGCGCTCGAGGAAGACCTCGTCCTGCGGATGGATGCCGAGGACGTCGCTGTACGGGATGTGCATCGCCTCGGCCGCCGCGTCCCAGGCATCCGGCTCACCCTCGTCGAGCCCCAGGCGGCGGACCATCGCGGCGTACTCGTGCGGCGCGGTGTCGGCCATCTCCCGGACCACCCGGGCGGCGAAGCGCAGGTTGTAGCGGGCCATGACGTTCGTGAACAGGTTGTCGTTGACGACCGTCGTGTACTCGTCGGGGCCGGTGACGCCGTGGATGTGGAACACCACGGAGGCGCCGTCCTCGTTGTAGCGCCAGAATCCGAGCGTGGCCCACAGCCTGGCCGTCTCGACGGCGATGTCCACGCCCTCGCGGTACAGGAACTCGTCGTCGCCCGTGGCGCGCACGTACTTGCCGAGCGCGAAGCTCACGTCGGCGTTGATGTGGTACTGCGCCGTGCCGGCGGCGTAGTAGGCGGATGCCTCTTCGCCGTTGATCGTGCGCCAGGGGAACAGCGCTCCCGCCTCGTTGAGCTGGACGGCGCGCTTGCGGGCGGCGGGCAGCATCAGGTAGCGCATGCGCAGGGCGTTGCGCGCCCAGAGCGGCGTCGTGTAGACGAGGAAGGGGAGCACGTAGATCTCGGTGTCCCAGAAGTAGTGGCCGCTGTAGCCCGAGCCGGTCACGCCCTTCGCCGGGATGCCCAGTCCGTCGGCACGCGCGGCGGCCTGCGCCACCTGGAACAGGCACCAGCGGGTCGCCTGCTGCAGATCGTCGTGGCCGCCGATGACGACGTCGGAGCGCTCCCAGAAGGCCGCCATCCACGCCGCCTGGCGGTCGTACTGGGTCTGCACGCCCACGGCCTCGACGCGGTCGAGGGTGCGTCGGCCGCGGTCGACGAGCTCGCGCGCGGGCACGCCGCGGGACGTGTGATAGCTGACGAGCTTGGTGACCGTGACGGGCACGCCCGCCCGCGCCTGCACCTGGAAGACGTGCTTGGCGATGTCGGGCTCGGTGAGGGTGCCCTCCGAGTACTCGTTCTCGGTGTCGATGAGGTGGTCGGCGACGACCGCCACGGTCATGCCCGACTCGGTCGTGCGGTACGACAGCGCCGCCCGCGGTCCGTCCTGCCAGTACTCCTGCGGCTGCAGCACGCGCTCCGAGATGCGCTCGGCCTTGCGGGGGTCGAAACCGCCCTTGCCGCTCCCGGGGGCGCGTCCGCCGTAGACGTCCTCGCCGTCCTGGCGGTTGATCAGCTGGCAGCTGACGGTGACCGGGGCATCCGAGTTCAGCACCGTCACCGTCAGGCGCATGATCGCGAGGTGCTTCTCCTCGAAGGACACCATGCGGTCGACGTCGACGACGACGTCCTTGCCGCTCGGGGTCATCCAGCGCACGTGCCGCGTAAGCACGCCCGTGCGCATGTCGAGGACGCGCTCGTACTCGCGGATGTCGGCGGTGTCGAAGTCGAGCGGCTCGTCGTCGACGTAGACCCGCATGACCTTGGCATCCGGCGCGTTCACGATCGTCTGGCCGACCTCGGCGAAGCCGTAGGCCTGCTCCGCGTGACGGATCGGGAACGTCTCGTGGAAGCCGTTGATGAACGTGCCGTGCTCGTGCGCCGGCCGCCCCTCGGGGTGGTTGCCGCGAAGCCCCAGGTAGCCGTTCCCGAGCGCGAACAGCGTCTCGGTGACGCCGATGTCGTCGAGCGAGAAGGCCGTCTCGACCAGGCGCCAGGGGTCAACCGGGAAGCGATCGCGATCCATCGGGTCCATCGCTTCGATGCGGGCGAACATCACGAGACGAACGCCGCGAGGTCGTCGACGACGAGATCGGCGCCGTGATCGAGCAGGGCCTGCGCACCCGCACCGCGGTCGACCCCGACGACGAGGCCGAACCCGGCCGCGGAGGCCGACTGCACGCCCGAGTGCGCGTCCTCGACGGCGGCGCTGCGGGCGGGATCGACGCCGAGCATGCGCGCACCCTCGGCGAACATGTCGGGCTCGGGCTTGGAGCGCAGCCCCTCGCGCGCCGCGACGACTCCGTCCATCACGATGCGGAAGAAGTCCCGGATGCCTGCGGCGGCGAGCACCTCCTCGGCGTTCTTCGAGCTCGAGACGACTCCCAGGGGCGTCCCGGCCGCGCGCAGGCGCTCGAGGAGCGCGAGCGAGCCGGGGTAGGGCGCGATGCCGTCCTCACGGAGCACCGCGGCGAACACCTCGTTCTTGCGGTTGCCGACGCCGTACACCGTGTCGGCGCTCGGCGGGTCGGACGGATCGCCCCACGGGATCTCGACGTCGCGGGAGCGCAGCAGGCTCGCGACGCCGTCGTAGCGCTGCTTTCCGTCGAGGTACCGGTAGTAGTCGTCGTCGGTGTATTCGGGTGAGATGCCCCAGGCCGAGAACAGGTCGGTGAATATCTTGCGCCAGGCGTGCTTATGCACCTCGGCGGTCGGGGTGAGCACCCCGTCGAGGTCGAAGAGCACACCGTCGTAGGACGAGAGGTCGGGAAGGTCCGCAGTCACTCTCACAGCGTAGTCGGGAGGTGTGAACGGCTCATAACTGACCCGTCACCGCGAGGGTCTGCCGGGCGATCTCGAGCTCCTCGTTCGTCGGCACGACGAGCACCGTGACCGGCGAGTCGTCGGTCGAGATGACGCGGATGCCTCGGCGACGCTCCTCGTTGCGCGCCTCGTCGACGTGCACGCCGAGGAAGCCGAGGGTGGCCAGCGCGGCGGCACGCACGAGCGGCGAGTTCTCGCCGACGCCCGCCGTGAACGAGATGACGTCGACGCCGCCGAGCTGGGCGATGTACGCGCCGAGGTACGCCCGCAGGCGGTGCACGTAGACGTCGAAGGCGAGCATCGCGGCCCCGTTGCCGGCGGCCCGGCGATCCTCGATGTCGCGCATGTCGGAGACGCCGGCGATGCCGAGCACGCCGCTGCGCTTGTTCAGGAAGTCGTCGAGCTGGCTCGGGGTCATCTCCTCGCGGCGCGCCAGCACGAGCATCACCGACGGGTCGATGTCGCCCGAGCGCGTGCCCATGACGAGGCCCTCGAGCGGCGTGAGGCCCATCGAGGTCTCCACCGACAGCCCGCCGTCGATCGCCGTGATCGACGCCCCGTTGCCGAGGTGCAGCACGATCTGCTTCAGCTCGCGGAGGGGACGCCCGACGAAGTCGGCGGCGGCCTCGCTGACGAACTTGTGGCTCGTGCCGTGGAAGCCGTAGCGGCGGATGCGGTGCTTGCGCGCCAGGTCCTGGTCGATCGCGTAGGTGTAGGCGGCGGGGGGCAGCGACTGGTGGAAGGCCGTGTCGAACACGGCGACGTGCGGCAGATCGGAGAACGCCGTGCGGGCGGCGCGGATGCCCTGCACCGCTCCCGGGTTGTGCAGCGGCGCGAGCACCGCCAGCTCGTCGATGTTGATCTCGACGAGATCGTCGATGAGCGTCGGGTGGAAGAAGCGCGCGCCGCCCTGCACCACCCGGTGCCCGATGGCCGCGGGCGGCTGCTCGACGAGCGAGGGGCCGTACTCGTCGAAGGCGCGGAGCATCACCTCGAATCCCACGGCGTGATCGGGGATCGGCAGTTCGCGCTCGTACGAGGCATCCCCCACCTTGTGCGTCATGACGCCGACACCTTCGCCGATGCGCTCGACGAGGCCGGATACCAGGGCAGACTCGGTCTCGACGTCGATCAGCTGGTACTTGAACGACGACGAACCGCTGTTGATCACGAGCACGACGGTCATGCGGATGCTCCCTCTGCCGGGGCGGACTGGGCCTGGATGGCCGTGATGGCGATGGTGTTGACGATGTCGTCGACGAGCGCGCCGCGCGACAGGTCGTTGATCGGCTTGTTGAGGCCCTGCAGCACCGGCCCCATGGCGATGGCCCCCGCGGAGCGCTGCACCGCCTTGTAGGTGTTGTTGCCGGTGTTGAGGTCGGGGAAGACGAACACCGTCGCGCGGCCGGCGACCGCGGAGCCCGGCATCTTCGTCTTCGCGACGGCCGCATCGGCGGCGGCGTCGTACTGGATCGGGCCCTCGACGAGGAGCTCCGGCGCGCGCTCGCGCACGAGCGCGGTCGCTTCGCGCACCTTGTCGACGTCCTCCCCCGACCCGGACTCCCCCGTCGAGTAGGACAGCATCGCGACGCGCGGCTCGATGCCGAACTCCGTCGCCGTCGCCGCCGACGAGATCGCGATGTCGGCCAGCTGCGGCGCGGTCGGGTCGGGGATGACGGCGCAGTCGCCGTACACCAGCACGCGGTCGGCGAGCGCCATGAGGAAGACGCTCGAGACCACGGAGACGCCCGGACGGGTCTTGATGATCTCGAAGGCCGGCCGGATCGTGTGCGCGGTCGTGTGCGCGGCTCCCGAGACCATGCCGTCGGCGAGGCCCAGGTGCACCATCATGGTGCCGAAGTACGAGACATCCGTCACGGTGTCGGCCGCCTGCGCGTAGGTGACGCCCTTGTGGCGGCGGAGCTGCTCGTACTCGCGGGCGAACCGGTCGACGATCACGGGATCGAAGGGGCTCAGCACCTGCGCCGCGCCCAGGTCGATGCCGAGCTCGAGCGCGCGGCCGCGCACCTCGGCCTCCTCGCCGAGGATGGTGAGGTCGGCGATGCCGCGGGTGAGCACGGTCGCCGCCGCCTTCAGCACGCGGTCGTCGGTGCCCTCGGGCAGCACGATGCGCTTGCGGGCGGTGCGCGCCTTCTCGAGCAGTTGGTACTCGAACATGAGCGGGGTCACCACGGCGGAGTGGGCGAGCCCGAGCGCGCGGGTGAACTCCTCGGTGTCGACGTTCTGCTCGAAGAGGGCGAGGGCCGTGTCGAGGCGGCGCTGCGAGCCTGCCGCGAGGCGGCCTCGCGTGCCCATGACGCGCACCGCCGTGTCGTACGTGTCGAGGTCGGTCTGCACGATCGGCAGCGAGGAGTCGAGACCCGCCATGAGCTCCTGCACCGCCGGCGGCAGCGGGAAGGGGCCGTTGAGGATGATGCCCGAGATCGACGGGAAGGTGCCCGAGGAGTTCGCCAGCAGCAGCCCGAGCAGCACCTCGGTGCGGTCGGCCGGCACGATGACGATCGCCCCGTCAGTGAGGCGCGGCAGGATGTTGTTGAGCGACATGCCCGCAACGACCACGTCGAGCACCTCGCGGGTCATCAGCTCCTCGTCGCCGCGGAGGAGCCGCCCGTCGAGGCGCAGCATGATGTCGCGCACGGCGGGGGCGACCAGCAGCACGTCCTCGGGGATCGACCAGACCCCCACCGGCGCCTCGCGCGTGCCGTCGGCGGCGGGCGCGTCGGCGACGACGGCGTGCACGGCCGCGTTGATCTCGCGGAGGCGGGTCGGGTCGGCGCGGTTCGTGATGACGGCGAACAGCTCGGCGCGCTGATAGGAGATGTCGGTGAGCGCGAGCGACATCAGCTGCCCGAGCTGCTCGGGGGTGCGCGCCACGCTCATGCCGAGCCGGTCGCCCTGGTCGGCGCGCCCGTTGAGCACGACGAGCACGGGAGCGCCGAGGTTCGCGGCGATGCGGGCGTTGTAGCCGAGCTCGCTCGTCGAGCCGACGTCGGTGAAGTCGCTGCCGACGATCACGACGGCGTCGCACTTGGCCTCGACGGCTTTGAACCGTTCGACGATCTTCGACAGCGCGGCATCCGGATCGCGCCGCACCTCGTCGTAGGTGACGCCCACGCACTCGTCGTAGTCGAGGTCGACGCCCACATGGTCGAGCAGCATCTCGAGCACGTAGTCGCGTTCGGAGGTGGAGCGCGCGATGGAGCGGAAGACCCCGACGCGCGGGATCGAGCGCGTCAGGGCGTCGATGACGCCCAGGACGACGGTGGACTTGCCGGACAGCCCCTCGGTGGAGGTGATGTAGATGCTCTGCGCCACGTCGCCAGCCTACGGCGGCGGCGTTCGGTGCGGACAGGGAGTGGCCCCGGGGAAAACCGCCCGGGTGGATCCCAACCGGGAAAAGTAAGACTCTCCGCGAACCCGGCAGAGCCTGGTTACCCTTGCTACGTTTCCGTCCTGGGGGATTTGGCCTGGATGCCGCCTCGCGGAGAGCTAGTCCGAGTTTACCCGACGTCTGACCCGCCCGAAGACATCGCGGGTTAGCATCGAGCAAGAACGACCGCGACGATGCGGCGACACCGACGCCGCGAGACAGGCCACGCATGCCCTACGCCCCGACGACCGCCGAGACGTTCGCCCGAGACACCGACGCCGTGCTCGCGTCGGTCTCCCGAGTGATCGACGGCAAACCCGCCGCCGTGCGCGCCGCCCTCGTGTGTCTCCTCGCCGAGGGGCATCTGCTCATCGAAGACGTGCCGGGAGTGGGCAAGACGATGCTCGCCCGTGCGCTCGCCGCGTCGGTCGACGCGACGGTGCGGCGCATCCAGTTCACCCCCGACCTGCTGCCCGGGGATGTCACGGGCGTGAGCGTCTACAACCCGGTCGACCGCGAGTTCGAGTTCAAGCCGGGGGCGATCTTCGCGCACATCGTGATCGCCGACGAGATCAACCGCTCCTCCCCGAAGACGCAGTCGGCGCTGCTGGAGGCGATGGAGGAGCGTCAGGTGACCGTCGACGGCACCTCGCACGCGCTCGAAGACCCGTTCCTGGTCGTCGCGACGCAGAACCCGCTGGAGATGGAGGGCACCTACGCCCTCCCCGAGGCGCAGCGCGACCGCTTCATGATGCGCATCTCGATGGGGTATCCGGACGCCGCGAACGAGGCTCTCATGCTGCGTCAGCGCGACACAGCGAACCCTCTCGACGGCGTGGCGCCGATCGTCGACACGGATCAGGTGCGCGGCCTGATCGCGTGGGCGCGGGGCATCCACGTCTCCCCCGCCGTCGAGGAGTACACCGTCGGCCTCGCCCGCGCGACGCGCGAACACCCCGACGTGCGTCTGGGCGCGAGCCCGCGCGCGACGCTGCAGCTCATCCGCGCCGCGAAGGTGTGGGCGGCTCTCGACGGACGCGAGTTCGTCATCCCCGACGACGTGGCGACGCTCGTCGAGCCCGTCTTCGCGCACCGCATGATCCCCGCGCGCGGCTCGGTGTCCTCGCGCGGCCGCTCGAGCGCCGACACGATCTCGGCGATCCTGCGTGGGATCGTCGGCAGCGTGCGCGTGCCGCTCGCGACCCGGTGACCCCGTGTTCTCGCGCTGGCCGCTGACCGTCCGCGGGACGGGTGCGGCCGTGCTCGCCGTCCTCTGCCTCGTGCTCGCGCAGCGGTTCGCGCTCGCGGAACTGCTCTACCTCGCCGTGCTGCTGGTGCTGCTGGTGGCCGGCAGCATCGCGACCCTGTACCTCGTGCGCCGCACCGAGCGGGTGACGCGGTCGTTCGACCCGGCCGTCGTGCCGGTGGGCGGGGAGGTCGTCGTGGGCCTTCGCGTCGAGATCCGCTCCGCGCTGCCGGCCGCCCAGGGCCAGTGGCAGGACGCGCTCCCGACCGGGGTGCACGGCGACGCGACAGGGGTGTTCCCGCAGACCACGTCCGGTGTGCGGGTGAAGGGGCACGACGCGCGGCTGGCGTACACGGCGACGGCCGAGCGACGAGGCATCCGGAACATCGGCCCGCTGTCCGTCGTCGCGACCGATCCATTCGGTCTCGCGCGCCGGCGCCGCACCATCGGCCGCGCGCTGCCGCTGACGATCACGCCCGCCCTCGTCGAGCTGGGCGTGCTCGCCGATCGATCGGGCGACCTCGGCGGCGGCATGCACACGGCGACCGATCAGCTCGGTCAGGGCGCCGACAACCTCATTCCGCGCCACTACGTGCCCGGCGACTCGATGCGGCGCATCCACTGGCGCGCGAGCGCGCACCGCGACGAGCTGATGATGCGTCAGGAGGAGCAGGAGACGACCCCGGAGGCGGTCGTCGTGCTCGATCGCACCGCCGCGCACTGGTCGGTGGATGCCACGCGCGCGCCCGGCACCGACGACCGCTTCGAGGCGGCGGTGTCGGCGTGCCTGTCGGTGGCCGCGCTGCTCGTGCGCGAGGGGTACACGGTCGCGGTGCTCGACGGCGACGGGGCGGCGTTGAGCGACACGATCGACGCGGGCGACACCACCGGCATCGAGCGGCTCGCCATCGACCTCGCGACGGTGAAGGCGCGCCGCGAGGGAAGCCTCGGGGGTCTCGTCGCCCTGTTCGCGGGCGGCGCGACGGGTCCGCTCGTCGTCGTCACGGGGGCGATCAGCGAGGCGGACGCCGCGGCGCTCACTCCCCTCGTCCACCACACCTCGCTGCCGATGCTGCTGGCCGTGACGTCGACCGGGCCTCTCGACCCGAGCGGCCCGGTGCCGGGCGCGCTGCGGCACGCCGCCGAGACCGGGTGGCGGGTGGCCGAGGTCGACGCGGGGGCGGACCTCGCCGCGGCGTGGAACGCCGTGGCCGACCGAGGAGCGCGTCGTGCCGGTGTCTGACGCCCGGCCCGACACGGCTCGGCGCGGCCGCCCTCGGGGCGAGCTCCGCCTGACGATCGCGCTCTGGATCGCCCTGGTCGCGACGACGATCCCGCTCCTGCGCGTCGTACACAGCGGAGCGTGGCTGCCCGGCGCGGCGCTGCTGATGGCGGTGCTGCTGATGGTCGGCTTCGCGCTGCGCCGTCGGCGCCGGATGCCGGCGATCGCGGTCACCCTCACGGAGCTCGCCGTCTGGACAGTCGCGATCACGGGGGTGTTCCTGCCCGAGACGGCGCTTCTGCGGGTCATCCCCACCGGCGGCGTGGTGCAGGCGGTGCCCGAGATCGTGCAGCAGGCGGGTCAGGAGATCCTCGAGGGGGTGGCTCCGCTCGCCGCGACGAGCTCGCTCAGCTTCGTCATCGTCGCGGCGCTCGGGCTGCTCGCGATCGCGCTCGATCACGTGGTGCTCACGGCGCGCATGCCGCTGCTGGCGGCGGTGGCGCTCGTGATCGTGTGGCTGATCCCGGCGATTGCGGTGCCGGCCGGCGTCGACGTGGTCGCCTTCGTCGTGCTCGCCGCGGCGGTGCTCTTCCTGATCCGGGCCGAGACGCGCACGCGCGAGACCTCGGTGGCGCGGGCGGGCGGGGTGAGCGCCGTAGCGCTGGCGATCGGCGCGGTCGCGATCGTCGGCGCCGTCATCGGCGGCCCCGTGCTGCCGCCGCCGACCGCGACGGCCGGTGGGGCCGGGCTCGCCGCGAGCATCGACGCCTCCCTCGACCTGGGCGACGACCTGCGCCAGCCGAACGATGTCACGGTGCTGACGTTCCGCAGCGACGCCCCGCAGCTGCCCAACCTGCGGGTGGCGACCCTGTCGCTCTTCGACGGCGAGGTGTGGCAGCCCGACCGGCCGCGGTCGGTCGAGCTCAGCGAGGCGGCATTCGATCCGGTGACGGCGGCCGACGGCATCCGCATCACCGAATACCGCACGAACGTCGACGTCAGCCGGCTCTCGTCGGCCTACCTGCCCGTGCCCTACCCGGCGGTGGGGGTCACCGGGCTCGAGGGCGACTGGCGGGCGGTGCCGTACAGCCGCACGCTCCTCACTGGGCAGAGCAACGCGCGGGGCCAGCGGTACGAGGTGGTCTCGCAGGTGCCGCGGCCGACGCTGGAGCAGATCCGCGGCACGTCGGCGCGGATGGATGACACCGCGGTCGATGTCACCTCGGTGCCCGCCGACACCCCCGCGATCATCTCCGACACGGCGCGTGAGGTGACCGCGGGCGCCGCGACCGACTACGACCGGCTCGTGGCGTTGCAGAGCTGGTTCCGCGGCCCCGAGTTCCGCTACTCGCTCGACACCCCCGTCGAGGAGGGCTTCGACGGGGCGGGCGTCGAGGCGGTCGCCGCCTTCCTCGATCGCAAGGAGGGGTACTGCATGCACTTCGCCGGTGCGTTCGCGCTGATGGCACGCACGCTCGGCATGCCGTCGCGGGTGGTCGTCGGGTTTCTCCCCGGCGGGTACACCGGCGACACGGTCGACGGGCAGCGGGTGGCCGAGGTGACCACGGGTCAGCTGCACGCGTGGCCGGAGGTGTACTTCGCGGGTGTCGGCTGGGTCGCGTTCGAGCCGACGAAGAGCCTCGGCACGCCCACGCAGTTCGTGAGCGCGAGCGAGCCGGTGGACGACGCCGGCGAGGATGTCACGGCGCCCACCGCCACGCCGACGTCGTCGGCTGCGGCGAGTGCGGCGCCGACCGAGCGCCCCGACTCCGGTGGCGATGCGTCGCCGGTCGCCGCGCGGGGCATCGACCTGTGGCCGCTCTCGGCAACGGTGCTCATTGTTCTCGCCCTCGCCGCCGCGCCCGCCGCGGCAGGGTGGGCGCGGCGCCGCGTGCAGCGGGCGCGCGGCGGCGTGGGTGGTGCGTGGCGCGCCGTGCAGGACACGGCGATCGACCTCGGCATCGCGGTGCCGCTGTCGGAGTCGCCGCGCGCGTTCGGCGCGCGTCTGATCGCGCAGCACGGGGCGCCCGCCGCCGAGACGAACCACCTCGTGGGGGTCATGGAGCGGCTGAGCTACGCGCCGGCGGCGGGCGGCCCCGGTTCCGGCGCCGCCGCTGGCCCTGGCGCCACGGGCACGAGGCGGGCGGCCGCCGCGGACGATCGCACGGGCAGTCGCGCGGGCGCGAGCCCCGCGGCCGGCGCCTTCGCCGACGCGGAGGCGATCCGGCGCGGGATGCTCGCGGCCGCCGACCCGCGGGAGCGGCTGCGCGCGGTCGCGCTGCCGCGGTCGCTGGTGATCCGCCCCGGTTCGGCGCTCGCCGACCGCGACGCCGTGGCCTGAACGCGATCGGCGGGGAGCCCCGGCCGGCGCTCGCCGACCGGGCTCCCCCGCCGTGCGGTCAGCCCCGGGTCGGAGCCGCCTCGGTGCGGATGCCGTCGTCCACCCGCAGCTGGGTGATGCTCGCGACGATCGCGAGGAAGATGAGCGGCACCACCGCGACCTTCAGCAGCGTCACGTAGGCGTTGCCGATCGTCGACAGCGTCGCGGCGAGTCCGTTCGGGTTGCCCTCGGCGTCGGGGCCGAGGTTCAGCGCCAGGATGCCGAGCAGGATGCCGGCGATCAGGGCGATCGTGATCTGGAAGCCGAACGACCGGTAGACGGCTTCTTCGGCTTCGGCGCGCGGGCGGCGGGGTTCGACGCGGGCACGGCGGTGCGGGTGGAACTCATGGGGGGTGTGTCTCCTGAGGCGGCGGATGCCGGTTGGTGCGATGGCCCGCAGAAGGCGGACCGCTCTCGACGCTACGACGGCGCGCGGATGACCCGGGCCGATGTGACGGGGAATGACAACGGGGGACGCCGCCCGTCCATTCCCTCAGGCGGCCAGCGGTACGCGCCAGGGTCGGCGCTCGGGCGGGTCGAACAGCCACCGGAGCGCCCGCCGAGCAGCGCCTCGCCGAGCCGCTCACCCACTTCGAGGACACGGATCGCCGCGCCACGGGTCACGCCCGCAATCTCCTGCACCAGCTGCACGGGAGTGCGAAACCCCTGGGTCTGCGCGAGACCGGCGTGACCGCGTTCGGGGGCTGAGCGGCGCGCGACCACCCCGGGGAGCACGGTCTCCTGGGCGCTGCCGGGGGCGCCGTCGGGAGAGGAGCAGCTGCGGTACTACACCACGATGTTCGCCGCGTGCCGGGCACGGCCCTGGGTCGGCGGGTTGATGCTGTGGGACCGGCCAGCCCGGTTGTACGCCCTGGCGGACGCGGAGTCGAACGACGACTACTGTCCGTATGGCAAACCTGCCGGTCAGTACCTCGAGAGTGCATATCGGCAATGGCAGGCGGACGCCCGGGCGGAGTGAGCGCCGCCGCGCCAAAGAAGAACCCCGCCCGAAGTCCTCCCCGGGCGGGGTTCTCTGCCGTACTGGCGGAAGTGACAGGATTTGAACCTGCGAGGCGGGTTACCCCGCCTACATGGATTCCAGCCATGCTCCTTAGGCCGCTCGGACACACTTCCAAGGGGAGATCCTATCATCGGCGGGCGGGCCGGCCGGCGCCCAAGCGCGCCACCCTCACCCCGGCAGCGGCAGTTCGCGCCCGTCATCCCAGGGCTCGGTCCAGCCGAGGGCGTCGAACAGCGCGTCCAGCAGCGCGGCCGTGAACCCCCAGACGAGATGGCCACCGACCTCGAACGCGGGGCCGCGCCACTCCTGACCGCCACGACGGATGACCGTCACGCCGCGGTTGCGCGCGTCGAGCAGATCGGCGACCGGAGCCCGGAACACGTCGGCCGACTCGGCGACGTCGACGACGCGCACGGGCGACGGATGCCGCCACCACCCCAGCACCGGCGTGACCAGATGCCCGGAGAACTCCAACGGCACCTCGGGAAGAACCCCGAGCACCTCTACGCCGGACGGGTCGAGCCCGGTCTCCTCCTCCGCCTCGCGCAGGGCCGCGCCCACGGGGCCGTCGTCGCCCGGATCGAGGCGTCCGCCGGGAAAGGCGACCTGACCCGGATGCGCGCGGAGCGTCGTCGCCCGCGCGAGCAGCAGCACATCGAGGTCGCGCGAGACCGCGGCATCCTGCGCATCGCGCAGTGCGGGCAGCGCATCGAGCACGCCGAAGAGCATGAGCACCGCGGCCGCTCGCGGCGACTCACTGGCGGGGAGCGCGCGCAGCCTGGCATTCCACGGCGAACGCGCGGCGGCGAGGGCGGCGAGCTCGGCGTGCGCGGCTCGGGGCACGCCGCTCACGAGGCGGCCGGGCGCGCGCTGACCGAAACACTCCGCTGCATGATCGGTCCTCCTCGCCGTGGTCCTCTCCACCCTCCCCGTCCGGCGCCGTCGATGTCAACCGGCCCGCCACCGCGCCCGGCCGCTACCGTGGAGGTGTGGCTCTCTCCTCACGCACCGCTCCCCGCGCACCCCGCCCCACCGTCGAGCTCGAGGTCGTCGCGGTCTCGCATCTGTCGCCCCAGCTCGTACGGGTGACGCTCGGCGGGGAGGGCTTCGCTCAGTTCGAAGACCGCCCCGAGACCGACAAGTACGTAAAGCTGAAGTTCACGACGCCGGAGCCCGAATCCCTCCCCGTCACCCGCACCTACACGGTGCGTCGGGTCGACGCCGAGGCGCGCACCCTCGACGTCGACTTCGTCGTGCACGGCGACGAAGGGCTGGCGGGACCGTGGGCGGCGCGCACGAGACCCGGCGACCGGATCAGCCTGATGGGACCGGGCGGCGGCTACTCCCCCGACCCGACGGCCGACGCACACCTGTTCGCCGGCGACCTGTCGGCGGTGCCGGCGATCGCCGCAGGGCTCGAGCGGCTCGAGGCGCTGAACCCGGATGCCCGCGGGCACGTCGTCATCGAGGTCGACAGCGAGACGGCCATCGTGCCCGTCCCCGCGCCGAACGGCGTGCGCGTCGAGTGGATCATCGATCCCGGCCACGACGTCGAGGCGCTCGCCTCCGTGCTCGGCCAGCTCGACTGGCCGGACGGCACCGTGCAGGTCTTCGCGCACGGCGAGCGCGAGTCGATGAAGGCCGTGCGACGCGTGCTGTTCGAGGAGCGCGGCCTCGACCGCGCACAGGTGTCGCTGTCGGGATACTGGGCCCGCGGGCGCACCGAGGACCGCTTCCAGGCCGAGAAGCGCGAACCCATCGGCAAGATCCTCTGACGGCGGCAGCCGTGCCCGTCTCGCCCCGCCGCATCGGCATCGTCGTGACCGACGCGTACGCCGACGAAGACCCCGATTACGACACCCCGGTGATCCTCGACGCCCTCCGCGCCCGCGGGGCCGAGGCGGAACGGGTCGTGTGGCATGACGCCGCGATCGACCTCGGCGGGTTCGACCTGCTCGTGCTCCGCTCCCCGTGGGACTACCCCGATCGCCTCCCCGAGTTCCTCGCGTGGCTCGACCGCGCCGAGCGGGCGAGCCGCGTCGTGAACGCCCCCGCGACCGTGCGCTGGAACCTCGACAAGCACTACCTCGCCGACCTCGAGCACGCCGGCGTGCGGGTCGTTCCCACCCGATACGCGACGACGATGGATGCCGCGACGGCGGCCATCGCCGAGGTCGCCGGCGCCGAGGTCCGCGCCGAGAGCCGGGGCGACGGCCGCGTCGTCGTGAAGCCGGTGGTGTCGGCCGGCGCCCGCGATACCGGGCTCTTCGAGGCATCCGACCCGCGCGCCCGGGATCTCGCCGCCCGCATCGTCGAGCGGGGTGGCGTGGCGATGGTCCAGCCCGAGGTCGCCGAGCTGTCGGCGGGGCACGAGAAGGCGCTGTATGCCATCGACGGCATTTTCACGCACGCGATCGCCAAGGGTGCGTTGCTCGAGACGGGCGGCGGTCTGCGCGGCGGCGTCTATCAGGAGAACCCCGAGCCCGTGCCGGCCACGGACGCCGAACGCGCCTTCGCCGGCGAGGTGCTCGCCGCGGTGGCATCGGTCACCGGTGAGGTCCCGCTCTATGCGCGGATCGACACCGTCGACTCGGCCGCACACGGCCTGTGCGTGCTCGAGGTCGAGCTCGTCGAACCCGCGCTCAACCTGCATGTTGCGCCGGAGGCGACGGCCGCGGTCGTCGACGCGATCCTGCGCGCATAGGCGCGCGCAGGCGCACGCAGACCCCGAGGCGTCAGTCCGCGTCGAGGCCGACCATCTCCGCGCTCCGCTGCCACAGCTTCGCCGCGAGCAGCGGGTCGGCGGCCAGCGGACTCGTGCGGGCCGGACGGTTGTTCGCGTAGTACTGGCCCGACTGCCAGTCGACACCGGGCGTGCCGATGGCGAGCCAGCCGAGCCGCGCGCCGCCGACCTCGGTCGAGGTGAGCAGCCGCGACGCGAGCGGGTTCGTGTACAGCCAGTGCCACGCCCCGCGCGCCGAGCCGGCGAAACTGCTCGCGATCGCGCCGGGGTGGAAGGCGACGGCGTTCAGGCCCTCGCCGCTGAACCGGCGCGCGAGCTCTTTGGTGAAGAGGATGTTCGCGAGTTTCGCGTTGCCGTAGGCGGTGCTCGGCGAGAAGCGGCGCTCGCCCTGCAGATCGTCGATGTCGAACCGCGAGAAGCGTTGTGCGGCGATGCTGGAGGTCTGGATGACCGAGGCGCCGCTCGCGAGGAGCCGCTCGAGCAGCAGGTTCGTGAGCAGGAACCCGCCGAGGTGGTTCACCTGGAAGGTCGTCTCGAATCCGTCGCGGGTGAGCGTGCGCCCCGCGAAGATGCCGCCGGCGTTGTTCGCGAGCACGTCGATGCGTTCATGGCGGTCGAGCAACGTCGCGGCGAGCTGCCGCACCTGGTCGAGATCGGCGTAGTCGGCGACGTGCCAGGGCGCGCCGATGCTCTCCGCGACGCCGCGGGTCTTGTCGGGATTGCGGCCGACGACGACCACGTGCTCGCCGACCGCGTGTAGCTGCCGCGCGGCGGCTGCGCCGACGCCGTCGCTCGCGCCGGTGATGACGATCGTGCGGGGCATCGTCGGGGTCACGCGCTCGCGACGGGGAGCGTCTGCAGGGCCTCGGCGATCGGGACGTCGCCCGTGTTGAAGCGCACGGAGCGCCGGATCGTCGCTGGTTCGTCGATGGATGCCGCGATGACGGCGGCCACGTCGGCGCGCGCAACCGAGCGCGAGGTGTCGGCGGTGACGTCGATGCGCCCGGTGGGCGGGTCGAGGGTGAGACTCGAGGGCGCGAGGATCGTCCAGTCGAGCGCGCTCGCGCGGAGGTGCGCGTCGGCGGCGGCCTTCGACTCGGCGTACGCGTAGAAGGAGTCGCTCGGGTCGATGCCGTGGTCTGGCCCCGCGCCGAAGTACGACACCATCAGGTAGCGCGGCACGCGGGCGGCGGCGGCGGCGTCGATCGAGCGGATCGCCGCGTCGCGGTCGACGGCGTAGGTGCGCTCGGCGGATCCGCCGCCGGCGCCGGCCGACCAGATGACGATGTCGTTGCCGCTGACGAGGCTCGTGAGCTGGTCGAGGTCGAAGCTCGCGACGTCGGCGACGAGCGGCGTCGCGCCGGTCGCGGCGACGTCGGCCTCGTGAGCGGGGTTCCGCACGACGGCGGTGACGTGGTGACCGGCGGCGACGAGCAGCGGTTCGAGCAGCAGCGCGACCTTGCCGTGACCGCCGATGAGCAGGATGCGGGCCATGGGGGCTCCTTCCGTCACCCCGAGCCTACGGCGGGTCGCCCGTCCCCGCAGGGCGTAGACAGTCGTGCCTCACCGACCCGAGCCCGGCATCAGCGGCGCAGAGTTCATGACGCGGTTGCGCATACTGACCGCGGATGCCGACTGGCTCGAGGATCTCGCCGACGCCCGCGCCGCGGCTGATCGCGACTACTGGCGATGACGCGGGCGCTGCTCGACTCTTCGCTGGTCATCGCCCTGTTCCACGAACGGCGAGTCTTCGACCTCAGTTCGTTCAGCGACCTCGCGATCAGCAGTCTCACCTATGCGGAGTTGCGGCTGGGAGTGTCGATGGCACGCACCGCCAACATCGCTCGCGGTCGTGCGAGCGCGCTCGAACAGGCGCAGGCGATCTTCGGAGAAGGGCTGCCCTTCGACGATGCCGCGGCGCAGCGCTATGGAATGATCACCACACGGGCATCCCACCGCGGAGGTGATCCGAGGGCCCACCGCACCGACCGGATGATTGCCGCGATCGCTGCGGCACGCGGTCGCGTGCTGCTGACACTCAACCCCGCGGACCTGCGCGGTCTCGATGAGATCGTCACGGTGCTCGCCCCGCCCGCGACGGGCTGATCGCGCCCTTCCTCACACCTGCGCGCGGATCGCGGGGTCGTCGACGCGCCAGTACTGCACCGACTGCAGCACCCAGAACGCGGCGAAGAGCACCAGCGCGAGCACCTCGCCGACGAACACGCCGAACAGGTGTCCGACGTGCAGCGACCCGTACAAGGGCATCCCGATCACGACGACCGCGAGGGCGATCGCCACCGCAGGAACGCGTCGCGCGCGAGCCACCAGGTGAGCCCCACCGTCGCGAGTACGACGCCGGCGATCGCGAGCGAGAGCGCGGTGCCGGGGCGGTCGACCTGACCGGCGAGCGCGAGCCCGACCGCGACGAGCACGAACACCGCGCCGACGATCAGGGAGGTGAGCACGCCGCCGTGGACCGCCGCATCGAACGATGCGGGGACGCACGATCCGCGCCCCGGCGGACAGTGCGCGTCGATGCCGGGGACCGACCCCGGCGAGATCATCGTCGGCACGATCGCGACGAGCGGCACGACGGTCGCCGCGGCGTCGAGCAGCACCCGCTCGGCGCCGCGGCCGGACAGCGCGAAGAAGCACACCGACACCGCGATCAGCGCTCCGACGGACGACGACCGCGCCGGCGATCGCCAGCCGCAGGTAGCGGTAGGTGCGCTGCAGCGAGGTCGTCGCGTCGGAGCCCGGCATGCGCGCCCGCTCAGCGCAGGAACTGCGCGGGGTCGAACTCGTCGATCGGGATGATCCGCACGCGCGGGAGCTGCGCGTCGAACGCGTGCACGTCGTATTCGAGATCGAAGAACTGGATGCCGGGGATGTCGCCG
The DNA here is from genome assembly GCF_006716815.1 of Microbacterium lacticum. Taxonomy (GTDB): domain Bacteria; phylum Actinomycetota; class Actinomycetes; order Actinomycetales; family Microbacteriaceae; genus Microbacterium; species Microbacterium lacticum. The sequence goes on from NZ_VFPS01000002.1 coordinate 293,993, forward strand.
AACCCGGCGTTGCGGAACTCGGTGAAACCGAGCACGCCGAGCCGGCGTCCGTCGGCGAGCATCGCGAGGTCGTCGACGAAATCGCCGTCGTGGCTGACGAGCACAACGTCGCCCGCGCGATCGCGGAGGGTTTGGAGCGTCCGCTGGATCGCGATGTCGACGACCTTCTCGTCGGCGTCGCCCGACAGCGGGATCGGCTGGTATCCGAGCGCGAGGAGCGCCTGGATGAACGACATCGGCAGGTTGGTCGAGGCGTTCAGGAAGAACAGGCCGCGCGTCTGCTGGTTCCACTGCGCCGCGAGGAACGCGAGCATGCGGTCCCACCGCGGGCGCTCGTCGGGCTGGGGCCGGCGGCCGAGGATCGAGCTGCCGAGCGTGGCGTCGATGTTCTCGCCGTCGATGAGCACCCAGGTCGTGCGGCCGTCATCGGTCACGCTGGTCTCCTTCTCCGTGGCATCCCTGCCCCCTCATCTTAGGAGGGGTCTCCCCCACGGTGCCGCCGTACACGCTCCGCGCCTACGCTGGAAGCATGACCGGCACCGATTCCCTCGTTCTCGTGGCCAACGCCGCTGACGGCTCGATCTCGACCTTCCGCCTCGGCACGGACGGCACGGGCGGCACGGGCGGCGGCGAAGGCGACCGGCTCGAGCGACTCGCAGTCACCGAGGGCCTCACCGGATGCTCGACGTTCGTCGTCGACACGGAGCGCGACCTCGTCTACGCAGGCGTCAAGGGCGAGCCCGCGGGCATCGTCACCCTCGCGCTCGACCGCTCCTCCGGCACGCTCACCGAGCGCTCCCGCCTCGACCTGCCCGCGGGCGGCATGAACTATCTCGCGCTCGCGCGCGGCGGCTCCGTGCTGCTCGGCGCCAGCTATGGCGGCGGCTACGGCGTCGTCTGCCCCGTGGCATCCGGCTCGGTCGGCGAACCCGGCGCGCGCGTGTCGTACCCGAACCTGCACTCGGTGCTGCCGAGCCCCGACGGGCGCTTCGCCTACTTCGTCTCGCTCGGCGCCGATCTCATCGCCCAGTACGCGCTCGGCGACGACCTCGCGCTCACCCCGCTCGATCCGCCGACGGCCGCCGCCCCCACCGGCAGCGGGCCGCGTCACCTCGTGATCGACGACGAGCACGGCGCGGTGTACGTGCTGACGGAGTTCTCCGCCGAGGTGCTCCGCTACCGGCGCGACCGCGATGAGGGCGCGCTCGAGTTCAAGGAGGCGACGGCCGCCTTCGACCCCGCGGCCGGGCTCGGGCGGGGCGTGTTCGGTGCCGATCCCCTCGCGAACCACTACCTCTGGGGCGCCGACCTGCACCGTGCGGGCGACCGGCTGTGGGCGTCGGAGCGCGCCGCGAACACGCTCGGATCGCTCGCGATCGCGGGCGATGGCTCGCTCTCTCCGCCCGACCGCTTCACCGTGACCGAGCAGCAGCCACGCGGGTTCGGCGTGAGCGCCGACGGCCGGTATCTCGTCGCGGCGGGCGAGAAGTCGACCTCGGTCTCGCTCTACCGCATCGACGGCGACGCGCTGACGCTCCGGGACCGCGCCGAGACCGGCCGCGGCGCCAACTGGGTGCGCTTCGTCTGACCGCTCGCGCGGCGACGCCGACCGCTCGCGCGGCGACGCGCTCCGCTATGCGGCGACGCGCTCCGCTATGCGGCGACCTGCTCGGCCGCGGCGACGGAGCCGGTCGCGGCGCGCCGCTCGGCCACCGCGTTGACCACCCCGAACGTCAGCACGAGCACGCCGGCGACGGCCGGGACGATCATCGCGACGTGCAGCGACACCTCCTCGGCGAGCCAGCCGGTGACGGCCGACGAGAGCGCCTGCGCGAGGGTGAGCGCCGATCCGAGCAGCGTCATCGTCGTCGCGGCGCGGCCGAGCGGCGCACGCTGACCCGCGAGCGAGAACAGGGTGACGAGGGTCGGTCCGACGCCGAGCCCCATGAGCAGCAGCCAGACGATGATCGCGGCGAGCGAGTCGGCCGTCGAATAGCCGACCGAGGCCATCGTGACCACGAGGGAGAACACGATCCACCGCCGCGCCAGCGCGAACCGCGCCGGCAGCAGCACCACGCCGAGCGCGAGCACGGCCGAGCCGATCCCCATGAGGCCGTAGAGGAGCCCCGCCTGCGCCTCGTCGCCGTGCGCCTGCGCGAACGCGGTGAGCGAGGTCAGGGTCGACCCGAAGAACATGCCGACCGCGAAGGTCGCGGCGACCAGCACCAGCACCTTCGCCGAGAAGACCTCGCGCAGGGGCGCACGCTGGGCGGTGGCGTCGTCACCGACGGTGACGACTCGCGCGGTCGGGTGCAGGGCGAACGCCGTGACGAACGCGAAGCTCAGCGCCGCCGCGATCGCGATCGGCGCCCACGGCGCGATGAGGGCGGCCAGGATGCCCACGAGGAACGGCCCGATCACGAACGCGGTCTCGTCCGCGGCCGATTCGTAGGCCATGATCCGGCTCGTGGTCTGCGCGCGGCGGCCCGGTGCGAGCCGCGCCGAGATGATCGTCAGCAGGCGACTGCGCGACATCGCGGCCGCCTGCGGGGCGGTGAGCCCGATCGCGAGCGCTGCGGCGAGCAGCACGCCCTCGGGGACGTCGCTCATCACGATCAAGGGGAACACGGCGAGCAGGATGCCATTGACGAGGCCCACGGGCACGAGCACGCGGCGCTGACCGTGACGGTCGACGAGGTCGCCGATGAGGGGGCCGGCGATGACGACGCCGATGCCGACGGCGGCGGAGGTGAGGCCGCCGAGGCCCACCGATCCGGTCGCAGCGACCACGAGCATCAGCACGCCCACGGTCATCATCGCGAACGGCAGCCGCGCGATGAACGCGATGGGCCAGTAGATCCACCCGGTGTGATCGATCAGCGTCGCCTCGTCACCGCCGGTGACGGCGTCGTGCTTCAGGGTGCTTGTCACGCTCTCCTCCGGAAAAGGGCTCGTTTTCACGTGCCGCCGTTTCCCGGTTCCATCGAGCTGGTAGATGCACCTCGCCGCGCCGAAACGGCGCTGCGGAGGCATCCATTCTACCGTGGATCGACTCCCAGCGACCTGTGAGGTTCGGGAGGGACCAGAATCGATGCAGCAGATGTTGTGGGAGAAGACGCCGCTGCCGCGGCATCCACGACCTGTGCGAGCGAAGGAGACACCATGTCGAACGATGGCAGCATCACCCGGACCGCGGGCACCGAGACGGCAGTACTGGCCGGCGGCTGCTTCTGGGGGGTCGAAGACCTCATCCGGCGCCAGCCCGGCGTGCTCGACACCCGCGTCGGCTACACCGGCGGCCAGAACGACCACGCCACCTACCGCAACCACCCCGGTCACGCCGAGGCGGTCGAGATCGTGTTCGACCCGGCGAAGACCAGCTACCGCGACATCCTCGCGTTCTTCTTCCAGATCCACGACCCGTCGACCCTGAACCGGCAGGGCAACGACATCGGCACGAGCTACCGCTCCGCGATCTTCCCGCTGACGAGCGAGCAGGAGCAGGTCGCCCGCGACACGATCGCCGACGTGGATGCCTCGGGACTGTGGCCGGCCAAGGCGGTCACCACGATCGAGCCCGCCGGCCCGTTCTGGGAGGCCGAGCCCGAGCACCAGGACTACCTGCAGCGCATCCCGAACGGGTACACGTGCCACTTCCCGCGTGCCGGGTGGGTGCTCCCCGCCCGCGCCGAGGCGTGATCAGCCGGCGAAGAAGGCGGCCGCGGCGCGGCTGAGCGCGAGGAGGTCGGCCGTGCCGACGAGCTCGCGCGCGGAGTGCATCGACAGGATCGGGATGCCGACGTCGACGGTGCGCATGCCGAGCCGCGTCGCGGTGATCGGTCCGATCGTCGACCCGCACGGCACAGCGTTGTTCGAGACGAACTCCTGGCTCGTGACGCCCGCCGCGTCGCACCACCCGTGCCAGGCGGCGGCGCCGGCCGCGTCGGTCGCGTAGCGCTGGTTGGCGTTGATCTTGAGGATCGGGCCTGAGCCGAGCAGCGGCTGCACGACCGGGTCGTGCTTCTCGACGTAGTTGGGGTGCACGGAGTGGCCGACGTCGCTCGAGACGCACCACGACGCGGCGAGCGCGCGCAGCTGCTGCTCGCGATCGGCGCCGAGCCCGAGCTGGATGCGCTCGATCACGTCCGCGAGGAACGGCCCCGCGGCGCCCGAACGGGTGCCCGACCCGACCTCTTCGTGATCGAAGACGGCGAGCATCGCGATGTGCGAGGCATCCGCGTGCTCGTGTGCTTCGAGGGCGACGAGACCGGCGTGCACGGATGCCAGGTCGTCGAGCCGACCCGACGCGAAGAACGCGTCGTCCTTGCCGAACACCGCGCCGTGGGCCGCATCGGCGGTCACGATGTCGTAGCCGCGGATGCGTGCCGGATCGACGTCCGGGCCGGCGGCGGCGGCGAGTTCGGCGAGGAGGTCGGCGGATGCCGCGTTGCCGAGACCCCACACGGGCTGGGTCTGGGTCTGCTTGTGCAGCGCGAGGTGGTCGTTCGCCTCGCGGTCGAGGTGGATCGCGAGCTGCGGGAGGCGCAGGAGCGGCCCGGTCGCAGTCAGCACGCTGGATCCGTCGTCGAGCACGAGCCGCCCGGCGAGGCGCAGCTCACGGTCGAGCCATGAGTTCAGCAGCGGTCCGCCGTAGATCTCGACGCCGGCCTGCAGCCACCCGGCGCGGCCCGTCGTCGGCTGCGGCTTGAGCTTGAACCCGGGCGAATCGCTGTGCGCCCCGAAGATGTGGAACGGTGTATCGGCGGTCGCACCGCCCGGGACGACCCACGCGATCACGGCGCCGTCGCGCACGACGAGCCGGCGGTCGCCGGGAGTCACGCGCCAGGCCTCGGTCTCGTCGAGGGGCTCGAACCCGGCATCCGTCAGGCGCCGTGCGACCTCGGCCGCGGCGTGGAAACTCGACGGTGCGGCGGCGACGAACCCGGCGAGGTCGTCGGCGTGGGCGAGGGCGGCGGCAGTGACGGGGGCGGACATCCTCCCAGCGTAGTTCGCGCTCCCGCGGCGACCCTACGCTGAGAGGATGAGCGGGCGACCCGCCTCGACCGCCCGGATCCTCACCGGCGTGCTCGGCGCCGCGGCCGTCGCGCTGGGCGTGTTCCTGGCGCTCCGCCCCCTCACGACGCTGCAGGTGACGGTGTGGGCCGCCGCCGCGGCGAGCCTCGCCGCGGCGGTGCTCGTGTGGCTCTGGCCGGATGTGGGGCTGCTGCTGTTCGCCTGGGTCGTCGCCGCGGCTACACGTGGACGGAGCCGGTTGCCGCCGAGCCCGGCGCGCTGCTGCGGGTCGGCGCGTACGACGGTGAGGTCCCCGTCGGCTCGACCGCGCTCCGCATCCTGTACGCGACCGAGCGCGCCGATGGCTCGCCCGCCGTCGCCAGTGCGGTGGTGGCACTCCCCTCCGCGCCGGCCCCGAGCGGCGGCCGCACGACGCTCGCCTGGCAGCACGGCACGACCGGCGTCGCGCGCGCGTGCGCGCCCAGCCTCGAGACGAACGCGCTGTCGGAGTACGCGATCCCGGGGATCTCGCGGATGATCGACCGGTAGCCGCGCTGCAGCACGAGCATGTACGCGACGTGCACGACCGCCGAGACGCCGACGCCCCAGAGGAACCCGGCGAGGCCGGCCTTGCCGAGACCGCCGGTGAGCGGCACCACGGTCGCCCAGAGGAGGGTGCTCGCGACGGCGCCGCACCACAGGAACGGGACGCCGAGACGGCTCGTGCCGTGGGCGAGCACGTTCCAGCCGGCGTGGGCGCACGCGGCGCCGAGGACGAGGAGGAGTGCGAGCGGAGACATCAGACCCTTCGGTCCGGCGGCGGGCGCGACGGACGGGGTCCTCCGGGCTTTTGTCCTGTCAGATGACGCCCCGCACTCAGGCGGGTGCGAGACCCCGGAACCCTAGGCGCTGTCGCTGAGGAGACTATCAGCGGCGCGCGGTGACGTGCGGGCTGCGATGGGCGCGGCGGTGCGGACGCCGCCCGCGCCGTCGAGTGAGCCCCGACGGGGCGATCAGGAGCGGCACGATGCTCACGACGAGCAGCGTCACCGCGAGCGGCGGCGCCGCCGTCCACAGCAGCGAGCCGCCGACGACCATCGCGGCGAACACGACCGCGGCGATCACGAGCCGCAGCATCCCCTCGAGCCGGTCGAGGCGACGGTCGATCTCGGGAGTGTCCACCGCGAGCTCGCCCCGGTCGATCCGCGCGGCCACGTGGTCGATCTGCACCGGCAGACCCAGCACGGTCTTCGCGTACGAGAGCGCGCTCTTCGCGGCATCCGTCACCGCACCGCGGCTCTCCTCGCGCAGCAGCCGCTGGGCGAACGGCTCGACCGAGCTCCAGACGTTGAACCCCGGGTCGAGCGCGCTGCACACGCCCGAGGTGAGCGAGACCGCCCTCGTGATCAGCAGGAAGTTCTCGGGCAGCTGCACCGGCAGCTCGCGCATGGCCTCGCCGAATTCGTCGGCGAACGCGCGGAACTCGCGCGGGTCGAGGTCTTGCAGCTCGGCGAAGGCGAGCCCGCCGAACCGCGCGAACAGCTCGGTGAGCGCACGCTCGAGCTCGGTCGTGTCGGCCGAGGGCAGCAGCACCCCGATCTGCTGGATGCCCGCGACGAGACCCTTGCCGTCGCGCGCGGCGACGGCGATCACGATGCGCCGGAGCCCGGCGCGCAGCTCGGGCGGGACGTGGCCCATCATGCCGAAGTCGATGAAGGTGAGCGTCCAGGTTCGCCCGGCGGCGTCGGGCGCGTGCGGGGTGACGAAGACGTTCCCGGGGTGCGGGTCGGCGTGGAAGAAGCCCGCGCCGAACAGCTGCTCGAACATCACCTCGGCGAAGGTCTGCGCGACCTCGGCGGGGTCGATCCCGGCCGCCCGCAGCGCCGCGACGTCGTTCACCTTGATCGCCGTGACGTCGGACAGGGTCAGCACGCGGCGCGTCGTCCGCTCCCACACGACGGTCGGCCCGGCCACGCGCGCGCCGTCGGCGAACTCCAGCCCGAACCGCTCCGCCGACACGCCCTCGTGGAGATAGTCGATCTCTTCGCGGCTGGTCGCGGCGAACTCCTCGACGAGCGCCGGCACATCGACCCGCCGCGCCACGAACCCGACCGACTGAGCCGGTCGGCGATCGTCCAGAGCGCCGCGAGATCGATCTCGACGATCTCGTCGACGCCGGGCCGCTGCACCTTGACCACGACGTCACGGAACCCGACGATGCGCTCATCTTCGGCCGAGAGCCGCGCGCGGTGCGCCTGGCCGAGGGATGCCGCTGCCACCGGCACCTCGTCGAACGAGGCGTAGACGCGGCCGAGCGCCACCCCGAGCTCCGCCTCAGCGAGCGCGCGGATCTCGTCGAACGGCACCGGAGGCACCTCGTCCTGGAGCTGCTCGAGCTCGCTCGTCACCTCGGGCGGCAGCACGTCGAGCCGCGAGGAGAGGAACTGGCCGACCTTGATCATGAGGCCGCCGAGCTCGATCGCGAGTACGCGGAAGCGGCGCGAGATGCGCTGCAGCCGCGCGGTACGACCGCGCTCGGCGACCCCGGCGAAGCCGATCCGGGGCAGCACGACCTCGAACCACCACGTGGAGAGCATCACGCCGGTCGCGAACCGGACGATCCGGCGATACCGGGCGCGCGACGCCGGCATCGGTGCGGCTCAGCCCTCGGCGAGGATCGCGTACAGCTTGCGGCGTGCCTCGTCGATGATGTCGACGGCCTGCTGCACCTGCTCGGGAGTGCCCGTGCGTCCCACCTGCATCGCGGCCTGCGCGAGGTTGGCGCCCGCCTTGGGGAGCGCCCCGAAGCCCGGGCCGCTCGGACGTGCACCGTGCGAACCGGCCGCGGACTCGCCCGCGGCGCCGGTCTGCTGACCCTGCCACGGGGCGGGGCGGTCGGATGCCTCGGCGCGGCCGGCCTCGGTGATCGAGTAGGTCTTGCGCCCACCCTCCTCCTCGACCTCGACGGCGCCCTCGTCGGTGAGCAGCCGCAGCGTCGGGTACACCGAGCCCGGGCTCGGCTTCCACGAGCCGCCGGAACGCTCCTCGATCTGCTGGATGATCTGGTAGCCGTGCATCGGCTGCTCGGACAGGAGCGCGAGGATCGCGACGCGCACGTCGCCGCGGCCCATGCGGGACCCGGCCTTCTGGTCGAAGCGCTGACCGATCGACTCCTCGAAGTTCTGCTTGAGCTGGCCGAGCGTCTCGAACAGGTCGCCCATGCCGGCGGCGCCGAACACTCCGCGCCCGTCACCGCCGCCGAAACCGCCGAAGCCCTGGCCTCCGTAGCCCTGACCGCCGAACCCCTGACCACCGAATGAACTGTTCATGAGCACCCTCCCTCGAATCGTGAACGATATATAACGATATATCGTTCATGTGTCGTCGAGGCCGTGAGTTCGCCGTGAGCGTCAGCGCGCAGGCATCCCTCAGCTCGGCCGGCCGTACGCCTCGAGCCAGCGCAGCCACAGCTCGCTGATCGTCGGATAGGCGGGCACCGCGTGCCAGAGACGGTCGAGCGGCACCTCACCGACGACCGCGATGGTCGCCGCCTGCAGCATCTCCGCGACGTCGGCGCCGACGAAGGTCGCACCGATCAGCGCGCCGCGATCCTCGTCGACGACCGCCCGGGCGGTCCCGGCGTACCCGGGCGCGTGGGTGGCGGCGCCGGCGATGCCGCCGAGGTCGACGTCGAGGGTGCGGGCGCGCACCCCGGCATCCTGAGCCTGCTTCTGCGTGAGCCCGACGGACGCGACCTGCGGCTCGGTGAAGACGACCTGCGGCACCGCGGAATGGTCGGCCGTGGCGACGTGCGCACCCCACGGGCGGTCGTCGACCTCGCCGCCGGTCGCGCGGGCCGCGATCACATCCCCGGCCGCGCGCGCCTGGTACTTGCCCTGATGCGTGAGGAGTGCGCGATGGTTCACATCGCCGACCGCGTAGAGCCACGATGTCCCCGGCACCCGCAGGGTGTCGTCGACCCCGATCCACTCCCCCGCCGTGAGCGGCGTCGCGCCGGTGTCCACGGTCTCGAGGCCCAGATCGCCCGTCCGCGGCACACGGCCCGTCGCGACGAGCAGCTCGTCGGCGCGCACCTCGTCGCCGCCTTTCAGCTCGACCACGCGCGCAGCGCCGTCGCGGCGCACCGCCTGCACGTCGGTGTGCAGGCGCACGTCGACGCCCGCCGCACGGAGCTCCTGCGCGACCGCCTCGCCGGCGAACGGCTCGAACGGGCCGAGCAGCCCGGACCGCGCGATGACCGTGACGCGGGTCCCGAACGACGCGAACGCCGTCGCGAGCTCGCACGCCACGACGCCTCCGCCGAGGATCGCGAGCGAGGCGGGCACCTCGGCCACCGCGGTCGCCTCCCGGCTCATCCAGGGTTCCGCGTCGAGGAGGCCGGGGATGTCCGGCAGGAGCGCCGCCGACCCGGTGCACACCGCCACCGCGTGCCGCGCGGTGAGCACGCGCTCGGTGCCGTCCGGCGCTTCCACCCGCACCCTCCGCTCGCCGTCCAGTCGGCCGTGCCCGCGGACCAGGTCGATGCCGGCGCCGTTCAGCCAGTCGACCTGACCGGCGTCGTTCCACTCGTGCACGATCCGGTCGCGCGCGTGGAGCGTCGCGGCGACGTCGACCCCGCCGGTCACCGCGGGCGCGGCGCCCGGCACCGCCCGCGCCGCGCGGAGGGCCGCGACCGGCCGCAGCAGCGTCTTCGAGGGCATGCACGCCCAGTACGAGCACTCCCCGCCGACCAGCTCCGACTCGACGATGACGGCGGTGAGACCGCCCTGCACGGCCCGGTCGGCGACGTTCTCGCCGACAGGACCGGCGCCGATCACGATGAGGTCGTACTCCGTGGCATCCATCTGCCCAGCCTTACCCGAGTGTGACGTCCCGTGCCAGCCCCCTGTGAGAATGTCGGAGGGGTGTGGTTGGGTTGATCCCACCCGAACCGGAGGATGCATGGCGATCGAATTCCGCTCCGTCACGAAGCAGTTCCCCGACGGCACCGTGGCGGTCGACGACTTCAGTCTCGTGCTGCCCGCCCACAAGACCACCGTCTTCGTGGGCTCATCGGGGTGCGGCAAGACGACGCTGCTGCGGATGATCAATCGGCTCATCGAACCGACGAGCGGCGAGATCACGATCGACGGCGAACCCATCCAGAACCGCGACCCCGTCCGGCTGCGCCGCGGCATCGGGTACGTCATGCAGAACGCGGGGCTGCTCCCCCACTTCACCGTCATCGACAACGTCGCCACGGTGCCGCGCCTGAACGGCACGCCGAGGGCCGAGGCCCGTCGGCGCGCCCTCGAGCTGCTCGACATCGTGGGCCTCGACCGCGCGCTCGCCGACCGCTATCCCCGTCAGCTGTCCGGCGGCCAGCAGCAGCGGGTAGGCGTCGCCCGCGGGCTCGCGGCCGACCCGAACATCCTGCTGATGGACGAGCCGTTCGGCGCGGTCGACCCGATCGTCCGCAGCGAACTGCAGACCGAGACGCTCCGCCTGCAGCGCGACCTCGACAAGACGGTCGTGTTCGTCACGCACGACATCGACGAGGCGTTCCTGCTCGGCGACCAGGTCGTGATCCTCGAGAAGGGCGCCCACATCGCCCAGGTCGGCAGCCCGTCGGAGATCATCGAGAACCCGGCGACCGACTTCGTGGCCGAGTTCATCGGGGTGGAACGCGGGGCGCGTGCCCTGCACGCCAAGCGGACGGCGCGCGGCACGGTGCTCGTCGATGCCGCCGGGCGCACCCAGGGCGTGCTCGTCGACGAGGCAGCCGCTACGCCGGAGGCCGCCCCGTGACGTGGGTGCTCGACAACCTGGACCTCATCTGGTCGCTGACGCTCGACCACGTGCGCCAGAGCGTCATCGCGATCGCGCTCGGCTTCGTGATCGCCCTCCCGATCGGCTGGGCCGCCTGGCGCTACACGATCCTGCGCGGGCCCGTGCTCACGACGATCGGGCTGCTCTACACGATCCCCTCGCTGGGACTGTTCGCCCTCCTCGCCGCGGCGGGCGTGCCGCTCATCTCAGAGACGAACCTCATCGTCGCGCTCACGATCTACGGCGTCGCGATCATGACCCGATCGGTCACCGACGGCCTCGAATCGGTCGATCCCGCCACGCGCGACGCGGCCATCGCGGTCGGCTACGGGCCGTGGCGGCGCTTCTGGACGGTCGATCTGCCCCTCTCCGGCCCCGTACTGCTGGCGGGCCTGCGCGTCACCGCCACCTCGACGATCTCGCTCGCGACGGTCGGCGTGCTCATCGGGCAGTCGAACCTCGGCTACCTCTTCACCAACGGCTTCCAGCGCCGCATCGTGCCGGAGATCCTCGCCGGCGTCGTCGCGGTGGTCGTCATCGCGCTGCTCGTCGACCTGCTGCTGGTGATCGCCGGTCGCATCGCCATGCCGTGGCTGCCGCGGCGCACCCTCACCCGCCGCGAACGCTCGGCGGCCCGCGCCCGTCTAGCGGAGGGGGTCGCATGAACGTCTTCGCGGATGCCTTCGCCTGGATCTTCTCGCCCGAACGGCTCTCGGGGTCGCTCCCCCTGCCGCTCGCCGTCGGGCAGCATCTCGCCTTCACGTTCGGGGCGGTCGCGATCGCGGCGATCATCGCGATCCCGCTCGGGTGGCTCATCGGCCACACCGGCCGCGGGCGCGAGATCGCCGTCGCCCTCTCCGGCGCGGCGCGCGCGCTGCCCTCGCTCGGTCTCGTGGTGCTGCTCGTGCTCGTGCTCGGCGTCGTGCACAAGACCGAGGCGGCGATGGTGGCGTTCGTGCTGCTCGCGATCCCCTCGATCCTCGCCGGCGCCTACGCCGGGTTCGAGGCGATCGACCGCACCGTCATCGACGCGGGGCGGGCGGTCGGCATGACCGGCTGGCAGGTGCTCTGGAAGATCGAGGTGCCCCTCGGACTCCCGCTCCTGATCGGCGGGCTCCGGTCGGCGACCCTGCAGGTCGTCGCGACGGTGACCATCGCGGCCTACGTGGGGCTCGGCGGGATCGGGTTCTTCATCATCCAGGGCATCCAGCTCCGGAGCTTCCCGCAGATCCTCGGCTCCTCCCTCATCGTCGTCGTGCTCGCGCTCGCCCTCGACGGGCTGTTCGCCCTGCTCCAGCGTCTCGTCGTCCCCCGCGGGGTCGCCGGGCGCGACGCCCGCCGTCAGGGCGAACGCAGCGGTGCCCGTGCATCGGCCGTCCGCGCGGCCGCCTCCTGATCCCGCTCCACCGTCCACAGCACCCTCGCACGTCCAACGAAAGGCAGATCCCATGTCCCGCATCCGCACCCGCCTCGCCGCCGCCGTCGGCGTGGCCGCCGTCGCTGCCCTCGCCTTCTCCGGCTGCGCCTCGTCCGACCCGCTCACCGGCGGCGGCGAGAGCTCGGCCCCGGCATCCGACACCATCTTCATCGGCTCGCAGGCGTACTACTCGAACGAGATCATCGCCGAGATCTACGCGCAGGCCCTCGAGGGCGCCGGGTTCACCGTCGACCGTAAGTTCAACATCGGGCAGCGCGAGGCGATCATCCCGGCGGTGCAGGACGGGACCGTCCAGCTCACGCCCGAGTACACCGGCAACCTGCTGCAGTACTTCGACAAGACGACGACCGCGAGGACGACCGACGAGGTCTACGCGGCCCTCAAGAAGGCGCTGCCCGAGGGGCTCGCCGTGCTCGACCAGTCGCCCGCCACCGATCAGGACTCGTACAACGTGACGGCGGCGTTCGCGGCGGAGCACAACCTGAAGAGCATCGGCGACCTCGCCGGCATCTCGCCGCTCGTCTTGGGCGGTCCGCCCGAGCTGGAGCAGCGCCCGTACGGTCCGACAGGTCTCAAGGAGAAGTACGGCGTCGACGTCACCTTCCGGGCCACCGCCGACACGACGGTCGACGAACTCGTCGCCGGCAACATCCAGGTCGCGAACGTGTACAGCGCGGAGCCCGACATCAAGACGAAGAACCTGGTGACCCTCGCAGACCCGAAGGGCCTCTTCCTCGCGTCGCACGTCGTACCGCTCGTCAACGCGGCATTCCCCTCGGATGCCGCCGACGTCATCAACAAGATCAGCGCCGCATTGACTCCCGACGGTCTCGTGGCACTCAACGTGGAGTCGAAAGTCCACCAGAAGTCGTCGAAGGACATCGCCGCCGCCTGGCTGAAGGCCAACGACCTCGGCTGAGCACCGACGCGGAACGGCCGGGGGCGTGCCCCCGGCCGTTTTCGTGTGCGCTGGCCGCGGGCGGCGCGACGGTGCGAACCCGCGCGGACGCTCGCGGCCCGCAGATCAGAACGCGGCGAGGTCGGTGCGCAGCCTCGCGCCGGTGTACTCCCGGCGCAGGATGCCGCGGCGGCGCAGCACCGGCACGAGCTCGTCGAGCGTGCGGTGCACCGTCACGGGGTGCAGGTCTCCCCAGAGCAGCACCCCGTCGTTGCCCCACGTGCCGAGCTCCTCGACGAGGTCGGCGAACTCGTCGGCCGTGCCGACGAAGCCGGTGCGGTCGGCGATCCGGCCGAGCCTCGCGAGGGCCGTGAGGTGCGCACGCAGCGGCGTCGTCGCCCGGTCGCGGTCGCCGATGAGCCGGCGCAGCGAGCCCTGAGACACGTGCTCGGCGAAGAGTGCCTCGGGCAGCGGCGCGTCGAGGTCGAGCGCCGTGAGGTCGGTCTCGAGGTCGCTCGACTGCCGCTGCGCGATCTGGCGCAGCGTCGCCTCGTCGGGCTGCGCAGACGCGGCGACGAGCCGGTCGGCCTCCTCCGGCGACGACACGATCACGGGCTGGATCGCGAACATGATCGTGACGTCCGACGGGGCACGGCCGGCGGCGACGGCCGCCGCGTGGATACGGGCGCGGTACTCCCGCACGCTCCTCTCCGTGAGGGGCGCGAGCGCCAGCTGGATGTCGGAGTTCGTCCCCGCGAACGCGAGTCCCCGCCCAGACCCGCCCGGCGAGGCGATCACCGGGTCGCCGCGCTCGAACGGCACCGCGTTCAGCGGCCCGTCGAAGGCGTAGTACTCGCCGCGGTGCGCCGTGGCATCCAGTCGCGTGCCGTCGGCGTAGACGCCGGACGGGGCGTCGCGGACGAGGGCCCCCTCGCCCCACGAGCGCCAGAGGGCGCGAATGCCGCTCAGCCACTCCTCGGCGCGGTCGTACGCCGCATCGTGGCCGAGTGCCGGCGCGTCGCCGAAGTGGCGCGCGCTGCCGGTGTGCACATCCAGCAGCTCGAGACCGCCGGCGACGTCGACATCACGTGGCTGAGCCGCGACGGTCGCCCCGCGGGCACCACGACGCTGCTGCAGGATGCCCTCCTGCGGCTGCTCGTGCCGCCGTCGCAGGCGCGCGCCGCCGCCGACCTGGCCGCCGGCGACACCGGCGCCGGTGCCGGTGCCGGCGAGATCGTCGTGGAGACCGGCGGACTGCTCGACCGTCGACCGGAGCTCGCCGAGGCCTACCTGCTCGTCGGGGCGCTGGCCGAGTTCGGCGACGACGACGCCGCGCACGTGCTCGCCGAGGCCGCCGCGTCGACCCGTGGGGGCGGCGTGCTCGTGCTCGAAGACCCGCACACCGACGAGACCGACGACGAGCACGAACTCGAACACGACCTCGAGCTGCTCGCGGTGCACGGCGGCGCCCTGCGCACCGAGAGCCGGCTGGATGCCCTCGCCGAGGCGGCGGGGCTACGCCCCGGCGGGCGCGAGATCGTCGGGTGGGGGCGGGCCCTCCGCCGCTACGAGCGGGTCTGAGGGTCAGCGCGGGCGCGCGACCGGCACGCCCAGCCACTCCGCCAGGTCGCTGATCTCGGCATCCACCATCTCGCGCTCCTCGTCGTCGAGAGCGAGCCGCGGGTCGGTGACGTCGAGCTCGTGCACCGCGGTCACGACGAGGTTCTCCTTCTTCTTGTCGAGCTGCGCGTCGAGGAGGGCCGCGAAGCGGTCGCCCACGAGCACCGGGTGCACGAAGTAGCCGTAGCGGCGCTGCGCCTTCGGCTTGAACTGCTCGAGCACGAACTCGAACCCGAACAGCTCCGTCAGCCGCGGCCGGTCGAAGAGCATGCCGTCGTAGGGGTTCAGGATCGCGACGCGGCCGCCCGGGTCGTCGTCGAGGTTCGCCAGCGCGGCGGGGTCGACCCGCCACTTCCATGTCGAGCCGTCGACCGTCGCGGGCACCCCGGCGGATCCGACGGGCGTCCAGGGCGAGCGCTGCCGCGCGATCCCGGCCGCCTGCAGCCGGCGCTCCTCCAGCACGGCACCGGCCTCGTCGTAGTCGAGCACCGGCGCCTCGGCGAAGACCCGCTCGCCGACATCCCACACCCGCTGGCGGCCCTGACGGCCGACGATCGCCGTCTCGCCGAGATACGAGAGCAGCTCGAGCATGCGCGGTACCTGGTTCGATCCGTACCAGCCGGCCTCGTTCTTGTGCGCGAGCTGGCTCGTGTCGGGTATCTGCGCCGCGAGCATCGGGCCCTCGGCGCGCAGCCGGTCGAGCACGTCGGCGCGGAAGCGGGCGTTGGCCTCGAGCCACTGCGTCGCCTGCGTACGGAACACGCGTCCGCGCATGCGCGCGAGGTGCGCCGGCAGGAGCGACGCGGGGCGGAAGTGCCCGTCGAACTCGAACAGGGTCCGGTCGCGCTCGACCGAGCTCGCGAGCTGGCCCGGCTCGTAGCCCCAGCCGATGCGGCTGAACAGGATCGTCTGCTCAGACGGCGCGATCGTCGCCGTCGGGTCGATCTTGATCGCGCCGAGCTGCTCGGCCACCTCGACCACGTCGCCGGGCCGCGCGGCATCGAGCAGCTGCGCGCGCACCACGAGGCGGCGGGCGTCATCCCGGCTGAGGTGCACAGTCTCCGACACGTTCGCGAGCGTACCGCCGGGCGCCGACACGGCGCGCGGTGGGCACCGGGCGGGCGGGCGGCGAGGCGCCGCGTGCGGCCGGCGAGGATCCGATCAGCCGACGCGCTCGGCGTCGGATCCCGCGCGGACGGGCCGGCGATGCGTCCGCCGGGAGACCAGACCGGCGAGCGCACGCCAGCCGACGAGGAACACGAAGAGCACGATCGCCGCGACGACGATGAACGAGACCGCGACCCCCTGACCCGTCGCGGCGCGAAGCAGCATCCCGCCCGCCACGGTGATCGCCCACACCGGCAGGCCCGTGCGCACCGGGGCGAGCGGCGCCAGCCATGCGCGGGCGATGAGCCACCCGGCTGCGAACGCCGCGAGGAACGGCCACGCCGTGGTCCAGAGCCCCACGAGCACGTTCTCGGCGTGGCTGAGCCGCCCGGTGGCCGCGAACACGACGACGAACGCGGTGTCGACACCGAGCGCCGCCAATGCGGTGCGCGAAGAGGTCATGCCTCCAGCGTACGTCGCGCCGTCACTGCCCTCGCGTCACCGCACTGCCGTCACCGCACTGCCGTCACCGCACTGGCGTCACCGCACCGACCAGCCGCCGTCGCTCGGCAGCACCACGCCGTTGAGGTTCACGCCGTCGTCGGACAGGAGGAAGGTGATGGATGCCGCGAGCTGCTCGGCCGTCGCCAGGGTCGGGATCGACGACTGGAACGGCTGCAGGCGCGCCTGACCGGCCTCCGAGACGTGCGGCGGGAACGGGATGCCCGTCGCGACGCCGCCCGGGGCGACGGCGTTCACGCGGATGCCGTCGGGCCCGTACATGAAGGCCGCGGATCGGGTCATGCCGATGACGGCATGCTTGCTCGTCGTGTAGGCGTTGCCCGATGCCGAGCCACGCAGGCCCGCCTCCGAGGCGATGTTGACGATCGATCCGGCGCCGGCGGCGATCGTCGCGGGCAGCACCGCGCGGGTGAGCGTGAACGCGCCCGTGACGTTGACGCCCATGACGCGCTCCCACATGGCATCCGTCGTCTCGTGCAGCGGCGAGAAGTCGTCGTTGATGCCCGCGACGTTGGCGAGGCCGTCGATGCGCGCCCCCGCGGCGGCGACGATCGCGTCGACCGACTCCTGGGCCGTGATGTCGCCCGCGACCGTGACGATCTCGGCGGCGGCGCCCCGCAGGTCGGCGGCGAACGCGTCGAGCTTCTCGGCCGAGATGTCGACCGCGATCACGCGGCCTCCTTCGCGCGCGACCCGCGACGCCGTGGCCCGCCCGATGCCGCTCGCGGCGCCGGTGACGATGACGGTCTTGCCGGCGAAGCGGCCCGGCGTGACCTTCTCCACCCAGCCGGTCGGCGCCGACTCCTCGGGCGCGACCCCGCCGTTCGCCTGCAGCACGAGGTCGTCGACGACCGACTGCGGCATCTGGCCCTGGCTGAGCGCGACGAGCTGCTGCAGCGGCAGTCCGCGCAGCGGCGCGAGGGTCTCCTCCCCCGCTCCCGACGCGGCGAGCAGGCCGCGCACGAGCGGTCCGCCGACCTCGCTGTCGAGCCAGGCTCCGTCGCCGAGTTCCCGTCGCGGACGCGGCACGCGTGCAGGCCTGGATGCCGAGGCCATCGTCGCCGCGGCGCGCGGACTCGACCCCGAAGAACTCACGATGCAAGAGGTCGCGAACGCGCTCGGCGTCGACCGCAAGGCCCTCAATCACCACGTGACCGACCGTGAGAGCCTGCTCGAGCTGCTCGCGATCGACGCCTTCCGCACGCGCTTCGCCGAGGCCGACGTCGATCTCGGCGACACCTGGCAGGACGCCTGCCGCACCTACGCGGAGAACATGTGGCAAGCCTCATGGACACCGGTCAGTGGCTCGCGCACTTCCGCTTCACGACCCCGCGCGACCTCGCGATCGCGGCCCCCGCCGAGGTGATCGCCGAACGGATGCTGGCCGCCGGGTTCGACCGCGTCGTCGTGAGCCGTGCGATGCACCTGCTCGTCACCATCTGCCGCGGCTTCGCCCAGGACGCGGTCATCGGCGCCCGCGCGGGCGGGCATCCGCAGTTCGAGGACCTGCGCGCCGCGTTCGCGGCGGAGCGCCGCGGCTACCCCGCCCTCCGCCGGCTCGTCGACGCGCGCGTCGACAACAACGGCGTCGAGCAGTTCACGTTCGACATCGACGCGTTCATCGCGGCGATCGAGCGACTCGCCCCGCGCCCCGCCTGACGGGTGCGACGGCGGATCAGCCGCGGGCGAGGATCTCGCCGTGCGGCAGCAGCACCCAGCCGTCCGGGTGCTCGGCCCATTCGCGCCAGGCGGCGCTGATCCGCTCGAGCGCGGCCCGGTCGGCGATGCCGCGACCGACGACGGTCTCGGCGAACGCCGAATGCAGGGCACGATCGGCCCACATGCCGCCCCACCAGGCGCGATCCTCGGGCGTCTCGAACAGCCACACCGACGCCGTCGAGCGCACGTCGTCGAACCCGGCCTCGTGCACCCACGCCTTCAGGCGCCGGCCCGCGGCGGGCTCGCCGCTCGTCGCGCGGTGCGCCGCGAGGTACACCTCGAGCCATTCGGCGAGCCCGGGCAGCAGCGGCCACCAGATCACGCCCTCGTAGTCGACGTCGCGAGCGGCGACCACGCCGCCGGGCCGCACGACGCGACGGAACTCGCGCAGCGCGTCGACCGGCCGCCCGAGGTGCTGCAGCACCTGGTGTGCGTGCACGACGTCCCACGCATCGTCCGGCGACGACAGCGAGTAGGCGTCGTCGACGGCGAACTCGACGTTCTCGGCACCGGATGCCACGCGGTCGGCGTCGGCCTGCGCGACGACGTCCGCCGAGGCATCCACGCCGCGCACGCGCCCCGGCGCGACCCGCGCCGCGAGGTCGAGGGTGATCGTGCCGGGGCCGGCGCCCACGTCGAGCACGTCGAGCCCCGGCGCGAGCTCGGGCAGCAGGTAGGCGGCGGAGTTCTCGGCGGTGCGCCAGCGGTGCGAGCGCAGCACGCTCTCGTGGTGGCCGTGGGTGTAGGCGTCGGGCATGGCACCATCCTGGCCGAACACCGGGCGCGGGGCGGTCAGCGGGGCCGCCGCGCTCACATGTCGAGCGGGGTCCACTCCGAGACCTCGTCGAGGGCGGCGACCTCGTCGGCGGTCAGGTCGGTCGTCGCGCCCGCGAGCAGGTCGGGCACCTGCGACACCTTCGAGGCCGACGCGATCGGCGCGACGACGGTCGGCTTGGCGCGCAGCCACGCGAGGGCGGCCGAGGCCATCGACACGCCGTGTGCGTCGCCGACGCGCTCCAGCACCTCGAGGATCTGCAGCCCCTGCGGCGTCGCGTACTTCGCGGCGCCCTCGGCGCGCGGCGAGGCCTCCGCCGAGGCATCCGTCGACCGGTACTTTCCGGTCAGGAATCCCTTTGCGAGCGCGAAGTACGGCACGAGCGACAGGCCGAGCTCCTCGGCGACGGGCACGATGTCGTTCTCGGTCTCGCGGTGCACGAGGTTGTAGTGCGGCTGGATCGCGACCGGCTCGGCGACGCCGAGCTCGCGCGCGATGCGCACCCACTCGCGGATGCGGTCGGCGGAGTAGTTCGACACCGCCGTGTAGCGCACGAGCCCGTCGGCGACGAGCGCGCCGAAGGCCGCCACCGTCTCTTCGAGCGGGGTCTCGGCGTCGTCGAAGTGCGCGTAGTAGAGGTCGATCTGCTCGACCCCGAGGCGCTGCAGCGATGCCTCGGCGGCGGCGCGCACGGTCGGGGCGGCGAGCCCCTTGTACTGCGGATGCTGGCTGACCTTCGTCGCGACCGTCACGCCCTCGGGGCGGCGGCTCACGAGCCACTCCCCGATGATGCGCTCGCTCTCGCCGCCCTCGTGGCCGTCGACCCACGCGCTGTACGAGTCGGCGGTGTCGATGAAGTCGCCACCGCCCGCGTGGAACGCGTCGAGGATCTCGAACGAGGCGTCGCGGTCGGCCGTCCAGCCGAACACGTTGCCGCCGAGGGCGAGGGGAAAGACGTCGAGGTCACTGCTTCCGATGCGGGTCATGCACAGATCCAAGCACGATGCGCGCCCCGCGGCGTAACGTGGCTCACCATGCAGGCCCTCACCGAGAACCAGATCCGTGCGTCGCTCCTCAACGTCAGCCAGTCCGAGCGCAAGAACGTGACGCTCCCCGCCGACCTCGCCGAGTCGCCGTGGGACGAGATGGACTTCTACGACGCGCGCGACTGCAAGCTCGCCCTCGTCGGATACGTCGTCGCCCTGGTGGACGACGAGCCGGCCGGACTGCTGCTGCGGCAGGCCGAGGCGAAGCCGCGCACGCGCGAGGCCTACACCGGGTTCGACGTCGAGGCGGCGCGCGCAGCGCGCATCGCGGCGATGCGTGAGAACGTCACGGCCTTCGTGCGGGCGGTGCGCGACGGGGTCTGACCGCGGCGACCCGCCCGATCCGACGGGCGGATGCGCCGGCATCCATTCTGCGGAATGAATTTCGGCGGCGTACAGTTGAGGCCATCATGCAACGCTTCGGAACCCTCTCCTTCGGCCACTACGGGCCGCTCGGCGGCGGTCGTCAGCTCACCGCCGGCGACACGCTGCACCAGGCCATCGACCTCGCCCAGGGCATGGACGAGCTGGGGGCGAACGGCATCTTCTTCCGCGTGCACCACTTCGCCCGGCAGCAGGCGTCGCCCATGCCGCTGCTGGCCGCGATCGCCGCGAAGACCGAGCGCATCGAGATGGGCACCGGCGTCATCGACATGCGCTACGAGAACCCGCTCTACCTCGCCGAAGAGGCCGCGGCCGTCGACCTCATCTCCGACGGACGGCTCGCTCTCGGCGTGAGCCGCGGGTCACCCGAGACAGTCGTCCGCGGCTACGAGAAGTTCGGCTACAGCGCCGAGGACCCCCGCGGCGCCGACCTCGCCCGCGAGCACTTCGACCTCTTCTGGCGTGCGATCGGCGGCGAGGGGATCGCCGAGCGCGACCCCGAATCGCCGTTCGGCGGCGGGTCGGGTCTGCAGCAGATCGAGCCGCAGTCCGAGGGCCTGCGCTCGCGCATCTGGTGGGGTGCGGGATCGCGCGACACCGCCGAATGGGCTGGGCGCACAGGCCTCAACCTCATGTCGTCCACGCTCCTCACCGAGGCCGACGGCCGGCACTTCGACCTGCTGCAGGCCGAGCAGATCGACCGCTTCCGCGCCGCGTGGACGGAGGCCGGACACCCCGGCACCCCGCGCGTCTCGGTGAGCCGCTCGGTGTTCCCCATCACGACCGCCGAGGACGAGCTGTACTTCGGGCACAGCCAGGAGGGCGACGGCATCGGCTACATCGACGGCTTCCGCTCCACATTCGGCAAGACCTACGCGGCCTCGCCCGACGTGCTCGTCGAGCAGCTCAAGCAGGATGCCGCGGTCATGAGCGCCGACACGCTCATGCTGACGATCCCGAGCCAGTTGGGGGTTGCTTATTGTGTACATATATTGGAGTCGTTCGCGAAGTATGTAGCGCCCGAGCTGGGTTGGAAGCCCAATTGGGAAGGCCCCGTTCAGGGAGACGCGATCTGAGCGCGTCTCCTCGTCGCCATGCGCACACTGTCGAGGATCGTCTAGGACGGGCTGAGATCGCAGCCTAGGCGCGCTGAGGGCATGCAGAAGGCCTCGCGAGTACGGCGATCAGGCTTCGATGACGGTCTCCAGCGACGCACCGAGGGCGGCGAAGAACTACGAACATATCTTCGCTAGAGTGGTCCCCATGTCGATCGATGTTCGCCGCCCGCTCGCTGTTGATCTCTTCGCAGGAGCAGGCGGTCTTTCGCTCGGTTTGGAGCAAGCAGGCTTCGAGATCGCGGCATCGGTTGAGTTCGACCCGATTCACGCCGCGGTGCACGAGTTCAACTTCCCATATGGGAAGACCTTCGCCGCAGATGTCTCGAAGATCACCGGCAAGCAGATCCGCGAACAGTCGGAGATCGGTGACCGCGAAATCCACCTCGTAGCTGGTGGACCGCCTTGCCAGGGGATTTCGATGATCGGGCGCCGCGCTATCGACGACCCTCGCAATGCGCTCCTGAAAGAGTTCGTGCGAGTGGTGCTGGAACTCAAGCCCCGCTACTTCCTGATGGAGAATGTCGCTGGCCTCATGGTCGGCGGACACCGACAGCTCGTCGATGAAGTTGTCGAGATGGTTGAGGCGGACGGAGAGTACCGGGTTGTAGCCCCGATCAAGGTCCTCCAGGCCGCTGACTATGGTTCGCCGCAATCACGGCGACGGGTCTTCGTAATGGGCGCTCGGAAGGATGTTGCGCTTCCCAGCTACCCAGAAGCCACGCACACTCCTAGGACGATCAAGGGTGTCGTGCCCAAGAGCACCGCTCTCCCGCTGGGGCCGAGCGTTATCGAGGCACTTGGTGACCTTCCGGATGCCGATCAGTTCCCCGAACTTCTTCACGACGACAACACATCCGGTGTGACCTATGGGAAGCCAAGTGACTATGCAGCGAAACTCCGCGGATCGAAAAAGGATGCTTCCGACTACTCGCGCCCGCGCCCTCGGCTCGCAGACGAACTGACCTCTTCCGCTCGAACTGTTCACACCAAGAAATCCATCGACCGCTTTGCAAGTGCTGAGCCTGGAACGACTGAGACGGTGAGCCGATTCCTGCGCCTTCACCCGGACGGTCTCTGTAACACGCTCCGAGCGGGCACCGCTTCGGACCGGGGGGCATACACCGCTCCCCGACCGATTCACCCTGTCTATCCTCGTGTCATCACCGTGCGAGAGGCCGCTCGTCTGCACGGCTACCCCGACTGGTTCCGGTTCCATGTGACCAAGTGGAACGGGTTCCGAGAGATTGGCAACTCCGTCCCCGCTCGTCTGGGTCGGGCAGTCGGTGCCGCGATCTTGGAAGCGGACGAGGTTACTCCGATCAAGGGAAAGCCCGTAAAGCTCGGCTCCACCGATCTGCTCTACATGACAGCCGGTCAGGCGCACGACTACTTCGGTCTCGTCGAGCGCGTTATCCCGCAGCGAGACCGTAAGGTCGGCTGAGCGTGACAACCAAGCGCGAGCCCAATCGGTATGTGCAGATCCTCGATCTGGTCTTCGACATGGCGTACACCGAGGGCGCAACTGAAGTGGCCTTCGCGAAGTCTGAACTCAATCACGCCGCCGACGCAATCGGAGTGGAACGGGTCGAAAACCCGGCGGACCTGGTTTACTACTTCCGGTTCCGAAAGCCCCTCCCAATCAGCATCACGAGCAAGGCTCCGGAGGGATTCGAATGGATCATCCGTGGCGCTGGTAAGGGCAAGTACAAGCTCGTGGCCGTGCCGAATCAGGTGAGAGTCTTGCCTCGAGAAGGCCTCATCACCACGAAGGTGCCGGATTCCACGCCCGAGATCATTCGTGCTTCGGCACTCGGTGACGAGCAAGCACTACTCGCTCTAGTTCGGTACAACCGGCTGCTAGACATTTTCCTTGGGCTGACTACCTACTCCTTGCAGAACCACCTCCGAACCACCGTCAAGGGCGTCGGTCAGGTCGAGGTCGATGAGGTCTATGTAGGTCTCGACCGATTCGGCGTGCAGTACATACTGCCGGTTCAAGCCAAGGGCGGTTCGGACGAGATCGGCCTCACACAGATCGAGCAGGACCTCGGTGTCTGCGGGGAGAAATGGCCGCACATGGCGGCTCGCGCTATTGCGGTGCAGTTCATGGATAACGACAAGATCGCGATGTTCGAGCTAGGTCTGCAGGACTTCCAAGTCGCGGTGATCCGGGAAGCGCACTACCGGCTCGTGCCGTATGCAGACATCACGGATGAAGATCGAGAGCTTTACCGGCTCTTCGGACTTTAGGTGGGGGTGGGTGATGTGCGGGGCCGCGTGGTGACGGGGTGGGGCGGGTCGAGGCCCCGAGGATCGGTAGCGATCAAGCTTCCTTTCCGTTCGGAGACCTCGACCCGTGCCCGATGCTACGGGGTGCGCCGCTGCGTGCCCGTCTTCTGCTGTCTACTGTGATCGCTGCGATGTGCTCGTCGGCCTCGGCGGGCTGCACGTGGTGGCTGTCGAGCGCTGCCGCGACGGCGTGCTCCTGATCGACGTCGAGTCCCCGCCGGGGCCGGTCGGGTGCCCGGGGTGCGGGCAGGTCGCCGAGTCGCGGGGCCGGAAGGCGCTCGTGCTGGTCGATGCGCCGATGAGCGCCGCTGCGGTGCGGGTCCGGTGGCGCAAGCGCAGGTTCCGGTGCGCTGATGAGGCGTGCCCGAGGGAGTCGTTCACCGAGCAGAACGCTCTGGTCGCCGCGCCTCGCGCCAAGCTCACGGCCCGAGCGGTGATCTGGGCGGTGGGGCAGATGCGGAGGGAGAACGCGTCGGTGCAGGGCGTCGCCCGCCAGCTCGGGGTGTCGTGGCGCACGGTCTGGCGACACGTCAGGCCGGTGCTCGAGACGCGCGCCGCGGACGGGTCCCGCTTCGACGGGGTCACCACGCTCGGCGTCGACGAGCACCTCTGGCACCACGTGTCCACCAGACCCGTCGCCGATGGCGGGCGGGGTCCGAAGGAACTGACCGGGATGGTCGACCTGTCGCGCGATGCGTCCGGGCGGGTGAGGGCCCGCCTGCTGGACCTCGTGCCCGGGCGCAGCGCGAAGGCCTACGCCGACTGGCTGCAAGAGCGCGGGCAGGAGTTCCGCGACGGGGTGCAGGTCGCGACGCTGGACCCGTTCGCCGGCTACAAGAAGGCCCTCGACGACGAGCTCGACGATACCGTCGCGGTGCTCGACGCGTTCCACGTCGTCAAGCTCGGCACCACCGCGGTCGATGAGGTCCGCCGCCGCGTCCAGCAAGACACCCTCGGGCACCGCGGACGCAGAGGTGATGCGCTCTACGGGATCCGCAACATCCTCCGCGCCGGGCAGGAACGACTCACCGACCGGCAGAAGGCCCGGCTCGATGCCGCGTTCACGCAGCGCGAGGAGCACGTCGAGGTCGACGTCGCCTGGCAGGCCGCGCAGCAACTCCGCGACGCCTACCGGCATGCCGACCTCGCCACCGGGCGCAAGATCGCCGAGCACGTGCTCGAATCGCTCCCGACCTGCCCGATCCCCGAGATCGCCCGACTCGGCCGCACCCTGCGTCAGTGGCGGGCCGCGTTCCTGTCCTACTGGGATACCGACCGGTCATCCAACGGCGGCACCGAGGCCGTGAACGGCCTCATCGAACTCGCCCGCCGCGTCGCCCGCGGCTTCCGCAACTACGACAACTACCGACTCCGCATGCTCCTCATCGCCGGCGGCCTCGACCCCACCACCCCCACCTAAAGTCCGAAGAGCCGCTTTGGCTCTTCGGACTTTAGGTGGGGGTGGGTGATGTGCGGGGCCGCGTGGTGACGGGGTGGGGCGGGTCGAGGCCCCGAGGATCGGTAGCGATCAAGCTTCCTTTCCGTTCGGAGACCTCGACCCGTGCCCGATGCTACGGGGTGCGCCGCTGCGTGCCCGTCTTCTGCTGTCTACTGTGATCGCTGCGATGTGCTCGTCGGCCTCGGCGGGCTGCACGTGGTGGCTGTCGAGCGCTGCCGCGACGGCGTGCTCCTGATCGACGTCGAGTCCCCGCCGGGGCCGGTCGGGTGCCCGGGGTGCGGGCAGGTCGCCGAGTCGCGGGGCCGGAAGGCGCTCGTGCTGGTCGATGCGCCGATGAGCGCCGCTGCGGTGCGGGTCCGGTGGCGCAAGCGCAGGTTCCGGTGCGCTGATGAGGCGTGCCCGAGGGAGTCGTTCACCGAGCAGAACGCTCTGGTCGCCGCGCCTCGCGCCAAGCTCACGGCCCGAGCGGTGATCTGGGCGGTGGGGCAGATGCGGAGGGAGAACGCGTCGGTGCAGGGCGTCGCCCGCCAGCTCGGGGTGTCGTGGCGCACGGTCTGGCGACACGTCAGGCCGGTGCTCGAGACGCGCGCCGCGGACGGGTCCCGCTTCGACGGGGTCACCACGCTCGGCGTCGACGAGCACCTCTGGCACCACGTGTCCACCAGACCCGTCGCCGATGGCGGGCGGGGTCCGAAGGAACTGACCGGGATGGTCGACCTGTCGCGCGATGCGTCCGGGCGGGTGAGGGCCCGCCTGCTGGACCTCGTGCCCGGGCGCAGCGCGAAGGCCTACGCCGACTGGCTGCAAGAGCGCGGGCAGGAGTTCCGCGACGGGGTGCAGGTCGCGACGCTGGACCCGTTCGCCGGCTACAAGAAGGCCCTCGACGACGAGCTCGACGATACCGTCGCGGTGCTCGACGCGTTCCACGTCGTCAAGCTCGGCACCACCGCGGTCGATGAGGTCCGCCGCCGCGTCCAGCAAGACACCCTCGGGCACCGCGGACGCAGAGGTGATGCGCTCTACGGGATCCGCAACATCCTCCGCGCCGGGCAGGAACGACTCACCGACCGGCAGAAGGCCCGGCTCGATGCCGCGTTCACGCAGCGCGAGGAGCACGTCGAGGTCGACGTCGCCTGGCAGGCCGCGCAGCAACTCCGCGACGCCTACCGGCATGCCGACCTCGCCACCGGGCGCAAGATCGCCGAGCACGTGCTCGAATCGCTCCCGACCTGCCCGATCCCCGAGATCGCCCGACTCGGCCGCACCCTGCGTCAGTGGCGGGCCGCGTTCCTGTCCTACTGGGATACCGACCGGTCATCCAACGGCGGCACCGAGGCCGTGAACGGCCTCATCGAACTCGCCCGCCGCGTCGCCCGCGGCTTCCGCAACTACGACAACTACCGACTCCGCATGCTCCTCATCGCCGGCGGCCTCGACCCCACCACCCCCACCTAAAGTCCGAAGAGCCATCAAAATGGCCATGGACGAAGAAACGGCCCGGAGCAGTGGGGAGGAAAAATGGGGACACTAACCCAACTCGACCCACTACTCCGAGCCGTAAGTTGAAGATGACGAGGCTTCAACCCCACCCGGCGGTGCATTACTGCTATATCAAAACGGCGACGATCGGGAGTGGTGTCGCGCCACCGCTCAGCCGGAGCGCTTGTGACCGAAGTGGAGCGATCTTGTTACCGAATCCACGCAAACGGTCACAACCCGCTACAGCCCCGATGAGATCGCGCTTCTTGCCCTTTTCTGTGACCGAAACGAAGGACCGCCAAACCTGCCAGAGCATCGATGAGATCGGGATTCCCGCGATTCTGGCTGAGCACCCTGTTACCGAACGCCAAAAAAGCTCCTCGGCTCTAAGAAGAGATTTTTCCTTTAGCTGTTTAGGTTTCAGAAAAACGGTCACATCGGTAACAGGGTCTCGAAAAACAGCCTGGAGCATCGATGAGATCGGGATTCCTGCTTGTGACCGTTTCTGTAGGTTCGGTGACATTCGGTCACACTTCGGTGACACTTCGGTGACGGGCGCTCCCGGCACAGAGGGAGATCGTTGACACAGAAGTGAGCCAGATTTCGCGCTTTTCGTGCTCGCCACACAGCGCTGCCCGCCTAAGTGTCGATGATGCTCAGGCGGGCAGGTTGTGCGATCACGGGCGGAAAGCGCCTCAGATCGCAGGCTCGGGCGAGGGGGTGGCGCTCAACAGTCCGTGCCGGGAGGATTCATGATCTCCTCGAAGGCTGCGAGCTGAAGCTCCCACTCATCCCCGAACTCTGCCGCCAGGGCTTCCACCTCCTCAGCGAAGCCCTCAGCCGTAGCCTCCAGCGCCCGAGCAATCCCTAGGAGCATCGCGGAGGAACTATCCTGCACCGCCCACTTTGTCCGGAGCTTCGCCCGGGTCATGGTGCGCTTGAGCTGTCGCTGCGCGGCCCGCTTCGATGCCCCACCTGCTGCCCGGAGTACTCGCCGGATTCGGCTCTTCCGCTGTCGCGCGTCCTTCGGTGAGAGCTTCGATCCATCCTCCCGGTAGAACTGAGTTCGCTTACCCGTGCCGACGCTGTAGACACCGGCGAGCAGGGGCGAGACGGTCTGGGTCTGACCGTGGCCGCTGGGCTCGATCTCCGCGCCGCCGCCCCGGGCGAGATCGGGGATGGTCCTGTGCTCTCCGTAGGGGCAAGAGCTTCGAGCCACACAGCGCTGCCAGCGCCCGGTTCGTGTTGATTGGTGCAGGGTACTCATGGGGATGCCTCCTTTGACCGGAGCCATATCGGCGCACTTACGACGCCGAGCCGTGGTGTCGCACAGAAGCCGGAATGTTGATTCGGGCGGCTGGGGCTTGACCCCTGATCTTGGACACGCTGATTCCAGCACGATGCTGGGGAAGCGAGAATCTGAGGGATGGCAAGGAAGAACTACACGGACGAGTTCCGGCAGCGTGCGGTGGATTTGTACGAGTCCACGCCGGGCGCGACGCTGAAAGCGATCGCGGCCGATTTGGGGATCTCCCGTGGTGCGTTGAAGGAATGGGTCGACAAGCTCGGATCCGGGACCGCTGCGGCCGGTTCGGTGTCGCCGCCGGTGTCGGTGCGGTCGGAGTCGCAGGCGGCGAGGATCATCCGGTTGGAAGCCGAGTTAGCGGTCTCGAGAGCGGAGCAGGTCAAGCTCGAGACGGAGCGGGACATCCTCCGTCAGGCGGCGAAGTATTTCGCTGCGGAGACGAACTGGTGAACCGCTTCCAGTTCGTCGAGGACCACAAGGACGCCTACGGCGTGAAGCGGTTGTGTGAGGTCATCGAGATCGCCCGGTCCTCGTTCTACGCGTGGCTGGCCGCAGCCCCGGGACGGGCCGCGCGAGCCGCGGACGACGCCCGGTTGGCGGCACGGATCCGGGTGCTGCAGGACCCCGCGCAGGGTGGTGACCGCGCCTACGGGGCACCGAGGATCACTGCCGACCTCAACGACGGCGTCCCCGCCGCCGGGCGGGTGAATCATAAGCGGGTCGCTCGGGTGATGCGGGAACACGCGCTCGCGGGGATCCGACTGCGCCGCCGGGTGAAGACCACGATCCCGGACCAGTCCGGACGGAAGTTCCCCGACCTGATCGGGCGGGACTTCAGCACCGGGGAGCCGAACCGCAGGTATGTCGGCGATATCACCTACCTCCCCATCGCGGACGGCAGCAACCTGTATCTGGCGACCTGCATCGACCTCGGGTCGCGCAAGCTCGCCGGCTGGCAGGTCGCCGACCACATGCGCACCGAACTCGTCGAAGGCGCTCTCCGCGGCGCGCACCGCGACCGCGGATCGCTGGCCGGCGCAGTGTTCCACAGCGACCACGGCTCGGTCTACGCGTCGAAAGCCTACGCAGCACTCTGCGAGCAGCTCAAGGTGACCCAGTCCATGGGCGCGGTGGGCACGAGCGCCGACAACTCGCTGGCCGAGAGCTTCAACGCCGCGCTCAAACGCGAGCTCCTCCAAGGCGCGTCGGCGTTCCCCGATCAAGCCACCGCCTACCGGGCCGTGTTCCGGTGGACGAACCGATACAACACGCGCCGACGCCACTCCGCGATCGGCCAGATCACCCCGAACAGCTACGAGAACACCTACGCGGCCGCGAGATCAGCTACCCTCACGGAAGCGGCATAACCGAAATGACACCGTGTCCAAGATCAGGGGTCAAGCCCCGCTGGTAGAATAGAAGTTCAACACCCCGCAAATGGCCGAGCACGCTGTTCGTGGGGCTCACTTCCCGAGCAAGGAGATGAATATGGAAACTGGCGACCGCACCGAACTGATTCGCACGGCTTTCGAGGCGATGGTTCTTGAGTTCGGCAAGCCCAATCGAGAGCCGATCCCCTACAGGGAACCGCGCGACAGCACGATGATGATCCCCATCGCGGGAAACCCCGAGAATGATGAGATCCATCCTGTCTTCGCCCTCTCGCACCACTTCCGCAGTAAGGACAACTACGAGAAGGGGTATACGGACAACCCCCACCGTGGTGACCACATCAGCGTGCCCGCCTACCTCGGGTTCACTCAGGAGATCGCTGTCTTCGAGACCTCGTTCCACAAGGGTCAGGCGTTCGTGGAACTCGTAACCTTCCCAGCCGCAGATCGAGACTCGTCCCTCTACCAGGCAGCGCTTCGGATGCTGGACGCTGAGGAAACTCGCTGAACTTTGGTGCTTGTGGCGTCGATGATGCATGTCCATGCGCGCCGACGAGAAACAGCCCGAGGTCGCAGGCTACGGGCTGAGATGCGCGCTACAGCGTCGAGGGGACCGACGCTCTAGGCTGCGCGCTCAGAAGGTGATTTCAGCATCCGTCAGCATGCTCCGAAAGGAGGCGCCTGGGCCACTCGCTTCGGGCACACAAAACCGCCCGGCACTGTGGGAGTGCCGGGCGGTTTCTGTTTGCGTTAGCCCTTGGAAGTATCGACCCAGAGGTCGGGACCGTCTAGCCTCAGCGCTATGTAGCGCTCCACGCTAGCTGTGCTGCTTGATACGGTATGGAGGTCTACCGTCTTAGTGAAGGTGCCGACACCTGGCACAGCCACAACGATCTCATAGGTAGGAGCGTACTGGCTCACCGGGGTCGGCTGCTCAAAAGAAGTCCAGTCATCGAAGTGGTAATCCATGCGGATCCCAGGCTCGTTGATCACAGTGCTACCCTGGTCGTAGACCACAGTGCGCTTACCATCGATGATCCGAGTAATCGAGACTCTAGTATCACGCTTGAGGAAGTCAGCCGACCAGATAAAGATTTGGATCGCCTCAGAGTAGTACTTAGTCATTAGCTCAGGCTCAGCCGTCGGAGTAGTGCTAGGAGCCCCACAGTGCTCACCGCCAGCGACGCCCTTGATCTCGGGATGGCTGTCGTAGGTGGAGCCGATGCAGAAGCCTCCGTTGGAGAGCGCGGCGTCAGCCTGGGGAGTGAGTAGGGGAAGAGCAACGACGCCGAGAGCAGCGGCGAAAGCCACCACCGCGATGAGCGCAGGTCTGTTCTTCTTCCTGTTCTGCTGGGTCTGCGCGAACGCATCTGTGGATTTAGTCATGGGATTGATCTCCTGATCTCAGATCACCACCGAGCGCGGCGAATCGAGATCTATATCAAAACGGGCAAGATCCGAGGGGCGCCCAGAGACAGCGAAAGCCGGGAGCGCGAAGTGAAAGAGAAAGACCCGCGCCCCCGGCTGACTCAAGGAGCAATCCACATGCGATGCCGGACCATCCCGCATCCGACACCTGTAGCCATATCGCCGCACACCAACCGAGAGGTCTAGATCCTCCTAGGGTTGCGCGACACCACCGCGGCTAGGCGGCTCTACAGTGATGCGACACCACCGCGGGAGGGCGCTCGGCGCTGCCCCGAGAGGCCGGAAATCCATCGGCGCACTTGCGACAAGAAAGAGCAGTGCGACACCACGGCTCAGTCGAGGATCGTCTCAACCTCGTAGTCGAGGGTGTCCATGTTCCAGTTGGTGGCCACACGGCGGCTGATCCCGTCCAACCAGTCATCGATCCCGAGAAGCTCTTCGAGGAGCATTCGAGCACCTTCGGTAGCGTCCTCGCGCTTGTGGCTCTCGACCGTCTTGGCGGGGTCGCTTCCTCGGTCGATGTGGTACTTCACCATCGGGCTTTCGGTTCCGATGGTGCTGGTCTCGTAGTAGTGCTTCTCCACCCAGCGCAGAAGCGAGAACCAATGAACCTTCGGCTCACCCTCGGCGTAGACAAGCTCATCATCCGGCCCGTCGAGGTAGGCCCGCAGGAACTCCTGCTCACTGAGGTGCATCGCCTCCGCCACCTGTGCGGGGGAGAACCATCCAGTCATGTTCCTGTCTTCAGACGCCATGCCCTGAGCCTACCGATGCCGTGATGCGACGCCACGGCTGCCGATGCCGTGCTCCTACTGTGGTGCGACGCCAACACTGCTGTTCTGCTGCTGAGTTCTGCTGCTGAGGCTGAGGAGGAGGGCTGGCTGAAGACTGCTGACAACAGTGGTGGAAGCCTGTTGGAAGGGGCTGCGGTCTCGGGCTCGGCGGGGCTCATCCATAGGAGAAGTAGGAGTGTCTTCCTCTAAGCAAAGCGAGGTAGACATCATTCTTCGCTTTTCGTCGCCAGAGGCGCGAGATCTACACGGATCTCTATTCGGAGCCCGTTGAACCATCACCTGAATGGGTGAGCGAACCGCGATTCGAATAGGCAAAACGATATGGCTAGCGAAGGGCTCAAAGGGAACTCGAACCGAGATCCGAGGAGACAGTAGGAGCCCTCGGAACTGAAGGAGAGCCAGCCATGGGACTGCCAACAATCCCCGAACTTGTCCTGCCCGAAGCTGTTGTAAGCGCGCCGGAGGAGCAGCCGAAACCGATCAAGAAGGCCAGCACCCACGGCAACGCGGGCGAGAGAATCACCGAGAAGAACGCCGAACTACTTGCGTTTGCGGCCGCATTTCCTGCCGCCGATCACGAAGCTTTCTCTGTGCTCAGCTACCGAGACGCCTCCAGATTCGCGCCTGGAGGAGAGCTGCCGACCATCGGACCTGGATCGTGTCAGTTTAGTGCCCCACGCCCGGCCGGAGTGCGGCGATGATGTCGGCGGCTTCCCCCGTTGGCGGGGTGGTCGCGGTGAGTTCGTGTCCGTCGATGGTGATCGTGACGTCACGCAGCGGGCGCAGCGCGCGGACGATACGGCGGACCGTCACGCCGGTGGTCTTGTAGAGGTGCCGGCTGATCGCGAGAGCGCAGAACACGACGGTGAGGTGCGCGTGGATCGAGTCCGCGGTCGACGCGAACATCGGCCTCGCCCGCAGGTCGGTCTTTGCCATCCGGAACGTCGCCTCGACCTGGAACAGGTCATGGTAGGCCGCCACGATCTCTGCAGCGGAAGCCGTCGCGGTGCTGAGGTTGGTGACGTACCCCTTGAGGCCGATGTATTCGCGGGCCTTCTCGACTCTTGCCCAGTTCACGCCGGGCTTGGTGCCGAGGGTGACGAACCGGTCCTTCTTCGCCGGGCGGGTGCCGGCAGCGATCTGCTCGGCGCGTTCGATCTGCTTGTTCAACGTGATGTTGTCGCGGATCTTCCGCTTGTGGGAGTACTGCCACACCACTCGCCGCTCCCGCGCGTTCACACCCGCACCCATGGTTCGGGTGGTCTCGACCGTCTCCCCATCGGTGACGATGTTCCCGACGGTCGCGTAGTGCTCGGCGAGATCGTATGGCGCGGAGGAGGTGCGGGAGCCGACGATGAAACCGAACCCGGCGTCCTCCAGCCGGTTCAGGTTCGCTGCGGACAGCATGCCGGCGTCCGCGACGACCACGACCTCGGTCGCGGAGTGACGTTCGCGGAACTGGTCGAGGACGGGCAGCAGGGTGAGGGTCTCGCCCCTGTTGCCCGCGAACTCGTGGACTTCGAGGGGGAACCCGCCCTGGTCCACGAGGAGGCCGACGAGGATCTGCGGGTCGACGCGGCGCTCTTTGCTCATCCCGACCTTGCGGAGCTTGTCTTCACGCTCCGCCTCGAAGTAGAGGGTGGTGACGTCGTAGAGCACGACGGTGAGCGGGCCAGATCGGGTCGCATGCGCGTAGGCTGCGGCGGCGATCTTCGACCGCCAGTCCTGCTCAACGCTGCGGGCGAGGGTCCGCCACACGGTCGACAGCGACGGCGCACCCGGGACACCGAGCTCGTCCCACACCCGCAGCGTGTCCGCCTTGCTGGTCGGCTCGACGACGCGGGCCAGGACCAGCTTCTTGAATGTGTCGTTGCCGACCGCGTCGAACCCGAGACGGGCGTAGGCGTCCTCGAGGACATCCCACAACAACCTGGACCTCGACCCGGTCACCGTCGGCGCGGTCGTGGCCGGCGGCGTCGCGCCCAGCCCGTCCAGATCGAACGGGACATGCCCGGCCAGCTCCGCGATCCGCTCCCGCGCGATCGCGACCAGCACCGCGAGCTGCTCATCGTCGTGCGCGGAGCCGAGGTGCTCCACGATCGTCCGCACACCACGGGTCTTCGACGCGATCTGCACCGCCGTCGCACCCGACGCGGTGCGCACCTTCCGCACGAACCACCCCACCGAGCGAGTCTAGATGTTCTTCCCACTGACGTTGTGGACGCGGTCGATGGGTGCTCGGCCTCCGATGCCGGTGTGGGGTCGATGGTGATTGTAGTGGTGCAGCCAGGCGTCGTAGCTGGCGGCTCGCTGCTGGTCTGAGTCGTAGTGGCGGGCGTAGGCCCATTCGTCGGCGAGGGTGCGGTGGAATCGCTCGATCTTCCCGTTGGTCTGCGGCCGATAGGGCCGCGTGTATTTGTGCTTCACGTTCTCGCCGAGCGCCTCGTTGAACACCTTGGACCGGTAGCAGGAGCCGTTATCGGTCATCACCCGCTGCACGGTGATGCCGTGCCCGGCGAAGAACGCGCTGGCGCGCTGCCAGAACCCGCCGGCGGTGTCCTTGCGTTCGTCGGGGAGGATCTCGGAGTAGACCAGTCGGGCGTGGTCGTCGATCGCGGAATGCAGATACGAGTAGCCGACCCCGGAGCGGCGTTTGCGGCCCGTGGCACGTCCCAGCGTGCGCCAGCCGCCACCGTCAGGGATCCGGCCGAGCTTCTTCACGTCCACGTGCACCAGCTCGCCCGGCGCCTGTCGCTCGTACCGGACCGGCTTCGGCTTGCGCACCCGAACACCGGTGTTCTTGTCGACCTGCCCCAGCAGCGGCACCCGGTACCGCTTCAGCACCTTCGAGACCGTGGATTGCGGCAGCAGCAGGTGGTACGCGATCCGATGCGGGCCCCAACGTCGGGTCACCCGCAACCCGATGATCCGCCGCTCCATACGCTGCGGCGTCCGCGATGGCGAGCTCGCCGGCCGTGAGGAGCGATCCTGCATCGCCGCGCGTCCGCCGGCACGATACCGGGCGACCCACTTGGAGACCGTGCCACGGGCGACCTGGAACCGCTCCGCGACACGAGCCTGCGTCCAGCCGTCCTCGATCACCAGCCGAGCGATCTTGATCCGCCCATCGACGGTGAGCGCGGCGCGAGCGTGGGTAACGTATGACACGAGGACCTCCGTGGATCGAGTGAGTGTGGTAACCCACATCGATACCGGAGGTCCTCACCTCATCCCGTCACGCCACGCTGCTCACAACCACCGTGGGAAGAACATCTAGATCGACGCCGTTAGTGCCCCGCACGAGGCACCAACACCCCCGGAAAATCAAGCCTCAACGATCCTCAACCCGCGAAATCACCCGACGGTGACACGATCCAGGTCGGAGGAACGGATAAGCGGCTTGAGAAACTTGTCCGCCTCGGTGCTCTCCAGCGGTTCCGAAACACCGCCACGAGGACAACTCACTACGGAATCACTAAGCGAGGAGTCGGCGCAGCCTGGAGCTTCGGCTACCCGATGAACTATGTGGACTACATGGCTGGCCTGTCCCTCAAGCGGCTCTACCACTACAGAATGATCGCCCATGTGGGGGCTCTACTCATCTCTCCTGAAGGCTTCTTCAGGGACTCCCTGGGCATTGAACCAGTCGCTCTTGAACAGCTCGTGAGCGAAAAAATGATGCGAGCCACCTACTCACCAGTGCGCGAGATGCTGAAGAAGAAGGCCGAGGAAGATGGTGTAGCTGACTTCGGAAGGTGGCGAAATGCCATGCTCAGCTCTGCTGAAAAGGCCGCGAGCGAGGGCCGGCTTCAGTGGTCAGACATCGTGGAATCGAAGCCCGCGCTGCTCACGATCGGCACTCCGCTGCGCGAAGGAAGCAAGCTCAAGGCGGTCCATCAACCGGACCTCGCGGTTGTGCTCGATGGTGATCGGACAGACCGAAACGCCAAGAACATCCTCATGGAAGTTGAGATCAGCAAGAAGAGCTGGGCCGACTATGACTCGATTCTCGCCACCTTCAAGCGCGAGTTTGAACTCGGATTGATCTACGAGCGCGGCGTCTACTTCTACATCGACAACGATGTTCCAAGCCTTCTGAAGCGTGTGGATGCGACAGGCTACAACCTCATCCGAGACGGAAAGCTCACCCTACTCCCAATCCGCGACAGGAATGGAGTCCCCCTCAAGAACAACAACCGAGTCCCCCTAGGAGGGCTATCATGAGCGAACTATTCGCACCCCTATTCCAACTATTCGACCGGCTAATCGAGCTATTGCCGCTGATCCTCACAGTGCTCGTGGTGGTTGCGCTCGTGCTGCGCTTCGGCCTCGCGGCCCTCGTCAAGCTCAAACAGCGCTGGCTCAACTACCGGGGCAAGCGTGGGTTGAATCCAGCCACCTGGTTCAAGGTGCAGCCCAAGGTCTACTTCGAAATCGAGGGGGAACTACTTGCGAACCCTGCTCTGGTGACAGCGCACACCGACTCCAATGCCCACATGCACCCCCGGGAATCGAAGGAATACACCTACGATCCTGCCTGGCTCTCGCCACACCCCCGGGCCGTCCGGTCGCTTGCGAAGGCAAACCGAGGACTGGCCCGAGGCAAGGTCTACAAGGTCAAGCAACAGGTGTCAGAGGCATCCAAGTTCTTCACCGTGTACGAGCTGCCGGAATCGCAGAGCGTGGTGGAGAAGGCGGAGAAGGTGCCAGAGGATGAGACTGAGAAGCAGAAGGAAAAGCGGGAGAAGCGCATAGCGTGCCAGCTCCAGCGCAATCACTTCCGCATCGATGTGCCCCTCGACGGGCGAGACCCGGCCGATGTGCGGAAGCTCGAAGGCAAGATGGCCTCGCAGCTCGGTCTCCACAGCCTCCAGGAGTTCCCGAGCGGGAACGCGTTCTATCTGAGCTATGCCGCCCATAGGACAGAACCGCTCGATGTGCTCACCGCTCACAAGGTGGGTATCGAGTTCTTCGAGAACTACCCCGCAGAGGCGCCCTATCTGCTTCCGCTTGCGATCCGGCAGAACGGGAAGGCCTGGTTCCTCCCGATGCACCACACACTCATATATGGAATGACAGGGAGCGGGAAGGGGAGCCCGCTCAACGGCATGATCCGGCAGTTCGCGCCCTTCGTGAATAACGGGACTG
The DNA here is from genome assembly GCF_006716815.1 of Microbacterium lacticum. Taxonomy (GTDB): domain Bacteria; phylum Actinomycetota; class Actinomycetes; order Actinomycetales; family Microbacteriaceae; genus Microbacterium; species Microbacterium lacticum. The sequence goes on from NZ_VFPS01000002.1 coordinate 330,756, forward strand.
TGCAGCTCTACGGCATCGACCCAAAGGCATCCGAGCTGAAGCCCTACGAGTACTCCACGCTCTTCAAGGATGTGGTCTACGAGAACACCGACGCTCAAACAGTCATCAAGCAGATTCACACCCTCATGAAGATGCGGGCCAAGACGAAGACCGTGGATGTGGCGAACGCGAACCTTGGCCGTTCCCTCGAGGCGACTCGCGAGAACCCCATGATCGTTCTGATGATCGATGAGTTCCTATCCCTGCTCATCGCTCTCAAGGGCATGAAGCAGGAGGGCGCGGCATCCATGACGCTGCTCACCGAGATCCTTGCTCAGGGTCGATCCCTCGGCATTTATGTGGTGGCAGCCACCCAGGAGGTCGACAAGGAGCTTCTGGGAAGGATGCGAGGCAACTTCGCCAACATCATCATGTTCCGCCAGCTCTCCGAGTACTTCAACGACCTCTACCTCGGAGAGGGAGCCCGGGCCATGGGATTCGACTCTACGAAGATTCCGCTCAGCACGAAGGCGAACAGGTACGCCTACGCCGGTATCGGCTTTGTCGGCTCTTCGGACTTCCGGTGGGGGTGAGGCTCGCCGGGTGAGTTCGGGCGGGTAGGGGTCGAGGTCCCCGAGGATCAGTAGCGCCAACTGCTGCTCCAACCGAGGACCTCGACGTGTCTCACCATAGTTCGGGGTGCGCTGATGCGCGCTCTGCCGCTTGCCCGTGCTCCCGCTGCGATCTGCTGCTCGGTCTCGACGGCGTCCATGTCGAGGCGGTCGAGCGTCTGGACGGGCTGCTGGTGGTGACGGTCTCGAGCCCCGCGGCGCCGGCCGGTTGCCCGTCGTGCGGGGTGCTCGCTGTCGGTCGGGGTCGCCGCCGCCGCGTTCTTCACGACGTGCCCGGCGCGACGCGGGTGCGACTGATCTGGCGGCAGCGGGTGTGGCGTTGTGATGATCCCGACTGCATGAGGAGGACGTTCGTGGAGCAGGTCCCGACCCTGGTCGCCGCGCGCGGGTCGATCACCATGCGCGCGGTGACGTGGGCGATCGGGCAGCTGCGCCGCGAGCACGCCACGATCGCGGGCCTGGCCCGACAGCTGGGCACGTCGTGGAAGACGGTGTGGCGGGCCGTTGAGCCCGAACTCGTCAAGCTGGCTGCCGACGAGTCCCGGTTCGAGAACGTCACCACCCTCGGCGTCGACGAGCACATCTGGCATCACGTCGACTCCCGCAAGCGCGGCCCGAAGGAGCTGACCGGGATGGTCGACCTGACCCGGGATGAGCACGGTCGCACCCGTGCCCGGCTGCTCGACCTCGTGCCGGGCAGATCGGGGAAGGCCTACGCGGCCTGGCTCGACGAGCGCGGCGACGCGTTCCGGAACAACGTGAAGGTCGCGGCGTTGGACCCGTTCGCCGGATACAAGACCGCGATCGACGACAAGCTCGAGGACGCCGTCGCGGTGCTCGACGCGTTCCACGTCGTCAAGCTCGGCACCGCCGCCGTCGACGAGGTCCGCCGACGTGTCCAGCAGGACACCCTCGGTCACCGCGGCCGGAAGGGCGATCCGCTCTACGGGATCCAGACCATCCTCCGCGCCGGCGCCGAGAACCTCACCGAGAAGCAGCGGACCAGGCTCGCGGCAGCGATCGAGGCCGACCCCGCGCACGACGAGGTGTTCGTCGCATGGCAGTGCGCCCAGCAACTGCGTTCCGCCTACCACCAGAAGGACCTCGCCGAGGGGCGGCGGATCGCCGAGAAGGTCGTCGACACATTCCACACCTGCCCGATCCCCGAGATCGCCCGCCTCGGCCGCACCCTCCGCCGCTGGCGAGCCGCGTTCCTGGCCTACTTCACGACCGGACGATCATCGAACGGCGGCACTGAGGCGGTGAACGGGATCATCGAGCTCCACCGCCGCCTCGCCCGCGGCTACCGCAACCGCGACAACTACCGGCTCCGCATGCTCCTCGCCGCCGGCGGCCTCACCCCATGACCCCCACCGAATGTCCGAAGAGCCCATCGGGCTCTTCGGACTTTAGGTGGGGGTGGGTGATGTGCGGGGCCGCGTGGTGACGGGGTGGGGCGGGTCGAGGCCCCGAGGATCGGTAGCGACCAAGCTTCCTTTCCGTTCGGAGACCTCGACCCGTGCCCGATGCTACGGGGTGCGCCGCTGCGTGCCCGTCTTCTGCTGTCTACTGTGATCGCTGCGATGTGCTCGTCGGCCTCGGCGGGCTGCACGTGGTGGCTGTCGAGCGCTGCCGCGACGGCGTGCTCCTGATCGACGTCGAGTCCCCGCCGGGGCCGGTCGGGTGCCCGGGGTGCGGGCAGGTCGCCGAGTCGCGGGGCCGGAAGGCGCTCGTGCTGGTCGATGCGCCGATGAGCGCCGCTGCGGTGCGGGTCCGGTGGCGCAAGCGCAGGTTCCGGTGCGCTGATGAGGCGTGCCCGAGGGAGTCGTTCACCGAGCAGAACGCTCTGGTCGCCGCGCCTCGCGCCAAGCTCACGGCCCGAGCGGTGATCTGGGCGGTGGGGCAGATGCGGAGGGAGAACGCGTCGGTGCAGGGCGTCGCCCGCCAGCTCGGGGTGTCGTGGCGCACGGTCTGGCGACACGTCAGGCCGGTGCTCGAGACGCGCGCCGCGGACGAGTCCCGCTTCGACGGGGTCACCACGCTCGGCGTCGACGAGCACCTCTGGCACCACGTGTCCACCAGACCCGTCGCCGATGGCGGGCGGGGTCCGAAGGAACTGACCGGGATGGTCGACCTGTCGCGCGATGCGTCCGGGCGGGTGAGGGCCCGCCTGCTGGACCTCGTGCCCGGGCGCAGCGCGAAGGCCTACGCCGACTGGCTGCAAGAGCGCGGGCAGGAGTTCCGCGACGGGGTGCAGGTCGCGACGCTGGACCCGTTCGCCGGCTACAAGAAGGCCCTCGACGACGAGCTCGACGATACCGTCGCGGTGCTCGACGCGTTCCACGTCGTCAAGCTCGGCACCACCGCGGTCGATGAGGTCCGCCGCCGCGTCCAGCAAGACACCCTCGGGCACCGCGGACGCAGAGGTGATGCGCTCTACGGGATCCGCAACATCCTCCGCGCCGGGCAGGAACGACTCACCGACCGGCAGAAGGCCCGGCTCGATGCCGCGTTCACGCAGCGCGAGGAGCACGTCGAGGTCGACGTCGCCTGGCAGGCCGCGCAGCAACTCCGCGACGCCTACCGGCATGCCGACCTCGCCACCGGGCGCAAGATCGCCGAGCACGTGCTCGAATCGCTCCCGACCTGCCCGATCCCCGAGATCGCCCGACTCGGCCGCACCCTGCGTCAGTGGCGGGCCGCGTTCCTGTCCTACTGGGATACCGACCGGTCATCCAACGGCGGCACCGAGGCCGTGAACGGCCTCATCGAACTCGCCCGCCGCGTCGCCCGCGGCTTCCGCAACTACGACAACTACCGACTCCGCATGCTCCTCATCGCCGGCGGCCTCGACCCCACCACCCCCACCTAAAGTCCGAAGAGCCGCTTTGTCAAGGAAGAGACTGGAGTGCCCGTCAAGGTGCGCTTCGCCTACTCCGGTGATGAGGACATCTCTGCGCTCATCATGGACAACCTCAAGGCGGGTGTAGATGCCGAGGAGGTCAGCGAGATCCTGCGGGAGGAGCTGGCTATCACTGACGAGCTGGATTTCTTCAACGATGGGCTGGAGACATTCACCATCGAGGAGATCGACGGGGAGGCTGATTCGAGAATCCTCTAGGCCGACTAGCTGTACTGACCTCGACCGTTGTTGATTCGGTCGATGGGGGTTTTGCCTCCGATGCCGAGGTGGTGCCTGTCTAGGTTGTAGTAGTCGAGCCAGGTCGTCAACCCTGCTTTTCGGTCGTCGTTCGAGCTCCAGGGGCGGGCGTAGGCCCACTCGGTGGCGAGGGTGCGGTTGAGGCGTTCGACTTTCCCGTTGGTCCAGGGGCAGTGCGGTTTGATGAACCGCTGTCGGATGCCGTGCGCGTCGACCACTGCCTTGAACGCGGCCGAGTGGCGGTAAGCGAACGCGTTGTCGCTGATGACGCGTTCGACTGTGACGCCGAGGCGCGCGTAGAACGCGATCGCGCGGTCGAGGACGCCCGCCGCGGTGGTGCCTTTCTCGTCGTCGTGGATCTCCGCGTAAGCAACTCGGGAATGGTCGTCGATGACGGTGTGCACGTAGTCGTAACCCAGGCCCCGCTTGCGCGCAGGACGTTGCCCGCGGCCATGCAGACGCCATCCGCCGCCGTCGGGGATACGGCCGAGTTTCTTCACATCAACGTGGATCAGGGACCCGGGATGATCATGCTCGTAACGCTGCGCGGATCGGCGGGTCGCGCGGATCACGGACCCCGTGACCGGGTCCAGCTCCCGCAGCAACGGCACGTGGTGGCGGCGCAACACCCTACCGACCGTTGAGGCCTGCAAGCCGAGCTTGTCAGCGATGAACACCGGCCCACGCCGAGTGAGGTGCCGCATGATCCGCACCCTCGCCTCCACGCACGCTTTGGTCTGGCGAGGGTGGGAGCGGGCGACGCTGGAACGATCGATCAGGCCCGCCGGGCCGCACTCCCGGAACCTGCGCCACCACCGCCACGCGGTCGTGCGGGAGATCCCCATTTCCGCGGCAACATGCGCGACCGCACGCCCCGACTGGATGCGCTGAACCATGATCAACCGGCCGGCCGGAGTCAGCCGGGCATTAGCGTGAGACAAGAGAGACCTCCGTGCGTTTGAGCTGAAGAACTTAGACAGCTCCAACTCGACCCCGGAGGTCTCTCCTACGTCAACAACGATCTGGGTCAGTACAACTAGCTAGGGCCGGGATCCATGCGGATCCCGGCCCTTTGCTATGCCCCCTGGGGCTCGATCTTCACCGTTTTGATATAGCTCCATGAGCCACCCGGCTCGACCTAGACGCTCCTAGAAAGGAGCACTACAGAGGAGTAATCCGATGGTACAAATCTATGCTCGACTCAAGAACTTCTTCTCGAAGTACCCCGCCGAGACTCCAGCATCCGTCCCCCTCGCAATCGACACCGAGGGCAGCGCATGGAAACTCAATCTCCCTGACGGCCACGCCATGCTCTTTGGGCGTCCCGGCTCCGGCAAGAGTTCCGTGGTTCATGGCCTGATCCGTCAGCTCGCGCCCTTCGTCGAGGAGGGCAGGGTCAGGCTCTACGGCATCGACCCAAAGGCATCCGAGTTACGCGTCTACCGACAGTCCAGCCTCTTCGAGGACATCGCTCTTGACCAGGCGGTCGACGCGATTTCAGTGATTGACCAGGTCCACGGGGAGCTGACTAGTGTGCTCGATGCTCGCACTGTCTCCTTCGAGAGCGCCGAGGATAGGAGCGCCCCGGCCCCTACCGCTGTGCTCATCATCGAGGAGTTCGCAAGTCTCCTGCTCGGCCTCCAGAAAATGGCACAGACTGGTCGGGAGGCAGCCGCGAAGAACAAGGAGGATGGCGAGAAGATCACAGTCCTTACTGGGGTGTGACACTTCTTGTAGACGGTCGTTACCAGGAAGGAACGACAGGCAGAGATGTCTACGAATCGCAGGAAGTTCACTGAGGAGTTCAAGGCCGACGCGGTCCAGCTCGTCGTGCAGGGCGGCCGCCCGATCGCGCAGGTCGCGCGGGAGTTGGAGATCAACGAGAGCTCGCTCGGGTACTGGGTGAAGGCGTATCGGGCCCAGCACCCCGACCCGGAGACGGCGCCGCCACCGGTGGAGGCCGCGCGGATCGCACGGTTGGAAGCGGAGAACCGGCGGCTCGCGGAGGAGAACGCGTTCTTGAAAAAAGCCGCGGCCTTCTTCGCGAAGGAGCAGCGGTGAGCGAGAAGTTCACGCTGATGCACGCGGAGAAGGCCACCTTCACGATCGAGCTGATGGCGCGCCTGCTCAGCGTCTCACGCGCCGGCTACTACGCGTGGGCGAAGCGGCGGGACACGATCCCGCCGACCACGGCGCGGAGGGTGTGGCTGTCTGGTGTGATCACGCAGATCCACGACGACTCGCACGGGGTGAACGGGTTCCGGCGGGTGCTCGCCGAATTGTCTCGCCGCGGGATCGCCGCGTCGGAGGGTCTGGTCCGCAAGATCATGCGGGAGGCGGGGATCTTCGGGATCCAGCCCCGCTCCAAGAAGCGCACCACGATCCCCGCCGACGACGTGGTGACCCGCCCCGATCTGCTCAAGCGGGACTTCACCGCCGACCGGCCCGGGGTCCGCTTCGTCGGCGACATCACCTACCTGCGCACCGGGGAAGGGTGGCTGTATCTGGCGACGGTGATCGACCTGTTCAACCGTGAGGTCGTGGGCTGGTCGATGGCTGAGCACATGCGCACCGAGCTGATCGGCGACGCCCTCACGATGGCCCATACCCACGGGCGCATCGAGTCGGGCGCTCTGTTCCACTCGGACCGCGGAAGCCAGTACACCTCTGACGAGTACGCCAAGCTCGCGGGCCGTTTCGGGGTGCGGTTGTCGGTGGGAAGGACCGGGGTGTGCTGGGACAACTCGGTCGCCGAATCGTGGTTCTCGATGCTCAAGAACGAGATGTACTACCGGCAGTCCTTCGCGACCCGGCGGCGAGCGAGATTCGCCGTGATGCAGTACATAGAGGTGTTCTACAACCGCCGCCGGCTGCACTCCACCCTCGGCTACCGCACCCCCGCCGAGACCCGGGCCGCCTACTACGCCCAGACCGCAACCGCGGCCTGAAATCCACAAAGAGATCGTCTACGAAGCTTGACACAGCCCATACCGCCGCAACCATCACGCTGGGAGAGCTGGCGGAGGATGCCCAAGGCCAGCTCTCGAAGATTCTGTCCATGGGGCGCTCTGTGGGCGTCTATGTTTTCGCAGCCACGCAAGCTGTTGAGATGGATCTTCTGGGGAGGATGCGAGACAACTTCCGGCCCGCCCTGTTCGGTCAGGACAGCAAGTACGCAAATGACCGCCTTCTTGGGGTGGGTGCTGCTGATCGCGGCTTCGACTCCACGGCGATCCCCGTCGCCACCAAGGCCAACGACTACCTCACTGCTGGCATCGCCTATGTCTCAGACGAGACGGGTAGCCCCAAGAAGGTCCACTTCGCCCACACCTCAGACGAGGAGGTCGCCGAGCTGGTGATGAAGTTCCCGAGGACTGACTACCTCGATCCTCACCGCAACTAACCCATGACCACCCAGGGCGGCGGTTCGGCTTCGGCTGGATCGTCGCCCTCTTTCATGCCCGCTCGATGGTGGCACTTTCCTCCAGGAACGATCGCTCGTGCATCATCATCAAGGAACGCCCATCTCAGCCTACGGTTGCCCGCGAGACAGCGAAGGACAGCCCAGAGGGTCGGTCCCATCGCGGCTCTAGCCTGCGCGCTCAGAACAGCCTCTCTGCACCCTGCCGATGGTCAGTCCCGGCGCGGCTTGAAGGCGTTGCCCCGGCAGAGATCGCCCTCCACATAGCTGATCAGCTCGCCCGTCTGTGAGGTTCCGAGCCAGAGGTAGTCTCCCTCCCGCCAGTCGATGTGCCAGCCAGCCTTGGAGAGAGAATCGCCGAGAGTCTCATCAGCTCCTCCAGGGAAGAAGGCTTCCCCGGAGGAGGGCGGTTCGAAGAGATCAAGGATCGCCTTCAGCCCGTCAAAGGTCTGCGGCTTCTCCTTCTCGATCCGGTCGAGCGTGTGCTGATACTGCTTCCAGTAGTTGTCCATGCGGCGACGATACGCGGATGCTGACGAGAGGAAAAACCCAGGTCAAAAGTATTTTTGCAGAGGAGTTGACTCCTAGTAGCTACTCAATATTGTTGGCCATGTTCACACCACAACCACCGCTCGAAAGGCAACCATCATGGCAAACGCAACCGCTCCCCAGACCACCACCGCTCCCAAGGCTGAGGCCTTCGACCGCTCCGAGATCACTCGGATGTTCGCTCGCCTGAAGCACGAGGTCGGCGGCTTGGTCCAGGACGCTGATCGGACCCGTCCGTTCTACGCCAAGAGCAAGGAGGAAGCAGCCGCCAAGCGCGATGCTGCCGTCAAGGTGCTCACCGAGCTGGCCGACCGGATCGATGTGCTGAAGAAGCAGGACTGATCGGAACCAGCAGGGCCGGGGATCATCCCCGGCCCTTCCTCGTTAACCATCTACCAAGAAAGCAGATCATGGCCTCGCAGGTTCTTCTCAACATCTCCGACAACCAGGGCTACGCCCCCGATCAGATCAGCACCAACTTCACGCTGGCCCGACTCCGCGAAGAAGTCGAGCAGGCCATCGAGGTCTACGGTGCTGATTCCGTGATCGTGCTCAACAACGGCCAGCGCTACGGCGCAACCTACGGCTCGATCATCGACTCGCCCTCCACCGATCTCTTCTACAGCCCCGAGGAGGAGGAGAACTGATGGCAACCTACGATGCAACTGAGGCCCACAAGCACATCAAGCCCGAGCTGATGGCTGAGTTCAAGAAGACCCTGGCCGACGCTGAGGCGCAGGGGCAGGAGGTCTATTCGGTCATCGTCGGCAACGGCGTGCCCTTGCTCTACTCAGTGAGGGACAAGCAGCCATGACCTTCCAGGATCTCCTAGAGCTGCTGAGACGAGCTATCGAGATCGCCCTGCAGGCAGCCCAAGACGGCTGGGAGATCAGCCGTCCGCATCTCCAGGAAGGTGCCCAGTGGCTCGCTGACCGCCTTGCTGGGTGATCTCCCCGCACCAACGCAAAGAGCCCCCGGCCATTGGCCGGGGGCTCTTGCTCGTCAGAGCGCTTCGCGCAGATACTCGAAGATGATCGAGGCTAGCTCCTCGTGAAGGCTTCCTTCCCGCTCCAGTGTTTCCACCGCTGAGATCCAGCTCTCTGCATCGATCTCCAGGCCGAGGGCCGCTTCGGCATGGGCGCGGGTGATCTGCTGCCAGATTGTGGCCTCACTCATCATGCTGCCGCTCGCTGGCTGTACTCACAGGGACCATGCACCTGTGCCCAGGAAACGGCTCCCGAGTCGAGCTGTTTCTGAGCCTCCGAAGCCAAGCGGTAGTTGAAATCAACCGCCGACACGATCACGCCTCGGTAGATGTCAGCCCAGTTCTCATCGGGGAAGAGTTCGCGGCCTGGCAAGCCGTCGTGGAAGATGAAGGTCATCAGAAGGAGGAACTTAGCCTGCTCACTGGTGCCCACATCCGCACCGTTGCGCGGATCCATGAAGTTGGCCATGAAGTCGAGCGGATCATCGAGAGTTCGCATCCGCCGCTGCTCGCAGAGCGCAAAGTGGCGGGATAGGATCTTGACCGCGACATACCCGATCAGTGTCTCGACGGCGGTTCGGTAGCTCACTGCTCCCGCGTGGAATCGATCCATGACCTCCGCGCTGTTCGCGGGGGAGATCACATCTTCGTTGTAGTCGACGAGTAGCTGAAGCCGACCACAGGGGGCGGATCTCGTCCAGAGCTCCAGCCGCTCCTGTCTGGCGAATCGACTCTCTCTGCTGTCGAGCCCGAACAGGTTGTCCCAGCGAATCGGAGTCTTCTTGTTAGTAGTGCGCTTGCGCTTGTTTCGTACTGCTTTGCCCATCGTGGGCCTCCTTGTCTTAGTGCGGGGCCGCTACCCGTTGTGTGGGTAGCGGCCCCGATTACTGCTCGGGGTTAGGCGGCTGCCTGCTCGGACATTTCCAGCTCGGCGAGTTCCCTCGCCTCACGCCTCGCACGCTTCTTGGCCTCCTTGGCCCGGCGCTTACGCTCCAGCTCGACGGCCTTCACATCCTCGACGGCATCCATGTAGCGGGCGAAGACCTTGCCCTTGTAGGAGTAGCTGGGGATGCCGCTCGGAGTGTTCCGGTTCTCCTTGCGATCTTCGAGAACGAAGTGCAGCTCCAGGCGGGGATCGATCTTGGCTGCCTGGCCCTCCAGCGTGCCGAAGTAGGCCTTATCCATCAGGTGGCCGTCTCCGAGAAGGATGTACTTGCCGGGGTTCTTCTTCGCCTTCTTGACGGAGGCATCGTTCAGGTAGGTCCGGCCCTTCTCCTTGAGGGTGTAGCCGGGGGTGGGGAGAGAATCGAAAACGATCTCGGACATAGTGGTTCTCTTTTCTGCCCTTGCGGGCGGGTTTGATTGGTGGCTCTCGTGAGCCGGTTTTCTTTGGGTCGGACGGGACCTGTGCCCCGCCGAGGTCTGTTGTCGCGCCAACGGCGCTCTCTTGAGCTAGGCCACTCGCGGCCTCTCTCGGAAAAATCGGATTCAGTTTTCAAGGTTCAGAAGCCCTTGACCGGTTCCTCGTCTCCTCCCCGGGGTTGCTTCGTGTCTTCGACTTTACGGAATGAATCTCTTAGATTCAAGCTCGGATCCGCCCCTTTCAACAGGGAGGGGAAAATGCCTCGTTTTGCCGCATGATTCCGGGGGTGATTTCGCAGATCTGCAAAAAGAAAAAAATCTAAAGACCTTCCTGAACGGCCTCCGCGCCCATTTCGAGCACCCTGAGTAGCCTCGCAATCGCCGAGATTGATCCATCTCACTCGCACATCGGAGGTAGAATGAGCACATGGCAGATGTAGTGATGAAGATCGATGACCTCGACGGAACCCCGATCCCTCCCGGCCAGGGCGGAACTGTCCGCTTCGGATTCCGGGGCAAGGAGTACGCCATCGATCTGACCTCAGCCCACGAGGAGGAGCTGGCATCGTTGCTCAGCCCCTACATCGAAAAGGCGAAGGAAGCAGAGGTGCTGGACTCGCTCAACGGTGAGCCACCCTTGGCCGCCGATGAGGCTGATCGAGAAATGGCGAAGCTGTTGCAGGCCGAAGCGAAGCGGAACCTGCGGCTCGGCAAGAAGCCCTATGACACCATCGCCGCGCGAGAGTGGCTGACTCAGCAGGGCATCGAGTACAACCAGATGGGACGGCTGGCGAAGGAGTATCGCGAGATCTACGAGCGTCACTTCGGCCTACCGAGCTACGACCTCTCGGCCAAACACGCGGTCGCGAGCGACTGACCATAGGAGGCGATCTCAGCGCCCGAGCACCGCAGTCGATGCGATTGCTCGCCCTCGGCGTGATGGGCGCAGGAGCGGGCAGCTACGACAAAGCCCGGGGCATGGATGCCCCGGGCTCATGTGTGCAGCGTGCTGCCCGTCAGTCCCGCCAGCGGAAGGCGGTGCGATCCTCCATTGTCCGGTGGCCCGGTCCCGCCTTCGCCACCTCAATGTGGTCGATGACCAGCTTGAAGAGCTGATTGAGCGAGTCGATGGTTCCTTGGTGGAGGGGTATGGGCTGCTCAATGCCGTCCTCGCTCTGGGGATCTGCCCGGGGCCGCGCATAGTCTGCCTGATACTCGCTGATCTGTTCCTCTAGCGGGGTCTCGGTGCTCAGGGGAATAGTTGCGGGGGGAGGCGCTGCGCTGGCGGCTTCGATCCGCTCCTGTAACTCGTCTCTCTCGGCGTAGAGCCGATCCACTTCGGCGAAGGCGATGGCGGCGGGCAGTGCCTTGGTTCGGTAACCCTCCATCAGTTCCGCAATCTGTTCGCTGATCTCATCCACGCGCTGGAGGTCTTCGGGGCTCGGCTCCGTGGCCTTGGGCTGGATGTAGCTCCCGGTCTCTTCTTTCCAGTAGAGGTATTCGAAGAAACGCCGGATGACATAGGCCTCCAGGATTCCGGCCGAGATCCCCAGGTGGCCCGTCTTGCAGCCGTAGGTTGCCCGGTTTCGTGTGCCGCTCGGCGTAGCCCCATAGAGAGGCTTCGAGCAGATGCCACAGCGAAGGAGGCCGGCGAGGGGCCAGGTGCCCTGGCGGACTTTGACCCGGGAGTGGGCCTGGAGCGCTCGTAGCGCTTCCCGTCTTTCCCTGAGGGTGATGATGGGTTCCCAGGTTCCCATGATGGGTTGGCCGGTCCCGTCATAGAGCGGTTCCCGGTGGTAAGTGCGAACTCCAGCGGTGCGCCAGCCGAGAAGGACTTTCTTGAGAACTGAATGCTCCCACTTCTCTCCTCCCGCTGCGGTGAGCACCCCCTCCTCTTCCCAGCGTCGGGCGATGGAGGTGATGCTTGCGCCCTCCAGGATCTCCTTGAGCGCTCTACGGATAAGCTCGGCCTCTGTGGGCTCGATGGTGACGCCGTCTTCCCTCCAGCCGAAGGGCCGTTGCCGCTGGAGCTTGGGCTTTCCCTGGAGTGCCTTGTGGTGGAAGGAGGCGGTCTGGCGCTCGGAGATTCGATCTGCTTCGGCGGCATCCCAGGCCGCCACGGTCAGGGCAACTGCTCTGCCGTCTGCCGTCGTGAGGTCATGGCTGCCCGAGACTACGGTTTTGATCTCCAGGGCGCCCGACTCTGCCAGACCGATGAGCTCGATCCATTCGAGGGGGCGCCTGGTGAGTCGACTGTTGCTGTAGGCAATGATGGTGCCGATGAGCCCATCCCGAACGGCATCGAGGAGGGCCTGGTATTCGGGCCGGGGCTTGTTGCCGGTCCTGTTGCTGGCTCCGATGTCGTTGTCGGTGTAGACGGCCACGACTGGGAGGCCTAGACGGTCAGCAAGATCCCGACAGTCTTTCTCCTGACGCGAGACGCCGATCTTGTCGCCCTCGGGGTCGCGGCTAATCCTGGTGTAGATCGCTGCGCCGGGCGCTCGTGTCCTGCGTTTGGTGGCCATGAAATCTTCACATTACACCATTAGCAATCCCGAATCAGCTCGGCGTCGCGTTCAACCTGCACGTCGTCGAGGAGTTCGCCAAGCACGTCGCTCCGGCGCTCGGCTGGAAGCCGAACACCGAGGCCTGACCGGCCCGCTCAGGCGATGAGCCGAAACCGCTCGCACACGACGGGCATGTCGGGGGCGAACCCGCGCGGGCTCTCGGAGTGCGCGCGCCAGTAGCGCTCATGGATCTCGCGCCACGCCGCGAGCGAGCGGTCGCCCTCCCCCTCCGACCACGCGTGGTCCGCGTCGACGTCGCCGAACGGCACGACGCGGACCGCCGTCGTCTCGATGACGGCGCGCGGCGCGCCCCGGCCATCGAGGATGATGCTCAGCTCCCCCACCTCGGGGTCGGGTCGCCGGCGTGCTCGTAGTCCCACAGAGACGAGGCGGTGCCGGTCTTGACCCCCGACAGCACGAGGCCGAGCAGCTCGTCCGCGTGCGCCGGGGTCGCCCCGAACGCCCACGCGGCCGGCGGGTCGTCCGGCCAACCGGCCAGCTCGGGCACCGCGAGGCGCGTTCGGGCCCAGAACGTGCGCACCGCCGCAGCGTCGACCTCAGGCACCCGCCCAGCGTACGTCCCCGCGCCCGCGCTGCGCCGCCCCGGCGTGGCCCGACGTCGCGCCCGCGCCCGCGCCGCGGTGCCGCCGAGGCGCGGTTCACAACGTCGGAGATCCGGCGCGGCGGCGCCGACCCCCCCACACAATGGCGGGGTCCCGCGCCGCCGCGGGGCGCGAATCTCCGACGTTGTGAACACGCGGCGCGGGGCACCCCTACCCACCCCTACCCTGCCGAGAGCCCCAGCACGGGGTAGAGCACGGTGAAACCCTCGGCGAGGCCACCCGTGAGGGCGTCGCCGACGTGCCCGGCGCCGGGCACGTCGTACCGCACGACGGTCATGCCGACCGCGCGCGCCTGCGCGGCGACCGTGTCGGCCGCGGAGATGTAGGCCGGGTCCTGCGCGCCGGCGGTGAAGATCGCGGTCATCCCCGCGTAGGTGCCGGGCGCCGCGGCCGCCATGATGTTGACGGGCTTGGATGCCTCGAACGCGGCCGCGCTGCCGCCGTAGATCGTCTTCGTGACGTTCGCGACCTGCTCCGACCCGCCGAACGGCTCGCCGGAGACGCTGAGGATGTTCTTCCACAGCTGCGGCGACTGCGCCCCGAAGGTCGCGGCGCACCCGCCGCCGTTCGAGTAGCCCGCGATCGTCCAGTACGCGGGGTCGTCGATGATGTGCAGGTTCTTCTTCGCCCAGTCGACGACGTCGACGGTGATGTAGGTGCGCGCTTTGCCGTAGGCGGCCGAATCTGCGCAGGCGGTGTCGTTGACCGCAGCGCCCAGCAGGTCGGCGACGATCACGATCGGAGCGAGCCCGTCGTGCTGGGCGGCGAACCCGTCGAGCACGTTGCTGATCACGGTCGGGTCGGGGGCACCCGGATGCCCCATCATCATGATCACGAGGGGCAGCGCGGGCGCGCCCGGCACGAGCGCCGCCGGCGGAAGGTAGATGCCCGCGGGCCGCGCGTCGAACCCGGATGCCGTGGCGGGGATCTCCTGGCTGCCGCGGGACCCCACCGCGGGCATGCCGGCCGGGGCCTGCCACGTCGTGTACAGCGGCTGTGCGGGCGCGGCGGTGCTGCCGGCGCCGCCGGCGTCGGTGGGCAGATCGATGGAATCCGCCACCCCGAGCAGACTGCCGGGCGTCGGGTTGATGCCGAACCGCATGTTGACCCCGACGACGCCGGCGACGACGAAGACGACGACGCCGACACCCGCCAGCACGCGCCGCCACGTGCGCGCACCGACCATGCCGCCGAGGGCGAAGCCGACCGCGGCGAAGGCGGCCGCGGTCCAGTGCCACACGAACGGCGGTACCGCGTCGCCGAACACGTTCGTGGCGTTCACGAGGCGGTAGGTGCCATAGCCGATCACCGCGCCCGCCGCCGCTCCGGCGAGCGCCCAGACGCGCCGCCGCGTGCGCCAGCGGCGCACCGCGAGGATCGCGAGCAGGATCACGGCCAGGGCGAACACTGTCACCGGCACCGGACCCTCTGCGATCGGTACCTGCCACAGATCCATGCGCCGACTGTATGACACCCTCATATCGGTCACCTGAAGGCGGACCGGGGACGCGCCGGAGCGCGCCCCCCGGCGTCTTCCGGAGCGCGCCGCCCGGCGCCTTCCGGCACGCCGGAAGAAACCCGCCCCGCGCGGTACTGGCGGGAAGGAGCGAAGCCGTGAATAATAGTGGTATGACCACAGGTCGCCCCGCGGGGTACAGCGCCATCTCCAACTACTCTCGTGTCGAGATCCTCCATCTCGTGCAGGAGCGATCCGACCGCACGGTCGCCGAGCTCGTCTCGGCCACCGACCTGCATCCGAACACCGTCCGCGAGCACCTCCAGCGCCTGATCGACGACGGCTATGTGGTGTCGGCGACCGAGCACCGCACGACGCGCGGCCGCCCCCGCGTGCTCTACAGCGCGACCGACGGGGTGACCGCCTGCAGCCCCGTGCAGCACCGCAAGGCCCGCGCCGCCGCCCAGCGCGGCGACGTGATGCGCCGAGTGCTGCCGGGCGACGCGCCCAAGCTCGACACCGCCGCCCTGCACCAGATCGACGCCCTCGTCGAAGACCTCGTCGACGCCGGATTCGACCCGCTCGTCGACGAGAGCGAACTCACCGTCGAACTCACCCCCTGCGCGCACGCCTCGTCGCAGGCTGAGCACCGCGAGGTGCTCTGCAGCGTGCACCTCGGCATCATGCAGAGCGTGCTCAGCTCGGCCGGCGGCCCGCTCTCGGTCGACGGCATGCGCTCCTCGTGCGACCCGCGCGAGTGCATCGTGCAGCTGCTGCACGCGTCGCAGCGCCCCTGACCCGGCCGGAGGGTTATTCACGGCCCGTCACTTACGAGCCTGACAACCGGCTGGGTAGCTTCAGTCATAAGGAAGATCGGCCCCGCCGGGCCGTCGAGAGGGGACCGCGATGGACTTCCTGGATCCGCTGCTGCTGGCCCGCTGGCAATTCGGCCTGACGACGCTGTATCACTTCATCTTCGTGCCGCTGACGCTCGGGATGTCGCTGTTCGTCGCGATCTTCCAGACGGCCTGGTACCGCACCGCGAACGTGAAGTGGCTCGCCCTGACGCGCTTTTTCGGCAAGATCTTCCTGATCAACTTCGCGATGGGCATCGTCACCGGCATCGTGCAGGAGTTCCAGTTCGGCATGAACTGGTCGAGCTACAGCCGCTTCGTCGGCGACGTGTTCGGCGCCCCGCTCGCCTTCGAGGGCCTCATGGCCTTCTTCTTCGAGGCGACGTTCATCGGCCTCTGGATCTTCGGCTGGAACCGCCTGCCCAAGGGCATCCACCTCGCCACCATCTGGATCACCGTGGCCGGCACGTGGCTCTCCGCCTACTTCATCCTCGCCGCCAACGCGTTCATGCAGAACCCGCAGGGCTACCAGATGTCCACCGAGGGCCACCGTGCCGAAATGGCGAACTTCTGGGAAGTGCTGACCAACCCGGTCGCCCTCACCCAGCTGCCGCACACGCTCTCGTCGGCGATCATGTTCGCCGCCGGGGTGATGATCGCCGCCTCCGCCTGGCACCTGTCGCGCGGACGCAACCTCGACACCATGCGCACGTCGCTACGCTTCGGCCTCTGGGCGATGATCATCGGCTTCGTGGCCGTCTTCCTCTCCGGCGACCAGCTCGGCCTCGTGATGGTGCAGACCCAGCCCATGAAGATGGCGGCGGCGGAGGCGATGTTCAACTCCGCGTGCGGGGCGAATGCCTCGTTCTCGCTGTTCTCCATCGGCACGCCCGACGGTACCGGCGAGGTCTGGTCGCTGCGCGTGCCGTATGTGCTCGCCTTCCTCTCCACGCACGACTTCAACGGCTGCGTCGAGGGCATCAACGACCTCAACAACCTCTACACGACCCAGCTCTTCCCGCAGTTCGCCGACCAGGTCGACGGCAACTTCGCGCCGATCCTCTGGGTCACGTACTGGTCATTCCGCTGGATGATGGGCTTCGGCCTGCTCGCCACCGCGGTCGCCGTGGTCGGCCTCTGGGTCACCCGCAGGAACGCGAAGCGCCCCGTCGCCGGCTGGATGTGGAAGATCGCGATCTGGCAGGCGCCGCTCGCGCTCCTCGGCATCCTCGTCGGATGGATCTTCACCGAGATGGGCCGCCAGCCGTGGATCGTGTTCGGTCTCATGCTCACGCAGGACGGGGTCTCCCCGAACGTGCCGGGCTGGACGGTGCTGATCTCACTCATCGCGTTCACCCTGATCTACGCGATCCTCGCGGTCGTGGAGTTCGGGCTCATCTTCAAGACGGTGCGCGAGGGTCCGCAGGCCCTCCCCGACCCCGACGACCTGACGCCCGAGGGGCATCTGAAGGTCGACGACGTCCCCTCGACGGTGTACTAGGAGCTGGCTGACATGGACCTCGCAACCCTCTGGTTCTTCATCGTCGGAGTGCTCTTCGTCGGATACTTCGTGCTCGACGGCTTCGACTTCGGCGTCGGTATGGCGCTGCCCTTCCTCGGCAAGGACGAGGTCTCGCGCCGCCAGGTGATCAACACCATCGGCCCGGTGTGGGACCTCAACGAGACCTGGGTGATCGTCGCCGGCGCGTGCCTGTTCGCGGCGTTCCCCGAGTGGTACGCGACGCTGTTCAGCGGCTTCTACCTGCCGCTGCTGCTGATCCTGCTCGCGCTGATCCTGCGCGGTGTCTCGTTCGAGTACCGACACCAGCGCGAGGATGCCACGTGGAAGCGCCGCTTCGACCAGATGATCACGATCGGCTCCGCCGTCCCCGCACTGCTGTGGGGCGTCGCCGTCGGCAACATCGTGCAGGGCGTGCCGATCGACGCCGACAAGAACTTCACCGGGTCGTTGTTCACGCTGCTCAACCCGTACGGACTGTGGGTGGGTGTCACGACGCTGCTGCTGTTCTTCCTGCACGGCGTGTACTTCGTGGGGCTCAAGACCGACGGCCAGGTGCACCATGACGCGCAGGCGCTCGGCAAGAAGCTCGCGGCCCCGACGGTGGTCTTCGCTGCGGGCACGGTCGTGTGGACGATCATCATCGCCGCGGGCCGCGAGGCGCCGCTCCTCTGGGCCGTGATCGCGTGCGGCATCATCGCCGCCGTCGCACTCCTGGCATCCGTCGCCTTCAACTGGATCGACCGCGACGGGAGCGCGTTCGCCGCGGGCGCCGTCACGATCGTCTTCGCGGTGCTGACCCTGTGGCTCGCGCTGTTCCCGTACGTCATGCCGGCCTCGAACGACCCGGCCAACAGCCTCACGATCGCGAACGCGTCGTCGACCCAGATGACGCTCGAGATCATGAGCTGGGCCGCGCTGATCTTCCTGCCGCTCGTGCTCGCGTACCAGGGCTGGACCTACTGGGTGTTCCGCAAGCGCGTCACGCGCGGGGCGATCGAGAAGGCGGAACTCGCCGAGGCCCACTGACGGTCCGGGCGAGACCCCGGGTCGCGGTCGGCGACCGGCGCGGTGGGGACCCGCGCCGGTCGCCGATCGGTGCGTTCCCGGGCGTCAACGCGAAGCGCCATCTGAGAGGATCGAAGGATGCCGGACACCGACGAGCGACCAGAGCGCACGCGCGTGCGCCCGGTCGATCCGCGGCTGCTGCGCTACGCGTCGGCCTCGCGGGGGTTCTTCGTCGCGATCGCCGCCGTCGGCGCCCTGCAGACCGTCGTCATCGTGGCCTTCGCGTGGCTCATGACCGCGGTGATCACCGGCGTGATCGCGGGGCGCCCCTGGGAAGAGATCTCGGGGCTGCTCACCGCGCTGGCGGCCGTCGTGATCGTGCGCGGCGTGCTGCTGTGGCTGCGCGAAGTGATCTGCGCGCGCGCCGCCGCGCGCGTCGAGGCGCAGCTGCGCGCCCAGCTGCTGGGCGCGATCGGCCGGCTCGGGCCGGACTGGCTCGCGGGGCGCAACACCGCCCGCCTCGCCGTCACCGCCGGGCGGGGCCTCGAAGCCCTCGACACGTACTTCGCGCGCTATCTCCCCCAGCTCGTGCTGACGGTGATCGCGACCCCGATCATCATCGTCGTGATGTGGTGGCAGGACTGGATCTCCGGGCTCACGGTCATCCTCACCATCCCCCTCATCCCGCTCTTCATGGTGCTGATCGGCCTCGCCACGCGCGCCGTGCAGCAGCAGCAGTGGCAGACCCTCGGCACCCTCGCCGCGCGCTTCGCCGACACCGTGCGAGGCCTGTCGACGCTCAAGATCTTCGGCCGTCAGCACCGCGCCGCGGCCTCGATCGAGCGGGTCACCGACGCGTACCGCAAAGAGACCATGCGGGTGCTGCGGGTCTCGTTCCTCTCCGGCTTCGCCCTCGAGCTGCTCGCGTCGATCTCGGTCGCGATCATCGCGGTGTCGATCGGCTTCCGCCTCATCGACGGGTCGCTCGGGCTCACCGTCGGCCTCTTCGTGCTGCTCCTCGCGCCCGAGGCGTATCTGCCGCTGCGACAGGTGGGCGTGCAGTTCCACGCCGCCGCCGAGGGCGTCGCCGCGACGGAAGACCTCTTCGAGGTGCTGGATGCCGCGGCCGCCGTGCCGGGCCGCGTGGGTGCCGGCGCCGAGGGGGGAGCAGCCGCGGAGATCGGCGCTGCTGCGGACCGATCCGAGGTCGGATCTCCGCAGGACGGCAGATCTCCGCAGGAGCGCGGGGCCCGCGTCGAGGTGCGCGGCCTCCGCGTGCGGCGCGGGGAGGCGCTCCTCGCGCCCGTGACCTTCACCGCCGAGCCCGGCACCGTGACCCTCATCGAGGGTCCGAGCGGCTCGGGCAAGTCGAGCCTGCTCGCGGCCCTCCGCGGCGCGGCATCCTTCGAAGGCGACGCGACGGTCGACGGGATGCCCGTGTCCGCCCTCTCCCCCACGCAGTGGCTCGCCTGGTGCGGGCAGCAGCCGGGGCTCATCACCGGCACGATCGCCGAGAACGTCACGCTCGGCGACGCGGACGGCGTCACAGACGGCCCCCTCGTCGCCCGCGCGCTCGAGCTGGCGCAGGCGGGCGACCTCGACCCGCGCCTGTCGCTCGGCGTGCAGGGCGCGGGGCTGTCGGGCGGGCAGGCGCAGCGCGTCGCGATCGCCCGCGCGTTCTTCCGGCATCTGCGCGGACGCGCGCCCGTGCTCGCCCTCGACGAGCCGAGCTCCGCCCTCGACGCCGACACCGAGGCGGCGCTCTGGCTCTCCGTGCGCGCCCTGGCCGACGACGGCGCGACGGTGCTGCTCGTCTCGCACCGCCGCACGGCGCGCGGGGTCGCCGACCACGTCGTGCGCCTGCACCCGCAGCCCGCGGAGGTGATCGCGTGAGCGCCGACACCCGGCAGGCGAGCGCCACGGCGCGCACAAGCACACGTTCCGAGGGCGCCGATGCGGTGCTCCGGCGCGCCATGCCGCCGCTCCGGCGGTTCTGGCCGGGCGCCGCGAGCGGGTTCCTGTCCGAGGCATCCGCAGTCGCCCTCCTCGCCTGCTCAGCGTGGCTCATCGTGTTCGCGAGCGAGCAGCCGCCGGTGATGTTCCTCGGCGCCGCTGTCGTGGGCGTGCGCGCCTTCGCGCTGAGCCGTGCCGCGTTCCGGTACACCGAGCGGCTCGCCAGCCACGACGCGGCGCTCCGCCAGCTCGCCGTCACCCGCAGCGACCTCGTGCGCCGGCTCGTGCCGCTCGCCCCCGACGGGCTCGCGCGCACGCGTCGCGGATCGGTGCTCGGCGCCCTCGTCGACGACGTCGACGAGCTGCAGAACCTGCCGCTGCGCGTCGTGCTGCCGCTCGTCTCCTCGGCCGCGGTCGCCCTCGGCGCGGTCGTCCTCATCGCGTTCATCTGGTGGCCGGCGGCCCTCACCCTCCTCGCCTGCCTCGTCGTCGCGGGGCTCGTCGCGACGCTCTGGGGCTGGGCCGCGGGGTCGCGGGCCGAACGCGCGATCGCGCCGCTCCGGGCGCGCCTCGCCGACGCCGTGCTTGACCAGCTCGGCAGCCTCGACGTGCTGATTGCCTACGGCGCCGAAGCCGCGGGGCGCGAGCGCATCGCCGCCGCCGATGCGGCCCTCCGCCGTGCGGTCACCCGGCGCGCCGTCGCGCAGGCGGGGACGACGGCGGTCGTGTCGGTCCTCGCGGGGCTCGCGTCGCTGCTCGCCGTGATCGTCGCCGCGCCGGCCGTCGGGGGCGCCCTGACCGCCCCGGCCTTCGCGGTCACGGTGCTCGTGCCGATGGCCGTCTTCGAGGTGTTCACGGCCGTGCCGCTCGCCGCGTCGGCGTGGCGGCAGGTGCGCGGGGCGGCGACCCGCATCGCCGATGCCGTGCCGCAGACGATCCCGCCCGAGCTGCCGGACGAGACCGACAAGACCGCCGGTACCGACCACGGCGACGAGACCCGCGAGGACCACGAGGCCGCCCCCGCCCTGCCGCTCGGCGACGGGATCGTGCTGCGGGACGTGTCGGCGCGCTGGCCCGGCAGCGCCCAAGACTCGCTGCGCGGCGTCGATCTCGACGTGCGGCCGGGCGAGCGACTGCTCGTCGTCGGGTCGAGCGGAGCGGGCAAGACGACGCTGGCGCACGTGCTGGTGCGGTTCCTGCAGCCCGTGGCGGGCGAGTACGACCTCGGCGGCCGCGACGTCGTCACGGCCCATCCCGATGCCGTCCGCGCCACGGTGGGCCTCTGCGAACAGCAGCCCATGCTGTTCGACGAGGACATCCGCCAGAACCTGCTGTTCGCCCGCGACACGGCGACGGATGCCGAGCTGGAGGCCGTGCTCGACCGCGTCGGCCTCGGCGAGTGGCTGCACGAGCGCGGCGGCCTGGACGCCCGCGTCGGCGAGCGCGGCGCGCTCGTGTCGGGCGGGCAGGCGCAACGCATCGCGCTCGCGCGGGCACTGCTGCGCGGCTTCCCCGTGCTCGTGCTCGACGAGCCGACGGCGGGCGTCGACGCGGATGCCTCGGACGCCCTGCTCACCGACCTGCTGACCGCCGTCGACGGCGACCAGGCGGTCGTGCTGATCTCGCACGTCGCGGTGCCCGCAGGTCTCGTCGACCGCACCGTGCGCCTCGAGGCCGGCCGCCTGCACGCCTGACGCCGCCGGCTGCCTGCACGCCTGAGGCCGTCAGCCGCCGATCGCGTTCATCCCGCGCGCCGGCTGCAGGAAGCTCGGGTCGTCGATCGCGTGTCCGGGCAGCTTTCCCGCGACGCACCCGCGCAGCATCCGGTCGACGGCGACGTCGTCGACCCCCGCGCGCAGCACCGGCAGCAGATCGTACTCGTCGAGCGAGAACAGGCAGTTGCGCAACTGCCCGTCGGCGGTCAGGCGCAGCCGGTCGCAGTCGCCGCAGAAGGGAGCTGTGACCGACGCGATGACGCCGACCGACGCCGGCCCGCCGTCGAGCAGGAACCGCTCGGCGGGCGCTCCCCCGCGGCCGGGCACCGGCTCGAGGTCCCAGCGGGCGCGCAGCGCCGTGAGGATCTCGTCGCGCGTCACCATCTGACGGCGATCCCACGTGTGTCCGGCATCCAGCGGCATCTGCTCGATGAACCGCATCTGCGCGCCGTGCGCGAGGGCGAACTCGACGAGGTCGACGAGTTCGTCGTCGTTGACGCCGCGCATCGCGACGGCGTTGAGCTTGAGGGGACGAAGGCCGGATGCCGCGGCGGCGGCGATCCCCGCACGCACATCCTCGAGACGGTCGCGCCGGGTGAGCTCTCGGAAGCGCTCTCGATCCAGCGTGTCGATCGAGATGTTCAGGCGATCCAGGCCCGCCGCGGCGAGGTCGGGGAGCATGTCAGCGAGGCGGATGCCGTTGGTCGTCATCGCGATCTCGACGGGGCCGTGCGGCCCCGAGATCGCGGCGAAACGGCGGACGATGTCGACGACGTCGGTGCGCAGCAGCGGCTCGCCACCGGTGAGGCGGAACGTCGTGATGCCGGATGCCGCGGCAATGCCCGCGACCCGCACGATCTCGTCGGCGGTCATGAGGCCTGAGCGGGCAAGCCACTCGTTGCCCTGCTCGGGCATGCAGTAGGTGCAGCGCAGCGAGCAGCGGTCGGTCAGCGAGATGCGCAGGTCGCGGTGCACCCGTCCGAACCGGTCGACGAGGGCGTCGCCCGGCGCCCCCACGGTGGCACGCTCGTCGACCGCACGCGCTGGGCGCGTGGGCGAGAGATTGACGGCCACCATAGTGAGAGGCTACCCGCCGTGCGCGGGCACCCGCCCCGCCACGACCGGGGTATTTCCTCCGGCCCGACATTCGGCCCGGCACGACTCGGCGCTCCGGCCCGCTGTCACGCCAGCAGGCGCACCGCCTCGGGCGGCACCGACAGCCGCACCGCCGCGCCGACGGCGAGACCACGCTCGGCGACCGTCTCGACCGACACGTCGGCGGCGAGCGCCGGCTCGGTCGTGTGCACGCGGACGCCCGCGGGCGTCTGCTCCAGCCGCGCGATGCGCGCGACCGGTGCACCGGGGCCGGCAGGTTCCGTTCCCGCCGCCGGCTCGATCCCCACGGCCGACGGCGGGAACAATGCGACGGCGGGCTCGGGCCTACCGGCGGTGCCGGCAGTGCGGCGAGTCACCGCGACCCGCAGCGCACCCGCCGACCACACACCGTCCGAAATCTCTCCGGCTACCCGGTTGACGCCCGCGACCGCAGCCCCGAAGGGCGTCGCCGGCGCCGCGAACACAGCGCGCACAGGCCCTGTCTGTGTGACCCGGCCGTCCTCGAGCAGCACGATGTCACCGGCGAGCGCGACAGCATCGACGGCGTCGTGCGTCACGATGACGGTCGTCGTGCCCGTCGCCGCCAGGCGCTCGGCGAGCAGTGCCCGCACGCCCGACGCCGTCTCGGCATCGAGCGCCGTCAGCGGCTCGTCGAGCAGCAGCACGTCGGGCCGCGTCGCGAGCGCGCGCGCGAGCGCGACGCGTTGCTGCTGCCCGCCGGAAAGCGGCTCTTCGGACTTTAGGTGGGGGTGGGTGATGTGCGGGGCCGCGTGGTGACGGGGTGGGGCGGGTCGAGGCCCCGAGGATCGGTAGCGATCAAGCTTCCTTTCCGTTCGGAGACCTCGACCCGTGCCCGATGCTACGGGGTGCGCCGCTGCGTGCCCGTCTTCTGCTGTCTACTGTGATCGCTGCGATGTGCTCGTCGGCCTCGGCGGGCTGCACGTGGTGGCTGTCGAGCGCTGCCGCGACGGCGTGCTCCTGATCGACGTCGAGTCCCCGCCGGGGCCGGTCGGGTGCCCGGGGTGCGGGCAGGTCGCCGAGTCGCGGGGCCGGAAGGCGCTCGTGCTGGTCGATGCGCCGATGAGCGCCGCTGCGGTGCGGGTCCGGTGGCGCAAGCGCAGGTTCCGGTGCGCTGATGAGGCGTGCCCGAGGGAGTCGTTCACCGAGCAGAACGCTCTGGTCGCCGCGCCTCGCGCCAAGCTCACGGCCCGAGCGGTGATCTGGGCGGTGGGGCAGATGCGGAGGGAGAACGCGTCGGTGCAGGGCGTCGCCCGCCAGCTCGGGGTGTCGTGGCGCACGGTCTGGCGACACGTCAGGCCGGTGCTCGAGACGCGCGCCGCGGACGGGTCCCGCTTCGACGGGGTCACCACGCTCGGCGTCGACGAGCACCTCTGGCACCACGTGTCCACCAGACCCGTCGCCGATGGCGGGCGGGGTCCGAAGGAACTGACCGGGATGGTCGACCTGTCGCGCGATGCGTCCGGGCGGGTGAGGGCCCGCCTGCTGGACCTCGTGCCCGGGCGCAGCGCGAAGGCCTACGCCGACTGGCTGCAAGAGCGCGGGCAGGAGTTCCGCGACGGGGTGCAGGTCGCGACGCTGGACCCGTTCGCCGGCTACAAGAAGGCCCTCGACGACGAGCTCGACGATACCGTCGCGGTGCTCGACGCGTTCCACGTCGTCAAGCTCGGCACCACCGCGGTCGATGAGGTCCGCCGCCGCGTCCAGCAAGACACCCTCGGGCACCGCGGACGCAGAGGTGATGCGCTCTACGGGATCCGCAACATCCTCCGCGCCGGGCAGGAACGACTCACCGACCGGCAGAAGGCCCGGCTCGATGCCGCGTTCACGCAGCGCGAGGAGCACGTCGAGGTCGACGTCGCCTGGCAGGCCGCGCAGCAACTCCGCGACGCCTACCGGCATGCCGACCTCGCCACCGGGCGCAAGATCGCCGAGCACGTGCTCGAATCGCTCCCGACCTGCCCGATCCCCGAGATCGCCCGACTCGGCCGCACCCTGCGTCAGTGGCGGGCCGCGTTCCTGTCCTACTGGGATACCGACCGGTCATCCAACGGCGGCACCGAGGCCGTGAACGGCCTCATCGAACTCGCCCGCCGCGTCGCCCGCGGCTTCCGCAACTACGACAACTACCGACTCCGCATGCTCCTCATCGCCGGCGGCCTCGACCCCACCACCCCCACCTAAAGTCCGAAGAGCCCGGAAAGCTCGCGGGGGCGACGGTCGCCCGCCTGCACATCTGCGAGCCCCACCTGCGTGAGCCACTCGTCGGCTTCGGCAAGGGCATCCGTTTTCGCCGTGCCGCGTGCCCGCAGTCCGAACGCGATGTTCTCGCGCGCCGTGAGGTGCGGGAACAGGTGCGGGTCCTGTCGCAGCAGCACGACGCCGCGGCGCTGCGGCGCGACGACCTGCCGCGGCGAGGTGAGCTCCCGACCACCGACACGCACATGCCCCTCGGTGACGCCGGCCAGGCCCGCGATGACGTCGAGCAGCGTCGACTTGCCCGCGCCGCTGGGCCCGAGCACCGCGACGGTCTCCCCCGCGGCGACCGCGAGTTCGACGTCGAGCCGGTACGCGCCGCGGTCGACGACGGCTGTGACCTCGAGCCCGCTCACCGGATGCCTCCCGCGACGTTGCCGGGCCGCCACGCGCGCACGAGCAGCAGCACCGCGATCGCTGTGACGAGCAGCAGCAGCGACAGCGCGACGGCCGTGCCCTGCGAGACGCCGGCGCCGTTGAAGGCGGTGTAGATCGCGAGCGGCATCGTCTGCGTGACTCCCGGCGCGTTACCGGCGAATAGCGCCGTCGCGCCGAACTCTCCGACGGCGCGCGCGAAGCACAGCACGACACCCGAGACGAGCCCGGGAGCGGCCAGGGGCAGCGTGACCTGCCCGAGAATGCGCCAGCGGCCCGCGCCGAGCGCCGCGGCGGCACGCTCGTATTCGGCTCCCGTCGAGCGCAGCGCCCCCTCGAGCGCGAGGACGAGGAACGGCATCGCGACGAACGTCTGGGCGAGCACGACGGCGGTCGTCGTGAACGGGATGCGGACGCCGAACTCGAGCAACAGCTGCCCGAGGGCGCCGTTGCGGCCGAACAGGAACAGCAGCGCGACACCACCGACCATGGGCGGCAACACGAGCGGCACCGTGACGATCGCACGCAGCACCGACGCGGTGCGTCCGCCCGAGCGGGCGATCAGCAGCGCGAGCGGCACGCCCATCAGCAGGCACATAGCGGTCGCGACAAGCGCCGTCGCGAGCGACAGGCCGAGGGCCGACAACGCCTCGGGTGAGGTGATGTCGGCCCCCAGCGTCGTCCACTCGACGCGGGCGACGAGCGCCCCGAGCGGCACGACCAGCAGCGCCAGCCCGAGCAGCGCGGGAACGAGGAGGATCTGCGGCATGAATCCGCTCTCCCCCCGCCCGCGCCGCGCGAGGGCGCTCGGCCGGCCGCTCACGGTGTGACTCAAGGAGCGCCGAAGCCCAGTCCGCTGAGCACCGAGCGACCGGTGTCGCTGAGCACGAAGGCCACGAACGCGGCGGCGACCTCGGAATCGGGGGCGCCGGTCAGGGCGACGATCGGGTAGCGGTTGACGACGGCATCCGCCGCTTCGGTGTCGACGGTCTCGACCTCGTCGGTCGTCGCGGCCTCGGTGATGTAGACCAGGCCCGCGTCGGCTTCGCCGCTCGCGACCTTCGTCAGCACGGCGGTGACGTTCTGCTCGTAGCTGTCGACGCTCGCGGTGACGCCGGCGTTCTCGAGCAGCGTTGCGGACGCCGCGCCGCACGGCACTTCGGTGGCGCACAGCACGACCGTGAGGTCGGCGTTCGCGAGGTCGGCGGGGCCCGTCACACCACCGGGGCTGCCGACCGGCGTGACGAGGGTCAGCACGTTCGTGGCGAACAGCTCGGGGTCGGTCGCAAGGTCTGCGTCGACGACCTTCTGCATGTTCTTCTCGTCGGCCGATGCGAACACATCGACGCTCGCGCCCTCGATGATCTGCGTCGCGAGGGTCGACGAGCCGTCGTAGCTGATCGGGTTGACCGTCACACCGGGGTTCTCGGCCTCGAACTGTGTCGCGAGCTCGTCGAACGCGGTCTTCAGTGACGCGGCCGCGAAGACGGTCAGCTCGCCCTCGAGCTGCGGCTCGGCGCTCGCGGAGGCATCCGATGTCGCGGTCGGGTCGGCGTCAGAGGCAGCGGTGGAGCAGCCGGTGAGCAGCAGCAGGGCGGCGGCCGCAACCGCGAATCGGAGAGTGCGCATAGATCAGTCCGTCGGGGTTTCGACGATGACGGTGGTGGCTTTGACGACGGCGACGGCGAGCGAGCCCGGTTCGAGCCCGAGCTCGCGCACGGCTTCGGCCGACATGAGCGAGACGACGCGGTGCGGGCCGGCCTGGATGTCGACCTGCGCCATCACCCCGTCGACCTGCACACGGGTCACGATGCCGACGAACCGGTTGCGCGCGCTCGAGAGCACATCGGTCGGGTCTTTGGCGGCGTGGGCGAGCTCGACAGCGCGTGCAGCGAGCGCGTCGCCGGGGATCCGCGTGGGCGAATCCCCCGTCGTCGGCAGCGTGCCGTGATCGACCCATCGGCGCACGGTGTCGTCGCTGACACCGAGCAGCCGCGCGGCTTCGGCAATGCGGAAGGTATCCATGCGTCGACACTATCGCGCAGATGCGGAGCAGATGAGCGTGCTTATTCCGCAGATGCGGGTGCAGTGCGAAACGCGGTGCCGGATGCCCCGCGCCGCGCCGCCGCGAATACTCACGGCATCCCGGCCACTGCCGCCCCCGGTGCGGCCTACGCTGGAACGGTGCCCCTGCCACCTCTGGTCGAGCCTGTCGCCGCACTGAGCGACGCCGAGCGCGCGCGCACCGCGCGGCACGCCTCGCTGCGGGGGCTCGGCGAGACGGGCCAACGCCGCCTGGCCGCGGCGCACGTGGCGGTGATCGGCGCGGGCGGGCTCGGATCTCCGGTCATCCTCGCGCTGTCGGCCGCCGGGGTCGGGACGCTCACCGTCATCGACGACGACGTCGTGGATGCCTCGAACCTGCAGCGCCAGGTGCTGCACCGCCACGCCGACGTCGGGGCCGACAAGGTCGCCTCCGCCGTCCGCGCCGCCGCCGGCCTCTCCCCCGAGACGACCGTGATCGCGGTGCGCGAGCGCCTGACGGCAGACAACGCGCAGCGCCTGCTCGCCGGTGCCGACATCGTCGTGGACGGCAGCGACAGTTTCGCGACCCGCGGCCTCGTCGCGGCCGCGACCGAAGCGCTCGGCGTGCCGCTCGTGTGGGGCGTGCTGCAGGAGTTCCACGCCCAGGTGACGGTGTTCTGGAGCGCGCCGCCCGAAGGTGTGCCGGCGGTGCGCCTGTCGGATCTCCACCCGCCGGATGCCGTCGGCGAACCGCCCTCGTGCGCCGTCGTCGGGGTGCTCGGCGCCCTGTGCCTGCAGGTCGGCGGGCTCATGGCGATCGAGACGATCAAGCTCATCGCGGGGCTCGGCGAACCGCTGCTGGGCCGCGTCGTCGTGATCGATGCGCTCAGCGGCACCCAGCGTGAGGTGCCACTCGCAGCGGCGGATGCCGCGCCCGTCACCGCTGCGCCGATGGCAGCCGCCGCCCCACCCGAGATCGCCGAACTGACGGCGGGCGAGATGCTCGCCGCGCAGGAGGCCGGGGCGACCCTGCTTGACGTGCGCGAACCGTGGGAGACCGAGTCGGGCATCGTTGCGGGGTCGGTCGTGATCCCGCTCGGCGACTTCCTCGACGACCCGGGCCTGCTCGACGAGCACCGCGACGACGACGGGCCCGTCGTCGTCATCTGCGCGCACGGCATCCGTGCCCGCACCGCGGCAGAGGTGCTGCAGACCCGCGGCATCGACGCGTCGATCCTCACCGGCGGCCTGGCGCGATGGCAGCGCGCATGAGCGGGCACCGCACCGTCGAAGAGCACCTGGGCGACGTGCTCGCGGCGGTGCACCCGCTGCCCGTCGAGACGCGCGCCGTCGCGGACGCGCGCGGGATGACCGTGCGCGAGACGGCACGCGCCACCGTCGACATCCCCGTGTTCGACAACTCCGCGATGGATGGGTTCGCCGTCCGTCACGCCGATGTCGCGGATGCCTCGGCAGACCACCCCGTCACGCTGCGCGTCGTCGCCGACATCCCCGCCGGCAGCGACGCCGACCCGATCCTGGCCCCCGGCGAGGCCGCACGCATCATGACGGGCTCGCCCGTCCCGGCCGACGCCGACGCGATCGTCCCGTTCGAAGACACCGTCGGCGGCCTCGCCGACTCGCTGACCCAGACGACCGTGCTGCGGGCGCCGCGCCCGGCCGCGCACATCCGCCGCGCGGGCGAAGACCTGCGCGCGGGCGATCCGGTGCTCGGCCCGGGCACCCTGCTCGGGCCGCTGCAGCTGGGCGCGATCGCCGCCGCGGGCATCACGGACGTCGTCGTCTCCCGCCGCCCGCGCGTTGCGATCGTCTCGACCGGCAGCGAACTCGTCGAGGCCGGCGCGCCCCTGCGCCGCGGACAGATCCCCGAGTCCAACAGCGTGCTGCTGGCGGCGATGGCCGAAGCCGCCGGTGCCGAGGTCGACGGCCGCACGAGCGTCGACGACGAAGGTGGCGCGCTGCGCGATGTCGTCGACGCGTGCGCCGCGGCATCCGTCGACGTCATCGTGTTCTCGGGCGGGGTCAGCGCGGGTGCGTTCGAAGTCGTCCGCAACGAACTTTCGGCGACGATGACATTCTCGCGCGTGGGCATGCAGCCGGGCAAACCGCAGGGATTCGGTGTGCTGCCGGTCGCCGACGGGCACTCGGCGCTGCTGTTCGGCCTGCCTGGAAACCCGGTGAGCGCCGCGATCTCGTTCGAGGTGTTCGTCCGGCCCGCGCTCCTCGCACTGCAGGGGCGCACGGCGATCCACCGGCCGGTGCTGCGCCTGCCGGCATCCGTCGCGTGGCGCACGCCGCCCGGTCGGCGCCAGTATCTTCCCGCCGTCGTCGACACGGACGCGGCGTGGTCGGTGCGCCCCGCCACCGCCGGCGGGTCCGGTTCGCACCTCGCCGGCGGGCTCGGTCAGGCTCGGGCCGTCGCGATCGTCCCCGCCGAGGTCGATGCCGTCGCGGTCGGCGATGAGGTCGACGTGTGGCTGCTGGAAGGATGGGACGCATGAGCTTCACGCACCTGGATGCCGCAGGTCACGCCCGCATGGTCGACGTGACCGACAAGCAGCCGACGGTCCGCGCGGCGACCGCGCGCGGGTTCGTGCGGTGCGCCCCGCACGTCGTCGCGGCGCTGCGCGACGGGTCGGTGCCCAAGGGCGATGTGCTCGCCGTGGCGCGCATCTCGGGCATCCAGGCGGCCAAGCGCACCCCCGAACTGCTGCCGCTCGCGCACGTCATCGGCGTGCACGGCTGCACCGTCGACCTCGAGATCGCAGATGAGGGCGTCGAGATCACGGCGACCGTCCGCACGGCCGACCGCACGGGCGTCGAGATGGAGGCGCTGACATCGGTCTCGGTCGCCGCCCTCGCGATCGTCGACATGGTCAAGGCGCTCGACAAGGGCACGTCGATCGAGAACGTGCGCCTCATCGCCAAGACCGGCGGCAAGAGCGGCGACTGGGTGCGGGAGGGCGCCGAGCAGTGACCGGCGCGATCCTGCTGGCGGGTGGCCGCGCGTCGCGTGTCGGCGGAGCCGACAAGACGCTGTTCGCCCTCGCCGGTACGACGCTGCTGCAGCGCGCCGTCGACGCCGTCGCGGGCGCCGACCCGATCACGGTCGTCGGCGACCCGGTGCCCGGTGTCGCGGGCGTCGCGTGGGCGAGGGAAGACCCCCCATTCGGCGGACCCGCCGCCGCCGCCGTCGCCGCACTCGCGACCTGGAGTGAAGACCCCGAGTGGACGTACCTGCTCGCGTGCGATCTGCCCGAAGCCGTCGCCGCGGCATCCCGCCTCGCTGACGCACGCCCCCTACTGCCCCGCGAGACCGACGGCGTGTGCCTGTCGGCGGCAGACAGTCGCCCGCAGTGGCTCATCGGCCTGTACCGCACGGCGGCTCTCCGCCGCGGTGCCGACGCGCTGCCGAACAAGGGGCAGGATGCCTCGATGCGCGCGCTGCTCGATGACGCGGCGATAGCCGTGATCGCAGCCCCCGACCCCGAGACGCAGGACGTGGACACGTGGGAGGATCTCTCCCAGGCCCGCGCCCGACTGGAGGAGACACGATGAGCGACAGCTCCCGCACCCTGCCGCCCGAGGCGCTCGACGAGTGGGCCGCCGCCCTGCGCGAGCGGTTCGGCCTGGCATCCGAAGATCTGCCGATCCCGCTGATCCTCGACCTCGCGCGCGACGTCGCGCACGATGTCGCCCGACCGGCCGCGCCGTTCAGCGCGTTCGTCGCAGGCCTGGTCGCGGGGCGCGCAGGCGGCACTCCCGCCGACGCCGAGGCAGCCGTCGCCGCCGTCGTCGAGCTTGCCGCGCAGTGGGCGCAGCGGTCTGCCGAGGACGCGACCTGATGGCCCGCGTGCGCTATTTCGCCGCCGCGGAGGAGTTCGCCGGCCGCGCCGAAGAGCACCGCGTCGAACCCGATGTCGCGACCTTGCGCCGCGCGCTGACGGCGGAGTACCCGGCGCTCGGGCGCATCCTCACGCGATGCGCCGTGCTCGTCGGCGGCCGCCGCGTCGGCGATGACACGGTGCTGGCAATCGACGCGACCGTCGACGTGCTGCCGCCGTTCGCGGGCGGCTGAGCGGGCGACCCGTTACCCGCCGATGCCCTTCCAGGTCGCGGCGCCGTCGTCGGTGAGCTGACGCTTCCACACCGGAAGCTCGCGCTTGATCGCCTCGATGATCTCGCGACAGATTGTGAACGCCTCATCTCGGTGCGGCGTCGCGACGGCGATCACCACCGCGGCATCTCCGACCTCGAGGCGCCCGATGCGATGGCTCACGGCGACCGCGGCGCGGCGCGTCGAGATCGCGGCGAGGGCGATGTCGTGCAGCGTCGCCTCGGCATCGGGGTGGGCGGAGTACTCGAGCGCGACGACGGTGCCCGCAGCCTCCGGGTCGTGATCGCGGACGGTGCCGACGAAGGATGCCACGGCACCCATTGCGCGGTCTTCGACGGCGGCGAGGTGCGCCGCGATGTCGAGTGGGGTGTCGCTGATCCGGGCGATGCGTATCGCGGTCATGAGTGGTCTCCTCCCTGGAGTTGGTCGAGGACGTGCGCCGCGACGGCCAGGATCACGGGCATCCCGTCGGCGACGGCGGCGGGCGACCCGGGCAGGTTGACGACGAGGGCGTCTCCCACGACACCGGCAAGGCCCCGCGACAGCATGCCGGCAGGCTTCGCGGCGGCGCCGAGCCGGCGCAGCTCTTCCGCGATCCCCGGAACGAGGCGCTCGAGCACGCGCGCCGTGCCTTCGGGAGTCTGATCACGCGGCGACAGGCCCGTGCCACCCGTCGTCACGATCAGGCGTGCCCCTGCGGCGAGCGCCGCCTGCAGCGCACTCTGCACGGCATCCGCCCCGTCCGGCGTGACGACCGGTTCGGCGCAGTCGAAGCCCGCATCACGCAGCGCCGCGACCGCGATGGGGCCCGCCGCATCGGCACGGATGCCCGCGGCAGAGCGGTCCGAGACGGTGATGACGGCGGCGGGGGTCGACACATCGCCAGCCTACGCCGCGCCGACCAGGCCCCGTCCGGCCCCGGCACGGGAGAATCCGACGGATAATGAAGCATGCCCCGCCCGATGCACGCCCACCGCGGACTGGCACAAGCCAGCCGCCTCGAGGTCGCGTACCTCGTGATGGAGCGTCCCGGCATCTCGCTCGCCGAGCTCTCCGAAGAGACCGGCCTTCATGCGAACACCCTGCGTGACCACGTGCGCGTGCTGATCGCCGAGGGGATCATCCGCAGCGAGACCGAGCGCCGGCCCACCCGCGGACGCCCGCCGGCCGTGTACTTCCCCGTGCGCGCGACGACCGACAACGAGATGGCGCAGCGCCGCGTCGACCAAGCGAAGCGCCACGGCGACCTGCTACGCCGCATCATGGCATCCGAAGCGCCCGAGCTCGATGAGGATGCCATGCACCAGCTCGACGCGCTCTACGAGCACCTCGACGAGTTGGGGCTCGAACCCGATCTCGACGAGAAGAACCTCGAGGTCGCGCTGTCGCCGTGCCGGTTCCACACGCTCGTCGCCGAGCAAGGGCACGCCGTGTGCCGCGTGCACGAGGGCCTCATCCGCGACGTGCTCGACCGCGCCGAGGGCCCCCTCGAGGTCGACCGCCTGCTCCCCCTGGTGACCGACCACCAGTGCGAGCTGCTGTTGCGCCTGCGCCCCGCTGACGCCTGAAGCGCGCCCCGCGCTTATTTCGCCGGTCGCGCGTCGCGCAGCATGCCGGCCACGACGAGCGCCGCAGCCCCGACGAGCACCAGCAGCCACAGGCCGAGCGCGTACGAGTTCGTCTCGGCGTGGTAGGTCGCACCCATCACGAGCGGCGGGAAGTAGCCACCCAGGCCCCCGGCCGCGGCGACGACACCCGTGACGGCGCCGACCTTGTCGGGCGGGGTGGACGGGCCGACCCACGCGAACACGGCGCCCATGCCGAGGCCCATGGCGAATGCCATCAAGAGGAACACGAACCCGGTGAGCACCCCCTCAGGTGGCTGCTGCCCGACGACGTACGCCGCCGCGACGATCCCGGCGAGAGACACCAGCGAGATGATCTTCGGCCCGAACTTGTCGGCGAGCACACCGCCGATCGGGCGGGCGATGACGGCGACCGCGGCGAACAGCGCCGTGCGCGTGCCGGCGCCGACGGCATCCACGTCGTCCGGATAGATGGTCACCAGGTACTTCGGCAGGTACGTCGAGAACGCGACGAAGCCGCCGAAGACGATCGCGTAGAGGAACGACATCTGCCACGTGACGGCGAGCTTGAGGGCGCCCTTCACCTTCGGCACGAGGGGCTGTCGGCTCGGCTGCCAGGCAGGCGATTCGCGCAGGAAGAACCAGACGAGTGCGGCCATGACGACGAGGACACCGGCGATCAGCAGATGGGTCGGAAAGTAGCCGATGCTCTGCGCGAGGCGCGGCGTGGCGAAGGCCGATACCGCCGTGCCGATCATGCCCATGCCGAAGATGCCGTTCGCGAAGCCGCGCCGCGCGGGCGGGAACCACGCGCTGGAGAAGGGGATGCCGACGGCGAAGATCGTGCCGGCGATGCCGAGCAGAAACCCCGCGACCACGAGCAGCCAGAAGCTGCCGATCGATCCGGCCAGCGCCACGAGCAGCACAGCGGGGACCGCCGCCAACAGGACCCCCGTGAACATCTTCCGCCCGCCGAATCGGTCGGTGAGGGCGCCGACGACGATGCGGCCGAGCGCACCGACGAGGACGGGTGTCGCGAGCATGAGCGAGACCTGCCCCTGGTCGAGGCCCATCTTCTCCGCGTAGATGTTCTGCAGCGGAGCGATGGCCATCCAGGCCCAGAAGCCCGCTGTCGAGGCGAGCGTGGCCAGGATGACCTGGCCGAGCCCGCCTTTCAGGCGGGGATCGGCGGCCGGCGGCGCGTCGGGGACCTTCGTTGTCACGGCGACTCCAATCGTCACGCTCACGGTAGACCCACGAACAGGGCGCGCCACAGAGGTTCACCGTTGAAATTCACGCGGATCGCCGTGTCCCCATAGTGACCAACCTTCAGTCGCGATTAAATACGGTGAAGCACGCGCTCGCCCCGGGGATTTCTGTCGATACTGGGGTGACACCGGCAGCCAGGAGGACCGATGACGCCCCAGATCCGCACGACTCCCGCGACGGACGGGCCGCTGGCCGACACCCTGCTGACGATGGGCAGGTTCCTGCGCCGCGGCGAGACGAGCCCCGATCTGCGGGCGGTCTTCCTCGAGGGTGGGCGCGGCGGCGACGTCTTCTACCGCGACCGCTGGGCGCACGACAAGGTCGTCCGTTCGACGCACGGCGTGAACTGCACGGGGTCGTGCTCGTGGAAGGTGTACGTCAAGGACGGCATCATCACGTGGGAGACGCAGCAGACCGACTACCCGTCCGTCGGCCCCGACTCGCCCGAGTACGAACCGCGCGGATGCCCCCGCGGCGCCGCGTTCAGTTGGTACACCTACTCCCCCACGCGCGTGCGGTATCCGTACATCCGCGACACGCTCGCCGAGCTGTACCGCGACGCCAAGCGCACGCATCCCGACCCCGTCGACGCGTGGGCCTCGATCGTCGAGGATCCCGAGAAGTCGCGCGCCTACAAGAGCGCCCGCGGCAAGGGCGGCCTGCTGCGCACGACGTGGGACGAGGCGATGGAGATTGCCGCCGCCGCACACGTGTACACCGTCAAGGAGTACGGCCCGGACCGGGTCGCCGGGTTCTCGCCGATCCCCGCGATGTCGATGGTCAGCCACGGTGCCGGGGCCCGGTTCCTGAACCTCGTCGGCGGCACGATCCTGTCCTTCTACGACTGGTACGCCGACCTCCCCGTCGCGAGCCCGCAGGTGTTCGGCGACCAGACCGACGTCCCCGAGTCCGCCGACTGGTGGAACGCCGGGTACCTCATGATGTGGGGCTCGAACGTACCCGTCACGCGCACGCCCGACGCGCACTTCATGGCCGAGGCGCGCTACCGCGGCCAGAAGGTGGTCACGGTCTCACCCGACTACACCGACAACACGAAGTTCGCCGACGAGTGGGTCGCACCGCACCCGGGCACCGACGCCGCGCTCGCGATGGCGATGGGTCACGTCATCCTCACGGAGTTCTTCGTGCAGCGCCGCACCGCGCCCTTCGAGGACTATATGCGCCGCTTCAGCGACGCGCCCTACCTCGTCGCGCTCGAGGAGCACCCGTCGGGTCTGGTCCCCGGCAAGTTCCTCACCGCGAGCGACCTGGGCGGCGAGGATGCCGCCGTCCCGCGTGCCGACTTCAAGACCGTCCTGCTCGATCAGAACGGCACCCCCGTCGTTCCGAACGGGTCTCTCGGCCACCGCTTCACGCCCGAGGACGAGGGGCGGTGGAACCTCGACCTCGAGGGCGTCGTGCCGCCCCTGTCGCTGCTCGACCTCGACGACACGACCGAATCGGTCGAGATCGTCCTCCCCCGCTTCGACGTCACGCCCGGCGGCGAGGACGAGGCGCACGCCGGCGGGACGGGCACCGTCACCCGCGGCGTGCCCGTGCGCCGCGTCGCCGGCCGCCTCGTCACGACCGTGTTCGACCTGCTGCTCGCGCAGTACGGCGTCGCGCGCGACGGACTGCCGGGCCAGTGGCCGACCGGCTACGACGACCCGACCACGCCCGGCACGCCCGCGTGGCAGGAAGAGCTCACGAACGTGCCCGCGGCGCAGGCCGCGCGCATCGGCCGCGAGTTCGCCGACAACGCCGAGCGCTCGGGCGGCCGCTCGATGATCCTCATGGGAGCGGGCACCAACCACTGGTTCCACTCCGACACGATCTATCGCACGTTCCTGGCGCTGACGACGATGACCGGATGCCAGGGCGTCAACGGCGGCGGCTGGGCGCACTACGTGGGGCAGGAGAAGGTGCGCCCCATCACCGGCTACTCGCAGTACGCGACGGCCGCCGACTGGAACCGCCCGCCCCGGCAGAACATCGGCACGGCGTTCTGGTACCTCGCGAGTGACCAATGGCGCTACGACGGCCTGCCGGCATCCGCCCTGGCCTCTCCGCTCGCCCGCGGCCAGTTCGAGGACCGGACGACGGCGGACTGCCTCGTCGAGTCGGTCAAGCGGGGATGGATGCCTGCCTACCCGACCTTCTCGCGCAACCCGCTCGACCTGTGCGACGAGGCCGAGGCGGCCGGCAAAGAGCCCGCCGCGCACATCGTCGACGCCCTCACCGACGGGTCGCTGCACTACGCGGTCGAAGACCCCGACGCCCCGGAGAACTTCCCGCGCGTCATCTCCATCTGGCGAGCCAACGTGCTGGGCTCGTCGGGCAAGGGCAACGAGTACTTCCTCAAGCACCTGCTCGGCACCGACTCGGCCGTCCGCGCGCCCGAGTCGCCCGAGGGGTCGCGCCCGCGGGACATGGTGTGGCACGAGAACGCACCCGAAGGCAAGCTCGACCTGCTGATGACGGCGGACTTCCGCATGACCTCGACGACGCTGTTCAGCGACCTCGTGCTGCCGGCGGCGACCTGGTACGAGAAGTACGACCTGTCCTCGACCGACATGCACCCCTTCATCCACGCGTTCACGCCGGCGATCAACCCGCCGTGGCAGACGCGCACCGACTTCGATCTGTTCGGGGCGCTCGCCGAGAAATTCAGCGAGTACGCGGCGGTGCACCTGGGCGTCCGCAAGGACGTCGTGGCCTCGCCGCTGCAGCACGACACCCCCGACGCCATGGCGACCCCGCACGGCACCGTCCCCGAGGACGCGCCGCTCGTACCGGGCGTGACGATGGCCAAGCTCATCGTCGTCGAACGCGACTACCCCAACCTCTACGAGAGGTGGAAGTCCCTCGGCCCGCTGACGGCCAAGCTCGGCATGACGACGAAGGCGATCACGTACCACCCCGACCGCGAGATCGAGCAGCTGAAGCAGAAGAACGGCGTCGTGCAGTCGGGCCCGTACACCGGCAGCGTGCTGCTGGACACCGACAAGAAGGCGTGCGAGATGATCCTCGCCTTCTCGGGGACGAGCAACGGCCGCCTCGCCGTGCAGGGCTTCCGCGAACTGGAGAAGAAGACGGGCCAGCGCATCGCGCAGCTCGCCGAAGACCACGAGGGCTCGCGCATCACCTTCCAGGACGTTCAGGTGCAGCCGCGCAGCGTCATCACCTCGCCGGAGTGGTCGGGCTCCGAGCACGGCGGCCGTCGCTACACCGCGTTCGCGATCAACGTCGAGCACCTGAAGCCGTGGCACACCCTGACCGGCCGCCAGCACTTCTACCTCGACCACGACTGGATGAGCGAGCTCGGCGAGAGCCTGCCCGTGTTCCGACCGCCGCTGGACATGCACCGCCTCTTCGACTCCGAGAAGGTCGGCACGACCAAGCGCATCGCGGGGCCGGGCGCCGCCGGGCAGACCGAGGTGACGGTGCGCTACCTTACTCCCCACTCGAAGTGGTCGATCCACTCCGAGTACCAGGACAACCTGTTCATGCTGTCGCTGAGCCGCGGCGGCCCCACGATCTGGATGAGCACGCAGGATGCCGCGAAGATCGGCGTCCGCGACAACGAGTGGATCGAGTCGTACAACCGCAACGGCGTCGTCGTCGCCCGCGCGATCGTCTCGCACCGCATGCCCGAGGGAACGGTGTACATGTACCACGCGAAGGACCGCACGGTAGATGTGCCGATCGCCGAGACCAGCGGCCTGCGCGGCGGCATCCACAACTCGCTCACCCGCATCCTGCTGAAACCGAGCCATCTGATCGGCGGCTACGCGCAGCTCGCATGGGCGTTCAACTACCTGGGTCCGACCGGCAACCAGCGCGACGAGATCACGCAGATCCGCCGCCGCAGCCAGGAGGTGGAGTACTGATGAAGGTCATGGCTCAGATGTCGATGATCATGAATCTCGACAAATGCATCGGATGCCACACGTGCTCGGTCACGTGCAAGCAGGCGTGGACCAACCGCACCGGCGTCGAGTACGTCTGGTTCAACAACGTCGAGACGCGCCCCGGCGTGGGCTACCCCCGCACGTACGAGGACCAGGAGAAGTGGGGCGGCGGCTGGGTGCGCACCAAGCGCGGCCGCCTGAAGCTGCGCAGCGGTGGCCGGCTGTCGAAGCTCGCGCGCATCTTCTCGAACCCGAAGCTGCCCGAGATCCACGACTACTACGAGCCGTGGACCTACGACTACGACATGCTGCTCAACGCCCCGAAGGGGCAACAGACGCCCGTCGCTCGGCCGAAGAGCCTGCTCACCGGCGAGGACATGAAGATCTCGTGGTCGGCCAA
Organism: Microbacterium lacticum; assembly: GCF_006716815.1. Classification (GTDB taxonomy): domain Bacteria; phylum Actinomycetota; class Actinomycetes; order Actinomycetales; family Microbacteriaceae; genus Microbacterium; species Microbacterium lacticum. Next base: position 369,633 of record NZ_VFPS01000002.1, read on the forward strand.
CTGGGACGACGACCTCGGCGGTTCGCTCGAGACGATGCAGGACGACCCGATCCTCAAGAAGATGAGCGAAGAGGTGAAGGCCGAGTTCGAGAAGGCCTTCATGTTCTACCTGCCGCGCATCTGCGAGCACTGCCTGAACCCCTCGTGCGTCGCCTCGTGCCCGTCGGGCGCGATGTACAAGCGCGCCGAGGACGGCATCGTGCTCGTCGATCAGGACCAGTGCCGCGGCTGGCGCATGTGCGTGTCGGGATGCCCGTACAAGAAGGTCTACTTCAACCACCGCACCGGCAAGGCCGAGAAGTGCACGATGTGCTACCCGCGCATCGAGGTGGGCCTGCCCACCGTGTGCTCGGAGACCTGCGTCGGGCGGCTGCGCTATCTCGGCATCGTGTTGTACGACGCCGACCGGGTGGCGCAGGCGGCGGCCGTCGAGGACGACAAGGCGCTGCTGCGGGCGCAGCGCGACATCATCCTCGACCCGTTCGACCCCGCCGTCATCGAGGCGGCACGCGCGGGCGACATCCCCGAGGACTGGATCGAGGCCGCACAGCGCAGCCCGATCTGGAAGCTCATGCAGTACCAGGTCGCCCTGCCGCTGCACCCCGAATACCGCACCATGCCGATGGTCTGGTACATCCCGCCGCTCTCCCCCGTCGTCGACGTCGTGACCGGCTCGGGCAACGACGGCGAGGACGCGCGGACCCTGTTCGCCGCCATCGACAAGCTGCGGATCCCGATCGGCTACCTCGCCGAGCTCTTCACGGCGGGCGACATCGCCCCCGTCGACCTTGCCCTGCGCCGCCTCGCCGCGATGCGCTCGTACATGCGCGGCGTGAACCTCGACGACGAGCGCGACGAGCGCATCGCACGGGCGGTCGGCATGAGCGGCACCGAGGTCGAGGAGATGTACCGGCTGCTCGCGATCGCGAAGTACGAGGAGCGCTACGTCATCCCCTCGGCGCACACGGAGCAGGCTCACGCCCTCGAGGAGATGGCGTGCTCGCTCGACTTCGACGGGGGCCCCGGCATGGGCGGCGCCGGTCCGTTCGGCTCCTCGAGCGGTCCGAGCGTGCCCGTCGCGGTGGAGAACTTCCACATCCTCGCCGACCGGCAGACCGCCGACCGACCGTCGTCGCCCGGGCGCGTCAACCTGCTCAACTGGGACGGCAACGGCAACGCCGACGGGCTCTTCCCGCCGACCTCGATGACGGCGGTGCGCGAGACCGGCAAGGGCAAGGACAAGAACCAGGGCGCGGGTGAGGGCGGCCCATGAGCTCCGTCCTGCCCCGCGTCACCCCGCGCCGCGCCCTGCCCCCCGAGGTGCCCGCCCTGCGGCTGTCGGCCGTCGACCGCGCCGCCACCCACATGCTCGCGTCGCTCCTGCTCGACTACCCCGATGCCGCGTGGTTCGGGCGCCTGCCCGCCCTGCGTCCGCACATCGACGCGCTTCCGTCCGCGATCTCGGAACCCCTGACATCCTTCGTCGATCAGGCCGAAGCGGCCGGCGAGGCGGAATGGCAGCGGCGCTACGTGGTCACATTCGACCTCAAGCGCAAGTGCAGCCTGTACCTGAGCTACTACGCGACCGGCGACACGCGCCGCCGCGGCGTCGCGCTGGTCACGTTCCTCGAGGCGTACCGCGCCGCGGGGTGGGAGTTCGACGCGGACGACCTGCCCGACTTCCTGCCGGCGGTGCTGGAGTTCTCGGCCCGCGCCGACGCCGCGACCGCCGATGCTCAGATCGCCGGCGCGCTGCTCGCCTCGCACCGCGAGGGCATCGAGGTACTGCGCGCCGCGCTCGAGGGCATGTCGAGCCCGTGGGCGCTCGTCGTGCGCACCGTCACGCAGTCGCTTCCCCCCATCGACGCCGCGACCCGCGAGCGCTACCTCGACCTCATCAACGAGGGGCCGCCCACCGAGACGGTGGGCCTCAGCTTCCTGGGGCAGCTTCCGCCCTTCCGTCCCGTCTCGCAGGAGGCACCATGACCACGCTGCAGATGATCCTCTGGGTCGCGATCCCGTACGCCTCGATCGCGGTGTTCGTCGTCGGGCACATCTGGCGCTACCGCTACGACAAGTTCGGCTGGACCACCCGGTCGAGCCAGACGTACGAGAACCGGCTGCTGCGCTGGGGGTCGCCGATGTTCCACTTCGGCATCCTCATGGTCATCGCGGGTCACGTCGTCGGACTGTTCATCCCCCGCGAATGGCTGTACGCGATCGGCATCAACGAGGAGATGTACCACATCGGCGCGACCGTGCTCGGGACGTTCGCCGCCGTGCTGACGCTTGCGGGGCTCGCGATCCTGATCTACCGCCGGCGTACCGTCGGCCCCGTGTTCCTCGCGACGACCACGATGGACAAGGTCATGTACGTCTTCCTCGGGGCGACGCTACTGTTCGGCACCGCCGCGACGGTCGTGTACCAGGTGTTCGGCGGCGGATTCCACTACCGCGAGACGATCTCGCCGTGGATCCGCAGCATCTTCCTGTTCCAACCGCAGGTCGAGCTGATGGCCGAGGTGCCGCTGCTGTTCCAGCTGCACATCCTGACGGCGTTCGCCCTGTTCGCGCTGTGGCCGTTCACACGGCTCGTGCACGTCTTCTCCGCGCCGGTGGGCTACCTGTTCCGTCCCTACGTCGTGTACCGCTCGCGGGATGCCGAGCGCGGCGCGCGCCCCGCCCGCCGCGGCTGGGACCCGGTGAAGGCCCCCGACCCCGAGCGCCTGCACAAGCTCTAGGTTCTAGACCAGCCGGACGGGCACCGCGCGGAAGCCGGCGACGGGTGCCTGCTCACGCTCCGGGTCGCCCGCCGGCTCGATGCGGCCCGCCGTGAGCAGCGCCCGCACGAGCACGCGCAGCTCGCCGGTCGCGAGCAGGCGTCCCGGGCACACGTGCGGGCCGGTGCCGTAGACGAGGTTCGCGGCGGCGTGCGCGGCAGGGTCGAAGGCGTCGGGTTCCACGAAGACGGCCGGGTCGCGGTTGGCGGCGCGCCAGTCGAGCACGACGATCTGGCCGGCGTGCACGGGGCAGCCGCCGACCTCGGTCTGTCGCGTGACGCGGCGTCGGTTGGAGACGAACGGGTCGTCGGCGCGCAGGATCTCGTCGATCGCGGCGTCGAGGTCGGCGTCGGATGCCGCCGCGAGATGATCCTGATGCTCCGGGTGCACGGCGAGCCAGTGCACGATGACGCCGGTGCACAGGGCGAGCGAGCCCAGGTCGCCGCCCGTGACGTTGCGCAGTATCGACACGAGCTCGTCGTCGCGCAGCGCCGAGCCGTCACTGTGCCGCAGCCCCATCAGCCGGGTGGTGACATCGTCGCGCGGATGCTCCCGACGCCGTCGCAGCAGCTCCCGGATGATGGCGTCGAACCGGTCGGCGATCTCGGCGGTCGCCCGCGGGTGCCCCGTGCGCGATGCGACGCGGTTGTCGGCGACCCACTGCAGCAGCGGCTCCTCCCACTCGGGCAGCCATCCGAGCCACGCCGACTGGGCGCGCACGGCGAAGCGCGCACCGAGGTCGGCAACGGCGCCGAAGGGCGCATCGGCGGCGTCGAGCCGGGCGACGAGGTCGGCGGCGATGCGCTCGAGCTCGGGCAGCAGCTGGGCGACGGCGTCGGCATCCATGAACGGGTCGAGCAGGTGGCGCATCTCGGCGTGCGCCGCCCCGTCGAGCCCGTTGGGCACCTGCAGGTGGCGCGAGACGATGCTCGAGAAGGTCTCCGGGTCGTGCGCGAGGCGGACGACTTCAGCATGGTCGCCGATGACGAGGCGGCCCTTCTGATCGAGATGCACGCGGTCAGTCGTCGACATGGAAGATCCCCTTCGCCCCCTTCTCGGCGTCGCTCATGATGTGCGTGACGAAAGGATAGTTCCCCGCCTCGGGGAACGACAGCTCGACGAAGCCGCCCTGCGCGGGCTGCATCGCGAGCGCCTGCGATCCGCCGGCGTCTCCGGGGCGCAGCGTGTACGCGCCCTCGAAGTAGACCGTGTCGAACTGGCCGCCGACGATGTGGAACGACGAGGGCGTGTTGGGTCCGGCATCCAGGGTCCAGATGCGCACGCGCTCGCCCACGGCCGCCGTCAGCGGGCGGTACGCGTACTGGTTCGCGTACCCGTTGAAGGTCACGAGGTCGGGAAGCTGCGTCGCGATGCGGTCGGCGTCGGCCGTCTCGCCCTGCGGGCCGAGGTACAGCTCGCCCTGCACGAGCACGTACTCGCGGTCGACGGGGGCGAGGTCGGGAGGGTCGATGATGACGGCGCCGAACATGCCGTTCGCGATGTGCATCGACATCGGCATCGTCGAGCAGTGGTACATCCAGATGCCCGCCTGCGTCGCGGTGAAGCGGTAGGTGAGGGTCTCCCCCGGCTGGATCGTCCGCATGGGCGCGTCGGGTGCGAGTGCGCCCGCGTGGAAGTCGATCGAGTGCCCGATCGACCCATCGTTGACGAGCGTGATCTCGAAGCGGTCGCCGATCTTCCCGCGGATGACGGGCCCGGGCGCGCTGCCGCCGAACATCCACCGCGTCTGCGCGACCCCGGGGGCCACCTCGACCTCCTCCTCGCTCACGTCGAGGGTGATGCGATGGACCGTGTCGGTGGATGCCGGGGCCAGCGCGGCCGGCCAGGGCTCGAAGTCGGCGTCGGGCTCGGCCTCGAGGTCGATGTCGTCGGCGGCCGAGGCAGCGCCCGTCGTGCTGCCGTGGTCGTGGCCCGACATCGAGCCGCTTCCGGAAGCCGTGCCGGCGCTGCCGCCGGTGCCACCCGCGGGTGCGCCCGTCACGACGACGGTCAGCTCCATACCCATCTGGCGGTGCCCCGCGATCGAGCACCAGCCGGCCATGTCGGCGCCGATGAGGCCGACCTCGACCGTCTCGCTCTCGCCCGGGGCGAGCCGCTGCGTGCGCACGCCGTTGGCGAAGGTGAGGTCGTGCACGTCGGTGCCGGTGTTGTGGAACGTCACGACGAGCGCGTCGCCGTACGGCACCTCGATCTCGGCGGGCGTGAAACGCATACCCGACACCTCGACCGTGATCTCGGTGACCTCGCCGGATGCCGTGACGTCGCCCCCGGCTGCCGTTGAGATGCCGACGGCGGCGGGGTCAGCGGCGACTCCCCCGGCGACGCACAGCGCGAGCACCGTGAAGGCGGCCGCGACCATGCCGACACGGCGCGGGGGCGCCGTGGGAGCGGCCGCCACGGGCACTCCGAGGCCGACCCGCCCGCTGCGGTCGGGGCTGTCGCCCTCGGCACGGCGCACGCGGCGCCCCACGACGATCGCGCGGATCGCGAGGACCAGGAACGCGATGACGACCCCGGCCGCCACGAACGACAGCAGCACGCGCGCGACCGACGGCATCGGCAGCAGGTACAGCACGATCGCACCGTTGAACGCCGTGACGCGGAACGCGGCGCCGCGATCGAGCACCTCGGCACCCGCTTTGGCGGCGGCGGGGCTGCCGAGCGCGACGACAGGCAGCAGATAGCTCATCGCTCCGGTCAGCAACTGCACCGCGAACCCGGCGACGAGGGGACCGAGCACCATGAGGTAGCTCTCGCGCAGCGTCACCCAGTCGGGACTGAGCGCGGCGATCACCGCAAGGCATACCGCCGCGACGACGACCCAGCCGTACGCGGCCGCGAGACTCCAGCCGGCGAAGGTGCCCGGCGGCATGCTGCGCGCCTGCCGCCAGCCCTCGATGCCGATGCGGGCCGCCCCGACGATCCACATCGCCATGCCCAGGGTCACGAGCAGGCGCAGGTCGAGGAGGGGTCCGGATGCCGCGACGACGAGCCCCGCGATGAGCACGGGCAGGGCGAATCGTGCCCCGGCATCCGCCGTGTCTGCCATACGCGCGTGCAGCACGGTCGGGAACAGCAGCACGAGCGTGCCGAGTGCGGTCAGGCCGATCCAGCCGTAGGCGTTGAGCACGAGGTGCGCCGTCACGAGCCGGTCGGTGAGGTCGGGGTCGCCCGCGGCGCTCATCGTGGCGCCGATCGCGATGCCGCCGAGGAACACGACGGCCGCCGCGACGTAGTACCGCACGAGCGACCCGAACCGCGACGGCAGCGCACGGCGCAATTGCAGGAACAGCACGACGGCGTGCGCGAGGATCGCGGCGGCGACGACCGACGCGCCGACGATCACGAGCGGGACGGATGCCGCGAGCACGCCCGCCACGACAAGGCCCGCGCCGACCGTATGCAGGCCCAATCGGATGCCGAGTCCGGCACGGCCCGCCGGCGCCTCACGCCGCAGCAGCGTGTCGGAGAAATGCTGCGACCAGATGAGGATCGCCGCCGTCACGGCGCCCAGCAGCGGCACGTGCACCATGAGCCACATCGGCTGCGACACGAATCGGTGGATCGTCACGGCGACGACCGTCAGCACGATCCACGTGAGCACGACCGCGTTGGTCAGCAGATACCAGTTACGCCGGGACACGACCGCGGCTCCTTTCACGTGTGGGGGCAGTGCGCGCGGCGCGGGCGGCGCGGCCGGCCCGCAGCAAGACGACGACGACCGTCACGCCGAATCCGAGGATCGCGACGGCGGCGCCGATGCCACCGGCTCGCAGCCCGAGCGTCAGACCCCACGCGTCGCCGACGACGACGCGCACAAGCAGCGACAGTTGCAGGAGGGCGACCGGCACGTACAGCGCGACGTGGTACGGGATCCGCACGCCAAGGACGGCCGGGAGGATGACGGGCGCGTGCGCCATGATCATCGTGATCACGAACCCGAGGAAGACCGCGTGCGTCGTGGCGTCGTAGATGACTCCTTCGGTGCGCGCGCCGCCCAGCAACCACCCGGCACCCGCGACAGCGAGCCACGCGTAGCCCGCGAGCAGGCATACCGCGACGTACCGCGGCAGCCCCGGCATCCGCACCGTCGCACGGGCGACGTCGTACCGCAGCAGCCACGCGACGACGCCCAGCAACAGGATGCCTGCCACCGGCACCGCGACCACGGGGGTCGTGAGACTCAGGATGGCGACCGCCGACAGCGCGAGCGACAAGGCGAACAAGAGGCGTTCGGCGCGGATGCCGGGAGCCGCGATGCGGGCGAGCTCGAGCCGCTCGCCCGTGATCGTGAGGATGAGGAAGACCGCAAGCAGCGGCACGAGCCGCGGAGCGGGAACGCCGGCGCACCACACGACCGCCGCGACGAGCCCCGTCACGGCGCCGAGTCCCTGGATCGCGGTCGCCGTCATCGGCTGGCGCGCCCAGATCGCGCGGTACTGCAGCGCATGCACCGCCATACCGACGGCGATCGCGGCCTGGCCGGCGATGACCGGCACCGGCGTGAGCGCGAGGATCGTACCCGCCGCGAGCAGTGCGGGCGCGGCATAGGCCCACGCCGCGCGAAGCGCGACGGCGCGTTCGAGGCTGATGAGAGTGCCGACGAACCCGAACACCATGAGCGCCGAGTGCAGTTCGGGCAGCCGCGCGCTGACGATCGGCAGCGCGACGCCCATGAGCAGCAGCCCCGCGACGAGGCCCAGCACGAGCAACCCCGCGGCGGGGATCACCAGCAGCAGGCGCGGCCAGGTGCGGCGGCGCGCGGAGGTGTCCATACTCCGACGGTAGGCCCCTGGGCGCGGCGGCGGGCCGAAGATGACCGTGGTTATCTCCGGCGTTTGGCTCCGGCGGCTACAGCTCCCGGGCGAACGCGACGACATCGTCGTGCGAGGGGATGCGGGTGAACCCGGGCCGCGGGTAGAACGCGATCGCGCCGGTGTTGCGCACGTCGGCGGCCAGGTGCAGGCCGGTGACGCCGCGTGCCTGCAGTGCCGCGATGAGGGTTTCGATGAGTTCGCGGCCGACGCCCTGCCCCTGCAGTTCGGGCAGCAGGTCGATGTGCAGGTGCGCGGGATAGCTGTCACCGAACGGCTCGGCCCCGGCGCGGCGCCCGTAGGCGTACGTCAGGATGCCGTCCTGGCGGGTCACCGCCGCAACGGGGCGCGGCCAGCGCTGCGCGAACCGCGGCCACCACTCGGTGGCGAACCAGTCCTCGAACGCGCGGGTGTCATCCGTGCCGACGACGTACCCCGCGACGCGGCCGTCGTCGGTCAGGGCGACGAATGCGAGATCGGGATGCCGCGCCACGTACGGCAGCACGAACACGGCCGCCCACAGGTCGTCGTCGACGAGGATGCCGGTGGCATCGGCGCCGGCGTCGGCGGTTCGCAGGCGGACCTCCGCGAGCGCGGGCTCGTCACCGGAACGGAAGGGACGGATGTGGGGCATCCGACCAGTCTATGAACGGTCGGACGCGGATGCCCCGGAAGACGTGGATGCCTCGGAAGCCGCAGTCGCCGCGGGCGAGTCCGGCGCCTCGGCCGCCGCGGTGATGCGGTTCGCCATGCCGCGGAAGATGAACCCGTGGAAGGGCAGCACGGCGAGCCAGTAGAGCCGTCCGGCGAGCCCGGCGGGGAAGAACACCGCCCGTTGCCGATACCGCGAGCCGCCCGGCGCCGAGCCCGCGCCACCTGCGTCCCCGCCCGGCGCGGGATCGCACTCCAGGTCGAGCCAGGCGAGGCCCGGCACCTTCATCTCGGCGCGCAGGCGCAGCAGGTGCCCCGGCTCGACTTTCTCGACGCGCCAGAAGTCGATCACGTCGCCTACGGCCACCCGCGAGCGGCTGCGTCGTCCGCGGGCGAGGCCGACGCCGCCCACGAGGCGATCCATCCACCCGCGCACCGCCCACAGGAGCGGCGCCGAGTACCAGCCATTGTCGCCGCCGATCCCCTCGATCACCGCCCACAGGCGCTCCGGCGAGGCGGTCGTGGAGGCCACCCGCACGTCGGTGAAGACGGTGCGCCCCGCCCAGTCGGGGTCGGACGGCAGCGGGTCGGAGGGCACGCCCGTGACCTCGGCATCCTGCCAGCTCGTCTCGACGGTGTCGGCTTCGACGCGGCCGAGCGCGAGCGCGACGGCGCTGCGATACGACGTCAGGCCGCCCTCGGGGCGCGGGATGAGCTCGTCGACGGCATGGTCGTCCACGACGCACTCGTTCTGCAGCGAGGCGATGAGCGGGCGCGCGATCGACCGCGGCACCGGCGTGACGACGTTCACCCAGTGCGAGGCGAGTCCGGGGGTCAGCACCGGCAGCGGGGCGATCGGCCGCTGCGGCAGGCCCGCCTCGACCGCATAGCCGTTCATCATCTGGCCGTAGCGGAGCACGTCCGGGCCGCCGATGTCGACCGCCCGGTTGACATCCGGATCGACGCGCGCCGCCCCGAGCAGGTAGTGCAGCACGTCGCGCACGGCGATCGGCTGGATGCGGTTGCGCACCCAACGCGGCGCTGGCATGTACGGCAGCACGTCGGTCAGGTGGCGGATCATCTCGAACGAGGCCGAGCCCGACCCGATCACGACGCCGGCCTGCAGCACGAGGGTCGGCACGCCGCTGCGCAGGAACACCTCCCCCACCTCGACGCGCGAGCGCAGGTGCGGACTGAGCGGCGCCCCGTCGGGGTGGAGGCCCCCGAGGTAGACGATGCGGTGCACGGATGCCGCGGCCGCCGCGTCGGCGACGGCGTGCGCCGCCGCGAGGTCGGCCTGCTCGAATCCGCGCCCCTGCGCCATCGAGTGGATGAGGTAGTACAGCACGTCGACGTCCGCGGAGGCCTCGGCGAGCGCCGCGGCATCCGTCGCCGACCCGGCGACGACCTCGACCTCATCGCCCCAGTCGAACGCGGCGAGGCGGGCGGGGTCGCGCACGAGCACCCGCACGCGGTAGCCCGCGGCGAGCAGGCGCGGCACGAGCCGGCCGCCGATGTAGCCGGTGGCGCCCAGCACGAGCGCGCGCGGCGCCGTGCCGTCCGGGCGCGGGACGGCGCGCAGGGCCTCTTCGCGCCCCGTAGGGGTCGACTGCTCGGTCATGCCGCGAGCGTACGACGAGCGGCGGCAGCGGGCGACGGGCTTGCGCCCCGGCATCCCGCGCAGTAAGCCGCGCGGGGTCGGTCAGCACTTCTCAGCGCGGCTCAGCGCTGCTCAGCACGACTCAGCGCCTCCCCGTGCCGAAGATGCCGCGGATCACCGAGGTGAGGATGGTCTGGGTCGACTTCGCGTTGAGCACCTGCTCGAGGGGCGAGGTCTCCTTCTTGCGCGAGGTGCGGGTCGTGCGCGACGTGCCCCCCGAGGCCTTCATGAGCCGGTCGTACTCGCGCTGGCGCTCCTTCTCGGCGGCCGCGTCGGCCTTCGCGATCGCGGCCTGCTGTTTCGCGAGTTCCTTGTCGGCGGCAGCCTTGGCCTTGGCGGCTTCCGCCGCGGCATCCGCCTCGGCGGCCGCGTTCATCTTGGCCGTCAGGATCTCGCGCGCCGACTCGCGGTCGATGGGCGTGCCGTACTTCGCCAGCAGCGGCGACGCCTTCACGGCGCGTTCGATGTCGGGGTCGGGCGTCGGCGACATGAGCCCCTGCGGGGCGCGCAGGCGGGTCCACGCGACGGGCGTCGGCGCGCCCTTCTCGCTCATGACGGTGACGATCGCCTCACCGGTGCCGAGCTCCTGCAGCACCCGCTCGAGGTCGTACCCGCTCTTGGGGTAGGTGCCGACGGTCGCGCGGAGCGCCTTCGCGTCGTCGGGGGTGAAGGCGCGGAGCGCGTGCTGCACGCGCGAGCCGAGCTGCCCGAGCACGTCGGAGGGCACGTCCTTCGGGGTCTGCGTCACGAAGAAGACCCCGACGCCCTTCGAGCGGATGAGGCGGACGGTCTGGGTGATCGAGGACAGGAAGTCCTTCGAGGCATCCTTGAAGAGCAGGTGCGCCTCGTCGAAGAAGAACACGAGCTTGGGCTTGTCGAGATCGCCGACCTCGGGCAGCAGCTCGTAGAGCTCGGCGAGCAGGTACATGAGGAACGTCGAGAACAGCGCCGGCTTGTCGGCGACGCCCGGCACCTCGAGCAGCGAGATGACGCCGCGCCCGTCGGGGGCGGTGCGCAGGAAGTCGTGCACGTCGAACTCGGGCTCGCCGAAGAACACGTCGGCGCCGTCGTCGGCGAAGGTGATGAGCTCACGCAGGATCACCCCGGCCGTCGCGGACGACAGCCCGCCGAGCTCCTTCAGCTCACCCTTGCCCTCGTCGCTCGTGAGGTAGCTGAGCACGGCGCGCAGGTCGGAGAGGTCGACGAGGGCGAGACCGTTCTCGTCGGCGTAGTGGAACACGAGGCCGAGGCTCGACTCCTGCGTCGCGTTGAGCCCGAGCACCTTGCTCAGCAGCAGCGGCCCGAACCCCGACACGGTCGCGCGCACCGGCACGCCCTTGCCGATGCCGCCGAGGGCGAAGTACTCGGTGACGGATGCCTCGGGCTTCCAGTCCTGCCCGATCGCCTGCGTGCGGGCGAGGAGCTTCTCGTTCGACTCCCCCGGCGTCGCGACGCCCGACAGGTCGCCCTTCATGTCGGCGGCGAACACGGGCACGCCCTTCGCGGCGAGCTGCTCGGCGAGGCCCTGCAGCGTACGCGTCTTGCCCGTGCCGGTGGCGCCGGCGACGAGCCCGTGCCGGTTCATCATGCCGAGCGGGATGCGGATCTGCGCGGTCGGCACCGGGTCGCCGTTCATCAGTGCGCCGAGGTCGAGGGTCTCGCCCGTGAACGTGTACCCCGCGGTGATCGCGGCGATCTCGTCGGCGCCGAGCGGGCCGGATGCCGCGTCGGCGGCGGCCGGTGCGGGCTCGGGAGCGGGTTCGGCAGGCGCCGGCGCCGCGTCGGCGGGCTCCGCGGGTGAATCCGCGGCATCCGCGGCATCGGCGGCGGCGCGGGCGGCGGCGAGCGCCGCCTTCGCCTGAGCGAGCTTGAGGGCGGCCTCGGCCGCTTCTGCTTCGGCCTGCAGTCGGGCCAGTTCCGCGTCGTCGGCAGCGTTCATGGCGCTCAGCCTAGCGATCCGGGCGACGGGCCTCACGGTCGAGAGCGGGCGTGAAGAACGCCGCGACCACGAGCGCCGCGCCGAGCCCGGCGAGCGTGCCGCCGACGGTGTCGGTGAACCAGTGCGCGTGCACGCCGGTGCGGCTGAACGCCATGGCGAACACCCACGCGGCTCCGACGATCGCGACCCACAGCCGCGGCACGATCACGACCGCGATGACCGCCAGGGTCGCCGCGTTGGCCGTGTGCCCCGAGGGGTACGAGCCGTGGTCGGAGACGACGATCATGTCCTCGGGGCGCGCGCGGCCGAACATCGCCTTCAGCACCTGCACGATCAGGGCGCTGCCGGCCGAGGCGCACAGCGCGAACAACGCGCCCCACGGGCGCCGTAGGGCGAGCAGGATCGCCGCCGTGCCCAGCGGCACGACGAAGGTCGCGAACCAGCCGCCGCCGAGGAAGTTCAGCACGAGCGCGAGCGGCCGGAGGAAGGAGAACACGTCGACGAACGAGTTCCACCAGTCGTCGATGTCGATGTCGACCTCGAGGGTGATCTGGATGCCGAGGCCGATCGCCAGCACGATCAGCACGACCCCGATCACCAGGCGCTGCAGTCCCGTCGTCTCGACCTCGTCGTCCACCGGTGCGCTCATCGACCCATTGTGGCAGGCGTGGCGCGAACCCCCGCGCCGCGGACACTCACGGCGCGAGCCGCTGCACGGTGCGCGGGCGGACGATCAGCCACAACGACAGGCATCCGATCACAGCGCAGCCGACCATGACCGAAGCCATCGTCGTAGCGGTGATGCCGGCGTCGCGGGCGATCCAGCCGACGATCGGCGAGATGAGCCCGGCGACGCCGAAGTTGCAGGCGCCGATGATGGATGCCGCGGTGCCGGCGGCCTTGCCGTGCCGGTCGAGCGCCAGCACCTGCACGCACGGGAAGGTGAAGCCGCATGCGGTCATGAAGACGAACAGGGCGGCCATCGTCGGCCAGAGGCCGAGCCCCAGCTGATCGAACACGATGATCGCGGCCGAGGCGAGGACGAGCGTGGCGGTCGAGAACGCGAGCACCCACTGCGGCCCGAAGCGGGCGGCGAGCCGCGACGCGGTCTGCACGCCGAGCACCACGCCGAGCGAGTTGACCGCGAACAGCATCCCGTACTGCTGCGCGTCGAAGCCGTACCCCTCCTGGAAGAGGAACGACGAGGAGGACAGATAGGAGAAGAGGCCGGAGAAGGTCATGCCGCCGATGATCAGCACGCCGATGAACACCCGGTCGCTGAAGACGCTGCGGTAGCGCTGCAGCACCGTCGCGCCGCCGTTCGCGCCGCGGCGGGCCTTGGGCAGCGTCTCGGGCACGAGCGCGATCGCCGAGACGAGCATGACGGCGCCGTACACGGCGAGCACGACGAAGATGCCGCGCCAGGGCATGACCGCGAGAAGCGCCGAGCCGATGAGCGGCGCGATGACGGGCGCGACGCCGGAGACGAGGGCGAGCCGGCTCAGCATCACCACGAGGCGACGGCCGCCGAACAGGTCGCGCACGATCGCCATGGCGACGACGCCGCCGGCGGCGGCGCCCATGCCCATCAGCACGCGAGCGATGGCGAGGAGCGTGAGATCGGGGGCGAGCGCCGCGCCGATGCTCGCGATCACGTGCAGTGCGGTCACCGCGAGCAGCGGCCGGCGGCGGCCGACCTTGTCGCTCAGCGGGCCGACGATGAGCTGGCCGAGCGCGAAGCCGATCATCGTGCCGGTGAGGGTGAGCTGGATCGCCGCGGCCGTCGTCTGGAAGTCCTGCTGCAGCACCGGGAACGCGGGCAGGTACAGATCGATCGTGAAGGGGCCGAGCGCCGTGAGCGCGCCGAGCAGGATGATGTAGACGACCCGGCGGCCGGTGCCGATGGCGTCGCCCGGGTGCAGCACGATCGGCGCCGTCGCGGGGTTCGCGCCGAGCGTGCGGATCGCGCCGGTCTGGGCAGCGGGCGTGGAGGAGGTGGAGGGCGAAGCGGTGTCGCGCACGGGGTCCCGTCGTTCGAAACGATTCGGCAAAACCCGTCCATCGTATCGCTCCCAGCCTTCTCCCCGGCCGGGGTCGTATCCGAGCGCATAGAATCGTGCTGTCCTCCCGCTCCGCGGACCGCACCCGAGCCGAGATCACGCACATGACCCCGACCTCCTCCGGCACGCGTCAGAGCGGCAACCCCGCCACGCAGGCCGCGATCGACCTCACCGTCAAGCAGCAGCGCGAGCAGCAGAAGCAGCAGAAGCTCGCCGAATACGAGCGTCAGCTCGCCCGGCGCCGCCGCGGCCGCCTCACCTGGTGGATCGTCGGCTCCGCCGCCGGCCTCGTCGTGATCGCGCTGATCGCGGCATCCATCATCTTCACGCCGAAGCCCGCGACCTACGACGCCGGCGGCACAGGCGCCGAGATCGAGGGCGTCGAGACGTTCACGAACGAGACTCAGCACGTCGAGGGCGCCGTCGACTACCCGCAGAACCCGCCCGCGGGCGGCCCGCACAACCAGTACTGGCTGAACTGCGGCGTCTACGACCAGCCGCAGCAGAACGAGAACGCGGTGCACTCGCTCGAGCACGGCGCCGTCTGGGTCACCTACGACGCGTCGCGGGTGAGCGGCGACGAGCTGGCCACCCTGACCTCGCACCTGCCGTCGAGCTACGCGATCCTCTCGCCGTACGAGGGCCTGCCGAGCCCGATCGTGCTGTCCGCGTGGAACGCGCAGCTGAAGCTCGACAGCGCCTCCGACCCGCGCATCGGCGAGTTCTTCGAGGAGTACTGGCGCAGCCAGAACGTGCCCGAGCCCGGCGCCGCGTGCACCGGCGCCATCGACGGGCCCGGCAAGACGTCGTGACCTCGGCGCCCGGGGCCGCGCCCGCAGAACGCACCGGCCGCAGCCTGCCGCCGTGGTGGGCGGTGCTGCTCGTGGCGATCGCCGTGGCGGGGGTCGCCTTCGCGATCGGCCGGTTCACGACGTTCGCCGCCGCCCCGGCCACGCCCGGCACCGACTCGCCCGAGGCGGGGTTCGCCCGCGACATGCAGGTGCACCACGGGCAGGCGGTCGAGATGGCGATGGACATCTACCGCACCACCGAGAACGACGACGTGCGGGTGCTCGCCTACGACATCGCGACCACCCAGTCGGCGCAGAAGGGCGAGTTCTACGACTGGCTCGTGAAGTGGAACCTGCCCCAGCGCGGCGCCCCGCTCATGTCCTGGATGCAGGGGTGGACGGATGCCTCGGGCTCCGATCACGAGCACGGCGGCGGGTCCGCGCCGGCATCCGAGGCCGAGCTCATGACCCAGATGGGGATGGCGAGCGCCGCCGACCTCGCCCAGCTGCGCGCCGAGTCGGGCACCGCCGCCGACTGCACGTTCCTGCGGCTGATGATCCGCCACCACGAGGGCGCGGTGCCGATGGCGGAGGCCCTCCTCGACCTCGGCAGCGAGCCGCGCGCGCTGCAGGTCGCCGAATCGATCCGCGCCACCCAGTCGGCCGAGATCGACCTGATGACGAGCCTGCGCGCGGGCCTCGCCTGCACCGACTGACGCGCCGCCCTCGCACCGGCGCCGCCCTCACCCGGCGTGCAGCCCTCACCCGGGGCCACCCTCACCCGGCGTGCAGCACCGGGCGGAAGAAGCGCCCGGCCGGGGGCGCCCACAGCGCGATGAGCACGAGCAGGTAGACCACGATCTGCGCCGCTGCCCACCAGCTCCACTCCCGCGCGAGGGCGAGGGCGAGGGTCCACGCCTGCAGCACGATCAGCGCGGCGGCGAGGAGCGTGACGAACAGGCGGGACAGTCCGCTCCCCCGCGACAGCCCCGCCGCGGCGGCGACCGAGAGCAGTCCGAACAGGATGATCCCGGCGCCGACGAGCGAGACGATCACGACGAGGTCGGCGGGCACCTCGTAGCGGCTCAGCAGGAACAGCACGCCGAACATCGCGCTCGCGAGCCCGCCGAGGTAGACCGCCACGACCGCGAGGGTCACCGGAACCGGACGGGATACGGTCTGCGGATGCGGCACCGTCGGGTGCGCGGAGGCGTCGACGAGCGTGCGGGCGACGTAGCGGCGCTGCACGAGCCGCACGATCTCGATCAGGCACACCGCCCGACCTGCTCAGCGACACGCGCCACCGCCCCACGGCGATCGTGGGGGTGTGCGACGAGGTAGCGATCGGCGCGATCATCGCCGCGCGGCGGCTCGGCATCCAGGTGCCGTCGGGGCTCAGCGTCGTGGGGATCGACGACCACGAGTTCGCCGAGATGTTCGCGCTGACCACCCTGCAGCAGGTGCCGCGAGATCAGGGGCGGAGCGCGGTCGCCGTGCTCCTCGCGGAGATCGCCGATCCGGCGCGCGAGCGCACGGAGCTCCGGATGCCGGCGCGCCTGGTCGTCCGCAGTTCGACGGCGGCCCTCCAGGACGACGCGTTCGGTCTCTGAGGGACAACCTCACGCCCCGTGGAACGCGGAAGACCCCCGGGCATCGCCCGGGGGTCTTCGCTGCGATTCTCCGAAGAGACTCGATTACTTGAGGGTGACGGTCGCGCCGGCCTCTTCGAGGGAAGCCTTGGCCTTCTCGGCGGTCTCCTTGTTGGCGCCCTCGAGGACGGCCTTGGGGGCACCGTCGACGACGGCCTTGGCCTCGCCGAGGCCGAGCGAGGTGAGCTCGCGGACGACCTTGATGACCTGGATCTTCTTGTCACCGGCGGCCTCGAGGATGACGTCGAACGAGTCCTTCTCCTCCTCGGCGGCGGCGTCGCCGGCACCACCGGCGGGGGCACCCGCGGCGGCGACCGCGACGGGCGCGGCGGCGGTGACGTCGAAGGCCTCCTCGAACGCCTTCACGAACTCGCTGAGCTCGATGAGCGTGAGCTCCTTGAACTGGTCGAGCAGCTCCTCAGTGCTGAGCTTTGCCATGATTTTCTCCTTGAGTTGGGGTTCTTCTACGCCGAGGCCGAATCAGGCCTCGGACTCCTTCTTCACGCGCAGCGCGTCGACCGTGCGAACGGTCTTCGAGGGGAGCGCGTTGAAGACGTATGCCGCCTTGGTCAGCGAGGCCTTCATCGCACCGGCGAGCTTCGCCAGCAGGACTTCACGGCTCTCGAGATCGGCGAGCTTGTTCACCTCGTCGGCGGTCAGGGCGGCACCGTCGAAGTACCCGCCCTTGATCACCAGCAGAGGGTGTGCCTTGGCGAAGGCACGCAGGCCCTTCGCGACGGCGACCGGGTCACCGTGCACGAAAGCGATGGCAGACGGGCCCTTGAGCTCGTCGTCCAGCCCCTCGACCCCGGCGCGCTGCGCCGCGATCTTGGTCAGCGTGTTCTTCACCACGGCGTACTCCGCGTCCTGACGGATGCTGTTGCGGAGCTCCTTGAGCTCGGCAACCGTCAGACCGCGGTACTCGGTCAGCAGGACGGCGGTCGAACCCTCGAAATTCTTCGTGAGCTCGGCGACCGATGCTTCCTTCTGCGCCATGGCCACTCCTTATGTCTCATCAGACATGTCTACGAGACGCCCCGCGGGAGCGAGACGTCGCCATCGACGCTGTCCCCCCACAACACGAAAAAGCTCCGGCGCATGCGCACGGAGCTTCTGATCCGGTTTCCCGGGAATTCTGTGACACCTGCGCGGGCCCCTGCGATGCAAGGCTTCGTCGACATGCACTCGCGCGCACGCCGAGACCAGCGGTCTTTGGCTCCCTCCAGTGTACGCGAGTCGGATGTCCCGCACAAAATCACCGGCGCACCGCTCGGGGCATGGGCAGTTCTCCCCATACGCGTCCGGAACCGAGCCCACCTAGGGTCGAGCCGACGCGGAGGGGACATGGTCGATCTCAGAGTGGACACGGGCGCGATCCGGCGCAGTCAGGCGACGTTCAGCGACATCCGCGACAGGCTGGAGTCCGCGATGGCGGGCTTCGATTCGGTGTCGGGCGCGAGCGTCGCCCAAGAGGAGCTGCGTCGGCGCCCGGAGGCGGGAGCGCACGATGAGTTCCGGCGCGGGCGTTCCGCGCCTCGCTCGACGACGGCTTCCGACCGCAGCTGAGCGACGTGCACGAGGCCTTCGGGTCGTCGCGCGACGCTCTCTCCGCCTGGGCGAACGAACTCGACGGATTCCAGAGCCGTGCCCGCGACCTCGAGAACGAGGCGAGCCTCGCCGCAGGAGCACTCGACCGGCGGAACCGCGAACGCGCACAGGCGCGCAGCGACGCGCTGGCCGACCCGATCGCCGCCGCCGGCAGCACCGACCTGGCCGACGCCGATCGGCGCGCCCGCGCCGCAGAGGCGACACTCGATGGCATCCGTCGGCGCGCCCGCGCCCTCGAGGCCGAAGCCGACGCCCGCGCGATCGCCTGATGACCGCGAGGCGCAGATGTCGGGCAACGACCTCGCCGGCGCACTCGCTCAGCCGGCGGTGAACCTCGTCGAGCGCGGCCGCAACCTCATCCAGGGCCAGTGCCCGCGCACCGACCAGGAGATCGCCGACCGTGACGGAGACTGACGCGCCGATCGTCTGGCAGCGGGTGCCCCAGGGCTGGATCGAGCTCGTCGGCGGCTGCGGCGATGACCCGCGCCTTCGACACAGCACGCGAGACGCTCCGCACGAGCCCGTATGCCGTCGCCGGCATCTTCCCCTACCTCGACGGCGAGCCGACGGTGTTCTTCCTCGGCACGACGATCCTTCCGGCCCCCGACGACCGAGACGCGGCCCGGACTGTTGCGAGCCTGGTCGGACTCGTCCGCTTCGGCGACGACATGCGCACCGAGTCGTTCGTCGCGCTCGACGGGCACGTCGGCTCGGCCTCGCTCGGGCGCGCGACGCTGGAAGACGGCACGATCGTCGGGGCGATCACGGGCGAGATCCCACTCCCGGACGCTGAGCGGGGGACGGTCTTCATCCTCGCGCTGAGCCTCGACCCCGACCGGCTCGACGAGCTGGGGCCCTACGCCGCCCTCGCCCTGGACTCCACCCGGCTCCTCGCCCCGGGGGACGCCCCGGCTCCTACCCCGGCGCCGCCTGGACAGACGCCGAGGCGGCCCGCGAGCCGGTCTCCGCGGGGATCACGGCCGTCGTGGTGGCGATCGTCGCCGCGCTCGCCCTCGTCCCGTCGGTCTGGCTGCTCGTCGCGCTGCACCGTTCGGGTCGTCGCCTCGCCCGCGCGGCGGGCTTCTGGGCCGGTCTCCCCTACCGTCAGGGCCGCCGCGCGGCGACGCGGGGCGACTGGTTCTCCGTGCGCTTCCTCGCCTTCTCCGGCGACCTCTTCCTGCGCGTGCTGACCTCGGCGCTCGCGGGCCTCGCGGCCGTCTTCACGGTGTCGAGCGTGTACTACTCGATCGCCGTCGACCCGTCGGCCGGAGGCGTCGCCGCATCCGTCGCCCTCTCCGCGCTGCTCGTCTCCGTGTGCGTCGGCCAGTGCGGCGGAGTCCAGCGCATCCAGAACGGCTACACCGCGCGCGATCCCTGGACGTTCGCGCGCCGCGCGCGAGGCTGACCCGACTCGGGGTTAGCCTCGAAGACATGAGTCCGGAGGTCATCGCGAGCGTCGCCCCCGAACTCGCCGCCCGGATCGTCGCCGACTCGCGCGATCGGGTGGGCTGGATGCGTGCGCGCTCGCGCGGCATCACGGCGACCGACGTCGCCCAGCTCACCAGTCACACCTCGATCGCCCGCGCGGCCGATGCGAAGCTCGGCGCGGGGCGCGGGTTCTCCGGCAACGCCTACACCGACCACGGCCGGCGCCGCGAGCCCGAGATCGCCGCGTGGGTGGCGGCGACCCATGGCATCCACCCCTCGTCGGCGCTGTTCCACGCCGTCGTCGAGGAGCGGCACCTCGCGACCCCCGATGGGATCGCGGTGGATGCCGAGGGACGCGTCACCCTCTCCGAGATCAAGACGACGAACAAGTCCTGGCGGTCGATCCCCCGCACCTACCTCCGTCAGGTGTGGTGGCAGCAGCACGTGCTGGGCGCCGAGCGCACGCTGGTGGTCTGGGAGGAGCACGACGGCTTCGTGCCCGTCGGCGACGAACCCCGATGCGCCTGGGTCGAGCGCGACGAACGCGAGATCGGTCAGCTGGTGCGCCTGGCGACCGAGCTGATCGACGAGCTGTACCGGCGAACGGTGCTGCGCCAGGCGCAGGACGCGAGCCGCCCTGTGCGCCCGCGCGAGCCCTACCGCGCCCTCGCACTCGGCGACTGACACTCCGCCACCGGGGATGGTTGACACTGATCAACCACAGGTTTATAGTTGACCGGTCTCAACCATTGACGTCGATCAACGATCCGCCGTTCGGCACCGCAGCCCTCGTCCTCGCAAAGGAACCCGTATGTCCGTCACGCCTCCCGACACCGCGGCGAGGCCGCGCATGAACCACCGCCAGGTGCTCGAGGCCCTCTCCGGCCTCATCCTCGGCATGTTCGTGTCGATGCTCGCGTCGACCGTCGTGTCCACTTCGCTCCCCGTCATCATCCACGACCTCGGCGGCAACCAGACCGCGTTCACGTGGGTCGTCACCGCGACCCTGCTGACCACCGCGATCTCCACCCCGATCTGGGGAAAGCTCGCTGACCTCACCAACCGCAAGGTGCTCTACCAGCTCGCGATCGTGATCTTCGTGCTCGCCACCGCCGCGGCGGGCTTCGCGCAGAACCCGGAATGGCTGATCGCATGCCGCGCGGTGCAGGGCATCGGCGCGGGCGGCCTCGCCGCGCTCAGCCAGGTGCTCATGGCCGACATCATCAGCCCGCGCGAACGCGGCCGGTACATGGGCCTGTTCGGCGGCGTCATGGCGCTCGCGACGATCGGCGGGCCGCTCCTCGGCGGCGTCATCACCGACGCGTGGGGCTGGCGCTGGAACTTCTTCGTGGCCCTCCCCGTCGCGATCGTCGCGCTGATCCTCGTGCAAGCGACGCTGCACGTGCCCGCCCGCCCGAAGCAGAAGACGACGATCGACTACCTCGGCATCGTGCTGCTGTCGGTGTCGGTCTCGCTGCTGCTCATCTGGGTGACGAACGCGGGCACCACGACCACGGGCGCCTGGAACGACCTCGCGAACAACAACGACTGGTGGAGCCTCACCACCGTGCTGATGCTCGGCGGCGCCGTCCTCGCGGCGATCCTCTTCGTGATCGTCGAGCTGCGCTCCGCGGAGCCGCTCATCCCGCTGACCCTGTTCCGCAACCGCACCTTCACCCTCTCGGTGATCGCCTCGATCGCCACGGGCATCGCGATGTTCGGCGCGTCGGTGTTCCTCAGCCAGTACATGCAGCTCGCGCGCGGCGCGACGCCCACCGAGGCCGGCCTCATGACGATCCCGATGATCGGCGGCCTGCTGATCTCGTCGATCGGCGTCGGCGCGCTCGTGACGAAGTACGGCAGCTGGAAACCGTACCTCATCGTCGGCTCGGTGCTGCTGGTCGCCGGCTCGTTCCTGCTGTCGACGATCCACTACGACACCGACTTCTTCCTCGTGTCGGTCTACATGTTCCTCCTCGGTGCGGGCGTCGGCATGACGATGCAGAACCTGGTGCTCGTGGTGCAGAACCAGGCGCGCCCCGACCAGATCGGCGTCGCCAGCTCGGGTGTGACCTTCTTCCGCAGCCTCGGCGGCACGATCGGCGTCTCGGTGATGGGCGCGGCGCTGTCGGCGCGCGTCATCGACCTCGTCGCCGAGCGCAAGGACGACATCACCGCGGCGCTCATGAGCCTCGGGGACAAGGCGCAGTACTGGGGCGAGCAGCTGCAGTCGGGCGCCCTGCCGAAGGTGTCGGCGATGCCCGAGGCGCTGCGCGTGGTGTTCGAGGACATCTACGCCAACGGCATCTCGCACTCGTTCCTGATCGCCGTGCCGTTCGCGGTCGTCTCGCTGCTCGCGATCGTCTTCCTGCCGAACCGGTCGCTCACGACGATGACGACGTCCGAGCGCCTGCAGGCCGGCGAAGCGGACCTCGCCACGGTGTCGGTCCCCGAGGGCATGGCGACCCTCACCGCGACGGGCGCGGTGCGCACGGTGGATGCCGGTGACGACAACGGCTCCGCGGGCGACGCTCGGTAGACTCGACGGCATCATGACCACTGACGACCTCCCGACCCGCACCGAGGCGGTGCGGGCGCTGGAGGCGCAGTTCGGGGAGCTCATCAACCGGATGCGCCGCGTGCTGACCGAGAACGCGCAGCGGGTGAGTCCGGGCATGCTCCCCGGCGCCTACAAGGTGTTCACCACGGTCGTGAACCGCGAGCGCATCTCGCAGTCGGCCCTCGCCGAGGTCCTGATGGTCGACAAGGGGCAGCTCAGCCGCACGGCGCGCGAGCTCGAACAACTGGGGCTCATCCAGCGCGAGTCCGATCCCGACGACGGCCGGGCGAGCATCCTCTCCCCCACCGCGCTCGGCCTCGAGCGTCTCGCCGCGGCGCGCGCCCCGCAGGAGCACACCCTGATGGGAACCCTGCGCGACTGGCCGCTCGACGACATCCACAACCTCACGCGCCTGCTGCACGCCCTCTCGGCCGGGGCGCTCCCGGGTGCCGAGGCCGCCGCCGGCACCGGCACCCCCGCATCCGATGACCGAGCGCCCGCCTCGCAGAGCCTTCTCGACCCGGTAGCACCCGCGTAACACGGCGGAGACAATCGCGCGGTTGACTGTGACGACCGGGCACTCCGCCGGCGCCGTCGACCTGCAACCGGAAGGACGCGCATGTCTCCTGATCGCCTCCGCCGCTTCCGCTCTCCCCGAGCCTCCTCGCTCTCCGCCCCGGTCGACTCGGGCACGCCCGCCCCGGCCCTGGCCGCTGCCGCAGGGGCGCACGAGGTCCCCGAAGAGATGCGCGCGGTCGTGTTCGACGCGCCCGGGCCCGCAGAATCGCTCCGCGAGACCGCCGTCCCCACACCCGCGCCGGTGCTGAGCGAACTGCTCGTGCGGGTCGTCGCCGCGGGCGTCAACCCGATCGACGCGAAGACACGTGCCGGCCGCGGGGTCTCGGGCGCGATCGAGCAGTTCCCCTCGACGCTCGGCTACGACTTCAGCGGGGTGGTCGTGCGCGCCCCCTACGAGACGCATCCGTTCCCCGCGGGCACCGAGGTGTTCGGAATGGTGCCCTTCCCCCGCTCGGGCGGGACCTACGCGCAGTACGCCGTCGTGCCGACGCTGTCGGTGGCGCGCAAGCCCAGCGCGCTCTCCCACGTCGAGGCGGCCGGCGTGCCGCTCGCCGCGCTCACCGCGTGGGGCCTCGTCGTCGAGACGGCCCACGCGCACGAGGGGCAGCGGATCCTCATCCACGGCGCCTCGGGCGGAGTGGGGCACTTCGCGGTGCAGCTCGCCGCCTACTTCGGCGCGCACGTGAGCGCCACCTGCTCGCCGCGCAACCTCGCATGGCTGCGCGAACTCGGGGCATCCGTCGTCATCGACCACACCGCGATGGCCTTCGAAGACGTCGTCGGCGACGTCGATGTCGTGATCGACCTCGTCGGGAACGTGCACGACGACACCGGCACCCGTTCGCTCACGGTGCTGCGACCGGGCGGCCTGTACATCGTCGTGCCGACCGGGTCGTGGCCCGGCTACGCGCAGGCGGCGACGGATGCCGGGGTGCGCGCCACCGCGTACACCGTGATCCCCGACGGCGGCGCGCTCGCGACGATCGGCCGCCTGCTGACCTCCGGCGCGATCCAGGTGTACGTCGACCGGGTGTTCCCCCTCGACGAGGCGGCCGCCGCGCACGAGGCGCTCGAGCAGGGTCGCACGCGGGGCAAGATCGTGCTGGCGGTCAGCGCGGGCTGATCGCGCGCGGCCGGCGTCGCGGCCGGCACCGGCCGGGCGGTCTCACACCGCGAGGACGCGCCGCCCCTCGGCGACGACCTCGACTGCGACGGCGTCGAGCAGGGCGGACCGCAGGTTCCACTGCTGCCAGTACAGCGGCACGTCGACGGGCGCGCCGCCGAGCCGCACGAGCCGCCCGTCGGCCAGGTGATCCGCCGACTGCAGCGTCGGCAGGAGCGCCCAGCCGAGCCCCCGCACGGTCGCCTCGGCGAAGTCGTGCGAGGCGGGCACCCGGTGCCGCGGCGGCAGCGCGGGGTCGACGCCACGGGAGGCGAGCCATCGGGTCTGCAGATCGTCGCGACGGTCGAAGTCGATGAGCGGCGCCCGCGTCAGCGCCTCGGCGAGCGCGGCGGAATCGGCGGGGTCTGCGCCACCTCCGCCCGCCCCCGGCAACCAGGTGCCGACGAACGCAGGCGTGGCGACGGCTTCGTAGCGCAGCACGCCGAGGGGCTGCACGCGGCATCCGCCCACCGGCACCGCGCGCGAGGTGACCGCGCCGGTCACCGTGCCGTCTTCGAGCATGCCCGCCGTGAAGTCCTGATCGTCGCGGTGCAGGTCGAAGACCACCGGATGCCGCGCGCTCAGCCGCGCGAGCGGCGCGAGGAACCACGTGGCGAGCGAGTCGGCGTTGACCGCGAGCGGCAGGGCGACGGGGCCCGCGCCCTGACCGAGCTCGACGGCGGCATCGTGCTCGAGCAGCGCGACCTGCCGCGCGAAGCGGACGACGGCGTGCGCTTCGGCGGTCGGCCGAAGCGGCTTCGTCCGCACGAGGAGCACGCGGCCCACCTCGTCCTCGAGGGCCCGGATGCGCTGGCTGACCGCGGACGGCGTGATGTGCAGTGCACGGGCGGCGCCCTCCATGCTGCCCGCGTCGAGCACGGCGGCGAGGGTCGCGGCTCCCAGGGCGGGAATCGGCATGAATAAGCGCTCCTTCATCGACATAAGAATCCTGAGCTGGACTGTATCAGCGGCTGCCCGTATGTTCGAGCCATGCTCGCCTCCACCGCCTCCGGTCTCGCCCTGGGGCTCTCCCTCATCGTCGCGATCGGGGCGCAGAACCTGTTCGTGCTGCGCCAGGGCATCCGCCGCGAGCATGCCCTCGCCGTCGCACTCGTCTGCGCCGCCTCCGACGCGATCCTGATCGCCGTGGGGGTGTCGGGTCTCGGCGCGGTGCTGCACGCCGTGCCGTGGCTGATCGACGCGGTGCGGTGGGCCGGTGCCGTCTTCCTCGCCGTCTACGCCGTCCTCGCTGCCCGGCGGTCGCTCCGCCCCGGCGCGGAGGTGCTCGACGCGGGCGCCGCACGCGCCCCAGGCCGCCGCGGCGCCCCGCTGCTGCCGGTGCTGCTCACCTGCCTCGCCCTCACCTGGCTGAACCCGCATGTCTACCTCGACACGGTGTTCCTGCTCGGCTCGGTCGCGAACACGCACGGCGCGCACCGATGGTGGTTCGCCGCCGGCGCGATGGCGGCGTCTCTGCTGTGGTTCTCGGCCCTCGCGCTGGGCGCGCGCTACCTCGCCCGCTGGCTGGCCACCCCGCGGGCATGGCGGGTGCTCGACGGTGTGATCGCCGTCGTCATGATGGCCCTCGCGGTGAGCCTCGTCTGGCCGCGCTGAGACCAGGGCGGCTCCCCGGCGGGATCAGCCGTCGATCTCGGCCTTCCGCGCCGCGACGAGCGCACGGACGGTGTCGTCGGGGAGCGGCTCGGTGAACCGGATGGTGCCCTTCGCGTGATCGACGCCGTCGAGCAGCGGCAGCACCGCGTTGATCGCCCCGGGGCTGAACGGGTAGATGCCGAAATGCTTCTTCGCGCGCATCACCGACAGCAGCGGCGAACCGCGGTAGACGAGCGCGGGCATGCCGTAGCCGAGGCCCTGCTCCGCCTCCCGCACCACTTCGAGCGCGAGGTCGTACGTGTGCGAGATGACCGCGCTGTCGGCCGGGTCGAGGGTCGCGAGGTAGTCGTCGATGGTTCCCATAGGGGCATCCTTCCCGCTCCGGTGCGCCGGCGGAAGGTCCGCGCCAGGATGGGAGCATGAGACGAGTGCACGCGATCGTGACCGGAACCGTGCAAGGCGTGGGCTACCGCTTCACGCTGCAGCACGTCGTCGAGCGCGCCCATGCCACCGGGTGGGTGCGGAACCTCCGCGACGGGAGCGTGGAGGCGGAGATCGAGGGCGAGGATGCCGCGGTGGAGGCCGTGCTCGATTGGATGCGGGAAGGCCCGCGCGGCGGCGACGTGACCGGCGTCGAGGTCGCCGAGCTCTCCCCCACCGGCGGCACCGGGTTCGAGGTGCGCCGGGACGGCTGACTCAGGCGGGCAGTCCCGCCGCGAGCTCCGCGAACACGTCAGCCGCGTCGTCGTGGACGCTCAGCGCCGCCGCCTGCCCTGCCCACAGGCTCACGAGGTCGGCGCGACCCTGCTGTGCGGCCGCCGCGCGGAACTGCCCGGTGAGCCAGTTCTGCGCCGGGAACGGCAGGATCTCGTGCTGCTCCAGCAGGCGCATCGCCGCGTTCGGGAGGCCCCGGGCCAGGCGCCCGCTCATCGCCCGCGTGAGGACGGCGCTCGTGTCGTGCGCGTGGGTGATCGCGCGGCGGTGCCCGGCCGTCGCGGCCGATTGACGGGTGCGCAGAAACGCCGTGCCCACCTGGACGCCGCTCGCTCCGAGCGCGAAGGCAGCGGCGACGCCGCGCCGGTCGGCGATGCCGCCGGCGGCGATGACCGGCACGTCGACCGCGTCGACGACCTGGGGCACCAGCGCGAACGTGCCGACCAGGGAGTCCTCCGGCGGGGCGAGGAACGACACCCGGTGCCCGGCGGCCTCGGCACCGGTGGCGACGACGGCATCCACGCCGCCCGCCGCGAGCGCCTGCGCCTCCGCCACGGTGGTCGCCGTGCCGATCAGGGCGATGCCGTGCTCCCGCGCCGCCGCGACGACATCGGGGGCGGGCACACCGTAGACGACGCTGAGCGCGGCGGGCCGCGCCGCGAGCACCGCGTCGAGTTGCTCCTCGACCGGCGGCAGGAACCGGGCCGGCGCCTCGGGCAGCGGGAGGCCGAGCTCGGCGAACAGCGGCGCGAGCGCGCTCCGCACCCGCTCGAGGTCCCCGTCATCCACAGCCGCTTCGTCGCCGGTGGGCAGCCACAGGTTCAGGGCGAAGGGTCGCGTCGTCGCGGCCCGCATCTGCGCGGCGGTCTCGGCGATGCGCGCGCCGTCGTAGCCGTACAGCCCGTAGGAGCCGAGGCCGCCGGCCTCGCTCACCGCGGCGGTCAGATCGATGGAGGAGAGTCCGCCGAACGGCCCCAGGACGATCGGAGAGTCCGTGCTGAGGACGTCGCGGAGAGCGCGGGGAGCCATGTCGCAACGCTAGCGCGGGAACGGGAAAGGCCCCACCCGAAGGTGAGGCCTTTCCGTCTGCTCGGTGCGAGCGGATGCTCAGGCGAGCGAAGCGACGTCCAGCGGGATGCCGGGGCCGAACGTGGTCGACACGGCGCCCTTCTGGATGTAACGGCCCTTCGAGCTCGAGGGCTTGAGGCGCACGATCTCCTCGACCGCGGCCTTGAAGTTCTCGTCGAGCTGCTCGGCCGTGAACGAGGCCTTGCCGACGACGAAGTGCACGTTGGCGTGCTTGTCGACGCGGAACTCGATCTTGCCGCCCTTGATCTCCTCCACGGCCTTGGCCGGGTTGGGGGTCACGGTGCCGGTCTTCGGGTTCGGCATGAGGCCACGGGGGCCGAGCACCTTGCCGAGGCGACCGACCTGGCCCATGAGCTCGGGCGTCGAGACGGCCGCGTCGAACGCGGTCCAGCCGCCGGCGACCTTCTCGATGAGCTCGGCGCCGCCGACCTCGTCGGCGCCTGCGGCGATCGCGGCCTCGGCCGCGGGGCCGGTGGCGAACACGATGACGCGGGCGGTCTTGCCGGTGCCGTGCGGCAGGATGACCGTGCCGCGGACCATCTGGTCGGCCTTGCGCGGGTCGACCGCGAGCTTGAGGGCGACCTCGACGGTGGAGTCGGTGTTCTTCGAACCGGTCTCCTTCGCGAGGTTCACCGCCTCGGTGGACGTGTAGAACTTGTCGCGGTCGATCTTCGCCGCGGCTGCTTCGTAAACCTTGGACTTAGCCATTGTCGTCTCCCCCTCAGTCCTCGACCGTGATGCCCATGGAACGGGCGGTGCCGGCGATGATCAGCGAGGCGGCCTCGATGTCGTTCGCGTTCAGGTCGGGCATCTTCGTCTCGGCGATCTGGCGCACCTGGTCCTTGGTGAGCTTCGCGACCTTGACGGTGTGCGGGGTCTTCGAGCCCTTCTGCACGCCGGCGGCCTTCTTGATGAGTTCTGCCGCGGGCGGGGTCTTCAGGATGAACGTGAAGCTGCGGTCCTCGTAGACGGTGATCTCGACGGGGATGACGTTGCCGCGCTGCGACTCGGTCGCGGCGTTGTACGCCTTGCAGAACTCCATGATGTTGACGCCGTGCTGACCGAGCGCGGGCCCGATCGGCGGCGCCGGGTTGGCGGCACCGGCGTTGATCTGAAGCTTGATCAGGCCGGTCACCTTCTTCTTGGGTGCCATTTCCTTGTCCTTTCCTCGAACGGATGCCGAGGCATCCGTTCTCCCGCGAATCCGGCCTCTCCGGACAGCGGTACGTCCGCGTGCACGCGGACAACCTGCCTATTCTACGACAGGAGTCTGTATTACTGCTTGGTGACCTGGTCGAACGACAGCTCGACCGGGGTCTCGCGCTCGAAGAGCGAGACGAGCACGGTGAGCTTGCCGCTCTCCGGCTTGATCTCGCTGATCGAGCCGGGCAGGCCCGCGAACGAGCCCTCCTTGATCGTGATGGTCTCGCCGATCTCGAAGTCGACCTCGGTGACGACCGAACGCGCCTGCGTGGCCGAGCCCTTGGCCGCACCCTTCGCGGGCGCCGTCTCGGCGACCTGCACGAGCGAGCGCAGCATGTTGAACGCCTCTTCGAAGCGCAGCGGCGTCGGGTTGTGCGCGTTGCCGACGAAGCCCGTGACGCCGGGCGTGTGACGCACGACCGACCAGGTGTCCTCGTTCAGCTCCATGCGCACGAGCACGTAGCCGGGGATCCGGACGCGCGTGACCATCTTGCGCTGACCGTTCTTGATCTCGACGACGTCCTCCATGGGGACCTCGACCTGGTAGATGTCCTCTTCCACCTCGAGCGTGTTCTTGCGCTGCTCGATGTTCGCCTTCACCTTGCGCTCGAAGCCGGCGTAGGAGTGGATGACGTACCACTTGCCCGGCAGCGACCGCAGCTCGGCGCGGAACGCCTCGTAGGGGTCTTCCGGCTCGGCCGGCTCGGTCTCCGCCTCGACCTCGGCGGCGTCGACGATCTCGGCGGCCGCGGCCACCTCGGCGACGGCATCCTCGTCGAGCACGGGCTCGTCGGGCTCGCCGTTGACGTCGGGACCGTCGTACGGGGTCACGTCGTCGGCGGCCGCAGCGGCGGCTTCGGCCTCTTCTTCGGCGAGCGCGTCGGTGAGCACCTCAGCGGCGGCCTCGGCCTCGGCGGCCTGGTCAATCTCGAGTGCGTCGTTCACGATGGCGTCTGCCTCCGGGTCGTCGATGTCGATGTCTTCGTCGTCGTCCTGGCTGTCGTCGTCTTCGTCGTCGTCTACGACGTGCACGGCGAGGTGCTCGGCGGGAGCCGAGGATCGCTCTTCGGCGGCGAGGATGTTGCCCTCCTGGGCTTCGTCGTCCTCACTGGACTGCTCGGCGGCGGTGGCCCGGTCGGCGTCGTCGACATACTTTTCAGACACGTGTGTTCACTTCCATCGGGGGCGGGCTGTCGGTCTGGTGCCCGCGTCAGGCGGGAACACCGAAGACGAGGTTGACCACCCAGGTGAAGAGCAGATCGAGGCCGTACACGATCGCCATCATGACGACGACGAACCCCAGCACGACCAGGGTGTACTTGACGAGCTCCTGCCGGGTCGGCGTGACGACCTTGCGAAGTTCGCCGAACACCTGACGGATGAAGAGGGCGATCCGCTGGAAGAAGTTCAGCTTCTTGTCGCGGGGCGCGCCGCCTGCTGCGACGACCTCGCCGTGCGCCTCTTCCTCGACCATGTACCCACCCGTGTGAATTGCTCGGACTTGCATTCCGTGCCGGCATCAGCCGACACGCCTTCTGTGTCAACTCAGCGCTGACGCGCAGGGCGGACAGGAATCGAACCTGCAACCTGCGGTTTTGGAGACCGCTGCTCTGCCAATTGAGCTACCGCCCTAGAGACCGTTCCGGTCTCAGGAGAGTCTGCCATCTCCCCGGCCGTGCCCGGCAGGCACGGCGAAAGAATGCAGACTTCCACTGCACTGTCCAGTGTACGTCATGGCCCAGGGGCACGCGAACGCACGGGCCCGGTCAGTACTGCTGCACCCCGTACCGATCGGGTTCGTCGCCGCGGTGGATGTCGCGGCCCGAGAGCGAGGTCGGCACGATCCGCACGTAGTTGTACTTCAGCGTCGGCACCCACGGCGTGAGGGCCAGCCGATCGGCGGCGTCGACCTCCTCGGTCGTCTCGAGGCGGTGCGCACGCCCGCGGACGACGACGCTCCAGGCATCCGTGTCGGTGTACTCGTCGACCTCGAACAGCACGTCGTCGTTGATCGTCACCTCGGTGAGCTTCGAGCCCTCCGCGGTTCGGAAGACGAGGCTCTGCCCGTCGACGATGTAGTTCACCGGGAAGACGTCGAGCACGTCGCCCACGTGCGTCACGAGCCTGCCGAGCTGCTGCTCGGCGAGGCGGTCCCAGCACTCGCGATCGGTGAGGAAGACGACGGCATCGGACTCGTTGCTCATGCCCCCATCCTGCCCCCGGGCGCATCGCAAGGGAAGGCGTCCCCGCAGGGAAAACGCCGCTCGCGGCGGGTTGCGGTGTCAGCCGACGCGGACGAGCTTCTTGTTCACGAACTCGTCGGCGGCGAGGAGGCCCATCTCGCGCCCGGTGCCGCTGCGCTTGACGCCGCCGAAGGGCAGCTCCGGCGAGTCGGCGAGCACGACGTTGACGTACACCATGCCCGCATCGAGGCGGTCGGCGACCCGGTCGGCCTGCTCGGCGTCGGTCGTGAACACGTACGACCCGAGCCCGAACGGGGTGGCGTTGGCGATCTCGACGGCCTCGTCCTCGCCCTCGGCGCGGTAGACGACGCCGACGGGGCCGAAGAACTCCTCGCGGTACGCGTTCATCTCGGGGGTGACCCCGGTGAGCACCGTGCCCGGGTAGAAGGCGCCGTCGCGGACGCCGCCGGTGACGAGGGTGGCGCCCTGCGCGACGGCGCGGTCGACCTGCTCGGCGAGGCGCTCGGCGGCCGCGAGCGAGGAGAGCGGGCCGAGCACGGTGTCGCCGTCGAACGGGTCGCCGACCGTGGCATCCGCCATCGCCGCACTGAACTTCTCCACGAACCCGTCGTACAGGTCGGATGCCACGACGAACCGTTTCGCGCCGTTGCAGGACTGCCCGTTGTTGTCCAGGCGCGCCTCGGCGGCCGCCCGCACGGCCGCGTCGAGGTCGTCGGTCGACAGGAGCAGGAAGGGGTCTGACCCGCCGAGCTCGAGCACGACCTTCTTGAGGTTCCGGCCGGCGATCTCGGCGACCGCCGCGCCCGCCCGCTCGGAGCCGGTGACCGACACGCCCTGCACGCGGCGGTCGGCGATGACCTCCGCAGCCTGGTCGTTCGTGAGCCGCACGTCGACGTAGGCGCCCGCCGGGAACCCCGCGTCGGCGTACATCTGCGCGATCGCCGCGGCCGACTCGGGGCACTGCGGCGCGTGCTTGAGGAGGATCGTGTTGCCCACCGCCAGGTTCGGCGCCGCGAAGCGGGCCACCTGGTAGTAGGGGAAGTTCCACGGCATGATCCCGAGGAGCACGCCCAGCGGCGCCCGCCGGATGACGGCGGTGCCCTCCCCCAGGATGTCGAGGGGCGTGTCGCCGGTGATCTCGTCGATGTGGTCGGCGTAGTACTCGGTGATGTCGGCGGCGAAGTCGACCTCGCCTTCGGCCGCGGCGAGCGGCTTTCCCATCTCGCGCACGATGATCGCGGCGAGCTCGTCGCGCCGTTCGCGGTGGAGCTCGGCGACCTTGCGCAGCAGGTCTGCGCGCTCCGCGGGCGCCGAGGTGCGCCCCCAGGTGCGGAAGGCCTCGTCCGCGGCCGCGAGGGCCGCCTGCACCTCGGCGTCGGTCGCGGTGGGATAGGTGGCGAGGACCTCACCGGTGGCGGGGTTGGTGACGGCGTAGTCGGTCATGGGCTGCTCGTTTCGCGTCGATGCGGTCGATGGGAGAAGGCGGGCGGATGCCCGGATCAGGATGCCGGGATCAGCGTGTACTTCGTGGACAGGTACTCGTGGATGCCCTCGAGGCCGCCCTCGCGGCCGACGCCCGACTGCTTGACGCCGCCGAAGGGCGCGGCCGCGTTGGAGACGACGCCGATGTTGAGGCCCATCATCCCGGTCTCGAGGCGGTCGATCATGCGCACGCCCCGCTGCAGGTCTTCGGTGAAGACGTACGAGACGAGCCCGTACTCGGTGTCGTTGGCCAGGCGCACCGCCTCGTCCTCGCTCGCGAACGTCGCGATCGCGAGCACCGGGCCGAAGATCTCCTCGCGCAGGATGTCGCTGCCGGCGGCCACCTCGGTGATGACGGTCGGCTCGAAGAAGGTGCCGGGACCTTCGATCGCCGAGCCGCCCGCGCGGACGACCGCGCCGCGGTCCACGGCGTCCTTCACGAGCGCGGCGGTGCCGTCGACGGCCTTCTGGTCGATGAGCGGACCGATCTGCACGCCCTCCTCGGTGCCGCGGCCGATCTTCATGGCCCGCACCCGCTCGCTGACCCGGTCGGCGAACTCGCCCGCGACGGCCTCGTGCACGATGAACCGGTTGGCGGCGGTGCACGCCTGGCCGATGTTGCGGAACTTCGCCGCCATCGCGCCATCGACGGCCTTGTCGAGATCGGCGTCGTCGAACACGACGAATGGGGCGTTGCCGCCGAGTTCCATCGACACCCGCAGCACACCCTCGGCGGCCTGCGCGATGAGCTTCTTGCCCACCGGCGTCGAGCCCGTGAACGACAGCTTGCGCAGGCGCGGGTCGGCGATGATGGGGCCCGACACGGCGCTCGAGGTCGTCGTGGTGACGACGTTGACGACACCCGCGGGCAGGCCCGCCTCGACGAGCAGCTGCACGAACGCGAGGGTCGTCAGCGGCGTGAGCTCCGGCGGCTTCACGACGACCGTGCAGCCGGCGGCGAGCGCGGGTGCGATCTTGCGGGTGGCCATCGCGAGCGGGAAGTTCCACGGCGTGATGAAGAAGCACGGGCCGACGGGGCGCTGGCTGATCACCATGCGTCCGGTGCCCTCCGGGTTCGACCCGTAGCGCCCCGCGATGCGCACCGCCTCCTCGCTGAACCAGCGCAGGAACTCACCACCGTAGGTGACCTCGCCGCGGGCCTCTGCGAGGGGCTTGCCCATTTCGAGCGTCATCAGCAGCGCGAACTCGTCGGCGCGCTCGGTCAGCAGGTCGAACGCGCGTCGCAGGATGTCGGAGCGCGTGCGCGGGGCGGTGGCGGCCCAGGCATCCTGCGCGGCGACCGCCGCATCGAGGGCGCGGATGCCGTCTTCCGGCGACGCGTCGGCGATCTCGACCAGCACGTCGCCGGTCGCCGGATCGTGCACCGCGAACGTCCCGGCCGACCCGTCGACCCATTCGCCGCCGATGAACAGTCCTCGGGGGAGCTTCTCGAGCAGGGCGGTTTCGGTGATCAACGTGCGGCCTCCTTCAGGCGACGGGTGCTGGGGGGTGCATCCATTCCCAGCGTCTCACCCTTGAAGAAGGCGGGGCGCTTGATGGACTGCCAGATCATGAGGACGACGCCGACGCCGATGACGGTGACGCCGAGCAGGAAGACGAGCCCGACGCCGCCGATGTTCGAGCCGCTGCCGTAGTCGGGGTCGATGCTGTCGCGCAGTGTGATGACGAAGAGGATCGCGAGGATCGCGCCACCCACGAGCGGGAACAGGAACGAGAAGAAGAACATCCGCACAGAGTCGAACCACTGCTTGCGGAAGTACCAGACGCACGCGAATGCGGTGAGGCCGTAGTAGAAGCAGATCATCATGCCGAGGGCGGTGATGGTGTCCCACAGCACGTTCTCGCTCGCGAAGCGCATGACCGCGTAGAACACGGATGCCACGATCGCCGACACCACGGTCGCGTAGCCCGGCGTGAAGAATCGCGGGTTGACGCGCGCGAACGCCGGCGGCACCGCGCCGTAGTGCCCCATCGCGAGCAGAGTGCGGGCGGGACCCACGGCCGTCGACTGCAGCGACGCCGCCGAGCTCGTCAGGACGGCGAGCGAGACGAGGAAGGCGAGCGGGCCGAGGATCGGGCCGGACAGGTAGAAGAACACGTTGCCCTGGATGTCGGGGTTGCCGAGTCCGAGCTCGCCGTCGCCGGTTCCCGCGAACGAGAGCAGCGACATCGAGAGCAGCAGATACAGGCCCGCCACGATGAGGACCGTGACGGTCGCGGCGCGCCCCGGCGTCTTCTCGGGGTTGCGCGTCTCTTCGTTCATGGTCAGGACGACGTCCCAGCCCCAGAAGATGAAGATCGACAGCGAGAGGCCCGCGACCACAGCGCCGAAGTCGCCGACCGCGAACGGGTTGAACCACGACCAGTCGACCGGCGTGCCGTCGTAGGCGGTGCCGTTGGCCACGTGCACGAACGCGGCGACGAGGAAGATCACGAGCACGAGCACCTGGAAGCCGACGAGCACGTACTGCAGCTTCTGCGTGGTCTGCAGGTCGCGGTACGAGACGAAGGTGGCGCCGAGCATGAACAACAGGCAGACGGCCACGTTGATGAACGGGTTGAACGCGAGGTCGGCGATCCAGCCGGGGCTACCGGCGAGCTGATCGATCAGCAGGAAGAGGAACTCGACGGCGATGCCGGCGAGGTTCGACAGGACGATGACCGTCGCCGCCACCAGACCCCAGCCCGCCATCCATCCGATCCAGGGGCCGAAGGCGCGGGTGGCCCACGTGAAGGACGTCCCCGAGTCGGGCATCCGGTTGTTCAGCTCGCGGTAGCCGAAGGCGACCAGCAGCATCGGGAGGAACCCCACGATGATGATCGTCGGAACCTGGAAGCCGACCTCCGACACGGTGGGGCCGAGCGATGCCGTGAGCGTGTAGGCGGGGGCGATCGTCGAGATGCCGATCACGACGGCGCCGACGACGCCGATCGTGCCGGCACTGAGGCCTTTGCTGGAGAGCCCGCCGGCGTTCTCACCGGTGGCGGCGACGGGCGGGACGGCTTCGGGAGGGGTCATCGCTGCGTCTCCTCGGGGGTTGCCGCCCCGGCGCTGCGCGCGGTGCGGGGCACGACGATCACCGGCACGGTGATCTCCTTGAGCATCTTGGCCGCGGTCGAGCCCAGGAACAGGCGTCGCGGCTGTGCGAGGCGGCTCGAGCCGACGAGGACGACCTCGCCACCCTGCCAGTCGAGATGGGCGACGGCGTCCTCGATGCTGTCACCGGCAGCGACCACGACCGAAGCCGCCATGCCTGCGGGAAGCTCGGCCCTCGCCGCCGCGAGGACCTGGTCTGCCTCGGTCGACCCCGCGATGCGGATCGCGGCCGTGTCGGCGGTCGCTGGAAGATCGACGGGCAGCAGCGACAGCAGGCGCACGGCGACGCCGGCGGCCTCCGCGAGGTCGGCGGCCGCGCCGATCAGCGCATCGGCCCCCGGACGCGTGCCGATCGCGACCGTGACGCGGGTGATCCCGGTCTCGGGCGCGACCTTGCGCGCTCCGCGCGGCACGAGGACGACCGGAACGTCCGACGAGTGCAGCAGTTCGGTCGTGGTCGAGCCGAGGCTGTGGTGACCGCGCGACGCGCCGTCGGCGGCGCCGACGACGATGTAGGCGGCATCCAGGCCGTCGGCGATCTCCACCAGCCCCTCGGCGAACGACTCCGCCGCGCGCACGTGCGCGTGTGCGACGACGTCGTCGGGGATGCGGTCGATCGCCGCGGCGATCCACTTCTGGGCCTGGTCGAGGAGCACCCGGCTGTAGCCGTCGGCGGGCGGGGTGATGACGCTGCGATCCGCGCTCGGCAGCACGATCGACACGTCGAGCACGGCCCCGGTCGCCCGGGCGAGACGCGCGGCGAACGCCACGGC
This sequence comes from Microbacterium lacticum, assembly GCF_006716815.1. Classification (GTDB taxonomy): domain Bacteria; phylum Actinomycetota; class Actinomycetes; order Actinomycetales; family Microbacteriaceae; genus Microbacterium; species Microbacterium lacticum. The sequence goes on from NZ_VFPS01000002.1 coordinate 405,532, forward strand.
ATCCCGCCCCGTCTTCGTCGCGGTGTAGCCGACGACGACGTGGCTCGTCATGCGCGCACCTCGTCGACGATCTGCGCGGCGACCAGGCGCCCCATGCGGATCGCGCCGTCGACGTGCTGATAGCCGGCGCCGGCCAGATCGCTGCACGCGAAGTGGATCGGGCCGACGGCCGAGCGCAGGTGCTTGCCGTAGCGCGAGAGCCCGCCGAGGTCGAAGCTCGCAGCGTAGGCGCCGCGGGTCCACTCCTCGCTCCCCCAGTCGCTCTCGTAGTAGACCACCGGGTCGAGCGCCTCCGGGCCGTAATAGTGGCTGAGCGAGGTGAGGATGCGCTGCTTGCGCTCGTCGGCGGACAGCTCGAACACGCCGTCGGCGTTCAGGTCGCTGACGAAGCCGACGAGCGTGCCGCGCTCCTCGCCGTGGTTGGAGTTGTCGTACGCCTCGTGCGAGAGCTCGTACGGGCTGAACGCGGTGCCCGACAGGCCCTTCTCGCGCCAGAACGGCGTCTCGTACACGGCGTGCACCTTGATGACGAAGCCCATCGACAGATGCTGGTGCATCTGGTGCTGCAGGCGCGGCAGCGCCGGCACGAACGAGATGCGGCTGTAGAGCACGGGCGCGAGCGCGAGGATCGCCTGGCGCGCGCGCACCGTCATCCCGTCGGCGACGGCGGTGACGCCCTCGTCGGACCACTCCAGCGTGCGGACGGGCTGGTTCAGGAAGACGTCCTCGCCGAGGCGCTCGGCGAGCAGCAGGGGCACCTGCTGCAGGCCGCCCACGACCCGTTTGTCGAGGATGAAGTCGGCGTCGACGAGGTTCGAGTACGACCCCGCGGATGCCGCCATCAGGAGCGATTCGAGCAGCGAGATCGCGTGCGTGGGCTTCGTGAGCATGGCCGAGCCGGTGGCGAAGGCGAGGTTTCGCACCGCCTCGTCGTCGTCGGTCTGGGCGCGCAGCCACGCATCCCATGACACGCTGTCCCACTCGGCGGCCTTCTCGTGCGCCCAGGGCCGGTCGGGGTCGATCTCGGCGACCATCGCGTCAAGTCGCTCGGTGAGGCGGGCGATGACCGCCTCGGTCTCGGGAGAGACCGGGAACATCTCGCCGGTGAAGCGGTGCGCCGTCCCCTCCGGACCGACGTACACGCTGTCGCCCTCGCGGTACCGGCTGAAGGTGTCGAGGCCGAGGTCTGCGACCGTCTCGATGAGCGCGGTCTGGTCGGGCGAGATCCACTGCCCGCCGATCTCGAGCATCGCGCCCTCGATCGTGTCGGTCCACAGCCGCCCGCCGACGCGGTCGCGCGCCTCGAGCACGGCGACCGACAGGCCCGCCTTCTTCAGCTCGTTGGCGGCGGTGAGTCCGGCGGCGCCGGCGCCGACGATGACGACGTCTCGGGTGATCTCCGTCATAGGTGCATCTCCTTCGGTGGTGATGGGGTCGGTGGGGCGGCGTGCGTGGTGGCGGATGGGGGTCAGGCGGCGGCGAGGGCGGCGGCGACGACGTCGAGGCCCTCGCCGAGCAGCTCGTCGGAGATCGACAGCGGCGGGAGGAAGCGGATGACGTTGCCGTAGGTGCCGCACGTGAGCACGATGACGCCCTCCGCGATCGCGGCCTTCGCCACGGCCGAGGTGAGCGCCGCGTCGGGCGCCCCGGTCACGGGGTCGACGAACTCGGCCGCGATCATCGCGCCCCGGCCGCGCACGTCGCCGATCCGCGGGTCGGCCGCCTGCAGCGCGTCGAGCCGCGCGCGCAGCACCTCGCCGATCTCCGTCGCGCGGCCGACGAGACCGTCGTTCTCGAACGCGTCGATGGATGCCACGGCCGCCGCGCACGCGACGGGGTTGCCGCCGTAGGTGCCGCCGAGGCCCCCGGCGTGCGTGGCATCCATGATCTCGGCGCGGCCCGTGACGGCCGCGAGCGGCATGCCTCCGGCGATGCCCTTGGCCGTGGTGATGAGGTCGGGCACGATGCCGAACAGCTCGCTCGCGAACATCGCGCCGGTGCGGGCGAAGCCGGTCTGCACCTCGTCGGCGATGAAGACGACGCCGTTCGCGCGGCACCAGTCCACAACCGCCGGGAGGAACCCGTCGGCGGGCACGATGAACCCGCCCTCGCCCTGGATCGGCTCGATGATGACGGCGGCGAGGTTGTCGGCGCCGATCTGCTTCTCGATCAGCGAGATCGCCTTAGCCGCGGCCTCGGCGCCGGAGAGGCCGTCGCGGAACGGGTAGGAGGCGGGAGCGCGGTAGACCTCGGAGGCGAACGGGCCGAAACCGCTCTTGTACGGCATCGACTTCGCGGTGAGGGCCATCGTGAGGTTCGTGCGGCCGTGGTAGGCGTGGTCGAACGCGACGACCGCCTGCCGGCCGGTGAACCTGCGCGCGATCTTGACGGCGTTCTCGACCGCCTCGGCGCCCGAGTTGAACAGCGCCGACTTCTTGGCGTGGTCGCCGGGGGTGAGCCGGTTGAGGCGCTCGGCGACGGCGACGTACGACTCGTACGGCGAGATCATGAAGCAGGTGTGGGTCATCTGGGCGACGGCGTTCTGCACGGCCGCGACGACGGCGGGGTGCGCGTTGCCGACGCTCGTGACGGCGATGCCCGAGCCGAGGTCGATGAGCGAGTTGCCGTCGGCGTCGACGACGACCCCGCCGCCGGCGGCGACGGCCTCGATCGGCACGGTGTGCGCCACGCCTGAGGCGACGGCGGATGCCTTGCGCGCGAGCAGTTCCTGGGAGCGCGGACCGGGGATCGCGGTGACGAGGGAACGCTGCTGCGGGAGGGTGGGTCCGCCGAGGAGGGTCGTGGTGGGAGTGCTCATGCCTGGGAGCGTAGGGCGGCGCGCGCGCCGCTCACACTCGCCGTCGTGTACATTCTGCTGCGAGACGCGTACGTCGCGGACAGCACCACCGACCCGAGATGAGCGACGATGCCCACGACCGAGACGCAGCCGACGCTGCGGGCTCTCCTCGCCCGCACCGAGCTGGCGCTGCGGCTCGCCTCGCGCGAGGGCGACCTGCCGGGCGACGCGCTCGACGCACCGCTGCGGTGGGTGCACTCCTCCGATCTCGCCGACCCGACGCCGTTCCTCGCCGATGATCTGCTGCTGCTGACCACCGGCACCCAGTTCGCGCCCGACGCCCGGACCGGCACGGCACCCACGACGGCCGAGGCGTACGTGGCGCGCCTGCGCGCCCGGGGCGTGCGGGGCCTGGGGTTCGGCACCGAGGTCGTGCGCGACGGCATCCCGCCGACCCTCGAGCGCGCGTGCCGCGCCGCGGGCATGCCGCTGTTCGAGGTGCCCTACCGCACACCGTTCATCGCGCTCGCCCGGGCCAACGCCGAGGCGATCGCCGCGCAGGCGTACGCGCGGCGCACGTGGGCGCTGTCGGCGCGGCGCGCGATCTCGCTCGCCGCCCTCCGCCCCGACGGGCTCGCCGCGACGGTCGCCGAGCTGGCGAAGCAGCTGGGCGCGTGGGTCGGACTCTACGACGCGGCGGGCGTGCTCACCCAGAGCCATCCGCACGAGGGGCCGGGCGGGGCGGCGCGCGCGGCGCTGGATGCCGAGGCGGGCGCCGTACTGCGGCGGGGCAGCCGCGCCGCGTCGCAGTTCGAGATCGACGGGGCGCGCGTGACGATGCAGACGCTCGGCCGGGGCGGCCACCTGCGCGGGCTGATCGCGATCGCCGGCGCCGAACTCGACCTCGAGGGCCGGAGCGTCGTCACCTCGGTGATCGCGATGGCGGGCCTGGCGCTGGAGCAGAACGTCGGCCTCGGGCGGGCGCGGTCGGCGCTGCGCGCGGGCCTCGTGCACGCGCTGCTCGAGGGGGATGCGGGGCTCGCCCGGCGCGTGTCGCGGGAGCTGTGGGGGCCGCTGCCCGCCGCCCCCGTCATCGTGGCCGTCGCGACCGTCGCCCCAGCGCGGCTCGACGCGGCCGTCGACTGGCTCGAGCTGCGGGCCGCCGAGGCGCGGGGCGCGCTCTTCCACGGTCGCGGCCCCGACGGGGTCGTGTTCGTGGTGCCCGCCGCCGACACCGCGACGATCCCCGCCTTCGCGGCGCTGTTCGACGCCGCCTGCGGCGTGTCGGAGCCCGTCGACTACGCCGGCTTCGCGACCGGGCACGTCCAGGCGGTCGCCGCGCGCCGCCGGGCGGCTGCCGGCATCCCGGCCCGCTTCGCCGACGACGCGGCGCGGGGGCTCCTCGGCGCCCTCGACTCCCCCGCCGCGCGCGCCCTGGCCGAGGCGCGGCTCGCGCCCCTGCGCGAGCACGACGACGCGCACGCGACCGCCCTCGTCGACACGGTGCGCACGTGGCTCGAGAGCGACGCCCGCATCGACGAGACGGCGCAGGCCCTCGGCATCCATCGGCACACCGTCCGCGCCCGGGTGGCGCAGGCTCAGCGCCTGCTCGGCGTCGACCTCGGCTCCTTCCCCGCCCGCGCGGAGCTGTGGGCCGCGCTCGTCGCGCTGCGCTGACCCGCCCTTCCGCCACCCCCCCGCCCGCCTTACGGAGGCAGGAGAAATCACCGACGCAGGACGGATCCCCCCGAAGCCGTCCTGCCTCCGTGAGATCTCCTGCCTCCGTGACGCTGGCGGCGTCAGCCGCGCGGCGCGTGCGCCTCGAGGAACTCGTACAGGTCGGTCGTGTCGACGCCCGGGAACGAGCCCGACGGCAGCGTGGCGAGGAGCGTCCGCGGCGTGCGCACGTTCGGCCAGGCCTGGTCGCGCCAGGCCGATTCGAGCTCGGCGGGGGCACGCCGGCAGCACACCTCGACCGCGTGCCGCGAGACGCCGCGATTGGTCGTCTCGCGCCCGAGGAACCACTTCGTGTCGTCGAAGCGCACCCCGACCGAGACGGAGTGGGCGCCTTCGCTGGATGCCTCGACGCGCGCCGTGCACCAGTACGTGCCGTTCCCGGTGTCGGTGTACTGGTAGTACGGGTTGAACTTGTCGGGGATGTCGAACACCGTGCGGCTCGTCCACCGCCGGCAGCACAGCTGCCCCTCGATCGAACCGATCCGGTCGGCGGGGAAGTTGACGTCGTCGTTCTCGTACGCCTTCGTGATGGTGCCCGACTCGTGCACCTTGAGGAAGTGCACCGGGATGCCGAGGTGCTCGGTCGCGAGGTTCGTGAACCGGTGCGCGGCGGTCTCGTACGAGACCGAGTACGCGTCGCGGAGGTCTTCGATCGAGATCGCGCGCCGCTCCTTGGCGTCGCGCAGCACCGGCACCGCATGCTCTTCGGGGATGAGGAGCGCGCCGGTGAGGTAGTTGGTCTCGACGCGCTGGCGCAGGAACTCGGCGTACGACCGCGGCTCGCTGTGCCCGAGGATGCGGCTGGCGAGCGCCTGCAGCACCGCGGTGCGCGAATCGCCCTTCATCGGCACCGTGCTCGAGAGGTACAGCCGGCCGTGCCGGATGTCGGCGACGGAGCGTGTGGATGCCGGCAGGTCGGCCACGTAGTGCAGCGAGAATCCCAGGTGGGCGGCGATATCCGACGCCGTGCGCTGGGTGAGCGGACCCCCCGGGTGGTCGACGGCGCGCAGGATCGCCCGCGCGTGCTCCTCGAGGTCGGCGAAGTAGTTGTCCTGCCGCCGCATGAGGTGACGGAGCTCCACGTTCGCCCGACGCGCCTCCTCGGGGGTCGCCGACCGCTCGTCGCCGAGGCGCTGGATCTCGCCCTGCAGCGCGAGCAGGGCGCGGAGCGCCTCGTCAGGCACCGACTTTCCGATGCGGAACGGTTCGATGCCGAGCGCGCGGAAGGTCTGCCCCTTCATCGCGCGCTCGAGGGCGATCTCGAGCGTCGCGCGTTCGTCGAGGGTCTCGGCCTCGAGCAGCTGGTCGACGGTCGCGCCGAGTGCGCGCGCGATCGCGCGGAGCAGGGTGAGCTTCGGCTCGCGCTTGCCGGTCTCGATCATCGACAGCTGACTGGGCGCCCGCTCGACCGCGGCGGCGAGCTCATCGAGGGTCATGCCGCGAGCGGTCCGCAGCTGACGGATCCGGCGTCCGATCGTCAGGGCGTCCGCGTCTCCCGAGGCATCCATCGCGGCGTCCGTCGCGGCGGTGGCGGAAGGAACATCGACGTTCGTCATGTCCCGAAGTGTGTCACGAAAGCAGAAGAAGCGTCAATCTTCACAGCGCAATTGGTCACTGAGGCGCCGAATCTTCACCCAGAGTGGTGTCACCAGCCACCGCGGCACGGTTCGCACACCGCTTCCCGACCGCGAGGCATCCGACACGAAAGGCAAGTCCATGACTCCGACCGCCACGGGCACCGCGCCTGATGAGACCACTCGCCCGACGACCGGGCCGATCCCGACCGCGGCGATCGTCGTCACGGGTCCGATCCGCGAGCGGTACGAGGAGATCCTCACCCCCGACGCGCTCGCCTTCCTCGGCGAGCTGCACGCCCGCTTCGCCGGGCGCCGGCACGACCGGCTCGCCGATCGGCTGCGCCGCCGGTTCGAGATCGGCAACGGGCACGACCCGCAGTTCCGGCCCGACACCGCCCACATCCGCGACGACGCCGACTGGCGCGTCGCCGGCGCCGGCCCGGGCCTCGAGGACCGTCGCGTGGAGATCACCGGCCCCACCGACCCGAAGATGACCATCAACGCCCTGAACTCGGGCGCGAAGGTCTGGCTCGCCGACCAGGAGGACGCGACGAGCCCCACCTGGCGGAACGTCATCGAGGGTCAGCTCTCGCTCTACGACGCGATTCGCGGGCAGCTGCGCTACACCTCCCCCGAGGGCAAGGTGTACGAGGTCACCGCCGCGCAGACCCCGACGATCGTGATGCGTCCGCGCGGCTGGCACCTCACCGAGAACCACGTGACCTTCACCGACCGCGCGGGGCGCGCGCTCGCGGCATCCGGCTCGCTCGTCGACTACGGCCTGTACTTCTTCCACAACGCCAAGCGCCTGATCGAGAACGGCGTCGGCCCGTACTTCTACCTGCCGAAGATCGAGTCGTCCGAAGAGGCGAAGCTGTGGGACGACGTGTTCACGTTCAGCGAGGACTACATCGGCATCCCGCACGGCACGATCCGCGCGACCGTGCTGATCGAGACGCTGCCGGCCGCGTTCGAGATGGACGAGATCCTCTTCGAGCTGCGCGACCACATCGCGGGCCTGAACGCCGGCCGGTGGGACTACATCTTCTCGATGATCAAGAACTACCGCGGCCGCGGCGCCCGGTTCGTCCTGCCCGACCGCAGCCAGGTGACGATGACGGTGCCGTTCATGCGCGCTTACACCGAGCTGCTCGTCAAGACCTGCCACAAGCGCGGCGCCTTCGCGATCGGCGGCATGAGCGCGTTCATCCCGAACCGGCGCGACCCCGAGGTCACGGCGCAGGCGTTCGAGAAGGTGTCGGCCGACAAGAAGCGCGAGGCCGGCGACGGCTTCGACGGCACGTGGGTCGCCCACCCCGATCTCATCCCGGTGGCCCGCGCGGAGTTCGACGCGGTGCTCGGCGACCGGCCGAACCAGGTCGACCGTCAGCGTCCAGAGGTGCAGGTCAAGGCATCCCAGCTCATCGACGTGCACATCGGACTGCCGATTTCCACGGCGGGCGTCCACGCCAACGTGTCCGTGGCCATCCGCTACATCGAGGCGTGGCTGCGGGGCCTCGGCGCCGTCGCGATCGACAACCTGATGGAGGATGCCGCGACGGCGGAGATCTCGCGCTCGCAGGTGTGGCAGTGGATCCACCAGGACCGCTCCACCGACGACGGCACGAAGATCACCCGCGAGTACATCGAGGGCCTCATCACCCGGGTGCTCGAGGAGGTCACCCGCACCGAGGGCGACCGCTTCGACGACGCCGCGGCGATCTTCGAAGAGGTGGCGCTCGGCGAGGACTTCCCCTCCTTCCTCACGATCCCCGCCTACAACCGCTTCCTCGTCGAGTCGGCCTGACCCGACCCGACCACGCACCGACACCGCAACAGCTTGGACACCGCAACAAAGGACACATCATGACCGCTTACCAGAACGACATCGACGCCATCCGGGCACTCAAGGACGAGAACGGGGACAGCTGGCACGCCATCGACCCCGAGGCCGTCGCCCGAATGCGGGCCCAGAACCGCTTCCGCACGGGCCTCGAGATCGCGCAGTACACCGCCGACATCATGCGCGCCGACATGGCCGAGTACGACGCCGACTCGTCGGTCTACACGCAGTCGCTCGGCGTCTGGCACGGCTTCATCGGGCAGCAGAAGCTGATCTCGATCAAGAAGCACCTGAAGTCGACCAACAAGCGCTACCTCTACCTCTCGGGGTGGATGGTCGCGGCGCTGCGCAGCGAGTTCGGGCCCCTCCCCGACCAGTCGATGCACGAGAAGACCGCCGTTCCCGCGCTGATCGAGGAGCTCTACACCTTCCTCCGTCAGGCCGACGCCCGCGAGCTCGACCTGCTGTTCACGAAGCTCGACGCGGCGCGCGCGGCGGGCGACGACACGGCGGTGGAGTTCATCCAGTCGCAGATCGACAACTACGAGACCCACGTCGTGCCGATCATCGCCGACATCGACGCCGGCTTCGGTAACCCCGAGGCGACGTACCTGCTCGCCAAGAAGATGATCGAGGCGGGCGCGTGCGCCATCCAGATCGAGAACCAGGTCTCGGATGAGAAGCAGTGCGGCCACCAGGACGGCAAGGTCACCGTGCCGCACGAGGACTTCCTCGCGAAGATCAACGCGGTCCGTTACGCGTTCCTCGAGCTCGGCATCGACAATGGCGTGATCGTCGCCCGCACCGACTCGCTGGGCGCCGGTCTCACGCAGAAGATCGCCGTCTCGCAGGAGCCGGGCGACCTCGGCGACCAGTACAACGCGTTCCTCGACGTCGAGGAGATCGACGCCGCCGAGCTGAGCGACGGCGACGTCATCATCCGCCGTGAGGGCAAGCTCCTGCGCCCCAAGCGCCTGGCATCCAACCTGTACCAGTTCCGCTCCGGCACCGGCGAGGAGCGCTGCGTGCTCGACTGCATCACGTCGCTGCGCAACGGCGCCGACCTCCTCTGGATCGAGACCGAGAAGCCGCACGTCGAGCAGATCGCGGGGATGGTGGATGCCATCCGTGAGGAGATCCCGAACGCGAAGCTCGTCTACAACAACAGCCCGTCGTTCAACTGGACGCTGAACTTCCGCCAGCAGGCCTACGACGCGCTCGCGGCGCAGGGCGCGGATGTCTCGGCGTACGACCGGGCCGACCTCATGAACGTCGCGTACGACGACACCGAGCTCGCGACGCTCGCCGACGAGAAGATCCGCTCGTTCCAGAAGGACGGGTCGGCCCGCGCCGGCATCTTCCACCACCTCATCACGCTGCCGACCTACCACACGGCCGCGCTGTCGACCGATGACCTGGCGAAGGGCTACTTCGGCGACGAGGGCATGCTCGCCTACGTCAAGGGCGTACAGCGCCGCGAGATCCGCGAGGGCATCGCGACGGTGAAGCACCAGAACATGGCCGGCTCCGACATCGGCGACAACCACAAGGAGTACTTCGCCGGTGACGCGGCCCTGAAGGCCGGCGGCAAGGACAACACGATGAACCAGTTCGGCTGACCGACCCCCCTGGGGGACGGGGGCCAGGGGGCGGATGCCGAGGCATCCGCCCCCTCTGCATCTCGCCTTGAATACGACTAGTATCTATGTTGTGAACGAAACGACCCCGAATGCCGCCGACCTCGTCTACGCGCGCGTCAAGCAGCGCATCCTGCAGGGCGACCTCGAAGGGGGCCGCATGCTCAGCGAGGGCGAACTCGCCGCCGAGCACGGCGTGAGCCGCACGCCCGTGCGCGAGGCGTTCCTCCGGCTGCAGGCCGAGGGCTGGATGCGGCTGTACCCGAAGCGTGGCGCGCTCGTGGTCGAATCCACGCCCGGCGAGATCGCGCAGGTGCTCGAGGCGCGGCGCCTACTGGAGAACTATGCGGTGCAGCGCACGGTCCGCGACGAGCACACCCGGCAGGACCTCGCGGCGGAGCTGGCTCGCGCCGTCGACGCGCAGCGCCGCGCGGCGCAGGCCGATGACACCGAGGCCTTCGTCTTGGCCGACGCGGACTTCCACAACGCGATCATCCGCTCCGCCGGCAACACCCTCCTCGCGACCTTCGCCGAGGGGTTGCGCCAGCGGCAGCAGCGCGTCACCGCGACCTCCATCCGCACCCCCGAGCGGATGACGGCCGTCGTCGCCCGACACGAGCGCCTTGCCGCCGCGATCGCCGCGGGCGACGCGGACGCGTTCCGCACGACGCTCGACGCCCACTTCGAGGCCGCCCACGGCGTGCGCGCGGGCACATCGCCCGCCGATCAGACGGCGGGAGCGGCCCGATGAGCGCCGCGACGACGCCGATCGCGATCGCCGACGCAGGTCGGCACCGCACGAAGCCGTGGCTGCGCGCCGCCGCCGCGCTGTTCGCGGTCGCATGGGGCGGCAACGAGTTCACGCCGCTGCTGGTCACCTACCGGCTGCACGACAACCTCGGCGCGCTCACGGTGAACGTCCTGCTCGGCGCCTACGTCATCGGCATCGTCCCCGCGCTCCTGCTTGGCGGGCCCCTGTCGGACCGCTTCGGCCGTCGCCCCCTCCTGCTGCCCGCCCCCCTGATCGCGCTCGCGGGCTCGGCCGTGCTCGCCGCCGCGGCGGGCGAGCCCGTGCTTCTGTTCGCGGGCCGGGTGCTCTCCGGCGTCGCGCTCGGCCTCGTGATGGCCGTCGGGACGGCCTGGATCAAAGAGCTCTCCGAGGCCCCCTTCGACGCTTCCGCATCGGGGTCGGGCGCGCGGCGTGCGGCCCTTTCGCTCACGACGGGGTTCGCGCTCGGCGCGGCCGTCGCGGCGGCGCTCGCGCAGTTCGCCCCGCTCCCCGAGGTGCTGCCCTATCTCGTCAACGTGGCGCTGTGCGCGGCGTCGTTCGCCTTCGCGCTGCGCACCCCCGAGTCGCACCCGCGCGACCCGGCCCGCGGCGGGCGGCTGCGCGACGATCTGCGCATCCCGTCGGCGAGCCACCGGCGCTTCCTCGGCGTCGTCGCGCCAATGTCGCCGTGGGTGTTCGGCACTGCGGCATCCGCCTACGCGATCCTCCCGGCGCTGCTGGTCGACCGGGTCGCCGGGTTCGAGGTCGGCTTCGCGGGACTCATGTGCCTCGTGAGCCTCGGCTGCGGCGTCGGGGCCCAGACGCTCGCGCGCCGCATCGACCTGCCGGGCGGATGCCGCGGCGTCACCGCGGCCCTCGCGGCCGTCGTGCCGGGCATGCTGCTGGCGGCCGCGACGGCGCTGACCCGGTCGGTCGCCCTCGCCCTCGTCGCCGCAGCGGCCCTCGGCATCGGCTACGGGCTGCTGCTCGTGGGCGGGCTCATGGAGGTGCAGCGGATCGCGGGCCCCGACGATCTCGCGGGCCTGACCGCGGTGTTCTACTCGCTGAGCTACGTGGGCTTCTTCGTGCCCGCCGTCCTCGCGGCGATCAGTCCCGTGATCGGCTACCCGACCCTGTTCGTCGCGGGCGCCGTCATCGCGGCGCTGTCGGCCGCGCTCGTGTGGCGTGCGCACGTGAACGGCAAGCGGCGCGCGCTCGCGGCCTGACCCCGCCGACTACGCTGGGTGCCGTGACCGAACGCCCCCCCGTCTCCCGCAAGCTGTCGTCCATCGCCGAATCGGCGACCCTCAAGGTCGACGCGAAGGCGAAGGCCCTCAAGTCCGAGGGCAAGCCCGTCATCTCGTACGCCGCCGGCGAGCCAGACTTCGCGACACCGCAGTTCATCGTGGATGCCGCGGCCGAGGCGCTGCGCGACCCGGCGAACTTCCGCTACACGCCCGCCGCCGGCCTGCCGGTGCTGCGCGAGGCGATCGCCGCGAAGACCCTCCGCGACTCGGGTCTCGAGGTCTCCCCGTCGCAGGTGATCGTCACCAACGGCGGCAAGCAGGCGGTCTATCAGGCCTTCCAGGCCGTGGTGAACCCGGGCGACGAGGTGCTGCTGCCCGCGCCGTACTGGACGACCTATCCCGAGGCGATCGCCCTCGCCGACGGCGTTCCGGTCGAGGTGTTCGCCGGCGCCGATCAGGACTACAAGGTGACCGTCGAGCAGCTCGAGGCGGCGCGCACCGATCGCACCACCGCGCTCGTGTTCGTCTCGCCGTCGAACCCCACCGGATCGGTGTACACGCCCGAGGAGACCGCCGCGATCGGGCAGTGGGCCCTCGAGCACGGCATCTGGGTGATCAGCGACGAGATCTATCAGAACCTCGTCTACGAGGACGTGCGCGCCGTCTCGATCGTCGAGGCGGTCCCCGGGCTCGCCGGCCAGACGATCCTCGTCAACGGGGTGGCGAAGACGTACGCCATGACGGGCTGGCGGGTGGGCTGGATGGTCGGGCCCGCCGACGCCATCAAGGTCGCCGGCAACCTGCAGTCGCACCTGAGCTCCAACGTCAACAACATCGCCCAGCGCGCCGCGCTCGCGGCCCTCACCGGGCCGCAGACCGAGGCGGAGGAGATGCGCCAGGCCTTCGACCGCCGCCGTCAGGTGATCGTCGCCGAACTCGCGAAGATCCCCGGGGTCACGGTGCCGGTGCCGCTCGGCGCGTTCTACGTGTACCCGGACGTCCGCGGCCTGCTCGGCCGCGAGTGGCGGGGCACTCGCATCGACACCTCGCTCGAGCTCGCCGACTTCATCCTCGACGAGGCCGAGGTCGCCGTGGTGCCGGGCGAGGCCTTCGGCCCGTCGGGATATCTCCGCCTGTCGTACGCGCTCGGCGACGACCAGCTGCTCGAGGGCGTGCAGCGCCTGCAGCGCCTGTTCGCCTGAGCACGGCCCGCGTCGCGCGGGCGCGGGCGCAGCGGATTCGGAGAATCGCAACAGAATCGGACGATCACGACCGCGGCATCCGATTCTGTTGCTGATCTCCGATTCTGGTGCGCCGCGCGCCCGCGTCAGAGCTCGACGCCGACGAGCACGGGTTCGGGCTGCAGGATGAGGCCGAACTCACTCTGCACACGGCTCTGGATGTAGCGCGCCAGCTCGGCGAGCTCGCCCGCCGAGGCATCCCCGCGGTTCGTCAGCGCGAGCGCGTGCTTGGTCGACAGCCCCGCCCGCGACCGCGGCAGGTGGAATCCCTTGCGCAGGCCGGCGTGCTCGATGAGCCACGCGGCGCTCACCTTAACGTCGGGGAGCGAGGGCACCGGCACGGGGTAGAGGCCGGCGTAGTCGTCGAGCGGGATGACCCGGTCCGGCGCGGCGAGCGGCGCCGCCGTCGTCGAGATCGGCCACCGCGGGCACTCGTCGGGGAGGGTGCGGGCGAAGGATGCCGAGACGATGGCGTTCTGGAAGAACGAGCCGGCGCTCCGGGTGTCGGGGTCGGTGTCGTCGAGCACCATGCCCTTGCGCGCCCGCGTCGCGAGCACGGTCTCGCGCACCCATCGGAGGGTCACCCGCTCCCCCTCGGCGACGCCCAGCGCCTGCCGAAGCTGCGCGCCGGAGAGCTCGAACGCCTCGTCGCCGACGTCGCGCAGTTCGAGCGTGACGGAGAGCACAACCGCGGGCCGCGGCGCGACCGAGCCGTAGTGGTTCTTCAGCACCGACGTGCGGAACCCGAGCGCGAGATCGGCGGCGGGCACGGTGGAGACCTCCCCCGTCGCCTCGTCGATCAGCTCGACCTCGACGAGGGTCTCGACGATCTCCTGGCCGTACGCCCCGATGTTCTGCACGGGAGCCGCACCGACCGTGCCCGGGATGCCCGACATCGCGACGATGCCCGACAGCCCCTCCCGCGTCGCGTACTCGACGAGGTCGTCCCAGTCGTGCCCGGCTTCGACGCGCACTCGCGTGTGGCCCTCGCGGGGCGACGGGAGGCGTTCGATGCCGCTCGTGCGCACGAGCACCACGGTGCCCTCGAACGGGTCGTCTCCGACGAGCAGGTTCGACCCGCCGCCGACGACGAGCCATGGCTCGCCGCTCGCCCACACGTCGCGCAGCGCCGCGACGAGCTCGTCGCGGGTCTGCGCCTCGATCATGCGCTCCGGCATCCCGCCCACGCGGAGCGTCGTGAGGTCCGCGAGCGCGACCGGTTCGATCTCGGGCATCTCTCAGCCGTCCCGGCGCACGCGCACCTGGGCCTTGCCGAGCACGGTCGTCTCACCGGCCGACACCGTCAGGTCGATGCGCAGGAACTCGTCGTCGACCTGGCCGACGGTGGCGGCGACGACGACGTCGGCGCCCGACTCGGCGTCGACGACGACGGGGCGGGTGAAGCGCACGCCGTAGTCGACGATGCGACCCGCGTCGCCGAGCCACGGCACGACCGTCTCGACGGCGAGGCCCATCGTGAGCATCCCGTGCGCGAGCACACCGGGCAGGCCCACCCGCTCGGCGACGTCGTCGCGATAGTGGATGGGGTTGAAGTCTCCGGATGCCCCGGCGTAGCGCACCAGCGACTCACGGGTGAGGTGCACGGTGCGCTCGGCGACGACGTCGCCCACGGCGACGGCGTTCGCGGCGGCTGCGGTGTTCTGGTTCGTCGAAGAACTCATGCGACCTCTCCTCCGATCAGCAGCACCGAGGTGGCCGTGACGACGTGCGCGCCCGTGGCATCCGCGATCTCCGCTTCGCTCGTGACCATCGCACCCTTTCCGAACGGGCGGACGTTGGTGATGCGCAGCTGCGCGACCAGCTCGTCGCCCGCGACGATGGGGCGGGTGTAGTGGAAGCGCTGCTCGGCGTGGACGGTGCGCTCGAGCGCGATGCCGGAGTCCTCCTGCGCGAGCAGCTGCTGCAGCGTGAGGTCCTGGATCACCATCGCGAAGGTCGGCGGCGCGACGACGTCGTCGTAGCCGAGGGCGCGGGCGGCGGCCGGGTCGGTGTGCTGCGGGTCGGTGGCGAAGACGGCGCGCGCGAACTCGCGCACCTTCTCACGCCCGACGAGGTAGGGGGCGGTCGGCGGGAAGGCACGACCCACCAGCTCAGGATTCACGGACACCCGTCGATTCTACCGAGGATGCCGGGACACCCGATCAGCGGGCACGGCGCGAGCGCAGGGCACGCAACGCCATCTGCACGGCGATGAAGACGAGGAACACCGCGAAGAGGATGTTCGCGACCGCCGGATCGAGGAGGGCCGCGAGCCACGCGCCGAGCGCCGTCGTGGTGCAGGCTGCTCCCCCGATCAGCGCCGCGGCGAGCAGGTCGACGTTGCCGCGCCGGAGGTTGCCGATCGTGCCCGAGATGGCGGTCGGGATCATCATCAGCAGCGACGTGCCCTTGGCGATGAGGTCGCTCGTGCCGAAGAAGATCATGAGCGCCGGCACCACGACGACGCCGCCGCCGACACCGAGCAGGCCCGCGAGAATGCCCGTGATCAGACCGAGCGCGGCGAGGGCGATGCCCGTCCCCCACGTGAGCACCAGTTCGGCGTCACGGGAGGGGACGACGACGAACATCATCACGATGACGAAGGCGAGGAAGACCACGAAGCCCCAGCGCAGCGCATTCTGCGGCAGCCGCGCGAGCAGCCAGGTGCCGATCTGCGCGCCGATCACGGCGAAGGCGGCGAGGATGAGCGCGGGGATCCACGCCACCGAGTCGTGCATCGCATAGGAGATCACCCCGACCGTCGCCGTCGGCACGATCGCCGCGAGCGACGTGCCGGCGGCCAGCCGCTGGTCGAAATGCAGCAGCAGCACGAGCATCGGCACGATGACGGTGCCGCCGCCGACGCCGAACAGGCCCGACAACAGTCCCGCGGCGAGCCCGATGCCGATACACGACAGCACGAAGCGGGGGCTCCGCCGGGAGGCGACCGCGCTCACGCGGTCGCCTCGTCGGCCACGGTGTCGTCGCTCGTCGCGGCCTGCTCGAACTGCGAGCGGTACAGCCGCCAGTAGGCGCCCTCGGCGGCGATCAGCTCGTCGTGGGTGCCCTTCTCGACGATGTCGCCGTGCTCCATCACGAGGATGAGGTCGGCGTCGCGGATGGTCGAGAGCCGGTGCGCGATCACGAACGACGTGCGTCCTTCGCGCAGGGCCGCCATCGCGTGCTGCAGCAGCAGCTCGGTGCGGGTGTCGACGGAGCTGGTCGCCTCGTCGAGGATGAGCACGCCGGGCGAGGCGACGAACGCGCGGGCGATCGTGATGAGCTGCTTCTCCCCCGCCGAGACGTTCGCCGCGTCCTCGTCGAGAATCGTGTCGTAGCCGTCGGGCAGCGAGTGGACGAACCGGTCGACGCGGGTCGCGACCGCGGCCTCGACGATCTGCTCGTCCGAGGCATCCTCGTTGCCGTAGCGGATGTTGTCGCGGATCGACCCGGCGAACAGCCACGGATCCTGCAGCACCATGCCGGTGCGCGAGCGCACGTCGTCGCGGGTGAGCGCGGCGATGTCCTGCCCGTCGAGCAGGATCCGCCCGCCGTCCAGCTCGTAGAAGCGCATCAGCAGGTTGACGAGGGTCGTCTTGCCGGCGCCGGTGGGGCCGACGATCGCGACCGTCTGTCCCGGCTCGACGCGGAACGACAGGTCGCGGATGAGCGGCTTGTCGGGGCTGTAGCTGAAGGCGACGTGCTCGAACTCGATGACGCCCGGGCCTTCGACGAGCGCGGGCGCGCCCGGGGCATCCGGCTCCTGCTCGTCTTCGTCGAGCAACTCGAACACGCGCTCGGCCGATGCCGTGCCCGACTGCACCACCGCGGCCATGCCGCCGAGCTCGGAGAGGGGCTGGGTGAACTGCTGCGAGTACTGGATGAACGCCTGCACGTCGCCGAGGCGCAGCTGACCGGATGCCACCATGAGACCGCCGAGCACGGCGATGCCGACGTAGCTCAGGCTGCCGATGAACATCATCGCGGGCATCATGAGGCCGGAGAGGAACTGCGCCTTGAACGCGGCCTCGTAGAGCTCCTCGTTCTCCTCCTGGAACTTCTCCCGCGAGTCCTTCTCGCGCCCGTACACGCGCACGAGGGCGTGGCCGGAGAACGACTCCTCGACGCGTGCGTTCAGGCGGCCGACCTTGCGCCACTGGGTGTTGAACGCCTTCTGCGACTTCGGGCCGATCACGCCGAACACGACGGCCATGAGCGGCAGCGCGATCAGGGCGACGATGGCGAGCTGCCACGAGATGGAGAACATCATGACGAGCACACCGACGACGGTGAGCACGTTCGTGACCGCCGTGGAGAGCGACTGCTGCATCGTCTGGGTGATGTTGTCGATGTCGTTCGTGACGCGCGAGATCAGCTCACCGCGCTGCACGCGGTCGAAGTAGGCCAGCGGCAGGCGGTTGATCTTCGCCTCGACCTCTTCGCGCAGCCGCCACATCGTGCGCACCATGATCACGTTGATAACGTAGCCCTGCACCCAGGTGAGGAACGCCGAGGCGATGTAGATCGCGAGCACCGCGACCACGACGCCGCGGAGGCGGTCGAAGTCGACGCCCGCGCCGACCTGGAAGTTCTGCATCGCCGAGACGATGTTGGCGATGTCGGTCTGACCGGCCGCGCGGAGGGCCGCGACGACGTCGGCCTGCGACGTGCCCTGCGGGAACTGGTCGCCGAGGGCGACCGAGACGATGCCCTCGAAGATGACGTTGGTCGCCTCGCCGAGCACCTTCGGCGCGATGACGGCGAGCACGACGCCGATCGCGCCGAGGAGCGAGACGAACGCGAACGCCCACTTGTAGGGTGCGAGCAGCCCGATCATGCGGAAGAAGCTCTGTCGGAAGTTCGATGCCTTGCCCGGGGCGACCGAATCCCAGTCGCCGGAGTTCAGCCGCGCCTGCTCGGCGAGCTCGAGCTCGTACTGCTCCTCTTCGGACAGCGGCGTCTCGCGCGCGGTGTCCGGACCGGGCGAGGCGCTCATGCGTCCACCCCCAGCTGCGACTGGACGATCTCGCGATACGTCTCGTTGGATTCGAGGAGTTCGGTGTGGGTGCCCGCGCCGACCATGCGGCCGCCGTCGAGCACGATGATCCGGTCGGCGTCGACGACCGTCGAGACGCGCTGCGCGACGACGATCTTGGTCACCTCGGGAAGCTCCCGCCAGAGCGCGGCGCGCAGGCGCGCGTCGGTGGCGACGTCGAGCGCCGAGAACGAGTCGTCGAACACGAGGATCTCGGGGCGGTGCGTGATCGCGCGTGCGATCGAGAGGCGCTGGCGCTGGCCGCCCGACACGTTCGTGCCGCCCTGCGCGATGCGGGCGCCGAGCCCGCCCTCCATCTCCGCGACGAAGTCCCGCCCCTGGGCGATGTCGAGGGCATGCCAGAGCTCGTCGTCGGTGGCCTCTTCGCGGCCGAAGCGCAGATTGGATGCCACGGTGCCGGTGAACAGGAACGCCTTCTGCGGCACGTAGCCGATGCCCTGCCACATGAGGTCGAGGTCGGCGGCGCGCACGTCGACGCCGCCGACGCGGACCGTGCCGCCGGTGACGTCGAACAGGCGCGGGATGAGGGAGACGAGGGTCGTCTTTCCCGAGCCGGTCGACCCGACGATCGCGACCGTCTCCCCGGCATCCGCGCGGAAGGTGATGTCCTCGAGCACCGGCGCTTCCGCGCCGGGGTAGGTGAACGAGACGTCGTCGAACTCGACGACGCCGCGCTCGGGGAAGGTGGCGACGGGGTTCTCCGGCCGCTCGAGGGCGTCGTTCGAGGTGAGCACCTCGCCGATGCGGTCGGCGGAGACGGCGGCGCGCGGGATCATGATCGTCATGAAGGTCGCCATGAGCACGCCCATGAGGATCTGACCGACGTACTGCATGAACGCGAAGAGCGTGCCGATCTGCACGTGGCCGGCGTCGACCTGGATGCCGCCGAACCAGATCACCCCGACGACGGTGACGTTCAGCACGAGCATCGCGAGCGGGAACATGATGACGAAGAGCGACCCGACCTTGCGCCCGACGACGAGGATGCCGGTGTTGGCGACCCGGAAGCGCGCCTCTTCGATGCGCTCGCGCACGAACGCGCGCACGACGCGGACGCCGGTGAGCTGCTCGCGCATGATGCGGTTCACCCCGTCGAGGCGCTCCTGGTAGCTGCGGAACAGCGGCACCATGCGGCTGACGATGAACCCGGCGATGACGAGGAGGAGTGGCACGGCCACGGCGATGAGCCAGCTCAGCCCGACGTCCTGCTGCAGCGCCATGATGATGCCGCCGATGGCGAGCAGCGGTGCCGTGACGAGCATGGTGGCGCCCATCATGGCGAGCATCTGCACCTGCTGCACGTCGTTGGTGTTGCGGGTGATGAGCGTGCCCGCGCCGAAGGACGACACCTCGCGCTCGGAGAATCCGCTCACCTTCTCGTAGACGTCGCGGCGGATGTCGCGGCCGACGCTCATGGCGGCTCGGGCGGCGAAATAGGTCGCGATGATCGAGGCGACGATCTGCCCGAGGGCGATTGCGAGCATGAAGACGCCGCGCGACCAGATGTACGCGGTGTCGCCGGCGGCCACGCCCTTGTCGATGATGTCGGCGTTGAGGCGCGGCAGGTAGAGGGACGCCATGGCCGAGGCGAACTGGAAGACGAGCACCCCCACGAGCCACCACTTGTAGGTCCGGAGGTACCGGACGAGGAGCTTTCCCAGCATGCGCGGTCTCCCGAAGTGCGGCGAGGAGGGGACGCTACATGCTATCGCCGGGCTCCGACCTGGATCGTGTCACCGTCGGGTGATTTCGCGGGTTGAGGATCGTTGAGGCTTGATTTTCCGGGGGTGCTGGTGCCTCGTGCGGGGCACTAATGGCGTCGATCTAGACTCGCTCGGTGGGGTGGTTCGTGCGGAAGGTGCGCACCGCGTCGGGTGCGACGGCGGTGCAGATCGCGTCGAAGACCCGTGGTGTGCGGACGATCGTGGAGCACCTCGGCTCCGCGCACGACGATGAGCAGCTCGCGGTGCTGGTCGCGATCGCGCGGGAGCGGATCGCGGAGCTGGCCGGGCATGTCCCGTTCGATCTGGACGGGCTGGGCGCGACGCCGCCGGCCACGACCGCGCCGACGGTGACCGGGTCGAGGTCCAGGTTGTTGTGGGATGTCCTCGAGGACGCCTACGCCCGTCTCGGGTTCGACGCGGTCGGCAACGACACATTCATGAAGCTGGTCCTGGCCCGCGTCGTCGAGCCGACCAGCAAGGCGGACACGCTGCGGGTGTGGGACGAGCTCGGTGTCCCGGGTGCGCCGTCGCTGTCGACCGTGTGGCGGACCCTCGCCCGCAGCGTTGAGCAGGACTGGCGGTCGAAGATCGCCGCCGCAGCCTACGCGCATGCGACCCGATCTGGCCCGCTCACCGTCGTGCTCTACGACGTCACCACCCTCTACTTCGAGGCGGAGCGTGAAGACAAGCTCCGCAAGGTCGGGATGAGCAAAGAGCGCCGCGTCGACCCGCAGATCCTCGTCGGCCTCCTCGTGGACCAGGGCGGGTTCCCCCTCGAAGTCCACGAGTTCGCGGGCAACAGGGGCGAGACCCTCACCCTGCTGCCCGTCCTCGACCAGTTCCGCGAACGTCACTCCGCGACCGAGGTCGTGGTCGTCGCGGACGCCGGCATGCTGTCCGCAGCGAACCTGAACCGGCTGGAGGACGCCGGGTTCGGTTTCATCGTCGGCTCCCGCACCTCCTCCGCGCCATACGATCTCGCCGAGCACTACGCGACCGTCGGGAACATCGTCACCGATGGGGAGACGGTCGAGACCACCCGAACCATGGGTGCGGATGTGAACGCGCGGGAGCGGCAAGTGGTGTGGCAGTACTCCCACAAACGGAAGATCCGCGACAACATCACGTTGAACAAGCAGATCGAACGCGCCGAGCAGATCGCTGCCGGCACCCGCCCGGCGAAGAAGGACCGGTTCGTCACCCTCGGCACGGGGCCCGGCGTGAACTGGGCAAGAGTCGAGAAGGCCCGCGAATACATCGGCCTCAAGGGGTACGTCACCAACCTCAGCACCGCGACGGCTTCCGCTGCAGAGATCGTGGCGGCCTACCATGACCTGTTCCAGGTCGAGGCGACGTTCCGGATGGCAAAGACCGACCTGCGGGCGAGGCCGATGTTCGCGTCGACCGCGGACTCGATCCACGCGCACCTCACCGTCGTGTTCTGCGCTCTCGCGATCAGCCGGCACCTCTACAAGACCACCGGCGTGACGGTCCGCCGTATCGTCCGCGCGCTGCGCCCGCTGCGTGACGTCACGATCACCATCGACGGACACGAACTCACCGCGACCACCCCGCCAACGGAGGAAGCCGCCGACATCATCGCCGCACTCCGGCCGGGCGTGGGGCACTAATCTGACACGATCCAGGTCCGACACGGGCGCGGATCGGGGTGAGCCGCGATGCCTCAGCGGGCGCGGGCGCGGGCGCCGCGCGCGGTGCGCGTTGCGCGGTGCGCGGCGCGCGGTGCGCGGCGCGCGTTCGGGGTACGGCGAGGTCGGCGACCCGCCACGACCCCTCGCAGACCCGGCGGTGGGCACTCGCCGGGTCGCCGGCGCGGCCGGGGCAGGTCACGCTCACGCGAAACGGGCCGCTGGTCTGGTCGGCGTGCACGACCCGCTCGACTTCGACGAGTCGGCGCACCCCGTCGGTGACGGCCTGCTGGTTGTCGTGATCGGGGCAGCGATACGCCGCCGGGATCAATACGGTCTGCTCCATCGGACCCCCGTCCTCGATGGTGCTGCGCCCCCACGGCGCCGCTCCCCATGACCGGCCCCAGACCGATCACCCCAGAGATACCAGGTGCACGCCGCAGGCGGCAAAGGTGACTTTCGTCACGGGCCTCCGGAGAGGCGAAAAGGGCCCCGATCGGGGCCCTTCGTCTGGTAGCAGGAGCGGGGCTTGAACCCGCGACCTCACGATTATGAGTCGTGCGCTCTCACCAACTGAGCTACCCTGCCGCGCTGCACCCGCACGGCGAGATGCGGATGCTGCGAGCCCCGAGTCAGGATTGAACTGACGACCCCTTCCTTACCATGGAAGTGCTCTGCCACTGAGCTATCGGGGCGTGCTGCCCGCGAGCGGGCAACCAGAAAAGAATATCAGAGCCGAAGCGCTGTGCCGAACCGTCAGCCGACGGTGTGCGTGCCCGTCGTGTGCTCGGCGAGCCACGGCATGGGGTCGGTGGTCGTGGTGCCGCCGAGGAGGACCTCGAGGTGCAGGTGCGGACCGGTCGCCTTGCCGGTCTGCCCGACCTTGCCGATGACCTGCCCTGCGGTGACCATCTCGCCCTGCGAGACCTGCAGCGAGCCGTACTGCATGTGGCCGTACCGGGTCGAGACGACCTGGCCGTCGATCACATGGTCGATGAGCACCGTCACGCCGTAGTCGCCGCCCGATTCGGTCGCGATGCGCACGGTGCCGGCGGCGACCGCGTGCACCTCGGCACCCTCGCCCGGCGTGAGGTCGACGCCGCTGTGCGCGGACGAGAACTCCGCCAGGTACGACGACGAGCCGTAGGCCGCCGAGACGGGCACCCCGACCGGGAACGGCCACTGGATCGGCGCGGACGGGTTGTTCACCCATGTGCCCGCGAAGATCGTGACCCCCGAGTCGGCGGCGATCTCCGACATCGAGGCGACGTTGTACCCCTCGGGACGGTCGAGTGCCGTGGCATCCTTCGCGCCTGAGGTGACGAACGCCTGAACAGTGCCGTCCGACTTCTTCGCCGCGCCCTTCGCCGACGCCGAGATGTCGGTCGTCAGCGCGGAGGAGGCGGAGGCGACGGCCGCGGCGGGGGTCGTCGTGCCCACGGCGAGCATGCCGACGATCGTCATGACGCCGATCGAGAACGAGGCGGCGGCGACGCGCTGGAAGACGACGCGTCCGCGGCGCGGCCGGCGGGCGGCGAGATGCACGGTCGAGGCCGACACCGGCGCGGCGGTCTCCGCGGCCTCGTCGGCGGTCGACGCCGCGGTGCGCTGCACCGGCGTCTCGCCCGTGAAGGAGAAGAGCCGGGCGGCGAACTCGAACTCGTCGAGGTGGCACGGCTCGGGGTTCACGAAGGCCGACGTGGATGCCTCGGGGGCCGGCTCCGCCGCGCGCTCGGGCGTCGCCGCCTCACTCTCGGCGACGTGGGCGAACACGGCCTCGGTGGCCTCGCGGAGGCGGCGGCGCGACGCGGCGTCGGGTTCGGTGCCGACGGTCTCGCCGATGATGGCGGCGGCGACGTCGGCGACCACGGCCTCGGCCACGGAGATCTCGGCGCCGAACGGGGCGACCTGCTCGACGCCGATGGCGGCGTCCGCGGACGGCGCGTCGACGGAGGACGGTGCCGCCTGGGCTGCAGCGGCCCGGCGGCGGAGCTCGGCGCGGGTGAGGGGAGCACCCGGCGCCTCCGCCGCGACAGGCGCGGAGGGTCGGCGGCTGGAGCGGTGCGTGGGCGCGGCGTCAGCCTGGGGGGTGTCGAACGTCAAATGCTGGCTCTCGTCCGGCCGCTCCGGGGGCAGCGGCGTCGTGAATCGGGCTTCTGATCACCTGCACCGTTCGGGCGGCGAAGGTAACGATCGGGTAAACACTACCCCTGCGGGTCCGGGAATGCCACGAATGGTCAGTGGTATATCGCTGTGTCGAGGGCGGCGTAGAGGTCCGGCCCCGCGGCGATCGTCATCTGCCTGCCGGGGCGACCGCCGGGCGCACCGCCGACGACGCCGCCCGCCTCCTCGACCAGGAGCGCACCGGCGGCGTGATCCCACGGCGCCAGGCCGCGTTCGAAGTAACCGTCGAGCCGCCCCGCCGCGACGTACGCGAGGTCGAGCGACGCGGCGCCCGCGCGACGCAGGTCGCGGGCGAGCGGCATGACGGTGCGCACGCGCTCGAGGTCTCCGGCGTGGGTGGCCGGGTCGTAGCCGAATCCGGTCGCGAGGAGCGCCCCGGCATCCGTCGGCCGCGACACCGCGAGGCGGTCGGCGCCGAGCCAGGCGCCGCTCCCCCGCGCCGCGCGGAAGAGGTCACCGGTCACGGGCGCGAAGACGACGCCGGCCTGCACCGACCACAGCTCGGGATCGGGGTCGCCGGCGACCGCAGCGATGGAGACGGCGTAGTGCGGGATGCCATAGGCGTAGTTGACCGTGCCGTCGATCGGGTCGACGACCCACGTGATCTCCGTCGAGCCGCGCTCCGCCCCGGATTCCTCCCCGAGGAAGCCGTCGCCGGGACGCGCGGCGGCCAGCCGCGCCCGGATCAGGGTCTCGACCTCGCGATCGGCCTCGGTGACGATGTCGGCGAGCGCCGACTTTGTCGCGGCGATCCGCACTCCCTCGTCGCGGCGGCGACGTGCCAGCTCCCCCGCCTCACGGGCGATCTGCTCGGCCAGGAGCAGCAGGTCGGACGCATCCACCATGGCTCCGTCAATCCCGCGGGGCGACCGGAGGCTGCGTCGGTACGGGCGGGGGCGGCGGGTATCCGCGGTACCAGGGCGCGGCGGCGGGATCGGATGCCGGGGCGCCGGTGGGAGGGGCCGCGGGAGCGGCGGCGGTGGGCGCAGCCGCGGCGGCCGACATGGGCTGCGACGCCTGCGCGGCCGAGGCCGCGGGTGCGTACGTCGGACGGCCCGTGTAGTAGGCGTTCCAGTCGGGAGTGCCGTCGGGCAGTGCCGGGAGCGGGGTCACGCCGTCGGCGAAGGTCGGCCAAGGCAGCGGCGCGGGCGTCAGCGCTGCAGCGGGAACTCGTCCGTACGCGGGAGGGACGCCGTTGTAGGGAGCGGGCGCCGCCGCGCGGGGCGCCTTGGGGGCGAACAGCGCGTTGACCAGAGGGACGATCGCGGTGCCGACCGCCGCGAGGATCGCGAGCGCCACGACGACGCGCCAGTACAGCGGGCGGTAGTGGACGAACTCGTCGGTCATGAGCGGCAGCACGAGCATCACCCCGAGGATCACGACGAGGCCGATCGTCACGGAGGTGACCGCCGTCGTGAACCCGGTCTGGTGCCGCGAGTACGCCTGCAGCAGGAGTCGGGCGTGCAGCAGCACGCCCTGGATGATGAGCGCGATGAGGATGAAGCGGAAGAACCGCTCGGCTCCGACGCCGAAGTGCCCGCTCGTCGGCATCCAGATCAGGAATGCGCCGATCAGCAGGATCAGCACCCACGCGAGCATGCTCGCGAGGGCGAGCCACGCGGGGCGCCGGGCGGCGAGGTTCGTCTCAAGGATCGCGACCCCCGCGAAGGCCGCGAGCAGCAGCACCGTTAGGAACGCCTTGCCGACGATGCCGTTCTCGTCGCCGATGAGCACCCAGACGACGCAGACCAGGGCGGCCGCGATCAGGGCGCCGATCGCGACCCAGATCGACGCGCGCAGGATCTTGTTCGACTCGGGTGAGGTGATCGGTTGGCTCATATCGGTCCCTTCGGCGGGGCGGCCGGAGCATCCGGCGGGCGTCGCTCCCATCCTGACACGAATGGCCGACACCGCACCGGGGCGAGGCCCGAAACGCCGAAATCCCCGGCGAGACTTTTCGGTCTCACCGGGGATTTTCCGGGTGGCGAGTGAGGGATTCGAACCCCCGAAGTCTAAGACGGCTGATTTACAGTCAGCTCCCTTTGGCCGCTTGGGTAACTCGCCGGGTGCGCACCCGACCGGCTTGTACAGTCGAGCGGAGGCGCGATCACCTATCTTACTCATCCGCGCGCGATGCGAAAAACCGAGCCCTCAGACCGGGTCCACGACGCGCTCGACGAACGCCTCGACGCGCTCCCGCGTGCTGTCGATGCGGCGATCGACGCTCGCGCGCACCTCACTCGGAGCGAGCGGTGCGGCCAGGCGCACGTTGTCGTGGCATCCGAGGTCTGCGCACATGTACGTGCCGACGCTGTCGCCGCGCTCCCCAGCCTCGCCCGCGCGGCGGGCGGTGAACAGCGCGACCTGGTTGCCCGGCTGCATGGTGTGGCAGAGGTTGCACATCGCAGCGCGCGGACGAGCGCCGGATGCTGCGCGCAGCACGACTCCCGTCGGCACGCCGTCGTGCTCGACCACGACGTAGCCGCGCCCGCGGAACTCGGGGTCGGTCCAGGCGAGGAAGTCGAGGTGATCCCAGTCGGCGAGCACGAGCGACAACGGTGCGGCGAAGCGTGCGCGCTCGTCGGGCGTCGCGTTCACGAGCGCCGCGCGCACCTGGTCATCGGTCAGCGCCAGCATCCGTCCAGTCTATGAGCGAGCGGCGGCACGGGCGCGGGGCCGCGAACCGATCCCTACGATCGAGGGATGACCCCCTTCGCACTCGAGACCGCGCGCCTCACCCTCGACCAGCTGACGGACGCCGGTGTCGACGACGTCGCCCGCTACTGCGCCGAACCCGTCTTCGAGCGGTTCATGGTGACGCCGTGGCCGTACACCCGCAACGACGCGGTCGGCTTCATCGAGGGCTACGCGCCGAAGGGATGGACGACCGACCGGGAATGGACGTGGGCGATCCGCGAACGGGGCGAGTCGGCGCTGCTCGGAGTGGTGAGCGTGCGCCTCGAGGGCGGGATGGTCGGCTACTGGCTCGGCTCGCCGTATCGCGGGCGAGGCATCCTGCCCGAAGCGCTCGAGGCCGTCATCGACACCACGTTCGCCCGCACGGACGTCGACCGCATGCGCTGGGAGTGCACCGTCGGCAACGTCGCCTCGATGCGCGTCGCGCAGAAGTGCGGATTCCGCTTCACCGGCGAACAGA
This sequence comes from Microbacterium lacticum, assembly GCF_006716815.1. Lineage (GTDB taxonomy): Bacteria > Actinomycetota > Actinomycetes > Actinomycetales > Microbacteriaceae > Microbacterium > Microbacterium lacticum. The sequence goes on from NZ_VFPS01000002.1 coordinate 432,150, forward strand.
CCGGACGCATCCCGAACCGCGACGGGTCGCCGATCCAGTGCTGGACCGGCGAGATGCTCCGCACCGACGACCGCACGCCGAAGGAGGGCTGGCCGGCGGTGTGACCGGGGTGGCGGTGCCGGGGCGGGGGCGCTTGGGCCGCGGCGCGCTGTGCGAGGGTGATCGGGTGGACTTCCGACCGTTGACGCAGGACGCGATCGACGCGGCGCCCGAGTGGATGCGCGAGATCCCGCTGCGACCCGATCGGTGGCGCGACGCGCACACGCGCTCCGTCGTCGGGATCGAGGGCGAGGATGCCGTGGCTGCGGGCATCCTCTGGACCTCGCGCGTGCACGGTGATCGGTACTGGTTCGAGATCGCCGTCGCGCCCTATCGCCGGCGGCGCGGACTCGGGCGCGAGATGTCCGCGCGGTTGAGCGCGCTACGCGGCGACGACCTCGCGTTCATGACGAGAGGCTACGTCGACGACGACCGGATGGCGTTCGCGCGCGCACTCGCCGCTCGGACCATCCAGGTCGTGCCGCCCGCCGACATCGCCGTCGCGTCCCGGACCGCGCTGCGACACCACCCCGCGGTGCGGAGCGCCGCCGATGTCGAGTGGCTGCAGATCGCCGAGGCGAATGCCGCCGTCTACGCCTGGACGCACGCGGCGTGGAGTCCCGTGGGCCCGCAGTTCGCAGAGGCGCTGAACGAAGACCTCGCCGACGAGCTCGACCGCGACGCGACGTCGGTGGCGGTCGTCGCGGGGCGGGTCGTCGCGGGGCGGGTCGTCGCAAACTGCATGGTCTATCTTGACGAGTCACCCCCGGTCGTCACTGCCGAGACGACCGCTGCAGATACCCCCGACGGCGAGCGCCTCGTGGAAGGCTGCGTCCGGCGCTCTCTCGACGTGCTCGCCGCGCGCGGCGAGACCGATGTCGTCTTCGACGGGCACGTGTCGGACCCGCACTTCCTGCCGGTGTGGACCCGCCTCGGCCCGACCGGCCGCTGGTTCCACCTCGTCGAGGTGCCGGCGGTGCCGGCGCCGGCGCGGCCGCGTTCATAACGTCGGAGATTTTGCGTATGGGCCCGCAGCCGGTGCGGCGCGGGCCGCGTTCATAACGTCGGAGACTGTGTGCGCGGGGCCCGGATTCGGGCCTTCTGAGGCCGCTGAAGGCCGATTCTCCGACGTTGCGAACCGGCGGCTGCGCGCATCGGCGCTCAGGGCGCGGGCGCGGCATCCGACGAGACACTGGTCGCCGCGCCGAGCAGCACGGGTCCGGCCGTCACCACGTGCGGCGTGCGGTTGAACCACGCGCCCCGCCGGCCGGCCGCAGCGAGCGATGCCAGCCACGCGCGGTTCGCCGGCGGCGCCTGCAAGGACTCGACGGGAATCTGCCAGAACTCCATCGGCGGCGGCGGCGGGGCGGGGCGATCTTCATCCATGCGGACCAGATCGCGTGCGGATGGACCGGCGAGAGGAAGACCACCTCGGTCCACCCGCGATCGATGACCGGGATCTGCGTCTGCGCCAGCCGGCGACGCTCAGGGGTGTCGTCATACTTCGAGATCGCACGCCGATAGGCCGCCTCGTCGATGCCCCGAAGCGCCGACACCGGCAGGAGCGCGTCGGTCCCGGGCAGCAGATCCACGACCGCGTGATAGACGAACTCACTCATGCCGGGGTGTCCTTCGGCTCGGGAAATCAGGCTGCTCCCCGACCAGTGTGGCGCGGGCCGTGTTCATAACGTCGGAGATTTCGTGCCCGGGGGTCCGTATGGGGCATTCCCGGGCCGCGGGTCCGAGAATCTCCGACGTTGTGAACGGCGAACGACGGCGAGCAGCCGGCGAGAACGCAGCGAGCACGCGCCACCCGCACAGCGGGCGAGGTGACCGCGCGGGCGCGAGGTGGGTAGATTGGCGGCATGGCTGACTCTTCGTTCGACATCGTCTCCAAGATCGACCGCCAGGAGGCGGACAACGCCCTCAACCAGGCGCGCAAAGAAGTCGAGCAGCGCTACGACTTCAAGGGCACGGATGCCTCGATCGAATGGTCGGGCGACGCGATCCTGATCAAGGCCAACAGCGAAGAGCGCGCGAAGGCGATCCTCGACGTCTTCCAGTCGAAGCTCATCAAGCGCGGGATCTCGCTGAAGTCGCTCGACTCGGGCGACCCGCAGGCCTCCGGCAAGGAGTACCGCATCACCTCGACGCTCAAGGAAGGGATTTCCTCCGAAGACGCGAAGAAGATCTCAAAGATGATCCGCGACGAGGCTCCGAAGTCGGTCAAGTCGCAGATCCAGGGCGACGAGCTGCGCGTGCAGTCGAAGTCCCGCGACGACCTCCAGGAGGTCCAGCGCCTGCTGAAGGCCGCCGATCTCGACGTCGACCTGCAATTCGTCAACTACCGGTAAGGCGTGCACGACCCCGACCTGCTGCCGGATCTCTCCGACCTCTTCGAGCCGGGCGTTCAGGCAGCGCCCGATCCTGCGGCGCGCGCCGCGCGGCGTCGTCGCGTGCGGCGAGCGCTCCTCACCCTCGCCATCGTGGTGACGGTGATCGCGGCATCCATCGTCGGCTACGTCGCCTGGGCGCTGAACGCCCCGCTCCCCTCCCCCGTCGCGAACACGCGCAGCCTCACGGCGCCGGTCGTCGCGCCGGCGGCGTTCGCCCTGCCCGCCGAGGGAGCCACCACGGTCACCGTGACCGGCGCCCCCGACTATCTCGGCGCCGACGGCCTGCACCTCAGCACCGGTGACGACTCGCCGCGCCCGATCGCGAGCATCAGCAAGGTGGTCACCGCGCTGGTCGTGCTCGACGCGCACCCGATCGGAGACGGCGAGGCCGGCCCGACCGTCACGTTCGACAAGGCCGCCCACGACCTGTACGACGTCTATTACGTGCAGGATGCGGCGGTCGCCGAGATGCCCACCGGCAGCTCCATGACACTGCGCGACGCGCTCGCGACGATGCTCATCCCGTCGGCGAGCAACTACGCCGACGCGGTGTCGACCTGGGCCTACGGATCACGGAGCGCCTTCCTCGCCGCGACCGACGAGTTCCTCGCCCGCGAGGGCCTGACCGGCACGACCCTCGTCGAGCCGACCGGCATCAGCCCCCGGAACGTCAGCACGCCCAGCGACCTCCTGCGCATCGCGCAGCTCGCCGCCGCGAACTCGACGATCCGCGCCATCGCGGCGACCCCCGACATCACCCTGCCCGGGCCGGGGCACCTCACGAACACCAACACGCTGCTCGGCGAGGGGGGCGTCACCGGTCTGAAGACCGGCAACCTCGGCGAGGGCACCTTCAGCCTGCTGTTCACCGCGACGGTCGACACCGGCGTCGGTGAGCCCCTCGACGTCACCGGCATCACCCTCGGCGGCGCCTCGCGATCGTCGCAGGATGCCGCGGTGCTGGGCCTCCTCGACAGCATCCGCGCCGGGTTCCGGGACGTGCCCCTCGTCTCCGCCGAGACGCTCGTCGGTTCGTACACGACCGCCTGGGGCGCCACCGCTCAATTGGTTGTCGCGGACGCCGCCTCACTGCGAACCTGGTCGGACACCCCGATCACGATCGCCACCGACATCACGAACCCGACGGAGTACCGCGACGGCGAGCAGGTCGGATCGGTCACCTGGACCGCCGGCCCCGCGTACACCACGGCCGCGCTCCGCGTGCGCGGCACGATCGAGCCGCCGACCGACTGGTGGCGCCTCACGCATCCGGCCGAGCTGCTGGGCTGACGCGGGCACCGCGCGGGGTGGGCGCCGCGCCGCGCGGGGCGTCGCGCGCGAGCCACGCTGCGGCGGGTCAAGCCCGACGCAGCGCGTCCCACGACACCTCGAGCGCGGCCGGGCTGCCCGGCGGCACCCGCGCCGGCAGCACCTGACCCACGCGCGGCCAGAACCGTCGGTCGATGACGACGTGCAGCGTCACCGGCGTCGGCGGAACGCCCGGCGCCTCGGCGGTGGCCTCGATGCGGCACTCCTGGTAGCGCGGGCGGGGCGAGGCGTCCGTCACCTCATCGATGCGGATCCGACCGGGCACCGCGTCGGCGAGCGGGTCGCCGGTGAGGCGCTGCAGCCACGTGACTGCCTGGTCGAACTCGCTCGGCGTCGCGTCCGCCCCGGCATCCGCGTCGCTCACACCCGCGCCTCGATCGGCGCCAGGGCGCCCTCGATCAGCCACGCGCGGAGCGCCGCGAGGGCGTGCGCGCGCGGCTCGGCACCCGACAGGACGACGTCGTGGATCGCGTCGGGGACGCGGATGACCGTGACCCGATTGCCGAGCCGCGTCGCGGTGCGGGCGATGTCGTCGACGACGAGCACACTGTCGGTCGTCGTCATCGCGTCGGACCACTGGATCGGCGAGGTCGATCCCTTCGACAGCAGCACGAGCACCGGGCAGTCGATGTCGAGCCCGGCGGCGACGGTCGAGTGCCCCTTCATGACGGCGGCGAGCCAGCCCGGATGCGTCGGGAAGCCGCGTTCGGGGCGCCATCCCTCGGGACTGTCCGGGAGCGTGCCGAGCTCGCGCTGCGCGCGCGTGTAGAACCCCAGGTCGACGACGGGATTCGTGCCGAGCGGATCGAAACGCGCCCGCGCGGCGACCAGCGGCGCGATCGCCTGCCGCCCGATGGCCCCGGTCTGCAGCTCGAGCCAGGGACTGTTCAGCACGACCGCCGCCGCTTCGCCGGGGTGACGTGCGGCCCACAGGCTCAGGGTCAGTCCGCCCGTCGAATGCCCCATCAGCACGAGGCGCCGCGGCGACCGGCGCGCGCGCCCGCGCGAGCGCGCGCGCATCGCGTCGAGGGCGGCGGCGATGTCGGCATCGTACTCGTCGAGACTCGCGACATAGCCCGGCGTCTGACCTTGCCGCATGCTCCGGCCGTACTTGCGCAGGTCGAGGGCGTAGAAGCGCGCGCCGAGCCGGTTCCAGAAGCGGGCGAGATCGGTCTGGAAGAAGTAGTCCGACCAGCCGTGTACGTACAGGACGTCGACGTCGACGAGGGGCGCGAGCGCCGCTGCGCGCGGCCGCGACCGCACGAGCGTCGCGACGACGTCACCCTCGGCATCCGTCCCGAGCAGCAGCGTCAGCTGTTCGAACGGCGCACCCAGGATGTCGGGCACCCATTTCTGCACGTCGGTCATGCCGCCAGCCTAACGAGGCCTCCGCGGCGGTCCGCCGCCGGCCCGCTTTCGGGAGGGCTTCTGCATTCCGGAGGGCGAATGCGGCTCGGGAGTCCTCCCGAATGCCGATGTCCTCCCGAACGCCGCGCCCGGAATCCGCTCACCGGGCCCGGTGAAGGCCCTGCGCAACCGCACGCATGATCGTGTCCTGCACCGATGCCCAGTCATCCACGACGTGCCGGTAACTCACGCGGATGACGTGGTAGCCCATGAGGGTGAGCGTGGCATCGTGCGCGATGTCCTCGTCGCGCTGCGCGCCGGTGTGGTGCGCCCCGTCGATCTGGAGGACGAGCCGGTCCCCGATGAGCAGGTCCACCCGATGCCCCGCGATCCACACCTGGCGGCGCAGCGGCAGGCGCATCCATCGCAACCGCGGCAGCACGAGTGTCTCAAGGCCCGAGTCCGACCAGACGTCCGCGGCATCCAGCAGCCGCCGCGCGCACGACGGCAACGCGAGCCGGCGCATCGTCAGCGCGGAGACCAGCCCCTGTCGCAGCGCCGACTCCCATACGGCGAGCCCGGCTTCGAAGGGCTGGCAGTGCGCGACCGTGAGGAGCACGTTCTCGACGGGATCGACGAGATGATCCGGATGCCGAGGCACGAGCGGGCGGTGACGATGCACGACCGCCTCCTGCGTCGGCGCCCGCCCGGCGTGCGGTGACGCGCCCACGTGCGGGCGGGGCCCGCTCGCGAGCACCCAGAGCCCGAGCCGGGCGGCCTGAGTCACGCACGTGAGCACGACGCCCCGCCGCGCCGCCCCGACCAGAAGGTCGTCGGCGCCCGGGAGGGCGACCCACCCGCGCGTGACACGGACGAGCGTCCCGCACTCGCGGGCGGTGGCGATCGTGTGTCGGGATGCCCCTGCATCCATCAGCGCCGACACGCGCACGACCCCGCCGCGCGCTGCCGTCCATGCTGAAACGTCCACGACACGATGCTCGACCCGGGGGCGCCCCGGCGGATGCCGATCCGGCGCATCTGTGGACAGATCCCCCGGATCGGCGCCTGGGGAGAACGCGATGCGGGTGTGGTTCGGGAGGGTTTCTGCACTCGGGAGGGCGAATGCGGCTCAGGAGTCCTCCCGAATGCCGATGTCCTCCCGAACGCCGCCGCGCGGCTTACTCGGCCCGCGAGACCCGCACCATCTCGTCGCGGTCGACGACCTTGATGCGCGCGCGACCCACGGGCTCACCGAGGGCGATCTCGTGCGCGTCGAGACGGTGCCAGCCGTCGAGGTCGGTCCAGACCACGCCGCGCGACTCGAGGAGCGCCGGGATCGCCTCGGGTGACGGATCGGCCGGCTGCCACCACGACCCCTGGTCGTTGATGAGGTGACTGACCGTCTCCATCGCATCCGACTTCGTGTGTCCGATGAGACCGACCGGACCGCGCTTGATCCAGCCCGTCGCGTAGACGCCGGGGACGCGCTCGTTCGAGTCCTTGCGCAGGACCTGACCCTCGTGGTTCGGGATCACGCCGTGCTTCTTGTCGAAGGGCACGCCGGGCAGGGGCGACCCGAAGTAGCCGACGGCCCGGTACAGCTGCTGCAGCGGGATCTCGCGCAGCTCGCCCGTGCCCTCGACGCCGCCCTGCCCGTCGGGGCGGGTGCGCTCGTACACGAGCGCCGCCGCGCGGCCGTCGTCATCGGTGCGCACCTCGACCGGCTTCGCCCAGAAGTGCAGGTGCAGTCGGCGCGACGCCGTCCCGCCCTGATTGTTGACCGATTCGCGCTTGCGCCACGACTGCAGCACCCGGTCGATGACCATCACCTGCTTGTTCGACGCGATCGCGGCCTGGGATGCCTCGTCGTAGTCGAAGTCCTCGTCGTACACGACCATGTCGACGTCGCGGAGCTCACCGAGTTCGCGCAGCTCGAGCGGCGTGAACTTCACCTGCGCGGGGCCGCGGCGCCCGAACACGTGCACGTCGGTGATGGGGGATGCCTCGAGCCCGGCCTGCACGTTGGCGGGGATCTCGGTGGGAAGCAGGTCCTCCGCGTGCTTGGCGAGCACGCGCGCCACATCGAGGGCGACGTTGCCGACGCCGACGACGCCGACCGACGCGGCATCCAGCGGCCACTCGCGCGGGAAGTCGGGGTGCCCGTCGTACCAGCTGACGAAGTCGGCGGCCCCGTAAGAGCCGACCGCGTCGATCCCGGGGATCTCGAGCGCGGCGTCGCGGATCGCGCCGGTCGCGAAGATGACGGCGTTGTAGTGCTGCTTGAGGTCCTCGAGGGTGAGGTCCTCGCCGAAGCGCACGTTGCCGAAGATGCGGATGTCCCCGCGGTCGAGCACGTCGCGCAGCGCCGTGATGATGCCCTTGATGCGCGGGTGGTCGGGAGCTACCCCGTAGCGGACGAGGCCGTACGGCGCGGGCAGGTGGTCGAACAGGTCGATCGAGACGTCGAACTTGCGCTCGGCCTTCAGCAGGATGTCCGCCGCGTAGATGCCGGCGGGGCCCGCGCCGACGATGGCCAGCCTCAGCTTGGTCATGGTGTTCCTTTGCAGTGCGGGACCGCGAGTCGATCCCTGATGGTGTCGTGAGCGTGTCGAGACGGTCGAGGATGCCTCAACTGGAGCGGTCGACGATGACGTGCGAGAGCTTCACCAGCGCGTCGCGCACGACGCCGGCCGGCAGCGGGTCGATGGCTTCGACCGCGGCATCCGCCCACTCGTACGCCTGCTGCCGGGTGGCCTCGGTCGCGGGGTGCTCGCGCAGCGCCGTGATCGCGTCGTCGAGGATCGCCGGGTCGGCGCCGTCGGCGATGCGGAGGACGCCATCGTCGATCGTCGCCTTGAGCGCCTGGGAGGCGGGGTCGCCGGAACGGCCGAGCAGCAGGTACGGCATGGTCGGCACGCCCGCGCGCAGGTCGGTGCCGGGCACCTTGCCGGTCTCGTCCGCGTCGGGAGACAGATCGATCACGTCGTCGAGCAGCTGGAAGGCCACGCCGACCTTCTCGCCGTACTGGCGCACGGGGTCGCGGTACTCCGACGGGGCATCCGAGAAGAGCGCGCCGGCGTGCGCGGATGCCGCGATGAGCGATCCGGTCTTGTCGGCGAGCACCTGCAGGTAGAAGTCCACCGGGTCCTCCCCGGCCTGCGGCCCGACGGTCTCGTGCATCTGGCCGAGCACGAGCTGCTCGAAGGTGTCGGCCTGCAGGCGGATCGCCCGCTCGCCGATCTGCGCCATCAGCTGGCTGGCCCGGGAGAAGAGGAGGTCGCCGGTGAGGATCGCGACGTTGTTGCCCCACACCGCGTGCGCGCTCGGCACCCCGCGGCGGACGTCGGCGCCGTCCATGACGTCGTCGTGGTAGAGCGATCCGAGGTGGGTCATCTCGAGCGCCGTGGCGCAGGCGATCACGTCGTCGGTGGCGCCCTCGCCGAGCTCGGCGGTGAGGAGCGTCAGCATCGGGCGCACGCGCTTGCCGCCCGCCTCATAGAGGTAGCGGGTGGTCGCGTCGGCGAGGGTGTCGGTGACCTTCAGCTCGCGCGCGAGGGTCTGCTCGACGCGGTCGAGGCCGTCTTCGACGACCCGCAGCAGCTTGCGCATGCGGGGGCCGGCCAGCACGCGCTCGGTCAGGCCCAGCTGGGCCGAGAGGCGCTCGCCGGAGGCGGGAAGGCTCGCAGTCACGGTTCCAGCCTACCGGGGCCCGCCCGGGCGCGGTCCGCCGCCGACCCGCACCCGCACGCGAACGGCTCGCCTCACGCGAACGGCTTGACGCCGCGGTGCAGCGCCACGATGCCGAACGTGAGGTCGCGGTGCGCGACCTCGGTCCACCCGGCCTCGCGCATCCACCCCGACAGGGTCTTCTGGTCGGGCCAGTCGCGGATCGACTCGTTCAGGTAGTCGTACGCGTCGGCGTTCGAGCTCACCGCCTTCGCGACGAGCGGCAGCACCCGGTCGTTGTAGAAGCCGTAGAGGCCCGCGAACGCGGCGTTCTGCGGGTGCGAGAACTCGCAGATCACGATGCGCCCGCCGGGCGCGGTCACGCGCAGCATCTCCGCGAGCGCGGCGTGCGGGTCGGCGACGTTGCGGAGCCCGAACGAGATCGTGACCGCGTCGAACTCGCCGTCACCGAAGGGCAGTGCCATGGCATCCGCTTCGACGAACGTGACATTCGGGACGTGCCCGTGCCGGCGGCGCCCCTCGGCGATCATGCCGGGCGAGAAGTCGCCCGCGACGACCTCCGCGCCGCTCCGGGCGAGGGCCACCGAGCTCGCCCCGGTGCCGGCGGCGAGGTCGAGGATGCGCTGCCCCGGGCGGGGCGCCACGGCGCGGGTCGTCGCGACGCGCCAGAGCTTGTCCTGCCCGAGGCTCAGCACCGTGTTGGTGCGGTCGTAGCCGCTCGCGACCTCGTCGAACATGCCGCTCACGCGGGACGGGTCCTTGCCCAGGTCGGCGCGGTGCGCGGCGGGCGCGGCGTCGTGCGCGGCGGGCGCGGCGTCGGGGTGGGGCGTGTCGGCGGGATGCTCGGGGCGAGGCTCGGTCACCGTTCGATCCTAGGCGGGCGCCAGGCGGTCGAGCGCGGCCAGCCAGTGCGCCGCGGTCGCCCCGTCGTAGGGGGTGCTCTCCTCGGTGACCTCGCGCTCGAGATCGAGGGCGACCTGCTCGAGCCGCGTGGCGATGTCGAGCGGATAGCCGTACTGCACACGGTGCTCGGCCCACTCGTCGCGGTCGTCTATCCAGATGCCGCGGCCGTCGCGGGCGCGGATGACGTCGAGGTCCATGTCGATGCCGGTCGGGCTGCCGTCCTGCCATCGCACGTCCCAGGCGATGTCGATGTAGATCGCGACGCGCGGGTGCGTGGCGTTGAACGTCGCGGCGAACTCGCCGGTCGGCGGGATGAGGGTGACGTTGTCGCCGTCGGAGCCGAAGTCGTAGCCGGGGCGGACGCTCCGCCACCCCGACCGCTGCCCCACCCAGTCGCCCCACCGGTCGCTGCCGAGGAACACGCAGTCGTGCTCCCAGTGCGGTGACCCGTCCCACTTGGTCCACCGGAAGACGAGCCGGGTGCCCGGCGCGGGCAGGTCGGGCGGGGATGCGGGGGCCGCGGTGCTCATGTGCGCGAGCCTACGCGTTCGCACCTCAGTCCGGACGAGAGCCGGCGGGCGGCGCGGCCGGCGGGCGGCCGGGGCGCGGCGGGGCCGGATTAGGCTGGACGGGTGATCTCCGCCGCAACCCGCACCGCTCGGCTGCGCGTCGTGACCCGCGAGATCGCGCCCCTCGGCGGCGATCTGCTCGCCTACGCCGATCCCGCCGACCCGCTCGTCTGGGGCCGCCGCGGATCGTGGCTCGTCGGCGTCGGCGACGCCCTGACCCTCACCGCCCCCGGCACCGACACCGCTTCCCTCGCCGCGCGCTGGCGCGAGGTCGCCGCCGCCGCGCACGTCGACGACCACGTCGAGACGCCCGGGTCGGGGCTCGTCGCGTTCGGCGCGCTGCCCTTCGACGCGCACTCGGCCGCGCCCGCGGTGCTGACCGTGCCGCGGCTCACGATCGGGCACGCCGGCGATCGCACGTGGGCGACGTGGGTGCTGCCGGATGCCGGTGCGCCCGACCCCGACGAGCCGCGGGTCGTCCCGTTCGGCCCGCACTGGTCGGCCGCCGTCGGCCCGGGCGCGCTCACGCCCGAGGGATATCAGGACGCCGTGCGCGCGGGCCTCGCCGCGATCGCCGCCGGCGAGGTGAGCAAGGTCGTCCTCGCACGCGACCTCGCCGGCACCGTGCCGGCCGGCTCCGACCTCCGCCGCCTCGTCCGCTCCCTCGCCTCGGGCTACCCCGACACGTGGGTCTACGCGGTGCACGGCCTCATCGGCGCGAGCCCCGAGACCCTCGTGACGGTATCGGGGGGTACGGTCACCGCCCGCGTGCTCGCCGGCACGCTCGCCCGCGGCGCCGACCCCGACTCCGACCGCGAGGCGGCGCTCGCCCTGGCATCCAGCGCAAAAGACCTCTCCGAGCACGGCTTCGCCGTCCGGAGCCTCGTCGACGCCCTCGCTCCCCTCACGAAGGCCCTCGCGACGAGCGAGCAGCCGTTCACCCTCGCGCTGCCGAACGTGTGGCACCTCGCGACCGACGTCGAGGCGACGACCTCGACCGAGACCTCGGTGCTCGACCTCATCGAAGTGCTGCACCCGACGGCCGCGGTCGCCGGAACGCCGACGGATGCCGCGCTCGCGGCCATCGCGCGCATCGAGCCCTCCGATCGCGGGCGCTACGCCGGACCGGTCGGCTGGGTCGACGCGCACGGCGACGGGGAGTGGGCGATCGCACTCCGCGGCGCGCAGTTCGACCTCGCCGGGGCGGACGAGCGCGGCATCCCGTTCACCGCGCACGCGGGCGCCGGGATCGTCGCCGGCAGCGACCCGGAGGCCGAGCTGCTCGAGACCCGGGTGAAGTTCCGCCCCATCGTCGACGCGCTCGCCTGAGCGGCCCGGGCGCCGAGAGCGGCGTGGCCGCCTGAGCAGCGCTCTCGCCTGAACGGCGGAAGGCCGCAGCGTACACTCGCGCCATGGTGTTCGAAGACGTCGCCGCCGCCGACTACGACCGCTTCATGGGACGGTTCTCGGTCCCCCTCGCCGACGTGTTCGCGACGTGGGCCGGCGTTCCGGACGAGGGGCGGATGCTCGACGTCGGCAGCGGCCCGGGCGCGCTGACCGCCGTCCTCGCCGAGCGACGCGGCGCATCGGCGGTGACGGCGATCGATCCGAAGCCGGGGTTCGTGGCGGAGCTCGCCCTGCGCGTGCCCGGCGTCGACGCGCGGGTGGGCCCGGCGGAGCATCTCCCGTTCGCCGACGACACCTTCGCCGGTGTGTACGCGGAGCTCGTCGTGCACTTCATGACCGACGCGCACGCCGGGATCGGTGAGATGGTGCGGGTCGCGCGCCCGGGCGCCGTCGTCGCGGCGTGCGTGTGGGATTTCGAGAACGCCCGCGCTCCACACTCCGCGTTTCTCACACTCGCATCGGCCGAGACCGGCCGCGGCCGCGGGGCGGCGCGGCCCGGCACCGACCGGGGCGACCTCGCCCTCCGGCTGCGCGACGCGGGATGCCGCGACGTCGCCGAGGCCGAACTGTCGGTCACGGCGGTCTTCGACGACGTCGACGAGTGGTGGGGGGTGCACACGCTCGGCGTCGGCTCGACGGCGCACACCCTCGACGGCCTGGACGACGCGGCGATCGGGCGGATCCGCGCGGCCGCGCGCGACCGCTTCGGTGGCGGACCGGTGGAGATCACCGGCACCGCGTGGGCCGCACGAGGTCTCGCGGCCTGAGCCGCACGAGGTCTCGCGGCCTGAGCCGCGGCGCGAGCGCCCGGCCCCCGAGCCGCGGCAGGCTCACGACGCGGCGAGCCGCGCCTTCTCGACGGCGACGTCGAAGTCGGCGGCCGGCCACTGCGGGTCGATGTCTTCGAGGGCGTCGAGCAGCAGCGCCTGCACTGCGAGCCGCGCGTACCACTTGCGGTCGGCGGGCACGACGAACCAGGGTGCGTCGGGCGTCGAGGTGCGGTCGAAGACCGTCTGGTAGGCATCCATGTACTGCGGCCACAGCGCCCGCTCGTCCACGTCGGCGGGGTTGTACTTCCAATACTTGTCCGGGCGGTCGAGGCGCTCGGCCAGGCGCGCCTTCTGCTCGTCCGACGAGATGTGCAGCATCACCTTGACGATGCGGATTCCCCGGTCGACCAGCCCCTTCTCGAAGGCGTTGATCGCGCCGTAGCGCCGCTCGATCTCGGCGTCATCGGCGAGGTGGCGGACCCGCCCGATCAGCACGTCCTCGTAGTGCGACCGGTCGAAGACGCCGATGAACCCGGGCTGCGGCACGTGCTTCTCGACGCGCCAGAGGAAGTCGTGCGCGAGCTCTTCGGGGGTCGGCTTCTTGAATGCCGCGAGCGACACCCCCTGCGGGTCGACCGCGCCGATCACGTGGCGCACGATGCCGCCCTTGCCGGCGGTGTCCATCCCCTGCAGCACGAGGAGCACCGCGGGCGAGCCGTCGTCGACGCGCGATTGGGCGTAGAGGCGCTCCTGCAGCTCGTCCAGCTCGTCGGCGCCGGCGGAGAGGTCTTCGGCCCCCCGCTTCTTGCCCTTCGTGTAGCCGGGCTTGGCGTCGGGGTCGACGTCGGCGAGGCGAAAGCCCTGACCGACGCGCAGCAGGTCGGCGGGGTCGCCCGTCCAGTGCTTCTGGCTCTTCGCAGTCATTCAGCCATGATGGCCGACGACGCGCTCATCGGGCCAGTGCCACCTCGATGAGCTGGCGTCCCGTGACCGGGGCGACGAGCGCCTGGTCAAGCTCGGTGCGGGTCGTGGCGCGCACGTACTCCCAGCCGTACGCCGCGGCGAGCAGGTCGACGCGCACGTCCTGTGGCGTGTAAAGCACGCGGTCCATCGCCGCCGCAGAGGCGGTCTGCGCGACCTCGAGCCCGTCGAAGATCGTGCCGCCGCCGTCGTTACCGACGATCACCTGGATGCGGGGCTCCTGCTCCCCCGCCGGCAGCAGCAGGGCGCCCACGTCGTGCAGCAGCGCGAGGTCGCCGATCACGACCCGCGTGAGGCCGGGTCCGCCGGCCGCCTGACTCGTCAGGGCGATGCCGAGCCCCGTCGCGATCGTGCCGTCGATGCCGGCGAGGCCGCGGTTGGCGTGGACAGGCACCTTCTTGCCCGCGAGCAGCTGGTCGGCCACCCGCACGAGCCGCGACGACGCGAACAGCAGCCGGTCGTGCGGCCACGTCGCCCGCCACACCGCGTCGACGAGGGCGGCGCGGTCGATCGGCGCACGCAGCACGTCGAGCTCGGCAGCGAGCGCGCCGAGCCGCTCGCTCGGCACGGTGGATGCCAGGGCGTCGGCGTCGGGGGCAGCGGGGGTGAGGTCGACGGCGGCCGCGCGCGACGCGCGCATCCATGCCCCGAACCACTCCCGGTCCTGATCGCCGATCGCGGCGATCACCGCGTCGACGGCCGTCGTCGCGTCGTTGAGGTTGAGCGGCTCGCCGGGGCCGCGCACGGCGATCACCTCGACGTCGGGGCGGGACAGGAGCGCCGTCCCTTCACGACTGAGCGTCGGATGCCCGAACACGATCACCCGCTCGACGCGCCCGCCGAGCTCGGGGTCGGCGAGGAGCGTCCGGTAGCCGTGCACGAGGTTGCGACCGAACCGCGCCCCCGAGACGATCTCGGCCACGAGCGGCCAGCCGCCGGCGTGCGCGAGGGCCTCGGCGCCCGCGCCGGCGTCGGCTCCGGCGACGACGATGGTGCGCGGACCCCGCTCGAGCACGTGCGGGTCGACGTCGGGATCGCTCGGCCGGTCGGACTCGCCGATACCGCCGCCGCCCTGGTAGAGCGCCCCGGAGGGGCCCTGCTCGGGAGCCGGCGCGGCGGGCGCGTCATCAGGGCCCGGCGCGGTGGCGGCGAGCTCGACGGTGGGCATCCCGAGCCAGCCGGGCAGCTCCCCCGCGAGGGGCTCGCGGTACGGCAGGTTCAGGTGCACGGGCCCGGCCTGGCGGGTGCCCGCGCCGAGGGCCGCGGCCATCGCCTCGTCGGCGACGCGGCGGAGCATCGCCGACTGCTCGCCGGTGCCCTCCTCGTCGACCTCGTCGGGCACGGGCAGATCGGTCTCGAACCGCACGCTCGGGGCGAACATCCCGGGCTGTCGGGTGGTCTGGTTCGCGCCGACACCGCGCAGCTCGGGCGGCCGATCGGCGGTCAGCAGCAGCAGGGGCACGCCCGCGTGGTGCGCCTCGAGCGCCGCGGGGAGGAGGTTCGCCACGGCGGTCCCCGACGTGCACAGCACGACCGCGGGCATCCCGTTCTCCCGTCCGATGCCGAGCGCGGTGAAGCCCGCGACGCGCTCGTCGATGCGGACGTGCACGGATGCCGCGCCGCGCGCCTCGAGCTCTGCGGCGACGAGGGCGAGGGCCTGCGAGCGCGAGCCCGGGCTCACCACGATGTGGCGCACGCCGAGCTCGACGAGTCGGCCGAGGAGGGCGGCGGCGGCGTCGGTCGCCGGCGCCGCGGAGGGTCGGGAGGCCATGTCAGCCGCGCGCACCGCGCGACGGGCCGTCGGGGTCGTCGTCGGGGGCGGCCGAGGGCGGCGGTCCCGGCCGGTCGGGGTCGGCGTCCTCGGCGTCGAGGGCGGCGAGCTCCGCCTCGAGGCGCCGGATGCGCTCGTCCTGATCGCTGATCGAACCGATGCTGCCGAGGAACTCGAGATCGTCGTCGGGGGCGGTCGACACGGGCGCCGTGCGCTGGCGGCCGCGGCCGACGATGAACCAGAGGATGCCGCCGAGCACGGGCAGCAGCACGACGATGAGGATCCACACCGGCTTGCTCACCCCGCGGTGCCGCGTCGGCGAGAGGAGGGCGCAGTCGACGATGCTGTAGACCCAGAACGCGATCAGCAGCAGCAACACCGGCAGAAGCACGCGCACCACGCATCCATCCTAGGCGCGCCGCACTCGCCACGGACGCCGCCCGTCCGCCGCGAGAACGCACAACAGCACCTGTCGAGGCCCGCGAACGGTGCTATCGTGCGTTCTCGCGCAGCGCGGGCGCACGTAGACTCGATGCCATGCGTGCTCGCTCGGCCCTCCTGTACACCGTGCTGCGCCTGGCGGCCTTTCTGGTGCCGTTCGGGATCATGATGCTGTTCCCCGTCATGCGCGAGTACTACTGGCTGTCGGCGATCTTCGCCGCCCTGATCGGTCTGAGCCTGTCGACGCTGTTCCTGCGCCGTCCCCTCGCCGACATGACCGCCGACCTCGCGGCCGGCCGCGGCGAGCGCAGCGCGCGCCGGGTCAGCGACGAGCAGGTCGAGGACGCCGCCACCGACATCTCCGCCGACGAGCCGGGCGACGACGAGGCATCCACGCCCCCGACGACGCCGTCGAGCCCGGCCGCCTGAGAGAAGCGGATGCCTCAGCCGGCGAACGCCCAGCAGAGGAAGCCCGCGACGGCGAGCGAGGTCAGCGACGTCAGCCCGAGGGCGACGACGAGCTCGCGCGGAGCGCGGTAGGTCCAGACGATGAGGATCGCACACGCCGCGGGGATGAGGGCGAGAAGGCCGAGCCACGCGAGCGGGTAGAACTGCGCGAGGAACGCCACGATCAGGAACGCGGCGACCACGAGCACCGTGTACAGCACCTGGGTGGCGCGCTTGCCGATGCGCACGGTGAGGGTCTTCTTGCCCGCGAGGCGGTCCTGGTCGATGTCGCGGAGGTTGTTCGCGAGCAGCACGGCGCACGCGAGGAGGCCCGCGACGGTGCCGCCCCACCAGGCCTCCTGCGGCACGGAGGCCGCCTGCACGTAGGTCGTGCCGACCGTGGCGACGAGTCCGAAGAAGACGAAGACGAACAGCTCGCCGAGGCCCGCGTAGCCGTAGGGCCGCTTGCCGCCGGTGTAGAACCAGGCGGCGAGCACGCACGCCGCCCCGACGAGGAGCAGCCACCAGTGGCCGGTGCGGACGACGATCGCGGTGCCGGTGACGGCGGCGATGGCGAACCAGGTCAGCGCGACGGCCAGCACGGTGCGGGGCGTCGCCTTGCGCGAGGCGGTGAGGCGGGCGGGTCCGACGCGCTCGTCGTCGGTGCCGCGGATGCCGTCGCTGTAGTCGTTGGCGTAGTTGACGCCGATCTGCAGCGACACCGCCACGACGAGGCAGCTCAGGGCGATCACCCAGTGGAACTCGCTTCGCACGATGAGCGCGGCGCCGGTGCCGATGATCACGGGCGCGACGGCGAGCGGCAGGGTGCGCAGGCGCGCCGCGCCGATCCAGTCGCGCAGGGTCGCCGGCTCGACGTGCGCGAGGTCGCGCGAGACGTGCGCGCGCTGCGGGTTGCCGTGCCGTTTCTGCTTCTGCGCCCCGGCGCTCTGGCGTCCGGTGTGCTTCTTCTTGCGGGTGCTGCCTGCCACCCGAAAATCCTATTCCGCGTGGGCGGGTGCGGCGGGTGCGGCGGACGGACGGGCGAACGGGTGCGCGCCGACGAGGGATGCCAGCCGTGCCAGCCCGCGCTCGAGGGCGGCGACATCGTCGTCATCCGCCCCCTTCTGCGGGCCGCACACGGCCGCCGCCCCCCGCGGTCCGAGCAGCGGATTGTCGACGTCGCTCGCGAGCACGACCTCCACCTCCGCGAGGCGCGGATCGAGGCCCGACAGGTCGACCTCGACGAGTTCGGCGAGCGCCGCACCCCCGGGCGCGACCTCGCCCGCGGCGGTCGACAGCCGCGCGGCGAGGGCCTGCAGCATGCCGGCGCCGCCGTCGGTGCTCGCGCTGCCGCCCACCCCGAGCACGATCGTGCGCGCTCCCCGGTCGAGCGCGGCCCGGATCAGCTCGCCCGTGCCGCGGCTGGTCGCCGTGCGCGGCGCGCGCTCCCCGCCGGGCAGCAGGTCGAGCCCGCTGACCGCCGCCATCTCGACGATCGCCTCGCCGTCGCGCACCGCGATCGCCGCCTCGAGCGTGCCCTCGCCGCCGTCGGCGACGGGCACGGCCGAGTCCTCGGCAACTGGCAGCACCTCGGCGATGCCCGCGGCGAGCGCGGCGGCGACGTCCGTGCCCGTGGCGGAGCCCTGGAACTTGTTGGAGGCGATGACTTCATCGTCTCCGACCACTCCGCCTCGACCCTCGAGCTGAAAGACCTCGACAACGGCGACTTCGCCGTCGCATGGGGCGGGGTGGCGTCACTGCAGCTCGGCCTGTCGCTCGTGTGGACCGAGGCGCGCCGGCGCGGCATCCCGCTCGAGACGGTCGTCGGCTGGATGAGCGAGCGCCCCGCGCAGTTCGCGGGCCTCACCGGCAAGGGGCGGATCGCCCCCGGCTACGACGCGGACTTCTCGATCGTCGCCGCCGACGACGCGTTCGTCGTCGACGTGGGCAAGCTGCACCACAAGAACCCGCTCACGCCGTACCACGGCAAGCCGCTCGCGGGCGTCGTGCGCACGACGTTCCTGCACGGGGAGCCGATCGACGGGGTCACTCCGCGCGGGCGGCTCCTCCGTCGCGGAATGCTCGACTGAGCCCGGCGAGCGCGACCCGGTCGGGCTTGCCGCTCCGCAGCATCGGCACCGCGTCGACGGCGATCACCGCGCGCGGGCGGGATGCCTTGCCGAGGGCGGCCTCGACCGCCGCGCGCACGCGCTCCGTGGCATCCGCGTGGCGAGAGGCGTCGCCGGGGGCGATGACGACGGATGCCTCGCCCCACCGCTCGTCGGGGACGGCGACCACGACCGCGCCCGCGAAGCCGGGGATCTGACGGACGACCCGTTCGACCCGGTCGAGCGAGACGTTCACCCCGCCCGACACGATGACGTTGTCGGCGCGGCCGGTGACGCGCAGGCGCCCGCCGTCCGTCTCGCCGAGGTCGCCCGTGCGGTACCAGCGGGTGCCGGCGTCGTCGCGCACGAACGCCGCGGCGGTGCGCTCGGGGTCGCCGAGGTAGCCGTCCGCGAGCGTCGGCCCCGAGAGCTGCACCTCGCCGTTTTGGATGCGGACGCCGACGCCGACGAGCGGCACGCCGTCGTAGACGCACCCGCCGGCGGTCTCGCTCGACCCGTACGTGCGGACGATCCGGGCCCCGGCAGCGGCGGCGCGCGCGGCGAGGGCGGGGGCGAGCGCCTGCCCGCCGACGAGGATCGCCTCGAACCCGGCGAGTGCCCGCGCGGCGGCGGTGTCGCCGCCGTCGACCGCGTCGAGCACGGTCTGCAGCTGCGCCGGCACGAGCGAGGTGTAGGTCGGGACGCGCACGCCGCCGTCGCTGGAGGCCATGGCCGCCGCCGCGGCCGCGAACGCATGGGCCGAGAAGGAGCCGGCCAGGATCGCCGGCTCACGCCCGGCGACGAGCGAGCGCACGAGCACCTGCACCCCGGCGATGTAGCCGGCCGGCAGGGCCAGGAGCCACGCGCCGTCGCCGATCCGGTCGGCGGTCGCGAGCGCCGACGCGGTGAGCGCGGAGCGGCTGAGCGCGACCGACTTGGGATAGCCGGTCGAGCCCGACGTCGTTACGACGACCGCGGTGCCCGCCGGCACCTCGTCCGGGAGGGTGCCGGCGGGGGCGCCGCAGGCGATCGCCGGTCCCGCGCCGAGCACGGCTCCGCGGAGCCCGCGCAGCACGGCGCGTGCGTCGGTGGCATCCACCCGCTCGAGCCTCACGCGCCCGGCCTCAGTAGTGGTACGGGTAGGGCGACCAGTCGGGATCGCGCTTCTCGAGGAACGCGTCGCGCCCTTCGACGGCCTCGTCGGTGCCATACGCGAGACGGGTCGCCTCGCCGGCGAACACCTGCTGACCGACCATGCCGTCGTCGATGGCGTTGAACGCGAACTTCAGCATCCGGATCGCGGTCGGCGACTTGCCGAGGATCGTCCGCGCCATCGCGAGCGCCTCGCGCTCGAGCTCGGCGTGCGGCACGACGCGGTTGACGGCCCCCATCTCGTAGGCGCGCTGGGCGGAGTACTCCTCGGCGAGGAAGAACACCTCGCGCGCGACCTTCTGGCCGACCTGGCGCGCCATGTACGCCGAGCCGTACCCGGCGTCGAACGAGCCGACGTCGGCGTCGGTCTGTTTGAAGCGGCCGTGCTCGGCGGAGGCCACGGAGAGGTCGCACACGATGTGCAGCGAGTGTCCGCCGCCGGCCGCCCAGCCCGGGATCACCGCGATCACGACCTTCGGCATGAACCGGATGAGCCGCTGCACCTCGAGAATGTGCAGGCGCCCGGCGCGGGCGGCGTCGGGCGCCGTCGCGTCGTCGGCGGCGTAGGTGTAGCCGTCGCGGCCGCGGATGCGCTGATCGCCGCCGGAGCAGAACGCCCAGCCGCCGTCCTTCGGGCTCGGGCCGTTGCCGGTGAGGAGCACGACGCCGATCTTCGGGTCCTGCCGGGCGATGTCGAGCGCGCGGTACAGCTCGTCGACGGTGTGCGGGCGGAAGGCGTTGCGCACCTCGGGGCGGTCGAACGCGATGCGGGCGATGCGGCCGTCGGTCGACACGTGGGCCGTGATGTCGGTGTAGACGGATGCCCCGTCGGTCACCGACCCCGGAGCGGGCGCCCACTCGGCCGGGTCGAACAGGTCGGAGACGAAGGGCGCGGTCACCCGCCCAGCCTACGCGCGCGGTCATGTCGGGGCGGTGTCCGGGCCGTGCCGGGGGCTCTGTCGCACACCCTGAGTACAGTCGACGCATGGACACGCCGATCCGCCCGCTGACCCGCGCCGAGATCGTGTCGCCCGCGTTCGGACCGCTGCTGTGGGAGGCGGCGAGCGTCGATGCGGACGCCCTGATGCACATCCGCGACGTCGAGCTCCCGCATCTCGAGGTCATCGGCTCCGCCGACGACGCGGGCGACGTCGTGGGATTCGCGGCGTTCGCGCGTCACCGCGACCACCTCGAGCTGCACTACCTCGCGGTGTCCGAGACCGCCCGCGGCGCCGGGCTCGGCTCGCGTCTCATCGACGCCGTCCGCGCCGCCGACCCGCCGCTGCCGCTCCGCGCCGAGACCGACGATGATGCCGTCGACTTCTACCGCACGCTCGGCTTCACGGTGACCGGCGCCCCGCGCGACGCCCGCTGGCCGGCCCGCCGCCGCTACCGGTGCGAGATGCCGCCGCGAGAGGCATCCGCATGATCCTCGAGCACGCCCTGCTTCCCGTCCGCCCCGGCCTCGAGGCCGATTTCGAGGCGGCATTCGCGCAGGCGCGGCCGCTCATCGAGGCGGCGGGCGGCGGCCGGGGCGTGGCGCTCCGCCGCAGCATCGAGACGCCGAACGAGTACCTGCTGCTCGTCGAGTGGGACAGCGTCGCGGCGCACACCGAGGGCTTCCGCGGATCGGCCGCCTACGACCGGTGGCGGCACCTGCTGCACCGCTTCTACGAGCCGTTCCCGGTGGTCGAGCATTTCACGGAGGTGCGATGAGCCTCACCGTCGGGTCGATCGTCATCCGGGTCACCGATCTCGACGCGCAGCTCGCGTTCTGGACGGCGGCGCTCGACTACGTGCCACGCCAGCTGATCGCGGACGACTTCGCCCTGCTCGGACCGCGGACGGGCGCGGGCGTCGGCCTCTCGCTCGACGTGGTGGCCTCGCCGCGCATGCTGCCGCCGCGCATCCACCTCGACCTGTACACCTCCGCCCAGGCCGCCGAGGTGGCCCGACTCGAGACGCTCGGCGCCCGACGCGTGCACTGGAGTAAGCGGCCGCCCGACGCCGACTACGTGATCATGGAAGACCCCGAGGGCAATCGCTTCTGCGTCGTCCATGCGCACGGCGATGACTCGGCCTCCGACGCCGCGGGCTCCGACGCCGCGGGCTCCGACGCCGTGGAAGAATGAGACACGGCGAGATCCACTCCCGAACGGATGCCGCCGGGAAGGCTCATCGTGCAGATCAGGAACTCCTCGGACTGGCGCGACGCCCTCCCCTTCGAGCTGCCCGTCGCGGCCGCCGAGGCGGTGCCCGGCGAGCTGACGCGCTGCGCGGGGTGCGGCGTGGACAGTGAGCCGTGGCCGCGCGAAACCCTGTGGGTCGTGAAGCACCGGCATCCGACCAACCCCGCCGGCTACGTGCGGTACTACTGCGCCGAGCACAAGCCGACGCCGAAGCTCGCTCCCCCGGTCTCCGCGCCCGAGCGCGCGCGCCGCGCCGCGTCGTCCGGCCCGCGCAAGCCCGCCGCGCCGTCGATCCCCGAGCGCGCCGTGGTGCTCTGCCCCGACTGCTTCGTGCAGGTGCCGCCGACGGGCGTCTGCGGCATGTGCGGGCAGCAGGTCGCCTGACGGCGACGCCCGGCCGCGCGCCTCGACGCGCTGGCCGCGGAGATCACCGCCGACGGCGGCCGCGCCCTCGCGATCGTCGCCGACATCACCGACCGGGCCGTCACCCGCCCGCGGCGGCAGACGATCAACGAGCTGCTGATCCGTCCGACGCTGCAGAACGACTGAGCGGGGCCGGGCCGCCCCCGCGTCGCCCGGCCCCGCCACACCTCGCCCGGGTCAGCCGAGGACGACGAGCAAGCCGAGCACCGCGCTCGCGATCGCGAGCACCGTCAGCGGCAGCGCCGGCATGACCGACTCCTTGCGGCGGAGGTGCACGACGGTCGCGCCGAGCATGAGGATCGCGAGGCCCACGGCCGCGATCGGGGTGAGGATCGGGGCGATGCCGGTGGCCAGCGGCAGGATGAGGCCGAGCGCGCCGAGCACCTCGGCGATGCCGATCAGGCGGATGGCGACGGGCGAGAAGCCCTCGGTCCACGCCATGCGCGGGTTCTCCGCGAGCTTCTCCTTCGAGCTGGTCGCCTTCGCGAAGCCGGCGCCGAGCATGAGCAGGGCGAGGACGATGTTGACGATCCAGAGGGCGATGAGCATGAGGGGTTCCTTCTCTGGTTACTATCGGTAAGCAACCACATCATGCGTCATCTCGCGGACGCGTGCAAAAGGAACACGGATGTCACCGACTCACACCGCGGGAACCATCGAGCTCGTCGAGCCGCGCAGCGGCTACGAGGGCAGCTGTCGCGCGCACGGCAACGACGGGCGCGCGATCGGCGACATCCTCGCCCGGATCGGCGACAAGTGGTCGCTGCTGGTGATCGCGACGCTGCACGAGGGGCGCCTGCGCTTCGGTGAGCTGCAGGGCCACATCCCCGGCATCTCGCAGCGCATGCTCACCCTCACCGTGCGCCAGCTCGAGCGCGACGGCATCGTGACCCGCACGGTGTTCCCCGAGGTGCCCCCGCGCGTCGAGTACGAGCTGACCGAGCTCGGCGAGACGCTGTTCGTGCCCGCGCGCGCAATCGCCGACTGGGCCGTCGCGCACCACGACGAGATCGAACGGGCGCGCACCGCGTACGACGCGCGCTGACGCCCGGGCCCCGGGCCCCGGGCCCCGCGGCAACGGGCCGGCACGGCAGGATGGATGCCATGGACCTGCCCGACCTCGCCGACCTGCGCGCCGCGGCGCACGTCGTCTCCCTCCCCCTCGTCACCCGCTTCCGCGGCATCGACCACCGCGAGGCGCTGCTCCTTCGCGGCCCCGAGGGGTGGACCGAGTTCTCGCCGTTCCTCGAGTACGACGACGCCGAGGCATCCGTGTGGCTCGCCGCCGCGCTCGACTTCGGGTGGCGCCCCCAGCCCGCGCCCGTGCGGGAGCGGGTGCCGGTGAATGCCACCGTGCCCGCCGTCGCCGCGGAGGACGTCGCGGCGGTGCTCGCGCGCTACGACGGATGCCGCACCGCGAAGGTCAAGGTCGCCGAGCGCGGCCAGAGCCTCCGCGACGACGTCGCGAGGGTGCGCGCCGTGCGCGCCGCGATGGGTCCGGAGGGCCGTGTGCGGCTCGACGCCAACGGCGGCTGGAACATCGACGAGGCCGAGCACGCCGTGCACGCCCTCGCCGAGTTCGACCTCGAGTACCTCGAGCAGCCCTGCGCGGAGGTCGCCGAGCTCGCCGAGCTCCGGGAGCGCCTCGCCGACTGGGGCATCCCGATCGCCGCGGACGAGAGCGTGCGGAAGGCCGCCGACCCGCTCGCCGTCGCCCGCGCCGGCGCCGCCGACCTCGTGGTCGTCAAGGCGCAGCCGCTCGGCGGCGTCGGCGCGGCCCTGCGGATCGTCGCCGAATCCGGCCTGCCGGCGGTCGTCTCCAGCGCGCTCGACACCTCGATCGGCCTCTCGATGGGTCTCACCCTCGCCGCCGCACTCCCCGACCTCCCCTACGACTGCGGGCTCGGCACGGCGTCACTCCTCGCCGCCGACGTCACCGCGACGCCGCTCCGCCCCCAGGGCGGCGCGCTCGTCGCCGGACGCGTCGAGGCGGATGCCGGGCTGCTGCGGCAGCACGCGGCATCCCCCGACCGGCACGCGTGGTGGCTGGCGCGTCTCGAGCGCTGCCACGCCGTGCTCGCCGCCCGCTGACCGGCCCGACTCGATCCCGGGCCATGGTCAGCGGATCAGCCGGGTCGCCCGGGTCAGCCGGGCCACGGGATCATTACTCGCGGCGGGTCGCGTCGTGCACCTCGCCGACGAGCTCCTCGATGATGTCCTCGAGGAACAGCACCCCGGTCACGGTGCCCGAGGCATCCCGCACCTGCGCAAGGTGACGGCTCGACCGCCGCATGAGCGCGAGCGCGTCCTCGAGGTCGGTCGTCTCCGACACCGGCACCATGTGGTGGATGCGCTTCGGCTTGACGGGAGCGGCGACCGCGCGCTCCGCATCGGGGCCCTCGGCCGCGCGCAGCACGTCCTTCAGGTGCACGTAGCCGACCGGCACCCCCTCGGCATCCACGATCACATAGCGTGAGAACCCGTGCTTGGCGACGGCCCGCTCGATCTCGTCGGGTGTCGTCACCTCGGGCAGCGTCACCAGTTGCGATAGGGGCACCGCGATGTCGCGCGCCTTCTTGTCGGTGAACTCCACCGCCGCAGCGACGGCGCCCGACGCGTCGTCGAGCACCCCCTCGATGCGCGACTGGTTCACGATCGTGGCGACCTCGTCCAGCGTGAACGTCGACGCGGCCTCGTTCTTCGGCTCGACGCCGAACAGTCGCACCGTGTGATTGGCGATCCAGTTCAGCGCCACGATGATCGGATAGAAGAGCTTCGACACCCACACGAGCGGCGGCGCGAGCATCAGCACGGCGCGATCGGGCAGCGAGAACGCCAGGTTCTTCGGCACCATCTCACCGAACACCACGTGCAGGTACGACACGACGACGAGCGCGATCGCGAACGCGACCCCGCCGATGACGGCTTCGCTCCAGCCGGTGAGGCCCAGCGGACCCTCCAGCAGGTGGTGGATCGCCGGTTCCGACACGTTCAGGATCAGCAGCGAGCAGATCGTGATGCCGAGCTGGCAGGTGGCCAGCATGAGCGTCGCGTGCTCCATCGCGTAGAGCGCGGTCTTGGCGGTCTTCGACCCGCGCTCGGCGAGCGGCTCGATCTGAGAGCGGCGGGCGGAGATCACGGCGAACTCCGACCCGACGAAGAAGGCGTTGATCGCCAGCAGCACGACCAGCCATGCGAGTCCGGCCCAGTCGCTCATCGCCGCTCACCTCCCTCGATCTCGGACCCTTCCGGCAGCGGACGCGGGGTGAACTTCACGCGGTCGACGCGGCGACCGTCCATGCGCTGCACCTCGAGGGTGCCGTCCTCGAGTTCGATGCTGTCGCCGACGTTGGGGATCCGCTCGAGCGTCGACATCACGAACCCGCCGACGGTGTCGTAGACCTCACCTTCGGGCACGCGGATGCCTGTGCGGTCGAGCACCTCGTCGGGGCGCAGCTCACCGGGGAAGATGACGGCATCCGCGACGCGGACGACACCCGCGCGGTTCCGGTCGTGCTCATCGAGCACCTCACCGACGATCTCCTCGACGAGGTCCTCGAGCGTCACGACGCCGGCCGTCCCGCCGTACTCGTCGACGACGATCGCCATCTGGTAGCCGCGGGCGCGCAGCTCCGCCATGACGGCATCCAGGTGCACCGCCTCGGGAACGCGCAGCGGCTCCTCGGCGATGGCGGCGGCGGGCACTTCGGCGCGGCGGTCGCGGGGAACACTGACGGCCTGCTTGAGGTGCACGATGCCCGTGATGTCGTCCATCGATTCGGCGTACACGGGGAACCTGCTGTGGCCGGTGCGGCGCGCGAGCTGGATGACATCCTCGACGCTGTCACTGGCGGCGACCGCGTGGATCGACGGGCGCGGGGTCATGACATCCGCCGTCGTCAGCCGCGCGAAGGTGAGGGTGCGGTTCAGCAGTGACGCCGTGTCCTGCTCGAGCACGCCCGCGCTCGCGGAGCGGCGCACGAGGCTCGACAGCTCCTCCGCGGTGCGGGCGCCGGAGAGCTCCTCCTTGGGTTCGATGCCCATGCGGCGGAGGATCCCGTTGGCGCTGCCGTTGAGCAGCGCGACCGCGGGGCGGAAGACCGTCGTGAAGGCGACCTGGAACGGCATGACGAGCTTCGCCGTCTGGCGCGGGATCGCGAGGGCGAAGTTCTTCGGCACGAGTTCGCCGATGATCATCGAGAACGTCGTCGCGATCGCGATCGCGACGACCGTGGAGATCGTGCGGGCCACGGCATCCGGCACTCCTGCTGCGGTGAACAGCGGGCTCAGCAGGTTCGTGAGGGCGGGCTCCATCGTGTAGCCGGTGAGCAGGGTCGTCAGCGTGATGCCCAGCTGCGCGCTGGAGAGATGGGTCGACGTCATCTTCAGCGCGTCGATGGTCAGCGACAGACGCGATTCGCCCGCCGCACGGCGGGCTTCGAGGTCGGCGCGGTCGAGGTTGACGAGCGCGAACTCGCTCGCGACGAACAGACCGGTCCCGATGGTGAGCAGCAGCCCCACGCCCAACATGACGTAATCCATCACGCATCACCCCCGATCGTGGTCGGGGAGGGTCGGGGGGGGCGATCGTCTGCTACTAGGAGGGTCGTCCATTGTGCGAACGATTCTACGGCACGACGCCCCGCCCCGGCAGTCAAGCCCCGGCGCGGGGTGGGATGATCCCGGCATCCGCGACAGGTTGCGGCATCGGCGACAGGTTGCGGCATCGGCGACAGCTCCTGGCATCCATTCCCCGCTCGCGCTACAGGAATCAGCATCCGCCACAGCATTCTCCTGACGCGGATGCCGGTTTCTGTAGCGTCAGACATCGCACCGCCGCTCCGCGCCGCCTCCTCCCCAGCGACGGATTCTCGCCGAGATCCCACAGATCGCTGCCCGCGGCGGCCGCCGGGGCGGCGTGGGCGCCATGCTGGCGGCGTGGACACCCTGACGCACGAACCCCTGACCTCCAGTCCGATCGAGGTGTTCCGCCGCCGCGGCCGGTTCGACCCGATCGATGACCGACGGGTGCGCGCGGCCGTCGCGGCGGGCGCGTGGGTGCGGATCATTCCCGGTGTCTACGCGCGCGCCGAGGCGTGGCGCGCGCTGCGTCCGCATGAGCAGCATCGCGTCCGTGTCCTCGAGGTGACGCATCGCCTCGAGACTCCCGCGCTCGTCTCGCACCATGCCGCGGCTGCGGCGTGGGGCATCGACACGCTCGGGAGGTGGCCGGAACGGGTGGATGTCCGGGTGCCGCGCGCGAGCGGCGGACGCTCGACCGGGCGGATCCGCCGCTACCCGCTCGGCGTGGACGACGTCGCGACGGCCCCGTTCGGCCGACACCGGGTGACGACTCCCGCGCAGACCGCCCTCGACCTCGCCCGCGCGCTGCCGTTCGTGCGCGGCGTCGCGGCCCTCGATCAGGCGATCTGGACCGAGCGGCCCGGCGGCGCGCTCACGGATCTCGCCGAGATCGAGCATCTCCGCGCCGCGCAGCCTTCCCCGCGCGGCGACGCACGGGCATCCCGGGTTCTCGCCTTCGCCTCGACGGGCGCGGCGAACGTGCGCGAGTCGCAGATGCGCGTGCTCGTCGTGGAGCTCGGATTCGGCCTGCCGACGGTGCAGGAGCGGCGCGTGCTGCGGAGCGGCCGCGTCGCCTTCGGCGACCTGTACTTTCCCGACGCGGATCACTGGGTCGAGATCGACGGCCGGGGCAAGTACCTCAGCCCCGAGTACACCGGCGGCCGCGACGCCGCCCAGATCGTGCTCGACGAGAAGGCCCGGGAGAACGAGATCCGACGGATCGTGCGGGGGTTCTCACGCCTCGACGCGCTGGATGCCGAGCATCCACGACGGGTCTACGACATCCTCACCGGCGACGGCCTGCGCAGCATCCTGCCCCGACCGTGACCCACACCCCCGCGCGGCGCCGCCGGCGCGACAGCAACCCGCAGGCGCCACAGGATTCTCCTGGCGCGGATGCCGATTTCTGTAGCGGAAGCCCGGCCGCGAATGCCGAAGCCCGCGCGGCGGCCAGGCCCCGCCCCGCGTCACCAGCTGACGGGCAGCGCCTTGCCCTCCTCGTAGCCCGCGGCGGACTGCAGCCCCACCGTCGCGCGATCGTGGAACTCGGGCACGGTGGATGCCCCGGCGTACGTGAACGAGGAGCGAACCCCCGACGTGATCATGTCGATGAGGTCCTCGACCGAGGGTCGAAGCGGGTCGAGGTAGATCTTCGACGACGAGATGCCCTCGGCGAACAGCTCCTTGCGGGCGCGGTCGTAGGCGTCCAGCCGGCCGAAGCGTCCCTGCACGGCCTTCGTGGATGCCATGCCCCACGACTCCTTGTAGACGCGGCCCGCCTCGTCCACCTGCAGCTGCCCGGGCGCCTCGATCGTGCCCGCGAACCACGAGCCGATCATCACCGAGGCGGCGCCGGCGGCGAGCGCGAGCGCCACGTCGCGCGGGTAGCGCACTCCCCCGTCGGCCCAGACGTGCGCGCCGAGCTCGGTCGCCGCCTGCGCGGTCTCGAGCACCGCGGAGAACTGGGGGCGGCCGACGGCCGTCATCATGCGGGTCGTGCACATCGCGCCCGGGCCGACCCCGACCTTGAGGATCGACGCCCCCGCGTTCACGAGGTCGTGCGCGCCCTCGGCGGTGACGATGTTGCCCGCCGCGATCGGGATGCCGAGCCCGAGGCCCGACACGGTCTCGAGCGCCCGCAGCATCCCCTCCTGGTGACCGTGCGCGGTGTCGACGACGAGCACGTCGACACCGGCGGCGGCGAGGGACTTCGCCTTCGCGGCGACGTCGCCGTTGATGCCGACGGCCGCGGCGACGATGAGCCGCCCGTCGCCGTCGACGGCGGGCCGGTAGAGCGTCGAGCGGAGCGCCGTCCGCTGCGAGAGCGTGCCGACGAGGTAGCCGTGGTGGAGCACGCAGACGGTCTCGGCCTCGGCGGCGACGATGAGGTCGAACGCGTGCCGGGCGTCGGTCACGTCGTCGGCGTCGATCGAAGGGGTGCGCCCGCGGGCGAGGTCGCCGAGCCGCGCGTCGGGGAGCGCCGTGCCGAGCCGCGTCGCCGCGACGACGCCGATGATGTCGTCGACGTGCACGCGCTCGACGGGCTCGTTCACCACGACGATGCCGTGCCCCGCGGTGGCGGGAAGGAGCGCCGCCGCCTCCGCGACCGTCGCCGACGCGGGCAGCACGACGGGGCTGTCCCACCGCACGGGCTGGTCCTTCACCCAGCGGATGGCCGCGTCGATGTCCTGCAGCGGCATGTCCTGCGGCAGAACGCCGAGGCCGCCGCGACGGGCGAGGGCGGCCGCCAGGCGCGGCCCGGTGACGGAGTTCATGTTCGAGGCGACGAGCGGGATCGTGGCGCTCGTGCCGTCGCCCGGCGACAGGTCGACGTCGAGCCGGCTCGTGACGCCCGAGCGCCGCGGCACGAGGAAGACGTCGGAGTAGGTCAGGTCGACGGTCGGTTGGGAGCCGGACAAGTGCATGTACCCACGGTACCCGCCGACAAACCTGGGATACCCTTGATGGATGTGTGCGTGAGCGCCCGTCCGGGCCCGGCACCGTACGAACTTCATCGACGAAAGCAGGCGCAAACCGTGTCCAGTCAGGCGACCGGCGTGGGTACTTCGACAGACGGCGACTTCGGAGCCAACGAGTGGCTCGTCGCCGAGATGTACGACCAGTTCGCGAAGGACCGTGACTCGGTCGACCGGTCGTGGTGGCCGGTGCTCGAAGCGTACGAGAAGACGCAGCAGGATGCCTCGGCCGCCGCCCCGGCAGAGGCGAAGCCCGCGCAGGCGAACACGGCGACCGCCGCGCCGGCGAAGCCCGCCGAGCCGTCGCAGGCGAAGCCCGCGGCATCCACCCCCACCGCCGACGCGCGTCCGCTGACCGCGCCCATCCCCGTCGTCGGCGCGCAGCCGGTCGCGAAGACGACGACCCGCCCCGCGGCGCCCCAGCCCGTTCCGGCGCAGGCGCCGAAGGCGGAGCCGGGCACGACCGCGGAGGCCCGCGAAGACGTCGTCACGCCGCTGCGCGGCCTGCCCAAGACCCTCGCGGCGAACATGGACGAGTCGCTGACCGTGCCGACCGCGACGAGCGTGCGCACCGTGCCGGCCAAGCTCATGATCGACAACCGCATCGTGATCAACAACCACATGTCGCGCACCCGCGGCGGCAAGGTGAGCTTCACGCACCTGATCGGCTGGGCGCTGATCCAGGCCCTCAAGGCCTTCCCGAGCCAGAACGTGTCGTACGCCGAGATCGACGGCAAGCCCTCGGTGGTCGCGCCGGCGCACGTCAACCTCGGCATCGCGATCGACCTGCCCAAGCCCGACGGCACCCGCGCGCTCATGGTGCCGAGCATCAAGCAGGCCGAGTCGCTGACGTTCAACGAATACCTCGCCTCGTACGAGGACCTCGTCAAGCGCGCCCGCGCCAACAAGCTCACCGCCGCCGACTTCCAGGGCACGACGGTGACGCTGACCAACCCGGGCGGCATCGGCACGGTGCACTCGGTGCCGCGCCTCATGAAGGGCCAGGGCTGCATCGTCGGCGCCGGCGCCCTCGAGTACCCCGCCGAGTTCCAGGGCTCCAGCGAGAAGACCCTCGTCGAGCTCGGCATCGGCAAGACGATCACCCTCACGAGCACCTACGACCACCGGGTCATCCAGGGTGCCGGCTCGGGCGAGTTCCTGAAGATCGTGCACGAGCTGCTCATCGGCCAGCGCGGCTTCTACGAGGGCATCTTCGCGGCGCTGCGCATTCCGTACGCGCCGATCCACTGGTCGCGCGACATCAACGTCGACCTCGCCGAGCGCGTCGACAAGCAGTCCCGCGTCGTCGAGCTCATCAACTCGTTCCGCGTGCGCGGTCACCTGATGGCCGACATCGACCCGCTCGAGTACGTGCAGCGCACCCACCCCGACCTCGAGATCGAGAACCACGACCTCACCTTCTGGGACCTCGACCGCGAGTTCGTCACCGGCGGGTTCGGCGGCAAGCGCACGATGAAGCTCCGCGACATCCTCGGTGTCCTCCGCGACTCGTACTGCCGCACGATCGGCGTCGAGTACATGCACATCCAGGACCCGGCCCAGCGCAAGTGGTTCCAGGACAAGGTCGAGGTCAAGTACCAGAAGCCGAGCCACGACGAGCAGCTGCGCATCCTCGACAAGCTCAACCAGGCCGAGGCGTTCGAGACCTTCCTGCAGACCAAGTACGTCGGGCAGAAGCGGTTCTCGCTCGAAGGCGGCGAGTCGCTCATCCCGCTCCTCGACGAGATCCTGCAGGGCGCGGCGGGCGCGGGCCTCGACGGGGCCGCGATCGGCATGGCCCACCGCGGGCGCCTGAACGTGCTCACCAACATCGCCGGCAAGACCTACAGCCAGATCTTCCGCGAGTTCGAGGGATCGGTCGCGATCGGCTCGAAGTCGGGCTCGGGCGACGTGAAGTACCACCTCGGCACCGAGGGGACGTTCGTCTCGGATGCCGGGGAGGAGCTGCCCGTCTACCTCGCCGCCAACCCGTCGCACCTCGAGACGGTCGACGGGGTGCTCGAGGGCATCGTCCGCGCCAAGCAGGACCGCTCCCCGATCGGCACCTTCCCGTGGCTGCCGATCCTCGTGCACGGCGACGCGGCCTTCGCCGGCCAGGGCGTCGTCGTCGAGACGCTGCAGATGTCGCAGCTGCGCGGCTACCGCACGGGCGGCACGGTGCACGTCGTCGTCAACAACCAGGTGGGCTTCACCACCCTCCCCCAGGACGGCCGCAGCTCGGTGTACGCCACCGACGTCGCCAAGACGATCCAGGCGCCGATCTTCCACGTCAACGGCGACGACCCCGAGGCCGTCGTCCGGGTCGCCGATCTCGCGGTGGCCTACCGCCAGGAGTTCGCCCGCGACGTCGTGATCGACCTCGTCTGCTACCGCCGCCGCGGTCACAACGAGGGCGACGACCCGTCGATGACGCAGCCGCACATGACGAACCTCATCGAGGCGAAGCGCTCGGTGCGCCGCCTGTACACCGAGTCGCTCGTCGGTCGCGGTGACATCACCGAAGAGGAATACGACAAGGCGAAGGCCGACTTCCAGAACCGCCTGGAGATCGCGTTCGCCGAGACCCACGCCGCCGAGACCGGGGCCACCGGCATCGTCTCACCGAGCACGGGCGCGATCGAGCAGGCCGTCGGTCAGCCCGAGACCACCGGCGTCGGCGTCGAGGTCGTGCGGCAGGTCGGCGACGCGTTCGTCAACAAGCCCGACGGCTTCACGGTGCACCCGAAGATCCAGCAGCTGCTGGACAAGCGCCTCGACATGAGCCGCAACGGCTCGATCGACTGGGGCTTCGGCGAGCTCCTCGCCTTCGGCTCGCTCCTCATGGAGGGCACGAACGTGCGCCTCGCCGGGCAGGACGCGCGCCGCGGAACCTTCGTGCAGCGTCACTCGGTCATCCACGACCGCGCGAACGGCCAGGAGTGGCTGCCGCTGGCGAACCTCGGCGAGAACCAGGGCCGCTTCTACGTGTACGACTCGCTGCTGAGCGAGTACGCCGCGATGGCGTTCGAGTACGGCTACTCGGTCGAGCGCCCCGACACGCTGACCCTGTGGGAGGCGCAGTTCGGCGACTTCGCCAACGGCGCGCAGTCGGTCGTCGACGAGTACATCTCCGCCGCCGACCAGAAGTGGGGCCAGCAGTCGTCCGTCGTGCTGCTACTGCCGCACGGCTACGAGGGCCAGGGGCCCGACCACTCGTCGGCGCGCATCGAGCGCTACCTGCAGATGTGCGCGCAGGACAACATGATCGTCGCGCGCCCGTCGACCCCGGCCTCGCACTTCCACCTGCTCCGCCGTCAGGCCTACTCGCGCCCCCGCCGGCCGCTGATCGTCTTCACCCCGAAGGCGATGCTGCGCCTGCGCGGCGCGACGAGCCCGGTCGAGGCGTTCACCACGGGCCGCTTCGAGCCCGTGCTCGACGACGATCGCGGCGTCGACAAGGCATCCGTGACCCGTGTGCTGCTGCACTCGGGCAAGATCCACTGGGACCTCGTCGCCGAGCTCGACAAGAAGCCGAACCCGAAGATCGCGCTCGTGCGCCTCGAGCAGCTCTACCCGGCGCCGATCGACGAGCTCAACGCCGTCATCGACAGCTACCCGAACGCGGAGCTCGTGTGGGTGCAGGACGAGCCCGAGAACCAGGGCGCGTGGCCGTTCATCGCCCTCGAGGTGGTCAAGCACCTGCACGGGCGGACGATCCGTCGCATCTCGCGCGCAGCGGCGGCCTCGACGGCCACCGGGTCGCCCAAGGTGCACGCCCGCGAGCAGGCCGCGATCATCGAGCAGGCCCTCACGGTCTGAGCACGACCCTCTGACGAGGTGAGCGGGGCATCCATCCGTGGATGCCCCGCTCCGTGTCAGTGGTGGGTGGACTGCTCGGCGCGCAGGCGCGCGAGCACCTGGTCGCGCAGCTGGTCAGGGGCCGTCTCCTTGCATGCCCGCGCGATCACCGCGGTGAGCGTCGTCGCCACGAGCGCCTCGTCACGGCACGCGGGGCAGTTCTCGAGGTGCTCGGTGATGTCGGAGTGCTGCGTCTTGCAGACTTCGTGGCGGAGGTACTCCTCCAGGTCTTTGCGCGCCTTGGAGCAGCCGCAGTCGCTCATTTCTCGCTCCCGGTCATTTCTTGCTCTTCGAGGTCGCGGGGACGGGCACGTCGACGCCGCGCTCCCGCGCATAATCGGCCAACAGGTCACGCAGCATGCGTCTGCCACGGTGCAGACGGCTCATGACCGTGCCGATCGGGGTCTTCATGATGTCGGCGATCTCCTGGTACGCGAATCCCTCGACGTCGGCGAGGTAGACGGCCAGGCGGAAGTCCTCGGGGATCGACTGCAGCGCATCCTTGACGACGGAGGCCGGCATGTGGTCGATCGCCTCGGCCTCGGCCGAGCGCGAGCTGGTCGCCGTCGTCGACTCGGCGCCGCCGAGCTGCCAGTCCTCGAGCTCGTCGATCGTGCCCTGGTAGGGCTCACGCTGCTTCTTGCGATACGTGTTGATGTAGGTGTTCGTGAGGATGCGGTACAGCCACGCCTTGAGGTTCGTGCCCTGCGTGAACGAGGCCCACGACGCGAACGCCTTGACGAAGGTCTCCTGCACGAGGTCGGCCGCGTCGGCGGGGTTCCGCGTCATCCGCATCGCGGCCGCGTAGAGCTGGTCCATGAACGGCAGCGCCTGGTCTTCGAACTGGGTGCGCGGGTCCTGGGCCGTCTGCGCGTCTGTGGCCGCCTGCTCTTCCATCGCGGCCCAGTCTACGTCTGACAGGTCCGCGATAACGGGTGCGAGGGTCGCTGTCAACTGTGACCTCTTCTTTCTCCGGTTCCGGGCGGGTTCGTTAGGGTAGAACCCGATGACCAAGACCGGGTATTCCCTCACTCAGCCCGCTTCGTCGTCGCCGTGGGCCGCGCCCCTCGCCGACGAACCCGTGCAGGCGACCATCGCGGTGCCTTCCTCGAAGTCGCTCACCAACCGCGAGCTGGTGCTCGCTGCCCTCGCCGACGCCCCCAGCACGCTGAACTCGCCGCTGCACTCCGACGACTCGGCGCGCATGGTCGAGGCGCTGCGCACACTCGGCGTCGGCATCGAGGAGGTGCCCGGCGAGGGACCGTTCGGTCCCGACCTGTACGTGGCCCCGCCCGCCGCGCTGCGCGGCGACGTGACGATCGACTGCGGACAGGCCGGCACCGTCATGCGCTTCATCGCGCCGCTCGCGGGACTCGCGACCGGCGACGTCACGATCACCGCGCACGCGAGCGCCCTGCACCGCCCGATGGGCGAGACGATCAAGGCGCTGCGCGAGATCGGCGCCGACATCGACGACGGCGGCCACTGGGCGCTGCCGTTCACGGTGCGCGGCCGCGGCCACATCCGCGGCGGTGAGGTGACGATCGACGCGAGCGCGTCGAGCCAGTTCGTCTCGGGTCTCCTCCTGGCAGCTCCCCGCTTCGCCGTGGGACTGCACCTCATCCACTCCGGCGAGCGGCTGCCGTCGATGCCGCACATCGACATGACCGTCGAGACCCTCGCGCGGCGCGGCATCCAGGTCGAGCGCCCGAACGCCAACGAATGGGTCGTGCCCGCCGGGGTGCCGCGCGCGCGCGACGCGGTCATCGAGCCCGATCTCTCCAACGCGGCGCCGTTCCTCGCCGCGGCCCTCCTCACCGGCGGTTCGGTCACGATCCCGGGCTGGCCGCCCACCTCGACCCAGCCCGGCGCGCTCCTGCCCGAGATCCTCTCGCTCCTCGGCGCCCGCACCGGCCGCCGCGGCGGGGCCCTCACCGTCACCGCCGCGCGCCCGCTCGCCGGCGTCGACCTCGACCTGTCGGCGGCGAGCGAGCTCACCCCGACGCTGTTCGCCCTCGCGGCGTTCGCCGACGCCCCGACGACGCTGCACGGCATCGGACACATCCGCGGGCACGAGACGAACCGCATCGACGCCCTCATCGGCAACCTCCGCGCCCTCGGCGGCGAGGCCGAGGAACTGCCCGACGGCATCCGGATCACGCCGCGCCCGCTGCACGGCGGTCTGTGGCACGCACACCACGACCACCGGATCGCGACCGCGGGTGCCCTGATCGGCCTGCGCGTGCCCGGCGTCGAGGTCGACGACATCTCGACCACCGCCAAGACGATGCCGCAGTTCCCCCATCTCTGGGAACAGCTGCTGGCGACCGACGACGGCGACTCCGACGCCGCGTGAAGCAGGCATGAGATGAGCTGGCTCGACGACGCCGACGACGACGAACCCGAGTTCGACGAAGCCGATGTGCGGGTGCGCCCGAACCCCAAGGCGAATCGTCCCCGCACGAAGCGGCGCCCCGCCCACGCCGACGCCCGCATCACGCGGGTGCTCGGCGTCGACCGGGGCCGCTACACCGTGCTGACCGACGAGGACGGCCCCGACGAGCACGTCGCGCTCGCCTCGCGCGCCCGCGAACTGCGCAAGCAGCCCATCGTCACGGGCGACCGCGCGCGGGTGGTCGGCGACTCGAGCGGCGACGAGGGCACGCTCGCGCGCATCGTCGGCATCGAGGAGCGCACGTCGCTCCTCCGCCGGAGCGCCGACGACACCGACCAGGTCGAGCGGGTCGTCGTGGCGAACGCCGACCAGATGCTCATCGTCGTCGCCGC
This sequence comes from Microbacterium lacticum, assembly GCF_006716815.1. GTDB lineage: Bacteria > Actinomycetota > Actinomycetes > Actinomycetales > Microbacteriaceae > Microbacterium > Microbacterium lacticum. The sequence continues at coordinate 468,313 of NZ_VFPS01000002.1, forward strand.
GGCCGACCCCGAGCCGCGGCCTCGCCTGGTCGACCGCTACCTGATCGCGGCGCTCGATGCCGGCATCCACCCCCTCCTCGTCGTGACGAAGACCGACCTCGCCGACCCGACCGACTTCCTCTCGCACTTCGAGGGCGTCGACGACCTGACGGTGTTCACGAGCGGTACGGGCGACATGCCCGTCGATGAGATCGGCCGGCACCTCGTCGGACACTCGACGGTGTTCGTCGGGCACTCGGGCGTCGGCAAGTCGACGCTCGTCAACGCGCTCGTGCCCACCGCGGAGCGCGCGACGGGCCACGTCAACGAGGTCACCGGGCGCGGGCGGCACACGTCGAGCTCGACGGTGTCGCTGCGCTACGTCGGCGAGGACGGACGCGGCTGGGTCATCGACACGCCCGGCGTCCGCTCGTTCGGGCTGGGCCACGTCGACCCCGCGAACATCCTGAAAGCGTTCAGCGACCTCGCCGTCGTCGCCGAGGACTGCCCGCGCGGCTGCACGCATCTGCCCGACGCACCCGACTGCGCGATCATCGAGGCGGTCGAGGAGGGCCGGCTCGGCGAGCGCGGCGCGGCGCGACTCGACTCGCTGCAGCGCCTGCTCGCGACCTTCGCGCACTGAACAGGGCCGCGCCTAGGCTGGATGCCATGACGAAGCTCTCCCCCGGCGCCGCCGCCCCCGATTTCACCCTCGTCGACCAGGACGAGCGCCCCGTGTCGCTGCGGGAGCTCCGCGGCGTCGACGCGGCGGGCGAGTCCGGTGGCGGGCGGAGCGTCATCCTGTTCTTCTACCCCGCGGCGATGACGCCGGGCTGCACGAAGGAGGCGTGCGACTTCCGCGACAGCCTCGCCCCACTGCAGGAGGCCGGCTACGCGGTCGTCGGCATCTCGCGCGACGCCCCGGCCAAGCTCCGCGCCTTCCGCGAGCGCGACGGCCTCACCTACGACCTGCTGAGCGACCCCGACCACGCCGTGCACGAGGCGTACGGCGCGTGGGGCGAGAAGTCGAACTACGGCAAGACCGTGGTCGGCGTCATCCGCTCCACCATCGTCGTCGACCCGAGCGGCACCGTCACGCACGCGCTGTACAACGTCAAGGCCACCGGCCACGTCGCGCGCCTGCGCGCGCTGCTCGAGGTCGGCTGAGCCGAGCGCGCCAGGCCGAAGCCTGCGTGCCGACGCCGCCGAGGCCGTTACCGGTCCGGGGCATCCGTCCGTCGTCGCGCCCCCGCACGACGCGCGGCGGCGAACAGCACGATCAGCCCGACGATCGCGGGCACGGCGAGCACCGTCGCGAACCCGGCCGAGGGAGCCGGTCCGGTGAGCGCGCCGAGGGCGACCGCGAGCACGAGAAGCTGCGTGACGATGCCGCCGGAGCGCCCCCACGACTGACCGCGCGCGACCCCGACAGCGAAGGCCACCACCGCGGCGGCGCCCACGACGGTCAGCACGATCAGCGCGATCGAGCTGCCGACGTCGTCGGTGTCGCCGCCGACGAGGGCGACGACCTCCCACCCCGCGACCATCAGCAGGGCGAGTCCCTCGAGGGCCAGCAGGGCCGCGGCGACCCGTTCGACGGGGGTGATCGGCATGCGGGCGGCTCCTCGTCTGCCGGGGCGGGATCAACGTGCGGCGGGTGCGCGTGGAGCCAATGCACAGCTATCCCCGCCGGGAAATGCGCCGTTCACTCTTGATTCATCCGAATGTGCGTGGGACCATTGAAGAACCAGTGTGCTCCCACAGCGAAGTGGGGCGAGCCCTCGAGCTCGCACACCCACCAGGGTAACGGACACCCGAGTCCCTCCCTGACATCGGTCACTTCCCCACTCAAGGAGCAATTCACTATGGACTGGCGCGACAAGTCTGCCTGCCTCACGGTCGACCCCGAGCTGTTCTTCCCGGTCGGCAACACCGGGCCCGCGGTCGAGCAGATCGAGATGGCCAAGGCCGTGTGCGCCCGCTGCACCGTCACCGAGGTGTGCCTGCAGTACGCGCTCGAGACCGGTCAGGACTCCGGCGTCTGGGGCGGCCTCTCCGAAGACGAGCGTCGCGCCCTCAAGCGTCGCGCCGCCCGCGCCCGCCGCGCCAGCTGACCCGCCGCCTCCGCCGACCCGCGCCGGTGAACCGACCCGCGCCGGGCGTCAGCCCCGGTCGAGGTAGCGCATCGGAATGTCGATGGTCACCTCGGTGCCCGATCCGACGATCGTGTGCCAGTCGATCGAGCCGCTCAGCTCTCCCTGGATGAGCGTCCGCACGATCTGGGTGCCGAGCCCGCGGCCCACCTGCCCCTCGGGCAGGCCAACACCCGTGTCGCGCACCTTGACGTCCAGTCGGTCGTCGGTGCGCTCGGCGATGATCTCGACCTCGCCCTCCTGATCGGCGAGTCCGTGCTCCACCGCATTGGTGACGAGCTCGGTGAGGGCCAGCGCGAGCGGGGTCGCGTACTCGCTCGGCAGCGTACCGAACGTGCCCGTCTTGATCGTGCGCGCCCGCGTGTTCGGTGAGGCGGCGACCTCGGCGACGAGCTTGAGCACCCTGTCGAACACGTCGTCGAAGTCGACGTTCTGCGCGAGCCCCTCCGACAGCGTGTCGTGCACCACCGCGATCGCCGACACCCGCCGCATGGCGTGGGTGAGCGCGTCGCGCGCCTCGTCGGAGTGCGTGCGGCGCGACTGGATGCGTAGCAGCGACGCGACGGTCTGCAGGTTGTTCTTCACGCGATGGTGGATCTCACGGATCGTGGCATCCTTCGTGATGAGCTCCTGCTCCTGGTGGCGGATCTCGGTCACGTCGCGGCAGAGCACCACGGCGCCCACGCGGTGCCCGTTGTCCTTCAGCGGGATGGTGCGCAGCGACACCGTCACCCCGCGCGCCTCCAGGTCGGCCCGCCAGGGGGCCCGGCCCGCCATGACGATCGGCAGCGACTCGTCGAAGTCGCGACCCTTGGGCAGGATGCTCGTGGCCACCTCGAGCAGCGACTCGCCCTCGAGCTCGTCGTCGAAGCCGAGCCGGTTGAAGGCGGACAGCGCGTTGGGGCTCGCGAACGTCGTCACCCCGTCGACGTCGAGGCGGATGAGACCGTCGGATGCCCGGGGCGCGCCGCGGCGGGGCGAAGTGGGCGCCGCGAGGTCGGGGAAGTCGCTCGACGCGATCATGCCGAAGAGATCGTCGGCGCAGTCGTTGAACGTGATCTGCTGCCGGGACGGGGTGCGGGTCTCGCCGAGGTTCGTGTGGCGCGTGAGCACTCCGATCACCGTCGGCGAATGCTCCGCGTTGCCGCGCTCGCGCACGATCGGGACGGCGCGCACGCGCGTCGGCGTCTCTTCGAACCAGTCGGGCGAGGCGGAATCGACGATCGTGGCGCGCGTGAAGGCATCCCGCACCTGCGTGCGCCACTGCGGGCGCACGAGGTCGCCGACGATGTCGCGGTAGAAGAGCGTCGCCGCCCCCGACGGGCGGGTGTGCGCGACGGCGATGAACGAGTCGTCGGCAGTCGGCACCCAGATGACGATGTCGGCGAAGGCGAGATCGGCGAGCAGCTGCCCGTCGCCCGCAAGGCGGTGCAGCCACTCGATGTCCGCATCGGTGGAGCGGCCCTGGGCGTACACGAGATCGCTGAGCGTCGACACGCCCCCAGCCTATTGGGCCGCGCTCATGCCGTGCGTGCGCGGCGCCGTGACAGCACGGTGCCGGCGCGGCGGGGCTCGGTGGCCTCGCCGCGACCAGCGCGGCCGCGGCGCCGGCGATCGGCCTGACGCACCGGCACAGGGGGTTCGATCGCCTCGCCGACGAACCGCCGCACCGCGCCGGCGAGCGGCGAACGGGCCGCGACGTGCGCCACCGGCTGAGCGGCGAGCATCGCCGCGTCGGTCGCCTTCGGATCCCACGGCACGAACCACACGTCCCGCGCGTCGGTGTACCGCTCCAGGGTGCGCCGCACCTGCGCCCGCGCGTCGAGGCCGACCGGGCCGGTGCGCGACTTGTTGACCATGATCTTGACCGGGGTCGCACCGACGACCGAGCGGAGGTCGGCGTGCGCGCGCACGAACCGTGCGACGCCGATCGGATCCGCCGAGACCACCGCGACGATGAGGTCGGCGGAGGCGAGCGCGGCGAGGGTCGCGGCGTTACGCCGTGGGCCGGCGAGGTCGCTGACGATCTCCTCGTCGCGCTCGAGTGAGGCGGCGACGTCGACGACGATGTCGTCGGCCCACTCGCGGCACCGTTCGAGCGCCGCCTGCACCCGGTCGTGGGAGAGCTCGGGCCAGCGCCCCGGACGGTTGATGCCGGTGAGCACCTCGACGGTGCCGAGCGGCGCGGCGATGCGGGCGAGCTCCGCCACCGTCAGCGTGCCGCGCTCGGCCTGCCGGCACGCCGCGGCGAACCCCGGTCCCTCGTCGGCGAGGCCGGTCGCCATCGCGATCGACGGGGCGTGCGCGTCGGCGTCGATGAGGGCGACGCGGCGCCCGTCGCGGGCGAGCTCGCAGGCCAGCTCGATCGCGGTGGTCGTGCGCCCGGGGGCGCCCGCCGCGCCCCACACCGCGATCACCCGGCCCCGCGTGGGCTCGGGCGCCTCGGCATCCTGCGCGCGGGCACCGCTCGCGAGCACCTCGGCCGCGTCCGCCTGCGCATCGCAGGCGTCGACGCCGAACACCCCCGCCAACCGACGTTCGGCCGCGCCGGCGCAGAGGGCGACGATCCGGATGCCGAAGCGATCGCAGGCCGCGACGAGCTGGGCGGTCAGGGTGCGCCGGTCCGCATCGAGCACCAGCAGGTCGGCGCGGGCGAGCTCGCCGAGCATCTCCGCCGCCGCCCGCCCGCTCATCGCGTCGACCGCCGCGGCGGCGGGGGCGTCGGGAGCGACGACGAGCCGGACCTCGGCGCCGGCGTCGCGCAGATCGGCGGCGAGCTCCGCGCCACGTTCATCGGCGACGGCGACGACCACGGCGGGGCCGCCGCGCGGCTCCTCCTCACCGCGGCGGCGGAAGGCGCCGATCGACCCGCCCGCGCCGGTCACGGCTGCACCGCCGAGGTGGGCACGATCGACAGGCTCGCGCCACCCGAGATGGCCGCGAGCGTGTCGGCGACCTCGGCCCGCTCGATGACGAGCTCGACGGCGGAGCCCGCCGAGCCGATCATGGTGTCGTCGGCGGTCACCGAGACGACCGTCGCCGAGGCGACGAGAATGCGGGGCTTGTCGTACTGGCCCCGTTCGAGCTGCGGCGCCGCCCAGACCTCGACGGTCGAGCCGGGCCCGACGGCGGCTGGCAGCTCGGTCGCGCTGTGCACGACGACCGTGGTGGTGCGAAGACCCGCGGCGTCACCGATGGCATCCTTCGCCACCAGCTGCCCCTCGGGGATCGTGCGGGTCGCCACCGAACCGGGGGTGAGCGACGCGGGCGACGCGTAGGCCCCCTCGACCTGCCCGAGAGCCACATCGACGACGGTGAGATCGTCGGCGCCGACCGCCTCTCCCGCGACGATCGTGCGCGCCGCGGCGAACACCGGGGCGGTCTGGCGCGCCGCCGAGACGACGAGCCACACGCCGGCCACCGACGCGATGATCAGGGCGATGCCCAGCAGAAACCGGATGTCGGCCCAGAACGCGCGGGGCCGGGGGCGCGCAGCGGTGTGATCGCTCATGGGTTCCATGGTGACCGCGCGGCGGGGCGGGCGCGGAGGTTATCCACAGCCGGAACGTCTCAGCCGCATCAAAGACCACGGCGGTCATAATTGCCTCATGCCCGACACACCCGACGCCGGTGCGCGACTGTTCACGCCCGCCGAAGTCGCGGAGATGCTCCAGCTCTCCGTCGACGAGGTGATCGCGCTCGTGCTCGACGCGCGGCTTCGGGGCATGAAGGTCGGCTCCCCCGCGCGCTGGCGCATCGAGGCCGACAGCGTCGAGGGCTACCTCGACGATCAGGCCGAGGAGGCGCGGCGGATGGCGCTGTGGCGCGAGTCGAACGCGGCGAGCTTCCCCGAGCTGTGGGGCCGCGGCCCCGCCCGCGGCGGCGACTGACCGGCGGCGACTGCCGGCGGTTGCAGCCTGCCGCGGAGGGCGATCTCGCGTGCGCGCGACTGACCGCGAGGGCGGTCCCAGCGCGACCTCCCGCGAGCGGCGTCAGGCGAGATCGGATGCCGAGGCGAGCCGCACGGCGAGCACGCCAGCGAACGGCACGATGCGATACCCCGTGACGTTCTCCGCCCGCCGCGGCGCTCCGGGTTCGTGCAGAGCGACATCGAGGTGGTCGGCGCCGGCGCGGTCGATCGTGCCGTCGAGGGTGCGGCCACCCTCGAGGTGCAGCGCCACCGGGATGCGGCGGCGCACGAGATCGCGCAGCACGAAGCCGAAGCCCATCCGCTGCGCGAGCGCCGGCCCCGGGTCGGCGTCGCGGACGCTCGCCAGCACCGCGTCGATCGGCGCCGCAACGTCCGTCACCGCCCAGAGCGGCACGACGACCGCGCCGGCGCCCGCACCGTTGCCGGCCCCGCCGGGAGCATCCCCGACGAGCGCGCACCAGTCCGCGCCCACCCGGGCGAGCCGCCCCGAGTGCACGCCACCGTCCTGCAGGTGCAGCGCCACGCCCCGCGGCTCGCGGCACAGCGCGACCAGCCGTTCCCGCAGCGCGACACGCGAGAGCCGCAGCCGCTCGGCCTCGGTGTCCAGCGCCGCACGCTCGGCCTCCCACTCGGAGTCGAGCTGATCTTCCAGGTCCTCGAAGAACCGATCCCATCGCACGTCGCGACAGTACGCGACCCGCGATCGGCGGCGTTGCCACTATCCACAGGTGAGGGGATTCTCATCCCCCCTGTGAACGGGCTGTGTTGTACTCGATCCCACGTCAACCGCTGGAGGAGGTCACCATGGTCCCGTCGCCGTCGCTTTCCGCGCCCCGGCCGTCACGGGCCGGCACCGCACTCGAGGTCGAGGAGTACTTCGCCCCGCAGCGCACGCCGTCGCAGGCGCTGCCCGACCCCGAACCGCTGCTGGCGAACCTCACGATCGGCGTGCTGGAGGTGCTCGCCGGCGTGCGCGAGGCCGATCAGCTGGCCCGGTGGCTCGGCGAAGACGCGTTCCGCGCGCTCGTGACCCGGTCGAACCTGTCCGCCCGTGCGCGCAGCGCCCGCGGCGTCGCCCCGGCACGGCCCTCGTACCGGATCGTCTCGACCCACGTCTCCTCCCCCGCCGACGGCGTCGTCGAGGGGGTCGTGATCACCGCCGGTCCCGCCCGCACGCGCGCCGTCGCCGTGCGCCTGGAGGGCTGGGACGGCCGCTGGCGCGCCACGTCGCTCGCGGCGCTCTGAGCGCGGCGCGCTGACCCGGCGCTCTGACCACCGCGCCAGCCGCACCTGCAGGCCGGCGCGGCGAGATCACTGCCGGTACGACGAGAGGAAGTTCCCGAGGCGCTCGATGGCCTCGGTGAGCACCCGCGCTTCGGGCAGCGTGACGATCCGCAGGTGATCGGGTGTCGGCCAGTTGAAACCGGTGCCCTGCACGAGCAGCACGTGCTCCGCGACGAGGAAGTCGTAGACGAGCTTCGCGTCGTCGTGGATCTCGTACACCTCGGGATCCAGCCGCGGGAAGGCGTACAGCGCCCCCGCGGGCTTGTGGCACGAGACGCCCGGGATGGCCTCGAGGCCCTCCCACGCGGCATCCCGCTGCTCGTGCAGCCGCCCGGTGGGCATGATGAGCGCGTCGATCGACTGCACGCCCGACAGCGCCGCCTGTACGGCGTGCTGGGCGGGGACGTTCGGGCACAGGCGGGTCGAGGCGAGCAGTTGGATGCCCTGCAGGAACCCCTCGGCGTGCCGCTTCGGCCCGGTGATCACCATCCAACCCGAGCGGTATCCGGCCACGCGGTACGTCTTGGAGAGCCCGTTGAAGGTGAGGCAGAGGAGGTCGGGCGCGAGCGTCGCGAGCGGGATGTGCACCGCGTCGTCGAAGAGGATGCGGTCGTAGATCTCGTCGGAGAGGAGCAGCAGCTCGTGCTCGCGGGCGATCTCGACGATGCCCTCGAGCACCTCGCGTGAGTACACGGCGCCGGTGGGATTGTTCGGGTTGATCACGACGATCGCCTTGGTGCGGTCGGTGATCTTCGCGCGGATGTCGTCGAGCGAGGGCTCCCAGCCGTTCTCGCTCTCGCACAGGTAGTGCACCGCGGTGCCCCCGGCGAGGCTCGTCATCGCCGTCCAGAGCGGATAGTCGGGCGCGGGGATCAGCACCTCGTCGCCGGTGTCGAGGAGGGCCTGCATCGTCATGGTGATGAGCTCGGACACGCCGTTGCCGAGGTAGACGTCGTCGGGGTCGAACTTCGGGAAGCCCGGCACCTCCTCGTAGCGCGAGACGACCGCTCGGCGGGCCGACATGATGCCGCGGCTGTCGCTGTAGCCGTGCGCGTGCGGCACGGCCTCGATCATGTCGCGGACGATCTGGTACGGCGCCTCGAAGCCGAAGATCGCGGGGTTGCCTGTGTTGAGCTTCAGGATCCGGTGCCCGTCGGCCTCCAGCCGGTCGGCCTCGACCAGTGCGGCGCCGCGGATCTCGTAGAGGACGTCCTTGAGCTTCGACGACTGGTCCAGGATGCGCGGGGTCATCCGTTCAGAATATCCCCGCCCTCACCGGGCCAATCGCCGCGCCGTGGCCTCGAGGCCGCGACTCACTTCTTCTTGCCTGCGGCGCGGCGCTCCGCGCGGTTCTGCGGGGCGGGGGTGGATGCCCCGGCATCCGTCCGCTGCCCGAACGCGCCGCGGGGCGCCTCGGACGAGGAGGCGGGAGCCGCCGGGGCCGCGGCGGCGGCGGCCGCCTGACGCACCTTGCTGGTCGCGGCCTGCTGCACCTGGCCGCGGTCGTTGCGCACCTCGACCTCGCCGCCCTCGCCGGCTGCGGTGTACTGCAGCTTCTGCGCCTCGACGGGCGGAGCCTGGAGGCCCTTCGCCTCGACCTGGCCGTCACCGGTCTGGCGCACCTCGACGTCGAGGTTGTAGAGGAAGCCGACCGACTCCTCCTTGATCTGCCCCATCATCGCCTGGAACATCTGGTAGCCCTCGCGCTGGTACTCGATCAGCGGGTCGCGCTGCGCCATGGCGCGCAGGCCGATGCCGTCCTTGAGGTAGTCCATCTCGTAGAGGTGGTCGCGCCAGCGGCGGTCGAGCACCTGCAGCACCACGCGGCGCTCGAGCTCGCGGGTCGCCGGGGCGCCGAGCGTCTCCTCGCGCTTCGCGTAGGCGATCTTCGCGTCGGAGAGGATCTCGCGCTTGAGGCCCTCCGGCGTGATGCGGCCCTTGCTGCCGCTCTCGGCGACGACCTCGTCGATCGTGACGCTCACGGGGTAGAGGGTCTTCAGCTCCGTCCAGAGCGCGTCGAAGTCCCAGCTCTCGTTGTGGCCGGAGCCGGTGTGATCGTCGATGACCGCGCCGATGGCATCCTCGATGAAGTGCTCCACGCGGCCGGACAGGTCATCGCCCTCGAGCACGTGCCGGCGGTCGGCGTAGATCGCCTCGCGCTGACGGTTGAGGACGTCGTCGTACTTGAGGACGTTCTTGCGGATCTCGGCGTTGCGCGACTCGACCTGGCTCTGCGCGCTCTTGATCGCGCGGGACACCATCGTCGATTCGATCGCGACGTCGTCGGGGAAGTTCGCCCGCGCGAGGATCGCCTCGGCCGCGCCCGACTGGAACAGGCGCATGAGGTCGTCGGTCAGCGACAGGTAGAAGCGGCTCTCGCCGGGGTCGCCCTGACGGCCCGACCGGCCGCGCAGCTGGTTGTCGATGCGGCGCGACTCGTGCCGCTCGGTGCCGAGCACGTACAGGCCGCCGGCCTCGACGACCTTCGCCGCCTCCTCGGCGACGGTGTCGCGCTGGGCGGTGTACGCGGCATCCCACGCCGCCTCGTACTCCTCGGGGGTCTCGACGGGGTCGAGGCCCTGCGCCTTGAGCTCCTGCACCGCGAGGAACTCGGCGTTGCCGCCGAGCATGATGTCGGTGCCGCGGCCGGCCATGTTCGTCGCGACGGTGACGGCGCCCAGGCGCCCCGCGCGCGCGACGATCTCCGCCTCGCGGGCGTGGTTCTTCGCGTTCAGCACCTCGTGCTTGATGCCCTTCTTGGCGAGGAGGCGAGAGAGGTACTCGCTCTTCTCGACCGAGACGGTGCCCACGAGCACCGGCTGCCCGGTCTCGTGACGGCGGGCGATGTCTTCGACGACCTGCGCGAACTTCGCCTGCTCGTTCTTGTAGACGAGGTCGGCCTGGTCCTTGCGGATCATCGGCTTGTTCGTCGGGATCGGCACGACGCCGAGCTTGTAGGTCGACATGAACTCGGCCGCCTCGGTCTCGGCGGTGCCGGTCATGCCGGCGAGCTTGTCGTACAGGCGGAAGTAGTTCTGCAGCGTGACGGTGGCGAGGGTCTGGTTCTCGGCCTTGACCGGCACGCCCTCCTTCGCCTCGATCGCCTGATGGATGCCTTCGTTGTAGCGTCGGCCGACGAGGATGCGTCCGGTGTGCTCGTCGACGATCATGACCTCGTCGTTCATGACGACGTAGTCGGTGTCGCGCTTGAAGAGCGCGAGCGCCTTGATCGAGTTGTTGAGGAACGAGATGAGCGGGGTGTTCGCCGACTCGTACAGGTTGTCGATGCCGAGGTAGTCCTCGACCTTCTCGATGCCGGGCTCCAGCACGCCGATCGTGCGCTTCTTCTCGTCGACCTCGTAGTCGACGCCCGCTTCGAGGGTCTTCGCGATCTTCGCGAACTCGACGAACCAGCGGTTGGCCTCACCCGAGGAGGGTCCGGAGATGATGAGCGGCGTCCGCGCCTCGTCGATGAGGATCGAGTCGACCTCGTCGACGATGGCGAAGAAGTGGCCGCGCTGGACGAGGTCCTGCTTCTGCCAGGCCATGTTGTCGCGCAGGTAGTCGAAGCCGAACTCGTTGTTCGTGCCGTAGGTGATGTCGGCCTCGTACTGCTGGCGGCGCACCTCGGGGGTCTGCCCGGCGACGATCGTGCCGGTCGTCATGCCGAGGGCGCGGTAGACGCGGCCCATCAGCTCGGACTGGTACGACGCGAGGAAGTCGTTGACCGTGATGACGTGCACGCCCTCGCCGGCGATCGCGTTGAGGTAGACCGCGAAGGTCGCCGTGAGGGTCTTGCCCTCACCGGTCTTCATCTCGGCGATGTTGCCGAGGTGCAGCGCCGCGCCGCCCATGATCTGCACGTCGTACGGCCGCTGGCCGAGGGTGCGCTTGGCGGCCTCGCGCACGGCGGCGAACGCCTCGGGCATGAGCTTGTCGAGCGACTCGCCCGCGGCGTAGCGCGCACGCAGCTCCGCGGTCTCGCCGCGCAGCTCCTCATCGGTGAGCTGCGCGTAGTCCTCTTCGAGGGCGTTCACGGCCTTCACGACCTGCTGCAGCCTGCGGAGGATGCGTCCTTCGCCGGCGCGGAGCAGTTTCTCGAGAGGGTTGGCCACGGAGGATCTCCATACGTTCGGGGGCCGGCGGCACGGGATGCCACCGTTGGCGCGCGCGGCACGCGCGACACGACTTCCTATGTTATGCGGTCGTGACCTTGATGCGCGCTGTATGCGGGTGTGCGCCGCCCCGGCCCGGCCGGGAGGGCGCCGACGTAGGATCGTGCCATGACCGGATTCTGGGGCACCCGTAAGAAGGAGCGCGAACAGCTCGCCGCGCAGGACGCCGACCTCGGCCGCCGGGCCGACGCGGCCCTCGTCGCCGCCGACGAGAGGCTCCGCACCACCGACGACGAGCTCACCTTCGCCGAGCTCGAACTCGGCCGTGACGCGACGCGGGATCTCCGCGACGCGCTCGTCGCCGTCCGCACGCATCTGCGCGAGGCGTTCCAGCTGAACCAGCTCAACCACGACGAGATCCCCGACACCCCGGAGGAGGCGCGCACCCGCAACGCCCGCATCGTGCAGCTGTGCGAGTGGGCCGAGGAGCTCCTCGACGACCGCCTCGAGGCGCTCGCCGAGCCGGTCGCCCGCGCGCGGCGCGCCCCGGAGATCATCGCCGGCATCCGCGCCGACGTGTCGCGCGAGCGCGCGCGCGTCGCGCGCGCCGAGGCGACGCTCGCCCGCGTCGAGGCGCGCTACTCCCCCGCGGCGCTGCGGAAGATCTCCGGGAACCCGCGCGAGGCGGCGCAGCTGCTCGAGTTCGCCACGCACGGCGCCGACATCTCCGAGGCCCGGCGCGAGTCGGGTCAGCGCGAGCAGGCGAACCTCGCACTCGAGACCGCGATCGAGGCATCCCGCCGCGCGACGACCCTCCTCGACGCGGTCGACGCGTTCGAGATCGAGGCCCTGCGGGCGGAGTCGACCCTCGACGCGATCGTGGAGGACTCGCGCGACGACCTCATCGCCGCGCGCGATCTGGAGCACCTCCCGGCGGTCGGCAGCGCGATGGCGACGCTCGAGCGCGAGCTCGGCGCCCTCACGCCCGCCGGCGACAAGCCTGACCCGTTCACCGAGCTGACGCGCCTGCGCGAGGCGAATGCGGCGCTGGATGCCATCGTCGCGAAGGCCCGCGAGCGTGCCGCCCGCCCCGTGCCGCCCGAGTCGCACGTGCGACACGCGATAGACGACGCCGACCGCCAGCTGGGCGTCGCCCGCACCGTCATCTCGGGCCACCGCGGCTGGATCGGCGCCGACGCGCGCACCCGGCTCGCCGAAGCCGAGCGGCTGCGACTCGACCTTGGCGCCCTCGCGGCGACGCCGATCGACGAGGACGACCGCGAGCAGGCGCTCGCCGACGCGCGGCGCTGCGGGCAGCTCGCCGCGGAGGCCCTGCAGCTCGCGCAGCGCGACATCGACTCGTCGCGCCCGAACGACGGCGGCTGGGGTGGCCCGGGCGCCGGCGGTCAGCGCGGCGGCGGCAACGGCATCGCCAGCGGCATCCTCGGCGGCCTCGTCATCGGCTCGATCCTCGACGGCATCTTCGACTGACGCGCGCCCCTCGCGGGCGCCGCGCAGAATCGCAGAACGACAGCAGAATCGGATGCCACGAGCCGTGGCATCCGATTCTGTTGCGCTTTTCCGATTCTGCTTGCCCGCGCGTCCCGCGGGCGAGCGTCAGGAGGCGAGCTCCTCCGCGGCGGGCGGGGCGCTGGCGAGCAGCGAGATCACGCCGTAGTCCCAGCCCTTGCGGCGGTAGACGACGCTCGGGTGGTCACTGCGCGCGTCGATGAAGAGGAAGAAGTCGTGCCCGACGAGCTCCATCCGATCGACGGCCTCCTCGACGGTCATCCACTCCGCATCGAAGTGCTTGTTGCGGATGACGACGGGCGTGTAGTCCTCGCCGTCCTCGCCGTCGCCGACGATCGGGATGCTGCCGGTGGCGACCGCACGCAGCACGTCGACCGAGGCGGGCTGCACGTCGATGCCTTCGATCGCGCCGCTGCCCTTGTCGAGCTTCGCGCCTCGCGGGTGGTTGCGCGCGTCGATGCGCTTGTCCTTCGCGCGGCGGAGCTGCTCGGCGAGCTTGTCGACGGCGAGGTCGAGCGCCACGAACTTGTCGCTGTCGGTCGCCTCGGCCCGGACGACGGGGCCCGTACCGGTGACGGTCAGCTCGACCGTCTCGTCTTCGCGCGCACCGTTGTGATAGGCCCGGTGGGTGACCTTGATGTCGAGTCGCTGCGCCCGGGGGGCGATGTTCTCGATGCGGAGGGATTTCTCTTCGGCGACGGTGCGGAATCGATCCGAGATGCTGACACCTACGCCGACGATGCTGGTTTCCATCCTTGACCCCCTAGTTCCGGGTTCTCCGCCTTCCCACGAGGTCAAGGGAGAACCCTGAGTTCGCCTTGGTCTCCCCACGCTACCGGGGTGCACGCCCCCTGTCACCTGCCAGTTGCCGTGAGAAACCGTCGGCGCGGCGTGGATGCCACCGTCGCCGCCCCGACCACGCGGGCGCCCCCGGCCGACAGCGCCCGTGCCGCCTCCCGCAGGGTCGCTCCGGTGGTCACGATGTCGTCGACGAGGAGCACCGCGCGCCCCGCGAGCCGCGTGTCCCACCCGCGGCCGAGCCGCATGCTGCCGGTGACGTTGCGCTCCCGATCCTCGGCGCCGAGCCCGCGCTGATCGGCCGCCCGAACACCCGCCCGAAGAGCGCGCTGCGGGTGCAGTCCGGCGTGACGGGCGAGCAGCTCGACCACCCGGTATCCGCGGCGGCGCATCGCGCCGGGCGACGTCGGCACCGGCACGACGATCACCGGCTCTCCCGGTCCGCCGGCGAGCGCCGCGTGCGCGGCCGCGCGGAGTGCGACGGCGAGGGGTGCGGCGAGGGCGGTGCGCCCCTCCTCCTTATAGGCGCGGAGCACCCGGGCGACGACCCCCTCGAACGGCAGCCCCGCGAACACGGTGAAGGTCCCGCCGAGCGCCCGCGTGCGCACCTCGGGCTGCAGCGCCGCGCGGCAGGGCGCGCACAGCGTCGCATCGGCCAGGTCGCAGCCGGCGCACCACGTCGGGAAGACGAGCGAGAGCGCACCGGCCAGCGCGTCGCGTGCCGCCGCGGCGAGCGGCGCGACGGGCGTCGGTGCGGCGGGCGGATGCCCGGAGGAGGCGGAACGCATGATCGCCCCAGCCTCCCCGCCCCGGCGCCCGCACGGACGCGCGTCGCCCGCATCTGTGGACGGATTCCGCCGATCGCCGCCTGGGGAGGAGGCGAGGGACAAAGTCGCCGCGAGGCGGTCGGGTCAGCGCGGCGAGCCCTGCTGGACCGCGAGCACGACGATGCCGGAGGCGACGTTCTGCCAGTTCGAGCCCTGCTGCGAGTACAGCTCCCCGGCCGCATCGCGCACGCGCACCGCGCCCGACTGCGTGCCGCCGGCGACGCTCGTCACGGCCTCGGGGATGCGCTGAGTGTCACCGAAGCCGCCGAGCTTCTGGGTGAGGAGCGACGGGGTGTCCTGGCTCGAGGTCACGGCGGCGAGGGTCGAGGAGTCGAGCCACGTCAGCGCCGTGCCCGGGCCCGGGAGGACGGCGATGACCTTGGTCGCGCCGAGCCCCGTCGGCACGCCATCGCGGTCGCGGAGGACACCCGCCACCCAGATCGCCCACCGCTCCCCGTCGCGCACGATCGCCGCGAGGCGGGTGCCGTCGCGCGAGATGCGCTGCGCCGCGAGCTGCGACGCCGCGGGCCACGCATCGGGCAGCAGCACCTCGGTGCCGCCCGGACCGAACGCCACGACCGCCGAGGGCGCACCGGCGGGAACCGACCAGATGTAGCCGCCCGGGTCGACCGACGGCGCGACGAGTCCCGGTCGGGCGTCGAGCCAGGTGACCGTGCCGTCGCTGCCGACCTCTGACACCGCGCCGGTCGTGTCGCGCACCGCCGCGACGGTGCGGTCGGCGTTCATCTCGATGTCGGCGGCGGCGACCTGCAGCAGCGCGCTGGAGAGCCCGGGCAGCTCCTCGATCGAGCCGCCGGAGGCGCCCGAGGCGAACCCGAACGCGTCGGCCGTGCGCACGAGCGGGCGCGAATCGATGCGTGTCTGCCGCACCGTGACGGTGTCGGCGGCCAGCGGCTGCTCGTCGACGAGCATGTCGACCTGGTCGATGCCGGTCGGCGCGAGGCTCGTCTCGAGCTGGGTCTGCATGCGGCTGAGCGCCTCGCGTCCGAGGGCGCGCGCCCCCTCCTGCAGAGAGACCGAGGCCACGTTCGAGCGCACCGGCACCGCCACCTGGGCGAGGCGTGCCCCGTCGACGAACGCGGTCGAGACGGCGCCCTCGAGCCAGGTGCTCGGTCCGCCGTTCACGAGGGCTTCGGCGATGCTCGTGGCCGCGTACTGCATCGGGAACCAGCGCGTGTCGGGCACGAGGTAGGTCCAGCTCGGGTCGAAGAACTGGAGGTCGTAGCTGCTGTAGACCCGCTCGAACCGGTTGCGGTCGAGCACGACGCCGTCGGGCGCCTTCGTGATGCGCCACTGCCCATCGTCCTGGCGTGCGAGGGTGAACGGCAGCGAGATGTCGCCCGCATCCCCTGCGACGGCGAGATCCCCCGCCTCGTCGACCGTGGCGACGGGGGTGACCGACAGAACGTATTCCCCCTCCGACACCTGGCGGAGCGCCCGATCGCCGGGGCGGTACACCGTGACCCCCGCCCGCGGGTTCCAGGTGCTCCGCAGGTCGCCGGCGAGGAACTCACGGGCGGTGCCCCAGTTGTCGGTCGGACCCGAGCCCGCCGCGATGAACCCCTCGACGATCTGCTCCGGCGTGGCATCCGGGCTCGGCTTGTCGGGGAAGAACACCACGCCGCCGTTCGTGCCGGCGTCGGGGATCGACTTTCCCGCGTTGACGGGGCCCGACGTCGGCAGGCCCCCGCAGGCGGTGAGCACGATCAGCAGCAGCGCCGCGATCACCGTGGTCGCCGCGGCGCGCACCCGCGATCCGGGCTGCACCTCCGCGCGCATCACGATCGCCCCGCCGTCTCGGTCGAGGAAGCGGTCGAGGAGGAGGCGGTCGAGGATGCCTCGGACGCCGCCGCGGACGGCACCGCGATCGGCTGGGTGAGTCCGATGTCGTCGAGCGCGGCGCCGTCGTCGCCCGGGTCGACGGGGATCGGGGAGCCGAGCGCACCGTCTCCGACGACGCCCTGTCGCGGCAGGGTCAGCACGAAGTTCGTGCCGCGGCCGAGCTCCGACCACACCGAGAGGGTGCCGCCGTGCAGCCTGGCGTCACCGAGGGCGATGGAGAGTCCGAGGCCCGTGCCCCCGATCGTGCGCTTCCGCGACGGGTCGGCGCGCCAGAACCGGTCGAACACGCGCTCGGAGTCGGCCGCGCTCATGCCGAGGCCGTGGTCGCGCACCCCGATCGCGACGGCGCGCTGATCGCTGTCGACCGTGACGACGATGGGTCGCCCCTCGCCGTGCTCGATCGCATTGCCGAGCAGGTTGCGCACGATCCGTCGCACGCGGCGCGGGTCCATGTCCACCGGGGAGTAGCCTCCGGGCGCCACGAGGCGCACGTCGGAGCCGTGCTGCAGGGCGAGCTGATGCATCGAGGCGATCTCCTCCTCGGCGAGGTGCGCGAGGCTCGTCGGCTCGTTCTCCAGCTGCACCGAGCCGGCGTCGTAGCGGCTGATCTCGAGGAGGTCGGTCAGCAGCACCTCGAAGCGCTGCACCTGCGCGTGCAGCAGCTCCGCGGCGCGCGCCGTCGACGGGTCGAACTCGTCGCGCCGATCGTTGAGCATGTCGCTGGCGAGCCGGATGGTCGTGAGCGGCGTCCGCAGCTCGTGCGAGACATCCGAGACGAACCGCTGCTGCACGAGCGACAGCTCGGCGAGCTCCTTGATCTGCGCCTCGATCGAGTCGGCCATCGCGTTGAACGAGCGGCCGAGCACAGCGAACTCGTCGTCGCCGCGCACCGGGAGCCGCACGCCCAGGTCTCCGCCGGCGAGGATGGCGCTCGTCTCGGCGGCCTGCGCGATCGGCACGGTGACGGTGCGCAGCACGACCCACGAGATCGCCCCGATGAGAAGCACGAGCCCCGCGCCGACGAGCCACAGCGTCACCTGCACGAACCGTAGCGTCTCCGCCTCCGAGGCGAGGTCGTACGCGAAGTAGAACTCGTACGCCCCCACTTCGGGCAGGATCAGCTGCTGTCCGATCACGACGCCCGGCACATCGGCGCGGCCGTCGTCGCCTTCGGGGAGGCCGATCGACTGCCACCAGCGCTTGTCGGGCCCCTGCTGCACCGTCATCCGCAGGCCGTCACTGATCATGTCGGCGGTGAGGCCGCCCCGGGCGAAGTCCTGCGGGGCGATCACCGACGGCTCGTTCGAGATGCGGAACCCCGCGATCATGTCGGTGCCGGCCTGCCGGGTCATCGACAGCACCGCGGCATCCATCAGCGACTGCAGCGCCGCCGAGTCGCCGTCGACCTGCGCGGAGTCGAGGGTGCGCTGCGTCGCCGCCGTCGCGCGCGCCACCGACTCCTGCGCCTGCTCGACGCGCGATTCGAACAGGTCGTTCTGGATCGCGAGGGCCATCGTCACGAAGGCGCCGAGGATCGCGAACGCCGTGAGGGCGAGGGTGACGGCGAGGGTGCGGAACCGCAGCGAGCCGCGCCACGCGTGCGCGAAGCGCTCGGGCCACGAGCGCCAGCTGCGCCAGTCACGCCAGCCCCGAAGGCCCGGCGTGCGCACGGTGGCCGTCG
This sequence comes from Microbacterium lacticum, assembly GCF_006716815.1. Lineage (GTDB taxonomy): Bacteria > Actinomycetota > Actinomycetes > Actinomycetales > Microbacteriaceae > Microbacterium > Microbacterium lacticum. Next base: position 486,474 of record NZ_VFPS01000002.1, read on the forward strand.
TCGGCGGCATGAGGACCCGGTCAGACCACCGCGCCGGCGCGGTAGCCCACGCCCCGGACGGTCGAGACGATCTTGGGGTTGTCGGGGTCGATCTCGACCTTCGCGCGCAGGCGCTGCACGTGCACGTTCACGAGCCGGGTGTCGGCCTTGTAGTGGTAGCCCCACACCTGCTCGAGGAGCATCTCGCGCGAGAACACCTGCTGGGGCTTGGATGCCAGCGCCACGAGCAGTTCGAACTCGAGCGGCGTCAGGGCGATCGCGTCGTTGCCGCGGCGCACCTCGTGCGCGGCGACGTCGACGACGACGTCGCCGACCCGCAGCGTCTCGCTGTCGGCGGCGGTGCCGGGGCGCAGGCGCGTGCGGATGCGGGCGATGAGCTCCTTCGGGTTGAACGGCTTGACGATGTAGTCGTCGGCGCCCGACTCGAGCCCGCGCACCACGTCGGCGGTGTCGGTGCGTGCCGTCAGCATGATGATCGGCACGCCGGATTCGGCACGGATGCGGGTGCACACCTCGATACCGTCCATTCCGGGCAGCATGAGGTCGAGGAGCACGAGGTCGGGGCGCTGTGCGCGCCATTCGTCGACGGCGGCGGCGCCGTCGGCGCAGAACACGGGCTCGAACCCCTCGGTTCGCAGCACGATGCCGATCATCTCCGCGAGCGCGGTGTCATCATCGACGACCAGGATGCGAGAAGTCATGGGGGCGGATACGTCCTTCGAGTCGGCGGGATGCCGCAGCGCGCAACGGGGATGCGCACCAATTACAGTATCGGACCCTCCTGACGGCGCGCCGTGCAGTGCCGTGTCGACACATTCCGACGCGGATCACGCGCACGGGGCTGGCGAGGGCGCACAATCGCGAGCAGAGACCACTCGAACGAGAGGACCCACCGTGAGCACCGACGACCCCCGCCCCGACATCCCCATCGACCCGACCGAGATCGCGGCACGGCGCTGATCGCCGCGAACAACGGCCTCGCCGCCAACGGCTTCCCGGTCGGCGTCGGCTACGTCGGCGTCGCCCTGGCCTTCGGCCTGACCGTCGTCGCGGGCGTGTACGCCTGGGGCCCGATCTCGGGCGGCCACTTCAACCCCGCCGTCACCCTCGGCCTCGCCGCGGCGGGCCGGTTCCCCTGGCGCGAGACCGTCGGCTATCTCATCGCGCAGGTGGTCGGCGGCGCGCTGGCGACGAGCGTGATCGTGCTGGTGGGGCTCTTCGGCCCCGACGGCTGGCTCGCGACCGCGCAGGACGGCGGCTTCGCGAGCAACGGCTTCGGCGACCACTCCGCCGGCGGGTTCGGGCTCGGCGCGGCGATCACCGTCGAGATCGTGCTCACCGCGATCTTCGTGCTGGTGATCCTCGGGGTGACCCACGCGACGCGCGGCACGCCCGCCCTCGCGGGCCTCGCGATCGGCCTCACCCTGACCCTCATCCACCTCATCTCGATCCCGGTCGACAACACCTCGGTGAACCCGGCGCGCTCGATCGCGGCGGCGATCTACGGGGGGACGGATGCCCTGGCACAGCTCTGGGTGTTCATCCTCTTCCCGATCGTGGGCGCACTCCTGGCGGGGTTCGCGCACCGCGCGCTGTTCGAACGCACCAACATCTGAGCGAGCGGCCCTGCCCGAGCGGAGGGCCGCGCACAGGCGAGGGCCCGCCCCCGGATCGTATCCGGGGGCGGGCCCTCGAGGTGTCGCTCGGAGCGCAGCCGCGCTCAGCGGTGCAGGTCGAACCGGTCGAGCTCGGTGACCTTGCCCCACGCGGCGGCGAAGTCGCGCACGAAATTCTCGGCCGCGTCGTCCGAGGCGTACACCTCGGCGAGCGCGCGCAGCTCGGAGTTCGAGCCGAACAGCAGGTCGACGCGGGTGCCGACGCCGACCTTCTCGCCCGAGCCGTCCTTCGCCCCGGCGAACGCGTGCGAACCCGGGTCGAGCGGCTTCCACGTCGTGCCGAGGTCGAGGAGGTTCACGAAGAAGTCGTTCGTGAGCACGCCCGGGCGCTCGGTGAACACGCCGTACGGCGAGCCGTCCCAGTTCGCGCCGAGCACGCGCAGACCGCCGACGAGCACCGTCATCTCCGGCGCGGTGAGGGTCAGCAGGTTCGCCTTGTCGAGCAGGTGGTACTCGGCGGGCATCTCCGCGAGGGGGCCCTGGTAGTTGCGGAACCCGTCGGCGGCGGGCTCGAGGTAGGCGAACGACTCGACGTCGGTCTGCTCCTGCGAGGCATCCGTCCGCCCCGCGTGGAACGGGACCTCGACCTCGACGCCGGCGTCCGCCGCGGCCTTCTCGACCGCGGCGTTGCCCGCGATGACGATGAGGTCGGCGAGCGAGACCGGCGTGCCCGCGGCATCCAGGTCGCTCTTGATGCCGCCGAGGACGCCCAGCACCTTGTGCAGCTGGGCCGGGTTGTTGACCTCCCAGTCCTTCTGCGGTGCCAGGCGGATGCGAGCGCCGTTGACGCCGCCGCGCTTGTCGCTGCCGCGGAACGTGGATGCCGCGGCCCAGGTCGTCCCGACGAGTTCGGCGACCGTCAGACCCGACTCGAGCACGCGGCGCTTGGCCTCGGCGACGCCGGCGGCGTCGATGAGGTCGGCGGACGGCGCCGGCACCGGGTCCTGCCAGAGGAGCTCTTCGGCCGGGACGTCGGAGCCGAGGTAGCGGGCGATCGGGCCCATGTCGCGGTGGGTCAGCTTGAACCAGGCGCGGGCGAACGCGTCGGCGAAGGCCTCCGGGTCGTCCTTGAACTTCCGGGAGATCTTGTCGTACGCGGGGTCCATGCGCAGGGCCAGGTCGCTCGTGAGCATGCGGGGCTCGCGACGGCCGCTCGAGTGCGCCATCGGCACCATGTCGGCGCCGCCGCCGTTGATCGGGCGCCACTGGTGCGCGCCGGCGGGGCTCTGGAACAGCTCCCACTCGTAGGCGTAGAGGATGTGGAAGAACTCGTTGTCCCACCGGGTGGGGTGGTAGGTCCAGGTGACCTCGAGGCCGGAGGTGATCTGGTCGTCGCCCTTGCCGGTGCCGTTGTTGTTCTTCCAGCCGAGGCCCTGCATCTCGAGCCCCGCCGCCTCGGGGTTGTCCTCGAGGTTCGAGTCGGGGGCCGCGCCGTGCGTCTTGCCGAAGGTGTGACCACCGGCGATGAGGGCGACGGTCTCCTCGTCGTTCATCGCCATGCGGCCGAACGTCTCGCGGATGTCGCGCGCCGAGGCGAGCGGGTCGGGGTGACCGGCCGGACCCTCGGGGTTGACGTAGATGAGGCCCATCTGCACGGCCGCGAGCGGGCCGTCGATCTTGCGCTCGCCCGAGTCGCGGGTGTAGCGCTCGTCGCCGAGCCAGGTCGTCTCGGGGCCCCAGTACACGTCGTCGTCCGGCTCCCAGACATCCGCCCGGCCGCCGGCGTAGCCGAAGGTCGTGAAGCCCATGTTCTCGAGCGCGACGTTGCCGGCGAGGATCATCAGGTCGGCCCACGAGATCGACTGGCCGTACTTCTTCTTCACGGGCCAGAGGAGGCGGCGCGCCTTGTCGAGGCCGACGTTGTCGGGCCAGCTGTTGAGGGGCGCGAAGCGCTGCTGCCCGGCGCCGCCGCCGCCACGACCGTCGGTCACGCGGTAGGTGCCGGCGGAGTGCCACGCCATGCGGATCATGAGGGGGCCGTAGTTGCCGAAGTCGGCCGGCCACCAGTCCTGGCTGGTGGTGAGCGTCTCGGCGATGTCCTTCTTCACCGCGGCGAGGTCGAGCGCCTCGAACGCGGCGGCGTAGTCGAAGTCGCCGCCCAGCGGGTTCCGCGACTCGGGGTTCTTCGCGAGGATCTTGATGTTCAGCTGGTTCGGCCACCAGACGCGGTTCGCCGAACCCGACGTGGGGTGCGGCTGCGCGTGGATGACGGGGCAGGTCGCCGCCTCTTCGGCGAAGGCCTCGTCGGTGTCGGTCACGGTGACGGACTGATCGATGTCGGTCACGTCCTCGCCGATGCCGGCGGCGGACGGGTCGTTCTCGGTCATGGTTTTCCTTCCTGGGGGCGGTCGAGGGTCAGGCGGCTGCGGCCGCGCACGAGGGGCAGAGCCCCCAGTACGTGACCTCGGCGGAGCTGAGGGTGAACCCGTGCGCATCCGACGGGTGCAGGCACGGCGCGTGGCCGACGGCGCAGTCGACGTCCTGCACGGCGCCGCACGAGGTGCACACGATGTGGTGGTGGTTGTCGCCGATGCGCAGCTCGAAGAGCATCGCGTGGCCGGCCGGCTCGATGCGGCGGACGATCCCCGCGTCGGTGAAGTCGCCGAGGGCGTTGTAGACGGACTGGATGCTGGCGCGCGGCATCCGCTCCGCCACCGCCGCGTGCACGGCGTCGGCGCTCGCGTGCGGGAGGCCGCGGAGCGCGTCGTACACCGCGAGGCGTGGCTCGGTGACCCGGAGGCCGGCGGCGCGCAGGGCATCGGATGCCGAGGCCACGACCGCTGCCGCGGGTTCGGGTGCGCGCAGATCGGTCACGCCTCCAGCGTAGCGCATGATTTGATCAGTTCAAAAAAGGCGAGGTCAATACCGGTAGTGACGAACGACGGATGCCCCGTCGCGTTGCCGAGGTTCAGCAGCCGCCCCCCGGAGAGCACGAGGATGCTCGCGCCGCCCGGTTCGTGTACAGCTCGAGCTGGGCGAGCACCTGGTTCGTGAACGAGGCGCTCATGACGAACGACGGATGCCCCGTCGCGTTGCCGAGGTTCAGCAGCCGCCCCTCGGAGAGCACGAGGATGCTCGCGCCGCCCGGCATCCGGTACTCGTGCACCTGCGGCTTGATCTCGATCTTCTCCACGCCCGGGATCGCCTCGAGGCCGGCGATGCGGCATCCGGCCATTGTCCCACGCGGGGCCCCGGTGATCCGGAGTGTGTCGGGACGTCTGCGACGAGGCGCGGAGCGTCGTCCGGCTAGGCGCGGAGCGTCTCGTGGCGGACGACGAGCCAGCCCTTCGGCACCGACAGGCGGTCGGTGTGGATCGCGCAGAGGTCGTGGGCGTGCGGGTCGCCCGACGCCCCCAGGGGCCCGACGGCGGCCATCTGGTCGCCGTAGTCGTAGGTGAGGGTGGTCACGGCTTCGCGGGCACACCCGACTTTCGAGCAGAGTCTCGTACGCATCGGCTCCACGCTAACCGCGACCCGTGCCCCCGCGGCGGAGCCGCGCCGCAGAGGTCCCCGCTCCCGCCCCGGCCCACCGCTCTAGACTGGGGGCATGGTCAGGCGGCGCGCGACGAGCACCCCGCGCCGGCGTCCCTCCCGGCACGGCCGGCACGGGCGCGAGGACCGCAGCCCCGTCGTCCGCCCGCCGCTGCTGGCGCTCGAGACCCGCGAGGAGCGGTTCGATTTCGCCGTGGGCACCGCGGCGGAGTTCTTGCGCAGCGCCTGGCCGGAGCTGCGCGAGGTGCGGTTCGAGGTCGCGGCGATGCCGCCGGCCTCCGACGACGACGGGATCCCGCGCTGGAGCGTGCACACCGAGCACCAGCTGATCGTGCTCTACCGCCTGCCGATCGAGCGGCTCAGCCACCTGCACCGCGAGGACGAGCTGCACCGGCGCATGATGATCGAGGGCGCGGTCTTCCGCGCCGCGGCCGAGTACCTCGACCGCGACCCGTGGGATCTCGGGCCGGAGCGGTTCCGCTACTTCTGAGCCTGACGCGGTCCGCGCGCCGCGCGCGTCAGCGCGGGTAGACCCGGATCGCCGACTCGGCGGCGTCGCCCGACGGCACGGGGTAGCCGGCGAGCGACCCGGTGCCGCTGTAGCTCACCGCCGCCCGCACGGGGGCGTCGGCGCGGACGCGGTAGGTCGCGTTCGCGGTGACCGGCACGCTCACCGAGCCGCCGGCGGCGAGGCGCAGCTGATCGTCGCCGCCGCCCGCGGCGCCGCTGTCGAGGGTGACGACCTGTTCGGTCGCGCTCGTGACGGTGAGCACGGCTCCGGGGCCGGCGGCCACGGCGACGAGCGTCTGCGCGGCGAGCTCCGGCGCGGGCGTGTACCAGGCGAAGTCGCTCCCGGCCGCCGATCCCGTCGTCGACCACACCGCGCCCGTGACGGGCGTGGTCGCCTCGACGCCGACCGTGTACGTGCCGATCGCGAGGCCGCTGAGATCGAGCTGCAGGGGCACGCCCGCCGCGACCGGGATGGTCTGCGTCTGGGCCGTCGTGCCCGAGCCGCCGCTGCCGACCGCGCCGCCGCGCACGGTCACGGTCGCCGTGCCGTCCGTCGACGGGGCCACGAGCCGCAGATACGTCGACACGTCGCTCGCGCCCGCCTCGCCAGGGGCGACGGTCACCGTCACGCCGGGGATCACGAGAGTCGTCGCGGGAGCGGCCACGGCCGCGGACTGGTCGATGCCGATCGGGGCGAGCACGCGGGTGAGGCTCGACTGCAGGGCGGCCTGCACGGGAGCCTGGGCGGCGGTGACGCGCACGACGGGGTTCTCCTCGCCGAGCGCGAGGGCGGCGAGCGGCACGACGCGCTGCGTGCCCGCCGGGACGACGATGCCCTTGCCCGCCGCCGGCTGGACGAGCCCGGATGCCCCGTAGACGCTGAGGGTCACGAGCGAGGCCACGTCGCCCGGGTTGGCGAGGACGACGAGGTCGGCCGACCCGGTGGTGCCGGTTCCGGTGACGAGCCACGACTCCATCTCGGCGCGCGTGCACGCCGACGCGGCGAAGCCCGTCGCGTCGTCGGCGCGGACGGTCGACGACCCCGCGGCGGCGAGATCGACCCGGTCACCGCCCGGGCTCGGCGGCGCGGTCAGCGACGCGGGCCCCGCACCGCCCGACACGTCGGGGGCGGCGAGCGTGGCCTCGGCCACCTCGCCGTTCGCCGACGAGGCCGCGGTGACCGCTTGCGGTGCGGCATCCGTCAGCAGCGAGGCCTGCGTGGCGTCGCGACCGCTCGCGAGGAGCGGCCCCGCGCACGTCGCGACCGACGCCGCGGCGGGCGGCTGCGCCGACACCTCGACCGTGTCGCGGGTGAGTCCGGGCAGGTCGAGCCAGATGAGGCCGGCGGCACCGACGAGGGATGCCGCGGCCACCACCCCGCCGATCACGAACCCGGCGGTGCGGGCGGCCGAGAAGCGGCTCATGACTCGTCTCCCTCACGGTCGGTCGGCGCCGATTCGACCGGATCGGACGCGAGCGATTCCGGCCCGAGCGGATCGGACGCCACGTGTTCCGGCTCGACCGGCGTGCCCGTCGCCGTAGCCGGCGCGACGCTCGATGCGGCCCGCATCCGCGCCCGCGGCGCCCGCCGCGACAGCCCGACGATGCGCGGGCGCCGGCGGGCTTCGGCGAGCGAGCGCCGGGTGGGCAGGGCCAGCAGCAGCGCGACGATCACGATGCCTGCCTGCAGCAGCCCGACCCGCCAGGCCGCACCGTCGTCGTCGGCGCTACGCGCGGTGACGTCGGCGGTGATGCGCCAGAGCTTGCCCTTGGCGGTGTCGCCGACGATCTCGAGGTCGTCGCGCTGATCGAGCGAGGTCTCGGCCTGCCGACTCATGCCGGTCGCCGCATCCACCCCCGCGTCCGTGCCGACGTCGGCGCCGCCGAGCAGCACGTACGCGACGCCGTGCGCGGCGAGGTCGCCGACGACGGGGCCCTCCGGGTCGGCGATCAGCTGGGCGGCGTAGCGGGCGGTCAGTTCGTCGCCGGGGTCGGCGGAGAGCCGCGCCGAGCGGAGCGTGGACTGCCCGCCGAGGGAGGCGGTCTCGCCCCAGACCACGTCGGTGACGACGGCGCCGTCGGGGGTCGGAGTGAGCACGAAGGTCGCCGTCGAGAGGCCGCCGCGGCCTTCGGCCTCGACGTACGCGGGAAGGGTGCTCGAGGTCGACTCGGTGATCGCCGCCGTGCCGCGCAGCGGCGCGGTGAGGGCGGGCACGGCACTGACGGCGAGGGCGACCATGACGAGCGTGCCGAGCACGGTGCGCAGCGGCGGCCGCGCGGGCAGCGCGTCGAGCGCGAGCACGGCGGCGCACACCACCGCCAGCCAGTAGAGGCTCAGCGCGGCGCCCGGCCACAGGGTCACGATCTGCTGGGCATCGGATGCCACGGCGATACCGATCGCCGCGAGCGCCGTGCCCAGCCCGGCGAGAGCGGCGATGGCGAGCACGACGGCGGGGAGCGTGCGGCCGATCACGGGAGCGGCGAGCGCGAGCACGAACAGGGGCGCGACGAGCAGCAGGCTCCACGTCGACACCGGCAGGCCGCTGAGCGCCGCCCAGCCGTCGCCCCCGGGGAAGCCGAGGCCGAGCGCGAGCCGGCGACCGAGATCGGTGCCACCCGAGTCGGCGAGCGGCACGCCCGGATCGGCGAGGAGGCTCCAGAGGTCGCCCGTGCGCACGCGATGCCAGAGGAGCGGCGCGAAGACGACCGCCGTGGGCACCGCGAGCCAGATGATGCGCGCGATCCCCCGGCCGCGACGGAGCGCCGCGGTGAGCACGATCCCGATGATCCACACGATCGCGAGGGCGGGGCCGACGCTCGGGGCGCAGGCGACGACGCCGACCGCGACGATGGATGCCACGCCGGCGGCGCTCCACGACCGCTGCGCGACGGCGCCGGTCCAGACGAGCCACGGCAGCAGCAGGTGCGCGATGACGACGGTGGGTCGACCCGAGATCAGCGCGTCGAGGAGGCTCGGGGCGAGCGCCCAGGCGACAGCCGCGACGGCGCGCAGGAGCGCGCGGTCGGTGAACCGGGTCGCGGCGAACCATCCGCCGAGAGCGGCGAGCGGGAGGGCGAGCACCCACAGCACGACGATGGTGCGAGACGGCGCGGCGGGCCAGAGCGAGCCGAGGAGGGCGATCACCGCGCTCCACGGGTCGGCGGGACCGGAGCTGTCCCAGCCGAGCGGGCGCAGGCCGTACGAGGCATCCGCCCACAGTCCGCCGAGGGTCGCGCGCATCGGCGCGAGGGCGCCCCCGCCCAGCACCGGCCAGGCGAGGAGCGAGAGGAACGCGATCACCGAGACGACGAGCGCCGCGAGCACGACCCATGCTCCGCCGCCGCTGAAGAAGTGCAGGTCGCCCCGGCCGGTGCCGGCGGGCACGTCGTCGTCGAGGCGGTGGCGCAGCTCGGTGCCGGTCACCCGGAGCGGCGCGAGCTGCGCCCACGAGGCGGCGCGCTCCTGGCGGATGCCGCGACGGGTACGGGCGACGGCGCCGGGACGGACGGCCGCGGTGACGGCGGCGCCCCACTCGGAGAGGGTGCGGGCGGGCCGCTTGCCGAGGATCGCCCCGAGCGAGCGCAGCACCGCGAGCGGCAGCAGGCTCAGCCAGTGCAGCGGCACGACCGCGGCGGGTGCGTAGCTCAGGCGCCGGTGCAGCTGCGCGGTGCGCTCGGCGCAGGCGGCGCGCACCGGCGACGGCCCGGAGCCGGCGATCGCGACGATCGCGGTGGGCGCGAGCGCGACGCGACCGCCGCGCAGCCGGGCGCGGATGCCGAGGTCGAGGCCTTCGTCGGCGCCCGCGAGCGCCCGGTCGATGCCGCCGAGCCTCCGCCACGCGTCGGCGCGCACGAGGATGCCGCGCACATCGGTGCCGAGCACGTCCTCACCGGCATCGTGCTGACCCTGGTCGTGCTCGCCGTCGGCGAGGCCGACCGTGCGGCCGTACCGCGTCACCGACACACCGAGCGAGACGATGCGGTCCTTCTCGTCGGCGCGCACGAGCTTGGGGGCCGCGAACGCGACAGAAGGGGCGGTCTCGAGGGCGCCCGCGAGGCGTGCGAGGGCGTCGGGGTCCGGGATCGTGTCGTGGCTGAGCACCCAGACCGCGTCGCCGTCGAGTCGGTGCGAGCCGAGCGTCAGCGCGTCGGCGAAGCTCGTGCGGCGGTCGGCGGAGATCACGGCCTCGGCGTGCGACGCGGCGGCGACGGCCTGCACCGAGGCATCCGCGTCGCACAGCACGATCGTCAGGGCGTCGACAGGGCGCGACTGTGCGCGGAGCGCGGTGAGCGTCCGTTCCAGATGGATGTCGGCGGCCACGCGCCCGTCGGGGCGCACGACCAGCAGCGCGTGAACTCGGGCGGGCATGACCTGGTCAGCCTAAGCGCGCCCGCCCCGCACCCGTCCCCGCGACACGGCCGCCGCCGCAATCGTCGGTGCGTGCACGGGGGCGCGCGGGCGACGGATCAGGCGCGTCGCTTGAGCTTGCGGCGCTCCCGCTCGCTGAGCCCGCCCCAGATGCCGAAGCGCTCGTCGTTCTGCAGCGCGTACTCCAGGCATTGGTCGCGCACGTCGCACGTGGTGCAGATGCGCTTGGCGTCGCGAGTCGAGCCGCCCTTCTCCGGGAAGAACGCCTCGGGATCGGTCTGTGCGCACAGCGCGTCGGCCTGCCAGGCCAGGGCGCTGTCCTCGTCGGTCGCGGCCGGCCGCCTGACCCCGGGAACCCCGAGGTTGACCGGATCGACGAACCAGTTCTCGGGAACTCCGGAACGGTAACCCGTCATATCGTTCTCCCCACTGATTCCCCTCACGCCGGTGCGCGTGTTCGAATAATTACACCGCTGTCATTCGCTCGGGTCAAGTCGCAGATCGTAAACCCTCAAGGCGTCCCTGAACCTTCACCCGCAATCCGACCGGCGTGTCGCGCCCATCGGCGCGGGGAGTCAGGCCTCTACGAGGGCGCCGGGCTGCGCTACGAATGCCTCGCCGGCGCCGGCGAGCACGACCTCGCGCACTCCCCCGCCGACGTACACCGCGTCGCCCGGGGCGAGCGCGACCCGCTCGTCGCCGTCTTCGACGCTCACCTCGCCCGCCGTGGCGAGCACGATCGCCGCGCCGCGGAGCTGCACGGCGACGGGGTCGCCGGCGAGCTCGACGCGTGTGAGGGCGAAGTCGGGGACGGGAGGCGCGAACTCCGCGGCAGCGCCGGTCTCCCCCGCCCTCGATGACACGGCCCGCGGGGCGACGAGCGGCGCGGGGCCGACCGTCGGGTCGAGCACCCGGAGCAGTTCGGGCACGTCGACGTGCTTGGGCGTGAGCCCGCCGCGCAGCACGTTGTCGCTGGCGGCCATGAGTTCGACGCCGAGGCCCGACTGGTAGGCGTGCAGCACGCCGGCGGGCGCGAACAGCGCCTCGCCGCGGTGGAGCACGACGAGGTTCATCAGCAGGGCGACGAAGAGCCCGCGGTCGCCGGGGAAGTCGGATGCCGCGGTGCGCAGCGCCTCGATCTCGGGCGCGAACTCGGCATCCGTCGCCCGCGCGAGATCGCCCGTGAGCTCGTCGACGTCGGCGGGGGTCGCCTCGGTGAGCGCCCACTCCAGCGCCCCGCGCACGGCCCGCTCCGGGTCATCGCCCGCGAGGAGGGCGTCGAGGCGCGTGAGCGCGGGGCCGTCGCCGAGCGCCGCGATCAGGCGGCGCGTCGCGGCGAGGTCGCGGATGCCCACGAGGGCGCGGAACTCGTCGCTCAGCGCGACGATGACCTCGGGCTTGTGGTTGTCGTCGCGGTACAGGCGATCCGCGGCATCCCGCGGGATGCCCGCCGCCTCCTCGCGGGCGAACCCTTCACGGGCCTGGGCGCGGGTGGGGTGCGCCTGGATCGACAGCGACGAGCCCGCCGCGAGCAGCTTCAGGAGGAACGGCAGCCGCGGCTCGCCGGCGGCGCTCAGCGCCGCGTCGAGCGTGCCGCCGCCGGCACCGACCACGTCGGAGGGATCGCCCGGGTGGTCGCCGTACCAGATCTCGGCCTCGGGCGACCCGGTTGGCTCCCGTCCCTGCAGGCGGGCGATCAGGTCGGTGGAGCCCCACGAGTAGTCGCGCGGGGTGTTCGAGATCGGGATGAGCATGCCCTCAGCCTAGGACGCGCGCGCGATAGCCTGATCTGACCATGGTCGTCCACACGAAGCATCCCGTCGCGGCGCCGCCTTCGGCTCCGCTCCGCGAGACGACGGGCCACCTGCTGCTGCGCGGCTGGTGCATCTTCGTCATCGCGGCGGCCGTCGCCGGCACCTCCTGGCTGATGGCGTTCGGCCCCCTCGTCTCGGCGATCGTCGCCGTCGGCACCGGGCTCGTGTCGGGGGTGCTGTGGGTGATCCTGCGGCCCGAGGTGCAGTGGCGGCGCCTGCCCTGGTTCGCCGTCCTGTACGTCGTGTGGGCCGTGGCATCCCTCCTCTGGAGCGCGTACCCCTCGGCGACGGCGCTGACGCTGCTGCTCCTGCTCACGACGACCGTGCAGGCGATGTTCGTCGGCGCGGTGCTGACCTGGCGCGAGCTGATCCGGGCGATCGCGTCGGCGCTGAAGTGGATCCTGGGGCTGTCGATCCTGTTCGAGCTGTGGGTCTCGCTCGTCTGGGGCGGGCCGATTCTGCCCGGCTTCGTGCGGCCCGAGGCGGGCGTGCACTACGACCCGATCGTGTACTGGTCGCGCGACAACCTCTTCGACGGCGGGCGCATCCAGGGGCTGTTCGGCAACGCGAACCCGCTCGCCTACGCGGCGCTGCTCGCGATGATCGTGTTCGCGGTGCAGTTCGCCTCGCGTGCGCCCCGGCGGACGCTGCTCGCCCTGTGGTTCCTGCTCGCCGCGTTCCTGTTCGTGCGCGCCGGGTCGGTGACGGCGTCGCTCGCGGCGGCGGCGGTCGTCGTGGTGCTCGCGGCGGTGCTGCTCATGCGCACCACCCGTCGGCCGGGCGGGCGCACCCGGTTCTACCTCGCCTACGCCGTCGTGGCGCTCGGCGGCCTGACGACGCTCTGGCTGCTGCGGGGGAGCATCTTCTCCGCGCTCGGGCGCTCCGCCGACCTCACCGGCCGCGAGACGATCTGGGCGGCGGTGTGGGAGCGCGCCGTCGAGCATCCCTGGCACGGCTGGGGCTTCTCGACCCCGTGGGTGCCGACCGAGCCGCACTTCGACGGCTGGATCGTCGACCACGGCGAGACGGTGATGCAGGCGCACAACATGTGGCTCGACGTCTTCCTGCAGCTCGGCGCCATCGGTGTCGCGCTCATCGCCCTGACGATGCTCGCGTTCGTATGGCGCTCGTGGTTCTTCGCGGTGGACCGCCCGCGCTGGGATCTCGTGGCGACCCGGCCGTACTCGCCGATCACGCTCGTTCCGACGCTGACCGGCGCGATCCTGCTCGTGCAGGGGCTCGCCGAGTCCGCGCCGCTGCTCGGCTGGGGCTGGCTGTTCCTCGTCATGCTGGCGTTCAAGATCAAGCAGGCGCCGCTCGTCGGCCGCGGCGCGTCGGAGCAGCGGCTCGTCGGGGAACAGGGCGAGTGGGAGCGGGCTCCGCGATGACGTCGGATGCCGGTGCGCCGGGCCGCTCCGGTGCGCACGGCGTCGCGGGTGCGCTCGAGCGCCTCGCGGCCTCGGCCGACTTCGCGCGGGCGTTCACGCTGACCGTATTCGCGACGCTCGTCGGGACGCACCTGATCGTCGCGGTGGCGGGTATCGTCACCCTCCGGACGATCATCGCGGGCCTGTGCGTCGTCGCCATCGGCATCCTCGTCGCACGCCGCGAGGAGATCTCGTTCCTCCGGCTCGTGCCGACGACGCTCCTGATGTTCACGACCTGGGCGTTCGCGAGCGTGTTCTGGAGCACCGATGCGTTCTCGAGCTTCTGGCGGTGGACGGCCATGGCGGCCGTGGCTCTCCTCGCCGTCACCATCGGGCACGTGCGCGACACGCTGCAGACCGTACGGGCGCTCGGCGACGTGCTCCGGGCCGCGCTGTCGGTCTCACTCGTGCTCGAGGTGCTGAGCGGGATCATCTTCGACACGCCGCTGCGCTTTCTCGGCATCCAGGGCAACATCGCCTCGTTCGGACCGATCCAGGGCATCTTCGGCACGCGCAACATGCTGGGGTTCGTCGCGGTGGTGGCGCTCATCACCTTCGCGGTCGAGATGCGCACCCACTCGGTGCGGCCCGGGGTCGCGGTGTTCTCGCTGTCGCTCGGCGCGGCGCTGGGGCTCTTGTCGGCGTCGCCGACGGTGCTGGTGCTCGCGGTCGTGGTGGGGGCGGCGACCGCCGTGCTCACCCTCGTGCGGGCGGTGCCGGCGGCGCAGCGCACGCGCGTGCAGTGGACGGTGGGAGCCGTCGTCGCCGTGGCATCCGTGGTGGTGTATCTGCAGCGCGCGCGCATCATCGACCTGCTCGGCGCGAAGGACGATCTGGCGATGCGGTCGAACCTGTGGGCGATGGCGCGGTACTTCTCGGCGCGGCGGCCCGTGCAGGGGTGGGGCTGGTTCGGGTCGTGGGATGTCTCCGAGCAGCCGTTCGCCTCGATCAACCAGCTGCTGTCGCAGCGGCACACGACGGCGCTCAACGCGTACGTCGACGTACAGCTGCAGCTCGGCTGGGTGGGGGTGCTGCTCGTGTGCGCGTTCGGCGGGCTCGCCCTCGTGCGGTCGTGGGTCGACGCGAGCCAGCGGCGCTCGGTGGTGTACGCGTGGACGCCGCTGATGGTGATCACCCTCGCCGTGACGAGCGTGTTCGAGTCGGTGGCGCTGTTCGGGCTCGGCTGGCTGCTGCTCGTGCTGTGCGCGGTGCGCGCCGGTCAGTCGCGGGGGTGGCGGGAGCGGCTGGGGGCGGGCGGCCCGCCGGCGACGGGCACGATCCCGACACTTCCGCCGGGGTAGAATCGCCTGGTCATGACGCTCCCCACTTCTCCGCGCCCTGCTTCGCGTGACGCGCCCTCCGCCGCGCCGTTCGAACCGTCGAGCGCGACGATCGCGGTCGTCACGTTCAACCGCTCGGCACTGCTGACGCGGCTGCTCGACTCGATCGTCGCGATGGACCCGAAGCCCGGGCACGTCGTCATCGTCGACAACGCGTCGACCGACGACACCACCGAGGTCGTCGAGTCGTACCGCGAGCGGATCGGCGCGTCCGGAACCGAGATCGTCTACCGGCGCCTCGACACGAACACCGGCGGGTCGGGCGGGTTCAGCGAGGGCATGCGCATCGCCTACGAGCTGGGGTCGACCTGGATCTGGGTGATGGACGACGACGTCGAGGTCATGCCCGACGGGCTCGCGCGCATGGGCGCGTGGGCGCCGCGGTTCAAATCGATCCAGGGCCGGCGCTACGACTTCGACGGCAGCGAGTTCTACTGGCAGTACCGCATAGCCGAGCGTCTCGGCATCCCGATCCCGTTCGCGCCGAGCGGCTTCGACGCGTCGGGCTACAAGGAGATGAATTCGGGCTGCTTCGAGGGGATGTTCATCCACCGCGACATCGTCGGCCGGATCGGCCTGCCCGACCCGCGGTTCTTCATCTACTGGGACGACCAGACCTACGGCTGGCTCGCCTCCCGGGTGACGACGTCGGTGATCGTGAACGAGTTCGTGCTGCGCCGCACGCGCGAGATCAAGCAGTGGGACATGGGCATCCGCCACATGAACGCGTCATCGGATGCCTACCGGTACTACATCATGCGCAACCGCGCCCTCATCAAGCAGTACTACCGCGCAGCCGGCGTCTACCACCCGGTGGCGTTCGGCCTCGGCACCGCCCTCACCTTCGGCAAGGAGCTCATCCGCCTGCTGTTCGTGGAGCGGAAGGTGTCGGGCACCTCGAACCTCTTCCGCGGGCTGCGCGACGGCCGCAAGATCGCCCGGGACCGCGACTGGCAGCCGATGCCGGCGCTCGTGGGCGCCGAGGGCTGAGGTCCGAGCGGGCGGCGACTCAGCGGTTATAGTCGGCGTTGTAGGCGTCGAGGACGTCCGAGATCGGGGCATCCAGCTTCAGCGCGCCCTTGTCGAGGTAGAGGCCTCGCGTGCAGAAGCGGCGCAGGTCTTTCTCGTTATGGCTGACGAAGAACAACGTGCGACCTTCGGCGAGGAGCTCGTCGATGCGGCGATAGCACTTCTCGCGGAACGCCTTGTCGCCGACCGCGAGCACCTCGTCGACGAGAAGGATCGGCTCGTCGAGCTGCGAGACGACGGAGAAGGCGAGGCGCACCTTCATGCCGCTCGAGAGGTGCTTGTAGGGAGTCTCGACGAAGTCGTCGAGCTCGGCGAACGCGATGATGTCGTCGAAACGGCGAGCGATCGCCGTCTTCGACATGCCGTGGAGGCCCGCGGTCAGACGGACGTTCTCCCGTACGGTCAGGTCGCCGACGAAGCCGCCGGTGATCTCGATGAGCGGTGCCACTCCCCCGTGGACGGTGACCGATCCCTCGTCGGGCAGCAGGACGCCCGCGACAAGTTTCAGCAGCGTGGACTTCCCCTGTCCGTTGCGACCGACGATGCCGATCGCCTCGCCCTGGGCGACGTCGAACGTCACGTGGCGGAGGGCCCAGAACGCTCCCGGCCGCATGCGCCGCGCCGACCCTCCGAACAGATCCTTCAGGG
Source organism: Microbacterium lacticum (assembly GCF_006716815.1). Taxonomy (GTDB): domain Bacteria; phylum Actinomycetota; class Actinomycetes; order Actinomycetales; family Microbacteriaceae; genus Microbacterium; species Microbacterium lacticum. The sequence continues at coordinate 502,779 of NZ_VFPS01000002.1, forward strand.
TCCGACCACCGCGCCGACGACGGCGGAAGCGCACGCCGAGGTCGTCGACGCGGATGGCGAATTCCTCCCTCATCACAGCTCCTTCAGCACCGACGGCTCGAGGCGCCGGAAGACGAGAGCGCCGAGCACGAGGAAGGCCAGCGACATCGCCGCGGCGACGGACACCGCGAGCGGGTTCCATTCCTCGGGGAACATACCGGATCGGTAGAGCGTGAAGATTCCCGAGAGGGGGTTGAAGAGGGCGATCTCGTGGAAGGGCGAGGGGAGGTCGGAAAGTCCGTAGATGATGGGCGACGCATAGAAGAGGGCGCGGAGGATGAGCCGGGTGGTCCGCTCCAGGTCGCCCCACAGTGCGCACAGCGGCGCCACCAGCAGGCCGAGGCCGACGAGCAGCACCGCCTGCAGCACGATGCCGAGCGGGAAGAGCAGGATGAGCGGGTTCCACTGCACGCGGGGCTGCGCGAACAGCGCGAAGAGAATGAGAACGGGGATCGAGAAGAGGAACTCGATGCCCTTGCTGAGGACGATACGGCCCACCCAGATGGAGCGTGGGATGGCCGTGGAGCGGACGAGCTTGGCATCCTTCCGGAACGCCTTCGTGAAGTCGATGACCGATGCGTTGAACCATACCCAGGGGAGAAGCCCGACGAGCAGGAACACGATGTACGGCTCGCCGCCGATGCCGTCGCGCTGGAAGATCAGCGTGAACACGAACCAGTAGATCGCGCTCATCACGAGCGGATCGAGGATCGACCACAGATAGCCGAGCGCGCTGGTCGAGTAGCGCACCTTGAGGTCGCGCGCCGACAACAACCACAGCGAGTGGAGGTTGCGCCGGGCGGAGCCTGGGGCGCCGACGACGGCGGTGGTCACGGGTTCGAGTCTATGAGGTGCGCGTCAGGCGAGTTGGTTGTTCCACATCGAGAGGGCGGACCCGATGGCCATGTGCATGTCGAGGTACTGGTAGGTACCCAGGCGTCCGCCGAAGTGGACGTCCTGCTCGCCCTTGGCGAGGTCGCGGTAGGCGAGGAGACCTGCCCGGTCGTCGGGGGTGTTCACGGGGTAGTACGGCTCGTCCTCGCGCGTGGCAAACCGGGAGAACTCCCGCATGATCACGGTCTTGTCGGTCGGATACCGGTCAGCACGTTCGGGGTGGAAGTGCTTGAACTCGTGGATGCGGGTGAACGGCACCGCGGCATCCGCGTAGTTCATCACGCTGGTGCCCTGGAAGTCGCCGATCTCCAGCACCTCCTCCTCGAAGTCCAGAGTGCGCCACGACAACGCCCCCTCGGTGTAATCGAAGTACCGGTCCACCGGCCCGGTGTACACGACGGGCACCTGGCCGACGGTGGCCTTCTTGTTCAGCGGCTGCGACTCGTCGAAGTAGTCGGTCGACAGCTTCACTTCGATGTTCGGGTGATCTGCCATCCGCTCCAACCAGGCCGTGTACCCGTCGGTGGGGAGACCCTCCCAGGTGTCGTTGAAGTACCGGTTGTCGTACGTGTACCGCACCGGGAGACGGCTGATGATCTCCGCCGGCAGCTCCTTCGGGTCGGTCTGCCACTGCTTGCCGGTGTAATCGCGGATGAACGCCTCATACAGCGGACGACCAATCAGACCGATCCCCCGCTCCTCGAGGTTCTGCGCGGTCTTCGGGTCGTACTCCCCCGCCTGCTCATGAATCAACGCGCGCGCCTCATCAGGCGTGTACGCCGCCTGGAAGAACTGGTTGATCGTGCCGAGATTGATCGGCAACGGGAACACCACGTTCCGGTGATTCGTGTACACGCGGTGCACGTAGTTCGTGAACGTCGTGAACCGGTTCACGTACTCCCACACCGTCGCGTTCGACGTGTGGAACAGGTGCGCACCATACCGGTGCACCTCGATTCCCGTTGTCGGCTCAGCCTCACTGAACGCGTTCCCGCCGATGTGGTGGCGACGATCGATGACCGTGACCTGACGGCCCGCCGCCGCGGCCCGCTCAGCGATCGTGAGACCGAAGAAACCAGAGCCGACGATGAGAAGATCCATGGATAACGCCGTTCGTCGAGTGAGATGTGGGCGGGACACTGGCTCGGGAACCGGTCGACCGCTCGGAAGAGTTTAGCCCACGGCGTCACGGACGAATTCACGGGGCGCCATCGGTCAGCGGGCCTGCAGTCCGTCGAGTGTGTGAAACCTGCCCGGATAGACTCTTTCCATCAGGCTGACGCTGGCGAGATCACACCGCCCCGACCGCTTCCTCGCTCCCCAAGGCGCCATCGAGAGGGCAGACGCATGACCGACACGATCGATGTGATGCTGCCGTACTTCGGCGACAGCGCCCACTTCAGGCTGGCGGTGCAGAGCGTTCTTTCGCAGACATTCACGCGGTTCCGTCTCGTCTGCGTAGAGGACGCGAGCCCGGAAGGCGATGCCGGAGAGTGGATCGATTCGCTCCACGATCCACGTGTCGTCCACGTGCGCAACGAGCGCAATCTCGGCGTCGCCGGAAACTTCACGCTGTGCCTCGCGCTCGTCGAAGCCGATCACTTCGTGATGATGGGCAGTGATGACCTCATGCTCCCAAACCATCTCGAAGTCCTCGACGCTGCTCGCAGGCGCTACCCCGAGGCGGATCTCATCCAGACGCGCGTGGAGATCATCGACGACGAAGGACGGCCGTCTCGTCCGCTCCCCGACATCGTCAAAGCAGCGCTCCGTCCACGCACGAGGCGGCGCGACAGAGAACTGCAGGGCGAGTCCTTCGCGTCCAGCCTCACGCGCGCCGACTGGGCCTACTTCCCTTCGCTCCTCTGGCGGACCGAACGAGCACGCCGTCTGGGCTTCGATCAGCGCTACGCGATCGCGCTCGACCTCGGCCTGATCCTCGATATCGCTCTCGACGGTGGCCGAATGGTCATCCTCGACCCCCTCACCTTCCGGTACCGTCGCCACCGCGCATCCGCGTCGATGGCGGCGGCGCGTACGGGCGAGCGGTTCGCGCAGGAAAGAGAGTTCTTCCTCGCATACGCGCTCAGATTCCAAGAACACGGGTGGACTCGGGCAGCCCGAATCGCTCGCCATCACGTCGTGTCGCGCCTCAACGCGGCGAGCGAGGTTCCCGGAGCCCTCCTCCACCATCGCGATGGTGGAGGAGCGTCTAGGCTTCTCTCCCATGCTTTCCGGTGACCCGCCCGGTCGGTCGACCGACCGGTCATCGGCATTGCGCTTCAGACGGCCCGCGTGAGATAGCGCGCGAGGCTCTCGGTGCTCGCCTCAGGGGTGAACCCCGTCGCTTCGAGCTTCCCGAGGTCGAGCACGCTGCCTCGCGGCCGCAGCGCCACAGGGCTGGTCGCCGCGGCGAAGTACTCCTCCGTCGAGACACCCGTCACCCGGGCGGGGTCGTGCCCGGTGAGCGCGAACACCTCGCGGGCGATGTCGACCCAGGTCTGCGGCTGGCCGGCACCGGTGAGGTTGTAGACGCCGTACTCCGCGCCGGTGTCGACGAGGTGTCGGATGCCCCGGGCGATGTCGTCCGTGAATGTCAGACGTCCGACCTGGTCATCGACGACCTTCGGGTCGATGCCGCGTTCGGCCAAGGACGCCATGGTGCGGACGAAGTTGTTGCCGTCGCCGATCACCCAGCTCGTGCGGACGATGTAGTGGCGGGGCACGGTCGACACGACCGCGTCACCGGCCGCCTTCGTCTGTCCGTAGACGCCGAGCGGGCAGAGCGGGTCGTCCTCGCGGTAGGGCCGGTCCTGCGTCCCGTCGAAGACGTAGTCGCTGGAGACGTGCACGAGCGTGATGCCGTTCTCCGTCGCGATCCGTGCGAGCGCGGCGACACCGGTGACGTTGGCGGCCCAGGCATCCTTTCGGCCCTCGGGCGTCTCGGCGAGGTCGACCTTCGTGTACGCGGCGGCGTTGATGATCGTGCCGTAGTCGCGCCAGCGCCGGGCCGACGCCAGGCCGGGTGAGGCGAGGTCGAGCGATGCGCGGTCGGCGTATTCGAGGTGCGGCTCGTCGCCGTACTCGGCGTGCAAAGCGCGTCCGAGCTGTCCGTTCGCGCCGATCACCAGGATCTTCTTCGGCGGGATCGGAGTCACGTCGGCCAGCCGGGGGTGGGCGAGGTCCTTCGGTGAGATCTCGACGTCGGAGAGCGGAATCGGCCACTCGACCGCGGCCGTCTCATCGGCGAGGTTCAGGAACGAGTACGAGGCATCCGGCGACCAGTGGTCGTTGACGAGGTAGGTGTACGCCGTGTCGGGCTCGAGGGTCTGGTAGGAGTTGCCCACGCCGCGAGGCACGAAGATCGCCTTCGAGGGGTCGAGTTCGGTCGTGTACACGGCACCGAACGACGTGCCCTCGCGGAGGTCCACCCACGCGCCGAAGATGCGCCCGGTCGCGACGGACACCCACTTGTCCCACGGCTCGGCGTGGATGCCACGGGTGGTGCCGACTGCGTCATTGAAGGAGATGTTGTTCTGCACCGGCCCGAAATCGGGCAGGCCGAGCGCTGTCATCTTCTCGCGCTGCCAGTTCTCCTTGAACCAGCCCCGGGCGTCGCCGTGCACCGGCAGGTCGAAGACGACCAGACCCGGGATCGACGTCTCCGTCACGCTGAGCGCCTTGCCGTACTCGGTCACGGGGTCACTGTCCCTTCGACGCGTAAAACGCTTCGACGCCGTCCTTGTCGGCGGCCCACCACGCCTCATTCGCCCGATACCAGTCGATCGTGGCGGCGAGGCCGGCCTCGAAGTCGCGGTACTGCGGCTGCCATCCGAGCTCGGTGCGCAGCTTCGTCGAGTCGATGGCGTAGCGCAGGTCGTGGCCGGCGCGGTCGGTGACGTGGTCGTAGGCGTCCGCGGGCTGGCCCATGAGGGTCAGGATCAGTTCGACGACGTCTTTGTTGTCCTTCTCCCCATCCGCACCGATCAGGTAGGTCTCCCCGATCTCGCCCTTGTCGAGGATCGTGAGGACTGCGGAGGAATGATCGTCGGCGTGGATCCAGTCGCGGACGTTCTCTCCCTTGCCGTAGAGCTTGGGGCGGATGCCCCGGATCACGTTGGTGATCTGTCGGGGGATGAACTTCTCCACGTGCTGGTACGGGCCGTAGTTGTTCGAGCAGTTCGAGATCGTCGCCTGTACTCCGAAGGAGCGCACCCAGGCGCGGACGAGCAGGTCGGAGCCCGCCTTCGTGCTGCTGTAGGGCGACGACGGGTTGTAGGGGGTGTTCTCGGTGAACCGTTCCGGGTCGTCGAGCTCGAGGTCGCCGTAGACCTCGTCGGTGGAGATGTGGTGCAGGCGGGTGCCGTGCTTGCGGGCGGCCTCGAGCAGCGTGTACGTGCCGATGATGTTCGTGTCGAGGAACGGGCGCGGGTCGTTCAGCGAGTTGTCGTTGTGCGACTCCGCGGCGTAGTGCACGACGGCATCCGCGTTCTCGAACAGCGAATCGACGAGGGCCGCGTCGGTGATGTCGCCCACGACCAGCTCAACGCGGTCCTCGGGGAGTCCGTCGAGCGAGGCGCGGTTGCCGGCGTAGGTGAGCTTGTCGAGCACCGTGACGTGGTCGTCGGTGTGGTCGACCACGTGGTGGACGAAGTTCGAGCCGATGAAGCCGGCACCGCCGGTGACCAACAGGTTGCGCGCCATCAGCGGCCTCTTTCCAGGGTTTCGAGAAGGTAGGTGCCATAGCCCGACTTCACGAGCTTCTCGGCACGGGTGCGCAGCTCGTCATCGGTCAGGAACCCCTGCCGCCAGGCGACCTCTTCGGGCACACCGATCGACATGCCGGTGCGGCGCTGCATCGTGCGGACGTACTCTGCGGCATCCGTCATCTGATCGAACGTGCCCGTATCGAGCCACGCCGTGCCACGCGGGAGCACCTCGACCTGCAGCTTTCCGCGGTCCAGGTAGGCCCGGTTGACGTCGGTGATCTCATACTCGCCCCGCGCACTGGGAGCCAGGTTCCGGGCGATCTCGACGACATCGTTGTCGTAGAAGTACAAGCCGGGAACGGCATAGTTGCTCTTCGGGGTCGCGGGCTTCTCCTCCAGCGACACTGCCCTCCCCGCCTCGTCGAACTCGACCACGCCGTACGCCGACGGCTGCGCCACCCAGTACGCGAACACCGCCCCGCCATCGACGTCGGCGTACTGCTTCAGCTGCCTCCCGAGGCTCGGCCCGTAGAGCAGGTTGTCGCCGAGCACCAGAGCGACCTTCTCGTCACCGATGAAGTCCGCACCGATCGTGAACGCCTGCGCGAGACCATCCGGCGACGGCTGCTGCGCGAACGTGAGCCGGATGCCGAACTGCGACCCGTCGCCGAGGAGGCGCTCGAAGAACGGCGCGTCGTGCAGCGTCGTGATCACCAGGATGTCATCGATCCCCGCCAGCATGAGCGTCGACAACGGGTAATAGACCATCGGCTTGTCATAGACCGGGATCAACTGCTTGGACACGCCCAGCGTGATCGGGTGCAGCCGAGTACCCGAGCCGCCCGCGAGAATGATGCCTTTCATGGTCACCGATTCTTCCATGGGCGAATCAGAACCCGTGCCGCGCCGCTCGCGGATTGTTTCGCGCCCGAACTCGAAGGCCCGGCCGCATGTCGAGGTCTCCCAGGTCGACTGGGATACGCTTGACAGCTGTGGTCCGCCGCGCGCGGCATGTCATTCCCGCCAACCGAAGGATCTCATGATTGACGCGACACCGCCGGAGGGGCGGCAGTGATGTCGTGGCTGACTTTGGTCGCCGTCGCTCTCGTCACGATCGCCGTCCTGCTCGTGATAGGCGTCGCGCTCGCACGCATCATCGGGTTGCGGAGCTTCACAGCCATCGCCGTGGCTCCCGCGTTCACGATGACGGTGATCGCCATCGCATCCATAGTCATGCCCTGGCTGCACATCCCGTGGGGGATCATCGGAGTCCTCGCCGTCGCGATCCTCATCGGCGCGGTTCTCGCCCTCGTCCGTTGGGCGACACGACGCTGGCAACCCGTGGCAGAGCAGCGGGAGCGCGGGGCATTCGACCCTTGGCTTCTCGCTGGACTCCTCATCGCCGTCGCGCTTCTTTCCGCTCGCGTCATCGCGACGATTCAGGAACCGGATCGGATCTCGCAGACGTATGACAACGTCTTCCATCTGAACGCCGTTCGCTGGGTGCTCGACACGGGATCGGCTTCCGCCCTGGACATCGGCTACATGACCAATCCCGGCGGATCACCCTCCTTCTACCCGTCTGCATGGCACGGACTCGTCGCGCTCGTCGTGCAGCTCACGGGCGCCAGCATCCCGATCGCCATCAACGGTGCGGTGCTGGCGATCGCGGCTTTCGTGACACCCCTCGGCCTGCTCTTTCTCTCCCGAACGCTGTTCGGACGGTCTGTCGCGATTTCGGTGGCCACCGGCGTCGTCACCGCATCCGTCCCGCTGTCGTTGCTCTTGATGGACTACGGCGTCCTGTACCCGTTCCAGCTCGGAGTCGCGCTCCTGCCCATCGCGCTCGCCGTCAGCGCACGCCTCCTCCGACTGGCGACCGCGAATAATGAGCTCGGAACGCTGTGGTGGGCGATCGCGCTCGTCGGACTGATGCCCGGCCTGGCGCTCGTGCACCCCGGCGCGGTGATGGCCTGGCTTGCACTCTCCGCTCCGCTTGCCCTCGTCTTCGTCATCACACGCTGGCGCTCGCATCCGTCTCGCCGCGCACGGACCGCGCTTCTTGCCGGCAGCGCGACGTATCTGCTGGTCTCGGCGGGAATGCTCTATGCGCTTCGGCCGCCCGCGCTGGCGCGCGGCTGGCAGCCAGAGATCAACGTGAACGAAGCGCTGGTTCGGGTCGTGACGGTGCACCCCTGGTATCCGTACGCCCCGCTCCTCGTTGCGGTCGCCGTCGCCGTCGGGCTCGTCGCCGCTGTCAGACGCGCTGACCGTTCCTCGCTGTCATCCGTGGGCATCTACGCAGTCGCGGCGTTCCTCTACGTGGTGGCCGCCGCGATCCCCTTCCCCGTCCGCGACCTGTTCACTGCCTCCTGGTACAACAACATCCCCCGTCTCGCCGCGCTGCTGTACGTCGCGGTGATCCCGGTAGCGGCCTACGGGGCGGCCGTGGCCTGGTCGTTCACGGAGCGTGCCACGAATAGTGCGTCCATGCGCCCGTACGTCGGCCGCACCGTCGCAGTACTCGTCCTTCTGGCGGCGTTCGTCCTCTCACAGGTCGGACCCCTCTCCGCCATGCCGCAAGCCCAGCGCGCTGCCTCGGCCTCTTTCGCACTCACGCCCGATTCTCCACTGCTGAGCAGCGATGAAGCGGCTCTTCTGAAGCGTCTCGACGAGCATGTGCCCGCCGATGCGGTGATCGCTGGGAACCCCTGGACGGGAACCTCCGTGGCATATGCGCTCACGGGTCGGCATGTGCTCATGCCGCACATCCAGATGGTCATCTCCGACGACCTTGCCGAGGTGAACGACGACCTCCGCGACGCGACACCGGGATCGGCGGTATGCGCCGCGGTGGCGAACCTCGGTGTCGAGTACGTGCTGGACTTCGGTTCACGGGAGGTTCACGGCGCGCGTCACATCTTCGACGGACTCCAGGATCTTAAAGACTCGACTGCGGTGCGCCTCGTGGACAGCCAGGGAGACGCACGCTTGTATCAGGTCGTGGGGTGTGACCGATGAGCGTCAGTTCAGGTGTACCAGCGCCCGATTCTCCGCCGGACGACGACCTGACGCCGTCGACGCTGATCATCGTCCCGGCATGGAACGAAGAGCGCAACGTCGGCGCGACGGTATCCGAGATCCTCGCCGCGCGGCCCGGATACGACGTCGTCGTCGTGGATGACGGATCGAGCGACGGGACAGCTGACGTCGCGCGAGCTGCGGGGGCGTCGGTCATCCGCTTGCCCTTCAATCTGGGCGTGGGCGGGGCGATGCGCACCGGGTTCACCTACGCCAAACGACGAGGCTACCGTCGCGCGATTCAGGTGGACGCGGATGGCCAACACAACCCCGCGGATATCGATGCCGTGCTCAGCGGTCTCACGCGCGCCGACATCTCGATCGGAGCGCGATTCGCCGACGTCGGAGACTACGACGTGCGCGGTCCGCGACGCTGGGCGATGATCGTCCTCGCCAAGGCCCTCTCTCGCGTGACCGGTACGCGCCTCACGGATGCCACCAGCGGCTTTCGCGCCGCCGGCCCCCGCGCGATCGCCCAGTACGTGGATTACTACCCCGCCGAGTACTTCGGCGACACGCTGGACTCGCTCGTCGCGGCATCGCACGCGGGGCTGAGCGTGACTCAGGTGCCGGTGGCGATGCGGCCGCGCATGCACGGGACCTCAACCCAAGGAACATGGGGTGCGACGATCTACCTGTTGCGTGCCGTCTTCGCGCTGACGCTGGCCGTCGTTCGTCCGGGCCGCAAGACCCCCGAGGATGGACAGTCATGATCGTGTTCCTCGGAGTCGGCCTCGCCCTCCTCATTCTCGTTGTGGTCATGCGGATGCTCCTGAAGCGCTCCCTGCGCGAGAAGTACGCGGTGATGTGGCTCGTGATCGGCCTTGCAGTACTGATCCTCGGCCTGTTCCCGCAGCTCCTCACGGCGATGACCGATTTGCTCGGCGTCCAACTGCCGTCGAATCTGCTGTTCGCCCTGGCCATCGTGCTGCTGCTCGGCGTCGCGTTGCACCTGTCCTGGGAGCTCTCACAGGCCGAAGACGAGATCCGACGACTCGCCGAGGAGAGCGCCCTGTCTGACGCCGCCCTGTCGCGGCTCGAAGATCGCATCCACGCACTCGAGACCGAGTCGACCAAAGACACCGGGGCCGACCCGGAGTGACGTCGCTCAAAAGCGTCTGGGGCGTGATCACCGCGTTTCACCCCGATGATCTCGGCCCAGCCGTCACCAGACTCATCAGCCAGACGACGGGAGTAGTCGTCGTCGACGACGGCAGCGGTGCCGGGGCGGAGCAGCAGCTCTCCGTGGCTCGTGCCGCTGGCGCGGAGGTCGTGGCGCTCCCCCACAATGTCGGCATCGCTGCCGCGCTCAACGTCGGTGTCCGACATGCACTCGCACAGGGCGCTGACGCCGTAGTGACGTTCGATCAGGACTCGTCCGTACCCTCCGATTTCGTCAAGCGTCTGCGAGAACTGCACGACGAGCTGAGTCAGACGGCGCAGGCTCCCGTGGTCGTCGTCCCTCAGTATTTCGCAAGCGTCGACCAGACCGTCCACCGAGGACGGGGGGCGCCGCTGTCCGCGAGAAACGCCATTCAGTCGGGCATGCTGATCCCCCATGACGTGGTGGAGAAGGTCGGATTCTTCCGTGAAGAACTCTTCATCGACCTCGTCGACACGGAGTACGCGCTGAGATGTGAGGTCGCCGGCGTGTTCGCCTACGGCGTTCCTGGGCTACGGCTCGAGCATCATCTGGGCGGTCGGTATCGTCCGCGGGGAGCACTGCTGCGCAGGGTCGGAGTCGTGACACTGAGCTCGCCCTTCCGCTACTACTACCGAGTGCGCAATCGGACTCTGATCGAGAAGGACTATCTCCGACACTTCCCGGCTCGCCTGCTTCGGGACGGCATCATCGATCGCCTGCACTTCGCATTCGCACTGCTTCTCTCTCGACCGCGGCGCACGATGTGGCGCGTGCTTCGCACCGGCGCGCGGGACGGTCGACGAGGCGTCGGAGGCCGGATACCTCCGGCGGAGGCAGCTCTCGCGCGCACGATCTCGTGGCGCGCGGTGCTCCACGAGGACTCGTGATCAGGAACCCGGCGCGGGAGGAATGCGACGGAACTCCGCCATCGCAGGCGGTGCGAGCACAAGCAGCGCGGTCAGCTCCGATAAGCCGACGCCCAACGCGATGATGTTGGCCGATCCGAGCGAGGCGCCCGCCAACATGACGGTGATCCCCACGACGGCAGCGGAAATCGTGGCGAGAAGCACCACCCGGAACCGACCGGCCGGAATCAGCAGATTGCGGATCATCGGTGTGGCCAAGGAGATGCACACGAAAGCCATCGCGTAGAGCGCGCTCGGCCCCGGCTGCGCAGCCACCTGCGCCCCGAACACGATCGACGTCGCCCACGGACCCAAGAGCGCGATACCGGCACCGCCGACCACACCCAGTACGGCGTGGGTGGACAGGGCCACACGTTGACGGGTGCGCGCATCGGGCGCTCCGTTCTGCAACACCCAGGCCTGAAAGGCGTTGCCGACCGCGACGACCGCGAGCGTTCCGATGCGGTAGACGCGGTCGGCGGAGGCGAAGGCGCTGGCATCCGCTGAGGACAGTCCGACCGTCGCGATCGGGATCGCCGTCGAACCGTAAGCGTTTCCCGTCGCATCGATCGCGGCCGTCGGAACGAGGTTCCGCAAGACCGAGCGCACCGGCTGTGGGTGGTGGTCGGGATGCGCGTGCGTGCGGACCGTGGACCATGCGTGCAGGGCGAATGCCGGCAGGGTGCACACCACCAACAGGATCGGGTACCAGATCACCTGCCCGGAGATCGCGATGATCGGCAGCGCGATCAAGGAGGCGGCGAGTTTCGGCAACGCGTCGTACAGCATCACCCCCTTCGGATTGCCCTCTCCGATGCAGAACCAAGCCGGGGTGAGACCACCGAGGGACATCGCCACCGCGACCGCCACCGACTCCATGCGGTAAGAATCGGTGCACACGAACCATGTCACCACGGCAAGTACCGGCACGACGATCGCAGTCAGGAGCAGCCGTGAACGCAGACTCTCGCGAAGGATCATCGTCCGTTCGCGGTCGGACTCGGCGCGAGCGACACGAACCGGGCCGAGGACGCCCCATCCGAACAGGATGGCCACCATACCGAGGACACCGATGGACTGGCCCGCCGAGAAGTTGCCCCACCCGGCCTCACCGACGACGCGCGAGACGACGGGAAGTATGATGAACGGAGCAAGCGCTGAGATGATCGGCGCACCGGTGAAACCCGCGAACCTGAGAATAAGCGAGCGCACCGGAGCAAGTGTACGTGTGTCATCGCCACGTCCCCAACCCGGAAGGCGGCGAACCCCGTGAACCAGCGTGTCAGCGTGTGCATGGCCACCTACAACGGAGCTTCGTTCGTCTCCGCGCAGATCGAGTCGATCCTGGCGCAACTCGTCGATGACGACGAACTCGTCATCGTCGACGACGCCAGCACGGACGACACCGTCGCCGTCGTCGAATCGATCGGCGATCCACGGATCCGCATCATCCGGCAGAACGTCAATCAGGGATATGTGCGCACCTTCGAGCGCGCACTGCGCGAAGCCACCGGGGACGTCCTTCTTCTTTCCGATCAGGACGACCTGTGGCTGCCCGGTCGCCGTGACCTCCTCGCCCAGGCGGCACTGTCTCGAGGCGTGGCTGCCTCCAACCTCGTTCTGCTCGGCTCGGATCACGCGCTTCGCTCGCCGCTGACAGGGCGTCCCTGGTTGCTGAAGGCGGCCGACTCGCGCCGCCGGTGGAGGAACGAACTGCTCATCCTTGCAGGAGACATCCCGTATTTCGGATGTGCGATGGCGATGAGCCGCGACGCTGTGTCACGGGTCTTGCCGTTTCCTCCGTACCTGAGCGAGTCGCACGACCTCTGGATCGCAACAGTCGCCAATCGGCACGGCTTGATGACTCACGTCGATGCCGCCACCCTGCGTCGACGCGTCCACGCCGGCAACGCATCCACTCCACGGCCACGGTCACTCCGGCACGTGCTCGCGGCTCGATGGATGCTGGTGCGCGCGTTCGCGTCAGCGCGGCGTCGATAGCGGTGAGGGCGACACTCGACAACACTCTCAGTAGTTCACTGTCGTCCCATAAGCCACAATAGGAGCGTGATATCGATCGCGTGCCGCTCTCGCCGACTGTGGACGGCCGTCGCTGTCATGGCAACCGTTGTGATTCTCTCGTTCGGAGTCGTACCGGCGCACGCTGCTGCGGCGACCGATGCGGTTTCGGCTGATGTCGATGTCGACACGGCTCTGGCTGATATTGATGCAGGCATCCAGAAGACAGCGGACCTGTCTTCCTTCCGACCTGGAAACATCATCAGTGACGCGGTCTTCTTCAACTCGATGGCCATGAGTGAGGCACAGATCCAGGCGTTCCTCGACTCGAAGGTGTCGGATTGCCGCGCCGGGTATACCTGTTTGAAGAACAAGTACGACACGACACGCTCCATCCCGGCTGACGCCATGTGCGGGGCCTACGCCGGCGGCGGCTCAGAGCGAGCCTCCCGAATCATCTACAAGGTCGCCCAGGCCTGCGGCATCAATCCGCAGGTTCTCCTCGTCACCTTGCAGAAGGAGCAGGGGCTCATCACTGACACGTGGCCGACGTCGGGGCAGTATCGGGCAGCGATGGGGCAAGGATGCCCGGACACCGCTGCGTGCGATTCGACCTATTACGGGCTGTTCAACCAGATCCAGGGCGCGGCATGGCAGTTCAAGCGCTACGCCAACCCGCCGGGCACGAGCAAATTCTTCACCTGGTACGCACCGGGGAAGACGTGGAACGTACGACTCCACCCGAATGAGGCGTGCGGCACGTCCCCGGTGCTCATCGAGAACCAGGCGACCGCCAACCTCTACTACTACACGCCGTACCAGCCGAACAGCGCGGCCATCGGCGCAGGGTACGGATTGGGGAACTCCTGCTCGTCGTACGGCAACCGCAACTTCTACAACTACTTCGTCGATTGGTTCGGCAGCACCCAGCGCGCCTACGGTCCGATCGTCACCGGCCCGTCCCGTGACCGCGTGTACCTCTTGAACGGCGGCGTGAAGTATCCTGTCGCGACCTCGACCGACCTGCGTGCGCTGGGTGCCGGGCTGGGAGGGCTCCAGGTCGTTCCCGCCACCGCCCTCGACGCGCTCCCCACCGGTCGAACGCTCACGCGGTACGTGCATGACCCGCGCAGCGGAACCCTCTACCTCCTGGAGTTGGATGGGACGAAGCACCGTTTCGTCTCCAGCGACCAGATCGCTCTCTTCGGCTACGCCTTCTCCTCCTACGTGAACCTCGAACCGTCGCTCATCGACGCGTTCCCGACGGGCGAGGACGTGGGAGTGTTCACCACGCCGAGCAATGACAGCGGCGAGGTCTACTACCTCGACAACGGCGTCCAGCGCTACGTGTACGACACCCCCGCGTACGCGTATGCCGCCCGTGGGAAGAGTGGCTACGTCGCGACCATGGACGCCACGGCGCACGGTCGGATCCCTCGTGGGGCGACCTTCTTCACGCCGAACACGCTGGTGCGTGGAAGCTCGTCGGGAGACGTATACCTGACGACTCCCACCGCGACGATCGTGCACATACCGAGCTTCTCTCTCGCGGCTGAGTTCGGAGCGACCGTCTACAAAGTGGTGCCGGATGCCACGCTCAGCAAGAGCGTCATCAGCAAGAGCGATCTCGCGCCGGTCGTTCGATGCGGGTCCAAGGATCAGTACATCGCGGCGTCGGGAACGCTGCGTCAACTGAGCGGGAACACCGGTCTGGCGACGATCGGGCTCTCCACGGCCGAGTGCGCCGCGTTCCCGACAGCGGGCTCTGTGTCTGCTCCCGTGTTCGTTCAGGTTCCCGGAGCACCGGAGATCTACGTCGTCACCAACGGAAAGCTGCAACACGTCCGGACGCAAGCGCAGCTGGCGACCCTCAACGCCGGTCGTCCGCTTGTGATCCTCGGGTGGCAACGCGCGACCGCTGACGCGGTGGGAGTGACCGCACCCGCGATCGAGAACGGTGCGTTCGTGCAGTTCGACGGGACGCCGGAGGTGTACTGGTACACCGAGGACAAGCTTCGGCACATCTCCGACTACGCAAGCCTCGTCTCGCTCGGCGGGGGTCGCCTGCCCGCCATCTCCCGGCTCCCCTCAGCGTTCTCCGGGGCATACGACTACGGTGACAGCATCGGCGGACTTCCCAATGTCCGGGAGAACTCTTTCGTACAGTTCACAGACTCCGGCGAGGTCTATCGCTTCGTCGAAGGCGAACTCCACCACATCACCGACTTCGCGACACTGCTGCACCTCGGCGAGGGACGGGTTCCCTACATCGCGGCGCTCCCGCGCGTTGCGGCGCCGGCGTTCGCGGTGGGATCACCGATCGCCGCGCGAACCCCGCAGCCAGACGGGACATTCGTGCAGTTCACGGGGTACCCCGAGGTCTACCTCGTCAGCGGGGGAAGGCTTCGGCACGTTCAGCGATTCGAGACGCTGATCGCGCTGGGCGGAGGACGCCTCCCATCCATCCAACAGCTCGCCCCCGAGGAGCGACTCGGATGGCTGGCAGGGCCTGCCACCTAAGGAGTCGACGCGCGCCTGACGTCGACGAGTCGCCCAGGATCGGTCGGATACACTGAATCCTTGTGCTCGCCGACAGTCGGCGACACGGCGCTACTTCAGGGGTCTACCGAGTGTCGAATCATCGCGAGCGAGTCACCGTCGTCATACGAACGAAGAATCGCGAGCAGCTCCTCGCGCGAGCACTCGACGACGTCCTCGCTCAGACCTTCGATGATTGGCGTCTGATCGTCGTGAACGACGGCGGCCAGCGCCGCCCCGTCGACGCACTGATCCAGCAGCGAACCTTTCACGACCGCGTCGAGGTGATCCACGTCGACGGGGGTACCGGGTCGATGGAGGCTGCAGCGAACCTCGGCGCTCAGAAGGCCGACAGCGAATTCGTCATCATCCACGATGACGACGACACCTGGGATCCGCAGTTTCTCGAGGTGATGGTCGCTGCGCTCGACGCCGATGAAGACGCCGTCGCCGCGGCGGCACGGACCGAGATCATCTTCGAGCGCGTCGATGCCGACCGCATCACAGAACTCGGGCGGGCGCCGTTCGTCCCGCCCGGAGAGATCGTGACGATGTACGACCTGCTCCAGACGAATCGCGTCGTGCCGATCGGGCTTCTCGTGCGTCGCCGGGTGTACGACGAGATCGGCTGGTACGACCCAGCTCTGAAAGTGGTCGGCGACTGGGAGTTCAACCTTCGCCTCGTCCGTCACGGCCGAGTCCTCTTCGTCGGCGAGGAACCGCTCGCCTTCTGGCATCAGCGACCGCAGGCGACCGGGGCAGCATCCAACAGCGTGTTCGGCGAAAGCCTCGGTCACATGCAGTTCGATCGGATGGTCCGCGACGAGGCGTTGCGCGAGTACGTCGATCGAAACGGCATCGGCGGGTTGCTCTATCTGTCGAAGTACATCGAAGAAACGGTGCGGCACTACTCGCTCCAGCAGACCGTCCGCCGGGCTCTGCACCGCCCGTTCGCAAAGCTGCGCCGTCGTCGCCGATGAACACGAGTCATTCCCCAGCGAAAGGTCCCTCCGTGTCCCAGCGCGTTGCCGCCGTGGTCGTCACGTACAACCGACTCGAGAAGCTCAAGACCGTTCTGAGCTCACTCGCGAACCAGTCGACGCCGCCCGAATGGGTCGTGATCGTCGACAACGCCTCCACCGACGGTACGGCGAGCTACCTCGATGAGCTCACCGATCCTCGTCTCGACATCACCCGTCTCACCACCAATACGGGCGGCGCGGGCGGCTTCGCGACCGGCATGAAGCGAGCGTACGATCTCGGCGCCGACCTGTTCTGGTTGATGGATGACGATTGCTATCCGTCACCCGAAGCGCTCGAGCACCTGGTCAACGGCTACGACGAGGCGATGCAGGCGATGCCCGGCGGCGTCCCGTTCGCGTGCTCGCTGGTCTACTTCAATGACACGGAACTCGCAGAGATGAACATCGCAGCTCCGGACTGGAAGTGGGCGCGCCTCTGGGTTCAGGACCAACGTGCGGTTCTCGTACAGACGTGCTCCTTCGTGTCGGCACTGTATTCACGTGCCACCGTGGAGCGGATTGGTCTGCCCTTGCGCGAGTACTTCATCTGGTTCGATGACGCCGCGTATGCGCGGATGGCGAGCGAGGGAATCGGTCCCGGGGTCTGCGTGCTGGACAGCAAAGTGATCCATGACACGCCGACGAACGTGGCCGGCGACTTCTCTAAGGTGGACGATCAGAACATCTGGAAGTTCGCCTACGGCGCCCGCAATGAGGCTTCGTATCACCTTCACCACGAGTCTGCGCTCTCGTACGCGCGTTTCGTGGCACGGGTGGAGATCCTCATGCATCGTGGCCGCGTGCCGTGGCGCCTACGCCGCCGCATCACCGGACGCCTGCTCGCCGCCATCGGCTTCAATCCGAAGGCCGAACGGGTTGCCCTCGTCCCGACACCGGCGCAGTGATCCGCTCACTCTCTCATCGCCTGAACGCAGGAGGTAACCATGCGTCGTGGCACTAACGACGCTTTGCTCGAGGAGCCCGGCCGCGGGCACGGGCTGAGAGACGTCATCAGTCATCGTCATCTCCTCGCGCTCATCGTCCGCAAGGAGACCCAGGTCCGCTATCGCGGGTCGATCTTCGGCTGGCTCTGGTCGTACGTGAAGCCGCTTGTGCAGTTCCTCGTCTTCTACATCGCGCTCGGTGTCTTCCTGGCTCTGAACAAGAGCATCGACTTCTACGCGATCTACATCCTCGCGGGTATCACCATTGTCACGTTCTTCAATGAAGCGTTCGCGAACGGCACCCGTTCTCTGGTCGACAATGCCGCGCTGATCAAGAAGATCTACCTTCCCCGCGAAATGTTCCCCGTCTCCAGCATGCTCGTGGCGCTGGTGAACACGATCCCGCAGATCATCGTCGTCGTCGCGATCGCGCTCTGCTTCGGCTGGCAACCGACTCTTCTCCAGATCGCCGCGATTCCGCTCGGGCTCGTGCTCGTCGCGGTGTTCGCCACTGGTCTGGGGATGCTCTTCGGAGCGATCAACGTGACGTTCCGCGACGCGCAGAGCTTCGTCGAGATCATCGTGATGTGCGCAGTCTGGGCCTCGCCCGTGATGTATCACTGGGAGATGGTGGCCTCCAAGGTGCCGGAGTGGCTCTTCTCCGTGTACCGCCTGAACCCGCTCACGCCCGCGGTAGAGCTCTTCCACTACGGAATCTGGTTCCCGCTCCACCCCCGCAACGCACAGCCGTTGCCGGATCTGTGGGCGTATACCGGGTGGGCTTTCGTCACCGCAGTCGCCGTCCTCGCAATCGGTCAGGCCGTGTTCCATCGACTGGAGGGTCGCTTTGCTCAAGACCTCTGACGCCGCCATACCGCGCGTCGTCGTCGACGATGTGCACAAGGACTTCAAACTTCGCCACACCCATTCCATCAAGGAGACGTTCGTCGCAGCGCTCAAGCGCAAGCCGCTGACGACCGACTTCCACGCGCTCGACGGAGTGAGTTTCGAGATCGGTGCCGGTGAGTCGGTCGCCCTGCTGGGATTCAACGGATCCGGCAAGTCGACGATGCTCAAGCTGATCTCCGGTGTCCTGACCCCCGACGAAGGCAAAGTCCTCACGCGCGGACGGGTTGCGGGCCTCATCGAGGTCGGAGCCGGATTTCACCCCGACCTCTCCGGGCGCGAGAACATCTACCTCAATGCCGCCATCCTCGGCATGACCAAAAAGGAAACCGAGGAACGCTTCGACGAGATCGTCGAGTTCAGCGAGATCTCGCAGTTCATCGACACCGAAGTGAAGCATTACTCCTCGGGCATGTTCCTGCGGCTGGCCTTCTCCGTGGCGATCCACACCGAGGTCGATGTGCTGCTGATCGATGAGATTCTGTCGGTCGGCGACGAGCCGTTTCAGAAGAAGTGCCTCGCTCGCATCCGCGCGCTCCACGAACAGGGGAAGACGTTGGTCGTGGTGAGCCACGACCTGGACATGGTTTCTTCGCTCTGCGATCGCGGCATCCTCCTGCGCGACGGCAAGGTGCTCTTCGACGGTGCCAGCGGCGACGCCGTGGCCAAGATGCGCAGCTGACGCGTGATCTCGGGACACGACGACTCGTCGTGCCTCGCAGCCTTCACGGCGGGATAGCCTCGAGGGATGGCCAGATGGAACCCGATGACGAGAGCCATGAACCTGGTCACGCGGATACGCGTGATGAGCGAAGGCATCCTTTCTCTGCGTGAAGAGCTGAGCCTCGTTCGCGCGGACCTTGCGGCATTGCAGGACACGACGGCGCGGACCACCGCCGAGATGGTCCGGCGAAACGACGACGTCGGCCGACGACTCGACGACGTCGGCCGACGACTCGACGACGTACGAGCTGCGGCCGGTCGCGGCGCCAGACGCGGCACGCTCGCGCGCCGCGCGTTGCGTGTCGTCTTCCTCGTGCACAACAAGGACGCGTGGGATTCGATCGGAGAGGTCGTGCAGATCATGCGCTCTCGCGATGATTTCGATCCGATCGTCGTCTCCATCCCTCATCACTACGGTGGCGACGCGCCTCCGAAGGGAGAGGGACGGGTGCATCGTTTCCTCGCCGACCGGGACGTCCCCCATCTGCGGCTGCGAAAAGCCGAGCAGGGCTGGGCGAGTGAGCTCATCCACTCACTGGATCCGGACATCGTGTTCCGCCAGTCGCAGTGGGACGCCGATGTGGACCCCGCGTTCACCGCAGAGAACCTGGCGTGGACGCGGCTCGCGCTCATCCCCTACGAAATGATTAACCCCACGCGGAACGTCCCCTGGGACGAGCCCGCCGTCGACAGCGCTCTCGATCAGCACTGGCATCGGGCAGCGTGGTTGGTGTTCTGCGCCAACGACGACGTCCTCGCAATCGCCCGTCGCCAGACCGTGACGGGAGGCCGCCAATACCGAGCCGTCGGACATCCCAAAGCGGACGCGCTGAGACGCACTGTCCCCGCCTGGCCGCTCGAAGGGGCCGCACCCTCCCGCCGTCGCATCCTGTGGTCTGCGCACCACTCGATTCTCGACGGGTGGAACGACTTCGGACTGTTTCCGAGCACGAGCGACGAGATGCTGCGGTGGGCGCGGGAGGAGCCGGGGATCGATTTCGTCTTCGCGCATCACCCCTACCTCGCGGGCGTTTTCCGTCGCCCGGAGAGCCCCGTCGACTCGGCGAGCTTCTCCGCCTGGCTCGAGGAGTGGACACGACTTCCCAACACCGCGTACTGGCGCGGCGAGTACGCTCCCGTCCTCGCCGCGGCCGATCTCGTCGTCAGCGACGGACCCAGCATGATCACCGAGTCGCAGGTTCTCTCGAAGCCGACCATCTTCCTCGAGCGTGACGGGCATGTGCAGTTCAACAGCATTGGCGAGATGATCATCCAGGGAGTTCACCGGGTCAACGATGTGGCCAGCGCGCGCATCGTCGCCGAATCGATCCTCAGCGACGGCGATCCGCTCGCGGAGATCCAGCGACAGACGACGCTGCGCTTGTTCGGCGAGCCGGGCGCCGCCCAGCGAATTGTCGATGTCATCGTGCGGGAAGCAGCCGACGAGACTGCACGGATCTGAGGTCCCCACCACGGGCACCCCGCACGCTACAGGTCGGCGTGCAGCTGCCACACCCGCTCGGCGGCTCCGGCCCACGAAAAAGCCCTGCCGCGATCGCCGGCGAGCACCGCGTGCCGCTCGACGGCCTCGGAGGAACGGAGCACGTCGGCGAGCGCGGCGGCGAGCGATTCGCCCGCGGCAGAGCCGCCATCGCCACCCGCGGAGCCGTCGCCGCCGGCGGCAGAGTCGCCGGCGCCCGCGCCGTCACCGCTAGCCGCGACCTCCGCGTACACCCCGCCGTCCCAGACGACCTCGCGGTGCACCGGGGAATCGGCGGCGACGACCGGCACCCCGACGGCGAGCGCCTCGACGACCCGCCACGGAAATGCCGACGACACCGCCGGCGCCAGGAACGCCACGGCGCCGCCGAACACGGCCGCGCGATCGGCATCCTCGAGCGCGCCGCGCACGTGGACACGTCCTTCGCCGAACCCCGCGGCGGCCGCGAGATCGGCGATCGCCGGCTCATCGCCCTCGGGCGCGTCGATCACCACCACGGGCAGGTCGGCGCCCGACCGCGCCGCCGCCCTCAAGGCATCCTCCAGACGCGCCGACGGCGCGGACGAGCCCGCGACGAGCACGAACCCCTCCGGCAGGTCGAGTGCTCGCCGGCGCCCCACCTCGTCGGTCGGCACCGCGAACCCCGCCGGGGCCGCCCCTGCGATCACGCGCACGCGGTCGCCGAACGCGCCGAGCTCGGCGACACGCACCGCGAGGGCGTGCGTCGGCACGACCACCGCATCCGCGAACCGCACGGCGCGCTTCAGCATCGCCTTGTGCCACCTGACCGCCGGCCGCGCGAGCTCGCCCGGCCGCTCCCAGGCATCCAGATCCCACAGGGTCACCACGGTCTGATCGTGATCGTGCACCCGGTCGTGCTTGACGAGCGGCGCCATCAGCGTCGGCGAGTGGATCATGCCCCCGCCGATCCCGGGTGCGACCCCGAGCTGCCACGCCACCGCCAGCTCGCGGCGCGCGAGCGCCGTTCGCGACAGATCGAACAGCCCCGGAACGGATGCCTCGATCACCCCCGCCGCGTCGGCGACGGCCGGCACGATGCCCTCGACGGCGCATCCGGCCGGAGCAGCGGTCACGAGCGCACGCCCGAGCTCGCGCGAGGCCATCGACAGGTCGGCGCTCGTCGGCGCGACCACCTGGTCGAGCACCACCCGCAGCAGCGCTGTCACGGTCACTCCCCCGAATCGGAGCCGGAATCGGAGCCGGAATCGGAGCCGGAATCGGAGTCCGGTGACGGGGACGGCGGATACAGCGCCTGCTGCACGAGGTCGCGCACGTGCGCGTACTCGTCGCTCGTCGGCTCGTCGGTGTCGATGCCGGCGCCCTCGGGCGTCAGCTCGAGCGTCTGCACCGGCTGCTCCTTCGCCTTCACCGCGAGGTCGATCAGGAAGGGCAGCAGCCCCGACGGGATGTCGGTCTGCACGAGGTCCTCCCCGGCCGCCGCGACCTGCTGGAACCGCGTCAGCACGTTCGCCGGGTTCGCCTGCGCGAGGATCGCCTGCTGCAGCTCGCGCTGACGGCGCATCCGGTCCCAGTCGCTCGTCGTGTACCGCGACCGCGCGTACCACTGCGCGGTGTCGCCGTCCATGTGCTGCGGCCCCGCCTCGATCCAGCCGATCGCCCAATCCTCGGCCGGCTCGCCCTCGTACGACGGTCCGCCGCCCTTGGGCAGCCGCTCCTGCACGGTGATGTCGACGCCGCCGAGCGCGTCGACGATGTCGGCGAAGCCCTTCATGTCGACGAACACGTAGTACGGGATCTCGATCCCGAGGATCCCCTCCGCGGCATCCTTCGTCGCCTCGATCGCGGGCGTCGAGGAGTTCGCGGCGGCCTCCGGGTAGATGCTCGCGCCGTCGTCGTCCTGGCAGATCTCCACGGCGTTCATCAGCTGGTTGATGCCCGGTCCCCAGCCGCAGTCCTCGGAGTAGTGTCCCTCGAAGCCGTCGGGGTAGAGGTCGTGCATCGGCCCGTCGGCGAAGGGCGCGTAGGCGAGGTCGCGCGGGATGCCGGTGATGTGCACGGCGCCCGTCTCGGCGTTGACCGAGACCACCGAGATCGAGTCGAAGCGCATCGACTCGCGCCCGAGACCGGAGTCGGCGCCCAGCAGGAGGAAGTTGTAGTACCCGTTCGACGGCGGCACCGGCGGAGTGTGGTTCGTGAACAGGGATGCCATGAGCTCGCGCGCGGGCGCGACGAGCTGCTGTGCGGCGTAGGCGGCCCCGCCGCTGCCGATCACCATGCCGAGGATCGCGAGCGCGGCGACCGCCGGACGCGCCTTCGGGCGCACCTTCACGAGCCGCACGAGGCGCAGCGTGTCGATCGTCAGCACGACCCACAGCACCGCGTACGCGAGGAGCACCAGCTGCACCCCGAGCAGGAACAGCCCGTTCGAGGCGAGCACGGGGATGACCCCCGGCCACAGCAGCGCGGCGAGCACCGCCAGCACGACGAGCAGCCACATCACGATCGTCGCGGTCAGGCCGATGCGCCCGAGCCTGCGGTTGCCGGCGAGGGACTGCGCCGACCCCGGGATCAGGAAGTTCAGGACGACGAGCCACCAGGCGCGCCGCGTCATCACCTGCGGCGAGCGGGTATCGGGGCGACGGATCGGCTGGTTGCCGATGATCACGCCGCCGGAACCCGCGGCGCGGCCGGACGACGCGGCGGATGCGGAGGCGGGCTGCCGAGGCATCCGCGGCGGCGCCGACACGCTCACAGCGACTCCTTCAGGCGACGGTTCTTCTCCTCGACCTGCTCCTCGAGCAGGCGTGCGTACTGCTCCACCCGATCGGCGAGCCGGGCGTCGGCGGCGCCCAGGATGCGCGCGGCGAGGAGCCCGGCGTTCTTCGCCCCGTTGATCGAGACGGTCGCGACGGGGATGCCCGCAGGCATCTGCACGATGCTCAGCAGCGAGTCGAGACCGTCGAGGGTCGCCAGCTGCACCGGCACGCCGATGACCGGCAGCGCGGTGACGGATGCCAGCATGCCGGGCAGGTGCGCCGCTCCCCCGGCCCCGGCGATGATCGTCCGGAGGCCCCGGTCGCGCGCGCCGCGCCCGTAGGAGATGAGCTTGTCGGGCGTGCGGTGAGCCGAGACGACCTCGACCTCGTGCGGGATGCCGAATTCGCTTAGCACCTGCGAGGCGTCGCTCATGACGCGCCAGTCGGAGTCCGACCCCATG
Source organism: Microbacterium lacticum (assembly GCF_006716815.1). Lineage (GTDB taxonomy): Bacteria > Actinomycetota > Actinomycetes > Actinomycetales > Microbacteriaceae > Microbacterium > Microbacterium lacticum. The sequence goes on from NZ_VFPS01000002.1 coordinate 526,403, forward strand.
ACGACGCCGACCCGAGGGGATGCCGAGGAGATGCGCGTCGAGGTCACCCGACCAGGCTAGGGCGACACCCTGGAAGAACCCCGGAACGCCACGCTCCCGCCCGCGTCGTTCCTCGGCGGATCAGTCGCGCAGGTCGGCCGGCCATGCGGGCGGATCAGTCCGCGAAGAAGGATGCCGCGGCGCGGGCCTCGTACACGACCGCGTCGAGGTCGTCGCCGGTCGCGTTGACGTGCCCGACCTTCCGCCCGGGGCGCGGCGCCTTGCCGTAGGTGTGCACCTTCGCGGCGGGGTGGGCGGCGAGCGCGGCCGGCAGCCGGCTCTCGAGTGTGTCGGTCTCGGGGCCGCCGAGGATGTTCACCATCACGGCCCACGGCTGGCGGGGCGCCGGGTCGCCGAGCGGCAGGTCGAGCACCGCGCGCACGTGCTGCTCGAACTGTCCGGTGACCGCGCCGTCCTGCCCCCAGTGGCCGCTGTTGTGCGGGCGCATCGCCAGCTCGTTCACGAGCAGCCGCTCGTCGGTGGTCTCGAACAGCTCCACCGCGAGCATCCCCGTGACGCCGAGCCCCTCGGCGATCGCGGCGCCGATGTCCGCCGCCACCTCGGCCAGGCGCGCGGTGCGCTCGGGCGCCGGGGCGATCACCTCGGCGCAGACGCCGCCGCGCTGCACGGTCTCGACGACGGGGTAGACGGCGAGCTCCCCCGACGGCCGACGGGCCACCTGCTGGGCGAGCTCGCGGGCGAAGTCGACGAGCTCCTCGGCCAGAAGGGGGCCGTCACCGAACCAGTCCGCCACCTCTTCGGGGCTCGACACGACCCGCACGCCCTTGCCGTCATAGCCGCCGCGCGGCGTCTTGACGACGGCGCGGCCGCCGTTCTCGTCGAGGAACGCCTGCAGGTCCGAGGCATCCGCCACCGCCGCCCACTCCGGCTGCGGCGCACCGAGCTCGGCCAGGCGCGCCCGCATCGCGAGCTTGTCCTGCGCGAACTGCAGCGCGTCGGGGCCCGGATGGACGGTGACGCCCTCGTCTACGAGGGCGCGGAGCACCGCCTGCGGCACGTGCTCGTGGTCGAAGGTGACGACGTCGACCTCGCGGGCGAACGCGCGCACCGTCTCGAGGTCGCGATAGTCACCGGTGGCGGTCGCGGCGAGCGCCGCGGACATGCCCGGCTCCTCGGCGAGCACGCGCACGTCGACGCCGAGCTCCACCGCCGGCGCGATCATCATCCTGGCCAGCTGTCCGCCGCCGACGATCCCGAGTGTCAGAGCCATGGCATCCCTTTCCGTCGGCACCATCCTCCCAGGTCGCACCCGCTCGGCACGACCGCGCGGCGGCGTGGACGCCGCGGCCCGGGCTCAGGCGAGGTCGGGCGGCAGGGGCGGAGGCGGGCCGGGCACGATCGGCACGGCGTGCGAATCGCGGTGCGCGAGGATCTGGCTGACCTCGACCTGATCGGCGAGGGTCTCGTTCATGAGCCGCACCGCGGGGATGTCGACCATGCGCAGCGGCGCATCCACGCCGTTCGTCAGGGTGAGGGTGCCGGTGCCCCAGATCCGCTGGATCGGGCCGCGTCGCTCCGAGATCGTGTATCCGCGGGCGTGCCCGATCTCGGTGCGGGTGCGCCGGAGAAGACCGGACCGGGCGATCACCCGCCTGGTCGTGACGGTGTAGGTGCCCGAGAGCCAGCGCAGGTACGGCACCACCACGAGCAGCAGCACGATCACGCCGGCGACGCCCCAGAGCGCCCAGTCGGGGATATCGGCGAGCGGCGCCGGGAGGTTCCCGGAGAAGTAGCCGACCGCTCCCGCGACGACGATCAGCACGAGAGCCGACCAGAACAGCCGCCGCGCGTGCGGACGCACCCGGGCGATCCGCAGTTCGCGCGGCTCGGCGCCGGGTGCCGGGGTGAGCGGGCGCCCGGTGTACGCGGTCGGCTGGGTCACCCCTCCATTGTGGCGGCCCGAGCCCCGGAATCCCCGGCGACGCGGCCCGCATCCGGCGAGTCGGCGCCCGCGGCGACGCGGCCTGCATCCGGCGAGTCGGCGCCCGCGGCGACGCGGCCTGCATCCGGCGAGTCGGCGCCCGCGGCGACGCGGCCTGCATCCGGCGAGTCGGCGCCCGCGTCAGCGCACGTGGACGACGTCGCCCGCGCTCACGACCGTCTCGACGCCCTCACTCTCCACGACGAGCCGACCGTCGGCGTCGAGCCGCACGGCGCGTCCGCGGAGCGTCGTGACGCCGTGCTCCCCGGGCAGCGACACCGAGACGTCGGCGCCGATCGTGCTGCAGCGCTCGGTCACGCCGTCCTCGATCGCGGCGTGACCGCCGACGGCGAGCGCCGCGATGCCGTCGCGCAGCGCCGTCAGGTAGTCGGCCAGCAGCCGATCCTCGTCGACCTCGACGCCCTGATCGGCGAACGAGGTCGCCGTCGGCACCGGAAGATCGACGGTCTCCATCGTCGTGTTCACCCCCGCCCCGACGACCACGGTGAGCGGGTCGGAGGGGAGGACCTCGGTGAGGATGCCGCTGATCTTGCGCCCGTCCGAGCCGTCGCCGTCGGCGTGATCCGCACCGCGACCGGCCGAGTGCCCGACGATGACGTCGTTCGGCCACTTGACGCTGACCCGGGTCGCGCCGCGCGCCTCGCCCTTCTTGCCGCCGAGCTGAGCCGCCACGGCGTCGCGCATCGCGGCGCCCGCGATGAGCGGGATCCAGCCGCGGTCGGCGATCTCGACCGCACCGACGCGCAGCAGCACGGAGATCGCGAGCGCCGTGCCGGCCGGCGCCGTCCACACCCGGTCGAGCCGCCCGCGACCGGCCCGCTGGTCGTCGGTGACGACGACCGACAGGTGCGGATGCCCGTCGGGGTCGGCGGCCGCGTCGTGGAGGAGCTTGGCGTTGGTCGAATCGACGCTTTCGACGACCTGCAGCCGCGGCGTGACGGCGGCGGCGAGCGGAAAGCCCTGACTGGGGATCGGCATAGCGCCACCCTATGACGACGAGGCGGCGGCGGATACCGCCCGATCATCACGAGCCCGAATCGTCAGCCGGACAGGCGACGGAGAGCGGAAAGAGGGATGCCTACAGCGAAAGCGCGATGTCGTTGTCGCTGTCCGCCAACGTTCGGGGGAAACCGCTCGCTAGGGTGGAACGCGTGCCAGATCAGCCGATTCAGAACGATCAGACCGCCCCGAGCGACCTGTCCACGACCGCCGGGAAGATCGCCGACCTCCGCGCGCGCTACCAGGAGGCAGTCGTCGACGCCGAGGTGATCGCTCGCGGCAAGCAGCACGCGAAGGGCAAGCTCACCGCGCGCGAGCGCATCGAGCTGCTCGTCGACCCGGGCTCGTTCGTCGAGCTCGACGAGTACGTGCGCCACCGCACCACCGCGTTCGGGATGGACCGCTCGCGCCCCTACGGCGACGCCGTGGTCACCGGTGTCGGCACGATCCACGGCCGCACCGTCGCGGTCTACGCACAGGACTTCACGACCTTCGGCGGATCGCTCGGCGAGGTCGCCGGCGACAAGATCATCAAGGTGATGGAGTTCGCCCTCCGCGGCGGCATGCCGATCATCGGCATCCTCGACTCGGGCGGAGCCCGCATCCAGGAGGGCGTGGTCGCCCTCGGCAAGTACGGCGAGATCTTCCGGCTGAACACCGCGGCATCTGGCGTCATCCCCCAGATCTCGATCATCATGGGCCCGGCCGCGGGCGGCGCGGTGTACTCCCCCGCCCTCACCGACTTCGTCATCATGGTCGACAAGACCTCGCAGATGTTCGTGACCGGCCCCGACGTCATCAAGACCGTGACCGGCGAAGACGTCGGCATGGAGGAGCTCGGCGGCGCCTACACGCACAACACCCGCTCGGGCGTCGCCCACTACCTCGCCGAAGACGAGGACGACGCGCTCGACTACGCGCGGACGATGATCGGGTTCCTCCCCGACAACAACATGTCCGACGTGCCGGTGTACGAGAACGCGTTCGAGTGGGAGACGACCGACTCCGACCGCGTGCTCAACGCCGTCGTGCCCGACTCGCCGAACCAGCCGTACGACATCCACCAGGTGATCTCGCACATCGTCGACGACGGCGACTTCCTCGAGGTGCAGCCGCTGTTCGCGCCGAACATCGTCATCGGCCTCGGCCGCATCGAGGGCCGTACGGTCGGCATCATCGCGAACCAGCCCTCGCAGATGGCCGGCACACTCAACATCGAGGCGGGCGAGAAGGCCAGCCGGTTCGTGCGGTTCTGCGACGCGTTCTCGATCCCGATCTTGACCCTCGTCGACGTCCCGGGATACCTCCCCGGCACCGACCAGGAGTGGACCGGCGTCATCCGCCGCGGCGCGAAGCTGCTCTACGCCTACGCCGAGGCGACGGTGCCGCTCGTCACCGTCATCCTCCGGAAGGCCTACGGCGGGGCGTACATCGTCATGGGCTCGAAGCAGCTCGGCGCCGACATCAACCTCGCCTGGCCGACCGCGGAGATCGCCGTCATGGGCGGTCAGGGCGCCGTGAACATCCTCTATCGCGGCGAGATCCGCAAGGCCGAGGAGGCGGGCGAAGACGTCGCCGCGGTGCGCGCGCGTCTCGCGAGCGAGTACACCTACAACGTGGCCTCGCCGTTCCTCGCAGCCGAGCGCGGCGAGCTCGACGGCATCATCGAGCCGGCGCAGACCCGCGTGGCCGTCGCCAAGGCCCTGCGGTCGCTCCGCGGCAAGCGGGCGAGCCTGCCCGCGAAGAAGCACGGGAACATCCCGCTGTGAGCGACGCCCAGGCTCCCGAGACGCGTCCGGGCGACGCGGCCGAAGCGCAGGATGCCACGCCGCCGCCCGCCCCCGACGCGCTGCGCGTCGAGGTGCGCCGCGGCGACCCGACGCCCGACGAGCTCGCGGCGGTCGTCGCCGTCGTGACCGAGGCGTACACGCGTGAGGCCGAGGCGGCTCTCGCGGAGAACGAGCCGCGGCCGTCGGCGTGGCTCGTGTCGGCGCGGTCGCTGCGCCCGCCGCTCCGCCGCGAGATCGGCTGGGGACGCTTCGGCGGCTGACACCCGGTCGGCGTGGCCGGACACGACCCGGGGCGACCGGGCGGCCCGTGTCCCCCAAAATACCTACAGACAGCTCCGCGCGAAGGCGTCAGACTGAGTCTGCTGGAACGCTTCTGCGTTCGGTGCACCGCGCTTCTCAGCGCGGCCGCACCCTCGCGGGTCGGTTTTCGGGTAACCGGCTCGCATGGCGAGGGGCGGGCGGCTTCGCCGCCCCTCGCCCCCTTCTTCTTCGCGAGGCGCTCGCTCACGAGCCCGTGCTCCGCGAGGCGCCCGCTCACGAGATCGTGCTCCGCGGGCCTGCCGGTGGCTCAGTGCGTGGCATCCGCTCTGGGCGCCCGTCGCGGGCGTGGGAACTCGCGCCAGAGGTCCACGACCTCCTCCCCGTCCTCCGCCGCCGAGCGCCCGACGACCGTGACGACGACGTCGGGGTGCGTGGATGCCCGGATGTACAGCCGCTGGGATCGGGCCCCTTCGATGAGCCGGGCCAGCTCCGCCCGCAGGTGCGCGCGCTCGTCCGGCGCGAGGTCGTCGAGGCCGCCCTCGTCGAGCACCGACACGGTCGCGCCGCGGGCGCGCGCGGCCGACAGGGCGGCGCGCACGTCGTCGTCGAGCAGCGCCGGGCCGCGCAGCTCGTCGCGGAGGGTGCCCTCGGCGATAAGCGCGAGGCGACGCTCGGTGTCGTCGAGGTGACCGCCGACGGCGATCGTGTGGGCGAGCACGGGGCCGGCCACGGCGAGCGCGCGCTGCACCTGCGTGCGCCGTTCGCGGCGCATGCCCTCCTGCGAGGCGAGCCACTGCGAGGCGTCGCGCTGCAGCTCGGTCAGCCGGGCGGTGTCGCTGGCGGCCCGGTCGACCAGCCACGACAGCAGCTGCGCCACCCCGACCCACAGCACCGCGCCGACGACGCCGAGCGCGAGCGCCGACGGCAGGCCGATCCACGCCATCGCGGCGACCGCGGCGAGCCCCACACCCGCCCATGCCGTCCACGGCCGGCGCCGCACCATGACGATCGCCATGAGCGCCCCCACGGCGCCGAGGCTCCACGTGGCGTAGTCGGCCTCGCGCGCGTCGGGCCCGGCTGCCACCCATCTCGCGCTCGGCACGATCGCCGCGACGAGGAGCGCGAGCACGATCGCCCAGTGCGGCAGCACCGTGCGCTCGCCCAGTCGGCTGCGCACGGGGTCGCGGGTGCGGGCGCCCCGCGCATTCCAGAAGATGCACACCCAGGTCGTCACGAGGAAGAAGGCCACCGCGATGATCTGGACGATCGGGTACGCGATCGGCCCGGTCCACACCATCGCGCCGACGGCGAGGTAGGCCGTGAAGGCGACGGCCAGCCCCGACAGTGCGGGCCGCACGGCTCCCGAGCGCGGCGCCGCGGCGCCGCGCTCGTCGTCCGCCGACGGATCCATCGGTGGGGATCGGTCGCCGGTCATCGCGGCCGCTCCCAGTCGAGACGGACGGTCGTGCCGTCCTTGCCGGTCTGCACGCGGGCGCGTCCGCCGGCGGCGGCCATGCGCGCGACGATCGAGCCGCGGATGCCGAGGCGATCGACGGGCACCTCGGCCGGCGCGAATCCCGGCCCGGAGTCGGAGATGCGCACCGCGATCGCCCTCTCATCGGCGCGCACCGCGACGGCGAGCCCCTGCGCGCCCGCGTGCTGCACGGCGTTGGCGATCGCCTGCGTCGCCGCCAGCACGATCGCCCGTGCGACCCGGCCCGGCACGGGCGGGGCGCTCGAAGCCACGTCGGCGTCGACCGTGAGGCTCAGCTCGAGTTCGGCGGCGGCGCGCTCGATGCCCGAGACGACGGATGCCACCGGCACCGCCTCGTCCGAGCCCTCGCCCACGTCCTGCTCGGCGTTCGCGAGACGCGTGAGCGCCTCCCGCGCCATCGTGACGGCGAGCGCCTCCTCGCGCGGCGTCGAGGCGCGCTCGGCGGCGATCAGCGCCGCCAGCACGCTGTCGTGCATGAGCGCCGCCACCGCGACCCGCTCGGTCTCGACGGCATCGGCCTCCGCCGCGGCGGCATAGGAGGCCACCGCATCGCCGCGCGCGCGATCGATGCCGACCGCGGCGGAACGGAGCATCCAGCCGAGGGCGATGATGACGCCGGCGAGGATGAGCGCGAACACGGCATCCAGCACCACCCCCACGCTCTGCGCGGCATCCACGCCCTGCCCTGTGACGAGGCCCTGCGCCGTGCCGCCAGGCGCCCCCTCGAGCTGGATCAGCCGCACCGCACCGTACAGCGCCGACACGAGCACCGCCCAGACGATCTGCAGCACCAGGTCGAACGCCATCACCGCCGCCGCCGTCGCGACGTTGAGGAGGTACCAGATCCACGGCTGCACCGACGGGTCGACCGCGGCCCCGGCCGACGCGACCGGCCACAACGCCAGCACGGCGACGAGGGCGAGGGCGCACACCCGACTGGCGCCGCGGGCGAACGCCCCGGTCGTGAGCGCGAGGATCATCGCGGCGAGCGGCGCGAACGCGAGAGCGATGAGCGCGGTCTCCCACCCCCACGCGGCGCGCGGCGTCGCGATCGCGTTGAGGAACGCCTGCGTGCCGAGCACCGCGCAGCCGAGCGCCACGACGAGCGAGACGATGCGCTCCACGCGCGCCTCGGTGAACCGCTCGGCACCGCCGGCGATGTCGCCGAGGGGTGCCCGCACGGCCGGATCGGTCGCGATGGGCAGGCGCTCAGCGGCCACCGGCACCGTCACCGCGGTCGCTCACGACGAGCCCGTCCTCCATCGCACGGCGGAGCAGGTCGACCTTCGTCGGCGCGGGTCGGCCAACCTCGACGTATTTGACGCGCACGCGCGTGATGTTCTCCTTCGCCGTCGAGTAGGCGATTCCGAGACGATCGGCCACCGCCTTCAGCGGCAGCCCGGCGGCGTACAGCCGTAGCACGTCGCGCTCCCGCGCCGACAGTTGCGCATCGGCGAAGGCGCGGTCGCCCTCGACCGCGGTCGCCCACTCGATGTTCTCGAGCGGCTCGCCGTGCGCGATCGTGCGGATCGCGGCCATCACGTCCCCGGTGCGCGACGCCTTGCTCAGGATGCCGGTGGCTCCGGCGGCGAGCGCCTCGCGCACCGCGGCGGCCCGGTCGGCGACGCTGTGGATGAGCACCGGCGATCCGTCGGCGACCAGCCGCGTGACGTTCTCGGTGACCGTGGTGCCGTCGCCGAGGGTCAGATCGAGCACGACGACGTCGGCGGGTGCGGCGCCCGACTCCGCGCGCCAGTCGAGGTAGCAGCGCACCGTGCTGCCCGAGAAGACGACCTCTTTCGTGCCCGACCGCGCGCACGCCGCTTCGAGCCCGAGTCGCACCGACTCGTGGTCGTCGATCAGGGCGACGCGGATCATGCGGTCAGCCTAGCCAGACGTGCGGGCGAGCATCGCCACCGCCTCGACGTGGTGCGAGTGCGGGAACAGGTCGAACGCGTCGATGCGGAGCGGCTCGTAGCCGTGCCCGCGGAACGTGCCGAGGTCGCGCGCGAGGGCGACAGGGTCGCACGCGACGTAGACGATGGATGCCGGGGCGAGGCCCGCGATCCGGTCGACCACCTCGCGCCCCGCCCCCGCCCGCGGCGGGTCGAGCAGCACGACCCCGCGGGCGAGCCGCGCCCGCTCGGCGGCGCCCGCCTGCGCCGAGAGGCTCGCGAGGTAGCGGTCGGCGCGCGCGGTCTCGGCCCGTGCACCGACCCACTCGGCGAGGTTCTCCCCCGCGTGCTCGGTGGCCCGGGCATCCGACTCGACGCTGGTGACGCGCGTTCCCGCGCCTCCGGCCTCGGCGATCGCCGCGGCGAACAGGCCCACCCCGCCGTAGAGGTCGAGGTGCTGCGCGGCGGGATCGACGCCGCCCACGGTCTCGAGCGCCCGGCGGACCGCGCCGGTGAGCGTCGCCGCCGCGAGGCGGTGCACCTGCCAGAACCCGCCGGCATCGACGAGGAAGCGGCGGTCGCCGACGCGCTCGATGACGGTCTCCCGGGCGGTCGGGTCTTCCGGCGCGCGGGGCACCCGCGGCGCGGGGCGGCGCGAACGCGCCCCACGACCGGCCCGTGCACCGCGGCCGCGCGGCGCGTCGGCGCGCTCGGCGCGTTCCGAGCCCTCCGGGCGCGGCTGCTCGGGGCGCACGATCACCCGCACGCCGCCCTCGTCCGGCTGCACGAGGTCGACCCGACCGGGGGCGAAGCCCTCGAGACTCCGGGCGACCTCCTCGATCTCGGCGGTCGCGAGCGGCAGGTCGGGCGTCTCGATGACGCGGTGGCTGCGCGCCGCGAACGGGCCGATGCGCCCCTCCTCGTCGACGTGCAGGCTCACCCGGGTACGCCAGCGCAGGCCGTCGGATGCCTCCGCGCCGGAGCTGTCCGCGTCGCCCGCGTCGCCGCGCCCGCCCGCGTCGCCGGCCGGCGAGATCGTCGTCTCGGGCTCGGAGACGCCCCCGAACCGGGTGAGCGCGTCGTCGAGCACGCGCTTCTTCAGCACCCGCTGTTCGTCGAGGTCGAGGTGGCCGAAGTCGGCGCCGCCGGGGCGCTCCGCCGGCGGGACCGACACGTCGGCCGCGGCCCACACGTGCGGGCGACGGTGGGCGGAGGCATCCAGGACGTCCACGACGTCGGCGCGCCAGAAGGCGGCCTTCGCGGTGTCGGTGAGCTCGGCGCGCACGCGCTCGCCGGGAATGGCCCCCTCGACGAAGACGACCCGCCCCTCGTGCCGGGCGACGAAGACGCCGCCGTGAGCGACGTCGGTGACGTCGAGGTCGAGAAGGTCTCCGGGCTGCATCCCTCCATCATCTCGCGCCCGGCCTGGGGATCTCCCGCCCGCGAGGAGCCGTCGGCCTCGGACGTGCGGCCCAAGAACGTAGCCTGGGCGCATGCGCGTATGCCTGGCCTCCACCTCCCCCGCCCGCCTGATGCTGCTGCGGCAGTCGGGCATCGAACCCGAGACCCGCGCGCCGGCGGTCGACGAGGAGGCGGTCATCGAGGAGATCGAGTCGCGCGAAGGCCGCACCCTCGCCCCCGACGAGCACGTGCTCCTCCTCGCGCGGCGGAAGGCCGCCGACGTCGCCGCGACGATCGCGGCCACCGACCCGGCGTTCGACGGCATCGTCATCGGCGGCGACTCGATGTTCGAGCTCGGCGGCGCCGTGCTCGGCAAGCCGTACACCGCCGACGTCGCCGCCGAACGGTGGCGCGAAATGCGCGGGCGCACCGGGGTGCTGCACTCCGGACACAGCGTCTACCGCGTCACGCCCGACGCGCCCGCCCGCGAGGCGCACGCGGTCGCCGCCGCCGCGGTCACCTTCGCGGCCGATGTGACCGACGCCGAGATCGCGGCCTACGTCGCCACCGGCGAACCCCTGCACGTCGCCGGCGCGTTCACCGTCGACGGCCTCGGCGGCGCGTTCATCGAACGGGTCGACGGCGACCCCTCGACGGTCGTCGGCATGTCCCTGTCGACCCTGCGGCACCTCTGCGCCGAGCTGGGCGTCTCCTGGACGGATCTGTGGAACCGCACGGATGCCTCGTAGCTTCTCACACACGATTTCTCGCTGATCTTGTGCGAGTGATCCAAAGCCGACCCGCTTCTGCTGGATAGGCTGGCATCCATGCCTTCCCTCGACACGGCGCCCGCGCGCCCGGCGACCCCCCGCACGATCACGAAGGTGCTCGTCGCCAACCGAGGCGAGATCGCCGTGCGCGTGATCCGCGCGGCACGCGACGCCGGCAAGGGCTCGGTCGCCGTCTACGCCGATCAGGACCGCGACGCCCTGCACACCCGCCTCGCCGACGAGGCCTATGCGCTCGGCGGTGCGACGAGCGCCGACACCTACCTGTTGATCGAGAAGATCCTCTCCGTCGCGCGGCGCTCCGGCGCCGACGCGGTGCACCCCGGTTACGGCTTCCTCGCCGAGAACGCCGACTTCGCGCGCGCCGTAATCACGGCGGGTCTCATCTGGATCGGTCCGTCGCCCGAGGCCATCGAGGCCCTCGGCGACAAGGTCACCGCACGCCACGTCGCCGAGAAGGTCGGCGCGCCGCTCGCCCCGGGCACCCCCGGCCCCGTCGCGGGGGCCGACGAGGTGATCGCGTTCGCCGAGCAGTACGGGCTGCCGATCGCGATCAAGGCCGCCTACGGCGGCGGGGGACGCGGGCTCAAGGTCGCCCGCGAGCTCGACGAGGTCGCCGAGCAGTTCGAGTCCGCCACCCGCGAGGCGGTCGCCGCGTTCGGACGCGGCGAGTGCTTCGTCGAGAAGTACCTCGACCGTCCGCGCCACGTCGAGACGCAGTGCCTCGCCGACGCCGAGGGCAACGTCGTCGTGATCTCGACGCGCGACTGCTCCCTGCAGCGGCGCCACCAGAAGCTCGTCGAGGAGGCGCCCGCGCCCTTCCTCACCGACGAACAGACCCGCACGCTGTACGAGTCGTCCAAGGCGATCCTGAAAGAGGTCGGCTACGTCGGCGCCGGCACGTGCGAGTTCCTGATCGGCGCCGACGGCACGATCTCGTTCCTCGAGGTCAACACGCGCCTGCAGGTCGAGCACCCCGTCTCCGAAGAGGTGACCGGCATCGATCTCGTGCGCGAGCAGTTCCGCCTCGCCGAGGGCGGCACGCTCGACTACGACGACCCCGAGCCCGTCGGCCACTCGATCGAGTTCCGCATCAACGGGGAGGACCCGGGCCGGAACTTCCTGCCGCAGCCCGGACGCATCCACCAGTTCAAGACGTTCGGCGGCCCCGGCATCCGTCTCGACTCCGGCGTCACCGCCGGCGACAGCGTGTCGGGCGCGTTCGACTCGCTGCTCGGCAAGCTCATCGTCACCGGCCGCGACCGCGCCGAGGCGCTCGAGCGCTCGCGCCGCGCCCTCGACGAGTTCGAGGTCGCCGGCCTGCCGACGGTGCTGCCGTTCCACCGTGTCGTCGTGCGCGAGCCCGCCTTCACCGCCGAGGACGGCCGGTTCGGCGTGTTCACGCGCTGGATCGAGACCGAGTTCGTGAACGACATCCCGCCGTGGGATGGCGAGGCCGAGGCTCCCGAAGAGCCCGAGCCCCGGCACACCGTCGTCGTGGAGGTGTCGGGCAAGCGCCTCGAGGTGAGCCTGCCCGACCGCATCGCGGTCGCGCCGGTGAAGATCGGCCGCCCCGCCGCCGCTCCCCCGTCGCGTCGGCTGCACGCCCCGTCGGCCTCCGCGGCCGCGTCGGGCGACGCGGTGAAGTCGCCGATGCAGGCGACCGTCGTCAAGGTCGCCGTCGCCGAGGGCCAGCAGGTCGTCACGGGCGACCTCGTCGTCGTGCTCGAGGCCATGAAGATGGAGCAGCCCCTGCAGGCGCACAAGGACGGCGTGGTCGGCGCGATCGACGCGACGCCGGGCACCACGGTGTCCTCCGGCCACCAGCTGCTCACCATCTCCTGACCCGATGGACGGACGCGTCGTGCGGGCACGGGTGAAGCGGGGCGGGCGCCTGCGGACGGGCGCCGCCGTGGCATCCGTGCTGCTCCTCGGCTCGCTCGCGGGCCTCACCGGGTGCGGCACGACCGGACCCTCCGACGCCGACCGGGCGTCGTGGCAGAGCTGGGCCGCCGCAATCGTCGACAGCGACCCGGATGCCACGGTGTCCGGCGGATTCGACGCGAACGCCGACCCGGCGTCCGCGACGGTCGACTTCAACACTCCGACCGCGTTCCAGGCGCTCGAACTGCGCTGCATCGGCACCGACCGCGCCGAGTTCTCGCTCGCCTTCGTCGCGGAGGACGCGACGATCGACAGCCGTCAGGACATCGTCTGCCAGGGCGGCGCCACGCGCACGGCGATCGCCGTGCCGATCGCGGTGCGCGACCTCGTCTCGCTCACGGTGACGGCGACCTCCGCCGACGGCGAAGGCGTCTGGACGGCGCAGCTGCAGCGCTGACGACGCGCCGCGTGCGCGGCGGCGCGGCGGCGCTCGCGCTCAGCCGAACAGCCGCGGCGGCGCTCAGCCGAAGAAGTCGTCGTCGCGGTTCACGAGGTGCATCGCGCGCGTGGCATCCGTGATCGACCCGGTGAGCGAGGGGAACACCGCGAACACGCGCGAGACCTGGTCGACCGTGAGGCGACGCTCGACGGCGATCGCGATCGGGTAGATGAGCTCCGACGCGCGCGGCGCGACGATCACGCCGCCGATGACGGTGCCCGACCCCTCTCGAGCGATGATCTTCACGAAGCCGTCGGAGATGCCCATCATTTTCGCGCGCGCGTTGGCGGCGAGCGGCAGCTTGTGGACGTAGCCGTTGATCGCGCCGGTGGCGAGGTCCTGCTCCTGCCGGCCGACCGTCGCGATCTCGGGCGCGGTGAAGATGTTGGCCGTGATGCGGCGACGCTCGAGCGGGATGACGGTATCGCCGAGCGCGTGGAAGATCGCGGTGCGGCCCTGCATCGACGCGACGGATGCCAGGGGCACCAACGTCGTGCAGTCTCCGGCGGCGTAGATGTTCGACACCGATGTGCGGGCGACCCGGTTGACGCGGATGTGCCCCGAGTCGGTCAGCTGCACGCCCGCCTCGGCGAGGCCGATTCCGGCGGTGTTCGGGATCGACCCGACCGCCATGAGGCAGTGGCTGCCCTCGACCGTGCGGCCGTCGGACAGGGTCACCACGACCCCGTCGCCGACGCGCTCGACGCTCTGCGCGCGCGAGCGCGAGAGCACCGTCATGCCGCCGCGGGTGAACACCTTCTCGAGCACGAGCGCGGCATCGTGGTCCTCGCCGGGCAGCACCTGGTCGCGTGACGAGATGAGCGTGACCTTCGCCCCCAGGTTCATGTACGCGGAGGCGAACTCGGCGCCGGTGACCCCCGACCCGACCACGATGAGGTGCTCGGGGAGCGCCTTCACGTCGTACAGCTGCGTCCAGGTGAGGATGCGTTCGCCGTCGGGCATCGCCGCGGGCAGCTCGCGCGGCGACGCTCCGACCGCGACGACCAGGGTGTCGGCCTCGACCCGGTCGAAGTCGGTGCCGCCGGGGCCGGTCGCGACGATCACGGAGTGCGCGTCATCGAGCCGGCCGTGACCCGAGATGATGCGCACGCCCGCGTCGACGAGCTGCCGGCGCATGTCGTCGGACTGCTGCCGGGCGAGGGAGAGCAGCCGCTTGTTGACGGCGGCGAGGTTGATGGCGACCTCGGGCTTGAGCGGCCGGCCGCTCTCGCCCTTCGCGTAGAACTCGACGCCGAGGTCGGATGCCTCGGAGATCGCGACCGCGGCATCCGCCGTCGCGATCAGGCTCTTCGACGGCACGACGTCGGTGATGACGGCGGCGCCGCCGACCCCGGCACGCTCGACGAGGGTCACCTCGGCACCTAGCTGCGCCGCCGCGAGCGCGGCCTCGTACCCGCCGGGGCCTCCGCCGAGGACGGCGACCGACGGGGAATGCGTGAAGCTCGCGGACATTGGTCCATTCTCTCAGGCGCCCACGGGCGGATCCGACCGCGGGGGGCGACCTCCGGGCGCGGGGCCACGATCCTCGCGAGGCGGGGTCGGGATCCTCACGACGCGGGATCGGGATCCTAGAGTGGAGCCATGTCCGAGTACACGAACCCCCTCGACGACGCCACGGCCGACCCCTTCGAGGTCGCCGCGCAGGCGGCATCCGACATCGCCCGCCTCACCGGCGTCGACCACCACGACATCGCCCTCACCCTCGGCAGCGGCTGGGGCAAGGCCGCGGAGCTCATCGGCGAGACCACCGCGACGATTCCGGCGACCGAGGTCACCGGCTTCAGCAAGCCCGCGCTCGCCGGCCACGTCGGCTCGCTCCGGTCGGTCCTCACCCCGACCGGGCGGCGCGTGCTCGTCATCGGCGCGCGCACGCATTACTACGAGGGCCACGGCGTGCGCCGCGTCGTGCACAGCGTGCGGACCGCGGCGGCGACCGGCGCCACGACGATGGTGCTCACGAACGGCGCCGGCGGCATCAAGGAGACGTGGACGCCCGGCACGCCGGTGCTGATCAGCGACCACATCAACCTCACCGCCGACTCGCCGCTCGAGGGTGCCACCTTCATCGACCTGACCGACCTGTACTCGTCGCGGCTGCGCGATCTCGCGCGGACCGTCGACCCGTCGCTCGACGAGGGCGTGTACTGCCAGTTCCGCGGGCCGCACTACGAGACGCCCGCCGAGGTGCAGATGGCGAAGACGATCGGCGGCCACATCGTCGGCATGTCGACCGCGCTCGAGGCGATCGCCGCCCGCCAGGCGGGCATGGAGGTGCTCGGCTTCTCGCTCATCACGAACCTCGCCGCGGGCATCCAGAAGACCCCGCTCAGCCACGCCGAGGTGATCGAGGCCGGCCAGGCGGCCGAGCCGGTGATCTCGGACCTCCTCGCCCGCGTGATCGGGCAGCTGTGAGCGGCGGGGTGGACGGCGGGGCCGGCGCGGGTGCTGGCGCTGACGACGCGGGTGCGGTGGATGCCGGGGCGCGCGCGGGTGCGGTGGATGCCGGTGCGGTGGATGCCGATGCGACCCTCGACGCGGCGCGGGCCTGGCTCGCGCAAGATCCCGACGAGGTGACGCGCGCCGAGCTCGCGACGCTGATCTCGGGCGCCGAGGCGGGCGACGCGGCCGCCGCGGCCGACCTCCGCGATCGGTTCGGCGCGCGCCTCGCCTTCGGCACCGCGGGGCTGCGCGGCCGGCTCGGCGCCGGCAGCAACCGGATGAACCGGGTGCTCGTCGCGCAGGCGGCCGCCGGATTCGCGGCCTACCTCACCGAGAAGGCCGACCCGGGGGCGACCCCGACCGTCGTCATCGGTTACGACGGACGGCGCAACTCCGACGTGTTCGCCGAGGACTCGGCGGAGCTGTTCGCCGGCGCGGGGCTGCGCGCGATCATGCTGCCGCGTCTGCTGCCGACGCCCGTGCTCGCCTTCGCGGTGCGCCACCTCGGCGCCGACGCGGGTGTCATGGTGACCGCGTCGCACAACCCGCCCGACGACAACGGCTACAAGGTCTATCTCGGCGGCGCCGACGAGGGCTCGCAGATCGTGTCGCCCGCCGACGCCGAGATCGCCGCGCACATCGAACGGGTGGCGTCCGAGGCATCCGTCACCGACCTGCCCCGCGGAGCGTTCGAACTCGCCGACGAGGCGGTGATCGAGGCGTACGTCGCCGCGACGGCGACCGTCGCCCCCGCCCCGGCCGGCGCCGCGGGCATGAACTGGGTCTACACGGCGATGCACGGCGTCGGGTACGAGACCCTGAGCGCGATCCTGCGCCTGGCCGGATACCCGCTCCCCGTCGTCGTGGAGCAGCAGATCGCTCCCGACGGCGCGTTCCCGACCGTCGCCTTCCCGAACCCCGAAGAGCCGGGCGCGATGGACCTCTCGTTCGCCGCCGCCCGCGAGGCCGGCGCGGAATTCGTGATCGCCAACGACCCCGACGCCGACCGGCTCGCCGTCGCGATCCCCGACCCCGCCGCCGAGGGCGGCTGGCGGCGCCTCACCGGCAACGAGACGGGTCTGCTTCTCGGTTGGCGCGCGGCGCAGCGTGCCGCGGCCGGTGTGGATGGATCGGATGGCGTGGGGGGTGCCGGCGGCGCGGCCGGTGCCGGCGGCTCGGGCGGATCGCTGGCGTGCTCGCTGGTGTCCTCGCCGGGGCTCGAGGTCGTGGCCGCGCACTACGGGCTCGACTTCCACGCGACCCTCACCGGGTTCAAGTGGATCTCGCGCGCGCCCGGCCTGGTCTACGGCTTCGAGGAGGCGCTCGGGTACCTCGTCAACCCCGAGACGGTGCGCGACAAGGACGGGATCTCCGCAGCGGTCGCGCTGCTCGGCATGATCTCCGAGGCGCGGGAGCAGGGCCGCACCCTCGCCGACCTGCTCGACCAGTTCGCCGAGACGTTCGGCTGGTTCCAGTCGGGTCAGGTGTCGCTGCGGGTCGATGACGTGTCGGTGATCGCACGGATCATGGCGGCGCTGCGCGCCGCGCCGCCCGCCGAGATCGGTGGTGTCGCGGTCGAGCGGTTCGAAGACCTGCTCGAGCCCGGCGACGGCGCCGAGGGCGAGGTGCCGCCGGCCGACGTGCTGCGGCTGTGGCTCGCCGACGGGTCGCGGGTGATCGTGCGGCCGAGCGGCACCGAGCCGAAGCTGAAGGCGTACCTCGACGTGCGCGGCGACTCGGCATCCGACGCGGCCGCGCGCCTCGCGTCCCTCGACGCGGGCGCCCGCACCCTGATCGCCGCCGCACAGGCCTGACCGCGCAGCCAGGCGCCTGCCGGGCGCTCGAGGGTCTCGCCGTTCACAACTCAGTCTCCCGCCGGCGAACTAGCTGTACTGACCTCGACCGTTGTTGATTCGGTCGATGGGGGTGCGGCCTCCGATGCCGAGGTGGTGCCTGTCTAGGTTGTAGTAGTCGAGCCAGGTCGTCAACCCTGCTTTTCGGTCGTCGTTCGAGCTCCAGGGGCGGGCGTAGGCCCACTCGGTGGCGAGGGTGCGGTTGAGGCGTTCGACTTTCCCGTTGGTCCAGGGGCAGTGCGGTTTGATGAACCGCTGTCGGATGCCGTGCGCGTCGACCACGGCCTTGAACGCGGCCGAGTGGCGGTAAGCGAACGCGTTGTCGCTGATGACGCGTTCGACTGTGACGCCGAGGCGCGCGTAGAACGCGATCGCGCGGTCGAGCACACCCGCCGCGGTGGTGCCTTTCTCGTCGTCGTGGATCTCCGCGTAAGCAACTCGGGAATGGTCGTCGATGACGGTGTGCACGTAGTCGTAACCCAGGCCCCGCTTGCGCGCAGGACGTTGCCCGCGGCCATGCAGACGCCATCCGCCGCCGTCGGGGATACGGCCGAGTTTCTTCACATCAACGTGGATCAGGGACCCGGGATGATCATGCTCGTAACGCTGCGCGGATCGGCGGGTCGCGCGGATCACGGACCCCGTGACCGGGTCCAGCTCCCGCAGCAACGGCACGTGGTGGCGGCGCAACACCCTACCGACCGTTGAGGCCTGCAAGCCGAGCTTGTCAGCGATGAACACCGGCCCACGCCGAGTGAGGTGCCGCATGATCCGCACCCTCGCCTCCACGCACGCTTTGGTCTGGCGAGGGTGGGAGCGGGCGACGCTGGAACGATCGATCAGGCCCGCCGGGCCGCACTCCCGGAACCTGCGCCACCACCGCCACGCGGTCGTGCGGGAGATCCCCATTTCCGCGGCAACATGCGCGACCGCACGCCCCGACTGGATGCGCTGAACCATGATCAACCGGCCGGCCGGAGTCAGCCGGGCATTAGCGTGAGACAAGAGAGACCTCCGTGCGTTTGAGCTGAAGAACTTAGACAGCTCCAACTCGACCCCGGAGGTCTCTCCTACGTCAACAACGATCTGGGTCAGTACACCTAGACGCCCCGCTGCGGAATACCGGGCCCCGCACGTCCAGCCCCCGCCGCGCAGACTGAATTGTGAACCGGCGTAGGCTTGAGCCGTGCTGCTGACCGAACCCGTCATCCTCGAGAACGCCTTCGTCCGGTTGGAGCCGCTCGATCCACGCCACGCGAGCGATCTCGACGCGGCGAGCGCCGGGCTCGAGGGCGCGTGGTACACGTCGGTGCCCGCATCCTCTGCGGCCGAGATCGACCACCGGCTCGCGGAACATGCCGCGGGGCGCATGAACCCGTTCGCGGTCGTCGTGGACGGCCGGGCGGTCGGCATGACGACCTTCTGCAGCATCGACCAGGAGAACCGCCACGTCGAGGTCGGCTACACCTGGCTGTCCCCCGCGGTGCAGGGCACAGGGGTCAATCCCGCCGCCAAGCTGCTGCTGCTCGGGCACGCGTTCGAGGCGTGCGCCGCGATCGCCGTCGAGTTGCGCACCCACTGGCACAACCGTCAGTCGCGCGCCGCGATCGAGCGCCTCGGCGCCAAACAGGACGGCGTGCTCCGCAATCACCGGTTCGGCCCCGACGGCACGCTCCGCGACACGGTCGTGTACTCGATCCTGCCGCACGAGTGGCCGGCCGTGCGTCGCGGTCTCGAGGCACGCCTCGACCGCCACGCCCACGCCCGCGCCTGACCCCCGCCGCACCCCGGCTGCCCTTCGGCTGCCTCCCGCTCTCGCCCCGTCACCGGGGGCGACGCCCGTCCGATGTGCGGTTTGCAGGAGAACCGCACCCGCCGCCGGCGCCGAGCCCCGGAACTCCGCGGCTGGCCCCGCGGCAGGGGCATGATTCTCCTGCAAACCGCACAGCCCGCCGCCCGCACGCCACGGCGCGGCGCCGCGGGACCCAACCGCGGGGCGGGTCAGCCGTCGATGACGGCGACGAGCTCGTCGAGGAACGCCCCGAAGTCGGTGCCGCGGCGCACGATCCGCTGCACGCTGTCGCGCTCGCTGAACACCTCGACCAGCTGCTCGAACACGGTCTGGAACGCCTCACGCTCGCTCTCCGAGAAGGCCACCATCGCGATCACCTGCACCCGCCCCTCGCCCCAGGAGATCGACGGGTCGGCGATCGCCACGGCGATCGCCGTGCGGGTCGCCGTCATGCCGAGCGCGTGCGGCACGGCGAGCGCGTCGGTGAACGCCGTCGACGACAGCCGCTCCCGCTCGAGCGTCCGCTCGACGTATCCGTCGTCGATGACGCCCTGCGCGACGAGCCGCGCCCCGAGCTCGCGGATGACGGACTCGGGCGTCGCGTCGGCCCCGACCCGGCCGATGAACGCGTCGGGCGAGAAGTAGCGGCCGAGCTCCCCCTGCAGCCGGGCGAGGCGGCGGGCCCTACGCACCCGACCGGCCGCGGCCTGCACGCGCTCGATGTCGGCTTCGGTGAGGAACGGCTGGATGCGTACCACGCGATCGGACACGAGGGGCGCGTCGACCGTGGTCAGCACGAGGTCGGTGTCGATCGCCGCCCAGTCGGGGTCGGCCCGGGTCTCGACCCCGACGACGTCGACGGCCTGACCGAGCGAGCGGTCGACGCTCGAGCGCAGCAGCTCGTGGAGCTCGTAGTACCCCGGGCACACGATCGTCGCGGTGGGGATGGCACCGGCGCTGCGCCCCCGCTCGAGCCGCCCGCCCACGTGCATCGCGATGTAGGCGATCTCGTCGTCGAGGAGCGGGATGCCGAGCAGTCCCTGCAGTCCGTCCGCGATGAAGACGGCGACCTCGAAGATCATCGGATAGGTCGCCTTGAGCGAGCGGGTCAGCGGGTTTCTCGACCACGCCTGCTCCCGCGCGCGCAGGCGCAGGTTCTGCACGTGCAGGGCGAGGCGCAGGATGAAGTCCTCGTGGTCGATGTCGACGAGGAAGGCGACCGCGGCCCGGTGCACCACCTCCCGCACGTCCTCTTCGATGTCGGGTTCGAGGCGGGAGCGGATGACGGATGCCGGTTCGCTCGCCCCGGGCGCGACGACCCGGCTCAGCACGAGCGCCGCGAGGTGGCGGAGGTCACCCGCACCGAGCTGCACCCCGAGATGCTCAGTGCAGAGCCGGTCGAGGAGTGCGCCGACCCGCTCCTGCGCCTCCGACGGCTCCCCCGCGACGGTGACATCGAGCCCGCGACCGTGCGCGACGCGGTCGGCGGTGATGGCGACGTGCAGCATCACGTCGCCGATGCCGAACTCGTTGACGAAGTAGCCGAGCCCGCCGAGCCCCGCGACGAGGTCGGCCTTGAACGGTCCGAACGCGGCGGGACCGATGGAGTCCTCGCCGAGCGCGCGTCGCACCGCGGCCAGGTCGAACGCGCCCTCGTCGGTCTCCTCGTGCACGAGCGTGGACAGGAGGCGCCGCTGGGCCATCTCGGTGCCGCGCAGCCGCGCGCGCGACGCGGTGCGCTCGAGCACGATCCCGCTGCCGCCGAGGAAGGACCGCACGCGCCCGAGGTCGCTCTCGAGGGTCGCCGCGCTCACGTGGAAGCCGTCCGCCGCCTCGTAGACGTCGATGCCGTCGGATGCCGCGAGCAGCGCCCGCACGAGATGATGCGCCCGCTCCCGCGGGGTGTCGGCGTCGGCCGCGGAGCGGAGCGCACCCGTGGCATCCACCCCCGCGCGATAGCCGAGCGGGCCCGATTCGACGACGGTGCCGCCGGGCACGCGCGCGTTGAGCGCGGTCACGTAGCTGCGGATGCTGCGGGGGGTGACCCCGACGATGTCGGCGAGCTCGGCGGCGGTCACCCAGTCGGTATCGCGCACCAGCAGGCCGATGACCCGATCCTGGCGCGCTCTGCTCACAGACCCAGTCAATCACGCCATTCCGGGTGCTTTTCCGCCCCCGCGGAAACAGGAGTGGTTGTCCCTGCTCGGCGGTTCCACAAGAATGGCGGAAGGAGGCAGTCGATGAGGATCCTCGTGGTGTGTGGCGCGGGAGCGTCGAGCACGTTCGTCGCGCAGCGAGTGCGGCATGCCGCGCAGGCGGCGGGCCGGCAGATCAGCGCGGTCGCCGGCACCGAGCAATCGTTGCCGATCGACCTGGATGCTGCGGACGTCGTCCTCGTCGGACCGCATCTGCACCATGAGCTGGACCGCATCCGCGACGCCGCGGCCCCCCGCGGCACGACGGTCGTGCTCCTCCCACCCGACATCTTCACGGACCTCGACGGGACGCGTACCCTTGCCCTCGTCGACGCCCACCACACCCCCGACACCGCTCCGGAGAGGTTCCTGTCATGACCGAAGTCACCCGCACGATCCGCATCGGTTCCTCCAACGGCCTGCACGCGCGGCCCGCGAAGCTGTTCGCGCAGGCGGTGAAGGACTCGGGCCTTCCGATCACGATCGCGAAGGGTGCGGGCGCCCCCGTCAACGCGGCGAGCATCCTCGGCGTCATCGCGCTCGGGGCGGAGAAGGGCGACTACGTGACGCTCGTCGCCGACGGCGACCACGCGGACGCCGTGCTCGACACCCTCGCCGAGCTGCTCACGACCGACCACGACGAGAACTGACTTTCTCACCTGCATCGAAGGAGACCACGGACATGACCGAACTGCGCGGAGTGGGCATCGGACTCGGCGTCGCTCAGGGCCCGGTGGCCCGCATGGCAGAGCCGCTGCCGGCCCCGGAAGACGCCCCCAGCACCCTCACCCCCGACGAGGAGCTCGCGCGCGTACGTGAGGCCGTCGCCGCCGTAGCACGGGAGCTCGAGGAGCGCGGCTCGAAGGCGGGCGGCATGGCCCGGGAGGTGCTCGAGGCGCAGGCCATGATGGCCGAGGATCCGACGCTCGACGCCGAGGTGGCCGCACGCGTGAACGCCGGGAAGACCGGCGAGTTCGCCGTCTACGACGCCTTCGCGAGCTTCCGCGACCAGCTGGCCGCGATGGGCGGCTACCTCGGCGAGCGCGCCGCCGACCTCGACGACGTCGCCCAGCGGGTCATCGCGCGCCTCCGCGGCCTGCCGGCTCCGGGCGTGCCCGACCCGGGGCATCCGTTCGTGCTCGTCGCCAAAGACCTGGCCCCCGCCGACACCGCCCTGCTCGACCTCGACAAGGTGCTGGCTCTCGTCACGACCGACGGCGGACCCACCTCGCACACCGCGATCCTTGCCCGCGAGAAGTCGATCGACGCGGTTGTCGGTGCGGCGGGCGCGAAGGATCTCGTCGACGGCGAGACGGTCATCGTGGACGCCGCGAAGGGCGTCGTCACGACTTCGCCGACCGCCGATGAGCTCGAGCAGGCGCGGCACCGCGCCGACGCGCGCGCTGCCGCGGCATCCGCTCCCCTCACTCCGGGTGCCCTCAAGGATGGCACCCCCGTGCCACTGCTGGCCAACCTCAGCAAGCCCGACGGAGCCGCCGAGGCCATCGAGCTCGGCGCCGAAGGTGTGGGGCTGTTCCGCACCGAGTTCCTGTTCCTGTCGGCGACGCAGGCGCCGACCGTCGAAGACCAGACGAAGACGTACACCGAGCTGCTGGCGGCGTTCCCCGGCAAGAGGGTCGTCGTGCGGACGCTGGATGCCGGCGCCGACAAGCCCCTCGCGTTCCTCAACGACGCGCACGAGGACAACCCCGCCCTGGGCCTGCGCGGCCTGCGCGCGCTGCGCGCCAGCGAGGACATCCTGCGCGAGCAGCTGACCGCCCTCGCGAACGCGGATGCCGCAACCGAGGCCGACCTGTGGGTCATGGCTCCCATGGTCTCGACCGTCGAGGAGACACGGTACTTCGTCACCCTCGCGAAGGAGTACGGCATCAAGACTGCCGGTGTCATGGTCGAGGTGCCCTCGGCGGCACTGATGGCCGACCGCGTGCTCGCCGAGGCCGACTTCGCCTCGATCGGGACGAACGACCTCACGCAGTACACGATGGCCGCCGACCGCCTGCTGGGCTCGGTCGCCTCGTTCCAGGACCCGTGGCATCCCGCCGTGCTGCGCCTCATCAAGGCCACCGCCGACGGCGGCAAGGCCAACGGCAAACCGGTCGGCGTCTGCGGCGAGGCCGCGGCCGACCCGCTGCTGGCGGTCGCGCTGGTCGGCATGGGCGCGACGTCTCTCTCGATGGCGCCGACGGCTCTTGCCGACGTCCGCGCATCGCTTCTGCAGTACGACCTCGCCGACGCCCAGCGCATCGCCCAGGCCGCCCTTGCCGCCGATGGCGCGGCATCCGCCCGAGCCGCAGCGCAGGCCGCGGCCGAGAACGCCGCGTAGTCGCGCGGTCCGCCCGAAGGAGAACAGCACATGACGACGGCGTCAACACCCACCGCGGCCGGAGGCACGGCCCGAGTCGGGGTGCAGAAGTTCGGCACGTTCCTGTCCGGAATGATCATGCCGAACATCCCCGCGCTGATCGCGTGGGGCATCTTCACGGCCTTCTTCATCACGGTGGGGTGGACGCCGAACGCCGACCTCGCCACGATCGTCGGGCCGTTCATCCACTATCTGCTGCCCCTGCTGATCGCGTACACCGGCGGCTACATGGTGTACGACAAGCGCGGTGGCGTCGTCGCGGCGATCGCGACGATGGGTGCGATCGCGGGCTCCGACCTGCTCATCGCCCAGTTCAACGCGCAGGCACTGCAGGAGTGGGTCGACGCAGGCAACCCTGCCGACAAGTTCCAGGCGCTCGGCCAGATCCACATGTTCATCGGCGCGATGATCATGGCGCCTCTGGCCGCCTACACGATGAAGTGGCTCGACCGGCTATGGGAGGGGAAGATCAAGGCGGGCTTCGAGATGCTCGTCAACATGTTCTCGGCCGGCATCTGGGGCTTCATCATGGCGATCATCGGGTTCTACCCGATCGCCTGGATCGTCAACGGGATCATGAACATCCTCTCGACGGCGGTGAACTGGCTGGTCGACACGGGCCTGCTCCCGCTGACGAGCATCATCATCGAGCCGGCGAAGGTGTTCTTCCTCAATAACGCGATCAACCACGGTGTGCTGACCCCGCTGGGCACCCAGGAGGCGGCCGAGAGCGGCAAGTCCATCCTGTTCCTGCTCGAGGCGAACCCCGGTCCGGGTGTCGGTCTCCTCTTGGCGTTCACGTTCTTCGGAATCGGCGCAGCGCGCGCGTCGGCCCCGGGTGCCGCGGTCATCCAGTTCTTCGGCGGCATCCACGAGGTGTACTTCCCGTACGCGCTGATGAAGCCGGCACTGATCCTCGCCCTCATCGGCGGTGGCATGACGGGGGTGACGACGAACATGCTCCTCGGCGGTGCCCTCCGCGCCCCCGCGGCGCCGGGCAGCATCATCGCGGTCCTGTTGCAGACGGCCGACGGCAGCTACGTCGCGGTGATTCTGTCGGTGATCCTGTCGGCAGCCGTGACATTCGTCATCGCGGCGATCATCCTCCGCGCGACGCGCAAGCGCGACATCGCTGCCGAGGCGCTCGGTGACAACGAGTTCGTCGCGGCCGTGGCGGCCACCGAGGCCAACAAGGGGAAGTCCTCCGACGCACTGTCGGGGCTGCGGGCGGGCGCCGCCGCGGTCGGCGCCGACCAGGCGCCCGTCCAGGCCGATCTCGCGGCCGACACGATCGCCACGGGCAGCTCGGCGACAGCCAAGCAGGTGCGCAGCATCGTGTTCGCGTGCGACGCGGGCATGGGGTCGTCGGCGATGGGTGCGAGCGTGCTGCGCAACAAGATCAAGAAGGCCGGCTTCGACGATGTCTCGGTGACCAACAAGGCCATCGCGAACCTCGACGGCAGCGAAGACCTCGTGATCACACAGCAGCAGCTCACCGACCGCGCCCGCGCGCGCACACCCGAGGCGATGCACGTCTCGGTGGACAACTTCATGAACTCGCCGAAGTACGACGAGGTCGTGGCCATCGTCCGCAGTCAGCACCCCGCCCAGGGGTGACCGATACCGCGTGGCCGGGCGGACGTGGTGCCCCCGGCCACGCGGCTTCCCGCCACCCTCCCCGCCGATTCCCGGCCCCGAAGACAAGGAACCTCCCATGGCAGACAGCGTTCTCACCCCCGGTCAGATCCGCATCCATCCCGGCTCGGCGTCGAAGGATGACGCGATGCGCGAAGCCGCCGGCATCCTGCAGGATGCCGGGGCCGTCACCGACGCCTACTACGACGCCATGCTGCAGCGCGAAGAGACGGTGTCCACCTACATGGGCAACGAGCTCGCCATCCCGCACGGCACCAACGAGACGAAGGACGCGATCCTCGACTCCGCGCTCTCGATCGTGCGCTACGACGGCGGCGTCGACTGGGACGGCAACGACGTCTCGTTCGTCGTCGGCATCGCCGGGAAGGGGGACGAGCACCTCGAGATCCTCTCGCAGATCGCGCTGATCTTCTCCGAAGAGGACGAGGTCGCCCGTCTCAAGGCCGCCGCGACCCCCGAGGAGCTGTTCGCCCTGCTCTCTTCGGTGAACGGCTGAGACGCGCCATGAAAGCGGTCCAGTTCGGCGCCGGCAACATCGGCCGCGGATTCGTCGGTCTCCTCCTCCACGAGGGCGGGTACGAGCTCGTCTTCTCCGACGTGGCGGCGTCGCTCGTGGCATCCATCAACGACGTCTCCGAGTACACCGTGCACGAGGTCGGCGAGGGCGGAACCGACAAGGTCGTCACCGATTTCCGCGCGATCGACAGCTCGGCCGACGCGCAGGCCGTCATCGACGAGGTGGCCACCGCCGACGTCGTGACCACCGCGGTCGGCCCGACGGCGCTGCGGTTCGTGGCCCCGCACATCGTCGCGGGGTTGGCCCTGCGCGACCCGTCGCTGCCGCCGCTGCAGATCATGGCGTGCGAGAACGCGATCAACGCCACCGACCTGCTTCGCGAGGAGATGCAGTCCCAGGCCGGTAACGGGTGGGATGCCGTGTCGGCGCGCGCCGTCTTCGCGAACACGGCCGTCGACCGCATCGTGCCCGCCCAGCCGCCGGGCGAAGGCGTGGATGTCACGGTCGAGCCGTTCTACGAGTGGGCCATCGAGCGGCACCCGTTCGGCGACGATCCGCCGCACATCCCCGGCGCGCACTTCGTCGACGACCTCGCGCCGTACATCGAGCGGAAGCTGTTCACGGTCAACACCGGGCACGCGACGACGGCGTACTACGGCGCGCAGGCCGGGATCGAGAAGATCTCCGACGCCCTCGCCGATCCCGACATCGCCGCGAAGGTGTCGGCCACGCTCGAGGAGACCTCCGCGCTGCTCGAGGCGGTGCACGGGTTGGATGCCACGGAGCTCGCCGACTACCGCGCGACGATCCTGCGGCGGTTCGCGAACCCCGCCCTCCCCGACACCGTGGAGCGGGTCGGGCGGCAGCCACTGCGAAAGCTCTCCCGCAACGAGCGCTTCGTCTCCCCCGCCGCCTCCGCGGCGGAGCGGGGCCTGCCCACCACCGCGCTGGTCGCGGCGATGGGCGCGGCGCTCGCGTTCGACGTGCCGAGCGACGAGCAGTCGGTGGAGATGCAGCGGCGGCTCCGCGAGGAGGACGCCGCCGCGTTCACCACGTCGGTGACCGGGCTCGAGGCGGACCATCCGCTGTTCCCGGCCGTCGAAGCGGTCGTGCGGGCGCGGCAGGGCGAGCTCGGCTGATCGCGCGCGGCCGATCGCGCCGGCACGGACACCGGGCTCGTCTTCATCCCGGGCGCGAAGGTCGACCCGTGGGCGTACGCGGCGATCCTCTCCGGACTCGTCACCGATGACGGGATGACCGTCGTCATCACGAAACCGTGGCTGAACCTGGCCTTCTTCGACCTTCGACCGCTGTCGAGCTTCACCGATCTGGCGCTGGAGGTCGGCGCGTGGATGGTGGGCGGGCATTCCCTCGGCGGCGTGAAAGCGTGCCAACTGGCATCCGATGCCCGCGCGCTCGTGCTGTTCGCCTCATACTGCGCGAACGACCTCTCCGCCTCGGAGACGCCCGTGCTGAGCCTCTCGGGGTCGGAGGACGGCCTGTCGACGCCGCAGAAGATCGCCGACGCCCGGCACCGGCTGCCCGCCGACGCCGTCATGGTGGAGATCCCGGGCGCCTCGCACGCCTCGTTCGGCGACTACGGCCCGCAATCCGGCGACGGCACCCCGACCGCGACCGACGCGGAGGTCGAAGCCGTCGTGGTCGCCGAGGTCCGCGACCTCGCCGCCCACCTCCCCTGACCCGCCGGCCCACTCCCCCACGCCCTACCCTGCCCTCCTCCTGCCGTGGCCGACGGGCCCACCCCGTGCCCTGCCCGCACCCTCGCGTTCACAACGTCGGAGATTCGGCCGCCGACGGCCCGAATCGAGCTCCTCCGCTCGGGAGGGCACCGAATCTCCGACGTTGTGAACGGCCGCCGCCTCCTCCCCAACCGCCCATCCCCCGAAGTTGTCCGCAGATCGCGACCTCGCGCGCCCGCACGACGCGGCCGCGCGCGACCCTGTTCGTCATGTATCGGCCCCACAAGCCCGTTCCGGTCCTCCCGCCCGACACGCCCGCGCGGGTCCTCCGCCGCGACGACCTGCTCGCCGCGGGCGCGACCGGGCGCGCGATCAGCCGCGCGGTGCGCGAGGGCACCCTCCTCCGGCCGCGCCGCGGAGCGTACCTGCCGAGTGGATGCCACCCGCACGCGGTCGCCGCGGCCCGCCTCGGCGGCCGGCTCGACGGCACGACCCTGCTCGCCCGGTACGGCGTGTTCGTCTTCGACGGGTCGAACGTGCACGTGCGGGTGGATCCGCACGCGCGGGCGATCGGCTCCGATCGGGGCGGCGCCCTCGTGCACTGGGCGATGAGCGAGGCGGAGGAGAACGCCCTCGGAACGACGATCGTCGAGGCACTGGCTCATGCCGTGATGACGCAGCCTCCGCGGATGTCCATCGCGACCCTCGACAGCGCGTGGCAGCTGCGTCTCGTCGATGAGGTCGGCATCGCCGAGGTCTTCCGCCGCCTGCCGCGGCGCTTCCGACGCCTGCATCCGCTGCTCGATCGTCGCGCCGAGGCGGGCACCGAGACGCTGGTCAGACTGATGCTGCGTGCGCTCGGCACGAGGCCGGAGCTGCAGGCGGAGATCGCCGGCGTCGGGTTCGTCGACCTGCTCGTCGACGGATGGCTTATCGTCGAGTGCGACAGCGCCGCGCATCACAGCGACTGGCGCGCGCGGCTGCGCGATCTCCGGCGCGACGCGGATGCCCTGGCTCTCGGCTACACGACACTGCGCCTCGCCGCCGAGGACATCCTCTACCGCCCGGACTGGGTCATGGCCGTCCTCCGCGCGGCACTCGCCAACCGCGGCGCGCCGCTGCGCGGCCGCTCGTAGCGCCGCACCACACGGCATCTGAGCCGGGATGCCAGCCGACGCGCGTTCACAACGTCGGAGATTTCGTGTCAGAGGGCGTCAGACAGCCCCGATTCGGGGTCCGACCCTCTTCGCCAAGCTGGTCGTGAGTCATTCATGATCAGTGAGGGAGTTGGCGGGTATGTCGATCAGTCCGGGGTTCTCGACGGAGCAGATCCGTGAGTTCGTGCATCGGTACGAGATCCAGCCGTATGGACAAAAGGCGTTCTGGCTTGAGGAGCAGGGAGTCTCGTATGACCGGCTCCGGCGGTGGCGGTCGGCGGTGTTCGACGGTGATCTCGACCGTGGACTGATCCCGCGAGAAGGTGGAGTGGTGACCCCACCAGAGAAGCGCACCGGCATCGAGCGGCAACGCGCCCGTGAACGCGCCGCGCAGGAGGCGGAGGTCGCCCGGCTGACAGCCCGCGTGCGTGAACTCGAGCAGACTATCGAGACCCTGGGAAAAGCTATCGGGCTCTTGCATCAGATGAGCGAGCAAGAGCCCGCCGTGAACCAGCCGACGAACGATCCATCCGATTCCTCGACGCCGAGAACGACCTCGTCGGACAGTTGACAGCGGCCGTTGGGTCGCAGCGTCGCGCACTCGAGATCGCCGGCGTCGCGAGGTCGACATGGCACTACCGGACGCGTCCTCGGGAGCGCGTCGCGGATCCCGTCCCGCAGAAGGAGCGGGCATACCCGTCACGCATCAGCGAGACCGACCGCGCCGTCATCGCCGGCAGGATCACGGCGGGCTGGGCCGAAGGGCACGCGGTCGATCACTCGTTCGCGTCCGCGTGGGATGACGGGGTGATGCTCGCCTCACGCCGCTCGTGGTGGCGCATCGCGGCCGAGATCGAGGATCAGTCCGCCCGCCCCGTCGCCCCAACCCGGCGCAGCAACAGCGACCGGCCACCACGAGAAGCGCCTGTGCTGGAAGCGACCGGTCCGGGACAGGTCTGGAGCTGGGACATCACCGACCTGCGCACCCCGTGGCGCGGCGTCGCGTTCAAGGCGTACTCGATCATCGATATCTTCTCCCGCAAGCTCGTCGGCTGCCGCGTCGAGGAACGCGAAGTCGACGACCTCGCCGTCGAGATGTTCGAGGACGCGTTCGGTCGGCATGGGATACCCGACGCCGTCCACGCTGACTCCGGCCCTGCGATGCGCTCCGGAGCGCTCAAGGACTTCCTCAGTGAGCTCGGCGTCACGCAGACACACAACCGGCCCCGGGTGAGCAACGACAACCCGTTCTCCGAATCGGAGTTCCGGACAATGAAGTACCGGCCGAACTATCCCGGCACCTTCGCGACCATCGAACAGGCGCGCGCCTACGTCGAGTGGTACGTCCCCTGGTACAACCAGAACCACAAGCACTCCGGCATCGCCCTGTTCAGCCCGAACGAGGTCCACGACGGCACCTGGCACCACGCCTGGAACCGACGCGACGCGACCCAGCAGGCGTACTACGACAAGCATCCCGAGCGATTCCGTCGACCGCCCCACACGCCCGCACCCGCCGACATCGTCGGCATCAACCTCCCCAAGCCGACCGACGATGCCAAAGCCGAGCCCGAGCGACTCCACGCAGCTTGACACAGCCCGCGAGGACCAGATCTCCGACGTTGTGAACAGCGGGTGGGCGACAGCGAGTGCCGGACGCCGGGGTCCGGATGCCGGGGTCCGGATGCCGGACGCCGGACGCCGGACGCCGGACGCCGGATGCCGGCCGTTCATAACGTCGGAGTTTTCGCGTCAGAGGGCGTCGAACAGGCGGATTTCGGGGTCCGCGGACCGGATCTCCGACGTTGCGAACGGCGGGCCGGCGAGAGTGAGGGACGGATGCGCGTGAGTCGGGCGCGCGCGGCGCGCGGGTCAGGCGGAGAAGCCCTCGCCGATCAGCTCGATGAGCTCCTCGCGCTCTTCGACCGAGAGGAAGGCCCCCGCGGCGGCGTTCAGCTGGAACGCCTCGAGGTCTTCGAGACGGTAGTCGAACGTCTCGGCGAGCAGCGCCAGCTCCCGGGTGAGCGACGTGCGGCTCATCGTGCGGCTGTCGACGTTCACGGTGACCGCGAACCCCAGCTGGTAGAGCAGGTCGAACGGGTGGTCTTCGAGCCCGGTGCCCCAGCGCGAGATCGCGCCGGTCTGCAGGTTCGACGACGGCGACAGCTCGAGCGGGATCTCGCGGTCGCGCACCCAGCGGGCGAGGTCGCCGAAGGTGACGAGCACCTCGTCGCCCTTCTGCTGCACCACCTCGAGGTCTTCGGCGATGCGCACGCCGTGGCCGAGACGCAGCGCGCGCCCGTCGATGAGCGCCGATCGGATCGAGTCGAGCCCGGCCGCCTCGCCGGCGTGCACCGTCACGGGGAAGAAGTGCTCCGCGAGATAGTCGAACGCGGCCCGGTGGTTCGAGGCGGGAAAGCCGTCTTCGGGGCCGGCGATGTCGAAGCCCACCGCGCCGCGACCGCGGAAGTCGACGGCCAGCTCGGCGATCTCGAGCGACCGGTCGGTGTGACGCATCGCCGTGATCAGCTGGCCGACCCGGATGTCGCGGCCCGTGCCCGAAACCGCGTCCTCGCCCTCTTCGATGCCCTCCTGCACGGCTTCGACGGCCTCTTCGAGCGACAGCCCTCCGCCGAGGTGCTGCTCGGGAGCCCAGCGCACCTCGCCGTAGATCACGCCGTCGGCGGCGAGATCCTCGACGAACTCCCGCGCGACGCGGCGCAGACCCTCGGCGCTCTGCAAGACCGCGGTGGTGAGGTCGAACGTCTTCAGGTACTCCACGAGCGAGCCCGAGTCGCTTTGGTCCTCGAACCAGTCGGCCAGGTCGTCGGCGTCGCCCTCGGGCACGTCGAGGTCGATCTCGTCGGCGAGTTCGATGATCGTCTGCGGCCGCAGCGCCCCGTCGAGGTGGTCGTGCAGCGACACCTTCGGAAGCGATCGGATCGAGACGCCGTCCAGCTTCGCGTCGCCGTGCTGATCGATGGCCATGGGAGCTCCTTGAGGGGTGTGCGGCAGAGAGGTGAAGTCAGGTCAGGCGGTGATGCGTTCGAGAACGAGCGGCGTGGATGCCGGGGCATCCGCCCCGATCTCCCACGCGCCCTCGAGCGCGTCGAGGGCGCGGCCGAACCGGTTGTC
This sequence comes from Microbacterium lacticum, assembly GCF_006716815.1. Lineage (GTDB taxonomy): Bacteria > Actinomycetota > Actinomycetes > Actinomycetales > Microbacteriaceae > Microbacterium > Microbacterium lacticum. Next base: position 558,265 of record NZ_VFPS01000002.1, read on the forward strand.
ATCACCGGCGAGCAAGGTGAACAACGGCTGACCGGCGCGCACCTCGTCGCCGGGCTTGGCGTGCAGGTCGATGCCCGCCGAGTGGATGACCGGGTCCTGCGCCCGCGCGCGGCCGGCGCCGAGGCGCCAGGCGGCCACGCCGAAGGGCAGCGCGTCGAGGCGCGTGAGCACACCCGAGGCGGGCGCGAGCACGGTGTGGGTCTCGCGCGGGGTCGGCAGGGGCGCGTCGGGGTCGCCGTCCTGCGCGCGGATCATCTCGCGCCAGGCATCCATCGCCTGCCCGTCGCGCAGCGCCTTCTCGACGTCGGCGTCCGGATGCCCCGCCAGGGCGAGCATCTCGCGGGCGAGGGCGACGGTCAGCTCGACGACGTCGGCGGGGCCGCCGCCGGCGAGCACCTCGACCGATTCGCGCACCTCGTTGGCGTTGCCGATCGTGAGCCCGAGCGGGGTGTTCATGTCGGTGAGGAGCGCCGTCGTCGCGACGCCCGAGTCGGTGCCGAGGGCGACCATCGTGCGGGCGAGCTCGCGCGCCATGTCGACGTCGCGCATGAACGCGCCGCCGCCGAACTTCACGTCGAGCACGAGCGCGTCGGTGCCTTCGGCGATCTTCTTCGACATGATGCTCGAGGCGATCAGGGGGATCGCCTCGACCGTGCCGGTGACATCGCGGAGGGCGTAGAGCCGCTTGTCGGCGGGGGCGAGCCCGGTGCCGGCGGCGCAGATGACCGCCCCGACGCCGCGCAGCTGCTCGAAGATCTCGTCGTTCGAGAGGGCGGCGCGCCAGCCGGGGATCGACTCGAGCTTGTCGAGCGTGCCACCGGTGTGGCCGAGGCCGCGGCCGGAGAGCTGCGGCACGGCAACGCCGAACGAGGCGACGAGCGGCGCGAGCGGCAGGGTGATCTTGTCGCCGACGCCTCCGGTGGAGTGCTTGTCAACGGTGGGCTTGCCGAGGCCGGCGAAGCTCATCCGCTCGCCCGAGGCGATCATCGCGTCGGTCATCACGCGGATCTCCTCGCGCGTCATGCCGTTGAGCAGCACCGCCATCGCGAACGCCGCCATCTGCGAGTCGGCGACGTACTCGCGCGTGTACGCGTCGACCATCCAGCGCAGCGCGTCCTCGGGCACGGCGCCCTTGTCGCGCTTGATGCGGATGACGTCGACCGCGTCGAAGGGCTCGATAGCCGCGCTCATCGGGCCGCCTCGAGGTCGCGGGGACCGAAGGCATCCGGCAGCACCTCGTCGATCGTGCGGATGCCCGACACGGTCTCGAGCAGCATCCCCGGCAGGGCGAACTCGTTCAGCAGCTGCCGGCACCGGCCGCACGGCATGATCGTCTCGCCCTGTCCGTTGACGCAGACGAAGGCGACGAGCTGGCCGCCGCCCGACATGTGCAGGTCGCCGACGAGGGCGCACTCGGCGCACAGCCCGACGCCGTACGACGCGTTCTCGACGTTGCAGCCGGCGACGATGCGGCCGTCGGCGACGAGCGCCGCCGCTCCCACGCGGTAGCGCGAGTACGGCGCGTATGCGCGCCCCATGGCATCCGTCGCCACGCGGCGCAGTTCGTCCCAGTCGATGTCGGTCATCGCGTCGGTCACTCCTTGATGTAGGGCTTGCCGGATGCCGCGGGCCCGCGTATCTGGCCGGCGAAACCGGCGACCGCGAGGATCGTGACGACATAGGGCAGCATGAGCATGAACTCGCTCGGGATCGGGGTCTTCAGGATCGTCAGCAGGTTCTGCAGGTTGGTCGCGAAGCCGAACAGCAGCGCGGCGAGGGCGGCGCGGATCGGGTCCCATCGGCCGAAGATCACGGCGGCGAGGGCGATGAAGCCGAGGCCGGCGGTCATGTCCTTGCTGAACTGCGGCACCGAGACGAGCGTGAAGTAGGCGCCGCCGATGCCGGCGATGGCGCCGGCAAGCGAGACGTTCCAGAACCGCGACGTGTTCACCTTGATGCCAACGGTGTCGGCGGCCTGCGGGTGCTCGCCGACGGCGCGCAGGCGCAGGCCCCAGCGGGTGCGGTAGAGGCCCCACGCGACGACGGCGACGGTCACGAACATCAGGTAGACGATGAAGGTCTGGTTGAACAGCACCGGCCCGATCACGGGGATCTCGCTGAGCACGGGGATCTGGATGCGACCGAAGCGCTCGGGACGGTTGAGCTGCTGCTCGTTCGGTACGAGCAGCGCGCCGTAGAGGAAGCCGGTGAGGCCCGTCACGAGCACGTTCAGCACGACGCCGACGATGACCTGGTCGACGAGGTACTTGATCGCGAAGGCCGCGAGCACGAACGCGACGAGCACGCCGCCGAGCATCGCACCGAGCAGGCCCACGAACGGGTTGCCGGTCATGCTCGACAGGAGCGCCGCCGAGAACGCGCCGAGCAGCAGCTGCCCCTCGATCGCGACATTGACGACGCCGACCCGCTCACCGATGACGCCGCCGAGGGCGCCGAAGACGAGCGGCACCGACAGGGAGACGGCGCCGAACAGCAGACTCGGCACGGGGACGAGGCCGCCGGCACCTGCCCACACGAGGAAGGCGAAGACGCCCAGCACGCTGAAGACGATCGTCAGCCACAGCGGCTGCCGCCGGTACGACCACGCCATCCACAGGGAGAGGAGGGTCAGGACGACGAGCACCGCCCAGACCGCCCAGGCGGTGGCGGCGGTCGGCACGTCGATGTCGGGCAGTGCGAACGACTGCGACGGGTCGCCGAGGCGGAAGGTCGACACCCCGTCGCGCGGCGCGAAGGCGAACAGCAGAGCGAGCAGCACCGTGACGACGGCGAGCACGATGGGCGCCTTGAAGTGGCGCTCCTTCACGACGGCGAGCTGGATCGTGCCGTCGAGCTTCTCGATCTGCGCGGCGGGCTGACCCGTCGCCGGGTCGGCCGGGCGGCCGCCGGCCGCGGAGGTCTCGGGAACCGTGGCGCTCATGCGGCCACCGCCTTCTTGGCCGCCTTGGCGCGCGCGGCGGCGGCCTTCTCGGCATCGGTCTTGGGCAGGAAGAACACGGCGCGCAGCAGGGGCGGCGCCGCGATGAACAGCACGATCAGCGACTGCACGACGAGCACGATGTCGACGGGGATGCCCTGCGCCTGCATCGAGAACGACCCCGCCTTGAGGGCGCCGAACAGGATGCCAGCGGCGAAGGTGCCCCACGCGCGGCTGCGTCCGAGGAGCGCGACCGTGATCGCGTCGAAGCCGATGCCGGCGTCGATCGTGGCGCCGAAGCCGCTCGTCACGGTGCCCTGGATCTGGTTCATCGCCGCGAGCCCCGCGAGGCCGCCGGCGAAGAGCATCGCGTAGATGTAGAGCCGGTCGACGCTCATGCCCGCGGCACGCGCGGCGTGCGGGTTCTCGCCGAGCGCGCGCAGTCGCAGGCCGAGGCTCGAGCGCTCGATCAGCCACCACACGAAGACGGTCGCGGCGATCACGACGACGAAGCCCCAGTCGAGATTCGGGAACTGTGCGCCGAGCAGGTTCGGGAACTGCGCCGACTCGGGGGTCGGGCGGGTCTGCGGCTGGTTGCTGCCCTCGGCCTGCAGGAGGCCCGGCGTCCGCAGCATCCACAGCAGCAGGTAGAACGCGACGTAGTTGAGCATGATCGTGAGGATCACCTCGTGCGCCCCGGTCTTGGCCTTCAGGAGGCCCACCAGGCCGCCCCAGAGCGCCCCGCCGACGATGCCGGCGAGGAGGGTGAGGGGCAGGTGGATCCACATCGGCAGGTCCAGGTTGAACGCGAACAGCCCCGCGAACATCGCGCCGATGAGCATCTGGCCGCGCGCGCCGATGTTGAACAGGCCGGCGCGGAACGCGAGCGCCACGCCGAGCCCCGCGGCGATCAGCGGCGCCGCGAACCCGAGCGAGTTGGTGAGCGGGCGGATCTGCGCGGCGAAGTCGTTGCCCTTCGGGTTGAACACGGCGCCGCGGAAGAGCGCCTCGTAGCCGCCGGCGACCGAGTTCCAGATCGCGGCGAACGTGTCGCCGGGGCGCCAGAAGAAGTATCGTGCGGCCGTCTGCACGTCCTCATTGGTCAGGGCGATCAGCACGCCGCCGACGAGCAGGGCGAGCACGATCGCGAGGATCGTGGTGACGGCGCTGCCGCGCATCAGCTCGCGCAGGAACACCGTGCCGCCGGTGGGCGGCTCGTCGCCGAACAGCGGCCCGACCGCCCGCGGGGTGTCTTCGGGGCGGGCGCTGTGCTCGACCTCGTGCGTGGGTGTCGACTCGCTCACGCGGCCACCTCCGGTTCGGTCTCGCCTGCCATCATGAGGCCGAGGGTGTCGCGGGGCGTGTCGCCGGGCACGATGCCGACGACGGTGCCGCGATACATCACGGCGATCCGGTCGGCCAGCGCGGTCACCTCGTCGAGCTCGGTGGAGACGACGATGATGGGGATGCCGGCGTCGCGCGTCTCGATGATGCGCTTGTGGATGAACTCGATCGAGCCGACGTCGACGCCACGGGTCGGCTGGGCGACGACGAGGAGGCGCAGGTCTCGGCTCATCTCGCGGGCGATGACGACCTTCTGCTGATTGCCGCCGGAGAGGGTTCCCGCGGCGGTCTGCGGGCCCTGCGTGCGGATGTCGTACTCGGTGATGCGATCACGCGCGAACGAGTCCAGCGCGCTGCGACGGAGCGTGCCCGCGCGGGCGAAGGCGGGGTCGGACGAGCGGTCGAGGATGAGGTTCTCGGCCACCGAGAACCCGCCGACGAGACCGTCGATCTTGCGGTCCTCGGGCACGAACCCGACGCCCTCGCCGAGGATCGCGTGCACGCTCTTGCCGACGAGCTCGGTGCCGTCGAGGCTGATCGATCCCTCGACGCGGGGGGCGAGGCCGACGATGGCCTCGACGAGCTCGGTCTGGCCGTTGCCCTGGACGCCCGCGACGGCGAGGATCTCGCCCGGTCGCACGTCGAACGAGACGCCGTCGACGACGATCGCACCCGTGCCGGTGAGCACGCGCAGCTCGCGCACCTGCAGGCCGCCTTCGCCCGGCCGGGCCGCGTCTTTGTGCACCGTCAGCTCGACGGCGCGTCCGACCATCAGCGACGCGAGCTCGGCGTTGGTCGCCGTGGGCGAGGCCTCGCCGACGACCTTGCCGAGCCGGATGACGGTGATGCGGTCGGCGACTTCGCGCACCTCACGCAGCTTGTGGGTGATGAAGACGATGGATGTCCCCGCGTCGCGCAGCTGGCGCATGATCGCCATCAGCTCGTCGGTCTCCTGCGGGGTGAGCACCGCGGTCGGCTCGTCGAAGACGAGCACCTTCGCGTCGCGGGAGAGCGCCTTGATGATCTCGACCCGCTGCTGCACGCCGACGGGGAGGTCGCCGACCAGGGCATCCGGGTCGATCTCGAAGCCGAACCGCTGTGCGATCTCGCGCACGTGCCGACGTGCGGCGTTCAGGTCGAGACGTCCGAGTGCCTTCGTGTCCTCGTGCCCGAGCATCACGTTCTCGGCGACGGTGAACACCGGGATCAGCATGAAGTGCTGGTGCACCATGCCGATGCCGGCCGCCATCGCGTCGCCGGGGCCGCGGAAGTGCTGCGGCACGTCGTCGAGGAGGATCTCGCCCTCGTCGGCGCGGTACAGGCCGTACAGCACGTTCATCAGCGTGGACTTGCCGGCGCCGTTCTCACCGAGGAGAGCATGGATCTCTCCCGGTTCGACCACGAGATCGATGTGGTCGTTGGCGACGAGGCTGCCGAATCTCTTGGTGATTCCGCGGAGCTCGAGCTTCATATCAAAACCCTACCTGGGTCGGTTTCGGGGGTGGGGGTCGAGAAGACGACCGGGTGACGCCACTCGGGGCGAGCAGCACACGGCTACTCGCCCCGAGGGCCGACGGGTTCAGATCACGAACCGGCCGGGGAGTTCTTCGAATCGACGGTGATGGTGCCCGCGATGATGTCGTCCTGCAGCTTCTTCAGCTCGTCGGTGAGACCGGCGGGAAGCTTCGACTCGAAGTCGTGGAAGCTCGAGAGCTTGACGCCCTCGTTCTTCAGCGTGCCGACGTACGGGGTCGGGTCGAAGTCGCCCTTGGAGGCGGCGATGGTGGTGTCGTACACCGAGACGTCGATCGCCTTCATGATCGAGACGAGGGTGATGTCGGCGACCGACGGGTCGGCGACGGCGAGGTCGGTGTCGACGCCGAGCATGACGGCGTCCTTGCCGCTGTCGGCGATGGCCGCCGCGGCGCTCTTGTAGATGGGGCCGCCGACGGGCAGGATGACGTCGACGCCCTGGTCGAGGAGGTTCTGAGCGGTCTGCTTCGCGGTGTCGTTCGCCTCGAAGCCGCCCGTGAACAGACCCTCCTGGGTGGTGCTGTCCCACCCGGCGACCTGGACGTTCGCGCCCTTGTCCTCGTTGTACTTCTTCACGCCGAGCTCGTAGCCGTCCATGAAGACCGCCACCGAGGGGATCTGCATGCCGCCGAAGGTGCCGACCTTGTTGACGCCGGCCTGCGCCGACCACGCGGCCGCGGCGTAGCCGCCGAGGTAGGCCGCCTCGGCCGTGTTGAAGACGAGCGGCTTGATGTTCGGAGCGTCGGGCTTGCCGTCGAAGTCGGCGTCCGCGTAGTCGTCGATGATCGCGAAGCTGAGGTCGGGGTTGGCGTTGGCCGACTCGATCGTGGCCGCGGCGAGCTTGAAGCCGACGGCGACGACGAGCGAGCAGCCCTCGGCGATGGCCTGCTGCATGTTCGGCGCGTAGTCGTTGTCGTTCTTCGACTCGAACTCGAGCGGCGTCACGCCGAGCTCCTTGGCTGCCTTGTCCATGCCGTTCTTCGCCGACTCGTTGAACGACTTGTCGTTCCAACCGCCGGCGTCGGAGACGAGGCAGGGCAGGAACCCGTCCACGGCGCCGCCGGCGGCGGCCGATCCGGTCGAGTCCGAGTCAGGCGCCGAGCCACAGCCGGCGAGAGCGATGATGAGCCCGGCCGCGGCGGTGATGCCGGCGAGCTTCTTGGTGGTCGAGATGGTCAATGCAGCCTCCACATTGATAGACCCGCGGATCTCGCGGGCGCACGCATCGAAGTTACCTACTGTGACGCACCGTTTGCACGCCGGGAGGGCCCGTGCAACGCAATGGTTACAAAGACGCAATGATCCCGCGGGAAAGCCGCGTCAGAGCACGTCTCCCCGGCCGGTGAGCTTCAAGGCATCCACCACGCCCTTCACCCGCTGCGCGTGCTCGCTCGTGGTCACCAGCAGCGCGTCGGCGGTGTCGACGACGACGATGTCCTTCACGCCGATGAGGCTGATGACCCGCTTCGTGTGGCTGACGACGATGCCGCTCGCCGCGTCGGAGAGGATGCGGGCGTTCTCGCCGAGGATCGCGAGGTCGTTCTTGCGGCCGCCGGAGTTGAGCTTCGCGAGGCTCGCGAAGTCGCCCACGTCGTCCCAGTCGAAGTGGCCGGGAACGACCGCAAGCCGGCCCTTGTCGGCGGCGGGCTCGGCGACGACGTAGTCGATCGCGATCTTCGGCAGCGTCGGCCAGATGCGGTCGACCGCCGGGCCGCGGCGGTCGCGGTCGTCCCACGCCTCGGCGAGCTCGACGAGGCCGGCGTGCAGCTCGGGGTTGTTCGCCGCGATCTCGGCCAGCAGCACGTCGGCGCGCGAGATGAACATGCCGGCGTTCCACAGGTAATCGCGGTCGGCGAGGTACTGCTTGGCCGTGTCGAGGTCGGGCTTCTCGACGAAGCGCTCGACGAGCGAGGCATCCCGCGCGCCGTCGACGATGAGCTCCGGCCCGCGCTTGATGTAGCCGAACCCGACGGCGGGCTCGGAGGGGGCGATGCCGACGGTGCAGATGTAGCCCTCGCGGGCGACCTCGACGGCGTCGCGCACCGCGAACTCGAACACGCGCGTGCCGCGGATGACGTGGTCGGCCGCGAACGATCCGATGATCACGTAGGGTTCGCGGCGGTGCAGGATCGCGGCGGCGAGCCCGATCGCGGCGGCGGAGTCGCGGGGCTCGGACTCGAGGATGACGTTGTGGTCGGCGATGCCGGGCAGCTGATCCTCGACGGCGGCGCGGTGCGCGCGGCCGGTGACCACCGCGATGCGGTCGGGCCCGGTCAGCGGCTCGAGGCGGTCCCATGTGTCGCGCAGCAGCGAGTGCCCGGAGCCGGTGAGGTCGTGCAGGAACTTCGGGGCGTCCGCCCGGGAGAGGGGCCAGAGGCGACTGCCGACGCCTCCCGCGGGGATCACGGCGTAGAAGTCGTCGATCGGTGAAGCCATGCCCCGAGCCTACCGAGGGCGCGGGCGCGCACCCGGGAGAACGCCGGGACCCTTCCGAAAGAAAGGGGATTCATACGGATTGCTCGACATCGAGAGAACTTAGGGTGGCCTTCCTCGCCGCCCCGCGGCGGGGCGACCTAGGATGAGAGGGCACCTGTGTGCGACGAGATGGGCCCCCGGTCACCGCCGGAGACCCGGCCGGCCCCGGCCCCGCCGTAGCGAGGTGTCCGTTCACACCAAGGGAGGACGACCGTGTCTGCACCAGCACGCGTCACACCGTCGGTAGCCCAGACCACGTCGAAGTACCCGCGCGGCACGCTGTACCGCGGCAACGTGGGCATGTGGTCGTGGGTCCTGCACCGCATCACCGGCATCGCCATCTTCTTCTTCCTGCTCGTGCACGTGCTCGACACCGCGCTCATCCGCCTCTCCCCCGAGGCGTACGACGTGGTCATCGGCATGTACAAGAACCCGATCATGGGCCTCGGCGAGGTCGCGCTCGTCGCGGCGATCGCCTACCACGCCTTCAACGGTCTGCGCATCATCGCGGTCGACCTGTGGCCGTGGGCGACGCGCCACCAGCGCCAGCTGTGGTGGGGCGTGATCGGCCTCTGGGCCGTGACCCTCGCCGGCTTCGCGCCGCGCCACCTCATCAACGTCTTCTCGAACATGGGAGGCGGTCACTGATGGCTCTGACGCAGACCCCCGACCTCGCCGCTCCGCGTTCGGCGCAGCCCCGCAAGAAGGGCGCCAACCTCGAGAAGTGGGGCTGGATCTATATGCGCGCCTCCGGCGTGCTGCTGGTCGTCCTCATCTTCGGTCACCTGTTCGTCAACCTCATGCTCGGCGAGGGCATCCACGGCATCGACTTCGCGTTCGTCGCCGGCAAGTTCGCCTCGCCGTTCTGGCAGTGGTGGGACGTGCTGATGCTCTGGCTCGCCCTCATCCACGGCGCGAACGGCATGCGCACGATCGTGAACGACTACGTGACCGGCGCGACCACCCGCAAGGTTCTGGTCTGGGCGCTGTGGATCGCGGCCGGGTTCCTCATCCTGCTCGGCACGCTCGTGGTCTTCACGTTCGACCCGTGCCTGGGCGTGGAGAACTCGACGACCGACTGGCTGATCGAGATGTGCTCCGCACGCTGATCTCGGCGCAGACGACAACGACGAAGAAGAAGACGAAGGCATCCCTGACGTGAGCACCGCGACCACCGCGCATCCCGAAGCCGTCCTGCGGGACGGTGTGTACTACCACGAGTTCGACATCGTCATCGTCGGCGCCGGCGGCGCGGGCATGCGCGCCGCGATCGAGGCGGGCCCCGGCGCCCGCACCGCCGTCATCACGAAGCTCTACCCGACGCGCTCGCACACCGGCGCCGCGCAGGGCGGCATGGCGGCGGCCCTCGCCAACGTCGAAGAGGACTCGTGGGAGTGGCACACCTACGACACCATCAAGGGCGGTGACTACCTCGTCGACCAGGACGCGGCGGAGATCCTCGCCAAAGAGGCGATCGACGCGGTCATCGAACTCGAGAACATGGGTCTGCCGTTCAACCGCACCCCCGAGGGCAAGATCGACCAGCGCCGGTTCGGCGGCCACACGCGCGAGCACGGCAAGGCCCCGGTCCGCCGCGCGTGCTACGCGGCCGACCGCACCGGCCACATGATCCTCCAGACCCTCTTCCAGAACTGCGTCAAGCTCGGCATCAACTTCTTCAACGAGTACTACGCGCTCGACCTCATCACCGCGATGGACGACGACGGCAACACCCAGGTCGCGGGCGTCGTCGCGTACGAGCTCGCCACCGGCGATCTGCACGTCTTCCACTCGAAGGCGGTCATCTTCGCGACCGGCGGCTTCGGCAAGATCTACAAGACGACCTCGAACGCGCACACCCTCACCGGCGACGGCGTCGGCATCGTGTGGCGCAAGGGTCTGCCGCTCGAGGACATCGAGTTCTTCCAGTTCCACCCGACCGGCCTCGCGGGTCTCGGCATCCTCCTCACCGAGGGCGCCCGCGGTGAGGGCGCGATCCTTCGCAACGCCTTGGGTGAGCGCTTCATGGAGCGCTACGCCCCGACGATCAAAGACCTCGCGCCCCGCGACATCGTCGCCCGCTGCATGGTCAAAGAGGTGCTCGAGGGCCGCGGCGCCGGCCCGCACAAGGACTACGTCTACCTCGACTGCACGCACCTGGGTGCCGAGGTGCTCGAGACGAAGCTCCCCGACATCACCGAGTTCGCGCGCACCTACCTCGGCGTCGACCCGGTGACCGAGCCCGTCCCGGTCATGCCGACGGCGCACTACGCCATGGGCGGCATCCCCACCACCAACAACGGCGAGGTGCTGCAGAACAACGACACCGTCGTGCCCGGCCTCTACGCCGCCGGCGAGTGCGCGTGCGTCTCGGTGCACGGCGCGAACCGCCTCGGCACGAACTCGCTCCTCGACATCAACGTGTTCGGAAAGCGCTCGGGCCGCAACGCCGTCGAGTACGTCAAGACCGCCGAGTTCGTGCCGCTGCCGGAAGACCCGGCCAAGGAGGTGCGCGACATGCTCGAGGGTCTCCGCAACAACCAGGGCACCGAGCGCATCGCCGTCCTCCGCAAGGCGCTGCAGGAGGAGATGGACAAGGGCGCCCAGGTGTTCCGCACCGAGGAGTCGCTCACCCACGTCCTCGGCGTCATCGAGGAGTTGCGCGAGCGGTACAAGAACATCCACGTCGACGACAAGGGCAAGCGCTTCAACACCGACCTGCTCGAGGCCGTCGAGCTCGGGTTCCTGCTCGACATCGCCGAGATCGTCGCCTATGCCGCCCGCAACCGCAAGGAGAGCCGCGGCGGCCACATGCGCGAGGACTACGAGAAGCGCGACGACGAGAACTACTTGCAGCACACGATGGCCTACCTCACGGGCGACCCGCACTCGCCCGACCCCGAGGACCACATCCGCCTCGACTGGAAACCGGTCGAGTTCACGAAGAACGAGCAGGGCGAGTTGAAGTACCCGCCGATGGAGAGGAAGTACTGATGTCGACCGCCATCGCCGAACGGGACGCCGTCGCTTCGCCCGCCGACTCGGGGGCCGAAGACGCGATCCAGTCCTACCTCGTCACGTTCATCATCCGCCGCTTCGACCCGGAGACCGACAGCGAGCCGCGCTGGGTCGACTACGACGTCGAGCTCTACCCCACCGACCGCGTGCTCGACGCGCTGCACAAGATCAAGTGGGAGGTCGACGGCTCGCTGTCGTTCCGCCGCTCGTGCGCGCACGGCATCTGCGGCTCGGACGCCATGCGCATCAACGGGCGCAACCGCCTCGCCTGCAAGACCCTGATCAAGGACCTCGACATCTCGCAGCCGATCTACGTCGAGGCGATCAAGGGCCTGCCGCTCGAGAAAGACCTCATCGTCGACATGGAGCCGTTCTTCGCCTCCTACCGCGAGGTGCAGCCGTTCCTCATCGCGAACTCGAAGCCCGAGCCGGGCAAGGAGCGCATCCAGTCGCCCGCCGAGCGCGCGATCTTCGACGACACCACCAAGTGCATCCTGTGCGCCGCGTGCACGACGTCCTGCCCCGTGTTCTGGACCGACGGCCAGTACTTCGGCCCCGCCGCGATCGTCAACGCGCACCGCTTCATCTTCGACTCGCGCGATGACGCGGGCGACGTCCGCCTGGACATCCTCAATGACAAGGAAGGCGTGTGGCGCTGCCGCACGACCTTCAACTGCACCGAGGCGTGCCCGCGCGGCATCGAGGTCACCAAGGCGATCGCCGAGGTCAAGCAGGCGATCCTGCGGCACTGAGCCCGCTGCGCCGTCTCGCTATCCTGACGACGTGAGCGAACACCCTTCCTCCGCCCGCGCCGCGGCCGATTCGGCGCGCGCGGAGGAAGAGGGGCTCCGCGAGCGCTGGGAGAGCACCCAGGCATCCCTGCGCGAGCGCTTCGACGTGCCGATCAGCGCGGCCACCGAGATCACGCGCAAGACCCTCGCACTCTTCCCGGTGCGGGTGTGGCGGCACTTCCTGCAGCACAACGGGTTCCTTCTCGCGGCGGGGGTGAGCTACCAGGCCCTGTTCTCCTTCTTCGCGGTGATCTACGTCGCGTTCGCGGGCGTGGGTCTGTGGCTCGGTGGCAGCCCTGCCGCCGTGCAGGGCCTCATCACGATCATCGACTCGTACACCCCCGGGCTCATCCGCCCGGAGGGTCAGGGCGGGGTGTTCACGACCGAGCAGGTCACCGAGATCGCGACCGGATCGACGGGCGTGCTGGCCGTCACCGGTGTCATCGCGGTGCTCACCGCGATCTGGACCTCGATCGGGTTCGTGACCTTCACCCGCCGCGCAGTGCGCGACATCTTCGGCCTGCCCTTCGACGACCGCTCGTACGTGCTGCTGAAGGCGCGCGACTTCGTGGCGGCGCTGCTGTTCGGGATCGCGCTGGTGCTCGGCTCGGCCGTCAGCGTCGCGGGCACCTGGGCGCTCGGCTGGATCTTCTCGCTGCTCGGCTGGTACCGGCTCGGCCTCGGGCTCGTGTCGATCCTCGTGTCCGTCGCCGTGTTCACCGGGGCGCTGGCGCTGCTGTTCCGCTTCCTCACCGGCACCTCGCTCACCTGGCGACGGATCCACCCCGGCGGGCTCTTCGGCGGCATCGCGCTGACCGTGCTGCAGCTCGGTGCCGGCTGGGTGCTCCGCTACACCCCGAGCAACCCGCTGCTGGCGACCTTCACGATCTTCATCGGCCTCCTGCTGTGGTTCCGCGTGATCGGGATCATCATCCTCGTCTCCGCCTCGTGGATCGCCGTCGCGGCGAGCGACGAGGGCGAGCCGCTCGCGTACCTGAGCGACGCCGACCGGCTGCGCGAGGAGCACGCCGCGCTGCTGCTGGCCGCGCAGGTGCGCCTGCGCACGGCGCGCGACGACCGCGCCGACGCGCCCTGGTACCGGCGCTTCGCCGCGACGCGGGCGGTGCGCGAGGCCGAGGCGGAGCTCGCCGAGGTCGAGGCGGCGGCGCCCGCGCCCGCGTCGCGGTGGCATACCGACCTGTTCGGGTGACGCGAGGCTCGTGTCGGCGGTCGTGGTTAGGCTTTTGCGGTGCCCATCGAGTCATCCTCCTCCCCCCGCCTTCGCCTCGCCTCCGTCAATGTCAACGGCATCCGCGCCGCCGTCCGCAAGGGGATGAGCGCGTGGCTCGATGCCGCCGACGTCGATGTCCTGACCCTGCAGGAGGTGCGCGCCCAGGCATCCGATCTCGCCGCCGCCCTCCCGGGCTGGCACATCGTGAACGACGAGGCCCTCGCCAAGGGCCGCGCGGGCGTCGCGATCGCCGCGCGCGAGCCGCTCGAGATCTGGCGGATCGAGCTCGGCGACGAGACGCTCGACTCGCGCGGGCGCTGGGTCGAGGCCGACATCGAGGTTGCCGGCCGGAGGGTCACCGTCGTGAGCGCCTATGTGCACACCGGCGAGGACGGCACCCCGAAGCAGGACGCGAAGTACGCCTTCCTCGACGCGATGACGGCGCGGATGCCCCTGCTCGGCGAGCACGCGGTGATCACCGGCGACCTGAACGTCGGGCACCGCACCCTCGACATCCGCAACTGGAAGGGCAACGTCAAGAAGGCGGGCTTCCTCCCGCGCGAGCGCGCCTACTTCGACCGGTTCACCGGCGCGGCGGGCGAAGAGGTCGAGGGCGTCGACGGGTCGACGGGCCCCGGCCTCGGCTGGGTCGACGTCGGCCGCCGCTTCGCGGGTGAGGTCGACGGGCCGTACACCTGGTGGTCGAACCGCGGCAAGGCGTTCGACACCGACACGGGCTGGCGCATCGACTACCACCTCGCCACCCCCGCCCTGGCGGAGCGGGTCGTCGACTACCGCGTCGTGCGCGCGCCCTCGTGGGACACCCGGTGGAGTGACCACGCGCCCGTCGTCGCCGACTACGTGTTCTGATCTGGGTCGTGGGCTCGGTCGCGTTCTGCGGGCGCGGCGGGGTCTGCGGGCGCGGCGGGGCACGAGGCATCCGCGGAATAGACTGGGGTGGTGACCAAGCCTCGCCTCTACTCCGGAATGCAGCCGTCTGCCGACTCCCTCCAGGTCGGCAACTACATCGGTGCGCTCCTGCAGTGGAGCGAGCTGCAGGATGCCTACGACGCGTTCTTCTCCGTCGTGGACCTCCACGCCCTCACCCAGCCGAACGACCCGGCGGAGCTCCGCGAGAAGACCCGCCGCACCGCCGCGCAGTACATCGCCGCGGGCATCGAGCCGTCACGCTCGACGCTGTACGTGCAGTCGCACGTGCCCGCGCACACCGAGCTGCAGTGGGTGCTGTCGACGATCACCGGCTTCGGCGAGGCCGGGCGGATGACGCAGTTCAAGGACAAGTCGGCCCGCTACGGCGCCGACCAGACGAACGTGGGCCTGTTCACGTACCCGGTGCTGATGGCGGCCGACATCCTGCTGTACCAGACCGACATCGTGCCGGTCGGCGATGACCAGAAGCAGCACGTCGAGCTGACGCGCGACCTGGCCGAGCGGTTCAACGCGCGCTACGGCACCGCGTTCACGGTGCCGATCCCGGTGATCCAGAAGGAGACCGCGCGCATCTACGACCTGCAGAACCCGACGGCGAAGATGTCGAAGTCGGCGGAGTCGGATGCCGGGGTGCTGTGGCTGCTCGACGACCCGGCGGTCTCGGCGAAGAAGGTCATGCGTGCCGTCACCGACAGCGACGGCACGGTGCGCTACGACCGGGAGAACAAGCCCGGCGTGTCGAACCTGCTCACGATCTACGCGGCGCTGACCGGCCGGCAGATCCCGGCGATCGAGGACGAGTACGCCGGGCGCGGATACGGCGACTTCAAGAAGGGCCTCGCCGAGGTCGTCGTCGCCGAGTTCGGCCCCGTGCGCGAGCGGGCGCTCGCCCTCCTCGCCGACCCCGCCGAGCTCGACCGGGTGCTGGCATCCAACGCCGACCGCGCTGCCGAGGTCGCCGAGAAGACCCTCGCCGACGTCTACGACAAGGTCGGCCTGCTCCGCCGCCGCTGACCCCCTGCCGCCCCGCCGCCCCTGCCGCCCCGTCGCCCCCCGCCGCCGCTGACCCCCTGCCGCGCCGCTGCCGCGCCGTCGCCCGGTTCCCCGCGCGCTGCCCCCTTCCCTGTGTACCGTTTGCAGGATCAGACCACACGACACGCCGTCAGTCACAGCCGAGAAGACCCGTTTGGGGCGAGTGATCCTGCAAAAGTGCCCGCGACAGCGCGCGATTTCCCAGCCTTCGGCGCGCCCGACCGTCAGTGCGTGCGGTGGGCGGCGAGCAGACCGCGCAGGGCGGCGAGCACGTCGTCGGGGCGATACATGATCATCGCGGCCGTAAAGCGGAGGCTTGTGTAGCCGAGGGCGGCGAGCGCCGCGTCGCGCTCGCGATCGCGCGCCTGCTGCGCCCAGTCGGAGTGGAACTCCTTGCTGTCGCACTCGACGACCAACCACCCGTCGAGCACCAGGTCGACGCGGCCGATGCCATCGAACCTCACCTGCAGGGCGATCTCGCAACCGAGTGATCGGGCAAGCAGTCGCACGAACGTCTCCGGGCCGGATTCGGCGCGTGGGTCGACGAGATGCTCCAGCACGGCGAACCGAGCCGGGAGCGCAGCGAAGATCCTCCGCAGGTCGAAGCGCGTGAGGAGACCCCTGTTCAGCAGGCTGTCGAGCGTCGCGACGGCGGCGCGCGGCGGCTGACACCGGATCGCGTGCGCCGCGGCGTCGACGACCGAAACGGTGCAGGCCTGACCGACCGGCTCAAGGAGCGCAGACCAGTGGAGGGATATCTCGGCAGCCGCCAACCGCAGTCGACGACGGCGATCGGCAGGGTCGCGCAGTCTGCTTCCGCGGGGATCGATGTGCACGTGCAGCGCGCGGTTCTCGAGCACGAAGACGCCGAGCGCTCCGAGCAGCGACAGACAGGTCAGGCGCCCGCCGACGCGCACGGCGCGCACGTACATGTCGTCTGCTTCCACGGTCAGGTATCGGTCACGGCGCACATGGATGAGTGCGCCGGAGCGCACCGCGTCTTGAATCGATCTGCGCGTGAGGCCGCTCCTGCGCAGCTCCGCGCGAGTGAGGTAGTCGGTCGTCATGCCCGCGAGTGTGGCGCCGAGCGCGGCGCCGTGGCGGCCAGATCCGACCATCTGGGGAGGGATCGGCCGAAGCTGCTGTTGGGGAGGAGGCGACGCCAGCGGCGTCAGACCGCGCGCTGTACCCGTTTGCAGGATCAGACCACACTCGCGACGAGCGGTGCCGCGGAATCACGCGGCGGGCCCGCCCACGAGAGCGCAGTGATCCTGCAAACGGTACGCCCGAGCGGAAGGAGGGGCGGGGGAACCGGGCGAGGGGGATAGGCTCGGCGGGATGGAACCGGTTGTGCTGCGGACGCTCCGGCTCGAGCTGTCGGTGCTCACGGAGGGCGACGCCGAGGCGCTGTTCGCGGCGGGGCAGGATCCCGCGGTGCAGCGGTACACCTCGGTGCCGACGCCGTTCACGCGCGCGGACGCCGACGAGCTCATCGCCGCGACCCGCGCCGGCTGGCAGACCGGCGACCGCCTGTCGTGGGCGGTGCGCGAGCAGGGCGTGCTCGTCGGGATCGTCGGGCTGTACCGGGTCGACGGCAAGGGGTCGGGCGAGCTCGGCTACTGGCTCGCCGCGCCGGCGCGCGGGCGCGGGCTGCTCACCGAGGCGGCGCGCACCGCGCTCGACTGGGGGTTCTCCGCCGACGGCGCCGCCCTGGCGCGCATCGAATGGCACGCGGTCGTCGGCAACACCGCGTCGGCGCGCGTGGCCGAGCGGCTCGGCTTCCGCTTCGAAGGCGTCCGGCGCGCAGCGCTGATCGGCTCGGACGGGCGCGAGGACGGCTGGTCGGCGGCGCTCCTCGCCACCGACGACCGCACCCCGCAGACCTGGCCGATCCCCTGACGGCACCGCCGCACCCGCCCGCGTGTGACAGCCGCGTGGCAGGATGGCGGCATGCCCGAGATGCCCGAGGTGCAGGGGCTCGTCGACTTCCTCGCCGAGCGCACCGTCGAGCACGCGATCACGAAGGCGACGCTCGCGAACATCGCGGCCCTCAAGACCTACGACCCGCCCCTCGACGCTCTGAAGGGCACGACGGTCGTCGGTGTCACGCGGCACGGCAAGTTCATCGACGTGCAGACGGAGGCCACGGATGCCCCGGAGACCACGGACGCGCCGGACGACACGGATGCCCCGGACGGCACACCCGCCACGACCACTCCCCTCCACCTCGTCTTCCACCTCGCCAAGGCCGGCTGGCTGCGCTGGTACGAGCAGCTGCCGGCGACGGTGATCCGGCCGGGGAAGACCCCGATCGCCCTCCGCGTGGGCTTCGACGACGGCTCGGGGTTCGACCTCACCGAGGCGGGCACCAAGAAGTCGCTCGCCGTCTACGTCGTGCGCCGCCCCGACGAGGTGCCGGGCATCGCGCGGCTCGGCCCCGACCCGCTCGGCGACGACTTCACCCGCGACGTGCTCGCGGGGCTCCTCGCCGGGCGCCGCACCCAGATCAAGGGCGTCCTCCGCGACCAGTCGATCGTCGCGGGGATCGGCAACGCCTACTCCGACGAGATCCTGCACGCCGCGAAGATGTCGCCGTACGCGCTCGCGGCCGGCCTCGACGACGCCGAGATCGACCGGCTGTACGCCGCGCTCCGCTCGACGCTGACCGACGCGGTAGCCCAGGCATCCGGCCGCCCGCCCGCCGACCTCAAGGACGCCAAGCGGCGCGGCATGGCCGTGCACGGTCGCCGCGGCGAGGCGTGCCCGGTGTGCGGCGACGAGGTGCGGTCGGTGTTCTTCGCCGACAACTCGCTCGAGTACTGCCCGACGTGCCAGACCGGCGGCAAGCTGCTCGCCGACCGCCGGCTCTCGCGGCTGCTGAAGTAGCCGCGAGAGACGGCTCAGTCGGTCGTGCCCATGAGGATGCGCGCGTCGTCGTCGACCCAGTCGATCGATGTGGCGACCGCCTTCTTCCACTGCCGGTACCGACGGCTGCGTTCGTCGGCGCTCATCCGCGGCTCGAAGCGCACGTCCTCCTGCCAGTGCGCGCGCAGCTCGTCGAGCGAGCCCCACACCCCCACGGCGAGCCCGGCGGCATAAGCGACGCCGAGGGCGGTCGTCTCGACGATCTTCGGGCGCACCACGGGAATGCCGAGGATATCGGCCTGGAACTGCATCAGCAGCGCGTCGCGGGTCATCCCGCCGTCTACGCGCAGCAGGTCGAGCTCTCGCCCCGCGTCGGCGACGACCGCTTCGATCACGTCGCGCGACTGGAACGCGGTGGACTCGAGCACGGCGCGGGCGAGGTGCCCCTTCGTGACGTAGCAGGTGAGCCCGACGAGCGCGCCGCGCGCCTCGGGGCGCCAGTACGGGGCGAACAGCCCCGAGAAGGCGGGCACGAGATACGCGTCGCCGTTGTCGGCGACGGATGCCGCGAGCTCCTCGACCTCGGCGGACGTGCGGATGATCCCGAGGTTGTCGCGCAGCCACTGCACGAGCGAGCCGGTGACGGCGATCGACCCCTCCACCGCGTACCGCGCCGCGTCGTTCCCCAGCCGGTAGGCGACGGTCGTGAGGAGCCCGGCCTTCGAGCGCACGATGTCGGCACCGGTGTTGACGAGCAGGAAGTTGCCGGTGCCGTAGGTGTTCTTCGACTCCCCCGCCTCGAACGCGGTCTGGCCGAACGCCGCGGCCTGCTGGTCGCCGAGGATTCCCGCGATCGGCACGCCGGCGAGCGCCGCCGGCCGGCGCACCTCGCCGACGACCTCCGACGACGATCGGATCTCGGGCCGCATCGCGCACGGGATGTCCCACACCTCGAGCAGCTCGGGCGCCCAGTCGAGGGTCCGGAGGTCCATCAGCAGGGTGCGCGAGGCGTTCGTGACGTCCGTGACGTGGATGCCTCCGTCGACGCCTCCCGCGAGATTCCACACCAGCCAGGTGTCGGGCGTGCCGAACAGCAGGTCGCCCGCGGCGGCCGCCTCGCGCGCACCCTCGACGTTGTCGAGGATCCAGGCGATCTTCGCCGCGGAGAAGTAGGTCGCGAGCAGCAGCCCGGTGGTCGCGGCGAACGCCGTGACTCCGTGCCGCGCGATGAGGCGGTCGACACGCGGCTGCGTGCGGGTGTCCTGCCACGCGAGGGCATTGTGGATCGGCAGGCCGGTGCGGCGACCCCAGACGATCGCCGTCTCGCGCTGGTCGGTCACGCCGACGGCCGCGACGTCGGCGGCGGCGAGGCCGGCACTGCGCAGCGCCTCGTCGACGACCTCCTGCGTGTTCGCCCAGATCTCGATCGGGTCGTGCTCGACGCGGCCGGCACGCGGAAAGAGCTGCGCGTGCTCCCGGAGGGCGGTCGCGACCGGCTGCGCCGACGCGTCGAAGACGATCGCCCGCGTCGACGTCGTGCCCTGGTCGATCGCGATCACGTGCTGCGGCACGTCGCCTCCTCCTCGAGTTCTGCTGTCTCGGCTCCGGCACGCGGCCGGCGTCGGCAGGCGGATATCCCGGTCCTCTCACGCTGTCGCGGCGCAGGTGGACGAATGCCGAGCGCCCCGCGGCCTGCGGCAACCGCGGCAGGGGAACCTGCGACGCCCGCACGCTCCGACGACACGGAATGAAACGACGTCCGGGGCGTTGAGTAGGATCGAGAGCAGAACAACGTGCTCCGGGGTCGGTGAGAATCCGAACCGGCGGTGACAGTCCGCGAGCCCGCCAGATCGAATGATCGAACGGGTCGACCCGGTGGAATTCCGGGACCGACGGTGATGCGGCGCCTCTCTGCGGAGAGCGCCGCGAGTCCGGATGGGAGGCAGCACGGGCGCCGTTCGCGGCGTCTGGCGCGCAGAGCGCGCATCGTCCGCCCATCGATGCCCCGGAGCCCTGAAGACGACGAGTCGTGACGAAGGACGACGGATGCCACAGGCCGACCGCGAGCGGAGCGCCACCGAGCGCGATGCCATGGCGCGCGCGCTGCAGTTGGCGCTGCACGGGCCGCGCGGCGTGAACCCGCAGGTCGGCGCGGTCATCCTCTCTCCCGCCGGCGAGGTCCTCGCCGAGGGCTGGCACCGCGGTGCCGGCACCCCGCACGCCGAGATCGACGCCCTGACGAACCTCGCCGCCGCGCACGGCCCCGCCGCCGCCCGCGGCGCGACCGCTATCGTCACGCTCGAACCCTGCAACCACACCGGCCGCACCGGCCCGTGCGCCGAAGCACTGCTCGACGCCGGCATCGCCCGCGTCGTCTACGCCGTCGACGACCCCGGAGTGCTCTCCGGCGGCGGCGGCGCGCACCTCCGCCGCGGCGGCGTCGACGTCGAGGCGGGGCTGCTGCGGGCCGAGGGAACCGCCCTGCTCGACTCGTGGCTCACGGTGCAGCGGCTCGGCCGCCCGCACGTCACCGTCAAGTGGGCGCAGTCGCTCGACGGGCGCGCCGCGGCATCCGACGGCACCAGCCAGTGGATCACCGGCCCGCTCGCCCGCGCCGACGTGCACGCGCGCCGCGCCGCGGCGGATGCCATCGTCGTCGGCACCGGCACCCTGCTCGCCGACGATCCCGCCCTCACCGCCCGCCGCGGCGACGGCACCCTGTACGACCACCAGCCCCGCCCGGTCGTCGTCGGCACCCGCGCGGTGCCGCAGGAGGCGGCGGTGCGGCAGCACCCGCGACCGTTCCTGCAGGACGAGGGCGACGACCTCGTCGATCTGCTGGGCCGCCTCCGCGAGTTCGGCGCGCAGCGCGTGTTCATCGAGGGCGGCCCCCGCCTCGCATCGTCGTTCGTGCGCGACGGGCTCGTCGACGAGCTGCTCGTCTACCTCGCCCCGACCCTCCTCGGCGGCGAGCGGCTCGCGCTCGGCGACCTCGGCGTGACGACGATCGCCGACCAGCGCCGGCTGACCGTCAGCGACGTGCGGCGCCTCGGCGACGACCTCCTCGTCGTCGCCCACCCCGACCTCCCCGCGAAGGAAGAAGACTGACCATGTTCACCGGGATCATCGAAGAGCGCGGCGAGATCGTCGCCGTCGAGCCCGCGGGCGACGGCCTGCGCGTCACCGTGCGCGGCCCCCGCGCCGTGTCGGACGCCGCGCAGGGCGACTCGATCGCCGTGTCCGGCGTGTGCCTCACGGTCGTCGATCAGGGCGACGACTGGTTCGCCGCCGACGTCATGCACCAGACCCTCGCGGTCACGAGCCTCGGCGAGATCGGCCCCGGCACGCCGGTGAACCTCGAACGCGCGCTCGCCGCGCACACCCGCCTGGGCGGACACATCGTGCAGGGCCACGTCGACGGCACGGGCACCGTGCTCGAGGTCTTCCCGGGCGAGCAGTGGCAGGTCGTGCGGGTGTCGCTGCCGGCGGATCTCGCCCCGCTCGTCGTCGACAAGGGCTCGATCACGGTCGACGGCGTCTCGCTCACAGTCAGCGCCGTCTCCCCCGCCACCGAGCCCGAGCAGTGGTTCGAGGTCTCGCTCATCCCCGAGACCCTCGAGGTCACGACCCTCGGCCTCCGCCGGGCGGGCGACCTCGTCAACCTCGAGACCGACATCCTGGCGCGCCACGTGCAGCGCCTCCTCGCCTTCTCCACGACCCCGAACGACTCCGAAGGAGGCTCGCGATGAGCCCTTCCGCCACCCCCGGCCTGTCCACCATCCCCGAGGCCCTCGACGCCCTGCGCGCCGGCCGCCCCGTCATCGTCGCCGACGATGAGAACCGCGAGAACGAGGGCGACATCATCCTGTCGGCCGAGCTCGCCACCCCCGAGTGGCTCGCCTGGACGATCCGCTGGTCGAGCGGGTTCATCTGCGCGCCCATGCCGGCGGAGTGGGCCGACCGGCTCGACCTGCCGCCGATGGTCGCGGTGAACGAGGACGTGCGCGGCACCGCGTACACGGTGAGCGTGGATGCCGCGGACAAGGTCTCGACCGGCATCAGCGCGACCGACCGCTCGCACACCCTGAACGTGCTCGCCGACCCGGCATCCACCCCCTCGGCGGTGATCCGGCCGGGGCACATCCTGCCGCTGCGCGCCGTCGACGGCGGCGTGCGCGAACGCGCCGGGCACACGGAGGCGGGCGTCGAGCTCATGAAGCTCGCCGGGCTCCAGCCGGTCGCCGCGATCGGCGAGGTCGTCGCCGAGGACGGCTCGATGATGCGCCTGCCGGGTCTCATCGAGATGGGTGCGCGCGAAGGCATCCCGGTCATCACGATCGAGCAGCTCATCGCCCACCTCGACGACACCGCGCCGATCGCGAGCGCCGACGCCGCCGGCGACGGCGAGACCGCCCGGCACGGCGCGCGCCGCCGCGTGAGCCTCCGCGCCGAGGCGCAGGTGCCGACGTCGCACGGCACGTTCCGCTTCCTGGCGTACAAGGACCGCGTCACCGGCACCGACCACATCGCGGTCGTGTCCGGCGACCTGCATTCGGGCGCCGACGGATCCGAGGCGCCGCTCGTGCGCGTGCACTCCGAGTGCCTCACCGGCGAAGCGTTCGGCTCGCTCAAGTGCGAGTGCGGGCCGCAGCTCGACGCCGCCCTCGACGCCATCGCGACCGGCGGAGGCGTCGTCGTCTACATGCGCGGGCACGAGGGCCGCGGCATCGGGCTCATCAACAAGCTGCGGGCCTACAGCCTGCAGGAGCGCGGGCTCGACACCGTCGACGCGAACCTGGCCCTCGGGCTCCCGGCGGATGCCCGGGATTACGCGGCGGCGGCCGGCATCCTCGGCGACCTGGGCGTCGAGAAGGTGCGCCTGCTCACGAACAACACCGACAAGGTGAACCAGCTGCGCGCGCTCGGCCTCGACATCGTCGAGCAGGTGCCGCTGCTGGTGGGCGTCGGGGCGAACAACCACCAGTACCTCGAGACCAAGCGCGACCGGATGGGTCACATCATCGGCGCCGACGAGCTCGAGGCGGCCCTCGCGCACGGCGCCGAGCCCACCCCGGCCACGACCGACACCGACACCACCACCGACACCGTCACCAAGGAGCACGCATGAGCGGCCACGGCGCCCCCGCCCCCCAGCAGATCGACGCGGCGGGCCTGCGGGTCGTCGTCGTGGCCGGCCAGTGGCACGACGTCATCACCGACGGGCTCATCGCCGGCGCGGAGCGCGTGCTCGAGGCATCCGGTGCCGACTGGCGCCTCGTGCGCGTGCCGGGCTCGTTCGAGCTGCCGGTGGCCGCGAAGGCGGCGCTGGATGCCGGGGCCGACGCGGTCGTCGCGCTCGGCGTGATCATCCGGGGCGGCACGCCGCACTTCGAGTTCGTCTCGTCGGCCGCGACCGACGGTCTCACGCGCGTCGCGCTCGACACCGGCAAGCCGGTCGGGTTCGGGGTGCTCACCCTCGACGACGAGCAGCAGGGCATCGACCGCGCGGGGCTGCCCGGCTCGAAAGAGGACAAGGGCGCCGAGGCCGCCGACGCCGCCCTGCGCACCGCGCTGCTGCTGCGCGCGCTGCGCGGCTGACCCGCGCCGCCGGCGTGCGCCGGCGCACCGGCGCACCGGCGCACCGGCGCACGCCCAGCTTCAGGTAGACTGAGGGTATGGAGATTCTGCGTCACGTCGTCGTCCTCGTCCACCTGGTGGGCTTCGCGGTGCTCTTCGGCGCCTGGGTGGTCGCCGCGTTCGGCGAGCGCCGCTTCACGCGGCTGATGACGTGGGGCATGGTCATCGCCGCCGTCGCCGGCCTCGCCCTGGCCGCCCCGTGGGGCATCTCGTACGAGCTGAACTACGTCAAGCTCGGCGTGAAGCTCGTGATCCTGCTCGTGATCGGCGCCCTGCTCGGCATCGGCACCGCGCGCCAGCGCAAGACCGGCACGCTCGCCCCGGCGCTGTTCTGGAGCGTCGGCATCCTCACCTTCGTCAACGCGGCCCTGGCGGTCATCTGGCGCTGAGCGCCCCGCCCCGTTCGACCGCCTACGCCCGGCCACGTTCGGCCGGGCGTAGGATCGTTTCGTACCCCGGAACCCTGCCGGAGTGCTCGGTGCCCCCCAACGCCGCGACGCCCGCCGCATCACCCCCGCCACGGACGCCCGCCACCGGCGCGTCCCACGAGGACCTCTCCACGATCGACAGGTCTTCTTCCCGTATGTCTTCCTCTTCGGCCGCGTCCGCGACGCCCGCCTCCGCCCCCGGCGATTCCGCCGCCCCCGCCAACCCCCGCTCGCGCGTCATCACCGCGAGCCTCGTCGGCACCACGATCGAGTTCTACGACTTCTACGTCTACGCGACGGCAGCCGTCCTCGTCTTCCCGATCCTCTTCTTCCCGACGGGCAACGAGACCACCTCGCTGCTCTCGTCGTTCGCCGTGTTCGGCGCCGCGATGGTCGCCCGCCCCATCGGCGCGGTGATCTTCGGGCACTTCGGCGACCGCTTCGGCCGCAAGGCGACCCTCGTGGCATCCCTGCTCACGATGGGTATCGCGACGTTCCTGATCGGATGCCTGCCGACGTACAACGACATCGGCTGGTGGGCGGCGTTCCTGCTGCTGCTGCTGCGCCTGTTCCAGGGCTTCGCCCTCGGCGGCGAGTGGTCGGGAGCGGCGCTCGTCGCCACCGAGAACGCCCCGAAGGGCAAGCGCGCCTGGTACGGCACGTTCCCGCAGCTGGGCGCGCCGATCGGATTCATCATCGCCAACACGGTGTTCCTCGTGATCAACTTCGCCCTGCCGCACCCCGACGGCCCGGCGCAGCGCTCCGAGGCGTTCCTCACCTGGGGCTGGCGCGTGCCGTTCCTGTTCTCGGCCGTCATGGTCATCATCGGCCTGTGGGTGCGCCTCAAGCTCGTCGAGTCGGAGACGTTCACGAAGGCCGAGCAGACCGGCGCGATCCGCAAGTTCCCCCTCGGCGAGGTCATCCGCTCGAACTGGAAGAACCTCATCCTCGGCACCTTCATCATGCTGGCGACCTACGTGCTCTTCTACCTGATGACGAGCTTCACGCTGTCGTACGGCACGAAGCCGACCGTCGAGGGCGCGCAGAAGGTCGCGGATGCCGCGGGCACGGCCTTCGACCCCAGCACGTATGTCGCGGGGCTCGGCTTCGGCTACACCGACTTCGTCATCATGCAGATCATCGGGGTGATCTTCTTCGGCATCTTCACGCTGCTCTCCGGCCCCGTCGCCGACACGATCGGGCGCCGCAAGCTGCTCATCTGGGTGACCGCGGCGATCGGCGTGTTCGGCCTGCTGTTCAACGTGTTCCTCATGCCGCAGCTCGACCCGAAGTTCACCGGCGCGCTCGTGCAGGCCTTCCTCGTGTTCGGCTTCACGCTGATGGGGGCGACGTTCGGGCCGATGGGCGCGGTGCTGCCCGAGCTCTTCCCGACGAACGTCCGCTACACAGGCTCGGCGATCTCGTACAACGTGTCGTCGATCCTCGGCGCGGCCCTCGCGCCGCTCGTCGCCGTCGCCCTCTGGGCCGCGGCGGGTGGGCAGCCGTGGCTGGTCGGCCTCTACCTCTCCGGGTCGGCGGTGCTCACGCTCATCGCGCTGGCGCTGTCGAAGGAGACGAAGGACGTCGACTACGACACCAACATCGGCCTCGGCGAGACCGGCTCGCTCTGACCGGGGTTCGCTGACCGGTCCCTCCGACCGCCACAACGTGCGGCACCGCGCAGGCGGTGCCGCACGTTGTGGCGACAGCACACGGATGGACGCGTGGCTCTTGAGTTCGCTCGCACAACGGAGCATAATGTGGCCTGACCACAAGTCCTCGACAGTGGCACTCATGCGCAAGCTCGTCGTCTGCGGCGCCGATGGAAACTTCGGCGCCATCGCCGCGGACACGCTTCTCAGCCTCGTCCCCGCGGAGCGCGTGCGCGTCGCCGCACCCACCGTCGAGGGCACCTCCCGCTATCGGGATGCCGGCGTCGACACCGCGGTCACCAACTTCAACGACACCGCCGGGCTCACCGCAGCCTTCGAGGGGGCGGAGAAGGTGCTCGTCATCTCGATGCCCTTCGTCGGACCGAAGCGTCGTGACGCCCACCGCAACGCCGTCGACGCCTGCATCGCGGCGGGCGTCTCCCAGATCGTCTACGTCTCGCTCGTGAACGCCACCGACCCGACGAACCCGAGCATCGAGAAGATCGACCACGCCTGGACGGAGGCCTACATCCAGGCATCCGGGATCGACTACGTGTTCCTGAGGAACTCCCAGTACGCCGAGGCGATGATCACGGCGTACTTCGCCTCGCTCCCCCAGGGCGAGATGGCCAACAACGCCGGCGACGGGCGCATGTCCTTCATCTCGCGCCGCGACTGCGCGACGGCGGCCGCGTACGCGCTCGCCAACCGGTTCCTGCACACCGAGGTGTCGTCGGCACCGTTCTCCTCCGAAGGCATGGTGACCTTCGGACAGGCGATCCGTGAGGGCAAGATGGCCGTCCACACCGACGATTTCCGGATGATCACCGGCCGTCGTCCGATCACGGTGCGCGACATGTTCGCGCTGAGCGACGAGTTCCAGGTGGGGGCGCGGCACTCCGTCGACGCCTGACCGGGAGGCCGATGCGAGACGCCGACGGCGGCGAACCCGTCGCCGAGCTGCGGCGCCTCCGAGCGCTGCGGGCCGACCTCGCCCGCGCCGAAGCCGAGCAGGTGCGGCGCGCTCGCGCGCGCGCCCACTCGTGGGTCGCGATCGCGGACGCCCTCGAGATCAGCCGTCAGGCAGCGCACAAGAAGTACGGGAGAAGATAGAGGGGCAGGACCCGACGACCCGAGTCGGAGCGGACCGCGCCCGCGGCGCGGCCCGATCGCCGCACGGGCCCCGGTACCCGAACCTGCAGGAAAGCCGCACATGTCCTCTGCCTCCTCCCCCCGCCGCCCCGCCCGCGCCGCGCGCCCGTCCCGCACCGCGAAGGACGAAGGCCCGCGCGCGAGTCTGCGCCAGCTGCTGCCGTTCGTCTTCGAGCACAAGAAGACGCTCATCGCGGTCGCAATCCTGAGCGTGCTCGCCGCCGCCGCGACCCTCGCCCAGCCGCTCGTCGTCGGCCAGGTGATCGAGCGGGTGCAGCAGAGCGCCCCGGTCGGCACGCTGGTGTGGGTGCTCGTCGCTCTCGTCGTCGCGTCGTCGCTGATCAGCGGCATCCAGCACTATCTGCTGCAGCGCACCGGCACCGCGGTCGTCTACTCCAGCCGCCGGCGGCTGATCGCGCAGCTGCTGCACCTGCCGGTGCAGGAGTACGACGCGCGGCGCACCGGCGACCTCGTCTCACGCGTCGGCACCGACACGACGCTGCTCTACGCCGTGCTCACCCAGGGACTCGCCGACTCGGTCGGCAACGCGCTGATCTTCGTCGGCGCCATGATCGCGATGCTGCTGATCGACCCCGTGCTGCTGCTGCTCATCCTCGTCGTCGTGGGCGCTTCGGTCGCCGTCGTCGGCGCGCTCAGCGGGCGCATCCGGCGCGCCACGACCGTGCAGCAGGAGAAGGTCGGCGAGCTCGCCTCGGGTGTCGAGCGCGCGATCGGCTCGATCCGCACGATCCGCGCCTCAGGCGCCGCCTCGCGCGAGCAGGCGGCGATCGACCAGACCGCGCGCGGCGCCTACGACGCGGGCGTGCAGGTCGCGAAGGCATCCGCGTTCATCGTGCCGATCGCCGGCATCGCGCTGCAGCTCTCGCTGCTGGTCGTGCTCGGGGTGGGCGGTTTCCGGGTCGCCTCGGGAGCCATCACCATCGCGCAACTCGTGACGTTCGTGATGTTCCTCTTCTTCCTCGTGCAGCCGCTCGGGTCGTTCTTCGGCGCCATCACCTCGGTGAATCAGGCGCTCGGCGCGCTCGGGCGCATCCAGGAGGTGCTCGACCTCCCCACCGAGACCGCGCACGACGCCGAGGGCGCCGCCGCCGCCGACGAGGCCCGCCGCGCCTGCCCCGATGCCGATCTCACCGGCCCGATCCAGACCGTCGGCGATCTGCTGGCCGCGCGCGACACCTCTGCGATCGAGTTCCGCGGCGTGCGGTTCGCCTACCCCACAGCGGTCGTCCGCACCCGCCGCACCGTCGAGGAGGAGGCCCAGCCCGCCCTCGCCGACGTCCACGCCGACGCCGCTCCGGTCACCGACACGGACGGCGACGTGCTGCACGATGTCTCGTTCACGGTCCCGCGCGGCGCGCGGGTCGCGCTCGTCGGACCCTCGGGCGCGGGCAAATCGACGACCCTCGCGCTCATCGAGCGCTTCTACGACCCCGACGCCGGCGCGGTGCTGCTCGACGGCACCGACGTCCGCCGGATCGACCGCACCCGACTGCGCGCACAGCTCGGCTACGTCGAGCAGGATGCCCCGACGCTCGCCGGCACGATCGGCGACAACCTGCGGCTCGCCTCCCCCGAGGCATCCGATGCGGCGTGCGAGCGCGTGCTGCGCGCGGTGAACCTCGGCGAGGTGCTCGAGCGGTCGCCGCTCGGGCTCGACGCGCCCGTCGGCGAGGCCGGCGTCATGCTCTCGGGCGGCGAGCGCCAGCGCCTCGCGATCGCGCGCGCGCTGCTGGCGGCGCCGCCGATCCTGCTGCTCGATGAGTCGACCTCGTCGCTCGACGGGCTGAACGAGCAGCGCATGCGCGAAGCCATCGACGCCGTCGCGGCCGGTCGCACCCTCGTCGTGATCGCGCACCGGCTGTCGACCGTCGTCGACAGCGACCTCATCATCGTGCTCGACCGCGGACGCGTGGTCGGCCAGGGCACCCACGCCGAGCTCGTCGAGTCGGTGCCCCTCTACCGCGACCTCGCCCGGCACCAGCTGCTGGTCTGACCCGGCGCCGGTCGGCGCAAACCGGATTCGGAAAGCGCGAACAGAATCGGATGCCCCGTGCTGAGGCATCCGATTCTGTTGCGTTCTTGCGAATCCAGTGCGGCGCGCGCGAGCGCGAGCCGCGCCGGCCGCAGTCAGGCGGACTGGGCGAGGCGCAGGCGGTAGCGCAGCGCCGCGAGCTCGGCGTAGAGCGCCGGCGGCACCTTGCCGTCGAAGGTGCGGTAGAAGTCCTCGGTGAGGTCGGTCTCCTGCAGCCACAGCGCGGGGTCGATCTCGAACAGGGCGTCGAGGTCTTCCTGCGGCACCTCGATGCCGTCGAGGTTCAGGTCGCTCATCTGCGGCAGACGGCCGATCGGGCTGTCGACGGCGGGAACCTTGCCCTCGATGCGGCGGATGATCCAGTCGATGACGCGCGAGTTGTCACCGAACCCGGGCCAGAGGAAGCGTCCGTCGGCCCCCTTGCGGAACCAGTTGACCTGGAAGACCCGCGGCGCGCGGTCGAAGCGCAGCTTCTGCCCGACCTTCAGCCAGTGACCGAAGTAGTCGGCCATGTTGTAGCCGCAGAACGGGAGCATCGCGAACGGGTCGCGGCGGAGCTCCCCGACCGTGCCCTCGGCGGCGGCGGTGCGCTCGGAGGAGATGTTCGAGCCGAGGAAGACGCCGTGGGTCCAGTCGGTCGCCTCGACGACGAGCGGCACGTTGGTCGCGCGGCGCCCGCCGAAGAGGATGCCGTCCAGCGGCACGCCCTCCGGGGCATCCCAGTCGGCCGCGATCTGCGGGCACTGCGCCGCGCTCACGGTGAAGCGGGAGTTGGGGTGCGCGGCGGGCCGGCCGGCGTCGGGCGTCCACGGGTTGCCCTCCCAGTCGGTGAGCTCGGCGGGCACGTCGTCGGTGAGCCCCTCCCACCAGACGTCGCCGTCGGGGCGGAGCGCCACGTTCGTGAAGATCGTGTTGCCCCAGAGGGTCTCGACGGCCGTCACGTTCGTCGACTCGCCGGTGCCGGGCGCGACGCCGAAGAAGCCGGCCTCGGGGTTGATCGCCCAGAGGCGTCCGTCGTCACCGGGACGCAGCCACGCGATGTCGTCACCGAGCGTCTCCACGCGCCAGCCGGGGATCGTGGGGCGGAGCATCGCAAGGTTGGTCTTGCCGCACGCCGACGGGAACGCCGCCGCCAGGTGGTACTTCTTGCCCTCGGGGCTGATGACGCGGATGAGCAGCATGTGCTCGGCGAGCCAACCCTCGTCGCGGCCGATCACCGAGGCGATCCGCAGGGCGAAGCACTTCTTCGCGAGGATCGCGTTGCCGCCGTAGCCCGATCCGTACGACCACACCTCGAGCGTCTCGGGGTAGTGCACGATGTACTTCTCGTCGTTGCAGGGCCACGCGGCATCCTTCTCACCGGGCTCGAGCGGAGCGCCGACCGTGTGCACGGTCTTCACCCACGGCTTGCCGGCGGCGATCTGGTCGAGCACCTCGGTACCGACGCGGGTCATGATGCCGATCGAGGTGACGGCGTAGGCCGAGTCGGTGATCTGAACGCCGATGTGCGAGAGCGGGCCGCCGACGGCGCCCATCGAGAACGGCACGACGTACATGGTGCGCCCGCGCATCGAGCCCTCGAACAGGGGCGTGATGGTCGCGCGCATCTCGGCGGGGTTCGCCCAGTTGTTCGTGGGGCCGGCGTCCTCCTCGCGCTCGGAGGCGATGAAGGTGCGCCCCTCGGTGCGGGCGACGTCGCTCGGGTGCGAGCGGGCGAGGTACGAGCCGGGTCGCCACTCGGGGTTCAGCTTGATGAGCTTGCCCTCGTCGACCTGCTCGCGCAGCAGCGCCTCGTTCTCGGCGCGCGATCCGTCGACCCAGTGGATGCGGTCGGGCTGGGTGAGCGCGGCGATCTCGTCGACCCAGGCGAAGAGCTCGTCGAGGCCCTCGCCGGCCCGGACCGGTCGCGCGCCGTAGGTGCGGTACGCCGCCCCGGCGCTGCGGCCCTCGGCGGGGGCGGACGCGGTGCGGGTGAACAGATCGGCGATGGCCATGTCAGCTCCTTCGTGGGCGGTCTCTGGTGCTCGTGTTTCCACTGTGCGCCGATTCAGCCCGAGTTTCGAACGAAACAGGGCGCAAGAATCGCGATTGTTTCGCTATCATCAAGGAATGGCTTCTGCTCTCGAGCTGTCGACGCTCGGTCACCGCATCCGTCATCACCGCGTCGCGCGGGGGTACACCCTCGACGAGCTGGGCGCGCTCGTCGGGGTGGCGGGCAGTCAGCTGAGCCTCATCGAGAACGGCAAGCGCGAGCCGAAGCTGTCGCTGCTGCAGGCGATCGCGCACGCGACGGGCACGGATGTCACCGACCTCCTCTCCCCCGAGCCGCCGAACCGGCGCGCCGCCCTCGAACTCGACCTCGAGCAGGCGCAGAACTCGCCCGTGTTCCGGCGCCTCGGCATCCCCGCCGTGCGCGTCACCAAGGCGACCAGCGACGAGACGATCGAGTCGATCCTGGGCCTGCACCGCGAGCTGCAGCGCCGCGAGCGCGAGGCGATCGCGACGCCCGAGGAGGCCCGGCGCGCGAACACCGAGCTGCGCCTGCGCATGCGGGAGCGGGGCAACTACCTGCCCGAGATCGAGCACCTCGCCGAGAAGCAGCTCAAGGCCGCGGGGCACACCGGCGGCGCGCTCACGCACCGGAGCGTCAGCGTCATGGCGTCGCAGCTGGGCTTCGAGCTCATCTACGTCGACGACCTGCCGCACTCCGCCCGGTCGGTGACCGACCTCGAGAACGGACGCATCTACCTGCCGCCGGCGTCGATCCCCGGCGGTCACGGCCTCCGCTCGATGGCGCTGCAGGCGATGGCGCATCGGCTGCTCGGGCACACGCCGCCCACCGACTACGCCGACTTCCTGCAGCAGCGGCTCGAGATCAACTACTTCGCGGCGTGCTGCCTCATGCCCGAGACGGCATCGGTCGCTTTCCTCGCCCAGGCGAAGAAGGACCGGAACCTCGCCGTCGAGGACTTCCGCGACGCGTTCGGCGTGACGCACGAGGCGGCGGCGATGCGGATGACGAACCTGCTGACCGAGCACCTCGGCACGCGCCTGCACTTCCTGCGGGTCGACGGAGCGGGGGCGATCAACCGGGTCTACGAGAACGACGACCTGCCGCTGCCGATGGATGTCACCGGATCGGTCGAGGGGCAGATCGTCTGCCGCAGGTTCGCCGCGCGCGCCGCCTTCGCGGAGCAGAACCGCACCGTCGAGCACTATCAGTACACCGACACCCCCGCCGGCACCTTCTGGTGTTCGAGCCAGACCGGGCGCACGGGCGACGGCGAGTTCTCGATCACGGTCGGCGTGCCCTTCGACGACGCACGCTGGTTCCGCGGCCGCGAGACCCACAAGCGCGCCGTGTCGACCTGCCCCGACGAGTCGTGCTGCCGACGCCCGGATGCCTCGCTGACCGACCGCTGGAACGGGAAGGCTTGGCCGAGCGCGCGCGTGCACATGCAGATGTTCTCGCCGCTGCCGCGGGGGGCGTTCCCCGGCGTCGACGACGGCGAGGTCTACGCCTTCCTCGACCGGCACGCGCAGGAGTAGGGCGTTTTCGACCCTCCCGCGTTGGAGCGGGGGTGCGTCTGGGTGTATCGTTGATGCGCTAGTGAGGTTCCCCTAACCTAACTCCCCGAACGAAATCCACACCGTGCTCGCCACTTTCCTGATCGGTCTCCGCGAAGGCCTCGAAGCCGCCCTCGTCGTCGGCATCCTCGTCGCCTACCTCACCCGTATCGGCCGCCGCGACGTCCTCCCGCGCGTGTGGGCAGGCATCGGCCTCGCCGTTGCGCTCGCCCTCGGCATCGGCGCGATCCTCACCTTCGGTTCGTACGCGCTCACCTTCGAAGCGCAGGAGCTCCTCGGCGGCATCCTCTCGCTCCTCACCGTCGCGATGGTGACCTGGATGATCTTCTGGATGCAGAAGACCGGGCGCACGATGAAGCGCACGCTCGAGGGTGGGATCGATCGCGCTCTGTCCGCCGGCGGGGCGTGGGCCCTCGTTGCGATCGGGTTCATCTCCGTCGCACGCGAGGGAATCGAGACGACGCTGCTGCTGTGGTCGACGGTGCAGTCGTTCGGCGACGCGCCGTCGACCCTGCTCGGCGCGCTCCTCGGGCTCGCTGCCGCGGTGGCGATCGGGTGGCTCCTCGCCCGCGGCATGGTGCGCGTCGACCTGCGCGTCTTCTTCGCGTGGACCGGCGCGTTCCTCGTCGTTGTCGCGGCGGGCGTGCTCGCCTACGCCATCCACGATCTGCAGGAGGCCGGCGCCCTTCCCGGGCCGTTCACCGCGCTCGCCCCGGTCGAGGCCACCGGCGCGGTCGCGACCGGATGGGCGGCGTTCCCGTTCGGCTGGGCGTTCGATCTGCGCGCGGTGATCCCGCCGACGTCGCCGCTCGCCGCTCTCCTGCAGGCGACGATCGGCTTCATGCCGCAGATGACCTGGCTGCAGGTCGTCGCCTGGGTGGTCTACCTCGCCGTCGTCGGCACGATCTTCGTGCGAGGGCTCCGGCGCCGCCCGGCGTCCACGCAGGACCATCGCGCGATGCCCGCGGCGTCAGAGGTCGCTCGCCCCTCCATCCCTCATCCGCAAGGAGCATCATGACCCCCTCCCGCACCCTCACCGCCGTCGCGAGCGTGGGGCTTGTGGCCTTCGCCCTCGCGGGCTGCGTCGCGAAGACGGATGCCGCGGCGTCGGGCGCTCTCACGGTCTCGTCGACCGACAGCGCCTGCGACGTCTCGGCGGCGACCGCCAAGAGCGGCACGCTCACCTTCGACGTGACCAACCAGAGCTCCGACGTGAGCGAGTTCTACCTGCTCGCCGACGACGGTCTGCGCATCGTCGGCGAGGTCGAGAACATCGCCCCCGGCGCCTCGCGCACGCTCACCGTCGTCGCGCAGCCGGGCGACTACTACACGCTCTGCAAGCCCGGCATGGTCGGCGAGGGCGTCGGCAAGGCCTCCTTCGCGGTCTCGGGCGAGAAGGTCGCCGCGACCGGCGACGACGCCGAGCAGAAGCAGAAGGCCGTCGACCTCTACGCCGCGTTCGTCAAAGACCAGGTCGAGCAGCTCGTCCCCGCCGTCGACAGCTTCGTCGCGGCGTACGAGTCGGGCGACGACGACGCGGCGGAGGCGCAGTTCCCCACCACCCGCGCCTTCTACGAGCGCATCGAGCCGGTGGCCGAGTCGCTCGGCGACCTCGACCCGCGCATCGACTACCGCGAGGTGGATGCCGTGGCCGAAGGCCTCGAGTGGACCGGCTTCCACCGCATCGAGAAGGACCTCTGGGTGCCCGCGCAAGATGCGCTCAACTCCGACGGCGTGACGCCGGCCTGGCAGAACTGGCAGCCGTCGACACCCGCCGAGCGCGCCGCCTACGGCGACCAGCTGATCGCCGACGTCGCGGAGCTCAACGACTACGTGCACTCGGATGCCTTCACCGAGGCCCTCGACGCGCAGGGGATCGGTGGCGTCTCGAACGGGGCGATCGGGCTGCTCGACGAGGTGGCTACCGGCAAGATCTCCGGCGAGGAGGACTGGTGGTCGGGCACCGACCTGTGGGACTTCGCGGCGAACGTCGAGGGCTCCGAGATGGCGTTCTCGCTCGTGCGGGATTTCGCCTCGTCGTCGGGCTCGGAGGGCGCCGCTCTCGTTAAGCAGATCCAGACCGGCTACGACGACCTCGACGCGTCGCTCGCACAGCACGGTTCGCTCGAGTCCGGGTTCGTGAACTACCGCGAACTCACCGAGGCCGACAAGCGCGAGTTCACCGACCTCATCAACGCGCTCGCCGAGCCGCTGTCGAAGCTCACGTCGACCATCCTGGCGTGATGACCACGAACGACGACGCCCTCCCCGACGCGCCGGCGGGCGCGGAGACCCCGCCGGCCGGCGGGGTCTCCGGTGCCGAGGTCCGCGGCGGCGAGGCGCGCGGCGGCCTCAGCCGGCGCGGGCTCATCGGACTCGCCGCGGGGATCGGCGCCGCCGGCCTCGCCGTAGGGGCGGGCGCGGGGTCGGCCGCCGGCGTCGCCGTCGGCCGAGCGCGGGTGGGCGCCTCCGAGGCATCCGTGCACCCGTTCTTCGGCGTGCACCAGGCGGGCATCACGACGCCGGTGCAGGATCACCTGCACTTCGCGTCGTTCGACATGATGGCGCGCACGAACCGCGACGACCTGATCGAGCTGCTGCAGGACTGGACGTATGCCGCGGCGCGCATGAGTCAGGGGCTGGACGTCTCGGCGACGGGCGCGGTGGGTGGATCGCCCGAGGCGCCGCCCGACGACACGGGCGAAGCCCTGGGGCTCGCCGCCAACGGACTGACGATCACGTTCGGGTTCGGGCCGACGCTGTTCCAGACCGGGGCGGGTGAGGACCGCTACGGCATCGCCGCGCAGCGCCCCGCGGCGCTCACCCCGCTCCCCGCGTTCCTCGGCGACGACCTCGATCCGCTCGCCTCGGGCGGCGACCTCGTGATCCAGGCGTGCGCCGACGACCCGCAGGTGGCGGTGCACGCGATCCGCAATCTCAGCCGGATCGCGTTCGGCCGGGCGCGGCTGCGCTGGTCGCAGCTCGGATTCGGCAAGACGTCGAAGACGACCGCCGACCAGGCCACGCCTCGGAACCTCTTCGGGTTCAAGGACGGCACCGCCAACATCCTCGCCGACGACACGGCCGCGCTCGACGCGCACGTCTGGGTCGGCAGCGGCGACGAGCCCGCGTGGATGACGGGGGGCTCGTACCTCGTCGCGCGCAAGATCGCGATGCTCATCGAGACCTGGGACCGCGTGCGGCTCGCCGAGCAGGAGCGGGTCACCGGTCGCGACAAGGCGATCGGGGCACCGCTGTCGGGCGGACAGGAGAACACCGCGCCCGACTTCGCGGCCACGGGCCCGGGCGGCGCGCCGGCCATCGACGCGCGCAGCCACGTGCGACTCGCGCACCCCGACCTCAACGGCGGTAATCGCATCCTCCGCCGCGGATACAACTACGTCGACGGCAACACCGGGCTCGGGCGCCTGGACGCCGGGCTGTTCTTCCTGTCGTACCAGCGCTCCCCCGACCAGTTCGTCGCGCTGCAGAAGGCCCTCGCCACCGACCTCCTCGCCGAGTACATCCGCCACATCGGCTCGGGCGTCTGGGCCGTGCCGCCGGGCGCCGCGGCCGGCTCGTACGTCGGTGCGGGGCTGTTCGACGCCTGAGGTCAGTCCGGGCCGGTCGGATGGCCGTCCCGACCTGCCTGCCGCCGCGCGGGGAGACTGAATTGTGCACACGAGAGCCCGGGCCGGCCCGGCCCAGGCGATCGCGCGCTCGCCTGGGGCGGCCGTCCGCCGGCGAGGAACTCGACGTAGCGCGCGAGCGCCGCAGCGACGGATGCCTCGTCGAGCTGCACCTCGACCGTCCCGACGACCGGGGCGAGATGGTGCCGGTCCACGGCCAGTGCGTGCTTCCACGTGCCGACCACCCGGCCGCCGGTGACGAGCACGGGAGCGACGGCGCCGTTCGGCCCCGGGCCGATGGCTGCCACGAGCCGCGGCGAGGCGGCGACCGTTCGATCCGCGTAGGACAGGTAGTACTCGTCGAACGCCGGGAGGGCGACGACGTCCGGCGCGGCCGCGTCTTCCGGCGCGGCCGCGTCTTCCGGCGCGGCCGCGCCAGAGTCGCCAGCCGTCGCGCTCGTCCCGGCCGCCTCGGCGAACAGGCCCTCCTCGACCTCGGTGACGCGCGTTCCCGCACCCTCGAGCGCCGAGCGCGCGAGCCCGAGCGGAAGCCCGGCCCACCAGCGGAAGTCGGCGAGCCCGGCCGGTCCGTGCCCGCGCAGGTAGCGGACGAGGATCTCCGCGAGCGGATCGGCCGGCGCCGTGGCATCCTCGACCCCGTGCGGCCGGCCCCGCGTGCCGTTTGCAGGAGAATCGCGCGCACCGCCGCGCGCGTTCCACGTGTTTCCGCGGCTCGCACGCGCGACTCGGCACAGAGTTCCTGCAAACGGCACCCGCACCGGCGGTCACGGCCGCCCTATAATCGACTCGTCCGGCGCGCGACGACGCGGGCCGGAGCTCGAAAAAGGGGCACGCGAGACAAACACGGCATCCACCACCGTTCCTGTCTCTCGGAGGACCCATGCCCACCGTCTCCGCGCACGTCGCCCAGACCCTCGCCCGCCACGTCGACCACGTCTTCGGGGTGATGGGCAACGGCAACGCGCACTTCCTCGACGCGCTCGAGCGCTCGACCGACGTCACCTACACCGCGATGCGGCACGAGGCCGGCGGGGTCGTCGCCGCCGACGCGCACTTCCGTGCGGGCGGCCGGCTCGCCGCGGCCACCGCCACCTACGGCGCCGGATTCACCAACACGCTGACCGCGCTCGCCGAGGCCGTGCAGGCGCACGTGCCGCTCATCCTCGTCGTCGGCGACGAGCCGACGAGCGGTCCGCGCCCGTGGGACGTCGACCAGATCGCGCTCGCCTCCGCCGTCGGCGCCCGCACCTACACAGTCAGGCGGGCGGATGCCGCCGCGACGACCGTCATCGCCGTCGAGCACACCCTCTCCTACCGCGTGCCGACAGTGCTCGCGATCCCCTACGACGTCGCCAAGCTCGACGCGGGAGAGGTGCCGGATGCCTCGCAGACGCCCGCCCCGCACCTCCCCGCCCCGCTCGCACCGGCGACGCCGTTCGCCGCGGCCGCGGTCGATGAGCTCGCGCGCACGCTGGCATCCGCCCGCCGCCCCGTGCTGCTCGCCGGTCGCGGCGCGTGGCTCGCGGGCGCCGGAGACGCGCTCGGCCGACTCGCCGACGCGACGGGCGCGATCACCGCGACGACGGCGCTCGGACGCGGTATCTTCCCGCGCGGCGAGTTCGACCTCGGCGTGACCGGCGGATTCGGCGCCGAAGCCGCGATGGAGCTCATCGGCACCGCCGACGTCGCCGTCGTCTTCGGCGCGGGCCTCAACCAGTTCACGATGCGCTTCGGGCAGCTGTTCTCCCCCGGCACGCGCGTCGTGCAGATCGACATCGCGCCCGCGGCGACGCATCCGCACGTGGGCGGGTTCATCCGCGGCGACGCGCGCCTCGTCGCGGAGGTGCTGCTCGAGCGGCTCGCGCATGAGTCACCCCGGGAGCGCTGGCTGACCCCCGACGACATCGCCGCCGCGCGCATGCGCGAATCCGGCGACCCCCTCGCCCCCGACGGGCGCCTCGACCCCCGCTCGGTCGCGGTGCGCATCGCCGAGCTACTCGAGAGCGACCCCTCGACGCGCGACCGCGTCGTCGTCAGCGACGGCGGCCACTTCATCGGCTGGGCGAACATGTACTGGCCGCTCGCGTCGCCCGATCGCATGATGATGGTCGGCACGGCATATCAGTCGATCGGCCTCGGCTTCCCGTCGGTGCCCGGCGCTGCACTCGCGAAGCCGAATGCCACGGTCGTCCTCTCCACGGGCGACGGCGGCGGACTCATGGCCCTCGCCGATCTCGAGTCGGCGGTGCGCGTCGCGGGCGGCCGCGGACTCGCCGTCGTCTGGAACGATGCGGCCTACGGGGCCGAGGTCAACCTGTACGGCCTGCAGGGCCTCGCCCGCGAGCCCATGCTGATCCCCGAGGTCGACTTCGCCGGCCTCGCCGCCTCGGTCGGCGCCCGCGGAGTCGTCGTCCGCAGCCTCGCCGACCTCGACGCGCTGGGCGAATGGGCAGCGGCCCCGGCATCCGACCGACCCTACCTCCTCCTCGACTGTCGAATCTCGGGGGAGGTCATCGCGCCGTATCAGCAGGAGATCATCCGCGTGAACTCCTGACGCCCGGCTTCTGCGGCGGCGCCGCCGCGCCGCGCACGGCGGACGAGGAATGCCAGAGCCTGGCAGAACGCTGATCCTCGAGTGCGCACTGAGTGTGAACAGGGAGGGATGCCATGGAAGGCCTCGAAGTCACGGTTCTGCTGGGCCTCGCGATCCTGGCCGGGACGGTGCTCGCGCCGCGCCTGCGGATCGCGACACCGCTCGTCCTCGTCGTGATCGGGCTGCTGCTCGGATTCGTCCCGGCACTGCGCGACATCCAGCTGCCGCCCGAGACCGTGCTGCTCCTCTTCCTGCCGGTCATGCTCTTCTGGGAGAGCCTCACGACCTCGTTGCGCGCGGTCCGGCAGTCGCTGCGGTACATCGTGCCGATGTCGACGCTTCTCGTCGTCGCGTCCGCGTTCGCCGTGGCATGGATCGCGACGCTCTTCGGAGTGCCGTTCCATACGGCGCTCCTTCTCGGTGCCGCCGTCGCTCCGCCGGATGCCACGGCGGTCGCCGCCCTCGGGCGTCTGCTTCCTGAGCGGATGTTCATGAAGCTCAAGGCCGAGAGTCTGACAAACGACGGGACGGCGCTCGTGCTCTACTCGATCGCCCTCTCGCTCGCCCTCGGCGAGAACATCTCGGGATGGTCGATCACCGGGATGGTGGCCGTCTCCTACCTGGGCGGCGCCGCGGCCGGCATCGCGGTTGCAGCGCTCGTCTACCTGGCGCTGCGGCGCGCGCGCCACGCCCTCGTCATCAACACGACGCTTCTGCTCGTGCCGTTCGTCGCCTTCCTCCTCGCCGAGCTCGTCGGCGCCTCCGGCGTGCTGGCGGTCGTCTTCGCGGGTCTAATCGTGGCCTGGTCGCACGCGGGCATCACGACCGCGACGTCGCGGCGCCAGGCGCAGTTGGCATGGCCGTTCGGCGTGTATCTGCTCAACGGGGCGCTGTTCGTCCTCATCGGACTCGAGGTGCAGTACGTCGTGCACGACGTCCCGGCCCGGCAACTCGGCATGCTCGTGGCCATCACGATCGCGACGTGGATCGCACTGATCGTCGTCCGGTATGTGTTCCTGACCTTGTTCGCGCCATTCTCCCGGACCCCGCGAGACCCGCGGTTCGGCCACCACCACCGCGGACGCATCGTCAATACGTTCGCCGGGTTCCGCGGCGCCGTGTCGCTTGCGATCGCCCTGTCCGTTCCGCCATCCATCGAGGGCATCGGCGAACTCACCGGGCGCGACATCGTCGCGTTCGTGACGGGCGGGGTGATCCTCGTGAGCCTTCTCGTGCAGGGGACGCTGCTCCCCGCGATCGTGCGCTGGGCGCGCTTGCCGCAGGATGAGACCGCGGCCGAGGAGTACGAGCTCGCGCAGCGCACGATCACGGGTGCGACTGTCGCCGTGCTCGACGACCTCGCCGCCGAGCACGGCATCAGCGACGAGGTGCGCGACCGGATCCGCCGCGAGACCTACGAGTACCTCGAGCTCGCCAATGCACGCGCCTACGCCCGGCAGAGCCGCGCCGACGCGGCATCCATCTCCGAGCTCGAGAGCATGCTCTCTACCCCGGAGGCCGGGAACCACGCGGGCGCCGGGGACGACGCGGATGACGAGGGTGCCGCGGATGCCTCGTGGGCGCGCTCGACTGCGCCCTCGAATTCCGTAGGGGGCGCGGCGATGCCCGCCCTGTCGGCCTCGCCGGCCTCACCGCTCGAGATGATTGCGACGAGCGACGACATCGACCTGACTCAGCGCTCGCCCATCATCCGGTACGAGGAGGCGACGCGACTGCGCCTCGCCGTGCTCGAGCGCAAGCGCGCCGTGCTGCACCGGTTGCGGCGCGAGGGCACGATCGACGACCTCGTCGTCCGACGGATCGAGGACCACCTCGACATCGACGAGTTGCGCCTGCGTGGCGTGGACCCGCTCGAGTGAACCCGCCCGACGCGACCTACAGCAGCCAGGCGTCGAAGAAGACGGCGAGCTCCTGCACGCCGTCCACGCCGTCCAGGGGGAAGACACCGGCGACGTACTGGTCGGGGCGCACGACGACGACCGCCCCGTCTCGTGAGATGCCGCGTTCCGCATAGATGTCGGTCGCGTTCCAGCGGTTGGGCGCTGCGGCGAACACCTTCTCCCAGTCGGTGAGGTGCAGCGGGCCGGTGCGCGGGCGGAAGATCGCGGGGACGCGCGTGACGTCGATCTCGTCATAGCCTCCCGGGTAGATCACCTTCGCGTCGAACACCGCGTCGATGTCGGCGCCGGCGGGCGTGTGGCGGACGATCGGGGAGTCGGGGGCATCGGCGAGCCAGCCCGCGAAGTCGGCGAGCGCCGTGCCGTCGGCATCCGCGAAGGCATAGATCCGCCAGCGACCGTCGGCCTTCGCGTGGTGTCCGAGATGCACGACGTTGCCGTCTGCGGCGCGCGTGACCGGCGCACTCTTGAATCGCTTGCCGATCGGGAATCCCGTCGCGCGCTCTTGATGCGCGGCGTCCGCGACGACACTCGCACCCGGCTCGTACTGCGTCATGAACCCCGACGGGAACTCGGCCGTCGCGAGGTAGTAGGTCGCAAGGTCCTCGGGGTCGCTGATCTCCTCGGGCTTTCGTGCCATGAGGCTCGACCACTCCTTGTCGAAGTCGATGAGCTGCTGGGCCACCGGGCGGCGCTCGGCGGCGTAGGTCGACAGAAGGGATGCAGGGGCGAGCCCGGTCACGACCGCGCCGAGCTTCCAGCCGAGGTTGAAGCCGTCCTGCATCGAGACGTTCATCCCCTGCCCGGCCTTGGCGCTGTGCGTGTGGCACGCATCGCCGGTGAGGAAGACCCTCGGCAGGCGGTCGGTGCCGTGCGCGTCGTCGAGTCCGTCGGTGACCCGGTGGCCGACTTCGTAGACGCTGTGCCAGGCAACTTCCTGCACGTCGAGCGTGTAGGGGTGCAGGATCTCGTTGGCGCGGCGGATGATCTCCTCGTGCGGCCGGGGCTGCCCCCGGAGTTGTCCCCGACCAAGAACAGACCGTTGTTCCGACGCGAGCTGCTGCCACACGAACCGGTGAAGCGTCCTCCGGACTCACACCCTCCGAGTTGGCCCGGGCGCTGGACGTGACGCCGAAGCGAATCCGCGACATCCTTCGGGCGCAGCACGGAACATTCCCGCGCGCCGGCGATCGCTGGGGAGCCCTGACATCGGAGCAGGAGTCACACGTACGGGCACGACTGCGCCGCGGGAGCGTCGAGTTTTCGACGGAAGGCGACTGAAGGAGGGGTCCGTCGCGCTGAGTAGCGCCCGGGCGGGGCACGGTCAACCCGCTGGTGTGCACGCGCATGGGCTGATCGAATCGGGACATGACCTCCCCGCATCAGGCTCCCGCCGCCGGCGCCGCGCCCACCCCGATCGCCTACGACCACGTCATCGTCGGAGGCGGGATGGTCGCCGACGCGGCGGCACGGGGCATCCGGGAGCGCGATGCCGACGCGACGATCGCGATCATCAGCGACGACATCGACGAGCCGTACACCCGTCCCGCGCTCAGCAAGAAGCTCTGGACCGACCCCGACTTCACGTGGGACGACGTTCCGCTGGGCACCGCCGACGACACCGGCGCCGTGGTCGTCCTGCGCACGCGGGTCACCGCCCTCCGCCCCGACGCGCACGAGCTCGACACGGATGCCGGCGACACCTATCCCTACGGCACCGTCCTCATCGCGACCGGCGGCACCCCCGTCGCGCTGCCGATCGAGGGCGGGGGCGCGAGCGACCGGGTGCTCACCTTCCGCACCGCGGAGGACTATCGGCACCTCCGCGCCCTCGCCGCGCAGGCCGACCGCATCGCGGTGGTCGGGGGCGGCTACATCGGCAGCGAACTCGCCGCCGCGCTCGTGCAGCAGGGCGTCGACACCGTGCTCGTGCACAGCACGGCCACCCTCGGCGCCGACGTTTTCCCCGCGGATCTCGCCGACCATTTCGCCGGGATGTTCCGCGACGCCGGCGTCGAACTCGTCGGCGGCCACGAGGTGGTCGGCGGCGTCGCCGGCGACGCGGGAGTGCGACTCGACCTCGAAGGCGGCGCGACGGTCGTCGCGGATGCCGTGGTCTCGGGCCTCGGCATCGAGGTGCAGACCGAGCTCGCCGAGTCCTCCGGCATCGCGACGGGCGACGGCATCGTCGTCGACGCGCACCTGCGCACCGATCGGGCCGACGTCTTCGCCGCCGGCGACGTGGCCGAATACCCCGACCGCATCCTCGGATGCCGCCGCGTCGAGCACGTCGACAACGCGGAGCAGATGGGCCGGCAGGCGGGTCGGAATCTCGCGGGCGCCGGCGAGGAGTACACCCACACGCCGTACTACTACTCCGTCGTGTTCGGCACCCGCTACGAGGCGGTCGGCACGCTCGACGGATCGCTCGAGACGGTCGAGGACTGGGTCGAGCCGCTCGAACGCGGCGTCGTCTACTACCTCGACGACGACCGCGTCGTCGGCGTGCTGCTGTGGAACATCGACGATCGAACGGATGCCGCGCGCGCCGTTCTCACCGAGGACGGACCCGTCGATCGCGATGCCCTCATCGGTCGCATCCGCGAGGAGGCCTCATGACCGACGACCAGTACGCCTTCGGCAACCCGGTCACGCGCTACCCTCGGGTCGAGCCGCCGCTCCAGCATCAGGACGAGCCGGCGGTGCAGGGCGTCATGACGCCCGTCCCCGACCTCGGCGAGCACACCTACCGGGGCTCCGGCCGGCTCGCGGGGCGGCGCGCGCTGATCACCGGCGGCGACTCCGGCATCGGCGGGGCGGCGGCGATCGCGTTCGCGCGCGAGGGCGCCGACGTCGCGATCGTGCACCGACCGGGCGAGGAACCGGACGCCGCGCACGTCCTCGGTCTCATCCGGGAGGCGGGGCGTCACGGCGTCGCGCTCGTGGCCGACCTCACCGACGCCGAGCGCTGCCGCACCGTCGTCGCCGACGCCGTCGCCGAGCTCGGCGGTCTCGACATCCTGGTCAACAACGCGGGCAAGCAGACCGCCGTGGCGAAGGTCGAAGATCTCAGCGACGAGCAGTTCGAGGCGACGTTCCGGACGAACGTGTTCGCCCCGTTCCGGCTGATCAAGGCCGCCCTCCCCCACCTGACGCCCGGGTCGACGATCATCAACACGGCCTCGCTCGAGGCGTACGTGCCCGCGCCCGATCGGCTGGACTACGCGGCGACGAAGGCCGCGATCAACAACCTCTCCAAGGGTCTCGCGCAGCAGCTGGCTCCCCGCGGCATCCGCGTCAACGTCGTCGCCCCCGGCCCGACCTGGACGGCCCTGCAGGTGTCGGACGGCGTCTCCGACGAGCAGATGACGCACTTCGACGACGAGAACGAGTACCGCCGCGCCGGCCAGCCCGCCGAGATCGCGCCGGCGTTCGTCTTCCTCGCCTCG
The DNA here is from genome assembly GCF_006716815.1 of Microbacterium lacticum. Lineage (GTDB taxonomy): Bacteria > Actinomycetota > Actinomycetes > Actinomycetales > Microbacteriaceae > Microbacterium > Microbacterium lacticum. The sequence goes on from NZ_VFPS01000002.1 coordinate 602,564, forward strand.
GCCGAGTCGGGCTACGTCTCGGGCGAGACGCTCAACGTCAACGGCGGGATGGTCACCCCGTGATGACGCCCGACGCACCGGCATCCGATCTCACCGTCTACGCGCTGCACGCGCTCGGCGGCAGCGCAGCGGAGTTCCGCCCCGTCGCCGCGGCGCTGCGCCCCGGCATCCGACTCGTGCCGATCGACCTGCCCGGCTTCGGCGACGCCGTCGACCTGCCCGGGTACACGGTCGCCGAGATGGCCGATGTCGTCATCGACGGCATCCGCCGCGACGACTCCGCCCACGGCGGCCGCTGGCTGCTCCTCGGGCACAGCATGGGCGGCAAGGTCGCCTCGGTCGTCGCCCGGCGCGCGCTCGCCGGCGACGATCCCGTGTTCGGCTTCGCGGGCGTCGTGCTCGTGGCCGCCTCGCCGCCGACGCCCGAGCCGATGAGCGAGGACAAGCGGGCCGAGATGATCGGCTGGGCCCGCGACGGCTGGCTCGGCGAGAACGAGGCCCGCGCGTTCGTCGAGGCGAACACCGCCCTGCCGCTCGGCGGCGAGTGCGATGCGCGGACGATCGACGACCTGCGCCGAGCGGCACCGGATGCCTGGGTGCACTGGCTCGAGCACGGCAGCCGTGAAGACGTGTCGGCCGTCGTCGGCACCCTGGACGTGCCCGCGGTGATCGTCGCGGGCGAGGACGACGACGATCTCGGCGCCGACGCGCAGCCGCGTCTGCACGGCGACGTCTATCCGCGCGCCCGCCTCGTGCGCCTGCGCGAGACGGGTCACCTCGTGCCGCAGGAGCGGCCGGAGGAGGTCGCGGCGGCGATCGCCGCCCTGGCCGACGAGATCGAGGCGCACGCCCCCGCGGTGCCCGCCGACTGGGCGCGCCTCATCGCCTCCCCCGCTCTCACGCCGCGGGTGCGCGCGACGCTCGCCGCCCGGGCGATCGCCGACGACCCGGCCTACCGGCCGCGCGCGCTCACACCCGCGCAGCTCGAGACGCTGCGACGGTTCGCCGACCTCGTCGTGCCGCAGTCGGACGCCCCGGCCGCCGGCCGCGGGCGCATCGACCTCGCCGCGCGCGTCGACCGGCAGCTCGCGGCGGGCGAGGGCGACGGATGGCGCCGCGCCGACCTCCCGCCCGACGCGGTCGCCGCGGGGCTCGCCCTCGACGCGCTCGCCGACGTCAACCTCGACGACGACGTCGTCGCCGCGCTCGTGTCGGGCCGCCTCGAGCTGCCCGGCTCGGCGCTCTCGCCCGCGCAGCTGCAGGCGTGGGCCGAAGACGCCCGGGTCGACCTCGTGCGCCATTGGCTCGCCCACCCGGCATCCCTCGCCCGCACCGGCAACGACAGCTTCGCCACGCGCGGGTTCCCCGAGCCTCGGGGGTTCACAATGCTCGCCGCCGGCCTCCGCGAGGCGTGGGAACCCGGCGGTCTCGGCGACGTCGACACCTCGCGCGACACCCTCCCCTCGGGCCCCGCCGCGTGACCGGCGACGGAAGCGGAGGCCCCACGAGCGCCCTCGCCCTCGACACCTCTCGCATGCGCCGATTCGAGCCGGGCGAGGAGGTCGACGTCGTCATCGTCGGCACCGGCGCCGGCGGCGCCCCGGTGCTCGCCGAACTCGCCGCGGCCCGCCTGCGCGTCGTGGCCCTGGAGGCGGGTCCGTTCTTCGACCCCGCCGATCACACGCCCGACGAGACCGACGCCGCCGAGATCAACTGGATGAGCGAGCGGCTCTCCGGCGGCGACGACCCGACCGCGTTCGGGCCGAACAACTCCGGCCGCGGCGTCGGCGGATCGACGCTGCACTGGGGCGCGTTCACCCCGCGCCCCGACGCGGGTCAGCTGCGCCTGCGCACCGAGACGGGTGAGGGTCGCGACTGGCCCTTCTCCCTCGAGGAGCTCCTCCCCTTCCTCGTCCGCGCGGAGCGCGATCTCGGCGTCAGCGGTCCCGCGGACTATCCCTGGGATCCCGCCCGCTCCTACGCCTACGCGCCGGCCGGCCGCAACGCCTCCGCGCAGCACATGGCGGACGGATGCCGCGTCCTCGGCATCCGCGCGACCGACGCCCCCGCCGCGGTCCTGACCCGCCCCCGCGAGCAGCACGGCATCCCGCGCGGCGCGTGCATCGCGTGCGGCACCTGCCACCAGGGCTGCCGCACCGGCGCGAAGGCGACGATGGGGACGACCTACCTCCCCGCGGCGATCGCGGCGGGCGCCGAGATCCGCGCCGAGGCGATGGTGCACACCGTCGAGACCGATGCCGCGGGGCGGGTGAGCGCGGTCGTCTACCGCCAGGCCGGCCGCGATCTGCGCCAGCCGTGCCGCGCGCTCGTGCTGGCCGGGGGCGGTGTCGAGACGCCGCGCCTGCTGCTGGCGAACGACCTCGGCAACGCGAACGGGCAGGTCGGGCGGAACTTCCTCGCCCACCCGGCGACCCAGGTGTGGGGCACGTTCGACGCGCAGCAGCGCGCCTACCGCGGGTATCCCTCCTCGCTCATCACCGAGGACTTCCTGCGTCCGCCCGGCGCCGACTTCGCCGGCGGCTACCTCATCCAGAGCCTCGGCGTCATGCCGCTCACGTTCGCGACGTCGCTCGTGCGCGGCGGCGGGCTGTGGGGCGCCGAGCTCATGGCAGCCCTCGAAGGGGCGCGGTACACGACCGGACTCGGCATCAACGGTGAGTGTCTGCCGCAGCGCGACAACGCGCTCGTCCTCTCCGGCGAGGTCGACGAGCACGGCATCCCGCGCGCCGAGGTGTCGTTCACCGCCGGGGCGAACGAGAAGGCGCTGATGCGGCACGCGACCGACGTCATGGTGCGGATCCTCGAGGCGGCGGGCGCCACGTCGACCCGCGTGCTCGACCGCACCGCGCACACGCTCGGCACCTGCCGGATGAGCGACGACCCGCAGGACGGCGTGGTGGATGCCTCGGGCCGCAGCCACGAGGTCGAGAACCTCTGGATCGTCGACAACTCGACCTTCCCGAGCGCCCTCGCCGCCAACCCCGCCCTCACCCAGGTCGCGCTCGCGCTGCGGAGCTCCCAGCACCTCCTCGCCGGACACTGACCGGCCCTGCCGGTCAGTGTCCGCTCGAGCGGGTCAGTGCCCCTCGAGCGCCTTCGGCGGCACGACCTGGCGGATCGTGAGCGCCGCCGTCACGACGGCGAGATGGCTGAGCGCCTGCGGCAGGTTGCCCCAGAACGACCCGTCGCGGGCCGAGATCATCTCGCTGTAAAGGCCGACGTCGTTCGACATGGCGACGAGTTCGTCCATCGCGGCGATCGCCTCGTCGTGCCGTCCCACGCACGCGAGCGCGCCGGCGCGCCAGAAGGCGGATGCCACGAACGTGTGCTCCGCGCGCTCCATGCCCGAGTACCGGTAGAGCAGCGCCCCGGCTCCGAGCTGCGCGGTGAGCGCGTCGATCGTCCGCGACATCCGTTCGCCGCGATCGAAACCGCTCTCGGCGTGCAGCAGCACCGAGGTGTCGAGCGCGGTCGATCCGGGCGGAGGGCCTGCCAGCATCCCATCTTCGACGACGTGTAGTGCGCGAGCTCGGGCAGCTCCCACATGCCCGAGTCGCGGTTGCGCCACAGGTCGCACACGCGGTCGGCGAGCTCGGCCAGGAGGCGCGCGGTGCCCGGATCGAGCACGTTCCCGGCATCCGCGTAGGTCCGGCAGATCGCGAAGAGGTCGCCGTAGACGCCGAGCTGCAGCTGGTCGCTGGCCGGGTTGCCCGTGACGACGGGGCCGATCCCGGCCCATCCGGGCGCGTCGAAGAACTCCACGCCCTCCACCGGCTCGCCCCGGAGGGTGTACATGACGCGCAGGTCGCCGTCGGCGCGGATGGTCTTCACCATCCACGACAGTGCGGCGTGGGTCTCCTCGCACAGGCCGAAGCGCACGAGCGCGTGCGCCGTGTAGGCGAGGTCGCGCACCCAGGCGAAGCGGTAGTCCCAGTTCTTCCCGCCCGCGGGATTCTCCGGCAACGACGTCGTCGCCGCGGCGGCGATGGCGCCCGTCGGGGCGTAGACGAGGAGTTTCAGGGCGAGGGCGCTGCGCTGCACGGCATCCTGCCACGGTCCGTCGTAGGAGAACTCCTTCGACCAGTCGCGCCAGCCCGCGATCGAGGGGTTCAGGCTCGCGCCGATGAGGCCCGGATCGGCCAGGTGCAGGGGCTCGTCGTCGTTCGCGATGATCGCGAGGATGTGCGTCGAGTCCGCCGCGGTCGTGAACGTGCCGCGCACGGCGGAGAGGAGAGAGGAGGTCGCGTCGGCGCGCGGCCGACCGACCTCCGAGCCGATGACCGCCAGCATCGTCGAGCCCACCTGCAGCAGGTGCACGCCGTCGTGCTTCTTGATCCACGGCGCCGCTGTCCGCAGACGCGTGCCCGGTCGCACCGCCCAGCGGAACCGGACCTCACCGCGCATGCCCGCGATCCGGCGCACGAGCTGCGCCCACGGCAACCGCCCGGCGACGCCCGTGACGAGCGCGTCGGTGACGGTCGCGACGCCGCCCGGCGTCGTGAAGGTGGTCTGCAGCACGTTCGTGCCGGGGAGGTACCGGCGGCGCACCGTGTACTCCCCGTCCGGGGCGAGTTCGATGCACCCGCCGTCGGCGTCGTCGACGATCCGGGCGAAGACCGGCGCCGAATCGAGGTTCGGCATCGGCATCCAGTCGATGCCCCCGTCCGCGGCGATCAGCGCGACCGTCCGGCCGTCGCCGATCGCCGCGTACGTGCGGAGGTCTTCTCGACCCGGGATCGTCATCGCGGGCTCGCGCGAACGGCGCGTCGCCGGGCTGCGCTCATGTGAGCGTCATGCCCCCGGTCACCGCGATGGTCTCGCGGGCGTAGGCGATCGCGACGGCGCGGCCGATGACCGAGTCCGCCCCGGTCACGAGCGCCTTCCGGCCGGGCAGCCGCCCGAAGCCGATGTAGGTCTTCTCGCCGTGATCGGGCGCGGGCGCCATCTCGTGGATGTCGCCCGGGGCATCCTGCTGCTGCGGCGGGAACGGCGGCCGCGGATACTGCGTCGTCGGATCCTGGACCGTCTACATGTCGGTCACGAGGTGGCCGGCTTCCGGTTCTCGGCGCTCATCATCCAGGCGTACTGCTCGAGCTTCTCGATGATCTCGTGGAAGATGTCGGCGCTCGTCGGGTCTTCCTCGTCGACCTGGTCGTGCACGCCGCGGCAGGTGGCGACGGTGTCCTCCAGTCGCGCCGTGATGAGGTCGGTGACCTCGGTCGTCGCGATCTCGCCCTGCGGGAACTCGGGCAGGGTGGTCGACTCGGCGACGGTGTCGCTGCGGCCGTCGGGCAGGGCGTGCAGCGCGCGCATGCGCTCGGCTATCGTGTCGCTGAACTCGCGCGCGGAGTCGATGATCTCGTCGAGCGCGAGGTGCGTGTCGCGGAAGTTCGTGCCGATGACGTTCCAGTGCGCCTGCTTGCCCTGCGAGGCGAGCTCGAGAAGGTCGACGAGCACCTTCTGCAGGTTCTCGCTCAACTCCTTGGAGGCGGTGAAGCCGCTCTCGGCGTTCTGCTCGTTCGTCAGCCGTGCTCCGTGCGCGGGCTTGCGCTTGTTCTTGGTCGCTGTCGTAGATGCCATGGTTCGATGCTACAGGGGCGGCCGCCGCGACGGACGGGGATTGCGCGCCCGGATCGTGCGTGGCACGCCCGCGGCTCCGGCCCGGTCGCCGTGACGTATGCAGGAGATCCGGGCCCGGCGAGAGCGGCACCCCCGTGATTGCGCGGGACGCATCCACCCCCATCCCCGGATCTCCTGCATACGTCACGGGGCGGCGCTCTCGGACGCCGGCGCCCTCTCCTCACCGCGGTGTGTCAGTCTGGGCGCATGCAGCGCGACGTGACCGCCCACCTCGAACTCTCCGTGACCGAGCCCGCCGACCTCGTCGTCGCGATCGCCGTGTCGACGCACTACCAGCCGAGCGACGAGGCGTTCACGGCGCTCCTCGACGGGGCGCCGGTCGCGGCGACCGAGTTCACCGACCACAGCGGCACGCGCTTCCAGCGCCTGCAGGTGGGCACGGGCTCACTCGTGATCGACTACCGCGCGCACATCGACGGCGAGGGCGCCGAAGCGCCGGGCGTGCCCTACGACCTCTTCTCCTCGCGGCTGCCGAGCCGCTACGTCGAGAGCGACGTGCTCTCCCCGACGGCCGCGGCGGAGTTCGCGGGGATCGACCCCGGCGCCGACCTCCTCGCGGCCGTCTCGTCCTGGGTCGGCACGCAGTTGAGCTACGTGCCGGGCGCCTCCGGGCCGACCGACGGCGCCGTGGAGACCCTGCTCGGGCGACAGGGCGTGTGCCGCGACTACGCGCACCTGTGCGCGGCGCTCCTGCGCGCCCGCGGCGTCGCCGCCCGCGTGGCCGCCGTCTACGCGCCGGGCCTCGCGCCGATGGAGTTCCACGCGGTGACCGAGGCGTGGATCGACGACGCGTGGCGCGTGGTGGATGCCACGGCGCTCGCGCCCCGGCAGAACCTCGTGCGCATCGCGACCGGTCGCGACGCCGCCGACACCGCCTTCCTCACTGTGCTGAGCGGCCGCACCGACCTCGACGTCATCGAGGTGACCGCCGTCGTCGACGAGCTCGCCCGCGACGACGTCACACAGCTCGTCTCGATCCGCTGACCGCGTCGGCGTCTGACCGCGCCGGCGGCTGAGCGCCCGACCGCACCGGCTCTCGCGCTCGGGCGCGCGTCGTGGCACGCTGGGGGCATGAAGGCCTGGATCGTGCGTTTCGTCTCGTTGTACGTGTTCAACGTCGTCGTGCTGCTCGTGATCGGGTTGCTCACCCCGGCGCACGTCGGGTGGGCGGTGCTGTGGGCGTCGGTCATCCTGACGCTCGCGGAGCTGTTCGTGAAGCCGCTGCTGCGGGGCGCGTTCGCGAAGTCGGCGGCGGAGTCGGCCGGTGACCGCACCCGCATCGGCGAGGCGCTCGTGCAGCTGCTGCTCGTGCTCGCCGTCGCGGCGATCATCTGGATCATCACGCTCGTGCTCACCGGCGTGAACGCCCGCGGCAGCTGGTTCTGGGCCTACGTCCTGCCGCCCGTCATCATCGCGATCGGCTGGGCGCTGTACGCCCGCATCGACGACCGCATCGAGGCGAGGGCGGGCGGATACTACGACCGCGCCACGGCGGGCATCCGCGGCGGCCGTGCCGGCGCCGACGCCACCGCATCCCCCGGAGCGGGCACGTCCGGCATCACGTCGGCGAGCGCCGCCGAGGCCGACGACGGGCTGACGCCGGAGCAGCGCAAGATGCTCGACGACCTCGGCAAGAGCTGACCGCGCCGGCAACCCGGGCCGCCGCGCATGACGTCCCTGTAACAAAGGGACCCGCGCGACCCCGACGGCATCGGCGAGCGGGAATGATGGATGCTGCGGCATCCGTCCACAGCATCCGACGCGCCGCGCTCCCACACCCGGAAGGTCTCCGTCATGCCGCGCATCGCCCGTCCCGCCCGCCTCGCGATGGCCACCGCCGCCGCCGCCGCGCTCCTGGCCCTCGCCGGCTGCTCCGGCTCCGCCGACCCGGCCGCATCGAGCGCCGACCCGGCGGCCGACTTCGTCACGCCCGGCAAGCTCACGATCGCGACCGGCCAGACGGCCTACGAGCCCTACGTCTACGACGACGACCCGACGACCGGCAAGGGCTTCGAGTCGGCCGTCGCGTACGCCGTGGCCGAGAAGCTCGGTTTCGCCAAAGACGACGTCGTCTGGGTGCGCACGTCGTTCGAGGCGGCGATCGCGCCGGGGCCGAAGAACTCCGACTTCAACATCCAGCAGTACACGATCACCGACGAGCGCAAGCAGGCCGTCGACTTCTCGACGCCCTACTTCGAGGCGAGCCAGATGATCGTCGCGATCAAGGGCGGCAAGGCCGACGGCGTCACCGACCTCGCCGGCGCGAAGGGACTGCTGCTGGGCGCAATGGCCGGTTCGACGAGCGCCACCACGATCCACGAGGCGATCGCCCCGACGACTCCCGCCGCCCTGTTCGGCTCGAACGAAGACGCCCGCGCGGCCCTCGAGGCCGGCCAGATCGATGCGATGGTGCTCGACACCCCGACGGCCTACCTCGCCGCGAACTACTACATCGACGGCGGCTTCATGGTGGGCGAGCTGCCCGCGGCGGGGGTTCCCGACCAGTGGGGCCTCCTGCTGCAGAAGGACTCGCCGCTCACCGCCCGGGTCAGCAACGCGGTCGACACGCTGCGCGCCGACGGCACCCTCGACGCGCTCGAGAAGGAATGGCTGTCGGTGCTCACCGAGGGCGTGCCGCAGCTGAAGTGACCGTCCTGTCGAAGGCCGGGCCGAACTCGGCCGCCCGGCCCCGCTCGGGTAGCGTCGTCTCGTGAGTTCGCACACCCCGAGCGCCCTGGAGGTCGAACGGCGCGCCTACCGCCGCGGCCGCGAGCGACGCTCGGTGCTGGTCGCAATCGGGTCGACGCTCGTGTTCGCGGCGGTCGTGTGGGTGACGGTCGTGAACACTCCGGGCTGGACGAAGGTGCAGCAGACCTTCTTCGACCCCGCCACCGCGGTCGCGTCGCTGCCGAAGGTGTGGGACGGGTTCCTCGTGAACCTGCAGGTGCTCGCCCTCTCGGTCGTGACGGTCGCGGCGGTGGCCCTGCTGATCGCCTTCCTGCGGACGCTCCCGGGAGCGGTGTTCTTCCCCGTGCGGGTCGTCGCGGCCGCCTACACCGACCTGTTCCGCGGGTTCCCGTTCATCATCGTGCTCTACCTCGTCGGCTTCGGTCTGCCCACGATCACGAACACCCGCATCCCGGTCGTGCTGCTCGGCGTGCTCGCCGTCACCCTCACCTACTCGTCGTACGTCGCCGAGGTGATCCGTGCCGGCATCGACGCGGTGCACCCGTCGCAGCGGCTCGCGGCGCGCTCGCTCGGGCTCGGCTACGGGCAGACCCTCCGGCGGGTGGTGCTCCCCCAGGCCCTGCGCAAGATGACGCCGCCCCTCATGAACGACTTCGTCTCGATGCAGAAGGACGTCGGGCTCATCTCGATCCTCGGCGCGATCGATGCGATCGCCGCCGCGCGCTCGGCGAACGCCCTCAGCTACAACTTCACGCCGTACGTCGTCGCGGGCATCCTCTTCGTGCTGCTCGCGATCCCCACGATCCGGACCGCCGACTGGTACACGGCGCGGCTGCGCGAGCGCGAGCAGAGCGGAGCGATCCTGTGACCGCGGTGGAGCCGGGCGGTGTCCCGGCGCCGGTCGGCGCCCCGGTGCTCGCGGCGGAGGATGTCTGGAAGGCGTTCGGCGAGCGCGAGGTGCTGCGCGGGGTGTCGGTGTCGCTCGCCGCGCACGAGGTCGTCGCGCTCATCGGGGCATCCGGATCGGGCAAATCCACGCTCCTCCGCTGCCTCGGCCTGCTCGAGCCGATCGACGACGGTCGCATCTTCCTCGGCGACGAGGACATCTCCGACCCGCGCGTCGACGGCAACCGGGTGCGCGCGCGGCTCGGCGCGGTGTTCCAGAGCTACAACCTCTTCCCGCATCTGACGGTGCTCGGCAACGTGACCCTCGCCTCGCGCGTCGTGCACAAGGTGCCGCGAAAGGATGCCGAGGCGCGCGCACTGGCGCTCCTCGAGCGCGTCGGGCTCGCCGACTTCGCGAACGCCCACCCCGACCGCCTCTCCGGCGGGCAGCAGCAGCGCGTCGCGATCGTCCGCGCCATCGCGACCGACCCCGAGGTGCTGCTGCTCGACGAGATCACCTCGGCGCTCGACCCGGAGCTCGTCGGCGAGGTGCTCGACCTCGTGCGCTCGCTCGCCGAGGGCGGGGCGACGATCCTCATGGCGACGCACGAGATGGCGTTCGCGCGTGACGTCGCCGATCGGGTGCTGTTCCTCGACGAGGGCGTCATCGTCGAGGAGGGCGCTCCCGCCCAGCTGTTCACGGCGCCCGCACATGCCCGCACGAAGGCTTTCCTCACCCGTTTCACCGCATAGCCGCGCGGCGTATGCTGTGCGCACGCCTCCCTTCGACGCCCTCCTCACGACCTGGCGCGCCGACCCTGTGACCCTCGTCGTCCTGGTCGCCGCGACGATCGCCTACGCCCTCGGCATCCGTCGCGCCGCCCGTCACGGCGTCGTGTGGCCGCGTCGACGCACGGTGCTGTTCTTCGCCCTCGGCCTCGGCTCGTACGCGGTCGTCGAGCTGGGCTTCTTCGGCGCGTGGTCGGCGCAGCTGCGCTGGGCGTTCACGGCGCGCATCGCGCTGCTGCTGAGGGTGCCGATGATGGGCCCTCACCAGCCTGCACGCGTCGACCTTCCTCGCGATCGAGTTCCTGCTGGCGTTCGTCGAGCTCGTGATCGATTCGATCCCGGGCATCCTCATGCGGCTGAACGACACCGTCATCGACGGCATCACGACCGTCGCGGGTACCGGCTGGTGGCCGAATCCGCTGCACGATCAGCACCTCGCGGGCGACCTGCTCTGGTTCATCGCCGAGGCGGCCGACGTTCCGGTGCTGATCCTGCTGCTCCTGCGGTGGGCGCGGCGCGACCGCGCTGAAGCGGCAGACTTCGACGCGCTCACCGACGCCGAGCACGACGCGCTCGTACAGGCGCACCTGCGCGGCGCGCGCGCCGGATCGGACGCCGCCCGCTGACGCTCAGGCGCGGATCGTGCGCTCCGCCGCCTCGACGACGTTCGTCATCAGGAGCGCCACCGTCATCGGGCCGACGCCCCCGGGATTCGGCGACAGCCAGCCGGCCACCTCTTCGACGCCCGGGGCGATGTCGCCGTAGACCTTCGACTTGCCGGTCTCGGGATCGATCTCGCGGGTCACCCCGACATCGAGCACGGCGGCGCCGGGCTTGACGTCCTCGGGTCGCACGAGGTGCTTCATGCCCGCCGCGCCCACGATGACGTCGGCCTGCCGCAGGTAGGCGGGCAGGTCGCGCGTGCCGGTGTGGGTGAGGGTCACGGTCGCGTTGACGTCGCGGCGGGTGAGCAGCAGCCCGATCGAGCGCCCGATCGTCACGCCCCGGCCGACGACGACCACATGCGTGCCCGCGAGTGCGTAGCCATTGCGCTCGAGCAGCTCGATCACGGCGCGGGGCGTGCACGGCAGCGGAGAGATGATCTCGTCGTTGACGTTCAGCACGAGCTTGCCGAGGTTCGTGGGATGCAGGCCGTCGGCATCCTTCGCCGGGTCGATCCGCTCGAGGATC
>NZ_VFPS01000003.1 GCF_006716815.1 Microbacterium lacticum
TCTCGGCCGCAACGGCGCCGGCAAGACGACACTCATGTCGATCCTCACCGCGCAGAACTTCGCCACGTCGGGCACGGCGCGCGTGTTCGGCGCGGACCCGTATGAGAACGCCGTCGTGCTCCAGCGCATCTGCTTCGTGCGGGAGAGCCAGAAGTACCCCGAGGACGCCCTCCCGACGCACGCGTTCCGCATGGCGAGCCTGTTCTTCCCGAACTGGGATCAGGGCTTCGCCGACGAACTCGTCGCGGCGTTCGAGCTGCCGCTGAAGACCCGCATCAAGAAGCTCTCCCGCGGGCAGCTCTCGGCGGTGGGCGTCATCATCGGGCTCGCCTCGCGGGCCGAGATCACGTTCTTCGACGAGCCGTACCTCGGGCTTGACGCCGTCGCGCGCCAGCTCTTCTACGACCGGCTGATCGAGGACTACGCGGAGCACCCGCGCACCGTCATCCTCTCCAGTCACCTGATCGACGAGGTGTCGAACCTCATCGAGCGGGTCGTCGTCATCGACGGCGGTCGCATCCTCCTCGACGAGGAGACCGACGCGGTGCGCTCGCGCGCCGCCACGATCGTCGGCGACGCGGCGGTCGTCGAGGCGTTCGCCGCCGGCCGCGAGGTCATCCACCGCGAGAGCCTCGGACACGTCACGAGCGTCACGGTGCTCGGCGAGCTCACCGCCGCGGATCGGGCCGCCCTCCAGGCATCCGGGCTCGACCTCGCACCCGTGTCACTGCAACAGCTGATCGTCCGCCTCACCCAGCATGCCGCGCAGCCCGCGGCGGAAGGAGCACTCCGATGAGCCGCACGCTGAACGTCGTCCGCATGCAGCTGGCCAACCGCGAGACCTTCGTGTGGGTGCCGCTGCTCATCCTCGGCAGCTCCTTCGTGATCTCCCTGATCATCTGGGGAATCATCGCCGCCGGCGGCGTCACGACCAACATGTACGGCGGCGGCGCCCAGGCACCGCTGTGGTACTTCATCGCGGTGGGGGTGCAGGCCCTCACGCTGACGTTCCCGTTCTCCCAGGCGCTGAGCGTCACCCGGCGGGAGTTCTTCCTCGGCACGATGCTGACCGCGGCGCTGACGGCGGGCATCCTCGCCCTCATCTTCGTCGTCGGCGGGCTCATCGAGATCGCCACGAACGGCTGGGGCATCGGGGGCTACTTCTTCGCGCTCGACTGGCTGTGGGCGTCGGGGCCGCTCGCGGCGGGGCTGTTCTTCTTCACTCTGACGATGATGGTCTTCACCCTCGGGTTCTGGGCGGCGACCGTGTACAAGCGGTGGGGGTCGTTCCGGCTGACGCTCATCCTCGTGGGCATCGCCCTCGTGCTGCTCGCCGCTATCTGGCTGATCACCGTGACCCGGTCGTGGCCGGAGGTGATGGGGTTCATCGTCGAGTCGGGCGTCTGGGGGCTGACGGTCGTGCTCGCGGTGATCACGATCGCGCAGGCGCTCGGATCGGCCGCGGTCCTCCGAAAGACGACCGTCTGACCCTAGAGTGTGACGCATGGGCGAACCCGAACCGACGCCGTACCGCAGCTCCGCCGACGCGACCGCCGCCAGTGCCGCCACGAGCGCTGGCGGCGAGGCCGTTCCGACGCCCGACGCGACGACGGTCGCGCTCGAGAACCAGACGCCCGCGCGCACGATCTGGGCGAACCTCAACCATCCGTTCGTCATCGGGTTCTTCCTGACGTTCGGCGGCCTCGTGGCCTTCGCCCTCGGCATGGCGATCACGAGCCTCGTCACTATCTGGATCTACATCGCGTTCGCGATGTTCGCCGCGCTCGGACTCGACCCGCTGGTGCGGCGGCTGCAGGCGCGCGGCATGAAGCGTGCGTGGGCGATCACGGTGGTCTACTTCGTGTTCGCGCTCGTGATCATCGCGATCCTCTGGCTCATCGTCCCCACGGTCATCCAGCAGATCGCCCAGTTCATCCGCGACCTGCCCGGCATGATCGGCGACTTCCAGCGCTCCGACCTGTTCGCGTGGCTCGTCACCCAGTTCGGCGACCAGGCGCCCGACCTGCTCGCCGAGCTGCAGAAGTTCCTGACCGACCCGAACAACGTCGCCGCGATCGGCGGCGGCGTGCTCTCGATCGGGCTGAGCATCGGTACGACGATCTCGGGCATCATCATCATCATCGTGCTGAGCCTGTACTTCCTCGCCTCGCTGCCCGAGATCAAGCAGGCGTTCTACCGCCTGTGGCCGGCGCGTCTGCGTTCCACGACCACCGAGATCACCGAGCAGATCACCGAGTCGGTGGGCGGCTACCTCGGCGGCATGGTCGTGCTGGCATTCTTCAACTCGCTCGTCGCGTTCCTGCTGTATCTGTTCCTCGGCCTGCCGTTCCCCGCGCTGATGGCCGTCGTGGCCTTCTCGGTCACGCTTATCCCGCTCGTCGGTGGCGTGCTGTTCTGGGCGATCGGCACGGTGATCGCCCTCATCGCCAGCCCGATCGGCGGTCTCGTCTTCGCGATCGTCTACCTCGTGTACATGCAGATCGAGGCATATGTTCTGACGCCGAAGGTGATGAACAAGGCGATCTCGGTTCCCGGCTCGCTCGTGGTCATCGGCGCGCTCGTCGGCGGCACGCTGATGGGCCTCCTCGGTGCGCTCGTCGCGATCCCCGTGACGGCGTCGATCCTGCTGATCATCAAGAAGGTCTACATCCCGAAGCAGGATGCCGCGGTCTGAGGCTTCTGCGGGGGCGATGGTTCGGGCCGCGCGGGCGCGCGTCACGCGCGCCCGGCGCACCTGGGGTCAGCGGCGTCAGCGGTCGGCGAGCAGGGCCGTCGGCGTCGGGGCCTCGACGCGCCGGCGCACCCGGCCGGGAACGCCGGTGCGCTCGTCGAGGGTGAGCGAGGCGATCTCGGAGCTCCGCTGCCCGGCGACGAGCACGGTGTCGCGCGCGATCACGTGATGGCGCGGCCAGTCGACGCCCGACTCGACGAGGGCGACCGACGCGAGCGACCCGCCGTCGCCGTCGACCCGCAGGGACGCGAGCGTGTTGCTGCCGCGCACGCCGACGACGGCGAAACGGCCGTCGCGCGAGAGGGCGATCTCGGCCGGGAAGTCGACGCCGACCTCGGTGCCGACGAGGGGCGCACCGCCGACGAGCATCCACGCCCCGTCCGATCCGGGGCGCAGCACGAACACCTCGTTCGAGTACTCGGTCACGACGTAGAGGTGGCCGCTCGGATGCCACACCGCGTGGCGCGGGCCCGATCCGCGCGGCAGCGTGACCGTCTGGCGCAGCGCCGGCGCGGCGCGCTCGCCGGCGGACGGCGGAGACCACACCCGCACGCTGTCGAACCCGAGGTCGGTCGAGACGAACCCGCCGGGGACGAACGTCGCCTGGCGGGCGTGCGGTGCGCGCTCCTCGCCGAGCCCGGCGTGGGGGTCGACGGAGGCCGCGCCCGCGGCCGGAGCGCCCGGCGCCGCACCGGCGACGGTCGCGGGGGCGCCCGTGGCATCCACCGCCACGCGCACCACGCGGCCGTCGCCGTAGCACGAGGCGATCAGGCTCGCGCCGCTCGGTGAGACCGCGACGTGGCACACGGAGTCGCCGACCGGCACAGCAGGGCCCAGCGGGGCGAAGGTTCCGGGTCCGGTGCGGCGGAAGGCCTGCACGTCGCCGCGGCCCTCCTGCGCCGCGTAGACGACGTCGAGGGTCGGATGCCACGCGAGCCACGACGGCGATGCCGCGGCCGCGGCCGTGCCCGCCCAGGCCAGCTCGCCGCCGGCGAGGGCGTCATCCGGCGCGCCCGCGTGCAGCACGCCGATGCCGTCGGCGTCACCGCCCATGTCGGCGCCGTAGCCGCCGAGGAAGAAGCGCATCGCCGTCAGTCGACGAGGTCGTGGCGCACGATCACGGCGTCACGGGCGGGGCCCACCCCGATGACCGAGATGCGGGTGCCACTCATCTGCTCGAGTGCGAGCACGTAGTCCTGCGCCTCGAGCGGCAGGTCCTCGAACGTGCGGGCGGTGGAGATGTCCTCGCTCCAGCCGGGGAAGTACTCGAGGATCGGGGTGGCGTGGTGGAAGTCGCTCTGGTTGACCGGCACCTCGTCGAAGCGCTCTCCGTCGACGTCGTACGCGACGCACACGGGGATCTGGTCGAGACCCGTGAGGATGTCGAGCTTGGTCAGCACGAGGTCGGTGATGCCGTTGACGCGCGTCGCGTAGCGCGTGACGGGGGCGTCGTACCAGCCGACGCGGCGCGGGCGCCCCGTCGTCGTGCCGAACTCGAAGCCGCGCTTGCGCAGCCATTCGCCCTGCTCGTCGAACAGCTCGGTCGGGAACGGGCCCGACCCGACGCGCGTCGTGTACGCCTTGACGATGCCGACGATGCGGTCGAGCCGGTTGGGGCCGACGCCGGAGCCCGTCGAGGCGCCGCCGGCCGTCGCCGACGACGACGTCACGAACGGGTAAGTACCGTGGTCGACGTCGAGCATCGTGGCCTGCCCGCCCTCGAAGACGACGACGTCACCGGCATCCAGCGCGTTGTTGAGGAGCAGGCCCGTGTCGCAGACCATGGGGCGCAGGCGCTCGACATAGCTGAGCAGGTCGTCGACGACCTCGTCGACGGTGATGGCGCGGCGGTTGAAGACCTTCACGAGCAGGTGGTTCTTCTGGTCGAGCGCGCCCTCGACCTTCT
Source organism: Microbacterium lacticum (assembly GCF_006716815.1). Classification (GTDB taxonomy): domain Bacteria; phylum Actinomycetota; class Actinomycetes; order Actinomycetales; family Microbacteriaceae; genus Microbacterium; species Microbacterium lacticum. The sequence goes on from NZ_VFPS01000003.1 coordinate 4,659, forward strand.
GGCGCAGGATGTTCTCGTCGAAGAGGTCTTGGATGCGGATGCCGACGCGGTTGATCTTGTCGGCGTAGGTCGGGCCGATGCCGCGCCCCGTCGTGCCGATCATGCGCTTGCCGAGGAAGCGCTCGGTGACCTTGTCGAGCGTGCGGTGGTACTGGGTGATGACGTGCGCGTTGGCGCTGATGCGCAGGCGCGAGGTGTCGACGCCGCGGGCGTTCAGCGCCTCGAGCTCGCCGAAGAGCACCTCGAGGTCGACGACGACGCCGTTGCCGATGACGGCGTTGACGCCGGGGCTGAGGATGCCGGAGGGGAGCAGATGCAGGGCGTACTTCTCGTCGCCGATGACGACCGTGTGCCCGGCGTTGTTGCCGCCGTTGAACTTGACGACCCAGTCGGTGCGCGAGCCGAGCAGATCGGTGGCCTTGCCCTTGCCCTCATCGCCCCACTGGACGCCGACGATCACGATGCCTGGCATGGGTACTCCCCCGTTGTCTCGCGGTCGCACCGAAATGCCGGTGCACCCCATCCTATCGAGCGGGCCCCCGGCGGCGGCGGGGGTGTTGCGCACCCCTCCACCCCGGTTCGAACGCCCTCTCCATGCGCTCACTACAATCGAGACCATGTCGAAGGTCCTCCAGTCCCTGCCCGTCGGCGAGCGCGTCGGCATCGCCTTCTCCGGAGGTCTTGACACCTCGGTCGCCGTCGCGTGGATGCGCGACAAGGGCGCCGTGCCCTGCACCTACACGGGCGACCTCGGCCAGCCGGACGAGACCGACATCGCCGCGATCCCCGGCCGCGCGCTCGAGTACGGCGCCGAGGTCGCGCGGCTCGTCGACTGCAAGACGGCGCTCGTCGAGGAGGGCTTCGTCGCGCTGCAGTGCGGCGCGTTCCACATCCGCTCCGGCGGCAAGACGTACTTCAACACGACGCCACTCGGCCGCGCCGTGACCGGCACCCTGCTCGTGCGCGCCATGAAGGATGACGGCGTCGACATCTGGGGCGACGGGTCGACCTACAAGGGCAACGACATCGAGCGGTTCTACCGCTACGGCCTGCTCGCGAACCCGGCCCTGCGCATCTACAAGCCGTGGCTCGACGCCGACTTCGTCACCGAGCTCGGCGGCCGCCAGGAGATGAGCGAGTGGCTCGTCGCGCACGGCTTCCCCTACCGCGACTCGGCCGAGAAGGCCTACTCGACGGACGCCAACATCTGGGGCGCCACGCACGAGGCGAAAACGCTCGAGCACCTGGATGTCTCGCTCGAGACCGTCGACCCGATCATGGGTGTGAAGTACTGGGACCCGACGGTAGAGATCGCCACCGAAGACGTGACGGTCGAGTTCGAGGCGGGCCGCCCGGTCGCGCTCAACGGCGTGCGCTTCGACGACCCGGTGGAGCTCGTCTTCGAGGCGAACCGCATCGGCGGCCGCCACGGCCTCGGCATGAGCGACCAGATCGAGAACCGCATCATCGAGGCGAAATCGCGCGGCATCTACGAGGCGCCCGGCATGGCGCTGCTGTTCATCGCGTACGAGCGCCTCGTCAACGGCATCCTCAACGAAGACACCCTCGCGACCTACCACGAGCAGGGTCGCCGGCTCGGCCGCCTCATGTACGAGGGTCGCTGGCTCGAGCCGCAATCGCTCATGCTGCGCGAGTCGATCCAGAAGTGGGTCGGGTCGACGATCACCGGCACCGTCACCCTGCGCCTGCGCCGCGGCGACGACTGGACGATCCTCGACACGACCGCGCCGAACCTCTCCTACGCGCCCGAGAAACTCTCGATGGAACGCGTCGGCGACGCCGCCTTCGGCCCGACCGACCGCATCGGGCAGCTCACGATGCGCAACCTCGACATCGCCGACTCGCGCTCGCGCCTCGAGCAGTACGCAGGTCTCGGCCTCATCGGCGGCGCGACCGGCGAGCTCGTCGGCCGCGTGACGGCGGGCGAGGCGGGAGAGATCATCTCGTCGGCCGAGGGGCAGGACGCCGAGTCCGAAGCGCTGGCCGACGCCGTCGAGGCGGCGTCCGAGTCGGCGATGTACGACTTCGGCGCCGACTGACCGGCCGGGCCCGGCCTCAGCCCCCTCACACCGCGACCCACTCGACCCGCACCGCGCCTAACTGTACTGACCCAGATCGTTGTTGACGTAGGAGAGACCTCCGGGGTCGAGTTGGAGCTGTCTAAGTTCTTCAGCTCAAACGCACGGAGGTCTCTCTTGTCTCACGCTAATGCCCGGCTGACTCCGGCCGGCCGGTTGATCATGGTTCAGCGCATCCAGTCGGGGCGTGCGGTCGCGCATGTTGCCGCGGAAATGGGGATCTCCCGCACGACCGCGTGGCGGTGGTGGCGCAGGTTCCGGGAGTGCGGCCCGGCGGGCCTGATCGATCGTTCCAGCGTCGCCCGCTCCCACCCTCGCCAGACCAAAGCGTGCGTGGAGGCGAGGGTGCGGATCATGCGGCACCTCACTCGGCGTGGGCCGGTGTTCATCGCTGACAAGCTCGGCTTGCAGGCCTCAACGGTCGGTAGGGTGTTGCGCCGCCACCACGTGCCGTTGCTGCGGGAGCTGGACCCGGTCACGGGGTCCGTGATCCGCGCGACCCGCCGATCCGCGCAGCGTTACGAGCATGATCATCCCGGGTCCCTGATCCACGTTGATGTGAAGAAACTCGGCCGTATCCCCGACGGCGGCGGATGGCGTCTGCATGGCCGCGGGCAACGTCCTGCGCGCAAGCGGGGCCTGGGTTACGACTACGTGCACACCGTCATCGACGACCATTCCCGAGTTGCTTACGCGGAGATCCACGACGACGAGAAAGGCACCACCGCGGCGGGCGTCCTCGACCGCGCGATCGCGTTCTACGCGCGCCTCGGCGTCACAGTCGAACGCGTCATCAGCGACAACGCGTTCGCTTACCGCCACTCGGCCGCGTTCAAGGCCGTGGTCGACGCGCACGGCATCCGACAGCGGTTCATCAAACCGCACTGCCCCTGGACCAACGGGAAAGTCGAACGCCTCAACCGCACCCTCGCCACCGAGTGGGCCTACGCCCGCCCCTGGAGCTCGAACGACGACCGAAAAGCAGGGTTGACGACCTGGCTCGACTACTACAACCTAGACAGGCACCACCTCGGCATCGGAGGCAAAACCCCCATCGACCGAATCAACAACGGTCGAGGTCAGTACACCTAACCGCCCGCGCCGCGACCCAGTCGGCCGCGCCGCGACCCTCCGCGCGCGGCGTGCGCCGACACGTGCGTGCGCAATGCAGGAGATCCGGACGCGCGCCGCGGCGGTGACCCCGGAAAGACGCGGCACCCGCGCACCGGCGTGCGTGAATCTCCTGCATTGTGCACGGCCGCGCCCCGCGACCCGGCCCCACACCCGCCCACCCGGGACACGCCAGCCCCAATCAACCCCCGCCACCCAAGAACTTGCACACCGGTGTGCAGATTAGATGTACCATAGGTCGGTGCGCAAGAGTTTCCAAGTCTTCCGGCGTGATGTCACGCGGATCTTCCGCGCGCGCCGCACCTGGGTCATCGTGCTCGGGGTGCTGCTCACCCCGGCGCTCTACGCCTGGTTCAACATCACCGCGTTCTGGGACCCGTACGCGAACACCGGCAGCATCGGCGTCGCGGTCGTCAACCTCGACGAGGGCGCCCGCTCCGACCTGACCGGCCCCATCGACGTCGGCTCGCAGGTCGTCGACCAGCTGCACGACGACCACCAGCTCGGCTGGCAGTTCATGGGCGAGGACGAAGCCCGCGAGGCGGTGCGCTCGGGCGAGGTCTACGCCGCGATCATCATTCCGCGAAGCTTCAGCTCCGACCTGCTCAGCATCACGACGGGCACCTTCACCCAGCCCGCGCTGACCTACTACGTCAACGAGAAGGCCAGCGCGATCGCCCCGAAGATCACCGACGTCGGCGCCGCGGGCGTGAAAGACAAGATCAGCAGCGCGTTCATCGAGCAGGTCGCCGAGGCGGCGACGACCGAGCTGAAGGATGCCGGCGACGACGTGCAGCTGAAGCTGCTGAACGCCAAGAACGACGGCCTGAACGCGTTCGACCAGGCCTCCGCCCAGGTCGCCTCGGCCCGCCAGAGCATCACCGACATGAAGGGCGGGCTCGAACGCTCGCGCGGTTCGCTGAGCGGTGCGCAGTCGACCCTGTCCGACGTCGACACCACCCTCGGCGACGTGCAGACCGCGCTCGGCCAGGCGCAGACGATCATCGCGCAGGCGCAGCGCGACGTGCTCTCGTTCACCGACGCCGCCACCTCCGCCTACGTGCAGGGCGCGACGCTGCTGGCGGACGCCTCGGCGCAGGCGCACATCTCGGTCACCCAGGTCACGCAGACCCTCGGTCAGGCCTCGGCCCGCATCGACACCGCGATCGACGACGTCACCGCCGTCGCCGACGCCAACGCGGCGGCGATCGCGCAGCTGCAGACGCTCCTCGATCAGGGCGGACTCGACCCCGCCGTCGCCCAGCAGCTGCAGCAGGTGCTGACGGCCCTCGAGCAGCAGAACCAGGCCGACCAGCAGCTCCTCGCCGACCTGAAGGCGATGAACGACGACACCGCCTCGGCGGTGCAGGCCGTGCAGAAGACGGCGGATGCCGTGAACACGGCCGTCCAGGGCGCGCAGGCCTCGGCGACCGGCCTGCGCGACGCGCTCACCCAGTCGATCCCCGCGCTCACGAGCGCGATGGCGACGCTGTCGACGAGCGCCGGCGGATTCTCGGCCGCGATCGACGCGCAGCGCGCGCAGCTCACCCAGGCCGGCACGCTCCTGGCGGGACTCGACACCCAGCTCGTCGCCACCGGGGCGGCGCTCGACAGCCTCGACGGCACTCTCGGGGGGATCCAGACCGGGCTCGGCGATGCCCGCACCGACGTGCTCGCCCTCGGCTCGGCCTCGGCGTGGAACACCCTCGGCACCGTCACCGGCCTCGACCCGCAGCAGATCGCTCAGTTCATCGCGACCCCGGTCGACGTCGCCGAGCACGTCGTGTTCCCGGTCTCCTCGTACGGGTCGGCGATGGCGGCCCTCTTCACGAACCTCTCGCTGTGGATCGGCGCGTTCGTGATGATGGTCATCTTCAAGGTCGAGGTCGACACCGAGGGCGTCGGCCCGATCCGCGTCGGCGAGGCCTATGTCGGGCGCTTCCTGCTGTTCGCCTCGCTCGGGGTGCTGCAGGCGATCGTCGTGTGCGTCGGCGACCTCATCATCGGCGTGCAGACGGTGAGCGCGGTCGCGTTCGTCGGCACGGGCATCCTCATCTCGCTCGCCTACGTCAGCATCATCTACGCGCTGTGCGTGGCGTTCGGCCATGTCGGGCGGGGCCTGTGCGTGCTGCTCGTGATCATGCAGATCCCGGGCGCCTCGGGGCTCTATCCGATCGAGCTGATGCCGCAGTTCTTCCGCAACATCTACCCGTTCCTGCCGTTCACGTACGGCATCGACGCGATGCGCGAGACGATCGCCGGCTTCTACGGGGCACACTGGTGGCGCTTCATGGGCGCGCTCGCCATCTTCGTGGTGCTGGCCTGGATCGTGGGTCTCGTGCTGCGCCGTCGCCTGGCATACCTCAACCGTCTCTTCAACCGCGAGGTGATCGCGACAGATCTCCTCATCGGCGAGGACGTGCAGGTCGTCGGCCGCGGCTACCGCCTCACCGACGTGATCCACGCCCTCGCCGACCGCGGCGAGTTCCGCAACCGGCTCGACCGCCGCGCACGACCGTTCGTCGAGCGCTACCCGACCCTCCTGCGGATCGCCCTGCTGGCGGGCCTCGCGGGCATGGTCGTGCTCGGCCTCATCGCCTGGCTCCTGCACGAGCAGAGCGCGACGCTCCTCTTCCTCTGGATGCTGTGGTGCCTCATCGTCATCGCCTTCCTCGTCGTGCTCGAATACGTGAGCCACAGCTTCGAGGCCGCCGCCGAGCTCGCCGGCATGGGCGACGCGGAGCTGCGCCGCGCGATGCGCCACGACGGCGTGGCGACCGGCACGGCGACGGTGGTGGACACCGCAGAGGTGGATGCCTCCGCTGTGGATGCCCCGGAGACGGATGCCCCCGCGACGGATGTCTCTGAGACGAGCGAGTCCGCCGAGTCCGACGCGTCCGCGCAGTCCGACGAGCCGGACGGCGACGTGCTCACCCGCCTGTTCAGCCCGGCCGAAGCCGGCGCGGACGCCGTCGCGACGACGGAGCCCACCACCGAAACCGCCGACCCCACCCACACCGACGAACCCACCGACACCCCCGAGACCCGGCGCGAAGGAGGCGAGCAGGTATGAGAGGCATCCTGCATCTGATCCGCCGCGACCTGCGGCACTCGGTGATGAACGTCATGGCGATCATCGTGATGTTCGGGCTCGTGGTGATCCCGTCGCTGTTCACGTGGTTCAACGTGCTCGCCAGCTGGGACCCGTTCGGCAACACGAAGAACCTCACCGTCGCGGTCGCCTCGACCGACGAGGGGTACCAGAGCGATCTCGTGCCGATCCGCGTGAACGTCGGCGAGCAGGTGCTCTCGCAGCTGCGCGCGAACGATCAGCTCAACTGGGTGATCACCTCGGAGGACGACGCGATCGACGGCACCAAGTCGGGCCGGTACTACGCGGCGATCGTGCTGCCGCCCACGTTCAGCGCCGACATGCTGACGTTCTACGCCGACGGCGCCCAGCGCACCGAGCTGGCCTACTACACCAACGAGAAGAAGAACGCCCTCGCCCCGAAGATCACCGGCCAGGGCGCCGAGGGGGTCTCGGCGCAGATCAGCTCGGTGTTCACCGAAACGCTCAGCGATGTCGCTCTGAGCCTCATCTCCTCGCTGTCGGACTACCTGACCGACGCCGACACCCAGGCGGCGCTCGCCCGCGTCGAAGCCCGCGTCGGGTCGCTCGCGACACAGCTGCGCGCCGGCGCGCAGACCGCCGACATGTTCCAGACGCTCGTCCAGGGCACGATCCCGCTCGCGCAGAGCGCCTCGGCTCTCGTCTCGGGTGCGGGCGACGCGTTCGGCGACGCCTCCGACGCCGCGGGCAGCGGCGCGGGCGCCGCCCGGCAGCTGGGCGAGACGCTGCAGTCGGCGACGGGCGCGGTCGCCGACGCCCTCCGCACGACGGCGCAGGGATACGCCGCCGTCGGGACGAGCGTCGACGACCTCTACACGCAGGTCGGCAACCTCACGGGCAGCCAGGCCGACGCGCTCACCACCATCGCCGCGCGGGTGCAGAAGCAGATCGACGACGCGGCCGCTCTCCGCACGACGCTCGTCGACGACGTGCGGCCGCAGCTGCCCCCGGCGGCGCAGCCGGCGCTCGACGACGTGGTCGCCCAGCTCGACCGTGCGATCGCCCGCCAGCAGGCCGTGCACGACTCGCTCGCACAGGCCGCGGCCGACATCACCGCGGGGAACGCCGACGCCCAGGCATCCCATCAGAAGGTGAAGGACCTCATCGCGCAGGCGCAGCAGGCGATCGCGCAGGCGGAGGACTCCTACACGGGCACCCTGAAGCCGCAGCTGGATGCCTTGGGCGACACCCTCTCCGTCATCGACGACGACATCTCGGCGGTGCGCGGCGACCTCGCGCAGGCGGCGTCGGGGCTCTCCGGGGCATCCGATTCGATCGTCGGCGCGCTGCAGGGCGCCGAGCAGGTGACGGGGCGGCTCAGCACGGCCCTCACCGACGCCGCGGCGAAGTTCGACGCCGTGCAGCAGGCGATCGCGAACGCGGCGAAGACCGGCGACCTCGCCGGGCTCAGCGAGATCATCGGGTCGGACCCGAGCGTGCTGGCCACCTCGCTCGCCGAGCCGGTGCGCGTCGACCGGGTCGAGGTGTTCCCCGTGGTGAGCTTCGGCGCGGGCATGGCGCCGCTGTACATCGTGCTGGCCCTCTGGGTCGGGGCGCTCCTCATGACCGTCGCGATCCGCGTCGACGTGAGCCGCGACGCGCTGCCCGACGAGCCCGAGCTGTCGTCGACGCAGAAGTACCTCGGCCGGTACGGCATCTTCGCCGTGACCGGGCTCGCGCAGTCGACCCTCGTGATCCTGGGTCTGATCCTGTTCGTGCGGATCGAGCCCGCGCATCCGTTCCTGCTGCTTCTGGCGGGGTGGGTGACCTCGCTCGTGTTCACGCTCATCATCTACACGTTCGTCGTCGCGTTCGGCAATGCCGGCAAGGCGCTCGCGGTGCTGCTGCTCGTGATCCAGATCTCCGGATCGGGAGGTGCGTATCCGCTGCAGCTGCTGCCGGCGTGGTTCCAGAACGTCAGCCCGTTCCTGCCGGCGACGCACGCGATCTCGGCGATGCGCTCGGCGATCGCGGGCACGTACGGCGCCGACTTCTGGATCTCGATCGGGCTCCTCCTCGCCTTCCTCGTGCCGACGCTGCTGCTCGGGCTCGTGCTGCGGCGACCGCTCGTCTCGTTCAACCGCGGGCTCGTCGACGCGATGGCCTCGACGAAGCTCATGTGAGGGATGCCATGGCCCGAACCATCTCCACCGCACCCGGGCGTCGCCGCGACGCGACGGCGAACCGGGCGGCCCTCCTCGCCGCGGCGCAGACGGTGCTCGCGCGCGACCCGCACGCCTCGCTCGACGCGATCGCGCAGTCGGCGGGGCTCTCGCGCCGGGCGCTGTACGGCCACTTCTCCGATCGGGAGAGCCTCCTTCGCGAGGTGATCGCAATCGGCGCCGGGCGCTTCAACACGATCGCCGAGGCCACCGACGACCCCGACCCGCGGGTCGCGCTCGCGCACATGGCGGCGCAGCTGTGGCGCGAGGCATCCGCCGTGCGCGCCTCGGCGAACATCGCGCTCGACGACGCGCACGTGGCCCAGACGGTGCGCTCGCTCGCGCCGCTGCGCCGGCGGGTGCGCGAGCTGACCCGGGAGGGCGTCGCCTCCGGTGCGTTCCGCGGCGACGTGCCGCCGGAACTGCTGGCATTCCTCATCGAGGAGACCGCCCGCGCGACCCTCCGCGAGCTGCGGCTGACCACCGCGCACGCCGACGCGGCGGTCGTGCGGGTCGTGCTCAGCATCGTCGGTCTGTCGTGGCAGGAGCAGGTCGCCCTGCTCGACGCGCACCCGGAGATCCTCGGCGAGAGCTAAAGCGCCGCGCGCACCCGTGCCCACCAGCAGCGAGGGGTGCGCATAGGATGCCAGGACGGTCTGTTCTCCTGGGGGGCGCGGACCGTGCCGGCGCATCGGGCCCCGAAACCCGCAGCGCCGCGAAGCCCTGCCGCCTCCCGGACCCCGGCTGGAAAGCGCTGCGACGACGATGTCCGATCTCCCCTCCCTCACCGGCGCGAACCGCACGATCGCGCACCCCGCAGACTCCGAGCACGCGCCCACGCGGCGGCGCCGGATCGGCCGCCGCATCGGCATCATCGCCTACTCGGTGGTCGCGGGGCTCACCGTCATCGCCCTGATCGCGGCCGGTTTCGTCGTCTGGACGATCCAGCGCTCGTTCCCCCAGTTGGACGGCACCGTCACCGCGCCCGGCCTCGAGACGGACGTCTCGGTGTACCGCGACGACCTCGGCATCCCGACGATCGAGGCCGACTCGACCCACGACCTCTTCTACGCGCAGGGGTACGTGCAGGCCCAGGACCGGTTCTGGGAGATGGACTTCCGCCGTCACGTGACGAGCGGCCGGCTCGCCGAGCTCTTCGGCGCCTCGCAGCTGCCGACCGACCAGTTCCTGCGGACGCTCGGCTGGCGCCACGTCGCCGAGCAGGAGGTCGCCGCCCTCGACGACACCACCCGCGGCTACTACGAGGCCTACGCCGACGGGGTGAACGCGTACCTCGCCGACCATGACGGCGCCGCCGTCTCGCTCGAGTACGCCGTGCTGGGACTGCAGAACAGCGACTACGAGATCGAGCCCTGGTCGCCGGCCGATTCGGTCGCCTGGCTCAAGGCGATGGCGTGGGATCTCCGCAGCAACATCGAGGAGGAGACCGACCGGGCCCTTCTCGCGTCCCACCTCACGCCCGCGCAGATCGCCGACCTCTACCCCGCCTACCCGTACGCCGATCACCCCGTGATCGTGCCGACGATCACCGCCGATCCGCCCGCGGTGGCCGGAATGGATGCCACGGCCGCCGCCGGTGCCGTCACGGCGGGCGCCGCCACGTCCGGCGCCCCTGGCTCCGAAGCCGTCGGCGTGTCGTGGACCGAGGTCGGCTCGGTCGTCGAGGCCGCCTCCGCCCTGCTCGGCGATGTCGGCGAAGGCGTCGGATCGAACTCGTGGGTGGTCTCGGGCGCTCTCACCGAGAGCGGACTGCCGCTCCTCAGCAACGACCCGCACCTCGGGGCATCCCTCCCGAGCGTGTGGCACCAGATCGGGCTGCGCTGCCGCACCGTGAACGACGCGTGCGCGTTCGACGTCGCCGGGTTCGGGTTCTCGGGTGTGCCGGGCGTCGTCATCGGGCACAACGCCGAGATCGCCTGGGGGTTCACGAACCTCACCGCCGACGTCACCGACCTCTACCTCGAGCGCGTCGACGGCGACCAGTACTGGCGCGACGGCGCCCTCGTCCCGCTCGAGACCCGCACCGAGACGTTCCACGTCGCGGGCGGCGACGACGTCAGCCTCGAGGTGCGCTCGACGGTGCACGGCCCGATCGTGTCGGGCCTCACCGACGACTTCACCGCGATCGCGGACGACCCCGCCACCGGGTCGACCGACGACGTGCGAACCCTCGACGACGAGGCATCCACCACCGGCGGCGCGGACAGTGCCGACGCGACCACTGGCGCCACCGAGACCACCGTGCCGCCGGGCGAGTACGCGGTGTCGCTGCGCTGGACCGCGCTCGACGCGGGCACGACCGCCGCCGCCATCTTCGCGCTGAACACGGCGACCGATTTCGCGCAGTTCCGCGCCGCGGCGAGCCTCTTCGACGTGCCGGCGCAGAACCTCGTCTACGCCGACCGCGCGGGCAACATCGGCTACCAGGCGCCGGGCAGGCTGCCGATCCGCGGCGCCGGCGACGGCACCATGCCCCAGCCCGGCTGGGACTCGGCGTACGACTGGCGGGGCTTCATCCCCTTCACCGAACTGCCCGTCGTCTACAACCCCGACGAGGGCTACATCGTCACCGCGAACAACGCCGTGATCGGCACCGACTATCCGTACTTCCTCGGCTCCGACTGGGACTACGGCTGGCGGGCGGCGCGCATCGTCGACCTGATCGAGCGTGCCGCCGCACGCGGCCCGCTCACCGCCGACGACATGACCGCGATCCAGGCCGATCAGGAGTTCTGGATGGGCAAGCGCCTGATCGGCGCCTACGCCGACATCACCCTGCCGGACGAGAAGGCCCAGCGGGGCCTCGACCTGCTCGCCGGGTGGGATGCCCAGAACGGGGCCGACTCGTCGGCCGCCGCCTTCGCGAACGTGCTGTGGGACGAGCTCGCCTCCGACCTGTTCGCCCGGCGTGCGCACCCGGTCGGCCTGTCGGGGCAGAGCCGGCTGTTCGTCGTCGTCGACCGGCTGCTCGACGAGCCCGACTCGGACTGGTGGACCAACGACACGATCGGCGTCGACGGTCAGCGCGAGATGCTCGAACGGGCCGCGACCGACGCGTCCGCGCGGCTCGTCGCGCTGCAGGGCGACGACCCGGATGCCTGGAACTGGGGCTCGCTGCACGCGATCACCCTCACCAGCGGCACGTTCGGCAAGAGCGGCATCGCGCCGATCGAGGCCCTGTTCAACCGCGGGCCGTTCCCCGTCGGCGGCGGCGCCTCCGTCGTCGATGCGACCGGGTGGATGCTCGGCAGCGGCTCGTTCGCGACGACGACCGTGCCCTCCATGCGCATGACGATCGACCTCTCCGATCTCGACGCGTCGCGGTGGAACCACCTCACCGGCACGAGCGGTCACGCCTTCCACCCGAACGACGACGACCAGTTCGACGCGTGGCAGCACGGCCGCCAGACGCCGTGGCTGTTCACGCGCGAGCGCGTCGAGGCATCCGCGGTCGACACGCTCGTGCTGACACCGGGAGACTGACGCCCCGCGCGGCCGCGTCAACCCCCGCTCGGATTCCGGGTCCGCCCCGTAGCATCGAGAGGGACCGCCCCACCCGAGGAGGCCCCATGGCGACCGCCAGCGTGAGACTGTTCGACTGCACCCCTGACGACGTGTTCGCCGTGCTCGGCGACGGCTGGCTCTATCCGGTCTGGGTGGTGGGTGCCGCGCGTATGCGCGACGTCGATCCGGAGTGGCCGGCCGAGGGCGCGCACATCCACCATTCGCTGGGCGGGTGGCCGATCCTGCTGGACGACGACACCCAGATCGTGGAGTGGTCGCCGCCGCACCGGATGAAGCTGCGCGCGAAGGCGGGACCGCTCGGCCGCGGGGTCGTGGTCATCGAGGTGAAGCCCCGCGGCACCGGATGCGTCGTGCGGCTGGGCGAGGAACCCGTCGCGGGCACCGCGGCGAAGTTGCCGCGGTTCGTGTGGGCGCCGATGCTGCACCTGCGCAACGAGGAGACGCTGCGGCGCCTCGCCTTCCTCAGCGAGGGCCGACGGCGCGAGCGCGAGGCCGGGGAGAACTCGGCGCGCACGACGGTGCCGGATCCGGCCGAGGGCACGCCCGACGCCGAAGCCGCGGCAGACGTCGCCGCCGCCACGGATGCCGCCGCGGCGGCGTCGGGTGAGGGCCCCGCCGCATGACCGACGTCGAGATCGTCGGCTCCGGGCCGAACGGGCTCGCGGCGGCCGTGACCCTCGCGCGGGCGGGGCTCTCGGTGCGCGTGTACGAGCGGATGGCGCGGATCGGAGGCGGGGCGAGCACGCGCGAGGCCGTGGCGCCCGGCTTCTGGCACGACTCGTGCTCGGCGGTGCATCCGCTGGCCCTGGCATCCCCGTTCTTCCGCGCGTTCGGGCTCGCATCGCGCGTCGAGTTCGTCACCCCCGAGGTCTCGTTCGCCCATCCCCTCCCCGCCGCGGTCGGCGGCTCGGGCATCGCCTACCGCGATCTCGACCGCACGGTCGACGCGCTCGGCGCCGACGGCCCCGCCTACCGACGCCTGCTCGAACCCCTCGCCGCGCACGCGCGCGAGATCGCCCGGTTCACCGGCTCGTCGCTGCTGCGCGTGCCGCCTCATCCGGTCGTCGAGGCCCGGTTCGGTCTGCGCACGCTCGCGCAGGGCGGGCCGCTCTGGAACGCGGGCTTCCACGGCCGCGTCGCCCCGGCGATGATCACGGGCGTCGCGGCGCACGCGATCGTGCCGCAGCCGAGCCCGGTCGCCGCGGCGGCGGGGCTCGCCCTGCAGACGCACGCCCACGCCGGCGGCTGGCCGATCCCGATCGGCGGATCGCAGGCGATCTCGGACGCCCTCACCGCCGACCTCCTCGCCCACGGCGGCGAGATCGTCACGGATCACGAGGTGGGTTCGCTCGACGAGCTCACCGCGCGCGCGACCGTGCTCGATGTCACCCCGCGCGCGCTCATCCGACTCGCCGGAGGGCGGATGCCCGGGCGCTACCGGCGACGCCTCGAGCGATTCCGTTACGGCAGCGGCGCCTCGACGGTGCAGTTCGCGCTGTCCGGTCCGGTGCCGTGGTCCGACGAGCGCATCGCGCGCGCCGGCACGGTGCACATCGGCGGCACGCGCGAGCAGATCGCCGCCGCCGAGCGCGACGTCCTGGCCGGGCGGCACGCGGCATCCCCGTATGTGCTCGTCTCGCAGCCCTCGGTGTTCGACGCGAGCCGCGCCCCCGCGGGTGGGCACGCGCTCTGGACGTACACGCACGTGCCGACCGGGTCGACCCTCGATCAGACCGAGGCCGTCACCCGGGCGATCGAGCAGCATGCGCCGGGCTTCCGCGACCTCATCGTGGCGAGTCGTGCGCGCACCGCCGCCGAGCTGGCCGAGTACAACCCGAACTACGTCGGCGGCGACATCGCCGCGGGCGCCGCGACGCTCGGGCAGCTGCTCGCGCGGCCCGTGCTGAGCCTCGATCCGTGGCGCACTCCGATGCCGGGCGTCTACCTCACCGGCGCCTCGACCGTGCCCGGTCCCGGCGTCCACGGCCAGTCGGGCTGGTTCGCCGCCCGCAGCGTGCTGCAGCGCGAGTTCGGCATCCGCCGCACCCCGTCCGTCGCCCCCTGATCCCCCGGGCCGCCCAGCGTCGGCCGCGCCCGGCTTAGCCGCCGGCGGCGGGCGGGGTGCCGCGGGGCTCGGCGAGCTCGTCGACGTAGAGCGAGCGCTCGTCGATCGTGCCGTTGCGATACGCCTGGCGACCGACCATGTGCGCCGACAGGGGCGCGGATGCCAGCTGGATCAGCACGATCGGCACGAGGAAGGCGACCACGGGCCACGACCGCAGCGCCAGCGCGATCGCGATGCAGATGAGGATGAGCCCGAGCACCTGCGGCTTCGTCGCCGCGTGCAGGCGGGTGGGCACGTCGTGGAAGCGCAGCAGGCCGATCGCCGCCGTGATGCACAGCAGCCCGCCGATCAGCACGAGGACGAGCGCGACGGTGTCGAGGATCTCGTTCATGGGTCGGTGTTGTCCCTTCTCGCCACGAAACGGGCGATCGCGATCGAGCCGAACACGCCGACCGCCGCGATGATGAGCAGCGCCGGCAGCGACCGGGTGTGGTGGTTGATCACCATGTCGGCGCCGAGCATGCACATCACGAGGGTGAGCAGCACATCGGATGCCACGGCGCGGTCGAGGATCGACGGGCCGACGATGATCCGCCACAGCGTCAGCAGCGCCGCGACGGCGAACACCACGTAGATGACGACGATCAGCACACCGTTCATGACGCCGCCCCCTCTCCGCGCGGCAGGCGGGGATCGATGCCGCGGATCGCCGCCAGCTGCGCGCGCGATCCGACGGCGCGGACGATCCGCGCCTCCCAGACCTGCACCGCGCGCCGCTGCTTCTCGACGTCGGCGGCGGAGGACACCCTCAGCACGTGGAGGTACAGGATCCGCCGGTCGCGATCGATGTCGATGATGAGCGATCCGGGGATGAGCGACGCCGTGACGCCCACGTGGGCGAGGATCAGGTCGTCGTCGGTGCGCAGCGGCACCGCGATGATCGCCGTTCCCGGGTAGTGCCGCAGGTCGAGGGTCTGCCACGCCACGAGGAGCGAACCGCGCACCAGGGCGCCGAGAAAGGTGACGATGAAGAGGAAGCCGTACCAGAGGTTGACCCGGCCCGACAGCTCCACCGGCGGCAGCCGGAAGATCCGCGTGACGAACACCGCGACGATGAGCCCGGTGAGAGCAGCGAGCACCGTGAACTGGCCCCACAGCAGCATCCACAGGGCGATGAGCCACACGAGGAACGGCAGCTGACGCCACACGGCGCCCGCGATCGAGGTGGCCGGGCTCATGGCTGCGCCTCCTGGTCGAGCTGCACGAGGGTCACGGGCGTCAGCAGCGCGTCGCCGATGCTCGCGCAGAGCCGGTACAGCGGCCCGGCGAACACGGTCAGCGCGATCGTGACCGCGACCATGCCGGCGGTCGTGGCGGTCATGATGCGGGGGATGACCCGCCGGTCGCCCTGCTCGTCGGCGGCCGGCGCGTCGCTGAGGTACGAGATGCGCTCCACGACGGCGGGCTCCTCCGCGTGGTCGTCGTCCTCGCGCCAGAACGCGAGGTTCCACGCGCGCATGAGCGTGTAGAGCGTCAGCAGCGACGTCACCACGCCGCCCACGATCAGCACGTACATGAGCGGCGTGCCCACCTCGGCGGCGGCGTCGAACAGCGCGAACTTGCCGATGAAGCCCGAGAACGGCGGGATGCCCCCGAGGTTGATCGCCGGGATGAAGTAGAGCACCGCGATCACCGGCGCCGCGCGCATCAGCCCCTTGACCTTGAGGATCGACGTCGACCCGGCGCGGCGCTCGATGAGCCCCACCGCGAGGAACAGCGTCGTCTGCACGATGATGTGGTGCACCATGTAGTAGATCGTGGCGCCGAGGGCGAGCGGGGTCGCGATGCCGAGGCCGAACACGAGATAGCCGACGTGGCTGACGAGCGTGAACGACAGGATCCGTTTGAGCTCGGCCTGCGCGAGCGCGCCGAGCACGCCGACGATCATCGTCGCGAGCGCCACGATGAGCAGCAGCGTGTTCACGTCGTTGTCGCGGAAGATCTGCGTCTCGGTGCGGATCATCGCGTAGACGCCGACCTTGGTCAGCAGGCCCGCGAACACCGCCGTCACCGGCGTCGGCGCGGTCGGGTACGAGTCCGGCAGCCAGAACGACAGCGGGAAGACCGCCGCCTTGATGCTGAACGCGAGCAGCAGCATGAGGTGCAGCACCAGCTGCGTCGACTGCGGCAGCTGGGTCATCCGTTCGGCGAGCTGCGCGATGTTCACCGTGCCCAGTGCCCCGTAGATCGCGGCGATCGCGGCGAGGAAGAGGATGGATGACACCAGCGAGACGACGATGTAGAAGACGCCGGTGCGGATGCGCGACTCGGTCGATCCGAGCGTGATCAGCACGTACGAGGCGACGAGGAGGATCTCGAACCCGACGTAGAGGTTGAACAGGTCGCCCGCGATGAACGCGTTGAAGATGCCCGCCGCGAGGATCAGGTAGGTCGGGTGGAAGATCGTGACGGGGGTGTCGTCGTCGCCGTCAGCGGCGCCCTGGCCGACCGAGAAGAGGAGGACGCCGAGCAGCACGATCGCCGAGATCACGACGAGGAGCGCCGCGAGCCGGTCGACGTAGAGCACGATGCCGAACGGGATCGGCCAGCCGCCCACCGACACCGCGATCGCCTGCCCCGACGAGTCGACGGCGTACAGCAGCACGGCCGCGATCACCATGACGAGCGTGAGCGTCACGATCGAGACGCCGACCTGCACCCGGCGGCGGCGGCCGAAGATCAGCGCGACGCCCGCACCGAGCAGCGGCAACGTGACGAGCAGGGGGACGAGCGCGCTCATCGGGCGTCACCCCCGTCGCGGTCCTCAGATCGGCGGTCGGTGGGGGCGTCGTCGCGGATGCCGTCGACGTCGCGGTGGCGCAGCACGGTGATGGGGGCGGTATCCGTTCCGATGAAGTCGGTGGTGGCGTCGTCGTCCTCGTCCTCGATCGAGGTCTCATCGTCCATCTGCTCCTCGTCGTCCTCGGTGCGGGAGCGGACGGCGAGGTCGACCTCGTCGTCGTGCACCGTGTCGGCCTGGCCGAGCTGCCACGAGCGGTAGATGAGGGCGAGGAGGAACGCCGAGACGGCGAAGGTGATGACGATGGCGGTGAGGGTGAGGGCCTGCGGGAGCGGGTCGCTCATGTCTTCGGGATCGGCGGCGCCGTAGAACGGGGCGACGCCCGGCCGGCCCATCACGATCAGCAGGAACAGGTTCGCGGCGTTGCCGAGCAGCAGGAATCCGATCAGCACGCGGGTGAGGCTGCGCTCGAGCATCGCGTAGACGCCGGCGGCGAAGAGCACGCCCATGATGATGACGAGAACGAGGGAGACGGTCACGACGCGCTCACCCCCGGCATCCCGTGGGCCTGGCCGCCGCCCGGCGCTTCGCGCAGCGCCTGCGCCTGCCGGTCGACCTCGCCGCCGAGCGAGCGCAGCACGTCGAGCACGAGCCCGATCACCACGAGGTACACCCCGATGTCGAACAGCGTCGAGGTGACGAACTCGACGTGCCCGATGACGGGGATATCGGCCTCCCAGAAGTAGCTCGTGAGCGGCGCCGCGCCGAACAGCAGCGGCACGACGGCGCAGGCGATGGCGAGCGTCATCCCGGCGCCGAGCAGCCGCCCGGCATCCGTCGGCGCCGCCGCACCCAGCTCGTACCGGCCGCCCGCGATGTAGCGCATGACGAGCGCCATGCCGGCCACGAGGCCGCCCGCGAAGCCGCCGCCGGGCAGGTTGTGCCCCGCGAACAGCAGGTAGATCGACACGACGATGATGGTGTGGAAGAGCACCCGCACGATCACCTCGAGCATGATCGACCGGTTCTCGGGCCGCATGCGCTGTCCGCCGACGAGCCACGCCTGCCGCGAGTTGCTCGAGGTGCTCGTGCGCGTGCGCAGGCCCTCGGATGTCTCGATGAGCGGCCGCCGGGCGCGGGTGGTTCCGGTGGGGAGGGCCGAGATCGCGCTCGAGATGAGGTCGGAGCGGTGCGTCACGAACACGAGGGAGGCGACTCCGGTGGCGGCGAGGATGAGCACCGACAGCTCGCCCATCGTGTCCCAGCCGCGGAGGTCGACGAGCGCGACGTTGACGACGTTCTTGCCGTGCCCGAGGTCGTAGGCGAGGTCGGCGAAGGCGGTCGAGATGGGCTCGGCGACCCGCGCGCCGGTCGCCACGAGCGCGATCATCGACATCGTCGCGCCGACGGCGACGGCGAGCACCGTGCGCGCGACCGGCCACACCGACGCGTTGTGCTCGCCCATGCGGGCGGGGGTGCGCCGCAGCACCAGGGCGAAGGTGACGAGGGTCACCGTCTCGACGAGGATCTGGGTGAGCGCGAGGTCGGGTGCACCGCTCGTCGCGAACAGCGCGACCATGCCGAGCCCGGTCGCCGAGACGAGCACCACGCCGGTGTACCGCTTCTGCGCGCGCACGGCGACGATGCCCGCGATGATCATGATGGGCGCGACCACCAGCTGCATGGGCGTCTGCCAGGCGTCGAACGAGAGCCGCCACTCGGGGCTCGCGAGCAGCGCGGTGCCCTCGGCGGCGACGAAGACGACGAAGATCGTGCCGACGTAGACCGGCAGCGATCCGCGCTGGGTGAGGGTCGTCGTCCAGACCGCGACGCGGGCGATGCCGCGCAGGCACGCGTTGTAGACGTCGGCCGCGGTGAACGGCAGGATGCGGCGCGGGATGCTGCGCGTGCGCTGCGCGAACCAGAACAGGCCCGCGCCGAGCGCGATGCTCGCGAGCGACAGGAAGAGGGCCGGCTCCCACCCGTGCCAGAGCGCGAGGTGGTACGGATGCCCCTCATCGCCCGCGCTCGGCAGCGTGTCGGCGTATCCCGAGAACGCCACGTCGAGAAGCGGCGCCGCGAACCCCGCGATGAGCGTGAGGGCGGACAGCATGACCGGAGAGGCGATGAACCCCATCGGCGGATCGGGCCACGGCGTCTGCGGCATCTTCTCGCCCGACGCGTCGCGCTTGGTCCAGAACGCTCCCCAGATGAAACGCAGACCGTAGGCGGTGGTCAGCACCGACCCCAGCACGATGCCGATGAGCGGGATCACGGCATCCGGTCGCGAACCCCCCTCGATGAGCGAGGCGAGCACCGCCTCCTTCGCGACGAAGCCGACCGTGGGGGCGAGCCCGACCATCGAGCCGACCGCGACCATCGAGGCGATCGCGAGGGTGGGCGCCTGTCTGCCGACGCCGGAGAGCTCGCCGATGTCACGGGTGGACAGCTGCCGGTCGATCACGCCGACGACGAGGAACAGCGCCGACTTGAACAGCGCGTGTCCGACGAGCAGGGCGAGGCCGGCGAGCGCGGAGTTGCGCTCCCCGTAGCCGAGCACGACGGTGAGCATGCCGAGCTGGCTGACCGTGCCGAAGGCGAGGATGCGCTTGAGGTCGGATTCGCGCAGCGCCTGCAGCCCGCCGAGGAGCATCGTGAACAGGCCCAGGCCGATCACGATCGGCCGCCAGGGCTCGCTGTGCGCGAAGGCCGGCGCGAGGCGGGCGATCAGATAGATGCCCGCCTTGACCATCGCCGCCGCGTGCAGGTAAGCGCTGACCGGGGTGGGCGCGGCCATCGCGCCCGGCAGCCAGAAGTGGAACGGGAAGATGGCCGACTTGCTCAGCGCGCCCACGAGCAGCAGCACGATC
The DNA here is from genome assembly GCF_006716815.1 of Microbacterium lacticum. GTDB lineage: Bacteria > Actinomycetota > Actinomycetes > Actinomycetales > Microbacteriaceae > Microbacterium > Microbacterium lacticum. The sequence continues at coordinate 24,465 of NZ_VFPS01000003.1, forward strand.
GCCGTGTTGATCAGGGCGCTGCCGGCGAGCGCCGACCCGGCGGCCGTGTACGCGGCGAGGATCTCCGACAGGCTCGTCGTGCCGGCCTGCACGACGAGGATGACCGCGCCGACGAACATCGCGAGCCCGCCGAGCGTCGTCACCAGGAGCGCCTGCAGGGCGGCTCGGCGGCTCGCGCCACGCGCGTGGTAGAAGCCGATGAGCAGGTAGGACAGGATGCTCGTGATCTCCCAGAACATCACGAGCACGATGAGGTCGTCGGTGAGGACGAGGCCGTACATGGCGCCCGCGAAGGCGAGCAGGCTCGCGGCGAACATGCCGACGCCGGGCTTGACCCGCTTCTTCCGCGCGCTGCCCGCGGTGGCCGTGGCGCCGGCGGTGCCCTGGGAACTCTTGGCGCCCTTGGAGCTCTTGGCGCCGGCATCCTTCGTCGTGTCGGCGAAGTACCAGCGGCAGTAGATCATGACGAGCGCGCCGACGCCGGTGACGATGAGCGCCATCAGCCAGCCGAGCGTGTCCATGCGCATCGACAGCGAGAGCCCGAGCGACGGGATCCAGGCGTACGACTCGGTGAGCACCTCGCCCGAGACGACCCGCGGCGTCTGCAGCGCGGTGTACACGAACGCGATGATCGGCACGAGCGCGGCGACGAAGAAGCCGCGCGGTCCGAGCCTGCCCATCAGCCACGGCAGCGCCAGCGGCAAGACCGCGAACGCCACCAGAAGCACCAGCAAGCAGGCCTCCTGACTGTCACGGGGGGTCGGACTCCCAGTCTACCGGGGTCGGGACAGCGGTCCGGTCATCGGACCCGCTACGGCCGGAGCATCCCGTGCGCCCGGGCGTGCGAGACGGCGGCCGTCCGCGAGGTCACGCCGAGCTTCGTGAACACGTGCACGAGGTGCGACTTCACGGTCGCCTCGGTGATGTGCAGCCGCGCGGCGATCGCGCTGTTGGTCGCCCCGTCGGCGACGAGCTGCAGCACCTCGAGCTCGCGCCCCGACAGGGCCGCCTGCGGGCTCCGCATCCGCGACAGCAGCCGGCCGGCGATGGCGGGGGCCAGGGCACTCCCGCCCGCAGCCGCGGCGCGCACGGCGGCGAGCAGCTCGTGCGGCGGGGCATCCTTCAGCAGGTATCCGCTCGCCCCCGCCTCGACGGCGCTGAGGATGTCGCCGTCGCTGTCGTAGTTCGTCAGCACGAGCACGGGCGGGGCCAGGTCTGCGGCGCGGATGCGCGTGGTGGCGTCGGCACCGGTCGTCGCCTGCCCGAACTGCAGGTCCATCAGCACCAGGTCGGGAGTCAGCTCCGCGGCGGCCGCGACCGCCTCGTCGGGGGTCGTCGCCTCGCCGACGACGACGATGTCTTCGGCGGCTTCGAGCAGAGCGCGAAGGCCGGCGCGCACGACCGGATGGTCGTCGGCGATGACAATGCGGATCATGCGGAGCCTCCGTGCAGAGTGACGGTGAGGGTCGTGCCCTGGCCGGGGGCGCTGTCGATCGTGAGCTCGCCGCCGAGCTGCTCGACCCGCTCGGCGATCGCGCGCAGACCGAACGACCCGGCGGCCGCCGCCCCGGCTCGCACCTCCGCGGGGTCGAACCCGACGCCGTCGTCGCGGACGACGAGGATGGTACCTTCAGGCGCGGCGTCGAGGACGAGCTCGATCGTGTCGGCGTGGGCGTGCTGCCCGATGTTGGCGATCGCCCCCTGCGCGATGCGCAGAAGCGCGGTCTGCTCGTCCATCCGCAGCACGGACTCATCGCCGGTGACCTCGACGCACACCGTGCGGCCCGCCTGCGCTCCCTGCGCGCCGAGCCGCTGCAGTGCCGCGGCGAGGCCACCTTCGAGGGTAGGCGGGACGAGTTCCCGGATGAAGCGGCGCGTGTCGGCCAGTCCCTCGGCCGCCGTCTCGCGGGCGAGGCGGATGTGCTCGATGCCGGGCCGGTCGCCGTCGGCCGCCTCGGCCGCGTGCAGCAGCATCTGGATGCTCGACAGGCCCTGCGCGACGGTGTCGTGGATGTCGCGCGCGAGACGCCCCCGCTCGGCGAGCACGCCCTGCTCGCGCTCGGCTGCCGCAAGCCGGTCGCGCGTGCGAATGAGCTCACTGAGCAGCGCCTCGCGTTCGGCCGCCTCACGCGCGAGTGCGCGGTAGCCGAGGCCGATCAGCAGAGCCACCCCCGCCCCGACGAGCGGCCCGACGACCCCGCCCATCGTGAAGCCGCCGTGCAGACCCAGGGCGACCACGGCGATGAGGGTCGTGACGACGACCGCGATCGGTCCGGCGGCACCCCGCAACACGTGCAGATAGAGGAAGAACAGCGGGAAGACCAGGTACGCCGCTTCGGGCACGAGGATCAGCAGCGCGACCCAGCACACGGTCAGCGCGACGATCCACGCGGCTCCCGCCGCCGCTCGGCGGCGCGGCGCCAGAGCGGTGATGCGCGCTCCGAGCAGGTACAGCACGGCGAAGCATCCCGCGAGCGCCAGCGCCGCGCCCATCGTGCTCGGCCGGACGATGAGCACGCGCACGACGACCACCGCGAGCAGGGCCGCCGACAAGAGGTGCAGACCTGTGCGCAACCCGACGAAGACGGGGGTGAGGGTGCGGTGCGCCATGTCGGTCTCAGCGTACGTGCGGAGCCCCGCGCGCGTGATCCATCGAAAGTCGGATCGACACCGTGAACTATGCGGCGATGACCGGGCGCGACGAGATGACGAGGCTGGATGTCGGCGGCGGGAGATCCCCGATCGCAGAAGGGAGACACCGTGTTCGTCGCTTGGCGAGACCTGCGCGTCGCGCGCGGACGCTTCGTGCTGATCGGTTCCGTCGTCGCGCTCATCACTCTGCTCGTCGGCTTCCTCGCCGGCCTGACCGGTGGCCTGGCGGCGCAGAACGTGTCGGCGGTGCTCGCACTACCCGGTGATCGACTCGTGCTGCAGGCACCCGACGCGGGCACGCGGGCGTCGTTCTCGCAGTCGGCGCTCGATGACGAGACCGTGTCGGCATGGCAGCACGCCGAGGGCGTCGCCCAGGTCACTCCGATCGGGATCGTGCAGGGGCGGGCGGCGCGCGCGGATGCCTCCGACGCGGGCGGGTCCGCGGCGGGCGTCGCGCTCTTCGGCATCCCGGGCGATGCGGCGCCGTCGACCGTGACCGCGCTGGCTCCCCGTGCCGACGACCACGCGGGCCTGTCGGCCGGCGCGGCGAAGGCGCTCGATGTCGCCGTCGGCGACCACATCACCGTCGCCGGCACGAGCTTCGTCGTCGACACCATCGGCGGGGATGCGTGGTACAGCCACACGCCGGTCGTCGCGCTCACCCCGGTGGCGTGGGCCGACACCGACCGCCGCCTGGGCGGCGACGGCGACGCTACCGTGCTCGCCGTGTCGGGATCGCCCGACTGGGATGCCACGGTGGCGCGCACGCACACCACCGCCGCTCCTGCTGTGCAGAGCCTCACCGCACTGGAGACGTTCACGTCGGAGGTCGGATCGCTGGCCCTGATGATCGCGATGCTGTTCGGCGTCTCGGCGCTCGTCGTGGGCGCGTTCTTCACGGTGTGGACCATGCAGCGCGCCGGCGACATCGCCGTGCTGAAGGCGCTCGGCGCGTCGACCGGCTCGCTCGTGCGCGATGCGCTCGGCCAGGCCCTCGTCGTCCTCGTCGTCGGGATCGGTGTCGGCATCGGCGTCGTCGCGGTGCTCGGCTCTCTCGCCGGCGGCGCGCTCCCCTTCCTGCTCAGCCCCCTCACCACCGTGCTGCCCGCGACGATCATGGCCGCGCTCGGCCTCGCTGGCGCCACGGTCGCCCTCCGCACCGTCACCCATGCCGACCCCCTCACCGCGCTCGGGAGCAGCCGATGATCACCCTCGACGACGTCACCCTCACCTTCCCCGATGGCGATTCGCGCATCACCGCGGTCGATCACGTGTCGCTGAGCGTTGCGGCGGGTCGGGTCACCGGGATCACCGGCCCCTCCGGTTCGGGGAAGTCCTCGCTGCTCGCGGTGGCGGCGACCCTCATCCACCCCGACTCGGGGAGCGTGCGCATCGGCGGGATCGAAGCGGCGACACTGAGCCGCGGCGAGGCGACGGCGCTCCGACGCGAGCGCATCGGCATCGTCTTCCAACAGTCGAACCTGCTCCCCTCGCTCACCGCGCGCGAGCAGCTGCTCGTCATGGGTGAGCTCGGCGGTTCGGCGGCCGGCCGCCGGGCCGCGATCCGCGAGCGAGCCGACGAGCTGCTCGACGCCGTGGGGCTCGCGGCGCACGCCGGCAAGCGCCCCGCGCAGTTGTCGGGCGGTCAGCGTCAGCGAGTCGCGATCGCGCGCGCTCTCGTGCACGGACCCGACGTGCTCCTCGTCGACGAGCCGACGAGCGCGCTCGATCAGGAGCGGGGCGCCGACATCATGGACCTCATCGCCCGGCTCACCCACGAGCGCGGCACGGCGACCATGCTGGTCACCCACGACCTCGTCCACCGCGAGTCGCTCGACGACCTGGTCACGGTGGTCGACGGAGCGATCACCGCACCGGCCGCGCCCCGGCACCCGACGGACGCGGTCGCCGTCGGGTGACGCGCCGGCATCGGACCGGCGAAGTCGCGCTCAGCGGGGGAGCGGTCCGGTCGTATTCCCCTCGCGGAACGTGCACGTGAAGAGCACGGATGCCGGGGCGCGGCCGTCGAGCATCGCCGCGACGGCGGCGCCCGCCGCGCGGCCCTTGTCGGTCGGCGCCTGCACGAGCGTCGTGAGCTCGTAGGGCGACAGACCGTCGACGGGCACCCCGTCGAAACCGGTCACGCTGACGTCCTCGGGGACGCGGAGGCCCGCCTCTTCGGCGGCGCGGATGACGCCCGCGGCGAGCAGGTCGCTCTGGGCGATCACAGCGGTCGGGCGGCGCTCCGGGTCGGCGAACAGCACCCGCCCCGCGAAGACGCCCTGGTCGATCGAGCTTCCCGCCGTCGCCAGCGCGGGGGCATCCGGGTAGACATCGCGCGCGCCGTCGAGCCGTTCACGGGTGACGTCGATCGTGATCTCCGCGTCGGGCTCGATCCATCCGCCCGCGACCGCCGCGCTCGTGCGCAGGGTGACGACCGCCACGTCGGTGTGGCCGAGGCCCCGCAGGTGCGCGGCGGCGGTGCGCTGCGCCTCGCGGTTGTCGAGCAGGATGCGGGGCACGTCGTCGCCCGCGTCGCCCTCGATCACGACGATCGGCAGCCCGCGCAGGTGTGCGGTCTCGAGCGAGGCGCGCAGCGGTGCATCGCAGCCGATCAGCACCGCGGCATCCACCGGCACGGTGAGCAGAGTCGGCGCGTTCTCGATCTCGGGCGATGAGCGCAGCAGCAACAGACCGGCGCCGAACGGCGCGACCGCCTCGGCGAGGCCGTCCATCATGAGCCGTTGCACGGGGTCGAGGAACAGGTGGTTGAGGGTCGATCCGACGACGACGCCGACGATGCCGCTGCGTCCGCGCCGGAGGGATGCCGCGCGGGGGTCGGGCCCCGTGTACCCCAGCCGGGTCGCCGCCTCGGTGACGCGTCGACGCGTGGCATCCGAGACGGGGGTCTTTCCGCTGAACACCACGGATGCCGTCGAGGGCGAGACCGCCGCCTCGCGCGCGACGTCGGCGATGGTGGCTCGACGACTCGTCACCCTTGAATGGTAACCCGCCCACGCGCCGGGGCGTCGAATCGATTCGGTAGACTGTGTCGGTGACCGCTTCCTCCACCCTCGGCCGCCCGCAGCTGGTGCACTGGCGCACGGCGATCTTCACGCTGTTCCTCCTGTGCGGGCTCACCTTCGCCTCGTGGGCGTCGCGGCTGCCGGCGGTCAAGCAGAATCTCGGCATCGACGACTTCGAGGTCGGCGTGCTGCTGTTCGCGATGGGGGCGGGCTCGCTCATCGGCGTCATGTCGGCGAACGTCATCGTCGCGCGCTGGGGTGCGCGGCGCGGGCTCTCGGTCACCCTCGTCGGCGTCGCGATCGGCCTGTTCGTCGCCGCGCTCGGGGTCGACGCGCTGGGGTCGTACCCGGTCGCGGTCGTCGGGCTCGCCCTGATGGGGCTGTCGTTCGGAGCCACCGACGTGATGATCAACGTCGAGGCCGCCTCGGTCGAGCAGCCCTTCGGCCGCACCCTGATGCCGCTCTTCCACGCGTTCTTCAGCCTCGGCACGGTCGCCGGCGCCGGCATCGGCGTCGCGATGGCGGCGTGGGGCGTCGGGGTCACGTGGCACCTCGGCGTCGTCGCCGTCGTGTGGTTCGTGATCACGGGCGTCGCTCTGCGCTTCGTTCCGGCGTCCGAGCGGATCGCCGAGAAGGCGGTCGGCGCCATGTCGCCGCGGCGCGAGCGGATGCACGCGGCGCTCGAGGTGTGGCGCGACCCGCGCACCTACGCGATCGGCGCGATCATCCTTGGCATGGCCTTCGCCGAGGGCAGCGCCAACGACTGGCTGACGATCGCCGTCGTCGACGGCCACGGCGAGACCGAGGCGACGGGCGCGATCTTCCTCACGGTGTTCTCGGTGTCGATGACGGTGTTCCGCGCGATCGGCGGACCGCTGGTCGACCGGATCGGCCGGGTGTGGACGCTGCGCGCCCTCTCGATCGCCGCCGGGATCGGCCTCGTGATCTTCATCCTCGCGCCGAACCTGCCGATCGCGTTCGTCGGCGTCGCCCTGTGGGGCGCCGGCGCCTCGCTCGGGTTCCCGCTCGGCATGTCGGCCGCGGCGGACGATCCCACCAAGGCCGCGGCATCCGTCTCGGCGGCGGCGACCATCGGCTACGTCGCGTTCCTCTGCGGCCCGCCCGTGCTCGGCTGGATAAGCCACCAGATCGGCATCCTCAACACCCTCTGGATCATCGTCGCCCTCATCGCGATGAGCGGCCTCGCCTCCGGCGCCGCCAAGCCGATCGCCGGGTCGAAGGTCGGCACCGGCCACCACTGACCCCGTCGCGCGTCGCGGCCCGGCGGCTCGCCCGCGCCCGCGCCCGCGCCCATGCCGCCCGTGCCCGCCCCCGCCCGTGCCGTTTGCAGGAGTTTCACGCCGCCGCGGTCCCCAGAACCCGGCTCGCCCGGCGTGTCGTGTGGTCTGATCCTGCAAACGGCACGCCCGGTCGCCGCAAGTCCCACCGCAACCCGCCCCCGCGCGGCAAAGCCGGGCCGGGGAACTGCGAGACTTGTCGGGTGCGTCTCATCGTTGCCCGCTGCTCCGTCGACTACTCCGGGCGGCTGAACACCCACCTCCCCCTCGCGACGCGGCTCATCATGATCAAGGCCGACGGCACGGTCGCGTTCCACCGCGACATCCAGCACGCGCCGCTCAACTGGATGAGCCCGCCGTGCACGCTGACCGTCGAGCAGCCCGATGAAGAGTCGGCGTCGGCCGGCGTCATCGAGCACTGGCGCGTGACGCACGCGAAGACGGGGGATGCCCTGCTCGTGCGCATCTATGAGGTGCTGCACGACTCGGCGCACGAGCTCGGCGTCGACCCGGGGCTGCAGAAGGACGGCGTCGAGGCCGATCTGCAGCGGCTGCTGGCCGAGCAGGTGGATGTCATCGATCCGCGCGCGACCCTCGTCAGGAGGGAGTTCCCGACCGCGATCGGCCCGGTCGACCTGCTGCTGCGAAACCCCGACGGCGGCACGATCGCCGTCGAGGTGAAGCGGCGCGGCGACATCGACGGCGTCGAGCAGCTGACCCGCTACCTCGAGCTACTCAACCGCGACCCGCACCTCGCGCCGGTGGCCGGCGTCTTCGCCGCGCAGGAGATCAAGCCGCAGGCGAAGGTGCTGGCCGGCGACCGTGGCATCCGGTGCGTCATCCTCGACTACGAGGGCATGAAGGGCACCGAGTCGGGTGCCCCGCGCCTGTTCTGATCCGGGCACCGCGGGGCTGGATAGGCTGGATGCCATGACGTTGCGATCGCCCTGGACCTGTGTGCTGTGGGATGTCGACGGCACGGTGGTGGATGCCTCGGAGGGAATCCTGCGCCGCCTCGCGATCGCGCTCGAGCACTTCGGCAAGCCGGCCGCGACCCGTGAGGAGCTCGTGCACTGGATCGGGCCGCCGATGTTCGAGTCGTTTCAGACGAACGTCGGCATGACCCCCGACGAGGCCTCGGAGGCGGTGGCCTACTACCGTATGATCGGCAAGGCCGACGGATACACGACCGGCGCGAAGCTGTACCCGGGCATCGGCGAGCTGATCTCCGATCTCGATGCGGCCGGCGTCGCGCAGGCGACGGCGAGCTCGAAGCCCGAGAACCAGGTGTCGGCGCTCGTCGATCATTTCGACCTCGCGCCGCATCTGCAGGCCGTGGTCGGGGCGACGCCCGACGAGAAGACGTTGGCCTCGAAGTCCGACATCGTGGCCGAGGCGCTGCGGCGGCTGCAGGCCGCCGGCGCCGACACCTCGCGCCCGGTCCTGATCGGTGATCGCCACCACGATGTCGAGGGCGGGGCGACGCAGGGCGTTCCGGTGATCTTCGTGCGCTGGGGCTTCAGCTGGCCGCACGAGAGCGAGGGTGCGGCCGCAGCCGTCGACACCCCCGAAGAGCTGCGCGCGCTGCTCCTCATCGAGGACTGAGAAGCTCGCCCCCAGGCCCGGCCCAGGCCCCGGCACCAGCCCCGGGCGCCGGGTACGCGAAAGGCGCCGCGGTCCGGGTGGACCACGACGCCTTCAGCGATCGTTGAGAGCTCGCGCTGGCGCGAGCCGTCACAAGATCAGAGGGGTCGGATGTTCTCCGCCTGCAGGCCCTTGGGGCCCTGGGCGATCTCGAACTCGACGCGCTGGTTTTCCTCGAGGGAGCGGTAGCCGCTCGACTCGATGGCGGAGTAGTGAGCGAAGACGTCTGCGCCGCCCTCATCGGGAGCGATGAACCCGAAGCCCTTCTCCGAGTTGAACCACTTGACGGTGCCCTGCGTTGCCATGAACTGCCTTACTGACGTGCGATGACGACGCGATTGCGCCGACACCGACAAACCTAGCCGTGGGAGGCACTTTCCGCGTCATCCTTTTGTCTAAGGTGACACAAACGTTGCAACATCCCGTCACGTTCGACCCGCTCGCCACGCCCGGAAACCATTCGACGCCCGGGCGCATCGCGCTTGGCGCGTCGCCCGGGCGTCGACGGATCCCCCCGGATCGGTCACGCTCAGCGTGACATGGCCCAGACTACTGATATATCGGGGCGGTCAGGAGGTCCTGTGGGTGGGAATCCGCCCAGAGATCGTGCAGGAGTCGCGCCATAACGCGACCGGATTGCACGGCCGGCGACACGGCGTTTCAGCTCCGGCACTCGTAAACTGTCGGGCGATGAGAGCAACGCTTGACCCGATCCGCCTGAACGGCGGCACGATCCTCAGCGACGAGGTCTACGCGCGCATCGGGGCGGCTATTCTCGACGGCACGCTTCCGGCCGGAGCGCGGCTGCGCGACGTCGAGCTCGCCGAACAGCTCGGGGTCTCCCGCACGCCGGTACGCGAGGCGCTGCAGCGCTTGGAGCGCTTCGGCCTGGTCGAGGTGGCCGTCGGCCGGTACACGCGGGTGTCGGAGCCGAGCGATCGGCTGCGCGAAGAGACCGTCGAGTTCACCGCCTACTTCATGGGCAACGCCCTGCGCATCGCGCTGCAGCGGTGCAGCGACGATCAGATCGCCGCGATCGTCGAAGCGGCGGATGCCGTGGTCGCAGCCGCCCGGCGCGAAGACGGGCTGTCGCTGTTCGAGGCATCCACGACGATGTTCCAGCAGGTGACGCGGGGCACCGGAAACTCGGTGTTCATCGGGTTCATCCGCGAGGCCGCGCTCGCGATCGAACGGAATCTGCGCGGCTGGCAGCCGTTCATCGGATGCCCGATCGCGCCTGCCGACGGATATCAGGAGCTGCGCACGTGCATCGCGGAGCGCGACGCCGACGGCGCCGAACGGATGCTGCGCCACCTGCACGGCCTGGCCTGAGCGCGCCCAGGCTGATCGAGCCGCGCGTCATCGGAGTGAACGCGCGGATCACGGGCGATGTTCTCGTCCTGAGCCGCGACTCGTTCATCGACGATGTCGCGACTCAGGACCTGTGGTGCGCGAGGGGGGACTTGAACTCTTGCCCCCGCCCGGACAGGCACCCACGCTAGGACGCAGAAACCCGCATGAAAGCAACGGTTTCCGGGGTAGCGAAGGCATGCGCCTACCTCTCGATACGCGCAGAAACGTACTTGGTGCCCCATCGTTTGCCCCATGAGCACAGCCCCCGCGTGACGATGGTCCTCCTCGTCGCAGGTATCGTCCTTCAGAAACGTTTCAGTCTGAGAACGCGTCAGAGAAGTAGCCCAAGTTCGGGTCATCCAGAGTGCCGATCACGAGACCTCGATCGAGGAACCGATTGAATTCCTCACAGCTGGTCTCGGGGAGGAGCCCACAGGCGTGACACGCCGCAAGGTTGCAGGAGTCCGGCCCCTGCCCCTTCTCGCCTGCATCCATACACACCGGATCAGTCGAGCACCAGTGAGCGTCCGCCAGTGCAGAGGCAAAAACTTGCCGTAGGTTGTCCGGGCGTGCCATGCGAACAAGTCCACCCATCGTCCCTTCTGAGTCGCCCGCCGCTGTGTAGATCAGTACGCCGGCCATGTTCCGACCAGCCGAGTCAGAGACGTAGAGACGCTCCCGGAGCGAAGCCGAGCTGTAGCCGCAGGCGAAGATGAATTCGTTGATCAAAAGATGCGACAGCGTATGCAGCAGCACGAACCTTGGGCTAATCGTCCGCCCCTGCAACCCACGCTGGCTTGCCACTGATCCGTAGTGATCGGTGATCCGCTGAGCGCGCGCCTGAACCTCCGCACGCCCCTCCCAGCCTGCAAGGCGTGCCCCATCGAGTTCGAAGTAGATTCCTTCACCCTTGACCACATAGGCCGGCAGCCAATCCTGTGCAGGGGTCAAGCTGGCACGCCTGAGCATCGCTTTCCCCTCCGTCAGCTTCAGCTCGCCGTCGCGAACCCGCGTAAACCCCCGCAACGCGCGCGTCTCCCGAAGCACATCGATCGACCTCACGCGAGAGAGGTGGCTTGCTAGATCAGCGTGAACACCCGGGTCGGATGCCGCGAGGAAGTCATCTTTCGGTGTCTCGCGAATCTTCACGTATTCCGGATGCCGCCAGATGTCGTCGCTCGTCAGGCTCTCCGCGTCGACCGGAGTCTCGGCTGGCTCCTCCCCGCTGCTCGTGCCGCCCTACTCGACCGGTGGAACACGCCGAGGAACACCTCCGATCAGTTCCCCGAATCACCTTCCGCATGCAGACCCCGACGAACCCTCTCCCGGACGACGCCCGAAGAACTCCCCCCGCGACCTCCCTACCGTCCAAGGCCTCTCCGACACTCTCGACCTCCTCCTCCTACCTCCTATCCCTCCCCAGAGAATGGACGTATGTTACCATGGTAGATACATAGGGCGTGCTACTAGACACAGAGGTGTATCATGAAGGGCGGTGTGATCCTGTTCCGGGGCACCGGGGCGGATGCGCTGCGCTATCTGGAGTCCGACCGCACCAGGGCTGACGAGTATTACCTGGAGGCGGGCACCGCGCTGGCGGAGTTCACCTCTGTCGATGCCGAGGGGCGGGTGATCGGTGAGGTCGCGCTGTCGGCGGACGAGTACCGCCAGTGGGTCGATTGGGTAAACGCGCTCACCGGGAGTCAATGGGCAAGCCTCGACTGCCGGGCGATGGGCGGCGTGGGTCGCCTCGGTTCGCGGAGATGGTCGTGAACGTCTCCAAGTCCCTCTCCGTCGCCGCCGCGCTGCATCCCGAGGTGTCGGAGGCGCTGGACGCGGCGCAACGCGACGCTGTGGCCGGGATTCGCTCCTGGCTCGGACAGCACTCCGTCACGAGGGTCGGACCGCGCGGCGCCCAGGAGGTCGTGCCAGTCGAGCAGTTGGAGACGGTGGCCGTCTCGCACAAGACGAGCCGAGCGGGTGATCCGCACCGGCATATCCATTTCCAGATCGGCACCCGCGTCTGGACGGATGGTGCGTGGCGGGGTCTGGATACGGCGGCGTTGTTTCGGCAGCAGGGCGCGATCCGCGCGCTCGGCACCGCGGTCATCGCGGCGCACCCGCAACTCGCCGCCATGCTCGATACGCACGGACTCACCCTCGATCCCGTGGCTGGGGAGGTCGCGGAGCTGGAGCCGTGGAATGCGCTCATGTCGAAGCGCGGCGCCCAGGTGGCGAGCAACCTGGCGAAGTTCACCGCCGAGTGGGAGGCGGCGCGTCCCGGCGAGGAGCCGGGGCCAGTGGTGCGCGCCAGGCTGCACGCGAAGGCATGGGACCACGAACGGCCGAACAAGAAGCCGTCGCAGCTCGGCTCCGAAGCAGGCTGGCGGCGCGAGCTGCAGGACGCCGGCTACACGCCGGACCTGCCGCGCGCCACCGTGCAACCCGCGCGCACGCTCGATGAGCTGGCCGTGCAGCAGATCGCGTCCCGAGCGCTCGACCGGGCCGCGGCTGCTGCATCGGCCTGGACAGTGCATGACGTGCAGGAGCAGGTGACGCGCATCGTCACCGAAGCCGGCGTGCGCGCCACCCCGGACGAACTGCGTGAGTTCATCGGCATCACGACGCGGCTGGCGACGGGCGACTGCCTCTCGATCCTTCCGCCCGGCGCACCGACGCCGGAGCATGTGGCGCACCTGACGACGTTGCACGTCGTCACGGTCGAGACAGAGCTGCGCGACCGGCTCGTTGCACGCGCCACGGCGCGCGCGTCCGGCACAACCCCGTCCGTGCGCGAGCCGGGATTGGACGCGGACCAGGCGCGCGCCGCTGCCGCGGTCTCCTCATCCCGGCCGCTGGTCGTGGTCGAGGGCGCGGCCGGTGCAGGCAAGACCACCATGCTCGGCGCGGCGACCCGCACCGCCGAGCGCGACGGCCGGAGCGTGCGGGTCATGACGCCGACGAAGAAGGCCGCCGAGGTCGCCGCGGTCGAGCTCGGCGTGCCGACCGACTCGGTTGCCGCGCTCGTTCACGCGTACGGATTCCGGTGGAACACCGATGGAGTCTGGACACGACTCGCGCCCGGTGACGCCGACCCGGAGACGGGCGCGGCCTACCGCGGCCCGGCGAAGGAGAACCGCCTGGCTCATGGCGAACGGATCGTGGTGGACGAAGCCGGGATGCTCGACCAGGACACCGCCCTCGCCCTCCTGACCGTCACGGACGAAGCCGGCGCGACGCTCGCCCTGGTCGGGGACCGGGCACAGCTCCCCGCGGTCGGACGCGGGGGGCGTGTTCGACATCGCCGCCGCGCTCGTGCCGCGAGTGTTCGACCTGACGAGCCTGCACCGTTTCACCGATCCCGAGTACGCGCAGCTCACCCTCGACCTCCGAACCGGCCGTGACCCGCCAGGCTGTTCGACCGGCTGCATGCGCTCGGCCTGGTCGTGCTGCACGAGGACACCGAAACGCTACGCGCCGCGGTCGCAGCCGACCGGATCGACGAGGCCGCGATCACCGCGGCGACGAACGACGAGGCCCGTGAACTGAATGCCCTGATCCGAGAGAACCGGGTACGCGCCGGGTTGGTCGACGACGCCCGCACCGTCGAAGGCTCCGACGGGTTGAGCATCGGGCGGGGCGACCTAATCCAGACCCGCCGCAACGACTCGGAAGCGGGCGTGACGAACCGGCAGACCTGGATCGTCCAGCAGGTCGGCAGAGACGGCGACCTGTGGGTACGGGACACCGCCTCCGACCGGAAGCAGCAGCGCACGGTGCGACTGCCCGTGGAGTACGTCGCGGAGCACGCGCACCTGGCCTACGCTGCGACCGCCTACGGCGTCCAGGGCCTCACAGCGCCGGAGTCCCACACGATCCTCTCCGACGCCCTCAGCGCGGCCGGCGTCTACGTCGGCCTCACCCGCGGGCGGGAGACGAACCGCCTGCACGTCGTCGCCGCCGACCTCGGGGACGCCCGCGAGCAGTTCACGGCCTCACTCGAGCGGGACCGCGCCGACCGTGGACTTGTCGAGGCGACGCAGCGGGCACAGGTCGCAGTGTCCGGGCTCACCGACGACGGGCCAGTGCAGGAGGTGAACGCCGAGCGTGCTCGCCTCAGCAAGCAAATCGAGAAGGCCGAACGCCTCGCCGCGAGATGGGAGCAGGCAGCCGCGGCCTTCACCGACCTGGCGAAACGACACAAGGCCGAGGAGGACGAGCAGACCACGATCCTCGCTACGGTCGAGAACGAGGCACAACGAGTGCGGGCGGAAGTCTTCGGACCGCTCGTCGTCCAGGCGGCAGATGATGGCACGGCCGTCGTAACCGCGCAGTCGCGACTGTGGCAAGCGTCGCGCGCGAAGGACGCAGCACGGGGGTTCCGCAAGCGCAGCGCCGCCCGTGCGCTATACGCCGCGACCAGGGAACGCGAGACCGTCGAGATGACCGCCCGGCGCAGGTGGGGCAGCATCCCCGCCGCAGCCACGAGTGTCGAGCCGTGGGCCGAGTCCGTCACCAGCCGCGAGGCTGACGCGCACCCACGCGTGATCGAGCAGCGGCAGCTCGTAGACGCGGCCCGGAAAGCACAGCGGGAACTCACCGCCCAGCACATGGAGGAACGGCGCAGGCTCATCCACGACGTGTTCGGAGACCTCCGCCTGGGCAATCCACGCGAGTACGCCGCGACGTGGCGACAGCACGCCGAACGCCGCACGCCGCACCCTCGACACCATCGAGGCCCTGCCCGTCACTGAGGCCGCGCAGCTCATCCGCGACCGCGCCGCGCAAGATCAGGCACGACGCGACGCTGCGGAGCGCGCCGAGACCGCACGGAAGGCACGCGCTGCGAAGCTCCACGACTTCACCAAGCGGCCCTCCCGCTCCGGCCCGACACCGCCCAGCCGGGGGCTTGGGCTTTAGTCGGGAGTGTGTCGTCTACTCGGGCTTCGTCCAGGTCAGGGTGTAGCGGTACCAGAACCGACGGCGCACCCGACTGGCTGGCAGTACCTTGCTGGAGATGCGCCTGATCTCGGCGAGTGATTCCGAAGGACGCGCGACAGCCATGCCGGGGTAACCCGATTCACCGCGGAGCTTGCTCAGCAATCGGATGGGGAGCACGTGCACCCCGGACACGATCCAGTCCCAGGCAGTCTTGTTCGCTGACAAGCCGACGATGCAGAGACCGCCCCCCGGCTTGAGCTTCGCGTTCATCTGTTCGAGAGCGGCGAACAGGGGCATGTGGTGGAGCGTGGCGACGCAGGTGATGAGGTCGAAGCTTTGCCCATCCAGCTCCGGTGCGGTCAGGAATGAGCCGAGGACGACCTGGGCGTTCGGCGTCTCGGTCAGGCGTCGTCGTGCTTGGTTGATCGCGCGTGGATCAGGGTCCAGGCCGATCACCCTCGTGGCTTTGGTTGCGAGCTTCTCGACCAGGAGGCCGTCTCCGCAGCCGATGTCGAGCACATCCCCGCCTGATGGCGGCACGGCGTCCAGCAGCTCCGCGTGGTAGGCGGTGTTGTGGTTCCAGTAGTCGACCATCGGTCTCGTCGCCTTACAGGCCGGGCGCGTCGCGTCGCGTGGTGGACACCTGGCGTCGTGCGCCGAACTGGCTCACGTCCGGCAGCGCGGGCCCGAGTCGCGGTTTGCGCCCCTGGGTGTCCCCACCGCCGACGCGATTGCTGCGCTCGGTGAGCGCGACGAGGGCCAGGTGGCGGTCTGCGGTCCAGCAGACCAGACGTCCGCGCTGATCCTTTGTGCGGCCGAGAATGCCCGCCTCGGACAGCTCGGTCAGTGCCCGGTGCGCTGCGGCCGGTGAGACAGACAGGCGTGTGCTGACGAATTCGGCGGTGAGCACCGGATCGGAGGCGAGCGTGTCGAGGATACGCAGCACGACCGCATCCCGCCGCGGCACCGCGGGGTTCAGGCCCCGGTCACGACGGAAGGCTACGAGTCGGTCGTACACGTCCCGGTCCAGCGCGGCGATGTCCTCCGCGAGCCTCACCGCGTTCCCGGCTGCCTTCTCCGCGGCCTGCGCGAAGCCGATCACCCATTCATCGAGCGCGGGCGGATCGGAACGGTAGTCGGTGAGGCCCGCGATGTAGGCGTCAGTGTCGCCGGCGAAGACGGTACTGATCGGGATGAGCGCGTTCCGCAGCGCGTCGCCGCGGCGCAGAACCGTGTGGATGAGTGCGCGCCCGGTACGGCCGTTGCCGTCGATGAACGGGTGGATCGTCTCGAACTGCGCATGCGCGATCGCCGCCCGCACCACCGGGTTTCCGGCGGTGTCGGTGACGAACCGCGCCAGGTCCGCCACGAGGCGGGGCACCTCGGTCTCCGGCGGCGGGACGAATGCGGCTCGTAGTGGCGACCAGCCGGGCCCGCCGACCCAGTTCTGCTCCTGCCGCACCCCACGCTCAAGTCGGGGCTCGATGACGTGCTGGAGGTCCACGATGTCGGAGGTCTCGATGGTGCGTGTATGGTCGGCCAGCTCAGCGATAGCTGACTCGGTCGCGCGTACGTTCGCCACGACGTCGAGCGCCTGACGCGGTCCCTGGTGCAGCAGCTCCGCGATCGCCAGGCGCTTGGGCGTGACCCGGTTTCCCTCGATCCACGAGGACGAGATGGACTCCGAACGGATCAGCAGGTGATTCAGGTAACGGCCCCGCGCTCCGATCCGCTCATCCGCGCGGGCAAGGACCGCCAGTGCGTCCTCCGCCGCTCCCTGCGCCTCGGCGCCCAGCATCGGGAGGCTGTCGCCCAGTTCGTCGGGCACGTAAGCGAGGTAACGACCGGGCGCGCGATCCTTGCGGCTCAGACCGCCCGCATCCTCGGGATGCCACAGACGCTCGACGTACCCACCCATCACAGCCTCCCTTCCGTCGTCGCTATTTCTACTTTAAGTGCACTAGCCGAGAAATAGCAGGCACCGAGCCGCGGTTAGTCAGTCGGCAGTCGTGTCGTCCGCGAACCGGGCGAGGAACTTCTCTCGCGGGATGACGACGCGGCGGCCGATCTTCACCGAGGGGATGGTGCCGTCCTCGATGCCAACCGTGATCGTGCGGGGATCGACGCCGAGGGCTTCGGCGGCCTCCTGACGGGTGATGACGAGGCTGCGAAGGCGGCGAAGGTCGTCGATGCCGAGAGTGCTCTGCCGCATATCGCACCATCCGTTTCGTTGCCGCGCGAGAGAAGAAGGGTGCAATCCACGGTAGAAGCCCAGAGTTGCGTTGTCAAGTACAGCGTTGTATGTTCTCACTATGGAAACAGAGCGAGTGAGGGGCAACCCTCCCGGCATCACCAATGCACACGTCGCCGCGAACATCCGCGCCGCCCGTCAGGCGATCGGCATGGACCTGCGCACCATGTCCGACGCTCTCGGCGCCGCAGGCCGAAAGCTGTCACCGTCGGGCATCAGCAAGCTGGAGAACGGGGATCGCCGCGTGGACGTGGACGACCTCACCGTGATCGCCTACCTGCTGCGCACCAGCCCCGCCGCACTCCTGACGCCCCCAGATGAGCAGACGACGCTGACCGGGGTACCGGAGACGTACCTGCCGGAGGAAATCGAGAAGTGGGCGCGCGGAGAACTCGTCCTCACCAGCGACGGACTGCTGGCCTACTGGCAGCAGGAATGGGTGCAGAACCTCAACCGCATCCAATACTTCGAGAGCGCGCTGCGCCACGGCAGCCCGAACCAGGCCAGCCACGACGACTACACGAAGCGCCTCGCGGACTTGAAGGAACGCCAGCGGCTCATCCGGGAACGGGGCGTGCAGATCGACCCGACCGGGCGCGTGTTCGACGCCGCCGACTACCTCGACCGCTTCGGCCCCGCCGAGTAGCCGAGCCGCAGAGAGGAAGGAGCCGGAATCATGGCACCACGCGGAACGCCAGCGGAACGAGCAGCCGACGCTGCCGAGACGTCGCAGAAAGCGCAGGCACGTCGCTCGCGAACCCGGCGTCGTGGCCGCGGGTCGATCCAGTCGTACCAGACCGCCGCAGGGAAGCGGTGGCGGTATCAGATCTGGGTGCCCGTCGACCCGGAGCAGCCCGACCTCGGGGAGAAGAAGTTCAGCCGGGGCGGATTCTCAACCGCCGCCGATGCGGACGCCGCGTTGCAGGACGCCCTCAAGCAGCGGGATCAGCAGGAGAAGTTCGGCGGGAAAGTACCCACTCTCGGCGTCTACGCCGACGCCTGGGTGGAAGGGCTCAAGCTCGCGGACTCCACGATCGCCGGGTACAACAAGATCATCCGCAATCACCTCCGCCCGCAGCTCGGGCACTATCCGCTCGACAAGCTCACCCCTACCCGGATCGCCCGCCACTACCGCGACCTGGAACAGCACGGACGGAAGGACGAGCAGGACAAGGGCGGGCCGCTGTCGGCCAACACCGTCCACAAGGCTCACGTCGTGCTCGGCGCGATCCTCGACGCCGCGATCGAGGACGGGCATATCGCCACCAACCCCGCCAAGCGGAAGGCGGCAAAAGCGCCGACCACGAACCAGATGCGGGCAGAGAAGCCCGAGCTGGTGACGTGGACGGCCGATCAGCTCGCCGCGTTCCTCGCGTGGGATCGCGACGAGCTACAGGACGAGTTGTTCGCGCTGTGGTGGGTGATCGCGAACACCGGGATGCGGCGCAGCGAAGCCCTCGCGCTCAAATGGGGCGACCTGAACACGAAGACATCGCAGGTCAGCATCCGGCGTGCGATCAACACCGAGGACTGGACGAAGACGAAGACCACCAAGACCGGCAACGCTCGCGTCATCGACGTCGACGCCGCGACCTTGAAAGCGATCGCCTCCTACAAGGTCGCTCGCGCCGAGCTG
Source organism: Microbacterium lacticum (assembly GCF_006716815.1). Lineage (GTDB taxonomy): Bacteria > Actinomycetota > Actinomycetes > Actinomycetales > Microbacteriaceae > Microbacterium > Microbacterium lacticum. The sequence goes on from NZ_VFPS01000003.1 coordinate 43,266, forward strand.
TCTTTCGAGCTGGCGAGGGCCGATGCCTACATCTTCGGAGACGACGATGGCCAGCCCCGCTCACCCGACGCGATGACCAGCCGCTGGGATCGCCGCCTCAAGTGGGCCGTCAAGGTCAAGAGGTTCGAGCACCTGCCCCGCGTCACGCTCAAGGGCTTGCGGCACACGCATGCGACGATCCTCATGGAACTCGGCGTGCCGCCCAAGGTCGTGCAGGAACGCCTCGGGCACTCCACGATCACCACGACGATGAACATCTACAGCCACGTCACCCCGACGATGCAGAAGAACGCCGTCGACCGGTTCGCCAGCCGCCTCGCCGGGACATGAGCCTCGCGATGGGGCACGCCGAGGCGCTTGCCCCATATCTCGCCCCATGATAACGAAATAGCCCCTCACCTGGATCATAAAATCCCTGGTGAGGAGCCACTTTCGTTCTGTGCGCGAGGGGGGACTTGAACCCCCACGCCCTTGCGGGCACTGGCACCTGAAGCCAGCGCGTCTACCTATTCCGCCACTCGCGCGTGTCGATGCAGGCATCGACCCAACTTCCCGAGAATATCACGTCGCCGAGGGCGCATCGAACCCGTCTACCGGGTGTTTGCCGCGTCCGCTCAGACTCTGCAACTAGCATGTACGCACCGGTCGCCAGCCTGAGGAGCCCCGTGGGACTACTTGACAGCTTCGAGAAGGGACTCGAGCGCGCTGTGAACAGCGCGTTCGCCAAGTCCTTCCGCAGCGGCATCCAACCGGTCGAGATCGCGGCGGCGCTGCGCACCGAATTGGATGCCAAGGCCGCCGTCGTCAGCCGCGACCGCATCCTCGCCCCGAACGCGTTCGAGGTGCGCATGTCGCCCGCCGACGCCGAGCGGATGCGCTCGATCGGCAGCACCCTCGACACCGAGCTGCACACCCTCGTCGAGAAGCACGCCGCGGCGCAGGGCTTCAGCTTCGCCGGGCCCGTGACGATCGCCCTCTCCGCCGACGAGCAGCTGCCCACCGGCACCCTGCGCGTGCTGTCGCAGACCGCCGCCGGAACCGTCTCCTGGCGCGGCGTCGTCGAGATCGCGGGAACGAGGCATCCACTCGTCGCGAGCCGCACGGTCATCGGCCGCGGCAGCGACGCCGACATCACGATCGCCGACGCGGGAACGAGTCGCCGGCACGTCGAGATCCTGTGGGACGGCGAGCGCGCCATGGTGCGCGACCTGGGCTCCACCAACGGCACGCAGCTCGACGGGCGCAAGATCACCGAGGCCCCGCTTCCGCCCGACGGCATCATCACGATCGGCCGCACCGACATCACCTTCCGCGTCATCGCGCAGGCGAGCCCGCCGCGGCCGACGACCTCGGCCGCCGACGCCACGCGCACGTTCGGGATCGGCGGGCTGTCGTGAGCGAACTGACCCTGCTGCTGCTGCAGGTCGGCTTCCTGATCCTGCTCTGGTTCTTCGTCTTCGCCGTCGTCTACTCGCTGCGCGCCGACCTGTTCGGCGTGAAGGTGCGAAAGCTCGCCGACCCCGCCGCAGCCGCCGCGACACCCGCCCCCGCGCCCGCCGCGGCGAGCGCCGCGACCGCCCCGGTCACCCCGCGACCCTCGCGATCCGCCGACGCACCCGCGCGGAACGACACCCGCGGCAACACCCGCCCGGCCGGCCCGCAGCAGGCCACCCGCGACAGCGTCAGCCGCATCGTCATCACAAGCGGCCCGAAGGCGGGCCTCGAGCTCCCCCTCACCGGCGAGCCGCTCACGATCGGCCGCTCCAGCGAATCGGGCCTCGTCATCCGCGACGACTACACGTCCAGCCACCACGCCCGACTCCTCCTGTGGGGCGAGCAGTGGATGCTGCAGGATCTCGACTCGACCAACGGCACCTGGCACGACGGGGCGCGCGTCGCGACGCCCGTGCCCGTGCGGATCGGCGCCCCGATCAAGGTCGGCGCGACGACGTTCGAGCTGCGGAAGTAAGCGGACGCGGTCATGGTCTTCGAGGGGTCGAGCGTCGCCATCTCCCATACCGGGAAGGTGCGCTCCAACAACCAGGATTCGGGGTACGCCGGCTCGAACCTGTTCGTCGTCGCCGACGGCATGGGCGGCCACGCCGGCGGCGACGTGGCCTCGAGCATCGCCGTGCACCGGCTGAAAGACCTCGACCACCCCTTCGCCACGCCCACCGAGGCGGAGGTCGCCCTGCAGCAGGCGATATCGGTGACGGCGACCGTGCTTATCGACACCGTCTCCGAGCGCCCCGAGCTCGCCGGCATGGGCACCACCGTCAGCGCCCTCGTCATGGTCGACGACTACGCGGTCATCGCCCACATCGGCGACTCGCGCATCTACCTGTACCGCGACGACGCGCTCACCCAGATCACGACCGACCACACGTTCGTGCAGCGCCTCGTCGACTCGGGCCGCATCACCCCGGAGGAGGCCCGCTACCACCCGCGCCGCTCCGTGCTGATGCGCGTGCTCGGCGACATGGATCCCGATCCGCAGATCGACACGTTCATCATGCCGACCCAGCCGGGCGACCGCTGGCTGCTGTGCTCCGATGGCCTGTGCGGCGTCGTCGACGACGCGCACATCTCGAAGACCCTCGGCCAGGGCCTGCCCCCCGGGCGCACCGCCGACCTGCTGCTCAAGCAGGCGCTCGACGCGGGCGCGCCCGACAACGTCACGGTCGTGATCGTCGACGTCGGCGGCAGCCACCCGATGTTCAGCGGCGCCGGCACGATCGTCGGGTCGGCCTCGAACCCCCGCGGCGTCGAGGTGCCCGCCGCCCGCCCCGGCCGCACCAGCTGGCTGCACCCCGGCCGCCAGGCCGCGAACGAGCCCACCCACTTCGAGCCGGCCGCCGAGTTCCTCGAAGAGCTCATCGAAGAAGACCGCCGCCGCGCCCGTCGCCGGCGGGTCTGGTGGATCGTCGGTCTCGCCGTGATCCTCGCGGTGCTCGCCGCGGCGACGCTCGGCGCCTACTCGTGGACCCAGTCGCGCTACTTCGTGGGCGCCGACGACGACACGGTCGTCATCTTCCGTGGCATCCAACAGGACCTCGGCCCCATCTCGCTGTCATCGCCCTATGAGGACACCGGCATCGAGCTCGTCGACCTGCCGTTCTATCAGCGCCTCGCCGTGCAGCAGACGATCTCGGCGCGCTCCCTCGCCAACGCCGAGGCGATCGTCGAGACGATGCGCCGAACGCTGGAGGATGCCCCGTGACCGCCACCGCCGGGGCGGTCACGACCGACACGACCGTCGTGAAGGCGCTGCGCAGAATCCGGATGCCGCAGACCCAGCGCAACCGCGAGCTCGGGCTGCTGCTGTTCGCGTTTCTCATCAATGGCGCGGCCGTCGCCCTCGTGCAGCTCGGGGCCACCGGACACATCGACTGGACGTTCCTCTACTACTGCGGCGGGCTCACCGTGCTCGTGCTCGGGCTGCACATCGTGCTGCGCTACCGCGCGCCGCAGGCCGATCCGTTCGTCGTACCGATCGCGACGGTGCTGTCGGGTCTCGGCCTCGCGATGATCTACCGCATCGACATCGAAGACGGCGACACCGGCTGGGCGGCGCTGTCGACCCGCCAGCTGGTGTGGCTCGTGATCGCGATCGGCGCGGCCGTCGCGATCGTCGTGCTACTGCGCAACTACCGCGTGCTGCTGCGCTACACGTACGTATTCGGCCTGGCCGGCATCGTGCTGCTGCTGCTGCCGTTCATCCCGGGCCTCGGCACCGACGCGGGCGCGGACGTCTGGATCTCCATCGGCGGCATCTTCTCGTTCCAGCCGGGCGAGCTCGCCAAGATCTGCCTCGCGATCTTCTTCGCCGGCTACCTCGTGCGCACCCGCGAGTCGCTGACCTCGGTCGGCACCCGGTTCCTCGGCATCACGTGGCCGCGCGCCCGCGAGCTCGGGCCGCTCCTGCTGCTCTGGGCCGGCGCCATGGCGATCATCGTGCTGCAGCGCGACCTCGGCACCGGGATGCTCATCTTCGGCATGTTCGTCGCGATGCTCTACGTCGCCACCGGCAAGACGAGCTGGGTCGTGATCGGCCTCACCCTCGTCGGGATCGGCGTCGCCCTCGCGACCACCGTGCTGCCCTACGTGCAGGCGCGGTTCACGAACTGGCTGCACCCGTTCGACCCCGACACGATCAACGACTCGAGCTATCAGCTCGCCAGCGGCATCTTCGGCCTCGCCCACGGCGGCCTCATCGGCACGGGTCTCGGCCACGGCCGGCCGGGCCTCACCCCGCTCTCGCAGAGCGACTACATCTTCCCGAGCCTCGGCGAAGAGCTCGGGCTCATCGGGGTGTTCGCGATCCTCTGCCTCTACATGGTGTTCACGAGCCGTGGCATCCGCATCGGCATGGCGGGGCAGGATGACTTCGGCAAGCTGCTCGCCACGGGCCTGTCGTTCACCCTCGCGCTGCAGGTGTTCATCATGGTCGGCGGCGTGACGGGGCTCATCCCGCTCACCGGACTCACCACCCCGTTCCTCGCCGCGGGCGGCTCGTCGCTCATCGCGAACTGGATCATCGTCGCGCTGCTGCTGCGCATCTCCGACGCGGTGCGCTCCCGGCCCCGGGTGGTGATCGGATGACTCGCGAGCTCAGGCGCCTCAGCATCATCATGGTGGTGATGTTCTTCGGCCTGTTCGGTGCCACCAGCTGGATCCAGGTGGTGCAGGCGCAGACCCTCGCCGAGAACCCCGAGAACCGCCGCACGCTGTACGACTCGTTCGAGGTGCAGCGCGGCTCGATCATCGCGGGCGACGAGGTCATCGCCTCGTCGGTGCCCTCCGACGACATCTACAGCTGGCAGCGGCAGTACGCGGATGCCCCGATGTGGGCCCCCGTCACCGGCTACATCAACCCGGTGCTGCAGTCGGCCACCGGCATCGAGCAGGCGATGAACCGGGAGCTGTCCGGCGCGGCGAGCTCGCAGTTCCTCTCCCGCGTCGACCAGATCATCACGGGCCAGCCGCCCCGCGGCTCGAACGTGCTGCTGACTCTCGACCCCGCGCTGCAGCGCGTCGCGACCGAGGCGCTCGGGTCGTACCAGGGCGCCGTCGTCGCGATCGAGCCGTCCACCGGCCGTGTTCTCGCGATGGTGACGAGCCCGAGCTATGACACGAACACCCTCGCGGTGCACGACTCGGCGGCGGTCAACACGACCTACGACGAGCTGCTGAACGCCGCGGTCGATCCGCTCGCCAACCGCACGATCGACACGCTGAACCCGCCCGGGTCGACCTTCAAGCTCGTCGTCGCCTCCGCCGCGCTCGCGTCGGGCAAGTTCACTCCCGACTCGACGTTCGCGAACCCGTCGAGCTACGTGCTCCCGGGCACCTCGACCGCGATCCACAATTTCGACGGCAACACGTGCGGCCCGGGCGACCAGGTGTCGCTCGCGACGGCGCTCCGCCTCAGCTGCAACATCCCGATGGCCCAGCTCGCCGTCGCGCTCGGCGACGACGCGATCCGCGACGAGGCGAAGAAGTACGGGTTCAACACGCGCTTCGACATCCCGCTCGCCGTCTCCGCCTCGAACTACCCCGAGGGGTCGCTCTCCGACGACCAGACCGCGCAGACCGGTTACGGCCAGCTCGACGTGAAGGCGACGCCGCTGCAGATCGCGATGGTGTCGGCGGGCATCGCCAACCACGGCATCGTGATGAACCCGCGCATGGTCGACCGGGTCGTGGCGCCCGACCTGACCGTGCAGCAGACCTTCGAGAACACCGAGTTCGGCCGCGCGCTGAGCGAGCAGGACGCCGCCACCATGACGAGCCTCATGATCGCCAATGTCAGCAACGGCGCAGCGAGCGGTGCAAGAATAGAGGGCGTCGACGTGGCCGGGAAGACCGGCACGGCCGAGCACGGTCCCGGTGATCCGTACACCCTCTGGTTCACCGGCTTCGCTCCGGCCGACGACCCCACAGTGGCCGTCGCGGTGATGATCGAGGACGGCGGAGGGCTCGGGCAGTCCGGGACGAGCAACGGGATCGCGGCCCCCATCGCGAAGAAAGTTATAGAGGCGGTACTGAGCAGATGAGACCGACGCAGGGTGTGAGCTTCGGCGGGCGCTACGAGCTGGTTTCGCGGATCGCGATCGGTGGCATGGGCGAGGTCTGGGAGGCGACCGACCACGTCATCGGACGTACGGTCGCGATCAAGATCCTCAAAGACGAGTACATGGGCGACCCCGGGTTCCTCGAGCGCTTCCGCGCCGAGGCCCGTCACGCCGCGCTCGTCAACCACGAGGGCATCGCGAGCGTGTTCGACTACGGCGAGGAGAACGGCTCCGCCTTCCTCGTGATGGAGCTCGTGCCCGGTGAGGCGCTGTCGACCATCCTCGAGCGCGAGGGGTCGCTGTCGACCGACAAGACCCTCGACATCGTCGCCCAGACCGCCTCGGCCCTGCAGGCTGCGCACGCGGCGGGCCTCGTACACCGCGACATCAAGCCCGGGAATCTCCTGATCACCCCCGACGGCCGGGTGAAGATCACCGACTTCGGCATCGCCCGCATCGCCGACCAGGTGCCGCTGACCGCGACCGGTCAGGTGATGGGCACCGTGCAGTACCTCTCGCCCGAGCAGGCGTCGGGCCACCCGGCATCCCCGGCGACCGACATCTACTCGCTCGGCATCGTCGCCTACGAGTGCCTCGCCGGAAAGCGTCCCTTCACCGGCGAGTCGCAGGTGGCGATCGCGATGGCGCAGATCAACGACGCGCCGCCGCCGCTGCCGGCGACGATCGCCGAGCCGGTGCGCAACTTCGTGATGTCGATGATCGCCAAGAAGCCCGAAGACCGCCCCGCGACCACCTCGGCGGTCGCCCGTGCGGCCACGGCGCTTCGCCGCGGCGACGTCGCCGGCGCGGTGGCGATCATGCCCGCGATCGCCGGGTCGGGATCGGACGACGCGACGCGTCTGCTCACCTCGACGGGCGACGACGGCACGACCCGGATCATGGAGACCACGACGGTCGTCGGCCCCGGCGACGAGGTCGAGGCGCTCGTGGGCGACAAGCCGAAGAAGAAGCAGAGCCCGTGGACGTGGCCGCTGATCGCGCTGATCGTGCTGCTGCTGCTCGTGCTCGGCGGCACGCTGTTCGCCCTGTTCGCGAACCAGGGCGCGAGCCCCGCGCCGACCTCGAGCAGCGCGACCGCGGCCCCCACGCACACGACCGCGCCGCCCTCCCCGACGCCGTCGGCCACGACGCCGTCGGCCACGACGGTCGCACTCGCCGACCTCGGCTTCGTCGGCAAGACGTGCGACGAGGCGCTGCAGATCGCGAACGACCACGGGCTGACCGGCGTGACCTGCGAACGCGGCACGGCCGCCCCGTCGCCCGACCAGGTGGGCCTGATCTACCAGACCAACCCGACCGCCGGAAACGTGCGACTCGACCAGCAGATCGTGCTGACGTTCTACGACGAGCAGACGCCTATGGAGACGCCTGCCGCGCCGACCGTCACGAACGACCCGGCCGGTTCGCAGACCTTCACGATCACGTGGGACGCGTTCTCGTGCCCCGCGGGCTCGTCGGTCACGGCGTACAACTTCACGGTGATCAACGGCACCTTCGACGCGAACCGCGGCACGACGTACCAGGCGCCGGCGAGCCCGCGGAGCCTCAAGGTCACCGCCGACCCCGGTGCGCCGCCCGGCTCGCTCATCCGCGTCAAGTACACCGCTCAGTGCGGCGACCGCGAGAGCGCCCCGTCGAACGAGGGCCAGGCGCCGATCCCCAGCCAGTCCACGTCGACGCCGACCACCGCGCCGTAACGGGCGGTCGATTAGGCTGGCTGTCGAGCCGGTCCAGGGAGAGATGTGTCTGCAGAACGTCGTGTGCTGTCCGATCGCTATGAGGTCGGCGAGGTCATCGGCCGCGGCGGCATGGCGTCGGTCTACCGAGGCCGCGACCTGACGCTCGGCCGCGAGGTCGCGATCAAGATCCTCGAGAGCGATCTGGCCGCCGACGCGACGTTCCGCACCCGGTTCCGCCTCGAGGCGCAGGCCGCCTCTCGCATGTCGCACCCGACGATCGTGCGCGTCTACGACGCCGGCGAAGACGTCGAGACCGACGCCGACGGCACGACGCGCGCCGTGCCGTACATCGTCATGGAGCTCGTCTCGGGCCAGACGCTCAAGGAGATCATCGCGGCCGGTCCGGTCTCGATCGACGACGCCATCCACTACACCGACGGCATCCTCGAGGCCCTCGAGTACTCGCACCGCGCCGGCGTCGTCCACCGCGACATCAAGCCGGGCAACGTCATGGTCACCTCGGCCGGCCAGGTGAAGGTGATGGACTTCGGCATCGCCCGCGCCGTCTCCGACTCGTCGTCGACCGTCGCCGAGACGACGCAGATCCTCGGCACGGCCGCGTACTTCTCGCCCGAGCAAGCCAAGGGCGAACCGGTCGACTCGCGCGCCGACGTGTACTCCGCCGGCGTCGTGCTCTACGAGCTGCTCACCGGCCGCCCGCCGTTCCGTGGGGAGTCGCCCGTCGCGGTGGCCTACCAGCACGTCAGCGAGACGCCCGTCGCACCGTCGGAGATCGTCGACACCGTGCCGCGGTCGTTGGATGCCGTGGTGCTGCGCGCTCTCGCCAAGGACCCGTATCAGCGGTATCAGGATGCGGGCTCGTTCCGCGCCGCACTCGACGCGACCCGCGACGGTCGCACGCCGAGCCGCAAGCAGGTCGGGGCGTTGACGAGCGAGCTGTACGGCGCGAACCCGCGGCAGGCCGCCGAGACGGCGCGCTCACTGCGTCAGCTCTCGACCGACACGACCATGCGGCGCACGCAGGCCGGCCCTCCGGCCGCCTGGATCTGGGCGGGCATCGCGGTGATCGCCGTCGTGCTCATCTCGGTGCTCTTCTGGGTGCTGAACAACCGCCCCGGGACCACCGTGCCGGACAACGCGCGTGTCGTGCCCGACGTCGTCACGATGACGTGGGACCGCGCCAACGAGCTGATGTTCGAGCAGGACCTCGACACCGAGCGCCTCGACGAGCGCAACGACCAGATCGCCGAAGGCAACGTCATCCGCACCGACCCCGCGGCCGGCACGACGGTCGCACCGGGCCAGCTCGTGAAGGTGTACGTGTCGACCGGCCAGAAGATGAGCACCGTGCCCACCCTCGCCGGGCTCAGCACCGATGCGGCCACGACCGCGCTGACGAGCGCCGGTCTCACGCTCGGCGCGGTCACGACCCGCAACGATCCCGACCTCACCGCCGACACCGTCATCTCGGCCGATCCGGCGGAGGGCTCGGAGATCGCGGTCGGCAGCGCGGTGAACCTCGTCGTCGCGAGCGGAAAGGTGACGCTCGTCGACGTCGTCGGCTACACCGCCGAGGCCGCGCAGCGCGCCCTCTCCGCCGACACGCTGAAGCTCGTTCCGACGATCGTGGAAGATCCCGGATGCCCCGCGAACCCGGGCCGTCCGACGGTCGCCGCCCAGTCGCTCGCGCCCGGCGATGTGCCGATCCACTCCACCGTTGAGCTGACGGTCTGCACCGGCCGCTGACCCGCGCAGACGAGGCGCGCGCGCTAGGGGCGCCGGTGCGGTGACAGCGCCGCGCCGCGCGCGGCCGCACCGGGGCATCCGACCCGCTCGAGCCAGTTGCCGAGCAGCCGGTACCCGCCCTCGGTCAGCACCGCCTCGGGGTGGAACTGCACGCCCGCAAGCGGCAGCGTGCGGTGCGCGAGCCCCATGACGACGCCCGACGCCGTCGCCGCGGTCGCGACGAGTGGCGTACCGCGCAGAGAGGCGGGTTCGACGGCGAGCGAGTGGTAGCGCGTCGCGGTGAAGGGGGAGGGCAGCCCCGCGAACAGGTCGTCGCCGTCGTGGCGCACCTCGCTCGTGAGTCCGTGCATGAGCTCGGGAGCCTCCGACACCCGCGCGCCGAAGGCGACGGCGAGCGCCTGGTGGCCGAGGCACACACCGAGCAGGGGTGTGCCTCGCCGCGCCGCCGCACGGACGATGTCGATCGACGCGCCGGCGCGCTCCGGCGTGCCCGGCCCGGGGGAGACGAGCACGCCCGCGAAGCCCGCGATGGCGGCGTCGGCGTCATCGACGGCATCCGCCTCGATCATCACCGTCTCGGCGCCGAGCTCGTGCAGGTATCCCACGAGGGTGTGCACGAAGCTGTCGTGGTTGTCGACGACGACGACCCGCTCAGCCACCGACGGTGGACTCCTGCGGGGTGACGAACTGCGAGATCCACGGGAAGACGTACCAGAACAGCCCGTACAGGATCGCGGCGACGAGGATCAGCAGGATCAGCACGCGCACCCACGCGGGGCCGGGCAGAACGCGCCAGAGTGCGGCGTACATCAGGCGGAGGCTCCTTGCGTCGGCGCCGCGAGCGAGGCAGGGGGTCCGGATGCCGCGGGGGTGAAGTCCTCGAACACGGCGTAGGCGATGATCCGTTCGAGCATGTTGAGCTTGGGGGCGCAGCTGGTGAGGGTCAGGTAGCGTCCGTTCGCCGCGACGCCGACCTGCTGCGGCACGGGCAGCAGCACCTCGACCTGGGTGTCCTGCACGTACTCCAGGGTGCGGAACCGGTAGGTGTACCAGCCGTCCGGGGTCTGGATGACGATCGCGTCGCCGATGACGAGCTTGTCGATCGGGTCGAAGGGGGCGCCCGAGGTCCATCGGTGCGCGGCGTAGACGGTGTTGCCCACCCCGCCGGGCATGGCGGTGTCGTTGTAGTGGCCGATCTCGCCCTGGTCGAGGATGTCGGTGCGCGAGGTGCCCGACGCGATCGTGAACTGCCACTCCGGGCCGAATCGCGGCACGAACATCACCCCGAACTGCGTGCCGTGCTCCTGCTGATCCTGCACCGGGATGACCGGGTCGGCCGGCGCCGTCGGGGAGTCGCTCGGGGCGGGGGTGGGGGAGTCGGATGCCTCGGGAGTCGCCGGCGCCGGGCTCGGGGTCATCCAGCTCTGCGAGAGGGCACTGGCCTCCTTGTGCTTCTCGGCGCCGATGATCCAGTCGCCGATCCACATCTGCCAGCTGACATAGAGCAGCGCGACGACGCCGGCTGTGATGAGCACTTCGCCGAGCACTCCGAGGATCGAGACCCGGCGCCGCGGTGCCGCGGCTGCGGCGGAACTCCCGGCTTCGCGGTGCACGCGTCGCGTGCGCGGCTGAGTGTCCCCCATAGTCGGATTCTCGCACAGCACGGCTGGGGCGCGGCTGGCAGGTAGAATCACCGCATGGCACGTTCTGGCAACGACGACGAGCAACTCATCGGGCGCAGCGAGGGTGAAGCGACCCCCAACCCGGTGTGGTTCAAGCCCATCATGCTGGGGCTGATGATCCTGGGGCTGCTCTGGGTCATCGTCTTCTACCTCAGCGGCCAGGCTCTGCCCATCCCCGGCATCGGCGGCTGGAACCTCGTGATCGGCTTCGGCATCGCGTTCATCGGGTTCTTGATGACCACCCGCTGGCGCTGATCTTTGTCCACCGCCCTCTCCCGAGGGTGTGAATTACACCGGTGTGATTCATCCCCATCTGTGGAGAGAGGTGTGGATAACTCGCGCTCTCCCCAGCCGTCCTAGCGGTAGACGAGGAGCGGAACGCCGAGCAGGGCGAGGAGCCCGACGGCCACCGCGATGAGCAGCCAGATCTGGGTGCGGCGCTGACGCACCGCCCGCGTGCGGGCGAAGATGAACCCGATGAGCGCGCCGACGAGGCCGCCGCCGATGTGCGCCTGCCAGGCGATGTTCGACTCCGGCAGGAACGTGATCGCGAGGTTCAGACCGAGGATCACCGCGATGGCGGTGACGTTCGCGCCCAGGTGCCGCCCGATGACGAACATCGCGCCGAGCAGTCCCCACACCGCCCCCGATGCGCCGGCGACGACCGCCGTCGGCGCCAGCAGTGCGGTGAGCACCGAGCCGCCGAGCGCGCTCAGCAGGTACAGCGCGAGGAAGCGCCACCTGCCGAGGAGGGGCTCGAGGCTGCGACCGAGCGCCCACAGCGCCAGCATGTTCAGCGCGACATGCCAGATGCCCTGGTGCACGAGCGTCACCGTCACGAGCCGCCACGGCTGCGTGTACGTCAGCGGCAGGTAGAACACCAGCATGCTGCGCAGCGCATCGCCGAACCCCGGGATCATCCCCAGCAGGTAGAAGAAGATCGTGACGCCCATGATCGTGTACGTCACGACCGGCGTGCCGCTGGAGACGCGCGCGGATGCCCCGCCGCGCGACGACCCGCGCCGACGAGGCATCCGCGTCACCGTCGCCTGCTGCTGCTTCTGCTGCTCGGCCAGGCACTCCGGACAGATCACGCCGACCGGCATCTGCGTCTGGCACTCGGGGCAGATGGTGCGCAGGCACCGCTGGCAGAGCACGAAGCTCTGCCGGTCGGGATGCCGGTAGCAGAAGTTGTTCGGATTGGCCTGGAACGAGGTGTCGGTCACGGGTCGGGTCGGTCTGTCAGCCTGTCGAGGGCGTCAGACCTGCGCGATGTCGATCGAGCTGATGACGACGGGCTCGACCGGACGGTCACCGGCGCCGGTGCGGACGGCCGCGATCTCGTCGACGACGGCCTTGGAGGAGTCGTCGGCGACGGCGCCGAAGATGGTGTGCTTGCCCTGCAGCCACGGGGTCGGGTCGGTGGTGATGAAGAACTGCGAGCCGTTCGTGCCCTCGGCCTTGCCGGTGATGGCGTTGTGGCGCAGGCCCGCGTTGGCCATCGCGAGGATGTAGGGGTCGTTGAAGTTCAGCTCGGGGCTGATCTCGTCGTCGAAGTTGTAGCCGGGGCCGCCGACGCCCTGACCGAGCGGGTCGCCGCCCTGGATCATGAAGTTCGGGATGATGCGGTGGAAGATGACGTCGGAGTAGAGCGGGCCCTCGCCGGGCTTGCCGGTGGCCGGGTCGGTCCACGCCTGCGAGCCGTCGGCGAGGCCGACGAAGTTCGCCACGGTGCGCGGTGCCTGGTCTCCGAAGAGGTTGACGACGATGTCGCCGTGGTTCGTGTGGATGGTCGCTACGGCGGTGTGGATCGTCATGCTCATTATTCTGCCACCTGTCAAGGCCTTCCGTACCCCGTGGGGTCTGGCAAGATGGGGACAAACGACCCGGATATCAGGGAGGGCCCCGTGAGCCTCAGCCGCAAGCGCAAGAAGGAACTCCGCAAGCTTCAGGACCAGGCGACCACGCTGTGGGAGTCGCAGCAGGTGCTGCTCGGCCAGGCCGGCAACGTCGCCCGTGAGGCCAGCCGCCAGTTGGGCAACTACAAGCGCGAGCAGGTGGTGCCGACGGTGCAGCACACGTACGAGAAGTACGCGGCGCCGTATGTCGACCAGTCGGTGCAGACCTCGAAGAAGGTCTACAACGACAAGATCGTGCCCGCGGTCGGCGCCGTCATCGGCTCCGCGCTGTCGGTGTGGGATGCCGCGAAAGAGAAGCGCGACGACCTCGCGGCCGGTCGGGGGTTCACGCCTCTGAACGTCGGCAAGTACCAGAAGAAGGCCGAGAAGTACGGCAAGCAGGCCTCGAAGCACCTCGCGGTGAGCACGGCTCCCGCGCGTAAGGGCATCGGCGCCGGCGGTGTGATCGCCATCCTTCTGGGTGTCGCCGCCGCGGCGGGCGTGCTGTACGCCGCCTGGCAGACGCTTCGCGCCGACGACGAGCTGTGGGTGGCCGACGACCCGCTGCGCGCCCCGGATGCCTGATCCGCTGGATCGCGTTCGTACCGCCGCGGCCGCCCGGGGGCTCGAGATCGAGCTCCGCGAGCGGCCGTCGGCGTCGAGCCTCGACGAGGCGGCGGCGCTTCTCGGTCTGCAGCCGACCGACATCGTCAAGACGCTCGTGGTCAAGCGCGCGGACGACACGTATCTGTTCGCGCTGATCCCCGGCGACCTGGCGATCTCGTGGCCGAAGCTGCGGGCGCTCGTCGGTGTGAACAAGCTGCGCCTGCCGGAGCCCGAGCTGGCGCTCGCGGCGACCGGCTACGAGCGGGGCACGATCACGCCGATCGGCAGCTCGACCGACTGGCCGGTCTACGCCGACGCGTCGATCGTCGGTCGCCGCATCGCGATGGGTGCCGGGGCGCACGGCTACAGCCTGTTCGTCGACGCCGACGAGCTGATCGCCGCCTACGACGCGACAGTCGCCGACATCTCGCAGCCAGCCGCGGCTCGCTGAGCGGGGCCGGTCGCTGAGCGGGTCGCGGGCCGGGCCTCAGAGCCCGGCCATCTCGATCCCGATGTCGACGAGCTGCACGTGCTGCACCGCCGGCAGCTCGCCGAGCGCGAACCAGTCGGCCTCGTCGGTCGAGCCGCCGACCTCGTTGCGCAGCCGTCCGCCGGTGACGTGGGCGCGGTAGACGATGCGCAGCGTGTGCAGCGGGGCATCCGCGTCGGGAGTGATGCGCTGGCGCACCGGAATCACGCGGGAATGGATGCCGAGCAGCTCGTCGATCTCGACGCGGAAGCCGGTCTCTTCGCGCACCTCGCGCCGCACAGCGTCGGCCGGGTCTTCCCCGTCCTCGAGTCCGCCGCCGGGGAGGGTCCAGGCGGCGCGGCGCCCCTCGTGCCAGTGGGCGAGCAGGATGCCCCGCTCTTCATCGAAGACGACGGCGTATGCCGCGACACGCAGGTCCATCCGGTCAGCCTAACGGGCGGGCATCCACCGGCCGTCTGTCGAAAGCTGAGGAGATGGCGGATGCTGAGGATGAACTGTGGAGCCTAGGAGATTCGAACTCCTGACATCCTGCTTGCAAAGCAGGCGCTCTACCAACTGAGCTAAGGCCCCCGGTGCGGTGAAGGTGGGGTGGTGGGGCTACCAGGACTTGAACCTGGGACCTCTTCATTATCAGTGAAGCGCTCTAACCGCCTGAGCTATAGCCCCGTCTGGAGACCGGCGTCGCCGCCGTCAACCTCCAAGACTTTACCCGACTCGCGGGCAATCCGAAAATCGGATCAGTTCGAGGTGAAGCCGACGAGCAGTCCGCCGGTGACCTTCACCATCAGGTTGTAGATGCCGGCAACGACCGCGCCCAGCACGGTCACGACGATGAGGTTCAAGATCGCGACGATCGCGGCGAAGGCCATCACCTGCGGCAGGTTGATGTAATCGCTCAGCGTGAAGTTGCCGTCGAACGCCTTGAACAGGTCATCCAGACGGGTGATCATGCCGGTCGTCTGCAGCACCATGTAGACGAGGAACGTCGCCACGACTGTGACGATCGCGAGAGCGACCGCGGCCAGGAAGGACAGCTTCACGGCCGACCAGAAGTCGACGTAGACGAGGCGCAGGCGCACCTGCTTCGCGCTGGTCTTGCTGGAGGACTTCTTCGCCAGCTTGTCGGCTACCGTGCTCATGCGTCAGTGTCACTCTCTTCGGGGCTCGCGGGCGTGGTCTCGTCTGCGGCGGCGGGGGGCTCTTCCGTCTCGGGAGCCTGGCCCAGCGTCCGCTCTCCGTTGCGGGCGATCGCGAGGATGCGATCGTCGTCATCGGGACGGGCGAAGACGACACCCATGGTGTCGCGACCCTTCGCTGGGACCTCGGCCACGGCAGAGCGTACCACCTTGCCGCTGGCAAGAACCACCAAGACCTCGTCGTCCTCGGACACCATCAGACCGCCCGCGAGATCACCGCGATCCTCGCTCAGTTTGGCGACCTTGATGCCCAGTCCGCCGCGCCCCTGCAGCCGGTACTCGCCGACGCGGGTGCGCTTGGCGTAGCCGCCCTCGGTGACGACGAAGACGTACGCGTCATCCTTCGCGACGGATGCCGACAGCAACGAGTCGCCCTCGCGGAAGCTCATTCCCTTCACGCCCTCCGTCGCCCGGCCCATCGGGCGCAGCGACTCGTCGGTGGCGGTGAAGCGCAGCGACATGCCGTGCCGGGAGATCAGCAGGATGTCGTCGGTGTCGTCGACGAGGAGCGCGCTGACGAGCTCGTCTCCGCCCTCTTCGTCGTCCTGCCCACGCAGGCGGATTGCGATGATCCCGCCCTGGCGGTTCGTGTCGTACTCGCTCAGGAAGGTCTTCTTCACCTTGCCGTCGCGCGTGGCGAGCACGAGGTGGGTCGCGGCCTTGTAGTCGCGGATGTCGAGGATCTGTGCGATCTCCTCACCCGGCTGCAGCGCGAGGAGGTTCGCGACGTGCTGACCCTTGGCATCCCGCCCGGCCTCGGGCACCTCGTACGCCTTGCAGCGGTAGACGCGACCCTTGGTGGTGAAGAACAGCAGCCAGTGGTGCGTCGTCGTGACGAAGAAGTGCTCGACCACGTCATCGGCGCGCAGCTGCGCGCCCTTCACGCCCTTGCCGCCGCGGTGCTGCGAGCGGTAGTTGTCGCTGCGGGTGCGCTTGATGTAGCCCGCCCGCGTGATGGTGATGACCATCTCCTCTTCGGGGATGAGGTCTTCCATCGACATGTCGCCGTCGAAGCCGTGCAGGATGTTCGTGCGACGGTCGTCGCCGAACTTGTCGACGATGCCCTGCAGCTCTTCCGAGATGATCGTGCGCTGGCGGGCGGGCGTGGCGAGGATGTCGGTCAGGTCGCCGATGCGCTCTTCGAGCTCGGCGGCCTCGTCGATGATCTTCTGGCGCTCCATCGCGGCGAGGCGACGCAGCTGCATCTGCAGGATCGCCTCGGCCTGCACGTCGTCGATCTCGAGGAGCGACTTCAGGCCTTCGCGGGCCTCGTCGACGGTCGGGGAGCGGCGGATGAGCGCGATGACCTCGTCGAGCGCGTCGAGCGCCTTGAGGTAACCGCGCAGGATGTGCATCCGCTTCTCCGCCTCGCGCAGGCGGTATCGCGTGCGGCGGACGATGACCTCGACCTGGTGCTCGATCCAGTACGTGATGAATCCGTCGAGGGCGAGCGTGCGCGGCACGCCGTCGACGATCGCGAGCATGTTCGCGCCGAAGTTCTCCTGCAGCTGCGTGTGCTTGTACAGGTTGTTCAGCACGACCTTCGCCACCGCGTCGCGCTTGAGCACGATCACGAGGCGCTGACCGGTGCGGTCGCTCGTCTCGTCGCGGATGTCGGCGATGCCGGTGAGCTTGCCGTCGCGGGCGAGGTCGCGGATCTTCGCCGCGACGTTGTCGGGGTTCACCTGGTAGGGGAGCTCCGTGACGACGAGGCAGGTGCGACCGTGGATCTCCTCGACGTTCACGACGGCACGCATCGTGATCGATCCGCGGCCGGTGCGCTGCGCCTCGCGGATGCCCTTCGTGCCGAGGATCTGCGCCCCGGTCGGGAAGTCGGGGCCGTGCACCCGCGCCATCAGCGCTTCGAGGAGCTCTTCGCGTGTGGCATCCGGGTGCTCGAGGGCCCACAGGGCGCCGTCGGCGACCTCGCGCATGTTGTGCGGCGGGATGTTCGTGGCCATGCCGACCGCGATGCCGACCGACCCGTTGACGAGCAGGTTCGGGAAGCGCGCCGGCAGCACCGTCGGCTCCTGCGTCTTGCCGTCGTAGTTCGGCTCGAAGTCGACGGTGTCCTCATCGATGTCGCGCACCATCTCCATCGACAGCGGCGCCATCTTGGTCTCGGTGTATCGCGAGGCGGCGGCGCCCATGTTGCCGGGCGTGCCGAAGTTTCCCTGACCCTCGGCCAGCGGGTAGCGCAGCGACCACGGCTGCACGAGACGCACGAGCGCGTCGTAGATCGCGCTGTCGCCGTGCGGGTGGAACTGGCCCATCACGTCGCCGACGATGCGGGCGCACTTGTTGAAGCCCTTGTCGGGGCGGTATCCGCCGTCGTACATGCCGTAGATCACGCGGCGGTGCACGGGCTTGAGGCCGTCGCGCACGTCGGGCAGCGCACGCCCGACGATGACGCTCATCGCGTAGTCGAGGTAGCTGCGCTGCATCTCGACCTGGAGGTCGACCTGGTCGATGTTGCCGTGGTTGTAGTGCGCGTTGGGATCGGGGCGCTCGTCAGTCATGTCGTCGTCTCTCAAATGTCCAGGAACCGGACGTCTTTGGCGTTTCGCTGGATGAACCCGCGGCGCGACTCGACGTCTTCACCCATGAGGATGGAGAAGATCTCGTCGGCCGAGGCCGCATCGTCGATCGTCACCTGGCGAAGCGTGCGCGTGTCGGGGTCCATCGTGGTCTCCCACAGCTCTTTGGCGTTCATCTCGCCGAGACCCTTGTAGCGCTGCACGCCGTTGTCCTTCGGGATGCGCTTGGCGGCGGCGGCGCCCGCCTCCAGCAGCGCGTCGCGCTCGCGGTCGCTGTACACGTACTCGTGCGGGGAGTTCGACCACTTGAGGCGGAACAGCGGCGGCATGGCGAGGTAGACGTAGCCCGCCTCGATGAGCCCCCGCATGTAGCGGAAGAGGAGGGTGAGCAGGAGCGTCGTGATGTGCTGGCCGTCGACGTCGGCATCGGCCATCAGCACGATCTTGTGGTACCGCGCCTTCGTGACGTCGAAGTCTTCGCCGATGCCCGTGCCGAACGCGGAGATCATCGCCTGGATCTCGGTGTTGCCGAGCGCACGGTCGAGGCGCGCCTTCTCGACGTTGAGGATCTTGCCGCGCAGCGACAGGATCGCCTGCCGCTCCGGGTCGCGACCCGACACGGCCGAGCCGCCGGCGGAGTCGCCCTCGACGAGGAAGATCTCCGAGATGGACGGGTCCTTGCTCGTGCAGTCCTTGAGCTTCTCGGGCATCGAGGCCGACTCGAACACGCTCTTGCGACGGGCGGTCTCGCGGGCCTTCCGTGCGGCGAGGCGCGCGGTCGCGGCATCCACCGCCTTCATGATGACGCGCTTGGCCTGCACGGGGTTGCGGTCGAGCCAGTCGGTGAGCTGGTCGCCGACGACCTTCTGCACGAACGCCTTCGCCTCGGTGTTGCCGAGCTTGGTCTTCGTCTGTCCCTCGAACTGCGGCTCCGACAGCTTCACGGAGATGACGGCGGTGAGACCCTCGCGGATGTCATCGCCGGTGAGGTTGTCGTCCTTCTCCTTGAGAAGGCCCTTCTCGCGCGCGTACTTGTTGATGTACGTCGTCATCGCGGCGCGGAAGCCCTCTTCGTGCGTGCCGCCCTCGTGCGTGTTGATCGTGTTCGCGAAGGTGAAGACGTTCTCGGTGTAGCTCGTCGTCCACTGCATGGCGAGCTCGAGCGAGATGTGCCGCACGGTGTCCTCGGCCTCGACCTCGATGATCTCGTCGTTGACGACATCGGCCTTGCGGATCTTGTTGAGGTACTCGACATAGTCGACCAGGCCGCGCTCGTAGTGGAACTCGTCGTGCGGCTGACGCTCGACCGACTGGCCGTCCTCGGTGTCGACCACGTACGCGGACGACGGACGCAGGTCGCTCAGCGTGATGCGCAGGCCCTTGTTCAGGAATGCGGTCTGCTGGAACCGGGTGCGCAGCGTGTCGTAGTCGAAGTCGACCGTCTCGAAGATCTCGGCGTCGGGCCAGAAGGTGATGACGGTGCCCGTCTCGACCGTCTCTTCGCCCTGGGCGAGCGGCGCCTGCGGCTTGCCGCCGCCCGCGAACGATTGGCGCCACACGAAGCCCTGGCGCCGGATCTCGACGTCGAAGCGGGTCGACAGCGCGTTGACCACCGACGAGCCGACGCCGTGCAGGCCGCCCGAGACCGCGTATCCGCCGCCGCCGAACTTGCCGCCGGCGTGCAGCACCGTCAGCACGACCTCGACCGTCGACTTGGTCGGGTCGGACGCGTGCGGGTCGACCGGGATGCCTCGGCCGCGGTCGATCACGCGGATGCCGCCGTCGGGGAGGATCGTCACGTCGACGAGGTCGTTGTGCCCGGCGAGCGCCTCGTCGACGGAGTTGTCGACGATCTCGTACACGAGATGGTGGAGGCCGCGCTCACCGGTCGAACCGATGTACATGCCGGGGCGCTTGCGCACCGCCTCGAGGCCTTCGAGCACCTGGATGGCGTCGGCCCCGTAATCGTTCTCGACTTTGTGTGCGGGCGGCGTGTGCTTCTCGGGAAGCTCTTCGGGAACGCTGTCGGGGGTATCGGACGTCATAGGTTTCGAGCGCTCCCGGGTCGATAGTCAGGGTCGATCAAGTCTATCGTGTTCCGGGCCGCTCCGTCGGCTGAATGGCCCTGTGCCGCGCTGGAATCGCGTCGGATGCCGGTGGACGTGGCTCAGCCATAGGTATCGCGAGGACCGCGCCCTGGAACGGCTCTGGGGCCCCATTTCCAGGAGGGGACGTCGGGGCCGACGAAACGGACGTTCTCGACGCCGGCCTCGGGGAAGCGCCGGATCAGCTGCGTGACGATCTCGCCGCGCATGAGTTGCAGGTTCTTCGCCCATGCCGTCGAGTCGCACTGCACGGTCAGCAGTCCGCCCTCGAGGGCGACGGGGCGGGCGTGCCGGGCGGTCTCGGCGCCGGTCACCTCCTCCCACTGCAGCACGAGGTCTTCGCGGGCGAGCTGCGAGTCCCAGCCGGACTGCCGGGTGAGGTCGCCGAGCACGTCGCCGAGGCCCTTCGGGTCGCGACCGGGCGCGAACGGGAGCTTGTCGTCGTCCTGCTCGGCTCGGCGCCTCCGTCGGCGGGCGGCACGGGGCGATGGGTCGAGGCCGCGCAGGCGCAGGTAGGTGCCGATCGTCTCGGGAACGTCGTCACTCATCGGCATCCTCCGCCTGGATCGTGCCGGCGACGACCCGCACCGTGCGGGCGCGGAGCGCCTCGGGCACGTCGTTCTCGACGGCGGCGGTCACGACGACCTGCTCGAACCCGCCGACGAGGGCGGCGAGGCGCGCCCGGCGGTCGGCGTCGAGCTCGGCGAACACGTCGTCGAGGATGAGGATCGGGTCGCCCAGCTGCGACTGCGCACGCAGCAGCTGCGCCGAGGCGAGCCGCAGCGACAGGGCCACCGACCACGACTCGCCGTGCGAGGCGTAGCCCTTGACCGGCAGCCCGCGCACCCGCAGCAGCAGGTCGTCGCGGTGCGGGCCGACGAGCGTGAGGCCACGGTCGAGCTCGGCGGCGCGCTTGTCGGCGAGGGCGGCGCGGAACTGCGCCTGGATCTCGGCGGTCTCGGTCGACGCGGCGGGGGCGGTCGCCGGGCCGGTGCCCGCAGCGCCGGACGGTGCGTCGGCGTCGTCTTCGGGGTCGCGGCCGCCGATCGAGAGCATCCATTCCAGTTCGGGGCGGTGGTCCTCGCCGGCGATCGCGGTGTACGCGTCGGCGACGGGGCCGGCGAGGTCGGCCGCGAGCGCGAGGCGTGCCCGGATCACCTCGGTGCCGAGCTGGACGAGCTTGTCGTTCCAGACATCCAGCGTCGACAAGGCATCGCCGCGGATGCCTCGCGCTCGCGCCGACTTCAGCAGCGCGGTGCGCTGCTTGACGACCCGGTCGTAGTCGGCGAGCACGCCCGCCATGCGAGGGGCGCGCTGGATCAGGAGCTGATCGGCGAAGCGGCGGCGCGCGGACGGGTCGGCGCGGACGATCTGCAGGTCTTCCGGCGCGAACAGCACCACCTGCGCGTAGCGCGGGAGCTCGGCGGTCTTCACCCCCGCGCCGTTCACCCGTGCCTTGTTGCTGCCGGTGCGGTTCAGCTGCGCCTCGAGCAGCACGCGGCGTTCGCCGTAGGCGAGGCGCATGCGCACGACGGCCGCGTCGGCACCGTCGCGCACCATCGGGGCATCCTGCGACACGCGGTGCGAACCGAGCGTCGCGAAGAAGCCGATGGCCTCGGCGAGGTTCGTCTTGCCCTGACCGTTCCGGCCCACGAACACGTTGGCACCCGCGCCGAGCGCCACGTCGACGGCCGCATAGTTGCGGAAGTCGACGAGACTCAACTGCTCGACGATCACCGAATCAGCCTCCCACGAAGGTCGGACCCGCGACCTCGGTGCGGCCGGCGACGGACGGGTCGTCAGCGGAACGGATCAGCGCAGCAGCAGGTTCGGCTGCAGCAGGTACTTGAAGCTCACCGCGTTGGCGTCGCCGCCCGAGGTCTGCGGCGTGATGAGCACGGGGCTGAGCTTGTTCGCGTTCTCGCTCGAGGTGAACGTGATGCGGGCGAACTCGCTGCGGACGGCGCCGAGCGCCTCGAGGAGGTACTGCGGGTTGAGGCCGAGGGTGACCTCCTCGCCGGCGAGGGTCGCGTCGACCGACTCGGTCGCGCGGGCCTGCTCGGTGCCCGAGGCATCCATCGACACGCCGTCCTCGGTGAACGTGAACCGCAGCGGCGCGGAGCGGTCGAGCACGAGCGACACGCGGCGCACGGCTTCGGCGAGGTCGGACGTCGAGACCACCGCGTAGTGGTCGGTCTGCTCGGGGAAAAGGCGGCGGACCGGGGGAAAGTTGCCCTTGATCAGCAGCGAGGTGACGGTCTTGTTGCCCGAGGTGAAGGCGATGATCTCGCGGTCGCCCGAGCCCGAGAACGCGACCTGGATGTCGCCGGAGTGCGCGAACGTCTTGCCCACCTCGGTGAGCGTGCGCGCCGGCACGAGTGCCGTCGTGGGCTCGTCGCCCGAACCAGTGCCGCCGTGGTCGCCGAAGTCCCACGAGACCTCGCGCAGCGCGACACGGTAGCGGTCGGTCGCGACGAGGCTGAGCTGCGTGCCGGCGACCTCGAGCTGCACGCCCGTGAGCACCGGGGTCACATCGTCGCGGGAGGCGGCGAAGGCGACCTGCGCGATCGCCGTGGCGAACTCCTCGGCGGGAACGAGACCGGATTCGCCGGTGACCTCGGGGATCGCGGGGTATTCCTGCACCGGCATGGACGCGAGCGTGAACCGCGCCGAGCCGCAGGTGAGCACGATCCCGTCGTCCTCGCCGACCTCGATCTGGATCGGGGCGTTCGGCAGCCGGCTCGCGATCTCGGACAGCAGACGCCCGTGCACGAGGATCGTTCCCGGCTCGTCGACCGTCGCCTCGATCGTCGTGCGGGCGGATGCCTCGTAGTCGAACGCGGCGAGCGAGAGTCCTTCGTCGGATGCCTCGATGAGTACACCGGCCAGGATCGGCTGGGGGTTGCGCTGCGGCAGGAGCTTGACGACGAACGACACGGCCTCGCTGAACACGTCGCGATTCACGTGAAACTTCACTGGCGCTCCCTTGAGATCGGCATGGGCGTCTCCATGCTAGTGCCCGACCCGGTGATTCTCGCAGGGCGGGTTCGCCGCGCACCGGTCGCCGTCATGGTGATCGAACCGGGATTTTCTGAGAGAAATATTTGTCATGGTGTTAACGGCTGTGGAAACTGTGGATAACCGGCGCGATGCCGCTCGGGGAGCGGGAACCACACGCGTGTAAGTTGTGGGCGGGCTGCGGATGCCTGTGTTCTCCTGGCCTGGAGCGGGGCGCCATGACATCCGTTCGTCCACAGGATCGGTCGATCCGCTCACAGTTGTCCGACGACGACACGAAGTTATCCACAGCCTGTCCACACTGTGCAGAACGCGCATGATGGGGCAGACGCGGCGCAACTGTCAAGTGGAGCGCGGCGCGCCGCGTCACAGGGGGTCGAAGCGAGGTTGCCGCGACGTCGCCGCGCGGGGGTCAGCGGGACGCGCGACCGAGCTGCGTCGTGATCTCGGAGACCTGGTTGTAGATCGATCGGCGCTCTTTCATCAGCTGCGCGATCTTCTTGCACGCGTACATCACCGTCGTGTGGTCGCGATTGCCGAACAGCTGCCCGATCTTCGGGAGCGAGAGGTTCGTGCGCTCGCGGCACAGGTACATCGCGATCTGCCGCGCTGTCGCGACCGACTGCGAGCGGCTCGAGCCGTAGAGGTCGTCGACCGACAGCCGGAAGTACTGCGCCGTCGCGGCGATGATGTCGGTCGGCATGATGACGTTGGCGTCGTCGGTGTCGACGATGTCGCGCAGCACCGTCTGGGCGAGCGAGATGTCGAGGTTCGAGCGGTTGAGGCTCGCGAAGGCCGACACGCGGATGAGCGCGCCCTCGAGCTCGCGGATGTTGCTGGAGACCTTCGTTGCGATGTACTCGAGCACCTCGTCGGGGACGAGCAGGCGCTCGGACTGCGCCTTCTTGCGCAGGATCGCGATGCGCGTCTCGAGGTCGGGCGCCTGCACATCGGTGATGAGACCCCACTCGAAGCGGCTCCGCATGCGGTCTTCGAACCCGGTGAGGTGGCGAGGCGGCACGTCGCTCGTGATCACGACCTGCTTGTCGTGGTCGTGCAGCGTGTTGAACGTGTGGAAGAACGCCTCCTGCGTCTCGGCTTTGCCCTGCAGGAACTGGATGTCGTCGATCATCAGGATGTCGACGTCGCGGTAGCGGGCCTGGAAGGCGGAGCCGCGGTTGTTCGCGATCGAGTTGATGAAGTCGTTCGTGAACTCTTCGCTCGAGACGTATCGCACGCGGATGCCCGGGAACAGGTCGATCGCGTAGTTGCCGATCGCGTGCAGAAGGTGCGTCTTGCCGAGGCCCGAGTCGCCGTAGATGAACAGCGGGTTGTAGGCCTTGGCGGGGGCCTCGGCGACGGCGACCGCCGCCGCGTGCGCGAACCGGTTGGACTGGCCGATGACGAAGTTGTCGAAGGCGTACTTCGGGTTCAGGCGCGTGTCGCTGCGCGAGGGCGCGGCGACCGGGTCGGGCGTCTCGTCGACCGCGGGCCGCACGATCGGCACCGCGGAGAGGGTCGCCCCCGACTGGATCGGGATCGGCGCCGTCAGATGCGCGTCGATCAGCTCGGGGTTGACGACGACGCGGAAGGTCGTCGCGGCCGGCTCGGCGTCGACGTGCGCGATGGCCTCCATGATGGGGCCGCGCAGGCGCTTGTTGAGCGTGTCGGCGGTGAGCGAGTTCGGCACGTCCAGGTACAGGGTGCCGCCCATCACGCCCTGTGCGACGGCGAGGCTCAGAAACCCCTGCATCTGGGGCGTGACGCGCTCATCGCCGTCGAGGTGCTCCAGCACGGCCGTCCACACCGGGACATCCGGAACATCGTGCTGAGACATCGAACCCCCTGTGGATAACTACCCGAGCCACGGTAACGAGGGACCTCGCCGAGAGCAAAATCCACTGTAGTTCCGGGCCGCGTTTCCCTGCCAGTGTGCATCCACAGGCGGTGGATAATGACTTGTTCGCCGAGCCTCCCGCGTCGCTGGTTTGAGGTCTCGGCCGTCTCGACGTATTCTTAGTCGGTTGACTTATGCCCACACGGGCAGTCCCCTGTACCTGTGTCCCCGGTCTAGAGCGTTCGGGTGACCGCCGATCCGGAGTGATCCTCATGAGCAAGCGCACGTTCCAGCCCAACAACCGTCGCCGCGCCAAGAAGCACGGCTTCCGCGCCCGCATGCGTACGCGTGCCGGTCGCTCGATCCTGTCGGCGCGCCGCGCCAAGGGTCGCACCGAGCTCTCGGCCTGACCTCTTTCACAGTGCTGGCGCGCGGGAATCGCATCACCCGCGGGGCGGAGTACAAAGCCGTCGTCCGTGGGGGTGCCCGGTGCGCCGCCGCACACACGGTGACCTACGTGGTCGCCACCGCCGAAGACCGCCCAGCGCGGTTCGGCTTCATCGTCAGCAAGCAGGTGGGATCGGCCGTGACGCGCAACACCGTGCGGCGCCGGCTCAAGGCGGTCTGCGCCGAGGCACTCCCGCAGGTGCGGCCGGGCGCCGATGTCGTCATCCGCGCTCTGCCGTCGGCGGCCGCGGCCGATTTCGCCGCCCTCCGCACCGAGGTCACCCGCTGCCTCAGCCGGCGAGCAGCCGCGTGAGCGCGGCCACCCTGCCGTCGTACTCCGTCGGCACCGGGCATCTGGAGGCATCCGGCGTTCTCTCCGCCGTGCCGCTCATCCCCCGCAATCTCGGGCTCGCGGTGCTGCAGGCCTATCGCACGGTGGTCTCGCCCCTCTACGGCGACGTCTGCAAGTACTATCCGTCATGCTCGGCCTACGCCGTCGGCGCCGTGCAGCAGCACGGGCTGCTGAAGGGATCGGCGCTCACCGCCGCCCGCCTGGCGCGCTGCCACCCGTGGGCGCGGGGCGGCGTGGATGATGTGCCGCTGCACCGCCACTTCCGACACGAACTGACCCGGTACGGCTTCGTCGTGCCCTCCACTGACGAGGCATCCGTGGGTTCCTCGCCGAGAAAGGACTGATCCGTGCTGGATCTTCTGTACCGCGTGGCCGCCGCCACGCCGACGCCGGTCGTGCCGACGCCGACGACGCCGGCCCCGTCGACGAGCCTCGACTTCTTCAGCACCATCATGTGGCCGTTCAAGTGGATCGTCGAGGCGATCCTCGTGTTCTGGCACTGGATCTTCACGTCGCTGGGCCTGCCGGCCGATGCCGGCCTCACCTGGGTGCTGTCGATCATCGGCCTCGTGGTGGTCGTGCGCTCGGCGCTCATTCCGCTCTTCGTGCGGTACATCAAGGGCCAGCGCAAGATGATGGAAATCACCCCTGAACTGCGAAAAGTTCAGGAGAAGTACCGCGGCAAGAAGGATCAGCTCTCTCGCGAGGCGATGAGGCGCGAGACGATGGCGCTGTACAAGAAGCACGGCACCACCCCGGTCTCGAGCTGCCTGCCGATGCTGGTGCAGATGCCGATCCTGCTCGGCATGTTCTACACGCTCTCCGACGTGAAGAAGCACGCCGAGTGGGGTGTGGGCGGGGTCGGGCTCCTCAACAAGGAGCTCACCTGGCAGTTCTACGAGGCGAAGCTGTTCGGCGTCGCGCCGCTGCACACGAGCCTCATCGAGGCCGTCAACCAGAAGCCCGACGGCTGGGAGGCGACGGTCACGATCCTCGTGATCCTCGTCATCCTGATGATCGCGTCGCAGTTCATCACGCAGCTGCAGATCATCTCGAAGAACCTCTCCCCCGAAGCCAAGACCGGCCAGGCCTACCAGATGCAGCGCATCATGCTGTACATCCTGCCGCTGGCCTTCATCTTCTCGGGTGTGTTCTTCCCGCTGGGTGTCGTGCTCTACTGGTTCACCTCCAACATCTGGACGATGGTGCAGCAGTTCCTCGTCATCCGGAACCTGCCGACGCCCGGTTCCGAGGCCGCAAAGGCTCGTGAGGAGCGGCTCGCGCGCAAGGGCAAGGCGATCGACGCGCAGGGCAAGATCGTGCCCCTCGAGAAGTACCAGGCCGAGCAGCAGCGTCTGTACGAAGAGGCGCAGCGCGCCAAGGAGCAGGCACCGAAGCGTCAGCAGCCCACCGGCAAACAGCGCGCGAAGAAGCAGGCTCAGAAGAACAAGCCGGCGAACGAGCCGAACAAGCCGGGCGCGGCGAACGAGCCCAAGAGGCCGGGGACCGGCGAGGCGAAGCCCGGCGGCGGCGCGAAGCCCGGCGACGCCGAGCCGACCGACAACGCCTGACCGACGAAGCGAGGACGATGATGAGCACCAACGCCGACCAGACCAGCACCGACGTCGCGACCGACGCCCGCGCGGTCGCCACCGTGGAGCAGCTCGAGCAGGAGGGCGACGTCGCCGCCGACTACCTCGAGGGGCTGCTCGACATCGCCGATATCGATGGCGACCTGACCCTCGATGTGCGCGCCGGCCGGGCCTACGTGTCGGTCGAGAACGACGACCAGGACGCCCTTCGACTCCTCTCCGACCCCGACACCGTGCAGGCGCTGCAGGAACTGACCCGCATCGCCGTGCAGACGCAGACCGGTCGGTTCTCGCGGCTGATCCTCGACGTTGGCGGGTCGCGCGATGCGCGCCAGCTCCAGCTGGAGAAGCTCGTCGACCGCGCGATCGCACGACTCGACGAGGGCGCGTCGCAGGCATCCCTGCCGGCGATGTCGAGCTACGAGCGCAAGCTCATCCACGACATCGTCGCCGATCGCGGGCTCGTGTCGGAGTCGTACGGCGAGGGCAGCGACCGTCACACGGTCATTCGTCGCGCCTGACCGCGCCGACGTCACCCCGTCAATGTTTCACGTGAAACATCGCCATGATCGAGACTGAGCCCACCGAGGCCTCCGCCGTCTTCGGAGAGAACCTCGAACGCGCCCGCCGGTTCACGGCGGCGCTGGGCGAGCACGGTGAGGAGCGCGGGCTGATCGGTCCGCTCGAACCGGCGCGACTCTGGTCGCGACACATCCTGAACTCCGCCGTCGCCGCTCCGCTGTTCGCGTCCGGTGCGCGTGTGGGCGACGTGGGATCGGGTGCGGGACTGCCTGGAATCGTGCTGGCGATCACGCGCCCCGACGTTCAGTGGGTGCTGATCGAACCGATGGAACGGCGCGTGACCTGGTTGCAGGAGCAGAAGGATGCCCTGGGGCTGGACAACGTCGAGATCGTGCGCGCTCGCGGCGAGGAGTGGACCGAGGGTGCGGTGCTCGACGCCGTGACCGCACGCGCGGTGAGCGCCTTGAAGACGCTGATCCCCCTGACGGCGCCGCTCGTGCGCGTGGGGGGTGAGTTGGTCCTGTTGAAGGGCGCGAACGCGGCCAACGAGATCGACGCCGCCGCAAAGCAGATCAGGAAGTACGGCCTCGACGACATTCGCGTCGAGGTGGTCGGTGACGGCGTGATCGCCGAGCCGACGCGCGTGGTCCGGGCGACGCGCACGCGCTGACCGGATGTTTCACGTGAAACATCGCGAGGGGCCGCAGTCCTGATGTTTCACGTGAAACATCGCGTGAGCTGGTGGGGGTGGTCTCGACTACAGTGGAGTGGTTGGCGAAAGACAGGAGTTGATGGTGCCGGAATCGGAGAAAGCGACCTCTCCCGCACCCTTCTCTCTCGACGACAGTCCCATCGCCCGTGAACTGGCCGATCTCACCTCGCGCCGCAAGGCGCTCGAGGGCATCTCGTTCGATTTCACCGGCGACACCCGCGTTCTGACGATCTCCAATCAGAAGGGTGGCGTGGGAAAGACCACCACGACCGTGAACATGGCTGCCGCCCTGGCATCCCTCGGTGCACGCGTGCTGGTGATCGACCTCGACCCGCAGGGGAACGCCTCCACGGCGCTCGGTGTGCCGCACACCGCCGGCATCCCCAGCATCTACGATGTGCTGATCGACGAGTTCCCGCTCGCCGACATCATCCAGACGAGCCCGGAGTCGCCGAACCTCTTCTGTGCGCCCAGCACCATCCACCTGGCCGGCGCGGAGATCGAGCTGGTCTCGCAGGTCGCGCGCGAGCATCGCCTGCGCACCGCGCTGGAGGAGTACCTCGCGACCACCGAAGATCGACTCGACTTCGTGCTCATCGACTGCCCACCGTCGCTCGGGCTGCTCACGATCAACGCCTTCACGGCCGCCGGCGAGCTGATGATCCCGATCCAGTGCGAGTATTACGCGCTCGAGGGTCTCAGCCAGCTGCTCGGGAGCATCCGGATGATCCAGAAGCACCTGAATCCGGCGCTGCACCTGTCGACGATCCTGCTCACCATGTACGACGGGCGCACACGCCTCGCACAGCAGGTCGCCGACGAAGTGCGCGCGCACTTCCCGAACGAGGTGCTGCACACCGTCATCCCCCGCTCGGTGCGCGTGTCGGAGGCGCCGAGCTTCGGGCAGACGGTCATCGCGTACGACGGCCAGTCGGTCGGCGCGGTCTCGTACCGCGAGGCCGCGGTGGAACTGGTGCATCGACAGCAGTCGGCAACGAAAGAGGGAGCACTCTGATGGCGAAGCGAACCGGACTGGGCCGGGGGATCGGCGCGCTGATCCCGACCACCGAGACCGCCGAGGCGCGGCCCGTCGACGTCTTCTTCCCGGGCGCTTCGTCGACGGTCCGCACCAGGGCGGGTGCCACGGACGTCGTGGATGCGACAGACACCCCGGATGCCCCGGATGCCGCGACCGCCGACCTCGTCGCGGTTCCCGGGGCGCGGCTCGTCTCCGTCGACCCGAACGAGATCATGCCGAACCCTCGGCAGCCGCGGACGAACTTCGACCCCGACGACCTCGCCGAGCTCGTGCACAGCATCCGCGAGTTCGGTGTGCTCCAGCCGGTCGTCGTCCGCACCAACGAGGACGGCGCCTACGAGCTGATCATGGGCGAGCGGCGCACGCGCGCCGCACGGGAGGCGGGTCTCACCTCGATTCCGGCGATCGTCCGCGACACCGCCGATGAAGACCTCCTGCGCGATGCGCTGCTCGAGAACCTGCACCGCTCGCAGCTGAACCCGCTCGAAGAGGCGTCGGCCTACCAGCAGTTGCTCGACGACTTCGGCATCACCCAGGAGCAGCTCGCGACCCGTATCGGCCGGTCGCGTCCGCAGATCAGCAACACGATCCGCCTGCTCAAGCTGCCCGTCCCGGTGCAGCAGCGCGTCGCGGCGGGGGTGCTGAGCGCCGGGCACGCGCGCGCGATCCTCTCGCTCGACGACGCGACGTCGATGCAGCGCCTGGCCGACAAGATCGTCAACGAAGACCTCTCCGTGCGCGCCGCCGAGGCGGCCGCGAAGACCGCGGATGCCGGTGACCACCGCGCCCTGCGCCCGAAGGCCGGCGCCCGTCGCGCCCACCTCGATGACGTGGCGGAGCGGCTCGGCGACCGGCTCAACACGAAGGTCAAGATCTCGCTCACCGCAAGAAAAGGCCAGATCAACATTGATTTCGCCACGATCCAGGATCTCAACCGGATCCTCGCCGAACTTGGCGAAACGGAGTACGGCGCGCTCTGACCGGCGCGAGCCGACGTAGGCTGGAGGGGTGACCGACCGCCCCGCCCTGCCCCGACGCGCCAGCCTCGAGCTGCTGCGCGCGGAGGCATCCGATGAGCTGTCGGTGCTCATCGAGGAGCGCATCCGCGACGGCGAAGACCCGTGGGACTTCATGGAGGACCTGCCGACGGTCGACGAACTCGTCGTGCTGACCCTGCGTGCGGAGAACATCGCCGCCGACGGCGGCAACCGGCCGACGGTCGCGCGCAACTACCGCGTGCTGCGGCAGATCTCGCTCGACTACCCGGCGCTCACGGGCGCGGTGTGGCGGCTGCTCGGCAGCGAGCCGCACCGCACGTGGGATGCGTCGGTGCGCGTGGAGGCGTCGTAACAGCGCTCCACGCGCACCTGTGCGGTGCAGAGAGGCGGATCGTCAGCCGATGTAGGCGGCGAGGTCCTGCTCGAGC
Organism: Microbacterium lacticum; assembly: GCF_006716815.1. Lineage (GTDB taxonomy): Bacteria > Actinomycetota > Actinomycetes > Actinomycetales > Microbacteriaceae > Microbacterium > Microbacterium lacticum. Next base: position 74,266 of record NZ_VFPS01000003.1, read on the forward strand.
GCGAACTTCGGCTTGGCGCCGATGATCGTCTTCTCGACCTGACCCCTGTTGAACACCTTCATCGCCGGGATCGAGGTGATCTGGTACTCCATGGCGAGGTTCGGGTTCTCGTCGACGTTGAGCTTCAGGACGGTGAGCTTGTCGCCGTTCTCGCTCTGGATCTCGTCGAGGATCGGGCCCACCATGCGACACGGTCCGCACCAGGCGGCCCAGAAGTCGACCAGCACGGGACCGTCGGCGTCGATGACGTCCTGCTGCCAGCTGCTCTCGCTCGTTGCCTTCGCAGTCATGTTCTTCTCCTTACAGAAGCGGTAATCGCTACAACAGGGATGCGCGCGGGATTGTTCCGCGAGGCCCGGTCAGGCCGTGGCGGTGTCCGCGTCGCCGTCGGCGTCGGTGAGGTGGTCGATCTCCGAGGCATCCGGAGCGGGGGCACCGGCGTCGCCCAGAGCGGCGAGGTAGTGCTCCACGTCGAGCGCGGCGGTCGCGCCGCTGCCGGCGGCGGTGACGGCCTGGCGGTAGGTCGGGTCGACGACGTCGCCGGCAGCGAATACGCCAGGCACCGAGGTGCGCGACGAGCGCCCGTCGACCCACACGGTGCCGTGCTCGGTGATGTCGAGCTGGTCGTGCACGAGGTGCGTGCGCGGGTCGTTGCCGATCGCGACGAAAACGCCCGTGACCGGGAGTTCCCGGGTGGATCCGTCGACGGTGTCGCGCAGCAGCAGGCCCGTCACCGCGTCGTCGCCGACCACGTCGACGATCTCGCTGTTCCAGACGAACTCGATCTTCTCGTTGGCGAACGCGCGGTCCTGCATGATCTTCGACGCGCGCAGCTCGTCGCGGCGGTGGATCACGTAGACCCTCGAGGCGAACTTGGTGAGGAAGATCGCCTCCTCCATGGCCGAGTCGCCGCCGCCGACGACGGCGATCTCCTGCTCGCGGAAGAAGAATCCGTCGCAGGTCGCGCAGTACGACACGCCGTGGCCCGACAGGCGCTGCTCGCCGACGACGCCGATCTTGCGCGGCGCCGACCCGGTGGCGAACACCACGGCAGGCGCCTCGTGCACCGCGCCGCTGCCGAGCGTCACCGTCTTCGTCCGACCGGTCAGGTCGAGCGCGGTGACGTCGTCGTAGAGCACCTCGGTGCCGAACTTCTCGGCTTGCTCCTGCATCCTCGCCATGAGGTCGGGGCCCTTGATGCCCTCGGGAAAGCCGGGGAAGTTCTCCACCTCGGTGGTGTTCATCAGTTCGCCGCCGGCTTCGACGGAGCTCGCGATCAGCAACGGGCTGAGGTTCGCCCGCGCCGCGTAGATGGCGGCGGTGAACCCCGCGGGTCCGGAGCCGATGATGATGACCTGTCGCACGTGCTTCCCCTTCATCTGCGGATGCCCAGTGGCGGGCCCCAGCGCATTCAACCCATGGTAGCCGCGGGGCATTCCACGGGCGTGTGGGCGGAAGGGTGTCGGCGCCGTCAGCGGGGCGGTCAGCGTCCGAGCAGGCGGCGGACCGTGCGGGTCGCGATGGCGAGCTCGGGCGCGCGCAGCACCGCGAGCGCGGCGACGTAGACGAGCAGCGTGACGCCGCCCACGAGGGCAGCGCCGATCGCGCCGAGGAGCTTGTCGCTGGCCGCCCAGCCGTCCGTCCCGCCGAGGAGGAGGAACGTCGCCCAGCCGGCGGCGAACGCGGGCACCGCCGCGACGGCGAACCGGCCGAGAGCCCGCCAGGTGCTCCGGAGCGCTCCGGTGTCGGTGTGCCGCCGCAGCAGGCGCACCGCGAACGGCAGCTGCACGAACGTCGCGAGCGACTGCGTGAGCGCGACGCCGACCGCGAGGAAAGCCAGCGGCAGGAGGTCGAGGGCGACGGCCGCGAGGGCGAGCAGCGCGCCGAGCGCGGTGAGCACGGCCTGGGTGACGCCGAAGAAGAACGGCGTGCGGGTGTCTTGGAACGCGAAGAACGCCCGGCGGATCACCATGAGCACCCCGAACGGCACGAGGGCGACCAGGTAGGCGCAGACGACCCACGCGGTCGCGACGGCGCCGTCGGTGGTGTTGCTGAAGACGCGGGAGAGGGGTACGGAGGCCGCGGCGATCGCCGCCGTGAAACCGAACCCGAACACCGAGATCGCCCGGATCGACTCGTCGAGATTTGGGCCGACCGCGTCGAGCCGGCCCTCGGAGACCTCCTCCGCGAGCCGCGTGAAGTACGTGGTGGAGATCGACATCGCGACGATCGAGTGCGGCAGCATGAAGATCAGCCAGGCGTAGCCCATCACCGCGGTGCTCGCTTTGCCCGACGCCGCGCTCACGACCTGCGTCTGCACGATGTAGGCGAGCTGGCCGACGACGACGGCGAGGAACGTCCACCACGCGAGCGTGCCGATGTGGCGGAGACCGATGCCGCGCCAGCCGAAATCGGGGCGGATCCGCAGCTTCGTGCGCTTCCAGAAGAACAGCAGCACGACGGTCTGCAGCGCGATGCCGAGCGTCGCGGTGCCGCCGAGAAGCGCGATCATCGTGGGCGTCCAGTCGGAGATCTGCGTGTGCGGGCCACCGAAGACCACGAGGAAGATCGTGAAGCCGGCGATCGAGACGAGGTTGTTGACCGTGGGAGCCCAGCTGTACGGCCCGAACACCCGTCTCGCGTTCAGCGCTTCACCGAGCAGAGCGTAGAGACCGTAGAACAGCAGCTGCGGCAGCAGCCAGTACGCGAAGGCGACGGCCAGCGCGTGCTGCTCCGGAGGGTACGTCGCGGCGTACATCCAGATCAGCACGGGCGCGAGCGCCATGACGACCGCGGTCGCCCCGACGAGCACGACCGTCCCGAGGGTGAGCAGCTTCGAGACGAACCGCGATCCCCCGTCGGAGTGCGCGGCGGCCTTCACGATCTGCGGCACGATGATGCCCGTGATCACACCGGCCGCGAGCAGCTCGTAGACGTTCGTCGGCAGCGTCGCGGCGATCGCGAAGGCATCCGCCGGCCGGCTCATGTACGAGCCGATCACCGCGACGAGCAGGATCGAGCGGACGAGACCCGTCAGTCGCGAGACCAGCGTTCCCCCCGCGATGATGGCGCTGGCGCGACCGAGACTAGCCATCCGAGTCCTCCTTGCGGCGGCGCATCTTGCGCACCGTGCGCACGATGCCGATCACGATCATCGCGCCGACGAGGGTCGCCATCACGATGAGCCCCACCGACTCCCACTCGGCGCGCACCGTCACGTGCACGGGGACCGTGTCGCCGATCGCGACCATCTCCGGGCTCCGCAGCTGCAGGGAGAGCGTCGACTCGCCGCTGCCGACCCGCGCCTCCACGGGCACCTGCACGCGCGTGTTCTGCTCGGGCCCGGCTTCGACCTCGGTCGTGTTCTGCACGACGAGCCGCGGGTCGTTCGGGGTGGCGATGAGGCGCAGCGAGACCGGCCACGGTAGGTCGTTGCGCACCGAGAAGGTGAGCGGCGCGCTCGTCGCGGCGAGTGTGATGTCGCTCGGCGGCACGACCGCCACCGCCTCGAGCGTCTCCTGCGTCTGAGTGCGGTGGGCCTCGAGGGCGGCCGCGGCCTGCGCCGGCTGGGCGCGCCAGCCGTTGCCGAGGAGCTGCAGGATCGACGCGCGCTCGCGTGCGGTGATGAGCGCGGGGTCGGCGAGGATCGTCGCGAAGTCGGTCAGCTCGTCCTCACCGGCGAGGAGCGCCGTGAGGTCGGCGGCGCGGTCGGTGGGCACCTCGCCACCGGCGATCGAGAGCGTCGCGGCGGGGGCGGCGGTGAGCGTGGCGAGGTCGGTCGCGGCACGGCCGGCGAGATGCGTCCCCGCGACGACGGCGGCGCGGGCGCCCGCTCCCGTGACTTCGCTCGGCCGGTCGAGCGCGACGAGGAGGGGAGCGCTCGGGTCGGCCGCGACGGCGAGGGCGGCGTAGGCGGATGCCTCGGCCAGCGCCTCGGCGCGGGTGAGGGGCGTGTCGGTGGCGGCGGCCGTGGCGAGTGCGCGCGAGGCATCCGCGTCGTAGACGAGCACCTGGGCGCCGTTCGCTGTCCCTCGGGCGCCGGCGGCAGCCTGCGTCTCGGAGCCGGTGACGGTCTCGGAGTCGACGAGGGTGATCGAGGCGATGTCGTCGACGGTGAGCGCGCCGAGGGCGGCGACGACGTCGGCCGTCGCGGTGCCCGAGGCGGGCCAGAACACCGAGCCGGTGCCGGCGCCGATGTCGGTGAGCTGTGCGAGGGTGGGCAGCGTCGGGCCGGTGCCGGTGCCGGTGTTGCCGGTCGGGGTGGGCGTGGGGGCGGGGTCGCCGGTGGGGCCGGGCGTCGGGTCGGCGGTGGGGTCGGCGGAGCCGGAAGGAGCGGGGCTGGGGGTGATGCCGGTGAAGTCGGATTCGGTGAGATAGGGGGCGAGGGTCGACACCGTGAGGGGCGTCGACTGGCCGGCGGCGACCTGCGCGGCGAGGTCGGCGTCGCCGAACTGCAGCGCGAACCGCGAGTTCGGCAGCTGCAGGAGATCGGCGAGCCACCGGGTGGCGCTCGCCGGTGCAGACGTGCCGAGCACACGGATGGCGGCGACGATCGCCGGGTCGACGGCGAGGATGGCGGCGGTGCCGGAGACGGCGTCGAGCTGCGCGCGCAGCTCGCCGTCCGGTGCGGTCAGTTCGGCGAGCTCGGTGCTCGTGAGGAGGCCCGTGGACTGAGCGGGTGCGGTGAGGGGGGCGACGAGCCCGAGGGCGCCGGTGCCGGCGTCGCCGGGCACGACGAACACGCTCACGGCCGTGGTGGTCGACGCTCCGCTGCCGTAGTCGGCGCGCAGCGGGTAGACGCCGGGCGCGAGCGCGGCGAGGGCGGTCGCATCGAGCGAGAGCGTCGCGCTGCCGACACCGAGCGGAACGATCGAGGGCACCTCGCCGTCGGCGACCGCAAGTTCGGTGCGTGCGGCGTCGGCGGCCGGTGCGGCGAGCCACGCTTTCACGTCGGCCCGCGTCGCGAGCGCCTGCGTCGACGTGGTGAGGTGCACCGACGACGCCGGCACGGTCGATCCCGTCGCGTTGCGCGCCGACACCGACACGGCGAGCGGCTGCCCCGCGGTGACGACGCCGTCCGCCGACGGGGCGACCGCGAAGGTCACCGTCGACGCGTCGCCGGTGGCGGCCGGGGCCGTGGTCGCGGTCGCGGTCGCTGGCGACGATGCGCTCGGCGCCGCCGCGGCCGGGCCGGCCAGCGCGAGCGTCAGCAGTGCCGAGAGCATCGCCGGAGCGGCGGCGAGTCGGCGCAGGCGGTGGCGCACAGAAGCGGAGAGGCTGGGGGTCATGACGCGAATCGGGTCGGGTGCGATCCATGCCGCACGATCAGCTGCGATTCTAGGGTGACACCCCTGTGCGCGCCCCGAGACCGGCCGCACGTGCCCGAATGACGACGATGGGATGCCCCGGTGAGCAGTGACCTCGCGCCCGAACCCGACCCGGCGCTCGTCGCCCGGCTGCGCGCCGATCTCTCGGACGCCGGCTACACCGCCGACGCCGTGCGCGAGGCGTGGGGGCCGCTCGCCGACGAGGCCGTGGGGCACGGACTGCACGGTCCGGCGCTGACCGCGCTCGCCCGTCTCGACCCGGATCCGGCCGCCGATCCCGCCCCCGACCCCACCGCTGCTGGCGCGCGCGACGCGGTGGCCGTGCTCGCGCGACTGCTGTTCCTGGGCGTGCCGACGTCACGGGCATCCGTCGACCGCGTGCTCGTGCGCACCGGCGCCGGCGGGCTCGCCGCGCTCGGGCTCGCCGAGATCGACGGCGACGAGGTGCTGCCCCGCGCGCTCGTGCGGCCGCAGGACTTCGCCGACGACGGGGCCGGTGCCGCCGCCGGCGATGACACCGGCGAACGGACGGGCCAGTGGTGGATCGCGAGCGACCTCGACGAGGCCGCCCTGGGTGGGGCGCTGCCGATCGGGCACGTGCTCGGTGTCGGAGGTGCCTCGCTCACCCTCGCCGGGCTGCAGCTGCCGACCCACGCCGAGCGGGTGCTCGACCTGGGCACCGGGTGCGGCATCCAGGCGTTGCGCGCGCGGCGGTTCGCCGAACGGGTCGTCGCGACCGACGTGTCGGAGCGCGCCCTCGCCTTCACCCGCCTGAACGCGCTGTTGAACGGCGTCGACGGCATCGAGACGCGGCTCGGCAGCCTGTTCGAGCCCGTGCGTGGCGAGGTGTTCGATCGCGTCGTCTCGAACCCGCCGTTCGTCATCACGCCGCGGGTCGCCGGGGTGCCCGAGTACGAGTACCGCGATGCGGGGCTCGCCGGCGACGACCTCGTCGCCGCGTTCGTGACCGGTGTCGGCGAGGTGCTCGCGCCCGGCGGCACCGCGCAGTTGCTCGGCAACTGGGAGTACCGCGACGGCGCCGATGGCTTGGGTCGGGTGCGCGCGTGGGTGGATGCCTCGCCGGTGCCGCTCGACGCGTGGATCGTCGAGCGCGAGCAGCTCGACCCGCTCGCCTACGCCGAGCTGTGGGTGCGCGACGGCGGTACCGCGCCGGGAACGCCCGGCTACGGCGCGCTCGTCCAGGCGTGGCTCGCCGACTTCGCCGCGCGCGGCGTCACCGCCGTCGGGTTCGGGTACCTGCTGCTGCGGCGCGTGCCGGAGGGCGCCGACGCGCCCGCGCTCCGCCGCTTCGAACGGCTCACGCAGCCCATCGGCGCGCGTGAGGGCGGCCTCGGCGCACACCTGGCGGCCGCGCTCGAGGCATCCGATGCGCTGTCCGCGCTCGACGACGACGCGCTCGCCGCGGCGCGACTCGTGGTCGCGGGCGACGTGACCGAGGCGCGCCACCACCTGCCCGGGGCCGAGGCGCCGAGCGTCATCGAACTGCGCCAGGGCGGCGGTTTCGCCCGCACGCTCGAGGTCGACCCCGCGCTCGCCGCGCTCGTCGGGGCATCCGACGGCGAGCTGCCCGTCGGTGTGCTCGTCGACGCGATCGCGGATCTGCTCGAGGTGGATGCTGCGGCGCTCCGCGCCGACCTGCTGCCGCGCGTGCGCGAGCTCGCCGTGATGGGGTTCCTGCGCCCGGTCGCGTGAGCTGTCCCCACTCCGGGCGCGCGCGGGCGCCGGGTACGCTGGAATCCATGCTCAACATGGCCGCGGGCCTCGACCGACTGGGGGCGCTCGCGACCTCGCCGATCGTCGCGCGCCTGGGCGCCGCCTTCGCCGAGGCGGGCTTCGAGCTCGCGATCGTCGGCGGCCCGGTGCGCGACGCCCTGCTCGGCCGCCCCGTGAACGACCTCGACTTCGCGACCAACGCACGCCCCGACGAGACCCTGCGGATCGTGAAGCCCCTGGCATCCGCCACCTGGGACATCGGCCGCGCGTTCGGCACGATCGGCGCGAAGGTGCCGGGGCCGGACGGCACGTTCGAGCAGGTCGAGATCACCACCTACCGCGCCGACAGCTACGACGGCGTCACCCGCAAGCCCGTCGTCGCCTTCGGCGACACCCTCGAGGGCGACCTCGCACGACGCGATTTCACCGTCGGCGCGATGGCCCTGCGCCTGCCGGTCCCCGCGCTCGTCGACCCGACCGGCGGGGTCGAGGACCTCATCGGCGGCGTCCTGCGCACGCCCGGCGACCCCGACGTCAGCTTCGGCGACGATCCGCTCCGGATGCTGCGGGCCGCGCGGTTCGCCGGCCAGCTCGGGTTCGACGTCGCCCCCGACACCGTCGAGGCCATGGCGCGGCTGCGCGAGTCGATCCGCATCGTCAGCCCCGAGCGCGTGCAGGGCGAGCTCGTGAAGCTGCTCGCCAGCGACGATCCGGTGCGAGGCATCCGCCTGCTCGTCGACACCGGACTCATGGCCGAGATCGTGCCCGAGGTGCCGGCCCTCCGGCTCGAGATCGACGAGCACCACCACCACAAGGACGTCTACGAGCACTCGCTGACCGTGCTGCGGCAGGCGATCGACCTCGAGCACGAGCGGCACCCCGGCGAGGCCCCCGACGTGACGCTGCGCCTCGCGGCGCTGCTGCACGACATCGGCAAGCCCGCGACCCGCACCCTCGAGCCGGGGGGCGGGGTCAGCTTCCACCACCACGACCTCAAGGGCGCGCGGATGGCACGCAAGCGCCTGCAGGCGCTGCGGTTCGACTCCGACACGATCGGCGCCGTCAGCCAGCTGATCGAGCAGCACCTGCGCTTCTTCGGCTACTCGGAGGGCGCCTGGACCGACTCGGCCGTCCGCCGTTACGTGCGCGACGCGGGGGATCAGCTCGAGCGGCTGCACATCCTCACCCGCGCCGACGTCACGACCCGCAACCGCCGCAAGGCCGCGCGACTCGGCGCGGCCTACGACGACATCGAGCGGCGCATCGCCGAGCTCGCCGCGCAGGAGGAGCTCGACGCGATCCGCCCCGAGCTCGACGGCAACCGCATCCAGGAGGTCCTCGGCATCGGACCGGGTCGCGAGGTCGGTGCGGCGTACCGGTTCCTGCTCGACCTACGCCTCGACGAGGGGATCATCGGCCCGGATGCCGCCGAGGAGCGCCTGCGCGCCTGGTGGACCGCCCGCGCCTGACCGGTACGCGCGCGACCGCCGCGCTCGCCGCGCCGTCGCGTGACGAATGCAGGAGATCCGGCCGCCGGCTGCCCGAAATCGCCCGCCTGCGCCGCCCGCGCCACGAAACTCCTGCAATCGTCACGCGACCCACCTAGACTCGCTGGCATCCCATCACCGCCGATCGGAGGCGCCGTGCCCTCGCCATGGTCGTCGCGGCGCGAGGTCTCGCCCGAGACATCGCGCCTGCTGATCGAGCGCGCACACGACGAGTTCGTCGGCGGGAATGACGCCGACCCGCGGCTGCGGCAGGTGCGCGGGCTCGTGCAGGACTCGTGGCGCCGTTCGTTGGCCCACCTCGTCGGACCCGACGGCACGCCACCGCTCGACCTCACGTCCGAGGAGCTCGAGGCCTACCGCAGCGCGCATCCGCTCGCCGGCGCGATCGACATGATCCGCGCCCTGCTGCTGCCCGGGGGCGACCCCGAGGCCGACGCGGGCGTCGTGGTCGCCGTCGGCGACGCCGAGGGGCGGCTGCTCTGGGTCGAGGGCGATCGGCGCGTGCGCGACCTGACCGGCGCCATGGGCTTCGTCGCCGGGGCGAACTGGTCGGAGGCGGTCGTCGGCACGTCCGCGCCCGGCACCGCCGTCGCCCTCGGGCGGTCGGTGCAGATCCACGGCGCCGAACATTTCAACCGGCACGTCGCTCCGTGGTCGTGCACGGCGGCGCCGGTGCACGATCCCGAGACCCGGCGCCTGCTCGGCGTCATCGACGTGACGGGCGACGCCGAGGCGGCGACGCCGCAGGCGCAGCTGTTGGTGGATGCCACGGCGAGGGCGATCGAGGGCGAGCTGCTCGTCGCGCGCCTGCGCGCTCGGGCCGCCGCGACGGCGGCGCCGATCCCGGTGCGTCGCGGCGGCGCGCGACGAGCGACGCGGGCCCCGCGCGCGCCCGAGACGGCGACCCTGCGCGTGCTCGGACGCGATCGGGGACTGCTGGAGGTGACCGGCGCGGGCGGCGAGACGATCGCCGAGCTGTCGGGTCGGCACGCCGAGATCCTGCTGCTGCTCGCGATCCATCGCCAGGGCCTCTCCGCCGATCGCCTCACCGAGCTCGTCTACGGACCGGGGGGCGGTGACGGCACGCTCCGGCCCGAGATGGTGCGGCTGCGGAAGGTGCTCGAGCGGACGGCCCCGCACCTCGTGCCCTCCTCGCGCCCGTACCGGCTGCAGGCCGAGCTCGACACCGACGCGCACCAGGTCATCTCGCTGCTCGACCGGGGCGCGCACCGCGTCGCCCTCTCGGCGTACCGCGGGCCGGTGCTGCCGGACTCGACCGCGCCCGGCGTCGAGGAGTTCCGCGAGTCGGTGCGCCAGGCGCTGCGCGAGGCGCTCCTCACCGAGGCATCCGTCGACGTGCTCCTCGCCTACGCCGACACCGCCGACGGCCAGGACGATGCGGAAGTGCTGCGGCTCGCCCTCGAGATGCTGCCCGCGCGCTCGCCGCGCCGCGCCGGACTCGTCGCCCGCCTGGAGAAGCTCGAGGCCTGAGGCGCGACTATTTCCGGCCCGCGCCCGTGCCGCGACGCGGCGGTTCCTGGCATGATGGCGGGGACGGAGGCATCCATGACCGATGACAGCCCCACCCCCGACCTCGCCCGGCTCGCCGAGGCGCACGGCATCGCGACGGAGTACTGGTCGTTCTTCGGCGACCGCGTGCAGGTGCCCGCGCCGACGCTGCGCGCGGTGCTGACCGCGATGCACGTCGACACGAGCACGGATGCCGCGGTCGCGGCCGCTCTCGCCGAGGCCGACATCGCGCCGTGGCGGGCGCTCCTGCCGCCCTCGTTCGTCTCGCGCCCCGGCGCCCGCCCGCTGCCGGTGCACGTGCCCGACGGGCACGATGTGCGCCTCGTCGTCGCCCTCGAGGACGGCTCGTGGCGCGACCTGCCGATCCCGAACCAGCAGCCCGTCGCGCGAGAGGTCGACGGCGTGACCGTGTGGCGCATCGAGGTGCCGCTGCCGGGCGACTTCCCCCTCGGGTGGCACACCGTGCACGCCTTCCTCACGCCGTTCGGCTCCGCGGAGGAGACGGCGGCCGCCCACGCAGGCCTGGTCGTCACCCCCGAGCGCATGCCCGACCCGCCGACGCGCCGCGGCCGCTCCCGCGGGTGGGGACTCATGGCGCAGTTGTACTCGGTCCGCTCGCATGCCTCGTGGGGCATGGGCGATTTCGCCGACCTGGGCGACCTCGCCGCGATCGCCGGGCGGGAGGGTGCCGACTTCCTGCTCGTGAACCCCGTGCACGCCGCCGATGTCACGAGCCCGATCGAGCCGTCGCCGTACCGGCCCGCGTCGCGCCGGTTTATCGCACCGCTGTACGTGCGCCCCGAAGACATCCGCGAGGTCGCCTACCTGACCCCCACCGAGCGCGCCGTCGTCGAGGCGGCGCGCACGCCGGTCGCCGCGTCCAACGACGACCCGACCCGGATCGACCGCGACGCCGTATGGGCGGCCAAGCGCGTCGCGCTCGAAGCGATCTTCGTCGTGCCGCTGAGCGCCGGCCGGCAGGCCGAGCTCGACGCGTTCGCCGCGGGCGAGGGGCAGCCGCTGCAGGACTTCGCCCTCTGGTGCGCGCTCGAAGAGCACTACGAGGGCGCCGAGCGGCCCGCCGAGGCGTGGGACATCGACTCGCCGCTCGTCGAGGCGCTCCGCGCTCAGCTCGCCGATCGGGTGCGGTTCCACGTGTGGCTGCAGTGGATCTGCGATCAGCAGCTCGAACGCGCGCAGGCCGCAGCCCAGGCATCCGGCATGCCCATCGGCGTCATGCACGATCTCGCCGTGGGTGTGCATCCGCAGGGGTCGGATGCTTGGTCGCTCCGCCCCATGTACGCGCAGGGGATGGCCGTGGGCGCGCCGCCCGACATGTACAACCAGCAGGGGCAGACCTGGAATCAGCCGCCGTGGCTGCCCGCCGCGCTCGCCGCGAGCGGGTATGCGCCGCTGCGCGACATGATCCGGACGCTCCTGCGGCACGCCGGAGCGCTGCGGATCGATCACGTGATCGGGCTGTTCCGGCTGTGGTGGATTCCCGAGGGCCTCTCACCCGCCGCCGGCACCTACGTGCGCTACGACCACGAGGCGATGATCGGGGTGCTGATGCTCGAGGCGCAGCGCGCCGGGGCGGTGCTCATCGGCGAGGATCTCGGCAACGTCGAGCCAGGGGTGCGCGATTACCTGTCCGATCGGGGGATTCTCGGAACCAGCGTGCTGTGGTTCGAGCGCGAGGGCGACGGCTTCCGTCCGCCCGAGCAGTACCGCCGGTCGGTCCTGGCGACCGTGAACACGCACGACCTGCCGCCGACCGCCGGGTACCTCGCCGACGAGCACGTGGCGCTCCGCGCCCGGCTGGGCCTGCTGACCCGCCCCGTCGAGGAGGAGCTCGCCGACGCGGACGCCGAGCGCACCGCCATGCTCGACCTGCTCCGGCAGCGCGGGCTGATCGGCGATGCGCCGACCGAGGCCGAGGTCATCGAGGCGCTGTACGCCCTCAACACGCAGACCCCGTCGCAGCTGATCGGGGTGGCCCTCGTGGATGCCGTGGGCGAGCGCCGCACGCAGAACCAGCCCGGCACCGACACCGAGTACCCGAACTGGCAGATCCCGCTCGCCGACGGCGAGGGCCGGGCAGTGCTGCTCGACGACCTGGCATCCGATCCGAGGTTCACTCACCTGACCGCCGCCGTCGACGCCGCCTTCTGAGTCGCGCCCCCGCCGGGCGCCGTCGCGAGTCGTCGGACCGGTGGTGCTCGTGTTGCCAGAAAAGCCGCCGTAGGCAACACCAGCACCACCGATCCGACGCCTGATGACGGCCCGCCCCACCCCGCAACGGAATGCAACGTTGCGCGGCGTAGTGTCCCCGGCATCCGAACCGCGGCAAGGGATGCCGCAGATCATGAGCGTCGAAGGAGACAGCATGACCATCGTCGAAGAGGGCGTCTCGAGCGTCTATGCGGCACCCGGCCAGCGGGGCGCCGTCGCCGACTACCGCCCCCGGTACGGCCACTACATCGGCGGCGAGTTCGTCGAGCCCCTCAAGGGCGGCTACTTCGAGAACATCACCCCCGTGACCGGAAAGCCATTCACCGAGGTCGGCCGCGGCACCGTCGAGGACATCGACCGCGCGGTGGATGTCGCCTGGAAGGCGTTCGAGTCGTGGAAGAAGACCACGCCCGCCGAGCGCGCCAACATCCTCAACAAGATCGCCGACCGCATGGAGGCGAACCTCGAGAAGATCGCCGTCGCCGAGACGTGGGAGAACGGCAAGCCCGTCCGCGAGACGCTCGCCGCCGACATCCCGCTCGCGATCGACCACTTCCGCTACTTCGCCGGCGTGCTGCGTGCCCAGGAGGGCACGCTCAGCCAGATCGACGAGAACACCGTCGCTTACCACTTCCACGAGCCGCTGGGCGTCGTCGGCCAGATCATCCCGTGGAACTTCCCGATCCTCATGGCCACGTGGAAGCTCGCCCCGGCGCTCGCCGCGGGCAACTGCGTCGTCCTGAAGCCCGCCGAGCAGACCCCGGCATCCATCCTGTTCCTCTTCGAGATCATCGGCGACCTGCTGCCGGCGGGCGTCGTGAACATCGTCAACGGCTTCGGCATCGAGGCGGGCGCCCCGCTCGCGCAGCACAAGGGCATCCGCAAGGTCGCGTTCACCGGCGAGACGACGACGGGCCGCCTCATCATGCAGTACGCGTCGCAGAACCTCATCCCGGTGACGCTCGAGCTCGGCGGCAAGAGCGCGAACATCTTCTTCGAGGACGTCGCACGCCAGAAGGACTCGTACTACGACAAGGCGCTCGAGGGCTTCTCGTTCTTCGCCTTCGACCAGGGCGAGGTCTGCACCTGCCCGAGCCGCGCACTCATCCAGCGCTCGATCTACGACGGCTTCCTCGCCGACGGCCTCGACCGCGTCGGCAAGATCGTGCAGGGGAACCCGCTCGACCCGGCGACGATGATCGGCGCCCAGGCATCCAACGACCAGCTGGAGAAGATCCTCAGCTACATCGAGATCGGCAAGGCGGAGGGTGCGAAGCTCCTCGCCGGCGGCGAGCGGGTCGACCTCGGCGGCGAGCTGTCGGGCGGCTACTACGTCGCGCCGACGGTCTTCGAGGGGCAGAACTCGATGCGCATCTTCCAGGAGGAGATCTTCGGGCCGGTCGTCTCGGTGACGTCCTTCGACGGGTTCGACGACGCGATCTCGACGGCCAACGACACCCCGTACGGCCTGGGTGCGGGCGTCTGGAGCCGCTCCGCCGACACGATGTACCGCGCGGGTCGCGGCATCGAGGCCGGCCGCGTCTGGACGAACACTTACCACCAGTACCCCGCGCACGCGGCGTTCGGCGGCTACAAGCAGTCGGGCATCGGGCGTGAGAACCACCTGAAAATGCTCGACCACTACCAGCAGACGAAGAACCTGCTGGTGTCGTACGCCGAAGGCGCGATGGGCTTCTTCTGAGATGCACTCCCCCACCAGCAGGGTCGCCGTGACACCAGACGCGGCGGCCCTGCTGCGCCAACTGACGGCGCAGCACGGCCCGCTCATGTTCCACCAGTCGGGGGGATGCTGCGACGGCAGCGCCCCCATGTGCTACCCCGTCGGGATGTTCCTGACGGGGCCCTCCGACGTGCTCCTCGGCACGATCGACGCGGGTCTCGACGACCCGATCGAGGTGTACATGTCGGCGTCGCAGTTCGAGCACTGGAAGTACACCCACCTCACGATCGACGTCGTGCCCGGCCGCGGGGCGGGGTTCAGCGTGGAGGGCCCGACGGGCCTGCGGTTCCTCATCCGCAGCAGGATGCTGGATGCCGCCGAGCTCGAGGCCTTCGGCCTGGCATCCCCCACCGGCGCCGACTGACGGCGGCACGCGTCACCTGCCTCCGTGAGGACGGAGCGAGCCGTCAGAGCCACCCGTTCTCATCGGCGATGCGGGCGGCGTCGGCGCGGTTGCGGCCGAGGGCGGGGTCGACGACGCGCAGCCCCTGCGCGACGCGGCGCACGGCGTCGGCGAGCTGCGCGGCGGGGGTGTCCTTCACGACGAAGCCGGCGGCGCCCGCCTGCATCGCGCGTTTGAGAGAGCCCGGACGGCCGAACGTCGTCACGATGATGACCCGACACGTCGGCACGGCGGTGCGCAATTCCGCCGCGGCCTGGATGCCGTCGATGCCCGGCATCTCGATGTCGACGAGGGCGACATCGGGGAGCGCCGCGCGCGCAGCATCCACGACCTCATCGCCTCGCCCGACCTCGGCGACCACCTCGATGTCCCTCTCGAGACCGAGGAGTGCCGAGAGGGCGCCCCGCACGAGCGCCTGATCGTCCGCGATGAGCAGCCGGATGCCGCCGAGGGCGCCGATGAGCAGCCGGATGCCGCCGAGGGCGCCGCCAGTCACAATCGCACCCGCAGTCGCGCCCCGCCGAGATCGCTTCGCCCGACCGACAGCACGCCGCCCGCCGCCGTCACGCGCTCCCGCAGTCCGGCGAGCCCGTTCCCGCCGCTGCTGACCGCCCGAGCACACGCCGACGAGGCGCTCGGCGATGTCCGTGACGCCGGCGCGCTGCATGACCTCGTCGGTCGGGCGCGTGTCAGCGAACATGCTCCCGGTCAGCGCGAGCGTCTCGCGCACGGTGATGTCCTTCAGCAGCCCTCCGGTCTGGAGCACCGCCGACACGAGTCCGTGCGCGATCGCGGCGCGCGGCGACTGCCCGAACACGGCGACGCGACCGCCGTCCGGTTCAGACAGGCCGAGCAGCATGTCGATCGTGGTCGTCTTGCCCGCGCCGTTCGGTCCTAGGTGTACTGACCTCGACCGTTGTTGATTCGGTCGATGGGGGTTTTGCCTCCGATGCCGAGGTGGTGCCTGTCTAGGTTGTAGTAGTCGAGCCAGGTCGTCAACCCTGCTTTTCGGTCGTCGTTCGAGCTCCAGGGGCGGGCGTAGGCCCACTCGGTGGCGAGGGTGCGGTTGAGGCGTTCGACTTTCCCGTTGGTCCAGGGGCAGTGCGGTTTGATGAACCGCTGTCGGATGCCGTGCGCGTCGACCACGGCCTTGAACGCGGCCGAGTGGCGGTAAGCGAACGCGTTGTCGCTGATGACGCGTTCGACTGTGACGCCGAGGCGCGCGTAGAACGCGATCGCGCGGTCGAGGACGCCCGCCGCGGTGGTGCCTTTCTCGTCGTCGTGGATCTCCGCGTAAGCAACTCGGGAATGGTCGTCGATGACGGTGTGCACGTAGTCGTAACCCAGGCCCCGCTTGCGCGCAGGACGTTGCCCGCGGCCATGCAGACGCCATCCGCCGCCGTCGGGGATACGGCCGAGTTTCTTCACATCAACGTGGATCAGGGACCCGGGATGATCATGCTCGTAACGCTGCGCGGATCGGCGGGTCGCGCGGATCACGGACCCCGTGACCGGGTCCAGCTCCCGCAGCAACGGCACGTGGTGGCGGCGCAACACCCTACCGACCGTTGAGGCCTGCAAGCCGAGCTTGTCAGCGATGAACACCGGCCCACGCCGAGTGAGGTGCCGCATGATCCGCACCCTCGCCTCCACGCACGCTTTGGTCTGGCGAGGGTGGGAGCGGGCGACGCTGGAACGATCGATCAGGCCCGCCGGGCCGCACTCCCGGAACCTGCGCCACCACCGCCACGCGGTCGTGCGGGAGATCCCCATTTCCGCGGCAACATGCGCGACCGCACGCCCCGACTGGATGCGCTGAACCATGATCAACCGGCCGGCCGGAGTCAGCCGGGCATTAGCGTGAGACAAGAGAGACCTCCGTGCGTTTGAGCTGAAGAACTTAGACAGCTCCAACTCGACCCCGGAGGTCTCTCCTACGTCAACAACGATCTGGGTCAGTACACCTAGGAAGGCGACGATCTCGCCGGGTCGTATCGACAGATCGACGCCGTCGACGGCGCGGACGCCGCCGAAGCTCTTGCGCAGCCCCACGGCATCCACCGCGAGCAGTCCCTGGTTCTGATCCATACCTCGACGCTCTCGCAGAGTGGAAGCGGATGCCTCACACGCGCGTCACGTCCCCCTCATGACATCCGTCACGGTTTCGGTCTCGTTACAAAACGCCGTTGCGGCACGCAAGTCGGGGGCGCCGGGTGAAAGATAGCCGGAACGGATCGCGCGTCCCGTCGCGGTCGTCTTCACACAGCAGAGGTAACAGGTATGGCACTGCATCACTCCACGCGCGTGCGCCTTCTGGGCGCCGCGTCGGCGCTCGGCGTCGCGACCCTCCTCCTCGCCGGCTGCGCCGGCGGCGGTTCATCGGACCAGACCGGCGACGCGTCGGGTGAGGCGCTGATCGTCGGCACCACCGACAAGGTCACGACGCTCGACCCGGCCGGTTCGTACGACAACGGTTCGCTCGCCGTGCAGACCCAGGTCTTTCCGTACCTGGTGAACACCGACTACAACTCCACCGAGGTCGTGCCCGACCTCGCCGAGTCGGCCGAGTTCACCGCGCCGAACGAGTACACGGTGAAGCTCCCCGCCGGGCTCAAGTGGTCGAACGGCCACGACCTGACGAGCTCCGACGTGAAGTTCTCCTTCGACCGCAACATCAAGATCGCCGACCCGAACGGCGCCTCGAGCCTGCTGTACAACCTCGACAGCGTCGAGACCCCCGACGACACCACCGTCGTCTTCAAGCTGAAGACCGACAACGACCAGGTGTTCCCGTTCATCCTGACGAGCTTCCCGGGCGCGATCGTCGACGAAGAGGTCTTCTCCGCCGACGCGGTCACCCCCGACCAGGACATCGTGGATGCCGACGCGTTCGGCGGCCCGTACAAGATCACCTCGTGGGACTTCAACAAGTCGGTCGAGTTCACGCCGAACGAGAACTACCAGGGCCTGCTCGCGGCGCCCGTCAACGCCGGCGTCATCCTCAGCTACTTCGCCGAGTCGTCGAACCTGAAGCTCGCCGTGCAGCAGGGTGACATCGACGTGGCCTACCGCAGCCTGTAGGCCACCGACGTCGACGACCTGAAGGGCAACGACGACGTGAAGGTCGTCGACGGCCCCGGCGGCGAGATCCGCTACATCGTCTTCAACTTCAACACGCAGCCGTACGGCGCGACCACCGCCGAGGCCGACCCGGCCAAGGCGCTCGCCGTCCGCCAGGCCGTCGCCGACCTCGTCGACCGCGAGGCGATCAGCGACCAGGTCTACAAGGGCACCTACACCCCGCTCTACTCCTACGTGCCCGAGGGCTTCACCGGTGCGACTGACGCGCTGAAGGGCCTGTACGGCGACGGCAACGGCGCGCCGGATGCCGCGAAGGCGAAGGCCACGCTCGAGGCCGCCGGTGTCACGACGCCCGTCAAGCTCAGCCTGCAGTACAGCCCCGACCACTACGGCCCCTCGTCGGGTGACGAGTACGCGCTCGTCAAGTCGCAGCTGGAGAAGGACGGCCTGTTCACCGTCGACCTGCAGTCGACCGAGTGGGTGCAGTACTCCAAGGACCGCACCGCCGACGTGTACCCCGCGTACCAGCTCGGCTGGTTCCCGGACTACTCCGACGCCGACAACTACCTGACGCCGTTCTTCCTCGAGAAGAACTTCCTCGGCAACCACTACGTCAACCCGGAGGTCAACGACCTGATCCTCCAGCAGGCGGTCGAGCCGGATGCCGCGAAGCGGACCGCGGAGATCGAGAAGATCCAGGAGCTCGTCGCCGGCGACCTCTCGACGGTGCCGCTGCTGCAGGGCGCACAGGTGGCCGTGACCGGAGCGGATGTCAGCGGGGTGACGCTCGACGCGTCGTTCAAGCTGCGCTTCGCGCCGATCACGAAGTAACACCGCGTATCGACTCGCTCGCTCGGCGACCGGTGGGGTCCACCCCCGGTCGCCGAGCGGGCATCGCCCGGCGAGTCGACGCGCCCTGTCGCACGTAAGGTAAACACCCATGACCACCGATGCCGCGGCGGCCCTCGTCGCCGAGCCGCCTCCCGCCATGGAGGTGCCGCGCCGCCGTCCCGGCAGCGGCGGCCAGCTCTGGCGCTACATCCTGCTCCGCTTCCTGCTGATCGTCCCCACCGTCCTGATCCTCGTCACGCTGGTGTTCTTCCTCATCCGCATGACGGGCGACCCGATCACCGCCGCCCTCGGCGGGCGCCTGCCGGCCGATCAGCTCGCCGAGCGCATCCACGAAGCGGGCTACGACCGCCCCATCTTCGTGCAGTACCTGGAGTACCTCGGGCAGATCGCCCGCTTCGACTTCGGCACCACGATCACCGACAAGCAGCCGGTCGTGCAGGTGATCGCGACCTACGGCCTGGCCACTTTCGAGCTGGTCGTGTACTCGCTCGTCGTCGCCTTCATCGTCGGCATCCCGCTCGGCATGGTCGCCGCGGCGCTCCGCGACCGGTGGCCCGACGCGATCCTGCGCGTGAGCGCCATCCTCTTCTACGCGACGCCCGTCTTCTTCGCGGGCCTCGTCGCCAAGCTCGTCTTCTCGGTGTGGCTCGGCTGGCTGCCGGTGTCGGGACGGGCGAGCGCCCGCACCGAGATCGCGCTGAACCGCGGGGGCGGCGGCACGGGCATCTATCTCATCGACGCGATCGCCAGCGGCAACCCGAACTACGTGTGGGATGTCCTCTCGCACGCGGTCCTGCCCGCGCTGACGCTGGGCCTGCTGACCGCGGGCATCTTCCTGCGCCTCGTGCGCACGAACGTCATCGGCACCTACAACATGCCCTACATCGACGCGGCGCGTTCGCGGGGTGTGCGGGAGCGGCGCCTCGTGCGCACGCACGCCTACAAGCCCGCGCTCATCCCGATCATCACCGTGATCGGCCTGCAGATCGCGCTGATGCTCGGCGGCGCGGTGCTCACCGAGACGACGTTCGAGTGGAAGGGCCTCGGCTTCCAGCTCGCGGCCTACCTCTCCGCGCGCGACTTCGTGGCGGTGCAGGGCATCGTCGCGATGATCGCGATCATCGTCGCCCTCACCAACTTCGCGGTGGATGTCATCGCCGCCTTCATCGACCCGCGAGTGAGGTACTGACATGGCGCAACGCCGCCTGATCGACCGCTCGAGGCTCGAGCGGCTCCCCGTCATCCATCAGCTGCGCCAGAGCGTGGGTCTGCAGCGCGGCATGCTCGTGGCGGGCCTCGTGCTCACCGGGATCTTCCTGCTGTGCGCGCTCCTCGCCCCGTGGATCGCGCCCTACAGCTACAGCCAGCTGAGCGGCGCCGACGGCGCCAACTTCGGCGCGCAGCAGCCGCCGAGCGCGGCGCATCCGCTCGGCACGACCGTCGGCGGGTACGACGTGCTCTCGCGCGTCATCTGGGGTGCGCAGACCGCGCTCATGGTGGTCGTCGTCGCGATCGCGATGTCGGTCGTCCTCGGCATCGTGCTCGGTCTCGTCTCGGGGTACCTCGGCGGCTGGGTCGACCGCGTGGTGGTCGTCGTGGCGGATGCCATCTACGCGTTCCCGACCCTGCTGCTCGCGATCGTCGTGGCCATCGCCATCAACAACGGCCAGTCGGGCCTCTGGCCCGGGATCATGGCGGCCGCGGCATCCATCACGGTCGTCTTCATCCCGCAGTACTTCCGCGTCGTCCGCGCTGAGGTCGTGCGGGTCAAGAGCGAGGCGTTCGTCGAGTCGGCGCGCGTGATCGGGGCATCCACGCCGCGCATCATGTTCCGGCACGTGCTGCGCAACTCCACCCGCACGCTGCCGCTCATCGTGACGCTCAACGCCTCCGAGGCGATCGCGACGCTCGCCGCGCTCGGCTTCCTCGGCTTCGGCATCCAGCCGACCGTCGCGGCCGAGTGGGGGTTCGATCTCAACAAGTCGACCTCCGACGTCGCGGCGGGCATCTGGTGGACGGCGATCCCGCCCGGCATCGCGATCGTGCTGACGATCCTCGGCATCACGCTGATCGGTGAGAGCCTCAATGACCTCGCCGATCCGCGGCTGCGCGCGCGGCGCCGGTCGAAGGCGTCGCAGACCCCCGCCGACGCGGTGGCGGCGCACCAGCCGACCGCGCAGGAGTTCATGGGAGAGGTGCAGTGATGGCCCCGGATGCAGGCAGCGGCCTCGCCGTCGAGATCCGCGATCTCGACGTCACCTTCTCGATCGACGGCGGCGACGTGCACGCGGTGCGGGACGTCTCGCTCGACGTGCGGCCGGGCGAGGTGCTCGCGATCGTCGGCGAATCGGGCAGCGGCAAGACGGTGACCGCGCGGTCGATCCTCGGGCTCCTGCCCGAGACGGCGACGACGCGCGGCGCGGTGATCCTCGACGGGACCGAGGTCGTCGGGCTGTCGGGCGAGCGGCTGCGCGAGATCCGCGGTACGAAGGCCGCGATGATCTTCCAGGAGCCCTCGACGGCGCTGAACCCCGTGTTCACCGTCGGCTGGCAGCTCGCCGAGGGTCTGCGGGCGCACGGCGCGTACTCGAAGAAGCAGGCGCGGGCGAAGGCGATCGAGATGCTCGAGCGGGTCGGCATCCCCGAGCCCGCGCGGCGGGTCGACGACTACCCGCACCAGTTCTCCGGCGGTCAGAAGCAGCGGATCGTCATCGCGATGGCACTCGCCCTCGGCCCGTCGGTGCTGCTGGCCGACGAGCCGACGACCGCGCTCGATGTCACCGTGCAGGCCGAGATCCTCCACCTGCTGCGGCGTCTTCGCGACGAGACCGGCACGGCGATCGTGCTCATCACGCACAACATGGGCGTCGTCGCCGATCTCGCCGACCGCGTCGCGGTCATGCTGAACGGCGAGGTCGTCGAGACGGCGCCCGTCGTCGAGCTGTTCGCCGCGCCGCAGCACGAGTACACGAAGCGCCTGCTCGCCGCCGTGCCGCGCGTGCAGCTGGTCGACCGGCCGCTGCCCGCATCGGCGGATGCCACGGCGACGCCGGTCGTCGAGGCGAAGGGTCTCGTGATCGAGTATCCCGGCCGGCTCGGCAGCCCGACGTTCCGCGCCGTGCAGGGCATCGACTTGTCGATCCGACCCGGCGAGGTGCTGGGGCTCGTCGGCGAGTCGGGCTCCGGCAAGACGACGATCGGGCGGGCGATCGCGGGCCTCACGCCCGTTGCCGGCGGGTCGCTGCGGGTGCTCGACACCGAGATGAACGGGGTGCGGGAGCGGCAGTTCCGGCGACGCCGCAAAGACCTCGGATTCGTCTTCCAAGACCCGGCGACGAGCTTCAACCCGCTCCTGACGATCGCGCAGTGCGTCGCCGAGCCGCTGATCGTGCACGGCGGGGCACGGAGCGCGGCCGACGCGCGGGACAAGGTCGACGAGCTGCTCGAGGCGGTGCAGCTGCCGAAAGCGTATGGCGACCGCTTCCCGCACGAGCTGTCGGGCGGGCAGCGTCAGCGCGCGTCGCTCGCGCGTGCGCTGGCGCTCGACCCGAAGCTGCTCGTCGCCGACGAGCCGACGAGCGCCCTCGACGTGTCGGTGCAGGCGCGGGTGCTCGACCTCTTCGCCGAGCTGCAGGACCGGTTCGGGTTCGCGACGCTGTTCATCACGCACGACCTGGCCGTCGTCGACATGCTCGCGCACCGCGTGATCGTGCTGCACCAGGGCCGGATCGCCGAGGAGGGACCGACCGCCGAGGTGCTCGGCAACCCGCACGACGACTACACGCGCCGGCTCATCGCCTCGCTCCCCGTCCCCGATCCGACGCTGCAGGCCGAGCGCCGCGAGGCCTGGCGGGCGGAGCAGGCCCAGCGGGGCTGAGGGCTGGGGTCGGGGCTGTTGCCCAGGCATCCACCCCCTCACCGACGCAGGAGAAATCACCGAGGCAGGACGGATGCCGGAGCAAACGTCCTGCCTTCGTGATTTCTCCTGTCTCCGTGATGCGGGTCGCGGGGCGACCCCGCGGTCAGCGCGCCGCCGGCTGAGCCCGCGCGATCACCTGGTCGCCGATCCAGCGCCGGTACCGGTCGGGCTGCCATCCGCTCTGGGCGACGAGCTGCTGGTATCCCTCCGGCGACATGAGGAAGGACAGCTCGTCGGCCAACGCGTCGGGGTCTCCCTGAGCCGGGATGACGCTCCGCCGAGCGAGCTCGGCGACGAGTCGGCGGTAATCCGCTCTGCGCCGGGCGAGCATCTCCTCGAGCGCGCCGGCGACCAGTTCGTCCGCTCCCGCGGCGCCCAGCAGGACCGTCCACAGTGCGTAGGCACGCGCGTTGGCGGCGACGATGCGCTCGACGATCGCGTCGAGCACGACGTCGTCGGGCAGGTCCATCAACCCGGCCCCCGCCCCGGTGTCGGTGAGCGAAGGGGCCGACTCGGTGCCGGCGAACCTCATCTCGAAGGCGGCGATCAGCAGCGCGGACTTGCTGCCACCGACCTTCACCGTCTCGGCAGAGATGCCGGCTTCGGCGGCGATCGCGGCGAACGTCGTGGCGTGGTAGCCGCGGGTCGCGAACAGTCGGGCGGCGGCGTCGAGCACGCGATGGCGAGTCTGCGCCGCCTGGGCGCTGCGCAGCGCGGATCGGTAGGGACGGGATGAATCCACTAGAACGCCGCCTCGTAGATCGCATCGGCTTGGGCGATCACCTCGTCTTGGCCCGGGAATGTCGTCGACGGGACGTCGCTGACGGCGTAGACCCCGTCTTCGTGCGGGTCGCTGCACGGCACGACGGGAAGTCGGTCGACTTCGTCGGAGGTGACCGCCGACGAGTTCACGCAATCGCCGACCTGCAGCTCGAACACGTCGGCATTGTCGTCGGCCTGCGTGATGGCGCCGTCGCGCTCGGGCAGCGTCGGTGCGGCGAAGGAACAGCCCGCCAGGGAAAGCGCGAATACCGTGGGCTCTCCGCGATATTCAGTGGTGCAGGCGGCCTCGCTCCGTGTTCTTGGCCGCCTCCTGCGCCCGGCGCTCCGCCGCGGGCGCCGCATCCGCTAGACTGTTGTGGTTGTCCGTCTGTCTGCGCCCCTCCGGCGTGCGCGGCGGGCACGTGCATCAACCCTCCTGATGCCGGGAAATGCCCGGCATCCGTTCTAGTCCGAAGGAGGTGGGTTAGTGACGCACTCATACCAGTACGAGCTCATGGTCATCCTCGACCCCGAGATCGACGAGCGTCAGGTCGCCCCCAAGCTCGACGGATTCCTCAAGGTGATCACCGGTGACGGTGGCACGATCGAGAACGTCGTCGTCTGGGGCAAGCGCCGCCTGGCATACGAGATCCAGAAGAAGAACGAGGGCATCTACGCCGTCGTCAACTTCACCGCCACGAGCGAGGCCACGCAGGAGCTCGACCGTCAGCTCAAGCTGAACGAGCAGATCATGCGCACCAAGGTGCTCCGCGCCGAGGAGGCGATCGCTCAGGTCGCCGCCGAGAAGGAGCGCGCCGAGGCCAAGGCCGCCCGCAAGGCAGCGAAGGCGTAACGGACGATGGCCGGCGAAACCTTCATCACCGTCGTGGGCAACCTCACGGCAGACCCCGAGCTGCGGTACACGCAGAACGGCCTGCCCGTCGCGAACTTCACGATCGCGTCGACGCCCCGCACGTTCGACCGTCAGGCGAACGAGTGGAAGGACGGCGAAGCGCTGTTCCTCCGCGCGTCGGTCTGGCGCGACTTCGCCGAGCACGTCGCAGGTTCCCTCACGAAGGGGATGCGCGTCGTCGCGACCGGTCGTCTGCGCCAGCGCAGCTACCAGGACCGTGAGGGCCAGAACCGCACCGCGATCGAGCTGGAGGTCGACGAGATCGGCCCGTCGCTGCGGTACGCGACGGCCCAGGTCACCCGCGCCGCCTCGAGCGGTGGCGGCGGTGGCGGCGGTCAGCAGGCGCGCCCGCAGGTGCAGCAGGAGGAGCCGTGGGCGACCCCTGGTTCCGCCGCTCCGGATGCCTGGTCGGCTCCGGGCTCCTACGGCGACGACACGCCGTTCTGATCCGCACGCGCGGCTCGGAAACCGTACAGATCTCGGATGCCTCGGCATCCACACAACGCTAAGGAAAAACAATGGCTGGAAAGGCTACCGGCGATCGCCGCAAGCCGCGGAAGGGCGCGAAGAACGCCGCTCCCGCGAAGGCGATCCGCGTCGGCGTCATCGACTACAAGGATGTCGCGACGCTTCGCAAGTTCATCTCGGAGCGCGGCAAGATCCGCGCCCGTCGTATCACCGGTGTCTCGGTGCAGGAGCAGCGTCTGATCGCCAAGGCGATCAAGAACGCGCGCGAAATGGCGCTCCTGCCTTACGCCGGCCCTGGCCGCTAAGGAGCACCCATCATGGCAAAGCTGATTCTCACGAACGAGGTTGCCGGGCTCGGAAGCGCCGGTGACGTCATCGAGGTCAAGAACGGGTACGCCCGCAACTACCTCATCCCCCAGGGCTTCGCCGTGGCCTGGACCCGTGGTGGCGAGAAGCAGGTGGCATCCATCCGTGCCGCCCGTGACGCCCGCGCGATCCACGACCACGAAGAGGCCGTCGCGCTCAAGGACGCCCTCGAGTCGGACAAGGTCAAGCTGTCGGTCAAGGCCGGCAAGGAAGGCCGCCTCTTCGGCGCCGTCAAGACCGCCGACGTGGCCGACGCCGTCAAGGCCGCCGGTCTCGGCGAGCTCGACAAGCGCAAGATCCACATCACCGCGCCGATCAAGGCCACGGGCGAGCACGAGGCGACCGTTCGCCTGCGTGACGACCTGACTGCCGTGATCACCCTGCAGGTGGTCGCCGCGAAGTAACCCTTCGCCGCCGGCACGGATGCCGCGGCCCTCCCCCTCTCGCAGGGGCGCGGGTCGCGGCATCCGTCGTCTCCGGCATCCTGTTCTATCGGTGTCGTCGCGGGGCCTCTCGCGACGGGCTCGCCCGTTCCGCCATAATGCAGACCAGGGAAGCCACCGTGGCAGATTCGGGAACGACGCCGGGGAAGTTCGTCGCGCGGCTGGTCTGGGTGGTCATCGGCGTGCTGGTGATCGGTCTCGGCAGCGGGCTGCTGAAGGCGATCAACGTCGGCGTCGACCCGTACACGGCCGCGAACATCGGCATCAGCAACTTGATCGGGTGGGATCTCGGCAGCTATCAGCTGCTGAGCTCGTGCCGGATGACCCGGCGCCGGTCGTGACGATGGTCCTCTTCGTCGTCGGCATCTGCGTGTTCGCGCTCGGGGCGTCGCTGTACATGACCGCTGCGCTGGGCACGGCCCGTACGATGCGCTGGCACCGATGATCGTGGATGCCTCGGGCGCGAAGTACCGCGTCGTCCGCACGGCGCAGGATGTGGTGTTCCTGATTCTGGCGGTCGTCTTCCACGGGGCGATCGGTATCGGCACGATCGTGACCGCGTTCTTCACCGGGCCGCTGATCGAGTTCTTCACGCAGCGCGTGTCGACGCCGCTGATGGCCTCCGTGCTGCCGCCGGCGACCGCCGACGAGCCGGTGACGACGGCGGCCGGCGTGGACGAGACGACGGGCGGCGAGGGCTCCGACGCCGCCGGCGACGGCTTCACCGCGCGCGAGAACTGACGCTCACAGGGTATTGACAAACTCCCCGATCGTTCGGGGAGTTTTCCGCAGGGTTGTCCCCAACTCGGTGATGCACACAAAACCTTCAACCCACACTTCAACCACATTGTGCATCCACAGGGTGTGAAGAAGGAAAGCCCTGGTCGAGATCGCTTAAATAGTCGGTCTGAGGATATATCTCGGGCGTTTTCCACAACCCTTGTCCACATGCGCGGCGGCGTTTCGCGCAGATTCTCCACACAGTTATCCACAGGGTGGTTTGCGAGTGTCGGAGGTCGTCCTTAGCGTGGCCTGTGGCCCGGCGAGCGGGGCCGGGGGACACGTGAAGAGAGGCGCTGCATGTCGATCGCTGACATCTCTGACGACCGTCTGGGCGGTTCTCCCGACCGACGCAACGAGCGCACGCCGCCGCACGATCTGCTGGCCGAGCAGTCGACGCTCGGAGGCATGCTGCTGTCCGCCGATGCGGTCGCCGACGTCGTCGAGTCGATCCGCGGCACCGACTTCTACGTGCCCAAGCACGAGCTCATCTTCGAGGCCATCCTGAGCCTCTATTCGCACGGCGAGCCGACCGACGTCGTCGCCGTCACCGACGAGTTGATCAAGACCGGCGATCTCATGCGTGCCGGCGGTGCCGATTACCTGCACTCGCTCACCTCCATCGTGCCGACGGCGGCGAACTCCGCCTACTACGCATCGATCGTGCGTGAGCGTGCGCTGCTGCGGCGACTCGTCGAGGCTGGTACCCGCATCGTGCAAATGGGGTACAACGGTCAGGGCGAGGCGCTCGACCTCGTCAACAATGCGCAGGCCGAGATCTACTCGGTGACCGGCGCCGAGCAGGCCGAAGACTATGTCGCCCTCGAGGTCGCCGTGGGCGCGGCGATCGAGGAGATCGAGGCGGCGCGGGGCCGCGACGGTCAGATGACGGGCATCCCGACCGGCTTCGCCGGCCTCGACCAGCTGACGAACGGTCTGCATCCGGGGCAGATGATCGTCGTCGCCGCGCGCCCCGCGATGGGTAAGTCGACGCTCGCGCTCGATTTCGCGCGGGCCGCGGCGATCAAGCACAACCGTCCGACGATCTTCTTCTCGCTCGAGATGGGGCGCAGCGAGATCGCGATGCGCCTCATGAGCGCCGAGGGCGCCGTGCCCCTGCAGTCGATGCGCAAGGGGTCGCTCGACTCGCGCGACTGGACGACGATCGCGTCGACCCGCGGGCGCATCAACGACGCTCCGCTGTACATTGACGACTCGCCGAACATGACGCTCGTCGAGATCCGCGCGAAGTGCCGCAAGCTCAAGCAGCGCGTGGGTCTCCAGATGGTCGTGCTCGACTACCTGCAGCTGATGACGTCGGGCAAGCGCGTCGAGAGCCGCCAGCAGGAGGTCTCGGAGTTCTCGCGCGCGCTCAAGCTGCTCGCGAAAGAGCTGCAGGTGCCGGTCATCGCGCTGTCGCAGCTGAACCGTGGTCCCGAGCAGCGCGCCGACAAGAAGCCCGCGATCAGCGATCTGCGCGAGTCGGGCTCGATCGAGCAGGACGCCGACATGGTGATCCTGCTGCACCGCGAAGCCGCCTACGAGAAAGACAGCCCCCGCGCCGGCGAGGCCGACCTGATCGTCGCCAAGCACCGCAACGGCCCGACCGACACCGTGACGGTGGCCTTCCAGGGCCACTTCTCCCGGTTCACGGACATGGCGCCGGGGGACTTTGGGTAGTTGTAGGTTCCGGTCAGAGTTGTCCATTTCGCAAACGAAATGTCCACGGTGTGTCCATCTGGACATTTCGACCGGGCGCCGCGAGCTCTGAGAGTATTGGCGGATGGCATTCATGATCAGGGAGCCGCGCTCAGGAGAGGCGTCCGCGATCGCCGATGTTTACGTCGCGACGTGGAAGGAGGCGTACTCCGATCTGCTCCCCGAGGACTACTTCTCGGAGGAGTACGTCGCGGGTCGTCACCGGATGTGGCAGCACGTTCTGACGCACCCGCGTGACGACATGCTCGTTCGAATAGCCGAGGCCGGTGGCGAGATCGTCGGGTTCGCTTGGGTAGGTCCGGGTGAGGGTGTCAATGGCGAGAAGGCACCTCGTGAGCGTCTCCTCTACGCGATCTACGTTCTGGCTGCGCACTACGGGACGGGGATCGGCCAGGCGCTGCTGGACGAGGCGCTGGGGGATGGTCCGGCGATGCTGTGGGTGGCCAAAGAGAATCCGCGCGCGACGGCGTTCTATCTCCGCAACGGGTTCCGTTTCGACGGCGTCGAACAGATCGATCCTCACGCCCCGTTGATCACCGACGCGCGGATGCTGCGATAGCCGTGTGGGAGACCGGCGACCGGTTCGACGCCGTCAAGGCTGCGGAATTGGCACTCCTCGACAGTGAGGTCCGTCGCGACCCGGATCGAGTGCGCGAGCTCCTGCATCCCGAGTTCGTCGAGATCGGACGCTCGGGTCGACGCTGGACGAGGAGCGCGACGATCGCCGCTCTCGAGTCGGAGCACGAGCGCGTGGCGCCCGAGACCGATGAGTGGTCGTTCAACGAGGTATCGCTTTCACTGGTCTTGGTCACGTACCGCATCACCGGGGGAGCCGGCAGCAGCAGACATGCCTCGCTGTGGGACGTCAGCGGCGCCGTTCCGATGATCCGTTATCACCAGGGCACACTGATTCGCTCGGACGATGTCGAGCGAATCAGTGTCGATCGGCCGGAGATCGTGTGCATCTGCGGTTCTGCGCGGTTCCTTCCGCAGATGCGCGATGTGAACCGCGACCTGACGCTCTCTGGAGTGATCGTCCTCGCGCCGGGCGAAGCGGAGGGCGTCGTTTCGGTCGAGCAGAAGACCGTGCTCGACGCTCTGCACCTACGCAAGATCGATCTCGCTGATCGCGTCCTCGTGGTCAACCCCGGCGGGTACATCGGGGAGTCCGCGGGTCGGGAGATCGCCTATGCCCGCGCCGCGGGCAAGGCCGTCTCCTTCACTGACCCCGCCTGAATCGGACAGGTCCACCCGTGCTTGGAGACCTTCGCGGTGGACAATTCCCCCGTTGGGGCCGCCTCAGTTGCGACCACCAGGTGGACATCGGGCTCTTCGGACTTTAGGTGGGGGTGGGTGATGTGCGGGGCCGCGTGGTGACGGGGTGGGGCGGGTCGAGGCCCCGAGGATCGGTAGCGACCAAGCTTCCTTTCCGTTCGGAGACCTCGACCCGTGCCCGATGCTACGGGGTGCGCCGCTGCGTGCCCGTCTTCTGCTGTCTACTGTGATCGCTGCGATGTGCTCGTCGGCCTCGGCGGGCTGCACGTGGTGGCTGTCGAGCGCTGCCGCGACGGCGTGCTCCTGATCGACGTCGAGTCCCCGCCGGGGCCGGTCGGGTGCCCGGGGTGCGGGCAGGTCGCCGAGTCGCGGGGCCGGAAGGCGCTCGTGCTGGTCGATGCGCCGATGAGCGCCGCTGCGGTGCGGGTCCGGTGGCGCAAGCGCAGGTTCCGGTGCGCTGATGAGGCGTGCCCGAGGGAGTCGTTCACCGAGCAGAACGCTCTGGTCGCCGCGCCTCGCGCCAAGCTCACGGCCCGAGCGGTGATCTGGGCGGTGGGGCAGATGCGGAGGGAGAACGCGTCGGTGCAGGGCGTCGCCCGCCAGCTCGGGGTGTCGTGGCGCACGGTCTGGCGACACGTCAGGCCGGTGCTCGAGACGCGCGCCGCGGACGGGTCCCGCTTCGACGGGGTCACCACGCTCGGCGTCGACGAGCACCTCTGGCACCACGTGTCCACCAGACCCGTCGCCGATGGCGGGCGGGGTCCGAAGGAACTGACCGGGATGGTCGACCTGTCGCGCGATGCGTCCGGGCGGGTGAGGGCCCGCCTGCTGGACCTCGTGCCCGGGCGCAGCGCGAAGGCCTACGCCGACTGGCTGCAAGAGCGCGGGCAGGAGTTCCGCGACGGGGTGCAGGTCGCGACGCTGGACCCGTTCGCCGGCTACAAGAAGGCCCTCGACGACGAGCTCGACGATACCGTCGCGGTGCTCGACGCGTTCCACGTCGTCAAGCTCGGCACCACCGCGGTCGATGAGGTCCGCCGCCGCGTCCAGCAAGACACCCTCGGGCACCGCGGACGCAGAGGTGATGCGCTCTACGGGATCCGCAACATCCTCCGCGCCGGGCAGGAACGACTCACCGACCGGCAGAAGGCCCGGCTCGATGCCGCGTTCACGCAGCGCGAGGAGCACGTCGAGGTCGACGTCGCCTGGCAGGCCGCGCAGCAACTCCGCGACGCCTACCGGCATGCCGACCTCGCCACCGGGCGCAAGATCGCCGAGCACGTGCTCGAATCGCTCCCGACCTGCCCGATCCCCGAGATCGCCCGACTCGGCCGCACCCTGCGTCAGTGGCGGGCCGCGTTCCTGTCCTACTGGGATACCGACCGGTCATCCAACGGCGGCACCGAGGCCGTGAACGGCCTCATCGAACTCGCCCGCCGCGTCGCCCGCGGCTTCCGCAACTACGACAACTACCGACTCCGCATGCTCCTCATCGCCGGCGGCCTCGACCCCACCACCCCCACCTAAAGTCCGAAGAGCCTTAGTGGCTCTTCGGACTTTAGGTGGGGGTGGGTGATGTGCGGGGCCGCGTGGTGACGGGGTGGGGCGGGTCGAGGCCCCGAGGATCGGTAGCGATCAAGCTTCCTTTCCGTTCGGAGACCTCGACCCGTGCCCGATGCTACGGGGTGCGCCGCTGCGTGCCCGTCTTCTGCTGTCTACTGTGATCGCTGCGATGTGCTCGTCGGCCTCGGCGGGCTGCACGTGGTGGCTGTCGAGCGCTGCCGCGACGGCGTGCTCCTGATCGACGTCGAGTCCCCGCCGGGGCCGGTCGGGTGCCCGGGGTGCGGGCAGGTCGCCGAGTCGCGGGGCCGGAAGGCGCTCGTGCTGGTCGATGCGCCGATGAGCGCCGCTGCGGTGCGGGTCCGGTGGCGCAAGCGCAGGTTCCGGTGCGCTGATGAGGCGTGCCCGAGGGAGTCGTTCACCGAGCAGAACGCTCTGGTCGCCGCGCCTCGCGCCAAGCTCACGGCCCGAGCGGTGATCTGGGCGGTGGGGCAGATGCGGAGGGAGAACGCGTCGGTGCAGGGCGTCGCCCGCCAGCTCGGGGTGTCGTGGCGCACGGTCTGGCGACACGTCAGGCCGGTGCTCGAGACGCGCGCCGCGGACGGGTCCCGCTTCGACGGGGTCACCACGCTCGGCGTCGACGAGCACCTCTGGCACCACGTGTCCACCAGACCCGTCGCCGATGGCGGGCGGGGTCCGAAGGAACTGACCGGGATGGTCGACCTGTCGCGCGATGCGTCCGGGCGGGTGAGGGCCCGCCTGCTGGACCTCGTGCCCGGGCGCAGCGCGAAGGCCTACGCCGACTGGCTGCAAGAGCGCGGGCAGGAGTTCCGCGACGGGGTGCAGGTCGCGACGCTGGACCCGTTCGCCGGCTACAAGAAGGCCCTCGACGACGAGCTCGACGATACCGTCGCGGTGCTCGACGCGTTCCACGTCGTCAAGCTCGGCACCACCGCGGTCGATGAGGTCCGCCGCCGCGTCCAGCAAGACACCCTCGGGCACCGCGGACGCAGAGGTGATGCGCTCTACGGGATCCGCAACATCCTCCGCGCCGGGCAGGAACGACTCACCGACCGGCAGAAGGCCCGGCTCGATGCCGCGTTCACGCAGCGCGAGGAGCACGTCGAGGTCGACGTCGCCTGGCAGGCCGCGCAGCAACTCCGCGACGCCTACCGGCATGCCGACCTCGCCACCGGGCGCAAGATCGCCGAGCACGTGCTCGAATCGCTCCCGACCTGCCCGATCCCCGAGATCGCCCGACTCGGCCGCACCCTGCGTCAGTGGCGGGCCGCGTTCCTGTCCTACTGGGATACCGACCGGTCATCCAACGGCGGCACCGAGGCCGTGAACGGCCTCATCGAACTCGCCCGCCGCGTCGCCCGCGGCTTCCGCAACTACGACAACTACCGACTCCGCATGCTCCTCATCGCCGGCGGCCTCGACCCCACCACCCCCACCTAAAGTCCGAAGAGCCAGTTTAGTGCCCCACGCCCGGCCGGAGTGCGGCGATGATGTCGGCGGCTTCCCCCGTTGGCGGGGTGGTCGCGGTGAGTTCGTGTCCGTCGATGGTGATCGTGACGTCACGCAGCGGGCGCAGCGCGCGGACGATACGGCGGACCGTCACGCCGGTGGTCTTGTAGAGGTGCCGGCTGATCGCGAGAGCGCAGAACACGACGGTGAGGTGCGCGTGGATCGAGTCCGCGGTCGACGCGAACATCGGCCTCGCCCGCAGGTCGGTCTTTGCCATCCGGAACGTCGCCTCGACCTGGAACAGGTCATGGTAGGCCGCCACGATCTCTGCAGCGGAAGCCGTCGCGGTGCTGAGGTTGGTGACGTACCCCTTGAGGCCGATGTATTCGCGGGCCTTCTCGACTCTTGCCCAGTTCACGCCGGGCCCCGTGCCGAGGGTGACGAACCGGTCCTTCTTCGCCGGGCGGGTGCCGGCAGCGATCTGCTCGGCGCGTTCGATCTGCTTGTTCAACGTGATGTTGTCGCGGATCTTCCGCTTGTGGGAGTACTGCCACACCACTCGCCGCTCCCGCGCGTTCACACCCGCACCCATGGTTCGGGTGGTCTCGACCGTCTCCCCATCGGTGACGATGTTCCCGACGGTCGCGTAGTGCTCGGCGAGATCGTATGGCGCGGAGGAGGTGCGGGAGCCGACGATGAAACCGAACCCGGCGTCCTCCAGCCGGTTCAGGTTCGCTGCGGACAGCATGCCGGCGTCCGCGACGACCACGACCTCGGTCGCGGAGTGACGTTCGCGGAACTGGTCGAGGACGGGCAGCAGGGTGAGGGTCTCGCCCCTGTTGCCCGCGAACTCGTGGACTTCGAGGGGGAACCCGCCCTGGTCCACGAGGAGGCCGACGAGGATCTGCGGGTCGACGCGGCGCTCTTTGCTCATCCCGACCTTGCGGAGCTTGTCTTCACGCTCCGCCTCGAAGTAGAGGGTGGTGACGTCGTAGAGCACGACGGTGAGCGGGCCAGATCGGGTCGCATGCGCGTAGGCTGCGGCGGCGATCTTCGACCGCCAGTCCTGCTCAACGCTGCGGGCGAGGGTCCGCCACACGGTCGACAGCGACGGCGCACCCGGGACACCGAGCTCGTCCCACACCCGCAGCGTGTCCGCCTTGCTGGTCGGCTCGACGACGCGGGCCAGGACCAGCTTCTTGAATGTGTCGTTGCCGACCGCGTCGAACCCGAGACGGGCGTAGGCGTCCTCGAGGACATCCCACAACAACCTGGACCTCGACCCGGTCACCGTCGGCGCGGTCGTGGCCGGCGGCGTCGCGCCCAGCCCGTCCAGATCGAACGGGACATGCCCGGCCAGCTCCGCGATCCGCTCCCGCGCGATCGCGACCAGCACCGCGAGCTGCTCATCGTCGTGCGCGGAGCCGAGGTGCTCCACGATCGTCCGCACACCACGGGTCTTCGACGCGATCTGCACCGCCGTCGCACCCGACGCGGTGCGCACCTTCCGCACGAACCACCCCACCGAGCGAGTCTAGATCGACGCCGTTAGTGCCCCGCACGAGGCACCAACACCCCCGGAAAATCAAGCCTCAACGATCCTCAACCCGCGAAATCACCCGACGGTGACACGATCCAGGCGTCCCGGGGCCGCCGCCAGCCAGGCGTAGAACGACGACCTCGCGATCTGAATGACCTCACACAACCGCTTCACGCCGTAGGCGTCCTTGTGATCCTCAACGAACTGGAAGCGGTTCACCAGTTCGTCTCCCCGGCGAAATACTTCGCCGCCTGACGAAGGATGTCCCGCTCCGTCTGAAGCTTCAGCTTCTCCGCTTCCAGCCTCGCGTTCTCGGCCTCCAGCCGGAGGACCTTCGCCGCCTGTGACTCCGCCCGCGCCGGCGCGCGCGTCGACGCTGTGCTGGTGGTCGTGATCCCCGAGCCGTGCTTCTCGACCCACTCCCGCAGCGCACCGCGGGAGATCCCCAGATCCGCCGCGATGCCCTTCAACGTCGCACCCGGCGTGGACGCGAACAAGTCCACCGCCCGCTGCCGGAACTCGTCCGTGTAGTTCTTCCTTGCCATCCCTTGGATTCTCGCTTCCCCAGCAACGTGCTGGAATCAGCGTGTCCAAGATCAGGGGTCAAGCGCCCTATGAAGCCGTGAAGGCCGACGTGAATGCCTCGATGCAGGAGGTTGTCGATTTGCTGCCAGAGGGTACCCAGGTCTCGCTTCGTCCCGAGAGCACCCCCTACCCATGCGAAGACAAACTGTCGCTGGGTTCGGGGAAGGGTGTCTTCTACACCGGGCAGCTCGAAGCTACGCTTCCACCCACCGCCGATGCATCACATGTCGTCGACGATTTGCCTGCGCGTTTGGGAGAGCAGTGGAAAGCGAGCAAGACCGGCGTCGCGCTCTCAAGTTCAGCTGTGATCTTGACAGACATCAAAAGACAGGTCCAGCTGAACGTGATGGATGTCTCCAAAGCGTACGGAGGGACTTCAGTTATCGACATAACGGGGATCTCTCGCTGCGCCACCTCACCAACGAACTAGTGCAGCGCAACGTGAGATTGCGCAAGAGCGGTGTTTTGCAAGCCCTCGCGAAATCAACGACCTCACAGTCGGCGCCATCGGAAGTAGCCGCATCCTCCTGGATCGTGTCAGATTAGTGCCCCACGCCCGGCCGGAGTGCGGCGATGATGTCGGCGGCTTCCCCCGTTGGCGGGGTGGTCGCGGTGAGTTCGTGTCCGTCGATGGTGATCGTGACGTCACGCAGCGGGCGCAGCGCGCGGACGATACGGCGGACCGTCACGCCGGTGGTCTTGTAGAGGTGCCGGCTGATCGCGAGAGCGCAGAACACGACGGTGAGGTGCGCGTGGATCGAGTCCGCGGTCGACGCGAACATCGGCCTCGCCCGCAGGTCGGTCTTTGCCATCCGGAACGTCGCCTCGACCTGGAACAGGTCATGGTAGGCCGCCACGATCTCTGCAGCGGAAGCCGTCGCGGTGCTGAGGTTGGTGACGTACCCCTTGAGGCCGATGTATTCGCGGGCCTTCTCGACTCTTGCCCAGTTCACGCCGGGCCCCGTGCCGAGGGTGACGAACCGGTCCTTCTTCGCCGGGCGGGTGCCGGCAGCGATCTGCTCGGCGCGTTCGATCTGCTTGTTCAACGTGATGTTGTCGCGGATCTTCCGCTTGTGGGAGTACTGCCACACCACTCGCCGCTCCCGCGCGTTCACACCCGCACCCATGGTTCGGGTGGTCTCGACCGTCTCCCCATCGGTGACGATGTTCCCGACGGTCGCGTAGTGCTCGGCGAGATCGTATGGCGCGGAGGAGGTGCGGGAGCCGACGATGAAACCGAACCCGGCGTCCTCCAGCCGGTTCAGGTTCGCTGCGGACAGCATGCCGGCGTCCGCGACGACCACGACCTCGGTCGCGGAGTGACGTTCGCGGAACTGGTCGAGGACGGGCAGCAGGGTGAGGGTCTCGCCCCTGTTGCCCGCGAACTCGTGGACTTCGAGGGGGAACCCGCCCTGGTCCACGAGGAGGCCGACGAGGATCTGCGGGTCGACGCGGCGCTCTTTGCTCATCCCGACCTTGCGGAGCTTGTCTTCACGCTCCGCCTCGAAGTAGAGGGTGGTGACGTCGTAGAGCACGACGGTGAGCGGGCCAGATCGGGTCGCATGCGCGTAGGCTGCGGCGGCGATCTTCGACCGCCAGTCCTGCTCAACGCTGCGGGCGAGGGTCCGCCACACGGTCGACAGCGACGGCGCACCCGGGACACCGAGCTCGTCCCACACCCGCAGCGTGTCCGCCTTGCTGGTCGGCTCGACGACGCGGGCCAGGACCAGCTTCATGAATGTGTCGTTGCCGACCGCGTCGAACCCGAGACGGGCGTAGGCGTCCTCGAGGACATCCCACAACAACCTGGACCTCGACCCGGTCACCGTCGGCGCGGTCGTGGCCGGCGGCGTCGCGCCCAGCCCGTCCAGATCGAACGGGACATGCCCGGCCAGCTCCGCGATCCGCTCCCGCGCGATCGCGACCAGCACCGCGAGCTGCTCATCGTCGTGCGCGGAGCCGAGGTGCTCCACGATCGTCCGCACACCACGGGTCTTCGACGCGATCTGCACCGCCGTCGCACCCGACGCGGTGCGCACCTTCCGCACGAACCACCCCACCGAGCGAGTCTAGATGTACTGACCCAGATCGTTGTTGACGTAGGAGAGACCTCCGGGGTCGAGTTGGAGCTGTCTAAGTTCTTCAGCTCAAACGCACGGAGGTCTCTCTTGTCTCACGCTAATGCCCGGCTGACTCCGGCCGGCCGGTTGATCATGGTTCAGCGCATCCAGTCGGGGCGTGCGGTCGCGCATGTTGCCGCGGAAATGGGGATCTCCCGCACGACCGCGTGGCGGTGGTGGCGCAGGTTCCGGGAGTGCGGCCCGGCGGGCCTGATCGATCGTTCCAGCGTCGCCCGCTCCCACCCTCGCCAGACCAAAGCGTGCGTGGAGGCGAGGGTGCGGATCATGCGGCACCTCACTCGGCGTGGGCCGGTGTTCATCGCTGACAAGCTCGGCTTGCAGGCCTCAACGGTCGGTAGGGTGTTGCGCCGCCACCACGTGCCGTTGCTGCGGGAGCTGGACCCGGTCACGGGGTCCGTGATCCGCGCGACCCGCCGATCCGCGCAGCGTTACGAGCATGATCATCCCGGGTCCCTGATCCACGTTGATGTGAAGAAACTCGGCCGTATCCCCGACGGCGGCGGATGGCGTCTGCATGGCCGCGGGCAACGTCCTGCGCGCAAGCGGGGCCTGGGTTACGACTACGTGCACACCGTCATCGACGACCATTCCCGAGTTGCTTACGCGGAGATCCACGACGACGAGAAAGGCACCACCGCGGCGGGCGTCCTCGACCGCGCGATCGCGTTCTACGCGCGCCTCGGCGTCACAGTCGAACGCGTCATCAGCGACAACGCGTTCGCTTACCGCCACTCGGCCGCGTTCAAGGCCGTGGTCGACGCGCACGGCATCCGACAGCGGTTCATCAAACCGCACTGCCCCTGGACCAACGGGAAAGTCGAACGCCTCAACCGCACCCTCGCCACCGAGTGGGCCTACGCCCGCCCCTGGAGCTCGAACGACGACCGAAAAGCAGGGTTGACGACCTGGCTCGACTACTACAACCTAGACAGGCACCACCTCGGCATCGGAGGCAAAACCCCCATCGACCGAATCAACAACGGTCGAGGTCAGTACATCTAGATCGACGCCATTAGTGCCCCGCACGAGGCACCAGCACCCCCGGAAAATCAAGCCTCAACGATCCTCAACCCGCGAAATCACCCGACGGTGACACGATCCAGGTCTCAAGTTCAGCTGTGATCTTGACAGACATCAAAAGACAGGTCCAGCTGAACGTGATGGATGTCTCCAAAGCGTACGGAGGGACTTCAGTTATCGACATAACGGGGATCTCTCGCTGCGCCACCTCACCAACGAACTAGTGCAGCGCAACGTGAGATTGCGCAAGAGCGGTGTTTTGCAAGCCCTCGCGAAATCAACGACCTCACAGTCGGCGCCATCGGAAGTAGCCGCATCCTCAGCCAGCTTCAGAAGTCGGACTATCTCGAACGGGTCATGTCAGGCGCGGTCCAGCTCTACCTCTAGCAACCCGACCAAGATCGCATAGTCGAGATGATCGGCAACCCGAGCGCGTCGACGACGCATGCCATCACCTACGTGCCCGGCATATTCAGCAACCAATACTCCTTCTACGGTGGCGAGGTGCAGCAGGTCGGTAGCTGGTTGAACGGTGACGGCGCTCACTGAAGTTCCCCACTTCTGCTCGGCGGGTTCCAGCGGTCGCTGAAAATCCCCACCCTGGGTCGCTCCGCCGCATGAGGCGGCCTTCCTCGATGCTGGTGGTCTCTGACCACACACCAGCTTCCGAGGGAGGCCCTCTTCTCATGCTTTCAGAGAGGAGCAGCGTGGACATCCACGCGCTGAAACGGCAGGGGATGACGATCAGCGAGATCCGCCGCACCCATCACGACCGTAAGACGTTTCGCGCGTATTTGAGCGGGGAACGCACCCCGGGGCAGCGGGAACGCGCCGCGCCGGACCCGTTCGACGCGTTCGTCGACTACGTCACCGCTCGGCTGGCCGAGGACCCGCACCTGTGGGCGGCTACGCTACTCGACGAGCTGCGGTCGCTGGGCTGCGACGGCGCGTATCCGACGCCGACCCGGCAGATCCGGGATCGCGGGCTGCGTCCGGCATGCACGGCCTGCGCGCACGTTACGCAGCGGCCGAACGCGATCATCGATCACCCGCCGGGCGACGAGACGCAGTTCGACTGGCTCGAGCTGCCAGATCCGCCGGAGCACTGGGGGTTCTCTATCGTGGGCTCGCCGACTTCATCTCCTCGCTGAGCGACGACGACGCGTACTTCCAGCATTCGGTCCTCGTTGGCCGCCCCTCGCACGGGCACTTGTAGACGTTGTTCGCATACCGGACGAGATCACCAACAGACGCTGAATCGGCCTGACTTTCGTTTCCGTGCTCCACCCAGCTCCGAGCAGGGATGTCGCGCGAGGACGAGCATGTCCCGACCCGCCTCTAGGTGTACTGACCTCGACCGTTGTTGATTCGGTCGATGGGGGTTTTGCCTCCGATGCCGAGGTGGTGCCTGTCTAGGTTGTAGTAGTCGAGCCAGGTCGTCAACCCTGCTTTTCGGTCGTCGTTCGAGCTCCAGGGGCGGGCGTAGGCCCACTCGGTGGCGAGGGTGCGGTTGAGGCGTTCGACTTTCCCGTTGGTCCAGGGGCAGTGCGGTTTGATGAACCGCTGTCGGATGCCGTGCGCGTCGACCACTGCCTTGAACGCGGCCGAGTGGCGGTAAGCGAACGCGTTGTCGCTGATGACGCGTTCGACTGTGACGCCGAGGCGCGCGTAGAACGCGATCGCCCGCTCGAGCACACCCGCCGCGGTGGTGCCTTTCTCGTCGTCGTGGATCTCCGCGTAAGCAACTCGGGAATGGTCGTCGATGACGGTGTGCACGTAGTCGTAACCCAGGCCCCGCTTGCGCGCAGGACGTTGCCCGCGGCCATGCAGACGCCATCCGCCGCCGTCGGGGATACGGCCGAGTTTCTTCACATCAACGTGGATCAGGGACCCGGGATGATCATGCTCGTAACGCTGCGCGGATCGGCGGGTCGCGCGGATCACGGACCCCGTGACCGGGTCCAGCTCCCGCAGCAACGGCACGTGGTGGCGGCGCAACACCCTACCGACCGTTGAGGCCTGCAAGCCGAGCTTGTCAGCGATGAACACCGGCCCACGCCGAGTGAGGTGCCGCATGATCCGCACCCTCGCCTCCACGCACGCTTTGGTCTGGCGAGGGTGGGAGCGGGCGACGCTGGAACGATCGATCAGGCCCGCCGGGCCGCACTCCCGGAACCTGCGCCACCACCGCCACGCGGTCGTGCGGGAGATCCCCATTTCCGCGGCGACATGCGCGACCGCACGCCCCGACTGGATGCGCTGAACCATGATCAACCGGCCGGCCGGAGTCAGCCGGGCATTAGCGTGAGACAAGAGAGACCTCCGTGCGTTTGAGCTGAAGAACTTAGACAGCTCCAACTCGACCCCGGAGGTCTCTCCTACGTCAACAACGATCTGGGTCAGTACATCTAGGCTGTAACCGACATGGATCTCGACGAAATCGACCGACTGCGGGAGCGGCATCCCGCTTGGCGATTGCTGCGGGCGCACAACGCGCCGCTCATCCTCGCATTCCTCGGCGGGAGATTCATTGAAGGCAACCGCGGCGCGGTGCCCGCCGGCGAGCTTGTGTCCGCGCTGGACGACTTTCTCTACGCAGTGCATCGCACGGAACCCGAGCGCTATGTCGCCGATCCGGCCGCGTATCTCGATGACTGGGCGACCCCGGAGGCGGGCTGGCTGAGGCGGTTCTACCCCGCGGCATCCGATGAGGTGCACTACGAAGCCACGCCCGCGCTCGAACGGGCCTACGCGTGGATCCAGAGCCTACGCAGTCGCGCATTCGTCGGCACTGAGTCGCGCTTGCAGACCGCCGTCGACCTGCTCCGTCAGATCGTGCACGGTTCCGAGACCGACGCAGACCAGCGCATCGCCGAGATCGAGCGTCGCCAGGCGGCGATCGAGGCCGAACTGGCCGCGGCCCGCCGAGGACGCTTCGACACGCTCGACGACACCGCGCTGCGTGAGCGCTACCAGCAGTTCGCCGCGACCGCCCGAGAACTGCTCAGGGACTTCCGTGAGGTCGAGGAGAACTTCCGTAGCCTCGACCGATCGGCGCGCGAGAAGATCGCCGGCTGGGGAGGCGGCAAGGGCGAGCTGCTGGCCGACCTC
The DNA here is from genome assembly GCF_006716815.1 of Microbacterium lacticum. Classification (GTDB taxonomy): domain Bacteria; phylum Actinomycetota; class Actinomycetes; order Actinomycetales; family Microbacteriaceae; genus Microbacterium; species Microbacterium lacticum. The sequence goes on from NZ_VFPS01000003.1 coordinate 114,746, forward strand.
GTCTCGAGCCGTACGGACATCACGGCGTCCGATCAAGGACGCAGCTTCCAGGCCTTCTACGACCTGCTGCTCTCCGAAGAACGCCAGAGTGAGCTGACCGATCTGCTCGGGGCAGTGCAGTCGCTGCCGCAGCTGCCCGTCGACAGCCGACTGCGCGGCGTCCACCATGATTGGGCGGATGCCGCCGAACGGACCCAGCAGACGGTGCGGAACCTGTCCGAGCAGCTGCGCCGGTTCCTCGAAGACCAAGTATGGGTCGAGAACCGGCGTGTTCTCGACCTCGTGCGCACAGTGGAGGCGGCCGCCCTCGCCGCACGCGAGACTCCGCCGCTCGATATCGGGCTCGTTGTGGACCAGCCGGGGGTGCCGATCGCCCTGCCCTTCGAGCGTCCGTTGTACGATCCCCAGCCGGACGTCGCCGTCGACAGCCTGCCCGCCCCCGCCGAGCTCGATGTCACGGAGCTCGACGGCCTGCTCACCCAGCGGTTCGTCGACACCGAGCGGCTCACCGAGAACATCCGGGCGGTCGTGCCGCCGCGGACCTCGGTCGCACTCGACGAGATCATCGCTCTCTACCCTGTGGAGGAGGGCATCGCTGAGATCCTCGGGTACCTGTCCCTCCACGGTGACGGCATCACCGTGGAGACGACCGACGAGCAGACGGTGATCGGCTATGCGGATTCCGGTGGCGCGCCCCGCCGCGTCCGGATGAACAGAGCACTGGTGAGGCGAGCATGAGGACCCCCGACGAGCAGGCGGTCGCGAGCGCGATCATCCACCTGATGCGCGACGTCGTGTATCGCGAGGCTTCGGCGCACGAGACCGTGTGGGCGACTTTGCAGCGTCATCGAGGTCGCGTCGCCGACCACTTCGCCGCGATCGGCATCGACGTCGTCGTCGACGAGACCGAGGGCTACGCCTATCTGTTGACACGCGAGACCGAAGACGGCGAGGAGTCGCTGCCGCGCCTTGTCCGCCGGCGGAGCCTCACATACAACGTCAGCCTTCTCCTCGTGCTGCTGCGTCGCCGCATGGTCGAGTTCGAGTCGGCCGGCGGGGACGGCAAGCTCGTGCTCACGCGCGACCAGCTTGTCGAGATGCTGCGGGTGCTCCAGCAGTCGTCGAGCAACGAGGCGCGCATCATCGACCAGGCCGACCGGACCATCGCCCAGGTCGCCGAACTCGGCTTTCTCCGCGAACTCCGCGGCCAGGCCGGCGCATGGGAGGTGCGCCGCATCCTCAAGGCGTACGTCGACGCGCAGACCCTGTCTGACTTCGCCGGCCGATTGAGCGTCTACGCCGGGGCGACGGCCGAGGCATCCGGCACCGCCGAAGGAGATGGCGCGTGACCAGCACCCTCTTCTCGGCCCTCGACGCGCCCGCCGAGTCCCATCAGCGCACCGGCTACCGGCTGCAGACCGTGGAGGTCTTCAACTGGGGCACGTTCGACAAACACGTGTGGAACCTGCGCCTCGACTCTCAGACATCGCTGCTGACCGGCGACATCGGCAGCGGCAAGTCGACGCTCGTGGATGCCGTGACGACACTCCTCCTGCCGGCGCACCGTATCGCCTACAACAAGGCCGCCGGCGCCGATGTCAAAGAGCGGACGCTCCGCAGCTATGTCGAAGGCCACTACAAGTCGGAGCGCAATGAGGCGACCGGCGCTTCGAGGCCGGTCGGGCTGCGTGACCACCGGTCATACTCCGTGATCCTCGGGGTCTTCGCGAACGAAGGCTACGGCGAGCAGATCACCATTGCGCAGGTGTTCCATCAGAAGGACCGCACCGGTCAGCCGGATCGGTTCTTCGTGACCGCGTCGGCGGCGCTGTCGATCGATCCCGACTTCACCGCCTTCGGGAGCGACCTGAAGGCGCTGCGTTCACGGCTGCGCGCCGGCGGCGCCGACATCGACAACACGTTCCCCGACTACCACCGGCGGGTCCGCCGGCTGCTCGGCATCCGCTCCGAGCAGGCGATGGAGCTGTTCCACCAGACTGTGTCGATGAAGTCGGTCGGCAACCTCAACGACTTCGTCCGTGACCACATGCTCGAACCGGTCGACGCCGCACCGAAGGTCAAGGCGATCGTCGACCATTTCGAGAACCTCGTGAAGGCGCATGAAGCCGTTCGCACGGCGATTGATCAGCTCGCCGTGCTCGCACCGCTCGTGGCCGCCGGGGATCGATATGACGACGCCGCGGCACGCCATGCGGGACTCACCGACCAGCGCAGCGCCGTGGTGCCCTATCTTGCCGAGCGGGTGCGCGAGCTGCTCGACGGCGAGATCGGCGTGCGCGAGGGTGAGGTCACGGCACTCGAGTCCCAGCGGGCCGACGTCGATCGCCGTCGTGCCGATCTCGTGCCGATACGCGACCGACTCAAACTCGAGCGGGCCGGCGTGGGCGGCGATCGGCTGAAGGAGCTCGACGTCGAGATCCCCCGCGCCGGTCTCGAACGCGACAGCCGCGCCGATCGGCGGCGAAAGTACGACGCGCTGCTTCAGGGGGCTCAGCTCGCGCCGGTGGAGGATGCCGCGGACTTCCTCTCTCGCAGCGAAGAGGCGCAGTTGCTCCGGGGGCGACTCGACGAACGCCTGGGCGCTTTGAAGGACCGGCGTGACCCCCTCTTCGTGCAGCGCACCGACCTCCGCCGGTCACGAACGGCTGCGCAGGAGGAGATCGATCGCCTGCGCGACGGACGCAGCAACGTCGGGCGTGATCTCGATCGAGTGCGCGCAGCATTGTGTGACGCGTTGGATCTGGATACCGACGAACTTCCGTTCGCCGGTGAGCTGCTCGATGTCCGCGAGACTCATGCACAGTGGCGTGGCGCCGCGGAGCGCGTTCTGCGCGGCTTCGCGCTGTCGCTCCTCGTGTCGCAGGAGCATTACGCGGCCGTGTCGGAGTGGGTGAACGATCACCGGCTCGGCGCACGTCTGGTGTACCTGCGCGTGCCCGAGCGGCGCGTGCGCAGCATCCCCACCGCGCGGTCCGGGAGGCGACTCATCGACGTGATCGACGTGGAGTCGGGAGCGTTCGCGGATTACCTCGTCGCGGAACTCGCCTCGCGTGCTGATCATGTGCTCGCGGAGTCCGTCGAGGAGCTCCGGCGCGAGGAGCGCGCCGTGACGCGCGAGGGACTCGTGCGCGATCGCGATCGCCACGAGAAGGACGACCGCCGCAGCGCTCTGGACCCGCGTGCATGGGTGCTCGGCCGCGCCACCGAGCAGAAGATCGCGGCACTCACCGAAGAGCGCGACCGGCACGACGACGACCTGGCGCGCATTGACCGGGAGTTCGAGGTCGTGGATGCCGATGCCGCCGCCCTTGCCGGTCTCGGCCGTGCCCTGACCGGTCTCGAGCAGTACGGGGCCTGGCGCGAGATCGACACGGCCGAGGCTTCCGCCCAGCTGACCGCGCTGGAGACAGAGCGCGAGCGCCTCGTCGCCGGGTCATCCGCGCTCGTCGAGATCGATCGTCAGCTCGCGGAGATCGACGAGCAGGATGCCGGGCTGCGCGCAGAAGCCGACGCGGCGACCCAGCGACTCGGTGCTGCGCGCGCTGACGTTGTCGCGATGCGCGCGCGTGATGACGCCGAACGGACAGCACTCGAGGCCCTGGGCCCCGACATCGTCGCGCGAGCGCGTGAGCACTATCCCGCGCTCGCCGATCGCGTCACCCGCGCAGAGGTGCGCACCGTCGAGGACTGCGACCGGCTTCGGGCGAGCCTCACCGGCGCGCTGACGGCGGCGATCGAGGCGGCGCAGCGAGAGATGAACGGTTACACCACGGGCATCCAGCAACAGATGAGCGAGTTCCTGCGGCGGTGGCCCGACCAGCGGTCCGAGCTCGACGCGAGTGTGCGTGCGATCGCTGGCTTCCGCGAGCTCCACACGCGCGTGCTTCGGGACGATCTGCCGCGCTACGAGGAGGAGTTCCGTCACCAGCTCAACACGAATGCCGTACGCGAACTCGCTCAGTTCAACGCATGGCTGCGGCGCCAGGCCGACGAGATCCGCGGGCGCGTCGACGTCATCAACGAGGCGCTTGCCGCGATCGACTACAACCCTGGTCGCATCATCGTGCTCGTCGCCGAGCCGACCGTGAACCAGGAGGTTCGGCAGTTCCGCGCCGACCTGCGCGACGCGACGGCAGACCTCCTCGCCGAGGCGGGAGACGGCACCGCGGAGGCGCGGTTCGAGCAGATCCGGCTGCTCATCGAGCGGTTACAGGGGCGTGTCGGCCACGCCGACAGCGACCGCGCGTGGATCCGGCGGGTCACCGACGTGCGCAATTGGTTCACGTTCGCAGCGAGTGAGCAGGACCGGCAGACGGGCGAGGAGTTCGAGCACTACACCGATTCCGACGGCAAGTCCGGCGGGCAGAAGGAGAAGCTCGCTTACACGATCCTCGCGGCCTCCCTCGCGTACCAGTTCGGGTTGGAGTGGGGTGTGGAGAAGTCCCGTGACTTCCGCTTCGCCGTCATCGACGAGGCGTTCGGTCGTGGATCGGATGCCTCGACGCGCTACGCCCTCGAGCTGTTCGCCAAACTCGGGCTGCAGTTGCTGATCGTCACGCCACTGCAGAAGGTGCACGTCATCGAGCGGTACGTCAGCGCGATCGCATTCGTCGACAACCCGACCGGGGCGGCCTCCCGCGTGCAGACGCTGACGATCGAGGAGTTCCGCGAACGACAGCGCAGCCGCGGATGAGCGACCCTTCGCGCTGGACGACGCCGGCCGGGATCGCTGCGAAGGTGCGTCGAGGGTGGGACGACGGATCGCTGCTGCGCGCTTTCGTGTCGGGAGATCCGTGCCCAGTGATCGAGGTGCCGCTGCGTGGACCGGTGGCAGCCGACCTCGGCGAGCATTTCGACCGCGCGCGGGCGTGGGCCGACGGCATCCGCGCAGCTTCGCAGGGCGGTCGCGCCTATGAGGTGGTGTCGGGCCGGATCGGCGGAAGACTGGCAGGGGCGACCGAACTGCCCGCGCGCGCCGTCGTCGAGACGTATGACCGAGCGTGGCGTCTGCTCGGAGCGGCGACCGAGGCGGCTGCCTTCCGGTCACTCGTCGAGGCGGCCCATACCGAGCCGCGGGCGCGCGAGTGGGCGCTTCGGGCGCCCATCGCGGCCATCGCGCTCGCTGACGAGTGGCTGACGGTGCTGGCGGCGCTGCGCTGGTTGGATGCCCGTCGAGACTCTGGCCTGTACTTGCGACAGGTCACCGCGCCGGGGGTCGACACGAAGTTCATCGAGCGTCACCGCGGCGTCCTCGCCGCGATGCTGGGAGTGCCCGCCCGTGGGTTTACCGCTGCGCTCGGGTACGCGACGAAACCATCGACGGTGCGAATGCGGTTCGCGCCAGGCGTGCTGGCGATGCCCTCTGGGCTCTCCGAGGCGGTCCTGCGCACCGACGAACTGCGCAGACTCCGCGTGCGTCCGCGGCGCGCGCTGATCGTGGAGAACGAGATCACCTACCTGAGCGTCCCCGTCCCCGACGACGGCGTCGTGCTGTGGGGCAAGGGGTACGACGCGGATGAACCGGCCTCCCTGGATTGGTTGGCCGGGATCGACGTGGACTACTGGGGTGATCTGGACACGCACGGATTCGGCATCCTGCATCGCGTGCGCGCGTGGCTGCCGCACGCGCGGTCGGTGCTGATGGATCGCGAGACGCTGCTCGCCCACGAGGACCGCTGGGGCGAGGAGCCTTCCCCGACTGCCGCGGCGCTGACAACCCTGGATGCTGCGGAGACGGCTCTCTACACGGATCTCGTCACAGACCGGTACGGCGTCCGGGTCCGGCTGGAGCAGGAGCGCATCGACTGGGACTGGGCGCTATCGCACCTGGTCACAGGCGACTGACAGTCGCCGGTAGTGGACAAGTCGCGTAACTAAGCGCAAGCAAGAGCGTGGACATTTCGCATCGGCTTCGCGAATGAATCCGGAGTCCTCGTGGACATCTCCGAGCGGTTCCTACAAGAAGGACGGATCTCTGACCCTGACCGCGGGCGGCGATGCGCTGAAGAGCGATCAGACCGACGATGCGGCGAAGGGGTACGTGTGGATCGCCGGGGGCACGATCACCGCGTCGGCGGGCGACGACGGCGTCGACGCGCAGACCGATGCCGTCATCAGCGGAGGCGCGATCAGTCTCGCGACCGACGACGACGGCATCCATTCGGAGACGATCCTGGTCATCGCCGGAGGCGAGATCGACATCACCCGTTCGAACGAAGGCATCGAGTCGGCCGACATCCGCATCGCCGGCGGCCGGTCGAACGTCGTCTCGTCGGATGACGGGGTGAACGCGTCGGGCAACAGCACATCGGACATGGGCGGCGGCATGCAGGACACCGGTGAGAAGCTCACGATCTCGGACGGGGTGCTGACGATCGATGCGCAGGGCGACGGTCTGGACTCGAACGGGACGATCCAGATGACCGGGGGCGAGGTGACGGTGTTCGGCCCCACCGCGAACGACAACGGGGCGCTCGACTCGAACGGCGGGATCACCGTGTCGGGCGGCACCCTCGTCGCGATCGGCAGCAGCGGGATGGCCGAGACGCCGGACGAGTCTTCCGCCCAGGGCTGGCTGGCCGCCACGGTGAGCGGCTCCGCGGGCTCGACGGTGCAGATCACGGATGCCTCGGGGGCGGTGATCGCCTCGTACGCCGCGACCAAGACCTTCGCGTCGGTCGTCTTCTCGTCGCCGGCGATCGCGACCTCGCAGTCGTACACCGTGACCGTCGACGGCGTCGCGACGACGGTCACGGCCGGCGAGGCGGCGGGCGGAATGGGTGGCGGCATGGGCGGCGGCCCGCGCTGACGGCCGCGGGTCGGAGTTCGGGATCGCCGGCCGGACCGGGGACGGGTGGTGCGGCGAGGCATCCCTGTTCGCGACGCGTCGGCGGTTCCGCAGGCGGCGCCGTGCGGCTACCCTCGAGGCAACATCGACGGAGAGGCTCGAGATGAGGCCGCTGCGGTATTCGATAGGCGTCACACTCGACGGCTGCGTGCACCACGAGGCGGGCGTCGCGCCCGACGAAGAGCTGATGGGGTTCTGGACCGACGAGATCGCGCGCGCCGACGCGCAGCTCTACGGCCGCGTCACCTACGAGATGATGCAGTCCGCCTGGCGGCGATCCGAGACCGGCGTGTGGCCGGAATGGATGGATGCCTGGGAGGTGCCTTTCGCCGAGGCGCTCGACGCGGCGAAGAAATACGTCGTGTCGAGCACCCTCGCGGAGGTCGACTGGAACGCCGAGCTCGTCGTCGGAGACCTCGGTGACGCCGTGCGCCGGCTGAAGTCGGAGCCCGGCGGCGCCCTCTCGGTCGGCGGGGTGACGCTTCCTCTCGCTCTCGCCGACCTGGGGCTCATCGACGAGTACCTGTTCGTCGTGCATCCGCTGATCGCCGGTCACGGCCCGCGGCTGCTCGACGGGCTGCATGAGCGGATGAGGCTCGACCTCGTCGCGCGCCGTGAGTTCGGCTCCGGCGCCGTCGCGCAGCTCTACCGTCCGCGCCCGCCACGCTGACGTCGCCCCCGCCGCCTTCCCCCCTTCTGGGCGGGCGTTGTCCCAGTTTGGGCGGGGCTTGTCCCAGTTATGGCTGCTTCTGAGAGTGAGAAACAGCCACAAGTGGGACATGGGTGCGGGGGCCGGGGTGGATGCCAGTGCGTCCCGCCGCACCCACCGGCGCCCGCCGCACAGCCCACCCGCACCCACCCGCCGCCCGCCGCCGCGGTCAGGCGGGGAAACGGGACTCGACGGGCGGGCGCCAGACCAGAACGGCGACGATCACGATCATGATGAGCCACACGCTGAAGACGAAGACCGCGACGGGAACCGTGTAGGTGAAGGCGGCCCACGGCTCGTGCAGCTCGCTCTTGCCGGTGAGCACGTCGATCTCGACCTCGATGCCGGCTGAGAACGCGGCGGCCGCGGCGAACACGAAGTAGTGGCCGTACCCGTAGCCGATCGAGGCGCGGAGCCCGCCGATCTCGGTGTGGTGCGGCGGCCAGAAGTAGATCCACCAGAGCGCCGCAGTGACGACGAGGGTGAGCGCCGCCATGCCGACCAGCGGCGCCAGGATGTCGGACTCGTGCAGCGCCTCGATGATCGCGTTCGCCGACGCCAGCAGGCTCTCGCCCAGAACGATGAGGGTGAACAGTCCGTACCGTTCGGTGATGTGATGCGGATGCCAGGGCGTCGCCCGGTGCGTTCGTCGATGAGCGGGATGGAGAGCTCGGCGACGATGAGCACGACGATCGCGAAGGGGAGGGCCCGGGCGGGCAGCAGCAGCGCCAGCAGCCGCAGCACGTGCCCCGCCGAGAGCGCGTGGTGCAGCTGCACCGACGCGTTGCTCACGGCCACGACGAAGACGAGATCGAAGAACAGCTCGAGGCTGGATGCGGCTCGTGCGGCTCGTGCGGATCGCGCGGCCGCATCGGCGTGAGGCGCAGCCGCGGGCGCGGAGAGGTCGACGTGCTCATGCGCGTCAGGGTAGCGGGTGGTGTGGTGCCCCGGCGGGCGGTAGAGGTGTCAGCGGGCGCCGAGGTCGCGGGAGATCGCGCGCGCGGCGTCGCGCAGCTCGCGCAGGATCGCGTCGGGCAGGGGGAAGGCGTCGGCGGCGGCGAGCACGCCGAGCGCCGCGATGACGCGTCCGTCCTGGTCGGCGACGGGCACGGCGGCGGCGGCATCGCCGAGCACGGCCTCCTCGATCGAGGTCGCCAGCCCCGTGCGGCGCACGTCGCTCAGCTGATCGCGCAGCATCGTGGCATCCGTCACCGTCGCATCGGTCAGATCCGCCAGCTCGCCCGCGAGCACCTGCCCGCGCACGTCGTCGTCGTGGGCGAGCAGCACCTTGCCGAGGGCCGACGCGTGCGCCGGCAGGGTGAGCCCGGTCTCGGGCATCTGCTCCGATCCGTCGGGGCGACGGTCGTGATGGATGACGAGGACGTCGGTGCCGAGCAGCACGCCCAGGTGCGACGCGAGCCCCGTGCGCTGGGAGAGCTCGTACATGCGCCGCAGCGACCGCGCGTGCACGTCGAGCGTGTCGAGGTACACGCTCGACAGCCTCAGCAGCGCCGGGCCGAGGACGTAGCGATTGCCGCCCGGCTCCTGCGCGACGAGGCCGTGCGCCTGCAGCGACTTGACGAGTCCGTGCACGGTCGACGGCGGCAGCTCGAGCGCCGCGGCCAGCTCGCTGATGCCCAGCCGCCGGGCGCCCTGCAGCAGATTCATGATGCGCGCGGCGCGATCGATCGACTGGATCATCGGTGGCCTCCTCGCATCACACGGGCATCCCTCTTGCGTCTGCGTCGCGATCGTCGCGACCATTGACAGCGTAGCGGCGGCGCGGGAGGATTCGATATAGACGAATGGCAATCGACAATGTCGAATGCGCGTCGGTGCGAAGCCGCGCACGATCACGACTCGAAGAGGAGAACCGCGCATGAAGAAGCTCATCAATTCCCCGGACACGGTGCTCGCCGATGCGCTGCGCGGTGTCGCCGCCGCTCACCCTGAGCTGTCCGTCGATCTCGAGAATCGCCTCGTCGTCTCGACGGCGCCCCGCGAGGGTCGCGTCGCGGTGATCTCGGGCGGCGGCTCGGGTCACGAACCGCTCCACAGCGGCTTCGTCGGCGCGGGTATGCTCGACGCGGCATGTGCCGGAGAGGTGTTCACCTCGCCCACCCCCGACCAGATGCTCGCCGCGGCCCAGCAGGTCGATTCGGGCGCCGGCGTGCTCTTCATCGTGAAGAACTACACCGGCGACGTGCTGAACTTCGAGATGGCGGCCGAGCTCGCCGGCGACGATAACATCCAGACGGCCTCGGTCGTCGTCGCCGACGACGTCGCCGTGCAGGATTCGACATATACCGCCGGACGCCGCGGCGTCGGCACCACCGTGATTGTCGAGAAGATCGCCGGCGCGGCCGCCGCCGAGGGCAAAAGCCTCGCCGAGGTCGCCGCCATCGCCGAGAAGGTGTCGTCGGCCGGCCGGTCGATGGGCGTCGCACTGACCAGCTGCACGGTGCCCGCCGTCGGGCATCCGAGCTTCGACCTGCCCGATGACGAGATGGAGGTCGGCGTCGGCATCCACGGCGAGCCCGGCCGCAAGCGCGTGCCCCTCGAGAACGCGCACGACATCGCCCACGACCTCGTCACTGCGATCGCCGACGACGCCGACTTCACCGGCGCACCCGTGATCGCCCTCCTCAGCGGCCTCGGCGGAACGCCCCTGATCGAGCTGTACGTCATCTACGCCGACATCGCGGCGGCGCTGGCGGAGCGCGGCATCGAGGTCGCGCGCGTGCTCGTCGGCGACTACATCACGAGCCTCGACATGGCCGGCTGCTCGCTCACCCTCGTGCGAGCCGACGACGAGATGCTGCGCCTGTGGGATGCCCCGGTCAACACCACGGCGCTCCGGTGGGGAGTGTGACGATGGCCGACGAGATCACCTCCGCCGAGCTCGAGACGTGGCTGCGCGCCAGCGCCGCCGAGCTGAAGGCGCACGCCGACGAGCTGACCGCCCTCGATTCCGCGATCGGCGACGCCGACCACGGCACCAACATGGCGCGCGGTTTCGTGGCCGTGCTCGACAAGCTCGACGCGGCGGGCGACGACGTTCCCGGCATCCAACCGCTGCTGAAGTCGGTCGGGATGACGCTGATCTCCAAGGTCGGCGGCGCGAGCGGTTCGCTGTACGGCACGCTCTTCCTCGACATGGGGAAGGCCGCCCCGGCCGCGACCGAGGTGAGCGTCACCGACTTCGCGGCGATCGTGGCGGCGGGCGTGGCCGGCGTCGTCGGTCGCGGGCACGCGGTGGTCGGCGACAAGACCATGATCGACGCGCTCGACCCGGCGGTGACGGCGCTGACGGATGCCGCGGCCTCGGGCGCCTCGGCGGCGGAGGCGACGCGGGCGGCGGCCGAGGCGGCGACCCTCGGTCGCGACTCGACCGAGCCGCTCGTCGCGCGCAAGGGCCGGGCGTCGTACCTCGGTGAGCGCAGCGCCGGACACCTCGACCCCGGGGCGGCATCGTCGGCGATCCTTCTGCAGACCCTCGCCGACACGCTCGCGGGCGGGGCGGGGGATGCGGCCGACGCGGGGGATGCCGCGTGATCGGGTTCGTCGTCGTCTCGCACAGCGAGCCCCTCGCCGTCGCAGCGGTCGATCTGGCGATGCAGATGATCCACGGCGACGCGCCGCCCGTGCGGGTCGCCGCGGGTGCCGACGGCGGGTTCGGGACGGATGCCGTCGCCATCGCCGCGGCGATCGACGAGCTGGCGGAGATCGACGGCGTGCTGATCCTGACCGACCTCGGGTCGGCGGTGCTGAGCTCGGAGCTCGCGCTCGAGCTCCGCGAGAGCACGCAGCCCGTGCGCATCAGCGGGGGCCCGTTCGTCGAGGGGGCGACCGCGGGGATCGTGCGCGCGGCCACCGGGGGAACCCTCGACGAGGTCGCCGCGGAGGCGGCCGGGGCGCTCGCCGCGAAGCAGCCGCACGGGGAGGAGCCGCGCGGAGAGGAGCCGCCCAGGGGCGATGCGCCCGCACCCGACGCTTCCGGGGCCGGGGCGCCCGCGCCCGAGGCATCCCCCACCGGCGACGTCGTCGAGCGGGACGTGACCGTCGTCAACCCGGTCGGGCTGCACTCGCGCCCGGCGTCGGTCATCGTGAAGGCCGCGAGCGGGTGGGGCACCGTGCCGACCGTCACCGACCTGACGAACGGCAAGGGCCCGGCGCCGGCGAACAGCATGATCGCGCTGCTCGCGCTCGGCGCGACGAAGGACCACGTGCTGCGCCTGCGCGCCGAAGGGCCGGATGCCGCCGCCGCCGTCGACGCGCTCGCCGCTCTCATCGAGGACGGCTTCGGCGAGACCTGAACGGACGAGCGCGAGCGGTCGCTCACGTAGCATCGGCACCATGACCACACCCGACCGCTCGACGTTCCGATCGCGCCGACCCCGCGTCAACGCGATCGTCGCCCTCATCATCGCCGTGGCAGGGCTGGCGCTCGGCGCGCTGTTTCTCGGCGTGACGGAGCGAGACGATGCGGTGCTGTGGCCCGCCGTCGTATTCCTGGTGCTCAGTCTGGTGAGCGCGGTGATCGGCATTCTCGGCTTCCGCGTCGCGCGCGGTGGGGAGGGGGCCGCGGCGCTCGCCGCGCCGATCCGAGTGCTCTCGGTGCTCGCTTTCGTCATCGGTGCGGGCGGGGCCGTGCTCGGCGTCGCCTCGGGCGTCTCGCAGGGTTCTTTCGCCGCGGTCAGCGTCGGGTTCCTGCCGTTCCTGCTGAGCCTCAGCATCATGCTGCAGGGCGCGCTGCTCTACGGCGCCGCCGAGCACAGCGCCTGACCCCGCACGCCCCGCGCCCGCCCCAGGGGCCTGCACGGCCCGGCGTCCGTTCAGGCCCGCTCGGTACACTCTCCTGTGCCCGAAATCCCCTCCATCGACCCCGCCGAGCTCGAGATCGCGCTGCGCGTGATCGCCGCGACCGCCGACCTCGACCCGGAGGACCCGGACTACATCGCCCTCCGCCGCGCCACGGGCAAGATGTACAAGGACGTCAAGCGGATGGCGCGCAAGGACAAGCGCCAGCGCATCGCCGACGCCGACCGCGCCGTCGTCGCCGCGACCGCGACGGGCGCTCCCGACCGCATCGACGACGAGACGCGGGGCATCCCGCTCGCCACCCGGGCCACGACTCCGCACGCCGGCGAGCTCATCAAGCCGCGCGCCTGCTACATATGCAAGCAGCCGTATACGCTCGTCGACGCCTTCTATCATCAACTCTGCCCCGAGTGCGCGGCGATGAGCCACGAGAAGCGGGACGCGCGCACCGACCTGACTGGCAAGCGCGCGCTGCTGACCGGAGGACGCGCCAAGATCGGCATGTACATCGCCCTGCGGCTCCTCCGCGACGGCGCGCACACGACGATCACGACGCGCTTCCCCCGCGATGCGGTCCGCCGCTTCTCCGCGCTGCCCGACTCGGCCGACTGGATCCACCGGCTGAAGATCGTCGGCATCGACCTGCGCGATCCGGCGCAGGTCATCGGACTCGCCGACGCGGTGGCGGCCGACGGCCCGCTCGACATCCTCATCAACAACGCCGCGCAGACGGTGCGGCGTTCGACCGGCGCCTACAAGCCGCTGGTGGATGCCGAGCTGGCGCCGCTCCCGCAGGGCCCGCTCCCCGAGCTCCTCACCTTCGGGCACACGAACGACGCGCACCCGCTGGCCCTCGCGCAGTCGGTGTCTTCGCACCCGATTCTGGCTGAGGCCGCTCGCGACGCAGACACGCTCACCGCCGAGGCGATGGCCGCCGGATCGTCGTCGCTCGAGCGACTCGCCGCGGGCACGGCGATCGACGCGGGCGGGCTCGTGCCCGACGAGAACCACATCAACAGCTGGACGCAGCACGTCGATCAGGTCGAGCCGCTCGAGATGCTCGAAGTGCAGCTCGCGAACATGACCGCGCCCTTCCTGCTCGTGAGCCGGCTGCGGCCGGCGATGGCCGCGTCGCCCGCGCGACGGAAGTACATCGTCAACGTCTCGGCGATGGAGGGCGTCTTCGGCCGTGGGTACAAGGGCCCGGGGCATCCGCACACCAATATGGCGAAGGCCGCGCTGAACATGCTGACGCGCACGAGCGCGCGCGAGATGTTCGAGACCGACGGCATCCTCATGACCGCCGTCGACACCGGCTGGATCACCGACGAGCGCCCGCACTTCACGAAGGTGCGCCTCGCGGAGGAGGGGTTCCACGCGCCGCTCGACCTCGTCGACGGCGCCGCGCGCGTCTACGACCCGATCGTGCGCGGTGAGGCCGGTGAAGACCTGTTCGGCATCTTCCTGAAGGACTACCGCAAGAGCTCCTGGTGACGCCGGCGTCACTCCCCTTCGACCAGGGGTGATGCGAGGATCTCGGCGACCTCGGTGATCGCCCGAGAACGGCGTCGCGGTGCCGACCCGTGCGCCTCAACTGAGCCGTCGCCGACCAACCTCGGATCCTCACGAGGCTCCTCCGCGGGCAGGAAGTAGGCGGCGGCCAACGGGGCGACCTCGAGGGTGGATGCCTCGGCGCGGGTGACCCAGCGGAGCTCCTCGATCTCGGCGGCCGTCACCGGCGTCTGTGCGCCGATGTCGACCCGGAAGACGTCGGCGACGACCGCGAAGCCGGGCTCGTTGGCCGCCGCGGCGGTGAACTCGCCGAGCGGCGTCAGGTCGCCCGGTTCGACCTCGAGACCCAGCTCTTCCGCGAGCTCGCGGATGAGCGTCTCTGCGGGAGTCTCGCCCGGTTCGGGTTTGCCGCCCGGCTGCATGAACGCCGTCGTGCCGGTCTTGCGCACGAGGAGCAGACGCTCCGCGCCGCCGGCAGGCCCCGCGCCGTCGGCATCGGCCGCCGCGGCGACCGAGGTGATGACCGAGGCGGAGACGCGGATCTCCCGCGGCCCGTCAGTGGATCGAGGCATCCGCGGCCGTCACCCGCCAGGCGTGGAATCGCACCGCGAGACCCTCGCGGGTGGGCGCCGCGAGAAACGGACCGCGGAGTCATCGACGGCGACGGGCGCGTGGGTCCACGCGCCGGCGCTCCACGGAATGTCGTGGGGAGTCGTTGAGGTCATGACTTCATCGTGGCATCCCGCCCCGCCCGGCCGCGCCGTCCGGACCGGTGCGTAGGGTGGAGAGCATGCCCGCATCGCTTTCGCGGCCGCTCGTCCGCCGCGCGCCCGAAGAGGTCGGCATCCCGTCGGCCGCCCTCCTCGCCCTCGCCGCGCGCCTGCAGGACGAGGGCCTCGACCCTCATGCGCTGCTCGTCGCACGCGCCGGCGACGTGGTGTTCGAGACGGCGTGGGCGCCGTACGCGCTCGACCGCCCGGCGCTCGTCTACTCGGCATCCAAGACCTATACGTCGCTTGCGATCGGCTTCCTCGCCGACGAGGGGCGGCTCGGTCTCGACGACTCCGCCGGCGACCTGCTCGGCGAGCCCAACCCGCACGGCATCACGGTGCGCCACCTGCTCACGATGAACACGGGGCACGACTCCGCGCAGATCGGCTCCGTCGGCGCCGACCCGCGGAACCTTCTGCGCATCGCGCCGGCCCACGAGCCGGGCACGTTCTTCGCGTACAACTCGCCCGCCACCCACGCGCTGTCGGCGATCGTCACCGCCGTCACGGGCGAGCCGCTCACCGCGTACCTGCGGCCGCGGCTGCTCGACCCGCTGGGCATCGGCGACCGGTGGATGAGCGCCGTCGGCGGCATGGAGCACGGGACATCCGGCTACCACCTCACCGTCGACGACCTCGCCCGCACCGCCACCATGCTCGGCGCGGGCGGCGTGTGGCAGGGCCGGCAGGTCGCGCCGGCCTGGTACGTCGAGGAGATGAGCCGTCCGTGGTCGACGACGGCCGCCTTCGACGGGCCGCCCGCCGGTGAGGGCGAAGTGAACGACTGGAGCCTCGGCTACGGCTACCAGGTGTGGCGCGGGCGGCACGGATTCCGCCTCGACGGCGCCGCCGGGCAGTTCGGCCTCGTGCTGCCCGAGCACGATCTCGTCATCGCCTACCAGGGCGCGACGCTCGACACGCAGGCGACGCTGCGCGCGTTCTGGGCGTTCGTCGACGCCGTCGAGGTCGCGGCAGCGGCCGGTGGTGCCGACGGGATCGGTGAGGCGGTCGACGGGGCGCCGGCGCTGTCGGCGCCGCACGACACGTGGGATGCCCGTGACCTGCTCACGATCATGGCCGAGGCCCCGTTCGACGCGGCCGGTCTCGCCCTCGTCGACGCGGGCGACGGCTGGACGCTGACGTTGCCGACCGTGGGTGAGCTCCCCGTCGGCACCGCGTGGCAGGAGGTCGCGGTCGACGCGGATGCCGATGTGGTTGCCGGTGCTCCCGGCGTCGGCGACCCGGCGACCCGGCTGGCGCTCGCGACGCGTGGAGAGGCCCGCGGCGACGGGTCGGTGCTCGTGCACGTCGTCGACACGACGTCGCCGCACCGCGCGATCGTCGTGCGGGAGGCGGATGGCACGCTCCGTGCGGGCTGGCACATCCCACCGCTCGGCGGCGGCTGGGCTGCGCTGCGCGTGCCGGCATCCGTCATCGCTGAGGACGACGCCAACACCGCCGCCGCACGAGGAGAACCTCGCAGAGAACCGTGAGCTGCTCGCCGCCGAGACGGCCCAGACGGACGGCGTCGTCGCGATCGCCGGCGCCGCGCGGCTGCTCGCCGACCTGGCCGACTGCATCGTCGTCGAGGACTCCGCCAACGGCATCGCCGCGGGGCTCGCCGCGGGCATGCGCGTGATCGGCGTCGGTCCGCACGCCGCCGAGGGCGAGCCGACGTGGCTCGTGACTGATGCCTCAGGCATCCACGTCGCCCCCGCCGCGGACGGACGGATCGCGGTCACGATCGGCTGATGCCGGGCGCCGGGTGGGCGCGCCGTCTGCCGCAGGCGCCGGGCGAACCCGCCGGCGCTCAGTGCTCCGCGGCGGCCGCGTGGCCCTCGGAGAAGCTGAGGTTCTTGCCGAACGCCTTGCCGATGACGAGGACGATCCCGACGATCACGAGCCCGAGCGCGAGGCCGGCGATCGCCGAGACGAGGGTGTCGCCGATCCAGACGACGACGGGCCCGGCGGGCTCGAGGAAGTGCTCCACGGCGTGCAGCACGTCGAGCGGCGCGTGCCAGCCGACCTCGGTGAGGTTCGCAATCACGAGGTGACCGCCGACCCACAGCATCGCGATGGTGCCGATGATCGAGATCACCCGGAAGACGCCCGGCATCGAGCGCACGATGCGCATGCCGGTGTGGCGCACCCGCGGCGAGTCGCCGCGCGCCATCCGCAGGCCGATGTCGTCGAGCTTGACGAGCAGCGCGACCGTGCCGTAGACGAGAGCGGTCATCGCCAGGGCGATCACCGCGAGCACGGCCAGCCGCGACCAGAAGTCGAGTTCCGGGTCGATGTTCGACAGCCCGATCAGCATGATCTCGGTCGAGAGGATGAGGTCGGTGCGCACGGCGCCGAGCACGAGGCGCTTCTCGTCGCGTCCGCCCTCGTCGTGACCGCCGTGATGGAAGCCGAACCACTCGAGCACCTTCTCGGCGCCCTCGAAGCACAGGTAGGCGCCGCCGACGATGAGCAGCCACGGCAGCACCCACGGCGCGAACGCGGTGAGCAGCATCGCGAGCGGAATGATGATGAGGAACTTGTTCGCGAGCGAGCCGAGGGCGATCCGGCCGACGACGGGCAGCTCTCGGGCGGGGGACAGCCCCTGCACGTACTGCGGCGAGACCGCGGCGTCGTCGATGACCACCCCCGCCGATTTGGCGGATGCCTTGAGCGCGGCGCTCAGGATGTCGTCGACAACGGCGAGCAGACCCACAGACATAGGAGCCACAGTACTACCGGGCGTGCCGGCGGTCTCGATTCGACTCCGTTCGAATCGATTCGATACAGTGGTGTCGCAGCGCCCTGTCCGGGGCGCTTTCGTCGTTCCCCCGAAGAGTCCCCCATGCCCCGCACCCTCACCACCGGCAGCCCGTGGCGCGTCATCCTGGCGTTCTCGGTCCCGCTGCTGATCGGCAACGTCGTGCAACAGCTCTACCAGTTCGTCGACGCGATCGTGGTCGGGCGGCTGCTCGGCGTCGACGCCCTCGCCGCCGTCGGCGCCACGGGCGCGCTGCTGTTCCTGCTGCTCGGGTTCACCTGGGGTCTGACGAGCGGTTTCGCGATTCCGACGGCGCAGGCCTACGGGGCGAGAGACTTCGCCGCGGTGCGCCGCTCCGTCGCGACGGGCGCCGTGCTGTCCGCCGCGACGACCGTCGTGCTGACGGTGTTCGCGCCGATGCTCGCCGGCCCGCTGCTGGCACTGCTCCAGACCCCCACCGAGCTCCTGCCGGGGGCGACCGTGTTCGCGCAGATCAGCTTCCTCGGCACGGGCGCGATCGTGGCCTTCAACTTCCTCGCGTCGATCATCCGCGCGATCGGCGACTCGCGCACGCCGCTCATCTTCCTGACGATCTCATGCCTGCTCAACGCCGGTCTCGTCATCGTCATGGTCGGCCCGCTCGGCTGGGGCATCGCCGGCGCCGCCCTCGCGACCGTCGTCGCCCAGGCCGTCTCGGTGCTGCTGTGCCTCGAGTACGTCCGCCGCCGCGTGCCCGTGCTGCACGTGCGCCGCTTCGACTGGCGCGTCACGCGCGCCGACCTCGCCGAGCACCTGCGCCTCGGCCTGCCGATGGGGTTCCAGGCATCCATCATCGCGATCGGCACGCTCACCGTGCAGGTCGCGCTGAACACCCTCGGCGCCGAGGCGGTCGCCGCCTACACCACCGCGTCGCGCGTCGACGGCCTTGCGGTGGCGCTGCTGCAGTCGCTCGGCCTCGCGGCATCCATGTACGCGGCGCAGAACCTCGGCGCGCGCCGGCCCGATCGCATCCGCCGCGGCGTCCGCCAGGCGCTGCTCATGGCGACGGTCGCGGGGCTCGTGCTCGGCGCGCTGCTGATCACGTTCGGCGGCGATCTGGTGCGGCTGTTCGTCGGCGACGGCTCGGAGCGGGTCGTCGACCTCGCGACGCTCATGCTGCACATCAACGGACTCTTCTACTGGGTGCTCGCGGTGCTGTTCATCCTGCGCGGTTCGCTGCAGGGGCTCGGATCGACCGTCATCCCGACCGTCACGGGGCTCATCGAGCTCGTCATGCGCGTCGGTGCGGCGCTCATCCTCGGACACCTCATCGGGTTCGAGGGCGTCGTGTGGTCGAACCCGCTCGCCTGGATCGGCGCGTGCGTCGTGCTCGTCCCCGCGTTCCTGCGCGCGAACCGCCGGCTCGCCGCGCTGCCGGTAGACCCGATCGAGGTCACCGAGACGACCGCGATCCCGATCGTCGGCCCCACCGACGGGTCGATGGTGGTGGATGCCGTGGTCACGGCCTCGATGCCGATCATCGCGCCGCAGGACACCGGTCGCGGCCGCGGGCGACGCCGCGGCGAGTCCGCGCGCGGGACGGGGCGGAGCCGGAAGGTCGGGACGCGGGAGTAGCCTCTCGTACAGGCGAAAGGGGCTCCCATGAAAGCCGTTCTGAACGACACCGTCATCGCCGAGGCTCCCCGACCGCGCCTGGAGCTATCCGCACCCGTACCCGTCCGGAATAGATCGGGTCGGCAAGGACTTCTCCGACTATGTCGCGTTCTGGAAGGAGATCCGTGTCATCGAATGAGCAGGCGCCCACCGCTCTCGCCGGGCTGACGCAGCTGCCCGACCCGAAATTCATCATGGTCGGCGACGGCCTGCGCATCGCGACCTATTCGTGGGGCGATGAGGCAGACCCCGTGGTCGTCGTCGTGCACGGGTTCGCCTCGAGCACGAAGGACAACTGGGTCGCGACCGGATGGGTGCGCGACCTGCTCCGCGCCGGCTATCGGGTGATCGGTCTCGACCAGCGCGGGCACGGAGCGAGCGACAAGCCGCACGAGCCGGGCGACTACTCGATCCCTCAGCTCGCCGGCGACGTCGAGTCGGTGCTCGACACGTACCTCGTCGACGACGCGCGCTACGTCGGGTACTCGCTCGGCGCGCGGGTCGGCTGGGAGGTCGTGCAGGACATCCCCGTGCGCATCCCGCGCGCCGTGCTCGGGGGTGTGCCCGACGGCATCCCGCTCGCACGCCTCGACATGGACCAGGTGGTCGCGCTCATCGAACACGGCACGCCGGTGACCGACCCCGTGACGCAGAACTACATCCGGCTGGCCGAGCGGGTGGCGGGCAACGACCTGCGCGCCCTGCTCGCGATCGCCGGGGGCATGCGCGAGTCGAAGACCGTCGATCCCGATGCCCGGCACGCCCCGCAGCAGCCCGTGCTGTTCGCGACCGGATCCCTCGACGCGATCATCGACGGCTCGCGGGCGCTCGCCGCCGCGACCCCGCAGGCGCGCTTCCTCGAGATCCCCGACCGCCACCACTTCAATGCCCCCGGATCGCGGGTCTTCCGCCAGGCCGCGATCGAGTTCCTCGGGGAGTGACTCCCGCCGGCCCGCGCCCTAGGCTGACGGCATGATCCGGGTCGCGACCATCGGCACGAGCAGTATCACGGAGCGCTTCGCCGGCGCCGTGGCGGAGGTCGACGGCATCCGCGTCGACGTCGTCTTCTCGCGGAGCGCCGAGCGGGGCGCCGCCTTCGCCGACCGCATCGGCGCGCCGCGGGCGAGCGACGACCTCGATGCCCTGCTGCGCTCGGGCGAGATCGACGCCGTGTACGTCGGGTCGCCCAACGGCGCGCACGCGGCGCAGGCGCAGGATGCCATCGACGCGGGCGTCCACGTCTTCCTCGAGAAGCCCGCGACGCCCGGCTCCGCCGAGTTCGCCGACCTCGTCGCCGCGGCCCGCGCGCGCGGCGTCGTCGTGTTCGAGGGCATGCGCAACGTGTACGACCCCGGCATGGCCCGGGTCGCCGAGCTGCTGCCGCACATCGGGCCGGTGCGGCTCGTGTCGTTCGGGCAGTCGCAGTATTCCGCACGCTACGACCTCGTGCTCGCGGGCGAGACGCCGAACATCTTCGACCCCTCGCTCGCCGGCGGCGCCCTGTTCGACCTCGGCGTCTATCCGCTCAGCGCACTCATCCACCTGTTCGGCGCTCCGACGTCGGTCAGCGGGTCGACCGTCACGATCGCGACCGGCGCCGACGGGGCGGGGGCCGCGGTGCTCGCCTACCCCGACATGGTCGGGCAGGTCTCGTTCTCGAAGATCGGGGTCTCACACCGGCCGAACGAGATCCAGGGCGAGTGGGGCACGATCGAGATCGACGAGATCACCGCGCCGCGCGAGATCGCCCTGAGCCTGCGCGCCCGCGGCGGGGAGCCCGGATCGCACACCGCCGACCGTGTCGAGGGCGCCGCGAACAACATGGTCTACGAGGTCGCGCGGTTCGCGGCGCTCGTGCGGGGAGAGGCCGATCCGACCCCCGACCAGGAGCGCACGCTCGCCGTGCTCCGCGCGGTCGAGGCGATCCGCGGCAGCGGGTGAGAAGGCGGCGCGTGGCATCCGGTCAAGACCTCGACACCCTCGCGCGTCTCCGGCGTGTGCGCGACCGGATGGACCGCGACGACGCTCGCCCGCTCGACATCGAATCGCTGGCTCGGTCGGTGCACCTGTCGGCCGGTCACCTCTCGCGTCAGTTCCGCCTCGCCTACGGCGAATCGCCGTACTCCTATCTCATGACGCGGCGCATCGAACGGGCGATGACGCTGCTGCGCTCGACGCCGGCGACGGTCACCGAGGTATGCTTCGCGGTGGGATGCCAGTCGCTCGGATTCGAGGTGCGACGCGATGTCGGCTACGACGACATGCGGTGGATCACCGTCGGACCGGCGGGTCAGCCCGATACCGCGATCGTGCTGCATCCGGTCAGTGTCGGCTACGACGTGTCGGATGACGAGAAGCAGACGCTCCTCGAACTCGTCGCCAGGACTATGGACTGCGCGACGCCGCCGTCCGCGACCCCGCGGGAAACCTCCTGCGCATCCAGCAGCGCACGACGCACGAACAGAGGGAGAGCTGACATGGCCGACACCGAGAGCGGATTCAGCGCCGACGAGCGCGCCGCGATGAAGCAGCGCGCCGAAGAGCTGCGCACGACCAAAGGTCTCAAGGGCGCGGCCAAGCTCGCCAAGGAGTTCGAGGCGTGCGTCGCCGCGATCGACGCGCTCGAGGGCACCGACAAGGCCGTCGCCACCGCCCTCCACCGCATCGTCCTCGAGGTCGCGCCGCAGCTCGAGCCGAAGACCTGGTACGGGTTCCCGTCCTATGCGCAGGGCGGCAAGGTCGTCGTGTTCTACCAGCCCGCCTCGAAGTTCGACTCCCGCTACGGCACGGTCGGCTTCCAGGAGGACGCGCACCTCGACGACGGGCCGATGTGGCCCACCTCGTTCGCCGTGATCGAGGTGACGGATGACGTGGAGAAGGGCCTCCGCGACCTCGTCGCCCGCGCTGCGGGCTGAGCGGGCCCCGCGCCGGGGGCTGAGCGCCGCGGGCTGAGCGCCGCCCACGCGACCCCCTCCGCCGCGGCCGATTCGGGATCACGACCTAGACTGGAGGGGTTCCCTTCCGCCTGCCTGGATGAGCCCCACGTGACCGACGCGCCGACCCGCACCTTCGAGGTACGCCATCTGCAGCTCGCGCGCGCGTTCCTCGCCGCGATGGCGGCGATCATGATCACCTTCTCGGCCGACCACTCCGCGGCGGTCGGGCTCGCCGTCTTCAGCGGGTTCGCGATCGCGACCTCGCTCGTCTTCTTCGCCGCCGCGTGGCTCGTCTTCGCCGCGGGAGAGCGCGCCCCGGCGGTGCTGCTCGGCGTCGTCACCCTCGTGACCGGCATGATCACGGGCCTGCCGCCGCTCCGCACCACGACGATGTTCTTCGTCGTCGTCATCGTGTGGGCCGCGGCGTCAGGGCTCATCGAGCTGATCGCCGGCCTCCGCGCCCGGCGCACCGGCGACCCGTACGCGCGCGACGCGATCCTGATCGGCGCGGTGACCCTCGCCCTCGCGGTCGCGCTGCTGCTCGTCAACCCGGCCTACAGCCTGGAGTACTTCATCAAGGAGGCCGGCGCGAGCTTCACCCTCACCGGCATCACGATCGGGGTGGGGCTGTTCGGCGGCTACGCCGCGATCGTCGCGGTGTTCCTCGGCATCGCCGGATTCTCGCAGCGGCGCACCGCCCCCGCGGGCCCGGCGCAGCCGGCATCCACCCCGACCACACCGACAGCGGAGCCCGGCGACGCGCCGGTGCGCCCCGCAGGAGAGACCCGCATGACCGACCCCCGCCCCACCCGTCGCGACCTGATGAAGCCGGTGCAGCTGCTCGGCTTCGGCTTCGCCGCGGCGGCGTTCGGCGGGCTCATCACGCTCGTGTCGATGGGGTTCTTCCAAGACCTCGACGGCGACGAGCGCATGCACGTCATCGTCGTCTCGCTCATCGTCGCGGGCATCGCGTTCATCGCGACGCTCGTGATCATCGCCCTGCTGATGCTCGCGGTCGATCCCGCACAGGTCGTGAAGCCCGTCGACCGGGCCGTGCTGCTGCCCGAGTCGGAGGATGCCGGCGACGCGGGCGACGCGGATGCCGAGGCATCCGACCCCCGCCCCTGACCCGGCCGCCTCAGCGTTCGGCGACGGCCGCCCCTCCGCGACTCGCGCCCCAACTGCAAGGCCGTCGAAGCGACACGCCGCTGAAAGGGCCGCCGCCGCGGCGTGTCGCTCACGATCCCTTGCAGTTGCGGCGCGCGCGGGCCACGGTGGACCGGCGGGTCAGAGCTCGTAGACGAGGCGGTCGGCGAGGCCCGTGTAGGTCGCGGGCGTCAGCGCGACCAGGCGCGCCTTGGCATCCGCGCCGATGTCGAGGCCCTCGACGAACTCGGCCAGCTCCGGCCCGCCCACGCGCCGGCCACGGGTGAGGTCCTTGAGCAGCGCGTAGGGGTCGGTGATCTGCGAGCGCCCGGCGACGATCTCGGCGCGCACGACGGTCTGGATCGCCTCGGCGAGCACCTCCCAGTTCGCGTCGAGGTCGGCCAGCAGCACGTCGCGTGCGAGCAGGATCTCGGTGAGGCCCCGCTGCAGGTTGTCGAGCGCGAGCAGCGAGTGCCCGAACGCGACGCCGATGTTGCGCTGCGTGGTCGAGTCGGTGAGGTCGCGCTGCAGGCGCGAGGTCACGAGGGTGGATGCCAGGGTCGCGAACAGTCCGCCCGCGATCTCGAGGTTCGCCTCGGCGTTCTCGAACCGGATCGGGTTGATCTTGTGCGGCATCGTCGACGATCCGGTCGCGCCCGCGACGGGGATCTGCGCGAAGAAGCCCATCGAGATGTAGGTCCAGACATCCGTCGCGAGGTTGTGCAGGATGCCCCCCGCGTGCCGCGCCCGGTCGTACAGCTCGACCTGCCAGTCATGCGACTCGATCTGCGTCGTGAGCACGTTGAAGTGGATGCCGAGGCCCTCGATGAACGTGCGGGAGAGCTCGGGCCAGTCGACGTCGGGAGCGGCGACGACGTGCGCCGACCAGGTGCCGGTGGCGCCGGAGAACTTCGCGAGATATTCGCCGGCCTCGATCTGATCGGCGACGCGGCCGAGGCGCCACGCGAACACGGCGAGCTCCTTGCCCATCGTCGACGGGGTCGCGGGCTGACCGTGCGTGCGGGAGAGCATCGCGGCGTCGCGGTGCTCGCGGGCGAGGTCTGAGAGCGCGGCGATCACGGCGCGCAGCTTCGGCAGCCAGACGTTCTCGACGGCGCGCTTGACGGTGAGGGCGTACGAGGCGGAGTTGATATCCTCGCTCGTGCAGGCGAAGTGGGTGAGCTCGGCGATCGCGTCGAGACCGAGGGATGCCAGTCGGTCGCGCACGAGGTATTCGACGGCCTTGACGTCGTGGCGGGTGACCGCCTCCTTCTCGGCGAGCCAGTCGATCTCGGCCTGACCGAAGTCGCGGTACAGGGCGCGCAGGCTCTCCTTCTGGGCATCCGTCAGCGCCGTCGCCCCGAACAGACCGCGGTCGGCGAGGAGGATGATCCACTCGACCTCCACCTCGACGCGCGCCCGGTTGAGGCCCGCCTCGGAGAGGTAGTCGGCCAGGCCCGAGACGGCGGCGCGGTAGCGCCCGTCGAGCGGGCTCAGCGGCTGCGGCGGCAGGGAAGGAGTGGTCACGAGGCTCCGATCGTGGCGGGTGCGCGGGTCGCGCAGCGGGTGCGTCGCCGTCGTCAGATGTTCGGGCGGATCGCGGGTTCGAGCTGCCGGAAGAGCGCCCGGCTGGCACTCTCGATCATAGCGAGCACGTCGTCGAACATCCCCGGGCCGGCGTAGTACGGGTCGGGCACGTCGACGGTGCCGCCCGCGGTCTCGTCGAACGCCATCAGCAGCGCCAGCTTGTCGGCATCGTCGGGTGTGCGCGCCCAACTGGAGAGGATCCGCTCGTGCGAGCGGTCGAGGGCGACGATGAGGTCGTTGCGGTCGAAGTCTTCGAGGGTGAACTGGCGCGCGCGGTGCCGTTCGCCGTCGTACCCGCGGCGGTGGAGCGCCTCGATCGTGCGCACGTCCGCGCGCTCGCCGACGTGCCAGTCGCCGGTGCCCGAGCTCGTCGAGACGACGTGCGAGCCGAGCCCGGCGCGCTCGGCGAAGTCGCGGAAGACGATCTCCGCCATCGGCGAGCGGCAGATGTTGCCCGTGCACACGAAAGCGACGCGATAGGGCGAGTCGCTGCGGGGCACCACCCCATTGTGTCGCTCCCACGCCGTCACCGCCTCCTCCCCAGACGGGTTCTCGCGCGATCCCTCCACCGATCGGCCCTCCCGGCGCCCGCGCACGCCCCCGGCCGGGCAGGGTCGAGACATGGATGCCACCTCGCCCGCCCCCTCCGTCGACTCACCCGACGTCGCGCAGCGCCAGGTCGCCCTCGGCGCGGCGCGGCGCATCGTGCAGAACGCGCTCGCCGATGCGATCGCGCTGCGCGGGCGCGTGATGATGCTCGCGGATGCCACCGACTGGCGCGCCCGCGGCGCCGAGGGCTACCGGGCCGGAGTCGCCGCGCTGCAGAGCGACCTCGATCGCCTGGTGCAGGCCGTCGCGGCATCCGACGACGACCTCGCCGCCGCGCAGCGCGAGACGTGGTCGGCCGCGCCCTTCACCCCGATGGGGTGGTGACGCGTGGCATCCGACGACCTCGACATCCGCAGCGGCGGCATCGTCGCGGTCGACACCGAGACCCTGCGCGCCGCCGCCGCGCGGCTCGTGGCCGAAGGCGTCGCGTGCGAGGAGCTGCGCGCGAGCCTCGACCGGGCGCGCCGGCTCGTGAGCGCGGAGGGGGTGTGGTTCGCACCGCCCACGGGGGCGGCCATCGACGCGGGCGAGCGCAGTCGCCGCCTCGCGCACGATCTGCAGGCGATGGCGAACACCTACGAGGTCGCCGAGCTGGCCTCGGCGGCGGCGATCGCCGAGGCGGCGGGCGACGCCGACCTCGCCGCGAGCCTGCGCGGACGGGCGGCGGAGATCCTCGTCGCCGATCCCGCGGCGATCGCGAAGCTCGCGGCCCTGGCGGTGCACTGGCGCGGCCAGAACGTGACCGCCCTCATCGGGCAGTACTCGGCGCCGGGCATCCCAGGCGCGCCCTCCCCGTTCGACGCGGGCGGGTTGATGGTCGTGGCGACGACGCTCATCTCGATCATCGGCCGCGGCACGGTGGAGCAGGGTGCGCGGCTCGGCGGCGCAGGCGATCCGGTGCGCATCGCGCGACGGGGTGAGGGGCGCACGACGGCGCCGACGTCGCTGACGCAGGTCGTCGACCGCATCCCGCAGGGCGAGAACCGGGTGCGGGTCGAGCGGTACACGCTGCCGAGCGGCGAGCGGCAGTTCATGGTCTACGCGACCGGAACGGCGGGCCTCGGCGTGCGCGAGGTCGCGAACTGGCGCGCCAACACCGACCTCTACCTGGGTCGCGGACGCGCCGCCTCGTTCGAGGCGACGATGGCCGCGCTCGCCGACGCCGGCGCGCGGCCGGGTGACACGGTGAACGTGGCCGGCTATTCGCAGGGCGCGGCGGTGGCCTCGTTCATCGCCCTCGACGACACCTACGACGTGCCGATGCTGATCACGTTCGGCGACCCCGTGCAGGCCGACGTCGGCGCCGACACGCTGAGCGTGGCCGTGCGTCACAACGACGACCCGGTATCGGCGCTCGCCGACGGCGGGTTCGCCGCGGGCGTCGGGGCGGAGGGCAGTTTCGTCGCGTCGCGCGAGACGCCGGGGACGGCGTGGACCGGCCAGGGTCCGATCGGCTCGCACCTGCTCGACACCTACCGCGAGACCGCGGGGATGCTCGACACCTCCTCCGACCCCCGTATGGACGGGGTGCGCGAGCGGTGGCAGGCGCTCGCGCAGGCGACCTCGGTGGAGGTATTCGTCTACGAGGCGACCCGCGGCACGGGCGAGTCGGTCGACGTGGGCGCGCCGACCGTGCCGGGGGCGCCCGCGGTGCCGGGCGTCGGTGGTGCGCCGGCGGCGCCCTGGCCGCGGAGCGGGGGCGGTGTCAGCTCCGGCGCGTCTGCGGACGCAGGATGATGCCGAACACCCAGTTGATGAGCGAGATGATCAGCGCCGCCACCACGCCGAGCCAGAAGCTGCCGAGCGAGAGGCCCCAGCCCCACCACTGCGTGAACCACGCGGTGATCCACTTGGTGGTTCAGTCTTCCACGGCGGAGGCGTCGTCGGCAGGAGGAATGCGAACGTCAGGGAGAGCGAGAGGCGCTTGTTTCCGTCGAACGGGGGATGATTCTGCGCGAGAGAGCTACCGATCCGGTATCACCCGGGTGGATGCTTCGCCCTCGTAGACTGCTCGCGTGAGTGACCTCCCCGTGCGCATCCGTCCCGAGATCGCGGCGCTGCCCGCCTACAAGCAGGGCAGGCAGGCCGGCGCCGACGCGTTCAAGCTCTCGAGCAACGAGAACCCGTTCGATCCGCTCCCGGGTGTCGTGCAGGCGGTGCAGGCGGCACACGGCTTCAATCGCTATCCGGATGCCACGGCCGCGCGCCTGCGCGCGCGCCTCGCCGAGCGGTTCGGCACGACCGACGACCACGTGCACGTCGCGGCGGGCTCGGTGTCGATCCTGTTCCAGCTCGCTCAGGCGACGAGCGGCGCGGGCGACGAGATCCTCTTCTCGTGGCGGTCATTCGAGGCGTACCCGAGCCTCGCCACCGTCGCCGGATCGACCGCGGTCACCGTGCCGAACGACGCCGACGGCCGGCACGACCTCGACGCGATGGCGGACGCCGTCACCGACCGTACCCGCATGATCATCGTCTGCACGCCGAACAATCCGACCGGGCCCGTGGTCACGCAGGCGGGGTTCGACGCGTTCCTCGCCCGTGTCCCCGCCGACGTGCTGATCGTGCTCGACGAGGCGTACGCCGAGTTCGTCACCGACCCCGACGCCGTCGACGGTGCGCGCGTGCTGGCGGCCGGGCATCCGAACGTCGTCGTGCTGCGCACGTTCTCGAAGGCGTACGGGCTCGCCGGGCTGCGGGTGGGCTACGCCGTCGGCGACCCGCGCGTGCTCGCCGCGGCGCGGTCGACGGGCATCCCGCTGTCGGTGACGGCCGCCGCCGAAGAGGCCGCCCTCGCGAGCCTCGACGCCGAGGATGAGCTGCGGGAGCGCGTCGCCGAGCTCGCCGTGCGTCGTGATGAGCTGGCCGCGCGGCTGCGCGAGACCGGCTGGGATGTCCCCGAGGCGCAGGGCAACTTCGTGTGGCTGCCCGCGGGCGACCGCGCCCTCGAGGTGGCGGAGGCCTTCGAGGCGGCGGGGCTCATCGTGCGCCCCTTCGCCGGCGACGGCGTGCGCATCTCGATCGGCGAGGCCGAATCGCTGGGGCACATCGTCCGCGTCGCAGCATCCGTCGCCCCGCGCTGACCCCCGCGCACCCCCAAAACGACCCACCCCGGTTGTGCCGGGTCGACGGCGGTTCGAGGCATCCGTTGTGCTCGTCATGCAGACCCGCGCATACCTGCGGGTCTACCGTGGATACATGACCCCGCCTGACGACCCGGCACTCGTGCGCGTTCTGGCCTCCGACGGGACGTTCGCGCCGACGCCCGAAGCGGAGCGCTACCTCCCCCTGATCGACGCGCTCACCGACAGCGACCTCGAGACGTTCTACCGCGACATGGTGACCGTGCGCGCGTTCGACCGGCAGGCCACCAACCTGCAGCGCCAGGGCCAGCTCGCCCTCTGGCCGCCCTCCTTCGGCCAGGAGGCCGCGCAGGTCGGCTCGGTGCGCGCGACGCGCCCGCAGGACCACATCTTCCCGAGCTACCGCGAACACGTCGTGGCGACCACCCGCGGCGTCGACCCGATCGACATCATCCGCGTGATGCGCGGGCTCACGCACGGCGGCTGGGACCCGACCGACCCGAAGAACGGCAACACGCACATCTACACCCTCGTGCTCGGCTCGCAGACCCTGCACGCCACCGGCTACGCGATGGGCCTCGCCTTCGACGGCAAGTGCGGCACCGGCGATCCCGAGCGCGACACCGCCGTCATCGTCTACTACGGCGACGGCGCCTCGAGCCAGGGCGACGTGCACGAGGCGATGGTGTTCGCGAACACCTACCGCACGCCCGAGGTGTTCTTCCTGCAGAACAACCAGTGGGCGATCTCGGTGCCCGTCGCCATCCAGTCGCGCGCCCCGCTCTACCGGCGCGCCGAAGGCTACGGCATGCCCTCGACCCTCGTCGACGGCAACGACGTGCTCGCCAGCTACGCCGTCTCGAAGCTCGCCCTCGACGAGGCGCGCACGGGCGAGGGCCCCCGTGCCATCGAGGCGATGACCTACCGCATGGGCGCCCACACCACGAGCGACGACCCCACGAAGTACCGCACCTCCGACGAGGAGCAGTCGTGGGCCCGACGCGACCCGATCGTGCGGATGCGCGTCTACCTCGAAGGACGGGGCGCCTCGGGCGCGTTCTTCGACGACGTGGATGCCCAGGCCGCCGCCGCTGCCGACGACGTGCGCGTCCGCACCAACGAGCTTGGCGGGCTCGAGGCATCCACGATGTTCGCGCACGTCTACAGCGATCCGCACCCGCTCATGCAGGAGCAGGAGCGCTGGCTCGCCGATTACGAGGCCTCGTTCGAAGGGGGTGCCGCGTGAGCATTTCGACCAGCGACACGACGAGCGCGTCGACCAGCGGCGCGACCGGCGGCGCGACGCAGACCGCCCCCGCCGCGGAGGCCGCGGTCGTGGCCATGCCCTTCGCGAAGGCCCTCAACGCGGGCCTGCGCGCGGCGATGGCCGCCGACGATCACGTGCTCATGATGGGCGAGGACATCGGCAAGCTCGGCGGCGTCTTCCGCGTCACCGAGGGGCTGCAGGCCGAGTTCGGCGACCGCCGCGTGCTCGACACGCCGCTCGCGGAGTCGGGCATCGTCGGCACAGCGATCGGCCTCGCGATGGCGGGCTTCCGCCCCGTCGTCGAGATCCAGTTCGACGGGTTCGTGTTCCCCGCGTTCGACCAGATCACCACGCAGCTGGCGAAGATGACGAACCGGCTCGAGGGCGCGGCATCCCTGCCCGTCGTCATCCGCATTCCCTATGGCGGCCACATCGGCGCGATCGAGCACCACCAGGAGAGCCCCGAGACCTACTTCGCGCACACGCCCGGCCTGCGGGTGGTCAGCCCGTCGACGCCGAACGACGCGTACTGGATGATCCAGGATGCCATCGCGTCGAACGATCCCGTGATCTTCCTCGAGCCCAAGGCCAAGTACTGGATGAAAGGCGAGGTCGACCCGAGCCAGCGCGCCCTGCCGCTGCACGCGTCGCGGATCGTGCGTCGCGGCACCGACGTGACCCTCGTCGGTCACGGCGCGATGGTCGCGACGCTGCTGCAGGCGGCCGCGCTCGCCGAGAGCGAGGGCACCTCGTGCGAGGTCGTCGACGTGCGCTCGCTGTCGCCGATCGACTACGCGCCGATCCTCGACTCGGTGCGCCGCACCGGGCGGATGGTCTACGCGCAGGAGGCCCCGGGCAACGTGTCGGTGGGCTCGGAGGTCGCCGCGACGGTCATGGAGCGCGCCTTCTTCGCCCTCGAATCGCCCGTCATCCGGGTGTCGGGCTTCGACGTGCCCTTCCCGCCCGCGAAGCTCGAGGGCACGTACCTGCCCGACGCCGACCGCATCCTCGAGGCCGTCGACCGCTCCCTCGCCTACTGACCGTCCCACCCCGACCATGCCCCCACGCGCCCCCGCCTCTTCGGCGAGAACAGGGTGGCGGCGTGGCATCCCTGAGGAGAGCGCCATGAGCACGCAGACCTTCCACCTGCCCGACGTCGGCGAGGGCCTGACCGAGGCCGAGATCGTCCAGTGGCGGGTCGCTCCGGGCGACGCCGTCGAGGTCAACGACGTGCTCGTCGAGATCGAGACCGCCAAGTCGCTCGTCGAGCTGCCGTCGCCGTTCGCGGGCACGGTCGGCGAGCTGCTCGCCCCCGAGGGCGACACGGTCACCGTGGGCGCCCCGATCATCACGATCGCGGGCGGTGCCGGTGCGCCAGGCGGCGCGGGCGGCGCGGGCGACGCGGCCGGCGGAGCCGCGCAGCAGGATGCCTCGGTGGGCCTGTCGGCGCACGGCGAGCCGGCCTCCCCGCCCGAGCCCGAGGGCGAAGGTGCGGTGCTCGTCGGCTACGGCACGGGCGGCGCGGTCGCCTCGCGCCGCACCCCGCGCGCGGCGCGCGGCGCCGCCGGCCGGAGCGCCGCCGTCAAGGCGTCGGTAGGCGTGGTCGCCAAGCCCCCGGTGCGCAAGCTCGCGCGCGACCTGGGCGTCGATCTGGCGCAGGTGACCCCGAGCGGACCGGCGGGCGAGGTCACGCGCGACGACGTCGTGACGCACGCCGAGCAGGCGAGCGTCTTCCGCAACATCGCGACCCCGGCGGCCCCCGCCGTGCGCGAGCACACGATCCCCGTCTCGCACGCCCCGGCATCCGTGTCGGCGCCGTCCGCACCGCCCGCCGGAGATCGCGAGGAGACGATCCCGGTCAAGGGCGTGCGCAAGGCGACCTCGTCGGCCATGGTGCGCTCGGCGTACACCGCGCCGCACGTGTCGGTGTGGACCGACGTGGATGCCACGCGCACGATGGAGCTCGTCAAGCGGCTCAAGGCGTCGCCCGACTTCGCCGACATCAAGGTGTCGCCGCTGCTGATCGTGGCGCGCGCGGTGATCTGGGCGGCGCGCCGCACGCCGCTGGTCGGCGCCGCGTGGATCGACAACGAGGACGGCTCGGCCGAGATCCGTGTGCGCAACTACGTGAACCTCGGCATCGCCGCGGCCACCCCGCGGGGGCTCCTCGTGCCGAACATCAAGGACGCGCAGGACCTCAGCCTGCGCGAGCTGGCGCGCGCGCTCGAGAAGCTCACGCTCACGGCGCGCGAGGGCAAGACCTCGCCCGCCGACCAGCAGGGCGGCACGATCACGATCACCAACATCGGCGTCTTCGGCATGGATGCCGGCACCCCGATCATCAACCCGGGGGAGTCGGGGATCGTCGCGATGGGCACGATCCGGCAGAAGCCGTGGGTCGTCGACGGCGAGGTGCGCCCGCGCTACGTGACGACGGTGTCGGGCTCCTTCGATCACCGCGTCATCGACGGCGACGGCATGAGCCGGTTCATCGCCGACGTGGCATCCATTCTCGAAGAGCCGGCGCTGCTGCTCGACTGATCACCGGGCCCGATCAGGGCGCCTGGAAGCTCGCGGGCTGAGCGCCGCGCGCGGGCGACCGCCCTGTACCAGCGGCGCGGACGCCCCGGATCAGGCGGTCAGGTGCTCGATGAGGATCTGCGTGCCGAGGCCGATCAGCACCAGGCCGCCGAGGATCTCGGCGGGGCGGCGGAACCGCGTGCCGATGCGGTAGCCGATCAGCACCGCGACGAACGAGAGCACGAAGGTCACGAGGCCGATCGCGGTGATCGCGACCCACACATCGATGTCGAGGAACGCGAACGAGACCCCGACGGCGAGGGCGTCGATGCTCGTCGCGATCGCGAGCAGCACCACCTCGCGCGCGCTGTACGCCTCGGTGTCGTGCACGTGGCCCGGGTGCTCCGCGTCGGCCGGCGGGTCGGGCGTGAGCGCCTCCCAGATCATCTTGCCGCCGACGAGGGCGAGCAGGCCGAACGAGATCCAGTGGTCGAACGGGGCGATCGCCTCGGCGAACGTCGAACCGAGCAGCCAGCCGAGGAGCGGCATGACCGCCTGCGCGACACCGAACGCCAGGCCGAACACGAGCGCGGTGCGCAGCACGTGCGAACGCAGCTGCAGCCCCTTGCCGAGGGCGACGGCGAACGCGTCGGCCGACACTCCGAGCGCGAGCAGCAGCAGGGTCCAGGGGGATATGGCGGATCCTTCATCGATGGGGGTGGGGGTGGTCCACGACGTCGTCGAGCGTGGGATGCCGCAGATCAGCCTGCTGCTTCGCGCGCCCCGATCTCAAGCGGAGAGCGGGATTGTCAGCATTTCGGGCATCCGAACAGCGGCGCGGCCACGGTCGCGCGGCCGCGGTCGTCGGCCGGTGTCGGCGGTCGAGGATGCGACGGGTGGAGGCCTCGGGGGAGAGGTCCAGGCGTCGCAGCAGCTGCGCGTTGAGCGCCACGACCACCGTCGACAGCGACATCAGCACCGCGCCGACCGCCATCGGCAGCACGAACCCGACGGGAGCGAGGACGCCCGCCGCGAGCGGCACCGAGATCAGGTTGTACCCCGCCGCCCACCACAGGTTCTGCCGCATCTTGCGGTACGTCGCCCGCGACAGCTCGATCACCGACAGCACCGAGCGCGGGTCGGAGCTCGCCAGGATGATCCCCGCCGACGCGATCGCGACGTCGGTGCCCGCCCCGATCGCGATCCCGACGTCCGCCTGGGCGAGCGCGGGCGCATCGTTCACGCCATCTCCGACCATCGCGACCCGCCGGCCCTCGTGCTGCAGCTCGGCGATGCGCGCCGACTTGTCCTCGGGGCGCACGCCGGCGAACACCCGGTCGATGCCCAGCGCGCCTGCGACCGTCCGGGCGACGGCCTCGGCGTCGCCCGTGATCATGACGACCTCGATCCCGAGCGCGTGCAGGGCCTCCACCGCCTCGTGCGACTCCGGCCGCACCGCGTCGGCGAGGGCGAGCGCCCCCACCACGTCGCCGTCGACCGCGACGTGCAGGATGATCGCGCCGTCGCGCCGCCACGCGTCCGCGGCATCCATCTCCACAGCTCCGATGTCGGACAGCAGACGCGGCCCGCCGACCCGCACCTCGCGCCCGTCGACCGTCGCGGTGACGCCGACCGCCGGTGCCGAGCGGAAGTCCGAGGCATCCGGCACGGCCAGGACGCGATCGTCCGCAGCGCGCACGATCGCGCGGGCGAGGGGATGCTCGCTGTCGGTCTCGGCCGCCGCGGCGAGGGCGAGCACCTCGTTGGCGGTGCGACCGGCGGCCGGTGCGATCTCGGTCACGGCGGGCGTCCCGGTCGTGAGGGTGCCGGTCTTGTCGAAGACGACGACGTCGACGGTGCGCATGCTCTCCAGGGCGCCGCGGTCCTTCACGAGCACGCCGCCGCGCGCCGCGCGCTCGGTCGCGATCGAGACGACGAGCGGGATCGCCAGGCCGAGCGCATGCGGGCAGGCGATCACCAGCACGGTGATCGTGCGGACGACCGCCGCGTCGGGGTCTCCGACGAGGGTCCAGACGGCGGCGGTGATCGCCGCCGCACCGAGCGCGAACCAGAACAGCCACGCCGCGGCGCGGTCGGCGATCAGCTGCGCGCGCGAGGTGGAGTTCTGCGCCTCGCTGACGAGCCGGCGGATGCCTGCGAGCGTCGTGTCATCGCCCGTCGCGGTGACCTCGACGCGGAGCCCCGAGTCGGTGGCGACCGTCCCCGCCGTGACCGCGTCGCCGACACCGCGGGAGACCGGGCGCGACTCGCCCGTGACCATCGACTCGTCGACATCGGCCCGCCCGTCGACGACGCGCCCGTCGGCGGGCACGCTGCCGCCCGGGCGGACGACGACCACGTCTCCGACACGGAGGTCCGACGGGGCGACGCGCACGACCGTATCGCCCTCCACGCGCTCGGCCTCGTCGGGCAGCAGCGCCGCGAGCGAATCGAGCGCCGACATCGTCTGCGCGAGGGAGCGCATCTCGATCCAGTGTCCGAGCAGCATGATGACGATGAGGAGTGCGAGCTCCCACCAGAACTCGAGCTCGTGATGCAGGATGCCGAGGGTCGCGCCCCACGACGAGAGGAACGCCACGGTGGTCGCGAGCGCGATGAGCATCATCATCCCGGGGCGCCGCGTGCGCAGCTCGGCGGCGGCGCCGGTGAGGAACGGCCACCCGCCCCACACGTACATCACGGTGCCGAGGACGGGCGAGACCCACAGCAGGCCCGCCGGGACGGTGTAGCCGAGGATCATCGCGAACATCGGCGAGAGCGCCACGACGGGCACGGCGAGGATCAGGTTGATCCAGAAGAGCTTGCGGAAGCGGGCGACGTGCCCCGCGTGGTCGTGGCCGCCGTGGCCGCCGTGGCCGGCGTGCCCGGCGTGGCTCGCGTCGTGCTGCCCAGCGTGGCCGCCGTGCCCGGTCTGGCCGCCGTGGTCCATCGGCGCGTCGTGGTCGTGGTCGTGTGTCGGCATCGTCATCGTCTCTCCTGCAGGGTTGTCGAGGCCCGATGCAAGCAACGGTATACCCCCGGGGAGTATTCCGCTGCGCGACCCGACGTCGACTCCGCGCTCACTCCTGCCGTGCGATTTGAGAACGATTATCAATAACGTCTAGACTGTCTTCATGACCTCGCGATTCCTCCCCGCCGCCGCGCTGGTCGCGGCCTCCGTGCTCGCACTCGCCGGCTGCGCCGGTGGCGCCACAGGCGAGCAGACCGGCGACGGCAAGCTGCAGGTCGTGGCCTCGACCAACGTCTACGGCGACATCGCCGCGGCGATCGCCGGCGACCTCGTCGAGGTGCAGTCGATCATCACGTCGGTGGCCCAGGATCCGCACTCCTACGAGGCATCCGCCCGCGATCAGCTCACCGTCTCGCGCGCCTCCCTCATCATCGAGAACGGCGGCGGTTACGACGCATTCATGGACGCGATGATCGAGGGGACGGGCACGGAGGCCCCCGTCATCACGGCGGTCGAGTTCTCGCACGACTGGCCCGGCAACGCCGGCCACGGCGCGGCCGACCACGACGACGCCACCGACGACGCCACCCCCGAATCCGACGCCACCGACGATCACGATCACGACGGCCACGACCACATCGAGGGCTTCAACGAGCACGTCTGGTACGACCCGCACACCATCGCGCACGTCGCGGAGGACATCGCGCACGAGCTCGGCGAGCTGGATGCCGCGAACGCGGCCACCTACCAGGCGAACTACGAGACGTTCGCCGCGGGGATCGACGGCATCGAGACGAGCCTCGACGAGCTCAAGACGCGGGTCGGCGGCCAGAAGGTGTTCGTCACCGAACCCGTGCCGCTGTACCTCACCGCCGCCGCGGGCCTCGAGAACGCGACGCCCGCCGCCTTCAGCCAAGCGGTCGAGGAGGGGCAGGATGTCCCGCCCGCGACCCTGCTCGAGGCGGTGCGCATCCTGACCTCGGGCGAGGTGCGCGTGCTCATCGTCAACGCGCAGACCGGCGGGGCCGAGACCGACGAGGTCGTGGCCAGGGCCAAGGGCGCAGGCATCCCGGTGCTCGAGTTCACCGAGCTCGTGCCCGACGGCGACACCTACCTGACCTGGATGCAGGCGAACGTGGCCGCGCTCGCGGATACGCTGTCCCGGTGACCATCGACGCCGCCCCCGAAGGCCCCAGCGCCGCGTCGCAGGGGAGCCCGGCGACCCCGCCGGTGCTGCAGATCAGTGGTGCCGCACTCCGCCGCGGCGACCGCACCCTGTGGGAGGGCCTCGACCTCACCGTCGCGCCGGGCGAGCTGATCGCCGTCCTCGGGCCGAGCGGCTCGGGCAAGACGACGCTGCTCCGCGCCATCCTCGGGCTCGAGCCGCTCAGCGCGGGCACGATCACCGCGCTCGGCGAACCCGTGCGACCCGGCGGCCACGGCCGCAAGGGCAACCGTCACATCGGGTACCTGCCGCAGGCCCGCCCGCTGCCCCGCGACACCGCGATGCGCGGCCGCGACCTCGTCGCCCTCGGCGTCGACGGGCACCGGTTCGGCCTGCCGATCACCCGACGCGCCGACCGCGAGCGCATCGACGCCCTCATCGACGCCGTCGGAGCGCGCAGCTTCGCGAACGAGCCGGTCGGGGTGCTCTCGGGCGGCGAGCAGCAGCGGCTGCGCGTCGGGCAGGCGCTCGCCGACGATCCGCGCCTGCTGCTGTGCGACGAACCGCTCACGAGCCTCGACCTCGCCAACCAGCAGGCCGTCGTACGCCTCATCGACCAGCACCGCCGCACGGGCGCCGGCGTGCTCCTGGTGACCCACGACATCAACCCGGTGCTCGACAAGGTCGACCGCATCCTCTACATCGCGAACGGCCGGTTCATGCTCGGCACCCCGAAAGATGTGCTCACCTCGCCGGTGCTCACCGACCTCTACGGGGCGCCCGTGTTCGTGCTGCGCGCCGGCGACCGGCTGGTCGTCGTGGGTGCGCCCGACGCCGAGGCATCCCACCACCACCACGACAACGAGGAGCACGCGTGAACTGGTCGGACATCGGCGACGCGATGTTCGGCGGACTGCCGGACTACGCCGAGATCCTCGCGCTCGTATCGAACTCGGTCTGGGCGGGGGCCGTGCTCGGCCTCGTCGGCGGGCTCATCGGCGTGTTCGTGATGCAGCGCGACATGGCGTTCGCGGTGCACGGCATCAGCGAGCTGTCGTTCGCCGGTGCCGCGGCGGCGCTCCTCGTCGGCGTCGACGTC
The DNA here is from genome assembly GCF_006716815.1 of Microbacterium lacticum. Classification (GTDB taxonomy): domain Bacteria; phylum Actinomycetota; class Actinomycetes; order Actinomycetales; family Microbacteriaceae; genus Microbacterium; species Microbacterium lacticum. The sequence continues at coordinate 152,223 of NZ_VFPS01000003.1, forward strand.
GTCACCGGCTCGATCGTGGGCTCGCTCATCGCCGCCGCGCTCATCGGCGTGCTCGGCGCGAAGGCGCGCGACCGCAACTCGATCATCGGGGTGCTCATGCCGTTCGGCCTGGGCCTCGGCATCCTCTTCCTCTCCCTCTACAACGGGCGCAGCGCCAACCGGTTCAGCCTGCTCACCGGGCAGGTCGTGTCGGTGCAGAACGTGCAGCTGGGCTGGCTGATCGTGATCTGCGCGTTCGTGCTGGTCGCCCTGCTGCTGATCTGGCGCCCCCTCGCCTTCGACTCGCTCGACCCGCAGTCGGCGGCCGCGCGGGGCGTTCCCACCGTCGCGGTCTCGCTCGGGTTCATGCTGCTGCTCGGACTCGTCGTCGCCGTCGCGGTGCACATCATCGGGGCGCTCCTGGTCATGTCGCTCGTCGTCACCACGGCGGCCGCCGCCGCGCGCATCACGAGCGGCACCATCGCGCTGCCGCTCCTCTCGGCCGCCTTCGGTCTGGTCTCGGCGGTCGGAGGCATCCTGCTCGCCGTCATGGGCACCCTGCCGGTGAGCCCGTACATCACGACCCTCTCGTTCCTCGTCTATCTCGTCTGCCGCATCGCCGGCTCGCGGCGCGGCCGCGTGTCGCGCGCATGAGCCGGGGCGCCCAGCCCGCTCCAAGACGGTCTCGCTAGGATCTCGGCATGGCCCAGCGCAACACCTGGCAGCGCGATCGCGTGCGCGAGGCCCTCGGCGACGCCGCAGGGTTCGTCAGCGCGCAGGACCTGCACGCGACGCTGCGCCAGGGAGGCAGCGGCATCGGTCTCGCGACCGTCTACCGCACCCTCGCGACCCTCGCCGCCAGCGGCGAGGCCGACCAGCTGCAGAGCCCCGAGGGCGAGGCCATCTACCGGGCCTGCTCGAGCACCGGCCACCACCACCACCTGATCTGCCGTTCGTGCGGCCGCGCCGTCGAGATCGAGGCGCGCGAGGTCGAGGCCTGGGCGCAGCGCACCGCCGCCGCGCACGGCTTCACCCAGGCCGAGCACGTCGTCGACATCTTCGGCCTGTGCGAGACGTGCACCGCCGCGCAGGCCGCGCCCGCCACGACCGCCGCCGCCGTCACTGCCGCTGCCGCTGCCGACCCGCAGGGCGCCGCCGCGACGGCCGCCGCCCCCGCAGAGATCCGTGACTGAGCAGAGCCTCGCCCCGCGCACCGCGCGGCTGGAGCGCGACCCTCGCCTGCGGCGGGGCGGGCTCCTCGTCGCCGGCGCGCTCGTGGTGGTCGCGCTCGTCGTGCTCGCCCTCGTCTCGCCCGGGCCGGCGCTCCCGACCCGCCTGCAGGACGGCCTGACCCTCTCGATCAGCGTGCTGATCGAGTCGATGCCGTTCGTGATCCTCGGCGTGCTGCTCTCGATCGTCGTGCAGGTGTGGGTGCCGCCGGGGATGATCGAGCGGTGGATGCCCCGCCGCGCGTGGGCCCGCCGCATGGCGCTGTCGCTGCTCGGCATGTTCGTGCCGGTGTGCGAGTGCGGCAACGTGCCGTTCGCGCGCGGCCTCATGATGCGCGGATTCACCGTGCCCGAGACCCTCACCTTCCTGATCGCCGCCCCGATCGTGAATCCCATCGTCATCATCACGACGCACCAGGCGTTCGGCTTCGACGACGGCATCCTCGTCGTACGACTGCTGGGCGGCTTCGCGGTCGCGAACCTCATCGGCTGGCTCTACAGCAAGCACCCCGACCCCGACGCGCTCGTCACCGAGCGCTTCGCCGCCACCTGCGCGATCGCGAACGACCCGGATGCCACGGCGCACACCGACCGCGGTCGCCGCAGCCTCGCCCAGTTCGTCGTCGAACTGCGCGCCGTGATGCCGGCCCTCATCATCGGTTCGGCGCTCGCCGGCGCCGTGCAGGTGCTGGTGCCGCGCTCGGCGCTGCTCGCGATCGGCTCGAACCCGGCGCTGTCGATCGTCGCGATGATCGCGCTCGCGATGATCGTCTCGATCTGCTCGAACGTCGACTCGTTCTTCGCGCTCTCGTTCGCCTCGACGTTCACGCCCGGCTCGATCGTGGCGTTCCTCCTCGTCGGGCCCCTCGTCGACGTGAAGATGCTGGCGCTCTTGCGCACCACCTTCCGCACCAAGGTGCTCGTGGGCCTCGTCGTGATCGTCGTGCTGTTCGCCGTCGCCGTCGGATCGGTGGTGAACCTCTTTGTCTGAGTCGGTGCTGTCGGAGTCGCGTTCGTCTCGGTCGTCCGCCTCCGCGGTCACGTGGGGCGGCGCGCACCGCGACGCCCCACGTGTCACGGGGGCGCGCCTGCTCGGCGTGGGTCTCGCGGCGGGGCTCTCGGCCGTCACGATCGCGCTGTGGCTGAGCGGCAGCCTCGGCCTCTACATCAACCCGGATTCGACGTGGTTCGCGGTGTCGATGGCGCTCATCGCGCTGGTCGGCTGCGCCGCGAGCTTCGCCCTCCCGCGCGGCGCCGAGAACGACCACGGGCACGATCACGGCCACGCGCCCGCGCCGGGCGGCGCGGACGGACTCGGCGGTCACGACCACGGCGACGCGCACGCGCACGACCACGGCGCGGCGCACGACCACGATCACGGCGCGCCGCACGACCACGATCACGGCGCGCCGCGCGGGTTCTGGGGCGGTGCCGCGACCCTCACCGGAGGCATCCTCGCCACCGGCGTCGTGGCCGCGATCGTGCTGACCCCGCCCGCGACGCTGTCGGCGGAGTTGGCGATGCAGCGCGACATCGGCACGCCGCCGCTGTTCCAGGGTGCCGACACGGTCGCGCTCGCCGCGACCGGCGACACCGCGAGCTTCGGCGTCGGCGAGTGGGCGAGCGTGTTCGCGACGGCGACCAACCCCGAGGCGTTCGACGGCAACGAGGTCACCCTCACCGGATTCGCGACGCCGGCCGACGGGGGATTCGCGCTCACCCGGCTCGTCATCACGCACTGCGTCATCGACGCGCAGCCGGCGAGCGTGACGATCGCCTCCTCCGACGGCGTCGAGACGGGCCAGTGGGTCACCGTGACCGGCACGATCCGCGACGACGACGGGCGGCTCGCCGTGCATCCGTCGTCGATCGAGGCGATCGACCCGCCGAAGGACCCGTATGAGTACTGACGCGGGAACCCGGCGCGCGCGCACCCGCCGCCGGCGCTCGCGGGCGTTTCTCGTCGCGTTCGCCGCGGTGATCGCGGTGCTCGGGATCGTCGGCCTCGCCGGCGCCGCGGTGACGACGGCGCAGGGCCCGCGCGTGACGCGCGTGAGCGTCGATCCGGATGCCGCGGTCAGCGCCGCCGGGTCGCGGCTGATCTTCACCACGACGCAGTCGCTCGCCGAGGTCTCGCCCGACCAGGTGTCCGTGAGCCCCGCGACCGCGTTCACCGTGGACACGTCGGGGCGGAGCGTCGGCGTGCGCTTCGCGATGCCGCTGTGGGACGACACCGAGTACACCGTGACGATCGCCGACGTGACCGGTGTCGGCGGCGGGGCATCCACGACCATCACGAAGAGCTTTCTGACGCCACCGCTGCAGTCGTACATCCTGCAGCGAGGCTCGGACGGCGACACGATCTTCCGCACCGACCTCGCCGGCGACGCCGCGGTGCCGGTGTTCACCGACGCGCAGATCGAGGACTTCCGGGCGACCGCCGGCTATCTCGTCGTCTCGACGATGGATGCCGACGGGCATTCGCACCTGGTCGTCACCGACCTCGACGGGCAGAACCAGCGTGAGCTGACGCTCCCCGGTGAGGGCATTCTGTCGAATCTGCAGAGCGCCGACCGCGGCAACCTCGTCGGGTACACGTTCAGCGATGCCGACGTCGGCGCGCCGGGCGCCCGGGCGAGCATCCTCTTCACGGCGTCGCTGGCCGAAGCGCAGCAGGGTGACGAGCCCACGCAGGTCACGCGCACCGGCGGCGACTCGCGCGTCGACGACTGGCGGTTCGTGCCGGGCACCGACAGCCTCCTCACGCTGACGTACGACGGCGCGCTGACTCTCGTCTCGCCCTCGGGCGGCGCCCCCGTCGCGCTGGGCAACGCGGTCGCGATCACGGGCATCGCCCGTGGCTCGACCACGGTCGTCGTAGAGCGGGTCGACGGCCCCGTCGCGATCGACCTCGCGACGGCGCAGGAGGCGGCGCTGGCGCCGACCGACAAGGCACTCGGTCGGGTCAACAGCGTCATCCCCCTCGCCGACGGGCAGACGCTGCGGGTGCTCGCGCAGCTCGACGGCTTCACCGTGCGCTCGACGACGGTGCACCTCGTCGACGAGCAGGGCGCGGCCCGCCCGGTGTTCTCGGTCGAGCCGGGCGACACCCTCATCGAGACCTGCGTGTCGCCGAGCGGGCGCTACGCCGCGTTCCTCGTCGCGCCCGAAGCGGCCGACAACCCCTACGACGGTCACCAGCTGCCGCTGCCCGAGAAGCTCCAGACCCACGTGGTGTCGCTCGCCGACGGCCGCGAGCAGGTCGCGCTCGCCGGCTTCGACATCTCGTGGTGCCAGACCCCGCCGCGCCTGTGACCGGGCGGGTGGGGGGCGGCCCGGACGGGGCTGCCGGTCGGGGCGGCGCTGCCAGGGGGTCCGCCGCCAGCGGTCGGAGCAGTGGGGCGGGTGTTGACCCGGCGGTCGCACCCGACAACACAGGCACCACCGGTCCGACGGTTGGTGAGCCGCTCGTGCCGGCGACCCGCGAGGCGCTCGCCGGTCTGCCGGTCGACGTCGCGCCGCGCCTGCTCGGCGGGGTGCTCGAGGTGACCTCCGGCGGCGAGACCGTGGCCGTGCGGCTCACCGAGGTGGAGGCCTACCACGGAGCCGGCACCGGCGACCGGCCCGACCCCGGGTCGCACGCCCGGATGGGCCCGACCGCCCGGAACGCCACCATGTGGGGTGAGCCCGGGCATCTGTACGTGTACCTCAGCCACGGCATCCACTCGTGCGTCAACGTGGTGTGCGGACCCGAGGGGACGGCGGGCGGAATCCTGCTGCGCGCCGGCGAGGTGATCGACGGCGTGGATGCTGCGGAGCGCCGCCGCCCCGCCGCGCGCGTGCGCCGAGATCTCGCCCGCGGCCCCGGCCGGCTGGGCGATGCGGTGGGCCTTCGCCATCCCGTGCACGACGGCATCGACGCGGTGACCGGGGTCGAGCAGGCGCGCGCCGTCGCGCGGCTGTGGCTGCCGGCATCCGTCGACCCGCGCGTCGTCAGCGGACCGCGCGTGGGTGTCGCCGGCGTCGCGGGGACGGATGCCTTCCCCTGGCGCTTCTGGATCGACGGCGACCCCACGGTGTCGCCTTTCCGCTGGGGCCGCGGCGCCGGCCCGGCGGCCGATGCGCAGCCCGGGGCTCAGCCCGGCGCCCGCAGGGCGGGCGGGGCATCCGTGCTAGACTGACTCTTTGTCTGCGCGCAGAAGACTCTCCCTCGAGTGCGCAGTTCGTATCCCACCACCGAAATCCACCGGTGATCGGGGTGCAGACAAGGGATCTTGGGTGGGGCCGTCCGGCCTCACGGTACAGAAGGAGTAACCACCATGGCAGCAGTGTGCCAGGTGACTGGAGCGGTTCCCGGCTTCGGTCACAACATCTCGCACTCGCACCGCCGGACGAAGCGCCGCTTCGACCCGAACGTGCAGAAGAAGACCTACTACGTTCCTTCGCTTGGTCGCAAGATCACGCTGAACGTCTCGGCTAAGGGCATCAAGGTCATCGACGCCCGCGGCATCGAGTCGGTCGTGAAGGACCTCATCGCGAAGGGTGTGAAGCTCTAATGGCGAAGAAGGCTCAGGACGTCCGTCCGATCATCAAGCTCCGTTCGACCGCCGGCACGGGGTACACCTACGTGACGCGCAAGAACCGTCGCAACAACCCCGACCGCATCGTGCTGAAGAAGTACGACCCGATGATCCGCAAGCACGTCGAATTCCGAGAGGAGCGCTGATCTCATGGCCAAGAAGAGCAAGATCGCGCGCAACCACCAGCGCGAAGAGGTCGTCGCCCGCTACGCCGAGAAGCGTGCCGAGCTGAAGAAGACCCTCGTCGACCCGAACGCGACCGACGAGGCCCGCGAGGCCGCCCGCGTCGGCCTGCAGAAGCTGCCCCGCAACGCGTCGCCCGTGCGCCTGCGTGGCCGCGACGCCATCGACGGTCGCCCCCGCGGCTACCTGTCGAAGTTCGGCATCTCGCGTGTCCGCTTCCGCGACATGGCGCACAAGGGCGAGCTGCCCGGCGTCACCAAGTCGAGCTGGTAAGCACCACAGCACACAGAGGCCCGTCCCCGCGAGGGGGCGGGCCTCTCTGCATGCGCCGGCCCGAGCCGCGATGCCAGGGCCACAGACGTCACACAAACCACACCAGACACGCGACACGCCGGTGAACATGACGGGAGAAGGCCGGAAATCCGCGGATTTCCGCGGTTCGTGGGTATATTCGGGACCGGTCCATCCGACCGACCCGGGCGATCGCCCGGTCCGATGTAACTGAAGTCGGCACACGCTGCCGTCTGGAGGAAACCCCATGGCTATCACCAAGACCGAGCTCGTCGCCAGCATCGCCAGCGCGACGGGCGAGAGCCAGGCCACCGTCGGCCGCGTCGTAGACGGTCTGTTCTCGGCTGTCGCCGAGGCCGTCGCCAAGGGCGAGAAGGTCACCATCCCCGGCTTCCTCTCGTTCGAGACGGTCAACACCGCCGCTCGCACGGGCCGGAACCCCCAGACCGGCGCCGAGATCGCCATCCCGGCCGGCAAGCGCGTCAAGGTGACCGCCGGCTCGAAGCTCAAGGCTGCCGCGAAGTAACCCGCACCAGCTGACGAAGGGGGATGCCACGTGGCATCCCCCCTTCGTCGTCTCTGGCTGTCCGCCCGAGCAGGCCCGCGTAGGCTGGACGGGTGCCCACCCGTGCCTACCGGGTCGCAGGTCTTGCGATCCTCCTGATCGCCGCGCTCGCCGCGATGATCATCGGGCTCCTCTACGGCGGGGGCGCGGATGCCCCGCTGATCGCCGATCCCGGGCCGCTCGTGCGCTGGGGGCTTCCGACCGCGACGCTCGCGGTGAACCTCTCCGCCGCCGGCATGGTCGGCTCGCTCGTGCTCGCCCTCTTCGCACTGCGCGCCGGCAGCCGCCCGTTCGACACGGCGCTCGATGTGGCCTCGGCCGCCGCGGCGATCTTCACCGTCTCGAGCGCCGTCGTCGCCTTCCTGACCTTCGTCAACATCTTCAACGCCGCCCCCAGCGCGGGCGCCGAGTTCGGGCAGCAGCTCGGCCGCTTCCTCGTCGACACCGAGGTCGGTCGCGCCTGGGCGCTGACGACGATCGCCGGCGCCGTCCTCACGGTGCTCACCTTCGCCGTGCGCGGCTGGACGCCGACGCTCCTCGTCACCGCGCTCGCGGTGGCCGCCCTCATCCCGATGGCCACGCAGGGCCACGCGGGCGACGAGGCCGGCCACAACACGGCCGTCGTCTCGCTCTCGCTGCACATCATCGGCGCGGCGGTCTGGCTCGGCGGGGTGGTGCTGCTCGTGGCGCTCCGCCCGCGCCTCGACCGCGCCGAGCTCGCCGACGTGCTCGCCCGCTACTCGTCGATCGCCCTCGCCGCGTTCGTCGTGGTCGCCCTCTCCGGCGTCGCGCGCGCGATCGTCGGCGTCGTCGCGTGGCAGAACCTGTTCTCGCCGTACGGCGCGATCCTCGCCGTGAAGGTCATCGCCCTGATCGCGATCGGCGTGCTCGGCGCCGCGTACCGCCTGCGACTCATCGCCCGCATCAGAACGGATGCCGAACCGTCCAGCGCCCGCGCCGCCGGACGGTTCTGGGGGCTCATCGCGCTCGAGCTGGCCTTCATGGGCATCGCGTCGGGCGCCGCCGTCGCCCTCTCGCGGACGCCCCCGCCGGTGGACACGAAACTGCCCGCCGTGCCGAGCCCCGCCGAGGTGCTCACCGGGGCGCCGCTGCCGCCCGAGCTCACCCCGATCCGCTGGATCACGAGCTGGGACATCGACGTGCTGTGGGCCTTCGCCGTCGGGTTCGGCGTGTTCTTCTACCTGGCCGGGGTGTGGCGGCTGCGTCGCCGCGGCGACCGCTGGCCGCTCCACCGCACCGTGCTGTGGCTCGGCGGCCTGGCGCTGCTCCTCTGGGTCACGAGCGGCTCGGTCAACGCGTACCAGGACTACCTGTTCAGCATGCACATGGTCGGGCACATGCTGCTGTCGATGGCGATCCCGATGATGCTCGTCTTCGGGGCTCCGGTGACCCTGGCATCCCGCGCCATCGTCAAGCGTTCGGACGGCACCCGCGGCGGTCGGGAGTGGATCCTCTGGGCCGTGCACACGCCGTTCTCGCGCGTCATCACGCACCCACTGTTCGCCGCGGCGATGTTCATCGGCTCGCTCTGGGCGTTCTACTACACCGACCTCTTCCGCTGGAGCCTCTACGACCACCTCGGGCACGAGTGGATGGTCGCGCACTTCCTCATCTCGGGATACCTGTTCGTGCAGTCGCTCGTCGGCATCGACCCGGTGCCGTATCGCCTGCCGTATCCGTTCCGCCTGCTGACCCTCATCGGCGTCATGGCGATGCACGCGTTCTTCGGCATCTCCATCATGATGTCGACCGGCCTGTTCGTCGCGGAGTGGTTCGGGTCGATGGGGCGCACGTGGGGCGATCCGCCGCTCGTCGATCAGTACGCCGGCGGCGGCGTGGCGTGGTCGATCGGCGAGATCCCGACGCTGATCCTCGCGATCACGGTCGCGATCCAGTGGAGCCGGTCGGATGACCGTGCCCAGCGCCGCTCCGACCGTCAGGCCGAGCGCACCGGCGACGCCGAGCTCGAGGAGTACAACGCGCGCCTGCAGGCGCTCGCCGACCGCGACGCCCGCGCGCGGCGCTGACCCGCGGGAGTGGGCGGCGGGGGGCCCGGGCGGCGGGCGGGGCGCGGGCGGCCGCCGGGTCAGCTGCCGTCGGTGATCGTGATGGCTGCCGTGCCGTCGGGCAGGATCGTCACGGTGCCCGCCACGTAGAAGGGCACGGCCTCGTCGAGGTGACGCACGCTGCCGTCGAAGATCGACTGGATGTCGACCTGGATCTGCGCGACGGCCTGCACGCGCTGGATGGCCCAGTTCGCGCCGTCCGGTACGAGCGAGACGACGGGCTGCTGCACCATCGCCCACACGGGCGCCTCTTCGATGCGGTTGCGGACCACCAGGCCGAACGGGCATCCCGTCGGCTGCAGCACCTGCTGCGTCGCGCACGCGGTGAGGAAGTCTTCGACCTGCTGCTGCACCGCCGCCTCGAACTCGGGCGTCGGCTCGGTCTGCAGGTCGACCGGGATGCTCGCCTGCGGCTTGTCGGAGAGCACGGCGACCCCGCGCGAGGTCGACACCGGGGTATCGACCTCGATCGAGTACAGCCCCGGCGAGAAGACGAGAAGCGACACCGGCTCGAGCGGGTCGGCGTCGACACCGGCGACCTGCCGGGTGTCGAGGTCGAAGCCGTTCACCGTGAACCGGGTCGCGCCGCGCAGCGTCAGTTCGATCGCGGCGAGCGGGCTGGTCGAGAAGCGCCAGGTGGGGGCGACGCCGACCCAGCCGGCGCGCTCGACGCGGAACGCGGTCGTTCCCTCGTGCGGACCGGCCTGGTAGTGCACCGTCACCGTCGTGACGCCGTCGGCACCCTCGTCGGTGCCGACGACCGTGGCGTCGGTGAGCGGGGCGAGGGCCGCGGCGCGCAGGAGCGCCTGATTCGACTCGGAGGGCAGGCCCGCTGCCAACAGCTGCGCCGAATCCACGGCGACGCCGGGCAGGGCGAGGGCGTCGGCGGCCTGCTTGCCGGCGAGCAGGTCGAGGTAGCGGGTGACGAACGCCGACGGGCTGTAGAGATCGCGGTAGAGCACCGCCCCGGTCGCGCCCAGCGCGCCGACGAGCAGCACCCCGACCACCGCGAGTGCGGTCAGGTCGCGCCCGAGTGTGCGGCGCCGCCGCGAACCGCCGCGCGTGCGCGTGCCCGTGGCCGGAGCCTGTGCCCGTGCCCGTGCCCGTGCCCGTGCCTGTGCCCGTGCCGGAGGCCGTGGCTGTGGCGACCGCGACGTGCGCCGAGGCGCCCAGGCGCGGCGAGGCATCCACCTGCCCGTGCTCTGCGCCGCTCTCCACCCGCCCAGTCTAGGAAAGCCGGCCTGAGAGGACGCGGCATTTCCCTCTACCATGGAACGAATGAGCCTGCCGCCCCTCTCTGCCGAGCAGGAGGAGCTGTTCCGGCTCATCGAAGACACCCGCGAGCACGTGTTCGTCACGGGGCGCGCCGGGACCGGCAAGTCGACGCTGCTGCAGCACCTGGCCTGGAACACCGAGAAGCAGATCGCGGTGTGCGCGCCGACCGGCGTCGCGGCGCTCAACGTCGAGGGGCAGACGATCCACTCGCTGTTCCGACTGCCGATCGGGCTGATCGCCGACAGCGAGCTCGAGCAGTCGGAGCCCGCCCGCAAGATCCTGAACGCGATCGACACGCTCGTCATCGACGAGATCTCGATGGTGAACGCCGACGTGATGGATGCCATCGACCGCTCGCTCCGTCAGGCGCGGCGCCGGCGCTCCGAGCCGTTCGGCGGGGTGCAGATCGTCATGTTCGGCGACCCGTACCAGCTGGCCCCGGTGCCGCCGCGCGGCGACGAGCGCAAGTACGTCGACGACCACTACCGCTCGTTCTGGTTCTTCGACGCCCAGGTGTGGGCGGGGCCGCGGCCCGACGCCGCCGGGTCGCTGGGCGGAGCCATCCGCTCCGACGGGCTGCTCGACCTCGGGCGGGTGGGGGCGCCGCTGAACATCCGCGAGCTGCGCGAGATCCACCGCCAGGCCGACGACGGGTTCAAGGCGATGCTCAACGCCGTGCGCTACGGCGTCGTGACGGCCGACATCGCCGGTCAGCTGAACGCCGCGGGTGCGCGGCCGGTGCCCGAGCCGGTCGAGGGGGAGCACCCGATCATCACGCTCGCGACGCGCAACGACATCGTGAACCGCATCAACCAGCGGCACCTCGACGCCCTGACCGGGCCCGTGCAGACGGCGCGGGCGGAGGTGTCGGGCGACTTCGGCCGCGGCGAGAGCGGCTACCCCGCCGACGCCGAGCTGCAGCTAAAGGTCGGGGCGCAGGTGATGTTCCTGCGCAACGACATCGCCGGGTACGGCGCGCCCGGCGGCGGCGGCCCGCGCTGGGTCAACGGCTCGATCGGCACGGTGACGCGTATCGCCGGGGGCACCGTGCGCGTCGAGCTCGACGGCGAGGAGCACGACGTCGAGCCGGCGGTGTGGGAGAGGTTCCGCTACGCGTACGATCCCGCGACCCGCAAGCTCACCCGCGACATCGTCGCCGAGTTCACCCAGTTTCCGCTGCGGCTCGCGTGGGCGGTCACGATCCACAAGTCGCAGGGCAAGACGTACGACCGCGCCGTGATCGACCTCGGCTCGGGCGCGTTCGCGCCGGGTCAGACCTACGTCGCGCTGTCACGGCTGACCTCGCTGGACGGCCTCTACCTGACGCGTCCGCTGCGCCCGAGCGACATCCTCGTCGACGCCGACGTCCGCCGCTTCATGGCCGGCGTGCGCGCGTCGGGGTTCTGACCCGGGGCATCCCCCGCGTGGGCGCGGGTCAGGCGACGGTGGCGGTGGATGCCTCGGCCTTGGCCGCGGCGAGGTCGACGAACAGGTCGGTGTTGAACTGGTACGCCAGGAGCACCTCGTCGATGACGCGCTCGGCCTCGACGGCATCCCACGGCGCGGCGTCGAGCTGCTCGCGGTAGACGTCCTTGAACGCGGCCGGGTCGGCGATCTCGTCGAAGACGTAGAACCCGATGCCGTTGGAGCCGAGCTCGAACTGGCGCGCCATGATCTTGCCGATGAACTGGCCGCCCGAGAGGTCGCCGAGGTAGCGGGTGTAGTGGTGTGCGACGAAGCCCCCGGGCCAGGTCGAGGCGACCTCCTCGATGCGCGCGACGTAGCGCTCGGTGGTCGGCAGCGGGGTGATGCGGCTGCGCCAGTCGTCGCCGATCAGGTAGGCGAGGTCGGCCTCGAGGGCCGGGAGGCGCGTCAGCTTCTCGGTGATGAACGGGGCCGCGATTGGGTCATCCCGCATCGCGTCGGCCGCCGCCTCGAGCGTCTCGTAGATGAACCAGTGCTGCGCGACGAGGGCGACGTAGTCGTCGCGGGTGCCGTTTCCGCGCATGAGATCGCTCATGAAACCGGCGCCTTCGCTGCCGGAATGGGCGTTGCGCGAGCGCTCGCGCAGGGCGGTCGAGAACGGGACGAGCTCAGCCATGACCGTCAGCATAGCTGAAACTAAGGCTCAACTAACCTGAAGGTTTCGAAGGAGAACGCCCAGGGTCGCCGAGGGGCCCGGGGTCGGCGGCCGGGGCGGCCCCCGGCGCACGGATCAGCGCACGAGGTCAGTCGTGCGGACGGGGCTCCACGCCGAGCCGCGCGCAGGCGGCGTCGTAAAGGGCGACGATCTCTCGGCGCACCTCGCGGCGTTCGGTGATCTCGCCGCCGGGCCACGGCACGCGGATGACGTCTTCGGCGCCGTCGGCGGTGATCACATGCCACTGGCCGGCGGCGCCGTCGAAGGTCGTCATCGTCGAGGAGATCACGTCGGGCAGCGGCGAGAAGGCGCGGGCGATCAGCAGGTTGTCGTCGGTGTGGTCATCGTTCATGTGGACGAGCACGCCCGCGAGGGCGGCGTCGTCGAAAGTGTGCGGCATCCGCTCAGCCTATGCACCCCGCCGGCGGCGGGACCGCGCCGGGCACCCCGGATGCACGGTCGCGGCGCGGGCATGATCTACGCTGGTGAGGACTATCGGGGGTGAGGATGGCGGGCTCTTTGCGCGTGCGGCGGTGGACCGCTGCGGCGTGTGCGGCGATCGTCGTTCTGTCGTTGGTGGCGTGTGCGCCCGAGGCATCCGAAGGTCTCGATCTGCCGACTCAGGTCGACGCCTCCTTCTCCGACGAGGCGCAGGCGCAGCTGCAGGGAGCGGTCGATCTCGCGGTCGCCGCATCGGGCTCGACGGGCGCGATCGTCGGCGTCTGGGCGCCGTGGGCGGGCACGTGGCTGAAGGGCGTCGGCACGGTTGCGCCCGAGGGCAAGGACACGAGCACGAGCAACACGTTCAAGGCGGGCGCGGTCACGCGCGCGATGACCTGCGATGTGCTCTACGGCCTGGTCGAGCAGGGCACGGTCGCCCTCTCCGACAGCGTCACCAAGTACGTTCCGGGGCTGCCTGGCCACGAGGCGGTCACCCTCGGCCAGCTGTGCGATTCGACGAGCGGATTCGGGACGTACAGCGACCGCCTGAACGGCCGCTTCATGGCGAACCCGACGCGCACATGGAGCCCGCGCGAGCTCGTCGCCTACGGCACGGGGTCGTCTGCGGCGACGCAGCCGGGCGCGGCGTTCGCCGACTCCGACACCGGGTACGTGCTGCTCGGCCTCGCGCTGGAGCACGCCAGTCGCAAGTCGGCCGCGGAGCTGCTCGACGCGTTCGTCTTCACGCCGACCGAGATGGATGCCACGGCGCTGCCCGCACCCGACGCGAGCGCGTCGTCGGCCGGCGTCCAGCTCTCCGGCCTCTGGTCTCCGAACGCCGAGGACGGCAGCGTCGCGTGCGCCGCGCCGGTCGACATCACCGACCTGTCGCCGAGCGCCGGGTTCACCGCGTGGGGTGTCGTCTCCGACCTCACCGACCTCGGCCGGTACACGCAGGCGCTCGCCACCGGCGCGCGGCCCTACGACACCGACGCGCGGTTCGAGAACCCGATGCCGGCGGCGGCGGATGCCCCGTCGTGGTTCACCGCCAAGGGCGGCACCTACCAGGCGGGGAGCCTCGTCGGCCAGTACGGCTCGATCCCCGGCTACCTCACGGCGGCATTCGCCGATCGCAACACCGGCATGACCGTCGTCGCCGTGCTCAACAACTCGCGCGCATCGAACACGCTGGTGCGGAGCCTCGCCTGGCAGCTGGCGGCGATCGCGTCGAAGCTGCCGGCGGCGCCCGGCGAGACCGCGCCCGACGCCGGTCTGCCCTGGACGGCCGAGGACATGGGCGCTCAGGTCGCCGCGGCCGCCGTCTGCCCGCTGCCGTGATGACCGGCCCCCGCGCGGGGGCGAGCGCGTCGCCGGCGCCCGCGGTGATGCTCGTCGTCGCGGGGCTCGTGTGTCAGGAGGTCGGCGCCTCGATCGCCGTGCTGCTGTTCCCCGAGGCGGGGCCGCTCGGGATGGTGCTGCTGCGGCTCGGCTTCTCGGCGCTGATCCTGCTCGCCGTGACGCGCCCGCGTCTGGGCGGGCACTCGCGGCGTGACTGGGGTGCCGTGGGCGTGTTCGGATTCGTGCTGGCGGCGATGAACGGCCTGTTTTACCTCGCGCTCGAGCGGCTGCCGCTCGGCGTGACGGTCACTATCGAGGTGCTCGGCCCGCTCGCCCTCGCGATCGCGACGGGGCGGCGCGTGTGGTCGCTCGTCTGGGCCGCGCTCGCGCGCGATCAGCTCGCCAATGCGCTGATCGAAGCAACTCTCCCCGAGCTTCCTGAGGCATATCGTCCGGCGGCATACACGGTCGCGTTCGACGCAACACCGCTTCCCGAATTCGCTCGTGGAGTCGGAAGGAGCCGAAAGAACGCTCTCGGCCCGAACGAGAAGCTCTCGAGCGAACCTGAAGCCGGGTTCTACGTGCGGCACACGGAGGATCACGCGGACGATGGGTCGCAGCCCATGACGAAGGTGAAGTACGCCTTCGAGCTCGACATCCTCGTCGGTATGCACCCCGACCCGCATCGCACAAAAGAGACGCCGATGCTGGCACTCGGGATCGCGCATCACAAGCCGGGGGAGATGCCCGGGGCAAATGCCCTCAAGGTGCTGGAGGGAACGCTGAAGCGAGGGCACGTGATCAAGGAGTACATCGCCGACCGCGCGTACCTCCCCGGCGCGAAGGTCGAGGATCTTCATCGGCACCTGTTCGACCACGGCATCGCAGTCGTCATGGACTACAAGAGGAACGAGTTCGGTATCCAGGCGCAGCACGAAGGCATGATTCTGGTCGATGGCCGCTGGTACTCGCCGTCGATGCTGGAGGAGCTCCGCAACCTCGGCGCCGAATGGGCGGCAGCACGGGAGCGACACGACAGCCTCATCAGCCGCGGTAAGCCCAGCACGATGCCCGACTTCACCGACCGTTTCGAGCTCCGCGCGATGTACGAGTTCCGCCCGAAGGAGAAGCCTGACAAGTTGGGCAACACGCCCATGGTGTGCCCGGCCGCGCGCCCGAACTCCACAGTGTGGTGTCCGCTGAAGGCCTTCCTTCCGGCCGGCGCCAAGTTTCCGATCCAGGGCGTCCCGGTCAGCCCAGGAAAAGCCTGCACGAACAAGAGCAGCATCGCTCTGCCGCGTGACGCCGACGGCGGAAGGGCACTGAAGTACCGGCAGGACTTCGCCTACGGCACCAGGGAGTGGCAGCTCCACTACGGTCGCCGCAATCTCGTCGAGTCGTTCAACTGGAGCATCAAGGGCGAGAGCGGGATCAACCTGCACGTCGCGAGCAATCGTCGCGTCCGCGGCGCGACCTCGAAGTACCTCTTCGCTGCGGTCGGCGTGGCGGTCGCCAACCTCGGCAAGATCCAGAAGTTCGTCCACCAGAAGGAGCGTGACGAGATCGACGAGGTGCTGGAAAAGGTAGGCATGGCTCCTATGGTCCGCAGCGGAAAGTCCGGGAGGTACCACCAGCTGGTGCACCGGCGGCGGGTGGAGGCCCAGATCCGGGAAGCCCATGAGCTGGCTTCCTGATCCAAATGCATGCACGGCGCGGCGGCGAACCGCGTCGTGCATGTGAGGATCGTGCGATGAAGGTGTTCGAGTCAGTCGCAACGATGGCGCTACCCGACCCGCGTGTCTGGGTGTGCGGCGACTTCCACGGGAAACGTCGGCTGGCTGCAGACCCTCCTGCCGGCCCTGCACCGCTACGACCGCGGCATCACCACGATCCTCCACGCAGGCGATTGGTGGATGGATTCGCGCGCCGTCGACTATTGGAGCCGCCGCAGCGGTATCGAGAGGATTCTCGTGACGCTCGGGAATCACGAGCCCTACAACGAGTACACGCCGCTGTTGGAGGCTCACCCCGGTCGGGCCATCCGCGTATCCCAGTTCGTGTGGCTACTCCCGCGGCCGTGGCGACTCGAGATTCACGGCCGGGAAATCCTGAGCCTCGGAGGAGCGGCCTCCGTCGACCGCAAGTGGCGCACGCCGGGCAAAGACTGGTGGGATGACGAACGGATCCTCGACGAGCACGTAGTCGCCGCGTCCGCGCGATCGGCCGACGTGATGGTCACGCACGAGAGCCCCGATGACACACCAGTTGCGCAAGTTGCCGCACTTCTGCGTTGCAACCCCAACGGCTTTCCCGACGATGCGCTCGAGGAATCAGCAGCGTCGCGCGCCCAGGTGGACAAGGTCTGGACTGCGGTAAACCCGAAGCTTCTCTTCCACGGACACATGCACGTCGCGGGGTCCGGAACGACTGCCGACGGGCACACGGTCGTAAGCCTTGGCCGAGATGCGGCGGAGGGGAACGCCGCGCTGCTCGATCTCGTCGATATGTCGGTGGACATCCCGTCGCTGCGCGTGTTGCGCGGATGGTGACTGTGGGCTCCGGGACCCTGCACTCCGGCCTTGATAACGCCGCTCGATCCTGCTTCGTCACGGGCGTTACGACGAAGAAGCAGGTGCACGCCATCGGGAGCCGTTGCGTGCGATTTGCGCGAAGGTGGTGGCGTTCGCGCGTATCGCGGCCTCCTCATCGAGGAACCGCCCTGAGACACGTCAGTCCCCTTACGGGTGTGTGAATAAGGCTCCCGGGCCAAAGAACGCGGCGCTGCATCACTCGAAGTCGATGAGTCTCATCGGCGCGCGAACTCAATCGAGGCCGAAAGTTGACAAGAACGAGGGGATGTACGTACCCTGTGTGTACAAGAAGGAGATTCCGATGTCTGAGTCTGCAGTCGATACTCGACTCGCCAAAAATCAAAGAATCAACCTGCGCGCCACGGACCGTCAAGAGTCGTTGCTCCGTCGTGCCGCCGAGGCTACTGATCACACGTTGACCGAGTTCATCCTTGGAAGCGCCGTGGAACATGCGGAGAGAGTCATGGCTGATCGCCGTTGGTTCATCGCAACCGAAGACCAGTTCGAGGAGTTTAAGCGGCTCCTTGATGCACCCCTGCCGTCGACGACGAAGTTCGAGAAGTTGTTTGCTCGACCGTCTGTGTTCTCGGACAAGGCGTGACGAGTTTCTCCGCGCCCCGCAAGCTTGAGAAGAGCGACGACCGAAGCGCGTTTCACAGCGGCGCGAACGAGCTCGACGACTGGTTCACACGCTTCGCTTGGGAGAACCAAGCGGCAAACAATGCGACAACATACGTTGCGCGCCATGGTGATCGGGTGGCTGGATTTTATTCGATCACCATGGCTGCCGTTGCCGTCGGCGACGCTCCCGCACGACTTGCTGAGCGTCGACCGTCCCAAATCCCGTGCATCCTCCTAGCGCGGCTCGCTGTGGACGAGGAATTCAAGGGAGCCGGCCTAGGGTGGGGGCTGCTCCGCGACGCGCTCATACGGTCTTTTCACATCAGCGGAAGTATTGGCGCGGCCGCCGTCCTGATCCACTGTCGTGACGAAAGCGCGAAGAGCTTCTACCTCCACCATGGCGACTTCCTTCAGTCCCCGATCGAGGACTTGCACCTCATGATCCCGATGAAGGAACTTCGGCGGTTCGCGGAGTGATCATTGACTTCGCCACCGTGAACTGTTCCGCCCATTCTTCGATGTGCCAATAACGGACCAGTGGTTCACCGGCTCTTCGGACTTTAGGTGGGGGTGGGTGATGTGCGGGGCCGCGTGGTGACGGGGTGGGGCGGGTCGAGGCCCCGAGGATCGGTAGCGATCAAGCTTCCTTTCCGTTCGGAGACCTCGACCCGTGCCCGATGCTACGGGGTGCGCCGCTGCGTGCCCGTCTTCTGCTGTCTACTGTGATCGCTGCGATGTGCTCGTCGGCCTCGGCGGGCTGCACGTGGTGGCTGTCGAGCGCTGCCGCGACGGCGTGCTCCTGATCGACGTCGAGTCCCCGCCGGGGCCGGTCGGGTGCCCGGGGTGCGGGCAGGTCGCCGAGTCGCGGGGCCGGAAGGCGCTCGTGCTGGTCGATGCGCCGATGAGCGCCGCTGCGGTGCGGGTCCGGTGGCGCAAGCGCAGGTTCCGGTGCGCTGATGAGGCGTGCCCGAGGGAGTCGTTCACCGAGCAGAACGCTCTGGTCGCCGCGCCTCGCGCCAAGCTCACGGCCCGAGCGGTGATCTGGGCGGTGGGGCAGATGCGGAGGGAGAACGCGTCGGTGCAGGGCGTCGCCCGCCAGCTCGGGGTGTCGTGGCGCACGGTCTGGCGACACGTCAGGCCGGTGCTCGAGACGCGCGCCGCGGACGGGTCCCGCTTCGACGGGGTCACCACGCTCGGCGTCGACGAGCACCTCTGGCACCACGTGTCCACCAGACCCGTCGCCGATGGCGGGCGGGGTCCGAAGGAACTGACCGGGATGGTCGACCTGTCGCGCGATGCGTCCGGGCGGGTGAGGGCCCGCCTGCTGGACCTCGTGCCCGGGCGCAGCGCGAAGGCCTACGCCGACTGGCTGCAAGAGCGCGGGCAGGAGTTCCGCGACGGGGTGCAGGTCGCGACGCTGGACCCGTTCGCCGGCTACAAGAAGGCCCTCGACGACGAGCTCGACGATACCGTCGCGGTGCTCGACGCGTTCCACGTCGTCAAGCTCGGCACCACCGCGGTCGATGAGGTCCGCCGCCGCGTCCAGCAAGACACCCTCGGGCACCGCGGACGCAGAGGTGATGCGCTCTACGGGATCCGCAACATCCTCCGCGCCGGGCAGGAACGACTCACCGACCGGCAGAAGGCCCGGCTCGATGCCGCGTTCACGCAGCGCGAGGAGCACGTCGAGGTCGACGTCGCCTGGCAGGCCGCGCAGCAACTCCGCGACGCCTACCGGCATGCCGACCTCGCCACCGGGCGCAAGATCGCCGAGCACGTGCTCGAATCGCTCCCGACCTGCCCGATCCCCGAGATCGCCCGACTCGGCCGCACCCTGCGTCAGTGGCGGGCCGCGTTCCTGTCCTACTGGGATACCGACCGGTCATCCAACGGCGGCACCGAGGCCGTGAACGGCCTCATCGAACTCGCCCGCCGCGTCGCCCGCGGCTTCCGCAACTACGACAACTACCGACTCCGCATGCTCCTCATCGCCGGCGGCCTCGACCCCACCACCCCCACCTAAAGTCCGAAGAGCCGGTTCACCTAGGACCAAACTGACTGGATCCCACAGCCAGGCTGCACTGTCTGATTCGGTGACGATGCTGGCGACGTGCTCAGCCGCCTTGTCGAGGTTTCGATCGATCAGCGCGCAGCTCGCCAGATTGATTTCACGTATCGTCGCTCCGATGCTGCCCTCCGAAGGCTGGAAGTTCTCGAGGCTTGAACGGGCGCGGGCGGCGTTGATGGGAATCAGGCAGAACGCGTAGGCCATCGCGAAGTGCGTCGCCTGCGGTTGGGCCTCGTGGAATCTCTGCGCCATCTGTAGGGCGGTTTCGTATTGCCGCCCCTCCAGGAGTCGTGCAAGAGCGGCGATCGAAGAGTCACCCAACTCGCGCTGCTCGAATTCTTCGTCCACACGCCCGATTAGCTTGGCTCGCAGAGCGCTATTCAGCATCTCGGCCGTGACGGCTCGCTCCTGCAGCAGCGCAAGGGGCACGCCAGCCGCGCTTGCTGTTTCGCTGGGATTGGAGTTCAACATCTGCTCCCATTGGAGCGAGGTCGCGCGCCACTCGGGCACGTAGGTCAGAGTGAACCTTTCCGTGACCCAGTGCGTGACATCCTTCCCGCCGGGCAAGACCAAGTCCCTCGGTTCGCGTTCGACGTGGAGATAATCGGCTCTTCGGACTTTAGGTGGGGGTGGTGGGGTCGAGGCCGCCGGCGATGAGGAGCATGCGGAGTCGGTAGTTGTCGTAGTTGCGGAAGCCGCGGGCGACGCGGCGGGCGAGTTCGATGAGGCCGTTCACGGCCTCGGTGCCGCCGTTGGATGACCGGTCGGTATCCCAGTAGGACAGGAACGCGGCCCGCCACTGACGCAGGGTGCGGCCGAGTCGGGCGATCTCGGGGATCGGGCAGGTCGGGAGCGATTCGAGCACGTGCTCGGCGATCTTGCGCCCGGTGGCGAGGTCGGCATGCCGGTAGGCGTCGCGGAGTTGCTGCGCGGCCTGCCAGGCGACGTCGACCTCGACGTGCTCCTCGCGCTGCGTGAACGCGGCATCGAGCCGGGCCTTCTGCCGGTCGGTGAGTCGTTCCTGCCCGGCGCGGAGGATGTTGCGGATCCCGTAGAGCGCATCACCTCTGCGTCCGCGGTGCCCGAGGGTGTCTTGCTGGACGCGGCGGCGGACCTCATCGACCGCGGTGGTGCCGAGCTTGACGACGTGGAACGCGTCGAGCACCGCGACGGTATCGTCGAGCTCGTCGTCGAGGGCCTTCTTGTAGCCGGCGAACGGGTCCAGCGTCGCGACCTGCACCCCGTCGCGGAACTCCTGCCCGCGCTCTTGCAGCCAGTCGGCGTAGGCCTTCGCGCTGCGCCCGGGCACGAGGTCCAGCAGGCGGGCCCTCACCCGCCCGGACGCATCGCGCGACAGGTCGACCATCCCGGTCAGTTCCTTCGGACCCCGCCCGCCATCGGCGACGGGTCTGGTGGACACGTGGTGCCAGAGGTGCTCGTCGACGCCGAGCGTGGTGACCCCGTCGAAGCGGGACCCGTCCGCGGCGCGCGTCTCGAGCACCGGCCTGACGTGTCGCCAGACCGTGCGCCACGACACCCCGAGCTGGCGGGCGACGCCCTGCACCGACGCGTTCTCCCTCCGCATCTGCCCCACCGCCCAGATCACCGCTCGGGCCGTGAGCTTGGCGCGAGGCGCGGCGACCAGAGCGTTCTGCTCGGTGAACGACTCCCTCGGGCACGCCTCATCAGCGCACCGGAACCTGCGCTTGCGCCACCGGACCCGCACCGCAGCGGCGCTCATCGGCGCATCGACCAGCACGAGCGCCTTCCGGCCCCGCGACTCGGCGACCTGCCCGCACCCCGGGCACCCGACCGGCCCCGGCGGGGACTCGACGTCGATCAGGAGCACGCCGTCGCGGCAGCGCTCGACAGCCACCACGTGCAGCCCGCCGAGGCCGACGAGCACATCGCAGCGATCACAGTAGACAGCAGAAGACGGGCACGCAGCGGCGCACCCCGTAGCATCGGGCACGGGTCGAGGTCTCCGAACGGAAAGGAAGCTTGATCGCTACCGATCCTCGGGGCCTCGACCCGCCCCACCCCGTCACCACGCGGCCCCGCACATCACCCACCCCCACCTAAAGTCCGAAGAGCCAGATAATCATCCACTCGCCAGCTCACGATGTGTGCAATGGCGGCGTTGCGGATCCACTTCTCCGCTGTCGCGCCTAAATCTCCGGCTAGAGCGACGGAGGCGATGTGCGGAGGAAGCTCGTTCTTGTGACGCGCAAGGGAGGGGTCCGCTTGCAACAGGGCGACCCACGGTGCAAGGACATCTGGGACCTCCACTCGTTCGATGTCCTCAGCCACAGATGCGGCCCAGAACATGGCAGCGTCACGCACAATCAACTTCACGAGGTCGCGGGCCAGGCCTGTACGAACGACCGCGTCTGCGCTGAGCCCACGCTCACCGAGCCGTGCCAACGAGGTTGTGATTGAGATTGATCTCCACCACGGATCTGACGTCGGTGGTGTGAGCAGGAGGTCCCGTGCCGTCCGAAGAAGCGCACTAGTTGACCATGTCTCACTCGGCTGTTCGAACTGAAGGCTAAGCCGTTCCCGGCCCGCGTCAAACTTCGCCGCCATCTCGCGGGAGTTCTTCGCGGCTACCATTTCGTCAAGCGCTAGGTGTACTGACCCAGATCGTTGTTGACGTAGGAGAGACCTCCGGGGTCGAGTTGGAGCTGTCTAAGTTCTTCAGCTCAAACGCACGGAGGTCTCTCTTGTCTCACGCTAATGCCCGGCTGACTCCGGCCGGCCGGTTGATCATGGTTCAGCGCATCCAGTCGGGGCGTGCGGTCGCGCATGTTGCCGCGGAAATGGGGATCTCCCGCACGACCGCGTGGCGGTGGTGGCGCAGGTTCCGGGAGTGCGGCCCGGCGGGCCTGATCGATCGTTCCAGCGTCGCCCGCTCCCACCCTCGCCAGACCAAAGCGTGCGTGGAGGCGAGGGTGCGGATCATGCGGCACCTCACTCGGCGTGGGCCGGTGTTCATCGCTGACAAGCTCGGCTTGCAGGCCTCAACGGTCGGTAGGGTGTTGCGCCGCCACCACGTGCCGTTGCTGCGGGAGCTGGACCCGGTCACGGGGTCCGTGATCCGCGCGACCCGCCGATCCGCGCAGCGTTACGAGCATGATCATCCCGGGTCCCTGATCCACGTTGATGTGAAGAAACTCGGCCGTATCCCCGACGGCGGCGGATGGCGTCTGCATGGCCGCGGGCAACGTCCTGCGCGCAAGCGGGGCCTGGGTTACGACTACGTGCACACCGTCATCGACGACCATTCCCGAGTTGCTTACGCGGAGATCCACGACGACGAGAAAGGCACCACCGCGGCGGGCGTCCTCGACCGCGCGATCGCGTTCTACGCGCGCCTCGGCGTCACAGTCGAACGCGTCATCAGCGACAACGCGTTCGCTTACCGCCACTCGGCCGCGTTCAAGGCCGTGGTCGACGCGCACGGCATCCGACAGCGGTTCATCAAACCGCACTGCCCCTGGACCAACGGGAAAGTCGAACGCCTCAACCGCACCCTCGCCACCGAGTGGGCCTACGCCCGCCCCTGGAGCTCGAACGACGACCGAAAAGCAGGGTTGACGACCTGGCTCGACTACTACAACCTAGACAGGCACCACCTCGGCATCGGAGGCAAAACCCCCATCGACCGAATCAACAACGGTCGAGGTCAGTACACCTAGGCTCAAAAGGTGCACACGAGGCGTGCGGCGGTTGTCTACAACCCGGTCAAGGTCCCGCTTGATCGGGCCCGACGCGCCGTGCAGGAACAGGAGCGTGTGCACGGGTGGGGCGAGTCACGCTGGTACGAGACCAGCAGCGATGACTCCGGGCGGCGGGCGGCCGAGGAGGCGCTTGCGGGCGATCCGACGGTGGTGATCGTCGCGGGCGGTGACGGCACCGTTCGCACGGTCGCCGAAGCTGTCTACGAGACGGGCACGCCGCTGGCGTTGCTGCCCGCGGGCACCGGGAACCTCCTGGCTCGCAACCTCGGTCTGCCGCTGAATGATGTCGAGGGCTCTGTCGCCGCCGCGTTCACCGGGGAGACCCGGGGCGTCGATGTCGCGGTCGCCGAGCTCGAGGACGAGGACGGGACGCGGCGCACCCGGACGTTCCTGGTGATGGCCGGCATCGGGCTGGATGCGGAGATGGCGGAGAACACCAACGCGCTGGCGAAGAAGCGCCTCGGCTGGATGGCCTACGTGGCCCCGATCGCCCGGTCCGTGATCGCGAATCAGCTGTTCCACCTGGATTACCGGGTCGATGGCGGTCGGACCCGGTCGGCGCATGCGCACACGGTCATCGTCGGCAACTGCGGCACCTTGACCGGCAACATGCTGCTGATCCCCACCGCGAAGGTCGACGACGGGCTGCTGGACGTGGTCATGCTGCGCCCCAAGGGCAGGTTCGGGTGGGCCGGGATCGGCACCCGTCTCACTCTCCAAGGAGTCGCGCATCGCTCCCGGCTCGGCCGCCGCATGATCCGTCTCGCCCCGGACCTCCAGGCGCTCGCGTACGCGCAGGGGCGGCGGTTTGAGGCCCACTTCGAGACCCCGCACGGAATCGAACTCGACGGCGACAGCTTCGGCCTGGTCGTGCGGGCGCGAATCACTGTCCGGCCCGGCGCACTCCAGATCTGCATCGGCGACGGCGGGGATTGAACGACTCGCTTCGGTTCGGGTGCTACTTCGTCTTGTCCTCGTCGCGGCCGACGGCGCCCTGGATCTTCTGCCCTGCGTCGTGCAGGGCATCCTGCACGGTGTCGGTGACGTCGCTGACCTTCGTCTCCACCGCATCGACGGCCTTCTCGGTCACGTTTTTCGTGCCTTCCGCAGCACGCTTGATGCTGTCTCCGACGGTCATCTTGACCTGCTTTCTCCTGGCCCGCTCAACACGAGCGGGTAAACGTTCGTTGCGGCGGTGGTCTCGCCCCGGTTGCCCTCGAACGCATGGACCTCCAGCGGGAACCCCACCTGATCGACCAGCAGGCCGACGAGGATCTGCGGATCGACGCGCCGCTCCTTGCTCATCCCGACCTTGCGGAGCGCGTCCTCGTGCTCCGCCTCGAAATACAGCGTGGTCACGTCATACATCACCACCTGCAGCGCCCCGGCCGCCGTCACCTTCCGCAGCGCCGCGTCCGCGAGCTGCGATCGCCAGTCCTCCTCGACGCAACGCGCGAGGGTCCGCCAGATCGTGCGCAACGACGGCGACTTCACACCGATCTCCGCGAGCACCCGGATCGTGTCAGCCTTGCTGGTCGGCTCGATGATCCGCGCCAGCACGAGACGCTTGAAGCTGTCGGTCCCGACCGAGTCGAACCCGACCTCGCGGTAAGCGTGCTCGAGAACATCCCAGAGGACACGGGCCTGGGAGCCGACGATCTCCGGTGTCGCGGTCACCTTCTGCGGCGCGAGCCGGTCCAGATCGAACGCGAGCTGCCCGGCCTGGATCTTCGTGCGGGCGACCTCGAGGAGGAACTCGAGATCCTCGGGCGTGTGAGCGGAGCCGATGTGCTCGACGATCTTCTGCACGCCGTACTGCTTCGACGCGATCTGCACCGCTGTCGCGCCCGACGCGGTGCGCACCTTCCGGATGAACAGGCCCACGCAACACGAGTCTAGAACCCCGGTTTAGTGCGCCAGGCGGGCACTAAGGCAGCGCGAGATCCGCGGAAAATCAAGGATCTCAGGCCGTCCGGGAACCAAGTCGAGCAAAGATGGCACGAGTCAGGTCTGAGGGTGTTTCGGGGCTGAGGACGCCGGGGTGGGATACTCGGGAGCGCCAGAACGCGACAGAAAGGCCCCCGTGGGAACCGCCAGCTTCGAACCGACCGTGCACTACACCTCGAGCACCGTGGCGCAGATCCACGTCTCCGGTGAGATCGACGAGGTCTTCGCGTCGACCGAGGAGGGGCTGCGCGGCCGCGTCGTCGAGGCGATCCGCCTGCTGGCGGCCTCGGCCGGCGAGCCCGTGACCGCGATGGTCGTCGACGGCGAGGTGCGCTGGCCCCTGATCGTGCACCCCGACGGCAGCTTCATCGAGGCGACCGCGCTCGCCGAGACCGAAGACGGCGAGCCCGCCTCGGCCCCGCGCCCGCTCCGCACCGGCGAGGTGCCCGTGGTGACCGGTGGCCCGGCGCCCGAACCCGCCGCAGAGCCCGAGGGTGATCTCACCGCAGATGTCGCCGGGTCGGACGAGACCCGCGATGAGGCGGCGGTGGTGATGGATGCCCCCGAGGCACCCGAGCCCGAAGCCGTCGCCGCCGAGGCGCCGGCGGCGCAGCTCGCGCAGGTTCCTGCCGTGCCCGCGCCCGAGGCGCCCGCCGTCGAGGCCCCCGCCGCCGGCACTCCCGGCGTCGAGACGCCCGTCCCCGAGGCATCCACCCCCGCCGCGCCCCTGCGCAGCACCACGCCGCGCACCGCGACGGCCCGCCGCGACACCGTCCGCGAGGGCGTGCGCCGCGACCCCGTGCAGCGGGCGACGCCGACCGTCGAGGACCTCCTCGGTTCGCGCGCCGACCGCGTGAAGCCGCGCGCCACGGAGGGCTGGCAGGGCGCGATCCGGCGGGCGACCGGCGGCGCCGTCTCGCCGCGACCCGGCAAGGCAGAGCAGTCCCGCATCGACCGCGAGCGGCTCGTGCAGCGCCGGCTCGACGGTCCGCGCACGATCGTGATCCTGAACCCCAAGGGCGGGGCGCACAAGACGACCTCGACGCTGCTGCTCGCGGCGACGTTCGGCACGCAGCGCGGCGGCGCGACCCTCGCGTGGGACAACAACGAGACCCGTGGCACGCTCGGCTGGCGGGCGCAGAACGCGCCGCACCACCGCACCGCGGTCGACCTCCTCGAGCACCTCGACTCGTTCGCCGAGCCGAGCCAGGCGAGCCTCGCCGCGCTCGACACCTACGTGCGCACGCAGGTCGACGCGCGCTTCGATGTGCTCGCCTCCGATGAGGATGCCGCGGCGTCGTCGTCCATCGACGCGGCCGCCTTCGACCGGCTGCACGGTGTGCTCTCGCGGTACTACCGGCTGCTGATCGTCGACACCGGCAACAACATGCGCGCCTCGAACTGGGTCGCCGCGGTGTCGGCCGCCGACCAGCTCGTGATCGTCTCGACCGTGCGTGAGGACACCGCCGCCTCGGCGGCGTGGCTGCTCGACGGACTGCGCGAGAAGGGCTTCGACCAGAAGATCGCCGAGGCCGTCACGATCCTCGCGGCGCCCTCGGCCAAGCCCGACCGCAAGCTCGCGGAGCGCCTCGAGCGCCACTTCGCGCAGGTGACCGCCGACGTCGTGCACGTGCCCTTCGACGCCGCGCTCGTCGACGGCGGCCCGATCGACTTCGACGCGCTGTCGCCCGAGACGCGCGATGCCTGGCTCACGGTCGCGGCATCCATCGCCCAGCGCCTCTGACGGGCGCGCCCGGCGCCCGGCCGCGCGCGTCAGGTGCGGATGACGATGTTCTCGGACTCTTCGCCCGCGAGCAGGTGGTCGATCTGACGGCGGACGAGCGCGGCGATCCGCGGGTGCATGGCGCTCGAGGCGCCGCCGACGTGCGGCGAGATCAGCACGCCCGGCGATGACCAGAGCGGATGCCCCGCCGGCAGCGGCTCCGGGTCGGTGACGTCCAGCGCCGCACGGATGCGGCCGGCCGCGGTGTGCCGCACGAGTGCGTCGGTGTCGATGAGCGGGCCGCGCCCGACGTTGACGACGAGGGCGCCGTCGGGAAGTGCGGCGAGCTCGGCCTCGCCGATGATGTGCCGCGTGGCATCCCCGCCGGGGAGGGTGAGGATCACGATCTCGGCGCTCGGCAGCAGCTCCGCCAGCTCGTCGATGCCGTGCACGGACACGCCGTCCTCGACGCGCGCGTGCGAGGCGACGGGCACGAGGTCGACCTCGAACGGGGCGAGCCGGCGGGCGACGGCCTTGCCCACGCCGCCGTAGCCGAGCAGCAGCACGCGCCGGTCGGCGAGGCTCTGCGCGTAGGTCGGCGCCCAGCGTCCCGCGGCGGTGTCGCGGGCGAAGTCGTCGAGGTGCCGCTGCACCGCGAGGGTGAGGCCGACGGCGAGCTCGGCGGTCGAGGTCTCGTGCACGGTGGCGGCGTTGGCGAACACGACGCCGGGCGGCAGCTTCGCCTCGATGCCCTCGTATCCGATCGACTCGCCCTGC
This sequence comes from Microbacterium lacticum, assembly GCF_006716815.1. Lineage (GTDB taxonomy): Bacteria > Actinomycetota > Actinomycetes > Actinomycetales > Microbacteriaceae > Microbacterium > Microbacterium lacticum. The sequence goes on from NZ_VFPS01000003.1 coordinate 179,798, forward strand.
ACGAGCCGGGTCTCGACGCCGGCGAGGTGCCCGAACCCGCTCGTGCCGGACATGTACGGCGGCACGACGATGTCGAGGTGCGCGCGCGGCGCCGGGGCATCCATCTCCCACACGATCACCTCGACGCCGTCGGGGAGCGGTTCGAGGTCGCGGGCGAGCTCGGCGGTGGGCACGGAGACGGCGAGGGTCATGCTCTCGACCGTACCCGCCCGGCCAGTGCGGGGCTCGGTCCCGCACCCCTGCGCCCCTGCGGAGATCTGCACAACTGCGGATGCCTGTGCGTGAGGGATCCGCAGAACGGCAGATCTCCGCGGTTGCGCGGTCCCGCGTTACGCGAGAGGCCGCGGGTCAGGCCGCGGCGGCGAGCGACGCGATCGCGGAGGTGAAGAAGGCCAGGCCGTCGACGCCCGAGCGCATGGCGGCGGGGGTGTTCGGGCCGAAACCGGGCTCGACGGCGTGCTCAGGGTGCGGCATGAGGCCGACCACGTTGCCGCGCGCGTTCGTGAGACCGGCGATGTCGTCGAGCGAGCCGTTCGGGTTGACGCCGACGTAGCGGAAGGCCACGAGCCCGTCGCCCTCGATGCGGGCGAGCGTCTCGGCCGAGCAGATGTAGCCGCCGTCGGCGTTCTTCAGCGGGATCGTGATCTCCTGCCCGGGCGTGAACTGCGAGGTCCAGGCGGTCGACGCGTTCTCGACGCGCAGCCGCTGGTCGCGGCGGATGAACTGCTGGTGGGCGTTGCGGATCAGCCCACCGGGCAGCAGGTGCGCCTCGACGAGCATCTGGAAGCCGTTGCAGATGCCGAGGACGGGCATGCCCTTGTGCGCGGCATCCTTCACCTCGGTCATGATCGGCGCGAGCGCGGCGATCGCGCCGGCGCGCAGGTAGTCGCCGTAGCTGAACCCGCCCGGCAGCACGAGGGCATCGACCCCTTCGAGGTCGTGCGCGCCGTGCCAGAGGGCGACCGGCTCGGCTCCGGCGAGGCGGATCGCGCGGCGGGCGTCGCCGTCGTCGAGCGACCCGGGGAAGGTGATGACCCCGATCCGGGCGGTCACCGCGCGGCCCCGCTGGATGCCTCGGAGGAGGCCTCGCCGGCGGCCTCGTCCGCGACCTCGATGCCGACGACGTCCTCGATCACGGCGTTGGAGAGGATCTCCTCGGCGATGGTCTTCACCGCGGCGAGGGTCTCGTCGGAGGCATCCGCCACCGTCAGCTCGAACCGCTTGCCGATGCGGACACCCTCGAACCCGTCGTATCCGAGCCGGGCGAGCGCCCCGGCGACGGCCTTTCCCTGCGGATCGAGCAGCTCGGCCTTGGGCATGACGTCGACGACGATGGTGGGCATTCGAGGCTCCAGGAGTCGCGGGATGAGGGTGCGGCCAGTCTATCCGCCTCGGCCTGTGACCGAATCGTGACCACCTGTCATGGGAGCGCTCCCTTGCCATTTTGGGAGCGATCCCATAGCGTGTTGGTCATCTGGTGAGAGCGCTCCCAAACCGCTGGACGAACAGCGGCAGGCGCCACCGCCGGACGAAGCACTCTCGCACCCACACACGGGCGGCAACTTCTTCTCCAACGCGGCGAAGGTGATCAACGACCCGGCGGTGAACTTCTGGGTCGCCCTGTGGAACTCGATCATCAGCTCGGGTCTCATCGCGCTGTCGGTCGTGTTCTTCTCCACCCTCGCCGGGTGGGCGTTCGCGAAGCTGAAGTTCCGCGGATCGAGCTGGCTGCTCGTGTTCGTCATCGCGACCATGGCGGTGCCCACGCAGCTCGGCGTCGTGCCGCTGTACATCCTCTTCAGCGACCTCGGCTGGACCGGCCAGCTCGGCGCGATCATCGTGCCCGCCCTGGTCAGCGCGTTCGGCGTGTTCTGGATGACCCAGTACCTGCGCCAGGCGGTGCCCGACGAGCTCATCGAGGCCGCGCGCGTCGACGGGGCGACCTCGTTCCGCACCTTCCTCACGGTGGGGCTGCCCGCCGCGCGGCCCGCCGCCGCGATGCTGGCGCTGTTCACCTTCGTGTCGGCGTGGAACAACTTCTTCTGGCCGTTCATCGTGCTCGACCGGCAGAACCCGACGCTCCCCGTCGCGCTGTCGCTCCTCCAGTCGAACTACTTCGTCGACTACTCGATCGTGCTCGCCGGCGTGCTGCTGGCGACGATCCCGCTGCTGATCCTGTTCGTCTTCGCCGGCCGCCAGCTGGTCAGTGGCATCATGCAAGGTGCGGTCAAGGGCTGACGCCCGACCGCTCCCGGAAGGACCATCATGAGTGAGAACCCCCGCGCCTTCGCGCCCGGATTCCTGTTCGGCGCCGCCACCGCGGCCTACCAGATCGAGGGCGCCGCCTTCGAAGACGGGCGCACCGCCTCGATCTGGGACACGTTCAGCCGCGAGCCCGGCGCCGTGCTCCACGGCGACAACGGCGACGTGGCGTGCGACCACTACCACCACTACCCGGCCGACGTCGCGCTGATGAAGGAGCTCGGGCTCGACACCTACCGCTTCTCGGTGTCGTGGGCGCGCGTGCGCCCCGACGGCGGGGCCGTCAACCAGAAGGGCCTCGACTTCTACAAGCGGCTCGTCGACGAGCTGCGCGCGGCGGACATCCTGCCCTGGCTGACCCTGTACCACTGGGATCTGCCGCAGGCGATCGAGGACCGCGGCGGCTGGACGGTGCGCTCCACCGCCGAGCAGTTCACCGAGTACGCCCTGTCGGTGCACGACGCGCTCGGCGACCGCGTGCAGAACTGGACGACCCTCAACGAGCCGTGGTGCTCGTCGTTCCTGAGCTACACCGCCGGCATCCACGCCCCCGGACGCACGAGCGTCACCGACGGCGTGCTCGCCGCCCACCACCTGCTGCTCGGCCACGGGCAGACGGTGGGCGAACTGCGCGCGCGCGACGCGTCGCTCGATCTCGGCATCACCCTGAACCTCACGGTCGCCGAGCCCGTCGACCCCGCCGTTCCGGGCGACGTCGACGCCGCCCGCCGCATCGACGGTCAGTTCAACCGCTGGTTCCTCGACCCGATCTTCCGCGGCGCCTACCCGACCGACATCGTCGAAGACATCCGCGCCGTCTCGCCCGCCGCGATCGCCGCTCTCGACGAGGCGACCCTCCCCGGCGACCTCGAGGCCATCGCCACGCCGCTCGATGCGCTCGGCGTTAACTACTACCACGGGGAGTTCGTCGGCGGATCACCCGACCCGCACGCGCCCGCCTCGGGCGACGCGCCCACGACGCGCGAGATCACCTCGCCGTTCCCCTCGCACGAGCGGATCTTCTGGCACGACCGGGGTCTGCCGCGCACCAACATGAACTGGGAGGTCGACCCCGCCGGCCTCACCACGCTGCTCGAGCGGGTGTGGCGCGAGTACGCGCAGCCCGCCGGCACCGTGCTGTACGTCACCGAGAACGGCGCGTCGTACGACGATGTGGTGGATGCCTCGGGATCGGATGCTGCCGACGGGTCGGGCGCCGCGGCGCGGCGCGTGCACGACGTCGAGCGCACCGTGTTCCTGCGGGCGCACCTCGGCGCGATCCGCGACGCGCAGGACGCCGGCGTCGACGTGCGCGGCTACTTCTACTGGTCGCTCATGGACAACTTCGAGTGGGCGTGGGGTTACGGCAAGCGGTTCGGCATCGTGCACGTCGACTACGACACCCAGGAGCGGACGCTGAAGGACAGCGCGCTGGAGTATCGTCGGGTGATCGCCGCGCGCGCCATCGATGTGGCCCCGGCATCCCCCGTCGGCGAAGCCGCCGCCGCTCAGAGATAGGCCTGCCTACGTGACCATCGAGACGCCGCGTGCGGCAGCGACGATCGAAGAGGTCGCGGCGGCCGCCGGAGTGTCGCGCTCGACGGTGTCGCGGGTCGTGAACGGGTCGACGGCGGTCAGCCCGGCTGCGCTCGAGGCCGTGCAGCGGGCGATCGCCGAGCTCAGCTACGTGCCCAACCGGGCGGCGCGTTCGCTCGCCTCGCGGGCGACGATGGCGATCGCGCTGGTCGTGCCCGAAGACACCACCCGGTTCTTCGGCGATCCGTTTTTCGCGGCGGTGGTCTCGGGCATCAACGCGCGGCTCAGCCGGTCGGACTACGTGCTGAACCTCATCATCGCGAGCGACGATCCCCGCGACAAGACGGCGGCGTATGTGCGCAGCGGCGCGGTCGACGGGGCGATCGTCGTGTCGCACCACACGAGTGACACTTTCATCGACCGCATCGCCACGTCGGTGCCGGTGGTCTACGGCGGTCGGCCCGCGCGGGCGCGCGAGAACGACTACTACGTCGACGTCGACAACACCGCCGGGGCTTACGACGCGACGAAGTACCTGATCGACAAGGGTTTCCGGCGGATCGCGCACATCTCTGGACCGGTCTCGATGCCCGCCGGGATCGACCGTCTCGCCGGGTTCCGCTCGGCCCTCGCCGACGCCGGCATGGTGCCCGTCGCCGTCGAGGACGGCAACTTCACCGCCGACGGCGGGTCGGCGGCGATGGCGCGGATTCTCGAGTCCGCGGCCTCCTTCGACGCGCTCTTCATCGCGAGCGACCTCATGGCGCGCGGCGCTCTGGCCGTGCTCGGCCGGGCGGGCATCCGCGTGCCCACCGACGTCGCGATCATCGGGTTCTACGATTCGCCGGTCGCCACGGCGGTGCAGCCGAACCTCACGACCGTGCGCCAGCCCTCGCACCAGCAGGGCCAGCAGATGGCCGAGGTGCTGCTGCGGCTGCTCGCCGGAGGCACGCCCGAGCACGTGACCGTGCTCGACACCGAGCTCGTGGTGCGCGCCTCGGCCTGAGGGGCGGGGCGGGCTGGGAGGGCGCGCGGCGCGGACTGTTCGCCATTCAGTCTCCCGGGGCGGGTGTTACGGAACGTTCCGCGGAAACACGCGGTTCGTGCGGCGCGCCGCGGCCGCGGAGACTGAATTGTGCACGGGTTCCGCCCGGAACCGACCCGGATGCCTCAGGCGAGGGCCGCGCGCAGCTCGTTGTTCCAGGGGTCGACGAACGTCACGGCGCGGCCGTCGTCGCGCACGGCGACGCCGTGGTCGCGGAGGCGCTCGGTGAGGGCGCCGAGGCCATCGGCATCCGGCAGCGCCAGTTCGACGCGACCGAGGCCGAGCGCGGGCATCCGCGGCCCCGCACCGCGGGAGTTCCAGACGTTCATCGCCATGTGATGGTGGTAGCCGCCGGCGCTGACGAACAGGGCCGATCCGGGCATGGAGGCCGTGGTCTCGAACCCGAGCGCGTCGACGTAGAACGCGCGGGCGGTGGCCACGTCGCCGACCGACAGGTGCACGTGGGCGATCGCCGCGGCGTCGCCGGCCGTCGCGCCGTCGGCGGCCGCTTCGCTGAGGTGCCGGCGGCCGGCTCCCGCTACAGAAACCAGCATCCGCGCTAGAAGAATCCTGTCGCGGATGCTGGTTGTTGTCGCGCCTCCGGCGAGGGGCCGCGGAGTCGCAGCAAGGTCGGGTCCCACGGTGCATCTGACCCAGGGATGCCTCGCGCGCGAGCGGCTCGCGCGCGAGGCATCCGGGTCGGTTCTGGCGGGTTACTCCGGGTCGCCGCCGAGCTGGCCGATGGGCACGATGGGGCCGCCGTCGTCGGCGCCGGTCTTGCGCCAGCGGGCGATCGCGTTGCCGCCGTGGTAGATCACGAGCGCGGCGACCGTGCCGAGGACGATGGCCGAGAACGTGAGCGAGCCGATGCCCATCGTGAACCCGGCGATCGCGATCACGAACGACACGGCGACCGTGTACTGGTTGACCGGGCGCGAGAAGTCGACCTGGTTGTCGACCCAGATCTTGATGCCGATCACGCCGATGAGGCCGTACAGCGCGGTCGTCGCACCGCCGATGACGCCCGCCGGGATCGTGTTGATCACGGCGCCGATGGCGGGGGAGAACGACAGCAGCACGGCGATCGCGCCGGCCACCCAGTACGCCGCCGTCGAGTAGACGCGGGTCGCCGCCATGACGCCGATGTTCTCGCCGTACGTGGTCGTCGCCGAGCCGCCGAACAGGCCCGCGAGGGTGCTCGCGACGCCGTCGGCGGTGAGCGCGCGGCCGGTGCTCGCGTTGATGGTGGGGTCGCCGGTCATCGTGGCGACGCCGCGCACGTGCCCGACGTTCTCGGCGACGAGCACGAGGATCACCGGGAGGAAGATCGGCAGCAGGCTCCACGAGGTCGGATCGCCGAAGGCGGGCAGGTGGAACTCCGGGAGCCCGAGCAGGGGCGCCGCGGCGACCGCGTCGAAGTTCACCGCGCCGGTGATCGCGGCGAATACGTATCCGACGACGACGCCGAGGAAGATCGAGATGCGCCCGAGGAATCCGCGGAACAGCACGCTGAACAGGATGATCGCGACGAGGGTGACCGTGGCCACGAGCGGCTGGAGCGTGAAGTTGTTCCACGCGGCGGGGGCGAGGTTCAGACCGATCAGGGCGACGATGGCGCCGGCGACGACCGGCGGCATGAGCTTCTCGATCCAGCGGGTGCCGACCTTCTGCACGAGCAGGCCGACGAGCGCGAGCAGCACGCCGGTGACCGCGACGCTGACCATCGCCTGCGTGATCTGTTCGGTCGTCTCGAGCGTCTTGCCGCCGTTGTAGGCCTGGATCGGGGCGATGAACGCGAACGACGACCCGAGGTAGCTCGGCAGCTTGTTGCGCGTGATCACCAGGAACAGAATCGTGCCGACGCCCGAGAAGAACAGCGTCGTCGAGACGGGGAATCCCGTCAGGATCGGCACGAGGAACGTGGCGCCGAACATCGCGACCACGTGCTGCGCGCCGATCGCGATGGTACCGGGCCAGCTCAGGCGCTCGTTGGGCTTGACGACGGCGCCGGGTTCGACGGTGCGGCCGTCGCCGTGCAGGGTCCAGATGGGCATGCGGGTGCTCCTCGATCTGACAGGTTTGTTGCGGGATGCCGGTGGTGCCGGATGCCGGGGCGCTGCCGGGCGCCGACGATGAACGCGACGCCGACAGCGACGGTGGATGCCTGCGCTCAGATTAGCGCTGACGACACGCTACCTGGGAGATCGCTGGGTGCCGTCGGGTAGGTGTTGTGGACGTACGGCGTCTCGGGTGGCATCCAGCGCGGCGTCGAGGTTGTCGAAACGGAGCTGCCCGACCCGCAGGAAAAGAAAGTCGACGACGGCGAGCTGCGCCATCCTGCTCGCGAGGGCAGCCGCGCGCAGTGTCGTTTCGCGTGCGGGCGTGCGCAGGAACAGATCGCACGCACCGGCGAGTGCTGATTCACCATCGCCAGTGACAGCCACTGTGAGGGCTCCAGTGCGAGTGGCGACCTCCACAGCGTGCACGACATCGCGTGTGCCGCCGCTGAACGAGAACGCGACGACGACGGTATGTTCATCGGCGAGGGCTGCGTGGACGAGCTGCATGTGGATGTCGGGTGATGTCAGGCAGTTGAGGCCGATGCGCTGCAATTTTTGAGCGAGGTCGCTGGCGGCGAGGGCCGACGCGCCGACGCCGAAGGCGACCACTCGTGCTCCCGCAGAGATGCGCTGTGCGGTCTGTTCCAGGGCCTCGAGATCGAGCAGCCGCGCGGTCTGCTCGATCGTGCGCGCCTCATGGAAGGCGACCTTCGACACCATGTCGGCCAGGGAGTCCGAAGGATTCAGACGGCCTTCGGCGATATCGGACCGTTCGAGATCGGCGGCGTGCCGCGAGAGTTCCTGCGCCAACTGCAGGCGGAGGGCGGGAAAGCCGGTGTAGCCGAGCGTCTTCGCGAAGCGCACGACGGATGCCTGTGACACGCCCGCGCGCTCAGCCAGCTCGACGACCGTGGTGTCGACCACGGAATCGGGGTCACGGAGCACGACGGTGGCCACCGCCGCTTCGGCGGGCCGTAGCCGAGCGATCACGGTGTGGATCGCCTCAATGACGTCGCCGTCCATATCGCCTCCCGGATAGCGTCAGCTTCTCACGGTGACTGAAAAAGTTCTTCACAAATACCCTAGCTTGTGAAAGAGTAATTCTTGCCGAGGTCGGCTTCGCTCTCGGTAACGCGGCGACGACATCACAAGGAGGAACGCGTGTCCGCTTCGCGCCCGATATCGATCACCGAACAGCAGAACCCGCGCACACGACGCCTCGATGCGATGGGAATCGACGAGTTCCTCACGACGATGAACGACGAAGACGCCGGCGTCGCCGATGCCGTGCGCGCTCAGATTCCGCAGATCGCTCGTGCGGTCGAACTGGTGGTGAGCGCCTTGCATGGCGGCGGGCGCTTGATCTACCAGGGAGCCGGCACGAGTGGGCGTCTCGGCGTGCTCGACGCCTCTGAGTGCCCGCCGACGTTCGGCACCGACCCTGCACAGATCATCGGGGTGCTCGCAGGCGGACGGGAGGCGATGTTCGCGGCCGTGGAGCGGGCAGAGGACTCCGACGAGCTCGCCGTCGCCGACCTCGTCGCGCTCGGTCTCGACGAGCGCGACGTCGTGGTCGGCATCGCCGCTTCGGGTCGCACGCCTTATGTCCTCGGCGGACTCGATTACGCGCGACGGGTGGGCGCGGCGACTGTATCGCTCGCCTGCAACACCGGCGCCGAGATCAGCCGGCATGCCGACGTGGCGATCGAGATCGACAACGGCCCCGAGGTGCTCACGGGCTCGACCCGGCTCAAAGCGGGCACGAGCCAGAAGCTCGTGCTCAATATGATCTCCACGGCCGCCATGGTGCGGCTCGGCAAGGTCTACGGCAACCTCATGGTCGATGTGCGCCCGACCAACGAGAAGCTCGTTGACCGCGCCGCCCGCATCGTGCAGGCCGCTACGGACTGCGACAGGGCCACCGCCGAACGAGCGCTCGCCGCCGCGGGCAATCACGCCAAGACGGCGATCGTCTCGATCCTGTGCGGCATAGACGCGGCCGCCGCGCGCGAACGCCTCTCGGTTGCGCAGGGGTTCGTACGCGACGCCATCGACGGAGAGCGCCCGAGCCCCCTCTCCTCAACTGCTCATCACTGACCCGCATCCCGAAAATCGAAGGAAATCACTGTGGATTACCCCCAACTCAGTCGCGACATCCTCCCGCTCGTCGGGGGCACCGCGAACATCTCCTCGTTCACCAACTGCATGACGCGTCTTCGTCTCGAGGTCATCGACCCCGAAAGCGTCGACCTTGATGCTCTCAAGGCCCTCGACGGGGTCATGGGGGTCGTTTCCGGCGACCAGCTGCAGGTCGTCGTCGGTCCGGGTCATGCACAGCGGCTGCGCGACGCCTTCGCGGTGGAGAGCGGAATGTCGGGCTCGGCACCACTGGATGACGACGAGGCGCCGCTGAGCGCGGCCGACGACCTCCGCCAGCTGCAGACGAAGAACAACCAGAAAGTGAAGTCTCGGCAGAAGACCGGCGTGCACTCGCTGTTCCGGCACATCGGCAACATCTTCATCCCGATCATCCCCGGTTTCATCGCGTGCGGACTCATCGTCGCGATCGCGAACGTCTGGAAAATCATCGATCCCGGAGTCGTCCAGAACCCGTGGTTCCTCGCGTTCGCCGCTCTCGGCTCGATCGTCGTGGGGTCGCTGAACCTGCTCGTCGGCTACAACACCGCGAAGGAGTTCGGCGGCACCCCCGTGCTCGGTCTCATCGCGGGTGGGATCTCGTACATGCCCGCGCTTGCAGGAATCGCGGCGACGACGGCTGCCGACGGCACGGTGATCCCCGCACAACCGCTCGTGCTGCCACTGTTCGGCGAACTGAAGCCGGCGCTCGGCGGCATCGTCGGCGTGATCGTCACGGCCTGGCTCTTCACCGTGATCGAGAAGTGGGTGCGCAAGCGAGTCCCCGCGTGGGCTGACCTGTTCGTCGTGCCCGTCGTCACGGTCCTCGTCGGCGCAGCGGTCTGCATCTTCGTCATCATGCCCATTGCGGGGCTTCTCATGCAGGGCATCAACTGGCTGCTCATCGACTTCGCCCTCGAACGGGGCGGAGTGATCGGCGGATACCTGCTGTCGTCGCTGTTCCTGCCGCTGGTCATGCTCGGCATTCATCAGGGACTCACCCCGATCCATGCTCAGCTGATCGCCGACCACGGCTACACCCAGCTGCTCCCCGTGCTCGCGATGGCCGGCGCGGGCGAGGTCGGTATGGCGATCGCGATCTACATCAAGACGAAGAGCACGCGCTTGAAGAGCATCATCCGAGCGGCACTGCCCATCGGCGTGCTCGGGGTGGGCGAGCCGCTCATCTACGGAGTGTCGTTGCCGCTCTTCTATCCGCTCATCACGGCCTGTCTCGGTGGAGGTTTCGGCGGCGCCTTCGTGGCCTACGGCATCCAAGCCACTGGCGGCTTCGGAGCCGGAGCCCTCGGGCTCTCGGGGGTGCTCATGACAGCGGTCATCACGAACGGGCAATGGCTCTGGTACGTGGGAGGGTTGCTGATCGCATACACCATGGGGTTCCTCCTGACCTACCTTTTCGGGTTCAAGGAGCACATGGTCGCAAGGCTGAGCTGATGCTGTTCTCGCTCTACCCGACGGATACACCCGAGGTGCGCCGCGCGGTCGTCTCGCAGGCCGTCGCACTCGCGGACCGGCCCTTGCTGTTCACCTCCCTACACCTTCCGGAAAGTGCCGATCTCGACGGGTACGGCGCCGAGCTCACCGCGCTGCACCGTGAACACGGGGTGAGTTTCTGCGCCGACATCTCCCCACTCGCGCTCGAGCGTCTGGGGTCGGGAGTCGGCGGCACGGCGCGCCTGCGCGAGTGGGGAGTGACGACGCTGCGCATCGACTTCGGCTTCGCGCCGCATGAGATCCGCGAGATTGCGGCCGCGTCGCGGTGTGCCATCGCGGTGAATGCGAGCACAGCGACCGCGTCGCTGCTCGACGAGCTCGAAAGTGTGCGGCCCATCGGCTGGCACAACTTCTACCCTCGGCCCGAAACGGGCATCACCACGGCCTTCTATGTGAGCCAGAACGAGTTGTTTCGTGAGAGAGGGCTGCCGCTCTACGCTTTCGTGCCGGGCGAGGTGTCGTTCAGGGCGCCGCTCCACCTAGGCCTGCCGATGCTCGAAGAGCACCGGCACCGCACGGCGTGGCGCAATTACCTGCACCTCCGTCGGCTCGATCCGCATGTCGAGATTGTCTGCGCCGAGGCCACACTGCTGCCCGAACACCTGCGATGGATCGCGCGAGTCGAGCAGTCGGGAGAGATTACGGTCCCCCTCGCAGGGCTCGACGACGCAGGTGCATTCCTGCGCGAGAGCGTCTGGCGCCTGCGGATCGAGGACGCCGCCGCTTCGTTCCGCCTCGAAGGGACGCGCGGCGAGATCCCTCCCTCAGCCCCGCGCAACGCTGACCGGCGCGAGGTGGGGTCGCTGCAGATGGACCTCGATCGTCTCGGACGCTACCGCGGAGAAGTGCACCTCATGCGGCAGAATCTGCCGCTCACCGGCATGCAGGGGCACGTCGGAGAGATCGCGGCGCCCTACCGCGGCATTGTCGCCGACCTGCGCCCTGGCGATGTCCTGCGCTTCGAGTGAAGCCCACCTACCGTCAGGCCGTCAGGCGCTCGAGCAGCTCGCGGTAATTGTCGGCGGTGCGCTCGACGATCTCGGTGGGCAGCTCGGGCGGGGTGCCGGCGCCGTCCCAGTGCGCCGCGAGCCAATCGCGCACGATCTGCTTATCGAAGCTCGCCATGCGCTCGGCCGGGGTGGTGCCCGTTGCCCACGCCTCGGCATCCCAGTACCGCGATGAGTCGCTCGTGAGCACTTCGTCGGCGAGCGTGAGCACGCCGTCGGCGTCGAGCCCGAACTCGAACTTCGTGTCGGCGAGGATCAGGCCGTGGGCCTCGGCGGTCGCCGCCGCGCGGCGGTAGATCGCGAGCGAGGCGTCGCGCAGCTGCGCGGCGCGCTCGGGCCCGACGAGCTCCTCGGTCTGTGCGAACGAGATGTTCTCGTCGTGCTCGCCGAGCGGCGCCTTGTAGGCGGGCGTGAAGATCGGCTCGGGCAGACGGTCGCCGTCGCCGAGCCCGGCGGGCAGTGCGATGCCGCAGACGGTGCCGGATGCCTGGTATTCCTTCCAGCCCGACCCGGTGAGGTACCCGCGCACGACGCACTCGATCGGCAGCATGTCGAGGGTGCGGGCCACCATCGCGCGGCCCGCGACGGCCTGCGGGATGAGGTCGACCAGGTCGTCGGCGGTGTTCGCCTGCCCGTCGGGGCCGAGGGTCAGCGCGTGCGTCGCGGCGAGGTGGTTGGGAATGCGCGGGCCGCCGTCGGCGCCCGAGAGCTGGTCGAACCACCACAGGCTCAGCGTCGTCAGCAGTTCGCCCTTGCCGGGGATGCCGGGGGAGAGCACGTGGTCGAACGCGCTCACGCGGTCGCTGGCCACCACCAGTATCCGCCCCTCTGTCGTGGCCGATGCCGCTGCCGCCGAATCGGCCGGGCGGTAAAGGTCGCGCACCTTTCCCGAGTACACGTGGGTCCAGCCGGGCAGGTCCGAGGCATCCGTCACCGCTCCATTATCGCGGGCGGCGCGACGCCGCGCCGGCACATCACAGACGCATAGGTGGCCCACAGTGCGGTGAGGGGATTCGGCGTCATGCTGGCCCCATGATCCCCGAGCCCGAGAACACGCCCGACGGCCCGCGTTATGTGGGCCGCACCCTTCCCCGCCCCGATGACGAGGTCGTCGATCAGGGGGCGGGTTTCGATCTAACCACCCTCGTCTCACGCCGCGCGATGTTCAGCATCGCGGGGCTCGGGGTGGGCGCCGCGGCCCTGGCCGACTGCAGTGCGGTCACCGCAGCGGATGCCTCGCCTTCCGCCACGGCGAGCGCGACACCGCTCTCGACGCCGAGGCCGACGGCCACGCCGACCCCCACCCCCACGGTGTCGTACGCCCTGCCCGCGGCCGAGATCCCCGACGAGACCGCCGGGCCCTACCCCGGCGACGGCTCGAACGGACCCGATGTGCTCGAGCAGTCGGGCATCGTCCGCTCCGATCTGCGCAGCTCGATCGGCGGCGGCACGACCGCCGAGGGTGCGCCGCTGCAGTTCACCCTGCGCATCACCGACATGGCGAACGGCGACGCGCCCTTCGCCGGGGTGGCCGTGTACGCCTGGCACTGCAACGCGCAGGGCGAGTACTCGATGTACTCCTCGGGCATCGAGAACGAGACCTACCTGCGCGGCGTGCAGGTGACCGACGCCGACGGGCAGGTGACGTTCACCTCGATCGTGCCGGCCTGCTATTCCGGCCGGTGGCCGCACATCCACTTCGAGGTCTACCCGTCGGTCGACACGATCACCGACTCGGCGAACGCCATCGCCACCTCGCAGATCGCGATGCCCGAGAGCATGCTCGCGAGCGTCTACGCCCTGCCCGCCTACGACGGATCGACCCGCAACCTGTCGCAGATCACGCTCGCGAGCGACAACGTGTTCGGCGACGACGGCGGCGCCCTGCAGGTCGCGACCGTCACCGGCGACGCGACGAACGGCTACACCGCGATGCTCGTGGCGCGGGTCGACACGACCACGGCACCCACCGGCGGATCCGCCCCCGGCGGCGGGGGCCCCGGCGGTCGCTGAGCGCCGCCTTCACGCAGCCCCCGACGCCCGCAGCCCCACCCGCATTCCCCCGCGGGTGGGGCTGTTGCGTGGCATCCGTCGCCGTGTATAGTCCATCTGGACTAATCGACACGGAGTAATCATGACGGATGCCGCACGCCTCACCCCGCTGGGGGTCATGGTGCTCGCCATGCTGCGCGAAGACGAGATGCACCCGTACGAGATGATCCGGCTCATGCGGCAGCGTCACGACGACCGCATCGTGCCGCTGACGAACGGCACGATGTACCACACCGTCGGCCGGCTCGAGCGCTGCGGCCTGCTGACCGAGGTCGGCGTCGACCGCGACGGCAACCGTCCCGAACGCACCACGTATGCGCTGACGGATGCCGGGGAGCGCGCCATCGTCGACTGGGTGCGCCGCGAACTGCCCGTGCTCGGCCACCCCGTCGAGTACCGCGTCGCACTCTCCGAGGCGCACAACCTCGACCGCGATGAGACGGTCGCGCTGCTGCGCCGCCGACTCGAGGCGCTCGATGACTCGCTCGAGATGCACCGGAAGGGTCTCGCGAAGGCGCGGACCACCGGCATCGTCGAGCAGTACCTCGTCGAGGTCGACCGCGAACACGCGCTGCTGCGCGCCGACCGTGACTGGCTCTCGGCGTTCATCGATCGACTCGTCCACCCCGATTTCGTCTGGGGCACCCACGTCACAGACGACCGTTATCTGGCACAGAGAGAGGCCGCACGGCAATGACCGATCCTTCCCGCACTCCCGCGACCGACGCGGGCGCCCCCGCGGGCGCGCACACCGCCGCCGGCGCGCCCGGCACCGCCCACAACCCGTGGCCTGCCCTGTGGGCGCTCGTCATCGGGTTCTTCATGATCCTGGTCGACACGACCATCGTCTCGGTGGCGAACCCCGCCATCAAGGCGGCCCTCGACCCCGACACCGCCAACCTCGACAACGTCGTGTGGGTCACCTCGGCGTATCTCCTCGCCTACGCCGTGCCGCTGCTGATCACCGGACGCCTGGGCGACCGTTTCGGCCCGAAGAAGATCTACCTCATCGGGCTCGCGATCTTCACCCTCGCCTCCCTCGGCTGCGGACTGTCGTCGACGCTCGAGATGCTCATCGTGTTCCGCGCGGTGCAGGGCTTCGGGGCATCCCTCATGACGCCGCAGACGATGGCCGTCATCACCCGCACCTTCCCGCCGAACCAGCGCGGCGCGGCGATGGGCCTCTGGGGCGCGACCTCGGGCGTCGCGATGCTCGTCGGCCCGCTCGCGGGCGGCCTGCTCGTCGACGGGCTCGGCTGGGAGTGGATCTTCTTCGTCAACCTGCCCGTCGGGATCATCGGCTTCGTGCTGGCCTGGATGCTCGTGCCGAACCTCGAGACGCACCGCCACCGCTTCGACATGGTCGGCGTGTTGCTGAGCGCAGTGGGACTCTTCCTCGTCGTGTTCGGTCTGCAGGAGGGCGAGCACTACGACTGGGCGCCGTGGGTGTGGGCGATGATCGTGGGCGGCGTGCTCGTCATGGCGCTGTTCATCTGGCAGCAGTCGCGCACGAAGAGCGAACCGCTCGTGCCGCTCGCGCTCTTCCGCGACCGCAACTTCTCGGTCGCGAACATCGGCATCGCGACCGTCGGCTTCGCCGTGACCGCCATGTCGCTGCCGATGATGTTCTTCTACCAGCTCGCCCGCGGGCTCACCCCGACCGAGTCGGCGCTGCTGCTGATCCCGATGGCCGTGTTCGCCGGTGTGCTCGCCCCGATCGCCGGACGCGTGCTCGACCGCGTCGACCCGCGGCTGCTGCTCGTGCCCGGGCTGCTGCTGAGCGCGATCTCGATCTTCTGGTACTCCGCGCTGATGCACCCCGACACCCCGATCTGGATGTTCCTCCTGCCCTCGGCGCTCATGGGCATCGCGCAGGCCGGGATGTGGGGGCCGCTCGCGACCACCGCGACCCGCAACCTGCAGCCGCGCCAGGCCGGCGCCGGCTCGGGCATCTACAACACGACCCGCACGATCGGGTCGGTGCTCGGCTCGGCCGCCATCGCCGCGCTCATGCAGGGCCGGCTCGAGGCGAACCTGCCCGGTGCCGCCGAGGCCGGAGGCGACTTCGCCGCCGGTCAGCTGCCCGACATGGTCGTCGGAGGATTCTCGGATGCCATGGCGCAGACCATGCTCCTCCCCGGCATCGTGCTCCTGGTCGGCGTCGTCGCGGTGCTGTTCATGCAGCGGCCCGCGCACCTCGGGGAGCGCTGAGGGGCGCTGGCAGGGGCTCGCGCCGGCCGCGTCTCGCGGGTGCCGCCGGCGGCCGGCTGGTGTGGCCGCCGGCGGGCTCGCTGGATTCGCAAAATCGCCACAGAATCGGATGCCTCGGCATCCATTCTCCGAATCTGTTGCTGATCTCCGATTCTGGTGAGGGCCGGCGCGGGGCTTACTCGGCGGCGGTGCGGGCGACGACGGCGGCGATGTCGGTCCGGAAGTGCGCGCCGTCGAGGGTGATCTCGTCGAGCGCGGCGTACGCGCGCTCGCGCGCCTGCGCGAAGGTGTCGCCCGTCGCGATGACGTTGAGCACGCGGCCGCCGGTCGAGATGAGGTCGCCGCCGGGGGCATCCGGCCCCGCGGTCGCCGCGTGCGCGAGGTGCACGCCGGGGGTGGCGGCCGCGGCATCCAAGCCGCCGATCGTGCGGCCCGTCACGGGCGCCTCGGGGTAGCCCTCGCTCGCGAGCACGACCGTGATCGCGGCGATGTCGGCGAAGGTCGGCTCGGGCTCGTCTTCGAGGGTGCCGGATGCCGCGGACATCAGGAGTCGCGACAGCGGGCTCGTCAGGCGGGCGAGCACGACCTGCGTCTCGGGATCGCCGAAGCGCGCGTTGAACTCGATGACCTTGATCTCGGTCGCCTCGCCCTCGCCGGTGAGGATGAGGCCGGCGTAGAGCAGTCCGATGAAGGGGGTGCCCTCGGCATCCAGCTGTCGGATGACGGGTTCGGCCACCTCTGCGGTGACGCGCTCGATGAACGCGCGTTCGCTGCCGAATCGCTCGGCGAGCCACGGCAGCGGCGAGTATGCGCCCATGCCGCCGGTGTTGGGGCCGGCGTCGCCGTCGTAGGCGCGCTTGAAGTCCTGCGCCGGCGACAGCGCGCGGACGGTGTCGCCGTCGCTCACGAAGAAGAGCGAGACCTCGGGGCCGGAGAGGAACTCCTCGACGAGCACGGGGCCCGTGGGGAGGAACGCGTCGGCGTGGGCGAGCGCGGCGGTGCGGTCGTCGGTCACGATGACGCCCTTGCCCGCCGCGAGCCCGTCGGCCTTGACGACGTAGGGCGCGCCGTAGGCGTCGATCGCCGCCTCGACCTCGGGGCGGGTGGCGGCGCGGGTCGCCCGCCCGGTGGGCACGCCCGCGGCATCCATGATGCGCTTCGCGAAGGCCTTCGATCCCTCGAGCGCCGCGGCGGCCTTGCCTGGGCCGAAGACCGGGATGCCGCGCTCGCGGAGCGCGTCAGCGACCCCCGCGACCAGCGGCGCCTCGGGGCCGATGATGACGAGGTCGATCTGCTCGTCGTTCGCGTACTCGGTGACGGCCGCGGGAGAGTTCGCGTCGAGCGTCGACACGAGCGTCGCGTCGGCGGCGATGCCGGCATTGCCCGGCGCCGCGAAGAGCTCGTGGCCGCCCTCGGCCTTCAGAGCGAGGAGCAGGGCGTGCTCGCGGGCACCGGAACCGAGGACGAGAATGCGCACGCCGCCAGCCTACCGAGCGGCCGGGGGCGGGCGTCGGGGTGTTCGGGCGTCGGGCGGCTCGGTTGCCGGGGTCGGGCGGTGGGGGCATCGCCCCGATCTGTACCGTTTGCAGGATCGATCGACGAGTCGGCGGGGCGGACCTGCGGAATTCCGCGGATCGAGGCGCGTGGGAGGGACAGCGATCCTGCAAACGGTACGCGCGGGGCGGGGGAAGGCGGTTCGCCATTCAGTCTGCGCGCGGGTGAGGGGGACGCGACGTCGCGGAATGACGGGGCGCGGCGGGCGCGCGCGGTGCGGGGAGACTGGATTGCGGACGCACTACCGTGGATGCCATGGCGCGGAAGATCTCCACCGAGGACGGGCGCGCGGCGCTCGCCGCGGTGGCGGCGGCGCGCGAAGCCGCGGGCGGCAGCGGTGACGGCGGGCTGGCCCTGCCCCGCGCCCAGACGGCGACGGCGGTGCGGTATCTCCTGCAGCTGCTCGCCGAGAAGGCCCCGGGCAACACG
Source organism: Microbacterium lacticum (assembly GCF_006716815.1). GTDB lineage: Bacteria > Actinomycetota > Actinomycetes > Actinomycetales > Microbacteriaceae > Microbacterium > Microbacterium lacticum. The sequence continues at coordinate 197,605 of NZ_VFPS01000003.1, forward strand.
GTCGAGGTGCGTGTGCCGCCGTTCGGCGCCGTGCAGGTGATCGAGGGGCCCCGCCACACCCGCGGCACCCCGCCGAACGTGGTCGAGACCGATGCGGCCACCTGGATCGACCTCGCCACGGGCGCCGAGGCCTGGCCGGATGCCGTCGCCGCGGGCCGCATCGCGGCATCGGGCACCCGCGCCGACCTCGCCGCCCTGCTGCCGCTCCGTCCCTAGGTGTACTGACCCGGATCGTTGTTGACGTAGGAGAGACCTCCGTAGTCGAGTTGGAGCTGTCTAGGTTCCCTCGAGTCCACGGAGGTCTCTCGTGTCCCACGCTAACGCCCGGCTGACTCCGGCCGGCAGGTTGATCATGGTCCAGCGCATCGGGTCGGGGCGTGCGGTCGCGCACGTCGCGGCGGAGATGGGGATCTCCCGCACGACCGCGTGGCGGTGGTGGCGTCGGTTCCGGGAGCACGGCACAGCGGGGTTGGTGGATCGTTCCAGCGTCGCCCACGGGCATCCGCGGCGGACGGGGGCGTGCGTGGAGGCGCGGGTGCGGATCATGCGTCACCTCACGCGCCGCGGCCCGGTGTTCATCGCAGACAAGCTCGGCTTGCAGGCCTCGACGGTCGGTCGGGTGCTGCGCAGACACGGGGTGTCGCTGCTGAGGGGGCTGGACCCGGTCACCGGGACCGTGATCCGCGCGTCTCGACGGTCGGCGAAGCGTTACGAGCACGACCATCCCGGATCGCTGATCCATGTCGATGTGAAGAAGCTCGGCCGGATCCCCGATGGCGGTGGGTGGCGCCTCCACGGCCGCGGGCAGTGCCCTGCGAAGGCGTCACCGCGGCCGGGGTCCTCGAACGCGTGATCACGTTCTACGCGCGCCTGGGCGTGAGGGTCGAACGGGTCATCAGCGACAACGCGTTCGCCTACCGCCACTCCGCCGCGTTCAAAGCCGTGATCGACACGCACGCCATCAAGCAGCGCTTCATCAAGCCGCACTGCCCCTGGACCAACGGGAAAGTGGAACGCCTGAACCGCACTCTCGCCACCGAGTGGGCCTATGCCCGCCCCTGGACCTCCAACGACGACCGCAGAGCAGGCTTGACGACCTGGCTCGACCACTACAACCTAGACAGAGCCCACCTCGGCATCGGCGGCAAGACCCCCATCGACCGAATCAACAACGGTCGAGGCCAGTACACCTCGGCCCCGCGAACACGCCGATCACCGCGCAGCCGCAGCGCGCGGGCCTGGTGCCGAACGCCACGAACGGCGTGCCGCCGATCGTGCCGCCGCTGCTGGCGTCGGCCGCGGCCCTCAGTATCGTGATCGTGTCGGTGCTGAGCATGATGCGCGTGCTGCCGTGGCAGCGCCGGCTGGGCTGATCGCGCGAGACGGGCGGCCGCCGAGGTGACCGGCCGGTGGGACAATGGAGGGATGACCGAGCGCGCTCAGCACCAGATCGAGACCGCGCACGTGCGCCGGAGCCCCCGGTACGCGATCTTCTTCGTGCTCGGCGCGATCCTCGGCATCCTCGCCGCGCTCATCCTCACATTCGCCTTCGACGGCACCGAGGAGAAGAGCGCGTCGACACAGGTCATCTACTCGACCTCGCAGGTCTTCGGATTCCTGTGCCTCGTGTGCATCCCGATCGGCATGGCCGTGCTCGGCGCGGTCGCGCTCATCCTCGACCGCCGGCTGTCGCGCCGCCAGCACGAGGTGCGCCTCGACCACGAGCGCGTCGAGGTCGACTACCCCGACGACGACACGACGGTCTGACGCCGGAAGACCGGGCACCGAAACACCCGGGCGCCGAAAGACCGCCCGTCAGGCGATGTCGGCGATGACCGGCGCGATCGCCGCGTCGAAGGCCACCACGTCGCTGCGCAGCGAATCGGTGACGGCGACGGTGAGGGCGCCGATCCACCACACGCCGCGCTGCGTCAGCGGCAGCACCTGCACGTTCAGCTCGAACGAGTGCGCCCGGCGGCCCGCGTGCCGCTCGTGCTGGGCGATCGTGCTCGCGTACGCGCGGTAGGCCGACCCGCCCGACCGGGCGTCGGCGTGCGCGCGGGCGTGATAGCGCTCCGACGCCGCGCGGGCGTAGGCCACGGCATCCTCGCCGTACGGCGTAATCGCGGCGATCAGCGGGTCGAAGCCCTCGGTGGGCAGTGCCACCAGCATCTCGAAGCCGGGCACCAGCTCGAGCGGCACCGGCGACGTGTGCGCCTGCGGCTCGACCGTCATCTCCCAGTACGTGCGCCAGAGGCGATCGAGCGTCGCGGTGTCGTCGTACTCGCTGGATGCCGCGGGCGGCATATTCCGCAGATGCGGCAGCTCCTCGGGCGAGCGGATCCCGAGCACCTGCCGCAGGTACAGCGCGACGAGCACCGGCATGCCGGCGTCTTCGCGCACGACCCATTCCGGTGTCTCCGCTGCCATGCCGCCATCCTAGGCACCGCGCTCCTCGCGCCGCCCCTGCTCGCCCGCGCCGGCGCCCCGTCCCCCCACCCGGAGACGGCCGGCGGCACCCGCGCGGGCCGGTAGGCTGTTCGCGTGGCCCCGTCCCCACAGAACCCCTACACCGCAGCCGGCGTCGATACGGCGGCGGGCGACCTCGCCGTCGAACTGATGAAGTCGGCTGTGCGCCGCACGCACGGCCCCGAGGTCATCGGTGGCGTCGGTGGCTTCGCAGGCCTCTTCGACGCCTCCGCGCTGCGCGCCTACACGAAGCCTCTGCTCGCCACCTCGACCGACGGCGTCGGCACGAAGGTCGCGATCGCGCAGACGATCGACAAGCACGACACGATCGGGCAAGACCTCGTCGGCATGGTCGTCGATGACATCGTCGTCGTGGGCGCGAAGCCCTTCTTCATGACCGACTACATCGCCTGCGGCAAGGTCTTCCCCGAGCGCATCGCCGACATTGTGCGCGGCATCGCGACCGGCTGCGAGCTCACCGGCACCGCCCTCCTCGGCGGCGAGACGGCCGAGCACCCGGGCCTCCTCGGCATCAACGACTACGACGTCGCGGGCGCCGCGACCGGGGTGGTCGAGGCGGATCACGTGCTCGGCGCCGAGCGCGTCGAATCGGGCGATGTCGTGCTGGCCCTGGCATCCAGCGGTCCGCACTCCAACGGCTACTCGCTCATCCGGCACATCGTGAGCGGAAACGGCATCACCTACGGGGCGGATGCCGCGGACTTCGGCCGCACGTGGGGCGAGGAGCTCCTCGAGCCCACGCGCCTGTACACGCTGCCCCTGCTGCGTCTGCTCTCGCAGGTGCCCGGCGCCGTGCACGCGCTCAGCCACGTCACCGGCGGGGGCATCGCGGCGAACCTCGCGCGCGTGCTCCCGGTCGGCACCTGGGTCGACGTCGACCGGTCGACCTGGTCGCCGCCGCCCGTCTTCCGCGTGCTCGCCGACCTCGGCTCGCTCGAGCTCGCGCAGACCGAAGGCACCTGGAACCTCGGGGTCGGCTTCGTCGCGGTGGTCTCGGCAGATCAGGCAGATGCCGCCGCGGCGGCCCTGAACGCCGACGGCATCGCCACCTGGCAGGTCGGGGTCGTCCGCACCGGGCCGGTGCCGCAGGACTCCCACGGAGATTTCGAGCAGGGCGCGAAGGGCGTCGACGGGGGCGCCGTGCGCCTCGTCGGGGCTTACGCAGAAACGGACTGAGCAACAACACATGTGCGGAATCGTCGGCGTCGCCTCACAGGGGAACGTCAACCAGGAGATCTACGACGCCCTCCTTCTGCTGCAGCACCGCGGGCAGGACTCGACCGGCATCGCCACGGCGGAGCCGAACGGCGTGTTCCACCTGTTCAAGGCGAAGGGGCAGGTGCGCGAGGCGTTCCGCACCCGCGACATGCGGGCGCTCCTCGGCAGCATCGGCCTCGGCCACGTACGCTACGCCACGAAGGGCACCGCGTCGAGCGAAGAAGAGGCGCAGCCCTTCTACGTGAACGCGCCGTACGGCATCGTGCTCGTGCACAACGGCAACCTCACGAACACGCGCGAGCTCACCGACGAGCTCTTCCGCAAGGATCGCCGCCACCTCAACACCTCGAGCGACACCGAGCTGCTCGTCAACGTGCTCGCCAACGAGCTGCAGGCATCCATCTCGGGTCTCGATCTCGACCCGCCGCAGATCTTCCAGGCCGTCTCACGCGTGCACGAGCGGGTCGAGGGGTCGTACGCGTCGATCGCCCTGATCGCCGGCTACGGACTGCTCGCCTTCCGCGACCCGTTCGGCATCCGCCCGCTGATCCTCGGCACGCGCCGCCACGACGACGGCCACGATGAGTGGATCGTCGCCTCCGAGTCGCTCGTGCTCGAGAACGCCGGCTTCGAGGTCGTCCGCGACGTCGAGCCCGGCGAGGCGGTGTTCATCGACCTCGACGGCGCCCTGCACACGCAGCAGTGCGCCGCGAACCTGAAGCTCGTGCCGTGCTCGTTCGAGTACGTCTACCTCGCCCGACCCGACTCGGTGATGAACGGCATCTCGGTCTACGAGGCGCGGCTCCGGATGGGCGACCGGCTCGCCGACACGATCGCGAAGTACACGCCCGCGGGTGCGATCGACGTGGTCATGCCGATCCCCGACTCGTCGCGGCCCGCCGCGATGCAGGTGGCCCGCAAGCTCGGTATCGAGTACCGCGAGGGCTTCTACAAGAACCGCTACGTCGGCCGCACGTTCATCATGCCGGGCCAGGCGGTGCGCAAGAAGAGTGTGCGCCAGAAGCTCAACGCCATGTCGAGCGAGTTCAAGGGCAAGAACGTGCTGCTCATCGACGACTCCATCGTGCGTGGCACGACGTCGAAGGAGATCATCCAGATGGCGCGGGATGCCGGTGCCGAGAGTGTCACCTTCGCGTCGGCCGCGCCCCCCGTGCGCTACCCGCACGTGTACGGCATCAACATGCCCTCGCGCCACGAGCTCGTCGCTTACGGCCGCACGATTCCCGAGATCGCCGCCGAGCTCGGCGCCGACTACTTGGTCTACCAGGAGATCGGCGACCTGAAGGCGGCGATCCTCGAGGGCGCGACGGGCGTCGACGACCTCGATCTGAGCTGCTTCGACGGTCGCTACGTCACCGGCACCGTGACCGAGGAGTACCTCGCCTGGGTCGAGGGTTCGCAGGAGAGCTGACCGCCCGACCCCCGCTCCGGCGGCGATAGGCTGGATCGAGTGCCAGACCCGCGCCCCCTCTCCCTCTGGCGCGGCAGACTCCTCGCCTTCACCGGCATCGTGCTGGTCGCCTTCTCGCTGCGCTCGGCGGTCGCCTCGATCTCGCCGATCCTCGCCGAGATCGAGGCCGACTTCGCGGTGCCGTCGTGGATCCTCGGGCTGATCGGAGCCGCGCCGCCGGTGTGCTTCGCGGTGTTCGGCATCGTGACGCCCGCCCTCGAGCGGCGCTTCGGCCTGGAACGTCTCGCGGTCGCCGCGATGGTCGTCGCCACCGGCGCGATGGTCGCGCGCGCCCTGGCATCCGATGCCCTCGCCCTTCTTCTCGGCACGGCGGTGCTGTTCGCCGCGATCGGCGTCGGCAACGTCGTGCTGCCGCCGCTCATCAAGAAGTACTTCCCCGACCGCGTCGGCACGATGACGGGGCTGTACTCGTCGCTGCTCGCCGTCGCCGCGTTCGTGCCGCCGCTCGTGGCGGTGCCGGTGGCGGATGCCGCGGGCTGGCGCTTCTCGCTCGGCATGTGGGCGGTGTTCGCGCTCGCCGCGATCGTGCCGTGGGTGGCGCAGCTGGTCGTGGATGCCCGCGAGCGCGCGGCGGGTCGGGCCGCGGCGGCGCGCGGGCTCGACGGGAACGGCGCCGGCGATGCGGTCGGCGCCGACGTCGAGATCGACGAGCCGACGCCGCGCGTGCTCGGGCGGCTGCCCCGCATCCCGCTGGCGTGGGCGCTGGCGGTGACGTTCGCGATCTCGTCGGCGAGCGTCTACGCGTGCTTCGCGTGGCTGCCGGTGGTGCTCGTCGAGATGGCGGGCGTCTCGCACGCGGCCGCGGGCGCGCTGCTGTCGCTGTTCGGCGCGATGGGGCTGCCGTGGTCGATCCTCGTGCCGATGGCCGTCACGCGCTGGAACCGGGTCGGCGTCGTGTACGTCGTCGCACTGGTCGCGGGTGTCGCCGGTGTGCTCGGCATGGTGCTCGCCCCGACCGCGGCGACGGTGCTGTGGGTCGTGCTGCTCGGCACGCCGCAGGGGCTCTTCCCCGCGGTGCTCGTGATGATCCAGCGTCGCTCGCGCACGCACGAGGGCGCGGTGGCGCTGTCGAGCTTCAGCCAGAGCATCGGCTACGCGATCGCGGCGATCTTCCCGCTGGCGTTCGCGGTGCTGCACGAGACCACGGGCGGCTGGCAGGCGCCGCTGGTGCTGCTCAGCGTGCTGTTCCTGTTCGCGATCCCGGCGGGGTACGTGGTCACCCACACCCGCACGATCGAGGAGGAGTGGGAGAAGCGCACCGGCCGCACGTGGTGACGCGGACGCGCGCGGATGTCGCGCGGGCGCGGCGGGAAGCCGACGTGGGGGAGATCAGGCCGTTTCGACCTTGTCGTCCTCGTCTTCGTCGGCCCACTTGTCGACGTACGGGTCCTCGTCGTGGTGACCGAGTTCCTTTTCGAGCGCGGAGTAGTTCACGTTGTACGTGTCGTACTTGAGTTCGCGAGCGATCTTGGTGTGCTTCGCCTTCTGACGGCCACGCCCCATGCGAGACCCCCTCATTTCTGAGTCACGGGCGGTGCGGCTGCGTTTCGCACACTCACCCGATGCATTCACGATGCGTTTCGAACCGGCCCGAGGCCGGGAAGAGTAGCATTCAGGATAACACGGTGGCCTCCGACCCCTCGCGGTTCGTGACGACCTGGTTCGCGACGACGCTGTTCGCGACGGCCGGACATGCGGGCGAGTGGTCACATCGATCGAGCGGAGTATGTGATGTCGGATGCCGAGGCCGGCGCAGATGCCCAGGCCGGCATGGATGCCGAGGCCGGCGCTGATTCAGAAGCCGTCGCCGTCCCGCGTCGCGCGGTGATCGTCGGGGTCATCCCCGATCAGCCGCAGCGGGTGCTGACCGAGGCGGCGCGCTATGCGCGGCTGTTCGGGGCGCCGCTGATCGTGGCGCACGTCGACGTGACCCGGTTCGTCACGTATGAAGACCCGGACGGCTACGTGCACACCGCGCCGATCGACCTCGACAACTCGGCGGGGGAGGCGCAGCTCGCGCGCGTGCGCGAAGCGGCGGTCGCCGCCCTCGGCGGGGCGGGCATCGAGTGGACGACGGCGCAGCTCGTCGGCGATCCCGCGCTGGCGCTGAAGCAGCTCGCCGAGCGGGCCGAGGCCCGGCTGATCGTCGTGGGCACCCGCCGTCGCGGCTTCGGCGAGACGGTGCGCGAGTTTTTCACCGGCTCGGTCGCGGCGCGGCTCGCGCACCGCCAGTCGCGCCCGATCCTCGTGGTGCCGCTCGACGACCCCGTGCAGGGCAGCGACGACCCCTGGGCCGAGACCTGGCCCCAGGCCTGAGCGGAGACCTCGCTCCGGGGTATCCCCCCTTCTTGCGTCGATGACGCGGGACGACCAGCGTCGCCCGGTATCACCTCGTGACGATCCCGCCTCCTCAGGACAGGCCGACCACCGCTGCCGGCCGGGGGGAGCAGGTGCGCGGCATGTGCCAGGACATGCTCGCGAGCGGCACCGCCGGACCTGTCGCCCTGGCGCTCGCCGGCGGGGTGGTGGGCTCGTACGAGCCGGTCGCCTCCGGCGATGGCACGAGCGTCGTCTATGCGAAGAGCACGCGCAGCTACCAGGGCATCCTCGGCGGCGCGGGCGCGATCATCGGCGGGTCGCTCGGCGGGGCGCCCGGCGCCGCGATCGGCGGGGCGATCGGCGGAGTCATCGGCACGATCGTAGACGACTGCAAAGACTGACCGGGCGGGTCTGGCTGGGCGGCCGCGTGGGGGACGTTCACATGGGCCGTGCTGTGCCCGATAGCGGCGCCGTCATCGCGAATCGATGCGTGCCGGTCCTACGAGCGTCGATCGCCCGAGCGGGGTCTGGAGGTTTCTCGTTGTCTTGGGTGCACGCTTGCGGACCGGCTTCCGCGCAGTCGCGCCATCAGTTGCAGGTTCGACTAGCTCACCTGGTTCGACGCCGCGGCTAGCAGGCGCACGGTTGCGCGCGCGATGTCGGCTGGCCTGTGGCTGATCGTGAGCAGCCGCGAGAGTTCTTCGTCAAGGTGCGGGCCGAAGGCGGCACTGGCGTACGCGGCTTGCAGCGCATCCAGCGCGACTGCGACCTGCGCGCCCAGAGCATGAGCCGGATACGCTCCGGGCGACCACCCATCAAAGAACTGCGGATATAGACGCTGCGCGACTGCCGCTGCCGCGCCCCCGTAACCTCCGGCGACGAGCAGCAGACGTCCGGACTGTATGGTCAGACGTGCCTCTTCGATCACGCCGGGTTCCGCGCCGACGTAGCCAGCGAGGCGCCCCCCAACAATCAGACGGGCTGTTGTTACGCTCGCGACATACTCGCGCATCGCGGTCAACGCGTTGCCCGCGTCTTGACTCCAAGAGCCGTCTAGGTGTTCTTCCCACGGTGGTTGTGAGCAGCGTGGCGTGACGGGATGAGGTGAGGACCTCCGGTATCGATGTGGGTTACCACACTCACTCGATCCACGGAGGTCCTCGTGTCATACGTTACCCACGCTCGCGCCGCGCTCACCGTCGATGGGCGGATCAAGATCGCTCGGCTGGTGATCGAGGACGGCTGGACGCAGGCTCGTGTCGCGGAGCGGTTCCAGGTCGCCCGTGGCACGGTCTCCAAGTGGGTCGCCCGGTATCGTGCCGGCGGACGCGCGGCGATGCAGGATCGCTCCTCACGGCCGGCGAGCTCGCCATCGCGGACGCCGCAGCGTATGGAGCGGCGGATCATCGGGTTGCGGGTGACCCGACGTTGGGGCCCGCATCGGATCGCGTACCACCTGCTGCTGCCGCAATCCACGGTCTCGAAGGTGCTGAAGCGGTACCGGGTGCCGCTGCTGGGGCAGGTCGACAAGAACACCGGTGTTCGGGTGCGCAAGCCGAAGCCGGTCCGGTACGAGCGACAGGCGCCGGGCGAGCTGGTGCACGTGGACGTGAAGAAGCTCGGCCGGATCCCTGACGGTGGCGGCTGGCGCACGCTGGGACGTGCCACGGGCCGCAAACGCCGCTCCGGGGTCGGCTACTCGTATCTGCATTCCGCGATCGACGACCACGCCCGACTGGTCTACTCCGAGATCCTCCCCGACGAACGCAAGGACACCGCCGGCGGGTTCTGGCAGCGCGCCAGCGCGTTCTTCGCCGGGCACGGCATCACCGTGCAGCGGGTGATGACCGATAACGGCTCCTGCTACCGGTCCAAGGTGTTCAACGAGGCGCTCGGCGAGAACGTGAAGCACAAATACACGCGGCCCTATCGGCCGCAGACCAACGGGAAGATCGAGCGATTCCACCGCACCCTCGCCGACGAATGGGCCTACGCCCGCCACTACGACTCAGACCAGCAGCGAGCCGCCAGCTACGACGCCTGGCTGCACCACTACAATCACCATCGACCCCACACCGGCATCGGAGGCCGAGCACCCATCGACCGCGTCCACAACGTCAGTGGGAAGAACATCTAGGGCACGTGCGATCGGTACCGTCTTGAGCGACTCGGAAACCAACGTCAGTCTGCCGACGTCACCGAAGTTCCTGTCTGCCGCGATCAGCTCGTCTACCGTGAGCTTCCGGTACTCGGATTCGGCGAGCGTGATCTCAAGCGCGGATCGTCCGCTGCTGAAACGTTGGGCCTCTTCGATCAGGATCTCGGTGTAGCCACCGGGATTGAGGTGACCGCCGTATACGACGGTTCCTCCCGCGAGCATGATCGCTCTACCCACTTCGGCGACGACCAGTCGGCAGTGTTGCTCAGTGAGACCCAGACGTGAGAGATCGGCGCTCTCAGAGACTGACAAGGCGACTTTCTGGCCCGAGAGAGCGTCTCGCGAGATGAGGGTGGGCTCGCTCATGTCCTGAGTGCTCCACCGCGCGCAGCGAACGTCCGGGGCGTCAAGATGTCGACGTCGACGTCGTAGCCTGCCACCGCGCACAACTGCAGCAGCACCTCTCGCTCGGCCGGCCCGAGCGGCGGATCGGGGTGAATGACCCACAGGTGCTTGTCATCTGGCTGCGTCTCTTGATGTGAAGCGAGCCAGGGGGTGATCGTGGTCGGCTCAGGCGATTGCGCCGGAAGCCAATCGAACCCGTCCTCAGAGAGATAGGACGTCTGCGCGTGCCAGAGAGTGTTCTTGAGCGCCTCGTCGACGAGCCTGTTGAGGGCGAGGGCGACACCCTGATCAGGGTCGGCGAGGTCACAGACCACCGAGGGGACGTGGTCCATCAGAAAGGAGCCCCGCTCCTCACCGGCAGTGAGCGCGTACATGCAGACGACCGGCATGCCGCTGTGCTTCGCGGCGTGGACCTCACGTTGCGTCCATTCTCGCGCGGCGTAGACGTCGGTGCGGATCATCAGCAACGCGCTGCTGCCAGCGGCGTCCTCAAGCGTCCTCTCCCAGTCACCGCCAGGTTGGATGTCTTGCGCGTCGAAGAAGGCCGACAGGTGAGACCGCTGGATGTGGTCGCGCACACGCTCGAACATCGCGGGGCCGGAGCGCGAAGCTTCCTCCGAAGAACGGTGCTTCGTGTGGCTCACGAACACCGTCAGCCGTGCGGGGAGGTTCGCTTCATGCTGAATCTGTTGAGTGATCGCCTGCGCTAGCTCGCGCCCGAACAAGCCGGCATCCGCGTTCACGTCAGCGGGCAGGGTCTGGATGCCGCCGAGGATCTGACTGACGGTGCTGGTGCCCCATTGCAGGCCTTTCGCGACGACGGGGTAGACGCCTACGCCAGCCCTCTGGTTCAGCTCGGCGATCTCGCGAAGATAGGTGTTCCATGGTTTGGCCGCCTCGGCCGCTGCACGGAGCAAGTTCGTGTCGATGATTGGGACGATCGCGTTGAACTGTGCGGTCGGGAGTCCCTCGCCGAGCGGCGTCGCAATGCCCAAGGGCCGTGGCGGCCCTCCGTCCTCCCAGGGATCGCTGCGCGCATACACCTCGACGGCGCCGCCGGCCAGTCCTGAGAACGCCGGGCTATGGAAGTGCTCATGTAGCTCCGCGAATCGCTCGGCGCCGATCGCGTCATCGGGGTGCCAGACGACGAACACGTCAAGGATCGGCGGGATCGGCACGCGCACTCCTCTCGAAACGCCTGCTCATCGGGGCGATGTCGGTGGTCAAAAGTAGACTATCCCTGGAAGGGAGGAGCCCGAGATGAGCGCCCAACACAACATTTTCATCAGCCACCGTCACGAAGACGATGCGCTGGTCGGAGATCTCAAGAAGATGCTCGCCGGCAGCGGAGCCGAGATCCGGGACTCGTCGATCACGAGCGAGACCCCGAACAACGCGAAGAGCCCCGATTACATCAGGACGCTCTTGGCGGACCAGATCCGATGGGCGGGAAAGATTATCGTCATCATCTCCCCCGACACGAAGAACCATGAGTGGGTCGACTGGGAGATCGAGTACGCCCGCAAGTTCCCGGACAAGCGGATCGTAGGGGTCTGGGCACCAGGCACGACGCACCACGACATGCCCGAGTCGCTCGAAGACTACGCGAACGCGATCGTCAACTGGGATGCCCAGGCGATCATCGACGCTCTTGACGGCAAGGACAACTGGACAGAACCCAGTGGTGCTCCCGCGCCCGTGCAGTCGATTCCCCGCGCTGCCTGCTGAACAGGGAGGTCGAGCGTGAAGCTGTTCAGCTACATCGTGCGCTACGACGTCGGGTTCGCGCCAAACCCCTTTCACGGTGTCTGCTCGCTTGCCACGTGCAAGCAGGACATCCGCAAGGTCGCCCAGGTCGACGACTGGATTGTCGGCACCGGCTCCCGACCGAACGGCAAAGCAGGCAACCTCGTCTATGCGATGCGCGTCTCAGAGATCGTGAGCTTCCAAGAGTATTGGCGCGATGAACGGTTCGCCGAGAAGCGGCCAAACCTTCGAGGCAGCCGCATGCAGCACTTCGGCGACAACATCTACCACCGCGATCACGCCGGAGATTGGATCCAGGAGAACTCCCGCCACAGCAAGGACGACGGCTCTCTGGAGGCGCGTCACATGCTGCGCGACACGAAGAGCGAGCGGGTGATCCTCGGAGACGAGTTCGTGTACTTCGGCGGAGACGGCCCGGTCATCCCCGAATCGCTGCGCATCGACTACGGCTTCGACCTCGTGCACTCGGCACCTGCATACCGCAGCAACTTCACGGACGAGCACGTCGCAGCGATCATCGAGTGGGTGCGATCGCTCGAGCAGGGGGTGCAGGGACGCCCGCACGACTGGCCACGACGCCGGCAACCAGCAGCATAAGCCCCCCGAGCGCTCTCACCTAGAACATGGGCTCGAGGACGCGAGCACGCAAGAACTCATCGCCCAGCACCTCGTTCTGAGGAAGGTGACCGTTGATCCCCCACTTGGGTGGGAAGAAGAGCGTCATCGGCTCCGGCGTGGAGACGTAGCGCGACTTGATCCGGCTTCTCGCACTGGCAAGCTCCGGAACCGCTTCACGGCAGTACTTATCCGTCTCGCAGAAGAGATTCTGAGCGTCAATCGCCTGGATCGGCCGGCCCCAGAGACCGCTGAACTCAAGTTCCAGGCGGGCGAACTCACCCTCCTGGTTGTCGACCATCCACATGATCACCTCTTGCGGTGTGAGGCCGCCCAGGTCGGAGAAAACCTTTCTGATGCCGCGCAGCGCGCCCGGACCAGGCTTCGTGAAATCGTTCTCAGAGAAGTTCACGTGCTCCGAGTAGTTCAGGTCAATCGCCATCTGATAAGACATGAAATCCCCCATCAAGGGGAAAGTGTGGAGCAGGTCGTAGACCTCCTCCAGCGACTCAGCCTCAAGAATCCGCTCGGCAAGGCACGACCGCACGAACATGTCCCGGAATAACTCCACATGGTTCAGATGCTTGGTCTTGCGACCGTAGGCGTCCGTGGCGCAGAGGATGAACGCCCCCGTGTAGAGGCCGCCGTTGCGGTCCTTCGCTTCGGTGAGCGCCCCCTCGAACACACCGGTCTCCAGATCTGCGATCCGAGGCGACCGCCCAAGTATCTCGACGACGGTCTCCCACGTACCGACATTGCTGAAGTTTCGGAACGCGACGATCTGGAACAGGCGATCTGCAGGACTTGAGTCGTCATCGCAGTAGGCGACGTCGCGGATGAGGTACTGGCTGACACGGTCAGCAGCCCGATAGACGTTGCAGAACTTGTACTCCTGGAGAATCCGGTCCTGCGTCCACGGCCCCGGGGCTCCAGCGACGCGCGCCTCAAACACATGCTGCCGCTCAGCGGCGAACTTCCAGTAGAGCTCGTAGACCCCGTCCCGGGGAGTTGGTGCTCTCATAACCCGTGCCTGTCTCCGTCCTACGCTGCCTACGGCCATCCGCCTCTCGTGGCGCGATGTATGTCCGACCCGTCGTCCACTGCTTCGCTCCATCATCTCCCCCCGGACGCGTCGCAGCCCGCCGGAACCGCCGTCATGACCGTCCCGCATCCCGGCAGCGCGTCGACTCCATCCGGGTCAGACGCCGCGACCGCAAGCATGAGGCGTAACGCGGTCGCCGTCAGGCGCTCTGCCAGTGCGAGCTTCTCCATCCACTCGCCCTGCGGGTGGAGTTGGAGGAAAACGTCCAGCTCGTCGAACGCCGCCGAGGCCTCTGCGGCCTCCGCATGAACGGTCCCGACCTCGCCGACAACGTCACGCGCCCGCATGAGTTCCTCGAAGCCGTCCGGACCGTCGCTGAACCGCTCACCGCCATTCGTGAAGAGCTTCTCGGCGACGTCGGTCGACTGGTCCGCGAGGAATGTCTCATATTTGACCGCGTACACGAGGAGATCGACCACAGTGTCCAGAAGTGTCTCTCTCCCCGCCGCAGCGCCGCCTACCACCTGATCGATACGATCCATCTTGCGGGCGAGGTTGGCTGCGATGCTGATTAGCTCTCCGCGCCTTTTCCACGAGTTGCCGTAGGCGACATCCTTCGACCGATGCAGATCGATGACGGACTCGCGCAGGTCGGCCCAATTCACCGCGGAAACGGGTGAGGACAATAGCTGGGCGGAGTCTCGAAACAGTTGCTCGTGGAGCGCGAAGGCGATATCGCTGTGGCCGAGCTCGTCAACGAGTTCACGTTGCCGCGCATCGTCGGCACCCGCTGCGATCGCCCACTTGATCGCGATCGCTTGAAGGAACTGACGCAGTAACGGGTCGGGGAACTCAGCGATCTCCGCGTGACAGTCCTCCCCGGAAGCGAGTCGAGCTTCGAGGTCAAACCAGCGATCGAGCACATCCGCGAAGTCCTCCCACGGAGTCCTGAACTGGGCGCCCGCCCACGCTTCCTCATAGCCGGTGGCGCTACCAAACCCGGTGAGCGCACGGTCAGCTTGCTCATTCCGCTCGTCGTAGAGATGAAGGGATGAGATGAAGAACGACACGTGACCAACTCGTGCACCGAGCCAGAAGGCCATCATCTCGTGCAGCACACTCCACTCGAACGTGTTGATGCCGGAGAATCCCCACAGGATGTCGTTGGAACGCACGGTCACGTTGAGGTAGACGCTGCCATTCCTGACGAGGAAGTGCAGCCAGTTGTTGCAGGGCACATCGAGCGTGTCCACGAAGTCGCGCGCCGGATCGAACAGGACAGCTACCGCCCGGCGAGACTCAGGGTCCGAACGGAGGAGCTTGCGGATCTCATCCACCTGATCGACTCCACCCCAGTCGCGCAACCGTGGCCCATAGCCACCACGCCATGTAACCTTGTCGTCCGAGAACTGCAGCGCGCGGCCGAGATAGCGGGCCAGATAGTCCATATCATTGCGGCCAGCGAGCACCCACATCGTCTCGGCGATGGTCGCGAACACATCGTTGCGACGACCCGGTACGGGATGAAACGTTCCGTTGGCTGCGCCAACGTAACAGTACGTGCGAGACGCTCGTGAGTAGGCAGTCCGCGAACCGTCACCGGTTGCCCACTCGAACGGATCTCGGCAAGCTCGGCGATGAAGGCCCGCGCAGCATTGCGATAAACCATTTGACCCTCCCCGGAGTTGCTTCTTGAAACCGAGTATCCCGCGCCTCGCGGAGAATCCTGGCGCAGAAGAATCACGGGGTCGGCTGTTTCGTGGAAATATCTCGGTCACGACACGCACGCGATCCTGCATTCCGCATATCCAAGTCCACTTGGGTACACCCCGCGGAGATACTCGCGACTGTCCCTTGTAAGAGCAATGCCCGTTTAGGGATCGAACAACGTGCGAGGAAGGTCGCGGATGGTGAGGCTCGGTGTCGCCTAACTGTGATGTCCAGGCAGGTTGTTGAGTCTGCTGATGGGTGCGGCTCCGACTGCGGAGTGGTGCCTGTGATGATTGTAGGTGTGTAGCCAGGCGGGTAGCGCGGCTCGGCGTTCGGATTCTGATCCGTAGAAGCGTGCGTAGGCCCAGCCGTCGGCGAGGGTGCGGTGGAACCGCTCGATCTTGCCATTGGTCTGTGGACGATAGGGGCGGGTGCGCTTGTGTCGGACGCCGAGCAGGGTGCAGGCATCTCGCCATGCGTAGGAGCGATAGGCCGACCCGTTGTCGGGCTCTTCGGACATTCGGTGGGGGTCATGGGGTGAGGCCGCCGGCGGCGAGGAGCATGCGGAGCCGGTAGTTGTCGCGGTTGCGGTAGCCGCGGGCGAGGCGGCGGTGGAGCTCGATGATCCCGTTCACCGCCTCAGTGCCGCCGTTCGATGATCGTCCGGTCGTGAAGTAGGCCAGGAACGCGGCTCGCCAGCGGCGGAGGGTGCGGCCGAGGCGGGCGATCTCGGGGATCGGGCAGGTGTGGAATGTGTCGACGACCTTCTCGGCGATCCGCCGCCCCTCGGCGAGGTCCTTCTGGTGGTAGGCGGAACGCAGTTGCTGGGCGCACTGCCATGCGACGAACACCTCGTCGTGCGCGGGGTCGGCCTCGATCGCTGCCGCGAGCCTGGTCCGCTGCTTCTCGGTGAGGTTCTCGGCGCCGGCGCGGAGGATGGTCTGGATCCCGTAGAGCGGATCGCCCTTCCGGCCGCGGTGACCGAGGGTGTCCTGCTGGACACGTCGGCGGACCTCGTCGACGGCGGCGGTGCCGAGCTTGACGACGTGGAACGCGTCGAGCACCGCGACGGCGTCCTCGAGCTTGTCGTCGATCGCGGTCTTGTATCCGGCGAACGGGTCCAACGCCGCGACCTTCACGTTGTTCCGGAACGCGTCGCCGCGCTCGTCGAGCCAGGCCGCGTAGGCCTTCCCCGATCTGCCCGGCACGAGGTCGAGCAGCCGGGCACGGGTGCGACCGTGCTCATCCCGGGTCAGGTCGACCATCCCGGTCAGCTCCTTCGGGCCGCGCTTGCGGGAGTCGACGTGATGCCAGATGTGCTCGTCGACGCCGAGGGTGGTGACGTTCTCGAACCGGGACTCGTCGGCAGCCAGCTTGACGAGTTCGGGCTCAACGGCCCGCCACACCGTCTTCCACGACGTGCCCAGCTGTCGGGCCAGGCCCGCGATCGTGGCGTGCTCGCGGCGCAGCTGCCCGATCGCCCACGTCACCGCGCGCATGGTGATCGACCCGCGCGCGGCGACCAGGGTCGGGACCTGCTCCACGAACGTCCTCCTCATGCAGTCGGGATCATCACAACGCCACACCCGCTGCCGCCAGATCAGTCGCACCCGCGTCGCGCCGGGCACGTCGTGAAGAACGCGGCGGCGGCGACCCCGACCGACAGCGAGCACCCCGCACGACGGGCAACCGGCCGGCGCCGCGGGGCTCGAGACCGTCACCACCAGCAGCCCGTCCAGACGCTCGACCGCCTCGACATGGACGCCGTCGAGACCGAGCAGCAGATCGCAGCGGGAGCACGGGCAAGCGGCAGAGCGCGCATCAGCGCACCCCGAACTATGGTGAGACACGTCGAGGTCCTCGGTTGGAGCAGCAGTTGGCGCTACTGATCCTCGGGGACCTCGACCCCTACCCGCCCGAACTCACCCGGCGAGCCTCACCCCCACCGGAAGTCCGAAGAGCCCGTTGTCGGATAAGACGCGCTCGACTGTGACGCCGCGATCTGCGAACCAGGCGGCAGCGCGTTCAAGGACACCGATCGCCGTGACGGCTTTCTCGTCGGCGCAGATCTCGGCGTAGGCAACGCGGGAGTAGTCATCGATAACGGTATGGACGAATGCGGTGCCGATGTTCGGGTGACCTTTGCTGGTTCTTCCCGTGCGGAGAGCCGTCGTCGCCTTGTGTTTGTCTCCTTGCTGCTTGCCGACGAACCGCCAGCCACCACCATCGGGGATGCTGCCGAATTTGGTCACGTCGACGTGAATCATCGATCCGGGATGGGGATGCTCGTATCGGCGGATGGGTTCGCCGGTAACCCGATCGATATGACTGAGTCTGTTGATCCGCGCGCGCACCAGTACCGCATGAACAGTCGAGGTCGGGAGGCCGAGCTCCGCGGCGATCTGCGCCGGGCCGAGCCGGCGTCGCCACCGTGCCTTCACGATCCGTTTGACCAGCTCGGGAGGGGTCTTGGTCGGCATCGATCGCGGCCGGCTGGATCTGTCGAGCATCCCTGCTGCCCCCTCGACGCGGAACCTGACGGCCCACTTCCGCGCCGTAGGCGGCGAGGTCATGAACATCTTCGCCGCGACAGTGGCGGACCAATGCTCTTCGACAATGAGCTTGGCCAGCCGCAAACGAGCGCGCGGGGTCAGAGCAGCGTTAGCGTGGGACATGAAGGCCTCCTGTGTTGCGTGAGCGGTTTCTAAACAGCTCCACTCTCGCAACCGGAGGCCTTCACCCCTCAGAAATCACGAGCGATTCACGCAACAACGTCCCTGGACATCACAGCTAACCCTCGCAGAATCGGAGTCGGGGACGCGAGGCCCTCCACTGCTGTGGGCCGTATCCGTTGCCGGGGTGCTGTCGATGTTCCCCATCGCGCTCGCATCGCCCAGCCTCTGCGGGATCGGCTGCTACTTGCCGGGCTTTATCCGGTACGACGCACTCGCGTCACCAGGACGTCGTCGGGACTATACAGAAACCGTGCCCGGAACGAGGCCAGGGAGGACTGCGGTTCGAAATCGGAGGCGAGCTGGCCGGCCAGGCGTTCAACGAGCCCGGCGCCGCCGTAGCAGGTCGGGGTGTGGAGCGGCCAGTACGCGGTGAATGACTTGTCGCTTTTTGTACCCGCGCGCGAACGGCGGGTCCTTCGTCAGGTCGAATCTCTCGAAGCGCTCACCCGTCTGCACCAGATCAACCCCCCGCTGCATCACCCCGTAGGTCTGGCTCCGAGCATCGTCGCAACGCCCGGCCTCATCGAGGAGGCCGTTGATCGGCGCCGGGATCAGCGGCGCAGGGCCCGCGCCAGGTCGCGGAGCGTGTCGTCGAGCGAACGAGCGAGGTCGTCGACGACGGATGCCGCGAGCGAGCCGCCGCGCGCCAGGTGGGTGCGCAGGTCGGTGCGCACGGACGTGCGGAAGTCGGTGACGATCGCCTCGGCGCGGCGCACCTGCTCCCGTGCATCTGCGCGGGAGGCCGATCGCGCGTCGGCGCGCGCCACGTCGTCTGACTGCGCCCGCTCCTTCGCCGCGCCCTGTTCGGCCTGTGCGGCGGCGGCGAGGTCGGCGCGCAGGCTCTTCATGGCCTCGCGCACGCTGCCGCGCACCTCGTCGGCGATGAGGCGCACGCTGTCGGCGAGCCCGGCCTCGATGCCCTCGAGGTCACCCGCGCGCGCGACGACTTCGGCGTGCCCGGCCTCGGTGATCGCGTAGATCGTCTTGCGACCCTCGACGCTCTTGGTGACCAGCCCCTCCTCCTCGAGCTTCGCCAGCCGCGGATAGATCGTGCCAGCGCTCGGCGTGTACGTGCCGCCGGTGCGGTCGGAGAGCGCCTGCATCAGGTCGTATCCGTGCCGCGGTGACTCGTCGAGCAGGTTCAGCAGGTACAGGCGCAGGTCGCCGTGAGAGAAGACGGGAGGCATGCTCACGCCTCCCGATCGGTGTCGAGGCGATCGGTGTCCGGGCGCTCGCCGTCGGGGCGCTCGGTGCCGAACCCGTCGCCGTCGAGGCGGTCCGGGTCGGCGGCGGCCTCGACCGACGCGCCACCCGAGGCATCCTCGACGGAGACCTCCTGCAGGGCGGGCTCGTCGACGTGCGGAGCCACCTCGTCGAACGAGTTGTGCTCGACGGATGCCGCGCGGCGCAGCACCATGATCGCGCCGGAGACCGAGTTGACGCGCACGTCGACGAAGCTGCCGCTGAGCTCGCCGTCGGAGTCGACCCAGTTGGTCGGCCCCGAGCCCGACCGCTTGATGCCGTCGACGAGCACCCGGCCGCTCACCGAGCGCAGCACGTAGTTGGCGGCGTGCCCCTCGTCGAGGCGCACGGTGCTCTTGCCCGACACGGTGTTGAGGTTCACCGTGTCGACGCGCCCGGTCGAGTCGACGAGCAGGTCGCCCGACACCGTGTCGATCGTGGCCTTGCGGATGCTGCCGGTCGCGGCGACCTCGCCCGAGACCGAGTTGGCGGTCAGCGCACCGTCGAGGCTGCGGACCTGCACGTCGCCCGACACCGCGTTGACCGACAGGTCGCCGACGAGACCGTCGACGATGAGGTCGCCCGACACCGTGTTCAGGCGCGCACCCGACCGCAGACCCGACACGAGGGCGCTCGCCGAGACGACGCCCAGGTTCAGGGCGATCCCGCGCGGCACCGCGACGCTCACCTCGGCCTTGGGGCCGGCGGCGCCGAAGTTGCGGAACACCTCGAGGAAGTTGTCCCAGCGCAGCTGCGCGTGGTCGATCTCGACGACGTCGCCGGATGCCTCGATGCGGAGGTCTTTGCCGGTCACCGCGTGCACCTCGATGCGCACGCCCGGTTCGTCGTGGGCGACGACGTCCACCTGGCCGCCGACGAGGCCGATCTTGAGCTTGCGGATGTCTTCGAGGTCGATCACGCGGGACTCGCCCGGCTTGATGAGCCACTTCTCGATCGTCATGGTCTGTCTCCTGCGTTGCGCGAATCGAGATATATCGCGTTGATCCGATCAAACACGATATATCTCGACTTTGTCAACACCCCGCTTTCCAAGCCCGCGACCGAGCGCCGCGAACGCGAGGTTGACATTGACGCGGCGTCAACCTTTACCGTGGCATCCATGAACGAATGGTCGACCCACGAGGTCGCGCGTCTCGCCGGAACGACGAGCCGCACGCTCCGCCATTACGACGCGATCGGGCTGCTGAGCCCCACCCGCGTCGGGGCGAACGGCTACCGCTACTACGACAGCGACGCCCTCGTGCGCCTGCAGCGCATCCTGCTGATGCGGGAGCTCGGACTCGGGCTGCCGCAGATCGCCGATGTGCTCGCGCGGCCGGCGACGGTCGACGAGGCGCTCGTGCAGCACCTCGCCTGGCCGCGAGAGGAGCAGGGCCGCCTCGGCCGGCAGATCGCCTCGGTGGAATCGACCCTCGAGACACGGAAGAATGGAGAAGAGCCCGTGGCAGAGCAGATGTTCGACGGGTTCGATCACACCGCCCATCGGCGCGAGGTCGCCGAGCGCTGGGGAGAGCAGGCCGCGGCCGACTCCGACCGGTGGTGGCAGGGACTCGACGAGGCCCTGAAGGGCGACGGGAAGGCCCAGACCGCGGCGCTCGGCGCCGCGTGGACAGATGCCGCGACGCGGGCGATCGCGCCGGACGGCGCCGAGGCGCACGAGCTCGCCGCCCGCCACGTGGCGTGGCTGCGCGGCATCCCGGGCACCCCGGCCGCCGACCCCGACGGCGACGCCGCCGGGTACGTGCGCGGGCTCGGCGAGCTGTACGTCGCCGACCCCCGCTTCGCGGCGAACTACGGCGGACAGGCGGGCGCGGAGTTCGTGCGCGACGCCCTCGCCGCCTACGCCGACGCCCACCTGTGATCGGCGGCTGCGCCATGGGCGCACCCGCACACACGACGACGCCCCTGCGGAGTGATCCGCAGGGGCGTCGCCCTTGTGTTCTCGGGACGAGGCGTTACGCCTTGCCGCCCCGCACGACTCGCAGCAGGAACGCGATCAGCGCGATCACGCCGACGATCAGCGCGACCCACAGCAGCCAGCTCAGAGCGGTGTTCATGCCGCCGACGATGGCGAGCACGATGGCGACGACGATGATGATCAGAAGAGCAATGTTCATGGGGAGGCTCCTTTTTCCTTCGGGGGGAGGTCATGGGAACGCCATGACGCCACGGCCACAATGGGCCACCGTGGCTCCCCGAAAATACCCTCGATCGGCAATCGTGCGGACCCCCTTGCCAGGCGGCCCCGCGGTGCGATAAGGCCGAAGTATGCCCCAGAACCGCACCCCCTCCTCGCTCAAAGATCCGCACCTCTACGAAGAGCTCCGGAAGGATGGCGCCTCGAAGCAGAAGGCCGCCCGCATCTCCAATGCCGTCGCCCGCGACGGCGCGAAGGCGGTCGGTCACCGCGGCGGCGAGGCGGGGTCGTACGACGACTGGACGGTGTCCGAACTGCGCGCCCGCGCGAAGGAGCTCGGCCTCTCGGGCTACTCCGGCAAGCGCAAGGCGGAGCTCATCGACATGCTGCGGCACTCCTGACGTGCCGCGGCTGCGAAAAGTCCGCCCGGGGGTCGACCTCGGGTACCGGCGGGTGCGCGCCGGTGAGGCGTTCCGATACACCGACGCCGACGGTGCGGCCCTTCCCGCCGACGAACGCGAACGGGTCGTCGCCCTCGTCATCCCGCCCGCGTGGAGCGAGGTCTGGATCAGCGCGGCACCCAACGGGCACATCCAGGCCACCGGCATCGACGACGCCGGCCGGCTGCAGTACCTGTACCACCCCGACTGGGCGGCCGGGCGCGACAAGGGCAAGTACGCCCGCGCGCTGCAGCTGGCGGGGTCGCTGCCGCGCGCGCGAGGGCGGGTCACCACGTCGCTGCGCCGCGCCGACCTCGACCGCGAGCGCGTGCTGGCGGTCGCCTTCCGCATGCTCGACCTCGCCGCCCCGCGGGTCGGCAGCGAGCGCTACCTCGTCACCCACGGCAGTCGGGGCCTCACGACCCTTCGCCGACGGGATGCCGCGACCGCGGCATCCCTCGTCAGCCTGCGTTTCCGCGGCAAGAGCGGAAAGATGCAGCACCTCGAGATCGACGACGCCGAGCTCGCAGAGGTGGTGCTGCTGCTCTCGGCGGGCCGCCCCGCCTCGCCGCTGCTCGCCTACGAGCGCGGGCGGCGCCGCGTGCCGCTACATCCGAAGGACGTCAACGCCTACGTCCGCACGATGACCGGGGGAGCGTTCACCGCGAAGGACTTCCGCACCCTGCGCGGCACGATCCTCGCCGCCGACGCCCTCGCGCGCATCGGTCCTGCCTCGACGAAGACCGACCGCAAGCGCGCCGAGGTGCTCGCGGTGAAGGCCGCCGCCGAGGCGCTCGGCAACACCCCGACCGTCGCGAAGAGCTCGTACATCGACCCCCGCGTGTTCGCCCGCTACCGCAAGGGGGTGCTGCTCGACACGTCGGTGTCGCCCGAATCGGCGATCCGCACCCTGCTCCTCGGCTGATCGCGCCCTATCCTGCCCACATGGTGCAGCGCGCGTGGTTCTCCCCGGCCGTGCTCCTCCTCGTCATCGCGGGCGGCGCGATCGGGGTCGCGGTGCGCGCGGTGATCGTCGTGCCGCTCGGCGACGTGGCGAACCCGCTGGTCGTGCCGGTGGTGACTCTGGCGGTGAACCTCCTCGGCGCCTTCACGCTCGGCGTGATCGTCGGGCGCCTCGATGACCATCACCCGCGGCTGCGCGCGTTTCTCGGCACCGGCGTGATGGGCGGATTCACGACCTACAGCGCGTTCGCGGTGCAGTCGGTGACCGTCTCGAGCGCCTCGCCGCTCATCGGGCTGCTGCTCATCGCGGTGTCGCTGTTCGGCGGCCTCGTGGCCGCCGTGACCGGGCTCGGCGTGGGGCGCGGCCCCACCCGCCGCCCGGGCGCCGAGTCGCCGGAGAGCGCCGAATGAACGCCCTGGAGTGGGGCGCGCTCATCGTGGGCGGCGGCATCGGTGCGGGCGCGCGCTACCTGCTCGACGGCGCCATCATGCGCGGGAGGAAGGATGCCTTTCCCCTCGGCATCCTCGTCGTGAACATCGTCGGATCGTTCCTGCTGGGCCTTCTCACCGGCGTTCCGCAGGTGTCGCCGCCGTGGCTCGCGATCATCGGTACCGGCGTGCTCGGGGGATTCACGACCTTCAGCACCGTCGCCGTCGAGACGGTGCTGCTCGCGCAGCGCCGCCGCCGCGACTGGGCGTGGGTAAATCTCCTCGGCACGTTCCTCGTCTGCCTCGTGGCCGCCGCGGTCGGCCTCACGATCGGCGGGCTCTTCCCGCGCTGAGCGGGTCCGTCGGCACGCCGACGCGTGCGACAATGGCATCCGATACATCTCTGTATCGAACCTCGCGCCCGCCACCCCGCAAAGGCTATCCGTGTCGCATCTCGCCGTCTTGAGTCTGAAGAACCGGGCGCTCATCGCCCTCGTCACGATCGTCGCGGCGATCTTCGGCGGGCTGGCCCTCACGAACCTCAAGCAGGAGCTCATCCCGTCGATCGAGTTCCCGCAGCTGTCGATCCTCTCCACCTACCCGGGCGCCTCGCCCGAGGTCGTGAACAACGACGTGTCGACGCCCGTCGAGACCGCGATCCAGGGCATCCCCGGGCTCGAATCGACCACGGCGACGAGCACCACCAACGCGTCGATCATCCAGGCATCGTTCACCTACGGCACCGACCTCGCGGCCGCCGAGCAGAAGATCCAGCAGGCGATCAACCGCATCAAGTCGACCCTTCCCGACGGCGTCGAGCCGAACGTCGTCTCGTTCTCGATCGACGATCTGCCGGTCATCGCGCTCGCCGTCACCGGCTACAGCGACGAGAAGACGATCCAGGCCCAGCTCGAGGCGAGCGCGATCCCCGACCTCGAAGACGTGAAGGGTGTCAGCGCCGCGTCGATCGTCGGCGGGCAGGGGCAGCGCGTGACGATCACGCCCGACCAGGCGAAGCTCGCCGCCGCCGGCTTCACGCAGACCGCGATCACCGACGCGCTCGACCAGAACGGCGTGCTCTTCCCCAGCGGATCGGTCACCGAGGGCGACCAGACCCTCACCGTACAGACCGGCGCCAAGATCACGAGCGTCGAGGAGATCGCGGCCCTGCCGCTCGTGCCCACCTCGGCGGCGCAGATCGCCGGCGGCGCCCGCACGATCGGGGATGTCTCCGCCGTCGCGCTCGCGCAGGACCCGGTCACCTCGATCTCCCGCGTGAACGGCGAGCCTGCGCTCACGATCTCGATCACGAAGCTGCCCGCCGCCAACACCGTCGACGTCAGCCGCGCGGTGACCGCGCTGCTGCCGCAGCTGCAGGACGCGATCGGCGACGACGCGCAGTTCACCGTCGTGTTCGATCAGGCGCCGTACATCGAGCAGTCGATCGAGGCGCTCGCGCAGGAGGGCCTGCTCGGCCTCGTCTTCGCGGTGCTCGTGATCTTCGTGTTCCTGCTGTCGGTGCGCTCGACCCTCGTCGCGGCGATCTCGATCCCGACGAGCGTGCTGATCACCTTCGTCGGCATCCAGGCGTTCGGCTACTCGCTGAACATCCTCACCCTCGGCGCGCTCACGATCGCGATCGGACGCGTCGTGGATGACTCGATCGTCGTCATCGAGAACATCAAACGCCACTACGTCGGCGACGCCGACAAGGGGGCGGCGATCCGGCTCGCGGTGCGCGAGGTGGCAGCCGCCATCACGGCATCCACCATCACGACCGTCGCGGTGTTCCTGCCGATCGCGTTCATCGGCGACATGACCGGCGAGCTCTTCCGCCCGTTCGCCCTCACCGTCGCGATCGCGATGACCGCGTCGCTGTTCGTCGCGCTCACGATCGTGCCGGTGCTCGCGTACTGGTTCTTGAAGCCCGGCGCTTCGGTGCGCGACGCCGACGGCAACGAGATCGACCCCGAAGACCCCGCCGCGCCGCCCTCGCGCCTGCAGCGCGGCTACCTGCCGGTGCTCGGCTGGACGCTGAACCACTCGTGGGTTACCCTGCTGATCGCCGTCGTCGTGCTGGGCGGCACGGTCGCCCTGGCCCCGCTCATGAAGACGAACTTCCTCGGCGACAGCGGCCAGAACACGTTCACCGTGACGCAGGAACTCGCCCCCGCCGCCTCGCTCGACGCCGAGGACGCCGCGGCGCAGAAGGTCGAGGCGGTGCTCACCGGCATCGACGGCGTCGAGACCGTGCAGACCTCGATCGGGTCGAGCGGCTCGGCGATCCGCGACGCCTTCTCGGGCGGCGGCGCCGGCATCACCTACTCGATCACCACCGACGCGAGCGCCGACCAGGTCGCCGTGCGCGAGAACGTGCAGGACGCGCTCGCCGATCTCGACGACGTCGGCACCGTGACGGTCGCCTCGGGACAGGGCGGATTCGCCTCGAGCGACATCGAGGTCGATGTGACCGCCCCCTCCGCCGACGCGCTGCAGACCGCCACGGATGCCGTGGTCGCGGGCCTCACCGGACGCGACGGCGTCGGCCAGGTCACCTCGAACCTGTCGGCCTCGCTGCCGTACGTGGCCGTGTCGGTCGACCGCACCAAGGCAGCCTCGCTCGGGTTGTCGGAGGTCGCCGTCGGCGCGCTCGTGTCGAACACGATGCAGCCGCGCCAGGTCGGCACGGTCGAGATCGACGGCACCACGCTGACGGTCTACCTGCAGGCCGCGTCGGTGCCGAAGACGATCGACGAGCTGAAGGCGCTGCCGATCGCGTCGGGCGCGGGCCTCATCCGCCTCGACGAGGTCGCCACCGTGCAGCAGAGCGAGGGCCCCACCTCGATCACGACGCAGCGCGGGCAGCGCACCGCGACCGTCACCGTGACCCCGTCGACCGACGACCTGAACGCTGCGTCGGCGACGGTGCGGACCGCGATCCAGGACGTCGACCTGCCCACCGGCGCTGACGCGAAGATCGGCGGCGTGCTCACGCAGCAGCAGGATGCCTTCGGTCAGCTCGGCCTCGCGATGCTCGCCGCGATCCTCATCGTCTACATCGTCATGGTCGCCGCGTTCAAGTCGCTCCGTCAGCCGCTGCTGCTGCTCGTCTCGGTGCCGTTCGCGGCGACCGGTGCGATCCTGCTGCAGATCGCGACGGGCGTGCCGCTGGGCGTGGCATCCCTCATCGGCGTGCTCATGCTGATCGGCATCGTCGTGACGAACGCGATCGTGCTCGTCGACCTCGTGAACCAGTACCGCACCAAGGGGCTCTCGGCGCACGACGCGACCATCGCCGGCTCGTCGCGACGCCTGCGGCCGATCCTCATGACCGCGCTCGCGACGATCTTCGCCCTGACCCCGATGGCGCTCGGCATCACCGGGCACGGCGGGTTCATCTCGCAGCCGCTCGCGATCGTCGTGATCGGCGGACTGGTGTCGTCGACCGTGCTGACCCTGCTCGTGCTGCCGACGCTCTACAACCTCGTCGAGGGCGCGCACGAGCGCCGCCTCAACCGCCGGATCGCGGGGGATGCTGGGGCGTCGGGTTGGGGTGCTGGTACTGAGGCGGGTGCGGGCGGCGAGGCGGGTGCGGGTTCGGCCTCGCCCGATGCAGCCGAGCATCCGCGTCGCGCGCGCCGCGGCCGGGACTCGCGCGGCTGACGTCGAACCCGGGACGGATCAGCCGCGCTCGCGGCGCGGGCGGGTGAGCCAGGGCCGCAGCATCCGCGTGACCCACGGCAGCACCCAGAACACCATGATCGGCGTGAAGATCAGCGTGCTGACGCCGACGCGCAGCGCCAGCGGCCAGTCGGCGAACGTCGGCACCATGAGCAGCAGCCAGCTGCCGACGAGGTTCACCGGGAAGAAGCCCAGCCAGATCGTGACGGCCTGCTTCCACGCCGGGGGAGCCGCGGGGATCGGCAGGGCGACCGGGCCGGTCTCGACGGGGGCGAGGATGTCCGCCGCCGCGAACGCCTCCACGGACGACGCGAGCGGCGCGTCGAACCAGCCCTCGATGCCGGTGCGTCGCTCGATGCGCACCTCGCGGGCGAACACCCGGCCCGAATCGAGCCACCAGCTGCGCTGATCCGATCGCTCCCACGCCTCGAGCGTCTCGAGGTCGCGGAACCGGTAGAGCATGTACCAGAGGTCGCTCTGCTCGCCGGTGCGCACCCAGCCCGAGCCGAGGTAGCCGTCGAAGCGCGCCGCGAGGTCGGTGCCCGCCTGCATCCAACTCGTCGCCTCGACCGACCGCGCGGGGTCGATCCGGCGTTCGATCGCCACCGTGATGGGGTGGGTGGGGGTGGCCTCGGCCTCTAGCATGTGACCATTGTGCACGGTCATTGTTGCACGCAGGTTTCAGGATGCCTCGCATTGGGCGCACCAGCTGGGCAATTCGGAGAATCGAGCGGAAGTGGTCGTGCAGGGACGGTTCCCAGGCGCGCCGGGTAGACTGGCCGTGTCGGCTCTGGACACCGCGCAAGCGCGGGTGGGTGCCACACCCTTGTGAGTTCAGCGGGGCCGATGGTGAGCGTCGATCGACGCTTATGAACCATCACGTGAATGGCCCCCGGCCGACGAGTGTCCGGGTAACTCCTCGTCGCGATCACCGCGACCGCGCCAGTGTGCGCCCGCGGAGTGCTGTTCTCACATGAGAAACCCAGAAGGACACCATGCCCAAGAACAAGAAGCCCGCCGGCGGCAGCCGCGCGCAGAGTTTCGAGCCGCGCTACGGCGCGAAGAAGACGTCATACCAGGACGCCAAGCGCCGCCCCGGCCAGTCATCCGCCGGCAAGCCCGGAAGCAAGAGCCCCAGCCATCGCGGCTACCGCCCCGAGGCGGAGGAAGCGGCCCCGAAGAAGCAGCGCTGGTCCGCGCAGGAGCGCGCCGGCCGCAACGAGGCCCGTGGCATCCGCTCGCAGGCGCAGGGCGACCGCCCCCGCCGCGACGACCGCTCGGACCGCCCCGCCCGCTCGGACCGCCCCGCCCGCTCGTACGACGACCGTCCGGTGCGCTCGTACGACGACCGCCCGGTTCGTAACGTCGGAGAATCGGGCCGTCGGGGCTCGGATCGGGCCCGTTTCGACGGCGGAGACCGGAATGTCCGACGTTACGAACGCGACGACCGCCGGCCGCAGGGCGAGCGGCGCAGCTACGGTGACGCCCGTCCGTCGTTCCGCGACGACCGCCCCCGTTATGAACGCGACGATCGCCCGCGCCGCGACGACCGGCAGCGCGATGACCGCGCGCGCGGAGGCCGGGACGACCGGCCGACCTACGGCGGCAACCGCTCGGACTGGAAGCAGGACGAGAAGGATGCCGCGAAGCGGCAGGCCTTCGAGCGGCACGCCGACACGGTGCACGAGAAGCTGCAGGCCGAGGCGATCCAGGCCGAGGAGGTCGCGGGGGTGACCTTCGCCGGGCTGGGGCTCGGCGACAACATCGTCCGCGCGCTCGAGGACCTCGGCGCTGCCTCGCCGTTCCCGATTCAGGCGGCGACGATCACGCCGATCCTCGAGGGCAAGGACGTGCTCGCCCGCGGCCGCACCGGCTCGGGCAAGACGATCGCCTTCGGCGCTCCGCTCGTCGAGTCGGTGCTGCGCAGCCAGGCCGGCAAGCGCCGCGAGTTCGGCCGCAGCCCCCAGGCGCTCATCCTCGCGCCGACCCGTGAACTGGCGCTGCAGATCGATCGCACGGTCCAGCCGATCGCCCGCAGCGTCGGCCTGTTCACGACGCAGATCTACGGCGGCGTGCCGCAGGCGCGCCAGGTCGGCGCGCTGAAGAAGGGCGTCGACATCATCATCGGCACCCCCGGCCGCATCGAAGACCTGCAGGAGCAGGGCAAGCTCGACCTCTCCGAGATCCGCATCGTCGTGCTCGACGAGGCCGACCACATGTCGGAGCTCGGATTCCTCGAGCCGATGCAGCGGATCCTCCGCCTCGTCGAGCCGGATGCCCAGAAGCTGCTCTTCTCCGCGACGCTCGACCGTGAGGTCGCGGCGCTCGTCGACGAGTTCCTCGTCGACCCGGCGGTGTACGAGGTCGCCGGCGAGGACCAGGATTCGGGCACGATCGAGCACCGCGTGCTCGTGATCGACCACCGCGACAAGGCGGAGATCCTCACGAACCTCGTCGACCGCGACGGCAAGACCCTCGTGTTCGCGCGTACCCGCGCCTACGCCGAGATGCTCGCCGAGCAGTTCGACGACGCCGGCATCCACGCGGTCGCCCTGCACGGCGACCTGAACCAGGCCAAGCGCACCCGCAACCTCGAGCGCCTCACCTCGGGCCGCGTCAACGTGCTCGTCGCGACGGATGTCGCGGCGCGCGGCATCCACGTCGACGACATCGACCTCGTCATCCAGGCGGATGCCCCGGACGAGTACAAGACGTACCTGCACCGGTCGGGGCGCACCGGCCGCGCGGGCCGCAGCGGCACCGTCGTGACCCTCATCACGCGGCAGCGCCGGCGGAAGATGACCGAGATGCTCGATCGCGCCGAGATCGACGCGCCGTTCGACGATGTGCGCCCCGGCGACGACTTGCTCGAGGCGCTGCGCAGCGCCGAGTGAAGCGTCGGTCGGGCGCGAGAGCCCGGCCGGTCGGCGGCGGCTGACTCAGAACAGACGCGCAGCCTGATCGGGGGCGGAGGCGAAAGCCACCGCCCCCTTTCTCGTGCCCCGCGCGGTCGCGCTCGTGCCCCACGCGGTGCCGCCAGAGCCGCCGAAGCCGCGCGTCCCACCCGCGTGCGCCCCACCCGCGTGCGTCCCACCCGCGTGCGCCCCACCCGCGTGCGTCCCACCCGCGTGCCCGCCGTCCGCCGCGAGGCTCGCCGCCCCGCGGGACGTCGTCCGCACCGGACCCGGACGCGACGCCCGCGTCTCGACCTCCTCCTCCGCACCACCGGTGAGCCGATGCCGGCGCAGCAGCGGACGCACGCGCGCCGCGAGCCGCGCGCGGTAGCCGGCCGGGGCGTATGCGGATGCGCCCGGATACAGGCCGCGGTACGCGGGCACGAGCTCAGGATGCTCGCGTTCGAGCCACTCCCAGAACCACTCCCGCGCCCCGGGCCGCAGGTGCAGGGCGCCGAACACCACGCGCCGGGCGCCGGCGGCCGCGATCCGCGCGAGCGCGTCGTCGAGCACCGGCACCGAGTCGGTCAGGTGCGGCACGATCGGCATGAGGAAGACCGTGACCGCGAACCCCGCCTCGGCCGCGGCGCGCACCGTGTCGAGCCGCGCCTGGAACGTCGGGGCGCCCGACTCGAGGGTCTGGCGCAGCCGCTCGTCGGGCATCGCGATCGACATGGCGATCGAGACGGGCACGGATGCCGAGGCATCCGCGAGCAGCGGCAGGTCGCGTCGCAGCAGGGTGCCCTTGGTGAGGATCGAGAACGGCGTGCCGCTCGTCGCGAGTGCGTCGATGATCTCGGGCATGAGGCGGTACCGGCCCTCGGCGCGCTGGTACGGATCGGTGTTGGTGCCGAGGGCGACCGACTCGCGCTGCCAGCCGGGCGCCGCGAGCTCACGGCGGAGCACCTCGGCGACGTTCACCTTGACGACGATCTGCTCGTCGAAATCGCGACCCGCATCGAGGTCGAGGTAGGTGTGCGTGTTGCGCGCGAAGCAGTACGAGCACGCGTGGCTGCAGCCGCGGTAGGGGTTCACGGTCCAGTCGAACGGCATGGCGGAGGCGCCGGGGACGTGGTTCAGGGCGGAGCGCGCCGCGACCTCGTGGAAGGTCATGCCCGCGAATTCGGGGGTCGTCACGCTGCGCACGAGGCCGTCGAGCGTCTCGAGCCCGGGCAGCGCCGACTCGTCCCGCTCTCCGATCGTTTGTCCACTCCAGCGCATGTCGGTAGTAGAACATAGATTCGATGCCATGGCAAGCAGAGCAGACGATCAGCGAAGTCACGGCAGAATGGGCGGGTGCCGCAGCCCGAGCAGCCCACGACCCGCCGCGCGCGACGCGATGCGGGTCGTCGTGGCCGCCGCCGCACGCTGCAGCTCGGCGCCGCCGCCGCGCTGCTCGTCGTCGGGATCGTCGTCGCGATCGCCGTCGCCACGGGAGGCGTCGGAGGCGCGGGCGGCAACGGCGGCAGCGCTGGCGGTGCGGATGCCTCCGGTTCGGGAGCCACGGGCGGCGCCCCCGCCGACGCCGTCGCGCTGCCCGCCGGGTCGGGCGCGGGTGCGGGCGCGGCCACCGGACTTCCCGCGCCGGCGCAGACATCGGTCGCCGCCGCGACCTGCGCCGATCCTGCGGTCGCCGCCGCGCTCGCGGGGGGATCCGACGCCGACGTGCTCGCCGCGTTCGGGGGCGCCGCCGCGTTCCGCGCGGCCGTCGCCGGCGGCGCGGCGCCGTGCGTCGACCTCTCCGACTCGCGGCGGGTGTGGGTGATCGTCGACAAGCAGCGCCCGCTCGCGCCGATCGACTTCGAGCCGGCGGAGGTCACCGCGCCCGCGAACATGCCGCGGACCGTCGACGGACGGCTGCAGCCCGCGGCATCCGATGCGCTCAGTGCGCTCGTCGCCGCCGCATCGGCGGAGGGGGCGGGCTCGATCGGGCTGAACAGCGCCTACCGGTCGTACGCCTCGCAGACCCGCACCTACAACGGCTACGTCGACTCGATGGGGCGCGAGGAGGCCGACCTGCAGAGCGCCCGGCCCGGGTTCAGCGAGCACCAGACCGGCCTCGCCACCGACGTCGCGGCGTGCGACGGCGGATGCGCGGCGATCGAGTCGTTCGGTGGCACGCCGCAGGGCGCCTGGGTGGCCGCGAACGCATGGCGGTTCGGGTTCGTCGTGCGCTACGAAGACGGGTACACGCCGATCACCGGGTACGAGTGGGAGCCGTGGCACCTGCGCTACATCGGTCCGGGGCTCGCCCAGGTCTATCACGACGGCGGATTCCACACCCTCGAGGACTTCTTCGGCCTCCCGGCGGCCCCGACGTACTGAGGCGCGCCCACGTCCCGACTCCGCGCCACGCACGCGACGCCCTCGCGCCGACACCCTCGCGCCGACCGGCACCGAGGCATCCACCCCGCGCTGCCTGCACGCGGTGCAACCCAGTACCATGGATGCTGAGATGGCATGCCACCGGCATCCCGCACCTCGACCGACTTCGATACTCGATCGACACTCAACGAAGAGAGGCAGGCGCACCATGGAGCGCAATATCTACGACGAAGACCACGAGGCGTTCCGCGACGTCGTCAAGGAGTTCGTCAAGCGCTACGCCACGGAGGAGAAGCGCAAGCAGTGGGAGGCGGACGGCGAGATCGACCGCGCCACGATGCTCGCCGCGGGCGAGGCCGGCATCATCGGGCTCTCCGTGCCGGAGGAGTTCGGCGGCGCGGGCATGCTGCAGGACTACCGCTTCCGCGCGATCGTGCTCGAAGAGGTCATCAAGGCCGGCCAGGGCTCGCTCGCGGGCGCCCTCGGCATCCAGGACGACCTCGCCGTGCCGTACATCGTGCACATGGGCACGCAGGAGCAGAAGGAGAAGTGGCTGCCAGGCATGGCGACCGGCGAGATCCTCGGCGCCCTCGCGATGACCGAGCCCGGTGCCGGGTCCGACCTCCGCGGCATCAAGACGACCGCCAAGAAGGTCGACGGCGGCTACCTCGTCAACGGCGCGAAGACGTTCATCTCGTCGGGCAAGACCGCCGACATCGTCGTCACCTTCGTCAAGACCGGTGAGGGCAACCGGCCCGATGCCTTCAGCCTGCTGATCCTCGAAGACGGCATGGAGGGCTTCGAGCACGGCAAGAAGCTCGAGAAGATGGGCTTCCACGG
The DNA here is from genome assembly GCF_006716815.1 of Microbacterium lacticum. Taxonomy (GTDB): domain Bacteria; phylum Actinomycetota; class Actinomycetes; order Actinomycetales; family Microbacteriaceae; genus Microbacterium; species Microbacterium lacticum. Next base: position 230,588 of record NZ_VFPS01000003.1, read on the forward strand.
GTGGGACACCGCCGAGCTCAGCTTCACCGACGTGTTCGTGCCCGAGGCGAACCTCATCGGCGGCAAGGAGGGCCTCGGCTTCATCCAGCTCATGATGAACCTGCCGCTCGAGCGCCTGTCGATCGGCGTCGCGGCGGCTGCCGCCGGTGAGGCCGCGTTCGACTGGACCCGCGACTACGTGATCAGCCGTGAGGCGTTCGGCGAGCGCGTCGCCGACTTCCAGAACACCCGCTTCCGCCTCGCCGACATGGCGACGACGGTCGACGTGATGTGGGCCTACATCGACCGCGCGATGGAGCTCTACAAGGACCAGAAGCTCACCGCCGAAGAGGCCGCGAAAGTCAAGTTCTGGGCCACCGACCGCGAGGCGGAGCTGCTCGACGTCGGCGTGCAGCTGCACGGCGGCTACGGCTACATCACCGAGTATCCGATCGCGCGCGCCTACCTGGATGCCCGTGTGCACCGCATCTACGGCGGCACCAACGAGATCATGCGCGACCTCGTCGCGCGCCAGATCGTCGGCAAGCGCTGACGCGGGCGCCGCACAGCCGCCCGCCCCGCCTCACCGAAGCGCGAGGCTCACGCACAGCAGGGTGAGTGCGAGACCCTGGATGACCGCGCGCAGCACGATCACCGAATCCCAGCGCTCCTGCAGCGCGCGGGCATCCCGCGGCACGTCGCCGGCGTAGGCGGCGGCGCTGAGCCTTTTGTTGATCGGCGCCGAGATGCGCGCGAAGATGCCCAGCCACGCGAGCAGCAGCACCAGCGCGAGCGTCGCCGCCACGCCGCTCGCCCAGGCGTGCTGGAGGAAGGCCAGCACCGCGGCGACCGCCGATCCGGCGACGCCGACGATCGCGGCGACGGGCAGTCGGCGGTCACCGTAGGCGTGGCCGCGGCCGACGACCTGCTGGCCGATCGGGCAGTTCCAGGGAGGCCTGTATCCCGCAGGGATGCCTTACGGGGATACTGCGCTCTGGACAGGTAGCGGCGTATCGAGTTTGGTCCCGGGGATTTTCGTCGGAGACCACACCGTGTCGGGATCAACGGTGCGCCCGATCCGGGGAGCCGTCAGCTCGTCTGTAGGGATGTCGATGTGTTATTCAGGTAGTCGAAGTGGAACTGTCTGCGGAAACGTGATTGATCAGGAGTAGTGCCCCTTAACGTGGTGTAGCGCGCGGTGGCTGCCGGCCCCGTCTTGGACGTGGGCGCGGTCACCGTGTGATCCTTCGAGGAAACTCTCACATCCCACTCGAAAGGCATCATCACGATGACCGCACCTCATATTGTCGACCCTGCTGGCCTGCTTGGCGAAGCCCTCGCGGACGCGTCTCCGGATCTGATGCGCAGCCTGCTGCAGACGATGATCAACGCGCTCCTGTCCGCCGATGCTGACGCTGTGGTCGGCGCCGAGTGGGGCAAGCCCTCACCGGACCGTGCCGCGCAGCGCAACGGCTACCGCCACCGCGACCTCGACACCCGCGTCGGCACGATCGACGTCGCGATCCCGAAGCTCCGGCAGGGCACCTACTTCCCGGAATGGCTCCTCGAGCGCCGCAAGCGCGCCGAGACTGCGCTGATCACGGTCGTCGCGGACTGCTACCTCGCCGGTGTCTCGACGCGGCGGATGGACAAGCTGGTGAAGACTCTCGGGATCCACTCGCTGTCGAAGTCGCAGGTCTCCCGGATGGCCGCGGACCTCGACGAACACGTCGACCAGTTCCGCCACCGGCCCCTCGGCGATGCGGGCCCGTTCACGTTCGTCGCCGCCGATGCGCTGACCATGAAAGTCCGTGAAGGCGGCCGCGTGATCAACGCCGTGGTACTGGTCGCCACAGGGGTGAACGCCGACGGGCGCCGGGAAGTGCTCGGCCTGCGGGTCGCGACGTCGGAGACCGGTGCTGCCTGGAACTCGTTCTTCGCCGACCTCGTCGCTCGCGGTCTGGGCGGGGTGCGCCTCGTCACCTCCGACGCTCACGCCGGTCTCGTGGAGGCGATCGCGGCGAACCTGCCCGGCGCGGTCTGGCAACGCTCACTCGTCAAGATGGGTAGTGGCGGGATCGTCCCGCTGGTTCATCCTCACCGTCGGGAGAGGACCTTGGCAGCGTGACCTTCGAGGTCCAGCGGCAGACCTGTCCCTCCCGGCGGTGGCGGATTCCGACTGGCTAGTTGTGATGTCCAGGGACGTTGTTGCGTGAATCGCTCGTGATTTCTGAGGGGTGAAGGCCTCCGGTTGCGAGAGTGGAGCTGTTTAGAAACCGCTCACGCAACACAGGAGGCCTTCATGTCCCACGCTAACGCTGCTCTGACCCCGCGCGCTCGTTTGCGGCTGGCCAAGCTCATTGTCGAAGAGCATTGGTCCGCCACTGTCGCGGCGAAGATGTTCATGACCTCGCCGCCTACGGCGCGGAAGTGGGCCGTCAGGTTCCGCGTCGAGGGGGCAGCAGGGATGCTCGACAGATCCAGCCGGCCGCGATCGATGCCGACCAAGACCCCTCCCGAGCTGGTCAAACGGATCGTGAAGGCACGGTGGCGACGCCGGCTCGGCCCGGCGCAGATCGCCGCGGAGCTCGGCCTCCCGACCTCGACTGTTCATGCGGTACTGGTGCGCGCGCGGATCAACAGACTCAGTCATATCGATCGGGTTACCGGCGAACCCATCCGCCGATACGAGCATCCCCATCCCGGATCGATGATTCACGTCGACGTGACCAAATTCGGCAGCATCCCCGATGGTGGTGGCTGGCGGTTCGTCGGCAAGCAGCAAGGAGACAAACACAAGGCGACGACGGCTCTCCGCACGGGAAGAACCAGCAAAGGTCACCCGAACATCGGCACCGCATTCGTCCATACCGTTATCGATGACTACTCCCGCGTTGCCTACGCCGAGATCTGCGCCGACGAGAAAGCCGTCACGGCGATCGGTGTCCTTGAACGCGCTGCCGCCTGGTTCGCAGATCGCGGCGTCACAGTCGAGCGCGTCTTATCCGACAACGGGTCGGCCTATCGCTCCTACGCATGGCGAGATGCCTGCACCCTGCTCGGCGTCCGACACAAGCGCACCCGCCCCTATCGTCCACAGACCAATGGCAAGATCGAGCGGTTCCACCGCACCCTCGCCGACGGCTGGGCCTACGCACGCTTCTACGGATCAGAATCCGAACGCCGAGCCGCGCTACCCGCCTGGCTACACACCTACAATCATCACAGGCACCACTCCGCAGTCGGAGCCGCACCCATCAGCAGACTCAACAACCTGCCTGGACATCACACCTAGACCGATCATTCCGGCGGCGACGCCCAGCCCGTGCCGGCGTAACACCGCACCGATCTGCCGGTACCGGCCGCGACGACCCTCACCCATCACATCCCCCGTTCTTCCCGGTCAGCGGGTCCGGTCGAGGATGAACTGGACACGCTCGTCCGGTGGCAGTGCGGGGACGGTGACCACGGGGAACGGCAGCTCCCGATACACCTGCCCGATCAGCTCGTGGAGGCGCTGCTGCGCAGCCGCGTCCTCGGTGCGCGCGTAATCGGGAGCCAACGGCAGCAGGTCCAGCAGGAACACGGTCGCGTACCGCGCCTGGGCGACCGCGTCCCGCAGCGCGGGGTCGGGGTCGATGCCGAGGAACCGGTAGTAGGCCAGCGAGTCCGGCAGGGCCCGGTCCAGGAACACCGTCTGCGCCGGGTCCAGGTCACGCTCCTGCTGGATCTGCATCGCCACGACCGCGCGCTGGAACTGCGCCTGCCGGTCCCGGATCTGCCGGATGCTGCGCCCGCTGATCCGTTGCAGGTCGATGTAGTGGCGGGCATGCTCGATCGTCGTCGCATACCCCCGGGCGTGCAACAGGTTCACCGTCGTGGTCTTCCCCGAGCTCGGACCCCCGGTCAGCACATGCCAGCCGGACCCGTGAGCGGGGTGAGGGTGCCGAACGCCGGTCATGCCCCCACCCTACACCCCATACCCCTAGTGGGTATGCTAGATTGGGGTGAGGAGGTACGAGATGGCACACGGGTATGTGGACAACAAGCCGACGCTGCTGGCGCGGCTGAGCCGCGCGGAGGGGCAGGTCCGCGGGATCGCGCGGATGATCGACGAGGACGTCTACTGCATCGACGTGCTGACCCAGGTGTCGGCGGCGACGAAGGCGCTGGAGTCCGTCGCGCTGGCGCTGCTGGAAGACCACCTCGCGCATTGCGTCGCGCAGGCGACCGCGGAAGGCGGCCCGGTTGCGGAGGAGAAGCTCCGTGAGGCCAACGCCGCCATCGCCCGCCTCGTGCGCTCCTAAGACACCCTCTACTCACATTCACACAAGGCTCTTGAAGGGAGCACATCATGACCGGACAGGGATTCCAGGACCTCGGCCTGCAGGCGACCAGCACCGGCGGTGGCTGCGCCTGTTGCAGCCCCACCTCCCACGCCACGGCAGCCACCGACACCGGCGCACCGGCGCAGCAGACGGCGGCGGGCGAGACCGTGTCGGCGCAGTTCCTGGTGGAGGGGATGACCTGCGCGCACTGCGTGCGTAGCGTCACCGAGGAGGTCTCCGCGATCGACGGTGTCTCCGACGTCGCGGTCGATCTGCACGCCGGTGGCGTGTCCACGGTGACGGTGTCCAGCGCGACGCCGGTGGATGCGGAGCGGGTGCGGGCGGCGGTGGAGGAGGCCGGGTACAGCCTCGCCGCAGCCTCATGAGCACGCTGGACGTCGATCTCGACATCACCGGGATGACCTGCGCGTCGTGCGCGACGCGGGTCGAGCGGAAGCTGAACAAGCTGCCCGGGGTGGCGGCGACGGTCAACTTCGCCACCGAGAAGGCCCGCGTGCACTCGGAGGCCCCGGTGCCGGTGGAGGAGCTGATCGCGGCGGTCGAGCAGGCCGGGTACGGAGCGAGCCTCCCAGCCCCGCCTGTGCCCGACACGGCTGAGCAGACCATCCCGCGGGACGATGAGCTGGCGTCGCTGCGGCAGCGGCTGATCGTCTCGGCGGTGCTGGCGGTGCCGGTCGCGGTGCTGTCGATGATCCCCGCCCTGCAGTTCACCTACTGGCAGTGGCTCACGCTCACCCTGGCCGCGCCGGTGGTGGTGTGGGGGGCGTGGCCGTTCCACCGCGCCGCGGCGATCAATGCCCGGCACGGGGCGGCGACGATGGACACTCTGATCAGCGTCGGGGTGCTGGCCGCGTTCGGCTGGTCGCTGTACGCGCTGTTCTTCGGCGGTGCGGGGATGCCGGGAATGCGGATGAGCGTCACCTTCGTCGGCACCCCGCAGGCCGGTGGCCACGAGGTGTACCTGGAGGTCGCCGCGCTGGTGACCGTGTTCATCCTCCTCGGCCGCTACCTCGAGGTTCGTGCCAAGCGGCAGTCCGGCGAGGCCCTGCGCGCCCTGCTGGAGCTCGGCGCCAAGGACGCAGTGATCCTCCGCGAAGGCACTGAGCAGCGCGTCCCCGTCGCACAGCTCGTTCCGGGTGATGTCGTGGTGGTGCGGCCGGGTGAGAAGATCCCCGCCGACGGCCTCGTCACCGAGGGAATGTCCGCGGTGGACGAGTCGATGCTGACCGGCGAGTCCGTGCCGGTCGAAGTCGCCCCCGGCTCCCGCGTGGTCGGCGCGACTGTGAACACCGGCGGGCGCCTGCTCGTGCAGATCACCCGCGTCGGCGCCGACACCGAGCTGGCCCGGATGGCGCGGCTGGTCGAGGAGGCGCAGACCGGCAAGGCCCAGGTGCAGCGCCTCGCCGACCGGGTGTCGGCCGTCTTCGTCCCCATCGTCATTGTCCTCGCCCTGGCCGCGTTCGCCGGGTGGCTGATCGCGGGGGCGCCCTTGGAGGTCGCCTTCACCGCCGCGGTGACCACCCTGATCATCGCCTGCCCGTGCGCGCTGGGGCTGGCGACGCCGACCGCTCTGCTGGTCGGCACCGGCCGCGGCGCCCAGCTGGGCATCCTCATCCGCGGACCCCAGGTGCTCGAGCAGACCCGCCGCATCGACACCGTCGTGCTCGACAAGACCGGCACCATCACCGCCGGCACCATGACCGTCACCGGCATCCACCCCGCTCCCGGCACCGATGAGGCGGAGCTGATCCGGTTCGCCGCGGCGCTCGAGCACGGCTCCGAGCACCCCATCGGCCGCGCCATCACCGCCGCAGCCGACGGCCCGACGGATGCCGTGGAGTCATTCGCCGCCGAGGCCGGTCAAGGCGTGCAGGGCATCGTCGACGGCCGGATGGTCGCCGCGGGCCGCGCCTCCTGGATCACCACCCAGTGGTCCCTCCCCATCCCCTCAGGCCTCGCCGCGACCATCGCGGCGGACGAGGCGGCGGGGGCGACGGTGACGGTGGTGGCGTGGGACGGGCAGGTGCGCGGGGCGATCAGCGTCGCCGACACCATCAAACCCACCAGCCGTGAGGCGGTCGCACGGCTCCGGGAGCTCGGGTTGACCCCGATCCTGCTCACCGGCGACAACCCCGGCGCCGCCCGCGCGATCGCCAACCAGGCCGGGATCGAGGACGTCCGCGCCGGGGTCACCCCGCAGGGCAAGCTCGACACCATCCGCGACCTGCAGGCCGCGGGCCGGGTGGTCGCGATGGTCGGCGACGGCGTCAACGACGCCGCAGCCCTCGCCGCCGCCGACCTCGGGATCGCGATGGGCACCGGCACCGACGCGGCCATCACCGCCGCGGACCTGACCATCGTCTCCGGCGACCTGATGCTGGTCCCGGACGCGATCCGGCTGGCCCGCCGCACCCTGGGCACGATCAAGGGGAACCTGTTCTGGGCGTTCGCGTACAACGTCGCCGCGATCCCGGTCGCGATGCTCGCCCTGCTCAACCCCATCCTCGCCGCCGCGGCAATGGCGTTCAGCAGCGTGTTCGTCGTCACCAACAGCCTCCGCCTGCGCCGCTTTCGCCCCCTGCCCACCCCAACCCGTGCCGGCGCCCCCGCCACCCGAGAGCCCGCGCCCGTCCAGGCCTAACCATCGCTCGAGAAGGAGACACACCATGTCCCACGACCACGACCACGACCACGACCACGACCACGACCACTCCGGGCACGACCACACGCACGGGCACGACCATGGAGGACACGAGCATGGTGCGCACGAGCATGGTGCGCACGAGCATCACCATCACGAGCCGCCGGCGGGGGCGACGAACCTGGTGACCTGTCCGGTGATGCCCGGCAACCAGGTCGACCCGGCCTGGGCCGAGCAGCGCGGCCTGTTCCGCGACTACCAGGGCAGCCGGTACTGGTTCTGCTGCGCCGAGTGCGGGCCGCTGTTCGACGCCGACCCGGCCCGCTACGCGCACGCCGCCTGACCGGCCAGATAACCCGGTCGGAGATAGAGGGTGGACACGGCGGTCGGGCTGGTGCAGGCGTACCTGCGGGTCAACGGCTACTTCACCGTCGCCGAATACCCGTGCTGGACGCCACCGGTCCCGGCGGTCCCCGCACCATCACCGACCTGGACATCCTCGCCGTACGGCTGCACCGCGCACCGGGAGCGTCCGGGACCGTCGACGCACCGCTGGACCCGGCCCTGGGTGCCGGGGGCGGAGCGGACATGATCGTCGGCGAGGTCAAGGAAGGCCGCCCGCACCCCAACCCGGCGATGCGGGACCCGGCCGTGCTGGAAGCCGCGTTCACCCGGTTCGGGTGCTGCGCCCCGACCGATGCCGCCCGGCTGGTCGCCGAACTGCTGGAAACGGGACGGACGGTGGCGCCGGAAGCGCGCACGATCCGCACGGTCGTGTTCGGCAACCCCACCTCCCCGCCCGGGGCGGGGGCGCCGTGGCACACCGTCCCGTTCGCCCGGGTGCTGCGCTACCTCGAAGACCACCTGAGCGCGCACTGGGGCATCCTCGGCCGCACCCAGATCAAGGACGACACCCTCGCCCTGCTGGCCCTGCGGGAGAAGGCCCACCGCGCCGCGACCGGCGCCTCCCGCCAGGGCACGGACCGGTGGGCGGGTCATGGCGGGGAGCGTGTGCACACGCAGGGGGAGCCGGTGTGGGTGCGCACCCGTGACGGGCGCGCCCCTTATGCGATGGTGCTGCCGGGTCCCGCCGGGCCCCCGGGGTGCCGACGGTGGTGTTCGAGGCGGGATCGGCGGCGACCCGCTCCACCTGGGCGTCGGTGCAGACCCGGGTCGCCGCGTTCACGCGGGCCGTGGTGTATGACCGGGCGGGGCTGGGTCGGTCCGTCCCGGATAGTGCAGGGCGCACCCTGGACCGGATGGCCGACGACCTGAACGATCTGCTGGACGGCCTCGAGCCGAGCAGCGGGTTCGTGCAGGTGGGGCATTCCGCGGGCGGGCCGATGGTGCTGGTGGATCCGACCGACGAGGCAGCGACCCAGCAGTTCGGTGTGCCGTTCCGGGTCGGGGAGAAGATCGTGATCGCCGTGGAGTGGGTGCTGGCACGGGTGGGGTTGCTGGAGCGGTTCTTCCGGTTCCTCGGGGAGGGGATGCCCGAGGATGTGCGGGCGGATCTTCACCGGGAGGCGTTCCGGCCCGCGGTGGTGGTCACCCAGGGTCGGCAGGCGCGCACGTTCCTCACCGAGCTGCACGCCTGGCGCGGCGACCCGCCGGTGCTGCCCGATGTCCCGGTCACCGTCATCTCCGGCAGTCTCGCGGACGGGATGCCGCGACGGGTCCGGGATGCCGCGACCGCCGCCGGGCGGTATCGGGCCGCACAGTCCCGGCAGGGCCGGCACGTGGTCGCTGCCCGCTCCGGCCACTACATCCCCGCCACAGAATCGGACCTGATCGCTGCGGAGATCCGCCGCCTCGTCCTCCCGCCCGTCGGATAGCCCCGGGTTGTCTGGCGGGCATGCATGGTCAGGCCACGGCAGGGGGGCGTCGCCGCCGGGCGATCGCACCGGTGAGGGCGAGACCACCCAGCCCACCCCACAGGGTGACAGTGGAAACGCCTTGCCCGATGAGGACGGCGGGGGTGAGCCCGGCGCGCAGGTCGGTGTCGGCGATCATCGCCCCGGCCTGTCCGGCGGGCAGACCGGTGAGGGTGCTGCCGTCGGGGCGGATGATCTGGCTGGTGCCGACGGTGGAGACGTTCACCACGGTGCGGCCGGTCTCCGCCGCGCGGATTCTGGCGACCGCGAGCTGCTGCAGGTTCTCGTCCGTGCCGCGGAAGTCGGCATTGTTGGTCTGGAACACCAGCAGCTCCGCGCCGGCGGTGACGCTCTCGGCGATGACTTCGTCGTAGATCACGTCGAAGCAGATCGCCAACCCCACCGGCACGCTGCCGACGGTGACCACGGGCAGGTCGGTGCCGTGCGCGTAGTCGCGTTGCAGCAGCCCGACCAGGTCGGGAGCGAGCAGGGTGTAGAACGCCCGGTCGGGCACGTACTCGCCGAACGGCACCGGGTGGCGTTTCGCGTGCGTCTGCGTCTGCTCCCGCCGCGGCGTGGCACCGGTGGTGGCCGGGTCCCACAGGAACGACGTGTTGTAGATGTTGCCACCCGACGTGGTGGCCGCGTTCGCCAGCAGCGGGGCCCCTGCCCGGGTGCTGATGCCGCTGAGGTACTCCGCCAGCCACGGGGTCTGGAACGGGTCAGCATCCAGCCCTTCCGGCCACACCACCAGATCCACATCCGCGTCGAGCACCGGGCCGGTCGCGTCTCCCTGCGCCCGGGCGATCGCCCCCACGGTGCGCTGGTCGAAGTACCCGGACGGGCCGTTGCCTTGCACCGCCCCGACCCGCATCGTCCCGGCCGGTGTGGTGGGAAACGCCGGGACGAGGACCAACACCAGGGCGGTCACGGCGGGTACGGCAGCGGGCAGCGGGCGACGCCACAAGCCGGTCCGGATGGCTTCGATCGCGGCGGCGACGGTGAAAACCATCAGGAAGGTGAGCCCGCTCACCCCGACCCAGGACACCGTCTGAACGAGGGGGCTGTCGGCTTGGGTGATCCCGAGCCGCGCCCACGGCAGCCCCCCGTACGGCCAGGCGCCCAGCAGCACCTCCCGGCCCGTCCACAACGCGGCCACCAGGCCCGGCAGCAGCAGCAGGCGTCCGACCGGGCCGGGGACGGCGCGCGGCACCCACCGGTACGCGAGTGCCAGCGGGATGATCTCGACCGCGGTCAGGGTCCCTTCCACCACGGTCAGTGCCGCCCACGGCACCGGCCCGAGATACCGGGTCGTCCAGGACACCAGCAGCCCGAAGAACAGCAACCCGAACGCCGCCCCGACCGCCACCGCCCCCCACACGCTCCGGCCGATCAGGGCGAGAAGCAGCAGCCCGGTCGCGGCGAACGCGGCCGGCCAGAACCCCACCTCCGGGTAGGCGAGATCCATCAGCACCGCCGCGGCCGCCGCGACCGGCAACGCCACCGCCAACGGCATCACCGCCCGGGCACGGCGGTTCGGCGGGGTGGGTTGGGGGTGCCCGTGCGGGTCCTGGAGGGTCGTCGGGGTGGCGGTCATGGCCGGTCCGCGATGGTGCGGGCGATCACGGCGGCGTCCCGGGACACCCCGGCGAGGGTGTCCGCTCCGGGGCGGCTGTGGGCGGGGATCCCGGCGACGAACAAGCCCGGCAGCCCGGTCATCGCCGGGCGGGACCGGGCTGCGGTCGCCTCGGCGGGGAGCCAGTCGTCGCCGGGGTCGTACCCGGTGGCGAGGATCACCGAGTCCGGGGCGAGGGTGGGAATGCTGAAGCTTTGGTTGACTCTGGGACTGCTTTGATTTGAAGGATCGGGGCGGGAAGGATGAAGTCAGGCCGGTGAAGTTTTCGGAGGAGTTCAAGCGCGACGCGGTCGCTCTGGTGCTCACGCAGGGAATGTCGCAGAAGCAGGTCTGCGCGGATATGGGGATCTCGAAGTCGGCGTTGCAGGCGTGGGTGCGTAACGTCGAGCTGGCCGGCCGCGGGATCGCGCCGGCGGCGTCGAGCGATCGGGACGGGCAGCGTGAGCAGGCGAAGATGCTCAAGCGGATCCGCGAGTTGGAGATGGAGAACGAGATCCTCCGGAAGGCCGCGGCGTATCTTTCGCAAGCGAACCTTCGGATCGGTGCTGCGTCCCCAAAATAGTGTTCCCGCTCGTCCGTGAACTGGCTGCGGCCGGCGCCCCCGTGAGGGTGTCGGTCGCGGTGGCGTGCAGGGTCCTCGGCTTCTCCAAGCAGGCGTACTACCAGTGGCTGGCCAATCCGGTCAGCGATCGCGACTGGGACGAGGCGCATCTGATCAACGCTGCCCGGGACGTGTGGGATGAGGACCGTTGTCAGGGGTACCGGCTCATCTCCGACGAACTCGTCGACGACGGCTGGCAGGTGTCTGAGCGTCGCGTGTGGCGGGTGTGCTCGCAGGAGGGCATGTTCTCGGCCGCGCACCGCCGCAAGGGCTCTCGGAAGCATCGCCGGCCGGGTCCTGCCGTGCATGACGACCATGTCAGACGTGACTTCACCGCCGACCGGCCCAACGAGTTGTGGCTCACCGACATCACCGAACACCGAACCGGTGAGGGCAAGGTGTACTTGTGCGCGGTCAAGGACGTGTTCAGCAACCGGATCGTGGGCTACTCGATCAGCGACCGGATGAAGGCCCGACTGGCCGTTGACGCGCTCACCGACGCGTTCCACCGGCGCGGTAAGCCAGCCGGGGTGACGGTGCATTCCGATAGAGGCAGTCAATTTCGAAGCCGTAGATTCCGGCGTGCCCTTCGACACTTCGGGCTGCGCGGATCGATGGGCAGAGTCGGCGCGTGCGCGGACAACGCGGCCATGGAGAACTGGTTCAGTCTGCTGCAGAAGAACGTCCTCAACCAGCAGCAGTGGACCACCCGTGACGAGCTTCGCCTCGCGATCGTGTACTGGATCGAGGCACGCTACCACCGATGCCGCCGTCAACGAAGACTCGGGAAGTTGACGCCCATCGAGTTCGAGACCATCATGAAACACCCCGCCTGCCTGGCGGGATAAGGAAACGAGTCAACCAAAGGCTCAGCATTCCCATCGCACCGAAGATCGCGATCCCGCCCTCCCAGATGTAGAGCACCCGCCACAGGTCCGCGCCAGGGAAGAAGTAGTCGCCCGGATGGGTGAGCACATGGTAGATCCGGGCGCCGAGGATCCCGAACGGCACCGCCCACATCGCCACATCCACCACGACCCCGGCCGGGTGCCCGACCGGCCGCAACCGACGGCCGGTGATCAGCACCGCCAGCACGATCCCGGCCAGGATCGCCAGCGCGTAGAACCGGATCTGGAACGGCCCGACCTGCACGAAGCTGATCCCCGGGCTCGGGATCAGCGCCGGAGCCACAATGAGGAGTGCGTCCATCAGGGCCTCACCCTCGCCGGGAGCCACGCCAGCGGGTCCACCGCTTCGCCTCCGGTGCGGATCTCGAAGTGCAGGTGTGCGCCGAAGCTGCGTCCACTGTCCCCGACCCGGCCGACCAGTTGCCCCACCCGCACGGTCTGTCCCGGGGTCAGGGCGAGGGACCCTTCCCGCATGTGCGCGTACGCGCTTTCCACGACCTGCCCGTCGATCTCGTGCCGGATCACCACGTACACCCCGTACGCGCCGCCCTGCTCCGTCTGGGGTGTGACACTTCTTGTAGACGGTCGTTACCAGGAAGGAACGACAGGCAGAGATGTCTACGAATCGCAGGAAGTTCACTGAGGAGTTCAAGGCCGACGCGGTCCAGCTCGTCGTGCAGGGCGGCCGCCCGATCGCGCAGGTCGCGCGGGAGTTGGAGATCAACGAGAGCTCGCTCGGGTACTGGGTGAAGGCGTATCGGGCCCAGCACCCCGACCCGGAGACGGCGCCGCCACCGGTGGAGGCCGCGCGGATCGCACGGTTGGAAGCGGAGAACCGGCGGCTCGCGGAGGAGAACGCGTTCTTGAAAAAAGCCGCGGCCTTCTTCGCGAAGGAGCAGCGGTGAGCGAGAAGTTCACGCTGATGCACGCGGAGAAGGCCACCTTCACGATCGAGCTGATGGCGCGCCTGCTCAGCGTCTCACGCGCCGGCTACTACGCGTGGGCGAAGCGGCGGGACACGATCCCGCCGACCACGGCGCGGAGGGTGTGGCTGTCTGGTGTGATCACGCAGATCCACGACGACTCGCACGGGGTGAACGGGTTCCGGCGGGTGCTCGCCGAATTGTCTCGCCGCGGGATCGCCGCGTCGGAGGGTCTGGTCCGCAAGATCATGCGGGAGGCGGGGATCTTCGGGATCCAGCCCCGCTCCAAGAAGCGCACCACGATCCCCGCCGACGACGTGGTGACCCGCCCCGATCTGCTCAAGCGGGACTTCACCGCCGACCGGCCCGGGGTCCGCTTCGTCGGCGACATCACCTACCTGCGCACCGGGGAAGGGTGGCTGTATCTGGCGACGGTGATCGACCTGTTCAACCGTGAGGTCGTGGGCTGGTCGATGGCTGAGCACATGCGCACCGAGCTGATCGGCGACGCCCTCACGATGGCCCATACCCACGGGCGCATCGAGTCGGGCGCTCTGTTCCACTCGGACCGCGGAAGCCAGTACACCTCTGACGAGTACGCCAAGCTCGCGGGCCGTTTCGGGGTGCGGTTGTCGGTGGGAAGGACCGGGGTGTGCTGGGACAACTCGGTCGCCGAATCGTGGTTCTCGATGCTCAAGAACGAGATGTACTACCGGCAGTCCTTCGCGACCCGGCGGCGAGCGAGATTCGCCGTGATGCAGTACATAGAGGTGTTCTACAACCGCCGCCGGCTGCACTCCACCCTCGGCTACCGCACCCCCGCCGAGACCCGGGCCGCCTACTACGCCCAGACCGCAACCGCGGCCTGAAATCCACAAAGAGATCGTCTACGAAGCTTGACACAGCCCAGTGGCGGTGGTGACCACCCCGTCGGCGATCGCCTGGATCGGGGTGCCGATCCCGGGGGTCATGTCCAGTCCGGCATGGAAATTTGAGCAGGACGGGCATGGCGGGGTGCGGTACCCGAACGTGCTGCTGATCGGCACTCCCACGGTGAACGGCCACTGCACCGCCGATGCCGGGTCGTTGGTGAACGTGTCCGCGGTGTGCGCGTACGACTCGGTCCCGACGGGGGGGTCACCGCCACCGTGTAGTCCCCGCGCACCATCACCGTCCCGGTGACGGTGTCGGGGGTGGTGAACGACTGGGCGCGCACCGGGGTGCGGGTCGCCTCGACGGCGAACACCGGCTCCGGCGTCAACGGGATCAGCAACGGCAGTCCGGCGATCGACGCGTCCGTGAGTATCACCGCGCCGGCGAGCATCCGGGATCGGGTGAGCGTGCGGCGCGGCGCGTGTCGAGGTGTCCGGGCGGCACGGGTGGGCCGACGGCGTCGATCGCGTCGCGTCTGGACGGGTGGGGAAGACAGGGCGGCTCTCGCCGCACGGCGCGTCCCGGTACCGGGAGTCGGGGAGGAGGGGGCGGGTTCGGGCATACAAGACTTTCCTGGATGAGGGGGACGATGAAGGTGCGCACGGTCGCCACCGCCGTCACACGGTCCAACCGGGAGCCGCGGCCCGGAGTGCACGGCGAGAATCCGGGATCGGATCACCCATGGCGCTGCCGCAGACGGGTCGCGCTCGCCTGCGGGCCGCACATCGTGGACCGTCGGCGACATCACGCGCCGGCGGCGGCTCAGGCGGCGGGCGCGGGCGGGGTGCTGATCAGGTGCGGCTGATCGACAGCACGATCAGGGAGGGTCGCAGAAGAGGCGACCCGGACGTGAACGAGCCCGGCCTGCCCGGGAGGGATCGCAGCCACGCCAGCAGCGACATCCACCCGTCCCGGGCCGGGAGCACCAGGATGAGCAGGGTCAGCAACGCGAGCAGACACGTCACGGCAGCGAAAGCATGAGACGTCCCGCAGACCGTCTCATCGCACGAGGGGGTCGCCACCCCGCTGACCAGGACATCAGCGGCGGCATCGGGGGCCGCAACGACTGCGGAGGTGGACACGACAGTGCCCGCCTGGCCCTCTTCCAGACTCAGTGAATGCATCGCAAGCAGCCCCGCGATGATCGCGGTCACCGCGGCCAGGTAGAACCACAGGGCACGCCGGGACCCGAGTGCCCGCCGTCGTGCCACCACCTGGTTCACCGTCGACGCCCCTTCCTCGATCACGCCCAGCATACCCCGGGCGGGTAGCCATCCCCGAAGCGATACCCATCCTGGATACCCCGGATGGGTATATGCTGAGTGGTAGGGGGCACCCGCTCCGTGCGTGGTGTTCTGACCGTGTCGCGGAGGCAGGGCACCGCTACCCTGGACGGGAAGGAGGTCGGTCGTGAACGTGATTCGCTCGCACGCGCGTCTGACCCCCGGGGTGCGACGGCTCCTGCTGGCCGCTCCGATCGCCCTGGCGATCATCACCGGGCTGCTGTCCATGCACATCCTGACCGGTTCCCACCAGCCCGCCCTGGCATCAGAGACCAGCGCGATGAGCACGCACAGCCAGGTCGGCTCCGCACCAGCCGCCGCCGACGATACGCCGATGACCGCAGCTGCGGCGGAGGGCGCTGGGGGGCATTGCCAGGACGGGTGCGGCAGCCCTGCGGGGATGCCGGATCACTCGATGCTGATGATGATGTGCGTGCTGGCGCTGCTGGCCGCGGTGATCGTCCTGCTCGCCCCGACGTCCCGTGCCCTTCTCGCATACGCCGTAGCCCGCTCGCGCTCCCATACCCGGACTCTGCTGGCCGGATTGCCGCATCCCCGCCCGCCTTCACTGCTTGTCCTGTCCATCAGTCGCACCTGATTCCGCCTGAACCCCGGCGACCCTTGCCGGGGATGCTGCACTCTGCCCTCCCGGGCACTGAATCAGACCCTCACCGACTGAATAGACAAGGACACCCCTGATGCGTTTTCGTACTCTCACGCTGACCGCTGGCGCCCTGGCCACCGTGCTCGTGCTCGCTGGCTGCGCCCCCACCGACGGCACCATGCCCGGCATGGACCACGGCTCCGGGGGGATGACCAGCACCGCCCCGTCCCAGTCCGCCGCCGCGTTCAACGCCGCGGACGAGATGTTCGTGACGATGATGATCCCGCACCACCAGCAGGCCATCGAGATGGCCGATCAGATCCTCGCGAAAGACGGCATCGACGAGCGGGTCGTCTCCCTCGCCGAGCAGATCAAGGCCGCACAGGACCCGGAGATCCAGACCATGAAGGGCTGGCTTCAGGAGTGGGGCGTCCCGTACGACGACTCCATGTCCGGGATGGAGGGCATGGACATGGGCGGCGGGATGATGTCGGAGGACGACATGGCCGCTTTGGATGCCGCGACCGGGGTCGAGGCGACCCGCCTGTTCCTGAACGGCATGATCGCTCACCATCAGGGCGCCGTGACGATGGCGCAGTCGGTGCTCACCGACGGGCAGAACACGGACGTGGCCGCCCTCGCGCAGCAGATCATCGACGGGCAGACCGCCGAGATCACCACGATGCAGGACATCCTCGCCAGCCTCTGACCCGGTACCCCTCGGACCGGACCCGCGCTCCCGATGCCGGTCCCGTCCGAGGCCCCACCCTCGACCCCTGTGCGGTCACCGGTATCCGGCGTACCCGCACGGAAAGGCTCTCCGTTCATGATCTCTCCCACCACCCGCAGACTGGCGATCACGGCCACCGTCACCGTCGCGCTGCTGCTCACGGGCTGCAGCACCACCCCTGCGGAGCCCGATGCCCCCGCGAGCACCGCGGCCGGGTTCGGGCATGTGCACGGCATCGTCGACGCCGGTGACGGCACCGTGCTGCTGGGCACCCACACCGGCCTGTACACGCTGGGCGAGGACGGCACCGTCACCGGCCCGGTCGGTGGCATCGACCTGGACGCGATGGGACTGACCGCTACCGGTGACACCCTCTACGCGTCCGGGCACCCCGGCCCGTCCACCCCGGCGGAGCTCGGCGCCCCCAACCTCGGCATCATCCGCAGCCTCGACGCCGGCGCCTCGTGGGAACCGGTCGCGTTCACCGGGGAAGAGGACTTCCACGTCCTCACCGTCACCGGCGACGGCACCCTGTACGGGATCGGATCCTCCCGCCCGCTGCTGCGCACCAGCAGCGACGGCGGGCAGAGTTGGGCGGACGGTGCCGAGCTGCCCGCCGTCGACCTGGCCGCCGCGACCGACGGCACCCTGTACGCCGCCACCCAGGACGGGCTGCAGCACAGCACCGACGGTGGCGCCACCTTCACCCCGGCGCCGGACGCGCCAGTGCTGTACCTGGTGGAGACCGACCCAACCGGTGGGGTGGTCGGAGTGGACACCGACGGGACGTTGCGACGCCTAGTCGGCACCGGCTGGGAGAACGTCGGCACCACCACGGGAACCGTCCAAGCCCTCGGGGTCACCGGGGACGGTGCGGTCGTCCTGGTCGATGACCGCGGCGTGGTCTGGATCCGCGACACCACCGCCACCGTTCTCATCCCGGCGGCAACACCATGACCCCCGTCATTCGCACCTGGCGCGACCCGAGCGGCCGCGGATCGGAAGGAGACCGACCATGACCCCCACACCGGCACCCCCCGCGTGGGCGCACCGCACCACTGATGCCACCGTCGAGCAGTTGGCGGCGGTGGATGCGTGGTGGCGGGCGGCGAACTATCTGAGCATCGGCCAGATCTACCTGCAGGGTAACCCGCTGCTGCGCCACCGCCTCAGCCGGGACGATATCAAGCCGCGGCTGCTGGGCCATTGGGGCACCACCCCGGGCCTGAACTTCCTCTACGCCCACCTGAACCGTGCCATCCGCGACCGCGACCTGAACACCCTGTACGTGACCGGGCCCGGGCACGGCGGACCCGGCATGGTCGCCAACGCCTACCTGGACGGCACCTACACCGAACGCTACCCGGGCATCGACCGCACCGAAGAGGGGCTGCGGGCGTTGTTCCGGCAGTTCTCCTTCCCCGGCGGGATCCCCTCGCACGCGTCCCCGGAGACGCCGGGGTCGATCAACGAGGGCGGCGAGCTCGGCTACTCCCTGGTGCACGCCTACGGGGCGGCGTTCGACAACCCGGATCTGCTGGTCGCCTGTGTGATCGGCGACGGGGAGGCGGAGACCGGGCCGTTGGCGACCGCGTGGCACGGCAACAAGTTCCTCAACCCCGCCGCGGACGGGGTGGTGCTGCCGATCCTGCACCTGAACGGGTACAAGATCGCCAACCCGACGGTGCTGTCCCGCATCCCCGAGGACGAGCTGGTCGCGCTGCTGCGCGGCTACGGCCACGAGCCGTTCGTGGTCACCGTCGGCTTCGACGGCGAGGACCCGCGGGAGCCCCACGCCCGGTTCGCCGGCGTGCTGGACGAGGTGCTGGACCGGATCGCGGACATCAAGACCGCCGCGGCGGCCGGCACCCTGGAGGGCCGGCCGGCGTGGCCGGCGATCGTGCTGCGCAGCCCGAAAGGCTGGACCTGCCCGCCGGTGATCGACGGGCTCCCCGTGGAGGGCACCTGGCGGTCCCACCAGGTGCCGCTCGCCGAGGTCCGCGACAATCCCGAGCACCTGCGGATCCTCGAGGACTGGCTGGCGTCCTACCGCCCGCACGAGCTGTTCGACGTGATCGGCGCCCCACGCCCGACCACGGTCGCGATCGCCCCGGACGGGGATCGGCGGATGAGCGCGAACCCGGCCGGCAACGGCGGACAACTCACCGTCCCGCTGCGGCTCCCGGACTTCCGCGAGCACGCCCACCCCGTCGACCCCGCCGCGCGCGGGGCGTCGACCGGCGAAGCGACCCGGACATTGGGGGATTGGCTGGCGGGGGTGATCCGGGACAACCCGGACAACTTCCGCATCTTCGGCCCGGACGAGACCGCCTCCAACCGACTCGCCCCACCCGTCTACCAGGCCACCGGCAAGCAGTGGAACGCGGCCGTGGAGCCCGTCGACGAGCACCTGGCCCCGACCGGGCGGGTGATGGAGGTGCTCAGCGAGCACCAGTGCCAGGGCTGGCTCGAGGGCTACGTCCTGACCGGCCGACACGGCCTGTTCAACTGCTACGAGGCATTCACCCACATCGTCGACTCGATGTTCAACCAGCACGCCAAATGGCTCGAAGCGGCCCGGGAGGTGTCGTGGCGGGACCCGATCCCGAGCTTCAACTACCTGCTCTCCAGCCACGTCTGGCGGCAGGACCACAACGGGTTCTCCCACCAGGACCCCGGGTTCATCGACCTCGCCCTGAACAAGAGCCCCGACATCGTCCGCGTCTACCTCCCGTTCGACGCGAACACACTGCTGTCCACCTACGACCACTGCCTCCGCTCCACCGGGTACCTCAACGTCGTCGTCGCCGGGAAGCAGCCCGCCCCGCAGTGGCTCACGATGGACGAGGCGATCGAGCACTGCACCCGCGGGCTGGGCATCCTGCCGTGGGCGGGCACCGAAACCGAAGGCACCGAGCCGGATGTGGTGCTCGCCGCCGCCGGCGACGTCCCCACCCTCGAGACCCTCGCGGCGGCGGCGCTGCTGCGCGAGCACGTCCCCGACCTGAGAGTGCGGGTGGTGAACGTAGTCGACCTGACCCGGCTGCAATCCGAGGACCAGCACCCGCACGGGCTGCCGGACCGGGAGTTCGATGCGATCTTCACCCCCGACAAGCCGGTGATCTTCGCCTACCACGGCTACCCGTGGCTGATCCACCGACTCACCTACAACCGCGCCGGACACCAGAACCTGCACGTGCACGGCTTCCAGGAGCGCGGCACCACCACGACCCCGTTCGACATGGTCATGCTCAACGACCTCGACCGGTACCGGCTGGCGATCGACGTCCTCGACCACGTCCCGGGCCTCGCCGCCCGCCACGCGGAGCTGCGGCAGGAGCTGCAGGACGCCCGCCTGCATGCCCGCGCCCACACCCGTGAGCACGGCACCGACATCCCCGCCGTCGCCGACTGGCACTGGCCCCACCCCGACACCACCGACCCCGCCATCGGGAAGGAACCGAAATGAGTGACACCAGAACCGTGACCCTGCAGGTCAGCGGCATGATCCGCGCGACCTCCAAGAACGTCACCGAAGCCCACCTGGGCCGACAACCCGGGGTGATCGCCGTGGACGCGAACCCGGTCTCGCAGACCGCGACCGTCACCTACGACCCCGAGACCACCTCGGTAGCGCACCTGCAGCAGTGGGTCATCGACTGCGGGTATCACTGCGCCGGCCAGTCCGTCCCCGACCATATCTGCGACCCCGCGCACGTCCCGCACGACGAGGGTGCGCACGACCACAGCGCCCACCACGGCCCCGCAGCTGAGGGCGCACAAGAACCGCACGCGAGTCACGACGCGCACGAGGGCCACACGGATGCCACGGGTCACGCCAGCCACGCGGGCCATGAGGGTCCTGCGGGCTATCACGACGACCCCGTCCACGATCACGCCGCTGGCCACGACCACACGCACGCCCCGTCGGCGACGGCGGATGACGGTGAGCAAGCCGGTCACCACGTCGAGCACGCCGGTCACACCGCGGCCGCGGGTGGGCACGATCATGGTGCAGCGTCGGGTCACAGTGCGCAGGAGATGATGGGCCACGGTGGGCACCACGGCGGGATGTCGATGGACGCGATGATCCGCGACATGCGCAACCGGTTCCTGGTCACGCTGATCCTGTCGATCCCGATCACCCTATGGTCTCCGATCGGGCGGGAGGTGATCGGATTCGAGGTGCCGGCCCCGTTCGGGCTGCGCGATGACGTGTTCATGCTGATCCTGTCGCTGCCGGTGATCTTCTACTCCGCGTGGATCTTCTTCGACGGCGCCTACCGGGCGCTGCGCGCGAAGACCCTCGACATGATGGTGCTCGTCGCGGTCGGAGTCGGCGCCGGCTGGCTGTACTCCCTCGCGGTCACCCTCACCGGCGGCGGTGAAGTGTTCTACGAAGCCGCCACGGTGCTTGCCACCTTCGTGCTGCTGGGGCATTGGGTGGAGATGCGCGCCCGCGGCGGCGCGAACGACGCCATCCGCACCCTGCTGGAGCTCGCGCCCTCGCAGGCGGTCGTGATCCGTGACGGGCAGGAGGTCGAGATCCCCACCAGCGAGGTCGTCCCGGGGGATCTGATGCTGGTGCGGCCGGGGGCGAAGATCCCCACCGACGGTGTCGTGGAATCCGGAGAGTCCGAGGTGGACGAGTCGATGGTCACCGGCGAGTCCATGCCGGTGGACAAAGCGCCCGGGTCGGAGGTGATCGGAGCGACCGTGAACACCGTCGGCACCCTCCGCGTCACAGCCACCAAAGTCGGGTCGGACACGGCGTTGGCGCAGATCGTGAAGCTCGTGCAGGAGGCGCAGAACTCCAAAGCCCCCGGGCAGCGCCTCGCTGACCGGGCAGCGTTCTGGCTGGTCCTGGTCGCCCTGATCGGCGGCACCCTCACCTTCCTGGTGTGGCTGCTCGCCGGCGCTGCGGTGCCGATGGCGATCCTGTTCGCCATCACCGTCGTCGTCATCACCTGCCCCGACGCCCTCGGATTGGCGACGCCGACCGCGATCATGGTCGGCACCGGGCTCGGTGCCAAGCGCGGTGTGTTGTTCAAGAACGCCGCCGGGATCGAAACCGCCGCCCGCATCGACACGGTCGTGTTCGACAAGACCGGCACCCTCACCAAGGGGGAGCCGGAGGTCACCGACTACATCCCCGTCGGCGGCGACGACCTCGAGACCCTCTCCCTCGCGGTCGCGTTGGAGCGGGAATCCGAGCATCCTCTGGCGAAAGCGATCGTGAATTACGCCGACGCCCGCGGCATCCCCCGTCGCACCGCGACCGCGTTCCGAAACGTCACCGGGCAGGGCGCGATCGCCACCGTCGACGGTCGACAGGTCGTCCTCGGCAACCCGCGCCTTCTCACCGGGGAGGGGATCGACATCAGCGGGGTGCAGGCCGCTCAGCAGGACCTGGCTGGGTCCGGCCGCACCGCGATCCTGTTCGCCGTGGACGGGCAAGTCGCCGGGATCATCGGTCTCGCCGACGCGCCCCGGGACACCGCAAAGACCGCGATCGACGCTCTCCACGAGCAGGGCGTCGAGGTCGCGATGCTCACCGGGGACAACAAGCCCACCGCCGACCGGATCGCCGCTCTCCTCGGCATCGACACCGTGATCGCGGATGTGCTCCCCGAGGACAAGTCCGCGAAGGTCGCCGAGCTGCAGAAGACGGGCAAGAAGGTCGCGATGGTCGGCGACGGCGTCAACGACGCCCCCGCCCTCGCCCAGGCCGACCTCGGCATCGCGATCGGCGCCGGCACCGACGTCGCCATCGAGACCGCCGACGTGGTCCTGATGCGCTCGGACCCGCTCGATGTTGCGATCGCACTCAAGATCGGCAAGGGCACACTGCGAAAGATGCGGCAGAACCTGGGCTGGGCCATCGGATACAACGCCGCCGCCCTCCCCATCGCCGCCGGCGTGTTCTACCCGGCGTTCGGGATCATGCTGTCCCCGGAGATCGCCGCCCTGTCGATGTCCGGTTCCTCCGTGATCGTCGCCGTCAACGCCCTCCTCCTCAAGCGGCTCCGCCTGCCCGCCCAGGCGCCCGCTGCGACGACCATGCAGGAGGAGCCCGAACATGCCTGACCGTCCGCTCTCTCCCACACCGTCCTCCCCGATGCTGCTGACCCGACGAGGTGTGCTCGGACTCGGACTGGGCGCCGTCGCGGCAGCCGTGCTCGCCTCCTGCACCCCTGCGCCGCAATGGGTGACACCCACCGGCGCAGCGGTGTCCGGCACGGAGAAGAACCGCGGCGGCACCGGCCGAGTCACCACCGTCGACCTCACCGCCGCCCCCACCACGCTCGACCTGGCCGGTACCGCCGCCGCCACCTGGGCGTTCGGAGGTATCCCGGCCCCGGTAATCCGGCTCACCGCAGGCGACACGCTGAAAGCGACCGTCCGCAACCAGCTCGACGCGGACACCTCCGTGCACTGGCACGGACTCGCCCTCCGCAACGACATGGATGGGGTCCCTCCGGTCACCCAAGCCCCCATCGCCCCGGGCGGACAGTTCGCATACGAGTTCGTCACCCCGCATCCGGGCACCTACTGGTTCCACCCCCACGTCGGCCCGCAACTGGACCACGGCCTCTACGGTGCGCTCATCATCGACGACCCGGACGAGAAGGTGACGTGGGACGACGAATGGGTGCTGATCCTCGACGACTGGCTCGACGGCGTCACCGCCACCCCGGACCAGGTCCTCACCGACCTCTCGAAGGGCATGGGAGACATGGGCGGGATGGGCGACATGTTCATGCGGATGGGGAACCTGCTGATGGGTGCCACCTCCGACCTGCTCGGCGGCGACGCCGGCGACGTCTACTACCCGCACTACCTCATCAACGGCAAATCCAAAGCCGACCCCGCCCAATTCACCGGCACTCCTGGTGCCCGGGTGCGGATCCGTGTCATCAACGCCGGTAGCGACACCGCGTTCCGGTTCGCGATCGGCGGCCACACCCTGACGATCACCCACACCGACGGGTTCCCGGTGGATCCTGTCGAGGTCGACAGTGTCCTGATCGGGATGGGCGAACGCTACGACCTGCAGGTCACCCTGGACGATGGGGTGTTCCCTGTCGTCGCCGACGCGGAAGGCAAGCAGGATCGCGCGTTCGCGCTCGTTCGCACCGCCGCTGGCACGGCTCCGGCCAGCGACGTCCCCGTCGCCGAGCTCGGCACCGGCAGGGTTGGCACCGCTGCCGGGCTGAGCGCGACCGCCTCCGTCACCCTGCACCAGGCATCCCCCGACCGGGTCGTGCACCTCGCGCTGACCGGGGGGATGGAGGCGTACGACTGGGGGATCAATGGGCGCCGGTTCGACATGAACGACCCGTTGCGGGACGCGCACGCGATCAGTAGTGGGGAGCGGGTGCAGTTGCGGATCCGCAATGACACCGAGATGTGGCATCCGTTCCACCTGCACGGCCACACCTACCAGCACGCGAACGGCGGCCCCCGGAAGGACACCTCCATCATCCTCCCGGGCCAGACCCTGACAGTCGACTTCGACGCCGACAACCCCGGCCAGTGGGTCGCGCACTGCCACAACATCTACCACGCCGAGACCGGCATGACCACGGTGCTCGGATACCAGTCATGAACCGCGCGTTCACCCCCAGCACGGGAGGATGATCGCGCGGGCGATCGGACGGCGGCGGCGGACGTCAAGTCTAAGTGGACTTCCTACTCTTATGTAGGGATCTGCCATTTCGCGCGGAATCCTGCTGTGTCAAGCTGCGTGGAGTCGCTCGGGCTCGGCTTTGGCATCGTCGGTCGGCTTGGGGAGGTTGATGCCGACGATGTCGGCGGGTGCGGGCGTGTGGGGCGGTCGACGGAATCGCTCGGGATGCTTGTCGTAGTACGCCTGCTGGGTCGCGTCGCGTCGGTTCCAGGCGTGGTGCCAGGTGCCGTCGTGGACCTCGTTCGGGCTGAACAGGGCGATGCCGGAGTGCTTGTGGTTCTGGTTGTACCAGGGGACGTACCACTCGACGTAGGCGCGCGCCTGTTCGATGGTCGCGAAGGTGCCGGGATAGTTCGGCCGGTACTTCATTGTCCGGAACTCCGATTCGGAGAACGGGTTGTCGTTGCTCACCCGGGGCCGGTTGTGTGTCTGCGTGACGCCGAGCTCACTGAGGAAGTCCTTGAGCGCTCCGGAGCGCATCGCAGGGCCGGAGTCAGCGTGGACGGCGTCGGGTATCCCATGCCGACCGAACGCGTCCTCGAACATCTCGACGGCGAGGTCGTCGACTTCGCGTTCCTCGACGCGGCAGCCGACGAGCTTGCGGGAGAAGATATCGATGATCGAGTACGCCTTGAACGCGACGCCGCGCCACGGGGTGCGCAGGTCGGTGATGTCCCAGCTCCAGACCTGTCCCGGACGGACTGCAGGACCTGCCGGGTCAGTCCCGTCAGCAGCCCGTTCGTTGCCTACCATGGAGCGGTGACTGCTGAGCGTTGCCGATCCACCGACGATCCTGCCGAACCCCTTTCCGATGCCGAGCTGCTCATCGGCCTGGTGGTCTCACCATCCCTGAGTGCGGTGCTCGGCCCCGAGGTCACCACCTCGGTGCGCAAGATTTTGGTGCAGCGGTATCCGGGAGTGCGCTGGCAACTGAAGATGGCCGAAGACCGGCTGGTCGGTCCACCCGCCGAGACCTTGGACCTGCTGGAGGCGGCCCGAAACCGCGTGCTGGAGGAGAACTGGGATTTGGCCGTGGTGCTCACCGAGATCCCCCTGAAGACCGGCCGACGTCCGGTGCTCACCCAGCTCAGCCCCGTGCACGGGGTGGGACTGGTCTCCGTCCCAGCCCTGGGAGCCGTGCACGTGCGGCAGAAGGTGCAAGAGACCACCGTGCACGTGGTCGGGCAACTCCTGGGCTACGACGCCGAAGACCTCAACGCCCAGCGGGATCTTGCTCGAAGAGCCCACCAGCTGTCCACCGATCTCGACGAACGCCTGGACGACAACGTCGTGCAGTTCACGGCCCGAGTGCTGAGCGGCAACGTGCGGTTGCTGCTGGGCATGATCCGCGCCAACCAGCCTTGGGCCTTCGTGGCCCGGCTCTCCCGGGCGATGGTCGTGGCAGCGGCCACCGGCATGGTGACATTGGTGGCCTCGGACCTATGGGTACTGGCCATGACCTACGGGCCGGTGCGCCTGGTCCTGCTGGCGGTGATGGCGATCGGGGCGGTGAGTGCCACCCTGATCCTGGGAGCCGACTTGTGGGAGCGCCCACGGCGGCGAGCCCAACGTGAGCAGGTGATCCTGTTCAATTTGGCCACCACCGCGACCGTGGCCATCGGGGTTGTGGTGTTCTACCTCGTCTTATTCATCCTGTCCTGGGTCGGCGCGCTGCTGCTCATCGACGAGCAGGCACTGGCCGGTATCGCCGGTCACCCAGTGAACGCTTTGGACTACGCGAAGATCAGCTGGCTCACCGCCAGCCTGGCCACCGTGGGCGGAGCAATAGGAGCTGGACTGGAGGACGAAGATGTGGTGCGCGCCGCTGCCTACACCCGGTCCAGCACCTGACACAGCCCCAGCACAGAAGAAACTGAAACATCTACGCGTTGATGCCACGTTGAATCGCCCTGGGTTTCGTTCCGTTCCTTTATCGAGAGGATGGGAACATGCCCGCGAAGTATCCGCAATCGTTCAAGGACCGTGCGGTCCGGATGGTGCTGGACAGGCTCGAGGCCGATGAGGGGCCTTGACCCCGGATCGTGGACACGGTGTCCTTGATTTCGCCATCAGTCATGGGCTTCTCCGTTTTCGGCCTCGTCGTTCCTCACCCTGCGGCGAGCAGCTCTGTTGGCGTCGAGTTGTCGCTCTATGTCGTCTCGGATCGCGCGCGCGCGCTCAGCCTCGGCGCGAAGCCGCGGCGCATCGCTGTCACTATCTGGGAGCTGGTTGTAGCTAATCCGGTCATCTTCCTCCTCGGCCGCGTGCTCCATGCGCCCGGCCCATTCGTCGCGAGCGTTGACGACGATCGCGTAGTCCTCAGCGTCGGCCAGGTCGAGTAACACGGGGTCGAACGACTGCGCAGGCTTCTTGTTCACATCACTCCCCCATCGGTCGACCCTGGGGCAGTTCTCGAGCCCGGACGGGTGGGAACGGCTTGCCGTTGTCGTACTTCGCTTCCAGCCGCTCGACTTCCTTCATCGCGGCTCCACTGAGGAACTGCGACAGGCTGCGCACGCCCTCGTAGGGGATCGTGTGCATGATCGCGCCGCGGATGCGGTCGGTGTCCTCCTGCTCCTGGTAGAACGACACCTTTGGCGGGTACTTGGTGCGCTTCTTCGGCGCAGCCGCCTGCGCCTATGTGACGCTTTCTGCGGGCCTGGCTTGTGCGGCGGGCGCGGGTGCGGCGGTTCGAGCCTCCTGGGCCGGCTCAGGCGCCGGAGGCGCGGCCACGCCGATGATGGCGAGGATGGTGACGATGTCGAACAGGGCGGTGGCGAGGGTATCCATGGGTGATCCTTTCCGTGCGAGGGGTCAGCGGGCGTTTGCGACGGGCGCGTCGTAGCGGGGGAGCTCGATGGCCTCGGATCTGTCGAGCATGCGCGCCACGAGCTGCTTCATCGGCCAGTGGTGCATGAACCGGGCGGTGAGCACGCGCATCCGCAGCATGAACCGGCTGCGCGGCAGGAAGCCGTCGGCGCCGCCGGGAGGAAGCGTGTGCGCGGCCTTCACGAGCGGGCGCATGATCTCCTCGTAGCGCCGGACCGCCGCGGTGTGGTCGACTCCGCCGCCGTCGGATGCCGGGCCGCGGTCGCATGCCCGGGCGCCGTCGGATGCCGGGGCGGCGTCGAGTGCGACCTCGCGGGCGAGTTCCCCCGCGAGCACGTACGCGCCGACGAGCGCGAGACTCGTGCCCATGCCGGTGAGCGGCGAGCCGCAGTACCCGGCGTCGCCCAGGAGCGCGACGCGTCCCGTCGTCCAGGCATCCATGTGCACCTGACTCACCGTGTCGAGGTGGAACTCCGGGTCGGCGTCGGCGGCGGCGAGAAGCTCGGGCGCACGCCACCCCATGCCCGCGACGACCGTGTCGGCGGCGACGCTTCTGGCTCGGCACGTCGCGCCGGTCGACGTCGACCCCGTCGGCGGCGAACGCCAGCATCGCCTTCGCGGTGCCGCCCCGCTCGGGGCGCAGCCCAGCATGCGACCGGGCTGGTTGCACATCTCGAACCAGTCGTCGAGCGGGCCGGCGTCGGGCACGGTGCAGTCGCCGAGATGGAGCCCGAGGTGGGTGACGAAACCGGACTCCGGTCCGAAGGCGAGCGCGCGCACGCCGGAATGGATGCCATCGGCGCCGACCACCAGGTCGTAGGTGCGGACGGCGCCGCTCCGGAAGGTGACCTCGACGCCGTCAGGTGTCTCGTCGAGCGCGCTGATGCGGTCGCCGTAGACGATGTCGGTCTGCCCGGCGATGAGCTCGTGCAGGATGACGGTGAGGTCGCCTTTCATGATCTCGAGCTCGGTGACGGGGCTGCCGTCGCCGGTGAAGAGGTCGGCCGGCATGGTCGCAAGCTCTCGACCGTCGCGGTCGACGTAGCGGAGGCCCTTCTCGGGCACGAGCAGTTCGCGGACGCGCGGCAGGATCCCCATCCGCTCGGCGACGATCTCGCCGAGTCCGTGCAGGTCGACGGCCTGGCCGCCGAGCCGCAGCGTCGTCGCCTGTTCGACGATCGTCGATCGGATGCCGTGGGTGCCGAGCCAGTAGGCGAGGGCCGGACCGGCGATTCCGCCGGCTCACGCGTCCCCAGCTCGTGCCGCACGGCCTGCGCTACACCGAGTGGGCTGTGCAGGCGTTGGCGCCGCTGGGCCTCGACCTTCGGTAGATGATGCACATCTGCGTGCTGATCTTCAGCCACACGAAGGGGCTCGCGAACGACATCGCCGCGGAGTCGGAGCAGCAGCAGGACACCGGTCTCACCGCGGACGAGTTCATGTCGACCCGCGCCGGCGACATGGCGGCGCTGATCACGTCGGAGAACCTGCCGATGCTCTCGGCGCTCGTGCGCAGCGACGACTTCGACCTCGACCTCGATGAGCTGTTCGAGTTCGGTCTGCAGCGTCTGCTCGACGGTCTCGAAGGATGGCTCGCCGCGCGCGGGTGACGGCGGTTCGTGCGCTGAGGTCGGCGTCTCGTCGGGCGTGAATGCCCCGCGCCGCCGCGGGCCGCGTCAGTCGGTCGCCGCGGCCGCGGATGCCCCGGTCGCCCCGGTCGCCGCAGCCCCCGCCTCGGCCACCCCGACCGTCGCCGGCCGACGCCGCGCGAGCCGGGCGACGCCCGCAGCGCGCAGCCGGTCGGCGATGACGATGCCGAGGGCGACGGCGCCGAGCTCCGACGCGAACAGCGCGACGACGTAGAGCACGACCACCCAGACCGGGAAGGCCTGCATGTTGGCTGCGGTGACGGTCCACACGGCGTAGAACGTGGCGAGCAGCGTCGCCCCGACGTAGTACAGCCAGCGCGACCAGCGACGGTAGAGCGTCACCAGGAACGGCAGCTCGATGAACGCCGCGAACATCACGTTGGTGATCACGATCGCGGGCCCGGTCGTCGACAGCGGGGTCGCGACGAGCCCCGAGATGAGTCCGGTGAGCAGGGCCGCCCCGGGGCGCTCGATGAGCCGCATCGCGATCACGAAACCGATCACCCACGCCCCCGCCACGAGCGCCGACACCGGCGGCAGGGTCGCGTAGGTCGCGGTCGAGAACGCCGTCGCGGGGATGATCAGAAGCCCCGTCGCCACCCCGATCGCGGCGCAGGTCAGCAGGTACGCGGTCGTCACGCGGCCCATCAGTGCGCCCCCTCCGCCGCGGGGCGGGCTTGCTCCGACTTCGGGGCGGGCGAGGCCGCGCCGACGCGCCAGTACCCGACGAAGCTGATCCGATCCTTGCCGAGACCCTGCGCGACGAGGTGCCGCCGTGCGGCGGTCGGCAGCGACTGCTCCCCGACGATGAAGGCGTGCGTGTCGGATGCCGGTGCCGCGAGCTCCTCGAGCGCGGCGTGCGCCAGCGAACCGGGCTTCGCCGAGGCATCCCGCACCAGCCAGCGCACCTCGATGCCCGCCGGCGCGTCGAAGGGGAGGATGTCGTCGGCCGACGGCGCCTCGATGATCGCGAGGCCCGTCGCCGACGGCGGCACCGAGGCGCAGATGCCGGCCACAGCCGGCGCCCCGGTCTCGTCGGCGACGAGCAGCACCTTCTCGACGCCGTTCTCGGGATTGAAACCGAGCCCCTCGTCGATCACGACGACCGACTCGCCCGGCGCGGCGGCCTCGGCCCAGCGCGAGGCCGGGCCCGCCGTCGGTCCGCTACCGTGCAGCACGAAGTCGACGTCGATCTCGGCGCCGCCACTCGGGCCGGCCGCGCGGAAGGCGCGCACCGTGTAGTTGCGCATGACGGGGCGTACCCCGTCGGGGATGCGCAGGTACTTCAGGTAGCCGAAGATCTTGTTCGCCTTCGCGGGGATGCGCTCGAGGGCCTCGTCGCCGCCCTCGCCGCTGTGCGGCAGGAACAGGCGGAACCACTGGTCGAACCCCAGCGGTGCGAACCGGTCGATCTCACCGCCGCCGAGCGTGATGCGGATCCAGTGCGGGCTCAGCCGCTCGGTGCGCAGCACCTCGAGGCGCACGAGCTCTTGCGAGGCGGGCTTGACGAGTCGGGAGAACCGGGCCATGCGGGTGTCCTTTCGAGGCGGATAACGCGGCGGGGTCGGAGCGGGTCAGCGGCGGTCGTGGAGGGTCAGGGGAGAGGGTCAGCGGCGGGTGAACGGCGGGTCGGCGCGGGTCAGAGGGTCCACGGGAAGAAGGCGATGAGGATGCCCGCGCTCACGACCCAGAACGCGGCGACGAACACGGTGTCGCGCACCCGCCACGGCACGAGGTGCCGCTCGGTGCGGTCGGGGTGGGCGCCGAAGGCGCGGGCATCCATCGCGAGCGCCACGCGTTCGGCGTGCCGGATCGCCCCCGCCAGGAGCGGCACGATGTAGCCCCACCAGCGGGCGAGGGCCGCGAACGGGCCGCGGCCGCCGCGCGCACCGCGCACCCGGTGCGCCTGCCGGATCACCTCGAACTCGTGGCCGAACCGCGGCACGAACCGGAACGCCGCCAGCGCCGTGTAGCCGATCCGATACGGCACGCGCAGCTGCTGCACCGCGGCGCGTACGAGGTCTGGTCCGGTGCTCGTGAGCCCCGCGATGAGGGCGAGCGCGATGATCGCCACGAGGCGGAGGCCCGTCGCGAGACCCACCGCGAGGGCGCCGCCGTAGAGGCTCCAGCCGCCGATCTGCAGGATCGTCACCGAGGTGTCGACGCGCGAGGCATCCGTCCAGAGCGCCATGCCGAGCCCGATCACGGCCGCGCCGAGCGGCAGCGCGACGACGAGCAGCAGACCGAGCCGCGCGGTCAGGCGCGCCCCGGCGAGGAGCACCGCGTAGGCGAGCACGATGAAGGCGAGGGGTGTCGCGAGGTCGCGCACGAACACCAGAACGAGCATCGCGGGCAGCGGCGCGGCGAGCTTCGCGAGCGGGTTCAGCCCGTACAGGAAGCGCCCCGACGGGGCCGCGGTGGCGTACGGGTCGATCGCGACGGCGCTCATGAGGCGCCCCCGGTCGCGCTTCCGTCGGAGGTTCCGGCCGTGATCCCGCCTGCGATTCCGGCCGCGCCCGCGAGGTCGGCGAGGCGCGTGACGGCGGCGAGCGACGGATGCCTCGTCAGACCCGCGAACGCACGACGCAGCGGCGGGAGTCGGAGGCCCGCCGTGCGCAGCAGCGCCTCGTCGGCGAAGACATCGGGCGTCGGGGCGTCCGCGACGATGCGCCCGTCGCCGACGATCACCGTGCGGTGCGCGTACTCGGTGACCAGCTGCATGTCGTGCGTGACGACGAGCACCGTCGTGCCGTCGCGGTTGAGTCCCTGCAGCAGGGTCAGCAGCTCGTCGGCGCGGGCGCGGTCCTGGCCGAACGTCGGCTCGTCGAGGGCGAGCACGGGCGCTCCCGCGACGAGCGCGGTGCCCACCGAGAGGCGCCGCTTCTGGCCGCCGGAGAGGAGGAACGGATGCACGTCGGCCTGGTCCTCGAGCCCGAACCGGCGGAGCACGTCGAACGCGCGCTCGCGCACCTCGGCCTCGGGCAGCCTCTGCAGCCGCAGGCCGTGCGCGAGCTCGTCGTAGACGGTGTGCGCGATGAACTGGTGCTCGGGGTTCTGGAACACGAACCCGATCCGCCGCGACAGGGTGCGGAGGTCGGTGCGGGCGATGTCGGTGCCGCCGACGCTGACCTGGCCGCGCGGCACGGGCACGACCCCGGCGATCGACTGCAGCAAGGTCGTCTTTCCGGCGCCGTTCGCGCCGACGATCGCGACGAACTCGCCGGCGGCGACGTCGAGGTCGACGCCGTGCAGGATCTCGGTCTTGCCGCGCCGGGTGCGCAGGCCCCGCACCCGGATGAGCGGTTCGGCATTCCGTCTCCGCGCGTCGCCGGGGGCGGAATCCGGCTGAGTCGGGGTTTCGGGAGGAGAGGAGACCGAATTGTGAACGGCGTCGGGGGATGCCTCCGCCGCTGGTGCCTGGGCGGGCGCGGCTGCCGGTGGCGGGGCGGGCGCGGCCGCCGGTGGCGGGGCATCCATCGTCTCGAGCGCGGCGTGCAGCTCGGCGGGATCGAGCGGGAGCGGATCGAGAGGCCAGCCCGCGTCGCGCAGGCGCAGCGCGGCGAGGGTCGAGACGGGCAGCCAGACGCCCATCGCGTGCAGCTCGTCGGCCCGCCCGCGCAGCACCTCGTCGACCGAGCCGTCGGCGACCGTGCGCCCCGCGTGGTCGAGCACCACCACGCGATCGGTGATCGCGGTCGCGGCGTCGAGGTTGTGCTCGACCAGCACGATCGCCCGGTCATACGCGGCGACGAGCTCCCCGAGCGCCGCGTAGACCTCCTCGATGCCCCGCGGGTCGAGGTTCGCGGTCGGCTCGTCGAGCACGAGCAGGGGCGATCCCATCGCGAGGGCGCAGGCGATCGCGAGGCGTTGCCGGCCGCCGCCGGAGAGACAGTCGGGGTTCTCGGTGCGCCGCTCCCACAGGCCCACCCGGCGCAGGGCGTCTTCGGCGCGGGCGAGCACCTCGTCGACCGGCAGGCGCAGATTCTCGGGGCCGAACGCCACCTCGTCGAGGAGGGTTCCGGTCACCAGCTGCGCATCCGGGTCCTGGAACACCATCGCCACACGCGTGCTCAACTCGGCGACGGGGGTCACCGCGGTGTCGAGCCCGTCGATGAGCACCGAGCCCTCGAGCGTCGCGGGCACGGCGTGCGGGATCAGGCCGTCGAGCGCGAGCGCGAGCGTCGACTTGCCGGCGCCGCTCGGTCCGAGCAGCAGCACGACCTCGCCGCGCGCGACGTCGAAGGTCGCCGCGGCGGGGGCGGCGTGCGTCGCGCCGTCGTGGCGGATGCCGAGATCGCGCACCCGGACGAGGGGCGTCGGGGTCTCGCCGAGGGGTTCCGCGGCGGCCGCTCCGAAGACGGCAGAGGTCACGGGAATTCCCAGCGGTCAGGACAGTGGAGTCATCCCAGGTTAGCCGAACCTAACTTCCGCGGCCAGTCGCGGGCGCGCCGGTGCTCACGCCGCGTCACGGACGCAGGAGAAATCACGAACGCAGGATGCCTGGGCGCCGAGCCGTCCTGCGTCGGTGATTTGTCCTGCCTCGGTGATGTGGCGACCGGCTCGAAGCGGCGGCCAGGTCAGCGCGCCGCGCCCTGCCGGGCGACGCCGGCTCGGCGAAGCGAGGCGCCGATCGCGAGGCCGATCGCCGTCCAGGCGATCGGGCCGCACACCGACAGCGCGAGGTACGTGATCTGCGCCCACAGCGGCAGCGCGCTCAGGTGCGCCGCGAAGAGCACCACGACGGCGACGATCACGCCGATGATGAATGCCGAGATGAAGAAGCGCCACGCGCCCCACGCGCGGTACCGGGTGAGGGCGGCCACGCCCTCCTGGATCGCACCGAAGAGGAGCGCCGTGCCGAGGAACCGCATCGTCCACGCCGGGTTGAAGGCGCTCGAGACGAGCGCGGCGAGCATGTGCGTGAGGATCGCTACGAGCGGCAGGCGCAGCACCTCCTGCGCGATAATGCCGGGCAGCACGTGCGCACCGAGCAGCAACCCGTAGGCGAACAGCACCGTCGCGAGAACGACGGGGGTCAGCAGTCCCGCGATGCCGCCGACGATGCCCGTCGCGACGCCGATCGCCGCGCACACCAGCAGAACGCGCGTCGAGAGGATCGGGTGTCGGGCCACGCTCCCAGCGTACCGGGGCGGAAACCCGCTCCGACCGTGATAAACCAGCCCTGCGCCATGAACCCCACGCAGCCAACGGGCGCGCGGCGCTCCCGTCAGGGCCGGCGCCGCCGCTGGCTGAGGCGCACCGCGGGCAGCGGCGGGGCGGGAAGGCGCTCGTCGCCGTGACCGACGACGTGCCCGAATCGGGTCGGAGCGGCCCCGGGCGCACCCTCGGCCCCCCAGGCATCCCGAGCGGTGACGATCTCCTCGTGCGTCCGCGCGACGAAGTTCCACCACATCACGATGTCGGCCTCGAACGGCTCGCCGCCGAGCACGAACAGCGTCGCATCGCGCTCCGCGGTCACCTCGACGCGGTCGCGATGGATGCCGAGGTACAGCAGGCTCTGGTCGGCGAGCGGGAGGGATGCCTCGGCATCCGTGTGCACCTGCGGTTCGCCGCTCATCCCCACGAGCGCGTATTCCCATGCGGGCTCGAGCGGCAGCGTGATGGATGCCCCGGCCGGAATATTCACCTCGACGCCGGCGATCGGGGTGTACATCGTCGCGGGGGAGGAGGCGCCGCCGAACGCGCCGACGACGACCGTCGCCCGGGCGCCGCCGCCGAGATCGACGACGGGGAGATCCTCGTGCCGCTCGAACGCCTGCGCCCCGTCGCGCCGGCTCTCGGGCAGCGCGACCCAGAGCTGCAGCGCGTCGAGGGGCACCGCGTCGTCGCCCACCGAGTACTCCGAGTGCGCGATGCCGGCACCGCTCGTCATGAGGTTCAGCACTCCGCGTCGCACGATCACGTCGCTGCCGAGCACGTCGCGGTGGCGCGGACCGGCGTCGAGCCGGGTCATCCCCGCCCGTCTCCGACGCCCTCGTCGCCGGGCTGCTTCTCGTCGGTGGGGGCGGACTCGGCGACCTCGACGTCGCGCGGACGCCACTCGATCTTCAGGCCCGGCACGTCGTGCGACTTCAGGTACTTGATCACGAACGGGCACACCGGGATCACCGTGTTGCCGCGGCGCGCCTCGTCGGCCATCGCCTCGCCCACGAGGGTCGTCCCGAGACCGCGCCCGCCGAAGGCCGGGTCGATCTCGGTGTGCGGGTAGATGACGCGCCCGGGCGAGGCCAGCACGAACTCGGTGTACCCGGCCACTCCGCCGTCGACCGTGATCTCGTACCGCTCCTTCTCGTCGCTGCGCACGACCTGGACATCCGACATGGCGCTTCCTCTCCAGCGGGCCGGGGCCGTTCCCCCGGCTCGTCACCTCCAACGTAGGCGGGGCGGCCCCTGTTCCGCCAGAACCGCCGCTCGTCGCGGCATCCGTGCCGCTCGTCGCATCGCGGCGGCACGAGGCATCCATCTCACCTCCGCCCTCCTTAGCGTGGACGCGCGCGACGATGCGCCTATCCCGGGAGGATCCGATGACAGCACCCTCTTCGCGCGCCCGAGACGGCGCGCTCGCCGACGACGAGCCCGAGATCGTCAGCGATCCGAACCTTCCGCCGACGTCGCTGACGCCCGAGCAGGATGCCCGTGACAACCGCTGGACGCCGACGAAGATCGTGATCTGTATCGCGATCGCCCTGCTCGGCGGTCTCGCGTGGACGATGCTCGCGATCGTGCGCGGTGAGACCGTCAACGCGATCTGGTTCGTGTTCGCCGCGGTCTGCACGTACCTGATCGGCTACCGGTTCTACTCCAAGGTCATCGAGCGCTACATCACGCGCCCGAACGACAAGCGGGCGACTCCCGCCGAGGTGAAGTCCGACGGCAAGGACTACGTGCCCACCGACCGCCGCATCCTCTTCGGCCACCACTTCGCCGCGATCGCCGGTGCCGGACCGCTCGTCGGCCCTGTGCTCGCCGCGCAGATGGGCTACTTGCCCGGCACGATCTGGATCATCGTCGGCGCTGTGCTCGCCGGTGCCGTGCAGGACTACACGGTGCTGTTCTTCTCGATGCGCCGCGGCGGCCGCACGATCGGCCAGATGGCCCGCCAGGAGCTCGGCCGGATCGGCGGCACCGCGGCGATGATCGCGTCGCTGCTGATCATGCTCATCATCGTGGCGATCCTCGCGCTCGTCGTCGTCAACGCTCTCGGCGAGAGCCCGTGGGGCGTGTTCTCGGTCGCCATGACGATCCCGATCGCGCTGTTCATGGGCGTGTACCTCCGGTACCTCCGCCCCGGAAAGGTCACCGAGGTCTCGATCATCGGCTTCGTGCTGCTGATGGCCGCCATCATCGGCGGCGGCTGGGTCGCCGGCACCGAGTGGGGCCAGGCGCTGTTCCACCTCGACAAGACCACGATCGCGTGGGGCATCATCATCTACGGCTTCATCGCCGCGATCCTGCCCGTGTGGCTGCTGCTCGCGCCCCGCGACTATCTGTCGACGTTCATGAAGATCGGCGTCATCGTGATGCTCGCCGGGGCGATCCTCATCGCCCGCCCCGAGATCACGGTGCCCGCCCTCACCGAGTTCGGCAAGACCGGTCTCGGACCGGTGTTCGCCGGGCCGCTCTTCCCGTTCCTGTTCGTGACGATCGCCTGCGGCGCCCTGTCGGGATTCCACGCGCTCATCTCGTCGGGCACGACCCCGAAGCTCATCGAGAAGGAGCGGCAGACCCGCTTCATCGGCTACGGCGGCATGCTCATGGAGTCGTTCGTCGCGATCATGGCGCTCGTCGCCGCCCTCTCGATCGATCAGGGCATCTACTTCGCGATGAACTCCCCCGCCGCCCTCACCGGCGGCACGGTCGAAGGCGCGGTCGCGTTCGTGAACTCGCTCGGGCTCACGGGTTCGCCACTGACCGCCGACATGCTGACGACGACCGCCGCGAACGTCGGCGAGGAGTCGATCGTCTCGCGCACCGGTGGCGCCCCGACCCTCGCCCTCGGCCTCGCGCACATCATGCAGCAGGTGCTCGGCGGCCAGGGGCTGATGGCCTTCTGGTACCACTTCGCGATCATGTTCGAGGCCCTCTTCATCCTGACCGCGGTGGATGCCGGCACGCGCGTCGCGCGCTTCATGCTGCAGGACTCGATCGGGGCCTGGTTCCCCAAGTTCCGCGACGTGACGTGGCGCCCGGGAGTCTGGATCTGCACGGCGATCATGGTCGCCGGCTGGGGGTACATCCTGATCCTCGGCGTCACCGACCCGCTCGGCGGCATCAACACGTTCTTCCCGCTGTTCGGCATCGCCAACCAGCTGCTCGCCGCGATCGCGCTCGCCGTGGTGATGGCGATCGTCGCCAAGCGCGGGCCGAGCTACGTGAAGTGGCTGTGGATCATCGCGGTTCCGATGGTCTTCACCGCCGTCGTGACGATCACGGCGTCGTGCTACAAGATCTTCTCGCCGGTGCCGGCGATCGGATACTGGGCGAACCACTTCAAGTACCGCGCCGCGCAGGATGCCGGTGACGGCAGCCTCGGCAGCCCCGAGGTGGTCGGCGCGGTCATCCGCAACACCGCCGTGCAGGGGACGCTGTCGATCATCTTCGTGACCCTCGCGATCATCGTGATCATCGCCTCGATCGTCGTGACGATCACCGCGATCCGGCGGGGCGGCGGGGAGAACACCGAAGACGCGCCCGTGGCCTCGCGCCGCTACGCGCCGGCCGGTCTCATCCCGACCGCCTCCGAGCGCGAGCTCGAGAAGGAGTGGGAGCCGATCCTCGCCGAGGAGCGGCACGAGCTCGCCCGGCGGGGGCACGGGCATCCGGGTCGTGTGAGGAGAGGTTGACGATGAGCGCCGTTCACAACGTCGGAGATTCTGTCGCGGAGACGTGTTCCGAGCCCCTGATCGGGGGGGCGGGCGCCGATTCTCCGACGTTGTGGACGCGCGCCTGGCGGCAGACGGCGCGGGCGGCAGGCGCCGTCCGCTGGTACATGACGAGCCTGATGGGCGACAGCGCCTATGCGACCTATGTCGCGCACCAGCGGCGCCATCACCCCGACGCCCCGCCCGTCACCGAGCGGCAGTTCTGGCGCGACCGAATGGACGACCAGGACCGCAACCCCGGAGCCCGCTGCTGCTGAGCGGTCCGTACTCGAATGGCGTCGCCGACAGGCGGCGCCATTCGCGGCTCCGCCGGGGCCGGTCGACGAGGGGTCCCGTTCAGAACGTCGGAGATCCGGTCGTGGGGACCCGGTTTGGGCCTCTCATCGGGGCGCGGGAGGCGGATTCTCCGACGTTGTGGACACGGGCCGGCGATGACCCCGGCGCCGGCCGCGGGGACAGGCCCCGCGACAGCCCCGCGACGGCGGGCCGGCGCGGAGCCCGATGCGTAAGCTCGGATCATGACCGAAGCCACCGCCTGGGCGGCCGTGCTCGGCGCCGCCAGCGGCGCGCTCATCACGGTGCTGCTCGTGCTCGCGCGGCGGCTGGCGAGGGGCGGGGGAGACCTCGGCAGCGACGCGGAGCAGGCCGCCTACCGGGCGCTCCACGAGGCCGGGCTCGCCGCGACGCACCTGCGGGGCGGGCTCGCCGGCGGCGACCTCGACCGCGCGGCGCGGCACCTGCGCTCCCTCCTCGGCTCGGCGACGGTCGCGCTCGTGCACGAGGGGCGCGTCGTCGCGCTCGACGGCGAGACGAGCGACGCGGTGCAGGATGCCGCGGTGAGCCTCGCGGCGCGAGTCGCCGACTCGGGGCGCCGGCAGGTGACCGGCGGCACCGACGGCGAGGGGAAGGGGATCGTCGGCGCGCCGATCGTCGTCGATGGCCGGGTGGTGGGGGCGCTCGTCGCGGTCGCCGACCCGATGCGCGCCGCGCTCGTCCGCGCCGTCGGAGAGGTCGCCGACTGGTGCGCGGCGCAGCTCGCCCTCGGCGAGCTCGACGCCTCCCGCGCGGCGCTCGCCGAGGCGGAACTGCGGTCGCTGCGGGCGCAGATCTCGCCGCACTTCATCTACAACGCGTTGACGGCGATCGCCTCGTTCATCACGACCGAGCCGGCCCGCGCGCGGGAGCTCGTGCTCGAGTTCGCCGACTTCACGCGCTACTCCTTCCGCCGGCAGGGCGAGTTCACGACGCTCGCCGAGGAGCTCCGCAGCATCCACTCGTATCTCGAACTCGAGCGGGCGCGCTTCGGCGACCGGCTGCAGGTGGTGCTGCGCATCGCGCCCGAGACGCTCGCGACGGTCATCCCGTTCCTGTCGGTGCAGCCGATCGTCGAGAATGCGGTGCGGCACGGCCTCGAGCCGGGCGAGCGCGGCGGCGGCATCCGCATCGAGGCCCGCGACGACGCGACCCACACCGAGATCCTCGTCGAAGACGACGGTGTCGGCATGGACCCCGAGGCGCTGCGCACCCTGCTCAACACCGAGGCCGACGGCGCTCACGTCGGCATCCGCAATGTCGACCTGCGCCTGCGGCAGCTCTACGGTCCGGCGGGCGGGCTCGTCGTCGAGACCAACGTCGGCGCGGGGACGCTCGTGCGGATGCGCGTTCCCAAGTCGCAGCCGCAGCACGACCTGGCCCTGCACACCGGCGGGGTGCGCACATGATCGACGTGCTGGCCGCGGATGACGAGGCGCCGGCGCTGGCCGAGCTCGCGCACCTGCTGCGTGCCGATCCGCGCGTGGGCGAGATCGTCACGGCGTCGTCGGGCGCCGACGCGCTGCGCCGGCTGAGCGTGCGACCGGTCGACGCCGCCTTCCTCGACATCCACATGCCCGGCCTCGACGGCATCGCCCTGGTCGCCGCGATGCACCGGCTCATGGTGCCGCCCGCGGTCGTCTTCGTCACGGCCGACGACAGCCGCGCCGTCGACGCGTTCGAGGTGCGCGCCGTCGACTACCTGTTGAAGCCCGTGCGGGCCCAGCGCCTGCGCGACGCCCTCGACCGGATCGTCGAGCTGCGCAGCGCCGCACCCGACGACGACGAGGTCGTGCCGGTCACGCTCGGGTCGTCGGTGCGGTTCGTCCGGCGGCGCGACGTGCAGTGGGTGCACGCCGAGGGCGACTACTCCCGCCTGCACACCGACGACGGCGCGCACCTCGTGCGCCTGCCCATCTCCGAGCTCGACGAGCGGTGGTCGCCGCACGGGTTCGTGCGCGTACACCGCTCCTATCTCGTGCGGATCGCCGCGATCACCGAGGCGCGCCTCACCGGCGGAGAGCCGGTCGTGGTCGTCGCGGACGCCCCGCCGCTGTCGATCCCGGTCAGCCGGCGGATGCTGCCCGCCGTTCGGGAGAGCCTCGTCCGCGCCCGCGAGGCCGGCCGGTGAGCGACGCCCCGCGCCGGGTGCGGGTGTCGGCGGACGTCCGCGGCGACCGCCCGGCGCGCGCTCGCGGCGCCCCTCGCGGCTCGCAGCCGGGCACCGGCGCGCTCCGCGTTCCGGGCGGGGCCGGTGCGGGCTTCGACGAGGTCGACGCGGTGTATGCCACGGCGCTCCGCCGCACGCAGCTGCGCCTCGCCCTCGGCACCGTCGCGGGCTTCGTCGTCGTGATGGTCGCCGTCACCGTCGCGATCGTCCTCATCCCGGAGCTCGGCGTCGTCTCGGTCGGGGGAGTGCCGCTGTCGTGGCTGCTGCACGCCTTCGCGTTCTATCCCGTGATCGTGCTGTTCGCGGTGCTGTACACGCGCGCCGCCGCGCGCAACGAGCGCCGCTACCTCGCGCTCCGGGAGCGCGAGTGAACGCCGCGCTCGACCTCCTCGCGGTCGTGATGGTGATCGTCGCGACGGTGCTCATCGGGGCGTACGGCCTGCGCGTCTCGCGTACGACGAGCGACTTCTTCGTGGCATCCCGCACCGTCCGCCCCGTGTGGAACGCGTCGGCGATCAGCGGCGAGTACCTGTCCGCGGGCACGTTCCTGGGGCTCTCCGGCCTCGTGCTGCTCGACGGGGTGCGCGGGTTCTGGTTCCCGATCGGGTACGCCGCGGGGTACCTGCTCGTGCTCGTGTTCGTCGCCGCGCCGCTGCGCCGGAGCGGCGCGTACACGATCCCCGACTTCATCGAGGCGCGGCTCGAGTCGCCGCTCGCGCGCCGCGTCACGAGCGTCGCGGTGCTCATCATCGGATGGCTGTACATCGTGCCGCAGCTGCACGGAGCGGGCATCACGCTCGACGTCGTCGCCGACGTGCCGCCCTGGGTGGGCGGAGTCGTGGTGGCCGTGCTCGTCGCGGCGCTCGTCGCCGCGGGCGGGATGCGCTCGATCACCTTCGTGCAGGGCTTCCAGTACTGGCTGAAGCTCACGGCGCTCCTGGTGCCGGTCGTCGCGATCGTGTTCGCGCTGCGCGGCGCGCCGACCGAGATCGAACCCGCCGTGGCGTTCCCCGCCGAAGCCGGCCCGAGCGGCATCGACGCCTATGCGACCGGGTCGCTCCTGCTCGCGCTCCTCCTCGGCACGATGGGGCTGCCGCACGTGCTCGTCCGCTTCTACACGAGCCCCGACGGCGCGTCGGCGCGGCAGACCACCGTGCTCGTCGTGGTCATGGTCAGCGCGTTCTACGCCGTCTCGAGCGCGATGGGCCTCCTCTCCCGCATCGCGGCGCCCGACCTCGCGCACCCCGGGGCCGCCGACACCGTCGTGCTCGTGCTGCCCTCGCGGATCTTCCCGGGGCTCGTCGGCGAGCTGCTCACCGCCCTCATCGTCGCGGGGGCGTTCGCGGCGTTCCTCGCGACCTCGGCCGGCCTCGTCGTGGCGCTCGCGGGCGTCGTCAGCCAAGACGTGTTCGGGGGAACCGTGCGCTCCTTCCGCGTCTCGGCGCTCCTGTGCACCGCGGTGCCGCTCGTCATCGCGCTCGTCACCGCGCCCGCCGGGCTCGGGTCGAGCGTCGGGGCGGTGTTCGTCTTCGCGGCATCCTGCCTCTCGCCCATCGTGCTGCTCGGAGTGTGGTGGCGGCGCCTCACCGCGCGCGGAGCGGTCGCCGGGATGGTCGTCGGCGGCGGGGCGTGCGCGCTGTCGCTCCTCGTCTACACCGCCGTCGGCGGCGTGGGGCTCGCGGCGCCCTACCTCGCCGAGCCGGCGGCATGGACGATCCCGCTCGCCACGGTCGTCACGGTCGTCGTCTCGCTCACCGACCGCACGGGTCCGCCGGCGCGCACCGATCGCTACCTCGCGCGGCTGCACGTGCCGGAGCGCGGGTAGGGCGGGCGTCGGCGATACCGGGCCTCGTTCGGTCGCCGGCCCGACCCGCGCCGTCGCCCCAGGCAGCGCAACCCCGGCGCCGGCGGCCGGGCCGGGGCATCCGCCTGGCAGACTCGAGGGATGAGTTCGTCGATCCTCCTGACCCAGGCCGTGCCGCCGGGAGCATCGGCGGATGCCGCGTATGACGGTTTCGTCACCTGGGCGGCCGGTCGCGGGCTGACGCTGTACCCGGCCCAGGACGAGGCGGTGATCGAACTCGTCTCGGGGGCGAACGTGATCCTGTCGACCCCGACCGGAACCGGCAAGTCGCTCGTCGCGATCGCGGCGCACGCCGCGAGCCTTGCCGGAGGTGGCCGCTCGTACTACACGGCGCCCATCAAGGCGCTCGTGAGCGAGAAGTTCTTCGCGCTTGTGGAGATCTTCGGCGCCGAGAACGTCGGCATGGTGACGGGCGACTCGTCGGTCAATCCCGACGCGCCGATCGTCTGCTGCACGGCCGAGATCCTCGCCAACATCGCGCTGCGGCAGGGGGCGGACGCCACAGTCGACCAGGTCGTCATGGACGAGTTCCACTTCTACGGCGACCCCGACCGAGGGTGGGCGTGGCAGGTGCCACTGCTACTTCTGCCGCGCGCGCAGTTCCTGCTGATGTCGGCGACGCTCGGCGATGTCACCGACATCGCCGACGATCTGGCGCGGCGGACGGGACGCGCCGTCGCCCAGGTGACGGGCGTCGAGCGACCCGTGCCGCTGCACTTCTCGTACGAGCGGAGACCCGTGCACGAAGTGCTCACGATGCTCGTCGACGAGCAGGAAGTCCCCGTCTACATCGTCCACTTCGCGCAGGCGGCGGCTCTCGAGCGGGCGCAGGCCCTGGCATCGGTGACCCTCACGACTCGGGCGGAGCGCGACGAGATCGCGGCGGCGATCGGCGGATTCCGGTTCACGACGGGGTTCGGCGCGACGCTGTCGCGCCTCGTGCGGGCCGGCATCGGCGTGCACCATGCCGG
The DNA here is from genome assembly GCF_006716815.1 of Microbacterium lacticum. Taxonomy (GTDB): domain Bacteria; phylum Actinomycetota; class Actinomycetes; order Actinomycetales; family Microbacteriaceae; genus Microbacterium; species Microbacterium lacticum. Next base: position 273,437 of record NZ_VFPS01000003.1, read on the forward strand.
GATGCTGCCGCGCTACCGCCGGCTCGTCGAGACCCTCGCGCAGCGCGGGCTGCTGAAGGTGATCTGCGGCACCGACACGCTCGGCGTCGGCATCAACGTGCCGATCCGCACCGTCGTGATCACGGCGCTGTCGAAGTACGACGGGACGAAGATGCGCCAGCTGACGGCGCGCGAGTTCCACCAGGTCGCCGGGCGCGCGGGGCGGGCCGGCTACGACCCGTACGGCAACGTCGTCGTGATGGCGCCGGAGTGGGAGATCGACAACGCCGTCGCTCTCGCCAAGGCGGGTGATGACCCGGCCAAGCGCAAGAAGATCGTCCGCAAGAAGGCGCCGACGGGCGTCGTCAATTGGGGTGAGGGGTCGTACGAGCGACTCATCGCCGCGGCGCCCGAGCCGCTCATGCCGCAGCTGAAGCTGTCCGCCGCGATGCTCATCAACGTCATCGGCCGCGGCGGCGATGTGTTGGGGAACGTCCGTTCGCTCGTGTTCGACAACCACGAGCCGCGGGCGCGGAGGTACGAGCTCGCGCGCCGCGCGATCGCGATCTTCCGCACGCTCGTCGACGCCGGCATCGTCACGACGGGGGAGGGCATCCACCTCACCGTTGACCTGCAGCCCAACTTCGCGCTCAACCAGCCGCTGTCGCCGTTCGCTCTCGCCGCCATCTCGCTGCTCACGCCGGAGGACGACGTCGCCGGCAGTGGGGTCGGGACGGGGCACTACGCGCTCGATGTCGTCAGTATCATCGAGTCGACGCTCGACGACCCGCGCGCGATCCTGTCGCAGCAGGAGTACAAGGCGCGCGGCGAGGCCGTGGCCGCGATGAAGCGCGACGGCATCGAGTACGACGAGCGCATGGCGCTGCTCGAGGAGGTCACCTGGCCCAAGCCGCTTGCAGACCTGCTCGCCCAATCGTTCGAGGTGTTCGCGTCGAGCCAGCCCTGGGTGCGTGACTTCGAGCTGAGCCCCAAGTCGGTCGTGCGCGACATGTTCGAGCGTGCGATGTCGTTCGCCGAGTTCGTCTCCTTCTACCAGCTGCAGCGCAGTGAGGGACTCGTGCTGCGCTACCTGTCCGACGCCTACCGTGCGATTCGCCAGACCGTTCCCGCCGAAGCCCGCACCGACGACCTCCTGGACATCATCGAGTGGCTCGGCGAACTCGTGCGTCAGGTCGACTCGAGCCTCGTCGACGAGTGGTCCGCGCTCATCGACCCGTCCGCGCACCTGCCCGAAGACGATGCGGCCGTCGTCCCGCCGGCACCCCCGTCGATCCTCACCAATCGGCGCGCATTCACGGTGCTCGTGCGCAACGAACTGTTCCGCCGCGTGCAGCTCGCCGCGCTCCAGGACGACGACGCCCTCGTCGCCCTCGACCCCGATATCGACTGGCCAGACGTCCTCGACCGCTACTACGACGAGCACGACGAGATCCTCACCGGCGGGCCCGCGCGCTCGCCCCGCATGATCGCGATCGATGAGGCGGATGCCGCCGCCGAGCGCGGCGTGTGGCGCGTCGAGCAGACGATCGACGACCCGGCGGGCGACCACGACTGGCGCATCCGCGCGGAGGTCGACCTGCAGGCATCCGTCGACGAGGGCGCCGCGATCGTGCGTGTCACCGAGGTCGTGCGGCTCTAACTGTACTGACCTCGACCGTTGTTGATTCGGTCGATGGGGGTTTTGCCTCCGATGCCGAGGTGGTGCCTGTCTAGGTTGTAGTGGTCGAGCCAGGTCGTCAACCCTGCTTTTCGGTCGTCGTTCGAGCTCCAGGGGCGGGCGTAGGCCCACTCGGTGGCGAGGGTGCGGTTGAGGCGTTCGACTTTCCCGTTGGTCCAGGGGCAGTGCGGTTTGATGAACCGCTGTCGGATGCCGTGCGCGTCGACCACGGCCTTGAACGCGGCCGAGTGGCGGTAAGCGAACGCGTTGTCGCTGATGACGCGTTCGACTGTGACGCCGAGGCGCGCGTAGAACGCGATCGCGCGGTCGAGGACGCCCGCCGCGGTGGTGCCTTTCTCGTCGTCGTGGATCTCCGCGTAAGCAACTCGGGAATGGTCGTCGATGACGGTGTGCACGTAGTCGTAACCCAGGCCCCGCTTGCGCGCAGGACGTTGCCCGCGGCCATGCAGACGCCATCCGCCGCCGTCGGGGATACGGCCGAGTTTCTTCACATCAACGTGGATCAGGGACCCGGGATGATCATGCTCGTAACGCTGCGCGGATCGGCGGGTCGCGCGGATCACGGACCCCGTGACCGGGTCCAGCTCCCGCAGCAACGGCACGTGGTGGCGGCGCAACACCCTACCGACCGTTGAGGCCTGCAAGCCGAGCTTGTCAGCGATGAACACCGGCCCACGCCGAGTGAGGTGCCGCATGATCCGCACCCTCGCCTCCACGCACGCTTTGGTCTGGCGAGGGTGGGAGCGGGCGACGCTGGAACGATCGATCAGGCCCGCCGGGCCGCACTCCCGGAACCTGCGCCACCACCGCCACGCGGTCGTGCGGGAGATCCCCATTTCCGCGGCAACATGCGCGACCGCACGCCCCGACTGGATGCGCTGAACCATGATCAACCGGCCGGCCGGAGTCAGCCGGGCATTAGCGTGAGACAAGAGAGACCTCCGTGCGTTTGAGCTGAAGAACTTAGACAGCTCCAACTCGACCCCGGAGGTCTCTCCTACGTCAACAACGATCTGGGTCAGTACATCTAACCGCGGTCGGTGGTGCGAGCGGGTGCCGCTTCCGTGCCGGCCTGACCGGGCGGGGCGTTCGGTGGCGGCGACGTCGGAGGCGCCGGTTAGCCTGGAGTGGTGAGCGACTCGACCTTCTCCGATCCGTACGCGGACGTGCCGTGGGACGTCGACGAGCTTCTACCGCCCGATGAGTACGACGCTCCGCCGCCGCCTGAGTTCGACGGCTACGCCGGCGCCCTGGCGCGCGCCACGGCATCCGCCGGCCCCGCCGCGACGGCATACGCCTCACCCACCCCTGCCGCGCCCCGCACACGCGAAGGGCGCGACCACACGGGCGATGATCCGCGCGCGGTGCTGAAGGAGGTCTTCGGCTACGACGACTTCCGCGGTGACCAGGCCGAGATCGTCGCGCAGGTGGTCGGCGGCGGCGATGCCGTGGTGCTCATGCCGACCGGTGGCGGCAAGTCGATCACCTACCAGGTGCCGGCACTCGTCCGCCCCGGCACGGGGCTGGTGATCAGCCCGCTCATCGCCCTCATGCACGACCAGGTCGACGCGCTCACCGCCAACGGCGTGGGCGCCGCCTACCTCAACTCGACGCAATCGGCCGCCGAGCGCGCGAGCGTCGAGCAGGCCTACCTCGCAGGTGAGCTCGACCTGCTCTACGTCGCGCCCGAGCGCCTCAGCGGCGCCGCCACGACCGCGCTCCTGCAGCGCGGGCAGCTCAGCGTCATCGCGATCGACGAAGCCCACTGCGTCAGCCAGTGGGGTCACGACTTCCGTCCCGACTATCTCGCCCTCGGCGACCTCGCCGAGCGCTTCCCCGGCGTCCCGCGCATGGCGCTCACCGCCACGGCCACGCGTGCGACACATCAGGAGATCACCGAGCGGCTCCACCTCGGCGCGGCGAAGCACTTCGTCACGAGCTTCGACCGGCCCAACATCCAGTACCGCATCGCGCCGAAGGTCGACCCGCGCCGCCAGCTGCTGGACTTCATCCGGTCGCAACCCGAGGGGGCGGCGGGCATCGTCTACGCGCTCAGCCGCAAGTCGGTCGAGCAGACCGCCGAGTTCCTGCGCACGCAGGGCATCGACGCGCTGCCGTACCACGCCGGGTTGGATGCCGTGGTCCGCGCCCACCACCAGGGACGCTTCCTGCGCGAGGACGGCGTCGTCATGGTCGCGACGGTCGCGTTCGGCATGGGCATCGACAAGCCCGACGTCCGCTTCGTCGCGCACATCGACCTGCCGAAATCCGTCGAGGGCTACTACCAGGAGACCGGTCGCGCCGGCCGCGACGGCGAGCCCGCCGTCGCATGGATGGCGTATGGGCTCGGTGATGTCGTGCAGCAGCGCCGCCTCATCGACCAGTCCCCGGGTGACCGCACCTACAAGCTGCGGCTCGGCCAGCACCTCGATGCGATGCTCGCCCTCTGCGAGACGGTCTCGTGTCGCCGCCAGAACCTGCTCGCGTACTTCGGCCAGGCATCCGAACCGTGCGGCAACTGCGACACCTGTCTGCAGCCCGCCGACACGTGGGATGGTCTCGTCCCCGCGCAGAAGCTGCTGTCGACGATCGTGCGCCTGCAGCGCGAGCGCAACCAGGCGTTCGGTGCAGGGCACCTCGTCGACATCCTGCGAGGTGCGTCGACCGAGCGGATCCGTCAGCAGGGACACGACAAGCTCGCCACCTACGGACTCGGCGCCGACCTCACCGATCAGGACTGGCGCAGCGTCATCCGGCAGCTGCTCGCCCGCGGCATCATCGTGGCGCGCGGCGAATACGGCGTGCTCGCTATCGGCGACGAGGGTGCCGCCGTGCTCCGTGGCGAGGCGGCGGTGCCGCTGCGCCGCGACGTGCTCGGCCGCGGTGGCGGCGGGTCTCGCGCGCGCAAGGCGGCGGCGACCGAGTCCGTCGCTGAGGGCGATCGCGACCTGTTCGAGGCCCTGCGCGCGTGGCGCGCGGCGGTTGCGAAGGAGCAGGGGGTTCCCGCGTACATCGTGTTCGGGGATGCCACGCTCCGCGCCCTCGCCGATCAGCGCCCGGCCTCGGTTGCAGCGCTCGAAGGCATCACCGGCATCGGCGCGAAGAAGCGCGAAGCCTACGGTGAGGCCGTCCTCGCGGTCATCGCCGGGGCGTGAGGCCGGGGCATCCGCACGCCCTCATCGCGGTCATCCCCGCGGTGCCGGGTCGCCCTCCGCTACGTTCGCGTCACGGGTGCTCTACCTCGCTTCGGGGCCCCAGGCAACCCCTTTGACGCGTGGTTCCTGGGAGCGTTTGCTGTCTCTCGCGGGGCCGACGTTGTAGAGGCCCTGCCAGAAGGACATCGAGCAACATCATGAGATCGGAGCGGTCATGAAAGCAGTGGTGTACGAGGGGCCCCGTCAGGTCAGCACGAAGGACGTCCCGGACGCGAAGATCGAGCGGCCCACGGATGTGCTGGTCAGGATAACGACGACGAACATCTGCGGCTCGGACCTCCACATGTACGAGGGGCGTACCTCCTTCGAGGTGGGCCGGACGCTCGGTCACGAGAACATGGGAGAGGTCGTCGAGGTCGGCAGCGGCGTGGAGAAGGTCAAGGTCGGCGATCGGGTTGTGCTGCCGTTCAACATCTCGTGCGGATTCTGTAAGAACTGCGAACGCGGCCTGACCAACTACTGTCTCACCACGCAACCCGAACCATCACTCGCCGGTGCAGCGTATGGGTTCGCCGACATGGGTCCCTACGGCGGTGGCCAAGCGGAACTGCTGCGCGTCCCTTTCGGTGACCACAACGCGCTGCGCCTGGGAGAGGATGCCGAGGAGAGGGAGAACGACTACGTCATGCTCTCCGACATCTTCCCCACCGGCTACCACGCCACAGAGATGGCCGGCGTGATCCCCGGAGACAGCGTCGTGATCGCCGGGGCGGGTCCGGTCGGGCTGATGGCCGCCCTGTCCGCGACGATCAAGGGCGCCGCGAAAGTGATGGTGGTCGATCGCCACCCGGACCGGCTCGCGCTGGCCGAGCAGATCGGCGCGATCGCCATCGATGACTCCAAGGTCGACCCCGTGCAAGCCGTTCTCGACGAAACGATGGGGCTCGGAGCTGACCGCGGCTGCGAATGCGTGGGCTACCAGGCCCACGATCCCCAAGGCAACGAGGACCCGGCCATCACCCTGAACATGCTGATCAACTCGGTCCGCTTCACCGGAGGCATCGGCACCGTCGGCATGTTCGTCCCCCAGGATCCTGGAGGTAAGGACGATCTCGCCAAGCAGGGAAAGGTGGTCATCGACTTCGGCACGCATTGGTTCAAGGGCCAGACCATGGGAAGTGGTCAGTGCCCGGTCAAGCGGTACAACCGCCAGCTGCGGGACTTGATCGCGGCCGGCAAGGCGACCCCTTCGTGGATCGTCTCCCACGAGATATCGCTGGACCAGGCCGCCGATGCCTACAAGAACTTCGACGCCCGGTCAAAGGGGTGGACCAAGGTCCTCATCAAGCCCGGCATGTCGACCGAGAAGAAGGTGAGCTGATATGGCCGAGACGCTGCAGGGCAGGAGAGTCGCCATCCTCGCCACCGACGGGGTCGAGCGAGTCGAGCTCGAGAAGCCCCGCGAGGCACTGGAGCAGGCTGGTGCACAGACCGAGGTTCTGTCGATCCATGGCGGTGAGATTCAGGCCCGGGAGAACGATCTGGATGCAGCAGGCACGTTCACCGTTGACGGGTTGGTCGCGGACGCCTCGGCGACCGACTATGACGCTCTGCTTCTCCCGGGCGGAACGGTGAACCCCGACCAACTTCGGGTTGACCCCGACGCCGTCTCGTTCGTCCGCCAGTTCGTCGAAAGCGGCAAGCCCGTGGCGGCGATCTGCCACGGACCGTGGACATTGATCGAGGCCGGCGTGGTGGAAGGTCGCACCTTGACGTCCTTCCCGAGCATCCGCACGGACCTGCGCAACGCCGGCGCGGACGTCGTCGACCAGGATGTCGTGGTGGACGGGAACCTGATCACCAGTCGTTCGCCCGACGACCTGCCTGTGTTCTGCAGTACGATCGTGTCCAGATTCGCAAGCAACTCGACCGAGGAAGAGGTGACGTCATGAGCGTGACGAAGGGACTGCTGGTGCGGGTGGAGGCTCTGCCCGGCAAGGAGGACGAGGTCCAGGAATTCCTCAACGTCGGGCGCGGGCTCGTCGAGGAAGAACCGGCCACCACGGCGTGGTTCGCGATCCGTCTCGGCCCGTCCTCATTCGGGATTTTCGACGTGTTCCCCGATGACGCCGGCCGCGACGCGCACCTGTCGGGAGCAGTTGCTGCCGCTCTCGGTGAGCAGACCGGCAAGCTGTTCTCCGCGCCCACGATCGAGAAGCTGGACGTCCTGGCCTCCAAGCTCCCCGCCTGAGACCACGATCTCGTCGAGCATCACCGGTACCTCACCTTTGTTGGCGTCGTCAACGCGGGTGGGGTACCGGTGATTGCGTTCACCTGCGTGATGGTCAGGTCATGCCGTCACGATGAGGAGCCGCCTGTGGCTGCCTGCAATGCGTCGGCGAGGTATCGCGCGGAAGCGCCGACGCCCTCGTTGGCGACGTGCGCGGGCGTGCCGGCTGCAACCACGGTCCCGCCGGCGTCGCCCGCGCCGGGTCCCAGATCGATCACGTGGTCGGCCACCGCGATGACACGCATGTCCAGCTCCGCGGCGACGACCGTGTTGCCGGCATCGACGAGCGTCTGCAGATGCGCGACCAGACGATCCGTGTCGGCGCAGTGGAGGCCCGACGTCGGCTCGTCCAAGACGTACAGCGTGTCTCCGCGCTGGGCACTCTGCAACTCGGTCGCGAGCTTGACGCGTTGCGCCTCACCTCCGGAGAGTTCGGTCGCCGGTTGACCCAGCCGGAGGTAATCGAGTCCGACATCCGACAAAGCGGTCAGCGATCGGGTGATCTCCTCATCGCCCGCGAAGAAGAGGTTCGCTTCCTCGACGCTCATCGACAGTACGTCTGCGATGGTGCGTCCCCTCCACGTGATCTCGAGCGTCGAGGCCTTGTATCGCGTGCCATGACAGTCGGGGCATTCGGTGTACACGGAAGGCAGGAAGAGGAGCTCGACCATCACCCATCCCTCCCCCTCGCAGGTCGGGCAGCGGCCGCCGGCGACATTGAAGGAGAACCGGCCAGGCTTGTACCCGCGCGAACGAGCTTCCGGGGTATCTGCAAATCGACGGCGGACATGGTCGAACAGCCCGGTATAGGTGGCGACGTTGGACCGCGGCGTCCGGCCGATGGGCCGCTGGTCGATGACGATCAGCCGGCGTACGTCGGTGACGGGCCCGGCAATGCGTCCATCAAGACGTTCAGGGGCATCCGCGAGGAGTGACTCGTCGCTGACCGGCTCGTCATCGGCCGGGACGGCTCGGCCGAGGCGATCGCCGAGCAGCGACGGAAGCGCTTGACTGACCAGACTCGACTTGCCGGACCCGGACACGCCCGTGACCGCGGTGAAGACACCCAAGGGGATATCCACCGTGACGTCGTGCAGGTTGTTCCGCGTCACGTTCTCCAGGCGTAGCCAACTGCGTGCCTCACGGGGTGTGCGAAGAGGGAGGCCGCGTCCGCCGAAGAGGTATCCGCGTGTCACCGACTCCTCGACCTCGACGAGCCCGTCGGGCGGGCCGCTGTAGAGCACTCGGCCGCCGTGTTCGCCCGCCCCGGGGCCGATGTCGACGAGCCAGTCCGCGTGCCGCATCACAGCCACGGAGTGTTCGACGATGAACAGGCTGTTCCCTCGCTCCTTGAGCCCGTCCAGGATCCCGAGGAGCGCTGCCACGTCCTGCGGGTGCAGGCCCGCCGACGGTTCGTCGAGGACGTAGACCACCCCGAAAAGATCAGAGCTGAGTTGCGTCGCCAGCCGGAGCCGCTGGAGCTCGCCGCCCGACAGCGTCGGCGTCGTCCGGCTCAACGACAGGTAGCCCAGCCCCAGATCCACCAGTGGACGAAGCCGCTGCAGCACGCCCGAGGCGAGCTGGACCGCCGCGGCACGCTTCTCTGGAGAAGCGGCCTCGTGCTCCTCGTCGCGAGTTACGACTCCCGAGAGGATCGTGGCAAGTTCCCGAAGCGGCAGTTGGGACAGCTCGGCGATGTCCCGCCCTTCGAACGTGACGGACAGCGCCTCGGGCTTCAGCCGCTTGCCATTGCAGGCCGGGCAGACGGTGGCGGTGAGGAACTGCGCGACGCGGCGCTTCATCGATGCGCTCTTCGTGTTCGCGAATGTGTCCAGAATGTACCGACGAGCCCCGACGAACGTCCCCGAGTAGCTCGGCTCGACTCCTGCTTTGATCGCAGCTTTGGACTCAGAGAGGGTGAGCCGGGAGTGGACCGGAACGAAGGGGGTCTCATCGGTGTACAGGATCCAGTCCCGGTCCTTCTTGGGCAGGTCCCGCCACGGCACATCGACGTCGTAACCGAGAGCAACCAGCACGTCGCGCAGCTGGTGGCCGTGCCACGCGGTCGGCCAGGAAGCGATGGCGCGTTCGCGGATGGTGAGCGATGGGTCCGGCACCATCTGCTGCTCGTTCACCGTGTACACGCGCCCGATGCCGTGGCATTCCGGGCAGGCCCCTTCGACGGTGTTCGCGGAGAAGTCCTCCGCATACAACATCGGCTGCCCGTCCGGGTAGTCCCCGGCTCTGGAGTACAGCATCCGTATCAAGCTCGACAACGTGGTGATGCTGCCCACGGTCGATCGGGCGTTGCCACCACCGCGCTGCTGCTGCAGCGCGACCGCAGGCGGCATCCCCGTGATCGAGTCGACATCGGGCACTCCCGCCTGATCGATCAGACGGCGGGCGTACGGTGCCACCGATTCGAGATAGCGTCGCTGGGACTCGGCATACAGCGTCCCGAACGCCAGCGAGGACTTTCCCGAGCCGGACACTCCGGTGAACACGACCGTCGCATCGCGCGGCACCGCGAGGTCGACATCCTGCAGATTGTGTTCGCGGGCGCCGAGAACGCGAACGTCGGGCTGCACGGAGAGCGTCGGAGACACGATCGCAGAGGGTTCAGCCATGGTCGAATGTTAGCCGAGGATAGAACGGTCGGGCGGGCTGCGCCCTGCTTCCCTGCGCACCCGACTGCACCTCGGGGATCGCATCGGTCAGGATGGTCGAGGCGGCTACCGAGAAGCCCGTCCGTCGTGCGCAGCCCTGAAGGAGAAGACGTGCAAAGAGGGGGGTGATCGCATCGCGGCACCGAGCTCCGCCAGATGCTGCAGCGCGTGCATCGACGGCCGATCCTCGCGCTGGTCCTCACCTGCAACGGTCTTCTGCTCGGCGTCCAGCTATGGATCTTCGCGTGGGCGCCCGTGTCCGGACACGGGCTGGACGTCGCACTCGGCTATCTCCTGCTGCCCTTGATCATGGTCGTCGTCGGCCGCGTCATCCACCGCGAGCACCTCCCAAGGCTGCGGGTCGCAGCAGTCGCGGCCGCCGCGATCGGTGTCATCCTAGTGAGCGCCGCCGCCCTCCTGCTGTATCTCCGCGCCAGCGAACTCCTGCCTTTCGGGCTTTTCGGACTCCTCACCTATGTCGAACCCGTGCTCCTCGCAGTGGTCTCGATCACCATCCTCGGCGAATCGCTCACGCCCGTCGACCTCCTCACATACGGGCCGATCGCTGTCGCGCTCTGCCTGCTCGGCATCGAGAACGCCACCGCACGGCGCTTCCCGGTCGCGCCCCCGGGCTGAGGGCAATCCACGTCGTGGCTGCATCCGCCCGCGACACTGATGGTGACACTGGGTCTCACTCCGAATGGGTGTGGGTGTCATACAACGCAGCTTGCACACACGTGTGCAGTTGTTTGTAGGTCATGAGCAGGTCAATTGCGGCGGGGTTGTGGTCGACCTACCGTCGGGAGTGATCTCCTCTGCCCACCTGTGAAAGGTACGCCGATGACCGACGCCGCTGTCCGCTCGAAGAAGCCCGCCACGAATAAGCACACTCCCGCCGGCGGTGCGCCCGCGGCCGCGCACACCGCCGAAGAGGCGCACGAGCCGCGGATCGACGTCGACGCGGTCACCGATCTGCTGCTCGGCACCTGGTCGCAGACGCGGCGCGAAGCGCGCGAGATGATCAAGGATCCCGCGTTCTGGCGCATCGACGGGCAGCCGATGCCCGAGCACCGCGAGCGCGTGCTCAACCAGCTTCACCTGCTCGTCGAGCACGGCGGCTCGCGCCGCGCGTTCCCCGAGGAGTACGGCGGCCTGAACGACAACGGCGCGAACCTCGCCGGTTTCATGGAGCTCGTGCTCGCCGACCCGAGCCTGCAGATCAAGTCGGGCGTGCAGTGGGGCCTGTTCGGCTCGGCCATCTTCCAGCTCGGCACGAGGAAGCACCACGACGAGTGGTTGCGCGGAGTCATCGACCTGACGATCCCGGGCGCCTTCGGCATGACCGAGATCGGGCACGGCTCGGATGTCGCCGCAATCGGCACGACCGCGACGTACGACCCCGACACCGAGGAGTTCGTCATCCATACGCCGTTCCGCGCGGCGACGAAGGAGTACCTCGGCAACGCGGCGCTGCACGGCAAGGCGGCGACGGTGTTCGCTCAGCTGATCACGGGCGGCGTGAACTACGGAGTGCACTGCTTCTTCGTGCCGCTCCGCGACGACGAGGGCGGCATGCTGCCCGGGGTCACGAGCGAGGATGACGGCGTCAAGGGCGGCCTGAACGGCATCGACAACGGCCGGCTCGCCTTCGACCACGTGCGCATCCCGCGGTTCAACCTGCTCGACCGCTATGGCCAGGTGGCCTCCGACGGCACGTATACGAGCGACATCGCCAGCCCCGGCCGCCGCTTCTTCACGATGCTCGGCGCGCTCGTGCAGGGCCGCGTGTCGCTCGACGGTGCCGCGACCGAGGCCACGGCCCTCGCGCTGTACATCGCGCTGACGTATGCCAACCAGCGTCGTCAGTTCGACTCGGGCGCCGGTACCGACGAGGTGGTGCTGCTCGACTACGGCAAGCACCAGCGCCGCCTGCTGCCCCTGCTCGCGCAGAACTACGCACAGTTCTTCTCCAACGACGAGCTGCTGCGCAAGTTCGACGGAGTGTTCTCGGGTCGCACCGACACCCCCGAAGAGCGCGAGGATCTTGAGACCCTGGCCGCCGCGCTGAAGCCGCTGAGCACGTGGAACGCGCTGTCGACCATCCAAGAGGCACGCGAGGCGTGCGGCGGATCGGGCTTCATCGCCGAGAACCGTTTCGTCGGCCTGCACCAGGACCTCGACGTCTACGTCACCTTCGAAGGCGACAACAACATCCTGCTGCAGCTGGTCGGCAAGCGCCTGCTGGCCGACTTCGCGAAGCAGTTCAAGGGGGCGGATGCCGCCAAGTTGGCATCCTTCGCCGCGAAGCAGACTGCGGGCAGGGTGTTCCACGGCGCGGGGCTCCGCCGGCTCGGCCAGGCCGTCACCGACTTCGGCTCCACGGCCCGCTCGGTCGAGCTCGGCCTGCGCGCCGAACAGCAGCACGAGCTGCTCGCGGGACGCGTCGAGCAGATGGTCGCCGACATCGCGACGCGCCTGCGGCCCGCTTCGAAGGCGTCGCCGGCCGAAGCTGCCGCGATCTTCAATGCCAACCAGGCTGAGTTGATCGAGGCGGCGCGCGCGCACGGCGAGCTGTTGCAGTGGGAGGCGTTCAGTGACGGCGTGAACCGCATCGCCGAGACGGATGCCGACACCGCACAGGTGCTCACGTGGCTGCGCGACCTGTTCGGCATGCACCTGATCGAGAAGCACCTCGCCTGGTATCTGATCAACGGCCGCCTGTCGACGCAGCGCGCGGCGTCGGTCTCGCGCTACATCGACCGGCTCGCGCTGCGTCTGCGCCCGCACGCGCAGGACCTCGTGGATGCCTACGGCTTCGCCCCCGAGCACGTCCGCGCGCCCATCGCCTCGGGTGCCGAGCGCGCCCGTCAGGACGAGGCGCGCGCCTACTATGCCACGCTCGCCGCGTCGGGTGAGGCGCCCGTGTCGGAGAAGTCGCTCAAGAAGAAGTAGTCGCTCCCGCGCTGCTCGCCTCGCGCCCGAACGCTCCTGCGCTCGGGGCGCGATGTCGTCCGTGGCGGTGTCGTCCGCGAAGGCGCTATAGGTGAACGTGCCGGCGTATCGGTGGATGATTGAGCCGGCGATGTGGGTGCTGCGCACCGAACCCGAGCTCGTCGTGAAGAGCCGCTGGGTCGCGCCCGAGCGGCTCACCGCCGCGGGGTTCACGTTCGCGCACACCGACCTCGCGGAGGCGCTGCGGACGAGTGCCCAGGGCGGGAGCACCGGAAGCTCGGGTACCGGGAGCGCGAGCGTCGGGAGTGTCGGGGCACGTCGATAGCCTGGTCTGATGGACGACCTGCGCCCCGACCTCATCCGCGGCCCCGACGGTCTCGCGCGCTGCGGCTGGGTCGGCGATGACGCGGAGTACCGGCGCTACCACGACGAGGAGTGGGGCCGGGCGCTGCACGGCGACCGGGCGCTCTACGAGAAGATGTCGCTCGAGGGGTTCCAGGCGGGGCTGTCGTGGATCACGATCCTGCGGAAGCGCCCCCGCTTCCGCGAGGTGTTCGCCGGATTCGAGCCCGAGACGGTCGCCGCGTTCGACGAGGCCGACGTCGAGCGCCTGATGGCGGATGCCGGGATCATCCGCAACCGAGCCAAGATCCTCACGACGATCGGAAATGCCCGGCTCGTCGCGGCGATGACGCCGGGAGAGTTCGACGCCTTCATGTGGTCCTTCGCGCCGGAACCCCGCTCGGCGGCCGACCGGCCGGTCGCGTTCGCCGATGTGCCCGCGGTGACCGCGGCATCCGATGCGCTCTCGAAGGCGCTCAAGAGGCGGGGCTTCCGCTTCGTCGGATCGACCACGATGTACGCGCTCATGCAGTCGGCCGGGATGGTCGACGATCACCTCGTCGGCTGCCACCGCGCGGGCTGACTCGCCGCACTGTCGCGATGCGGCGAGTCGGCGCCGTCCCCGGGATCACGCGGCGTTCGGGACGATCACGAGGCGCTGGCTCGTCGTCGCCGCTTCGGCCCAGGCGGCCGTGACCTGCGAGAGTGGCACGGCGCGCACGTCGAGGTCGTAGGAACCGGTGGTCACCTCGGCGGCGAGGTCGGCCAGCTCGGCGACGATGTCGCGTGGCGAGACCGATCCCTGTCCGCTGCCGACCAGGTGCAGGTTGCACGCCCGCAGCGCGGCGGAGGGAATGGGTGACGACGCTCCCGATGCAGAGCGCCGCGGGGCGGCTGCGCGACGGTCAGTCCGAGCTCGAGGCGAACCTGCAGCGCCTGCGTCAGCTGGTCGCCCAGCTCGTGCAGGACGGCTTCACCACGACGCGCGCCTCCGGCGCCTTCGACGCCTCGTACACCGAGTTCACCACGGGTGCGACCAAGACCGTGCAGGGCATCGAGGGCATGGCGTCGTTCCTCGAGAAGGCCGCACAGGCCCTGCAGTCCACCGACGAGCAGCTCGCCAGCCAGCTCGGCCAGTGACCCCCGGCCGGGCTCGCCCGGCTGGCGACGGCGGTCCCGCGGATCATGATCCGCGGGGCCGCCGTCTCGCGTGGGCTCGACCGCGCCGCGTGACGGCTCAGGCGCGCGAGTGGCCGAGCACCTTCACGATGATGCCGCGGCGGCGCAGCTCGGCGATCGCGTGGGTCTCCTCCGGCACCGTACGGCCGAGGGCGTGCTTGTCGGCCACCACGACGACGTCGCCGCTCGTGAGACGGCCGAACAGGCGCGTCAGGCGCTCCGACCAGCTCTCCCCGGTCTCGGGCGCGGGGTGACGGAAGCCCTCGATCGGCACGCCGAACTCCGCGAGGGCGTCGCGCTGGGCGATCACCGAGGGCAGGTCGTCGCGGGCCACGACGAGCCCGACGAGCCGCGAGCCGGCCGGGCGTGCCGCCCACCAGTCGGAGTCGGAGACGATCACCGGCACCGCTTCGGTCGTCGCCGGGAGCGCGATGGATTCGGCGTAGTCGGCCGGGGCGCGGCCCGAGGCATCCATCTGGGCGTTCATCTCGCTCCTTCGTCGAGCTCCCATTCTCACAGGTCGCGCGGCTCGCCGCGGGTCAGTCGTCTCCCCGCAGCCGCAGCTCGATGCTCAGCTGGTCGGCGTCGAGCTCGGCGAGGGTGTGCCGCAGTGCGCGGGTGCTGAACGCGCCGCCCGAGCTGAGCGTCGTCAGCCGCGCGCGCATCGCCTCGATGAGCGCGAGGCGCAGCTCGAGCATGTCCTGCGCGAACGCGGTCGTCTCCTCGGTGGGCGGCGTCGTGTAGCGCATGCCCATCCGCTCGATGAGCTCCGGGTCGAACGCGGTGCCGTCCCGTCGCTGCAGCTCGGGGGCGGTGAGGGCGGATGCCGCGGCCTCGCGCAGCTCGGCATCGAGAGGGTTTGGGGAGTCAAAGGCGCCGGCGACTCAGAGGAGGCCGAGCTCGCGCACGGCGTCGCGCTCGGCGACGAGTTCGGCGACGGAGGCGTCGATGCGGGAGCGAGCGCGATCGTCGAGGTCGAGCCCCTCCACGATCCGGTATCCCGAGCCGTCGCTCGTGACGGGGAACGACGAGTACAGCCCCTCGGGCACCCCGTATTCGCCCCGCGAGAGCACGGCGGCGCTCGTCCCGTCGGTGCCGGCCACGCTGTCGCGCAGGTGCGAGATCGCGGCGTTCGCGGCCGAGGCCGCCGACGATGATCCGCGCACCGAGATGATCTCGGCCCCGCGCTTCGCGACCCGCGGCACGAACTCGTCGTCCAGCCAGGTCGCGGCGGCCTCCGCGCCGCCGAGCCGCTCGGCGAGCACCTCCCGGGCGGGGCGTCCCGCGACCGTCGCGTGGTCGACGTCGGGGAACTGGGTCGCGGAGTGATTGCCCCAGATCGCGATGCCGCGGATGTCGGTGACCGAGGCATCCGTCGCCTGCGCGAGCTGCGCGAGAGCGCGATCGTGATCGAGGCGGGTGAGCGCGGCGAAGCGGTCGCCGGGGATGTCCGGGGCGGATGCCGCAGCGATGAGCGCGTTCGTGTTGGCGGGGTTTCCCACGACGACGACGCGGATGTCGCTCGCCGCGACCTCGTTCAGCGCCGCGCCCTGCGGGCCGAAGATGCCGGCGTTGGCGGCGAGGAGGTCGGCCCGCTCCATGCCGGCGGTGCGGGGGCGCGCCCCGACGAGGAGGGCGAGGTTCGCGCCGTCGAACGCGGTGCGGGCGTCGTCGGTGATGTCGACGCTCTGCAGGAGCGGGAACGCGCAGTCCTGCAGTTCGAGAGCGGCGCCCTCGGCCGACCTCAGGCCCTGCGGGATCTCGAGCAGTCGCAGGCGGACGGAGCGGTCCGGGCCGAGCAGGGCGCCCGAGGCGATGCGGAACAGCAGTGCGTAGCCGATCTGGCCGCCCGCACCCGTGACGGTGATGGTCGTGGCATCCATGTTCCGAGCCTAGGTGTACTGACCTCGACCGTTGTTGATTCGGTCGATGGGGGTTTTGCCTCCGATGCCGAGGTGGTGCCTGTCTAGGTTGTAGTAGTCGAGCCAGGTCGTCAACCCTGCTTTTCGGTCGTCGTTCGAGCTCCAGGGGCGGGCGTAGGCCCACTCGGTGGCGAGGGTGCGGTTGAGGCGTTCGACTTTCCCGTTGGTCCAGGGGCAGTGCGGTTTGATGAACCGCTGTCGGATGCCGTGCGCGTCGACCACGGCCTTGAACGCGGCCGAGTGGCGGTAAGCGAACGCGTTGTCGCTGATGACGCGTTCGACTGTGACGCCGAGGCGCGCGTAGAACGCGATCGCGCGGTCGAGGACGCCCGCCGCGGTGGTGCCTTTCTCGTCGTCGTGGATCTCCGCGTAAGCAACTCGGGAATGGTCGTCGATGACGGTGTGCACGTAGTCGTAACCCAGGCCCCGCTTGCGCGCAGGACGTTGCCCGCGGCCATGCAGACGCCATCCGCCGCCGTCGGGGATACGGCCGAGTTTCTTCACATCAACGTGGATCAGGGACCCGGGATGATCATGCTCGTAACGCTGCGCGGATCGGCGGGTCGCGCGGATCACGGACCCCGTGACCGGGTCCAGCTCCCGCAGCAACGGCACGTGGTGGCGGCGCAACACCCTACCGACCGTTGAGGCCTGCAAGCCGAGCTTGTCAGCGATGAACACCGGCCCACGCCGAGTGAGGTGCCGCATGATCCGCACCCTCGCCTCCACGCACGCTTTGGTCTGGCGAGGGTGGGAGCGGGCGACGCTGGAACGATCGATCAGGCCCGCCGGGCCGCACTCCCGGAACCTGCGCCACCACCGCCACGCGGTCGTGCGGGAGATCCCCATTTCCGCGGCAACATGCGCGACCGCACGCCCCGACTGGATGCGCTGAACCATGATCAACCGGCCGGCCGGAGTCAGCCGGGCATTAGCGTGAGACAAGAGAGACCTCCGTGCGTTTGAGCTGAAGAACTTAGACAGCTCCAACTCGACCCCGGAGGTCTCTCCTACGTCAACAACGATCTGGGTCAGTACACCTAGGGCCCGGGCGGGATCGGAGGGAGAGCGCGCATCAGGGCGCGGCAACGAGGGCGGGGATGCCGATGGCGATGGCGGTGGCGACGCGGCGGCATCCCGGGCGGCCTCCCGGGCGGCATCTGGGGGCGGCGGGCGCCACGCGATACGGTGAGGGCATGACGTTCAACAGCAACGCCGACGTGAGCGGCAGCGGCGCGAAGCGGCGGGGGCCCGGCGGCGGCGTGATCGCGGGCGGCGTCGGCGGCCTCGGCGCGATCGCCGTGATCCTGCTGCAGATCTTCACGGGGGCCGACTTCTCGAGCCTGCTCGGCGGGATGGGCGGGGGCACGGAGGCGGGACCCGAGACCGACATCGCCAACTGCGAGACCGGAGCGGACGCGAACGCGAGCATCGACTGCCGTCTCGCGGGCGGATCGAAGTCGATCAACACCTATTGGGCGAGCCAGGTGCAGGGCTACCGTGCGCCGCAGCTGATCATCGTCGACGAGTCGACGCCCACCGCGTGCGGCACGGCATCCAATGCCACCGGCCCGTTCTACTGCCCGCCGGAGGAGACCGTCTACATCGACCCGACGTTCTTCCAGGTGCTCGAGCAGCAGTTCGGCGACGAGGCCGGCCCGCTCGCACAGCTCTACGTGCTCGCGCACGAATACGGGCACCACATCCAGCAGATCACCGGCATCTTCGACCAGTACCCGTCGAACGGCGCCGGCCCGTACAGCAACGGCGTGCGCTCCGAGCTGCAGGCCGACTGCTTCGCCGGCGCCTGGGTGCAGGGCGCGGCCGACCAGAAGGACGACAAGGGCGTCGCCTACCTGCAGCGGCCGAGCGACGATCAGATCCGGGATGCCCTCGATGCGGCCGCCGCCGTCGGCGACGACCACATCCAGGCCAAGTCGGGGCAGGTGAACCCGGAGAGCTGGACGCACGGATCGAGCGAGCAGCGCCAGCGCTGGTTCACGCAGGGCCTCAACGGCGGTCCCGGCGCGTGCGACACGTTCTCGGTCGGAAACAACCTGTGAGCGGCTCCGCCGGAGCCCCGGCTCACCTCGACGAGATCCTCTACCCGCCGATCGAGCCGTACGAGACCGGATTCCTGCTCGCGGGTGACGGGCAGCGCGTCTACTGGGAGCAGTCCGGCAACCCCGACGGCAAGCCGGTCGTCTTCCTGCACGGCGGCCCGGGCGGGGGGACCTCGCCATGGCATCGCCGCTTCTTCGACCCCGAGGCCTACCGCATCGTGCTGTTCGACCAGCGCGGCTGCGGCCGCTCGACGCCGCACGTGAGCGCGCCCGACGCCGACCTGCGCTACAACACCACGTGGCACCTCGTCGCCGACATGGAGCTGCTGCGCAAGAACCTCGGCATCGACCGGTGGCAGGTGTTCGGCGGGTCGTGGGGGTCGACCCTCGCGCTCGCCTACGCGGGGAGCTACCCCGACGCCGTCACCGAGCTCGTGCTGCGCGGAATCTTCACCCTGCGCCGGTATGAGCTGGAGTGGTTCTACGAGGGTGGGGCGTCGGCGATCTACCCCGATCTGTGGGAGGACTACCTCGCTCCGATCCCGGTGCTCGAGCGCTCGCGCCTGATCGAGGCCTACCACCGCCGGCTGACCGACCCCGATCCGGCCGTGCACCTGCCCGCCGCCCGCGCCTGGACGACGTGGGAGGCCGCGACCCTCAGCCTCCTCCCCGACCCCGATCGGGTCGCCTCGATGGCCGAACCCGACACGGCCGTCGCGTTCGCCCGCATCGAGAACCACTACTTCCTGCACGGCGGGTGGCTCCGCGAGGGCCAGCTCATCGACGAGGTCGGCGCGATCCGTGGCATCCCCGCGGTCATCGTGCAGGGCCGCTACGACGTCTGCACGCCCATGATGACGGCGTGGGACCTGCACCGCGCGTGGCCCGAGGCGGAGTTCGTGGTCGTGCCGGATGCCTCGCACTCGGCCGCCGAGCCCGGGATCGCTCGCGCGCTGCGGGCCGCGACCGATCGCTTCGCCGGCGCAGAGAACTCCCTGCTAGACTGAAGGTTCTTGCCGCGCGGCATCCGACCGCGTGCTTGCGTCGTAGAGCGCTTCCCTCGCCGCCCGGTCCGACCGGATGCCGGCTGACATTCCCCATACGGCGACCCTGTGCGCATATCCCGCAGAGGCCACCGATCCGGGCATCCTGCCCAGAAACATTCCTATGTCTGACACCACTTTCCGCACGCTCGGCGTGCCCACCCCCCTGCTCGACGTCCTCGCGAAGGACGGCAAGACCGAGCCGTTCCCCATCCAGTCCGACACCCTGCCCGACACCCTCGCCGGCCGCGACGTGCTCGGCCGCGGCAAGACGGGCTCGGGCAAGACCCTCGCCTTCTCGATCCCGATGGCCGCGCGCCTCGGCGGCGCCCTCGCGGGCGGTTCGCGCCGTGCCGGTCGCATCCTCGGTCTCGTCCTGGCCCCCACTCGCGAGCTCGCGACGCAGATCAACGCGACGCTCGAGCCCCTGGCATCCGCCTACGGGCTGAAGACCACCACGATCTTCGGCGGCGTGAGCCAGAACCGCCAGGTCGCGGCGCTGAAGGACGGCGTCGACATCGTCGTCGCCTGCCCCGGCCGCCTCGAAGACCTCATGAAGCAGGGCTTCGTGAAGCTGGATGCCGTGGAGATCACCGTCATCGACGAGGCCGACCACATGGCCGACCTGGGCTTCCTGCCCGTGGTCACCCGCATTCTCGACAAGACGCCGCAGGGCGGTCAGCGACTGCTGTTCAGCGCGACGCTGGACAACGGCGTCGACAAGCTCGTCAACCGGTTCCTGCAGAACGAGGTGCTGCACTCGGTCGACGAGGCGAACTCGCCGGTCGCCGCGATGACGCACCACGTGTTCTACACCGAGGGTGTGGATGCCAAGAAGGAGCTCGTGCGCACGCTCGCGTCGGGCACCGGCCGGCGCATCCTGTTCATGCGCACGAAGCACCACGCCAAGAAGCTCGCCCAGCAGCTGACGGCGCAGGGGATCCCCGCGGTCGACCTGCACGGCAACCTGTCGCAGCCCGCGCGCGACCGCAACCTCGCGGCGTTCGCTTCGGGCGCGGCGAAGGTGCTCGTCGCGACCGACGTCGCCGCGCGCGGCGTGCACGTCGACGATGTCGAGCTGGTCATCCACGTCGACCCGCCGATGGAGCACAAGGCGTACCTGCACCGCTCGGGGCGCACCGCCCGTGCCGGCGCCGAGGGCTCGGTCGTGACGATCGTGCTGCCCGGTCAGGAGAAGGACGTGAAGGACCTCTTGCGCAAGGCCGCGATCACGGTGACCCCGGTGAAGGTCTCGGCGACCTCGCCCGAGGTGACCGCGCTCGTCGGCGAGGTCGCGGCCTATGTCGCGCCGGCGCCGAAGTCGGAGCAGCCCGGCCGAGGCCAGGGCGGCGGCGGACGCAGCCAGGGCGCGAACGCGCAGCGCAAGCGCGCCGCGCGTGACGCGGGCCAGGGCGCTGCGCACGGCGGCTCGGGCCAGGGCGGTCAGGGCGGCTCCGGTCAGGGCGGTCGTGGTGGACGCGGTGGCCGTGCGGGTCAGGGCGGTCAGTCGGGTCAGGGCGGCCAGGGTGCCGGCCGGTCCGGTCAGGGCGGGCAGCAGCGCACCGACCGTTCGGGTCGTCCCGCGGCCGAGCGCCAGGGTCGCCCCGCCGGCGACGCCGCGCGCGGCGGTCGCGACCAGCGTCCGGCCCGCGAGCAGGGCGCCGCACAGGCATCCGGCAACCCCCGCACCTCGGGTCGGCGTGCCTCGCACGGCGGAAGCGCGGGCGGCAAGCTCATGGTCGGCTCCGTCGTGCGCCAGAACGGCGGCCAGCGCCGCTCCTCCGGTCGCTGACCCCCGCGCGCGCGGCGCCCCACGGGGCCCGCGCCGCACGGCTCACCCGCGCGCTTACCGCGCGGGGTCCCGCCCCGCGCGTTCACAACGTCGGAGTTTCGCGCTACGCGCGCGCCGCCTCCCGCGTGATTCCGCGGCTTCTGGCCCGGGTCGACGCCGATTCTCCGACGTTGCGAACGGCGGCGGTCTCGCACGGCGGACGGGCGGGTGGTCGGTCCCCGTCGCCGGCGGGGCGAGCCCGGTAGCACGCCCCGACCGCCCGCCCGTTCACAACGTCGGAGAATCTGGCTTCGGGCGGGAGAGTGCCCGCGTGATTCCGGGGTTCGGGCCAGGGCCGCACTCGAATCTCCGACGTTGTGAACGGCGGGGCGCCCGTGCGGGCCACCGGCCCGGCGGGTCAGGCCTGGCGGATCAGGTCGGCGGCGCGCTCGCCGATCACGATCGCGGGGGCGTTCGTGTGGCCGCGGATGATGGTCGGCATGACGGAGGCGTCCGCGACGCGTAGCCCGCGCACGCCCCGCACCCGCAGCTGCGGGTCGACGACGGATGCCTCGTCGAGGCCCATCCGCGCGGTGCCGACCGGGTGGTAGAGCGTGTGCGAGTAGCGGCGCAGGGATGCTTCGGCGCGCTCGGCGGCGGTCATCGAGGCGCCGCCCGGCGGCTGCACCCAGTCGTCCGAGGTGACGGCGTCGAGCGCGCGCGTCGCGATCAGGCGCTCGCACTCGGCGAGCCCGGCGAGGAGCGTCCGGGCGTCGTGGCCGTCCGGATCGCTCAGGTATCCGGGGTCGATGACGGCGGCGTCGGTCGGATCGGATGACGCGAGCCGGATCGTTCCGCGGCTCCGCGGACGCAGCAGGATCGCGCCGACGGT
The DNA here is from genome assembly GCF_006716815.1 of Microbacterium lacticum. Classification (GTDB taxonomy): domain Bacteria; phylum Actinomycetota; class Actinomycetes; order Actinomycetales; family Microbacteriaceae; genus Microbacterium; species Microbacterium lacticum. The sequence goes on from NZ_VFPS01000003.1 coordinate 295,390, forward strand.
GATGCCCTCGGCCGGCAGGGGCACGAGCCCCTCGCCGACGTACGGCGCCGCGGCGAAGATGATCTCGATGTCGGGCAGTCCGTCCGCCGCGCCGCTCTCATCGGCGACCCCGGTGCGCACGAACCCGTACGCCTCGGCCACGTTCGAGGTGAGCATCCCGCGGCGCCGGGTAAGGTACGCGGCCAGCTGCGCCGGCTTCTCGGCACCGTACAGGGTGCCGCCGCGCGCGCCCGGCGCGAGCCCGGCGACGAGGTGGTCCTGCAGGTTCTCGCCGACGCCCGGAGCATCGACGATCGTCGTGATGCCGTGGGAGGCCAGGTGGTCGGCCGGTCCGATGCCGCTCAGCATCAGCAGCTGCGGAGTGTTGATCGCGCCGCCGCAGAGGATCACCTCGCGGCGTGCCCGCGCATGCCGGGTGATCCCGTCGATCTCGACGTAGACCCCGGTCGAGCGCGGTCCGTCGCCGCGCGATTCCTCCGTGGCGTCCATCGCGCCGCCTGCGTCGGCAGCATCCCCGCCGCCACCCGCCTCGAACGTCACGCGCCGGACGAGCGCGTCGGTCACGATGCGGAGGTTCCGTCGGCGGCGCGCCGGCCGCAGGTACGCGTCGGCGGTGGAGGCGCGTGCGCCGCGGCGCTGCGTCACCATCGTCTCGGAGAAGCCCTGACCGGCGGGCAGATTCGCTTCGGTGACCGGATGGCCGAGCTCCCGCGCCGCGTCGAGGAACGCCGCCGTGTGCGGTCGCGGATCGCGCTGCCGCTCGACCGCCTGCGGGCCGCCGCGGCCGAGGGACGCATCGGTGGCATCCGCGGTGTCTTCGACGCGCCGGAAGTAGGGGGCGAGCGAGGCCCACGACCAGTCCGCGCCGGCGACGCCGGCCCATTCGTCGTAGTCGGCGGCGAACCCGCGCACCCACATCATCGCGTTGAGCGACGACGATCCGCCGAGGGTCTTGCCGCGCGGCCAGTAGACCGTGCGCCCGTCGAGGTGCGGCTGCGGCGCGGTGTCGTAGTTCCAGTCGTAGCGCCCGCGGAAGAGCTTCGAGAACGCGGCGGGAACGTGCAGTTCGAGCGCACGATCGACCGGCCCGGCCTCGAGCAGCAGCACCGAGACGGCGGGGTCCTCGCTCAGCCGCGCGGCGAGCGCCGCCCCCGCCGAGCCGGCCCCGACGATGACGTAGTCGGCTTCGAGGTCGCCGCCGCGATGGATGCCAGGACGCGCTCCCGAACCCACGCCGCCGCTCACGCCCCGAAGGCCTTGACGAGCACGACCGCCATCGCCGCCCCGTTGCCGTCGATGCGGAACCGGGTGAAGCCCTCGCACACCGCGGCGCCGGTGCGCGACGTGACGAACCACGGCGGCTTCGGCAGGACGGACAGTCCGTAGCCGCGGAGCGCGGACGTCGCCGAGCGCGGGAACGGGCGGAACGGCCCCCGCACGACGGTGCGCTCGACCTGGTCGAGCAGGAACGCGTTGTGCACGATGCCGATGCCGCTCGGGGCGTCGTCGAGCGTGCCGCCGGGGTACGCGCCCCAGGTCGCCGTGGGGGTGAGGAATCCGAACGCCGTCCACGCGTTGACGGCGACCGTGCCGTAGTGCAGGTCGGCGACGGCGCGCTCGAATCCGGCGCGGAGCGCGGACTGCGTCGCCGGATCGATCAGCACGTTGGCGCCGAGCGTTCCGGTGAGCCGGTCGTTCGCGTGTGCGACCGCGGTGTCGAGGAACTCCTGCCCCGTCCCGGGGAGCGCCACGACGCCGAGGACGGGGGAGAAGTACTCGGTCGTCTCGAGCGGCTCCGCCTCGCCCGGCGAGGTCTCCACGAGCGTCCGACTGCCGTCGCCGCAGCGCGCGGCGTCGGGGTACGCGTCGCGCGCGGCATCCATCTTGCTCTCGCTGTTCGGGTACCAGACCGGCCGCTCGGGCGCGCGGTCGTACGCGGCGCGGAGCTCTTCGAGGAAATCCGCGCGCTGCGGCCAGTCGCTGCTGAGCAGCACGACCTGGCCGGCGATGCAGTTGTGTCCGCTGTTGTGCAGGCGCATCGTCACGACGTGCTCGGCCTGGTAGCGCAGGTCGGCCGCCGACCACTCCCCGGGAACGATGATGATGGGCGAGACGCCGCCGAGCTCCGCCGTGATCGGCACGGACAGCCCCGGCACGATCGCGCGGAAGGTTGCCTCCGACCCGGTGATGTGCACGTGCGAGATCCCCGGATGCCCCGTGAGGGAGCCGCCCACGTCGCCGCCGCCGGTCACGATGCGCAGGAACCCGGGCTCGATGAGAGGGGCGAGGGCGCGCTCGAAGACGCCGACGAGCGCGTTCTGCGTGGGGTTGAGCTTCAGGATCGCGACGCGGTTGAACGCCATCAGCTCGTACAGGACGTCGAGGTAGGGGATCGAGGTGATGTTGCCCGCGCCGAGCACGATCCCGACCCCGCCGGGCGCCGAGGGATACCGTTGCCCGAGCCCCGCCGCACGGCGGGCCGCCTCGGCGGTGACGCCCGGTTCGAGCCACACCTCGGTCGAGTACCCCGACAGGAGCAGGCGGTCGGTCGCGGTCAGCGGCGAGGTGTGCACGACGGTGCGTCCGCCCGGCGCCGTGCCGGTGCGGACGCCGGCGATCGGCGAGCGGCCCGCGGCGAGCGCGCCGAGGGTGTCGGCGTACGCGTCGACGGCGACGAGGGCGGCGTACGGCCCCGACAGCCATTCCTCGCCGCGCAGGGGATGCCCGGGCGCGAGCCCCTTCGATTCGGACGCCGTGTACGCCCACTCCTCGGCGACGGCCGCGGTGGTCGCGTGCACGCGGCGGAGCAGCGCGCGGCGCTGGCCGAGGGTGAGCAGGCTCCAGGCGCGGGCGCCGGTCTCCAGCTGCGTGATCGCCTGATCGAGGGTCGCGTGCTCCGTCGTCGTCGCCATGACACTCTCCTTCGAATGGATGCCCGTGGGCTCAGCCTACGGCCGGAGTGGCACGCGATCCCAGCGGGAGCGCTCCTCGATGTCAGCGGGGCGGCAGGGCGTCAGATCAGCGCGAGTTCGCGCAGCTTCGCCTCGACGTCGGCGTTGGTGGGCTCGACGTGGTGCGAGGCATCCGGGTAGACGACGACGGGGATGTTCGTGCGGCCCGAGATCTCGCGCGCCACGTCGGCGGCGGCAGGGTCGGCGACGAGGTCGACGTAGGTGTAGGCGATGCCGAGCTCGTCGAGCTGCTTCTTCGTGCGGATGCAGTCGCGGCACCAGTCGGCGCCGAACATCGTGATGGTCTGGTCGGAGGTCGAAGTCATGACTCCAGCGTACGTCCGCTCGGCTGGGCGACGGCCGGGGCCGCGGCGGCGGCCGCGATGCGCTTGGGGGCGTAGACCCAGAGCGCGTGGTAGACGAAGCGCACGACGAAGGCGGCGACGAGGGTGATCGCGGCGGCCAGCACGCTCGGGATGTGCGCGCCCTGGACGAGCACCGCGAGCAGCGGGATGCGGATGATCGCCTCGACGTTGTTGAACGCGAACGACTTGATGAAGCGGGTGCGCATGCGCCCGGAGCCGGCGCGCATGTCGGAGAAGACGAGGTACTCGAGCAGCAGGAAGTTTCCGATGATCGTCACCTCGCTCGCGATGATCGCGGCGGGGATGTAGTCCATGCCGAGGCGGATGAGGCCCCACATGATGACGAGGTTCGCGATGGCGCCGATGCCGCCGACGAGCGCGAAGGCCGACATGCGGCCGAAGCGCAGCATCGCCAGCTGCGTGAGGAAGCGGATGCCCTGCGTGAAGGTGGCCTTCGACTCGCCGGCGTACCGGGTGGCGAACGCGAACGGCACCTCGCCGATGCGCAGCTGGCGGCGCGCGAGGATCTCGAGCAGGATCTTGAACCCGCGGGGGCGGAGCGCATCGAGGTCGAGGGCGTCGCGGTCGACGAGGAAGAACCCGGTCATCGGGTCGGTGCAGCCGTGGAGCTTGCGCGGGAACATCGACTTGGTGAGCGCAGTGGAGGCGCGGGAGACCGCCGTACGGGTGGCGTTCGCCAGACCGCCGGCGGTGCCGCCCGCGACGTAGCGCGAGGCCACGACGATGTCGACGTCGCCGACCGCGGCGCGGTCGAGCATGCGCGGGATGTCCTCGGGGGGATGCTGCAGGTCGCCGTCCATGACCAGGCACCAGCGCGAGTCGGCCGCGCGCAGCCCCTCGAGCACGGCGCCGCCGAGGCCGGCGACGGGAGCGTCGCGGCGGATCAGACGCACCGGGAAGTCGACGGTGCCCGAGACGACGCGGATGATGTCGGGGGTGTCGTCGGTGGAGTCGTCCACGAACAGCACTTCGAAGTCGCGCCCGTCGAGCGACGCTCCGAGTCTGCGGAGGAGTTCCGCGACATTCGGGCCTTCGTTGAAGGTCGGAACGATGACGGTCAGTTCCATGGGTCGCTCGCAAATCGCCGGCGGAAAAGGTCGTCTCAGCGTAGCGGGGCGTCCTGTGGCGCCGCCTGTGTGTGATCTGTCAGTTCGTTATGCGCCACCCAGGTGTCATCTGCCGTTCAGCCGATGAGGCTGCTCGCGCCACAAACGCCCGTGCCGAGCCGCTCGTCGCGCGTTCGTCAACGGAACTCGTCGCCCTCGGCGACTCCGCGCACGCGCATCGCCCGTCCCGCGATCGCCACGATCCGGAAGGCGGTCGCTTCCGGCGGTGTGGAGATATCCAGCGGCAGGATCGCGACCGGGATCTCCGTCCCTCCGACGGTCAGCACGCCGCCGCCGCGCCCGTTCGTGATCACCGAGTAGCTGCGGGGGCGACGGGCCTTGCCGACGACCGGCGCCGCTTCGCCGTCGACGCGGGGGAAGAGGAGCCGAAGCTGTCGACGCGTGGCGTCGTCGATGTCGTCGGGGTGGAGTTTCGGCAGCAGTCCGATCATCTGACCGACGAAGAGGTCGACGGCGTCGCCGGTCACCGGTGGCTGCTCATCGTGTGTTCAGGCGGACGCCGGGCGTTCGGAGTAGTCGTGCAGCGTCTCGGCCGTCACGACTTCGAGAGCGCGGCGCAGCTGCGTGCTCGAGGTGTGCGCCGTGTACGGGAAATACACCACCTCGACGCCGACCGCGGCGAACTCGAGTTCGAGCCGGTTGCCCTTCTCCGTGCCGCGCCAGTCGTCGCCCTTGAAGAAGTGCGTGAAGCCCACCTCGCGCCACACGTCGAGCTTGTCGGGCACCGTCTCGATGTGCACGTGGTCGACGAAGCGGATGCCTCGCACGATCTCTGCCCGCTCCGCCGTCGGAACGAAGGGCGCGACGCCCTTGACGGCGCGGAGCATCTCGTCGCTCACGACGCCGGCGATGAGCACGTCGCACTGATCCTTGGCGTGCCGAAGGATGTTCAGGTGCCCCACGTGGAACAGGTCGAACGCCCCCGCGGCATAGCCGATACGTACCGTCATGGTGCCCCCCCAGCAGCTGACGTCATCGCAACGCCCCCCGGCGTCGCTCACCGAACCCCCACAGTCCGATGCGGAAATGGTACACCCTCAACCGCGGGGCGCATCTCCGCTCGAGGCTTGCGTCAGTCTCCGTGGTGACGAGTTCGGTTCGCGACGGTTCGGAAGCTGTCGACGTGCTGCGCCGCCCCCAGGTCCCATTCGCGCCCGGACAAGTCGGGGACACCGGTCGTTCGCGCGGCGACCTCCCACGCGCTCTCGATGTCTTCGGCTCCGAGTGCACCGGTATACGTGTGCACCCACTCCGCGCCCACCTCATCAGCGAGCGCACGATTGACCTCGTTGTCGGGGACGAGGACGGCACGGCCCAGCGACAGGGCGGCAAGCGCCGTGCCGCTGTTGTGCATGTGGCGGTACGGAAGCACGATCAACTGCGACGAGGTGATGGTCTGCGCGAGCTCCACCTCGGAGAGGAAGCGTGGATCGATGGTCACCCGTTCGTCCTCGCCTGCCCTTGTGGTGATCGCGTCGAGAAGGTCGGCTGAAGAGGGGTGTCCCGCGATGTGCAGCGAGACTCCGGGCCGTCGCCAAGCGGTGAAGGCGTCGACGAGGTCCTCGACGCCTTTGTACCGCCGGATGAGCCCGACGTAAGCGACCCGTCCCGGGATCGCCTCGGACTGCGGGAACCGCGCGAACCAATCGCGGTAGTGCCCATGAAGGATCGTCGACGATTCGATCCCGTCTCTCGGTGGCGTCTGATCGTTCAGGTGAAGATCGAGCACCGTGCGCGCGTCGACGCGGTCGAGCAGCCAGCCGTCGATCGCGGCCATTTCGCTCGGACGCTCGAGATTGTGGAGGGTGCGCACGATCGGGGTCCGCGTGAGGTTCCAACGGAGGATCACGGCCGCCGTGAGAGCGCGCCGCGTTGCTCGCCCGATCGGGCGGTGACCGCCGACGAGCAGCTCCGGCCAGTGCACGTGCGCGAGGTCGTACCGACCGAGAATCGCTGAGCGAAAGTTGAACGTGCGCACCGTGACGTCGGGGCGTCGTGCGAGGGAGCGATGCAGCTGCGTGATGTACGGGTTCGTGGTCTCCTTCGGCGTGCCGAACGATTCCAGAACGATGATCGGCCGCTCTCTGCGGCGCGGTCTCCCGTCAGGACGGGGGTTACCGGTCGGATCGGCGACCATCGCGTACCACCTGGTGACCTCCGCGGGGAGTCTGTCCGGTGTCCATCGCTGAGTCGGAACGCCGCCGGCTGCGGCTGCTCGCACGACGGCGCGCGCAACATTGCGGGGGATATCGCCCTCCAACGAGGCGATGTGGGCGTTGGGTTCCGCGAGGAGGGGAGGCCCACCCAGCGGCAGGCACACGACGGGACAGCCGATCGAACTCGCCTCGGCTGCCACCCAACCTGCCTGATCATGCATCGACGGGAACAGGAACACCGTGGCGCGGCTCATGTGGTCGAGGAGGATGTCACGCGGCACCTCGCCGAAGAATCTGACGCGCTCCGAGAGTCCACGGCGCGCGATCATGCGTTCGAGACGACGCTGTTGGTGGCCGCTGCCGAAGATATGCAGGCGCCAGCCATCCAGCTCGGGACGGACGAGCGCGTCGATCGCGAGCGCCGCTCCCTTCCAAGCGACCAGCCGACCGGCGAACATCGCGACGCGGTCATCGATGTGCGCAGAGCGCGCGGGCACGTCGGACAGGCTCGCGTTGGGCTCGACGACCGTCGTCGCTCCCAATGCGCGGAAATGCGCCTCTACCTGCGGGTTCTGCGCGACCACGAGACGGGCGCGGCGTGCGGTCGGATCCCCGCCGAGGGCGCGGAGGGGGCGAGTGATGACGGCGCGGGCGAGCTCGGTGACCGTGCCGCGCACACCCAGCCACCTCGCTAGGCGGCGGATCGGCAGCGTGCTCGACCCCCCGACCGGACCCCAGACGATCGGCACCTCCCGCAGCGAAGTGATCCCCGCGGGCATCCAGTCGTTCGCGAACGTGATGTGGTGGGCGACGTCGAAGTGTTCAGCACCATGCAGCTCACGCGCCAAGCGGCCGGCACCGCGTTGCCAAAGGGGGTAGAACCAGTAGAGATCCCATGCACGACGCTTCCACGCGACCGCCCGCGGTGGGTCGTAGAAATGCACGCGAAGCCGGGCGCTCAGGGCAGGATCGGCATCGAGCGCGGCGCGGATGGCGTCCGTGAACCTGGGCCGCGTGATCACGTGGACCGTGTGCCGCTGAGCCGCCGCGACAGCGAACGCCCACCCCGCCGAGGCCTCCGGACCCATGTCCGGACCGCACGCGTATGCACTCATCAGCACGCGGCGTGGTGCGGCGTCTGCCGTGTCGAACTCTGTCACCGTGGAGCCCCCAACCCTCGTGCCTCGCGAGCCTAGCCGACCGCCGTTGTGGACGAGTTCGCGCTGTCGCGGCATACTGTGAGCGGGGATAGGCGGCGCACGTCTTGGGGATGACGCGCCGCCGAGGGGGATATTCGATGACGGAGAACTCGTCGACCGCGCCGATCGGCGCCGGTCAAGACGGAGGCCGCCCGCGGGTGGTGATGCCCGTGCACAACGCGGCGACCTACGTGCGCGAGGCGATCACGAGCGTGCTCGACGACCTGCCCGCGGGCGGAGAGCTCGTCATCGTCGACGACGGTTCGACGGACGGCTCCGGTGAGTTCGCGCGGGCTTACGCGCTGCGGGATGCGCGCGTGACGGTGATCCGTCACGACAGCCCCGTGGGGGTCTCGCGTGCACTGAATGCCGGAATCAAACACGCCGGATGCCCCGACTTCGTCGCCGTCGCCGAGCACGACGATGTGGTGGTCCGAGGCGGGTTCTCCGCGCATGTCGACGCCCTGCGTGCCGACGCCGGACTGGGAGCGGTCTCCGGGGAGGGGCGGTACCTCGGCCCGAGCGGACGCGTGGCTGGTCGAGTGGCGGTGGGCCCGTCGTCGCGACGGGAGTTCGAGGAGCTTCGCGAGGCTGGACGCGAGATTCTGATTCCGCACCCCGCGATCACCTACCGACGCGATGCGGTCGTCGACTCGGGTCTCTACGACGCAGCGTTCGACGCCGCGCAAGACCTCGAACTCATCAATCGGATGGTCTACGAGCACGGTTGGGAGGTGCGTCTGCTGCCCGGACCCCACGTCCTGTACCGGATCCATGGCTCATCGATGTCCTTCTCGCACATCGAAGGACAACGAATGATGACCCGATACATGGTCTACCGCAACGCGGCCCAGCTCGCGGGCGAACCCTTCACGGACTACCAACAGTGGCGACGCGACAACGTCCCCGATCGACGCACCCGGTGGCGGTGGTACCGCAAGGACACCGGCGCCTTGAAGTTTCGTCAAGCCGGCTTGGCATGGTTGAACCGCCGACCGTTCGCCCTCGTCGGCAATCTCGCGGCGGCATCCGTTCTCCACCCGAAATGGGTGCTCATGAAGCTGCGAGTCGTTCGTGGACGGTGAAGGTCTGCAGGCCGTGGCTCCCATGGCCGCGCCGGCGCGGGACGACGATCTGGCGGTGATGATCGCCGTGCCCACCCTGCGCCGTCCGCGCGAGCTGGCTCGGCTGCTCGACCGTCTGCCTGCCACGATCGAGGCCGCGATCGAGCAGGGCTCGTGTGCACGCGTCGACGTGGTGGTCATCGACAACGACCCATCGGGGTCCGCGGCGGACGTCGTGCGATCGGCGTCACTGCCGGTGCGGTACGCCCCCGAGCCGCAGCCGGGGCTCTCGGTTGTGCGTAACCGGGCACTGGATGAGAGTGCGTGCCACGACATGCTCGTGTTCATCGACGACGATGAGACCCCGGCTGCCGAGGGGTGGCTCGCGCGGTTGCTCGACACGCAACGTGTGACGGGGGCGGGGGTCGTCGCCGGCCCGGTGCGCACCGTCATCGAGGGAGAGTGGGATCCCTGGATCGTGGCGGGTGGCTTTTACGCGCGCGCACACCGCTCGGGCTTGCAGACCCGAGACCGGATCGCCGGCGCCGCGACGAACAATCTGCTGCTCGACGTGGCGGCGGTCCGCCGTGCGGGTGTGCGATTCGATTCACGCTTCGGAGCCACAGGGGGAGAGGATTCGTTCTTCACCGCGCAGTTGGGCGCCGCGGGCGTGGAGATGGTGTGGTGCGCGGACGCGATCGTGGAAGATCACCTCCTCTCCGCGCGTCAGACACGCGCTCACGCTCTCGTCAGGAGTCGTGGCATGGCCGCCGCCGGAGTGCGTGTCTCACTGGCGCTCGCCGAGGGAGCACCCGCGCGGCGCGCCCGCGTGCGGGCGCGTGGTCTGTGCGCCGCTTTGATGCGCATCGCCGTGGGGTCGGCGCGGGGTCTTGGCGCCCGGGTGAGCGGATCGACCCGCCTCGACGCAATCGGGGCGCGAGACATCGCACGAGGTGTCGGGCAGTTGGAAGGGGTCATCGGCCGCAATCGCGCGCTCTATGGACTCGACGTCGGCGGGGCGCCCGCCGTCCGGGAGGAGACATCATGACGACCGTCCGTGGGGCGCGGCCAGGGCTGGAAGAGACGCTCGGCCGCCTGCGTGCAGCGCAGAAGGGGCACGCTCGCGGAGCACCCGCCTACTCCGTATACGTCAATCGCCGAATCGGTCGGCTCCTGGCCGCTTTCGCCTTCCGTGCGGGGTTGTCGCCTAACCAGGTGACCGCGCTCAGCGCGCTGCACACCTTCGCCGGCATCGCGCTCATCGCGACTGTGCCGAACGACCCCTGGGTCGGTTTCGCGGCTGCTGCGCTTCTCGCGCTCGGCTACGCCTGGGACTCGGCTGACGGACAGGTGGCACGGCTCTCCGGCGGCGGGAGCATTGCCGGAGAGTGGCTCGACCACTTCGTCGACGCGATCAAGATATCCACGCTCCATCTCGCCGTCGCGATCGGGTTGTATCGCTTCGCGCCGGAGATTCCGCGAGTGTGGCTACTGGTTCCGCTCGCCTTCTCGGCGGTGGCGACGACCACCTTCTTCGGCATGCTCTTGAACGATCTGCTCAAGGGGGCGCGCGGAGTGCCGTCGACCCACGCGCGCGGCGGCGGCACGTTCACCCGGTCGATGATGCTCCTCCCCACCGACTTCGGCGTCGTGTGCCTCGTGTTCGTCCTCTGGGGCGCCCCGATTCTCTTCTTGTGGGCGTACGGCACGTTGTTCGTGTTCGCTGCGTTGTTCCTCGTGGCCGCGGCCGCGAAGTGGTTCCGTGAGATGCAGCGTGTCGGCTGAGGGTGGGCGGCGGCCGCTGGCGATCGTCGCCGTCAACTACGGATCGTCTGGCCTGCTCGAGCGGAACCTCGTTCGCAGTGCGGCGCGCGCAGCCCCCGCATCCGTCGTCGTGGTCGACAATCCGACATCGTCGGAGGAACGAACTCGAGTGCAGGCGCTGGCCGCCGAGCACGGCTGGCTTCTGGTCGAGCCCGAGGAGAACCTCGGGTTCGGCGGTGGCGCTAACGCGGGTGCGCAACGCGCGATCGACGCAGGCGCGCGAGATCTGCTTCTCCTCAACCCGGACGCCACCCTCGGCGAGGGGTGCGTGCCGCTCCTGCGCGCGGCCGATCCGATGCACGACGCCGTATGTGCTCCACAGATCGTGACCAGCGGCGGCGCGGTCTGGTTCGACGGAGCCGACCTGTACTTGGACGACGGCATCACGCGCGGACGCGCCAAACGCCGGCAGTACCCCGCATCCGAGCGGTGGGAGTGGCTCACGGGTGCGTGTCTATGGGTCCCGGTGGAGATCTGGACCGCAACCGGCGGGTTCGATCCCGAGTATTTTTTGTATTGGGAGGACGTCGATTTCTCGCGCCGCGTCGTGGAGGCGGGCGGGATGCTCCGGGTGGTCTCCGCGGCGCGGGCGGTCCATGACGAAGGCGGCACCCAAGGGCGAGCGGCCGACGACCGGACGAAATCCGAGATGTACTACTACTTCAACATCCGCAACCGGATGCTGTTCGCCACCCAGCACCTCGGGCAGTCGGGCGTGCGACGGTGGGCTCGCACGGCAGGGGCATCTGCCCGCGAGATCCTCCTGCGCGGTGGCCGGCGGCAGTTCTTGTTCTCGCTGGCGCCGTGGCGCGGGGGTTTCCGCGGGCTCCGCGACGCCCGGCGCATTGCCAGACGAAATCGGATCGAGCCGCGGGCCTATGATGTCCGCGCGGCAGAGGGGGAGGTCGCTCATGACCAGCGATGAGACACAGGCGGACGAGCAGGCGACGGGCCAGAGCGATCGACGGCGATCGAGGGGCACGATCGCCGTAGTCGTCGTCGCGCTCCTTGTGGCGGGAGCCGTGTACGCCGGCGTAGCGGCATCCACGGGCCGGGCGACGGCCACTCCCATCGACGCCGTTACGGCAAGCGTGCCAGGTGATGCGTCGAGCTCTCCCGCAGCGTCGGCATCTCCCGGCGCCACGCCGACGGATGGGCCCGATGACGGCGATGGGTCGGACTCCGACAGGACCACGCTGCCGCCAGTCGGGCTCGATGAATCCGCCACCGTCGCCGACGGCGTTCAGGTTCGTGTTGCCCAGATCGAATCCGTGACCGGAGAGGCCGTTCTGCCGGGCGAGATCGGGGGGCCGGCGCTGCGCATCACGGTCGAGGTCCGCAACGACAGCGACGCGACGATCGACCTGCGAACCGCGACCGTGACTGCTGCGTACGGCGATCCGGTGCAGCCCGCCAATCCCATTTCGAAGCCCGAAGGCAAGGCGTTCGAGAACGAAGTCTCGCCTGGCCAGTCGGCGACGGGGGTCTTCGTCTTCGAGGTGCCCGCGGACCAGCGCGGCTACGTGCGCGTCGACGTCGATCTCAGCGTCGATCAGCCGATCGTGGCGTTCGAGGGAGCCGTCGGGTAACAAAAACGTTGCTCACCGCGCGAATCTTCGCGTAGGATGACGCCGACCCGACTGGGAAGGGTCGCAGTCGTCGATCGGTGATGGGGATCATCGCGGCGAATCACTGGGGGAATCGTAGTGTCGACTATTTCGATGACGCGTCGCGCCTTTGCATCTGTTGTTGTGGGGGCAACGATCGTCGCGTCGATCGTGCTCGTTCCATCGATCGCGAACGCGGCGCCGGCGTCGCCGGCCGATCCGCCGTTGCCGGACACGGTGACCGCCGATGCACTGCCCACACTCCAGCTCGACAACGGGGTGGTGTGGACACAGACCATCGTGGGAAACACCGTCTACGCGGCGGGCCAGTTCTCCAACGTGCGCCCGGCGGGAGCGGCAGCGGGGCAGGATCTCACCGACCGCGGCAACATCGTCGCCTACAACCTCACCACGGGTGAGCTGGTGACCTCGTTCTCGCCCTCGTTCAACAACCGCATCAACGAGGTCGTGGCCTCGCCCGATGGCACCAAGCTCTACGTGACCGGGTCGTTCACGCAGGTGAACGGACAGAACCGCACTCGTTTCGCGGTGATCGATCTGACGACCGGCGCGCTCCTTCCCGGAACGGTGAGCCTGAACAACATCGGTAAGTCGGTCTACGCGACCTCTGACGGGGTTTACGTCGGCGGATACTTCACGGCCGTGGGGACGGCGCAGCGGATGCGGGTGGCCAAGCTGAACGCCGCGGGAACGGCGGTGCTGCCGTTCTCGGTGCCCGTCGACAACGGGCAGGTGCAGAGCATCGTCGCCGACCCCTCGGGAACTCAGGTCGTGATCTCCGGAAACTTCACCACCGTCGGCGGCGGCGACAACCCCGGTTACGGTCTGTACCGCGCCGATGGCCAGTCCGGTGTCGGCCTCCCGCTGGGCGTCAACAGCGAGATCCGCAACGCCGGCGAGAACTCGGGCGTCATGGCGCTCGCCACGGATGGCACGAAGTTCTACGGAGTGGGCTGGCACTACGGAGCGGGCGGAAACCTCGAGGGGTCGTTCGCGGGGAGCTGGGCAGACGGGTCGCGTGTGTGGATCGAGGACTGCCACGGCGACACCTACGACATCGCGATCGGAGGACAGGTCGCCTACTCCGCCAGCCACAAGCACTACTGCGGCAACAGCGGGGGCTTCCCGCAGACCGACCCATGGAGCTTCAACCACGCGACCGCGTGGTCGACGGACGTGCGCGGAGTCAACACCGCCGACATCTACGGATACCCCGACCACCCCGGCACGCCCCGTCCGCAGCTCCTGAACTGGTACCCGCAGACCACGCCGGGCACGTTCACCGGTCAATCGCAGGCAGTATGGTCCGTTGCCGCGAATGACAAGTACGTCGTCTACGGTGGCGAATTCCCCAGCGTCAACGGCACGCGCCAGTACGGGCTCGTGCGGTTCACCGTGCGCTCGCAGGCGCCGAACAAGCAGGGTCCGCGGCTGTCAGGGACAAACTGGGATCCGTCGGTCATCTCGTTCTCGGCCGGCGCGGTGCGCCTCTCGTACCAGACGAACTGGGACCGAGACGACTACTCCCTGACGTACCGGGTGTATCGCGATTCCGAATCGTCTGCTCCCATCTCGGAGAGCACGCTCGGCGCGCCGTTCTGGAAGCCCACGACGCAGATCGTGAACGACCAGGGTCTCGCGCCGGGCAGCACCCATCGATATCGTGTGACGGCGACCGACCCCTCGGGCAATGTGGCGAAGTCGTCGTGGATCACAGTCGTCGTGTCGAGTCAGGCCGCGTCTCCCTACGTCGACGCGGTTCTGAACGATGGTGCCGCCAACTACTGGCGGCTGGGCGAGCCGACCGGAACGGCCGTCAACGACTGGGCGGGCTCCGACACGCTGACGCTGAGCGGTGACTACGCACGGGGCGCAGCCGGCGCCATCGCCGGCGATGCGAACGCGTCCACGACGTTCACCGGCGGATACGCCGGTGCATCCACCGCTCAGCAGGCGCCGGACACCTTCGCCGTCGAAGCATGGTTCAAGACGACGACACCCACCGGCGGAAAGATCGTCGGATTCGGCAACGGCACGACCGGGCAGTCGAGCACCTACGACCGTCACGTCTACATGGACGACTCCGGTCGGGTCTGGTTCGGCGTGTACCCGGGCGGCGTGCGCACCGTCAACAGCTCGGGCAGCTACAACGACGGCCAATGGCACCACGTCGTCGCAAACCTCGGTTCTGGCGGCATGAGCCTCTACATCGACGGCAAGCGTGTCGGCCAGCGGGCCGACGTCACGAGCGCGCAGAGCTATTCCGGCTTCTGGCGCATCGGCGAAGACAACCTGTCCGGGTGGCCGAGCTCCCCCTCGACGTCCAGCTTCAGAGGCGACGTCGATGACGTGGCCGTGTACTCGTCACCGCTGAGCGCGGCGCAGGCGCGAGCTCACTATGCCGCAGGCGGCGGCACGGTCGTCAACGTGACACCACCCAGCGATGCGTACGGCGCTCTCGTGTTCAACTCCGACCCTGAGTTCTACTGGCGATTCGATGAGGCAGGCGGCGCCACGGCAGTGGACTCCTCAGCTCAGCAGGTTTCCGGGGTATTCTCCGGAGACTACGTTCGCGGTTCGGCGGGGGCACTGCCGGGTGGCGTGGGCTCTGCGCTAACCTTCCGCAAGACCACATGCGACTGGTGGCAGCTAGGGTGCACCTCGACCAACGGCGGGTCGATCGCCACGTCCGTCTCGTACACGAACCCGACGTCGTACTCGGTCGAGACCTGGTTCAAGACGACCTCGACGCAGGGGGGTCGTCTCGTCGGGTTCAGCAGCAACCAGACCGGCGACTCGAGCAGCTACGATCGTCACGTCTACATGCAAGACGACGGCAAGCTCGTCTTCGGTACGTGGACGGGGCAGACGAACACGATCATGACCCCGCAGGCCTACAACGATGGCCAGTGGCACTATGTGGCCGCGACGCAGGGGTCGGATGGGATGAGGTTGTACGTCGACGGGGTCGCGCAGGGCACGAACCCCCAGACCGCTGCCCAGGACTACACCGGATACTGGCGGATCGGCGGCGATACGACGTGGGGCTCGAGCTCCTCGAACCTGATCGCGACGTTCGACGAGACGGCGGTATACGGCCGAGTGCTCACGCCTGCCGAGATCGGCGCCCACTACGGTGTCGGCAAAGGTCAGGCGCTTCCCAACCAGGCGCCGGTCGCCTCGTTCGAAGCATCCGTGGCCGACCTCACGGTCGCCGTCGACGCGGGCGCGTCGATCGATTCCGACGGGACGATCGCCTCGTACGCGTGGGATTTCGGCGACGCGCAGATCGGTGCAGGTAAGACGGCCGGCCACGTCTATGCGTACCCTGGCACGTACACCGTGACGCTGACCGTCACCGATGACGACGGCGCGACGGCGACGACGACGCGGCAGGTGGAGGCGGTCGCACCCAACGCAGCGCCGACTGCGGCGTTCACGACGAGCGCCAATGGCCTCGCGTTCGCCGTCGACGGTGCCGGCTCGTCCGATGGGGACGGCACGATCGCGTCCTACGCCTGGACGTTCGGCGACGGTGGTTCGGCTACCGGTGCGACGGCGTCGCACACCTACACCACGGGCGGAACATATGTCGTCACCCTCACGGTCACCGACGACGACGGAGCGACGAACGCGGCGACGCAGTTTGTGACGGTGACGCCGGCGAATGTGGTTCCGGTGGCGTCGTTTGTGTCGGTGGTGGATCGGTTGGCGGTGTCGGTTGATGGTTCGGGGTCGTCGGATCCGGATGGCACGGTGGTGTCGTTCGGGTGGGATTTCGGTGACGGTGTGACTGCGACCGGTGCGACGGCGTCGCACACGTATGGTGCTCCGGGGACGTATGCGGTGACGTTGACGGTGACGGATGATCGTGGGGCGACCGCGACGCAGACGTCGCAGGTGGCGGTGGCGGATACGCCGGCACCGGCGGGGCCGTTGTTCG
Organism: Microbacterium lacticum; assembly: GCF_006716815.1. Classification (GTDB taxonomy): domain Bacteria; phylum Actinomycetota; class Actinomycetes; order Actinomycetales; family Microbacteriaceae; genus Microbacterium; species Microbacterium lacticum. The sequence continues at coordinate 311,668 of NZ_VFPS01000003.1, forward strand.
CGGATGCGTTCGGTCGGCTGTTGGCGTCGGGTTGGGGTTCGGCGGATGCCGGGGGTGCGTGGACGTTGCGTACTGGGGCCACGCGGTTCTCGGTCGGTGACGGGGTCGGTAAGGCTGTGTTGCCGGGTGCGTCGACGGTCAATGCCGACACCCCGGTGATCAACAGTGTGTCGACGCGGTTCTCGGCGACGTTCTCGGTCGACAAGATCAACGACGCGATGTATGTCGGCGCGATCACGCGTCGGGTCGGCGACGACCAGTACACGGTGCGGGTGCGGGTGGCTGCAGATGGTTCTGCGCGGTTGCACGTGTTGCGCGGTGCGAGCACGGCTGTGGGTGCTGCGGTGGAGAGCGGTGTCGTGATCACACCGGGCGCGAAGTATCGTCTGGTGGCCGACACGAAGACGGTCGCGGGGGTCACGACGATCTCCGCGAAGATCTGGAAGGACGGGACGGCGGAGCCGGCGGGGTGGCAGATCGAACGATCGAACAATGCCGCGGGTCTGCAGGTCGCTGGGTCGGCGGGCATCTACGCCTACGTTCCCAACGCCGCAGCCAACGTCCCGGTCACCTTCGCCTTCGACGACATCACCATCACGGATCCCACCGCGACGCCGCAGCCTCCGGCCAACGCGAACCCGGTGGCGGCGTTCACGCCGACGGTGATCGGGCTCGGAGTGTCGGTCGATGGTGCCGCATCATCCGATTCGGATGGCACGATCGCCTCGTATGCGTGGGACTTCGGCGACGGTGGTTCGGCTACCGGTGCGACGGCGTCGCACACCTACACCACGGGTGGCACGTACCAGGTGATCCTCACGGTCACCGACAACAAGGGTGCGACCGGCACCAAGACCATTCCCGTGACCGTATCGTCGACGCCCGTCGATCCGCCGGCGAATGTGGTTCCGGTGGCGTCGTTTGTGTCGGTGGTGGATCGGTTGGCGGTGTCGGTTGATGGTTCGGGGTCGTCGGATCCGGATGGCACGGTGGTGTCGTTCGGGTGGGATTTCGGTGACGGTGTGACTGCGACCGGTGCGACGGCGTCGCACACGTATGGTGCTCCGGGGACGTATGCGGTGACGTTGACGGTGACGGATGATCGTGGGGCGACCGCGACGCAGACGTCGCAGGTGGCGGTGGCGGATACGCCGGCACCGGCGGGGCCGTTGTTCGCGGATGCGTTCGGTCGGCTGTTGGCGTCGGGTTGGGGTTCGGCGGATGCCGGGGGTGCGTGGACGTTGCGTACTGGGGCCACGCGGTTCTCGGTCGGTGACGGGGTCGGTAAGGCTGTGTTGCCGGGTGCGTCGACGGTCAATGCCGACACCCCGGTGATCAACAGTGTGTCGACGCGGTTCTCGGCGACGTTCTCGGTCGACAAGATCAACGACGCGATGTATGTCGGCGCGATCACGCGTCGGGTCGGCGACGACCAGTACACGGTGCGGGTGCGGGTGGCTGCAGATGGTTCTGCGCGGTTGCACGTGTTGCGCGGTGCGAGCACGGCTGTGGGTGCTGCGGTGGAGAGCGGTGTCGTGATCACACCGGGCGCGAAGTATCGTCTGGTGGCCGACACGAAGACGGTCGCGGGGGTCACGACGATCTCCGCGAAGATCTGGAAGGACGGGACGGCGGAGCCGGCGGGGTGGCAGATCGAACGATCGAACAATGCCGCGGGTCTGCAGGTCGCTGGGTCGGCGGGCATCTACGCCTACGTTCCCAACGCCGCAGCCAACGTCCCGGTCACCTTCGCCTTCGACGACATCACCATCACGGATCCCACCGCGACGCCGCAGCCTCCGGCCAACGCGAACCCGGTGGCGGCGTTCACGCCGACGGTGATCGGGCTCGGAGTGTCGGTCGATGGTGCCGCATCATCCGATTCGGATGGCACGATCGCCTCGTATGCGTGGGACTTCGGCGACGGTGGTTCGGCTACCGGTGCGACGGCGTCGCACACCTACACCACGGGTGGCACGTACCAGGTGATCCTCACGGTCACCGACAACAAGGGTGCGACCGGCACCAAGACCATTCCCGTGACCGTATCGTCGACGCCCGTCGATCCGCCGGCGAATGTGGTTCCGGTGGCGTCGTTTGTGTCGGTGGTGGATCGGTTGGCGGTGTCGGTTGATGGTTCGGGGTCGTCGGATCCGGATGGCACGGTGGTGTCGTTCGGGTGGGATTTCGGTGACGGTGTGACTGCGACCGGTGCGACGGCGTCGCACACGTATGGTGCTCCGGGGACGTATGCGGTGACGTTGACGGTGACGGATGATCGTGGGGCGACCGCGACGCAGACGTCGCAGGTGGCGGTGGCGGATACGCCGGCACCGGCGGGGCCGTTGTTCGCGGATGCGTTCGGTCGGCTGTTGGCGTCGGGTTGGGGTTCGGCGGATGCCGGGGGTGCGTGGACGTTGCGTACTGGGGCCACGCGGTTCTCGGTCGGTGACGGGGTCGGTAAGGCTGTGTTGCCGGGTGCGTCGACGGTCAATGCCGACACCCCGGTGATCAACAGTGTGTCGACGCGGTTCTCGGCGACGTTCTCGGTCGACAAGATCAACGACGCGATGTATGTCGGCGCGATCACGCGTCGGGTCGGCGACGACCAGTACACGGTGCGGGTGCGGGTGGCTGCAGATGGTTCTGCGCGGTTGCACGTGTTGCGCGGTGCGAGCACGGCTGTGGGTGCTGCGGTGGAGAGCGGTGTCGTGATCACACCGGGCGCGAAGTATCGTCTGGTGGCCGACACGAAGACGGTCGCGGGGGTCACGACGATCTCCGCGAAGATCTGGAAGGACGGGACGGCGGAGCCGGCGGGGTGGCAGATCGAACGATCGAACAATGCCGCGGGTCTGCAGGTCGCTGGGTCGGCGGGCATCTACGCCTACGTTCCCAACGCCGCAGCCAACGTCCCGGTCACCTTCGCCTTCGACGACATCACCATCACGGACGCGCCTTAGCATGACGACGAGATCGGGCGCGGGTGGCCGGGCAGGGGGTCCGATGAAAGTCGTGCAACTCTACGAGGTGGCACGCACGGCCCACCTGGAACGGATCGACGGCGACGACGAGGTGACCCTCCTCTATCGCGAGAAGAGATACGACTTCGATGAAGCGGTTGCAGGGCGTGCGAAACCGCTGCGAGCTGGGTTCATATCGAGCTGTCGTTTCGCGATTCGGAATGATATCGACATCATCGAAGTTAATGAGCCACTTGTTACGCGCGCAGCGGTGCGGAGTCTCGCCTTCGTCTGGGCGGCCCGCGTTCGCGCGAAGCTGCGAAGCCGACCCCGGCCGATCGTGGTCGCGTACGCGATCGCGAACGTACCGAGCTCAGTCCTGCGGGAGCACCTCCCCTTCAAAGCGCGAATGAAGTTCGAGCTGCGTCGGCCGCTGGCGAGTCTGGTCTGGGCGTCGCTTGATCGAATCGCGTATGGCACGGCTGACGCAGAACGGCTGTACGCGAGTGAGTTCCCGGCGCGGCGCCGGGCGGACTCTCGACTCATCGAAGCGCTTCCCGTCGCCGTGCCTGCGCCGGATCGAGAAGACGTCGACGAGCGGTCAACGGTGCTGTTCCTCGGCGATCTCTCAAGGCGCAAAGGCTTTCCTGACGTGATGGCTGCATGGCCCGCGGTGCGTGCCGAGCTCCCTACGATGCGGCTCTCCATCGTGGGTCGAGGAGTCGGTGCGGAGGAAGCCATCAAGCGGGCCACCCACGACGATCGGATGACGGTGGTCATCGATCCGCCGCGCGAGCATGTGTTCGCCGAGCTCGAGAAGGCTCGTGTGCTGGTCCTCCCCTCCCGCCGAATGCCGCTGTGGCGCGAACAAGTAGGTTTACCGGCTCTTCGGACTTTAGGTGGGGGTGGTGGGGTCGAGGCCGCCGGCGATGAGGAGCATGCGGAGTCGGTAGTTGTCGTAGTTGCGGAAGCCGCGGGCGACGCGGCGGGCGAGTTCGATGAGGCCGTTCACGGCCTCGGTGCCGCCGTTGGATGACCGGTCGGTATCCCAGTAGGACAGGAACGCGGCCCGCCACTGACGCAGGGTGCGGCCGAGTCGGGCGATCTCGGGGATCGGGCAGGTCGGGAGCGATTCGAGCACGTGCTCGGCGATCTTGCGCCCGGTGGCGAGGTCGGCATGCCGGTAGGCGTCGCGGAGTTGCTGCGCGGCCTGCCAGGCGACGTCGACCTCGACGTGCTCCTCGCGCTGCGTGAACGCGGCATCGAGCCGGGCCTTCTGCCGGTCGGTGAGTCGTTCCTGCCCGGCGCGGAGGATGTTGCGGATCCCGTAGAGCGCATCACCTCTGCGTCCGCGGTGCCCGAGGGTGTCTTGCTGGACGCGGCGGCGGACCTCATCGACCGCGGTGGTGCCGAGCTTGACGACGTGGAACGCGTCGAGCACCGCGACGGTATCGTCGAGCTCGTCGTCGAGGGCCTTCTTGTAGCCGGCGAACGGGTCCAGCGTCGCGACCTGCACCCCGTCGCGGAACTCCTGCCCGCGCTCTTGCAGCCAGTCGGCGTAGGCCTTCGCGCTGCGCCCGGGCACGAGGTCCAGCAGGCGGGCCCTCACCCGCCCGGACGCATCGCGCGACAGGTCGACCATCCCGGTCAGTTCCTTCGGACCCCGCCCGCCATCGGCGACGGGTCTGGTGGACACGTGGTGCCAGAGGTGCTCGTCGACGCCGAGCGTGGTGACCCCGTCGAAGCGGGACCCGTCCGCGGCGCGCGTCTCGAGCACCGGCCTGACGTGTCGCCAGACCGTGCGCCACGACACCCCGAGCTGGCGGGCGACGCCCTGCACCGACGCGTTCTCCCTCCGCATCTGCCCCACCGCCCAGATCACCGCTCGGGCCGTGAGCTTGGCGCGAGGCGCGGCGACCAGAGCGTTCTGCTCGGTGAACGACTCCCTCGGGCACGCCTCATCAGCGCACCGGAACCTGCGCTTGCGCCACCGGACCCGCACCGCAGCGGCGCTCATCGGCGCATCGACCAGCACGAGCGCCTTCCGGCCCCGCGACTCGGCGACCTGCCCGCACCCCGGGCACCCGACCGGCCCCGGCGGGGACTCGACGTCGATCAGGAGCACGCCGTCGCGGCAGCGCTCGACAGCCACCACGTGCAGCCCGCCGAGGCCGACGAGCACATCGCAGCGATCACAGTAGACAGCAGAAGACGGGCACGCAGCGGCGCACCCCGTAGCATCGGGCACGGGTCGAGGTCTCCGAACGGAAAGGAAGCTTGATCGCTACCGATCCTCGGGGCCTCGACCCGCCCCACCCCGTCACCACGCGGCCCCGCACATCACCCACCCCCACCTAAAGTCCGAAGAGCCACACAACCGGCTCTTCGGACATTCGGTGGGGGTCATGGGGTGAGGCCGCCGGCGGCGAGGAGCATGCGGAGCCGGTAGTTGTCGCGGTTGCGGTAGCCGCGGGCGAGGCGGCGGTGGAGCTCGATGATCCCGTTCACCGCCTCAGTGCCGCCGTTCGATGATCGTCCGGTCGTGAAGTAGGCCAGGAACGCGGCTCGCCAGCGGCGGAGGGTGCGGCCGAGGCGGGCGATCTCGGGGATCGGGCAGGTGTGGAATGTGTCGACGACCTTCTCGGCGATCCGCCGCCCCTCGGCGAGGTCCTTCTGGTGGTAGGCGGAACGCAGTTGCTGGGCGCACTGCCATGCGACGAACACCTCGTCGTGCGCGGGGTCGGCCTCGATCGCTGCCGCGAGCCTGGTCCGCTGCTTCTCGGTGAGGTTCTCGGCGCCGGCGCGGAGGATGGTCTGGATCCCGTAGAGCGGATCGCCCTTCCGGCCGCGGTGACCGAGGGTGTCCTGCTGGACACGTCGGCGGACCTCGTCGACGGCGGCGGTGCCGAGCTTGACGACGTGGAACGCGTCGAGCACCGCGACGGCGTCCTCGAGCTTGTCGTCGATCGCGGTCTTGTATCCGGCGAACGGGTCCAACGCCGCGACCTTCACGTTGTTCCGGAACGCGTCGCCGCGCTCGTCGAGCCAGGCCGCGTAGGCCTTCCCCGATCTGCCCGGCACGAGGTCGAGCAGCCGGGCACGGGTGCGACCGTGCTCATCCCGGGTCAGGTCGACCATCCCGGTCAGCTCCTTCGGGCCGCGCTTGCGGGAGTCGACGTGATGCCAGATGTGCTCGTCGACGCCGAGGGTGGTGACGTTCTCGAACCGGGACTCGTCGGCAGCCAGCTTGACGAGTTCGGGCTCAACGGCCCGCCACACCGTCTTCCACGACGTGCCCAGCTGTCGGGCCAGGCCCGCGATCGTGGCGTGCTCGCGGCGCAGCTGCCCGATCGCCCACGTCACCGCGCGCATGGTGATCGACCCGCGCGCGGCGACCAGGGTCGGGACCTGCTCCACGAACGTCCTCCTCATGCAGTCGGGATCATCACAACGCCACACCCGCTGCCGCCAGATCAGTCGCACCCGCGTCGCGCCGGGCACGTCGTGAAGAACGCGGCGGCGGCGACCCCGACCGACAGCGAGCACCCCGCACGACGGGCAACCGGCCGGCGCCGCGGGGCTCGAGACCGTCACCACCAGCAGCCCGTCCAGACGCTCGACCGCCTCGACATGGACGCCGTCGAGACCGAGCAGCAGATCGCAGCGGGAGCACGGGCAAGCGGCAGAGCGCGCATCAGCGCACCCCGAACTATGGTGAGACACGTCGAGGTCCTCGGTTGGAGCAGCAGTTGGCGCTACTGATCCTCGGGGACCTCGACCCCTACCCGCCCGAACTCACCCGGCGAGCCTCACCCCCACCGGAAGTCCGAAGAGCCACACAACCGGCCCCGGGTGAGCAACGACAACCCGTTCTCCGAATCGGAGTTCCGGACAATGAAGTACCGGCCGAACTACCCCGGCACCTTCGCGACCATCGAACAGGCGCGCGCCTACGTCGAGTGGTACGTCCCCTGGTACAACCAGAACCACAAGCACTCCGGCATCGCCCTGTTCAGCCCGAACGAGGTCCACGACGGCACCTGGCACCACGCCTGGAACCGACGCGACGCGACCCAGCAGGCGTACTACGACAAGCATCCCGAGCGATTCCGTCGACCGCCCCACACGCCCGCACCCGCCGACATCGTCGGCATCAACCGGCTCTTCGGAATCAAGGGTGTAGCGAGGGTCTGAAACCTCCGGCCTCGAGCAGGCTCCTGGCTGTGTAGTTCGCGAGGTTGCGGAAGCCGAGCGCGGAGCCGCGGAGATGCTCGAGTCGGCCGTTGATCGCCTCTGTCGGACCGTTGCTCGTGCCGGGCAGGTCGAAGAACGCGAGGACGTCCGCGGCGCGCTGCTTCAACGTCCGACCGAGCCGGCGAATCTCGGCCAGCATCGCGGGGACGCCACTGCTGACGGAATCGATCACCGACCGCATCATCTCCTTCGCCTTCTTCTTGTCGGGTTCGCGGTAGGCGGCGACGATGCGCTGGTAGATGCCCCAGGTCGCTTCGACCTCGACGTGCTCCTCGACCGCGAACACCGCGTCCAGCCGTGCAGTCTGCTTCTCGGTGAGGAAGCTCACGCCGGTGTGGAGGGTGCGGCGGACCCCGTAGAGCGGGTCCCCGGCGTGACCGCGGTGCCCGAGAGTGTCCTGCTGAACCCTCTGCCGGGTCCGGTCCAGGGCGTCACCGGCGAGCCGGACGACATGGAACGGATCCATCACCGGGACCGCGTCGGGGAGTTCCTCGGACGCGGCGGTCTTGAACCCACTGAACCCATCCATCGCGACCACTTCGATCTGCTTCGACCACTCCTTGGGCCGGGCGGCGAGCCACTGCTTGAACACCGCCTTCGACCGACCCTCGACCATCTCCAGCAGCCGTGCGGGACCTGTCTTGTTGCGGGCGGGCGTGAGGTCGATGATCACGGTCACGTACTTGTCACCGAACCGTGCGTGACGCCAGACGTGCTCGTCGACGCCGATCGTGGTGACGCCGTCGAACCTGGCCGGATCGTCGATCAGCCGCCGCTTGCCCTCGGCGAGGATCGCGGTGTTCGCGGTGTGCCACGACACCCCCAGGCCTGCCGCGGCGCGGGAGACGGTGAGGTGGTCGACCACGATCGCCTTCAGCGCCCACCCGACCCCGCCGCGGGAGATCTTCGCCCGCGGCGCCGCCGCGTTCGTCGTGTCCTGCCGCCAGGTGCGGCGGCAGTGGCCGCACCGGTAGCGGCGTACCCGCACCAGCAGCGTCGTGGGCCGGTGACCGAACGGCTCGTGCGCGAGCGGACGCGTCACGGTGTCGCGCGGCACGCCCTCGGCGCCACACTTCCGACACCACGGGTCATCGTCAACGACGCGGCACTCGAGTACCGCCCGGTCGGGCTCGATCAACTGGCCGATGGCTTCGAGGCCGAGCTCATCGAGACGGCAGAACGTGGTGAGGTCAGGGGTCGCGAACGTAGGGTGGCGCAAGTCGAGGTCTTCCGGCAGATGGGCAGTGTGAGAACTTCCATCCTGGAAGACCTCGACGTCTATCCGCGAACCAGCCGCCGACCCTCGACTACACCCTCAACTGCGAAGAGCCCATCAACCTCCCCAAGCCGACCGACGATGCCAAAGCCGAGCCCGAGCGACTCCACGCAGCTTGACACAGCCCGGATTCCGCGGAAGTGGTCGCGGCTGGTTGAGGGTGGTTTCAGCGGAGCCGCCGGCACGGAACCGGCACGGAACCAGCCTGTCAGTACTTCCACTCAACGTACGTCGACATTGTCTTCTCGCAACTTCATCGACGATAGGGAGTGCAACCAGCTAGTCATACGAATGACAGAAACGCGCGCCAAAGTGACGGGTACGTGGTCTCCTGATCGACATCCACAAGAAGCGCTTCTGATCCTTCGGCGCGAAGGGACGCTGCTTCGCCCCCAGGTCGCTTGACCGCGCACATAGGGCGGTTGGGATGCATACTTGCGAACATCGCGAACTCAGATCGAATGCCTTCCATGCCTCCGATGAACGCGGCTCCTTGCGGTTCGGTGTCATCCAGCATGCGCGTACGCATCAGTTCCAAACTTGAGTCCCAATGTCCTGGCTCCGGGCTGTCCCCTTCGTGGGCATCCGTCCAAATCAGCTGACCTACGCCGTCGGCTTCGAATCGTCGCGTCGCAGTCGGGAGAACATCCGTGAATAGAAGTGATTGGTAGATGATGATCGAAGGTTCATCCGCAGGGGGAAACTCCGCAGCAACGTACAACAGAAGCGGCGCGAGCGTTGGATGCGCGGCGGTTACGATCCGGTAATTCTGAGTCAGGCACGCACGCGCGAATGCAACTACGGCGTCAGTGATCTCCAGCGCGTCGAAGTCGCCGTCCCATCGTCCAGGGTCGGGAATGCTGCCCGACAAGAAGATCGTTCCGGCGCTTTCGTCACCGTCTCGCATGGGGGTCAGCTCAATGGCCATCGATCCACCATCCCCCAACTGCGTTTTCTGGAATGACGCGCATGCTTCGAGTATGGGACACCCACTCCAGGTGTCTCCTCAACTCAGTCGGCAGCGCCCGCGCGCTGTGGACAAGCACCCCGGGCAAATCTGCGTTCGCCTGAACAGATGTTTCGTCGACCGCCTGCAGATCAACCGCAGTTGGCAGCCTAGGCGACGTCCCCACCACAGAGAGCCCTGCCGGCGTACCGATAAGCAGTTTCCAGTCCCGCAACGAGACACAACTGTCAACGCCAGCAGCAACGGCCGCCTCGCGCACACTCTCTAAGAGCAGTCGCCGCCGCCTGACCAGTCCGCGCGCGTGAGCTGATTCGATAGCCTCGAGCAGGCGATCGAGGCCAGCGTCTGTGAGGATTGAGTAGCCATGGTAGTCCGTAGTCACTTCGTCGTCACCTAGGAAATGACGGGGAAGGCCACCACTGCCAGGCACCTCGCGAACATCGCCTGGCCAGCGCACAATAAGAATTCCCATCGCATGACTCAGGGCGTAGTCGACCTCGTCAAATACCCAATCAGAGCTGTGCGCGTCGAATGTCTCTAGCAGCAGCAGGAAGGCATGATCTTCTAGCGCGCGGCCAATCTCCTGCTGAAAGTCTGTCCCTTCGCGGATTGCAAACCGGTCGATGAAAGGCTGGAACTTGAAGTGGCTGAGATGACCATGCAATTGTTCTGCTACCCCGAGTCCGTCAGTGCGTCGATGGCTAATAAAAACCCGCCGCTGCTGTTCCTCGATACCCAGTTCTTCGAGTAGCACGCGCACCAGGCGTTGGAGCGACGCGTCATCTTGCCAGGCAATACCGTTCGCAAAAGTCAACTGCTCAGGAACTAGCTGGCTGAAGAGGGCCAGATCCTCGACCACCGGGAAGATCGTGGTGCCGGACTCCAACTCTTCGCGAATGCCTTCACGAACGGAGCTATCGGACTTGCTACCCGTGTCACAGAGGCAGACACAGATATGCGGTATCCCCTGCGGCAGATCGCTGTCAGCCACCGCGACCGAAACAGACCGGTGAAGACCTATCGATTCCAGCTCTTGCGCGACAGCTTGGCGGAGCGATGCCACATCTGCGCCTCGCCCTCGATGCACTACTCGGATTCCGTACGTAGCGGCCATCTCGCTCCTAGCAGCTAATCATCAGCTAGCATTGCGCTGCCGGAGCGCACGCGAGTTGTCCACAAGGTGCCCCTTGGAACTTCGCGCCTGAAATGCGGCCTCAATATCGTCTCGGAGCCCCGCTAACGTCGTGGGGTACGAGCGATAGCTCGCGTACGATGCTGCCGCGTTACTAGCGACCCAGTTGTCCTTCACTCGATCGGGCAGCGTCGCCCTGTTGTTCATCGAGGGGAGCGGGATGACAAGCAAGCCGCTTCGCTTATTCACCGTGTCGTTACGGAGACTAGAAGAAATCTCCCAGTCTACAAACTTGCGACCCCAAGTTCCCGTGCCGAGAAGGACAATAGTTACCGTCGAGTCAGCGAGATACTTCTCACGTATGCGCCGTTTGATGTAGTCGGTGTCTACGCTCGCGACAAAGTCGTCATCCTCCGTGACTCCAACCGAGCGCGGGATGAATTCGGAACCGAAGTCCGTAACAAAAGTCTCGACCTCTGTCAGGTCAGCGACGTGATACGAGATGAAGCACTTGTGGCGCGTGTAATCGATCTTTTTCTGCGACGCACGTTCGGCCAGGACTTGTACCTGTTGCATCTGGAACTTCGTTGTCATGAATCCTCTTTCCGGATGGCATCGAGACGTCGGCGGCCCGTGATTCCAGCAGTTCACGGATACAAGCACATTAGCGTGGCTCGTGATACCGGTCGACACTTGCCTGTGCTCACACACGAGGGTCACGCAGCGGGTCGCACGAGGCTCACCTTACCCTCCAGTCCTCCTCAGCGAGCGGAGCGTCGTTCAGCTCGTCCCGTCGAGAGCGCCAATCAGGTAGGAACTGCTCCATGAGGGCGACGAAGCGGTCGTTGTGGGTGCGTTCGTGGAGGTGAGTCAGCTCGTGGACGACGATGTACTCCAGGCACCGGGGGTTCTTCTTCGCCAATTCGGGATTGAGCCAGATCGTCCTTGAACTTGCGATGCAAGTGCCCCACTTGGTCTTCATGCGGCGCACCACGATCTTGTTGGCTTTGGCCCCGATAATCGGCTGCCACTTGGCGAGCAGCTCCGGGATCGCAGCTTTCAGCTCACGTCGATACCAGCGGTCGAGGGTCGCTCGCTTCTCGTCTCCGTCCGATCCCTCGGGGGTAACGACCCAGAGAGTTTGACCTTTGATCTCGACATGGTGGTTGCCGGACGTACGCGAGACGTCGAGCCGATATCGCTGCCCCCAAACATAATGAGTCTCGCCGGATTCCATTTCGCGCTTGGGCTGGCGGTCGGCTTCCTGCAGCTCCTCCCGCTGTCGTTTGATCCAGGGCAGGCGCTGCACGATAGCGAGCCGGATCGTGTCCTCACTTGCGGCTTGAGGGGCTGCCACCCGCACTCGGCCAACCGGCGGGTAGACCGATATATGCATGTTCTTGATGTCCTTGTAAACAACGTCGACGCCAAGGCCTGCGACCGTGAGGTAAGCGCTAGCGGAACTCATCGTGCTGCCCAAGAAGCGTCAAGAGGTCATCGATCGTCGCGAGCGGGAACCCAGCCGGCAACGCGTCGTGGAGGACGCGCGCGAGTGCCTTGCGCTTCATACGGTGTGAGACCCAGTCGTGCTCCTTCTGGCTCTGAACGGTGCGGTACACATTCTCGACTTCGATGACGATGCCCGTCGGCCATGGGAAGTCCACAAGGGATCGGCGTGCGGGCGTTGATGCCCACCCTGGGTAGGTCTCCGTGGACGCGCCCGTGCCCACCTGGGCGGCGAGCGCAACCAGATCCTTGAGGTACTCTGCGTAAGCCGCAGCATCCTGCTTCTGTTTGTCGATGAGGTCGTCGAGCAGCTTCGACATGCTGTCGTAGTACTTCGGGTTCATCGCCCGCTCGTCGACGATCGTGCGGCGGACGTTGTTAATGATCGTCTCGGCTGCAGCCTTGGGGTTGTTCTTGATGCCGTCGGGCAGTGCGTTAAGCGCGCTCACGCCCTTCTCGACGATGAGCTGCACGAGGCCCTGATCGAGGGTGGCGACCTTCTCGACCGGGTCGGCCTGGATGTAAGTGTCGAGGAGCGCGCGCATGCCTGCCTCGAATTGCTTCACGTCGATGTTTTCGCCGGCACCGACTTCGACCTCGTTACGTACAGCGACGTAGTGCGCCACCTCGTCCTTGATCGACTTCGCCTCAGCCAGGGTGTACCCAGCGACTTCCATCTCGTTGGCGAGCGCTCCGAACGCGCGCACGAGTGCCGCGACGCCCTTGTACAGCTCGACTCGCTTGGGCTCGTTGGCCTTGATCTGCTCGGCGTCGCCTGGCTCGGATGAGACGAAGAAGTGCTGGTACTCCAGCGTCTCTTTCGGCGGTTTGACCGGCTCGCAGAGCGCCCGGATCCTCTCCAGCGCCTCGTTCAGGTCAGCGCGAGCCTGCTCGATTCGGTCCTTGAGAAGACCTTCGACGTCCTCCTTGGCATAGTCCTCGAACGCGCCGGAGGTGTAGTCGGTGATCGCCTTGTCGAAGGACTGGAACAAGTCGCGGTAGTCGATGACGTAGCCGTAGGTCTTGTCGTCGCCGTCGAGCCGGTTGACGCGGCAGATGGCTTGGAACAGGCCGTGATCTTGCATCTTCTTGTCGATGTAGAGGTAGGTCGCGCTCGGCGCGTCGAACCCGGTCAGCAGCTTGTCGACGACGATCAGCAGCTGCATTTGCCCGGGCTCGTAGATGAAGCGCTTCTTGACCTCCTTCTCGAACTCCTCGATCCGACCGACCGCCTCATCGGCGGGCACGCCGAAGTAGTCGGCGAGCATCTTGCGGTAGATCTCGTACTTGCGCAGTTCCTCGGTGTCGCCCTCGCCGGCGTCCTCCTTGGAGATCGCGGTGGCGTTGGGGACGTAGCTGGAGACGATCGCGCACTTACCCTTGAATCCGGCCTGCGAGAACAGCTCGTAGAACTTGCACGCCTGGTAGACGCTGTCGCCGACGAGCATCGCGTTGCCGCGTCCCGACACCAGCCGCGGCTGGGTGGCGAAGTCGAGCAGGACGTCCTGGACGATCATCTCCGCGCGCGCCTTGGCTGAGAAGACCTTCTGCATGGTCCCCCACTTCCGCTTCAGGCGCGCCTTCGACAGATCGGTGAGCCCCTTGGTCTTGGTGTCAAACCAGGTGTCGACCTGCTTCGAGCCCTTCAGCTCCTGCTCGATGTTGCGCGCCTCATAGCGCAGGTCGAGGACGACGCCGTCGCGCACGGCCTCGTCGAACTTGTAAGTGTGGATGAACGACCCGAACGTCTCGATGCTCGTCGCCTTGTCCGCCTTCAATAGGGGCGTGCCGGTGAAACCGATGAACATCGCGTCGGGCAGGAGTTGCTTCATCGCGCGGTGCATTTTGCCACTCTGGGTGCGGTGGGCTTCGTCGACGAATACGAAGAGATTGCCTTTCGCAAAGAAGCCTGCGGGGATCTTCGCGTGGAAGTCGGCGAGGAACGCCTCGCTGTCCTTATCGACCTCGGCATCATCGTCGGAACCACGGAACTTATGCATGAGCGAGCAGATGAGCCAGGGGTGGGTCTGATTGAGCTGGCCGATGAGGTCCGCGCCCGAGGTTGTGCGGTAGATCTTCTCGTTGACTCCGCCGAAGACCTTCTCGATCTGTTCGTCGAGTTCGGTTCGGTCGGTGATGATCAGCACTCTGGCGTCGTCCTGGTGCTCGCGAATCCACTTGGCCAGCCACACCATCGTGAGGCTCTTCCCTGAGCCCTGGGTATGCCAGATGATGCCGCCCTCCCGGTCGGCAACCCGCTCTTGGGCGGCCTTGACGCCGAAGAACTGGTTGTGACGGGCGGTCTTCTTCACCCCTGCGTCGAAGACGATGAAGTCGTGGATGAGTTCGAGGAGCCGCCCCTTAGAGCACATCTGAATCAGTGAGCGATCCAGCGGGTTCGGCTCGTCGACGGGCTCTTTCCACTCAAGCCAGTACTTCTCAGGCGTCTCGATCACGTCGTACCGAAGACCCTCGACATCGTTGCCTGCGAACAGGAGCTGGACGGTGGTGAAGAACGGGCGGACGAAGTGCTGGTTCTGGTTGCCGATGTTCTGACGGATGCCTTCGCTGACGCTCACGAAGGAACGCTTCAGTTCGACGACGCCGAGGGCGATGCCGTTGACGTAGAGCACGATGTCGGGGCGCTTGGTCTGCTCACCCTTGATCGTGACTTCCTCGGCGACGACGAAGTCGTTGGCCAGCGGGTTCGTCCAGTCGATTGGCCAGACAGTCTCCGTGACCTCACCGACGTCGCGCTTGACCTTCACGCCGTAGCGGAGAAGTTCGTAGAACCTGCGGTTCCCGTCGTAGAGCTTCTGCCCCACGCCGAGCGAGGCCGCCGTTAGGAGCTGGGAGACAGCGCGGTTGCGGATCTCCTCGTCGTACCCACGGCTGGCGAGGCTGGCGCGCAGACGGGCCTCGTCGATGTTGGAGTTGTCCTGGTCCGCGCGGTTGCCACCGTACGTGTAGCCGAGCTGCTCACGGAACAGCCTAACGACACGGTTCTGCGTCTTACGTTCGATCTGACCGACGGTGCTCACGCTGCAACCTCCGACACCAGCCGGGTCCGCCCCGTCAGCAACTCTTGCATCATCCCCTGCTTAATGTTCCTGGCCGATTCAAGACGCCGTGTCAGCGTCCCGATCTCGGCATCAACGTCGCGGAGGACTCCCGAGACTGCGCGCTGCTCTTCAATCCCTGGCATCAAGACGCGAAGCTTCTTGATGATCGTCAGGTTCAGCCCTCCACGGCCGCCGTCACCAGCCGACTCCCCCCGGAGCTCGTCGTATCGGGTATCCAGGTTGTAGTACAGGAACTCGGGGTCATGTGTGCCGCTCGGCAATATGCCAGCGATCGACTGGTTGGTCGCAAGTTCGACCTCGGACACGGCGACTGTGCCGCGGGTCTTTCCTTGGCCCGCAAGCGCCATGAGCACAGTTCCCACCGGAAGGAGCTGCGCGGCGGACTCGCGAAGGCCGTCGTCGGTAATGCGCCCGTCCACCTCGGTGATTCTCTTCTTGTGGATCTCTCCGGAACTCATCCAGCGAATCTTTCCGCCCCAGTACCGCGGAACGGAGGTCGATGGTGTCCCGCCAGCCCTGACCTGGGCGAGGTCACCGACCGACCGCGTCTGCCAATCGCCGCTGAAGCCGGGGAGGCGGGTGCGGCCGGTCAGGAGTTCCTGCATCAGCCCCTGCTTGATGTCCCGCTTCTTCGAGAGCAGCCGCTCGATCGAGGCAATGAGCGTGTCGACATCTCCCAGGGCGTCGGCAATGGTGCGCTGCTCGCGCTTGCCGGGCAGCTGGATCTGTAGCGGAATGATGTGCTTGTTGTTGATCTGCGGAACGGACGTCACGTCCGCGATGTCCCAGAGCCCACGGTAGGACAGCCAGTAGAACAGGTACTCCGTCTCTAGCTCATGAGTGGGTGTCAGAGCCATGACATTCGTATCCATGAACCCTGGCTCATTGAGGATGCGCACGCGGTTCAGTGCGATCGCGCCCCCTCGCTTCGCGATCAGAACGCTGCCTGGCGGCACGACCGGCACCTCGTCGGAGATGTACGGGGTCTCCGCGCTTGTCAAATACTTAGTCGACTTCCCAAGCTGGTCGACCTTGAAGTAGGGGCTTCCAGCGGCCCCGAAACTGAAGCCCGACGGGCTTTGCCCACTTGTCAACTTGACTAGGTCACCCAGGCGTCGCACGCTCGAAGCGCTCATACGGCACCCACCCCAATCGCCGCAAGGTGTTCCGCGGCCTTGGCGCTCAGGGCTTCGAACGCGGCGTCGAGATCGCTTACTGTCGCCTCGTATCGGTCGGCGAGGACACGCAATCGCGTCGTGAACTTCTGCACCGCCGCCACAAGTTCGCTCGCGATGCCAGCCGCGATGGCGGCACCCCACTTGTCGTCGATAACGAGGGCCTTGACATCGTCGGTGGTGAGCTCGCCGTACTGGGCGAGGGCCATCTCGTCGAGCTTGGCGGCGGCGTCCTTGACAGCCTTCTTGGCGGCGGACTCGTTGGCGTAGAGCTTCGTGAGGGCGTTCAATGCCGCGATCTCCGCGGCGTCAGCGTTCTCCGGCTTGGCGACCTTCAGCCGGTTCTTGACAGTTGTCGCGGTGATCCGATCGTCCTCGACGGCGTCCCATAGCGGGCCGTCCTCGACAGCGTGCTCCTCGGTGTACTCATCGATTGCTTGGCCGGCGGCTTCAAGGTCGGCGGCGATCTTCTCCAACTCTTCTTTCTCGGCCGCGAAGTAGCGTTCGATGACGAGACCCGGCGGGATGAGGTCCATGACCCAACGCTTGGCGTTTGCTCCGGTCCCGAAAACCAGATGGGCGTCATCGTACTTGGTCTTGTTGTTCTTGTCTTTCCAGGTGCGCGCGGCGCGGGGCTTGGCCGCCGCGTCCCAGCCTTCGCCGACGATGAGGGCGACGTCGTCGTGCATCGAAGTGTTCCAATAGCTCATGAATTGCTCGTAGACGGCGTACTCATCGAGCAGGCGGTGCGTGCGGAACGCATCGAGCAGCGACTCGCCCAACTCGGTGGCAAGGTCATTCGGCCGCGTCGTACTGTCGATGCCTTCGAGCGCCGCGCGGCTGGCCTGCCACCAGTCGTCAACCTGGCCGGAGGTCCCTGCGTTGAGGGTTGGGTATTGCTTGGAGCCCATCACGGCCGATTCGATGCCGCTCGTGCCGTCGATCAGCTCCGAGTACCCCTCACGCAGGGGCCTGAAGAGTTCCTCGCGCAGGCCCGGGAACGCGTCCCAGTAGAGCTGGAGGTCATCGAGGTCGCGGTCGGGGACGCCGCCCTGGAGGTGGGCGCGCAAGTCCTGGATATCCTCAGGCTCCGACGCGTCGATGTAGCGCGGGATGTTGAGGTTGAAGTCGTTCTTCGGGTCTTCGATCTCGCTGTTCGGCACGAAGCGGGAGTATCGGGCAATGTCGGCCTCGCGCACGTAGGCATCGACGATCTTGTGCATGTCGCGCGGGCGCAGTCGGTTCTTCGCACCGTCCTTCTCGAACCCCTTGGACGCGTCGATCATGAAGATGCCGGTGCGGTTGGCGGCGTCCTTCTTATCGAGCACGAGGAGGCAGGCGGGGATGCCAGTGCCATAGAAGAGGTTCGCGGGCAGGCCGATGATCGCCTTGATGTAGCCGCGCTTGATGAGGGCCTTGCGGATCGTGGCCTCGGCGTTGCCTCGGAAAAGCACGCCGTGGGGCATGACGGTGACGCCGCGGGCGGTGGACTTCAGCGACCTCACCATGTGCAGGAGGAACGCGTAGTCGCCGTTCTTGTCGGGCGGGGTCGCGAACCCGTCGAACCGGCCGAAGTCCTTCTCCCAACCATTCGTCCACGTCTTGACGGAGAACGGCGGGTTGGCGACCAGGTAGTCGAACGTCATCAGGTGCTCGCCGACGAGAAACTGCGGCTTGGTGAGTGTGTTCCCCTGGCGGATGTCATGAGTCTCATTGCCGTGGAGAATCATGTTCATCCGCGCCAGCGCCCACGTCACGTTGTCGTTCTCCTGGCCGTAGATCGTCAGGCCGTTCGGGGCGGCATTGGCGGCCTTGATCAGCAATGAACCCGAGCCGCAGGTCGGGTCGTAGAGAGTCGCCGCCTTCGGTGTACTCGCTGGGATCTGGAGCAGCTGCGCCATGACGCGCGACACCTCGGCAGGCGTGTAGAACTGACCTTTGCTCTTGCCGGCCTGGGTAGCGAAGTGCCGCATCAGGTACTCGTAGGCGTCGCCGAGAAGGTCATCGCCCTCGGCCCGGGAGCCAGTAAAGTCCATCTCCTGGAAGATCGCGATGAGGTTGGAGACCTTGTCGACGAGGTCCTTGCCGGAACCGAGCTTGGTCGGGTCGTCGAAGTCGGCGTTGTTGACGACGCCCTGGAGGTTATTCGCGTCCGCCAGCTTGCGGACGGCCACGTTGACCTTGTCACCGACGTCGGACTTGCCCTTGAGCGAGATGAGGTAATCGAACGACGCGTCGGCGGGCACCTCGATGAGGGCGAACGGATCGGCCTTCGCCTTGTCGGACACGTACTTCACGAAGAGCATCGTGAGGACGTAATCCTTGTACTGGCTGGCATCCATCGAGCCGCGCAACTCGTCGGCGCTGCTCCACAGCGAGCTGTAGAGGTCGGACTTCTTCATCGCCATCAGAGCACAGCCATCCCATCTATCTCCCGGCACCATGTCGCCAGGTCAGCCTTCGAAGCAGGCCGCGGACCTTGCTCAGCCTGCCTTGAGCGTGTCGGCGAGCCCAATCGCCTCGCGGTTGGGAGCGTCGCCGAGGAGCGCCCGGACCGCAGCGAAGCGAGGACCGGACGCACCGCAGCGCGGCGCACCCAGCCGCACAGCCGGCCGGAGGCCGGCCTTGAACGAGTAAAGAAAGTCCTCACAGCTCGGCTCATGCGCTTGACCGGCGGACGCGGGTGGCCTTGGCCTTCACATCTTCGGGCTTGATCGGGCGGGTCTCGAAGCGCTCGTGCCATGCGTCGAAGACAGGGAGAAGATCGGGCTCGCGGCGCTTCAAAGCGGTGCTCATGAACCCGGAGAGGTCGTCGATTGGGCGAGTGATCCGTTCGTCGGCCGGATTTCGCACGAAGCCCATCTGCTTGGGGGCGTTCTCACCGAAGAGGGCGACGAACTCGTCGGAGACGATGCTGCGCATGCGGGTACGGAGGCTCAGCTGTTCGTCCAGTTCCGGACTGATGCCCTTGAAATCGCTGTCGACCACCGCGATGAACGGCTCAAGGACAATATCGATCAGGGGCTCAGGCTTGAGCAGCTCGCGCACCGACTGTACGTGCTGCTCGTTGTACCGGTGCCGTAGGGCGCTCGGGGACACACGTTGCCACTTGGCGAGCATCGACAGCTCGGGACGCGGATCCGCGACTACCTGGCTGTAGGCCGTCAGCAACGCGCGAACATCCGCTGAGCGGTCTGCCAATTCGGTGCTGACGCCGGCGACGCGCTGGAGCCACTCTTCTGTCGTGTCCTCGGGAAGGTCTGTGGCCGTCGGTGTCCAACGAGGCGGTACCGAGCGCTCGAAGTCTGCGGCGGGGTCTGTCTGGACCCTCGTGAGGTTGGCAAGGAGCCCGGCGACAGGTGCCGGTATCTGTAGCTGATTCAGATTCTTGCCCACCCGATCAGAGTACGGCATCTCGTGTTGCAAAGTACTTACGCAAAGTACAGGGGCAAAGTACTGTGACAAACGTAAGGCAACCATCTCTAGTTGAAAGGCGCCAGCGATGGCACTTCAGTCAGGAATCCCGGTTAGCTTCGAGGCGTACTTCCCGGTCGGCGCGTTCGCGATCGGGGAGGTCACCCCGGTCATCAAGTGGGAAGACGGGCAGCCCCACGGGCGGGACCTCGACAAGAACACCGGTCACCCTCTATGGCAGGTCCGCGTGATCGACGCTGATCCCGATGCGCGGAAGGGACAGAACGAGATCACGGTGAAGCTCGCGAGCGTCCTCGAACCGCAGCTTCCCCCTGAGGCGAACGGCCTCCCGTTCCGGCCAGTGGTCTTCGACGGGCTCTTCGTGACCCCGTACATCCAGGAGACCGGCGGACGTCCCCGTGTCGCGTTCTCGCTCCGCGCCAGGGAGATGAAGGCCCCTAGTAAGCCGAGGGGCGGTGAATGATGACGTGGTCATGGCGTCTCGAGCGCGCGTACTGGGCGACGGAGATTCCAGTCCTCGTGCAGCGCGGCTGGTGGCTGCTGGTGCTCATCGTGGTGCTCACGGTGTTCAACGCGATCCCGTTCATCGGACAGCTCATCAACTGGCTACTCGTTGTCGCGATCGGAATCGTGGTGGTTCGCCGAGCGATCGCGAGTCGTCGCTTCGCCACGCTGGAGCGCGACCTCTGGCAGTCCCAGATGGCGAACTGGATAACCGGAGTCTGGCCATCCCTCGCGGTGCAGCTCGGACTAGAGGTCAGGACTTACAGCGGGCAGAAGCTCGTCACGGGCGCGGGTCGGCCGACATGGCATGGGGACACGTGCATACTGCCGGTTTCGATACCGGCTGGACTGGCTCGTGAAGACCTCGTCGCAGCGTCGGGCCGCATCGCTCAGGCGTTCAACGCTGTCCGGGTCACCGTCACGGGCGCGCATCTCGGCGAGCTCGCCCTGCGTATCGACTACGTCGACGCTCTCGCCGAGCCCTTCAGCTTTCCGTTGGGCGGCACTTGGGACGGAGCATCCGTTCTCATGGGCGTCAAGGATGGGGGAGAGGAGTGGTGTCTGCCGCTTGGCCCTCACACGCTGGTCGCCGGGTCCTCGGGTAGCGGTAAGGCCTCCCTGGTCTGGGGCCTCCTCCTCGGTCTTGTGCAGCCGATCCACTCCGGCCTTGTCGAGGTCTGGGGTATCGATCGCAAGGGCGGCATGGAACTCGCGATGGGCCGCGACGCACTCGCGCTGCTCAGCCGCCTGCTGGAAGGTGCGGCTCGAGCAGGGATCATCGTCGCGAATCCTGTCCGCCTGGCTCGCCGACCCCGGCCCGAACGGCCGGAGAGTGTTCGGTCGCGAGCGCTGAACACGGCCGAGGTCAGGGTGATGCTCGACTTCGTAGGCGAAGGGCCGCATCGCGACTACCTCGCAGCGTTGGTCTACACCGGGATGCGCACGGGAGAGGCCAGTGCATTGCGAGTGAGTGACGTCGATCTCGATCACGGCGTCATCAATGTGCGGCGGAGCTTCTCGCAGGCGGGAGGCGGCAAGGTGAGAGAACAGTCGCCACAGAGCCACAAGCAGCGCACCGTTCCGCTTCCGGCTGCGCTGCGCCCGATCCTGGTGCGACGCCTGGACGAGCTCGGCCGGAATGAGCTGGTGTTCACCGGTGCTCGGGGCGGCCGGCTCAATCCCTCGAATGTTCGGCGGGCCGTCGACTGGGATGGGCTGCGATCCAGGCTCGAGCGTCCGGATCTGCGCATCCATGACCTTCGCCACACACTCGCGACGCTGCTGTTCGACGCAGGGGCGGCCGCGAACGACGTCCAGGCCATCCTCGGGCACTCATCGATGCAGGTGACCGAGAAATACAGCCGTGCGCGGTCGGATGCCGCCGTGCGAGCGAACGGTGCACTTGACCGCCTGCTGGGCGGAACCCGAGTAGTAGCGACCGAAGGCGAGACACGATGAACACGAACGTTGGCCCCTACCGGTACACGAGTCTCACGGCCGCGATCAGCGATCGGACCTCGCCGCTTCGACAGTTGCTGACCGAGGAGTTCCCGAACACGCGTCTGATCCAGGCCGAGTATCGCGCTGCGCGGCCGACCCTCCGGGTCGAAGGCGGGTCGTCGAACCCGGGCACACTGGGCGGCGCTTTCGACTACGCCACGCGGTTCCGGCTGGATCACTCCTACAGCGCTGACCTCGCACGGTTGGCTTTCCTTGGCGACGAGGATGGCCTCGCCAACATCGACGCAATGATCGTGGCAGCTCAGGTCGCGCAGTCGATCGGGGATCGCTCAACTGTCTTCCGGGCGTCGTGGGCGCTGTCGCTGCTCACAGAGGTATACAGGATCGGGCTTGCCGGGGGATCGCCGCTGGCTGCGCTGCGTAAGGACGCCACATTTGATGCCATGCACCTGCTTGAGCTGGCCTCGGAGGACGCGCTGCGTCAACTGGACTCTCTCGTCACGCTTGCCGAGACGGCACTGATTCCAAACATCGCGGGGCCGTTCCGCATCGGGCCGATCTTCGACGGGTCTACGTTGTGCGCTGCGGACGCCGACATCATTGCGGGTGATCTGCTCTTGGATCTCAAGACGAGGCTCGGCGACAAGGTCAAGCGGGAGGGAGGACGATCGGACACCTTGCGGATCCAGGACCTTTTGCAATTGGTCGGATACGTCCTGTTCGACCGTTCTAACACCTACGGCGTCGGCCGAGTGGGCATCTACTCCGCCAGGTTTGGACGCATGGTCGTGTGGGGCCTCGACGAGCTACTCGAGAAGCTCGCGGGGAAGCCCATCAATCTCAGCGAGCTGCGGGAGCGGGTCTGGGTGGTTCTTGGAGGAGACTCCGATGGCGAGTGAGAGGCGGCCCACGGACTTAGTTGGCGAAATGAAGCAGACGCTGATGGTCGGTGCGCTCGAGGACTATCGAACGTTGTTGCTCGGTAATCATGAGACCGCCGTGTCGGTCGCCGAGGCTGCGTACTTTGATCAGATGATCGAGCTCGTCGATGGGATGCTCCGCGACCTGAACGCGGACGGCTGATAGAGACGCTGCCATGGTGCAGATCGAGTTCCGCGAACGGATCGTCGGCAGCGCCGTGCGCCGCGTGATTGGAACGCTGACCGTGATTGTGGAACTCAACACCTACACGGTGTCCGGCAGCCTTCCGCTGGAGGATCTCCCGATTCTCGACCGCGCGATGCCCGGTGGGCGTTTGTGGCTCCACGACGATCCATCGCGATGGGCACGCAAGTGCCACCGGCTGTTCCGCGGAGGATACGTCGTCGCGGTTCGAGTGAACCTGTCTGGCCTCTGACCTACCTTGGCACTGCTTCGCTGAGTCGCTCCACGAGCGCGGCCCCCGACGGCTCCCGGTATCGGTGGGCCAGCGGTTCGAGCATCTCCTTCAGTCGATCCGGACGTAGCAGAGTCCCTCGTTGAATCGCCTGCGCGACGGCATCGGACACGTGGGCGAGGTCTTCCCGCGATTCGACGAGGTCTGCGATCGTCCGTTCGACGGTCATGGTCGGCATACCGTCGACGAACACGGTGTCTTTGACCTCCAGCGACCTGATCCGGATTCGGACCCCGTCAATCCTCGTGGTCCGTCGAGTGGCTGCGACGAACTCGGATGCTCCAGGGAGCCAGTCGCCGACCTCATGCAGCGCCGCTGCCGACCTTCCCGCCGCGATCAAGGATGTCGTGCCCCCGAGAGCGAGCCAGTGAATTCTGATGGGGTCGATCTCGAGCATGGCAGCCGGTGCGCCGACCATCCGATAGACGCCCTGCGCGAGACGCTCGAGGGCACCGGAAGTCGTCAGGCTTGAGAGCGTCTTGCGAGAGATGCCGGCGTTGGCCGCCTGCGCGGTCGTGACCATGCCCCAGCGCTCTGCGGCGATCGCGCCGAGCTTTGCGATGGTGGAACCGGACATACAGCATTTGTACCCGAAAACAGGAACAAACGCTCCGGCTGAGTTTCGAACGCTACCCGAGGCGTGCGTCAGCCATCACGAAAGGCCTGATGACTCGATTGATCAGGACCCAGATCTTGCGACGTTCCTTCTCTGTCGGATCGTGGCGTTGGTTGAACATGTCGAGCAAGAACTTGTAGTCGTTGTCTCCGTTCGAGCGGTTGTACTCGTTCGGAGGAAACGCCCCGTTCTGCCAGAGGTCAGCAAGAACTGCCCGCGAAAAGTGCTCAGTGGTGAGGATCACGGGTCGTCCGGAGTTGAACGACGCGCGGAGATCGAACAGCCGGCGGAGGACAGCGACGCTGACGTTCAGCTCCTCGACCTCGAATAGGTTGACGCAGCTGCTTCCGATTGGAAACAGAGTCTCGCGCGTCCGCTCGTTGTGAATGGTGTAGAGGTACACCAGATTGGTCTTGCCGCAGACGCAGATGCCCGTACCTCGAGGGTCCTCCTCGACTCCCACGACCTGCCACTCCTCGACGGCTTGCGCCCAACGCTTGGCAACAGAGGCGTCGAGGACGGCGCTCCGTAGCGTCTCAAAGTTGTGCGTGCTCATGGGCTCTCCTGGTGGAGAACCTAGCGGATGGGCGCTTGATGGTGCGGTCCAACCGGCACAATACCGGCACAACGCCTCCGACGGCCCACTTCAGAGCGTCGCGCGTCTCGCTATCCTCGCTCAGTCACCGGGCCCTTCGACAGGCTCAGGGACCCAAAAGGGGCGACGCGGAAACTGCCCCTCACCAGGGAAAAGCGAAACCCCCGCGAATAGAAGCTTCGCGAGGGTTCCTGGGACCGTTGTAACGACGGTCCGTGTGGCTCCGACGGGCGTCGATCCCGTGACCTCACGATTTTCAGTCGTGCGCTCTACCAACTGAGCTACAGAGCCGCGCGGCGTGCGTGAAACGAACTGCCGCGTCCTAGACGAAAGGCCCTCTGAAGACAAAGGGCCCGTCGCTCGGAGCGACCCTGACGGGACTTGAACCCGCGACCTCCGCCGTGACAGGGCGGCACGCTAACCAACTGCGCTACAGGGCCATGCTTGTTAAATTGTCTGCCGGTGGAGTGACCCCAACGGGATTCGAACCCGTGCTACCGCCGTGAAAGGGCGGCGTCCTAGGCCGCTAAACGATGGGGCCGAGCGAACCCGGAGGCTCATTCTTACCGACGCTCAAGCATAAGAGATAGCGGGCCAATTCGGAAATCGAGGGCGTGGGGTGCGCGCTGCGCGCGTGAAGAGGGGGAGGATGCCAGGGGTGCTGACCCGCGCGCCGACCGTGAGACACCTGTGCCTCCGGTGCGAATGTTGTTAGTGTGGCTCGTGGTGTCAGAGTGACCTCAGCACGCCCGGCGGTGGTATCGCGGGCACGACGAAAGGCGGAACGTGGTGACGGACGAAGCCGGATCTGCAGAGGACTGCGGCTGCGCGCCGACCCCGCGTGAGCTGAACGCCCTCCGCGGCCCCCTCTCGCGCCGCGGCGCGATCGGCCTCGGCGCCATCGGACTCGGCGCCCTGGGCGCGATCGGTCTCGGCGTCGGCTTCGGCGGCACCGCCGCCTTCGCCGCCGACTATCCGTCGTGGGACGACGTGCAGCGCGCCAAAGACAACGAATCCGCCAAGGCCGCCGAAGTCACCCGCATCGAGGGACTCATCGCGAGCCTGCAGGCCGACGTCGCCGCCAAGCAGGCCGAGGCCGAGCGCCTCGCCGCCGAGTTCACCGCCGCCCAGATCGAATACGAGACCGCCTTCGACGAGGCCACCTCGTTGCAGGCTCAGGCCGACGCCGAAACGGCGCGCGCCGCCGAAACCGCCCGCAAGCTCGGCCGCCTCGCTGCTCAGCAGTACCGCTCCGGCGGCGACGACGCCGCCCTCGACCTCTTCTTCTCCGGCTCCGCCGCCTCCGCTGACGATCTGCTCGCCAAGCTCGGCACGATGGATCGCCTCGTCGAGGCCAACCAGGGCGTCTACGCCGACGCCGTGGGCGCGCGCAACAACGCGGTGAACCTCAGCAACCAGGCCCAGATCGCCCGCGACGAGCGCGATCGGCTGCAGAAGATCGCCGAGGAGAAGGCCACCGCCGCTCAGGATGCCGCGATCGCGGCGCAGGCGGCGCTCGACACCCAGAACGCCAACCTCGACACCCTGCAGGCCCAGCTCGCCGCGCTGAAAGACACGACCGCGACCACGGTCGCCCAGTATCAGATCGGCGTCGAAGAGCGCCGCAAGGCCGAAGAGGCGCGCCTGGCCGCCGAGGCCGCCGCGCGCGCCGAAGAGGCGCGCCGCGCCGCCGAGGAAGCCGCCAACAACGCCAACAACGGCGGTGGCGGTGGTGGCGGTGGAGGCGGCGGAGGCGGAGGCGGCAGCAGCTCCGGATCGGGTGGTCAGACGGGTTCGGGCGGATGGGTGCGCCCCGCGTCGGGCTACATCAGCTCGTGGTTCGGCGACCGCGGCAGCATCTGCGGCGCCAACGGCTGCACCTCGAGCGGCCACCGCGGCATCGACTTCGCGGCCGGATGCTGGTCGCCGATCTACGCCGCCGCGTCGGGCACCGTCATCTTCGCCTCGTACACCCCCGACTGGGGCAACTACATCAAGATCGACAACGGCGGCGGCATCGTCACAGCCTACGCACACATCGTGACCGGCGGCTTCAACGTCGGCTACGGACAATGGGTCAACGCCGGCGACGTCATCGCCTACGTGGGAAGGACCGGCCTCGCCGATGGCTGCCACCTGCACTTCGAGGTCTGGCAGGGCGTCCGCATCGACCCGGCGCCCGTGCTCTACGACCACGGCATCAACGTCTACTGACGGCCCCGCGGCGGCAAACCGCGGCCGAAGGCCATACGGCGAAAACAACGAAGAGCGGATGCCTGGGCATCCGCTCTTCGGCTCTGAACAGGTCGCTCAGATGGTCTTCGGGGCGTGGCCCTCGCCCTGCGTCGCGGTCTGCGCGCCCTCGGCCTGGAAGCGCTCGAACGCCTCGCCGACCAGGCGCTCGGCCTCGGCCGCGTCGCCCCACTGGTCGATCTTGACCCATTTGTTGGGCTCGAGGTCCTTGTAGTGCTCGAAGAAGTGCGTGATCTCGCCCTTGGTCCACTCGTCGAGATCGCCCACGTCCTGGATGTGCTTCCAGCGCGGGTCCTTCGCGAGCACCGCGACGACCTTGTCGTCGCCGCCGGCCTGGTCGACCATCTTCAGCACGCCGACGGGGCGCACTTTCGCCATGATGCCGGGGTAGAGATCGCGGTCGAGCAGCAGCAGCACGTCGAGCGGGTCGCCGTCTTCGCCGAGGGTGTCTTCGAAGAAGCCGTAGTTGGCGGGGTAGCCCATCGGGGTGAACAGCACGCGGTCGAGGAAAACGCGGCCCGTGCCGTGGTCGACCTCGTACTTCACGCGGCTGCCGCGCGGGATCTCGATGACGGCGTCGTATGCGCCCATGCTGGTGCTCCTTCGAACGATCTGGTGGATGCCGCGTCCCAGCCTAGTCGTACTGACCGGGATCGTTGTTGACGTAGGAGAGACCTCCGTAGTCGAGTTGGAGCTGTGTAGGTTCCCTCGAGTCCACGGAGGTCTCTCGTGTCCCACGCTAACGCCCGGCTGACTCCGGCCGGCAGGTTGATCATGGTCCAGCGCATCGGGTCGGGGCGTGCGGTCGCGCATGTCGCGGCGGAGATGGGGATCTCCCGCACGACCGCGTGGCGGTGGTGGCGTCGGTTCCGGGAGCACGGCACAGCGGGGTTGGTGGATCGTTCCAGCGTCGCCCACGGGCATCCGCGGCGGACGGGGGCGTGCGTGGAGGCGCGGGTGCGGATCATGCGTCACCTCACGCGCCGCGGCCCGGTGTTCATCGCAGACAAGCTCGGCTTGCAGGCCTCGACGGTCGGTCGGGTGCTGCGCAGACACGGGGTGTCGCTGCTGAGGGGGCTGGACCCGGTCACCGGGACCGTGATCCGCGCGTCTCGACGGTCGGCGAAGCGTTACGAGCACGACCATCCCGGATCGCTGATCCATGTCGATGTGAAGAAGCTCGGCCGGATCCCCGATGGCGGTGGGTGGCGCCTCCACTCCCGGGTCGCTTACGCGGAGATCCACGACGACGAGAAAGGCGTCACCGCAGGCTGCCGAGCCCGCTGAGCCGAATCCGATAGCCGATGCGATCGCGGCGCTTACCGTCGCGGCACGGCAGACGCGCGTGCGAGGCGCTGGCACGGCGCACGCAACTGTCGAGCCGGTCGACTTCGGTGAGATCGCCTGCCACGTCATCACGACCGTGGCCGCGAACGTCGGCGGCGTCGAGGAGCTGCTGGCCGGACGCCCCGGATCGTGGGAAGCCGACTACGTGCGCCAGATCGTGCAGAGCACCGCGGGCGACGATCCGGACGAGCTGCTGCGCTACCGCACCGAGCCGGTGCGGCTCGCGTTCGACGCCGAGGACGTGTTCTACGACCTCGGGCTGGCCGACCTGTACGAGCAGGAGGCCGCCGAGGCCGGGAGCCGAGAGGACGCCATCGACGAGGAGCTGTTCAACGCCGTGGCGACGCCCGAGGAGCGCGCACGGATCGCGGAGATTCAGGCGGCGATGCCGAGCTGGGCAGAGGGTGGCGACGGCGACCGTGAGCTGTCGGTGTCGCTCATGCAGGAGGCGAGCACGATCACCGAGGCGATCGCCGCGCGCGCCGAGGCCGCGGGCGAGCCGCTGATCGCCGCCCTGACGTCCGCTCGGACCGTGACGGCGACCGTGGAGAAGCTGTGGGAGCAAGACCTGGCCGCGTACACCCAGGCGTACCTCGCGGCCGCGCGTCGCTACCTCACCGACCGCGGCGTGACGTGCGGGGTCGAGCTGGCGACGATTCCCACCGGGGAACTGGCGACCTGGGACGCTCTCACCGACCAGGTGCACGAGTACGCGCGGGCGAACGCCCCGCTGCCGATGACCGGCGAGGCCCCCGACCACAGCGACGGCTCGCCGGCCGACGCGCTGCGCCGCGCCGGCCTCACCTACACCGACCGAGCGCGTCAGGCATGAGTGTCGGACACCCCGAACAGCTACGAGAACACCTACGCGGCCGCGAGATCAGCTACCCTCACGGAAGCGGCATAACCGAAATGACACCGTGTCCACGATCCGGGGTCAAGGCCCCCCGGTGTCCGTGCTATTAGTGTCACTGTAAGTCTGACAGGAGGAGATAGAACTATGGCGAAAATCATCGGCGTATCGAAGTTTGAACGGCTCTTTCGGGAGGCAGCCGGCCTGGACGTGGACAAGAACGACCTGGCGCGGCTGAACGATTTCGTGCGGCAGAAGGTCTACGATCTGTTGCTGGCGGCGCAGGCCACGGCCAAGGACAACCAGCGAGACGTCATCCAGCTGCACGACCTGCCGCTGACGCTCGGCTTCAAGGAGAGCATGCGGGCCTTCGACGGGCTGGACACCGCACTGGAGCTTCAGCCTATCCTGGATCAGCTGGTAGCCCTGCCCCCGCTCGACCTGGCCTACAGCTATGAGATGGAAGCGGAGTTGCCGCGCCTGGTCGGCGGGCTGACGGTGGCGCTGGCACGTGCCTTCAAAATCCTCGATCCTAAGGTCAAAAACCCGCAGAGCGTGCACTGGGAGCGGGCCATGGCTATCTTTGACCTGCTCTTTTAGCGTGCCGGACAAGACCTCGATTCGGGTTGCGCGTGGCAGGTCCAGCACTGCGTCAGCGGGAGGCCTGGCCGCAGCAGATTCGGCAACCATGAATCACTGCTGCGCCGCCTGCAATCGCTCGCGCAGCGGCTGCATCTACAGACGCTTCCTCAACAGCCTGAAGGCGGCGAAAAAGTCTCTCAGTGATGAAATGCTGCATGGACCTGCGCCTTGCTGCCACAGTCGAATCGGGAACTCTCATCCCCGTTTTGCGGGTTGTCCGCCGGTTTCTGGCCAGCTTCAGGATTCATTGTCATGCGCCGCAGTTGTTGTGCTTTGTTGCTGAATGCGACGCGGTGCAACAATTCTAGACCTGACCCTCTGCGCCGCAGTCGAATCGGGCTCCCCGCTCACCCCTCGATCGTCTCAGGGATCAGCTACAGAAAGATCAGCCCAACGTGGGTTGTATCGACAAGGCGTCCGCGTACGTAATGGGAGTGGCCCAGTAACGATCGTTTCTGGGCCGCGCCCTCTTCGCCAAGCTGGTCGTGAGTCATTCATGATCAGTGAGGGAGTTGGCGGGTATGTCGATCAGTCCGGGGTTCTCGACGGAGCAGATCCGTGAGTTCGTGCATCGGTACGAGATCCAGCCGTATGGACAAAAGGCGTTCTGGCTTGAGGAGCAGGGAGTCTCGTATGACCGGCTCCGGCGGTGGCGGTCGGCGGTGTTCGACGGTGATCTCGACCGTGGACTGATCCCGCGAGAAGGTGGAGTGGTGACCCCACCAGAGAAGCGCACCGGCATCGAGCGGCAACGCGCCCGTGAACGCGCCGCGCAGGAGGCGGAGGTCGCCCGGCTGACAGCCCGCGTGCGTGAACTCGAGCAGACTATCGAGACCCTGGGAAAAGCTATCGGGCTCTTGCATCAGATGAGCGAGCAAGAGCCCGCCGTGAACCAGCCGACGAACGATCCATCCGATTCCTCGACGCCGAGAACGACCTCGTCGGACAGTTGACAGCGGCCGTTGGGTCGCAGCGTCGCGCACTCGAGATCGCCGGCGTCGCGAGGTCGACATGGCACTACCGGACGCGTCCTCGGGAGCGCGTCGCGGATCCCGTCCCGCAGAAGGAGCGGGCATACCCGTCACGCATCAGCGAGACCGACCGCGCCGTCATCGCCGGCAGGATCACGGCGGGCTGGGCCGAAGGGCACGCGGTCGATCACTCGTTCGCGTCCGCGTGGGATGACGGGGTGATGCTCGCCTCACGCCGCTCGTGGTGGCGCATCGCGGCCGAGATCGAGGATCAGTCCGCCCGCCCCGTCGCCCCAACCCGGCGCAGCAACAGCGACCGGCCACCACGAGAAGCGCCTGTGCTGGAAGCGACCGGTCCGGGACAGGTCTGGAGCTGGGACATCACCGACCTGCGCACCCCGTGGCGCGGCGTCGCGTTCAAGGCGTACTCGATCATCGATATCTTCTCCCGCAAGCTCGTCGGCTGCCGCGTCGAGGAACGCGAAGTCGACGACCTCGCCGTCGAGATGTTCGAGGACGCGTTCGGTCGGCATGGGATACCCGACGCCGTCCACGCTGACTCCGGCCCTGCGATGCGCTCCGGAGCGCTCAAGGACTTCCTCAGTGAGCTCGGCGTCACGCAGACACACAACCGGCCCCGGGTGAGCAACGACAACCCGTTCTCCGAATCGGAGTTCCGGACAATGAAGTACCGGCCGAACTACCCCGGCACCTTCGCGACCATCGAACAGGCGCGCGCCTACGTCGAGTGGTACGTCCCCTGGTACAACCAGAACCACAAGCACTCCGGCATCGCCCTGTTCAGCCCGAACGAGGTCCACGACGGCACCTGGCACCACGCCTGGAACCGACGCGACGCGACCCAGCAGGCGTACTACGACAAGCATCCCGAGCGATTCCGTCGACCGCCCCACACGCCCGCACCCGCCGACATCGTCGGCATCAACCTCCCCAAGCCGACCGACGATGCCAAAGCCGAGCCCGAGCGACTCCACGCAGCTTGACACAGCCCGGCGGCGGGCTGTTCGTCCGTAACTCTGTGCCAGAACTGCGCCCGGTTCTGGGCGTTGGAATTATCGGGACTGAGTTTCGGGACGGCACTCAGAAACGTGCCGAGAATCCACCGTCGGTGTGGAGGAGCTGGCCGCTAATCCACCGGCCTTCGTCGGATAGCAGGAATGCGGTGACTCCGGCGATGTCCTTTGGTGTTCCGGTTCGGCCCAGTGGGTGGTACGCCGTCATTGTCGTGCGTGTCTCGTCGTCCATCCACCCTGTGTCTATCGGGCCGGGGTTGACGACGTTGGCGGATATCAGTCGCGGGCCGAGTTCACGGGCGGCGGAGATGACGATCCGATCGAGTGCGCCCTTGGATGCGCCGTAGGGCAGATTTCCGGTCGTGTGATCGCTTGTGAACGCGACGATCGCGCCGCCGGCCGGACCAACTTGACGAGCAAACGAGGCGATGAGTAAGAGCGACGCCCGAGCGTTGACAGCGACGTGCTCGTCGAAGCTCTCGGCCGTGGTGTCGAGGATGCCGGTTTCGACGTCGTGGGCGTGACTCAACACGAGAGCTGAAAGCGGTCCCCGATCGCGCACGATTTGCTCGATGAGGGCGGTCGGCGCCGTGGCGTCTGACAGATCGCACGGGTAGTCGCCCGTGTCGAGGTCGCTGGTGACGACCTCCCACCCGTCTGCGGAGAGTCTGGGAACGATTCCGGCGGCGATGCTGTTGGCGCGGGCAGCTCCGGTGATAAGCGCGAGGGGCATGTGTTCACGGTAGTGGCGCTCGTTTGTAGGTTCCCGCAATAGCTCGAAACTGATCGTTTCCGGGAAGCCTCGGTCGGCGGCGGCGGCGGCGTCGACACGCCGACGATTCCCGTCCCGAAACTCAGGCCCGAAACCGAATCAGCCCGAAACCCCAACTAGTACGTTTTCGGGAGGTGCGGTAGAATGGGTGAAGACGCTAGAGAGCGAGAGGGGCGAGACGTGGCCACTTCGACTGTCACCACGACCACCGAGGCTGAGCGCGAGCGGCGCGTGGCCGAGGGCATCCACAGCGGCGAGATGGAGGGCCTGCACGTGAGCGAGGCCGGCCAGGCCGACGCGGGGGAGTACATCGCCGGCCGCATCGACTCTGACGAGCTGGTAGCTCGCGCTCGCGCCCGCTATGGCATCGCCTGAGTTCGTCGATCCGTACCTCGATCCCGAGACGGGACTGCTGCGGAACAAGTTCGGCGCACGCACGAAGGTCGCCCTCGATGAAGCTGAGGGCGACCTTTCGTTTGCCCGGATGATGCAGCTCATGGACCGGCCGCCGAAGGCAACCGGTGACCTCGACGAGCTGCGCGCGATCCACCGGCACCTGTTCCAGGACGTCTACGAGTGGGCGGGGGAGCTGCGCACCGTCGACATCAAGAAGAACGTCGAGGGTGCCGAGCACTTCCTACCCGTGTCGATGATCGACCGGGCCGCCGGCTTCGCGGCAGCCGAGCTGCGCGAGGACAGCAACCTGCACGGCATGGACCGCGCTCGCTTCATCGAGCGGCTGTCTTACCATTACGACGCGTTCAACTACGTGCACTCGTTCCGGGAGGGCAATGGCCGGACGCAACGAGTGTTCTGGAACCGGATCGCCCGCGACGCCGGATGGCAGCTCGACTGGCGTCAGGTGCACGGGTCGACCAACGACGCGGCATGCCGTGCTGCGTCCGAGCGTCGCGACTTCGGACCGTTGCGGAGCATGTTCGATCAGATCGTCACCAGGGCCACACCGGCCGGCCAGCGAGACGCCGCCTGGCACGCCGCGGAACGTGCGCGGCTGTCGTTCCCCACGAGCGCTACGCGCGCCGCGCAGAGCGGCCCGCAGGGCTCGCCAGGAGCACCCCAAGCACGGGCCGGCTACATGCCCGGAGGCCGATCCGGGATCGAACGAGGGGAGGGGCGATGAGTAACGTCGTCGGTTACGCGCGGGTGTCTCGTCACGATCAGAACCCGGCAGCTCAGGAGGCCGAGCTGCGCGCGGCCGGCGCCGGCCGCGTGTTCGTCGACCACGGCGAGTCCAGCCGCGTGAAGGACCGCCCGCAGTGGCTCGCATGCTTGGACTATCTGCGCCCCGGTGACACGCTCATGGTGCGCCGGCTCGACCGTCTCGCCGGTAGCGAGAAGATGGCCATTGAGACGATCACCGATCTGCATGAGCGGGGCGTGAACATCAAGAGCCTCACCGAGCCGGATATCGACACGACGACCCCGATGGGGCGTGCTCTGTTCGGGATCGTCGCCGTGTTCGCTCAGCTCCGTGTCGACACGATCAGAGAGAACACCGTGCGGGGCCTGGCCCATGAACGCGCTGAGGGGCGCGTGGGAGGCCGCCCCTCGGTGATGACACCAGAACGCACCGCCGCGGCCGCGCGGATGCGGGAGCAGGGCGACAGCATCATGCAGATCGCGACCGTGCTCGGCGTCGGCAAGTCATCGGTCGCGCGGGCTCTCGCGAAGCACGACGAGAGCCAACCCGTGGCAGCGTCCTAACTGCTGCTGGGCCTGCTCCAGACAGAGGACGCTTACCGACCTCGTAGGCGTGCGCTGTTGGATACTGCCAGGTAGGTGGCGACACCTAGTGCGGTCGCGATGCTGACGGCAACGATGATGGGGAAGTTCCCATTGACCCAGAGTGCGGCGAAGAGGAAGAACGCGGCGACGAACAAGCCAGACATCACGGGCGCGAGCGCGGTGCTGAGCCTCGATTTCATACCCCCATCGTATTCTTTGGCGCCGCGGTTGGCGAGGGTTCCGCTTGGTCAACGCGCTGATCGGCCGTGTCGTCGCTGAGCCAGTCTGCGACTTCGGAGGTGAGGTAGCGGATCGTGCGCGGCGTGAGGGTGATGTAGGCGGGGCCGCGGCCCTCGTCGCGGAGTCGTTTGAGGTCGCGCACGTCGACGCCGAGCTGCGCGGCCAGCTCGCCGGGAGTGAGCATCTTGGGACGCTTGTGAGGGCCGGTCACTGGCACGATTCGCACCCCGTCTCCTCGGCCGGATCGACCGGCACCAGGTAGCCGTCGACCGCTGCGACGTCGGCCGCGCTCTGCTGCTGGCCGGGCATCAGTCGGCGTCCTTGGTGAGGGTGTCGACGACGGTCACCAGCTGATCCCGCTCCGCCACGTTGCGAAGTAGCCGCGGCCGATCCTCGTCCCTCGACGGGAGCGTGGTCGTGATCGTCGTGAAAGAAACCAGAGTGCTCATCGTGACGTCCTCTCCTTTGTGTGTGTCCGTCCGAAAGTGGGAAGTTCGGCGCATGCGCCGAGCTGCCTGCTTTCGGCGGAACACTTGCCGCCTTGCACGCAGTGGAGAGGCGGTCAAGGGGAGCCCGCAGGGCTCTCCCGGAGGGACGCGAAGCGCCCTTGACGGGCTCGGAGCGGAGTGCAACCCCGCATCGCGGGGGAACGCAACAGGCCCCGCACCGGAAGCCAGTAGCGGGGCCTGAGAGACGAACGAATCAGCCGACCGGCACAGCCTCCTCGGTCGACGTCTCGGCAGGCTCGGGCGTCGCCCTCGGAGCCGCAGGCTTACGCGCTGCGCGTCGCTTCACGCGCGCCTTTTTCTCGGGCTCGGGCAGGCCGATCTTGCGAAGCTCGTCGACACTCCACCCGGCGCTCTGCGCGGCGTTGTACGCGCGCACGTCGTCGCGCTCGGCATCCGCGATCCGATCTGCGATCCGTGCTTGCAGATCGGCCAGCTCGCGGGCCGTCTCCTCCTGCACATCGACGAGACGCTGTCGCGCCTCCGCGACCGCCCGAACCGCATTCAGCCGATCATCCTGTAGACGACGGGCGCGCTCGATTGCTTCCTCTGGTGTCAGTTGCGTAGCCATGCGTCCATCGTACGAATCACACACGTTCCCGTCGATCGTCACTGTCATCGAAAGAACTGGCCGCGGCGAAGCCGCGACCACTCCCGTCTGTCGACGTGAGCGATCCTGAGAGGCGTCTCACATGGAGCAAGCTATACAATCAGGTGCCCTGATTGGCTTGACCGTCTCGACAGGGGTCGGAGGGTGCGGCACACTAGACGTGTGGTCCCCGGTGATCCGGGGTCGCTGCGCTGGGCAGAGAGAGGGTGACGAGATGGCGGACGCGGAGGCCGATGGCGGCACGTCTCGCGACGGCCAGAAGCGTCGGCGCCGTGTCGCGGGTGGGCGTCAGCACCGTCACGTTGTGAAGGTGACGCCCGAGGAGGAAGGGCAGCTCTACTCTCTGGCGTTGCAGTACAAGGTGAGCGTTCCCAAGCTCCTCGTCGATTCGGCGCTCGCGGGCGGAGCGGCCGAGGCTGCGACGAACGCGAGCGTGCGGCACGAGGTCATCGCTCAGATGTTCTCGACGTATCGCCTGCTGGCGACGATCGCGAACAACGTGAACCAGATGGCGAAGGCCACGAACGCGACCGGAGAGACGCAGGCGGAGATAGTGGCGACGCTGCGCAAGGTGCGCGAGGTTGCCGACCGGATCGACGCTTTCGTCGACGAGCTGAGCGGTGCTAGCTCGTGATGCCGAACGTGACCCGCGGCGATCGCATGTCGGGTCTACTGACCTACCTCGCCGGTCCTGGCCGGTCGAACGAGCACGCCGAGCCGCACCTGGTCGCGGGCGACTCTGCGGTGATGGCGTGGCACGATGACGCCGAGCTGGGACGTGACGCTGCGCTGTCGATCGCGCGGCACCTCGACAAGCCGCGCGCGGCGTTCGGCGTCGACGTTCCGGGCGGCCCCGTGTGGCATTGCTCACTCTCTCTGCGCGCTGAGGAAGGGCTGCGCACGGACGAGGAGTGGCGCGATATCGCGAACGATTTCGTCAAGGCAATGGAGTTCGACGACCCGGACAACCCGCGTGCCCCGTGCCGGTGGGTTGCGATCCGGCACGGTGTGTCGACGAACGGGAACGACCACATTCACATCGCCGTGAACCTCGTGCGCGAGGACGGCACGAAGGCATCCGTTCACAATGACTTCCACCGCGCCCAGGTCGCCGCCCGCGCGCTCGAAGTCAAGTACGGGTTGGAGCAGTTGGAGTCGTCGCAGGCCGAACGTTCGACGCGCGGTTACGACCCCGCTGAGCGTGAGGCTCAGGCGCGCTCCCGCGCTCGCGCGAAGTACGAGCGCGACCGCACCACGGCGTCGTCGACGGCGCCCGCGTGGGAGCTGCTGGACGGCGCGGATCGGCAGGCGCGCATCGCGTCCGAGCTGCGCGCGGATCAGCCTCGCCAGATGCTCGCCGTGAAGGTCCGTGGGTGCGCGACCGCCGCGAGCGACGAGGGCGAGTTCGTACGCCGGATGCGCCGCTCGGGGTTGCTGGTGCGGCCCCGGTTCGCGGACGGCCGCACGGACGTCATCACCGGCTACTCGGTGGCAGAGCGCCCCCAGGCCGGCGAGCGTCCCATCTGGTACGGCGGCGGTCATCTCGGCCGTGACCTGACCCTCCCGCGACTGCGGGACGGGTGGCCGGATACACCCACAGGAGCGAGCGACGCGGCCGCCGAGTGGAACGCAGCGAAGCGCGGCCGGCGGGTCGTGGCACCCGGCCAGGAGGCACACGAGCCCGACCCCGAGCTGTGGTCACGGCGCAACGACGAGCTGCGCGAGCTGGTCGACCGGATGCGCTCAGTCCCGGTCGACGATAGGGACACGTGGGCGACAGTCGCACGACAAACGGCCGGCGCGTTCGCGGCATGGTCGAATGCGACCGAGGAGACGCCCGGCGACCTCGCCGCAGCGTCGGAGGCGCTGTCTCGTTCCGCTCAGACCTACGGCCGCACCGTGCGCCCGCATCAGGCACGCACGACCGCCATCTCCGATGCGGCGATGCTGCTGGCCAGCGCTGCCCGAGGCGGTCAGGGAACGGTCGCGCAGGCGGCGATGATTCGTCAGCTCCTCCGACTCGCCCAGGCCGTCTACGAGGCGTCTGTGGCCGCTCAGCAAGCCCGGCAGGCTCGCCTCCTTGCGGAGGACGTCCGGCCACGTCTGACGCGCGTGAGGGACGCTCTGCCGGCGCCGGCAACAGCGGGCGCCGTGGCCACGGCCGAGCGAACGCGGACGCTGGACCCGGAGACTCAGGCGATGTTGGATCGGCTGCAAGCAGGCCAGGCGAAGCCGGCGGCGGAGGCGGGCTCGCCGCTGCCGAATCCGATCGAGCCGGCACGGCCACGAGAGACGACAGGACCGGGCGCAGATCGCGGCCCGGAGCGATAGAGGAAGGGGCCGATGATGGTCGACGACACAGACGGGATCGAGGAAGCGATCACCGGGCAGATTCGCGTCGCGGTAACCGCGGCCGCGCAGGTTGGCCAGGCGATCGCACGCGCCCGAGAGGAAGCGCTGCGCAAGGCCGCCGCGGCCGACGAGCGTCAGGCGCGCGAGCTGCGCTCCCGGCTGGACGCTGAGCGCGGGGCGGCACGCGCGGAGGTCGCCCAGGTGAACCGCTCGGAGTGGTGGGACAACTCGACCCCTGAGCAGATCGGGCACACCTATCAGGTGGCCCGCGCCTGGCGCGGAGAGGATTCGGAGATCTCCCGCGCCGAGCAGCGCATGAACGACGAGCTGCGATCGCGCTACGGGATCGACCCGGAGGACACCGGGGCGAACGCTCAGGACGTGAGCCGGCTGATCCGCCTGCGGCCGGGGTCCTCAAACGCACGATCACGTTCTACGCGCGCCTGGGCGTGAGGGTCGAACGGGTCATCAGCGACAACGCGTTCGCCTACCGCCACTCCGCCGCGTTCAAAGCCGTGATCGACACGCACGCCATCAAGCAGCGCTTCATCAAGCCGCACTGCCCCTGGACCAACGGGAAAATGGAACGCCTGAACCGCACTCTCGCCACCGAGTGGGCCTACGCCCGCCCCTGGACCTCCAACGACGACCGCAGAGCAGGCTTGACGACCTGGCTCGACCACTACAACCTAGACAGAGCCCACCTCGGCATCGGCGGCAAGACCCCCATCGACCGAATCAACAACGGTCGAGGCCAGTACACCTAGCCGCGGCGGCCGGCCCGGCCGGGGCTAGCGTGGGAGGCATGGAGCACCGCCCGGGTCTCGACCCCGCCACCGCCGAGATCCGCCGCGCCGTGCGCGCGGCGCTGCAGAGCGTCGGCGGACCGGTGCTCGTCGGGCTGTCCGGGGGCGCCGACTCCCTCGCGCTCGCCGCCGCGGTCGCGTTCGAGGCGCCGAAGGCGGGCATCGCGGCGCACGCGGTCGTGATCGACCACGGCCTGCAGGAGGGCTCCGACCGGGTCGCGGCGCGCGCCGTCGGCACGGCGCAGCAGCTCGGGCTCAACGCCCATGCCGTGCGCGTCGAGGTCGCCGCACCCGAGGGCAACGGCGGCCCCGAGGCATCCGCCCGCGACGCCCGCCGCGCGGCACTGCTCGACGCCGCGCGCGCGGCAGGCGCCGTCGCGGTGCTCCTCGCCCACACCCTCGACGACCAGGCCGAGACCGTGCTCATCGGCCTCGCCCGCGGATCGGGGGCGGCGAGCCTCGGCGCCATGGCGCCGGAGCGGGAAGAAGAGGGCATCCGCATCCTGCGCCCCCTCCTCGACCTCCGCCGCACGCAGACCCGTTCGTCCTGCGCCGCGCTCGGCCTTCCGGTCTGGGAAGACCCGCACAACCTCGACCGCCGCTTCCTCCGGGTGCGGGTGCGGCAGGACGTCATGCCCGTGCTCGAGGCCGAACTCGGCCCGGGCGTCGCCGACGCCCTCGCCCGCACGGCGGAGCAGCTGCGCGAGGATGCCGCGGCGTTCGCCGACATGATCGACGAGACCATCGAAGACATCGTCGAGCACGCCGAAGCCGGCATCGCCGTGTCGGTGCCGGCGCTGGCAGCGAACCCGCCGGCCCTTCGTCACCGCATCATCCGGCACGTCGTGGCGAGCGAATTCGGCGTCTCGCTCACCCGCAGCCAGACCCTCGAGGTCGCGCGCCTGGTCACCGACTGGCGCGGGCAGGGCCCGATCGACCTGCCCGGCTGCCGCGCGGCGCGCGAAGGCACGCGCCTCGTCTTCACCACCCGGATGCCCGTCTGAAGCGCCGCGGCACGACCTCTGGCATCCGTCGCCTAAAATCGTGGAATGCGCGCGGCCGACATCGCTGACCAGCTGACCACCGTCCTCGTCACCGAGGAGGAGATCCACGCGAAGCTCGAAGAGCTCGCCCGCCGGGTCGAAGCCGACTACGCGGGCAAGGATCTGCTGCTGATCGGGGTGCTCAAGGGCGCGGTCATGGTCATGAGCGACTTCGCGCGCATGCTCACCCGCGACATCACGATGGACTGGATGGCCGTGTCGTCGTACGGCGCCGGCACCAAGTCGAGCGGCGTCGTGCAGATCCGCAAAGACCTCGACACCGACCTCACCGGCAAGCACGTGCTCATCGTCGAGGACATCATCGACTCGGGGCTCACCCTCTCGTGGCTGCTCGAGAACTTCGCCTCCCGCGGGGCGGCCTCGATCGAGATCCTGGCCCTCCTTCGCAAGCCCGCCGCCGCCAAGGTCGAGATCGACAGCCGCTACGTCGGCTTCGACATCCCGACCGACTTCGTCGTGGGCTACGGCCTCGACTTCGACGAGCGCTACCGCAACCTCCGCGACGTCGCGGTGCTCGCGCCGCACGTCTACAGCTGAGCCGCCCGCCCGCAGGCGCCCTCGCCCCCGCCCCGCTCGCGGTTCGCCTGTGGCGAATGCACAGACGCGCCATAGTCGGGCCGGGGTAGCCTGATCGCACCATGGATTTCAAGAAGCTCACGCGCAACCCGTTCGTCTACGTGTTGCTGATCGGCGCGCTGCTGCTCGCCGGCATGACGCTTATCTCGTCGCTGACGGGCGCGAAGCAGATCACCACCCAGGAGGGTCTGACGCTGCTGAAGGGCGGCACCGTCACCGAGGTGACCAACACCGATGGCGACCAGCGCGTGGACATGACGCTCTCGAGCGAGTACGAGGGCGCCACGCAGGTGCAGTTCTACTACGTCGGCGCGCGCTCCGATGAGGTCGTGGCGGCGATCGACGCCGCCGACCCGTCCGACGGCTTCAACGACGTGGTGCCGCGCACGACGTTCTTCGAGAGCATGATCTCGCTCCTGCTGCCACTGCTGCTGCTGGGCCTGCTGTTCTGGTTCTTCTTCTCGGCCGCGCAGGGCGGCAACAGCAAGGTCATGCAGTTCGGCAAGTCGCGCGCGAAGCTCGTGACCAAGGAGACGCCGACGGTCACCTTCGCCGACGTCGCCGGTGCCGACGAGGCGATCGAAGAGATGCAGGAGATCAAGGACTTCCTGAAGGACCCGTCGAAGTTCCAGGCGGTCGGGGCGCGCATTCCGAAGGGCGTGCTGCTGTATGGCCCTCCCGGAACGGGCAAGACCCTGCTCGCGCGGGCCGTCGCCGGCGAGGCGGGTGTGCCGTTCTACTCGATCTCGGGCTCTGACTTCGTCGAGATGTTCGTGGGTGTCGGCGCGAGCCGCGTGCGCGACCTGTTCAACCAGGCGAAAGAGAACTCGCCCGCCATCATCTTCATCGACGAGATCGACGCCGTCGGCCGCCACCGCGGCGCCGGCATGGGCGGCGGTCACGACGAGCGCGAGCAGACCCTCAACCAGATGCTCGTCGAGATGGACGGCTTCGACCCGAAGGTCAACGTGATCGTCATCGCGGCGACCAACCGCCCCGACATCCTCGACCCGGCCCTGCTGCGCCCCGGCCGCTTCGACCGTCAGATCGGTGTGGATGCCCCGGATCTCAAGGGCCGTCAGAAGATCCTCGAGGTGCACGGCCGCGGCAAGCCGCTGTCGCCCTCGGTCGACCTCTCGGTCATCGCCCGGAAGACACCCGGGTTCACCGGCGCCGACCTCGCCAACGTGCTGAACGAAGCGGCGCTCCTCACGGCGCGTTCGAACGCGCAGCTGATCGACATGCGCGCCCTCGACGAGGCGATCGACCGCGTCATCGCCGGCCCGCAGCGCCGCACCCGCGTGATGAAGGACCGCGAGAAGCTCATCACCGCCTACCACGAGGGCGGTCACGCGCTCGCGGCCGCGGCGATGAACAACACCGACCCGGTCACGAAGGTCACGATCCTGCCGCGCGGCAAGGCGCTCGGCTACACGATGGTTCTGCCGCTCGAGGACAAGTACTCGGTGACGCGCAACGAGCTGCAGGACCAGCTCGCCTATGCGATGGGCGGCCGCGTCGCCGAAGAGGTCGTCTTCCACGATCCGACCACCGGGGCATCCAACGACATCGAGAAGGCCACGGGTATCGCCCGCAAGATGGTCACCGAGTACGGCATGACCACCGAGGTCGGCCCCGTCAAGCTCGGCTCGTCGTCGGGCGAGGTGTTCATGGGCCGCGACATGGGTCACGGCCGCGACTTCTCCGAGCGCATCGCCGAGCGGGTCGATCAGCAGGTGCGCCTGCTGATCGAGCAGGCGCACAACGAGGCGTACGAGGTCATCAACGCGAACCGCGACGTGCTCGATCGCCTCGCCCTCGCGCTCCTCGAGAAGGAGACCCTCGACCACCTCGAGCTCGCCGAGATCTTCACCGACGTCAAGAAGCTGCCGCCCCGTCCGCAGTGGCTTTCGAGCAGCGACCGCCCCGTCTCGACCCTGCCGCCGGTCGAGGTGCCGCGCCGGCAGGACGAGGCCGGGCTCGCCGCCTCGGCCGCCGCCGTTCCCGAGCAGGTCGCCGGCACGGCTCCCGCGCGCCATCAGGCGGGCCAGGCGAGACCGGCGACCGCCTAAGCCGCCGTGGCCGTCGACCGTGAGCGTGTCGCCGCCGCCGTGCGGGAGATCCTCGCGGCGATCGGCGAGGATCCCGGCCGTCCGGGGCTGAAGGCGACCCCGCAGCGCGTCGCCGACGCCTACGCGGAGTTCTTCGCCGGCGTCGGTGAGGATGCCGCGGCCCCCCTCGCCCACACCATCTCGGTGTCTCGGGGGCCGGCTCCTGACACCCTTCCCTCCGGGGCGGTGGTGCTCCGCGACATCCGGTTCCGCTCGGTGTGCGAGCACCATCTGCTGCCGTTCGCCGGTCGCGCGCACATCGCCTACCTGCCCGGCGAGCAGGTGGTGGGACTCGGGGCGCTGCCGAAGGTCGTCGACGTGCTGTCCGCACGCCCGCAGGTGCAGGAGCGTCTCGGCGAGCAGATCGCCGACACCATCGCGGGGGCTCTCGACGCGCGCGGCGTGCTCGTCGTGCTGAGCGCCCACCACGAGTGCGTCACGATGCGCGGGGGCCGCCAGCCCGACGCGGCGACCGTCACGATCGCCGCGCGCGGAGAGCTCGCCGAGCCCGCGGCGCGCGCCGAGATCATGCTGCTGATCAGCGTCGGCGACGGCGCCGAGAGCGCCGCCGACGACTCCCGCGACGGTGGGACGGGCGGCTGAGATGACCGTCATCATGGGGATCGTCAACGTCACGCCCGACTCGTTCAGCGACGGCGGTCGCTACCTCGACTCCGACGCGGCGATCGCGCACGGACTCGCCTTGCGCGCCGCGGGCGCCGGCGTGCTCGATGTCGGCGGAGAGTCGACCCGGCCGGGCGCCGAGCCCGTCGACGCCGCGCTCGAGCAGGAGCGGATTCTCCCCGTCGTCGCGGGGCTCGTCGCGGCCGGCGCCGTCGTCAGCATCGACACGATGCACGCGTCGACCGCGCTCGCCGCCGTCGCCGCGGGGGCGAGCATCGTCAACGACGTGTCGGGCGGTCTCGCCGACCCCGACATGCTGCCCGCCGTCGCGTCGACGGGGGCCGACATCGTGCTGCAGCACTGGCGGGGGCCGTCGACCGACATGTACGCGCGCGCCGGCTACGCCGACCTCGCCGCCGAGCTGACCGGCGAACTCGAAGCGCGCCTGCGCGCGGCCGCGACCGCGGGAATCTCGCCCGACCGAGTGATCCTCGACCCGGGCATCGGGTTCGGCAAGCGCGGCGCGCAGAACTGGCAGGCCCTCCGCGCGCTCGACCGTGTGATCGCGCTCGGCCCGCGCGTGCTCGTCGGCACGAGCC
Source organism: Microbacterium lacticum (assembly GCF_006716815.1). Lineage (GTDB taxonomy): Bacteria > Actinomycetota > Actinomycetes > Actinomycetales > Microbacteriaceae > Microbacterium > Microbacterium lacticum. The sequence continues at coordinate 355,137 of NZ_VFPS01000003.1, forward strand.
GCAAGCGCTTCCTCGCCGAAGTGCTGACGGATGCTGAGGCCACCGCGACGGCGGCTGCCGGGGCCCCGGGCGATGCGCCCTCCGCCGATGCCGCGCCGGTCGATGCCGCACGGCTCGATGCCGCTCGGCTCGACCTCGCGACCGCGGTGACGAGCGTGCTCGCCGCACAGGCCGGGGTCTGGGCGGTGCGGGTGCACGACGTGGCCGCGACCCGCGACTCGCTCGCCGTCGCGCACGCGTGGAACGCGGGTGTTCCAGCGGAGACGACGGACGCTCGGGCGCGCACGGCCGACGCGCGGGGCGGCATGAGATGACCGGCGAACGACAGAACACAGGAGGAGACGTGGACGTCATCGACGAGATCACGCTGACGGGGGTGCGCGCGTTCGGCCGGCACGGCGTCTATGCCGAGGAGCGCGAGCGCGGGCAGGACTTCGTGGTCGATGCGACTCTGTTCGTCCAGACCGCGCGCGCCGCGGCATCCGATGACGTCACCGACACGATCCACTACGGCGAGGCGGCCGAGCGGATCGCCGAGATCGTCGCGGGGGAGCCCGTGAACCTGCTCGAGACGCTCGCCGGGCGCATCGCGGGCGACCTGCTCGCGCGGCCCGGCGTCGAGCGCGTGGCCGTGACGGTGCACAAGCCGCAGGCGCCGATCCCGGTGCCGTTCGCCGACGTCGCGGTCACGATCCGCCGGTCGAAGCCGGTGGATGCCGCGCCGCTGTCGCCGACGGAGGTGGCGCGGTGAACCGCCGGCTCGCGCAGGGCTATCAGGGCGATGCCCCCGCCCGCCCGTCCGACGAGACCATCGCCGTCGTCGCGCTCGGCGCGAATCTCGGCGACCGCGCCGCCACGATCGACGAGGCGCTGCGCGACCTCGCCCGGCTGCCGCTGACCACGGAGGTCGTCGCCGCCGCGCCGATCGAGTCGGTCGCGCTCACGCCGGAGGGGCCGGATGCCTCGGCTCCCGCCTACCTCAACACGGTCGCGCTCCTCACCACCCGTCTCGCGCCGAGCGTGCTGCTCGGGTATCTGCACGCGATCGAAGCGCGCCACGGGCGTCCTGCCCGCACCGCCGACCAGCCGCGCTGGCAGGATCGCACGCTCGACCTCGACCTCATCGCGTACGGGGACGTGCGGAGCGCCGACCCCGCGCTGACCCTGCCGCATCCGCGGGCCGCGGAGCGCGACTTCGTGCTCGCGCCGTGGCTGACGGTCGACCCCGATGCGGTGCTGCCGGGTGTCGGCCGGGTCGACGACCTGCTCGCGAGGCTCCGGGCCTCCGACTCGGCGGACGGCGCATGAGGCGCACGAGCGCGGGAGCGCTGATCGTCGCGGCCCTCATCGGCGGCGTCGTCGGATTCGGCATCGACCAGCTGTTGACCGGCGCGGGGCGGGCGACCTTCACGCCGTCGCTGCTGCTGCCGGTGCTGCTCGTGCTGCTGGGCGCGGCGACCGTCGCCTTCGCGCTGCCGATCCGCCGCGCGATCACGGGCCGGAGCGCCGAACCGATCGACCCGTTCCGCGCCGTGCGCGTGGCGATGCTGGCCAAGGCATCCAGCGTCGTGGGCGCGGTGATCGCAGGTCTCGCGGCCGGACTGCTCGTGTTCCTGCTCACCCGGCCCGTCGCCCCCGTAGGCTCGACGGTGGCGGTGATCGCGACGCTCGTCGGCGCGCTCGTGCTGCTCGCGGCGGCACTCGTGGCCGAGCACCTGTGCACCATCCGGAAGGACGACGATGACGAACGACCCGGACCAGACGAGCCCGGACTCGGTCTCTCCCACCACGACTGACGCGCTCGACGCGGGCACGCCTGCGGCGTCGGACTCGCGCGCGACGGACGCGCTCGACGCGGGCACGTACGACCGCGTACTCGAACCGCGGAGCGAGAACCGGCTGCCGCTCGGCGACGGCGTCTGGCATCAGATCTCGCGGCGCTACATCGCGGTGCAGCTGATCTCGACGGGCGCGTTCCTCGCGCTCGTCGTCGCGGCCGCGCTCGTGTTCTGGCTCGTGCTCGGGCAGGTATGGATCCTCATCCCCGCCGCGATCGTGATCGTGATCACCCTCTGGACGCTCGCGATCCTGCCGCGGCAGGCCCGCGCGTACGGCTATCAGCTGCGCGCCGACGACCTCGTGTTCCGCCGGGGCATCCTCTGGCAGCGGATGGTCGCCGTGCCCTACGGCCGCATGCAGCTCGTCGACATCACCCACGGGCCGCTCGACCGCGCCTTCGGTATCGCGCAGCTGAAGCTCGTCACGGCCGCCGCCGCGACCGGCGTCACCATTCCGGGGCTCAGTCAGCAGGGCGCCGAGCAGCTGCGCGACACCCTCATCGCCGTCGCCGAGACCCGCCGGACCGGCCTGTGAGCGATCCTTCGGCAGACGGGGGCGCCGCTCCCGCATCGGGCGCGGCGGCGGGTTCCGGCGCGCCGGCGCCCGGGCCCGGGCTCGGCCCGGGGTCCGACCTCGGGCACGGGCTCGGCCCGGGGCGCGACCTCGACATCGACGCCGAGCGGGGCGTCGACGGGCACCTGGCGCCGTCGGCCGTCGCCGAAGTGCGCTCGCCGCTCAGCGACGGGCAGTGGCACCGGCTGCATCCGCTCACTCCGGTGCTGCGCGGCGGGCTCTTCCTGATCGTCGTGATGGGCATCGTCATCACGAACCTCCGCGACCGGATCGTCGTGTGGCTGCTGCCCGGCCTCGCCGAGTGGGAGCGGTACGAGGGCGGCGACCCGGTCGACTACGTGTGGCAGAACAACCTGTGGCTCGCGGCCGGGCTCGGTGTGCTCGGGGTGCTGCTGATCCTCCTCGGCATCTTCTGGCTGTCGTGGCGCTTCCACACCTTCCGCATCACCGGCGACGACGTCGAGGTGAGAAGCGGGGTGCTCTTCCGCACGCAGCGCCGCGCGCCGCTCGACCGCGTGCAGGGCGTCAACCTCACCCGTCCGATGGTCGCGCGCCTGCTGGGCGCGGCGAAGCTCGAGGTCGTCGGGGCGGGCATGGATGCCAACGTCAAGCTCGAGTACCTGTCCACCGCCAATGCCGAAGCCGTCCGCGCCGACATCCTGCGCCTCGCGTCGGGTCGGAGGCTCGCGGCCGCGCAGACGGCCGAACGCCGCGGCGTCCCGATCACGCGCGCGGCAGCGGGCGCCGTCAGCGCGGGGATCACGGGGCTGATCGACGGCGTCGACGCCGATGCTGTCGAACCGGCATCCGTCGTGCACATCCCCACCGGGCGTCTGATCGCCTCGCACCTGCTCTCGGGGGCGACGATCTGGCTGCTCGCGCTGATCGCCGCGGTGGTCGTCGGATCGATCGTCGGCACGCCGTGGGTGCTGTTCACCCTCGTGCCGACGATGATCGGATTCGGCGCGTACTGGTTCCGGTCGATCACGCGGTCGCTGCGCTACTCGATCGCGCCGACTTCGGCGGGGGTCCGCATCACGTTCGGGTTGTTCACGACGATCACCGAGACGCTGCCGCCGGGGCGCGTGCACGCGTTCGAGGTGCATCAGCCGCTGCTCTGGCGCCCGTTCGGGTGGTGGTCGATCCGCGTGAACCGGCTGTCGGGCCGAGCGGCGAGCGACACCCAGTCGCAGCTGTTCGCCGACGTGCTGCCGGTGGGCAGCACCGACGACGTGGAGCGCGTGCTGCGCCTGTTCCTCCCCGACCTGACCCACGACGAGGCCGCCGCGCTCATCGCCGACGGGATGCAGGGCACGGGGCGGGCGGGGGAGTCGGGGGAGTCGGGTCGCGACGGGGTGCGGGGCGATGCCGACGTCGCCCCCGGCGGTGTCGACGGTGCGTCGGGCGATGTCGACGCCGGCGCACGCGACCCGTACACGACCACGCCGCGCCGCGCCTGGTGGCTGCGCCCGCTGTCGTGGCGCCGCAACGGCCTGCTGCTCGCGCGCGGCGCGCTGCTGCTGCGGCGGGGCGTGCTGCGGCGGGCGCTGATCATCCTGCCGCTCGCCCGCCTGCAGTCGGTGCGCATCTCGCAGGGTCCGGTCGATCGCGCGCTGCGCGTCGCGAACCTCACCGGCCACACCGTGCTCGGGCAGGTGTCGGGCGCGATCGGCATCATCGACCGCGACGACGCGCTCCTCGCGTGGCAGCAGGTCGAGGCGGCGGCGATCGCCGAGGCCGCCTCCGACCGGTCGCACCGGTGGGACGAGGCGGCCGCCTTCGTGGATGCGGCGGAAGATCGCCTCATCCAGGGCGACCAGATGCAGGCGGGCGGCGTGCAAGCCCGGGAGGAGGAGCGGTGAATCAGGCGAGCAGACTCGGCGTCGGGATCATCGGCGCGGGCCGGGTCGGTCCCGTGATCGGGGCGGCGCTGGCCGGGGCGGGGCACGCGCTGACGGGCATCACCGCGAGCTCCGATCCCGATCGCGTCGAGGCGATCCTGCCGGGAGTGCCGGTGCTGCCCGCCGACGAGGTGGCACGGCGGAGCGAACTCGTGATCGTCGCCGTGCCGGGCGCCGAGCTCGCCGCAGTCGTCGCCGGTCTCGCCGAGGTCGGCGCGTGGCAGCCCGGGCAGCTCGTGCTGCACACAGATCCGGCGCACGGCGCGGGGGTGCTCGCGCCCGCGGCATCCCGCGGCGCCATTCCGCTCGCCGTGCACCCGGCCATCGCGTTCACCGGTACGACGATCGACCTCCGGCAGCTGCGCGAGGCGTTCGCCGCCGTCACCGCGCCGGCCGCCGTGCTGCCCATCGCGCAGGCGCTCGCCGTCGAGCTCGGCTGCGAGCCCGTCGTCGTCGCCGAGGAAGACCGTGCCGCCTACGGCGAGGCGATCGCGACGGCGACCGAGTTCTCGGCATCCATCGTCCGGCAGGCGGCGCGTCTGCTCGAGGATGCCGGGGTTCCCGCCCCCGGTCGCTACCTCGCGCCGCTCGTGCACTCGACGGCCGAGCGCGCCCTCGTCGAGGCGGGCGACGGCGCCCCCGCCGACGACGACCTGCCGTAGCCGCGGCGGCGGTGCGCCGCATCCCGCCGACTTGTGGACACTCGTGGCGGGGTCGACGCGGCCCAGGCCGCCACACGTGGCCAGGAGTCGCTCGAACGGGGGTTCTTCCTCGCCTCGCTCTCGTATGCGGCCGTCGAGCGGGCCCGCGACACGCCACCGCGCGGCCGCGCCGCGGCGGACGGTGCGAGCGGATACCGGCCTGGTGATGTCGCCGACGGGCCGCGTCGCGTATGCCGTGCTCGTCAACTGGCCTTCGGGTGCTCCCGCGCGCGACGAAGCGCTCGCCGTCATGCGCACGGCCGGTGATGTCCTGCGGAGCTGGCTTCGGGGCTGAGTAGTGCACTGCCGCGGACACGTCGGGCGGGCCGACCTCGCGAGGCGGCCCCGGTAGGATCGGAGGCGACTTTCGAGGAGCCCCACCCATGACCGATGCGCCCGCATCCGCGCCCAGCGACGTCCCCGCCGACGACGACGTTCACGAGCAGAAGGCGGTGCGGCTCGGCAAGCGTGATCGGCTGATCGCCGAGCGGGTGGATGCCGCGGGCGGCGCCTATCCCGTCGCCGTGCCCGTCACCGACACGATCCCGGCGCTGCGCGCCCGGTTCGCCGAGCTCGAAGCGGGCGACGAGACCGGCGTGACCGCGTCGGTCGCCGGACGGGTGGTCTTCAGTCGCAACACCGGCAAGCTGTGCTTCGCGTCGCTGCAGTCGGGCGACGGCTCGCGCATCCAGGCGATGGTCTCGCTCGCCGAGGTGGGCGAGGAGTCGCTGCAGGCGTGGAAGGAGCTCGTCGACCTCGGCGACCACGTCTCTGTCACCGGTCAGGTGATCTCGAGCCGCCGCGGCGAGCTGTCGATCATGGTGTCGGACTGGGCGATCGCCTCGAAGGCGCTTCTGCCGCTGCCGAACCTGCACACCGAGCTCTCCGAGGAGGGCCGGGTGCGCTCGCGCTTCCTCGACCTGATCGTCCGCGACCAGGCGCGCGACAGCGTCATCGCGCGGGCGAAGGCGAACGCCTCGCTGCGTCGCACGTTCGACGAGCACGGCTTCCTCGAGGTCGAGACGCCGATGCTGCAGATCCAGCACGGCGGCGCCGCGGCACGGCCGTTCGTCACCCGCTCCAACGCGTTCGACGCCGATCTCTACCTGCGGATCGCCCCCGAGCTCTTCCTCAAGCGCGCCGTCGTGGGCGGCATCGACCGCGTGTTCGAGATCAACCGCAACTTCCGCAACGAGGGCGCCGACTCGACCCACAGCCCCGAGTTCGCGATGCTCGAGGCCTACCAGGCCTACAGCGATTACAACGGCATCGCCGACCTCACGCAGGAGCTCATCCAGAACGCCGCCGTCGCGGTTGCCGGCTCCACCACCGTGACCTGGGCCGACGGCACCGAGTTCGACCTCGGCGGGCAGTGGGAGCGCCTCTCGATGTACGGCTCGCTGTCCGAGGCATCCGGCCGCACGATCACCCCCGAGACCCCGCTCGACGTGCTGCGCGCGCTCGCCGCGGAGGTCGGCGTCGAGGTGCCCGAGAAGGTCGCGACGCACGGCAAGTACGTCGAGGAGCTGTGGGAGCACTTCGTCAAGGGCTCGCTCGAGCGTCCGACGTTCGTGATGGACTTCCCGCTCGACACCTCACCGCTCGTGCGTGAGCACCGCACGATCCCGGGCGTCGTGGAGAAGTGGGACCTGTACGTCCGCGGCTTCGAGCTGGCGACCGGATACTCCGAGCTCGTCGACCCCGTCATCCAGCGCGAGCGGTTCGTCGAGCAGGCGAAGCTCGCCGCGCGCGGCGACGACGAGGCGATGCGCGTCGACGAGGAGTTCCTGCGCGCCCTCGAGCATGGCATGCCGCCCACCGGGGGCATGGGCATGGGCATCGACCGGCTGCTGATGGCCCTCACGGGTCTCGGCATCCGCGAGACGATCCTCTTCCCGCTCGTCAAGTAGCGCCCGCGCGCGATGGCGGCCTCGCTCTGGCTCACGCTGCTCGTCGCGTGCATCGTGATCAGCTTCACCCCGGGTGCCGGGGCCATCAACACGATGGGCAACGCGCTGAACCATGGATTCCGGCGCGCCATCTGGGGCATCCTCGGCCAGCACGCGGCCCTGATCGTGCACATCGCGATCGTCGCGCTCGGCGTCGGCGTGCTCGTGGCCTCCTCTCCCGTGCTGTTCAACGTGATCCGCTACGCCGGCGCGGCCTACCTCGCCTACCTCGGGCTGCGGCTGCTCGTGCAGCGCCCGTCGCCTCAGGCGGAGGGCGCCGAGGCCTGGTCTGCGAGCGATGAGGTGACGGATGCCTCGGTGGGTGCGGTCTCGGTGGGTGCGGTCTCGCCGGGGGCGGTCTCGCCGGGGGCGGTGTCAACGGGGGTGCTCGCTCCTCACGCGGACGCGCGTCGCGCGGAACCGACCGGCGCCGCGCCCGTTGCCGCGCCCGTCGAGACGCGCTGGTCGATGTTCCGGCGCGGGCTGTGGGTGAATCTGCTGAACCCGAAGGCGATCGTGTTCTTCCTGGCCTTCCTCCCGCAGTTCATCCGGCCCGCCGATCCGCTGCTGCCGCAGTACGCGACCGTCACCGCCACCGCGGTAGCCGTGGACATCGCCGTGATGTGGGGCTTCTTCGCGCTCGCGGCGCAGGGCTTGCGCCGGTTCACGCGCACCCCGCGCGGGCAGCGCATCATCGACCGGGTGTTCGGCTCGCTCTTCCTCGCCGTCGCGGTGCTGCTCGCACTCGTCCACTGACCCGCGCCGGTCGGCGCCGCGCCGCAGCCGCGCGGCCCGCCACGCGCCGCTCCGCGCCCCGGATCACCGCAGCCGGAACGCCCACTCGGGCAGATGTCCCGCCCGCACGAACGAGCGCACGATGTCGGCCAGCCCGTGCCGGCGATCGATCGCGAGTGCCATCGCCGCGTAGCGGTCGGCGTGCGACGAGCGGCCGAGCGCCCACGAGATCCACGCGCACAGCGCGAGCGGGCCCGGTCGCTGCGTCTTCGGCACGAGCGCCGCGACCTCCCGCACGAGGGCCAGGGCGCGCTCGAGGCGCTCGGCGTCGGGCCGCGGACCCTCGCCCCACATCACCGAGGCGAGATCGGCGGGGTACTCGGCACCGTCCTCCCACCGGCGCTGCGCCTCCATCGCCAGGTCGCCGCCGGCGACGTCGGTCGCCCACTGCACGAGCGCGACATCCCGCAGCGACGGACGGGCCAGGCACCATCCGAGCATCGCCGTGCGCATCGGCGCGTCCGACGGATGCCACGTCAACGCGTCCTCGTACAGCGTCGGCAGGTCGTCGAGCTCGCACGCCGCCTCGAGCGCCGCCGGGTCGATGCGGGGGCTGTTCTCCGCTTTCGCCCTGCCCGTCCCCTTCGTCTCGCGCGACGAGCCGCGCGTGCTCTCCGACACCGACGGGATGCCGCAGATCGCCTCGAGCGCCGCCGACAGCGCGCCCATGCCCTGCGCCACCGCCTCTCTCATCTGCGCGTCGACCGGCGGCAGCGTCGCCCCCGACGCCTGATCGCCGTGCGGCGAGGCATCCACCCCCGCCTCATCGAGCGACGCCGCGTCGGCCGCGTGCACGCGCAGCCCGTCGAGCGGATGCCCGCCCGGCGGCAGATCGGGGTCGTCGTGCCCGCCCCACCCGTCGGTCGCCACGGTCAGCGCATCGATGACGTGGATGCCACAGGCATCCGCGTGCGCGTCGAGCGCGTCGATCAGGGCGCGGCCCGGGAGGCGGAATCCCGTCTCCGACGGGAGTCCGAACGCCGCGCCGGGTCCGCTGCCGATCGCCTCGTCGGTGTAGATGACGGCGATGACGGCCTCGGCGTCGGCGATGCGGCAGATCATGCCGATCGCGCGCGAGGCGAGGGTGTCGACGAGGTCGTCGGGCGGCAGGTCGAGGCGCATCGCGCCGAGACTTCGGCCGCGCGCCATCGGCACGAGAACGAGGCTCCGCGTCGGCGTGAAGCCGAGGAGCCGGGGGACGAGAGACAGGAACTGCGCCGCATCGGCGGCTTTCACGGTAACGGACATGCGCTCGAGCGTGCTCGCTCGCGGGGGCGGGTGGGAGCGGCGAAGACCCGATTGTGGAGGCCGAATCGACGCCTGTGGATAACTTCCGTACGATGGAGCCATGGATTCGTATTGGGCCGCCGTCGTCTGGTCGCTGCTGCCCACCGTCGTGGTGCTGGGGCTGTTCGCCTTCGTGCTCCGATCGATTCTGCGCATGGACCGGAGCGAGCGCCGCGCCTACGCGCGGATCGAAGAGGAGGAGCGCGCCAAGCGCGGCCTCCCGCCCGCAGGATCCGATCACCGGGCCGCCTGAGCCGGGCCGCCTGAGCGCGACCGACGCGCCGGGTGAAGCCCGGCCGACTCCCCGCGTGAACACTCGCCCGATACGCTGAGCAGACCATCGGGGGCAAGGAGAGCGCGTGGATCAGACCGGCTGGGCACTCGTCTGGGTGATCTTCGTCTTCGTGCTCGATACCACCGTGCGCATCCTGGCGATCATCTTCGTGCCGCGAAACCGTCGCCCCACCGCGGCGATGGCCTGGCTGCTGGCGATCTACTTCATTCCGATCGTCGGCGTGCTGCTGTTTCTGCTCATCGGCAACCCGCGCCTGCCGCGCAAGCGCCGGCGCAAGCAAGAGGTCATCAACGAGAGCATCCGGCAGATGAGCCGCGGCCTCAACCTCGGCACCCTCCGCCCGAACGCGCCCGACTGGTTCCGCTCGCTCGTGCGCCTGAACCGCAACCTCGGCGCCATGCCGATCTCGGGCGACAACGGCGCGATCCTGATCTCCGGCTACGAGGAGTCGCTCGACACGATGGCCGAGGCCATCCGGCAGGCGCAGGAGTACGTGCACGTCGAGTTCTACATCCTGCAGGCGGATGCCACGACCGAGGGCTTCTTCGCGGCGATGGAGGAGGTCTCGGCGCGCGGCGTCAAGGTGCGCGTGCTGCTCGACCACTGGGCGAACCGGGGCAAGCCGTACTACAAGCAGACCCTCCGCCGCCTGGAGGCGATGGGCGCCGACTGGCACCTGATGCTCCCCGTGCAGCCCTTCCGTGGCGCGTACACCCGCCCCGACCTGCGCAACCACCGCAAGCTCCTCGTCGTCGACGGCAAGGTCGGCTTCACCGGCTCGCAGAACGTCACCGACTCCACCTACAACCTGAAGAAGAACATCAGGCGGGGCCTGCACTGGGTCGACATGATGACCCGCGTCGACGGGCCCGTCGTGGCATCCATCAACGCCGTCTTCCTCTCCGACTGGTACAGCGAGACCGACGAGATCATCGACGACATCGAGCTGTTCGATGTGCGCACCGGCAGCGGTGATCTCGACTGCCAGGTCATCCCGTCGGGCCCCGGGTTCGAGTTCCAGAACAACCTCAAGCTGTTCATGTCGCTGCTGTTCGCGGCGCAGGACAAGATCATCATCGTCTCGCCGTACTTCGTGCCCGACGAGGGGCTGCTCCTCGCGATCCAGACCGCCTGCCAGCGCGGGGTGCACGTGGAGCTGTTCGTCTCCGAAGAGGGCGACCAGGCGATGGTCTACCACGCGCAGCGCAGCTACTACGAGGCTCTCCTGCGCGGCGGCGTGAAGATCTACATGTACAAGAAGCCGTACATCCTGCACTCCAAGTCGATGTCGGTCGACGACGAGGTCGCCGTCATCGGGTCGAGCAACATGGACATGCGCTCGTTCGGTCTCAACCTGGAGATCTCGTTGCTCGTACGGGGCGAGGAATACGTACGCCAGCTGCGCGCCGTCGAAGACCAGTACCGCGCGTCGAGCCGCGAGCTCACCCTCGACGAGTGGATGAAGCAGCCGCTCCGCTCGACCGTGCTCGACAACCTCGCCCGGCTCACCTCCGCTCTGCAGTGAATCGTGAGACGATCCGCCGCGGCCCGACACTGTAAGGGTGGATGCCGAGGCGCACGCCTCGCGCGCTGCATGCCGTTTCCGGCATCCGTTCAGCCGACCACGCGAGGATGACACCATGAACCCCGCACCCCGTTCTCTCTCGCTTCTGGCACTGCTCGGCGCGGGGGTGCTGCTGTTTGCCGGATGTGCCTCCGGCACCGCCGGGGCAGGGGCGGGCTCCGACGCGTCCGACGGGTCGGCGTCGCCGACCGGCTCCGAGCTCGAGGTCGAGGCCGGGTGGCTCGACGGCGGCCGCCAGATCGCGCTCGTCACGTGGGGATCGTCGGGCTGTGTGCCCACCGCGACGGATGCCACGGTGCAGCCCGACGGCGCGCTCGCGGTCACCATCGACGACGGGGCGGGCGACGGCGCCAAGGCGTGCACCGCCGACTATGCGCCGCGGGTGACGCTCGTCGGCGTGCCCGAGGGCGTCGACCCCTCGAAGGACCTCGACCTCGTCGTGACCGATGCGCACGGCAGCCGGGGCGACACCGACATCGACGGCGTCGCCGGGCTCGCCGCGGGCGGTGAGACCGACTACGCGCCGTCGGCCGGCTGGATCGACGACGACCTGATCGCCGTGCTCACCTGGGGCTCGTCGAGCTGCGCCCCGCAGGTCGAGACCGTCGAGGCATCCGACGCCAAGCACGTCGCGGTGACCTTCGCCGACCTCGGCGACCGCCCGTGCACGATGGACATGGCGCCCCGCGCCACGCTCGTCTCGGTTGCGGGCCTCGGTGTCGACGACGATGGCACCACGCTCACCCTCTCTGGCGGCGACGCGCAGTTCGCGACGCCGGTCGAGGTCTCGGTCATCGGCGGCTGATCCGCGCGCTGGGTTCAGCGCGCCGCGCGCTGCGGTCGGCGCGACAGCAATCGGCATCCGCTACAGGAATCTCCTGGCACGGATGCCGATTCCTGTAGCGCGAGCGCGCCGAAGCGCGGCGAGGCGCGGCTGGCGCAGAGTGGATGCCGGGGCATCCGCCCGTGGCGAACACGGGCATACCGGCATCCACCGCTCGTTAGCCTCTACGTAGGTGCCAGAAGACTGGGCACCCGGAGGAGCCAGACATGTTCGAGAGATTCACGGACCGTGCCCGTCGTGTGGTCGTCCTCGCCCAAGAAGAGGCGAAGATGCTCAACCACAACTACATCGGCACCGAGCACATCCTGCTCGGTCTCATCCACGAGGGCGAGGGCGTCGCCGCCAAGGCGCTCGAGAGCCTGGGCATCTCGCTCGACGCCGTGCGCGAGCAGGTTCAGGACATCATCGGCCAGGGGCAGCAGCAGCCGACCGGCCACATCCCCTTCACGCCGCGCGCGAAGAAGGTGCTCGAGCTGTCGTTGCGTGAAGCGCTGCAGCTGGGCCACAACTACATCGGCACCGAGCACATCCTGCTCGGCCTCATCCGCGAGGGCGAGGGCGTCGCCGCGCAGGTGCTCGTCAAGCTCGGCGCCGACCTCAACAAGGTGCGCCAGCAGGTCATCCAGCTGCTCTCGGGCTACCAGGGCAAGGAGCCCGCGGGCGTCGCGACCGGCGCCGGCGAGCAGAACCAGCAGTCCGCGCAGGGCGGCTCGGCGGTGCTCGACCAGTTCGGCCGCAACCTCACGCAGGCCGCGCGCGACAACAAGCTCGACCCCGTCATCGGGCGCGAGAAGGAGATCGAGCGCGTGATGCAGATCCTGTCGCGCCGCTCGAAGAACAACCCCGTCCTCATCGGCGAGCCCGGCGTCGGCAAGACCGCCGTCGTCGAGGGCCTCGCGCAGGCGATCGTGAAGAACGACGTCCCCGAGACGCTGAAGGACAAGCAGGTCTACTCGCTCGACCTCGGCTCGCTGATCGCCGGTTCCCGCTACCGCGGTGACTTCGAGGAGCGCCTGAAGAAGGTCACCAAGGAGATCCGCACGCGCGGCGACATCATCGTCTTCATCGACGAGATCCACACCCTCGTGGGTGCGGGCGCCGCCGAAGGCGCCATCGACGCGGCATCCATTCTGAAGCCCCTCCTCGCCCGCGGCGAGCTCCAGACGATCGGTGCCACGACCCTCGACGAGTACCGCAAGCACTTCGAGAAGGATGCCGCGCTCGAGCGCCGGTTCCAGCCGATCCAGGTGGCCGAGCCGAGCCTGCCCCACGCGATCAACATCCTGAAGGGCCTGCGCGACCGCTACGAGGCGCATCACAAGGTGCAGATCACCGACGGCGCGATCGTCGCGGCGGCGAATCTCGCCGACCGCTACATCAGCGACCGCTTCCTCCCCGACAAGGCCATCGACCTGATCGACGAGGCCGGCGCCCGCCTGCGCCTGTCGATCCTGTCGTCGCCGCCGGAGCTCCGCGAGTTCGACGAGAAGATCGCCAACGTCCGCGAGGACAAGGAGATGGCCTCCGAGGAGCAGGACTTCGAGAAGGCCGCGTCGCTGCGCGACGAGGAGAAGTCGCTGCTCGCCGAGCGGCTGCGCCTCGAGAAGCAGTGGCGTTCGGGCGACGTCGCCAGCCACGCGGTGGTCGACGAGGGTCTGATCGCCGAGGTGCTCGCGCAGGCCACCGGCATCCCCGTCTTCAAGCTCACCGAGGAGGAGACCAGCCGTCTCGTCTTCATGGAGAAGGCGCTGCACCAACGCGTCATCGGGCAGGAGGAGGCCATCGCGGCGCTCTCCCGCACGATCCGTCGCCAGCGCGCCGGCCTCAAGGACCCGAAGCGTCCCTCGGGCTCGTTCATCTTCGCCGGCCCCACCGGCGTCGGAAAGACCGAGCTCGCCAAGGCGCTCGCCGAGTTCCTCTTCGACGACGAGGGCGCGCTGATCTCGCTCGACATGAGCGAGTTCGGGGAGAAGCACACGGTCTCGCGACTGTTCGGTGCCCCTCCCGGGTTCGTCGGCTTCGAAGAGGGTGGCCAGCTCACCGAGAAGGTGCGCCGCAAGCCGTTCTCGGTCGTGCTGTTCGACGAGATCGAGAAGGCCCACCCCGACATCTTCAACTCGCTGCTGCAGATCCTCGAAGAGGGTCGCCTGACCGACGGTCAGGGCCGCGTCGTCGACTTCAAGAACACCGTCATCATCATGACGACCAACCTCGGTTCGCAGGCGATCGCCGGCGGCCCGGTCGGGTTCCAGGTCGAGGGCAACGCGCAGACGACGTACGAGCGGATGAAGGGCAAGGTCGACGAAGAGCTCAAGCGGCACTTCAAGCCCGAGTTCCTCAACCGCGTCGACGACGTGATCGTCTTCCCGCAGCTGAACAAGGAAGAGCTCCGGCAGATCGTCGGCCTGTTCACCAAGCGTCTCAGCGAGCGTCTGCTCGACCGTGACATGACGGTGGAGCTGACGGATGCCGCGAAGGACAAGCTCATCGAGATCGGCTTCGACCCGACGCTCGGCGCACGGCCCCTGCGCCGCGCGATGCAGCGCGAGGTCGAGGATCAGCTCTCGGAGCGGATCCTGCACGGCGAGCTGACCCCTGGCGACCACGTGAAGGTCGACGTCGAAGACGGCAAGTTCGCCTTCGAGCACGGCCCGCGCGGCGAGAAGGTCGCGGTCGGTGTCGGTGCGGCGACGCCCGCGATCGAGGCGACGCCCGACATCGTCGCCGGCGGCTGACCCGCTCTGCTGACCCGAAGGGGGTCGGATGCCTCGGCATCCGACCCCCTTCTTCGTGCGCGGGCGGGCGGGTGCGGGGGTGGTTGTGCGGGTGGGGGCGTACCGTTTGCAGGATCGACGAGGTCGGCACGGAGATGGATCCCCGGGATTCCGCGGGTCGGGCGGCCGGTTGGTGTGGTCTGATCCTGCAAACGGTACGCGCGCGCGGGCGTACGGCGCGGCTGGGGGCGTGGCCGCGGCCGAGGCCGGGGTCAGGGGATGTGGTAGATCCAGACCTGGGAGTCGGTGTGCTCGACGTGGAGCACGGTGGTGAGGTCGCGGTACTCGCCGTCTTCGTTGTGGCTGATGAACGACACTTTCGGGGGCCCGCCCGGCACGTACTCGACCTTCGAGACGGTCATGGTGTGGTCCATCTGGGTGTCGAGCTCCCCCCAGCTGAACAGGCCGATGTCGCCGACGCGCACCCGGTCGAGGTCGGCCTCGGTCGAGTAGCTGAGGCCGAGCGCGTCGAAGTACTCGCTCATCTGCACGGTGCCGATCCACGCCTCCGACGCCGTCCACATCTCCCCGTCGGAGTACCACGTGTCGTCGGGCTGCCAGCCGCGGGCGATCAGGCCCTAGCTGTACTGACCCAGATCGTTGTTGACGTAGGAGAGACCTCCGGGGTCGAGTTGGAGCTGTCTAAGTTCTTCAGCTCAAACGCACGGAGGTCTCTCTTGTCTCACGCTAATGCCCGGCTGACTCCGGCCGGCCGGTTGATCATGGTTCAGCGCATCCAGTCGGGGCGTGCGGTCGCGCATGTTGCCGCGGAAATGGGGATCTCCCGCACGACCGCGTGGCGGTGGTGGCGCAGGTTCCGGGAGTGCGGCCCGGCGGGCCTGATCGATCGTTCCAGCGTCGCCCGCTCCCACCCTCGCCAGACCAAAGCGTGCGTGGAGGCGAGGGTGCGGATCATGCGGCACCTCACTCGGCGTGGGCCGGTGTTCATCGCTGACAAGCTCGGCTTGCAGGCCTCAACGGTCGGTAGGGTGTTGCGCCGCCACCACGTGCCGTTGCTGCGGGAGCTGGACCCGGTCACGGGGTCCGTGATCCGCGCGACCCGCCGATCCGCGCAGCGTTACGAGCATGATCATCCCGGGTCCCTGATCCACGTTGATGTGAAGAAACTCGGCCGTATCCCCGACGGCGGCGGATGGCGTCTGCATGGCCGCGGGCAACGTCCTGCGCGCAAGCGGGGCCTGGGTTACGACTACGTGCACACCGTCATCGACGACCATTCCCGAGTTGCTTACGCGGAGATCCACGACGACGAGAAAGGCACCACCGCCGCGGGTGTGCTCGAGCGGGCGATCGCGTTCTACGCGCGCCTCGGCGTCACAGTCGAACGCGTCATCAGCGACAACGCGTTCGCTTACCGCCACTCGGCCGCGTTCAAGGCCGTGGTCGACGCGCACGGCATCCGACAGCGGTTCATCAAACCGCACTGCCCCTGGACCAACGGGAAAGTCGAACGCCTCAACCGCACCCTCGCCACCGAGTGGGCCTACGCCCGCCCCTGGAGCTCGAACGACGACCGAAAAGCAGGGTTGACGACCTGGCTCGACTACTACAACCTAGACAGGCACCACCTCGGCATCGGAGGCCGCACCCCCATCGACCGAATCAACAACGGTCGAGGTCAGTACACCTAGCTCGCGTAGTTCGTGCAGTCCCCGCCGTACGGGTTGTAGTCGCCCCACTGCGCGCTGTTGTAGTCGAAGACGTACTGGTGCAGATAGCTCATCTGGGCGGCGACGTCGCCCCCGGTCGGCTGGGTGTTCGTGGCGGCGGATGCCTCGACGAGCGAGGCCCGGTACGCCTCCGCGTCGGCGCGCACCGCGTCGGCGGCCTGAGCGGTCGCGGCGAGCGCGGCGTCGGCCTCCGCGGCGGTGGCGGTGGCGCGCAGGACCTCGGATGCCTCGTACAGCGCGTCCTCGGTGGCGCGGGCCGCGTCGGAGTAGCCCGCGAGGGTCGTCATCGCCTCATCGGCCGCGGCGGCGACGTCGAAGGTCGGCGCGTCGGCCGCCTGCGCATCCGATGCGGCGAGCCTCTGTGCGGTCGGCGCCGGCGCCGCGCGGGCGCCGCGTGGATCCTCGTCGAGCGAGCCGATGAACCCGAACACGCCGACGGTCAGCGCCCCCACGATCACCGTGGACGCGCCGCCGGCCACGACCCGGCGACGCCGGGTGAGGCGTTGGCGCCGGGCGGCGCGGGAGGACGGAGCGGGGGGCATGGCGGCCACGCTAACAAGCGCATTTATGCGTTCCTATAGAAAGCCCGCACAATCCGCCGGGTGTTCGCCGGGGCGGTTCATCCGCCGGATCGCCGTCGTCGGTCGTCGGCGCTCAGTCGTCGAGGGGTGCGACGTCGACCGAGACGCGCAGCGTGGAGCGCTTCGCCTTCGTGAAGATGATGCCCTTCACCGGCGAGACGTCGCCGTAGTCGCGGCCCCAGGCGACGGTGACGTAGCGGTCGTCGGCCCACTGGTCGTTCGTCGGGTCGATCGCGAGCCACTGGCCGCCGGCCAAGCCCTCACCGCCGGCACCGCCCGACCCCCCACCGCCCGACCCCTCAGCGCCTGATCCCTCAGCGCCCCGGGAACCCCCGTCGACACCGCCCTCCCCGACCGGCGGCAGCCACACGGCCAGCCACGCGTGCGAGGCATCCGCTCCGAAGGCGCGCTCTTTGCCGGGCGCCGGACGCGTCGCGAGGTACCCCGACACGTACCGCGCGGCGACGCCGTGCGAGCGCAGGCAGGCGAGAGCGATGTGGGCGAAGTCCTGGCACACCCCCGCGCGGGCCTGCATCGCGTCGGCGACCGTGCTCGTGACCGTCGTCGCGGTCTTGTCGTAGTCGAAGTCGCGGAAGATGCGCCGCATCAGGTCGGTCGCCGCCTCTCCGAGCGGGCGGCCGGGCGTCAGTGACTGCGCGCCGTAGGCGACCGCCTCGGGCGCGTGGCGGGCGCGCGCCGATTCGAGCGCGTACTCGGTCGCCGCCCAGGCGCCGGGAACCTCGGGGTGCATGAGCGGGCGCGCGCGCTCCCACGGCTGCGCCAGCGCGTCCGGGTCGTAGGCGGGCACGTCGACGACGACGTCGCTCGACGCCGTGATCGTGAGCTCGGAATGCGGGTCGGTGAGGTGGAAGTAGGTCGACGAGTTGCCGAAGTAGTCGCGGTCGGCGGCGAGGTCGCCGGGCATGGGGTCGACGACCACATCGGATGCCTCGAGCCGCTGCCACGGCAGGTCGCGCGGCACCAGGTGGAACTGCCCCACGCTGTCCTGCACCGGCTTCGCGTAGCTGTAGGCGGTGCGGTGCCACACCCGGTAGCGGGTCATGCGCGCGCCTCCATCACTTCGATGAGCGAGAGCTCCGACAGCGGCACCGCGGGCGGACCGCTCTCGAAGTGCAGGTGCCGCACGGCGTCGGAGAGTCGCTCGAGCTGCTCGGTCACGTGCGCGAGGTAGTCGACGAGCGCCTCGCGCCGGGCGGTGCCGCCGACGGAAGCCGCGCCGGAAGCCGCGCTGACCGCGGCGAGCGCGGTGACGTCGAGGGCGGCCACCTCGGTGTCGAGGTGGTCGAGCAGCCGCTCGGCGCGACTCGAGCCGGTCGAGGCGGGCATGGCCGCGAGGTGGGTGCGCAGCTCGGCGAGCGCGAACGTGAGCGAGCGCGGGTTGCTGCCGTCGAGGAGCAGCAGATCGAGCACGTCGGCGGCGCGCACCGACCCGCGGTAGCGGCGCCGGTAGGTGACGACGCTCTCGGATGCCAGGAGCACCGCCTCGAGCACGTCGCGCGTCGTGCGGGCGTCGTGCCGCTCGGCGAGACCGGCGGTGAGCAGTTCGCACAGCTGCAGTCCGCGCTCGAGGTAGCGGCCCGCCTCGATCATGTGCCAGCCGGTGTCGCGGATCATGTTCGCCGTGACGCCGTAGAGCGAGAGCATCGCGGCCAGCATCCGGCCGCCCGACTCGGCCGTGCGGTGCGGGTGCGCCGAACTGCGGAGGGCACGGGTCGCGCGGTCGATGTTCGCGAACACCCGCCACGTGTCGCCGGAGAGCTGGTCGCGCACCCCTTCCATCGCCTCGCGCAGCCGCGCGATCGAGTGGGCGGCGGAGCCGGGGCGGGCGGCGTCGAGCAGCAGCGAGCGGAGCTCGGCCTCCGGGTCGAGGGAGCGCATGCCCGCGAGGCGCGCGAGCGCGTCGAGCAGCACGCGCGGCGGCTCGGCGAGCGCGCCGGCGGTGTAGGCTCCGGGCTGGTCGAGCTCGGCCTGGACGGCCAGCAGCAGCCGCAGCAGGTCTTCGGTGCGTTCGGCGTAGCGACCGGTCCAGAACATGTCGGCGTGGGCGCGGGGCGCGAGCGGCGGGATCGTCCGGGCCGACGAGCCGGCGGGCAGCGGCGAGGTCTCACCGAGGTTCTGGTCGGGGTCGGCCTCCGAGGCCTTCAGCACCCAGACGTCCTTCGTGCGGGGCAGGGCGTCGGCGTTCTCGCGCACGGTCGCGAGCCCCCCGACCAGCGGCCGATAGGTCGAGCCGTAGCGCAGCGCGAACGCGCGCAGTGTCACCGGCTGCGCGGCGGCCCGCCCGGTCCGCGGCGTCGCGCTCTCCCCGGCGCCGCGGCCGGCACCCTGACCGAGGCGCGCGGGCGACCACACCGGCGTCTGCGACAGCGGCAGGTGGTCCTGCCCGACGTAGCGGTGCGGGGTCGCCCGGATGCGCGCGGCGAGCTCTGCCGGAGAGAGGTGCTCCAGCACCTTCCGCGGCTCGTCGATCGTGCGCACGATCAGCGTAGGGTCGCCCGCGTCGAGGCGGGCGAGGACGAGCTCACGGGATGCCTCGTCACCGCACCACCACGTGGGCACCGAGGGCAGCCGCAGCTGCTCGCCCAGCAGCGCCTCGCACGCCGCCGCGAGGTAGGGCATGAGCGCCGGGTTCTCGAGCACTCCGGCGCCGAGTCCGTTGACGAGCCGCACTCTGCCGCGGCGCACCGCCTCGGTGAGGCCCGCGACGCCGAGCCGAGAGTCGCCGCGCAGTTCGAGCGGGTCGCACCACGCGGCATCCACGCGGCGGATGATCACGTCGATGCGGTCCGTCGGCCGCCGCGCGGGCCAGCCGGCGGGCTTCATCCACACGAACCCGTCGCGTACGACGAGGTCGCTGCCCTGCACGAGCGGCAACCCGAGCGCGTTGGCGAGGAACGCCTGGTCGAACGCGGTCTCGCTGAGGGTGCCGGGGGAGAGGATCACGACGCGGGCGTCATCGACCGAGCCGAGCGTCGACGAGAGCAGCGCCGCGCGCAGTGCCGCGAAGTACGGGTCGAGGTGGTGGAGGCTGCTCTCCTGGAAGAGGTCGGGCATGACCTGCGAGATCACGCGCCGGTTCTCGGCGGCGAAGCCCAGCCCCGACGGCGCCTGCACGCGGTCGGCGAGGGCGTGCCATTCGCCGTCGGCGTCGCGCCCGAGATCGACCGCCGACAGCAGCAGCGGCTGCGGATCGACGGCGCTGCGACGGGCGAGCGGGCGCAGGTACCCGGAGTGACCGACGACAACCGCCGCCGGCACGATCCCCTCGCGCAGCAGACGGCGCTCGCCGTACAGGTCGACGAGGATCGCGTTGAGCAGTTCGGCGCGCTGCGCGAGCGCGACCTCGAGGGGTGCCCAGGCCGCCGCGTCGAGCACGAGCGGCACGGGGTCGAGCTGCCACGGCTGGGCACCCGCGTCGGGCCGGGCGTAGGAGACGCCGTCGTCGGCGAGGAAGCGCACGATCTCGCCGTCGACGCGGTGCAGATCGTCGGCGCTCAGCGCGAGCGCGTGCGCGGCGAGCGCCTTCCAGCCCGGCCGGAACGACCCGTCGGTCTCGACGACCTCGTCGTAGCGCGCCGGCTCGCCCGCTCCGGCGAGGGGCAGCGTCGGCTGCGACACGGTCGCGGCATAGTCGCGCAGCACACTCACGTCGGTCACCTCCCGTCGCACCGGTTTCGCGGGCGCCGGCGGCCAGCATCCCCAGGTGACCAGCGTAGGGGGCGTGGATGCCGGTGCGGCGCATCCGATCGGCAATACAGTGGGGTCGTGTCCGCCGTCACCGTCCGTCCCGCCCGCACGTCGGATGTGCGTGGCATCCTCGCCCTGCTGCAGCCGTGGGTGGAGCGCCGGATCCTGCTCGGCAAAGACGTCGTCACCGTCTACGAGGCGGTGCAGGAGTTCGTCGTCGCGGAGGTCGACGGCATCCTCGTCGGGTGCGGCGCGCTGCACGTGATGTGGGAGGACCTGGGTGAGATCCGCACGCTCATCGTCGCGGATGCCTGGCTGCACCACGGCGTCGGCGGCGCGATCGTCGACCGGCTGCAGCTCAACGCCCGCGAGCTCGGACTCTCGCGCCTGTTCTGCCTGACGTTCGAGGTCGACTTCTTCACGCGACGCGGGTTCGCGCCGATCGGCGAGCACATCGTCGACCCCGACGTGTACTCGCAGCTGCTGCGCAGCCCCGACGAGGGCGTCGCGGAGTTCCTCGACCTCGCGCACGTCAAGCCGAACACGCTCGGCAACACCCGCATGCTCAAGGAGCTGTGAGCAGGGGGCTGCGGCTTAGCCTGGACGGGTGAGCACTCCCACCCGGCGCCGCCCCTCGCCGGCCGTCTACCGCCGGCGTCGCCTCGTGGCGCTGCTGCTCGCGTTGATCGTGGTCGGCGGCATTGTGGCGCTGGTGCTCGCGCTGTGGCAGCCGTGGCGGGATGCGCCGGTGTCGCAGCCGACGCCCTCGGTCTCGACGACGGCCGCCACGCCCGGTGCGGCGACGCCCGCCGAGAGCACACCGGCAGCGGATGCCACCGACACGCCCGCCGCCGAGGAACCGGACCCCGGGGCATCCGGCACCGCCCCGGCGATCGCGGCGTGCTCGACGTCGGACATCACGGTGCTCGCCGTCACCGACAAAGACGTCTACGCCGCCGGCGAGCAGCCGCAGCTGTCGATCACACTGTCGAACAACGCGGCGACGCCGTGTCTGATCAACGTGGGCACCGCGACGCAGTCGTTCGTGATCACGAGCGGCTCCGACACGTGGTGGCGCTCGACCGACTGCCAGAGCGAGTCGAGCGATCAGGTGGTGCAGCTCGCCGCCGGCCAGACGGTCTCGAGCGTCACGCCGGTGGTGTGGGATCGCACCCGCTCGTCGGTCGACTCGTGCGGGTCGTCGCGTCCGCAGGCGCCGGCGGGGTACTTCCACCTGCAGGTCTCGATCGGGGGCATCGAGGCGGCCGACACCCGCATGTTCGAGCTGCGCTGATCGTTGATGTGGGCGTATTGCTCGTCTGAGAGAATTCTCATCCTCTGAACTACCTGCCAGGGTGCCGATGCGGCGGAGAGATGCGTACCCTTCAATACAGCTCCTGCGGTGCGTCCCCGTCGTCCCCAGCTTCGGTTTCGACGCCAACCCCAGTGGTCTCGATATTTTGGATACTGCGCCGCAGTGAGCTTTGGCTCTCTCGATTCTCCCAGTCCCCAATGGGGGGATCGAGAGGGCCCCCCTTTTCCCCAGCCCCGAGTGCTCTCGTAGTCTGGGACCATGGCCGGCAAGAAGCGCGCGCAGGCGCCCCTGGAGTTCCGCAACCCGCAGCTGGCCGACGCCCTGCAGACGCAGGACATGGCTGCGCTCGCGTTCGCGCTGCGGCACGGGCCGACCGTGGTGCCGCTGATGCGTGCCGGTCAGCGCGATGATCCACAAGACAGCGGCGAGGTGTGGACCTACCGCGACCGGAACACCGGCGACGTCGCGCTGCTGCTGTTCAGCGACGCCGCGAACAAGCCGGCGGCGCTCCCGGCCGCCGTCGGACTGCAGTCGCCGGCGTGGTTGCGCGCCTTTCTCGGGGCGCACGCCGACGAGATCACGACGGTCTTCTTCGACATCGCCGGTCCGCACGCCATGCAGGCCGCTCCCGCCGACGTGATCGCCGCGCTCGACGCCTGACGGCCGCGTCTCGACGGCGGACGGCCGCTCAGAACCCGGGTTCGTCGCCGGGTTCGACCGGATGCAGCCGCGGCAGATCGCGGAGGGCGCTGCGCAGGTCGGGCGAGGCGGTGTCGACGATCGTGCGGTAGCCGAGCCGGGTCGCCTCCGCGCGCCGCTGCTCGTGCTGCGTGACGGCGCGCACCTCGCCGGCGAGGCTCAGCTCGCCGATCGCGACGAGCTTCGCCGGGTTCGGCCGGTTCGAGACCGCGCTCGCGACGGCGAGGGCGATCGCGAGATCGGCGGCGGGCTCGGTGAGGCGCACCCCGCCGACGGTTGAGACGTAGACATCCTGGTCGGAGAGGCGGAGCCCCGCGCGCTTCTCGAGCACCGCGAGCACCATCGCGACCCGCGCCCCGTCGACACCGCTGACGATCCGCCGCGGATTCGGGCCCGAGCCGGGCAGGGTGAGCGCCTGCACTTCGACCGGCAGTGCGCGGCGGCCCTCGAGGGCGATCGTGACGCAGGTGCCCGGTTCGCGTGAGCCGTGGCCGAGGAAGAGGGCGCTCGGGTCGGGCACCTCGGCGATGCCGTGCTGGGTCTGCTCGAAGCAGCCGACCTCGTCGGTGGCGCCGAAACGGTTCTTCAGCGCGCGCACGAACCGCAGCGCGGTCTGCCGGTCGCCCTCGAAGTGGCAGACGACGTCGACGAGGTGCTCGAGGATGCGCGGCCCCGCGACCTGGCCGTCTTTCGTGACGTGCCCGACGAGGATGACCGGCAGCCCACGATCCTTCGCGACGCGGATGAGCGTGGATGCCACTTCGCGCACCTGACTCGGATGCCCGGCCGCGCCGTCGATGAGCCCCGACGAGACCGTCTGCACCGAGTCGACGATGAGGAGGCCGGGTGCCGTCTCGTCGACGTGGCCGAGGATCGTGGCCAGGTCGGTCTCGGCTGCGAGGTAGAGCTCGTCGTGCAGGGAACCGGTGCGCTCGGCTCGGAGCCGCACCTGGGCGAGCGACTCCTCGGCGCTGACGTAGAGCACGCGCCCGCCCGCGGCGGCGGTGCGCGCGGCGACCTCGAGCAGCAGGGTGGACTTTCCGACGCCGGGCTCGCCAGAGAGCAGGATCGCGGCGCCCGGCACGATGCCGCCGCCCAGCACGCGGTCGAACTCGCCGATGCCCGACGTGCGCCGCGGGGTCTCGCGGGTGTCGATCTCGGTGATCGGGCGTGCGGAGCGGCTCGGCGCGAGGGGCGTCACCGCGGGGGAGGCGATGCCGGTGGACGTCGCCGCCTCGACGACGGTGCCCCACTGCTGGCATTCACCGCAGCGACCGACCCACTTGGCGCTCGTCCACCCGCACTCCGTGCAGCGATAGGCCAGCGTGCTCGCCGCGCGTTTGGATGCCATGGAACCAGGCTATCCGTGGCATCCGACACCGCCCTCGTGCGCGCCGTGCGCCGCACCATCGATCGCGCCGCCCGCACCACAACTGCAAGGCGCAGCGCGCGACACGCCGCGGATCCTCGCCGCGCGGCGGCGTGTCGCCCGCGCGACCTTGCAGTGAGGGCGGACCCGGATCGGCGCAGACGGGATCAGCAACGCCGCGAGGACAGCGCCGCCGGGGGAGCCGCTCGCGTCAGCGGATCGAGTCGGCGACCTGGCGCAGCGCCTCGGCGGAGCGGTGGAACAGCTCGAGCTCGTGCTCGGAGAACGAGGTCTCGCGGATCGGCACGGCGCCCGCCGCCGAGACGACGGACGGCACCGAGAGGGCCACGCCGCTCACCCCGTGGAAGTCTTCGAGCACGGTCGAGACGGGCATGACGGCGTGCTCGTCCTCGAGGATCGCCTCGACGATGCGCGCTCCCGACAGGCCGATCGCGTAATTCGTCGCGCCCTTGCCCTGGATGACCTTGTAGGCGGCGTCGCGCACGTCGATCGCGATCTGGTCGAGTTCGTCGACCGTGAACTTCGGCTGTCCGTCGAGGGGCTGCCAGTCGAGGATCGGCACCGAGCCGATGGTCGCGTGCGACCAGAGCGGGAACTCGGTGTCGCCGTGCTCGCCGACGATGTAGGCGTGCACACTCGAGATCGAGACGCCGGCGCGCTGACCGAGCTTCCAGCGCAGGCGCGACGTGTCGAGCACGGTGCCCGAGCTGAACACGCGCTCGCGCGGCAGCCCGCTGACCTCCTGCGCGACGACGGCCATCACGTCGGCGGGGTTGGTCACGATGACGAAGACCGCGTCGGGCGAGCGCTCGAGCAGCGACGGCACGAGAGAGCGCAGGATGCCGGCGTTGACGCCCGCCAGGTCGGTGCGGGTCTGCCCCGGCTTCTGCGCGGCGCCCGCGGTGATCACGATGACGTGCGAGTCGTTCGTGACGTCGAGGTCGGCGCCGCCGATGATGTCGCTCGTTCCGGTGAACTGCGAGCCGTGGGCGAGGTCGAGCACCTCGGCTTCGACGCGGGCGGTGGCGATGTCGTACAGCGCCACGTGGCGCGCCGACTCGCGGATGAGGGCGGCATAGGCGACGGACGAGCCCACCGCACCAGCGCCGACGACGGTCAGTTTCGAGTTCTCGATCGCGCTCATGCGCCCAGTCTGGCAGTGCGCCCTGCGTCGCGCCACTGCCGTCGAGGACTCGCGTCACGGGCAGCATCGCCCCCGCCGTCGGTGCCGACACGGTGGGGGCATTGCCGGTGTCGGTGGGACGCGCGAGCATGGAAGGGCATCCGTTCGAAGGAGAATCGCATGGCCGTGGCATCCGCTCTTCCCCCGGTCGTCGACGCGGAGACGTGGTGGCGAGATCTCGAAGCGCTGCGCGTGCGCGAGAAGGCGGCGACGCGCGAGCTCGACGCGGTGGCGGCGCAGCGGCGGCGGATGCCGATGGTCGAGCTGCCCGAGTACACGCTCGACGGCCCCGACGGGCCGGTGACGCTCGCCGAGATATTCGGCGACAAGACGCAGCTGATCGTCTACAGCCACATGTGGTTCCCGGGGAAGACGTGGCAGTGCCCCGGCTGCACGGGGTGGACGTCGCAGTTCACGCGGCTGGAGTTCCTCGACGACTACGACGCGCGGTTCGTGATCGTCACGCAGGGGCCGATCGAGGAGGCGCTGGCCTACAAGGAGCGGGTCGGCAACGAAATGGAGTGGTACTCGACCGCGAACAGCCCGTTCGGCGCCGACATGGGTGCGCCGCCGGAGGAGGGGTTCGCGGTGAACGTGTTCCTGCGCGACGGCGACACGGTCTATCGCACCTGGCACACCGACGGGCGTGGCACCGAGCAGCTCGGGCACATGCACGGCCTCGTCGACGTGCTGCCGTACGGGCGGCAGGAGGAGTGGCAGGAGGTTCCCGACGGCTGGCCGCAGCATCCGACCTATGAGGGCGGGGCGACCTCGCAGGACATCGCCGCCGCGTACGGGCGTGCCCCGGCCGCCGCCGACCGCGAGGCCGGGCAGGAGAGCTAGACCGGCCGCGACGCAGCTACGGCCCGGTGGCCTCCGCGGTGGATGCCTCGCTCTCGCGCGGCGGGTTGCGGATGCCGAGCAGCGAGACGACGCCCCCGATGACGAGCAGGATCGCCGTCACCACGGCGGCGCGGTGGAAGCCGGCGAGGTCGAGCGCCCCGCCGGTGATGGCGCCGAGCGCCGCGATGGGCAGCAGCCCCGCGACGCGGGCGACGGCATTGTTGACGGCCGACGCGATGCCGGCCCGCTCCGAGTCGGCCGCCCCGAGGATCGCCGCGGTCAGGGGCGAGACCGTGAGCGCGAGCCCGAACCCGAACACGACCATCGCGGGGAACACCTGCCACCAGTAGTCGAAGTCGGCCGCGACGGTCAGCAGCAGCACGGCGCCGACGGCCATGATGAGCGGCCCGACGGTCATGAACAGGCGCGGCCCCCAGCGCCCGGCGAGCGCACCGGCGCGGGGGCTGAGCACGATCATGACGATCGTCGTCGGCAGGCTCGCGAGGCCCGCCAGGGTGGCGGTGAGGCTGGCGCCCTGCTGCAGGTAGACGGCGAGCACGAAACCGTTGAGGGCGAGCGCGGCGTAGACGAAGAAGGTGGCGAGGTTTCCGGCCGAGAACGTGCGGCTGCGGAACAGGTCGAGCGGGAGGATCGGGTCGGCGACGTGGCGTTGTCGCCAGACGAAGGCGACGAGCAGGGCGAGGCCGCCGACCCCGGGCAGCCAGATCCACGGCGCCGACCAGCCGGCGTTCGGCTGTTCGATGAGCGCGAAGACCGCGCCGCCGAGGCCGAACGTGCACATGAGGGCGCCGACGATGTCGACACGGGCATCCGGTCGTCTCGTCTCGCGGTGGTCGAGGCGCGTCAAGAACCAGAGCGACACTGCGATCGGCAGCACGTTCAGCAGGAACGCCCATCGCCAGGAGAGGTGGTCGACGATGAGGCCGCCCAGGAGCGGGCCGACGATCATCGCCGCCGTCGTCGAGGCGGTCCAGATGCCGATGGCGCGCGAGCGCAGGGGCTCGACCATCGTTGAGGTGATGAGGGCGAGCGAGCTCGGCACGAGGAAGGCGCCCGCCGCGCCCTGTGCGGCCCGGGCGATGACGAGGAAGACCGCGTCGGGGGCGAGTGCGACGGCGATGGATGCCACGCCGAAGGCGATGAGGCCGATGCGGAGGACGAGGATGCGGCCGAACGCGTCGCTGACCGCGCCGGCGACGAGGATGAGCGCGCTGAGGGTGATGAGGTAGGCGTCGACGGTCCACTGCTGCGTGACGAGCCCGCCGCCGAGGTCGCGCGCGATCGCGGGCAGGGCGACGTTCACGATCGTGGAGTCGAGGAACGCGACGAACGAGCCGAGGATCGCGATCGTCAGCACGAGGCGCTGCTGGCCAGTCATCCGTTCCGTCATCGCGCACCCCTCCGTGCGACACGCTACGCCGCCTCGGCGACATCAGGCTCGGGCCATGGCTTCTGTGCGCGGCGCCCACCTGGTCGGCAGCCTCACCTACCCCGACGCGGAGTCGGCGATGATCGCCGCCGCGGAGAACCTCGGCGGCCTGCTGCGGCGCATCCCCGACGGCGAGCCGGGCGACCGGTTCCACTGGATCATGTTCCAGCCCGACGTGCTCGCGCGGGCGGAGGGCATCGAGCGGGTGGGCGATGAGCCGATCATGATCGGACACCTCGACGGGCGGCCGCTGCGCATCGCCGACGGGGTGGATGCCGCGGACATCCGTCTTCCCGAGCTCGGCTACGCGCGGGCGGCAGCGGAGTCGTACGAGGTCTTCACTCGGCTGCGCGCCGAGGGCGTGATCGCCCCGGGACGCGCGTCCAGGTGGCGCTGCCGACGCCGACGGCGGTGATCGGCGCGTTCTTCACGGGGGAGGACCGGCAGGCGATCGAGCCGGTGTATCGCGACCTGGTCTATCGCGAGCTCGACGGTGTGCTCGCGGCCGTGCCGAACCACGACCTCGCGATCCAGTGGGACTGCGCCGTCGAGTTCGCCGTCATCGAGACGCACGCCCATCCCGGCGGGTCGACGCCGTGGTGGACGGGCGACGTGTGGGAGGGGCTGGTGGCGCGGGCGGCCGACGCGATCGACCGTGTGCCGACCGACGTCGAAGTCGGCGTGCGCCTCTGCTACGGCGACGTCAGCGAGCGGCACTTCGTCGAACCGCGCGATGCCGCGAACCTCACGCGTTTCGTGAACGAGCTGACGGATGCCACCACCCGCCCGATCACGTGGATCCACCTACCGGTGCCGATCGAGCGCGACGACGACGCGTACTTCGCGCCGCTCGAGGAGCTTGCGATCGGGGACGCGGAGCTGTATCTCGGGCTCGTACACCGCGAAGACGGTGTCGCGGGCGCCGCGCGGCGGATCGAGGCCGCGGGTCGCCACGTCGAGGAGTTCGGCGTCGCCACGGAGTGCGGCATCGGCCGCGCCCCGCAGGATGCCACGGCGGACATCTTCCGCACGCACGTCGCGGTCGCGGCTGGCCGCTGAGCCGGTTCGCGGCATCCTTCTCGGTGTCGTAAGATGGACGACGGTGACGTGTCCGAGCGGCCGAAGGTGCAACTCTCGAAAAGTTGTGTAGGGTAACCCCCTACCGTGGGTTCAAATCCCACCGTCACCGCCAAGTGAGTCACGTTGGAACCCCCCTGTAAGCGGTAGCTTGCCGGGGGTTTCTGCGTGACGGGCTCCTGCGGTTTCGGCGCTTCGCCCGCCCTGTAGGGCCGCTGCTGCGCGCAGCTGCCCCTTTCCGGGCACAAGTCCAGCTACGGCCGCAACCGGCGCGGAAAGCGCCCCGTTCACGCGTGCCACGGCCTCGAACGTGGCCTGGGCGAGCGTCTCACCGTCTTTGTCGACGAGGTCAATCTCGAAGTAGTCGAAGAGGGCTTGGTTGAGACTTCGCCTCGTCTCCTCATTGCCGCGCTCGTAGACACGCGCTGCGTGTTCTAGGTGTACTGACCCAGATCGTTGTTGACGTAGGAGAGACCTCCGGGGTCGAGTTGGAGCTGTCTAAGTTCTTCAGCTCAAACGCACGGAGGTCTCTCTTGTCTCACGCTAATGCCCGGCTGACTCCGGCCGGCCGGTTGATCATGGTTCAGCGCATCCAGTCGGGGCGTGCGGTCGCGCATGTTGCCGCGGAAATGGGGATCTCCCGCACGACCGCGTGGCGGTGGTGGCGCAGGTTCCGGGAGTGCGGCCCGGCGGGCCTGATCGATCGTTCCAGCGTCGCCCGCTCCCACCCTCGCCAGACCAAAGCGTGCGTGGAGGCGAGGGTGCGGATCATGCGGCACCTCACTCGGCGTGGGCCGGTGTTCATCGCTGACAAGCTCGGCTTGCAGGCCTCAACGGTCGGTAGGGTGTTGCGCCGCCACCACGTGCCGTTGCTGCGGGAGCTGGACCCGGTCACGGGGTCCGTGATCCGCGCGACCCGCCGATCCGCGCAGCGTTACGAGCATGATCATCCCGGGTCCCTGATCCACGTTGATGTGAAGAAACTCGGCCGTATCCCCGACGGCGGCGGATGGCGTCTGCATGGCCGCGGGCAACGTCCTGCGCGCAAGCGGGGCCTGGGTTACGACTACGTGCACACCGTCATCGACGACCATTCCCGAGTTGCTTACGCGGAGATCCACGACGACGAGAAAGGCACCACCGCGGCGGGCGTCCTCGACCGCGCGATCGCGTTCTACGCGCGCCTCGGCGTCACAGTCGAACGCGTCATCAGCGACAACGCGTTCGCTTACCGCCACTCGGCCGCGTTCAAGGCCGTGGTCGACGCGCACGGCATCCGACAGCGGTTCATCAAACCGCACTGCCCCTGGACCAACGGGAAAGTCGAACGCCTCAACCGCACCCTCGCCACCGAGTGGGCCTACGCCCGCCCCTGGAGCTCGAACGACGACCGAAAAGCAGGGTTGACGACCTGGCTCGACTACTACAACCTAGACAGGCACCACCTCGGCATCGGAGGCAAAACCCCCATCGACCGAATCAACAACGGTCGAGGTCAGTACATCTAGGGCATTCAGCACGGTCTCGAGTCGGGCGAATAGCTGCGCTCGGTCGTCTTCGGCAGAGAGTAGCTGGCCCTTGGCGTCAGCGATCTCTCGCTCGACCTGCATCTGCCGAGGCTTGAGGTCTTCGCCGGAGATGGCATCGTCCAGATACGCATCGATGAGCTTCTGCTTCTTTCGCTCCAGTGTCACCAGCCGTGCTTGTTGCCGGGCCAGGTTCTCGGCGCTGTCTTTCAGATATTCATCCAACTGTCGAGTGGCGGCTGCGCGAGCTTCTTCGACTTCGTCGCTGGTGAGCAGTCCCTTGCTGTACCACTCCTGCAGCGTTGCATCCTCGGCTTTCTCGACCGCGATGTACGGCAGGTCGCAGGTAGTGCGGCCAGTGTGTCGTCCAAGGCAGAAGAAGTACTCATACTCCCCGCCCTTGCCTCGGCTTTTGCCGTAGCCCATGCGACCACCACACCGGGCGCAGCGAAGTGAACCCTTGAGTGGATGGTTCATCTTCCATGAGCGATCGCCAGAGATGCGACGCCCGGCGAGTAGGTCCTGACAGTGAAACCACGTCTTCTCGTCGATGAGCGGTTCATGCGCGCCGGGCAGCACCGTTCCTTGGTAGACGATCTTCCCGATGTAGTACGGGTTTTTCAGGAACCGATGCACCTGAGCGTCGCTGAGGGGTGTGCCTCGATATTTCTGCGTCACCCGGCTACGGAGTCCTCGTTCTTCGAGAGCATCACGCAGAGTCGAGATGCTCCAGTCGCCGGTCGCGTAGGTGCGAAACGCCCAGGCGATGTGCGGTGCTCGCTCCTCATCAAGCTGAATGCCTTTGACCTCTTGCCCGTTGACGCGTGCGAGCGTGTTTGTGTAGCCGATCGGTGCGACGCCGTGCGGGCCACCGTTTCGCGCCTTCTGGGCCATCCCCTTCTTCGACTCGTTCGACAGGTTCGAGGAGTAGTACTCGGCGAAGCCCGCCAGGATGGCGTGCATCAGCTTGCCGCTCGGCGTCTCGTCAATCAGCTCACTGACCGACACCAGCGTCGCCCCGGCTTCTTGGATGGCCATCACGATTTGGACGTCGTCGACGCGGTTCCGTGCCAGGCGGTCGAGCTTGTGGACGATGACGTAGTCAACGCCCGCGCCGAGCCCCGCGACGTCCGCCAGCATCTGCTGTAGCTGTGGCCGCCCGGCGGTTCTGGCCGACTCCCCGGCATCGATGTACTCGCCAACAACCTCTGCGCCAAGCTCTCTCGCCTTCTGGCGGCAGTACTCGCGTTGTTGAGGGATGGAGTATCCCTCGGCCTCGCCATTCTTCCGGGCTTGCCTGGGTGTACTCACGCGCAGGTACAGGAACGCCCGCTTGAGCGGGAGGGCGTCTGGAACTGTGAGGCCGATCTGAGAAACGGGCTCTTCGGACTTTAGGTGGGGGTGGTGGGGTCGAGGCCGCCGGCGATGAGGAGCATGCGGAGTCGGTAGTTGTCGTAGTTGCGGAAGCCGCGGGCGACGCGGCGGGCGAGTTCGATGAGGCCGTTCACGGCCTCGGTGCCGCCGTTGGATGACCGGTCGGTATCCCAGTAGGACAGGAACGCGGCCCGCCACTGACGCAGGGTGCGGCCGAGTCGGGCGATCTCGGGGATCGGGCAGGTCGGGAGCGATTCGAGCACGTGCTCGGCGATCTTGCGCCCGGTGGCGAGGTCGGCATGCCGGTAGGCGTCGCGGAGTTGCTGCGCGGCCTGCCAGGCGACGTCGACCTCGACGTGCTCCTCGCGCTGCGTGAACGCGGCATCGAGCCGGGCCTTCTGCCGGTCGGTGAGTCGTTCCTGCCCGGCGCGGAGGATGTTGCGGATCCCGTAGAGCGCATCACCTCTGCGTCCGCGGTGCCCGAGGGTGTCTTGCTGGACGCGGCGGCGGACCTCATCGACCGCGGTGGTGCCGAGCTTGACGACGTGGAACGCGTCGAGCACCGCGACGGTATCGTCGAGCTCGTCGTCGAGGGCCTTCTTGTAGCCGGCGAACGGGTCCAGCGTCGCGACCTGCACCCCGTCGCGGAACTCCTGCCCGCGCTCTTGCAGCCAGTCGGCGTAGGCCTTCGCGCTGCGCCCGGGCACGAGGTCCAGCAGGCGGGCCCTCACCCGCCCGGACGCATCGCGCGACAGGTCGACCATCCCGGTCAGTTCCTTCGGACCCCGCCCGCCATCGGCGACGGGTCTGGTGGACACGTGGTGCCAGAGGTGCTCGTCGACGCCGAGCGTGGTGACCCCGTCGAAGCGGGACCCGTCCGCGGCGCGCGTCTCGAGCACCGGCCTGACGTGTCGCCAGACCGTGCGCCACGACACCCCGAGCTGGCGGGCGACGCCCTGCACCGACGCGTTCTCCCTCCGCATCTGCCCCACCGCCCAGATCACCGCTCGGGCCGTGAGCTTGGCGCGAGGCGCGGCGACCAGAGCGTTCTGCTCGGTGAACGACTCCCTCGGGCACGCCTCATCAGCGCACCGGAACCTGCGCTTGCGCCACCGGACCCGCACCGCAGCGGCGCTCATCGGCGCATCGACCAGCACGAGCGCCTTCCGGCCCCGCGACTCGGCGACCTGCCCGCACCCCGGGCACCCGACCGGCCCCGGCGGGGACTCGACGTCGATCAGGAGCACGCCGTCGCGGCAGCGCTCGACAGCCACCACGTGCAGCCCGCCGAGGCCGACGAGCACATCGCAGCGATCACAGTAGACAGCAGAAGACGGGCACGCAGCGGCGCACCCCGTAGCATCGGGCACGGGTCGAGGTCTCCGAACGGAAAGGAAGCTTGATCGCTACCGATCCTCGGGGCCTCGACCCGCCCCACCCCGTCACCACGCGGCCCCGCACATCACCCACCCCCACCTAAAGTCCGAAGAGCCCAAGCGGCTCTTCGGACATTCGGTGG
This sequence comes from Microbacterium lacticum, assembly GCF_006716815.1. Lineage (GTDB taxonomy): Bacteria > Actinomycetota > Actinomycetes > Actinomycetales > Microbacteriaceae > Microbacterium > Microbacterium lacticum. Next base: position 388,036 of record NZ_VFPS01000003.1, read on the forward strand.
GGGTCATGGGGTGAGGCCGCCGGCGGCGAGGAGCATGCGGAGCCGGTAGTTGTCGCGGTTGCGGTAGCCGCGGGCGAGGCGGCGGTGGAGCTCGATGATCCCGTTCACCGCCTCAGTGCCGCCGTTCGATGATCGTCCGGTCGTGAAGTAGGCCAGGAACGCGGCTCGCCAGCGGCGGAGGGTGCGGCCGAGGCGGGCGATCTCGGGGATCGGGCAGGTGTGGAATGTGTCGACGACCTTCTCGGCGATCCGCCGCCCCTCGGCGAGGTCCTTCTGGTGGTAGGCGGAACGCAGTTGCTGGGCGCACTGCCATGCGACGAACACCTCGTCGTGCGCGGGGTCGGCCTCGATCGCTGCCGCGAGCCTGGTCCGCTGCTTCTCGGTGAGGTTCTCGGCGCCGGCGCGGAGGATGGTCTGGATCCCGTAGAGCGGATCGCCCTTCCGGCCGCGGTGACCGAGGGTGTCCTGCTGGACACGTCGGCGGACCTCGTCGACGGCGGCGGTGCCGAGCTTGACGACGTGGAACGCGTCGAGCACCGCGACGGCGTCCTCGAGCTTGTCGTCGATCGCGGTCTTGTATCCGGCGAACGGGTCCAACGCCGCGACCTTCACGTTGTTCCGGAACGCGTCGCCGCGCTCGTCGAGCCAGGCCGCGTAGGCCTTCCCCGATCTGCCCGGCACGAGGTCGAGCAGCCGGGCACGGGTGCGACCGTGCTCATCCCGGGTCAGGTCGACCATCCCGGTCAGCTCCTTCGGGCCGCGCTTGCGGGAGTCGACGTGATGCCAGATGTGCTCGTCGACGCCGAGGGTGGTGACGTTCTCGAACCGGGACTCGTCGGCAGCCAGCTTGACGAGTTCGGGCTCAACGGCCCGCCACACCGTCTTCCACGACGTGCCCAGCTGTCGGGCCAGGCCCGCGATCGTGGCGTGCTCGCGGCGCAGCTGCCCGATCGCCCACGTCACCGCGCGCATGGTGATCGACCCGCGCGCGGCGACCAGGGTCGGGACCTGCTCCACGAACGTCCTCCTCATGCAGTCGGGATCATCACAACGCCACACCCGCTGCCGCCAGATCAGTCGCACCCGCGTCGCGCCGGGCACGTCGTGAAGAACGCGGCGGCGGCGACCCCGACCGACAGCGAGCACCCCGCACGACGGGCAACCGGCCGGCGCCGCGGGGCTCGAGACCGTCACCACCAGCAGCCCGTCCAGACGCTCGACCGCCTCGACATGGACGCCGTCGAGACCGAGCAGCAGATCGCAGCGGGAGCACGGGCAAGCGGCAGAGCGCGCATCAGCGCACCCCGAACTATGGTGAGACACGTCGAGGTCCTCGGTTGGAGCAGCAGTTGGCGCTACTGATCCTCGGGGACCTCGACCCCTACCCGCCCGAACTCACCCGGCGAGCCTCACCCCCACCGGAAGTCCGAAGAGCCCGATTTGTATCCGTGTCGGTGCCGTTGATATAGGGCAACTCAGCGCCGTCGGGACCGTACTTTGCGCCTCTCCCGACTGATACGAGTCACCAAGGGGCAACATATGCACCCGCATCATTCGACGGGTCGCCGCTGGGAGCAGTGAACGTCAGGTTGTCGATCGCCCAGCCTGCAGGCTCGGACCCGGATGTGAAGACGAGGAACGCTGCGATATTCGGGTGGGTCACGTTCACTGTCACGATGCCCGTGAGACTCACCGGCACGGTGACCAGTTCCAGGCCGCGGGAGTCGAATGCGCGGATCGAGACCGCGTTCGCGGCATCCAAGTAGCCGATGTCCACGCTGAAGTGATCAACAGTGAACGGGCCGTCGGCGTTAACGAACGTCCCCGTGATGTCTCCCTGGAATCGGGGAGAACCGCTGAGTACCGGACTGGTGGGGTTAGCTCCGTCGGTGGCGATGAAAGCAGTCGGACCGAATTGAACGCCGTGGGTGGCCACATAAAGGCTCTGCACGTAGGTGCCGACCGGGTTCTCCGAGAACGTGATCCGTGTAGGCGTGGCAACCGACATGCGCGCGCGAGCGTCCGGCTGCGTCGGCGTCTCACCGAGGACGTTGTACTCGGGGTCGCCGACGACATTCGACGTGCTACCCGACTCAGCCTCATCGGCGGCGCTGGCGGGGAGAACTCCCGCCAACACAAGCGCGATCGAAGCCGCAACCGCCGCCGTCATCCGCTTGAACCGCACCGTGCCCCCAGTAATTCGCGATCAGATTGACCGTTACGCTATTGCACGCGGCAGGAAAGATTAAAGCGTTCTCATGCGATATATCACTTCGACGCATCGACCTATGGATCCGTCAACTGACGGGGCGTCTGTTTCCCGCACGGACCGACTTCAGCGAATCGACATCCTCGACGCGATCCGCAAGCGGGCAGTGCGCGCTGAAGGCACCTGGCGGGCATCATCAGTTCCCCGTGGTCGACGCCGCAGGCGCGGTGTCACCGGGTTCCCTTCCTGTCCTTGTCGGCGGCCCACGCGATGATGGTGCCGTGACGATTGATCGGATAGCTGCATACGCAGCGGTTGACGCCCTCGCAATGTGGTCGGATTGGAAGTCATTCGAGATCGCCGCACCGCACGCACCACTGGTGCCCGGGGTGTATCAGATGCGCAAACGAGACGGCTTGATCGTCTATGTGGGAATGGCTGGTGAGCGCAGGGGCCAGGGTATCCGCGGACGTCTTTCGATCTACCGCCGCGGCAAGGGCGCCGTGGGCGGGTTCGGTGAAGCCGCGCTTGACCGCGCACTCGCGGGGACGCCAATGCTGACGGAATCGATCACCGACCGCATCATCTCCTTCGCCTTCTTCTTGTCGGGTTCGCGGTAGGCGGCGACGATGCGCTGGTAGATGCCCCAGGTCGCTTCGACCTCGACGTGCTCCTCGACCGCGAACACCGCGTCCAGCCGTGCAGTCTGCTTCTCGGTGAGGAAGCTCACGCCGGTGTGGAGGGTGCGGCGGACCCCGTAGAGCGGGTCCCCGGCTGACCGCGGTGCCCGAGAGTGTCCTGCTGAACCCTCTGCCGGGTCCGGTCCAGGCCTGGATCGTGTCAGTTTAGTGCCCCACGCCCGGCCGGAGTGCGGCGATGATGTCGGCGGCTTCCCCCGTTGGCGGGGTGGTCGCGGTGAGTTCGTGTCCGTCGATGGTGATCGTGACGTCACGCAGCGGGCGCAGCGCGCGGACGATACGGCGGACCGTCACGCCGGTGGTCTTGTAGAGGTGCCGGCTGATCGCGAGAGCGCAGAACACGACGGTGAGGTGCGCGTGGATCGAGTCCGCGGTCGACGCGAACATCGGCCTCGCCCGCAGGTCGGTCTTTGCCATCCGGAACGTCGCCTCGACCTGGAACAGGTCATGGTAGGCCGCCACGATCTCTGCAGCGGAAGCCGTCGCGGTGCTGAGGTTGGTGACGTACCCCTTGAGGCCGATGTATTCGCGGGCCTTCTCGACTCTTGCCCAGTTCACGCCGGGCCCCGTGCCGAGGGTGACGAACCGGTCCTTCTTCGCCGGGCGGGTGCCGGCAGCGATCTGCTCGGCGCGTTCGATCTGCTTGTTCAACGTGATGTTGTCGCGGATCTTCCGCTTGTGGGAGTACTGCCACACCACTCGCCGCTCCCGCGCGTTCACACCCGCACCCATGGTTCGGGTGGTCTCGACCGTCTCCCCATCGGTGACGATGTTCCCGACGGTCGCGTAGTGCTCGGCGAGATCGTATGGCGCGGAGGAGGTGCGGGAGCCGACGATGAAACCGAACCCGGCGTCCTCCAGCCGGTTCAGGTTCGCTGCGGACAGCATGCCGGCGTCCGCGACGACCACGACCTCGGTCGCGGAGTGACGTTCGCGGAACTGGTCGAGGACGGGCAGCAGGGTGAGGGTCTCGCCCCTGTTGCCCGCGAACTCGTGGACTTCGAGGGGGAACCCGCCCTGGTCCACGAGGAGGCCGACGAGGATCTGCGGGTCGACGCGGCGCTCTTTGCTCATCCCGACCTTGCGGAGCTTGTCTTCACGCTCCGCCTCGAAGTAGAGGGTGGTGACGTCGTAGAGCACGACGGTGAGCGGGCCAGATCGGGTCGCATGCGCGTAGGCTGCGGCGGCGATCTTCGACCGCCAGTCCTGCTCAACGCTGCGGGCGAGGGTCCGCCACACGGTCGACAGCGACGGCGCACCCGGGACACCGAGCTCGTCCCACACCCGCAGCGTGTCCGCCTTGCTGGTCGGCTCGACGACGCGGGCCAGGACCAGCTTCTTGAATGTGTCGTTGCCGACCGCGTCGAACCCGAGACGGGCGTAGGCGTCCTCGAGGACATCCCACAACAACCTGGACCTCGACCCGGTCACCGTCGGCGCGGTCGTGGCCGGCGGCGTCGCGCCCAGCCCGTCCAGATCGAACGGGACATGCCCGGCCAGCTCCGCGATCCGCTCCCGCGCGATCGCGACCAGCACCGCGAGCTGCTCATCGTCGTGCGCGGAGCCGAGGTGCTCCACGATCGTCCGCACACCACGGGTCTTCGACGCGATCTGCACCGCCGTCGCACCCGACGCGGTGCGCACCTTCCGCACGAACCACCCCACCGAGCGAGTCTAGATCGACGCCGTTAGTGCCCCGCACGAGGCACCAACACCCCCGGAAAATCAAGCCTCAACGATCCTCAACCCGCGAAATCACCCGACGGTGACACGATCCAGGCCAGGGCGTCACCGGCGAGCCGGACGACATGGAACGGATCCATCACCGGGACCGCGTCGGGGAGTTCCTCGGACGCGGCGGTCTTGAACCCACTGAACCCATCCATCGCGACTACTTCGATCTGCTTCGACCACTCCTTGGGCCGGGCGGCGAGCCACTGCTTGAACACCGCCTTCGACCGACCCTCGACCATGTCCAGCAGCCGTGCGGGACCTGTCTTGTTGCGGGCGGGCGTGAGGTCGATGATCACGGTCACGTACTTGTCACCGAACCGGGTGTGACGCCAGACGTGCTCGTCGACGCCGATCGTGGTGACGCCGTCGAACCTGGCCGGATCGTCGATCAGCCGCCGCTTGCCCTCGGCGAGGATCGCGGTGTTCGCGGTGTGCCACGACACCCCCAGGCCTGCCGCGGCGCGGGAGACGGTGAGGTGGTCGACCACGATCGCCTTCAGCGCCCACCCGACCCCGCCGCGGGAGATCTTCGCCCGCGGCGCCGCCGCGTTCGTCGTGTCCTGCCGCCAGGTGCGGCGGCAGTGGCCGCACCGGTAGCGGCGTACCCGCACCAGCAGCGTCGTGGGCCGGTGACCGAACGGCTCGTGCGCGAGCGGACGCGTCACGGTGTCGCGCGGCACGCCCTCGGCGCCACACTTCCGACACCACGGGTCATCGTCAACGACGCGGCACTCGAGTACCGCCCGGTCGGGCTCGATCAACTGGCCGATGGCTTCGAGGCCGAGCTCATCGAGACGGCAGAACGTGGTGAGGTCAGGGGTCGCGAACGTAGGGTGGTGCAAGTCGAGGTCTTCCGGCAGATGGGCAGTGTGAGAACTTCCATCCTGGAAGACCTCGACGTCTATCCGCGAACCAGCCGCCGACCCTCGACTACACCCTCAACTGCGAAGAGCGGTTTACACCGAAAGTCTACTCACGACAAGGGGCCTGCTCCGTCGCTGCCGGTAGGCGTAAGACTGGGTCCACGAGTCGAACTGATCGGCCCGGGAAGGGACAACTCATGTCGGACAGTTATGGGAGCGTCAGCGCGGGCGACTCGGTCGGTGGAAGCTCCGACGCGTCGGCGAAGGTCGATACGGCGAAGCAGGAGGCGGCGGACCTGAAGGACACGGCGACGGCGGGCGCCAAGGACGTCCTCGGCACGGCGAAAGAGGAAGCGTCATCCGTCGTCGGTGAGGCGAAGGTGCAGGCCAAGGACCTCTACGCGCAGACTCAGCGCGAGTTGAAGGATCAGGCGGGCGTGCAGCAGCAGCGCATCGCCGCGGGGCTGCGGTCCGTCGGTGACGAGCTCGGTTCTATGGCTGCGAACTCCGACGGCAGCGGGATCGCCAGTGACCTGGTCCAGCAGGTCTCGACCCGGTTGTCGGGGGCGGCCACGTGGCTCGGCGATCGCGATCCGAGCGCCGTGCTCGACGAGGTTAAGAGGTTCGCCCGCCGCCGACCGGGGACATTCATACTCGGAGCGGCCATCGCCGGGATCGTGGTCGGTCGACTGACGCGCGCCCTCGCGGCGAACGCGTCGGACGACTCCTCAGCGACAGAGGGTCGCGCGCTCCCCCCGGCACCGGCGCCCGCGCCGATCGAGCGCGACGCATGGTCGGCGAGCCCCGCGGGAACCGCGGGAGTCGACGTCGAGGCGCCGCTGTACGCACAGGCAACGTCGGGACGTCCCGACATCCTCGCGGAGGACGGCGATGACCGACCCGACACCGTCTGAGGCCAAGGCCGCGTCTACGTCACTCGGGGACCTGCTCGGCGAGGTGTCCCGCGACATCTCGACGCTCATGCGCCAGGAAGTTGCCCTCGCGAAAGCGGAGCTGAAGCAGTCCGCCACGAAGTCGGCGAAGGGCGCCGGGCTGATGGGAGCGGCCGGCTACGGCGCGCTCATGGCCGTGTTCTTCCTCTCCGTGGCGCTGTGGTGGGCCCTCAGCACGCTCATGGGCGGTGGATGGGCGGGCGTCGTCGTGGCGGTGATCTGGGCGATCATCGCCCTGATCCTTTTCCTCGTCGGGCGGAGCCAACTGAAGAACGTCGAAGGGGCGCCGCAGACCGTGGAGACCCTCAAGGAGATACCGGAAACGTTGAAAAGGAATGAGGAGAACCGATGAGCGATTCACCCGATGAGATCCGCGCGAACATCGAACGGACCCGCAGCGAACTCGGCAGCGATGTCGACGCGCTGGCCGACAAGGTCAACCCGTCCAAGATCGTCGACCGTCAGGTCGATAGAGTGCGCGGCGTGTTCGGATCGGTCCGTGAGCGGGTGATGGGCGTCGCGGATGATGCGGGCTCGTCGCTGTCGGGCGCCGCGACGAGCGTGGGCGATGTGAAGGACCGCGTCGCGGCGAAGGCGGAGGGCAGCCCGCTCGCGGTCGGTCTGATCGCCTTCGGCGTCGGCCTCATGGTGGCCTCGCTGATCCCCGCTTCGGCCAAGGAGAAGGAGCTCGCGGATACGGTGAAGGAACAGGCGCAGCCGCTCGTGGACCAGGTGACGGACGCTGCCAAAGAGGTCGGTGAGCATCTTAAGGAACCCGCGCAAGACGCTGTGACCGCCCTCAAGGAATCCGCGCAGGGCTCGGTGGCCGCCGTCAAGGACGAGGCGCAGACCGCCGCCAGCGAGGTGAAGGACCAGGCGCAGCACGCACGCGAGAACATCTCCGAGAGCTGATCGCCACGATCGGGCGGGCCCACGGCAGCGTGGGTCCGCCCGCTTAGTTTAGGAGCAGTCATGAGCAATACCGCCATTGCCTCCGATCGCGACGGCTCGCCCGACCGGGAGTCATCCCGGAAGCCCGATTCGCCGACCGATCTGCACCCCCGATCGTGGAAGTACGTTCTGCGGAAGACGATCCGCGAGTTCTCCTCGGACCAGTGCACCGATATTGCGGCGGCGCTGACGTACTACGCGGTGCTGTCGGTGTTCCCTGGTCTCATCGCCGTCTTCTCCCTACTCGGCGTCGTCGGGCAGGGGCAGGCGGCCAGGGACGCCGTGCTGGGCATCGTCGACCAGGTCGCTCCGGGCGATACCGCCGACGTGATCCGTGGGCCGATCGAACAGATCGCCGGATCGCCCGCCGCCGGATTTGCGCTGATCAGTGGCATCGTGCTGGCCATCTGGTCGGCGTCCGGGTACGTCGGCGCGTTCGGTCGGGGAATGAATCGCATTTATGAAATAGATGAGGGCCGGCCGTTCTGGAAGCTCAAGGCGACGCAGCTCCTCGTCACGGTCATCGTGGTTGTCCTGCTCGTCGTCGCCGCCGTCATTCTCGTCGTGTCAGGGCCGGTCACCGAGGCCGTGGGCAGCGTGCTGGGGCTGGGCGACGTGGCGCAGACGATCTGGTCCATCGCCAAGTGGCCGGTGCTCGCACTCATCGTCGTACTGATCGTCGCGATCCTTTACTACGCGACGCCGAATGCGAAGCAGCCGAAGTTCCGGTGGCTCAGCATCGGCGCACTGCTCGCGATTATCGTGCTTGCGGTCGCGACACTCGGCTTCGGCTTCTACGTGGCCAACTTCTCCCACTACGACCGCACCTACGGGTCGCTCGCCGGGGTGATCGTCTTCCTACTGTGGCTCTGGATCGCGAATCTCGCGCTGCTGTTCGGCGCCGAGTTCGATGCTGAACTCGAGCGTGGGCGGCAGCTGCAGGCGGGGATCGCCGCGGAAGAGGACATCCAGCTACCACCGCGCGATACGCGCAAGAGCGACAAGCTGGCTGAGAAGGAGCGCGAAGATATCGACACCGGACGAGACATCCGTACGCGCGCAGCTGACGAGACGTCACAGAGTACCGCGGCCGATTGATCTCGCGGTCCCGAGAAGGATGATCACGGATGCCCCGACCGCCCAGAGGCTCATGATCACCAGCCCCGGCTTCACCCAGGACGGATTCGTGGTCCACGCCGGCCCGTCGATGCCGACGGTGCGCAGTGCGGAGTTGATGAGGCCGTTCTGCCCGTTGAACAAAAGCAGGAACAGGATGCCGACGGCGACGGGCGGCGTCATCTTCGGCAGGAAGAAAATGGTCCGGAAGAAGCCGGCGCTGCGCCCCGCCCGTTGGAGAAGCAGTGCGAGCGCCAGGGAGATCACGACGTACAGCGGGACTTGAACGAGTGTGAAGAACGCGGTGTTGCCGAGCGCGAGCGCGACCTTCGAGTCGGCGAACAGCTCGGCGTAATTGTCGGAGCCGACGAATCGGGGCGAATTGATGACGTCGTAGTCGGTGAGCGACAGATAGAGGCTCTACACCAGCGGCCACGCGGTGAAGACGACGAACCCGACGATCCACGGCGACAGGAACAGCAGGGCCGACCGCGCGGTGCGGCGTGCGGCGCGTCGGCGCGCCCGCTCGCGTCCGGCGGTCGCCCGCTCGCCGGTGATCGTCACGATCAGTCCTCGGACTCGAGCTTCGTCCACGCATCGTCGAGCGCCGACTGCGCGGTCTTCTGGGCCGCCTGCAGCGCCTCCTCCGGGGTGGACTGGCCGTTCAGCACCGCGTTGACGGCATCCTGCAGTGCCGTCTTGAACTCGGCATCAGCGGGATTGGCGGGCAGTGAAAACGTGGCGTCGTTGGCCTCGTACATCTTCGCTACGGCCGTGTCCCACGGCTCGCCACCCGATGTCACCATCCCCTGGATCGTCTCGTCGGCCTTTGTGTTCCCGGTCAGCAGTCCGGTGAAGGGCTTGCCCTCCTCGGTGCGCGCGGCCAGCCGCGCATCAGCTGCGGCCTTCCAGGATCCGTCGACGTCATCACGCGCGCCCAGCGGCACGCAGCAGCGGGATTGTCGCTGCCGGCGGGGATCGCCCATGCCGAACCGGACGCGTACGCCAGCGTGTTGCCGTCCCGGTCGCGCACGGTGTCGAACGCCATGGGGGCATCCGCCGACACGTCCGCGAGGACGTTCACGTACCACTGCTCCATCGGCATGGCACCGAGGACCCCCGTCGCGAACTGGTTGCCGGAGCCGAAGAAGTCCGCCGAGTCCCGGTATGCCTTGACGGCGCTGAACCCGCCCTGGTCGTCGTAGATCGACACGGTCCACTCGAGCGCCTCGACGACCTTGGGGTCATCAAGCTGCGCCGTGCGTCCGTCTGCCGAGATGAGGTCGGCGCCGTTCGCCTTCGCCCACAGCGGCAGAACTCGGGCAGCTTGCTGTCGGAGCCGATCACCGACAGGCCGCCTCCCGCCGACTTCATCAGCGCCTGATTCGCGGCGCTCACCGCCTCCCAACTCGACCCGTTGACATCGTCGATCGTGAGCCCCGCGGCGCCCAGCAGATCGGCGTTCGCCATCGTCAGCTGCACGGTGTTGAACTCGGGAATCCCGTACACGTGATCGTTCAGGGTGACCCGCGCGAGTCCCGACGGGACGAAGGCGTCGGTGTCGATACCCTCGCCCGCGATGCAGTCGTCGAGCGGAATGATCGCCCCTCGGGCGGAGAGCGAACCGATCTGGTCGCGGTTGGCGTAGAGGACCTCCGGCGGCTTGCCCGAGGCGACAGTCGAGAGGAACTGCTGCCGGTCGAGGTCTCCTTCGATGAGGTTGACCTTCACGTCGCCGAGAGTATCTTCGGCGAGGTCGACGCGCGAAGTCGCGACCTCATCGACGCCCGAGAACCCCATCACCGACAGTGACCCGGACAGTTCCTGGTCGGGGTCGTAGGTCGCATCGGAATCGTCGCCCGAACCCGTTCCGACGGCGCAGGACGCGAGCGCGGCGGTGCAGACGAGCGCGGTTGCAACGGCGATGGCGCGACGGGGTGAGCGGTTCATGATGCGAGTCCCTCCGGAGAAGTGAACGGTGGTCTGGACGTAAGAAACGCTCGTCGCATCGGCGCAGGTCTTGACGACGAGCCGACGGAGGAGTACCTCGCATGCGCGCCCGGGGCAGTATCCGCGTCGGCAGTCAACCCCACTCGCCGATCGCCCGGTGCCGTGCTGAATGGAGAGAAGGAAACCGGACAGAAGGAGCGCACTATGGTGCAGATCATCGAGACCATCGACGTCGACGTGCCCGCCGAGGTCGCCTACAACCAGTGGACGCAGTTCGAGAGCTTCCCGCACTTCCTCGACGAGGTCGAGTCGATCACCCAGATCGACGACACCCACAACCGCTGGAAGGTGCGCATCGGGGGCGTCGAGCGCGACTTCAAAGCCGAGATCACCGAGCAGCACCCCGACGAGCGCGTCGCCTGGAGGAGCACCGGCGGCGACACCGATCACGCAGGTGTCGTGACGTTCCACCGCCTCAGCGACGCGTCCACGCGGGTCGCCGTCCAGCTCGAATGGCAGCCGGAGGGATGCTCGGCATCATCTCCATCGTCGCGATCATCGCGTTCGTCGTCGTCGAGTTCTTCGTCGCCGAGCCGATCGTGCCGATGTCGCTGTTCGCCAACCGCACGTTCACGCTGTCGGTCATCGCCTCGATCGCGGTCGGCGTCTCGATGTTCGTGACCTCGGTGTTCCTCGCCCAGTACTTCCAGCTCGCGCGCGGCGCGACACCGACCGAGTCGGGCCTCATGACCATCCCGATGATCATCGGCCAGATGGGCGCCTCGATCGTGATCGGCCAGCTCGTCAGCCGGTTCGGCAAGTGGAAGGGCTGGATGCTGCTCGGCTCCGTCCTCACCCTCGTGGGCGTGGCCCTCATGTCGACGCTCCGCTACGACACGTCGTTCTCGCTCGTCGCGGTCTACATGTTCGTCCTCGGCGCGGGCCTCGGCATGGTGATGCAGAACCTCACCCTCATCGTGCAGAACGACACGTCGCCCACTCAGCTGGGCGCGGCCTCGTCGAACGTGAACTTCTTCCGCACGATCGCCGGCACCATCGCCGTGACGATCATGGGGTCGATGCTCGCGACCAAGGTCACCGACTACATGATGGGTGGCCTCACCGGCTTCACCCCGACGAACGAGGCCGAGGTCAGCGCGCTGAAGGCCCTCGGCTCGGGTGACGTGCCCAAGGTCTCGGCGCTGCCCGACTCGATCCGCGCCATCATCGAGAGCGCCTACGGGCACGGCATCGCCGACGTCTTCGTCATCGCGATCCCGCTCGCCGTGATCGCGATCATCGCGATCGCCTTCCTGAAGAACAAGCCGCTGTCGACCAAGACAGCCGCCGAAGAGCTGCGCGACCAGGCCGAAGAGTCGGCCATCGGCGTCGCCGAGGCCGAGGTCGGCGCATCCACAGCCACCGGCACGGTGCGGCTGCTCGCCGCCGCCGAGGGCGACGGCGTGACATCCACGGGCAGCGTCGCGGTGCTCACGGATGACGAGCCGGGGCGCCGGAGCTGACATGACCACGGCAACCGGGGCACTGGCCGAGGCCGAGACGACCGAGCATGAATCGGACGACTCGCTCGCGGAGTTCCAGTGGCGGCTGAGCGTCGCGTTCAGCCGCGCCCGGCTGCTGTGGAAGGAGTCGGCGGCGCGCATCCACCCCGACCTGCAGCCCTCCGGATACAAGCTGCTCGGGTTCGTCGCCCGCGCCGGTGAGGCCAACGCGCACCACCTGGCCGAGGCGTTCGAGATGGACAAGTCGGTGGTCAGCCGTCAGGTGCGCGCCCTCGAAGAGCTGGGCCTCGTCGTCTCGCGCCCCGACGCGGACGACGGGCGCCAGCGCGTCCTCGCCGCCACCCCCGCCGCCCACGAGGCCCTCGAAGCGCTGCGCGCCGACCACCTCGCGCGCATGCGCGCGGTGCTGGCGGGCCTCACGCCCGACGAGCTCGCTGCGGCCGGCAAGGTGATCCGCTGCCTCTCCGAGCTGTGAGCGCGGGATGCTCTGAGCTTTGGGTTCAGACCAATGGACACTGACCCCTGGGCGCTGACCGCTTTCGCCGTACACTGGCGAACATGACCGCGACCACGGCAGAGCCGGCCTCGGCAGACGCGGTGGCTTCGGCCGGCACGGCCGAAGCCACCGCCGCCGCGCCGAACACGCCCGACGCGGCCGCCCAGGCACGCGAGGGCGCGATCCTCCGGCTCGAGCAGGAGCTCGGCGGCGTCATCGGGCGCATCCGCGCGAGCTGGCGCGACGCGGCGGCGGAGGTGCACCCTGACCTGCAGCCCCTCGGCTACCAGGTGCTCGTCGCGATCGCCGGCGGCAAGGCGACCTCGGCGACCGCGATCGTCGAGCGGCTGCAGTCGGACAAGTCCGCGGTGAGCCGTCAGGTGCGGCACCTCGAAGACCTCGGCCTCGTCGAGAGCCGTCCCGACGCCGACGACCGGCGGGCGCGCGTCCTCGCGGCGACCCACGTCGCCCGCGAGCGCCTCGCCGCCGCGCGGCGGAGATACCAGCACCGAATGAGCGACCGGCTCAGCCAGTGGAGCGTCGACGACCTCGGTCGCGCCTCCGACGTGCTGCGTGATCTCGCCCGCTGACCGGGCGGCTGATCCATGGAACCCGCGACCTGGACCTTCGTGATCCTCGGGGTCGCGGTCGTCGCGTTCGTCAGCGGGCGCGTGCCGCTCGCGGTCGTGTCGCTGGGCGTCGCGCTGGCCCTCTGGGCGACGGGCGTGCTCACGCTGAACCAGGCACTCGCCGGCTTCGGCGACCCGACCGTGCTCTTCATCGCGAGTCTGTTCGTCGTGAGCGAGTCGTTGGATGCCACGGGAGTGACCGCCTGGCTCGGTCAGCAGGTCGTCACGAGAGCAGGGCGGGGGCGTGTGCGCCTCACCGTCGTGATCGGCGCGATGGCCGCGGTGCTCGCCGCCTTCATCTCGATCAACGGCGCCGTCGCGGCGCTCCTCCCGGTCGTCGTCGTGGTAGCGGTGCGGGCGGGCATCGTGCCATCGAAGCTCCTCATCCCGCTCGCGTTCGCCGCGAGCGCGGGGTCGCTGCTGACCCTCGCCGGCACCCCGGTCAACATCGTCGTCTCCGAGGCGGCGGCCGCCGCGGGCGGCCGCGAGTTCGGCTACTTCGAGTTCGCGCTCGTCGGCGTTCCCCTCGTCGTGCTCACGATCGCCGTCGTCGCCCTCGGCGGGGAGCGGCTGCTGCCGGCGCGCTCGCCCGAGCACTTCGGCGACGTGCCCGACCCGCGCGAGCACGCGCAGACGCTTCGCGAGAGCTACGACGTCGACCTCGACACCGGCGCCGCGTTCAGCGCGACCGACGGTGTCGTCGAGGTGCTCGTCGCGCCGCGCTCGCGTCTCATCGGCCGCACGGTCTCGGCGGGCATGACCACGCGCGACGAGAATCTCGTGATCCTGGCCGTCCGCCGCGGCGACGACGAGGGTCCGAATGCATCCCGCGGCACCGGGGTGACGGGGTCGCTCGTGCTGCAGGCGGGGGACGCCGTGCTCGTGCGGGGGCCGTGGGCGGCGCTCACCCGCTACGTCACCTCGCCCGACGTCATCGCCGTCACCCCGCTGCACTCGCTGCAGCGGGCCGTGCCGCTCGGTCGCGGCGCCAAGCGGGCGCTCGTGATCCTCGGCCTCATGGTGGTGCTCCTGGCCGCGGGGCTCGTGCCGCCCGCGGTCGCGGGCCTCCTCGCCGCAGGCGCGATCGTGCTCACCGGGGTGCTCACGATCCCGCAGACCTACCGCGCGATCTCGTGGACGACGATCATCCTCATCGCCGGCATGGTGCCGCTGTCGGCGGCCTTCATCTCCACCGGCGCCGCCGGCCACGTCGCCGATGCGGTGCTCGGAGTCATCGGGTCGAACTCGCCGCAGCTCGCCCTGCTCGTGCTGTGCGTGCTGACGATGGTGCTCGGCCAGTTCATCTCCAACGTCGCCACGGTGCTGATCGTCACCCCGATCGCCGTCGCGATCGCCCACAGCCTCGACCTCAGCGTCCTGCCGTTCATGATGGCGCTGACCGTCGCGGGGGCTGCGGCCTTCCTCACTCCCGTCGCCACTCCGGCAAACCTCATGGTGCTGCAGCCGGGCGGCTACCGGTTCGGCGACTACTGGCGCCTCGGCGTGCCGCTGATGATCGGCTACCTCATCGTCGCCGTGCTCTACGTGCCCGTCGTCTGGCCGTTCTGACGCCCCGAACCGCCGGTCACGAGTCGTCGTCCCCCGACGGGTCGGGCTCCCAGCGCAGCACGTCGCCGGGCTGGCATTCGAGCACGCGGCAGATCGCGTCGAGCGTCGAGAAGCGAACGGCCTTCGCGCGCCCGTTCTTCAGCACCGCCACGTTGGCCGGGGTGATCCCGATCGCGTCGGCGAACTCTCCCACGCTCATCCGGCGCTGCGCGAGCAGCACGTCGATCTCGATCCGGATCGCCATCACACGACCTCGTCGAGCTCACCGCGCAGCTCGGTCGCCTGGTGCAGCAGCCGTCGCATGATGCCGACCACAAGGGCCGCCCCCGCGCCGAAGATCACGCCCACAATGATCGGATAGAACAGACCCGGGGCCGTCGCGCCGGCGCCTCGAAGAACAGCACCACCAGGAAGGCCAGCACGACCAGCACGCGGACAGCGACGACGGACCATTTCGACACGGGCACCCCTGTCGTTCAACGACGGATATCTATCGAGAAACGATAGGACCACCGCGCTGCGCGGTCAAGAGACGATCAGTCGGCGAGCCCCCAGAGCTGCAGCGGATGGGTGAGGCGCCACCAGGCATCCGGTTCGGGGATGTCGTCGGTGAGGCGCAGACCCGCGCTCGCGGAGCCGAGCGGGCCCTTCATGCTGATCGTGCCGACCGACGCTCCCGCGGTGCGCGCGTCACCGAGGTCGATGTCGGATGCCACCGGAGCGCTCGCGCCGTTCCAGAGGAGCAGCGACGCATCCGCGTCGGTGAGGATGCTCGCCGTCGCCCCCCACGCCGTCGACACCGTGGCGGCGAGGGTGCCGGCGGGGAGCACTCGCGGCTGGGATGCCTCGGCGCCCACCTCGGTGAGCAGGCGCGCTGTCTCGGCGTCGCGCGCCTCGTCGGTCGGCTGGGTCAGCGTCACGGCGTAGGCACGCACGGTCGCGTCGCCGACGATCTGCTCGCGGGCGGCGAGCAGGTTGTAGCCGATGTCGAGGCTGCCCGTCTTGATGCCGACGACGGCGGGGTCGCTCAGCAGGTCGTTCGTATTCACGACCTCGCCGGCGCCGGGCAGCGTCACGACGGGTGTGCGCACGATCTCGGCGACGACCGGGTCGGCCAGTGCGTAGCGGGCGAGTGTGATGAGCGAGGCGGGATCGGCGGCGTTCTCGGGGTCGATGCCCGTCGGCTCGACCACGGTGATGCCGCTCAGGCCGTGCCGCTCGAGCCATTCCGCCGCCGCGCGCGCGAACACGGAGTCGCTCGGCCAGATCGTGCTCGCGAGACGGTCGGTGTAGTTGCCGGCCGAGCCGATCAGGATGCCCTGCAGCATCTGATATTCCGTCAGCGTGCCGTCGACCGGCACGTCGAGCGCCGACTCGTCGGCATAGAGGTAGTCGTAGTACTCGTCGTGGTCGCTCTCGGTGAAGGCGTACTCGGGGCCGCTCTCGCCGGGGGCGAGCGGCAGCTCCTCGAGGATCATCAGCGACGTGACGAGCTTCGTGATGCTCGCCATCGGCGCGCGGTCGCCGGTCGACGCGGCCGCGCCGTCGAAGCCCGCGACACCGACCGCCGCGGAGCCTTCGGCCGGCCACGTCACCGCGGTCGCCGGGGAGGTGAGATCGGCGACGGCGACCTTGTCGACGACGGGCGCGACCGCATAGAGCGGCCAGAGCAGCGTCGCCGCCGCGTACGCGCCGACCAGGGCGAGGGCGCCGAGGAACGGCAGCACGACGCCCGGCCGCAGCGGCGAGCGGCGCGGCCGGCGGGCGAGCAGGTCGACCGAGGCGACGGTGTAGGGGTTCGATGCCCCGGCGAGGTCTCGCCGCGCGCCCCGGGCGGTGACGTCGTCGTCGGCGAGCCAGCCGAGCGCGAGGCGGCCGGACGCCGGTGCGACGCGCGCCGAGGCATCCGTCAACGCCGTCGAGTCCGCGCCATCCCCTGCCGTGGGCGCCGCGCCCGCAGGCGCCGCGGCGCGGGCGGCACGCGCTTCGCGACGCGCGCGCCTCGACGACGGGGGCGCGTCTTCGATGGTCACCCGCTAAAACTACCTGCTGATGGATATACTCGACGTCACAACCACGGGAGTCCGGTGAGCCGGGCTGAGAGGAAGCGATCCACGCTTCGACCGTCGAACCTGATCCGGATCATGCCGGCGCAGGGAGGAGAGAACATGCACGCTTCGGCGTCTTCGTCCACCGTCACATCGTCGTCCGCGACGCCGCCTGGCGGATCGCCCACGTCGGGCCGCTTCCGCTGGCGCATCGTCGACATCGTCGTCGCCAGCGTGATCGCGGTCGCGTGCGCGCTCATCTTCCTCTTGTGGAACGTCGGCTATGAGGGCCCCGCGTCGGTGCTCAAGCCGCTGCTCCCCGGCCTGCAGGGTCTGCTCGCCGGTCCGTGGCTGATCGCCGGGGTGCTCGGCGGCCTCATCATCAGAAAGCCGGGTGCGGCGCTCTACACCGAGACGGTCGCCGCCGTCATCTCCGCCCTCGTCGGCAACGCGTGGGGCCCGCTGATGATCGCGTCGGGCCTCGTCCAGGGCCTCGGTGCCGAGATCGTCTTCCTGGTCTTCCTGTATAAGGTGTGGACCCTTCCCGTCGCTCTCCTCGCCGGCGCGGCATCCGGCCTCGCCTGCGGCATCAACGACCGCATCCTCTGGTACCCCGGCGCCGACGTGCCGTTCACCGCCGTCTACATCACCTCCACGACGATCTCCGGAGCCGTCATCGCCGGTCTCGGCGGGTGGCTGCTCATGAAGGCACTGGCCTCCACCGGCGCGCTCAGCAGATTCGCGTCGGGACGCGAGGCCACCGCACGCGTGTGACCGCCGCCCAGACCGAGGGGACCCGGGGCACGGGCGATCCGGGCGCTGCCGGTGTGACCGGTGCCGGCGTGACCGCCCCCGCCGCCATCGAGGCGCGCGGGTGGGGCTGGCGGTATGCGACGCGTCAGGCGTGGGCGGTGCGGGATGCCTCGTTCCGCATCGCGCCGGGGGAGCGGGTGCTGCTGCTCGGCGCCTCGGGCGCGGGCAAGTCGACGCTGCTGCAGGGCATCGCGGGCATCCTCGGCGGCGCGGACGAGGGCGAGCACGAGGGCGAGCTGCTCGTCGACGGGGCGCTCGCCGCATCGGTGCGCGGCCGGGCGGGCATGGTGCTGCAGGACCCCGACAGTCAGACGATCCTCGCGCGGGTGGGCGACGACGTCGCCTTCGGGTGCGAGAACCTGGGCGTGCCGCGCGCCGACATCTGGCCGCGCGTGCACGCGGCGCTCGCCGCCGTCGGCCTCGACGTCCCGACCGACCGCCCCACGGCGAACCTGTCGGGAGGGCAGAAGCAGCGCCTCGCGCTCGCCGGGGTCGTCGCGATGCGACCCGGGGCGATCCTGCTCGACGAACCGACCGCGAACCTCGACCCCGAGGGCGTGCGCGAGGTGCGCGACGCCGTCGGGCGGGTGCTCGCCGAGACGGGTGCCACGCTTGTCGTGATCGAGCACCGCGTCGACGTGTGGCTGCCGCTCATCGATCGGGTGATCGTGCTCGGTGAGGCGGGCGTCATCGCCGACGGCGCGCCCGCCGACGTGCTCGACGCGCAGGCGGCGGCGCTCGCCGAAGCCGGCGTCTGGCTGCCCCAGGCGGCGCTCCCGCTGCCGCCCCCGCCCGGGCCGCCGGGCGAGGTGCTGCTGTCGGCGCGGGAGCTCGTGGTCGGCCGCGAGCGCGGTGTCGCCGCCGCCGGACCGCTGAGCTTCGACGTGCGCGCCGGCGAGGTGCTCGGGATCGTGGGGCGCAACGGCGCGGGCAAGTCGACCCTCGCCCTGACCCTCGCGGGACTGCTCGCCCCGCTCGCGGGCGAGGTCGAGGCATCCGCCGCCCTCGCCGCGGGGGTGCGCGGGCGCTCCCACCGCGGGCCGCGTCGCCGCCCTGCGCCGCGCGCCGACGATCCGTTCGCCTGGAGCTCGAAAGACCTGCTGACCCGCATCGGCACGGTGTTCCAGGAGCCCGAGCATCAGCTACTCGCCCGCACGGTGCGTGGCGAGCTCGAGGTGGGGCCGAGGGCGCTCGGGGTGCCGGAAGACGAGATCGCCGAACGGGTCGACGACCTGCTCGAGCGGCTGCGACTCGCGCCGCTCGCCACCGCCAACCCGTACACCCTCTCGGGCGGACAGAAGCGGCGCCTGACCGTCGGTGCCGTGCTCGCCACCCGCCCCCGCGTGCTGGTGCTCGACGAGCCGACGTTCGGGCAGGATGCCCGCACCTGGACCGAGCTCGTCGCGATGATCGCGGCGCTGCGCGACGGCGTCGACGACCGCGGTCCGCTCGCCGTGGTCGTCGTCACCCACGACGAGCAGGTGCTCGACGCGCTCCACGCGCGGCGGCTGCGCGTCGGTGCGGCCGCGCCGACCGGCGACGGCGGGCGGACTCCGTGAGCGTCGACGCGGTCGCCGGCTCCGCCGCGGCATCCTCCTCCCGCTCCTCTTCTTCTTCTTCCCGGCGCGCGTTCGCCACGATCAATCCGGTCGCCAAGCTCGCCGCGGCGCTGCTCATCGCGGTCGTGCTGGTGCTGTCGATCGACCCGGTGTCGGCGGGTGTCGCCCTCGTGCTCGAGATTCCGCTGCTGCTCGCGGCGGGGCTGCCGTGGCGCACCTTCTGGCTGCGGACGCTGCCGGTCTGGCTCGGCGCGTTCACCGGCGCAGTGACCGTCGCGCTGTACGGCGTGACGAGCGGCGAGGTGTACGTCGAATGGATGCTGGTGCGCATCAGCGAGGGATCGCTGCTGCTCGCCGTCGCGACCTTCCTGCGCGTGCTCGCGATCGGCCTGCCGGCGGTCGTGCTGTTCGTCACCGTCGATCCGACCGACCTCGCCGACGGGCTGGCGCAGGTCGTGCGCCTGCCGGCGCGGTTCGTGCTGGGCGCGCTCGCCGGCATGCGCCTGCTCGGTCTGCTCGCCTCCGATTGGCGGGCGCTCGAGCGCGCGCGTCGAGCGCGCGGCGTCGCCGACACCGGCCGGGTGCGGCGTGCGGTCTCGGCGGCCTTCGCCCTGTTCGTGCTCGCCATCCGCCGCGGCTCGGCCCTCGCCACGGCGATGGAGGCCCGCGCGTTCGGCGCCCCCGGCCCCCGCACGTGGGCACGAGCGTCGCGATTCGGCGGCCGGGAGTGGGCGCTCATCGCCGTCGGCGCCGCGATCGCCGTGGTCGCGGTTACCGTCGCCGTCGCGACCGGCGCCTGGAATTTCATCCTCGGCCCCGGCTGACCTGGTATCCGCGCTGAGGGCGTTGCCGTGGCTGTCGCCGCGGCCGTCGCGGGACCTGTCGTTGAGCCCGTCGCGGGCTCTCGCGCTCAGCCCTCGAGCAGTCGCCGGGCGAGGCTCTCCTCGATCACGAGCTCGGTGATCAGCTGCGCGGCGAGCGCGCCCTTCAGCGCGTCGAGCTTCGACAGACTCGACACCGCGCACAGCCGCCGCGGGATCCGCCGGATCGCATCGAGGCTCGGCCCGCTCGAGCGCTCGTTCAGGCGGATGCCCGACGAGCTGCCGTCGATGCGGTAGAACACCGTCGCACAGTCGCCGACGATGCCGTCGCGCATGAGCGAGTGCAGGTCGTCGCCGCTGAGATACCCGCCCGAGTAGACGTGCGAGGGCACGTCGGCGCGCGGCGAGCCGAGTCCGAAGACGAACATCCCGATGTCGTCCTGAGCGTCGAGGACACGCCTGACCGACCGCTCGCGCCACATGAGGTCCTTCGTGTGCGGGTCGTCGAAGAGGGCGGGAACGGGGAAAAGCTGCACGTCGGCCCCGAATGCGCCGGCGAAGCGCTCGAGGATCGACGACGCGTACGGGAGGCCCGACGTCATCGGGCTGGCGGCGCCGTTCATCTGCACCACGTGCACATTGTGCAGCGGGCGCGACGGCAGTTCCCGGGCGATCGCCGAGACCGTCGCGCCCCACGCGATCCCGATGCTCATGTTGTCGTCGGCGAGGCTCGCCACGCGGCGCGCCGCGGAGCGTGCGACGCGGGCGAACCGCTCCGCGGCGCTCGCGCGGACGGGCGTCGGCACGATCTCCGCCGTCACGCCGAAGAGTTCGATGATCCGCTCGGCGAGGCTGTCGACGCCGTCCTGCGGCGAGTGCACCGTGATCTCGACGAGCCCGATCTCGCGCGCGTACGCGAGCAGGCGCGAGATGGAGGACCGGGAGATGCGCATCTCCGTCGCGATGTCCTCCATCGTGAGCTCCTGCACGTAGTAGAGATGCGCGGCGCGCAGCGCATCGCGCGTGCGCACATTTGTGACGTCGTCGGACTCCATCGGGGCTCGCCTTCCTGCACGATCGTGCTCTTATTCCCGGTGTCCGCACATTCGTGCATGGGGGCTTGTGCGAACGTGCGCGAATGCTCAAGTGTAGGACCCATCAACGACGAAGGGATCGACGATGATTGACGCCACTCAGCCGCGTCCGACCGTGCAGGCGCTGCGTGACCGCCCCGAAGCCGACGTTCTCATCATCGGCGGCGGGATCAACGGTGTCGGGACGTTCCGTGATCTTGCGCTCCAGGGCGTCGACGTGGCCCTGGTCGAGCGCGGCGATTACGTGTCTGGCGCGTCCTCGGCATCCAGCCACATGATCCACGGTGGTTTGCGCTACCTCGAGAACGGTGAATTCCGCCTCGTGCGGGAGGCTGTCGTCGAGCGGAACGCGCTCCTGCGCAACGCGCCGCACTTCGTCAAGCCCCTCCCGACGACGATCCCGATCCACAAGACCTTCTCCGGCATCCTCACGGCGCCCTTCCGCCTCCTCTTCACGCACGGGCGCGGCAAGCCGCGCGAGCGCGGAGCCCTGCTCATCAAGGTTGGGCTCACGATTTACGACACGTTCTCCCGCGACGGCGGGTCGTTGCCACGGCACACGTTCCACGGGCGCAAGGCCTCGCACGAGCGCTTCCCCGACCTCGACGACCGCTTCAGGTACACCGCGACGTACTACGACGCCTCGCTGCACGACCCCGAGCGGCTCGCGCTCGATGTCCTGCGCGATGGCCAGCAGGAGGGCGCCGCGCGCTCGGTGAACTACGTCAGCGCGGTCGGCGCCAACGGCAACGCGGTGACACTCCGCGACGAGGTCTCCGGTGAGGAGTTCGACTTCACGGCCAAGGTCGTCGTCAACACGAGCGGCCCCTGGACCGACCTGACCAACAGAGCCCTCGGCAAACCGACCCGTTTCATGGGCGGCACAAAGGGCTCGCACATCGTGCTCGACAACGACAAGCTGCTCGCGGCGACTCGAGGCAACGAGATCTTCTTCGAGGCATCCGACGGCCGCATCGTGCTCATCTACCCGCTCAAGGGACGCGTCATGGTCGGGACGACCGACATCGACGCCGATCCGACGAAGCCGGTCGTTTGCACCGATGACGAGATCTCGTACTTCATCGACCTCATCGCGCAGGTGTTCCCCCGCATCGATGTCACGCGCGAGCAAATCGTCTACACGTTCTCGGGCATCCGCCCGCTGCCGCGTCACGACGACGTCGCCCCGGGCTTCGTCTCGCGTGACTACCGCGTGGAGAAGTTAGACCTCGCCGGCACCCCCCTGCTGAGCCTCGTCGGAGGCAAGTGGACGACGTTCCGCGCCGTCTCCGAGCACGTCGCGAACGACACCCTCGCCCTCCTCGGCAAGAAGCGCGCGCAGTCGACCGCGAACCTCGCGATCGGCGGTGGAGCGGGCTACCCGAAGGATGCCGCGGCCCGCGCCCGCTGGGTCGACGCCCACCGCGGCGCGCACGAGGCGTCGTTCGCCGACCGCATGCTCGAGCGGTACGGCACCTACGCCGCCGAGCTGCTGGCCGCCCTTCCCGTCGCGCAGCAGTCCCTCGAGCATGCCCCCGACTACTCGCGCGAGGAGATCGCCTTCCTCGCCGAGCGTGAAGAGGTCGTGCACCTCATGGACCTGCTGCTGCGCCGCACCTCGGTCGCGTTCGTCGGGGGCATGTCCGCGGCGACGCTGCAGGAGATCGCGGATGCCGCGGCTCCCGCGCTGGGCTGGGATGCCGCACGCACCCGCGCCGAGATCGAGGTCTCCACCGCGAACCTTCGCGACCTGCACCGCGTCGACCTCGAACACGCGGGGGTCGCGCCCCTCACCCGCTGACGCGGGGAGCCCTCGCGCTCCCCGCCCACGATTCCGGCGCGGCCTGACGCCGGTCCTCCCTCAGGCCACCCATGAAAGGTCAATGTCGACATGCAAGACGTCAATCTCGGGCTCTACTTCTTGTCTGAGCTCGTCGGTACGGCAATGCTCCTCCTCCTCGGTGGCGGCGTCGTCGCCAACGTCATCCTGAAGGGGACGAAGGGCAACGGCGGCGGAGCGCTGATGATCAACTGGGGCTGGGGCCTCGCGGTGTTCGCCGGTGTGCTCGTCTCGGCCTACTCTGGCGCCCAGCTGAACCCCGCCGTCTCGATCGGCCTTCTCATCGCTGGCAAGATCACCTTCACGCACTTCCTCGTAGCGATCGCCGCGCAGCTCGTGGGTGCGTTCCTCGGTGCCGTGCTCTGCTGGCTCGCGTACAAGGACCACTTCGACGCCGAGCCCGACCCGGCCACGAAGCTCGGTGTGTTCTCCACAGGACCCGCGATCCGCTCGTACGGCTGGAACCTCATCACCGAGATCATCGGCACGTTCGTCCTGGTCTTCGTGATCTTCGCGTTCGCGGACTACGGTGACGTGCAGATCGGCGTCCCCGGTGGCCTTGGCCCGCTGACTGCCGTCCCCGTCGCCCTCCTCGTGGTCGGCATCGGCGCGTCGCTCGGTGGCCCCACCGGCTACGCGATCAACCCGGCTCGTGACCTCGGCCCGCGCATCGCCCACGCGATCCTCCCGATCAAGGGCAAGGGCTCGAGCGACTGGTCGTACTCGTGGGTGCCGGTCGTCGGTCCGCTCATCGGTGGTGCGTTGGCCGCGCTCGCCTCGCCGATCCTGCTCCACCTCGCGAGCGTCTGAGCGCGCGCCGAATCCCCACACGAATAGGCAACAGACAAGGAACTCCATCTCATGGCTCAGTACATCATCGCCCTCGACCAGGGCACCACGTCCAGCCGCGCGATCATCTTCGACAAGAAGGGATCGATCATCTCCGTCGGCCAGAAGGAGCACGAGCAGATCATGCCGCGCGCCGGTTGGGTCGAGCACGACCCGATCGAGATCCGCGACAACATGCGCGAGGTCATCGGTATCGCGCTCGGTCGTGCGAACATCACTCGCCACGACATCGCGGCGATCGGCATCACCAACCAGCGCGAGACGGCCGTCGTGTGGGACAAGAACACCGGCGAGCCCGTCTACAACGCGATCGTCTGGCAGGACACCCGTACGCAGCCGATCGTCGACCGCCTTGCCGGCGACGAGGGCATCGAGCGGTTCAAGGACATCGTCGGGCTGCCGCTGGCGACCTACTTCTCGGGCACCAAGATCGTCTGGATCCTCGAGAACGTCGAAGGTGCGCGCGAGAAGGCGGAGGCGGGTGACCTCATCTTCGGCACGACCGACACGTGGGTGCTGTGGAACCTCACCGGAGGCCCCGACGGCGGTGTGCACGCGACCGACGTGACGAACGCGTCGCGGACGCTGTTCATGGACCTGAAGACGCTGTCGTGGCGCGAGGACATCCTCGCCGAGTTCGGTGTGCCGCTGTCGATGCTTCCCGAGATCCGCTCCTCCTCCGAGGTGTACGGCGTCGCCCGCGACGCGTCGCTTCTGCGCGAGACGCCGATCGCCGGCATCCTGGGCGACCAGCAGGCGGCGACGTTCGGCCAGGCTGCATTCGACGCGGGTGAGAGCAAGAACACCTACGGCACGGGCTGCTTCCTCATCTTCCAGACGGGCACCGACATCGTGAAGAGCGAGAACGGCCTGCTCACGACGGTCGGCTACAAGCTGGGGGACGAGCCGGCGCACTACGCGCTGGAGGGGTCGATCGCGGTCGCCGGGTCGCTCATCCAGTGGCTGCGGGACCAGCTCGGGATCATCTCCTCCGCCCCCGAGGCGGAAGAGCTGGCCAAGAAGGTCGAAGACAACGGCGGCGTGTACTTCGTGCCGGCGTTCTCGGGTCTGTTCGCTCCGTACTGGCGCCCCGATGCGCGTGGTACGATCGTCGGCCTCACCCGGTACTCGAACCGCAACCACATCGCCCGCGCGGCGCTCGAGGCGACCGCCTTCCAGACGCGCGAGGTGCTGGATGCCGTGAACGCGGACTCGGGCGTCGACCTCACCGAGCTCAAGGTCGACGGCGGCATGATCGCCAACGACACGCTCATGCAGTTCCAGGCCGACATCCTCGGCGTGCCGGTCGTGCGACCGGTCGTCGCCGAGACGACCGCGCTCGGTGCGGCCTACGCGGCCGGCCTCGCGGTCGGGTTCTGGAACGACCTGGATGAGCTCCGCGCCAACTGGCAGGAGGACAAGCGCTGGACGCCGAACGACGACGTCGCCGAGCGCGAGCGCCAGCTGCGCCTGTGGAAGAAGGCCGTGACGAAGTCCATGGGTTGGGTCGACGACGACGTTCGCTGAGGCGCTGGCCCAGCGGAGGGGATGAACTCCGCACAATGTCACGTACTCCGCAGCCGAGGGGGGATTCGGCTGCGGAGTACGTGCGTTTCTGCGGATTTCGTGAGCGTCCGCGGGACGCTCTGGACGCGTTCCAGAGGTTTCGGCAGCAGGCCGTGCGGCGCGGGCATGCTCGCGGTATCCATTGCGCGTCGCACACCCGACCGTTCTGGCACTGCGTGTCTGCACTTTTGATACTCGATCCCATCACCTAGGCTGGGCAACGGAGTTCGAAGGAGAGCACACATGGACCTCAGCGGAGCATCCGCCCTCGTCACCGGTGGCGCCAGCGGTCTCGGGTTGGCGACCGCGAAGCGACTCGCGGATGCCGGGGCACACGTCGTGATCGTCGACCTGCCGTCCTCTCCCGGCGCCGACCGCGCGGCCGAGCTCGGCGGCACCTTCGCCGCCGCCGATGTCACCGATCCCGAGCAGGTCGCCGCAGCCGTCGCCTCCGCGAGCGCGGCCGGGCCGCTCCGCGTCGTCGTCAACTGCGCCGGCATCGCACCGCCCGCGAAGGTGCTCGACCGCGAAGGGGTGCCGACCGACCTCGCGCACTTCGAGAAGATCATCCGCGTCAACCTCATCGGCACGTACAACGTGATCGCGCAGGCATCCGCCGCGATCGCGCAGACGGATGCCACCGACAGCGGCGACCGCGGGGTGATCGTCAACACGGCGTCCGTCGCCGCGTTCGACGGCCAAATCGGGCAGCCCGCCTACTCGGCATCCAAGGGCGGCGTCCACGCGATGACGCTGCCGATCGCGCGCGAGCTCGCGCGCTACGGCATCCGCGTGTGCACGATCGCGCCCGGGATCATGGAGACCCCGATGCTCGCGGGCCTCCCCGAAGCCGCCCAGGCGAGCCTCGGCCAGCAGGTGCCGTACCCACAGCGCCTCGGCAAGCCCGACGAGTACGCCTCGCTCGTTCTCGAGATCGTCCGCAACGGCTACCTCAACGGCGAGACGATCCGCCTCGACGGCGCGATCCGGATGGCGCCCAAGTGATGGATGCCGCGCCCGTGCGTGCACTTTCTCAGGAGAGACACGCGGCGCGCGGGCGGCGGGCCGCGGATTTCCGCGGAGGCATCGCCACCCAGACCTGATCGCTCCTGAGAAAGTGCCCGCCGACACCGCCGACACCGCCGACATCGCCCGCCCCGTCCGGCAAGGAGACCCGCCCATGACCGACTCGATGCTGCACGCCCGCGAGGGCGCGCTCGCCCACCTCACCTTCAACCGTCCGGCGTCGCTCAACGCGATGGGGTTCGAGATGGGGCAGCGCTGGCGCGACCTCGCCCGCGAGATCACCGCCGACCCCGAGGTCGGCGCCGTGCTGATCGACGCGAGCGGCCCCGCGTTCTGCGCCGGCGGCGACGTGATCGAGATGTCGACGTCGGGGTCGGCCGGCTCCGACGTCAGTGCCATGGCCGGGGTCATCCACGACGGCATCCGCGCGTTCGTCGAATCGGACAAACCGATCGTCGCCGCCGTGCAGGGCGCGGTCGCGGGCGGGGGCCTCGGGCTCATGCTCACGGCCGACTACGTCGTCGCGAGCCCGCGCGCGAAGTTCGTCAGCCGCTACGCGAACATCGGCCTCACGCCCGACCTCGGGGTCTCGACGCTCCTGCCCGCCGCGATCGGCCAGACCCGCGCGCTGCGGCTGCTGCTGCAGGACGAGACGATCGACGCCGCCACGGCGCTCGACTGGGGCCTCGTGACCGAGGTCGCGGATGACCCGGGCGCGCGCGCCGCCGAGATCGCGACGTTCTGGCTCGACAATGCCACCGCGGCGTTCGGGCAGGCCAAGCGCCTCGTCCGCGCGGGTGCGCGGCGAGCGTTCCACGGCAACCTTGCTGACGAGGCGCAGACGATCGGCGCCGCGTTCGACACCGATGCCGCGCAGACGCGCGTCGCCGGGTTCGCCGCGGCATCCCGCAAGAGCGCCACCGGCGCTGCCGGCGCGACCAGCGCGGCCGGTGCCGCCAGCGCGACCAGCACGACCAGCACGAAGGAGTCCCGATGACCGCTCAGACCCTCGCCGGCAAGACCATCCTGATGTCGGGCGGCAGCCGCGGCATCGGGCTCGCGATCGCGCTGCGTGCCGCGCGCGACGGCGCGAACATCGCGCTCATGGCGAAGACCGACACCCCGCACCCGAAGCTCGAGGGCACGGTGCACTCCGCGGCGGAGCAGATCGAGGCGGCGGGCGGCCGCGCGCTGCCGATCGTCGGTGATGTGCGCAACGACGACGACATCACCGAGGCCGTGCTGACGACGCAGGGTGAGTTCGGCGGCATCGACATCGTCATCAACAACGCGTCGGTGATCGACCTGTCGGGGTCGCTCGACCTCGCCGCGAGGAAGTACGACCTCATGCAGGACGTCAACGTGCGCGGCACGTTCATGCTGTCGCGCGCGGCCGTGCCGATCCTGAAGGATGCCCCGAACCCGCACATCCTGTCGCTGTCGCCGCCCCTGAACATCACGCCGCGCTGGCTCGGCGCCCACACCGGGTACACGCTCGCGAAGTACGGCATGACGATGGCGACGCTCGGGTTCGCGGCCGAGTTCGCCGACGACGGGATCGCCGCCAACACGCTCTGGCCCGAGACGACGATCGCGACGGCGGCGGTGCAGTTCGCGCTCGGCGGCGACCGCATGATGAAGGTCAGCCGCACGCCCGAGGTCTACGCCGATGCGGCCTACGAGGTGCTGCTGAAGCCCTCGCGCGAGTACACCGGTCAGACGCTCATCGTCGAAGAGGTGCTGAGGGATGCCGGTGTCACCGACTTCTCCGGCTACGCCGCCGTCCCCGGCACCCCCGACTCGGAGCTGTTCCCCGACATCTTCCTCTGACGCCCAGCCCTCGGGCCTCGTCGCCGCCGATCCGCGTCACCGGTCTGCCTGCGCCCCGGCATCCACCGGTGAGAAGCCACGCTCGCGCGTGAGAAACCATCTGGTACGTGAGAAACCACGTGGGCCGTGGTTTCTCGGGCGGGATGTGGTTTCTCGGGGATCGCGGCGCGGCGCGGGGCGCGAGCGCGCGGGTCAGACGAGGCCGACGCGGACGAGCGCGCGGTGCACGCCGTCGTCGAGCACGCCCGAGGTGACGAAGTCGGCCTTGGCCTGCAGGTCGGGGTCGGCCCCGCCCATCGCCACGGCCGTGCCGACGACCTCGAACATCTCGACGTCGTTCCAGCTGTCGCCGATGCCGACGGCGTCGCTCGCGTCGATCCCGAGGATCTCCAGCACCTCGAGGATCGCCGACCCCTTGTTGACGCCGAGCAGCGCGATCTCGCCGTTCGAGCCGCCGGGCATCGGGATCGAGCCAGGGATGACGTGGAACGTGTCGCCGAGCTCGCGCTGCGCGTGGGCGAGCGTGTCGGAGTCGGCGCTGATGAACGTCGCCTTCACCACCTGGTCGAGGTCGACCTCGCCGAGAGGGCGATAGCTGATCGCCGGCAGCGGCGCATCGTCATCGTCGAGGCCGAGAGCGCGCAGGTCTTCGGTGTGCCGCTCGCGACGCTGCCGGAAGAACTCGTCGGCCGCCGCACCGACGCCCTCCGACGCGTGGACCCCGTCGTCGGTCTGCAGGAAGTAGTGGATGCCGTGGTCTTCGAAATACCCGATCATCCGCTCCGTCGCCGCGCGCGGCATGAGGTGGGAGACCAGCTGCTCCTCGGTGCCGTCGGCATCGATCCGCACGGCGAACGCGCCGCCGTTGCTGACCACGCCATCGAAGCCGATCTCGCGGACGGCCGGGTGGATGTCACCGGCCGACCGCCCCGTGCAGAGGTAGACGATCGCCCCGCCACGGCGCGCCGCGCGGATCGCGGTGACCGTCGACGGCGCGATCACGGAGCCGTGCTCGAGGATCGTCCCGTCGACGTCGATGAACACGATGCGCGGGGAGGAATCCGGAGAGGTCACGGCGTCCATCCTGTCGCATGCCGGTGAACGGAGTCTGGGCGCGGAGCGTCTGCCCCGCATCCAGATCCGGAAACACTGCCGGCAACGACCTCAGATGAGGCGGTTGCGCTCGAACGCGTTCCAGATGTCGTCGTCGTCGATCGAGGTCGTGACCTGATCGGGGTGAGGAAGCGTCGCACCGAGCTGTGCAGCTTGGCGTAGAGGAACTTCTCCGCGTACGACTGCAGCCAGACGATGATGATGATCGGGATGACGCTCGAGACGTAGTTGACCATCACGAACGGGATGCCGATGAAGGTGAGGCCTTCGGCGCCGATGAGCGGTGTGAGCGCCGGGTACATCATGGCCGCGGCGATCGCCAGCGAGGTCCACTCGTTGGCCTCGAAGTAGCGCGCCGCGGTGATCGCGAGGGCCATCGGCAGGAAGTTGATGAACCCGTCGGACAGCGCGTTGAGCACGGCGTACGTCGGGGTCGCCGCGTCGAGCCAGCCGAAGGCGACGGCGGCGGCGACGAACGCCTTCAGCAGACCGGTCCTGGCAAGGGGCCAGAGCACGCGGGTGAAGCTCGCCGAGATCATGCCGATGAAGCGGTTGAAGAGGTTGCCCTTCGGCGCATCCTGCGCCGCCTCGCCCGGCCCGCCGAGCTTCGAGATGCCGCCGATCGCGGCGTACACCTCGGGCACGTCGTTGCCGATCACGACCTGGTACTGGCCGCCGGCCTGGGCGACGGTGACGACGCCGGGCGTCGACTTGACCGCCGCGGTGTCGGCCTTGCTCTCATCTTTGAGGGTGAAGCGCAGGCGCGTGGCGCAGTGCACGAGCGACTGCACGTTCTCCTCGCCGCCGACGCCGGCGAGGACGCCGGCCGCGGTCTTCGCGTAATCCGCCATGGGATTTCGCCCTCCTTTCGCCGCATCGGTGCGGCCTCGCGTGTGCGAAGCGCGGGCTTCCGGGCTGTGTCAAGCTGCGTGGAGTCGCTCGGGCTCGGCTTTGGCATCGTCGGTCGGCTTGGGGAGGTTGATGCCGACGATGTCGGCGGGTGCGGGCGTGTGGGGCGGTCGACGGAATCGCTCGGGATGCTTGTCGTAGTACGCCTGCTGGGTCGCGTCGCGTCGGTTCCAGGCGTGGTGCCAGGTGCCGTCGTGGACCTCGTTCGGGCTGAACAGGGCGATGCCGGAGTGCTTGTGGTTCTGGTTGTACCAGGGGACGTACCACTCGACGTAGGCGCGCGCCTGTTCGATGGTCGCGAAGGTGCCGGGGTAGTTCGGCCGGTACTTCATTGTCCGGAACTCCGATTCGGAGAACGGGTTGTCGTTGCTCACCCGGGGCCGGTTGTGTGTCTGCGTGACGCCGAGCTCACTGAGGAAGTCCTTGAGCGCTCCGGAGCGCATCGCAGGGCCGGAGTCAGCGTGGACGGCGTCGGGTATCCCATGCCGACCGAACGCGTCCTCGAACATCTCGACGGCGAGGTCGTCGACTTCGCGTTCCTCGACGCGGCAGCCGACGAGCTTGCGGGAGAAGATATCGATGATCGAGTACGCCTTGAACGCGACGCCGCGCCACGGGGTGCGCAGGTCGGTGATGTCCCAGCTCCAGACCTGTCCCGGACCGGTCGCTTCCAGCACAGGCGCTTCTCGTGGTGGCCGGTCGCTGTTGCTGCGCCGGGTTGGGGCGACGGGGCGGGCGGACTGATCCTCGATCTCGGCCGCGATGCGCCACCACGAGCGGCGTGAGGCGAGCATCACCCCGTCATCCCACGCGGACGCGAACGAGTGATCGACCGCGTGCCCTTCGGCCCAGCCCGCCGTGATCCTGCCGGCGATGACGGCGCGGTCGGTCTCGCTGATGCGTGACGGGTATGCCCGCTCCTTCTGCGGGACGGGATCCGCGACGCGCTCCCGAGGACGCGTCCGGTAGTGCCATGTCGACCTCGCGACGCCGGCGATCTCGAGTGCGCGACGCTGCGACCCAACGGCCGCTGTCAACTGTCCGACGAGGTCGTTCTCGGCGTCGAGGAATCGGATGGATCGTTCGTCGGCTGGTTCACGGCGGGCTCTTGCTCGCTCATCTGATGCAAGAGCCCGATAGCTTTTCCCAGGGTCTCGATAGTCTGCTCGAGTTCACGCACGCGGGCTGTCAGCCGGGCGACCTCCGCCTCCTGCGCGGCGCGTTCACGGGCGCGTTGCCGCTCGATGCCGGTGCGCTTCTCTGGTGGGGTCACCACTCCACCTTCTCGCGGGATCAGTCCACGGTCGAGATCACCGTCGAACACCGCCGACCGCCACCGCCGGAGCCGGTCATACGAGACTCCCTGCTCCTCAAGCCAGAACGCCTTTTGTCCATACGGCTGGATCTCGTACCGATGCACGAACTCACGGATCTGCTCCGTCGAGAACCCCGGACTGATCGACATACCCGCCAACTCCCTCACTGATCATGAATGACTCACGACCAGCTTGGCGAAGAGGGTCCGCCCGGTTTCGGGCAAAAAAAGACCTGAACTCGTTCATCCCGGAAATGCAGGATGTGAGTTCAGGTTTTGCCCGCTCGCGCGGTAACAATCCAGAGACTTCGGCAGACGCGGTGGTCTGCAGGCATCACTCGAACACAGCGCCGTCGGTGTGTCCAGACCTCAGCTGCGTCTTGAGGCGCTCGATGTGCACGATGAGATACAGCACCTCTTCGTCGGTGAGCGCCGACCCCGTCGCGGCCTTGACGTAGGCCTTCACCTCGTTCGCGATCTCGAACGAGGCGGGGTAGGAGTGCTTCGCGAATTCGAAGAACGAGGTGTCGCCGCTCGTGAGCATGGTGCGCGAGACGAGCCGCTGCAGCAGGAACTGCACGTGCAGCACGAAGCGGGCGTAGTCGGGGCTCTCCACGTCGAGGCGGACGCCGAGTCCGTTCTCGACGGTGGTCACGACGTGCTGCACGCGGCGGAAGAGCAGCGCGGCCGTGCCGTTCGGCTCGTCGCGGGTCGCGTTGAGCAGGTGCATCGTGAGGAAGACCGACTCCTCGGGAGGCAGCGCCACGTCGAGCGAATCGGCGATCGAGGCGGTCATCTCGGTCGCCGCGGCGTACTCGTCGGGATACAGCACGCGCAGCTCGGGCACCGACGTCGAGGGGATCCGGACCCCCTTCTCGAGCCGTTCGAGCACGAACTGGAGGTGGTCGATCACGGCGATCGCGAACCCTCGCCCGAGGGCGCGCCCGAGCGAGCGCTCGGCGCTGTCGGTCGCGCGGCTCACCGCCTCGATCACCGGGTAGGGCACGTCGCCGAGCAGCCGCAGCTCGCGCTCGCCGGCT
This sequence comes from Microbacterium lacticum, assembly GCF_006716815.1. GTDB lineage: Bacteria > Actinomycetota > Actinomycetes > Actinomycetales > Microbacteriaceae > Microbacterium > Microbacterium lacticum. The sequence continues at coordinate 420,550 of NZ_VFPS01000003.1, forward strand.
TCGCCCTCGTCGAGGATGAGTCTAAGGCGGTGCCGTGCCTCACGGCACCGCGCACGTGGTGCACCGGCGTTCCCCCAGGCGCCGCCGGTACCCTGGAGGCATGAGCGATTCCACCCCCGTCCGCACCACGACGCCTCGCCAGGTGCGACCCCGGACCGAGGGGTGGACGCAGAAGGTGGATGCCGAGGGCAAGCCCCTCCTGCAGTTCGCAGCGCCCAAGAAGGGCATGCCGCCCGCCCACCTCGCCGACATGACGCCCGAGCAGCGCGTCGAGAAGGTGAAATCGCTCGGCCTGCCCGCCTTCCGCGCCGGCCAGCTCGAGAAGCACTACTTCCAGCACTACACGTCCGACCCCGCGCAGATGACCGACCTCCCGGCATACGGTCGTGAAGAGCTCGTGCACGAGATGCTGCCGAACCTGCTCACCGAGGTGCGCCGGCTCGAGACCGACCGCGGCGACACGATCAAGTTCCTCTGGAAGCTGCACGACGGCGCCCTCGTCGAGTCCGTGCTCATGCGCTATCCCGGACGCATCACGCTGTGCGTGTCGAGCCAGGCCGGATGCGGCATGAACTGCCCGTTCTGCGCGACGGGACAGGCGGGCCTCACCCGCAACATGTCCGCCGCCGAGATCGTCGAGCAGGTCGTGCGCGCCAACCGGCTGATCGCCGAAGGCGGCCTCGGCGACCCGCGCCGCGTCGGCCACGACGATGAGCGCGTCACCAACATCGTCTTCATGGGGATGGGCGAGCCGCTCGCCAACTACAACCGCGTCATGCAGGCCGTCCGCACCATGGTCGACAAGAAGCACGGCCTCGGCATGAGCGCGCGCGGCATCACGGTGTCGACGGTCGGACTCGTACCGGCGATCAACAAGCTCGCCGCCGAGGACATCCCCGTCACCTTCGCCCTGTCGCTGCACGCCCCCGACGATCATCTCCGCGACGAGATGATTCCGATCAACTCGCGCTGGAAGGTCGACGAGGCCCTCGACGCCGCCCGCGGCTACTTCGACAAGACCGGTCGGCGCGTGTCGATCGAGTACGCGCTCATCAAGGACATGAACGACCACGCGTGGCGGGCCGACCTGCTGGCATCCAAGCTCAACGAGCGCGGTCGCGGCTGGGTGCACGTCAACCCGATCCCGCTGAACCCGACGCCCGGTTCGGTGTGGACCGCGTCGGAGCCCGCGGTGCAGAACGAGTTCGTGCGCCGCCTCAACGAGGCCGGGATCCCGACGACCCTCCGCGACACCCGCGGCAAGGAGATCGACGGCGCGTGCGGCCAGCTCGTCGCGACCGAGGAAGACCGCGACGTCGCGGCGACGGTGCCGGTCCTCGACTGACGGCCGGCAGAGCACCCCGGAGCGACCCGGGGCACCCGGGGCGACGCGCACGGGGCCATGTATGAAAGAGTGCGAGCATGCTCTCGATCTGGGCTCCCAGCGGTATTACCGAGGTGAACGCGGGCGACGATCTCGCAGCCCTCGTCCTCGAGGCGTGCGCGCGGGAAGGGACGTCGCTCGAATCGGGCGACATCGTCATCGTGACCTCGAAGATCGTGTCGAAGGCAGAAGGCCGCGTGCGCCCGCAGATCGAGCGCGAGGCGGCGTTCGCGGAAGAGACCGTGCGGGTCGTGGCGGCGCGTGATCGCGGCGGCAGCCTGACCCGCATCGTCGAGAACCGGCTCGGCATCGTGGGCGCCGCCGCCGGCATCGACGCCTCGAACACCGCCCCCGGCACCGTCCTGCTCCTGTCGCTGGACCCGGATGCCTCCGCGCGCGCCCTCGCCGCCGCGCTGCGTGCGGCGACCGGGCAACAGGTCGGCGTGATCCTGAGCGACACCCTCGGCCGCCCGTGGCGCGACGGCCAGACCGACGTCGCGATCGGGGCCGCGGGCATCCAGGTCTTCGATGAGCTCGCCGGACAGACGGATGCCGCTGGCCGCCCCCTGCGCGTCACCCGCCCCTGCCTCGCCGATGAGCTGGCCGCGGCCGCCGACCTCGTCAAGGGCAAGACACGTCGGCTGCCGGTGGCGATCGTCCGCGGGGCGGAGGCGGTCGTCGGCGGGCTCGACCTGCCCGGCGCGCGCTCGATCGCCCGCGCGGCGGAGGACGACCTCTTCCGCCTCGGCACCGACGAGGCCTATGCGCGTGGCTACGCCGACGGATACGACGAAGGCACCGCCGAGGCATCCGGCCCGGATGACGAGGGCGACGGATGAGCCTGCGGCTCGGCTACAAGGCCTCCGCGGAGCAGTTCGCTCCGCGTGAGCTCGTCGCCGCCGGAGGCCCCAAGGCCGCACGCTTCGCGGGAGCGACGGCGACGGCCTCATCTGCACGTCGGGAAAGGGGCGCGACCTGTACGCCGATCGGAAGGCGACTTCGTCAAGAAACCGATGCAGGACTGCACCGGTGAGGAGATCACGCAGGAATGGCTGTATCACCTGGGTGTCCCCGTCGACGAGATCCCCGAGCTCGCCGCGACCGGCGCGAAGAGCGTGCCCGTCATGATGCCGTACGTCACCTCGTTCTTCATGCCCCGTCAGGCCGGCGACCGGCCCCAGGTCGCGCCCGCCGGCAGCGTCAACTCTGCGTTCATCGGGCAGTTCGCCGAGACCACCCGCGACTGCATCTTCACGACGGAGTACTCGGTGCGCACCGCCATGGAGGCGACCTACCAGCTGCTCGACATCGAGCGGGGCGTGCCGGAGGTGTTCAACTCCACCTACGACGTCCGCTACCTCATGAAGGCGACCACCCGGATCGCCGACGGCGACGCCGTGCACATCCCCGGGCCCAACTTCATCAAGGGCAAGCTCCTCGACAAGCTCGACAACACCCAGATGGGGCAGCTCGCCACAGACTTCGGGCTCTTGCCGGAGCACGGCGACACGAAGGCGCGCCCGCGTCACGACGACGCCATCGCCTGAGACGACGTCGCGGGAGGGATGCCGCGGGTGGCCCCCTGGCATCCCTCTCGTGAGTAGCGTGGGGGAATGGTCAACTATCGGTACCTCGGCAACAGCGGCTTCAAGATCTCGGAGATCACCTACGGCAACTGGGTGACCCACGCATCGCAGGTCGGTGACGACGCGGCGATCGCGACGGTGCACAAGGCCCTCGACCTCGGGATCACCTCGTTCGACACCGCCGACGCCTACGCCAACACCGCGGCGGAGGTCGTGCTCGCGAAGGCCCTGAAGGGTCAGCAGCGCGAGAACCTCGAGATCTTCACGAAGGTCTACTGGCCGATCGGCAAGAAGGGCCCGAACGACACCGGGCTCTCGCGCAAGCACATCTTCGACGGCATCCACGGGTCGCTCCGCCGCCTCGAGGTCGACTACGTCGACCTGTTCCAGGCCCACCGCTACGACTACGAGACGCCGCTCGAAGAGACGATGCAGGCGTTCGCCGACATCGTGCGGCAGGGCAAGGCGCTGTACATCGGCGTCTCGGAATGGACGGCGGAGCAGCTGCGCGACGGCCACGCCCTCGCTCAGCAGCTCGGGTTCCAGCTGGTGTCGAACCAGCCGCAGTATTCGGCGCTGTGGCGCGTCATCGAAGACCGCGTGATCCCGACCTCGGAGGAGCTCGGCATCTCGCAGATCGTCTGGTCGCCGCTCGCCCAGGGCGTGCTCACCGGCAAGTACCTGCCCGGTCAGCCCGTTCCCGAGGGATCGCGCGCGACCGACGAGAAGAGCGGCGCGAACTTCATCAAGCGGTTCCTGCGCGACGAGGTGCTCGAGGCCGTGCAGAAGCTGAAGCCCATCGCCGACGAGGCGGGTATCACCGTGCCGCAGCTCTCGCTCGCCTGGGTGCTGCACAACCCGAACATCTCCGCCGCCCTGGTCGGCGCGTCGCGCCCCGAGCAGCTGGAGGACACCGTCAAGGCATCCGACATCACGCTCTCCGACGACGCGTACGCGGCCGTCAACGACGCGCTTCGCCCGGTCGCCGTCATCGACGGCGAAGAGACCTACTCCGTCTCGCCCGCGAGCCGCGTGGCCTGAACGGGCGGCCGCCGTGGCGGTGACGAGCGCCGGCATCCTGCTGTACCGGGTCGCCCCGGACGGCGAGGTGTCGGCGCTCGTCGCACATCTGGGCGGACCGTTCTGGGCCGCCAAGGACGACGGCGCGTGGTCCATTCCGAAAGGGGAATACGACCCGGATGCCGAGTCGGCGTTGGATGCCGCGAAGCGGGAGTTCCATGAGGAACTGGGGGTCCCGGCGCCGGACGGCGACTACGCCGAGCTCGGCACCTTCACGTACTCGTCGGGCAAACGAGTGACGGTCTTCGTCTGCGACGGGGCGGCCTTCGCGGCATCCGACCCGCCGCTCGTCTTCGGCGAGTTCGAGATGGAGTGGCCGCCCCGGTCGGGACGCACGAGGTCGTTCCCGGAGGTCGACCGCGTCGAGTGGATGACCCTCGACGCCGCGCGGCCGCGGCTGGTCGCCGGTCAGCGCCCCGCGCTCGACCGCCTCGCCGAGCTGCTCGCCGCGGCCGGGTAGCGCGGGCGGCGTCGTCGGCGGAAGCGGCGGCTGTTCATAACGTCGGAGATTTGGGCACAGGAGCCCGTCCGAACCGGTGCAGGGGGGATACGGGCCGAATCTCCGACGTTGTGAACACGGCTCCCCGCCGACGCTGGCCGAGACCGCGCCCGTCGGCACCCCTTGCCAGCCCGCGCGGCCGGGCGGAGACTGTGGTCGGCGGAGGGAGCCATCATGGCGCACGGCGACATCACCCACATCGACATCCCTGTGTCCGACCTGGCGAAGGCGAGCGAGTTCTACTCGGGCCTGTTCGGTTGGAAGATCGCGGAGATCGAAGGCTTCGAGGGCTACCCGATGTGGTCGGCCCCGAACGGCATCTCGGGCGGCGGTCTCGCGCCGCGCGGCGACGGCTTCACCCAGCCGCGCTCCTACGTCGAGGTCGACTCGATCGACGACACTGTCGCGAAGGCCGAGGCCGCCGGAGCGACCGTCGCGATGGCGAAGGCGCCGATCACCGATGCGAGCTGGTGGGCGGTCATCGTCGACCCCGACGGCAACCACATCGGACTGTTCGAGGGCTCGGTCTGAGCCCGGCCGGACGCCGCCCGGTCAGCGCTTCTTCGTGGGCGCGCTCGTCACATCGAGGACCGGCTGCAGACCGCCGAGGCTCGACCAGGCCGACGCGGTGCCCTTCGCCGCGTGCTCCGCACCGCGCACCGCGCGCTCGTCGGCCCACTCGTTGAGCACGTGCCCGCGGTGCCCGCGCACGTGCTGGAGCACCACATCGGGCAGTCCGCGCTCGCGGCGCGCGTCGCGCGCGACGATCAGCTGCTCGAGGAGGTCGCGGTTCTTCGTCGGTGCGCCGGTCGAGGTCTTCCATCCGCGCCGGCGGTGCGCGTCCATCCACGACGTGTAGGTGTCGATCGCGTACTTCGAATCCGCCTGCACGACGAGCTGCGCGACGTCGGCGTGATCCTCGATGGCCTTGAGCAGCCCCATCAGCTCGCCGATGTTGTTCGTGCCGACGGGGATCGCGCCGGCGGCCCACTGTCCGTCCTCGCCGACCCAGGCCCATCCGGTCGGCCCCGGGTTGCCCTTGCAGGCGCCGTCGGTGGCCACGGTGTAGGTGTCGGAGGGGGCGGCGGAAGTCACCCCTCGACGGTAGTCGATCGGCTGGAGCGAGTCGCACGCCGCCGCCGGCCGCGCCCGGCCGTCCGGGCGATCAGCCTCCCGCGAGCTCGCGTCGGCGCATCAGCGCGAGCGCCCCCGCGACGAGCGCAACGGACGACGGCAGAACCCACCAGAGCCCGCCGAGGTCCACACCGCCCGCTGTCGGTGTGACCGCCGCGGCGAACGGCGAGATCCGGGTCGACCCCGGTTCCATGCCGAAGAGGGGTCCGAACAGGCCGATCGCCGCGGCCAGCATGACGAGCATCCAGCCGAGCGCGATCGTCAGCCGAGGCGCCCACACGAACACGAGCGCGGTCAGCCCGACGAACACTGCCGCCGGCAGCACTTGACCTGCCCCGGCGATCGCCGCGTCTCGGGCGAGGTCGCCGGCGTCCGTCGCCACGAGGGCCCCGAGCACGGCTCCCGCCACGCCGCCGACGATCGTGAGGACCACGGCGGCGAGGGCGACGATCACGTAGTCGCCGAGCCAGTGGACGCGATCGAGCGGGGATGCCCACACGAGTTCGGCCATTCCGCGCACCTCGTCCTGACGCGCGCGGATGACGGTCTGCACACCGGCGCACGCGGCCAGGACGCCGAGCATGATGAAGAATACGACGATGAGGCCGGTGCGCATGTCCTCGCCTCCGCTGAGCTTCTCGAGCACGTCGGCGATGGCCGGGTTCTCGCCACCGACCCGGTCCGCGACCGCCCCCAGCGCGGTCGCGAGCGCTCCGACGAGAACGCCGCCGATGACCCACCCGGCGATCGACGGAGTCGCCAGGCGCGTGACGAGGGCGAGGTTCGAGCGCAGGTACGGGCGCGCGTCGGGCCGCCCGGTGCTCTCGGCGATGAAGGCCGTGCCGAGGTCGCGCCGCGATTGCAGCGCGAGCGCGGCGGCGACGAGCGCCACGGATGCCGCCGCCAGGAGGGCCACCGGCGCCCAGGCATCCACGTCGAATGCGCGGGTGTTCTCGGCCCAGCCGAAGGGCGACAACCAAGTGAGCCACGAACTCTGCAGGCGGGTCAGGTCTTCGCTCGGCGTGCCGAGGGCGTTGCCGATCCCGGCCAGGACGAACGTGCCGACGAGCACCCACGTGGCGAGCGAGTTCGCGCCGCGCGAAGTCGGCATCACCTGCGCCGCGACCAGCGCGGCGCCGAGGAACACGAGCCCGACGAGCGCGCAGGATGCCCCGACGAGGATCGCGCCGGCCGCCGCCGCGCCGTTCGCGAGGAACGCCGCCGTCACGAGGAGACCGAGGACGACGTTCGCGAGAGCGCCGTGGACCAGGGTCGCGACCGTCGGCATCCATCGCCCGGCGGGAGTGGCGGAGAGCATCTCGAGCCGGCCGTCCTCCTCATCGCCCCGGGTGTGCCGCACCGCGAGGAACGAGCTCATCAGCGCCGCAAGGATCAGCAGCCACGGCAGCAGGAGGAACACGACCATCTGGCTCTCGCCGGTGCCCGAGGGCAACCCGCGGAACAGCAGGATCACCGGGTTCGCCATCACCGTCGCGAGGAGGGCGGCGCGCTCCTGCCCGTCGCCGTACGAGGTGAGCGCGCCCGCGTATCCGGCACCGGCGAGCAGCGCCGTGCCGCAGATCCAGAGTGCGAGCTGCACGCCGTCTCGCCGCGCACGCTGGCGCAGCAGCGGCCCGAATCCGCTCATCGACGGTCCCGCCGGCGCAGACCTGTGGATGCCGCGTCGCGCCCGGCCGAGCGCGCGGACCTCCCCTCGGTGCCCTCGGTGCCCTCAGCGGCGCCCTCAGCGGCGCTTTCGGTGCCGGCCCCGGCACGGTCCGCGCGCGACGTGGTCGAAGGCGCGTCGCCGTAATGGCGCAGGAACAGCTCCTCGAGGGACGGCGGGGCGATGCGCAGCCCCTCGACGCCCAGCGCACCCAGGGTCGCCAGCGACGGCGCGACAGCATCGCTGGCCAGCGTGAACGTCACCCGCCCGGCATCCTCGCGCACGTCCTCGGCCCCGGGGATCGCCGCCGCCGCGGCCGCCGTCGCCGTGGGCGTCGCGGCGAACGACACCTCGGTGCGGGTCAGGTGGCGCATGTCGGCGAGCGTGCCCGCGTCGACGATGCGACCGGCGCGGATGATCGAAACGCGATCGCACAGCAGCTCCACCTCGGAGAGGATATGGCTCGACAGCAGCACCGTCGCGCCGGCGGCCTTCACCCGCGCGATCTCCGCCCGCAACACGACCTCCATCAGCGGGTCGAGTCCGCTCGGGGGATACCGGATGCGTTGTATACGCAACGCGAGCGAAGCCGTCGTGGCTTCACGTTCGCCGCGTCTTATGTATACAATGAGCGTATGCGAGCGAGCGACCGGGCCTACGCCACGCTGCTGGAGGAGATCCAGTCGGGCGCGCTCGGCCCGGGCGCCGTGCTCGGCGAGGTCGACCAGTCGAGCCGCCTCGGCGTGAGCCGCACGCCGCTCCGCGAAGCGCTCGGCCGCCTCGCCGCCGACGGGCTCGTCGTCCAGGCATCCCCTCGCGTCACCGTCGTCAGCGACATCGACGCCGGGGACATCCGCGAGCTGTTCGAGGTGCGCCGCGCACTCGAGGAGACCGCCGCCCGTCTCGCCGCCGAGCGCGGGGCGCGGGACGTCTTCGCCGAGATCGCCGGCGCGCTCGGCGAAACGGATGCCGCGGCCGATCCCGACGCGTACTACGCCCTCATTGCGCGCTTCGACCGCGCCCTCGACGCCGCCGTCGAGAACGACTACCTCACGGCGGCACTGAAGAACGTGCGCACCCACCTGGTGCGTGTGCGCCGCCTCGCGCGCGACAACCCCGACCGCCTCGCGGCATCCGTCGCCGAGCACCGCCTCATCGCCGCCGCGATCGCCGTGGGCGACGGCGACCTCGCCGCCCACGCCACGCACGTGCACCTGTACAACGCCCTGACCTCGATCCTCGCCTCGCTGCCGTCCACGGAAGGAACCTCATGACCGTCACCCACCACGTGCGCGTCCACCGCTCGGAGGAGAACCTCGCGCGCGAAGACCAGCTCGCCTGGAAGATCGCGGAGGTCGCGGCCGACCCGGTCGCCGTCGACCCGGGCGTCGTCGACATGATCATCAACCGCGTGATCGACAACGCCGCCGTCGCCGCCGCCTCGCTCACCCGCGGCCCCGTGACCGCGGCGCGCGCGCAGGCACTCGATCACCCGGTGAGCCGCAACGGGCATGGCTCGACCGTCTTCGGCGAGCCCAACGAGACCCTCTCGAGCCCCGAGTGGGCGGCCTGGGCGAACGGCGTCGCGGTCCGCGAACTCGACTACCACGACACGTTCCTCGCGGCCGAGTACTCGCACCCGGGCGACAACATCCCCCCGATCGTCGCGGTCGCCCAGCACGTCGGCGCCGACGGCGCGGCGCTCGTCCGTGGCATCGCGACCGGATATGAGATCCAGATGGACCTCGTGCGCGCCATCTCGCTGCACAAGCACAAGATCGACCACGTCGCCCACCTCGGCCCCTCGGCCGCGGCCGGCATCGGCACCCTGCTCGGCCTCGACGAGGCGACGATCTACCAGGCCGTGAGCCAGGCCCTCCACACGACGACCGCCACCCGGCAGTCGCGTAAGGGCGAGATCTCCACCTGGAAGGCGCACGCCCCCGCTTTCGCCGGCAAGATGGCCGTCGAGTCGGTCGACCGGGCCATGCGCGGCCAGACCTCACCGAGCCCCATCTACGAAGGTGAGGACGGCGTCATCGCGTGGATGCTCGACGGCCCGGATGCCTCGTACGACGTGCCGCTCCCCGCCCCCGGCGAGCCCAAGCGTGCGATCCTCGACTCGTACACGAAGGAGCACTCCGCCGAGTACCAGGCGCAGGCGTGGATCGACCTCGCGCGGAAGCTCCACGGCGAGCACCCCGAACTGGCCGACCCCGAGCGCGTGGCATCCATCGTGCTGCACACCTCGCACCACACCCACTACGTCATCGGCTCGGGCGCGAACGACCCGCAGAAGTACGACCCGGCCGCGTCGCGCGAGACGCTCGACCACTCGATCCCGTACATCTTCGCCGTCGCGCTGCAGGACGGGGGCTGGCACCACGTCGACTCGTACCTGCCGGCGCGCGCCGCCCGGGCCGACACGGTCGCGCTGTGGCAGAAGATCACGACGGCGGAGGATGCCGAGTGGACGCGCCGCTACCACTCCGAAGACCCCGACGAGAAGGCCTTCGGCGGACGCGTGGAGATCACCCTCGCCGACGGCTCCACGATCACCGATGAGATCGCCGTCGCCGACGCCCACCCGCTCGGCGCCCGGCCGTTCGCCCGCGCCGACTACATCGCGAAGTTCCGCCTGCTCGCAGAGCCCGTGCTTGCGCCGGAGGAGATCGCCAAGTTCCTCGGCCTCGCCGAGCGGCTGCCCGAGCTGACCCCCGCCGAGGTGCAGGAGCTCAACATCGCCGCCCGGCCGGGCGTCCTGGCATCCGTGCCCGCGCCGAAGGGGCTGTTCTGATGTCCGCTCGCACGTGCGCGCCGTACCGTTTGCAGGATCAGACCACACACACCGCCCCGAATCGGGCTCTGCAGGCGCGAAACCTGTGGTCTGATCCTGCATTCGGTACAACGGCGACCAGAGCAGGGCGCGCGGCGGGAGGGCTGGCCTGATGCTGTACGCGCAGACTCCGGCCGCCGAGAAGCGGCGCCTGCTGCGCGAGCGGCTCGCCGCGGGCGAGCTGCTGCGTTTCCCCGGGGCGTTCAACCCGCTGTCGGCCCGGCTGATCGAGCAGAAGGGCTTCGAAGGCGTCTACATCTCGGGCGCCGTGCTGTCGGCCGACCTGGGCCTGCCCGACATCGGCCTGACGACGCTCACCGAGGTCGCCGGGCGCGGGCAGCAGATCGCCCGCATGACCGAGCTCCCCGCGATCATCGACGCCGACACCGGCTTCGGCGAGCCGATGAACGTCGCCCGCACGATCCAGACGCTCGAGGATGCCGGGATCGCCGGCACCCACATCGAAGACCAGGTCAACCCGAAGCGCTGCGGCCACCTCGACGGCAAGCAGGTCGTCGCCGAGAACACGGCCCTCAAACGAATCCGCGCCGCCGTCGACGCGCGCCGCGACCCGAACTTCCTCATCATGGCGCGCACCGACATCCGTGCCGTCGAGGGCCTCGGCGCCGCGATCGACCGCGCGAAGGCGCTGGTGGATGCCGGGGCGGACGCCATCTTCCCCGAGGCGATGCGCGATCTCGCCGAGTTCGAAGCGGTCGCGAAGGCGGTCGACGTGCCGATCCTCGCCAACATGACCGAGTTCGGCAAGAGCGAGCTGTTCGCCGTCGATGCGCTGCGGGATGCCGGGGTGCAGATCGTCATCTGGCCGGTGTCGCTGCTGCGCATGGCGATGGGCGCCGCCGGTCGCGCACTCGATACGCTGAACGACGAGGGACACCTCACCGGGCGGCTGGGGGAGATGCAGCACCGCGCCGACCTGTACGACCTCATCGACTACGAGGCGTACAACCACTTCGACCAGAGCGTCTTCAACTTTCAGATCACGAAGGAGTGACCATGCCCGACATTCACAGGGGACTCGCCGGGGTCGTCGCCGACGTCACGGCGATCAGCAAGGTCGACCCCGAGACCAACTCGCTGCTGTACCGCGGCTACCCCGTGCACGAGCTGGCCGCCACCCAGTCGGCCGAGGCGGTCGCCTACCTGCTGTGGAACGGCGACCTGCCGACGGACGAGCAGCTCGCGGCGCTGCGGTCGACCGAGCGCGCGCACCGCGCCCTGCAGGATGACGTGAAGGCGGCGATCGACCTGACGCCGCTCGACGCGCACCCGATGGACGAGGTGCGCACGGCGGTCAGCGTGCTGGGCGCCCGCGACCTCGCCGGCACGGGCTCGGTGCTCGACGCCACGGGCACGCCCGAGGAGAACCTCGAGCGCTCGATCCGCCTGTTCGCGGCGCTGCCGGCGATCGTGGCCTACGGCCAGCGCCGTCGCCGCGGCGAGGAGCTCATCGCGCCGCGCGACGATCTCGACTACGCCGCCAACTTCCTCTGGATGACCTTCGGGGAGGAGTTCGACGACGTCGTGGTGGATGCCTTCAACCGCTCGATGATCCTGTACGCCGAGCACTCGTTCAACGCCTCGACGTTCACCGCGCGCGTCATCACCTCGACCCTGTCCGACCTGTACTCGGCCGTCGTCGGCGCGATCGGCGCGCTCAAGGGGCCGCTCCACGGCGGGGCGAACGAGGCCGTGCTGCACATCTTCGACGAGATCGGCGACGCCGACGAGGTGGAGGCCTGGCTCGACCGCGCGCTCGCCGAGAAGCGCAAGATCATGGGATTCGGGCACCGCGTCTACAAGCACGGCGACTCGCGGGTACCGACCATGAAGGCGGCGCTCGACACCCTCATCGACTACTACGACCGCCCCGACGTCGAGGCGCTGTACACGACGATCGAGCGCGAGTTCGTCGAGCGGAAGGGCATCTACCCGAACCTCGACTACCCGTCGGGTCCCGCGTACAACCTGATCGGGTTCGACACCCTGACCTTCACGCCGCTGTTCGTCGCGGCGCGGGTGGTCGGCTGGACCGCGCACATCATGGAGCAGGCCGCGTCGAACGCGCTCATCCGCCCGCTCTCGGAGTACGTCGGCCCCGACGAGCGGCACATCGCGGGCTTCGTCGACGAGGCCGGCACCTCGACGATCACGCTCCGCGCCGCCGAAGCCGAGGGCTGATCCGGCTCGAAGCATCCTCGTCCCGCCCCGCGCGCGCCGGCGCAGCGCGCCCGGCGGCACCGGGTCGGGGCGAGGATGCCTCACACCCGGATCATGGCTGAATGAGAGGATTCTCATACCGAACTGTGACCGGTCCCAGTAGCGTCGGGGGTACCTGCTCAGGGCACGGTGCCGTGCCCGTGCCCGCACACCCCGGGAGCTCCGCGTGCCTCAGTCGACGACGACCCTGTCCACCCCCGCGCGGCGCGCGTTCGCGCTGCTCGCCGCCGCCGTCCTCGTCGGGGCCGGCGCCGTCGCCGTCACTGCCGCGCCCACCCTCGCCGCCGATCGCGTGCCCACGCTCGTCGGCGACCTGCAGAGCGAGCTGGGATGCCCCGGCGACTGGGATCCCGCGTGCGCCGCGACCACGCTCGAACCGGTCGACGGCACCACGCAGTACGCGCGCACGTTCGACATGCCGGCGGGCACGTACGAGTACAAGATCGCGCTGAACGGCGCGTGGGACGAGGGCTACGGCGCCGACGGAGCGGCCGGGGGAGCGAACATCCCGCTCACCATCGCCGGACCGGCCTCGCTCCGCTTCGTCTACGACGACACCTCGCACCGCATCGCGATCGAGACCAACACCTTGGCATCCGGGTACACCGCTGCCGACGACGCGATCGTCTCCGCGCCCGTGCGCCAGGCCGGCGACGGCAAGCAGTTCTACTTCGTCATGACCGACCGGTTCGCCAACGGCGACACCGCGAACGACACCGGCGGCCTCACCGGCGACCGCCTCACCACCGGGTTCGACCCGACCTCGAGCGGCTTCTACAACGGCGGCGACATCGCAGGCCTGCGCGCGAACCTCGACTACATCGCGGGACTCGGCACGAACGCGATCTGGCTGACGCCGAGCTTCATGAACAAGCCCGTCCAGGGCGAGGGCGAGAACGCGAGCGCCGGGTACCACGGCTACTGGATCACCGACTTCACCCGCATCGACCCGCACCTCGGCACGAACGACGAGCTGAAGGCCTTCATCGACGACGCGCACAGCCGTGGCATCGACGTCTACTTCGACATCATCACGAACCACACCGCCGACGTCATCTCGTACGCCGAGAACCAGTACACCTACATCGACCAGGCGACGAAGCCGTACACCGATGCCGCGGGGAACGCCTTCGACCCCGCCGACTTCGCCGGCACCGACACGTTCCCGACGATGGATGCGGCCACGAGCTTCCCGTACACCCCCGTCGTCGACCCGGCCGAGGCGAACGTGAAGGTGCCGGCCTGGCTCAACGACGTCACGCTGTACCACAACCGCGGTGACTCCACCTATCAGGGCGAGTCGACGACGTACGGCGACTTCTCCGGGCTCGACGACCTCATGACCGAGAACCCGGCCGTCGTGAACGGCTTCGCCGACGTGTACGAGTCGTGGATCGACCTCGGCATCGACGGATTCCGCATCGACACGGCCAAGCACGTCGACTTCCCGTTCTGGCAGCAGTGGACGGCCAAGGTGCTCGACTACGCGCACAGTCAGGGCAAGCCCGACTTCTTCATGTTCGGCGAGGTGTACGACGCCGACCCCGCCGTGCTCTCGCCGTACGTGCGCGACACCGACATGAACTCGGTGCTCGACTTCGCGTTCCAGTCGGCCGCGACGAGCTTCGCCAAGGGCGGCGACGCGCAGGTGCTGCAGAAGATGTTCGCCGGCGACGACCGCTACACGACGCCCGACTCGTCGGCGACGGCGTTGCCGACCTTCCTCGGCAATCACGACATGGGGCGGATCGGCTACTTCCTGAAGAACACGCCGGATGCCTCGGGGCGCGATCTGCTCGCGCACGACCTGCTGTTCCTCAGCCGCGGCCAGCCGGTGGTCTACTACGGCGACGAGCAGGGCTTCACCGGGGCCGACCCCGGCGGCGACAAGAGCGCCCGGCAGACCCTGTTCGCGAGCGAGGTGCCGGAGTTTCAGAACCAGACCCTGATCGACGGCACGCCGGTGGGATCGGCCGACCGCTACGGCACCGACACGGCCCTGTACACGCACATCGCCGGGCTCTCGGCGCTGCGCGCGCAGCATCCGGCGCTCGTCGACGGCGCGCAGATCGAGCGGTACGCGAAAGACGGCGTGTACGCCTTCTCGCGCGTCGGCGCCGACGAGAAGGTCGAGTACCTTGTCGCGCTCAACAACACGGCATCCGAGGCGACCGTCACGGTGCCGACGCTGACGGCGGATGCCTCGTTCACGGGTGTCTACGGCGCGACGGGCTCGCTCACGACCGGCGCCGACGCCACGGCCGCCGTCACGGTTCCCGCCCTCTCCGCGGTCGTCTACCGCGCGGACGCCGCCGTGACAGCCCCCGCCGCGCCTGCGCCCCTCGAGGTGACGGCGCCGGCCGCCGGTGCGGGGCTGTCGGGTCAGGTCGCCGTCTCGGCGACCGCCGACCAGTCGTGGCGGCAGACGAGCTTCGCCTGGCGCGTCGTCGGCGGTGACGAGTGGCACCCGCTCGGCACGGCCGAGGACACGACGCCCGGCGTCTTCCACGACGTCGCGGGTCTCGCCGCCGGCACGCTCGTCGAGTACCGCGCCGTGTCGACCGACGCTGCCGGTGGCCGCTCCGCGGCATCCACCTACGCCTCCGTCGGCAACCGCGTGAACCTCGTCGACGACCCGGCGCCGGAGGAGCCCGACGACGCGACGCCGTACGACTTCGTCAGCATTGCGGGGTCGCTGAACACCGAGATGGGCTGCGCGGGCGACTGGGCGCCCGACTGCGATCGGGCGCAGATGACCCAGGTCGACGGCATCTGGCGGCTGACGGTCGACCTGCCCGCCGGCGACTACGAGTACAAGGTCGCGACCGAGAAGAGCTGGGACGAGAACTACGGCCAGGGCGGCGTCGCGAGCGGCCCGAACCTCGTCCTCCGCCACGCCGGCGGACCGGTGACCTTCTGGTTCGACCCGCGCACGAAGGTCGTGCAGTCGAGCGATGACGGCCCCGTCGTCACCCTCGCAGGCTCGTTCCAGTCGGAGCTCGGCTGCGCGGGCGACTGGGCGCCCGACTGCCTGCGCGCGATGATGTTCGACGGCGACCGCGACGGCGTCTACGAGTTCTCGACGACGAAGCTGCCCACCGGCTCGTACGAGCTGAAGGTCGCGCACGGGCTCAGCTGGGCGGAGAACTACGGCGCCGACGGCGCGCGCGACGGCGCGAACATCGCGTTCCCGGCCACCGAGGGCAAGCGCGTCTCGTTCCGCTACGACGTGGCGACGCACCTGCTCGAGATCGTCTCGGCCGACCCGCCGCTGCCCGGCACCGGCCAGTCGCGCGCGCACTGGATCGACGCCGACACGATCGCGTGGCCCGGCGAGCTCGGCGCACCCGCCGTCGGTGCGACCTGGCAGCTGTACGGCTCGGCCACGGCGGCGCTCGCCGTCTCGGACGGCGACGTCACCGGGACGGACGGCGACCCGGTGACGCTGACACGCGTCGGCGACGGGCTGACCGACGCGCAGCGCGCGCGCTTCCCGGCTCTCTCCGGCTTCGTCGCCCTGCACGTCGAGGGGCAGGACCGCGACGCCGTCGCGACGCTCCTGCGCGGGCAGCTTGCCGTCGCGCAGCGCGGTGCCGACGGCAAGCTCACCGCCTACACCGGCGTGCAGATCCCGGGCGTGCTCGACGACCTCTACGCCGACGCCGTCGCCGACGACGACCTGGGGGTCTCCTTCCGCGGATCCAAGCCGACCTTCCGCGTCTGGGCGCCGACGGCGCAGACGGCGACGCTCCTGACGTGGGATGCCGGTGCGACGGGCGATCCCGCGCGGCGCGAGGCATCCTTCGATTCGGCATCGGGCACCTGGAGCGTCACGGGCGGGAAGGCGCTGACCGGCGACGAGTACCTCTGGGAGGTCGGGGTCTACGCCCCGACGACCGGAAAGGTCGAGACGAACCAGGTCACGGACCCGTACGCGGTCGCGCTCACGACGAACTCGACCCGGTCGGTCGCGATCGACCTCGCCGACCCCGCGTGGGCGCCGAAGGTGTGGAAGAAGACGAAGGCGCCGGTGATCGCGCGCGACGTCGACCGTGCCATCTACGAGCTGCACATCCGCGACTTCTCGATCGGCGACGAGACGGTGCCCGAGACCGAGCGCGGCACCTACCTCGCCTTCGCCCGGGACAGCGCCGGCACGCAGCAGCTGAAGCAGCTGGCATCCGCCGGCATCAACACGGTGCACCTCCTGCCGTCGTTCGACATCGCGACGATCGAGGAGAACCGCGCCCAGCAGGCGGTGCCCGCGTGCGACCTCGCGTCGTTCGCGCCCGACTCCGCCGAGCAGCAGGCCTGCGTCGCGGCGGTCGCCGACACCGACGGGTTCAACTGGGGCTACGACCCGTTCCACTTCCAGGCGCCCGAGGGCTCGTACGCGGTGAACCCCGAGGGCGGGGCGCGCGTGGGCGAGTTCCGGACGATGGTCGGGTCGCTCCACAAGATGGGGCTGCAGGTCGTGCTCGACGAGGTGTACAACCACACCTCGGCCTCGGGGCAGGCGGACACGTCGGTGCTCGACAAGGTCGTGCCGGGCTACTACCAGCGCCTCGACGGCAACGGTGCCGTGCAGACCTCCACGTGCTGCCAGAACGTCGCCACCGAGCACGCCGTCGCGCAGAAGCTCATGGTCGACTCCGTCGTGCTGTGGGCGAAGGAGTACAAGGTCGACGGCTTCCGGTTCGACCTGATGGGGCACCACTCGAAGGACAACATGCTCGCCATCCGGGCCGCACTCGACGAGCTGACCCTCAAGAAGGACGGCGTCGACGGGAAGAAGGTGTACCTCTACGGAGAGGGCTGGAACTTCGGCGAAGTGCAGGACGACGCCCTGTTCGTGCAGGCGCGGCAGGGGAACCTCGGCGGCACCGGCATCGGCACGTTCAGCGATCGCCTCCGCGATGCGGTGCACGGCGGCAGCCCCGTCGACGCCGGCTCGACCTTCCGCCAGGGGTACGGCACGGGGCTCGCGACCGACCCGAACGGCGACCCGATCAACGGCACCCCCGAGCAGGCGCTCGCCGACCTCGGTCACCAGACCGACCTCGTCAAGCTCGGACTCGCCGGCAACCTCGCCGACTTCGCCCTGACGACCGCCGACGGCAGCGTGAAGAAGGGAGCGGAGCTCGACTACAACGGGCAGGCGGCGGGCTATGCCGACGAGCCCGAGGAGATCATCAGCTACGTCGACGCGCACGACAACGAGACGCTGTACGACCTCGGCGTGCTGAAGCTGCCGAAAGACACGACGATGGCCGACCGGGTGCGGATGAACACCCTGTCGCTCGCGACCGTGACGCTGTCGCAGACCCCGTCGTTCTGGCACGCGGGCACCGAGCTGCTGCGGTCGAAGTCGCTCGACCGCAACAGCTACAACTCGGGCGACTGGTTCAACCGGATCGACTGGACCGGTCAGGAATCGACGTTCGGGTCGGGGCTGCCCCCGGCCGCCGACAACCAGGAGAAGTGGGCCGTCATGCAGCCGCTGCTCGCGGACCCCGCCCTGAAGCCCGGGCCGGCGGACATGGCCGCGGCGGAGGCATCCGCCCTCGACCTGCTGCGGGTGCGGGGCGAGGTGCCCCTCCTGCGACTCGGCTCGGCCGACCGCATCGAGCAGAAGGTGTCGTTCCCGAACAGCGGCGCCGGCGCGACGCCGGGCGTGATCACGATGCTCGTCGACGACACGGTCGGCGCCGACGTCGATCCCGACCTGGCCGGTGCGCTCGTCGTCTTCAACGCGTCGCCCGAAGCGACCACGCAGACCGTGCCCGCGCTGTCGGGGCGCTCGTTCACGCTCACGTCGGCGCAGGCGAACGGGTCGGATGCCGTCGTGAAGACGACGACATGGGATGCCGCCACGGGCACCGTCACGGTGCCGGCCCGCTCCGTCGCGGTGCTGACCGAGGCCCAGCCGGTCGCGACCCACGTGATCGCGCAGCCGAGCCGACTGCTCGTGCGCCACGGGTCGTCGGTCAGTGTGTCGGGCAAGGTCACGGCCGACGACCGCAGCGCGCCCGTCGGCACCGTCACCGTGACCGACAACGGCACGACCGTCGCGACGGTGACCCTGGATGCCGACGACCGCGGCCGGTTCTCGGTGACGCTGCCGGCGCTCCGCCGCGGCCTGCACGTCGTGCGGGTCACCTTCACCGGTGCCCCCGGCTGGCTCGACTCCCGCGCGAGGGGGGTGCTGCCCGTCGTCGCGTACTGACGGGCGCGGACGGCGCGGACGGGCGGCGGGCCGCTGACCGGTGCGCGTGCTGACACGCGCGCGGGCAGGAGACAGGATGGATGCCATGAACATGCGCACCGCCGTCATCGTCGACGCCGTCCGCACCCCGTCGGGGCGCGGCAAGCCGGGCGGGGCGCTCAGCGGCATCCATCCGGTCGACCTCGCCGCGCACGTGCTGCGCGCGACGCTCGAACGCAACGGACTCGACTCCCGTCAGATCGACGACGTGCTGCTCGGCTGCGTGAGCCAGGTGGGCGAGCAGACGATGAACATCGCCCGGCAGGCGGTGCTCGCCGCCGGCTTCGACGAGCGGGTGCCGGCGACCACGATCGACCGGCAGTGCGGCTCGAGCCAGCAGGCGGCGCACTTCGCCGCGCAGGGCGTGATGGCCGGCCAGTACGACATCGTCATCGCCGGCGGCGTCGAGTCGATGAGCCGTGTGCCGCTCGGCATCGCGGCATCCGTCGCCGGGTCGCCCTTCTCGCCGCGCCTGCACGAGCGCTACCCCGAGGGGCTCGTCAACCAGGGCGTCTCGGCTGAGCTGATCGCCGAGCGCTGGGGCCTCAGCCGCGACGATCTCGACGCCTACGCGGCGCAGTCGCACGCTCGCGCCGCCCGTGCCGCCGCCGGGGGGCGCTTCGACTCGCAGCTGCTTCCGGTGCCCACGGAGGCGGGCGAGGTGACCGCCGACGAGACCGTGCGCCCGGGCACGAGCGTCGAGGGTCTCGCCGGGCTCGCGCCCGCGTTCCGCACGGATGCCCTGGCCGCGCGCTTCCCCGAGCTCGACTGGCGCATCACGCCCGGCAACTCGTCGCCGCTGACCGACGGCGCCTCCGCCGTGCTCATCATGAGCGAGGAGAAGGCGAACGAGCTCGGCCTCACGCCGCGGGCCCGGTTCCACTCCTTCGCCGTCGTGGGCGACGATCCGCTCCTCATGCTCACCGGGCCGATCCCCGCCACGCGGCGCATCCTCGAGCGGACGGGGCTCGGCATGGACGACCTCGACGCCTACGAGGTCAACGAGGCGTTCGCCTCGGTGCCCCTCGCCTGGGCGGCGGAGGTAGGCGCCGACCCGGAGAAGCTCAACCCGTGGGGTGGCGCCATCGCGCTCGGCCACGCGCTGGGCTCGAGCGGCACCCGGTTGCTCGGCACGCTGCTCGCGACGCTCGAGGCCACCGGCGGGCGGTACGGCCTGCAGACCATGTGCGAGGGCGGCGGCATGGCGAACGCGACGATCATCGAGCGACTCTGAGCCCGGGCGCCGGTGCGGGAGGGAGAAGGATGCCTCGGCAGAGGCAGAACCCGCCCCTCCCGCAGCGGGCGGTACTCGTCTACACTGAGCAATGTGCCCTACCGGGCCGCGACGAAGATGTCGATCTGTCTCACGAGGACGTGACTGCATGAGCCTGACTGTGACCCCTGCCGCTCTGACCGACGAGGAGCGCGCCGCCATCATCGACGCGGTGCGCGAGTTCGCGCAGTCGCGTCTCGCGCCGAACGCGCTCGACTGGGATCGGCGCAAGCACTTCCCGCGCGACGTGCTCGCCGAGGCGGGTGAGCTGGGTCTCGGCGGTATCTACGTGCGCGACGACGTCGGCGGCACCGGTCTGCGGCGCACCGATGCGGCGGCGATCTTCGAGCAGCTCGCCGTGGGCGACCCGGCGATCGCCGCCTACATCTCGATCCACAACATGGTCGCGTGGATGATCGACACGAACGGCACCGAGGCGCAGCGGCAGGAGTGGCTGCCGCGGCTCGTCACGATGCGCGATCTCGGGGCGTACTGCCTCACCGAGCCGGGCGCGGGCTCCGACGCCGCCGCCATCACCACGAGTGCGATCGCCGACGGCGACGACTACGTGCTGACCGGTGTCAAGCAGTTCATCTCGGGTGCCGGCGAGGCATCCGTCTACGTCGTGATGGCCCGCACCGGCGAGCCCGGCGCGAAGGGCATCACCGCGTTCCTCGTCCCGGCGGACGCCCCGGGGCTGAGCTTCGGCCCGAACGAGCAGAAGATGGGCTGGAACGCGCAGCCGACCCGGCAGGTGATCCTCGACGAGGTGCGGGTGCCGGCCGCGGCGATCCTCGGTGAGCTCGGCGGCGGCTTCCGCATCGCGATGAAGGGCCTGAACGGAGGCCGCGTCAACATCGCCGCGTGCTCGCTCGGCGGGGCGCAGTGGGCGCTCGACCGGGCCGTGCGCTATGTGCACGAGCGGTTCACCTTCGGCGAGGCGCTCGCCGAGCGGCAGTCGGTCGTGTTCACGCTCGCCGACATGGCGACCGAGCTGCAGGCCGCGCGCGCCCTCGTGCGCGACGCGGCGCGCGCGATCGACGAGGGAGCGCCCGACGCGGCCGCGCAGTGCGCGATGGCCAAGCGCTTCGCGACCGACGCCGGCTTCGACGTCGCCAACCGCGCGCTGCAGCTGCACGGCGGCTACGGCTACCTGCACGAGTACGGCATCGAGAAGGTCGTCCGCGATCTGCGGGTGCACCAGATCCTCGAGGGCACGAACGAGATCATGCGGGTCATCATCGGCCGCGCCGTCGTGGGAGCATGACCCCATGACGGACTACACGACGATCCTGGTCGAGCAGCGCGGACGCGTGGGCTGGATCACCCTCAACCGCCCCGAGGCGCTCAACGCCCTCAACTCCACGCTCGTGAGCGAACTCGCCCACGCGGCATCCGTGTTCGATGCCGACGAGCAGATCGGCGCCATCGTGCTCACCGGCTCGGCGCGGGCGTTCGCGGCCGGCGCCGATATCAAGGAGATGGCCGACAAGACGCCCGTCGAGATGTCGCTGCGAAACCCGTTCGCCGGCCTCGAGGAGTTCAGCCGGGTGCGCACGCCCGTCGTCGCGGCGGTCGCCGGCTACGCGCTCGGCGGCGGGTGCGAACTCGCGATGACGTGCGACATCATCCTCGCCGCCGACACCGCCACCTTCGGCCAGCCGGAGATCAACCTCGGCGTCATCCCCGGCCTCGGGGGCACCCAGCGCCTCACCCGTGCGGTCGGCTACTACAAGGCCGCCGAGCTCGTGCTCACCGGGCGCACGATGGATGCCACGGAAGCCGAGCGTGCCGGCCTCGTCTCGCGCGTCGTGCCCGCGGGCGACCTGCTCGCCGAGGCGGAGCGGGTCGCCGAGGCCATCGCGTCGAAGTCGCTGCCCGTGGCCTACGCCGCCAAGGAGGCGCTGCGCGCCTCGCAGGAGACGACCGCCGCCGAGGGGCTGCGCTTCGAGCGCGCTCTCTTCACGTCGCTGTTCGCCCTCGACGACCAGAAGGAGGGCATGGCCGCCTTCCGCGAGAAGCGCGCCGCGAACTTCACGCACCGCTGAGCGGGGCGCTGCTGCGCGCCGGGGCGGATCGCCCGGGCATCCCTTCGGCGTGCGGCGGCGCGGCGGCGGGGCCCTCCGCGGGCGTGGGTGCAGATGGTGCGCGGCGGCCGAGCGCGAGCCGCACGCCGACGACGATCATGACGGCGACGCCGAGCACGCCTCCGGCGACGAAGGTCAGGCGCGGGCCGAGGAGGGCGGCGACGCCTACCGGCCCCACGCCGGAATCGTGCAGCAGCAGAAGCGCCGCCATCGTCGTCAGGGCGGTGCCCGCAGTCGACACCGCCCGCGCGGGCAGTGCGATGCGGACGTCCCGGGTCGCTCAGATCGAGGTGCGAAGGGTTTGCTTCATAATTACGAAGCCAATGCTTCGGATCTTGAGGTGTCAACGAGGCTGGTGCCCGTGGGCAGAGACGTCGAGCTGGACGACCTCGGGCGGATGCGCGCGATCGCGCATCCGGTGCGTTGGCAGGTGCTCAAGGAGCTGTACAGCGGAGCCGTGCTCACCGCGACGCAGGCGGGAGAGCTCACCGGGCTCTCCGCATCCGCGATGAGTTATCACCTGCAGCATCTGGCCAAACTCGGTCTCATCGAGCGCGACGCCTCCGCCGACGGGCGAGAACGGCCGTGGAAGGCGGCGGGGAGTGGCCTGCGCATGTCTGCTCAGCCCGATGCCACCGTCGGCGCGGCGATGATGCAGAACCTGCTCGCCGACCTCGCGCGACTGCTGGCCACCCCGCCGCCCGGCCCCGGGGAGGCGTCGCCTGCCGCGACCGGGTCCGCGGAGTGAATCCTCGGAGCCGTCCCGCACGGTGAATCTGAGTCTCACGTTCGGCGAGACTGCGTCGCATCTCGTAGGATGGTCCCATCGCGAAGGAGAACCGATGAAGATCGTGGTGCTGGTCAAAGAAGTCCCCGACACCTATGGCGACCGAAAGCTCGATCTCGAGACCGGTCTCGCCGACCGAGCGGCGTCCGAGCGCGTGCTCGACGAGATCGGCGAGCGGGCCCTCGAGGTGGCGCTGAGCTACGCCGACGCGAACCCCGGCACCGAGGTGCAGGTCGTGTCGATGGCGCCCGAGGAGGCGTCGGCGACCATCCGCAAGGGCCTCGCGATGGGCGCCGCCTCGGCGCTGCAGGTCGTCGACCCGGCGCTCGCCGGTGCCGACCTCGGCGTCACCGCGACGGTGCTCGCCGCCGCCGTGCGCCGCGCCGGCTTCGACCTCGTCATCACCGGCAACCTCTCCACCGACGGCTCGGGCGGCGTCATCCCCGCCATGCTCGCCGAACGCCTCGGCGTGCCGCAGGCGACCGCCCTCTCCTCGGTGACGATCTCGGCGAGCGAGGTGTCGGGCACCCGTGCCACCGACGGCGGTGTCGCGCAGGTGACCGCCGCGCTGCCGGCCGTGATCTCGATCACCGAGGCACTGCCGGATGCCCGGTTCCCGAACTTCAAGGGCATCATGGCGGCGAAGAAGAAGCCGTTCGAGACGGTGTCGCTCGCCGATCTCGATGTCGACATCGACCCGGCCGCGGCGCCGCAGTCGATCCTCACGCAGGTGAGCGAGAAGCCCGCGCGCGGTGCGGGTGTCAAGATCACCGACGAGGGTGACGCGGGCGAGAAGCTCGCCGCGTACCTCATCGAGAACCGTCTGGCGTAAGGGGCAGATCATGGTGGATTTCGCTGCAGACTCGATTCTCGTCGTCCTCGACGTCACGCCTTCGGGCGAGCTCGCCTCGTCGGCGGCCGGACTGCTCGGCGCGGCCGCGCAGGTCGGCACGCCCGTCGCGCTCGTCGTGGCCCCCGGCGACGCGCAGGCCGCGCTCGCCGCGGCCGCCGGTGAGCGCGGTGCCGCGACGGTGCTCACGGCCGACCTCGGCGGCGCGGACGGCGCGCTGACCGTGCCGGTCGTCGACGCCCTCGCCGCGGCGGCCGCGCTCGTGCGCCCCGACGCCGTGCTCGTGTCGAACTCGATCGAAGGCCGCGACGTCGCGGGCCGGTTCGCCGTCCGCTCGCACTCGGCCCTCTCCGTCGACGCCGTCGGCGTCGCCCGTGACGACGAGGGCGTGCTCGCCCAGCACTCCGTCTACGGCGGCGCGTACAACGCGACCTCGGCGCCGACGTTCTCCGCTCCGGTCATCACGGTGCGCCAGGGCGTGATCGACGCGCGCGCCGACGCGGTCGCCTCTCCCGTGATCGTGCCGCTCGAGGTGACGCCGTCGGGCGCGCCCGCGGCATCCGTCACCGGATTCACGGCCGAGGTGGCGACGTCGTCGCGGCCCGAGCTCCGCGGCGCCGCGAAGGTCGTCTCGGGTGGGCGCGGCCTCGGCTCGGCCGAGAAGTTCGTGCTCGTCGAACAGCTCGCCGACGCCCTCGGCGCGGCCGTGGGTGCCTCGCGCGCCGCGGTGGATGCCGGTTACGTGCCCTACTCGGCCCAGGTCGGCCAGACCGGTGTGTCGGTCGCCCCGCAGCTGTATGTCGCTCTCGGCATCTCGGGCGCGATCCAGCACAAGGCCGGCATGCAGACCGCCAAGACGATCGTCGCGATCAATAAAGACGGCGATGCGCCGATCTTCGAAATCGCCGATTACGGCATCGTCGGCGACGTGTTCCAGGTCGTTCCCCAGCTCATCGCGGCGCTCGACGCCGACCGGGCGAAGAAGGCGTAATGGTCTCGTCGGGTTCGCCCTCGGCGCTGCGGCGCGGCCTGCCCCGCGTCGCGGGCGGCGACGCGTGGCCGCCCGCCGGCATCGTGCCCGCGGGGGCGACGCCCGCCCCGGAGACGGGTGAGGTCGTGGATGCCACGGCGACGGTCGCGGCGACGCCCGCGCTCGCATCGGCGGATGGCGCGGCGAGCGTCTCGCCGGCACCCGTCGCTTCTGCTGCTGAGCCGACGGTCGACGCATCGGCGTCAGCCGTGACTGCCGCGGCCGCGTCGCCCGCGGCCCCGGCCACCGCCGCCGTATCGACGCCGCTGCGCCGCGGCCTGCCGCGCACCCGCGGGGGAGAGGCGTGGCCGCCGGCATCCGCCGTCGCCGCGACGACCGCGTCGCCCGCCGCCCCCGCAGCGACGGCGGCCGCCGCTGCTGCGACGCCGACCGAAGTCGCTGCTGCCGTACCGGCCGCCGTCTCGGGAGCCGCCACCGGCGCGACCGCTGCAGGCCACGCCGTGGCCGCTGCCGCCGCGTCGACCGCCGGCGAACCGCTCCGCCGCGGACTGCCCCGCACCACGGGCGGCGACCCCTGGCCTCCGGCCGGCGCGGCGCGCGCCGCCGCCCCGGTCGCCGCGCCTCTCGCCTCCGCTCAGACCGCTGCGCCGGTCGCCGATGCGCCCGCCGCTGCCGCCGTCTCCGTCGAGGCATCCACTCCCGCCGCCGCCGTGGCATCCACCCCCGTAGCATCCACCCCCGTGGCATCCACCGCGCCCACCTCGACCGCCGTCGCGACCGCCGACGAGGCGCGTGCTCCGCTCACCGTGCCGCGCACGGTGTGGCCTGGGCGCGCCGCGAGCCACCGGCCCACGCCCGAGCCCCAGCCGAAGCGCATCGGGCCGTTCACGAAGGGACAGTGGGCGGGTGTCGTCATCGTCGGCGGCCTCGGGCTGCTGCTGGCCGCGGGCATGGCGGTCGCGCTCGTCCGCTTCCTGCTGAGCCTCGACGCCATGCAGGACTTCCTCGCGACCTACCCCGGCGAGTACCACCTGCCCGAGGGGGCGCCCGTCGGCATCCCCGCGTGGCTCGGCTGGCAGCACTTCTTCAACGTGTTCCTGATGGTGCTGATCATCCGCTCGGGTCTGACGATCCGGAACGAGAAGCGGCCGGCGGTCTTCTGGGCGCCCAAGAACGACCCCAAGGGCAAGACGAGCCTGACGATCTGGTTCCACCAGGCGCTCGACATCCTCTGGATCCTCAACGGCGTCGTCTTCGTCGTCCTGCTGTTCGTCACCGGGCAGTGGATGCGGATCGTGCCCACCAGCTGGGAGGTCTTCCCGAACGCGCTGAGCGCCGCGCTGCAGTACGTGTCGCTCGACTGGCCCACCGAGAACGGCTGGGTGAACTACAACTCGCTGCAGCAGCTCGCCTACTTCTCCACGGTGTTCCTCGCGGCGCCCCTCGCCATCGCGAGCGGGTTCCGGATGAGCGGCCTGTGGCCGAAGAAGAACGCGAAGCTCTCCGCCGCGATCCCGATCGAATGGGCGCGCAAGGTGCACTTCCCGACGATGCTGTTCTTCGTCGTGTTCATCATCATCCACGTCGCGCTCGTGTTCGCGACGGGGGCGCTGCGCAACCTCAACCACATGTACGCGGCGCAGGGCTCGGTCGACGGCGTCGCCTACGCCGACAACTGGACCGGGTTCTGGATGTTCGTGCTCTCGCTCGTGGTCATCGCCGCGGCCTGGATCGCGGCTCGCCCGATGACGATCGCACCGATCGCGCGACTGTTCGGCACGGTCAGCGGCCGCTGACGCGGCGGGTGCCCGCTCGCGCGGCGACCGGCGCGGCGCCGGGCCGCGCGGACGATCAGCGGGTGAAGCGCACCTCGGTGAGCGTCTCGCCGAGGAAGGGCTCGGTGTGGGTCGCGCCGTCGAGGGTGAAGCCGTTGCGCGTGTAGAAGCGGTGCGCGCGGGGGTTGTCGTCGGCGACCCAGAGGTAGAGCGGCTCGTCCTTCTCGACGGCCGCGTCGAACAGGCGCTGTCCGACGCCGGTGCCGTGATAGGCGTCGAGCAGGTAGATGAAGTAGAGCTCGCGGTTGCGCGGGGCGTCGCGGTCGCGCGCCGGGCCCGAACCGACGAAGCCGACGATCTCGCCGCCGACGAGCGCGACGAACATCTTGAACTCGGGGCCCTGGGCCGCCCAGTGCGTCCACAGCTCGGCGAGCCGCTTGGGGGACACGTTCTCGAGCGCGGCCTTGCTGATGAGGTGGTCGTAGGTCTCGTGCCAGCAGGTGGCGTGCACCCGGCCGAGAGCCTCGGCGTCGACGTCGCGAACGGGACGGACGACGGTGTCGGTCTGCGCTGAAGTGTCGGAGGTGGCTTCCATGGCCAGACTCTACGTCCGGGCAGGGCACGGACCAAATCGGCGCTATCCTCCCGCGCGGACCGTCACCGGGTTGTGGCTCATCGACAAAGCATTTCACGCTCCGACCGACGATTCCGCTAGTGTCCCGCGAGTGAATGTGTGGTGGCGGACCCTGCTGACGATCTGGCGCGCGAAGGCGATGCTGCGCCGAAACGGACCGATGTCGCCGCGAAGCGTCGGCCGCGTGCGGCTGCGCACCCTGCCCACCGACATCGACCTCCTGATGCACATGAACAACGGCCGCTACGCGTCGCTGTTCGACCTCGGCCGGTTCGATCTGCTCATCCGCACGGGGCTGTGGGATGCCATGAATTCCCGCGACTGGTACGCGGTGGTCGCGAGCGAGACCGTCACCTTCCGCAAGTCGCTCCAGCTCTGGCAGCGGTTCACCGTCGAGTCGCGCCTGTACGGCCACGACGACAAGGCGGTCTACCAGATTCACCGCGCCGTCGTCGACGGCGAGGTGTACGCCGAGATGATCGTGCGGGCGCGGTTCCTGCGCAAGACCGGCGGCGTCGTCAACACCGACGAGCTGTTCGCGGCGCTCGGCCGCCCCGACGACCTGCCGCCGCTGCCGGACTGGGTCGCCGACTGGGCCGTCGGCGCCGCGCTGCCCTCGACCAAGGCCCCCGCGCCGAGCACCTGGGACTGATCCTCACCCGCCGTCGGGAGGGCCGACGCGCGACGGCTCAGGCGGCGCCGAGCCCGTCGAAGGCGTCGGCGATCGCGTCACGCACGAGCCGGATGCCGGGTCGGCCGGCGCCCGACCGGCGCGAGGCGGCGAAGATCTCCCGGGCCGGGTCGCCCGGCAGCGCGCCGAGCGTCACGGGCGGGCGTGATCCGTTCCACAGCAGGTCGGGGAGCATCCCGACCGCGTGCCCGGAGGCGATGAGCGCGACGTGCGCGCCGAGGTCGGCGAGGGAGAAGCGCACGTCGGGCTCGAACCCCGCCGCGCGGCACTGCTGCACGGCCCACTCCCGCGCGGCGGTGCCGACCGGCTCCATCACCCAGGCCCGGTCGGCGAGGTCGCCGAGCGGGCCGGCCGCGCCTCGCGTGGCGAGCCGGAGCGGATCGAGGCCGAGGGTGTGGCGCTCGAGGTCGGGGCGGTGCGCGCGGGTGAGCCCCGGATACTGCTCCGCGATCGCGAGGTCGAACCCGCGCGCGGACAGCTCGAACAGCCCCTCCTCGGGCGGCACTTCGGCCAGCTCCACGCGCAGCATCGGGGCGCGCTCGGCGAGGAGCGTCAGCGCGGTCGGCACGATGGTGCGCGCCGCCGTCTGCAGCACCGCCAACCGCACGGGGGCGATGCTCGGCTGCAGCCGTTCGAGCTCGGCGCGCATCTCCTCGTCGGCGTCGAGGGCGCGCGCGGCGTGCGCGGCGAGGGCCGCCCCCTGCTCGGTGAGGCGCACGCGCCGCCCGTCGGGCACGAGCAGGGCGATGCCGGCGTCGCGCTCGAGCTGGGCGAGCTGCTGCGAGATCGTCGAGGGGCTGTAGGAGAGCGCGTCGGCGACCGCCGCGAGGGTGCCGCGCAGCGACAGCTCGTGCAGCAGTCGGAGCCGTCTCAGCTCGAACACGCCGTCCCTCCGCTCTCGCCGCGCCTCATGTGAGCCGCACGGCGACGACGCCTAGGCATCCATCGATGAAGTCGAACGATATCCATCATGGATCATCGCTTTTGTCGAACTATACGCGTGCCGCATGCTGATCGGATGACGACAGTGCAGGCTGGAGATGTGACCATCGACGACGCCCTCCCCGACCTCACCGACCAGGCGATCGCGCTCGCCGAGCGCTGGGTCGCCGAAGCGGCCGACGTGCAGGCCGATCCGGCCGCCGAGCGGCTCGCGGGCGTGCTGAAAGACCCGAACGGTCTGCCCTTCACGATCGGGTTCGTCGACGGCGTCATGCGTCCCGAGTCGCGCAGCGCCGCGGCATCCAACCTGCAGCGCGTCGCGCCCCTCGTGCCGGAGTTCCTGCCCTGGTACCTGCGCGCCGCCGTCCGCACCGGCGGCGCCCTCGCGCCCGTGCTGCCGACGCCCGTCGTGCCGATCGCGCGGCGCGTGCTGCGCGAGATGGTCGGCCACCTCGTCGTCGACGCGCGGCCCGACAAGCTCGGTCCGGCGCTCGCGAAGATCCGCGAGTCGGGGGCGCGGCTCAACCTCAACCTGCTCGGCGAGGCGGTGCTCGGCGAGCACGAGGCGCTGCGCCGCCTCGAGGGCATCCACGAGCTCATCCGCCGCGACGATGTCGACTACGTCTCGGTGAAGGTCTCGGCGATCGCGAGCCACATCTCGATGTGGGCTTTCGAGGAGACGGTCGACACCGTCGTCGAGCGTCTGCTGCCGCTCTACCTCACCGCCGCCGGCCGCGGCGGCACGGCGCCGACCTTCATCAACCTCGACATGGAGGAGTACCGCGACCTCGACCTCACGATCGCGGTGTTCACGCGCATCCTCGAAGACCCCCGGCTGCAGCAGCTCGAGGCGGGCATCGTGCTGCAGGCCTACCTGCCCGACGCGCTGCCGGCCCTCCGCCGCCTCACCGAATGGGCGGCCGAGCGCGTCGACGCCGGCGGCGCGCGCATCAAGGTGCGTCTCGTCAAGGGCGCGAACCTCGCGATGGAGCGGGTGGATGCCACGATGCACGGCTGGGAGCTCGCGACGCACGCGTCGAAGCTCGACACGGATGCCTCGTACCTGCGCTGCCTCGACGAGGGGCTGCGCCCCGAGCACACCCGCGCCGTGCGGATCGGGGTCGCCGGTCACAACCTCTTCGACATCGCCTACGCGTGGCTGCTCGCCGGCGAGCGGGGCGTCCGCGCCGACGTCGAGATCGAGATGCTGCTCGGCATGGCGCAGGGCCAGGTCGAGGCCGTCACCCGCGACGTGGGACACGTGCTGCTCTACGTGCCGGTCGTGCGCCCCGACGAGTTCGACGTCGCGATCAGCTACCTCGTGCGCCGGCTCGAGGAGAACGCGTCGAGCGAGAACTTCCTCTCCGCCGCGTTCGACCTCGCGGTCGACCCGGCGATGTTCGCCCGCGAGCGCGACCGGTTCGTCGCGTCGCTCGAGCGCGCCGCCGACGACACCCTGCCCGCGAGCCCGCGCCGCCGCCAGGACCGCGCCGCCGGGGCTGGGGAGGAACCCGCCGACGCATCCGCCGCGCCCGAGGCCACGACCCGCGACGCCGCCGACACCGACGACGTCGACGACGCCGACCTGACCCAGGTCGTGCTCGGCATCGCCCGCGGCGGCGAGGGCGACGACTCCGCCCGGGCGCAGGTGTTCGGCGGCGAGGAGTTCGTCGACACGGCCGTCTTCGCCGGTCGCGAGGCGCTGGGATCGGCGAAGGGCGGCGCGGCGGGCTTCGCCAACACCCCCGACTCCGACCCGGCCCTCCCCGCCAACCGCGTCTGGGCGAGCGAGATTCTGGCGCGCATCGAGACGTCCGCGGCCGGCGACGCGACGATCGCCGCTGCGCGGATCGACTCCGACGGCGACCTCGAAGAGACCGTCCAGCGCGTGCGCACCGCCGCGAGCGCGTGGGGCCAGACTCCCGCCGCCGAGCGCGCCGCCGTGCTGCAGGCCGCGGCCCGCGCCCTGGAGGCCCGCCGCGGCGAGCTGATCGAGGTCGCGGCGTCCGAGACCGGCAAGGTCTTCGCCGAGGCCGACGTCGAGATCAGCGAAGCCGTCGACTTCGCGAACTACTACGCCGCCACCGCGCGGGAGCTCGACCGCGTGCCCGGCGCCGTGTTCGTGCCGGCGCGCCTGACGGTCGTCACCCCGCCGTGGAACTTCCCGATCGCGATCCCCGCCGGCGGCGTGCTGGCGGCACTCGCCGCGGGGTCGGGCGTCGTGTTCAAGCCGGCGCCGCAGGCGCGCCGCTGCGCCGCCGTCGTCGCCGAGGCGATCTGGCAGGCGTTCGACGAGGCCGGCGTCTCCCGCGATGTGCTCGCGCTGGTCGACATCGACGAGGGCGGCCTCGGGCAGCAGCTCGTCGCGCACGACGACGTCGACCGCGTCATCCTCACCGGCTCGTGGGACACCGCGGCGCTCTTCCGCTCGTGGCGGCCCGAGCTGCCGCTGCTGGCCGAGACGAGCGGGAAGAACGCCATGATCGTCATGCCGTCGGCAGACCTCGACCTCGCGGCATCCGACCTCGTCAAGAGCGCGTTCGGCCACGCCGGCCAGAAGTGCTCGGCCGCGTCGCTCGCGATCCTCGTCGGCCCGGTCGCGCGCTCGGAGCGCTTCGCGCGGCAGCTCGTGGATGCCACGCGGTCGCTCCGCGTCGGCACGCCGGCCGACCCGCGCACCGAGGTCGGCCCGGTCGTCGAGCCGCCCCGCGGCAAGCTCGCCTGGGCGCTCACGGAGCTCGAAGAGGGCGAGCAGTGGCTCGTCGCTCCGGAGGAGATCGACGACGTGGCGCCCGAGTACGCCGGGCGGCTGTGGCGGCCCGGCATCCGCGTGGGCGTGCGCCCGGGCTCGCGCACGCACCTCGAGGAGTTCTTCGGACCGATGCTCGGCGTCATGCACGCCGCCTCGCTGGAGGAGGCGATCGAGCTGCAGAACGCCGTCGCCTACGGACTCACCGCGGGGCTCTACACGCAGGACCCCGACGACCTCGCCCGGTGGCTCGACGGCGTCGAGGCGGGCAACCTCTACGTCAACCGCGGCATCACCGGCGCGATCGTGCAGCGGCAGCCGTTCGGCGGCTGGAAGCGCTCGTCGGTCGGCGCGGGCACCAAGGCGGGCGGCCCGAACTACCTGATCGGACTCGGCTCGTGGCGCTCCGCCACGGGCGGTGCGCCCTCGTCGACGCTGCACCTGCGCGGGCTCGACACCCGCATCACCTCGCTCATCGAGGCCGCCCAGCCCTCGCTCGACTACGAGGCGTTCGAGTGGCTGCGCCGCGGCGCGCTCTCCGACGCCGTCGCGTGGGACCGCGAGTTCGGCCGCGTGCGCGACGTGTCGCAGCTGAAGGTCGAGCGGAACCTGTTCCGCTACCGTGCCGTCGAGGTGGCGGTGCGGGCGACGAAGGATGCCTCGTGGCAGGCGCTGCTGCGGGTCGTGGTCGCGGGCGTGCGCGCGGGCGGCGGCTTCAGCCTGAGCGCCCCGGTGGGGCTTCCCGCGGCGGTGCGGCGCGCGCTCGGCGACCTCGACGTGCCGGTGTACCTCGAGACCGACGACGAGTGGATCGAGCGCGTGCGCGCGGCGGGCACCTCGCGCGTGCGGATCATCGGCGCCGAGGAGTCGGTCGCCGCGGCCCGCACCGCGCTCGCCGACGCGACCGGCGGCGACCCCGACATCGCGGTGTACGCGAACGAGGTGACCACGGCGGGACGGATCGAGCTGCTGCCCTTCCTGCACGAGCAGGCGATCTCGATCACGGCGCACCGGTTCGGCAACCCCGACCCGTGGAGCGAAGCGGTCATCTGATCCCCCGTCGTCCGGGCCGGAGAGAAACAAGTTATCTTTCTGGTCTCGGGAGCCCTCGCGAGTAACGATGTGAGTGGCGCATCTGGGGAGCGCCGACGGAGACCGGTGTCAGCACGACGCTGATTCAGTCGCTGCGGGCACTCAAATCCTGTGGGCACGCAGTGACGTTGGTCTGGCCGTCAATTGACACGCCGGGGGGAGTGTCGCTCTGGGGTTGGGGGATTCACTCGACCCCAGAGCTCCCGCCCCCGTCGCCGCTGTCATCGTCCCCGCTGTCGCCGTCCGTGACGGGCGTCATGAACTCGTTGACGAGGGCCCGCACGCCGAGCGCGAACAGCGTCCAGTCGCCCTCGGGCACCTCGTCGCCCACCGCCGCCGTGACGCGGGGATGGTCGATCCCCTCCAGGGCGCGCACCGCGAAGCCCTCGCCCATCGCCGCCATCGCCTCGGTGAAGTCGGCCACCGTCAGAGGCGCCTTCATCCGGAGCCCGTACGCCTCCATCAGCGAGGCGTAGAACTCCGCGAACGCGGCGATCGATTCGCGGTGGCGCTGCCGGCTGGCATCCTTCAGCTCCGGCCACGTCTGCGCCGTCGTGCGCAGCGCCAGCGAGATGAGGAACAGCTGGGCGTCCAGTGCGTCGGCGGGGTCGTCGGTGTCGACGGCGGCGGTGCGCACGTGCGCCTCGGCCGCGGCGCGGATGACGTCGTCGCCGTCCGCGCCGGCCGCCACCAGTTCGCCGACGGCGGCGCGCGCATAGTCGGTCGGCCCGCTCAGGCGCAGCCGCACCATCGCGACGGCGAGGTCGCGCTGATAGTCGTTCTGATCGGCCCACAGCCGGTAGGCGGCGCCCGTGGTGAGCCCCGCGTGCCGCAGCACGTCCTGCAGCCGGATGTGCTGCACCCCCGCCGACACCCCGCGCTCGAGCAGCATCTGCATCCCGACCCGCAGCAGCAGTGCCCGGGTCTCGTCCCCTGTTCTTCTCCCCATGGAAAAGAAATCTACTCACCGGTGCTCGTCGACGGCAGGGCCGACTCTGGCACAATGGATCCCGGCGTGCCCGCCCGACCTTTCCTCTCCGCCCCGTCGGAACGAGTCGAAGCGCCGACGGGCCTCTGGACAGCGTCCGCCGCCCTTCGAAGACCAAGGAATCGAGGAGCGAGATGTCCCTTTCGTCCGCACCCGCCGCGCAGGCCGCACCCGCGGCCCCGGCTCGCATCGCCCAGCACCGCCGCTACCTGATGTGCCGCCCCGAGCACTTCACGGTGAGCTACCGGATCAACCCGTGGATGGAGCCCGCCAAGCCCACCGACACCGCCAAAGCGCTGGCGCAATGGCAGACGCTCTACGACACGTATGTCGCGCTCGGTCACGAGGTCGAGCTCATCGACCCCGTCCCGGGCCTGCCCGACATGGTCTACACCGCCAACGGCGGCTTCATCGTCGACGGGCGCGCGCTCGGCGTGCGCTTCCGCGTCGACGAGCGCCGCGGCGAGGAGCGTCCGTTCATGGACTGGTTCGCCGCGCACGGCTTCGACGTGGTCGAGCCCGTCTCGGTGCAGGAGGGCGAGGGCGACTTCCTCCTCGTCGGCGACACGATCCTCGCCGGCACCGGATTCCGCTCGACCGGCGACAGCCACGCCGAGGTCGCGGGAGTCTTCGGCCGCGAGGTCGTCTCGCTGCGCCTCATCGACCCGCGGTTCTACCACCTCGACACCGCCATCTCGGTGCTCGACCCGGTCGAGGGTCCGGGCGGCGTGGAGAAGGCGAACATCGCCTACCTGCCCAGCGCGTTCGACGAGCCCTCGCTCGCCGTGCTGCGGGAGCGCTACCCTGACGCGATCGAGGTGTCGGATGCCGACGGTGCCGTGTTCGGCCTCAACTCGGCATCCGACGGCTACAACGTCTTCATCTCGCCGCGCGCGACGGGCTTCGAAGCCCAGTTGCGGGAGCGCGGCTACCACCCCGTGCTCGTCGACCTGTCGGAGCTGCTGCTCGGCGGCGGCGGGATCAAGTGCTGCACGCTCGAACTGCGAGGAAAGCGATGACCACGACCACCTCCCCTGCCGACGCCCTCACCGGCGAGCTGATCGCCGCCGAGAACGCGCACGTCGCGCACAACTACCACCCGCTGCCGGTCGTCGTCGCTCGCGGCGAGGGCGCGTGGGTGACCGACATCGAGGGCAAGCGGTACCTCGACCTGCTGTCGGCGTACTCCGCGCTGAACTTCGGGCACCGCCACCCCGCGCTCGTCGCCGCCGCGACCGAGCAGCTCGGCCGCGTCACGCTCACCAGCCGCGCGTTCCACAACGACCGGCTCGGACCGTTCGCCGACGCCCTCGCGGCGCTCTGCGGCAAAGACATGGTGCTGCCGATGAACACCGGCGCCGAGGCCGTCGAGACGGGCATCAAGCTCGCCCGCGCCTGGGCCTACCGCGTCAAGGGCGTGCCGGAGGGCGCGGCCTCGATCGTCGTCGCCGACGGCAACTTCCACGGGCGCACGACGACGATCGTCGGCTTCAGCGACGACCCGCAGGCACGCGAGGACTTCGGGCCGTTCGCGCCCGGGTTCGTCTCGGTGCCGTACGGGGATGCCGAGGCCATCGCCGCGGCGATCGACGAGAACACCGCCGCCGTGCTCGTCGAGCCGATCCAGGGCGAGGCGGGCGTCGTGATCCCGCCCGAGGGCTACCTGCGCGCGATCCGCGAGATCTGCGACGAGCGGGGCGTGCTGTTCATCGCCGACGAGATCCAGTCGGGCCTCGCCCGGGTCGGCACGACGTTCGCGTGCGACCGCGAGGGCGTCGTGCCCGACGTGTACCTCCTCGGAAAGGCCCTCGGCGGAGGCATCCTGCCCCTCTCCGCCGTCGTCGCCGACGCCGATGTGCTCGGGGTCATCCGCCCCGGCGAGCACGGCTCGACGTTCGGGGGCAACCCGCTCGCCTGCGCCGTCGGACTGCGGGTGGTCGAGATGCTCGCCTCGGGCGAGTTCCAGACCCGCGCGCAGGCGCTCGGCGAGCACCTCGCCGCCTCCCTCGACGCCCTCATCGGCCACGGCGTCACCGCGACGCGCGTCGCGGGCCTGTGGGCCGGCGTCGACATCGACCCGGCGTTCGGCACCGGGCGCGAGATCGCCGAGAAGCTCCTCCACCGCGGCGTGCTCGTGAAGGACACCCACGGCCAGACGATCCGCATCGCGCCGCCGCTCGTCGTGCGCGCCACCGAGCTCGACTGGGCCGTCGAGCAGCTCCGCCTCGTCCTCGCCGGCTGACGCCGCCTGAGACCTGGATGCCGGGGCATCCGTCACACTCACGAAACACGTCGCCGACTAGTGTCGAAGGATGGGTGATCTGTTCGACGGCTACGGCTCCACGCTGGCGCCGCGCAAGACCGCGTCGGGCGTGCCGCCGTTCGACGAGATGTTCGAGGCGCCCGAGCACGCTGCCGACGGGGGAGCGTCGCGCGAGGCGTACCGGGAGCTGCATCAGGCGCTCGCCCGCCTCACGCAGGAGGAGCTGCGCGGGCGCTCCGAGTCGCTCGCCAGCTCGTACCTCGCACAGGGCGTCACGTTCGACTTCGCCGGCGAGGAGCGGCCGTTCCCGCTCGACGCGGTGCCGCGCGTCATCGCGTACGACGAGTGGGCGCGCGTCGAGAAGGGCGTGCAGCAGCGCGTGAAGGCACTCGAGGCGTTCCTCGACGACGCGTACGGCCGCCAGTACTGCGTCCGTGACGGCGTGCTGCCGGCGGCGCTCATCGCCAGCTCGCAGTACTTCTACCGCCAGGCGGCGGGCATCCACTCCGCCAACGGCGTGCGCATCCAGGTCGCCGGCATCGACCTGATCCGCGACGAGCACGGCGAGATGCGGGTGCTCGAAGACAACGTGCGCGTGCCCTCCGGCGTCAGCTACGTCATCTCGAACCGCCGCGTCATGGCGCAGACCCTGCCCGAGCTGTTCCACTCGATGCGCGTGCAGCCGGTCGGCGACTACCCGAACAAGCTGCTCCAGGCGCTGCGGAACGCCGCGCCGCCCGGCGTCGACGACCCGAACGTCGTCGTGCTGACACCGGGCGTCTACAACTCGGCCTACTTCGAGCACACGCTGCTCGCCCGCCTCATGGGTGTCGAGCTCGTCGAGGGGCGCGACCTGCAGTGCATGGGCGGCAAGGTGTTCATGCGCACGACGCGCGGCCCCAAGCGGGTCGATGTCATCTACCGCCGGGTCGACGACGACTTCCTCGACCCGCTGCAGTTCCGTGCCGACTCGATGCTGGGCGCCCCCGGCCTCATGCTCGCGGCGCGCCTGGGCAACGTCACGATCGCCAACGCCGTCGGCAACGGCGTCGCCGACGACAAGCTGCTCTACACGTACGTTCCCGACCTCATCCGCTACTACCTCGCCGAAGACCCGATCCTGAAGAACGTCGACACGTGGCGGCTCGAAGAGCCCGACGCGCTCGAAGAGGTGCTCGACCGGCTCGACGAGCTCGTCGTCAAACCGGTCGACGGCTCGGGCGGCAAGGGGCTCGTCGTCGGACCGGATGCCTCGCCCGCCGAGCTCGAGAAGCTCCGCAAGAAGCTCATCGCCGACCCCCGCGGCTGGATCGCGCAGCCGGTCGTGATGCTCTCGACGATCCCGACACTCGTCGAAGACGGCATGCGCCCGCGGCACGCCGACCTCCGCCCCTTCGCCGTCAACAACGGCGATGAGGTGTGGGTGCTGCCCGGCGGCCTCACCCGCGTCGCCCTCCCCGAGGGACAGCTCGTGGTGAACTCGTCGCAGGGCGGCGGGTCGAAGGACACCTGGATCGTCGGGGGCGACGCACCGCGCCGCGGACCGCGCGAGCTGCAGGAGCCCGGCGGGCTCGCGGGGCTCGTCGCCGACCAGGCATCCGTCACGCAGGCGATCCCGATCATCTACGACGCGCAGGGGCCGCTCGCCACCGCCCCGTCGACGCCGGGGCCGCTCACCGAGCAGCAGGAGCAGCAGCAGCAGTCCGGCGCCGCCGGCGCGACGCCCTCGCGAGGTGCCGCATGCTGAGCCGCATCGCCGAGTCGCTCTTCTGGATCGGGCGCTACATCGAGCGCGCCGACGGCACCGCGCGCATCCTCGACGTGCACCTGCAGCTCCTCCTCGAAGACCCCTGGATCGAGGAGGACACCGCGTGCCGCTCGATCATGGGCGTCATGGGCTCGGTGCCGCCCCGTGACGACGTGCGCGTCACCCGCGGCGACGTGCTCACGAGCCTCGCCATCGACCGCACCAACCCGTCGAGCATCGCCTACGCCGTGCAGTCGGCCCGCGAGAACGCGCGCCGGGCCCGCGAGATCGTGTCGACGGAGCTGTGGGAGACGCTGAACACGACGTATTCACGGACGCCTCGGCGCATCAACAACGAGAAGGCGCACGAGTTCTTCCAGTGGGTGCGCGAGCGGTCGGCGCTCGCCGTCGGCGTCACCGACTCGTCGACGAGCCGTGACGAGGCCTGGCAGTTCCTGACGCTCGGGCGCGCGATCGAGCGCACCGACATGACCGCGCGGCTGCTCGCGACGCGGGCGCTGACCGAGGCATCCGGCCCGTCCTGGACGACGATCCTCCGCTCCTGCGGCGCCTACGAGGCGTATCTGCGCACCTACCGCGGCATGCCGAGCGCGGCCAATGCGGCCGAGTTCCTGCTGCTCGACCGGCTGTTCCCGCGGTCGGTGATCCACTCGATCACCGTCGCGGAGAACTGCATGAGCGCGATCGACCCCGTCGCCGACCGCGTCGGGCACTCGAACACCGTGCTGCGGGCGCTCGGCCGCATCCGCAACGACCTCGAGTACCGGCCGATCGAGGAGATCCTGCGCGACCTGCCCGAGCACATGGAGCAGGTGCAGAAGGTGACCCGCGAGGCGTCGGAGGCGATCCGCGACCGGTTCTTCCCCACGCACGCCGAGCCCAGCTGGATCGGAGAGACCTCATGACCCCTCGACAGGCGGAGGCGGCGCGCGCCGCCGGCGGGCGGGTGAGCCGGCGATGATGCGACTGCGGATCGAGCACGCGACCGGGTTCCGCTACCCGGGCGACGTGGGCGCGTCGTACAACGAGGCGCGCATGCTGCCCGGATCGACCGATGCGCAGTTCGTGCTGAGCTCGCAGCTGGAGATCGACCCGTCGACCAGCGTGAACTACTACACCGACTACTTCGGCACGCGGGTCGCCGCGTTCGACGTGCTCGCCGGCCACAGCGCGCTCGACATCACCGCCCGCTCGCTCGTCGAGGTGCGCCCGCGGCCGGTCGAGTTCCCCGACATCGGCTGGGATCGCCTCGAGCGGGAGAGCGCCCGCGCGATCGAGACGGTCGAGATGCTCGGCCAGTCGGGGCGCACCGAGCCGCACCCCGAGGTGGCCGAGATCGCCCACTCGATCGCGGGGCAGCACGACAACCCGGGGCGGGCCGCCCTCGCCATCGCGACCGCGATCGGCGACGCGGTGGAGTACATGCCCGGCATCACAGGAGTGCACTCGACCGGCGCCGAGGCGTGGGTGGAGCGGAAGGGCGTCTGTCAGGACATCACCCACATCACCCTCGGGGCGCTCCGCGAAGTCGGCATCCCCGCGCGCTACGTGTCGGGATACCTGCACCCGAGCATCCACCCCGAGGTCGGGGTCGGCGTCACCGGCGAGTCGCACGCGTGGGTGGAGTGGTTCACGGGTGACTGGGAGGGCTTCGACCCGACCAACCGGGTCGAGATCGGCGACCGGCACGTGCTCGTCGGCCGGGGCCGCGACTACAACGACGTGCCGCCGTTGCGCGGTGTCTACGCCGGTCCCTACAAGAGCGACCTGCACGTGCAGGTGACGATCACCCGCGAGGCGTAGGCGCGGGCGCCCGTAGACTCGCGCTATGGGATCGGGATGGCGCGCGTCGCAGAAGGCGAGCCGTCGCGCCGACCTGCTGCGGGCGGCCGCGAGCCTGTTCGCTGAGCGCGGGTTCGCCGCGGTGTCCACCGTGGAGCTCGGGGATGCCGTGGGCATGAGTGGGCCCGCGCTGTATAACTACGTCCGCAGCAAGGACGAGCTGCTGCAGGAGCTGCTGCAGGGCGCGAGCGAGCAGCTCGTCGCGGGGGCACGGGACATCCTCGGCGGCGACCTATCTGCACACGCGACGCTCGTCGCGCTCATCGGCTTCTACATCGACTTCGCCACGAGCGAGCCCGACATCATCCGCATCCAGGACCGCGAGCTCGCCCAGCTGCCGGTGGAGGTCAACCGTCGCGTGCGCGGGCTGCAGCGGGAGTACGTGCAGATCTGGGACGGCGTGCTCGCCCGAGTCTGCCCCGACCTCACCGAGCCCGAGCGTCAGGTGCGCCTGCTCGGCACCTTCGGACTGCTGAACTCGACGCCGTACTCCGCGCCCGCCACGCAGGCGGACGCCGGCCGGATCCTCGCGGCCATGGCGCTGCGCGCGCTCGTCGAGGGGTAGGGGGCGCGGGGCGTCGGTGTCGCCGCCGGCGTGCCGCCGGGTCGCCGCGCCCGCTCAGGCGTCGTCGGAGTCGACCGCCTCGGTCGCCTCGATCGTCGCGACGATCCCGCTGCGGGTCACCTGGTCGCCGACGGCGACGCCGAGCCGCACGGTGCCGGCGACCGTCGCGCGCAGCACGTGCTCCATCTTCATCGCCTCCACGACGGCCACCGCATCACCCGCGTCGACGCGGTCGCCGTCTGCCACCGACACCATGACGACCGTGCCGGGAAGCGGTGAGACGAGGGTCGGCGAGGCATCGGATGCCGCGACCGCGCCGTACGACTCACGACGCTCGCGCACGTGTACGGCCTCGCCGCCGTCGCTCAGCCACACGCCGTCGGTGCCCACGGCGAACGGGAACGACCGCGCCACGCCGCCGATGCTCACAGTCGCCCGGCCGGCCTCGACGGCGACGCTCGCGACGGTGGAATCAGCGGCGGCATCCGCGGTGACATCCGCGTCCCCGACCGCGACCCGCAGCGGGGACGCCCACACGCGGACCCGTTCGACGTCCGCGCCCGCCTCGAGATCGAACACGCTCGGCGCCGCGCCGCCGAGCCGCCACCCGTCGACGCGCGCCCACGGCCCGGTCGGCGCGGTCCGCCCTGCGCCCGACCCTGCCGCCGCCCTGGCCGCGTCGGCCGCATCGCGGGCGTGCAGGATGAGCGCCGCCTCCGCGAAGGCGCGCGGGGCGACGGCGGGGAAGGCGAGCTCGTCGAAGACACGGGCGATGAGGCCGGTGTCGAGGTCTCCCGCGATCATCTCGGGGCGCTCGAGCAGCAGCCGCAGGAACGTGAGGTTGGTCTCGAACCCGAAGATCGCGGTGTCGGCCAGCGCCGCGACCAGGCGCCGCCGTGCCTCCTCTCGATCCGGGCCCGAGGCGATGATCTTCGCGAGCATCGGGTCGTAGTCGGTCGAGACGTCGAGGCCGTCTTCGAGCGAGGTGTCCACGCGGATGCCGACGCCCGCCGGGTGCACGACGCGCTCGACGTGCCCGCCCGTCGGCAGGAACCCCGCCCGCGGATCCTCGGCATACACGCGCACCTCGATCGCGTGGCCGTCGAGCGTGACCTCGTCCTGCGTTAACGGCAGCGGCTCGCCCGCGGCGATCCGCAGCTGCAGTTCGACGAGGTCGAGGCCCGTGACGAGCTCGGTGACCGGGTGCTCGACCTGCAGGCGCGTGTTCATCTCCATGAAGAAGAACTCGTCGGGGGAATCGCCGGGCACGATGAACTCCACCGTTCCCGCGCCGACGTACCCGACGCTGCGCGCGGTCTCGCAGGCGGCGGCGCCGATCCGCGCCCGCGTCGCGGCATCCAGAAGCGGCGACGGTGCCTCCTCCACGACCTTCTGGTGGCGGCGCTGCAGCGAGCACTCGCGCTCGCCGAGATGCACGACCGCGCCGTGCGCATCGGCCAGGATCTGCACCTCGATGTGCCGGGGCGTCGTCACGTAGCGCTCGAGAAACAGGGTGTCGTCACCGAAGGATGCCGCGGCCTCGCGTCGCGCCGCCGCGACCGCCGCCGGCAGCCCAGACGCGTCCTCGACGACGTGCATGCCCTTGCCGCCGCCGCCCGCCGACGGCTTGATGAGCACGGGGAGGCCGACGTCGGCGGCCCCCGCGATCAGCTCGTCGTCGGTGAGCCCGGGGCGCGCGAGCCCGGGCACCGTCGGTACGCCGCGGGCCTCGACGGTGCGCTTCGCGGAGATCTTGTCGCCCATGACCTCGATCGCCTCGGCGCCCGGCCCGATGAAGACGATGCCCGCGTCGGCGCACGCGCGGGCGAACGCGGCGTTCTCGGCGAGGAAGCCGAACCCCGGGTGGATCGCGTCGGCGCCCGTGCGGCGCGCGGCATCCAGCACCCGCTCGATCGAGAGGTAGCTCTCCGCCGCGGGGGCGGGCCCGAGTCGCACCGCCTCGTCGGCGAGGCGCACGTGCAGCGCGCCCGCGTCGGCGTCGCTGTAGACCGCGACCGAGCGGATGCCGAGGCTCCGGAGCGTGCGGATGATCCGCACAGCGATCTCGCCGCGATTGGCGATGAGGACCTTCGAGATGGTGCGGGACGGCATGGCGGTCATGGCATCACATCCGGAAGACGCCGTAGCCGGGCGCATCGGCGATGGGGGTGCGGGAGACGATGTCGAGGGCGAGGCCGAGCACGTCGCGCGTCTGCGCGGGCTCGATCACGCCGTCGTCCCACAGCCGCGAGGTCGAGTAATAGGGGCTGCCCTGGCGCTCGTACTGCTCGCGGATGGGCTGCTCGAACGCGACGCGCTCGTCATCGGACCAAGTGGTGCCCGCGGCATCCAACTGCTCCCCACGCACCGTGGAGAGGACGGATGCCGCCTGCGGGCCGCCCATCACCGAGACGCGCGCCCCCGGCCACAGCCACAGGAACCGCGGCGAGTACGCGCGCCCGCACATGGAGTACGTGCCCGCGCCGAACGATCCGCCGACGACGACGGTGAGCTTCGGCACGCGGGCGCAGGCGACGGCGTTCACCATCTTGGCGCCGTGCTTGGCGATGCCGCCGTGCTCGTACTCGCGCCCGACCATGAAGCCGGTGATGTTCTGCAGGAACAGCAGCGGGATGCCGCGCTGGTCGCACAGCTCGATGAAGTGCGCGCCTTTCAGGGCCGATTCGGCGAACAGCACCCCGTTGTTGGCGAGGATGCCGACCGGATGCCCGTGGATGTGCGCGAAGCCGGTGACGAGGGTGTCGCCGTACTCGCGTTTGAACTCGGTGAACCGGCCGCCGTCGACGAGGCGCGTGATGATCTCGCGCGCGTCGTACGGGGTTGTGAGCTCGACCGGGACGACGTCGGAGAGCGTGTCGGGGTCGTGCAGCGGTGGGTCGGCGGGCCCGAGGTCGTAGGGCAGCGATGCGGGGCGGGGGAGGGTGTCGACGATGTCGCGCACGATCTGGAGGGCGTGCGCGTCGTTCTCGGCCAAGTGGTCGGCGACGCCCGAGATGCGCGTATGGGTGACGCCGCCGCCGAGTTCTTCGGCCGTCACGACTTCGCCCGTGGCGGCCTTCACGAGCGGCGGGCCGCCGAGGAAGATGGTGCCCTGATCCCGGACGATCACGGTCTCGTCGCTCATCGCGGGCACGTACGCGCCGCCGGCGGTGGATGACCCCATGACGGCGGCGATCTGGGCGATGCCGTCGCGGGACATCCGCGCCTGGTTGTAGAAGATGCGCCCGAAGTGGTCGCGATCGGGGAAGACCTCGTCCTGCATCGGCAGGAACGCGCCGCCCGAGTCGACGAGGGAGATGCACGGCAGCCGGTTCTCGGCGGCGACCTCCTGCGCGCGCAGGTGCTTCTTCACCGTCAGCGGGTGGTAGGTGCCGCCCTTCACCGTCGCGTCGTTGGCGATGACCATCACGTGTCGGCCTTCGACGAGGCCGATGCCGGCGATCACCCCGGCCGCCGGCCAGTCGTCGCCGAGGTCGCATGCGGCGAGCGGCGCGAGTTCGAGGAACGGCGAACCGCGGTCGAGCAGGGCGTCGATGCGGTCGCGCGCGAGCAGCTTGCCGCGGGCGACATGGCGGGCACGCGAGGCCGGCGAGCCGCCTCGGGCGACGTGCGCGGTGCGCTCGCGGAGGCCGTCGACGAGGTCGCGATAGGAGGTTCTTCCCGGCTCCTGGTCGATCGTGGGCATCACGGTTCGCCCTTCCTCGCGGTGCGCTCGCTCGATTACTGATCAGTAACCGCATTCAGATTACTGATCGGTAATCGAGTTGTCCAGTGTCGGCGCGCGGTTGACCGTCCGGATGCCTGCGGCACAGGATGGGCGGATGACCTCCGAGACGGCGCGCGGCCGCGCGACGCGGACGATGCCCGCGACCGCCTTCGAGATGCTGCTACCGCGCCCCGTGTGGGTCGTCGTCGCGGTCGGCATGGCCCCTGCGCGGGTCGCGCCGCATCTCGGTCATGGTGCTCCTCTCCGCGCTCGCGACGAGCGCCTTCGCCGAGCCGCCACGCCGCGGCCGAGCCGCTACGCCGCGGCCGAGCCGCTACGCCGCGGGCGGTGCAGACCGTGACGGCTGGCACGCCGCGTAGCGGCTCGCGGGGCGTGGGGTTGGCATGGGGGACGGGGCGTGGTGCCAGGTGGCTTGCATCCCAGGAGTGGAGGAGGCCGGGCAGCGCGGCTCCGGCGTGAGAAACCAGCGGTGAGTCGAGACACCACGTGGTGCGTGGTTTCTCAGGGCGGGAGTGGTTTCTCGGTGGGGGCTGTGCCCGCCGGGGCCCGAGCCGAACCCGACGCCGAGCCGCTACGCGGTGGCCGAGCCGCTACGCGGTGGCCGAGCCGCTACGCGGCGGGCGGTACAGATCGTGGTGGGTGGCACGCGGCGTAGCGGCTCGCGGGGGAGTAGGGGAGGCCAGGGTCAGGCGGTGCGGCGGCGGGGGGTGTCGCGGGTGAGGTCGGGCACGCGCACGTCGGGGAGCGAGATCGGCGTGGTCGCGGCGACCTCGTCGCTGAACTCCTCGGGGGCGACGGGGTCGACGATCGAGATCGGCCGCGTCTCGTCGAGCGACAGGGCGAAGCGGCGCGTCTCGTGCCGGTGCAGGCGCCCGGACAACACCAGCCATCCGAACCCGATGCCGAAGGCGACGAGCGCCATCACCGCGCCGAGCAGGATCGCGATCCGCGGGCCGAACTCCGCCGCGACCCAG
Source organism: Microbacterium lacticum (assembly GCF_006716815.1). Lineage (GTDB taxonomy): Bacteria > Actinomycetota > Actinomycetes > Actinomycetales > Microbacteriaceae > Microbacterium > Microbacterium lacticum. The sequence goes on from NZ_VFPS01000003.1 coordinate 465,260, forward strand.
CCGACGACGGGAGCGCCGAGCGGGGTGCCGCCCATGAGGATCGCCATGTACAGCGCGAGCACGCGGCCGCGCAGCGCCGGGTCGGTCGTCGTCTGCACGTAGCCGTTCGCCGTCGTGAGCGTCGTCACGCTCGCGAACCCCGTCACCATGAGGGCCGCCGCGTAGAGCCAGTACGTCGGCATGAGCGCCGACAGCCCGATCGAGACGCCGAACAACCCCATGCCCATGATGACGAGGCGGATCCGCGCGCGATCGCGCCGGGCGGCCAGCAGCGCGCCGGCGAGCGAGCCGATCGCGAGGATCGAGCTCAGCAGCCCGTAGCCGTCGGCCGACTGGCCGAACTCGAGCGCCATCGTCGAGGCGAAGATCGGGAAGTTCATGCCGAACGCGCCGAGGAGGAACACCATCACGAACGTCACGAGCAGGTCGGGGCGGCCGCCGACGTAGCGGAACCCGTCGGCCAGCCGCGACGCGCCGGTCGCCTTCACGCGCGGCACGAGTTCGTCGACCCGGATGCGCCACAGTGCCACGAGCATCGCGAGGAACGTCACGGCGTTCACGAGGAACACCCAGCCGGTGCCGACCGCGACGATCACGATGCCGGCGACGGCCGGCCCGATCATGCGGGCGACGTTGAAGGATGCCGCGTTCAGCGCGACGGCGTTCGACGCGTTCTCCCGGTCGACGAGGTCGGAGACGAACGCCTGCCGCGTGGGATTGTCGAACGCGGCGACGAACCCGAGCAGCAGCGCGAACACGTACATGAGCGGCAGGGTCATCAGCCCGTTCAGCAGCAACACCCCGATGATCGCGCCGACGATGAGGAGCGACGACTGCGTCACCATGAGCAGCCGGCGTCGGTCGAACCGGTCGGCGACCCACCCGGTCACGCTGACGAGGAGCAGCGGCGGCGCGAACTGCAGCGCCATCGTGAGCCCCATCGCGCCCGCGTCGTTGTCGGTGAGGACGGTGAGCACGACCCAGCTGAGCGCGGTCGCCTGCATCCAGGCGCCCACATTCGAGACGAGGGCGCCAATGAACCAGACGCGGTAGTTGAAGATGGCGAAGGAGCGGAACATCGCGTTCCCCGTCTTCGCGTCTGCGGTTCTCCTGCTCATCGCGCCGCCACCTCTCGCATGATGGCGGCTGCGTCGTGCAGCGTCGCGCGCTGCGCGGGGCTGAGGGCGGCGAAGGCCTGCTCGAGCCACGAGTCGCGGCGGCGCACGGTCTCGGCGACGACGCCGCGGCCCGCGTCGGTGAGGGCGATGTTGACCTTGCGCCGGTCGGCCACGTCGGGGGTGCGGGTGAGGTAGCCCGACTCCTCGAGGAAGTTGACGGTGCGGTTCATCGACGGCGCCGAGACGCGCTCGCGGTCGGCGAGCTCGCCGAGGGTGTGCGGTCCGTGGTTCGACAGTGCCGCCAGGACGGCGAACTGCCCGTCGCTCATCGAGTCGACCGCGCGCTGCGAGCGCAGGCGGCGGGCGAGCCGGAAGGTCGCCATGCGGAAATCTGAGGCCTCATCGGCCGATGCGGGATCACTGTTCATACAGATACTTAGCATAGCTCATTAGCTGTGCTAAGTAAAGGGTGAGCTGACGCCGGCTACTCCCCGGATTCCGCCGCCCGCGCCCCCGTGTCCGACCCCGCCTCGGCCGAGTCCCCCACCCCGCCCGGGTCCCCATCGCCCGACCCCCGGCGCTGACCCCGCCCGAGCGGGATCGTGGCGACTAGGTGTACTGACCCAGATCGTTGTTGACGTAGGAGAGACCTCCGGGGTCGAGTTGGAGCTGTCTAAGTTCTTCAGCTCAAACGCACGGAGGTCTCTCTTGTCTCACGCTAATGCCCGGCTGACTCCGGCCGGCCGGTTGATCATGGTTCAGCGCATCCAGTCGGGGCGTGCGGTCGCGCATGTCGCCGCGGAAATGGGGATCTCCCGCACGACCGCGTGGCGGTGGTGGCGCAGGTTCCGGGAGTGCGGCCCGGCGGGCCTGATCGATCGTTCCAGCGTCGCCCGCTCCCACCCTCGCCAGACCAAAGCGTGCGTGGAGGCGAGGGTGCGGATCATGCGGCACCTCACTCGGCGTGGGCCGGTGTTCATCGCTGACAAGCTCGGCTTGCAGGCCTCAACGGTCGGTAGGGTGTTGCGCCGCCACCACGTGCCGTTGCTGCGGGAGCTGGACCCGGTCACGGGGTCCGTGATCCGCGCGACCCGCCGATCCGCGCAGCGTTACGAGCATGATCATCCCGGGTCCCTGATCCACGTTGATGTGAAGAAACTCGGCCGTATCCCCGACGGCGGCGGATGGCGTCTGCATGGCCGCGGGCAACGTCCTGCGCGCAAGCGGGGCCTGGGTTACGACTACGTGCACACCGTCATCGACGACCATTCCCGAGTTGCTTACGCGGAGATCCACGACGACGAGAAAGGCACCACCGCGGCGGGTGTGCTCGAGCGGGCGATCGCGTTCTACGCGCGCCTCGGCGTCACAGTCGAACGCGTCATCAGCGACAACGCGTTCGCTTACCGCCACTCGGCCGCGTTCAAGGCAGTGGTCGACGCGCACGGCATCCGACAGCGGTTCATCAAACCGCACTGCCCCTGGACCAACGGGAAAGTCGAACGCCTCAACCGCACCCTCGCCACCGAGTGGGCCTACGCCCGCCCCTGGAGCTCGAACGACGACCGAAAAGCAGGGTTGACGACCTGGCTCGACTACTACAACCTAGACAGGCACCACCTCGGCATCGGAGGCAAAACCCCCATCGACCGAATCAACAACGGTCGAGGTCAGTACAACTAGGCCGATCACGAGGAACCCCGCCGCGGTGAACGCCGCGAGCCGGGTCGCATCGGAGAACGCGACCTTCGCGTCGCCGCCGATCTCGGCGGTCGCGGGGTCGGACGCGAGGCCGGAGATCGCCGCGCCCGAGCTGTCGACGACCGCGGAGACCACCTGATCGCGCTGCGCCGCCTCGAGCCCGCGCTCGTCGAGGGAGTGCGAGAGGATGCCCGCCGTCGACGAGAACAGCACGGTGCCGAGGATCGCGATGCCGAGCGCCGAGCCGACCTGACGGGCGGTCGACTGCGTGCCCGACCCCTGGCCCGACAGCGCGACCGGCACGTCCTGCAGGATGACGCCGATGAGCTGCGCGGTGGCGAGGCCGACGCCGATGCCATAGACGAACAGCGCCGGCAGCAGCCAGCCCCAGAGGCCGTGCTCACCGGCATCCGCGCCGACCACGACACCCACCGCGATCACACCGACGATCTCCGCGACAAGGCCGAGGCGCACGACGCGCACCGGACTGATCTTCCCGCTGGATGCCCCCGCGAAGCCGCTCGCGACGAACGAGCCGGCGGCCAGGGCGATGAGGATCAGCCCCGTCTGCAGGGCGTCGAATCCGCGCACGAACTGCAGCCAGAGGGGGAGGGACAGGATGATGCCGAACTCGCCGAGCGCGACGACGAGGGCGGCGACGTTGCCGCTGCGGAACGTCGCGATCGAGAAGAGCCGCGGGTCGAGGAGCGTCGAGCGCCCCTCGCGGGCACGGCGGCGCGACCAGGCGACGAACGCGATCAGCGCGAGCGCGGCGATCGCAAAGGCCACCGGAACGGGGGAGAGGGTCCACGGCCACGTCCAGCCGCCGATCGTGAAGGGATCATCGACCGTCCACCACCCGAGGGTGCGGCCCTCGATGAGTCCGAACACGAGCGAGCCGAAGAGCGCGACCGAGAGGATCGCGCCGACGCTGTCGAGCCCCGTGCGCTGCTCCGACCGCGACTCGGCGACCGCCCACAGCACGCCCACGATGATGATGATCCCGAGGGGCACGTTGATGCCGAACGCCCAGCGCCACGAGAACGACGTGGTGAGCCAGCCGCCGAGGAGTGGGCCGACCGCGGCCATGCCGCCGATCGTCGATCCCCACACCGCGAAGGCGATGCCCCGCTCGCGGCCGCGGAACGTCGCATTCAGGAGCGACAGCGTGCTCGGCAGCATCATCGCTCCGCCCACGCCCTGCACGAGACGGGCGAGGATCAGCAGGTCGCCGGTCGGCGCGAGGGCCGCCGCGACCGAGGCCCCGGCGAACAGGACGACGCCGATCAGCAGCAGTCGTCGTCGCCCGACGCGGTCGGCGAGCGAGCCGAACAGCAGCAGCAGCGACGCGAACACGAGCGTGTAGGCCTCCTGCACCCACTGCACCTGCGTCGAGGTGATCTTCAGGTCGTCGACGATCGACGGGATCGCCACGTTCACGATCGTGGAGTCGACGATGATCAGGGCGACCGCGAGGCTGATGAAGACGAGACCGAACCAGCGCCGGTGAGAGACATCCGTCATGAATCGCTAGCTTATCTAGCAAAATCGCCGTCCGAAAGCCCCGTCCGAAAGTCCCGTCCGTAAGCCCCGGGCGGAACGACCGCGCGGAAGCCCCGCGCGAAAGAGCCTCCCACTACACTGACCGCATGTCACCGGCGAGTGCTGACGAGCGGACGTTCACGGATGCCACGGGCATCCGCATCTTCTACGACGTGTACACGCCCGAGCGCACGCCGCGCGCGGCGGTCTACGTGCTGCACGGCGTCGGCGAGCACGCCGGACGCTACCGCGCGATGATCGGCGACCTCGTCGAAGCGGGATACCTCGTCTACGCCGACGACCACCGCGGGCACGGCCGCACCGGCATGGAGCAGCACGGCGGCGACGCCTCTAAGCTCGGACGGCTCGGCCGCGGCGGCATGCAGGCCGCCAAGGCCGCGTGCTGGCAGCTGACCGAGCTCATCCGCGACGAGAACCCCGACCTGCCGTTGATCATCCTCGGGCACTCGTGGGGATCGTTCCTCACCCAGATGCTCGTCGACGAGCACGCCGACGCGTACGACGCGGTGATCCTCAGCGGATCGTCGCTGCGCTGGCCGGGGTCGATGAACGCCGGCGACCTCAACAAGCCGTGGAACGGACCCGGGGCGAACGGGCTGGAGTGGCTCGCCTCCGACCAGAAGGTCGTCGACGACTTCATCGCCGACCCGCTCACCACCTCCGAATCGCTGCAGAAGCTGTTCGGCCCGGTCAATTCGCTGCAGCTGCTCGGAAGGCCGGCGCGGGACCTCGCCGCCGATGTGCCGCTGCTGCTCATGGTCGGGCGCGATGACACCGTCGGCGGACCGCACGCCGTGCATCGCCTCGCCGACGCCTACCGCACCCGCTCGGGGCTCACCGACGTCGCGACCCTCGTCTACCCCGACGTGCGGCACGAGATCTTCAACGACGTGACGCGCGATCAGGTGATCGCCGACCTGCTGGCCTGGCTCGACCCCCGCTTCCCCGCGCGCGACTGAGCCGCCGCCGGACCCCACCGCCCGGGCCGCCGCCCGATCCCGTCGGACCGCCGGGCGCGCGGCCTAGGCTGGGATCATGCACGGTGAGTACAAGGTTCCGGGCGGCAAGCTCGTCGTCGTCGATCTCGAGGTCGAGGGCGGCCGCATCAGCGACTTCCACCTCGCCGGCGACTTCTTCCTCGAGCCCGACGACGCCCTGCAGGACATCGACGCCGCCGTCACCGGGCTGCCGGTCGAGACGGATGCCGCGGCCATCGCCGCGGCGGTGCGCGCCGCCCTCCCCGAGGGCGCGCAGCTGCTCGGGTTCACCCCCGAGTCGGTCGGCACCGCGGTGCGCCGGGCCCTCGTCACGGCACCCGGGTGGAAGGACTTCACCTGGGAGGTCGTGCACGAGAAGGCCGTCTCTCCCCGCATGAACCTCGCCCTCGACGAGGTGCTCGCCGCGCGCGTGGGCGCCGGGCTCCGCAACCCCACCCTCCGCATCTGGGAGTGGGACGAATCGGCCGTCGTGATCGGCTCGTTCCAGTCGTACCGCAACGAGGTCGACCCCGAGGGCGCCACGCGCCACGGCTACGACGTCGTCCGCCGCATCTCCGGCGGCGGCGCGATGATGATGGGCGCGGGCTCGATCGTCACGTACTCGCTGTACGTGCCGGCATCCCTCGTCGCGGGCATGACCTTCGCCGACTCGTACGCCTTCCTCGACGACTGGGTGCTGCAGGCGCTGCGCTCGCTCGGGGTGGATGCCACGTATCAGCCGCTCAACGACATCGCCTCCTCCAAGGGCAAGATCGGCGGTGCCGCGCAGAAGCGGCTCGCGGGCGGGGGCGTGCTCCACCACGCCACGATGTCGTACGACATGGACGGTCAGGTCATGACCGAGGTGCTGCGGATCGGCCGCGAGAAGCTCAGCGACAAGGGCACGACGTCGGCCGCCAAGCGCGTGGATCCGCTGCGCAGCCAGACCGGGCTTCCCCGCGAGGCGATCATCGAGCGCCTCAAGGAGACGTTCGCGACGCTGTACGGCGCCGAGCCCGGTCATATCACCGCAGAGGAATATGCCGAGGCCGAGGCGCTCGTGGAGTCGAAGTTCGCCACCGACGCGTGGCTGCACCGCGTGCCGTGACCGTCGAGATCATCCACGGCGACAACCTGGCCGCCGCCCGCGCGCTGCCCTCCGGCGCCTTCACCCTGATCTACCTCGACCCGCCATTCAACACCGGGCGCACCCAGGGCCGCGCCGTCGAACGGGCCGAGCGCACCGAGCGCACCGCGCCGGACGGCCGCGCCGAGCCGGGCGCGACGGAGCCCTCCGCGCAGGTCGCACCCCGCGGCGAGGTCAAGGCCGGCTTCCGCGGAACGAACTACGCGCGGCTGCGCGGCGACCTGCGCCGGTACGACGACCGGTTCGGCGACTACTGGGACTTCCTCGAGCCGCGGCTGCGCGAAGCGTGGCGACTGCTCGCCGACGACGGCACGCTGTACCTGCATCTCGACTACCGCGAGGCGCACTACGCGAAGGTGCTGCTCGACGCGCTGTTCGGCCGGGAGTGCTTCCTCAACGAGCTCATCTGGGCCTACGACTACGGGGCGAAGTCGCGCCGCCGCTGGCCGACCAAGCACGACACGATCCTCGTCTACGTGAAAGACCCGGCGCGCTACCACTTCGACTCCGAGGCCGTCGACCGCGAGCCCTACATGGCCCCCGGTCTCGTCACGCCCGAGAAGGCGGCGCGCGGCAAGCTGCCCACCGACGTGTGGTGGCACACGATCGTGCCGACGAGCGGGCGCGAGAAGACGGGGTATCCGACCCAGAAGCCCGAGGGCATCCTGCGGCGGATCGTGCAGGCATCCAGCCGCCCCGGCGACCGCGTGCTCGACCTGTTCGCCGGCAGTGGCACGACGGGCGCCGTCGCGTCGGTGCTCGGCCGCGACGCGGTGCTCGTCGATGACAACCCCGAGGCGATCGCCGTCATGAGGCGGCGGATGCCGGAGGCGATGGTCCGCGTGCTCGACTGAGGTCAGCTCGGCGGCGCGAGGAGGGTCGCGAAGGTGCGCAGCGTCGTCTCGAGCCCGACCGACGGCTCGAGAAGCCACTGGATCTGAAGACCGTCGGATGCCGCGATGAGCAGGGCCGCGATGTGCGCGGCGGGGACGTCCGCACGCATCCGGCCCGCCTGCTGCTCGAGCTCGAAGTCCGCAGTGATCCTTGCGCGCAGGCGCGCGAACCGGTCGGAGAAGAAGTACTGGCGACCGACGTCGTTGCCGGCCTCGAGCGACGCCGCGAGGAGGGTCGAGTAGAGCTGCACGACGCGCTTCGAGCGCACTTCAGCCCCACTCAGCAGGACTTGGGCATGGCACGGCCGCTCTCGTAGCTGCGGATGTTCGCCGAGTCGATTCCCGTCGCCGCGGCCAGTTGATCGTGCGTCATCCGGACGCCCTCCCGCGCCACCCGAATGCGCTCGCCGATGTGCGCGGCGGCGGGTGAGGGGACGCGGGGAATGCGGGGGACGTACTTGTACGTGTGCGACCCGACGCTGCGCGCGTACGTGGCATCCGCTCTCGGGCCTGCCGGTCGGGGGTGACCCGCATGGCGACGAGGATACTCGAGCTGTCGACCGTCGTCGAGGCCGCGCCGGAGGCCGTCATCGACTTCCTCATCACGCTCGATCGGCACCGGGGGATGCATCCATATCTGCAGAGCGCGACCGTCGTGGCATCGGGTGCTGGCGACGGCGGGCCGTGGTGGGACTGGCGCGTCGTCGAGCGGCCGGCGCCGGGACCGATCCGCTACACGATCCGGTTTCCCGCGCGGATGACGCGGGTCTCGCCCAGCTCGATGCGGGGGAGCGTGCGCGCGGCGCCGGGATGCCTGCTCGACACCGTCACGACCGCCGAGGTGGGCGACGGTGGCGTGATCGTGCGCGAAAGGACGACGGTGACGGCGCCGCGCATCGTGCTCGGGTACATGGCGAAGCACGCCGAGATCGCGCATGCGCGGACGTTCTCGCTGCTCGCGGGGCAGCTCGCGGTGGGCTGAACCCGCACTCTATGACTCGAACAAAGATGTTAATGTTCTCATCTATAAAGTCTTGTGGTATACGTCGATAAATGCGATCATAGAGACATGACTTTCCTCGGTGATCTCCGCGACGGCATTGACCGTCTTGCGCAGTTCGCCGAGCTCGATTGCGAGGTCGCGGCTCTCATGAGCGGTGCCGGTGCGCTCAGCGATGACTCCGTGCGCGAGGCGTTCGACGCGGTCGCCGGGCTGTCGCGTCAGGTGCAGAAGCTCGAGGTTGTCCTCGCGGGCGTCATCGCCCGGCGCTCCACGCGCGCGGCCGGGCACGCGGGCCTGGCGCAGACCGGTGGGTTCCGCACGCCCGTGCAGATGGTGCAGCAGATCACCGGCGTTCCGCGTGGCGAGGCGATCCGCGTCGTGAAGGTCGGCGAGGCGCTCGCCGAAGGGACGGATGCCGGCACGCCGGGCCCCGCTGACCTGGTCGAGGCTGCCACGACCGTCGAACCGTGGCATCAGCCGCTCGGCGCGGCGCTGATGTCCGGCGCGATCACGCGGGCACAGGTCGACGCCATCCGCCGAGGCCTGGGTGAGCCGCCCACGATCGAGGGGCGCGACGACGGCGACGTGATCGAGGTGTGGCGCATCGCGGCGCAGCAGCTCATCGACGAAGCGCGCGGCTGCACGGTCGAAGACCTCGGTGCCTCCGCGCGAGCGGTGCGCGACGCGATCGATCCGGTCGGCGCCGAGGCGCGCTGGGCCGAGCACTACGCGGCGCGATCATTCCGCATGCGCGTCGACGCCGACGGGCGCACGCACGGGCACATCGTGTTCGACGACCTCGGAGCCGCCTGGTGGCAGTCGGTGATGGATGCCGCGCTGCGGCCGCGCCGCGGCGGGCCGCGATTCGTGTCCGACGGCGAGCTGAAGGCGGCGGCATCGCTCACCGATGATCCGCGCACGAACGAGCAACTCGCGTACGACCTGATGCTCGACATGTTCCGCGCCGGCACGACCGCTGAGGCGAAGGACGTGTTCGGAACCCGGCAGGCGGGCGTGCGCCTGATCACGATCCGCGATCGCGATGACGAGTCAGGATGGCCGCTGCGGCGCGACGCGTTCGGGCGCCTGCTCGCCGTCGCGCACAGCGAAGACGGCGCCCTCACGCTTCCCGGATCGGTGCTCGACCGCACGCTGTGCGAAACCGGGTTCATCGACGTCACGCTCGACGCGTGCGGCAACCCGCTCGACGTCGGGCGCGAGCGCCGGCTGTTCACTCCGCCCCAGCGCATCGCGCTCGCCGCGCGCGACGGCGGATGCATGTGGCCCGGGTGCGACCGGCCGCCCTCGATGACCGAGGCGCACCACATCGACGAGTGGGTTGCCGATGAGGGGCGCACCGATATCGATCGGGGCATCCTGTTGTGCACCTATCACCATGTGCACCTGCACTTCGCCGGATTCAGGATCGTGCGCGAGGGGCTCGGCGCTTTCATCCTCGTTGCGCCGCCGGGTGAGTCCGCGGCGCCGATCGAACTGCGATCGAAGTCGCCGCTGAGGTGGCTGTTCGACCCGCCGCCGCGAGTCGGGTGGCGGCTCGCCGCCTGAGGCGTGGGTATTCGGATCGCTGCGCTCGCTCAACCGCCGGGCGGGCGCAGAGACCGGGCTACGCCAAGTACACCTTGCGGAGGGTTTCGCGCACGGTCCACACGGTCTGCATGCCCGACTCCAGGCGCACGATCGCGCCGGGCGACAGCTCGATCGGCGGCAGTGCGGGCTCGATGAAATCCACCGTCGCGGAACCTGCCACGACGACGAACACCTCCGACACCTCGGTGTCGCGCATCGCGCCGACCGTCATCTCCCAGACGCCGAGCCCCATGTCCTCATCCAGGTCGACCGACCCGGTCTGCGGGGCACCGTCCACCACGCGAGCGGCCGGAACCGCCGCCAACGGCACCTCGACCGACAGCGCAGAGATCACCACCCCGGCATCCAACTCGCCGAACTCCGTTTCGTCGTCATCCCACGTGCTCATGAATCGAAGCCTAGGCCGAGAGGGTCCAGAGTCTTCAGCAGCAGATTGCGACGCCCCTCGCGATGATCGGCGCGGTCAAGTGACCAGCGCGTCAGGTTGATCCCGATCGCCGCCGCCGGCTCGGGCGGGAACGGCAGCGGGCGCCTGCGCACCATCTCAAGCTGCGTGCGCTCGGTCTCCACCCCTGCCAGCGGGTCGAGCATCACCTCAGCGGCGAACCGCGTCGACCCGACGCCGAGGCGGCCTACTGGGACACGCGCGTCGACCGCTGGGTCGTCGAGGGCGGCGACTACACCCTCGAGGTCGCGGCATCCAGCCGGGACATCCGCTCCACGGCATCCGTCACGGTCGCCGGCGACGCGGTCTCGGTACCGCTCACGCGCGAGTCGTCGATGGGCGAGGTCATGGCGCACCCCATCGCGGGGCCCGTGGTGCAGGCCGCGATCGTCGAGATGATGAAGGGGATGGATGGCGTCGCCGACATCATGCCGGAGGGTGTCGACCCGACCGCCATGATGGCGTCGTTCCCGTTCGGACGCATCTCGATGATGGCGGGAGACGCCGCGACGCCTGAGATGATCGACGGGCTCATCGCGATGGCGAACTCAGGCGGCGCTCCCGAGTGATGCTCACGCGGCCCGCGACGAAGTCGTAGAACGTCAGCGCGAGACGCAGTGGGCCGAGCTCGAGCGGCACGAAGTCGCGCGTGCGGCGGAGCCTGCGCCACAGCGTCGGGTCGAGCTCGCGCAGGTAGCGCCTCGCGCGGTGCGCGTGCGCGGTGTTCGAGGCGATGCGGATCGTGCGCGCCGCCGCGAGCCACGGCAGCGAGAGCGACAGGTTCTCGCGCGTCGTGGTCGCTGCGCGCTCGATCACGATGTCGGACGGACGGATGCCGAGGCGCGCCCCGTACGCGGCCATCGTGTCGGCCTCCGCGACGTCCCGACCGACCGCGCCGCCCGTGAAGACGAAGACGGCGCCGACCGGCGCGGACCGGCGCGGACCGGCGCGGACCGGCGCTGCAGCAGCCCGGGCGTCCCGTCGCGGCGGCCCGGATAGCCGAGGACGAGCACGACGTCACGGCCCGCGGCGGGCCCCGTCGTGCACGCGGCCGCCGGAGGGTAGCCGGCCCGCGACGCCCCCCAGGCCTGTCCCTCGGCGAATGCGAGCAGCGCGCACCCGAGCGCGGCGAAGGCGCCGGGCGCGCGCCGCGGCATCCGGCTCACGCGTCGAGGAACGCCAGCAGCGCCTCGTTGACCTCGGCGCCGTGCGTGCGCAGCAGCCCGTGCGGGGCACCCTCGATCTCGACGTACGTCGCGTCGGGGAGCAGCTCGCGGAACCGCCGCGCGGTCTTGTCGATCGGCAGGATGTTGTCGGCCGTGCCGTGCACGATGAGCGCCGGCACCGTGATCGCGGGGATGTCGCCGCGGAAGTCGGTCGGCCACGTCAGGGGAGCGGCGGCGATCGCGGCGTTGCCGGCCTGATTCGTTACCTGCACCGACGCGTCGAGTGCCTCCTGGGAGATGCGCGTGCCGGGGAAGTCGTCGAGGTTGTAGAAGTCGCGGAAGAACCCCGTGAGGAAGGCGTACCGGTCGGCGGCGACGGCGGCCGCCGTGCCGTCGAAGTAGGCCTGGTCGCCCGCCCCGTCGGGGTTGTCGGGGGTGATCAGCAGGTAGGGCTCAAGCGAGCCGAAGAACGCGACCTTCGCGACGCGCGCGGCGCCGTAGCGCGACAGGTAGCGGGCGATCTCGCCGGTGCCCATCGAGAAGCCGACGAGGATCGCGTCGGCCAGGTCGAGGTCCTCGATGAGGGCGTGCAGGTCGGCCGCGAAGGTGTCGTAGTCCGACCCCGTGGACGTCTTCGACGACGCGCCGAACCCGCGGCGGTCATAGGCGATGACGCGGTACCCGGCCTCCTGCAGGGCACGGCTCTGCAGGTCCCACGACTCGCCGTTCAGCGGGAATCCGTGGATCAGGACGACGGGCTGGCCCGTCGAGGGGCCCTGGTCGGTGTAGAAGATCTCGACGTCGGTCGAGTTCTCGGTCGCCACAGTGAGGTATGCCATGCCTCGAAGCTACGCCTGTGGGGGATCGGGCGCCCAGCAGAAGTTGGCGCGACGCGCGAGAATCCTGCGAGGGATGCCGCGGGTCGCGCCGACTTCGCGGGGGTCTGGCCTCACGCGTCGCGGCGAGCGCCCTCCGAAGGGTGCACCGGGAAGATGTGCGGCGCCGTGAAGCCCGCCTCGGCGAACGCCGCCGTGACGGCATCGGTCACTGCCCCGACGAGGTCGTGGTCGACGAGGGCGATCGCCGCACCGCCGAACCCGCCGCCGGTCATGCGTGCGCCCACGGCGCCCGCGGCGCGCGCCGTGTCGACGGCGAGGTCGAGCTCGGGCACCGAGATCTCGAAGTCGTCGCGCATCGAGACGTGCGACGCATCCAGCAGCGGGCCGATCGCGCGGGGTCCGGCGCTGCGGAGCGTCGCGACGGCATCCAGCACGCGCTGGTCCTCCGTCACGACGTGGCGCACGCGGCGGAACGTGACGTCGTCCATGAGCTCCGCCGCGCGTGGCAGGTCGGCCACTGACAGGTCGCGTAGAGCCGCGACCCCCATGATCGCGGCGCCCTTCTCGCACGAGACCCGGCGCTCGCCGTAGCCGCCGGTCGAGTGCGCGTGCGACACCTTCGTGTCGATGACGAGCACCTCGAGTCCCGCCGGTGCGAAGCCGAGCTCGACGCCATCGGCCTCGAGCGAGCGGCAGTCCAGGAACGTGCCCGCGTCGGCGCGGCCGAGCATCGACGCCATCTGGTCCATGATCCCGGTGGGCGCGCCCACGGCCTCGTTCTCGGCACGGCGGCCGACCCGGGCGAGCGTGACCCGGTCGAGGCCGAGCTCCCACGCGTCGTTGAGGGCGGATGCCGTCGCGCCCTCGATCGCCGCCGACGACGACAGGCCCGCGCCGACGGGCACGTCGGAGGTGAACGACAGGTCGACGCCGGGGACGGATGCCGCATCGACGCCGGTCGCCGAAAGCAGCGCCCACGCGACGCCGAGCGGATATCGCGCCCACTCCACGATCTCGTCGCGGCGCGCGGGGAAGAGGTCGGCGAGCTCGGTGAGGGCCACCTCGACCGGCTCGGGGTCGAACGAAGAGCGCACCCGGATGCGCCCGTCGGTGCGGACCGATAGGTCGACCGACGTGCGGTACTCGATCGCGAACGGGAACACGAACCCGTCGTTGTAGTCGGTGTGCTCGCCGATGAGGTTGACGCGCCCGGGCGCCGACCAGGTTCCGGTGAGGGTGCGGGTGGACGTGGTCACAGGGTCACTCCTTCGACGGCGGTGCGCAGCTTCTCTGCCGCGACCTCGGGGGGAACGTCGCCGATCCAGGCGCCCATGGCGGCCTCGGACCCGGCGAGGAACTTGAGCTTGTCCGCGGCGCGGCGAGGGCTCGTCAGCTGCAGGTTCAGGCGCACGCTGTCGCGCCCGACGTGCACGGGCGCCTGGTGCCAGGCGGCGATGTACGGCGTGGGCGTGTCGTACAGGGCGTCGACGCCGCGCAGTAGGCGCAGGTAGAACGGTGCGAGCTCATCGCGCTCGGCATCCGTCAGCCCGGCGAAGTCGGCGACGTGACGGTGGGGCAGCACGTGCAGCTCGAGGGGCCAGCGGGCGGCGAAGGGGACGAATGCCGTGAAGTGCTCGCCGCGCAGAACCACGCGCGGGCCCTCCTGTTCGAAGGCGAGGATCCGGGCGAACAGATCGGGAGCCGTGCGATCGATCGAATCGAGCAGGCGCTGCGTGCGCGGCGTCACGTACGGGTAGGCGTAGATCTGACCGTGCGGGTGGTGCAGCGTCACGCCGATGGCCTCACCGCGGTTCTCGAACGGGAACACCTGCTGCACGCCGGGAAGCGCCGACAGTGCCGCGGTGCGGTCGGCCCACGCCTCGATCACGGTGCGGGCGCGCGTGACCGTCTGCGTGCCGAACGAGCCGGCTCGGTCGGGCGAGAAGCACACGACCTCGCACCGGCCGACGCTCGTGCGGGTGCGGCCGAGCCCGAGGCGGGCGAGGTCGTCGAGTCCCCGCGGCGGGTCGGCCGCGGCGGGGACGTCGCCGATCGCCTCGGCGAGGGCGGGGCCGAACGAGGGGGAGCGGTTCTCGAAGACCGCGACGTCGTAGACCGACGGGATCTCGGACGGATTCGCGGGCGTCTGCGGGGCGAGCGGGTCGAGCTCGGCCGGCGGCAGGAAGGCGCGGTTCTGGCGCGCGGCGGCGACCGAGATCCAGTCGCCGGTGAGGACGTCCTGCCGCATCGTCGCGGTTTCGGGGCGGGGGTCGAGGTCGCGGGCGTCGACCGAGCGGTCATCGCCGAGCGTCGTGTCGGGGTCGTCGAAGTAGATGAGGTCGCGGCCGTCCGCCAGGCGCGTCTCGCGCTTGACGCGGCCGCCGCCGAGCTGAGTGGAGTGCATCGTCGCGGTGGTCACACACCTACGGTACTCGCTCCACGTGTTATCGTCAACATGAGCGGGATGCCGCCGATCTCGCCCCTAGGATGGCCAAATGGCGAGACGAGTATCGATGGCGGATGTCGCGGCGGCGGCCGGGGTGTCGGCGCAGACCGTTTCGCGCGTCGTCAACGACAGCCCCCGGGTCGACCCCGCGACGCGGGCGAAGGTCGAGACGGCGATGGCCGCGCTCGACTACCGCATGCACCGCGCCGCCCGGGCCCTGCGCACGGGGCGCACCGACACGATCGGCCTCATCGTCTCGACCCTCGCGACTGTCGGCAACTCCCGGATGCTCCAGGCGATCGCCGACGCGGCATCCGCCCGCGGCTTCGCCCTGACAGTCGTGACGGCCTCGGGGCGTGAGGCCGTCGCCGATGGATTCGAGCGGCTGCACGACCAGGGCATCGACGGCGCCGTCATCCTCAACGAGGCGACGGCGCTCGCGCGCGGCCTCGACGTGCCCGAGGATCTCGCCCTCGTCGTCGTCGACTCGCCGCCCGACGAGCGGTTCGCCGTCGTCCAGACCGACCACGCCGCCGGTGCGCGCGCCGCGACCGCGCACCTGCTCGCGAGCGGACACGCGACCGTGCACCACGTCGCGGGGCCCGCCGACTCGTACGCCGCCGCGGAGCGCGAGCGGGGCTGGCGTGAAGCGCTCGCCGATGCGGGTCGCGAGACGCCCGAGCCCCTGCGCGGCGACTGGACCGCGGCATCCGGCCACGCCGCTGCGGCGGGACTGCCCGCGAGTGCGACGGCCGTGTTCGCCGCGAACGATCAGATGGCGCTCGGCGTGCTGCGCGCGCTCGCCGACGCGGGTCGGCGCGTGCCCGAGGACGTCGCCGTCATCGGGTTTGACGACGTCGAGGACGCCGTCGAGTACCGCCCGCCGCTCACGACGATCCGGCAGGATTTCGACGCTCTCGGCACGTCCGCGGTGGACTCGCTCGTCGCCCTCATCGGAGGCCGCCCAGCCGAGCCCGTCGTGGTGACCCCCACGCTCGTGGAGCGCGCGAGCGCCTGAGCGCCCGGGCGTCGCGGCCCGCGGGTCAGCTCGCGGCGCGGCGCGCTTCCCAGCCCGTGCGCACCATCTCGTCGACCGAGTAGCGGTTGCGCCAGTCGAGGTCACGCGCGGCGAGCTCGCCCGTCGCGACGATCCGGTCGGGGTCGCCGGGACGACGTGGGCCGATCCCCGGCGTGAAGTCGATGCCCGTGACGCGGGCCATGGCATCCATGATCTCGCGCACGCTCAGGCCGTTCTGCGACCCGAGGTTGTACGCGGCCTCGATCGGCTCGCCGGCCGCGAGGCGCTGCGCCGCGACGACGTGCGCCGCCGCGATGTCGGCGACGTGCACGTAGTCGCGGACGTTCGTCCCGTCGGGCGTGTTGTAGTCGTCGCCGTAGATCTGTGGAGTCTCGCCCGCGAGGAGCTTCTCGAAGACTATCGGGAAGAGGTTGTGGGGGCTCGTGTCGTAGAGGGTCGCATCGCCGGAGCCGACGACGTTGAAGTAGCGCAGCGAGGTGTGCCGCAGCGGTGCCTCCCCATCGGCGGTCGCGGTCGCCTGGTCGCGCAGCAGCCACTCGCCGATGAGCTTCGACTCGCCGTAGGGCGAGGCGGGATGCTTCGGCAGATCCTCCGTGACGAGCGCGACGTCCGGCGTGCCGTAGACCGCGGCGCTCGAGGAGAACACGATGTTCGTGACCCCGGCATCCGCCATCGCCTCGAGCACGACCCGCGTGCCCTCGACGTTCTGCGCATAGGTGTGCAGGGGTCGCCGTACCGAGACGCCCGCGTACTTGAAGCCGGCAACGTGGATCACCCCCTCGACCTCGTGCTCGCGCAGCGTGGCGATGAGCAGGTCGCGGTCGAGGATCGTGCCCTCGACGAACGGGACGCCCTCGGGGACGAACGAGGCGTGCCCGCTGGAGAGGTCGTCGATGACGACGGGCGCGATGCCGGCATCCTTCACTGCGCGCACGACGTGCGCTCCGATGTACCCGGCTCCTCCGGTGACCAACCAGCTCATCCGAGCTCCCCTCGACACATTCACTCTAGTGGGGTGACGCCCCGATGTGTTGACGATAACATTCGGATATGGCGAGCCACACCTTCGAGATCGGCGATGATGACTTCCTCGTGGACGGGGAGCCGTTCCGCGTCATCTCAGGGGCCTTGCACTACTTCCGCGTGCACCCCGACCAGTGGCGGGAGCTTATCCGCATGGGCCGCATGATGGGGCTCAACACGATCGAGACCTATGTCGCCTGGAACGAGCACGCACCTGAGCGCGGTGTCTTCGACACGGCCGGGAGACTCGACCTCGCGCGGTTCCTGCGCGACGTCGCCGAGGAGGGCATGCACGCGATCGTGCGCCCCGGCCCGTACATCTGCGCCGAGTTCGACGGCGGCCGCAGCCGCTCGCCCCAGCGGGCGCGGGGAAGGCGGCTGTAGTGCAGCTCGCCTGACAGGGGCACCCAGCCGATGCCATCGCGCAGCACCGCGCGGTCGGTGACGGTGAGCCCGCGCGCGGCTTCGGCGAGAACCGGCACGGCGGCGGGGGTCGCGGGCGCGGTCCAGCCGCGGTGGGTGACGCGCGCCATCACAGCCCGCCGATGATCGCGTTGTCGAGCTCGTCGATGTCGACGCTCGTGCGGTCGGCGCGGTTCGTGAGGAACGCCCACGCGAGTCCCGCGTCGACGTGTCGACGCGCCCAATCGAAAGCACTGCCCGTGTTCACGTTGCCATTGTGGCAGGAGTGCATCGCGGACCACGATTGGATAGCGCTTTCCCGGGCGACCGACCCCGACGAGGCCGTCCGACGCACCGCCGCGGGCTTCGCCTCCGCCGTCTCGCCGCACCCGGCACCCTAGAATCGCGATGGTGACCGATACACACGGGTCTGCGCGCGTCGGCGCCGTCACGCTGCGCGCCTCGACGCCGCCGCGCCCGTGACCCGCGTCGTCCTGGCTCTCGACAGCTTCAAGGGGTCGATCACCGCCTCGGCCGCGGCGGAGGCCGTGCGGGACGGCTGGCTGTCGCAGCGCGCGGGTGACGATGTCGTGCTCCGGCCGATGGCCGACGGAGGCGAGGGCACGCTCGACGCGTTCGCCGCCGCGATCGCGGGCGCGCGCCGCCGGCCCGTGACCGTCACTGGCCCGGACGATGCCGCGACGGATGCCGCGTGGCTGCTGCTGCCGGATGGCACGGGCGTCGTCGAGCTGTCCTCGACGAGCGGCATCGAGGTGCTGGGCGGCCAGTTGCGCCCGTGGGATGCGGGAACCGTCGGGTTCGGCGAAGCGATCGCCGCCGCACTCGCGGGCGGCGCGCAGCGGCTCGTGCTCGGCATCGGGTCATCCGCCTCGACCGACGGCGGCGTCGGGGCGCTGACCGCGCTCGGCGCCCGATTCGCGGATGCCGACGGCGCCCCCGTCGCGCCGGGGCTCCGCGGGGTCGCATCCGCGGCATCCGTGGATCTGGCGGGGCTGCGCGCGTTGCCGCCCGGCGGCGCCCTCGTGCTGAGCGACGTGAGCAACCCGCTGTGCGGACCGCGCGGCGCGGCGGCCGTCTTCGGCCCGCAGAAGGGGCTGGATGCCGCGGGTGTCGTCGCCGCCGATGCCGCGCTCGCGCGCCTCGCCGCGCTCGTGGCCGACGCCGCCGGCCCCGCGCATCCCGGCCCGGCCACTCCCGGCGCGGGCGCCGCAGGCGGCACAGGGTTCGCGCTGCTCGCGTGGGGTGCCGCGCTCGTCCCGGGGTCGGCCGAGGTCGCGGAGCTCATCGGGCTGGATGCCGCGGTCGCAGGCGCCGACCTCGTCATCACGGGTGAGGGCTCTTACGACGACCAGTCGGCGGCGGGCAAGGTCCCCGCGTTCGTCGCCCAGGCCGCCGCCGCGGCCGGCGTCGCCACCGCCCTCGTCGCGGGGCGGATCGCCGCGGACGCCGATGTGTCGGCGTTCACCGCGGCTCGCTCCCTCACCGACCTCGCAGGTTCCGCCGAGGCATCCCTCGCCGATCCCGCCCGCTGGCTCCGCGCCGCGGGCACCGCGCTCTCCCGGACGGTGTGAACGCGCTCGGTGGAGGAGAACCCGCTCAGTCCCCGAGGGCCTCCGACACGACGGCGCGGGCCTCGGACAGCACCTCGCGCAGGTGCTCGGGGCCGCGCAGCGACTCGGCGTACAGCTTGTACACGTCCTCCGTGCCCGAGGGCCGCGCGGCGAACCACGCGTGCTCGGTCTGCACCTTCAGCCCGCCGATCGGCGCGCCGTTGCCGGGCGCGTGCGACAGCTTCGCCGTGATCGGCTCGCCGGCCAGCTCCGTCGCCGTCACGGCATCCGGCGACAGCTTCGCGAGCGCCGCCTTCTGCGCGGGCGTGGCCGGCGCGTCCACGCGCTGGTACGCCGACGACCCGAACTCGGCCTCGAGCTCCGCGTAGCGCTGCGACGGCGTCTTGCCCGTGACCGCGAGGATCTCCGACGCGAGCAGGCACAGCAGGATGCCATCCTTGTCGGTCGTCCACACGGTGCCGTCGAACCGCAGGAACGAGGCTCCGGCCGACTCCTCGCCGCCGAAGGCGATAGACCCGTCGAGCAGCCCCGGCACGAACCACTTGAACCCGACCGGCACCTCGTACAGCTGCCGACCGAGCGCGGCGACGACCCGGTCGATGATCATCGACGAGACGACCGTCTTGCCGACGGCGGCCTCCGCGGGCCAGCCGGGGCGGTTCGCGTACAGGTAGTCGATCGCGACGGCGAGGTAGTGGTTCGGGTTCATCAGCCCCGCGTCGGGCGTCACGATGCCGTGCCGGTCGGCGTCGGCGTCGTTGGCGGTGAGGATGTCGTACTCGTGGCGCCGCGCGACGAGGGATGCCATGGCCGAGGGCGACGAGGGATCCATGCGGATCTTCTCGTCCCAGTCGAGAGTCATGAACCGCCACGTCGGGTCGACCTCGGAGTTCACGACCGTGAGGTCGAGCCCATAGCGCTCGCCGATCAGCGCCCAGTACTCGACGGATGCCCCGCCGAGCGGGTCGGCGCCGATGCGGATGCCCGCGTTCTTGATCGCGGCGACGTCGATGATGTTCTCGAGGTCGGCGACGTAGCCCTCGCGGAAGTCGTAGCCGCCGAGCGCCGCGGTGTCGATGTCGGCGAAGCGGGTGCGCTTCACCCCGTCGAGCCCGGCGGCGATGAGGGCGTTGGCCCGGTCGGCGATCCATCCCGTCGCGTCGGTGTCGGCGGGGCCGCCGTGCGGCGGGTTGTACTTGAACCCGCCGTCGCGCGGCGGGTTGTGGCTCGGGGTCACGACGATGCCGTCGGCGCGACCGGCGTCGCCCGCGTCACGACCGCGGTTGTAGGTGAGGATCGCGTGGCTGAGCGCCGGCGTCGGCACCCAGGAATCCCGCGAATCGACGCGCACGTCGACCCCGTTCGCGACGAGCACCTCGATCGCGCTGCGCTCGGCGGGGCGCGAGAGTCCGTGCGTGTCGCGGCCGAGGAACAGCGGCCCGGCGATGCCCTGCGCCGTGCGGTAGTCGACGATCGCCTGCGTGGTTGCGAGGATGTGGTCCTCGTTGAAGCTCGTCGACAGCGACGAACCGCGGTGACCGCTCGTGCCGAAGACGACCCGCTGCTCGGGCACCGAGGCATCCGGCTTTCGGTCGTAGTACGCGGCGATCAGTTCGTCGATGTCGATGAGATCGGATGCTTCGGCTGGCTGTCCTGCGCGGCTCATGGGTTCAGTCTGTCACTGCCGCGCGCATCTCGCGCGGGCGCGTCACGCGACGGCCCGCGTCGCGCCACGTCGGGACCCGCGGGCGCGCCGCGCCCCGCGCTCAGCCGCGGTGCAGGACGGCGGTCGCCGTGCCGCCGGCGATCGACGACCCCAGCGTGAGGGTGTCTCCCGCGCAGGTGTACGAGGCGTCGGTGAGCGGGGCCCCCGCGACCTGCTGGGCGACCTCGCCCGGATCGGTCTCGGCACCGTCGATGCTCGCGGACACGACGAGCCCGTCGGACACCGGCGAGGTCGCCGTGATGCGGTCGCCGGTGGCGGTGTAGGTGCCGTTCGCGGTGCCGCCGACCGAGATCACGATCGTCGTGCCCGCCACCTCCGCGTTGACCTGCACGTCGGGGGTCCATGCGAACGTGCCCTCCGGGGTCAGCGTCAGCGCGGCCGAGCCTTCGGGGGTGAAGGCGATGCCGGCCCCGTCGAGCAGCGCGTTCACGTCGGAGTAGTACGCCTCCAGCGCACCCTGGTCCATCGTCCAGTCGCCGGCCAGGCACGCGCTCGCGTCGGCGCTCGGGCTCGCGCTGGCGGAGGGGGCGGTGGATGCCGAGGCCGAGGCCGACGGCGTCGCCGAGGCCGATCCGGTGCTCGCGCTCGGGCTCGGCTGCGCGCCCTCGGGCACGCATGCGCTCAGGCTCAGCGCGAGGGCGGCGGCGAAGACGGCGGTCACGGCGGGGGTGATCGTGCGGCGGGTCATGTGCTCCAGGGTACGGGGCGCGGGGCGGCGAGCCGGCAGCCGGGCGCGCGCGGTGCCCAGCGCAACTAGGCTGTCGGCGTGACCCCCGCGCCCGACGAGACATCCGCGCCCGACGAGACGTCCGAGGGCTCCGCTGTCCGTTCCGTCGCGGCCGACACCGTGGCATCCACGCCCACGCGTCGCACGTACAGCTACCTGGGACCGGCGGGGACCTTCACCGAGGCCGCGCTCGCGCAGGTGCCTGAGGCGCGCGACCAGATCTGGCGCCCGGTGCGCAACGTCGGCGAGGCTCTCGCCGACGTCGTCGAGGGGCGCTCGGATGCCGCGATGATCGCGATCGAGAACTCGGTCGACGGCGGGGTGTCGACCGCGCAGGACGCGCTGGCGACCATGCCGGGGCTGCGGATCGTGGGGGAGTACCTCGTCCCGGTGAACTTCGTGCTCGTCGCGCGTCCGGGGGTGCGCCTCAGCGACGTGCAGCTCGTCGCCGCGCATCCCGTCGCCTACGCGCAGTGCCTCCGCTGGCTCGGTGAGCACCTGCCCGAGCACGCGCATCTGCCCGCCGCCTCGAACGTCGCCTCGGCGGTCGGGATCGTCGACGGTGTGAGCGACGCCGACGCCGCGATCGCGCCTCCGGGCATCCTCGAGCACTACGACCTCGAACTGCTCGCGGATGGCATCGGCGACAACCCGAACGCCGTCACGCGGTTCGTGCTGGTGAGCCGCACGGTCGCGGCGCCCGCGCCGACCGGAGCCGACAAGACCTCGCTGATCGTCGAGCTCCCCGAGGAGTATCCCGGTGCCCTGCTCGAGCTGCTCGAGCAGTTCGCGACGCGCGGGATCAATCTGTCGCTGCTCGCCTCGCGTCCGATCGGCGACGCGCTCGGCCGGTACCGGTTCGTGATCGACGCCGACGGCCACATCCACGATGAGCGCATGGCCGACGCGCTGCTGGGGCTCCGCCGGTTCAGCCCGAAGGTCATCTTCCTCGGCTCGTACCCGCGCGCCGACCGGGCGATCGTGCACTACCCGGAGCGCTACTCCGACGACGTCTTCGTCGAGGCCCGCGACTGGTTGCGCGGCCTCATCTCCGGCGCCCCCGACGCCTAGCTGTACTTCCCCGTGAGGTTGTGAACGCGGGCTGAGGGGGTCTGGCCGCCGATCCCGGTGTGGGGTCTGTGGTGATTGTAGTGATGCAGCCAGGTCTCGTAGGCCGCGGCTCGCTCTGCTTCGCTGGCGTAGGGCTTGGCGTAGGCCCATTCGGCGGCGAGGGTGCGGTTGAAGCGTTCGACCTTTCCGTTGGTCTGTGGCCGATACGGCTTTGTCCACTTGTGCTTCACGCCGTCGCCGAGCGCGTCCGCGAACGCGTGTGACCGGTAGCACGCGCCGTTGTCTGTCATCACGGCGGTGACCGTGACTCCGAGGCTCGCGAAGAACGCGTTCGCGCGGGTCCAGAACCCTGCCGCGGTCTCCTTGCGTTCGTCGTCGAGGATCTCCGAGTACGCGACTCTCGAGTTGTCGTCGACGGCGTGGTGCAGATACCGGTAGCCGCGGGAGCCGGCCGCTCCTGCCCGTGCGGCCTTGTCACGGACGGATGCCGCGGCACGGTCCTGCGCCGATCCGCGGCCGAAGGCGCGCCAGCCGCCGCCATCAGGGATCCGGCCCTGCTTCTTGATGTCGACGTGGATCAGCTGGCCCGGTCTTGCGACCTCGTACCGCTTCGGCGTCGGCTTTCGGACTGGCAGCCCGGTGGCCTGATCGATGTTCACGAGCTTCGGCATCCCATACCTG
Source organism: Microbacterium lacticum (assembly GCF_006716815.1). GTDB lineage: Bacteria > Actinomycetota > Actinomycetes > Actinomycetales > Microbacteriaceae > Microbacterium > Microbacterium lacticum. The sequence goes on from NZ_VFPS01000003.1 coordinate 488,427, forward strand.
GCCAGCACCCGGCCGACCGTCGAGCGGGCAAGGCCCAGGTGATACGCGATCCGGTGCGGACCCCACCGGCGGGTGAACCGCAACGACACGATCCTCCGCTCCGTCTTCCGCGGGAGCCGGTTCGGCGAGGTCTGCGGCCTCGAGCTGCGGTCCGTCAACGGCAGCCCGGCCCGATACCGGTCGACCCACCGTTTCGCCGTCGCGGGCGAGCACTGGAACCGTTCCGCTGCCCGCCGCAACGACCAGCCCCGATCCACGACGAGGACAGCAAGACGACGACGCCCTTCCGGCGTCAAAGGCGCGTTAGCGTGAGACACGATGACCTCCGTGGTCAGGATGCGAGTGTGGTAACCCACATCCTGCCCGGAGGTCTTCGCCTACCTCACCCGTTCACAACCTCCCGAGGAAGTACACCTAGCCCGGCCCGGCCCGGCTCAGCCGGCGAGCAGCTCGAGCGTGCGGGCGCGGCCGGCGGGGGCATCCATCGGCTCGGCGTCGTAGGCGCCCGCGACGGGAGAGATCATGACCTCGTCGACGCCGTGCGCGGTGGCGAAGGCGGTGACGGCGGTGCGCGCCTCGTCGCCCGTGCCCACGAACCAGCGGCGGCGGAGGGCCTCGATGAGGGGCGCGGCGAGGTGGTCGGATGCCTCGGCGCGGGCGGCCTCTTCGACCGTCTCGAGCGCGACGAGCGGGCGTCCGCCGTGCAGCCGCGCCATCATGCGGGCCTGCGGCAGCATGCGCTCCTCGGCCTCGGCGGACGTGTCGGCGACGACGGCGTTCGCGGTGAGGAAGGTGCGCGGGGTGTCGAGGTGCGCGGACGGCTGGAACCCCTGACGATACAGGTCGAGGGCGCGGTCGAGTCCCTCGCCGGAGAAGTGGTTCGCGAACACGTACGGCAGGCCGAAGGCGGCGGCGAGCTGGGCGGAGTAGTCGGATGACCCGAGCAGCCAGACCTCGGGTGCGCCGGTCGCCGCCGGGGTCGCGTGCACGCTGTACTGGTCGTCGCCGTCGGCGCGGCCGGTGAGCCGGTAGCCGGCGCCTTCGGACGAGGTGAGGGCCAGGATGTCGCGGATGTGGTCGGGGAACCGGTCGACGTCGCTCGTCGTCCCCGACATGCGCAGCAGCTGCGTGATCACGGGGTCGCTGCCCGGCGCGCGCCCGATGCCGAGGTCGATCCGCCCGGGCGCGATCGCCTCGAGGGCGGCGAACTGCTCGGCCACGACGAGGGGGGCGTGGTTGGGCAGCATGACCCCGCCCGATCCGACCCTCAGACGCGTCGTGCGCGCCGCGGCCGCGGCCACGAGCACCGGCGGCGAGGTCGAGGCGACCGCGGGCATGTTGTGGTGCTCGGCGAACCAGTACCGGCGGTAGCCGAGGGCGTCGGCGCGGGCGGCGAGATCGAGCGAGGCGGCGACCGCCTGCGCGCTGGTCTGCCCGGTGCGGACGGGAACGAGATCGAGGACGGAGAGTGCGGGGGCCATGATGAGGCCCAACCGCCGGCGCCACGCCGGCATTCCCGCAAGCACTTGCGCCGTTCTGCAAGAGCCGATCCTCGGGGTGGTGTCGGTCTTCGCGATCATCGCGGCGTGGAAGGACTATCTCTGGCCGAAGCTCGTGCTGCCGAACCCTGCGGTGCAGCCGTTGTCGGTGCGCCTGCCCGACGTGGCGAGTCAGACCGAGCTCGACGTGTTCCTCGCTGCGCTCGCCATCGCGACCCTCATCCCGATCGCGATGTTCCTCGTCTTCCCGTCCGTCTTCGTGCGCTCTGCGGGGCTGGGCGGCGCCGTCAAGGGCTGACGCCGTGACGTATGCAGGAGATCCGCGCCCGCGCCGTGCGCCGACCCGCGGAATTCCGGGGTGGGCCGGTGCCGCCGCGGCCGGCGATCCTGTATACGTCACAGCGAGCCTGGCTCACCGTGGGTCACCACGGCTGACGGCCGCCGCTCGCGGGGACCGCATCGCCCCTCTCACCCCGCGCGCTTGACCGCCTCGTAGGCGGCGAGGGCGGCCTTTCGGGATGCGGCGAGGTCGACGATCGGCTCGCGGGCCGCCGATTCCGGTGCCCACTCCTTGACGTATCGGCCGTCGGCGTCGAACTTCTTCGCCTGCAGCTCGGGGTTGAAGATGCGGAAGTAGGGCGCCGCGTCGGCGCCCGATCCGGCGACCCACTGCCAGTTGAAGGGGTTGTTGGCCGCGTCGGCGTCGACGAGGGTGTCCCAGAACCACTCCTCGCCGCGTCGCCAGTCGATGAGCAGGTTCTTGACGAGGAAGGATGCCACGACCATCCGCACCCGGTTGTGCATGAACCCCGTGGCCCACAGCTCCCGCATCCCGGCGTCGACCAGAGCGATGCCGGTCTCGCCGCGCTGCCACGCCCGCAGGTGCGTCGGCCGGAGCGGCGGCCACGGGAACGCGTCGAACGCGGAGCGGAGGTTCTTCGTCGCGAGGTCCGGGAAGTGGAACAGCGTGTGCCACGCGAACTCCCGCCAGCCGAGCTCGGAGAGAAAGCCGCCGACGGGCTCGTCCGACCCCACCGCCGCGTGCCATACCTGGAACGGACTCAGCTCGCCCCACCGCAGCCGCGGTGAGAGCAGCGAGGTCGCCCCCGCGGCCGGTTCGTCGCGCGCGCGGTCGTAATCGGCGGCATCCTCACCCAAGAACTCCCGCAGCCGCGCTCGCGCGCCGACTTCGCCCGGCGTCCACCGCTCCCGCAGGCCTGCGGCCCAATCCGGCCGGGTCGGCAGCAGCTCCCAATCGGCGAGGTCATCGGATGCCGGCGCTGACGCCGGTCCTGCCAGCGTGCGCGGCTCGGGCAGGGGAGCGCGCGGCGCGGGCAGCTGCCGGCACGCGTTCCAGAACGGGGTGAAGACCCCGTACGGGGTGCCGGCGCCGGTGCGCACGGTCCACGGCTCGTACAGCAGGGAGCCGGCGAACGACGCCACCTCGACCCCGTCCGCGCGCAGCTCCTCCTTGATGGCGGCGTCGACGGTGCGCTCCGGGCCGCCGTAGCGCCGGTTCCAGAACACCGCCCCCGCGCCGATCTCGCGGGCGAGGGCGGGGACCACCTCGGCCGCGGCGCCGCGGCGCAGCACGAGCACCGATCCCTTCTCACGCAGCCGCTCGCCGAGCTCGGCGAGCGAGTGGTGCAGCCACCAGCGCGCGGCGCCGCCGAGCGGACGGATGCCGGGGGAGACCTCGTCGAGCACGAAGACCGCGACCACCGGCTCGCCCCGGTCGGTGGCGGCGCGCAGCGCCGGGTTGTCGGCCAGGCGCAGGTCGTCGCGGAACCAGACGAGCGAGGGGGAGGCCATGGCATCCATCGTGCCGGGATGCCTCACACCGGCGCACCCCCTTGACGCGCGCTCGAAGAGACCCGCCGCGAGCCGACCCGCCGCGCCCGACTCGTCAGAGGTTCGGCGAGGTGTGCCCGGTCGGCACGGCGAGGCGGAGCGCCCTCTCCTCGACGCGCACGCTCACGGCGGTGGCCTCGCCGAACTCGTCGCCGTCGAGCTGCACCGGCTGCGCCGCCGAGGCGGCCAGCTCGATGCCCGGGCCCTTCGCGTAGCGCACCGAGTTGTCCTTCGTGCGCAGCCGCAGAATGCGCCGCCCGGTGCGGAACCGGCGCAGCACGCTGTTGTCCCACGCCACCTTCCGCCACACGGCCAGCCAGCCGAGGGCGGTCTTGGGCTGGAAGATCACGATGTCGAGGTCGCCGTCCGACACGGATGCCTCGGGTATCAGCTCGAGCCCGGCGGGCAGTGACCCGCAGTTCGCGAACAGCACGCTCTGCACCTGCGCACGATGCATGCGGTGACCGAGCACCTGGTACATGATCGGGAACGGCTTGGCCTTCACGAGCGAGCGCGCGGCGCCGTCGACGTACGCGACCCAGCCGACCTTCTTCTTGAGGTCGCCGCTCGTGTTGGCGATCATCGCGGCGTCGAGGCCCATGCCGCCCATCACGACGAACGCATGCTCCTCGTGGTCGCCGTCCGGGCGCGTCAGACGGGCATATCCGACATCGATCGCGTGCACGTCCCCGTCGAAGGCCGCGGCGACCATCGCCGCAGGGTCGGTCAGCGGCAGGCCGAGGTTGCGGGCGAGCAGGTTTCCGGTGCCGCTCGGCACGATCGTGAGCGGTACGTGGACGTTCGCCATCGCCTGGCTCACGGCCCGCACGGTGCCGTCGCCGCCGGCGACGAGCACAGCGGATGCCCCGGCATCCAGTGCCTCCTTCGTCACCCCGTCGCCCAGATCGTCGACCGTCGTCTCGTAGAAGAGCGGCTCACCCCACCCCGCCGCGGCAGCGTGCTCGGTCACCGTGGCGCGCAGCTGGTCGACCTCGACCTTGATCGGGTTGTAGACGAGCGCCGCGCGACGATCGGAGGAGGGATCAGGGGACGCCATGCGCCCACGATAGCCGCCCCCGGCCGCTCATCTTCGTCGCGGTGCGCAAGCCGTCGTGGGACCTTCGCACCGAGGCCGAGAAGACCACCGCCGACAATGTGCTCGTGAATACCACATGTTGAGTTTGACACCACTACGTCCTGCCTACCGGTAGGGCGGAGCAGGATGATGGCAGTACGTGCATCAACCCCAAGGTCTCCTACTTGAGGTCATGCTCACTCGTCGGCATCGAGGAGTCCGCTACCTGCCGCCGCTTCTACCAGTGGTTGTGCAACCGAATCGCCGACCGCGCCTCGTATCGCCTTGACCAGCTGATGCACGCGGTGCCTCACCATGTAGTCAGTGCCGGTCGTGTTCCGAACGCGCTCGGCGAAGAAGGCAACGAGCTCAGGGCCATAGGCGGCGAGGACTCCATCCGGCAACTCTCGATTGAAGAATCGCTCACCCAGACCGATGCCGTGCCCGCCGAAAAGGATCGCTGCGGCAGGGACGAATTCACCCACGACAGGAACGACGTCCGCCCAGCGTGCAAGCTCTTCGGGGGATGCGACCCGCGGCTGCCCGCTGAGTCGGCGTTCCAGATGCTTGCCGAGCCACCGGCGCCAGACCTCGGCCCCGTCGACGCCATCTTCGCGGAGGAATCGGGCGACCGCTTCAGCGAAGGCAGCGGCATGTGAGCCGTTTGACGCGAGCACTGTCTGATCAAGCAGGCGCCTCCGGTCGGTACTCGTGATGCCCGCGTATGACACCACGGAGGTTATGAACCCCAGGAGGATGTGATGCAGTTGTTGGTCTGGCAATTCGTCGATACGGCTGAGCTCGGCGACCATGCTGTCGAACAGCCCGGCTGCGAGGAGCCGGTCGTTCCACCGAGGATGGTGCAGGAACGGGTACCAGCCAAAGGCGTGTCGCTGCGGGTCGTTGAAGAGCGGAAGCAAATGCGCCGCCGCGAAACCAGCGTCCGCGGCAAAGTAGAAGAACAGCTGTCCAGCAATCGCGGGTTGCGTAGCGTCCAGTGCATCCTCGTTGCCGTTCAGCAGCGCGACGAGCGCCTCCGACTCCTCGTCGCTGAGTCCAGCCCAATCCTCACGTGAGTGTCGCCAGCGACGATCGACCTCGCTATTCCAGTACTGGGCCACGAAGCCCGGCCAAGAGTTTAGGTAGAGCGGCGCGAACGACAGGGGGGTCGAATCTTCTCGGTGTGTGAATCCTGCGCCTTGCTCGCGCCAGAGTGCTCGCGCCAGCTCGCGCATGGACGCGAGCACCGGCGACTCAGCTGCGTCGATCTGCTGTCGAATCTGCTCAAGTAGGAATCGCCCTAATGCATAGGCGGAGTCCTTGTCCGTAAGCAGTGTGGTGAGGCGCTGGACGGCCCCGAGGCCCGAATCTCCCAGCTGGGCTTTCCCCCAGCCTTCGGCGATCGCGCGCCATAGGTCGACCTGCTTGTCGTTAAGCTCGTCGCGGCGGAGGACGGCGTCCCAGAGCTGCAAGCCGAGGTCCGGGCGTTGCTCGACGGCCTGTTGCACAAGCCCGAGCGCATCTCGCCAGTCGGGCTGATCGAAGTGGCGTTCGGAATAGTCACGGGACAGCAGGTCATCGAGTGCAGCGCTCACGTTCTGATCGAGCGCCTGGATGAACTCCTCGATGTCCATCGGCGGCTTCCCACCCCAGGTTCCGCTTGTCATCCAGCTGTCGAAGTCAGGATGCTCTCGCACCCCGAAACCAGGGTTCTCAGCTTGGATCGCGTCGAACGCGGCCTGCGCCTCCGCCCAGTCAGGGTCGGCTTGCGTTAGCCATGCCAACAATTTGTACTTCGCGTACGCGAAGTGACGGTCGCGGTCGGGAATCTCTTCGGGGTAGTCGGGTCCAGCGTCGGCAGCGTCCAAGACCCGCTGCTTGAGCGGCGGCGTCGCGCTACCGACCGCGGCGGCGAGTACCTGATAGGTCTCATGTTTCAGATCGTCTGCGTATAGTCCAGTGCGATCGAGGAGCCACGAGAGCTTGTCGTCCGAACTCCGTTCCGGATCGTTCGCTACCAGATGCAGAGCCAGGCGCTGCATGAGCGCACGGTCGAGGTTCCACCATCGATCGGGCAGATCGGGCCAGAGGGGCAGCGCCTTGATCCCGTATTCGCGAAGGCCGTCTATGACTGCGTCGAGCGGCTCCCGGAATTCATCCTGGGCGTGTGGTTCGATTGCAGATCGGTGATGCGCGAGGGGGTCCCAGCTTCGGTCGCCGTGATACGCGGCGAGCAGGTCGTACGCCGCCGCGATGGCATCTTCCAGGACACCACCGAGGGAGCGATCTGCCGGGGCAGATTTCTGCAAAATAAGCATGATGTGCTGGGTCAGCGCGTACTCTTCCGAGTTCCAGGCGACCTTTGCATCGGGATGGACCGTGCGTTCCGTGGACTCATTGACGAACCAACGCCGTTCCAGCTTGAGGAACGGCCGCAGCGCGGCACGCAGCACGGCTGTGCTGCGTGCCGTCGAATCGGGCAGGAACGGCATGAGGAACTTGGTTCCTAGCGGAGCTGACTGCCCGTGTATCGATGTAGCCAGAAGTGTTTGCCACCGTTCTCCGGCAGACGCGTCTTGCTTGCTGAGGTCGTTAGCGAGCCAGCTGGCGGTCCGGTAGAGCGAAGCCGTCATCGATTGCCCGAGTCGTTGCACGGTCTGGAGTGCTGCACCGTTCAGCGTCGTCGACTCGATGAAAGTCCGTGCGAACCAGTTGCCTAGCACCGCCGTCGCGTCAGACACGTCCGCCGGTGAGAACAGGGCCTTGAACTCAGGAAGATCCTCCACCCAGGTCAGCCATTCGAGTTTGGTCTCGTCGGGCAGCGATCCCGTCGCAAATCCGAAGTCGCGGGCGCCGTCTGTCGTCCGGAGACGACCATGGAGGTAGTCGCGGTCGGGCAGTGGCATTGTAGTACCGCCGCCAACGATCTCCTGCACACGCGACTGGTGATCGGTCTGCCCCATCTTGGCTCGATCCGCCCACGCGGTAAGCGCCGCCACGAGCGCGTGATGATCGCGCCCCACCACCGGGTATGCGATCGGCCGTATCCCCAGGTATCCCCACTTGCTGTTCGTCGGGTCGCTCGTAAACGCGAACCGCTTGGAGGCCTTGCCGTTGCCGCTGGAGGGCAGCCCGAGCGCGAGGTACCGCATGATCACGTCGTCATGGCTGTAGCCGACGAATACCACGGTGAATCGATCGAACATGGGAAGGAGGAACCGTGCTGCCCACGCATCGGTGATGTATGCATGGCCGAAGTCACGGTCGGTGAGGATCAGCTCCTCCTTCGGGCGCCGTACTGAACCATGCAGGTGCACGAGCCCAGCAAAGTCATGTCCGAGAGGCAACGCCGGGGCATACCACGTGTCCGGTACCGCGATCGATTCGCTTCTTGCAGCAGAGGCAAGGTGATCGTCGTAGTTAGTGGTGACCACGCGGAACGCTCCTCCGATTCCCGCGAGGTCCACAACCGCACTATGTAGCGGATTGAATCGTGACCTCGGATCGGAAATCAGCGTGTGGGCGTGCTGATGGGCGTCGAATCCCTGAGGGAGCGACTCCAGCTGCCCAATAAAAAAGTCCAGCCCGCTGCGCCTCGAGAATGGGTGCGACGCCAGTCGCGCAAGCTTCTTCGCGAGGCTCTCAAAGAGTGGAAGGTTCGACGGTTTGCCCAGCGAAGCCCCTGCGCCGACGAAGAACACCAGCTCGCCACGCTCGTGGGCGTCGAGGATCTCGTCAGGTAGCTCGACATCTCCAGTAATCCACATCAGGCCGCTAACTCTCTGTAGCCGTTCAGCGTGCTCACCGACGTAATTCCAAGGTGCCGTAGAACGAATCTAAACAATAGCCCGGCAAGGCGCGGACCATGTACCTTGTAGCGGTCCGGACCAATGCCATCTCGACTCCCTTGTGCTCTTCTGGCCAAGCTCTCTGGTGTTGCTCGCCGGGTACAAGTATCGCGCAGCCCAGCGCCAGTAGGCCAGACGAGGTTTCGTCTGATCACGCGGCGAAAGCTCCACCCCGCAGGTTGCGGGCCCCAATGAGGAGTGAAGATGCAGGGGATTGCAGTGAATGTCGCATGCTGTACCTGACACCACTACGCGTACGCTGCGATCGGCCGCGGGCGGGCGGCGTAGGCGGTGAGGTGTTGGTCGAGGAGTGCTGCGGCGTGGAGCATGGCTCGTGCTCGCGCGGTGAACGCAGTGTGTCGTTCTTCGAGGACGGAGCGGAGGGCTGTGCCGGTTCGGGCGTTGCGGAGTTCTTCGATGACGGGCTTGATGCGGGTGAATCGGTAATGCCCTTGCCGGAGGAGTCGGATCACTCGGGCGTCTCGCACGTCGTCGGCATCGTAGGAGCGATGCTGCACGCCAGGTAGACGTTCCGGCGTGAGGAGGCCCGCGTTCTCCCAGACGCGGAGGGCGGAGGTGCGCACGCCGAGCAGGTGGGCGAGTTCCCGGATGGACATCGGCACGCTGGCGTGCAATCGCTCGTCTACGGCGTTGCTGATGGCGTTGAGGATCTGCGTTGTCTGGGCGAGCGCCTGGCGCTGTTCATGGAGCGTGTGGTGAGAGGCGTCGATGAGCGCGAAGGCTTCGGCGGTGTCGTCCCGATAGATGGCGGTCATGATGGCGCGGGCTATGGGTGCACCGTGGCCTCGGGCGAGGGCCTGGTAGCAGTGCAAGGCGCTGAGGTGTTCGTCGGTGTAGAGGCGGTATCCGGTGGCGGTGCGCGCGGCGGCGGGGAGGACTCCTGCGGCTTCAAGATTGCGCACGTGCTGGGGCGACACTCCCGCGCTGGCGGCAAGATCGGCGGTCTTCATCATCCTCTACGTTCGAGTGCGGTTTGAGGGTTTTCGGGTGGCTCGCGCTGGGAACAGGTGGTGGTCCGCCCCAAAGTGCCAACTGGCAGTTCAAGGATACGGTTGAAGTATGGGAAACACGGAGAAGACAGCGACTCGGTTCCATCTTGAAATCGACCTGGCCGCCGTCGCAGGCGACCCCGGAGAGGAGCTGTCGCGAGTGCTGCGGTACTGGGCGGGCAACATGAAGCACTATGACCTCGGTCAGCCCGCCGCTGAGACGGTGTACGACTCGGAGTACCGCGAGGTAGGCCACTGGACGCTTGCCTGATCAGAGACCGTGTGCCGGTTCCTCCGGGCCGGGACGGTCGCGTCGTGGGTCGCGCTCGAACGGGTCGTTGAGCTGCCGTTCCCGCCATGCCGCTTGCCGCTTCGTCTGCTCCTGCTCGGCGCGCTTGGCCTCGATCAGTTGGGCGGCGTCCACCGCGGTCAGGCTGCGCAGTTCGTCGGCCTCGGCCCGGATGAGGGCGGCTCGCGCACGGGCATCGCGGGCGGTGCGGTGTGGATTGATCGTGCGCATGCCGAGATGGTTTGCGCGGGCGTGCTCTGCCCCGTACTCGCTGACAAGCAACGCCATGCGCTCGTGCTGGTGTCGCTGCCTGGTCGCATTCTGGTCGGCGCGTGCCGCCTGAACGGCGTGATCAGCGTCGCTCACACGAGGATCACTCTGGGCGTGTCGTGCTGCCGCCTGAGCCGCCCATGCGGGAAGTGCGTCGGGGGTGCTCGGCGGTTCACCGCCCCAGACCGCACGCACCCGCGAACGGACGTTCCGGGTGTCTTCGGTCGCGGTCCGATGCTCGGCGCGGGCCTTGCGCCTGCCGAACCCGAACCGCCCAACCATGGAGAGGCGAGCACTCGCGGTGGCCTCGTCCTTGATCGCGTCGAGGTAGGCGGCGCCGTCGTGCTCGGCTTGCACGGTGAGCGGCGTGGTGACTTCGGCGCGTATCTGTTCGGCCTCTGTCTCGGCCCTTCGAAGCATGTCGGCCTGCTCGTCGTCCTCGGTGCGATGTGCTGCACGTTGGGCATCGAGCCTGGCGGCGGCCTGCTCCCACCGCTTGGCCGCTCGTTCCGCGCGTTCGGCCTCGGTGGTGAGGCGTGCGAGTTCGTCGGTGACCAGCCTGACAGGGCCGTCGGCGACGAGACCCTGCACGGCGTCTATCGCCTGCTGGCTGGCGTGGTCGAGGCCCCGGTCTGCGGGGTCGCGTTCCATCGCTGCGACGAATTGCGCTCTGGCGTCAGTCAGGTTTTCGGCGATGAGGTGCAGGCGGTTGTGTTCGCGGCCCCGGGTCATGCCGACGTAGACACCCGCTGCGCTCGTCGCCTCGCTGAGCATCGTGTGCGACGCGCCTACGGTTGCGCCTTGGACGCCGTAGGCGGTCGCGGCATAGGACAGGTGCGTGTGCTCAGCCACATACTCGGCAGGCATGGTGGCGGTGCGCGGATTCTTGCGTCCGCTGGCGGTTTCTCGCGCATAGACGGTGCCGTCCTCAGTGATGTGCTGCACGATCCATTGCTGCCGGTTCGCCACGCCCAGCCCAGTGTCGTTCCTGCGGGTCTGGATGAGGTCACCAGCACCAATGCTCAGCCCGTCGCCGCCGGTCGCCGTCACCGCGTCATCGACCTCACCGCGCTCGACGCGCACTGCGCGGATGCGCTCATTCAACGCGGCGGCTTCGTCGTTGGTGGCGACGGTGATCGCCTCCCCGCCGCGAGCATGGGCGGTGATGTGCTCACGGGCTGCATCCTCGTCGGCGTGCAGGATGATGAGGTTCGTTGAGGCGAGTCGGTCGAACACCTCGCCGGGGTTCTCCCGGTCGCGCATGGCGAGTGTGAGTGCTGCGTAGTCGGCATCAGTGAACCTGTGGAGTTCGGTCATGTCGTAGGTGCGGCCCCTGATCTGTGCGGCCATGTCGAGCACCCCACCTCTGCCGACTGCGGGCAGTTGTGCGCGGTCGCCGACGAGCGCGACGGTCGCGCCTGCCTCTTGGGTGATGGTGAGGAGGGCGTGGGCGGTGTCTTGGTCGAGCATGCCCGCTTCGTCCACGATCACCCGCTCACCGGGCGAGAGAGCCGCATCGCTGGGCGGGCCGGTGTAGGTGCTGCCGGTTGCGGGGTCGGTGTCGCCGGGCTTGAGGCGTGTCCATACGCCGTCGTTGTTCCACCGCCATCCGTGCGCGTGCACGAGCGCCGCAACGCTCGTTGCGGGGACTCCGAGTTCGTCGTGCGCGACCTGCGCCGCCCGCAGCGTCGGCGCAACGACTCGCGACGCACTGCCGTGCTCGGCGGCGGCCTCGATAGCCGTGCGGAGCATCGTGGTCTTTCCGCTGCCCGCGGCTCCTTCCACGATCACGAGCGGATCGGTCGAGGCAACCGTCGCTGCCGCAACGGTCTGCCCAGCGTCGAGTTCGGCAACGTGCGCTGCGCGGGTCAGGTCAGGGTGTTCCGGCTCCCGCTCCGGCGTCGACCCGGCGAGGCGGTCGCGCAGCGCGGTCTCGGCAGCAACGACGCTGAGGCTGGTCAGGTGCGCCACGTGTTCGGGTTGCGCCATCTCCGGCGGGAGCACGGAGAAGCAATCGGAGACGGCGAGACCGGTGGCCAGGTCGATGAACTCCCGCAACTCCACGGGGGTTGCCTGCACGCCCGCCTCGGTGGTGATCCTGGTGACGTGCTCGGCCACGGTGTGGGGTGTCCAGGTGGATGCGGCAGCGGCGCAACGGTCCAGCGCCCGGCTGGCGACCTCCTGCACCTCCAGGTCGTCCACCGACACCGCAGGTTGCACGGCACGACGGTTGAGCTTGCTGGGGTCGTATCCGGCCTCGATGAGTTCTTGCCGCCACCACTGCTCATTCTTGAGGCCGGCGGGCTTCTTCCCGGGGCGCTGGAACGCCCACGCGGCATCCTGCATCCTCGACGTGAGCGCTGGGCCGGGTGTCTCGCCGGGATGCTCCGCCTCCCACTCGGCGACCATGCGGTCCAGGTTGCGTCTGATCTGCGCGGACCGCTTGCTCATGATGGCGTTGAACGGTTCCAGCTCCGCGACTTCACCGGACACCGGGTCGAGCGTCAGGCCGTGCTCTGCGAGCGTGGCGGCGAGCTGGGGATGGGCGGCGATCACCGCCGTGCCGAGGGCGCGGATCGCTCCCTGCTGCTTGAACAGGGCCGCGGTCGTCAAGGCTCGCCACTTCCCGCCTGCCCATACCCTGGTGCCGATCTGGAAGTGGATATGCCGGTGCGGGTCGCCCGCACGGCTCGTCTTGTGGGTGATCGCGACGGTCTGCATGTGCTCGACCGGCAGGACTTCCTGCGCGCCACGCGGCCCCGCCAGCGTCACCGAGTGCTGACCGAGGAACCGCCGTATCTCGCTGGCGGCGTCCTGCTGCGCGGCGTCCAGAGCGTCGGAGACCGCGGGGTGGAGGGCGGCGGCGACCGACAGGGACTTGGGGGCGTTGATCGTCATCTCCGCGAACAGCGGCGACCCTCTCCGCGCCTTCCCGGGCGTGGTGCCGGGATTGCGCGGGACGCCCATCGACTCCCCGGTGACGGGGTTGATCCAGTCCATCCACCCCTCGTACTCATCCGCCGACAGGGATCGTGTGGCGTTGACCTCGCCGCGAGCGTCGATCACGGCGTACTCGGCCACGGCGTCGTCTGCGCCGAGGTAGTACTCATCGGCGCGGGATCGGTCGGCCTCGACGTACCGGCGCGCGGCCACGCCGCTGCCGCGGAACAGGAGCACGCCACCTTTCACGCCGCTCACCGCCTCCCTCATGAGTGGTCTCGTGAGGGAGGTGTGCACGACGGCACCGCCGTAAAATGCGTGCATCACTGTGGTCGTGGGAAAAGAAGATGGGCTCAGGCCTTGCAGGGTCTGGCAGGTCTGGCGGCGGTGTGCGCGTGCTGTTCGGACGGCTACTCGGTCTTGGAACTGGGTCGAGCTGTCAGACGGAGCAGGATTTGTGCGGAGAGTGCGCCCATGGCGCAGGCGAGTGCTGACGTGACGACGCTGCGCATCCAGCTTGCGGGTTCGGTTTCGGAGCCGATGATATAGACGGAGAGGGAGAAGGCGATCAGTCCGAGCACGGTGACGAGGAGATGGAACAGGCGCAGCAGGGCAGTATATTTCGTCTCGGGGGCGGTGGCCGTGTTGCGGTCGAGGAAGAGGGATATGAACAGCATGGGGACGACCTGAATGGCTGCGAGGAAGAGGTCCATGATTCTGTCCTTTCTTCGGTTCAGATCCAGCCACGTGTCTTGGCGTGTTTCGCGGCGGCGTGGCGGGTTTTGACACCGAGTTTCGTGATCGCCTCGGATAGGTAGTTGCGGACGGTTCCCGCCGCGAGATGCAACTGTGCTGCGATCTCGGGCACACTTTTTCCTTCTTCGGTCAGGCGGAGGGTGTCGAGTTCACGTTCGGTGAGGGGGCAATCGACGCTGATCGCGTCAAGAGCAAGGTCTGCGTCAACGTAGCGCTCGCCTTGGTCGATGCGGCGGATGATTGCGGAGAGTTGTTCTGCGGGAGTGTTCTTTGGTACGAATCCGCGAACGCCTGCGGCGAGGGCGCTGCGGAGGATGCCGGGGCGGGCGTGACGGGTGACGATCACGGTGTGACGATCCGGGTTCTCATGCAGCAGCGCTTTAGCGGTGTCCAGGCCGCCGAGGCCCGGCATCTCCAGGTCGAGAAGGAACACGTCCGCTTCTGCTCGTGCAGGGTCGGTCAGCACGGCGTCGCCGGAGGCGGCTTGGGCGATGACGGTGAGGTCTTCATCGAGCTCGAGGAGCGACGCCAGAGCGGTACGGAGCATCTCTTCGTCGTCGGCGAGGTAGACGCGGATCATGCGATCCCTCCTTCCACAGGTCGGGTCGCGGTCAGCGTGAACACGTCGCCATCGAGTGCCCATTGCACGGTGCCTCCGTGTTCGGCGAAGCGGTCCTGGAGGCTTCTCAGTCCGTTGCCGCCGCCTGTACTGCCCGTGTCTTGGTCGGTTCGTGCTCCGTCGTTGCTGACCACAAGCGCGGCGTCAGTGAACCGGAGTGTGACCTCGGTAGGGGCGGCGTGGCGGAGGATGTTGCTGACGGCCTCGCGGGTAGCGGTGGCGATAAGCGGCTCCCAGTCGCCGATCCCGGCTGGGGCTTGCTGGATCGCCGTTCGTATTCCGGCAGCGCCGAGGAGTTGTTCAGCGTTGGCGAGTTCGGTAGCGAGCGAGACGGTGCGATAGCCGTTGGCGATCTGTCGCGTTTGCGCGGAGGCCTCAGCAACCAGGCGCTCGATGTCGGCCAGTTCTGTCCGTGTGGTGTTCAGGTCGCGGTCGAGGCTCCGGCGCGCAAGCTCGGCCTTCATCTTGATGGCCAACAGGGTATGTCCCTGCACGTCATGGAGTTCGTTCGCGAAACGAAGCCGCTCACGCGTGATCGACAACTCGTTCTCGTCGGCGCGGTGAGCGTCGATTCGGGCGACGAGAACCCATCCGAGTTCGATGCCCAGGAATACGGCGACTTCTGCCCCCAGGAGGGCGACAGCAACAAGCTGGTTCGTCACCCAATCACTGGGAAGCGGTCCACCGGCTCGTGCGATCAGCGGGGCAACGATCAGGGCGACGAGGGCGCAGACAACCCACGGCCACCACGGACGGCGGGTCGCGATCCCGTAGACGAATGGGAGGAAGAATGCGAACCCCGCGGCCGGGCCTACCCCGGACCAGACTGCCGAAGTCCATCCGATGATCGCAATGAGGGCGCTGATTTCTAGAACAGCGAACCGTGGTGGATGCGGCCACCGCGCCGCAGAGAGAAAGACCAGTGCTGTCGTGAGGATCGCTGCTACACCGACCCACGGAGCAGGTGCTGTGGTGAGGAACGCGGCGGAGGTGCCGATGACCCCGAACGGCACGGTGACGCCCGCGTAGACCCAACGGGTCACATCGCGGTAGGCGGTCGCGGAGAGGTTCCCTGAGAAGGCATCAAGCACTCGTTTCTCCTTTCGTGCGCTGGGCGGCGTCGGATTTACCCAGGCCAGGCGCGTGTTCCTGGCTCCCTTCAACGGTCTCACAGCGCATCCAAGCGGCCTAGTGGGAGCGATCACCTCACGGGGTGACAACTGTCAGACGGACGCCGGGAGCCTGGTCAGGTGAAGACGTGATCCGATGCTCTGCCGTGCCTGTGCGGGATTCCCGACGATGAAGATGTGCCCGAAAACGCGGGCAACACGACTGACGACGAAAGAGCATCTTCATGAGCAGAGCAGTACGGCGCATCGCGTTGTTGATCCTGACGCTTGTCCCCGCAGGGTTCGCGGTCCTCGTCGCCGTCGAGGCGATCCGAACGGGTGGATTCACCCTCGGGGGCGACAGCGCGGCTGACAACATCCCGGACAGCTTCTACGAGACCGATTCGTTCCTGCCCGCCGGAATCCTCGATAACGCCGGATGGGTGATCGCTGCGTGCATCGCCTGGATCGTCGTTGTCGGCCTCCTCGCCGGAGTCAGCGCACTGCGCCGCACAGGCACGCGGCGAACGAACTGAGCAGAAAGGACGCTCACATGCCTACGCCCATCATCGAGGTGCAGAGCCTCACCAGCAGATACGGCGCGTTCACCGCCGTCGATGACCTCAGCTTCCACGTCAATCCCGGCGAACTCTATGCCCTTCTCGGCACCAACGGCGCAGGGAAGACCACGACGCTGGAAACCATCGAAGGCCACCGCTCTCCAAGCAACGGCAAGGTGTCCGTGTTCGGCGGTTCTCCTGACGACCGCACGAGTACCCGCCCCAGAGTCGGCATGATGCTCCAGGAATCGGGCTTCGCCGGCGACCTCACCGCCGAAGAAACCGTCAACCTCATCGGTCGTCTTTCCGGTCGCACCGACGACACCGCCCGCCTGCTGGAACGAGTCGATTTGACCCGGAAGAGCACCGTGCGCGTCGCGCAGCTCTCCGGCGGTGAAAAGCGCCGCCTGGACTTCGCCACTGCGATCTACGGCACCCCCGAACTCGTGTTCCTCGACGAACCGACCAACGCACTCGACCCGGCCGCGCGCGACGCCCTATGGAGGGTTGTCGATGAATTGCGCGGCCAGGGTTCCACGATCCTGCTCACCACCCACTACCTCGAAGAAGCAGAGGCCCACGCCGACCGGATCGGGCTCATGCACCGTGGACGCCTCGCCCACGAAGGCAGCCTGGCCGAACTGGTTGCTGCGTTCCCCGCCCGCATCACATTCGAGACCGACCTCCTCAGCCCGGACATGCCCGTCGCTCCCGCCTCCGTGACCGGTGATCGCGTCGTGATCGAAACCCATGAACTGCAACGAGACCTCTACCAGGTGCTCGGCTGGGCCGACGCCAACGCCATACACCTGCGCAGTCTCTCCGCGACCACATCGAGCCTCGCCGACGTGTTCCGAACACTCACCGACGACCCGGAGGTAACCCCATGATC
Organism: Microbacterium lacticum; assembly: GCF_006716815.1. Classification (GTDB taxonomy): domain Bacteria; phylum Actinomycetota; class Actinomycetes; order Actinomycetales; family Microbacteriaceae; genus Microbacterium; species Microbacterium lacticum. The sequence continues at coordinate 505,145 of NZ_VFPS01000003.1, forward strand.
GCTATAGCCCAAGCAGAAGCGCGGATGCTGCTCCGCAACCGTCTCGTCGCCGCAACCGCCGTCCTCGTACCCGTTGTCTTCGCCGCCGTCCTGATCTTCACCCAGGACAACTTCGGCGGAGCTAGTATCGTCGCCGCCCTCCTCGCGATCGTCGTCGCGGCGCTCGGCGTCTACATCACTGCCACCACAACTCTTGCAGCCCGCCGTCAGAACCTGTTCCTCAAGCGACTGCGCAGCACTACCGCCAGCGAAACCAGCATCCTCACCGGCCTGCTCGCTCCCATCGTCCTCATCAACCTCGTCCAGCTCGCCGTGATTCTCACAGTGCTCGCATTCACCGGCACGGCCCCACAGAACATCCTCATGCTCATCGTCGGCGTCCTCGCAGTCGAAGCATTGTTCCTCGGGTTCGCGCTGTGCACCGCAGGCGTAACCAACTCACCAGAGCACGCCCAAGTCACCATCCTCCCGATCTTCTTCCTCACCTTCGGTGTCGCATTCTGGATCGCCCTCACCGGTACCGCAGACCTCGCCCTCGTCAAACGACTCATCCCCGGCGGAGCCGCCGCCGAACTCATCATCGAAGCCTGGAACGGCATCGACACCGGAGACGCCATCTCCCTCCTACTGCCGACACTCGCTTGGGTCTTGGTGACCTTCGTCATCTCCACCCAACTCTTCAAATGGGAACCACGGCGATGAGTCGTGTATCTGAGGCGCAGCCCCACCCCCGGCAACGGACTGAACAGAGCACAGACAAACCGAGCATCGAACAGCCAACGTGCTCACAACTCCCCGCGCGGGTGTGAGAGACGGTATCTCAATAGATCTCTTGCGGCGTCCGCAGGCTCATGTTGCGCGAGGCAATCCGCGCACCTACTAACAGGTAGCGGGCATAGGGGCTCGCTAGCGAGCGTCTGGGTTTGGCCTCTGGTGGTCCACCTCCTTCACGGGAGGTGCCACCGTGATTCAACACACTTCACCCGCCGACAGCGAAGACGCTACGGCTCAGCCTGCCGCACCCCGTCACGACCTCGAAAGCCCAGAGGCGCTACGCGCCCTGCTGATCCGGCTGCACGAGTCCGGGCCTGGGGCCTGGCAGCATGATCGCGAAGCGGCAGAGCTGATGCGCTACACCGCCGTCAGATACCGACCCTTGGCACAGAAGCACGGCATGGATGCGTGGGACATTGCCTCGGCAGCGTTCGAGGTCATGCTTGCGCCCTCGACGCGGAAAGCTCGGAATCCGTGGGCTGTGGTCACTCGCGCGGTGCAGATCACCTGTGGCGTCGAGATTCGAGCCGCTGGGATGCTGGTCGCGTCCGGGAAGGTGCGTCACACCTCGCGGATCGCGGGGTTCCACGATGCCATCCGGTTCGCTGAGCGAGAGCACCTGGCCGACTACCCCCCGCCTTCGCCGTCAGCCCCGAAACCGACGGCGAAGACGACCCCGATGATGCCGACCGTGCCCGCGTCGCTGCCGCGCTGTCGGCAATAGTCGAGCTGTTCGCCTCGACGGGGTGGGACGCGGTGCTCATGGCCGACTGCGTCGAGCACGTCGCTTACCGGCTCGCCGATCTGACTTCCCGCGCGAACGCGGTCGAGGTGCTGCGCCGCGACCACGCCATCTCGGTGCTGCTCGACATACCTGAGTCGTGCCACTTTAGTGCGCCGCGTTCGGCAGGAGTTTCTCGGCGATATCGGCGGCCTCGCCTTCCAGTGGGGTCGTGGCCGTGATGCGCTGCCCGCGTAGCGAGATCACCGCGTCCCGGACCGGGCGCAGCGCTCGGACGATCCGCTTGATCGAGTAGTCCGATTTCTCCGTGACGTGCCGGGTGACCGCGAGAGCGGCGAACACGATCGTGAGGTGCGCCTCGATCGAGTCCCGCTCGTGATGGAACATCGGCCGCGCCTTGAGGTCGCTCTTCGCCATCCGGAACGACGCCTCGACACGGAACAGATCGTGATACGCGGCCACCACCTCGGCGCCGGTGAGCTTGTCGGTGCTGATCGAGGTGACGTAGCCCTTCAACCCGAGATACGAGCGGGCCTTCTCGACCACGGCCCAGTTCACGCCCGGCCGGGTGCCGCGCTCACCGAGGGTGACGAACCTGTCCTTCTTCGGCGCCCGCTGGCCGCCCGCGATCTGCTCGGCCCGGTCGATCTGCTTGTTCAACGTGACATTGTCGCGCTTCTCGCGCTTGCGGGAGTACTGCCAGACCACCCGCCGGTCCCGACGATACGCTCCCTTCCCCATCGGGCGGATCGTCTCGATGATCTGCCCGTCCTCGAACAGGTTCCCGACACTCTCGTAGTGCTCGGCGAGGTCTTTCGGCGCCGACCCCGTCCGGGAGGCGACGATGAAATCGAAGCCGGCGTCCTCGAGCGCGTTCAGGTTGCTCGCCGAGAGCATGCCCGCGTCGGCGACGACCACGACATCACTGTTCCCGTAACGCTTCCGGAACCCGTTCAGCACGGGCAGCAGCGTCGTGGTCTCGCCCCGGTTGCCCTCGAACGCATGGACCTCCAGCGGGAACCCCACCTGATCGACCAGCAGGCCGACGAGGATCTGCGGATCGACGCGCCGCTCCTTGCTCATCCCGACCTTGCGGAGCGCGTCCTCGTGCTCCGCCTCGAAATACAGCGTGGTCACGTCATACATCACCACCTGCAGCGCCCCGGCCGCCGTCACCTTCCGCAGCGCCGCGTCCGCGAGCTGCGATCGCCAGTCCTCCTCGACGCAACGCGCGAGGGTCCGCCAGATCGTGCGCAACGACGGCGACTTCACACCGATCTCCGCGAGCACCCGGATCGTGTCAGCCTTGCTGGTCGGCTCGATGATCCGCGCCAGCACGAGACGCTTGAAGCTGTCGGTCCCGACCGAGTCGAACCCGACCTCGCGGTAAGCGTGCTCGAGAACATCCCAGAGGACACGGGCCTGGGAGCCGACGATCTCCGGTGTCGCGGTCACCTTCTGCGGCGCGAGCCGGTCCAGATCGAACGCGAGCTGCCCGGCCTGGATCTTCGTGCGGGCGACCTCGAGGAGGAACTCGAGATCCTCGGGCGTGTGAGCGGAGCCGATGTGCTCGACGATCTTCTGCACGCCGTACTGCTTCGTCGCGATCTGCACCGCTGTCGCGCCCGACGCGGTGCGCACCTTCCGGATGAACAGGCCCACGCAACACGAGTCTAGATGTACTGACCTCGACCGTTGTTGATTCGGTCGATGGGGGTTTTGCCTCCGATGCCGAGGTGGTGCCTGTCTAGGTTGTAGTAGTCGAGCCAGGTCGTCAACCCTGCTTTTCGGTCGTCGTTCGAGCTCCAGGGGCGGGCGTAGGCCCACTCGGTGGCGAGGGTGCGGTTGAGGCGTTCGACTTTCCCGTTGGTCCAGGGGCAGTGCGGTTTGATGAACCGCTGTCGGATGCCGTGCGCGTCGACCACGGCCTTGAACGCGGCCGAGTGGCGGTAAGCGAACGCGTTGTCGCTGATGACGCGTTCGACCTTGACGCCGAGGCGCGCGTAGAACGCGATCGCCCGCTCGAGCACACCCGCGGCGGTGGTGCCTTTCTCGTCGTCGTGGATCTCCGCGTAAGCAACTCGGGAATGGTCGTCGATGACGGTGTGCACGTAGTCGTAACCCAGGCCCCGCTTGCGCGCAGGACGTTGCCCGCGGCCATGCAGACGCCATCCGCCGCCGTCGGGGATACGGCCGAGTTTCTTCACATCAACGTGGATCAGGGACCCGGGATGATCATGCTCGTAACGCTGCGCGGATCGGCGGGTCGCGCGGATCACGGACCCCGTGACCGGGTCCAGCTCCCGCAGCAACGGCACGTGGTGGCGGCGCAACACCCTACCGACCGTTGAGGCCTGCAAGCCGAGCTTGTCAGCGATGAACACCGGCCCACGCCGAGTGAGGTGCCGCATGATCCGCACCCTCGCCTCCACGCACGCTTTGGTCTGGCGAGGGTGGGAGCGGGCGACGCTGGAACGATCGATCAGGCCCGCCGGGCCGCACTCCCGGAACCTGCGCCACCACCGCCACGCGGTCGTGCGGGAGATCCCCATTTCCGCGGCAACATGCGCGACCGCACGCCCCGACTGGATGCGCTGAACCATGATCAACCGGCCGGCCGGAGTCAGCCGGGCATTAGCGTGAGACAAGAGAGACCTCCGTGCGTTTGAGCTGAAGAACTTAGACAGCTCCAACTCGACCCCGGAGGTCTCTCCTACGTCAACAACGATCTGGGTCAGTACATCTAGAACCCCGGTTTAGTGCGCCAGGCGGGCACTAAGCCAGCGCGAGATCCGCGGAAAATCAAGGATCTCAGGCCGTCCGGGAACCAAGTCGAGCAAAGATGGCACGAGTCAGGACATACCGCCGAAGTCATGGTCAGCGCTGCTGCGGATCGTGCTGGGGCATCCCGACCGGAAACACGCGGGCACCCCGACTGGCGACGGCGTGCTCCTGCGCCTCCTCGACGGGGAATCCCTCGACTCGCTGCGCTGCGACACGGGGCTGTTGGCTGCGATCTGGGCAGCCAAACCCCGAACCGACGCCTGAACGGTGAACCCGAGAGACGAAACTACATGTAGCGCCCGTTTGTGACGGTGGATACTACAGATTGTGGTTTGGGTGCGCGTACCTGTCTGTTATGAAGGCGACCACAGCAGCACCCAGCACACCCAGAACTTCCGGACCACCTTCGGCTCGTGGGCGGCGGAGCCAGGCGCGGAGTGGTCTGCCGCCGGGGTTCGATCCGGTGGCGTGGACGCGCGAGGCGTGCGAGCGTTCCGGAGTGCCGGTCGGGGTGAGCGATCCGGTGACGCCGGCCAAGCTCCGCGTCCTCACCCGCCCCGAGAACTGACCACATCAGTACGCGCGAGCGCCGCTGCGGGCGCCGCCGTCCTTCCTGTCCGGCGGGGCGCTCGCGCGTGGGTGGGTCAGGCTTTGAAGGTGAGGTCCACGCGTTCGGGCCGGAACCTCGCCCCGCGCTTACCGACCTCTGCGGGCTTGACGATGAGGGTGTCGATCAGGGCGGCGATGATCGCGCGTTTCTGCGGGATCGACCACTCCACCTCCCACGCCGCCCGCAACGCTTGCTCGTCACCAATGGGGATGCCTTTCAACGCGGTCGATTTCGCGTTACGGCCCAGGACGAGTTCGGCGTTGCTGATGGTTGCGGTGGCGGCGGTCTTCGCGGCGTGCAGCTCGGTGCGCGAGAGCAGCCCGGCTCCGTAGTCGCGGGCCATGTCCTCCATGCGCTGGCGGGCGGCGGTGATCTGCTCCATCGCCGCCGATACCCCCGCATCCTCACCCGGCGCGACGGCGGGCAGCGTGGTCGCGGCCAGGCGTGTGATCATCGCCTCGGACACCAGGGTCTCGATCCCGTGCGCGGACACGACAAGCCCACCACGCTCAGGGCGACCGGGGAGGGGGAGGCAGCGGTAGAAGCGGCGTTTCCCGATTGATGTCTCGCCCCGGTGCAGGCCTGAGGAGACGAGGGTGTTGCCGCATTTGGCGCAGGTGATCAGCCCGGCCAGGAGGCTTTTGGAGGAGCGGCCTACGCGCCGGTCGGGGTGGTTGAACACGGCCCGGATGCGCGCCGTCTCCTCGGGGGTGATGATCGCTTCCCAGTTCCCTGGCCCGAGGATTGCCCGGTCACGCCTCTCCCAGGTCGTGGTCGTCTTCGATGCTGGTTCGTAGGCGCGCTGCCCCGAAATCCTGGCAGAGCAGAGGATCGAGCCGACGGTGCTCTCGTGCCACACGTTCAACCGGCTCTTCCCCTTCGATGGCGGTACCGGCCCGCCGTCGCGGTTGAGCCACCTCGTGATCTGCCGCACCGACTGGCCCGCCAGGAACCGGTCGGCCATCTCCCGGATCACCGCGGCCTCGGAGGGGATGAGGACGCCGCCGATGCCGTACCCGTACTTAGCCCCGCCGTGCCAGTCGCCACGCTCGGCCTTCTGCTGGTTCGCCCGCCGGATACGGTCGGCCTTATGCCCCGACTCGTAGGAGGCGATCGCGACGAGCTGGCGCGCCATGAGCCTGCCTTCGTGGGTGTTCAGATCGAACGCGCCGCCCTTGACCGTCTCGATGCGGATCGGGTGCGCCTCCACGAGATCGATGAGGTCTTCCAGCTCGCGGGGGCGACGGTAGAGGCGATCCACATGCCATGCCACGATCCTCGACGGGCCGAGCTTCACTCGCTCCAACAGGTCGAGGTAGCCGGGGCGTTTCTTGCCCGAGTAGGCGGAGATGTCGTTGTCCATGAACACCGCCGGATCGTTGATCCCGAGCCTCGCGCACATCTCTAGACAGTCCTGACGCTGCCGCTCGACCCCGGCCTCCGCGCCGGTACGATCCTCGCTGATGCGCAGGTACACCACCACCTGCTCCATGCCGTTGTTGCTTGCTGTTGTGCCGTCCATGACGACCTCCCTCGTTGCCTGGTAGGTACGCCGGTCAAACCCGACACGTCGACAACCCCGCCCCGGCGGCGCCGGTCACGGCCGCCGGCATTCCTGTCGCGAGCGGGCCCGACGGGGCGAACACGCCGAACTAGACTCGACAGGTGATCGATCTGGCACTGCTTCGCGACAACCCCGACCTCGTCAAGCGCTCGCAGGAGGCGCGGGGCGAGTCGCCCGACACGGTCGACGACGCGCTCGCCGCCGACCGCACCCGCCGCGCGGCGATCACCGCGTTCGAGCAGCTGCGCGCCGAGCAGAACGCGCACGGCAAGACCGTCGCCCAGGCATCCAAGGAAGACAAGCCCGCCCTCGTCGCGCAGGCCAAAGACCTGAGCGACCGCGTCAAGCAGGCGCAGCAGGCCGTCACCGAGGCCGAGGCCGCCGCCGACGAGGCGCTCGCCCGCATCGAGAACATCGTCATCGAGGGGGTGCCCGCCGGCGGCGAAGAGGACTTCGTCACCCTCCGCACCCACGGCGAGCCGGCGACGTTCGACTTCGAGCCGCTCGACCACCTCGCCCTCGGCGAGAAGCTCGGCGCGATCGACATGGAGCGCGGCACCAAGGTGTCGGGCTCGCGCTTCTACTTCCTCACCGGCATCGGCGCGCGCCTCGAGTACGCGCTCATGTCGCTCGCGCTGCAGCGCGCCGTCGACGCCGGGTTCATCCCGATGATCCCGCCGACGCTCGTGCGCCCCGAGGTGATGCGCGGCACGGGTTTCCTCGGCCAGCACGCCGACGAGGTCTACAAGCTCGAAGCCGACGACCTCTACCTCGTCGGCACGAGCGAGGTGCCCCTCGCCGGCTACCATATGGGCGAGATCATCGACGTGGCATCCGGCGCGAAGCGCTACGCCGGCTGGTCGACCTGCTACCGCCGCGAGGCCGGCTCCTACGGCAAGGACACCCGCGGCATCATCCGCGTGCACCAGTTCAACAAGCTCGAGATGTTCGTCTACACGACGCCCGAGGACGCCGAGGCGGAGCACCTGCGCCTCGTCGCCCTGCAGGAGCAGATGCTGCAGGATCTCGGGCTCAGCTACCGCGTGATCGACGTGGCTGCGGGCGACCTGGGCTCGTCGGCGGCGCGCAAGTATGACGTCGAGGCGTGGGTGCCGACGCAGGATGCCTATCGCGAGCTCACCTCGACCTCGAACTGCACCACGTATCAGGCCCGCCGCCTCGACGTGCGCTACCGCCCGGTGACCGAGGGGGCGGGTCCCGGCAAGCCGGCGCCCGTCGCGACCCTCAACGGCACGCTCGCGACGACGCGGTGGATCGTGGCGATCCTCGAGACGCATCAGCGCGCCGACGGGTCGGTCGTGATCCCCGAGGTGCTGCGGCCGTACCTCGGCGGTCTCGAGGTCGCGGAGCCGATCGCATGACGGCGCCCGGGTCGGAGGAGCACCTGCCCGCGACGGGGTCGGTCGAGGTGGTGCCTCCGCGCGAGGCGGCCCGGCTGGTCGAGGAGATCGCCGAGGATGCCGAGAACCCGGTGGTTCCCACGGAGCGGCTGCTGATCGCGCTCGACGTCGACGGCACGGTGCTGCTCGAAGACGAGACGCTCAGTCCCGGCGTGGTCGAGGCGATCACGCACGCGCACCGGGCCGGCCACGAGGTGATGCTGGCGACCGGCCGGTCGTGGGAGGGCACACGAGGCATCCAGCACGTTCTCGAGCTCGCGCCGGAGTACGCGGTGTGCTCGAACGGGGCCGTCATCATGAAGCGGGCCCCCGGCGATCTCGGCGAGGAGAGCGTCTACGAGCGCTTCCACGTCGAGACGTTCGACCCGACCGCCGTGCTGACGCTGCTGCGCGAACACCTGCCCGACGCGAAGTACCTCGTCGAGCTGGCCGGCGGCGAGCGGCTGTACACCGAATACATGGATGACTGGAACCTCGTCCGCGCCCGCCGGGTCTCGTTCGACGAACTCTCCGCGCAGCCGGTGTGCCGCGTGGTGGTCGTCTCTCCCGACGAGACCGACGACGACTTCGTCGATCTCGTCTCCCGCATCGGGTTGAGCGGGGTCTCGTACGCCGTGGGCTGGTCGGCGTGGCTCGACATCGCGCCGCAGGGCGTCGACAAGTCGACGGCGCTCGAGAAGGTGCGCACGTGGCTCGGCATCGAGCCCGAGCGCGTGCTCGTGATGGGCGACGGACGCAACGACGTGGAGATGTTCCGGTGGGCGCGCGAGCACGGCGGCCGGGCGGTGGCGATGGGCCAGGGCCCCGACGAGGTGCGCCGCGAGGCGAGCGAGACCACGGCATCCGTGCACTCCGGCGGGGTCGCCGACGTGCTCCGCGCCCTCTGATTGTGATCCACCGCGGCCTCGGCGCGCTCTGATCAGGCTCCGAGGGCTTGCTGGCGCGCCGTTCAGGGCGCGCTCAGGCGTACGCGGGAAGATGAGGGGTCGTCTCGACTAGACTCGACGCCGGTTCGACGGGCGTGCCGCAGGGTGCGTTCGCCGGGAGGGTTGTCCGAGCGGCCGATGGACCTGGTCTTGAAAACCAGTGGGCAGCAATGTCCCGTGGGTTCGAATCCCACACCCTCCGCTTCACGGAGAGGGCGAGAGTCCGCTCCGGTGCATTGAAAGGACGCCCGTGAGCGCACGCACCGACCGTTCAGGGCGCCAGCCTGTCGCGCGGCACGGCGTGCTCCGCTCGCCCAACCCGTTCCTGCAGATCCTCACCGTGCTCGGGGCGATCGTCGCGGTCGCTGTGCTGAGCGTGAGCGCGATCGGCGCGTACACCGTGTGGGATGCCGCGCAGGCCGTGAGCGACGCGGGCGTGTCGATCGGAGACGACGACACGACCTTGCCGCCGGCGATCGGAGAGGTCGAAGGCGGCGTGAACATGCTGATCGTCGGCACCGACTCGTGCGAGGGCGCGAACGCGGCGCTGTCCACGGCGTGCATGAACGACGACACCGAGGGCGAGCGCAACGACGTGACCCTGCTGGTGCACATCAGCGACGCGCCCCGGCGCGTCACGGTGGTCTCGTTCCCGCGCGACATGATCGTGCCGATCCCCGCGTGCACCGGTGAGGACGGCACGCAGTACTCGGCGATGAGCGCGCAGATGCTGAACGTGTCGTACATGTACGGCGGGCTGTCGTGCTCGGTGGCGACGATCGAGAACCTCACCGGCGTCGACATCACCTACGCCGCGGCGACGCGCTGGTCGGGCGTCATCAAGATGTCGGATGCCATCGGGGGCGTCGACGTCTGCGTCGCCGACGACATCAGCGATTCGCACACGGGGCTCAATCTGACGGCGGGCACGCACACGCTGCAGGGCGTGGAGGCGTTGCAGTTCCTGCGGATCCGGCACGGCATCGGCGACGGCTCCGACCTCGGGCGCATCTCGAACCAGCAGCAGTTCATGAGCTCGATGGTGCGCAAGCTGCAGTCCGATGGGGTGCTCAGCAACCCCGCGACACTGTTCAATCTCGCGACCACCGCCGTGAAGCAGGTCACCGAGGGGCAGGTCGTGCTCAGTAAGTCGCTGGCCAACCCCCAGCGCATGGTGCAGATCGCGATGGCGGTGCGGAGCGTCCCCTATTCGGACATCGTGTTCGTGCAGTACCCGACGGTGTACGGCGAGGGCGGCGCGCGCGTGCAGCCGGTCACCGAGGCGGCCGACGTGCTGTTCGCGGCGCTGGCGGCCAACCAGCCGCTGCAGCTGACCGGATCGACGAGCGACGGGTACGGCACGGCAGTCGTCGGCGAGGCGACCGCCCCTCCCACCGCGGAGACTCCCGCGCCGGCCGACACCGCCGCTCCGGATGCCACGGCCACCGATCCGGCGGCGCCGACGGAGACCGCTGTGGCTCTGCCCCCGTCGATCACGGGCCAGACGGCCGCGCAGGTCACCTGCACCCAGGCCGAGCGCTGAGTCGGGTCGGCCCGGGCTGGTTCGGCGCGAGCGCGCGAACCGGTTATGATTGCCGGGTGCATCCGCGCTGTTTCGCGGCCGGTTGCTTGGAGACGTCGCATAGTCAGGTCTAGTGCACCACCCTGCTAAGGTGGAGTCCCCTTATGGGGACCGAGGGTTCAAATCCCTCCGTCTCCGCGAATCGAGATGGCCCGCGATCCCAGTGTTTTCAAGGGATCGAGGGCCATTCGTTTATCGCTGGACCGCCAAGCGTGAAGGAATCGTGAAGATTCGTGAAGCTGGCGCGGGCGTTCGCATGCGGGCGGCGGCGCAGGTGCAGGCCCCGACGGTCAGTTCGAGCGTGAGGAGTGGACCGTCAGGAACGTTCGCGTGCCCGGTTGGCGGCGCTGTCGAGTGCGGTGGCTACATCGTCGAGATCGTCATCGAAGAGGTCCGAATAGACGTCGAGCGTCATGGCTGCGGAGGTGTGGCCCAGCATGCGCTGAATCGTCTTCACGTTCGCTCCGGACTGCACCGCAAGTGAGGCCGCCGTGTGGCGTAGATCGTGGACTGTCATGAGTGGGAGTTCCGCGACGCGCAGCGCCGTCTTGAACCAGGACTTGGACCCTTCACTTGAACGGGTTCGCCGCATGAATGTGCCAGTGGGGCCGGGAAAGACCAGCGAGTCGCGCCGTCGACCTGCGATCGTCGGCCTGAGCTCGTTCAGAACGAACTCAGGCACCGGTACTGCCCGGGAACTGTGAGACTTCGGGGTTCCGAGATGAATCTCACCGTGGACTTCGACGGCGTTCCGCGAGATGTGCAATCGCCGACGCGTGAAGTCGACATCCTCTACCCGGAGCGCGGTTGCCTCGCCCCATCGGATCCCCGTGTAGGCCAAGACGAGCACCAATAGTCGGTACTGCCCAGAGGCATCCGCCAGTCGATGCACTTCGTCGTGCGTCAGGTAGCCGTGACGCCGTTTGGTCTTCCTGGGCAAGGTGATCTTGCCCTTGCGTGCCGGATTGGTGCTGATTCGCCCGTCGTACACGGCGTCGTCGAGGATGCTGGCGAGCACGCCATACGTGCGAATGGTCACGCTTGCCCCGACCGATTCGGCGACCTCAGAGATCCAGCGCCGGACGTCCGTATGCCGGATGTCCGCGACCGACCATCCGCCCCACGTGGGTTGCACGCGGAGGCGCCACGCCGTTTCGACGGGAGCGAAGGCCGAAGGCTTCATGGATCGACGCTTGGCTTCCAGCCACTCCGGTCCGAGCGTGTCGACGGTGATTCGCGCCGCTCGCGGATCGATGAAGGTTCCGTGGGCGCGCGCTGTTTCAATCTCCGCGAGCCACGTTTCAGCGTCCCGTTTGCGCTCGAATCCTCGCTTGCCGCCCTGTGTGCCGTCCGGCTTGATGTAGCGAGCGACGTATCGCTTGCCGCTCTTCGTGGAGTAGGGGTGAACGCTACCCATCCGCCTGGCGGCCGACGATGTAGCTCATGCCTGCCAGGCGTCCTTCTGCGCGTGCCTTCTTGGTCCAGTCAGATGCGGTGCGGTGGGGGATGCCGAGCTCCTGCTGAATCGCTTGAACGGGCGGGTTCCCACTCAACGCGGCGATGCCGTAAAGCAGCTCGATCGCTTCCATGCGCTCGGAGCGGTTGCCCCGCGCGACGACCTGCTCCGCGAGCCATGCCGGCAGGATGCGCCCCTCCGTCGTCGTCAGTTCGTGCGCGCTCATGTTCGGCGCGCCGTCGTCGAGGCTGAGTGCGATGCAGTGCGGAGCTGCTGCGCGCATGATCGATTCGATCGAGATGAGTCGGAGCGCGCGGTGTGTGATCTCGCCGTCGCTCGCAGTCAGCTCCAACTTCGTGATCAGGTACCGACCCTCGTCCGCGCTGTAGTGCGCTTCGAGCTGAGCATCGAGCCCGGGAGCCACGTCGAATGCTCGCGCGGTGAAACCGGGAGCGATCCGCAGCGCTGTACCGACCGGCTGAGTGGCTGCTCGCCACGTCATCTTCTCGCCGTTCAGTGTGTACACGTCGACCTTCACCTCCTCAGTGTGTCTTACCGTGCTGCGGATTCGCACATTCGATCTCTTGACAAGTGTATAGCTAACTGATCTACTCATGTCAAACGTGGTCGTGCATACGCGAACGGGGGTTGATGATGGCCACAGAAGTCGAAACCCGGGATGAGATCGAATGGCTCTCCCCCCAGCAAGTAGCGGACATGCTGCCTGGCGGCGTGACCGTTGGAAAACTCGAACGCTGGCGCCGGCTCGGCGGCGGCCCGATCTTCCACAAGTTCGGCAAGACGGTCGCGTACCTCCGTAGTGAGGTCATCGACTACATCCGACAGACCGCCTGCCGGTCGACGTCCGAGGCGTGGACGCGCGCGAGGCGATCACGATGATCTCGGTGACCGTGTACTCGACCGGAGACGGATGCCCGCGGTGCGTGCGCACTTGCGCGTGCCTTCGCCTGGCAGGCATCCCGTTCACGATCATCGACCTGAGCGCCTACGCGAACGCACCGGCCCGCGAGTTCGTGACGGATGACCTGGGCTACACCGCCGCACCCGTGGTGGTCGTCGATCAGGACCAGCAGCACCATTGGTCGGGGTTCCGGCCCGACCTGATTCAGCAGCTGTCGGGCCAAATTGAGGCCTCCTCATGACCACCAAGCGCCCCGGCGTCGAGGCATCTTTTCTCGACATCGCCCGGTGGATCCGGGCGACCGTCCCCGGCAGCACGGTCGAAGACCGCCGTGCGCGTCAGGCTTTGATCGATGACGTCCTCGACGAGCGTCGTGTGTGGCGACGCGACTTCGCATGGCACACCGCGCAACTCGACGACGGTCGCGTCATCCTGGCGCTCGGCGCATCCACAGAGGAGGCCGAACTCAAGCTCGCGGTGCTTCATGATGTGGGATCTCAGTGGGTCGTACGCGATCCCGAGCACGCAGTGTTCTTCGAGTACTTTCCCGAGGGGCACCGACACCCAGAGGACGTGGACCGCGTGTTCCCCGTGGCGCCCGCGCGGCGACCGCGCGGTGAATTCACAGCACCGGTGCACGGATTGCCCACGCCGACTCCTGCCCCGACTTCGGGCCTCGGCAGGTGATCAACCGTGGACGAGCCGCAGAGTCGGGGGACGCAGGACGATGACTCGCGTCGAGAGTCGCTGCGGGCCGCCAGAAAGCGCGAACTGCGAAAGCGCGATGCCGTCTTAGGCGACCGTCGCGCCGAGCAACTCCGCGAGGAGCGCAAAGAGGCCAAGCGTCAGTACGCACGGGCGTGGTACGCCGCGAACAAGCCGCTGCACCAAGAGATCCAGCGGCGCTACCGCGAGCGCCAGCGTGCCGAGAACCCAGAGGGGTTCCGCGCCCGGCTGCGCGCCGCCAATCAGCGTTGGCGGGACTCGCACCGCGAGCAGATCCGCCAGCACCAGCGCGACAAGGACCGCGATGCTCCTGCGATGAAGCGCGAGAACGCCGCCCGCTACTACGCCGCTCACGCCGACGAGGTCAAGCAGCGCAAGCGCGAGAACTACTGGACCGACCACGAGAAGTCATTGGCGGATCAGCGCCAGTACCGCGCGCGAGAGAAGTGGCGGCGTGCGAACGGGCTACCGCCGCAGCGTTTGCACCGCGCTACGGGGACAGAGCGAAAGTCGAACCTGGCCGCAGCCGAGGCGTTCTTCACCCGTGCGCGCACCGCCGAAGAAATCACGCGTCTGCGCAGCGAACGTGGGACGCCCCGCTACCTCATCGATCGGTTCGAGCGTGCGAACGCGCGCGATCGCGCCGCCGCGCACTATGCGGAATCGCTGACTCGCGGCGAGGGACGCCTCGAGCAACAACTCCGCCCGACACGGGCGGAGCGCAACGCCATGGCCCGAGCAGATGACGACGCACGAATGGATGCCGTGGCCGCCGCGATCAATGACCGGCTGCGGACTCAGCCGAAGGTGGCCCCCCGGGCGACGCCCGTGACCGAGCCGGCACCACCGATGCCGTCGACACGACCCGGACTGTCGCGATGAACCCGCAGACGAGTAAGGATCAGAGCATGGTCGATCGTGCAGACGTCGAAGCCGTCATTTACCGTGCAGCGTTCGTCGCCGTGCGCTTCGGCGTGCCGGCATCCACGGCTCAGGCCGATCAGGACGTCGCATGGTGCCTCGAACCACTCACGATGCTGAGCAGAACCGAGCGCGCGGAGCTCGGCGTGCTTGTACGCGACCTCGCCGCAGACCCGACGAACAACCGTGAGACCTTCATCGCGAAGCTCATGGAGATGATCGACGAGTAGCTCGCAGCTTCCTCCGGACGCGAGATCGTAGCGGGGGGCGAGGCGCTCCGTTCCGGGCTTTCGCGGCATATGCTCGGGCCTCCGCTGCGCTCCGGCCCTCCGCTATTCCACGACCCGGCACTGCGCGCCGCGCCCACCGCTGAGATCGCTGAATGTCCGAAGGATGCCAGGGGAGTAGTCAGCGATCGAGCCCGCGCGACGGCGCCGGAGCGGGGAGAACGAGGGGCCTCGGGAGTTCCCGCGCATCGGCTAGTTGCTGATCGAGCCGGCCCAGTTGTTGCTCGAGTTGAGTACGTTGCCGAACCGCGGCATCAGAGTCCGGGCGCAGCGGCATGCTCGGCAGCACTGCGGTCAGCGCCAAGCGGTGCAACTCACCAAGCGTCGCGACGACCGGCTCGACGTCCTCGCGGGATTGGCGGGCGTACTCGTTGATCCGGCGCAGCTCGCTCAGCCATTGCACGCCCTCTATCGACGAATAGGGGCGCTGCCGCTCGGCATCCAACGCAGCGGTCAGCCCCTGGATCGACTGCGAATGCCGGCGCGGCTCAGCCTCGTGCAGTGCGACGCCACCGGGGTTGATCACCCGGACGTGATCGAAGGGGGCATTGACCTCGAGTTCGGCTGTGAGGTCTCGCACCTCCGCCGCAGCGGCGCGATGCGCATCGGCCGTCGTGGCCTGCGTGGGGATTCGCTCCCGACGCTGATTGAGATACGCGGATGCCGCGGTCAGCAGGCTGTCGGGAGTGCGAGATGCCATCACGACGACCTCGGTCGTGAACCCCGCGTCAATGAAGGCCGCTGAGGCGGCTCGAGCCGCGTCCGCAGTGAGCGCTTCGCTTTCGAGTACGACCGAGCGCCGCTCGTTGAGCGCCGTCCCGACCGACTGCGCGATCCACCGTTCGACGGTGGGCCGCAGGGCGTCCTCAAGCTCGAACGGCCGGCGGCTCGCGAGCTCGAGGTAGTTGGGGTGGAACGCGCGGAGCACGGCCGCGCTGACGACGGCTCGTCCGCTCCCTTGTGGGTTGTCGCGGTAGGCGGCGCGAGTGCGGCCCGATCCGGGTTCGCCAACCAAGAGGGTCAGGCTCGGCTGTGCGGGTGCATCATTGTCGGCGAAGAGAGCCGGTCGGATGAGCGACTCGAACGTGCGATCGGCGTCGAAGGTCACGGCGTTGCTCCGTCGGCAAGTTCGCGCAGCTCTGCGCGTATGGCGTCGACTGTTTCGAGGGTCGTGCCGACGTCGGCACGCGCGGCGAGAGCCGCGATCTTCGCAATCACGTCAGCTGTAGCGCTGTCATACGCGACGAGGTCGCTGATCCGCCACCCTGCCTTGGCCGGGTCCATATCGGTCGCCTCCCAGCACCGATCCTACGGCGAGGGTCCTCGCTCGCGTTCGAAACGGATCCGCCTGCGGGCCGGAAGGTTGCCCCAGGGAAGGTGCTATTCGCGGGCGCCGTTTGATACGAGACGCCCCGCATAGTCGTGCGTGGCGAGGAACTCGTATCGCTCGTCAAGCTGCGCAATGAGCTCCACGCACGTCCTGATTGAAACTGCCAGCATTTGGATGCTGGGCGTGATCTCGAAAGACGCAACCCCGTCGGTGAACTCGTTCATCTGGCGAACGTCGCTCAGCGCCCGCATCACTTGCTCACTTCCATGAAGGAATGCACTGCTCGCCTTCCAAACGACTAGCGGCGACGAAACCTCGTAGCCAGAGCGAGTGCGGCCGCGACTCTTGGGCGACACGGCAGTGAGAATCGCCGTGTAGCTCGGTGGTGGGCCGAGGTCCAATTGTCGGAGCGGGCCCACTGTGTCTTTCAACTGATTGAGACGCTCGATGGTCTTCTCGGTGCCGTTCCGCACGGGAGCAGCGCCACCCCTCCCCTTGATGAGCTCGGCGAACCTAAGTGCTTCCTGCGCATTCCGGTAGGCGAGTTGCAGGGCGCGGAGCACTCGATCCGACTTCTTCGAGGACTTGATCAACCACATCGACGTCGCCGCGGCCTCGACCGCGGTCCGGATGAGCGAGTAAAGGGAGAACGGATATGCGAGCAGTTGCTCGTTGTCGTTGTCGATCATTATCTCGAACACCCGATCTAGGTTCTCGGTCGATCGAGCGCGATGCGTCATGACTAGCGTGTCTACGGGCTCTCTCGCGGTGTGAGCACGTTCTAGGTCCAGCATGGAACCGGCAGCCGGGGGCGAGAGTTGATCAGCCAGTCGTTGGTACCGGACGCGCGCACCCTGGATGGCGCGAACGCCGAGCTCCATTTGCTCGTCCGTCTCCTGCCTGTCGTGCTTGCCGATCACTCCTGGATCATATGGTTCGCTTTCCAGGCTCGGTGCGCGCGAGACCGCAAGCCGGTCGTGGAGCGCGCTGACTTGGCTGCGTAGCGGCGGTTCGGCGCATCAACGGAGTTGGGAGGAGTCGACGTACAAGAACCGCTGGTGACGCGCGCCGCGACCGTAGTGCTTGCGGACTTCGACGCGGCAGCACAACGCGGGTTATCCGCGGACGGTCATAACCAGAGATCCCAAATCTCGTGGCGCCCTTCGCTACTGACGGCGTCCACCATCCCGCGCGCCTCGGGATCAGTGTGCGACGGGGCCCGGGAACCGCCGCCGGGCGCGGGCGTTCTCAAGATGTCTTTGCGTGCCTGTTGGAAGAGCGGTGCGTATCCGGCGATCTCGGCCTCGGCCCTGAACACATGCACGACTGAGCCGTCGTGCAGCGCGACCAAACGCAGCGGAGTCAAGTCGCGGGGCAGCGGCACTTGGGTCCCTGGGGCGACGACACACATCAGAATGACGGTCATCATCCCGGACGGGGCGGGAGCTATCCACGCGACCTTCGAAAGGCGCGTGAGCTCGGTGGCACCTGGAACGATGTCGTCCGTCGGGAGCAGGATCCGGATCATTTCCGTGTAGCCGAGAGCATCGGTAGCGGGACGATTCCATTGGCTCAGCACCCGAGGGATTCCAAGCTCCTCCGCCTTCGATCGGCTGTACTGTAATCGCCAGTCTCCGCTTTGGTGGAACGACCATTTGCTGTCGCCGCCCCCGTGCTCGCGCGTCGACAGGTACACATCATTGGTTCGACGAGCGCACGTGAGCACCCAGGTCGCACCATGCGCCTCAGGGGAACCGACGGCGAACCGCCACAGGTCGCCAGGCGGTTGTACGTTGAACTCCAGCGCGTCGTCCATCACCCAACTCGCACCAGTGGCTGCGGAACAGAGATCACAGAAACACCATAGGTCGCCCGTTGGGGCGTCGTGAGGCCTCACGTGGTCCCACCCCTCAGCGCGGCTTGCTTACTTGCGATCGCCGGCTGATGGATCGCTTATCGAGCCGCAGGTCAACCCCCACGGCTCGGGCACTTAGGACTGTTTCGAGCTGCCAGGTTATGCGCGCGGCGAGAATGCGGTGGGCTGCCCCGTATCCTGACGCTGTGCTGGTGATCCTCGACGCGAACGTGATCGTTTCTGACCCACTGCTGAGAGGGTCGATCTGGCCGCAACTTGCGGACGCCATCTCCGGAGGGAGGGTCGAAGTTCTGGTGCCGCGCCTGGCACTTGAGGAAGCGATCGCTGCCTACCAAAGGCTGCGCGGCGCGAAGGCTGAAGCGCCCTGGGTCTGATGGAGACTCGCGCTATTTGATTCCCACCAGCTGATCGGCGGTGGTTTGGTCAGCATAGAACTTCTGCTCGAACTCTGCGGGTGGGATGTCGCCGAGGTAGCCGTGGAGGCGTTGAGTGTTGTGCCAGTGCACCCATCCGAGGGTCGCGAGCTCGAGGTCCTCGACCGTCTTCCAGGGTCCGGGGCGAGCGGGTCCGCGGACGAGTTCGGTCTTGTAGTAGCCGTTGACGGTCTCGGCCAGGGCATTGTCATAGCTGTCGCCGACGGTCCCAATCGACGGCGTCGCGCGATCTCCGCGAGTCGTTCTCCGTAGCGAATCGACGTGAATTGAGACCCTGCGTCGCTGTGACACCTCAGATCCTCGTGGTGACGACCTCTCGACCAGCGGGCCATCTCGATCGCGTCGAGGACCATTTCGGTGCGCATGTGTGACGCGCAGCGCCACCCGACGATCGTCCGGCTGAACGCGTCGATGATGAAGCAGACATGCGCGACGCCCGCCCACGTCGGCACGAACGTCAGGTCGGTGACCCAGAGCCGGTTCGGGGCGGTCGCGGTGAACTCCCGCTTCACGAGATCCGGGTGCCGCGCCGACGTCGGATCAGGCCGGGTCGTCTTCACTCGCTTGCTCCGGGTTGCGCCCTCGATGCCGGTCACGCGCATGAGCCGACCGGTCTGGTCCCGGCCGATGTCGATCCCTGCTCGGCGGGCGGTCTTCCAGAGCTTGCGGACACCGTAGACGCAGTAGTTCGCGTTCCAGAGCGTCACCAGCTCCGGGATGAGGACCGCGTCACTGATCGTCCGGGCCGACGGCCCACGGTCTTTCGCCGCGTAGTACGTGCTCGGAGCCACCTGCAACAGGCTGCAGATGGGCTCGACTCCAAGCGGGCGACCTTCGACGATGTCGTCCTTGTTCGCGTCGATGAACGCGACTACTTCCGGTGTTGGCGGTCGAGCTCCGCCCCGAAGAAAGACGCGGCCCGCTTCAAGATCTCGTTCGCCCGCCGCAACTCCCGGACCTCCTGCTCGAGCTCCCGCACTCGACGCGCTTCCGCGGTGCTCACCCCGGCGACGTGACCGTCGTCGATGTCGGCCTGCTTGACCCACATCCTGACGGACTCGACGCCGTAGCCGAGCTGCGCAGCGACCCGATGGACCGTCCCATGCTCGGTCCCGAGCTCAGCCCGCAACGTTCGCACCATCCGGACCGCTGCGGCCTTCTCCTCCGGCGAATACCGACGCGTCGTCGGCTTCCCTGATGTCTGCTCTTTCGGCATAACCGGCTCTGTGCATTCTAGGTGGGGGTGAGGGGGTCAAGTCCGCCGGCGATCAGGAGCATGCGGAGCCGGTAGTTGTCGTAGTTGGTGAAGCCGCGGGCGATCCGGCGGGCGAGTTCGATGAGCCCGTTCACGGCCTCGGTGCCGCCGTTGGATGAGCGTCCTGTCGCCCAGTAGGCCAGGAACGCGGCTCGCCACTGGGTGAGGGTGCGGCCGAGGCGGGCGATTTCGGGGATCGGGCAGGACGGGAACGATTCGAGAACCTTCTCGGCGATCTTGTGCCCTTCGACCAGGTTGGGGTGCCGGTAGGCGTCGCGGAGCTGCTGGGCGGCGTGCCAGGCGACTTCAACTTCAACGTGCTCCTCTCTCGTCGCGAACGCCGCGTCGAGCCGGGACCGCTGCCTGTCGGTGAGGCGCTCCCGTCCGGCGCGGAGGATGTTGCGGATCCCGTAGAGCGGATCTCCCTTGCAGCCGCGATGTCCGAGGGTGTCTTGCTGGACGCGGCGACGGACGTCATCAACCGCGGCGGTGCCGAGCTTGACGACGTGGAACGCGTCCAGCACCGCGGTCGCGTCGTCGAGTTCGTCGTCGAGGGCCTTCTTGTAGCCGGCGAACGGGTCAAGAGCTGCGATCTTCACCCCGGCACGGAACTGCTCGTCCCGCTCCTTGATCCAGTCCGCGTACGCCTTCGAGGATCGACCTGGCACCAGGTCCAGCAGTCGCGCCCGCACGCGTCCCGTGGCGTCTCGGGTCAGGTCGACCATCCCGGTCAGCTCCTTCGGACCGCGCCCGCCGTCGGCGACGGGCTTCGTGGACACGTGATGCCACAGGTGCTCGTCCACGCCGAGCACTTCGACGCCATCGAACCGGCCAGGGTCCTGCTCGCGGCGCTGCAACTCGGCCTCCACGTGCGTCCAGACCGTGCGCCACGCGACGCGCAGCTGCCGAGCGACACCGCGCACTGACGCGTTCTCGCCTGGATCGTGTCACCGTCGGGTGATTTCGCGGGTTGAGGATCGTTGAGGCTTGATTTTCCGGGGGTGCTGGTGCCTCGTGCGGGGCACTAATGGCGTCGATCTAGACTCGCTCGGTGGGGTGGTTCGTGCGGAAGGTGCGCACCGCGTCGGGTGCGACGGCGGTGCAGATCGCGTCGAAGACCCGTGGTGTGCGGACGATCGTGGAGCACCTCGGCTCCGCGCACGACGATGAGCAGCTCGCGGTGCTGGTCGCGATCGCGCGGGAGCGGATCGCGGAGCTGGCCGGGCATGTCCCGTTCGATCTGGACGGGCTGGGCGCGACGCCGCCGGCCACGACCGCGCCGACGGTGACCGGGTCGAGGTCCAGGTTGTTGTGGGATGTCCTCGAGGACGCCTACGCCCGTCTCGGGTTCGACGCGGTCGGCAACGACACATTCATGAAGCTGGTCCTGGCCCGCGTCGTCGAGCCGACCAGCAAGGCGGACACGCTGCGGGTGTGGGACGAGCTCGGTGTCCCGGGTGCGCCGTCGCTGTCGACCGTGTGGCGGACCCTCGCCCGCAGCGTTGAGCAGGACTGGCGGTCGAAGATCGCCGCCGCAGCCTACGCGCATGCGACCCGATCTGGCCCGCTCACCGTCGTGCTCTACGACGTCACCACCCTCTACTTCGAGGCGGAGCGTGAAGACAAGCTCCGCAAGGTCGGGATGAGCAAAGAGCGCCGCGTCGACCCGCAGATCCTCGTCGGCCTCCTCGTGGACCAGGGCGGGTTCCCCCTCGAAGTCCACGAGTTCGCGGGCAACAGGGGCGAGACCCTCACCCTGCTGCCCGTCCTCGACCAGTTCCGCGAACGTCACTCCGCGACCGAGGTCGTGGTCGTCGCGGACGCCGGCATGCTGTCCGCAGCGAACCTGAACCGGCTGGAGGACGCCGGGTTCGGTTTCATCGTCGGCTCCCGCACCTCCTCCGCGCCATACGATCTCGCCGAGCACTACGCGACCGTCGGGAACATCGTCACCGATGGGGAGACGGTCGAGACCACCCGAACCATGGGTGCGGGTGTGAACGCGCGGGAGCGGCGAGTGGTGTGGCAGTACTCCCACAAGCGGAAGATCCGCGACAACATCACGTTGAACAAGCAGATCGAACGCGCCGAGCAGATCGCTGCCGGCACCCGCCCGGCGAAGAAGGACCGGTTCGTCACCCTCGGCACGGGGCCCGGCGTGAACTGGGCAAGAGTCGAGAAGGCCCGCGAATACATCGGCCTCAAGGGGTACGTCACCAACCTCAGCACCGCGACGGCTTCCGCTGCAGAGATCGTGGCGGCCTACCATGACCTGTTCCAGGTCGAGGCGACGTTCCGGATGGCAAAGACCGACCTGCGGGCGAGGCCGATGTTCGCGTCGACCGCGGACTCGATCCACGCGCACCTCACCGTCGTGTTCTGCGCTCTCGCGATCAGCCGGCACCTCTACAAGACCACCGGCGTGACGGTCCGCCGTATCGTCCGCGCGCTGCGCCCGCTGCGTGACGTCACGATCACCATCGACGGACACGAACTCACCGCGACCACCCCGCCAACGGGGGAAGCCGCCGACATCATCGCCGCACTCCGGCCGGGCGTGGGGCACTAATCTGACACGATCCAGGTCTCGCGGCGCATCTGCGCCACCGCCCACGCCACCGCGCGAGCCGTCAGCGCTTTGTTCGCCGCCGCGACGGCCGGGTTCTGCTCCGTGAATGAGCGCACCCCGCACCCGTCCTGGCGACACCGCCAGCGGCGCTTGCGCCACCGGACCCGAACCGGAGTACCGCCCATCGGGGCGTCCGTCAGAACGAGCACCTTCCGTCCCGCCGACTCCGCGACCACTCCGCACTCAGGGCAGCCGACCGGACCCGGCGGCGACTCGGCATCGATCACGAGCACGCCATCGCCGCGACGCTCGACCCCGGCCACCCGGAGCCCGTCGAGTCCGACGAGCAGGTCGCAGCGATCACAGTAGACAGCAGAACGTGGGCGCGCGGCGGCGCAGCGCGTAGCATCAGGCACGGGTCGAGGTCTCCGGACGAACAGGTTGCTTGGTCGCTACCGATCCTCCGGGCCTCGACCCACCTCACCCCGTCACGCCACGCCCGAGCGCCTCACCCCACCCAGAATGCGCAGAGCCGCATAACCGGCTCTTCGGACTTCCGGTGGGGGTGAGGCTCGCCGGGTGAGTTCGGGCGGGTAGGGGTCGAGGTCCCCGAGGATCAGTAGCGCCAACTGCTGCTCCAACCGAGGACCTCGACGTGTCTCACCATAGTTCGGGGTGCGCTGATGCGCGCTCTGCCGCTTGCCCGTGCTCCCGCTGCGATCTGCTGCTCGGTCTCGACGGCGTCCATGTCGAGGCGGTCGAGCGTCTGGACGGGCTGCTGGTGGTGACGGTCTCGAGCCCCGCGGCGCCGGCCGGTTGCCCGTCGTGCGGGGTGCTCGCTGTCGGTCGGGGTCGCCGCCGCCGCGTTCTTCACGACGTGCCCGGCGCGACGCGGGTGCGACTGATCTGGCGGCAGCGGGTGTGGCGTTGTGATGATCCCGACTGCATGAGGAGGACGTTCGTGGAGCAGGTCCCGACCCTGGTCGCCGCGCGCGGGTCGATCACCATGCGCGCGGTGACGTGGGCGATCGGGCAGCTGCGCCGCGAGCACGCCACGATCGCGGGCCTGGCCCGACAGCTGGGCACGTCGTGGAAGACGGTGTGGCGGGCCGTTGAGCCCGAACTCGTCAAGCTGGCTGCCGACGAGTCCCGGTTCGAGAACGTCACCACCCTCGGCGTCGACGAGCACATCTGGCATCACGTCGACTCCCGCAAGCGCGGCCCGAAGGAGCTGACCGGGATGGTCGACCTGACCCGGGATGAGCACGGTCGCACCCGTGCCCGGCTGCTCGACCTCGTGCCGGGCAGATCGGGGAAGGCCTACGCGGCCTGGCTCGACGAGCGCGGCGACGCGTTCCGGAACAACGTGAAGGTCGCGGCGTTGGACCCGTTCGCCGGATACAAGACCGCGATCGACGACAAGCTCGAGGACGCCGTCGCGGTGCTCGACGCGTTCCACGTCGTCAAGCTCGGCACCGCCGCCGTCGACGAGGTCCGCCGACGTGTCCAGCAGGACACCCTCGGTCACCGCGGCCGGAAGGGCGATCCGCTCTACGGGATCCAGACCATCCTCCGCGCCGGCGCCGAGAACCTCACCGAGAAGCAGCGGACCAGGCTCGCGGCAGCGATCGAGGCCGACCCCGCGCACGACGAGGTGTTCGTCGCATGGCAGTGCGCCCAGCAACTGCGTTCCGCCTACCACCAGAAGGACCTCGCCGAGGGGCGGCGGATCGCCGAGAAGGTCGTCGACACATTCCACACCTGCCCGATCCCCGAGATCGCCCGCCTCGGCCGCACCCTCCGCCGCTGGCGAGCCGCGTTCCTGGCCTACTTCACGACCGGACGATCATCGAACGGCGGCACTGAGGCGGTGAACGGGATCATCGAGCTCCACCGCCGCCTCGCCCGCGGCTACCGCAACCGCGACAACTACCGGCTCCGCATGCTCCTCGCCGCCGGCGGCCTCACCCCATGACCCCCACCGAATGTCCGAAGAGCCGCATAACCCCATCCTCGTTTCCAAGGTCAGGAGTCTCCAACAAACTCAGGGCGCTTCAAAACGGCAGGGGTTTTCGGCTGGTCGATTGATCCTGCCGCTGGTCAGGAAGTTCGTATTTCGTCCCGCGGCGTCACTTCGTTCACGGCCATCGGTAGAGCCTCAACGAAACGCACGCACTTCCGATAGCGATGAGGGCCATTGAAGCCCACATTGCACCGAGCGGCAGCATCGGGGTGGAGCCGTGTATCTGACTGTTGAAAGTGTCTACGAACCAGGTCGAGGGCAATGCTTGAAGCAGCTTCTGAACGGGCTCCGGATAGATATCCAGTGAGAACAGCGCGCCCGAGGTCAGCAAGACGATCAGTGGGACTATGTAGGCGAGCTGTAGCGCTAGATCCATATTCGTCATCCGGGAAGCGAGGAGGTAGCCGAATGAGAGCAGCATGGCTCCTCCAACCGACAGGGTGACCGCAAGCGGGATCGCGTCTTCGACAGGAAGTCCTCCTCCGATTGCTGCTGCGAGGATGACGATGCTCTCCGCGCCCACGATTGCTACTCGGATCGGAATGTGCCCGAGAAGGAAAGCCGCTCTGTGCGCCGGGGTGGTCGATAGATGGCGAAGGGTTCCTACTCTTCGATACTTGACGAGTGGCACGGTGGTGGCCACCATTGCGACCGCCATGAAACCGGTCGTGCTCACCAGGCTCAGGCTGGCCTGCAAGAGATGCGCTGGTCGTTTCGTTGCTCCTGCGATGAGCAGATCTATACCCCACAGCAGCGCAAGGATGAACGCGAAACTCAGGAGGATCGCGACGGTGGCTCGCTTGTCTCTGATGAGTTCCCGAGCGTGAGTTCTTGCGAATTCGCGGAGCTCAGCGTTGCGCATCGGCGTCGGGAAGGTCATGGCTTCGTGGTGTTGCTCGAGATGTCGACGAAGACGTCCTCGAGAGAGCCGTGTTTGATGTTGTAGTCGAATGCGTGCACGCCCGGCACGAAGGTCAATCGGCGCAGAACCGCATCTGGATCGTCCGTCACCACCGAAATCCGGGTACCTTGTGACGTCTCGCTGCTCGTGATTTCACCGGTAATGCCGAGTTGCCTGATATCTGACGGCATCTGCGACGAACGAATAGTGAACGAGACGGTGGCCTTCGCGGTGTGTTCCCGGATGAGTGCGTCGGGTTCGCCCTCCGCGGCGATCTCGCCACGTACGAGTATGGCGAGCCGGTCGCACACCTGGGTGGCCTCGTCCATGTGATGAGTGGAGAGCAGGATCGTCGTACCACGTTGTCTCTGCCGCTCGATGACGTCCCAGAGGCGGCGCCGCGCCACGGGGTCCAGCCCCGCTGACGGTTCGTCGAGCACCAGAACCTCGGGATTTCCGACGAGCGCGATCCCGATCAGCAACCGACGTTCCTGGCCGCCTGAAAGATGTTTCACCCGCACTTTCCGTGCGTCGTCCAGTCCAACTTCTTCGAGGAGCTCTGAGGGTTCGCGCGACGCCGGATAGAACGACGCAAACAGCTGCACCGTTTCCCACACGGTCAGCGTGGGGAACAACGTGGCCGACTGCGGTTGCACGGCAACGCGCTCCGTGATCCGATGGCGGTGTCTCATGGGGTCAAAGCCGAGAACGGTGACGGTGCCAGAGGTCGGACGGCGAAGCCCGACAATCGTCTCCAACGTCGTGGTTTTGCCCGAGCCGTTCGGTCCGAGGAGTCCGAACACTTCACCCTGCCGAACGGTGAAGGTGATGTCGGCGACAGCGACCTGCTCGTCGTAGACCTTGCGTAGATCGTTCACCACGATGACGTCTGTTGCATTGCCGTTCATCGCTTGCCTCCGGTGGGGGGAGAGTCGTGCTCGCCGGGGAAGAAGATCGTTTCGAGGGGGATCGAGAACAGGTGGGAGATACGAAAAGCGAGCGGCAACGAAGGATCGTATTTCCCGGTCTCCAAGGCGTTGACGGTCTGCCGAGATACGCCCAAGGCCTCGGCGAACTGCACCTGAGTCCACCCCTGCTCGGTGCGGAGCCGACGCACCTCGTTTCTCATCGGGATGCCCGGATGGACAGCACAGCGAGTGAGAGTCCCCATGAAGTCATTCCACCCATGAAGATGATCCATTCGGCGTATTGAACGTCAACTCCCGCCCCGCCTAGCAGCGCGATCGTCAGAGCGGTCACCATCGACACCGTAAAGCCGAGTGTGAAGCTGCGCAGGAACAACAGACGCTGCAATTCG
This sequence comes from Microbacterium lacticum, assembly GCF_006716815.1. Lineage (GTDB taxonomy): Bacteria > Actinomycetota > Actinomycetes > Actinomycetales > Microbacteriaceae > Microbacterium > Microbacterium lacticum. Next base: position 531,566 of record NZ_VFPS01000003.1, read on the forward strand.
TCGACGCGACGGACATGTCGGGCTATGGCAATGATCATCCAGATGACTGGGGCTAGCGGCACCAGCGCGACGATGACGTTCAGCGCTGTACCGGGCTGCGTCTGGATGATCCTGGGTAGTGCCAGAAAGAGCACCAGATACGCCAGGATGCCGATGGAGAACTCCCACAGGTAACGTTTGCCCGCACGCTGCTCGGATCGCGTTCGTCCGCTCGGCTCGCCTGTCTCATTCATGCTTACACCTTCCGTCGTCGGTTTGTGATCCGCAGATGCGTGGGCTCCGACTGGTCCCATTCGAACAACCGGGCGGCGGCCAGCAGCCCAACGCATGCGCACACACCCATGGGCACCCACAGCACAGGCACCGGGAGGAACGCAGCGGCACCGGTCAAATCTGCATTCACGGCTACGGCGAACCATGTACTGGGCAGCGCATTCATGATGATTTGAAGAAAGCTCGGGAGGATTTCCGGCGGGAGAACCCCACCCGAGGTGAACACGAGCATGAGCACGAGCGTCGCCATACTCTGCTGTGTTGCCTCTGCGTTTCGAGAGCGTGCAGCGAATATAAGGGCGAACGCGAAGAGCATCGCGCTTCCCAGAGCCAGCGTGACGCACAGGCTCAGCAGGTCGATCCCGTCAACGTATCTACGCCACGCAGCAATCGCGATCACGATGGCTATCTCGACGAGAATCACTCCCAACCGGGCAGGAACCTGCGCGAGCAGAAACGTCACGCGGGGAAGGGGCGTTGTGCCGAACAGCCGGAGCAGCCCACGTTCGCGCATACCGACAAGAGGCACCGTTGTGCCGATGAATGCGACGCTTGCGAAGCCGGTGAGTGCCACGACGCCAAGGAACGTGCGGAGCGGGTCAAGCTTGACGTCACCATCCTGGTCTACGACCGTGATCGCAGCGGCAGGAATTCCTGCGTCGCGAAGCCCGACCCAAATCGGATTCCAGGCTGGCTTCTCGAAGGCATCAAGCACGACGATCGTCTGCTTCTCCTTCAGGATGATCTCGGCATTCCTATCAGTGCTATCGGCATCGACGACAATGACGCCGGCATCCGTCAATACCGCGGACACGTGGTCGTCCGCAGGAGAAACGCTCGCCGTGGGAGCCGTGCCGAGCACAGTGAACGCGACCCACATCGACACGTACACCGCCAGGATGATCGTGAAAAAGATCAACATCGACAACCCGCTCAGCGGGTTCCGAAGCATGTCCTTGCCGCTCATGATCGACAGTTGACAAGCAGGCCCGCTGCGCCAAGTTGCAGCGTGACCTCTACGTACCGAATGGCGACTCATCCGAAGCACCTCCCGGACCACATAGATTTTACGACAAGGAGACTTGTCACATACGCAATCTCTCACGCGTCCGGCTTGACGTCAAGGAAGCTTGTCATTGTTCGGAGGATTGTTCCTGGCGTCTTGCGATGGAGGCGGGTACATCGGCCAGAAACGATCGTTTACGGCACGGCCGGCGCCGACGCGGATCAGCACTCAACACGCCGGGCGATGGAACCGCCGAAACCCCCCGCCGTAACGGCCACTGGCCGAAGCCCTCATCGGACGTTTTCGGTGGGTCGAACGTGAGTTCGGGAAGGGCTGCCATATGTGACCGCAAGGGGATCCCTATCCGGGCAATGCGCGCAAGCGGGACCGCGCGGACGGTCCTCACCGCGTTCAACCGGCATCCCAAGCGGGCAGTGGTTGTGTCTGCGCCTGGATCTACTCGTTGAACTTGACGTCGTGCCTCGCTGAACTTACTCCCGAAATGCTGCCGACGTCGTTGCACTCCGCGGGTGACCAGCGAGAAGCCGGAACAAGTGCACGAATGATCGAGGGCGGCACGACCTCCTGATCCTCCATGAGCGTTACCCGCGTCGTAGACTGCAGATGAGGAGCGAGGGGGTCGTGTTGAACGCCAGCCAGCGCTTCTGCTTTCCCAACCCGAAGGTCACGTCGACCACCAAGAATGCCGACAACTGGTACCGCTACTACGCGGGCTATTCTTCGGAGTTCGTGACGTACGCGCTCGGCACTGTTGCTCCGCACGCGAAGACGGTCCTGGACCCGTGGAACGGCACGGGTACGACGACTGTCGTTGCCGCAGGAAGAAGGCTGCGGTCCTTCGGGTTCGACGTGAACCCGGTGGCCGTGGTCATCGCTCGCGCACGACTGTTGGGGAGCAGCGTGCGAGGAAGCGTCCGGGCACTCACTCTGGATATCGTCGGCCACGCGACACCTGTTCGCCTGCGCGACGATCCCCTGCTCTTCTGGTTCTCTCCCGACTCGGCCGCTCAGTTGCGAGCCATCGAGCTGAGCATTCATCGCCTACTTGTGGACAGCGCCGACTCCGTCGGCGGCCCACTGCGGTCCGCGGAGAACCTGAGCGGGCTGGCGGCGTTCTTCTACACCGCGCTCTTCCGCACCGTCAGAGCGCTCGCCATCCCCGCTGGCGGGACGAACCCCACCTGGTGGAAGCGCCCATCCGCGGACAACAAGCTGAAGGTGCCGAAGAGGGTCATCCGAGACACGTTCACGGCAATCGCACTGGACCTGGGAGAAGGGCTTCACCGACAGGCATTCGACCTGTCCACCTCTGCCGCCCTGGCCGTCGGTGATAGCCGGCGTCTTCCTCTGCCAGACAACTCCATCGGGGCGGTCGTGACCTCTCCCCCGTACTGCACGCGAATGGACTACGCGATAGCCACTCGACCCGAGCTCGCGATCCTTCGATACGGCGACGGCGAGCTGACAGCGCTCCGCACCTCAATGGTGGGCACGCCGACGATGACCGGCGAAGACGCGGCGGATGACGCCCTCGGGCCGGAAGCGAGCGCGTTCCTCGCAGCCGTCACGCGACACAGCAGCCAGGCGTCGGCTGGTTACTACCGCAAGTTCTACCGCCAGTACTACGCCGCTATGAAGTCTTCGCTCACCGAGATCCGTCGCGTGACCATTCCCGGCGCTCCCGTGATGCTCGTCGTCCAAGACGGCTACTACAAGGAACTGCACAACGACGTGCCGGCAATCGTGGCCGATATCGCGCTCCACTCCGGGTTCAGCTCATCGGAACGTTACGACTTCCGCATCCCACGCACCATCGCGGGCATGAACTCCAACGCGCGCAAGTATCGCCAGGAATCATCGGCCGTCGAGAGCGTGGTTCTTCTCCAGTAGCCCCACGCGCGTGGAAAGCATGGAATGCGTGGTAATCTCACTGCATGGCCAAGGACTCGGGGGATGTGGAGACGGTTCTCGCCGCGATCGAGCAGGCGCAGGCAGCGCTGAGCAACGCCCTCCGCGACGGTCGCGATGACCTGCTCGTCGAACTGAACGCGACGCTTCAGCGCCTTGAACGCGAGCGCAACACGCTTGTGAGGCGGCGAACTGAGCCTCGCGAGAGAACAATCACCCAGGGCCCGGCGGCGCGTTCTAAAGCTCTCGCCGCCCTGAAAGTCGCACAACGCCCGGTCGCTGGTCGGCTCCTTGCGGACATCGCTCGCGCGCGCTTCGGCTTCGAGATCGAGACCCGAGCACTGGCATCTGTCCGCCGCGACGAGCTGCGCAGCTGGCGCGCCTACCAGGGGCACCCCGACAAGGCCGCCACCAAACCCGACCTCATCGTGCCCGCCCTGTCGTATGACCGATTCACCCCGGAACGCGGCATGCTCGCCCTGTCGAGCTGGGACCTCTCCGTGCGTATCGTCGCTCCCGCGTCCCGTCGAGTGGACGTCCTGCATGTCGCTTGCAATCTTGCGCGCGCGTGCATCGCATCGTCCGCCGAATCTTGGACCGATGACGTCGCCCGCGTCGCAGGACGAATTGGACTGTCCACGAAGCCGTTCGCGGGCACGCTCGCCCTCCCCACACCACAGCAGGTTCTCGAAGCCGCGTCCGACGAGCTCGACGTCATCGCCCCTTCCGACCTTCGCGACAGGGAAGAGGCCGCAGAGCGCGCCGCACGGGTCCTGGATGACGAGGATCAACTGTTCGGCGCAGCACCACTGGGCCTGGTCCCCATCCCGGCACGAAAGGGCGTATCGTGAGCGGCGCCGTGTCACCGCTCACGGATCTTCGCGGCGAGTTTCCCGCCGCCCGCCTCAATGCTCGCCGCGTTGCATCGATGGTTGAGGCCCCGAACTGTGTGCGACGGACCATCTTGGATTCGGCCGGTGTGGATACCTCGCTGCTGGTGAAGAAGTTGGGCTTCAAGTCCGACCGGCAGTCGCCTCTCGCCATCAGCCGTGGCGCCCAATTCGAAGCGCTGCTGGCCCGGGACGGACGTGCACAACTAGTTCAGCTCGCACGGCGGCACCTGGGCCTCGAGCTCACGGACGTGCGTGAGAAGGATCTGTCCCCTGGCGCCACTCGTGACCAGGTGCGCGTTCCGGCTGACATTAGGCGGGCGAAAATGACCCGTCAGGAGCTCAACCGCATCCTGCGCAAGGATCCGAATGCTCTGAATCTCCTCGTCAAGCCGCTCACCACCCTCACCATCGGCGAGCTGGAGGCGCAGCTCGAGCAGGATGTGCTCGCGTTTGCCGAGAAGGGGTCGCTGCACGTTGTCGCGATCCGCAACTTCTACCTCAAGCGCGACGACGCCGACCCAACTCTCGTCGGCAAAGCCGCTCGGGAAAGCGCCGTACATGTGCTCAGCCTGCAGCGCATGGCTGAGGAGATGGGGTTCAGCGCCGACCAGGTCTCGACCAAGGTGCTGCTCATCCTCCCGCGCGATCTGCTCTTCATCCCCGCCGGGATCGTCCTCGACGTCTCGAACGAAGTGCAGCATCTCGCCGACGCCATCGACCGCGTCGGCAACATCGAAGAGCTGGCCGAGAGCCTGGACCTGCCTCCGTTGCCCGCACTGCCCGTGGATCTTCAAACCGATCCCGACGATGAAGTGCTACAGAACGGGATCAGAGAGACCCTGAGTGCACTGCCGATGCGTTTCGGCGACGGGTGCGTGTCGTGTGCGCTGTTCCGACCGTGCCGGGACGAGGCCGACGCGAGCCGGTCCACAGCCCGCATGGGTTCGGCGGTCTCCGCGCTGTGCGGCGACGATGCCTCGGTGGACGAGCTGCTCGATCTGGCGGAGGGGCGGCGTGAACCTCAGGGCCCGTCTGAGTCAGCGCTGTCTACGATCCTGAGGCGCGCGAACGCCGCTGTCGTCCGCGCCCAGACCGCAGGCGCGGCCTGACCGTGGACGAGGTCGAAACGCTCCAGGCTCTCAGGGCCTCGGCAACCGGACGCGCACAACCCCTCAGAACCATCCGACATGTGCACGTGGCCGACAAACCGTTCGGCATCGTTGCATACCACCTTGCCGGCGACGAGGGTGCGCCGCTGGCGTTCATGTTCGGAACCGACCCGGATCCGGCAGCAGCCACCGTCGTGGTGGTTCCAGAGCCGAGAAACCGCGAACTTCGCTTCGAGGCGCTGGCTGAGTTCGGGGAGGCGCTGAACAACTA
>NZ_VFPS01000004.1 GCF_006716815.1 Microbacterium lacticum
ACGTTGGAAGCGGTGCGGACTCTGGTGCCGAGGCTGACGTGGACTCTGGCTCCGACGTTGGAAGCGGGGCGGACTCTGGTGCCTATGGCGGCAGCGTGGACCCGGGTGCGGGCGATCTGTCGGCGCGCCGCGCGGCGCTGATCGTCGCGGTCAGCCGCGCCGACTACCGCATCGAGCAGGCCGCCGCCGTGCTCGCGAACGCCGAGGGGGCGCACCGCGACGCTCTCGCCGAGCACGGCGCGCTCGTCGAGCGCGACAAGCAGGGGCGTGAGCGCGCGGCCGTGCGCACGCGGCTCGCCGAGCTCGAGGCACGAGCGCCCGAGCGCGCCGTCGAGCGTGAGCGCCTCGAGCGCGCCCGCGCCGCCGAGGCGCTGCGTGCGCCCATCGACGCCGTCGAGCGCGCCGACACGCAGCGTCGTGCGGCCGAGGACGCGGCAGCTGGCGCGCTGGCGGAGTGGACGGCGTCGGGCGGCGAGGCATCCATCGACATCGCCGCTCGGATCGACGAACTCACCGCCGAGCTCGCGCGGTGGGAGGATGCGGGGGCGCTCGAGCGCGCGCAGGTGCCGCTGCTCGCCCGGCGCGACGCCGCCGCGGCCGCCGTGGCCGATGCCGACGTGGCGCTTGCGCAGCTCGACGCGCAGCTCGCGCTCATTCCCGCCCAGGCCCGTGACCTCGACGATGCGATCGCTGAGGCGCGCGCCGGCGCCGCCCGACAGGGCGACCTGCGCGTCCGCCGCGACGAGCTCGCCGTGCAGCACGCTGCGGCGGGCGAGGCTGCCGCGCTCGCCGAGCGCAGCGCCGCCGCCGAACAGGAACACCACGCCGCGAGCATCGCCGCCGCCGCCGCGGCCGGCGCCGTCACCGAGCTGCTGCAGCGCCGCCTTGCGGGGCACGCGGGGGAGCTCGCCGCTGCGCTCGTCGACGGCGAGCCCTGTGCCGTCTGCGGCGCGACCGCGCACCCCGCGCCCGCCACCGGGTCCGCCGAACCGGTCACCGACGAGGATCTCAGCGCGGCCGAACAGGAGCGGGAGCGCGCGGGAGCCAGCGCCGTCGCCGCCGCCGACGCAGCGCGCGCCCTGCGGGATCAGCTCGCCGCCGCCCGTGCCCGGGCGGGCGGAAACGACCTTTCCTCGCTCGTCGACGCCCTGGCATCCGCGGAGTCCGACCTCAACGCCGCCGACGCCGCGGTGCGCGACCTCGAGCAGTTGATCGCGAAGCGCGCCGAGCTCGACGAGCTCACCGCCGCGGCGCAGCGCGAGCGGGCAGCGCGCGCCGACCAGCGCGGAGCCGACCGTGAGGAGCACGCCGCGGCGGCCGCCGAGGCGACACGCGCGGAGACAGTGATCGTCGCCGCACGCGGCGATCACGCCAGCGTCGCCGCTCGGATCGAGGCCGGCGCCGCCGAGCGGATGCGCGCGGAGCGCCTCGCCGACTCCCGCGCCGCACTCGCGGAGCGCCGGCGCGCCGAAGAGACGACGCGAGCCGACTGCGACGCACGACTCGCGGGCAGCGGGTTCCCGACGATAGACGCGGCGCGGGCCGCGCTGCTGCCCGCCGCGGACGTCACCGATCTCGAGGAGCGGCTGGCCCGCGATGCCGCCGATCTCACCGCCACCCGCGCACGGCTGCTCGACCTCGAGGTCTCCGCGACCGGTGATGACGTCACCGCCGAGGCGCTCGCCGACTCGGCGGCGCGGCTCGCGAGTGCCGACACCGCGCGGAGCGCTGCGATCGCGGCCCTGCGCGGGGCGGAACTGGCCGCAGACGCGCTCCGCGACCTGTCGGAGCAGGTGGACGAGGCCGCCGCGCAGGTCGAGGAGATCGCCGATCGGGCGAGCGCCGTCACGCGCCTGGCCGACACCGTCGCCGGGCGCGCGCCGAACACGCTGAAGATGAACCTCGAGACCTTCGTGCTCGCGGCGGAACTGGAAGAGATCGTGGCGGCGGCCAACGTGCGGCTGACGGAGATGTCGTCGGGCCGCTACACGCTGCACCACTCCGACGCGCGGGCCGCGCGCGGGCGCGCGTCGGGGCTCGGCATCGAGGTGCTCGACGCGCACACCGGACGGCTCCGCAGCCCGCAATCGCTGTCCGGCGGCGAGACATTTCTCGCCTCGCTCGCTCTCGCCCTGGGGCTCGGCGAGGTCGTGACCTCACGCGCCGGTGGCATCCGGCTCGACACGCTCTTCGTCGACGAGGGGTTCGGGTCGCTCGACCCGGAGACCCTCGAGCTCGCGATGCGCACCCTCGACGAGCTGCGGGCGGGCGGGCGCACGGTCGGCGTCATCAGCCACGTCGAGGCGATGAAGGAGCAGCTGCCCGCGCAACTCGTCGTCGAGGCGACCCCGCAGGGCCCGAGCATCATCCGCCAGGCCGTCGCCGCCGACGCCTGAGCCCGGCACCCGCGCTCCGCCGCCGCGCCAGCTCGTGGCATCCGACTTGTGGTCAGTTGTTGCGGGGTCGCGGCGGGGGACGCCGCCACGAGTGACCAGAAGTTCGAGCCGAGGGCCGGGGTCAGGCCTCGGGGTGCGCGGCCAGGCCGTCGTGGATGCGTCGCAGGTCGACGAGGAGCGATCCGATCAGCATCCAGTGCGTCGGCGGCGCCGTGATCACCTCGAGCGGCCGGGTCAGCGCCGGCTCCTCGGCGGAGAGGTCGAGGTCGCCCGTCGACACCGCGAGGCGCAGATCGTGCGCGGCGCGGTGCAGCTGCTCGGCGATCGCCGTCGCGTAGCGGTCGCCCGCGATCGTGTCGTCGTAGTCGTCGACGAACGCGCGGGTCATCCCGGTCAGCTGCGTCGTGATCGCGAACAGGCGCCGCACATCGGTGCTGAGGGCCTCGACCTCCTCCGAGCTGCGACGGCGCCGCGGGTTCAACGCCAGCGACTCGTCTGCCTGCGTGATCGCCACCTCGGCCGCCGTCACCGAGCCGCGCAGCGCCCGCGCCTGCGCGAGCAGGTCGTCGAGCGACGCGGCGGTCTGCGGCTGCACCAGCGCGCTGCCCAACCGGTCGAGCGCGTCGGCGGTGTCGCCGGTCAGGATCGCGACCTGCTCGCGGGCCGGGCCGAGCGCGAGCGGCGGCACGATCGCGACGTTCACGATCAGACCGATGACGGCGCCGATCGCCGTCTCGAGAATGCGATCGACCGCGTAACCCGGCGTCGCCGTGCCCAGAGCGAGCACGAGCATCGCGCTGATCGCCATCTGGTTCGCCGTGCCGGGAGTCGCGCGAAGCGCCCACGCGACGAGCAGCGCGCACGTCACCGCGAGCGCCACCGCCCAGAAACCCGAACCCAGCAGCAGTCCGATCGCCGAGGCGACGATCACCCCCGCGATCACCCCGACCGTCCGCTCGACACCGCGGCCGAACGACTGGCTGATGCTCGGCTGCACCGTCAGCAGCGCCGCGATCGCCGCGAACACCGGCGGCGGTCCCTCGACGAGCCAGCCCGCGATCAGCCACGCCGCCGCCGTCGCGACCGCCGACTTCACCACCTGCAGCAACGACGAGCGGCGCGCGGCGCGCAGCGACCAGTTCATGCCCTCACGTTACGCGGGCGGATCCCCGCCCAGCGCGCACGCACCGGCGGCCGCCCCACCGCTCAGACGCCGTAGCGGCTCCGGATCTCGGTGCGCAGCTGCGCGCTGCACGCGGCGACGGTGCTGCGCCAGTCGGTGATCGCATCGTCCTGCGCGCTGTCCGACACCGCCTTCAGCACCGTGATCGGCACGCCGAAGCGCTCCGCCACCCAGATGTAGGCGTAGGTCTCCATGTCGACGAGCGTCGCGCCGAGGGTGCGAATGGATGCCACGGCATCCGCGTCGTCGACGAAGTAGTCGCCCGTGGCGATCGTCACGGTGCCGCCGCCGGTCTCCACACGCGCCGGGAGCGACACGTGCTGCCCGGCGATGCCGTCGATGTCGGTGACGTCGTGCTGGATCGCCGCGGCGATCTCGTGCACGCCGGTGACCGAGGCATCCACCGAGCCCGCCGTGCCGACCACGACGACCTCGTCGATGCCGCCGGCGTCGAGACGGCGGGTGAGGGCGTAGGCCGCCTGCAGCTTGCCCGGCCCGGTGACGAGCCGCTCGAACCCGTCGAGCGGGTCTTCGAAGGCGTCGAGTTCGGAGGCGAGGGCGGCGACGAGGAGCTTCACCCCCTCATTCTTCCATCCGCCGCGAGTGCTTCCCTCCGCCGCGGGGAGCCGCCTCGCCGCGACGTGCGCCGGTCGAGATCGGTTTCTCACGGCGCCCGGGGCGCGCGAGTGCGCTCCGTGGACCAAGATGAGGATGTCGGGTCTCGACGGACCCGTCCGCGTGGAGATCGGAGCGACATGACCCTGCAGACCGTTCCTCTGGACACCCCCGACGGTGTGACCGCCCGACTGGGCTGGGACCCGGCGACGAGTGTGCACGACCGCCGTCGCATCATCGCCAAAGAGCTCATCGCCGCCAAGCTCGGGTGCGAGCCCAAGGACATCCGCGTCGAGCGCGAACCTCCGCGCGGATTCGGGTACCACACGCGCCTGATCGCCTCGCGCGACGGCGAGGAGCTGCCGATCTCGATCGTCACCGCCAGCTATCGCGCGGCGACCGTCGTCGCGATCTGCGACCCGTCGCTCTCCGTCGGCATCGACATCCGCGACATGCACCCCGACGACGCCGACATCCGGCAGATGGGGCGCCACTCGCGACTGATCGACGAGTCGAACACCGAAGACCTGCTGCAGCACTGGGTGCGCGTGCAGGCCGTGCTCGAAGCCGACGGCCGCGGCGTGCGCGTCGCCCCCGACCGCGTGCACCTCGACACCGGGCGCAACAAGGGCTGGATCCCCGACCGCAACATGAAGTACGAACTGGTCGACGCGTCACGCGACGGCTGGATCATCACGATCGCGGTCGGCCGCCCCGTCCCTCCGGCGACGCGCCCCTGACCCCCTGACCCGCCTCAGTCGACGAGGTCGGGGAACGCCTCGCGCAGCTCGGCGAGCCACACGGCGGCGTTGCCGTCCGACGGCGCGCGCCAATCGCCGCGCGGCGACAGCGACCCGGCCGCGAGCACCTTCGGTCCGTTCGGGATCGCCGTGCGCTTGAACTGCGCGAACCCGAAGAAGCGCTTCACGAACACCTGCAGCCAGCGCACGATCGCCGCGCGGTCGTAGGCGTAGCGGTCGGCGTCGGGGAATCCGGGCGGCCACGCGCCCGCCGTGGCATCCGACCACGCCTGCTCGGCGAGGAACGCGATCTTCGACGGGCGCAGTCCGTAGCGCAGCACGTGGAACAGCGCGAAGTCGTGCAGCGCGTAGGGGCCGATCGTGTCCTCGGTCGACTGCACCTTGCCGTCCTGTCCGGCGGGGACGAGTTCGGGGCTGATCTCCGTGTCGAGCACCGACTGCAGCACGTCCTTCGCCTCCTGCGTCAGCGCGGCGCCGTCGTCCGGATGCGCGATGACCCAGCGGATCAGGTGCTGGATGAGCGTCTTCGGCACACCCGCGTTGACCGCGTAGTGGCTCATCTGGTCGCCGACGCCGTACGTCGCCCACCCGAGCGCCAGCTCCGACAGGTCGGAGGTGCCGACGACGAAGCCGCCGTTCTGGTTCGCGAGGCGGAAGAGGAAGTCGGTGCGCGCCCCGGCCTGCACGTTCTCGAACGTCACGTCGTAGACGGGCTCGCCGTTCGCGTAGGGGTGCCCGATGCCCTTCAGCAGCTCGGTCGCCATCGGACGGATGTCGATGGTCGAGATCGTCGCGCCGATCGCCTCGGCGAGGGCGACCGCGTTGGATCTCGTGTGCTCGCTCGTCGCGAATCCGGGCATCGTGTAGGCGAGGATGTCGCTGCGCGGGCGCCCCATCCGGTCCATCGCGCGCGCGACGACGAGCAGGGCGTGGGTCGAGTCGAGCCCGCCCGAGACACCGATGACGGGCTTGGGTGACCCGATCGCACGCATCCGCTGCTCGAGCCCGGAGACCTGGATGCTGAACGCCTCGTAGCAGTCCTGGTCGAGGCGGGCGGGGTCGTCGGGCACGAACGGGAACCGGTCGAGGGGGCGGCGGAGGGTCGTCGTGGATGCCAGCGCCGAGGGCGGGTCCACGTGGAACGGGATGCGACGGACGGAGGCGGCGGCCTCCGCCTGCACCCGGTTGTCGTCGAACGTGCCCTGCCGCAGGCGGTCCTGCCGCAGCCGGTCGAGGTCGATGTCGGCGAGGGCGGTGCGCGGACCGTCGGGGAAGCGCTCCGTCTCGGCGAGGAGCGCCCCGGCCTCGTAGATCATCGTCTGCCCGTCCCACGACACGTCGTTCGTCGACTCGCCCTGGCCGGCCGCGGCGTAGACGTAGGCCGCGTTGCAGCGGAACGACTGCGACTTCGCGAGCAGATGCCGGTCGTCGGCGCGGGCGATCGTGATGGGGCTGCCGGAGAGGTTCAGCAGCACCGTCGCGCCGGCGAGCGCCGCGGTGGACGACGGCGGGATCGGCACCCACATGTCCTCGCACACCTCGGCGTGCACGACGAGACCGGGCACATCGGATGCCTCGAACACGAGATCCGTGCCGACCGGCACCTCTTCGCCGGACAGGGTCGTCGTGGCGGGGGCGCCCGCGCCCGACGCGTACCAGCGCGCCTCGTAGAACTCGCGATAGGTGGGGAGGTAGGTCTTCGGTGCGACGCCGAGCACGGCGCCGCGGTGGATGACCACGGCGCAGTTATACAGCCGTGCGCCCAGCTGCAGCGGCGCCCCGACCACCAGCAGGGTCCGCAGTGACCGCGAGGCGGTGACGACCTCGTCGATCGCCGCGCGAGCGGCGTCGAGAACGACGTCCTGCATCACGAGGTCGTCGATCGCGTAGCCGGTGAGGCACAGCTCGGGGAAGACCGCCACCGCCGCACCCTCGTCGTGCGCGGCGCGGGCCGCCGCGATGACGGCGGCGGCGTTGCGCGGCGGATCGGCGACGGCCACGGGGATCGTGCAGGCCGCGACGCGCGCGAAGCCGTGCCGGTAGACGCTCTCGAACGGTAGCTGCTCGCTCACCTGCCCAGTCTGGCACCTCGTCTCGGGTGGCTGGGGCGGAGTCGACCGGGGCGACGTCCGAGCCCACGGCTAGGGTCGATCGCGGAAGGGTGACATGCGATACATCGAAGACAGCGGCGACGGCGCACGGATCGTCTGGAGCGCGAGCGACCTCAAGGCCGCCGCCGAGTGCGAGTTCGCGTGGCTGCGCGCCATCGACGCGAAGCTCGGCCGGCTGCCCGCCGTCGAAGAGCCCGAAGACCTCACCCTCGCCCGCGCCGGCCGCCTCGGCACGCAGCACGAACTGCGTCAGCTCGAGGCCTATCGCGCGCAGTACCCCGGCCGCGTCGTCGAACTGCCCGAGACGCGGTCGTCGGATGCCCAGGGCATCGCCGCGGCCGTCGCCGCGACGAACGCGGCGCTCGGCGACCCCGACGTCGCGGTGATCTATCAGGCGGTGTTCGCGACCGACGAGTTCGTCGGCTTCGCCGACTTCTTGCTGCGAGAGACCGCGGAGGATTCGCCCGGCGGGGACGCTGACGCCGAGCCCGGTGCGTGGATCGTGCAGGACACGAAGCTCGCCCGCCATGCCCGGGTGACCGCGCTCATGCAGCTGGCGGCATACGTCGATCAGCTCGACCGCCTCGGCGTCCGTCGCAGCGACCGCGTCGAGCTGCTCCTCGGCGACGGCACGACCTCGACGCACGAGGTGCGCGACCTCATGCCCGTCTTCCGCCTGCGCCGCGAGCGCCTGCGCGCCCTGATCGCCGACCGCGACCTCGCCGCCGGGGCCGAGGGCGAGCCGATCGCCTGGGGCGACGACCGCGGCGAGCTGCGCGTCGTCGCGTGCGGGCGCTGCGCGACGTGCGACGCCGAGGTCATCTCGCACCGCGACCTGCTGCTCGTCGCGGGCATGCGACCCGTGCAGCGCGATCGGCTGCGCGCCGCAGGCATCCTCGCCATCGACGACCTCGCCGCCGCCCGCGAGGCGCCCGAGCGCATGTCGTGGGACACCTTCACGGGCCTGCGCACCCAGGCGCGCCTGCAGCTGGAGAGCCCCGCCGGCGGGATCGTCGCCCTGCTGCCCGCGTCAGCGCCCGCACCGGGGCCGGCACCCGACGAGGTCGCGGCAGTCGAGGTCGTGGCCGCCGAGAACGCTGTGGAGGCACCGGGCTCCGAAACGGTCGAGCTGCCGCCCGTGCCGACCTACGAGGTGGTGTTCCCGAAGGCGATCGGCGCGCTCCCGCGGCCCGATCGCGGCGACATCTTCTTCGATTTCGAGGGCGATCCGCTGTACACCGAGACGCCCCCGCCGGGCGGCCGGCCGCAGTGGGGGATCGACTATCTGTTCGGCTGGGTCGACGATCGAGAGCAGTACTCGGCGCTCTGGGCGCACACGCACGCCGAAGAGCGCGCGGCGCTCGAGACGTTCCTCGACATCGTGATGCTGCGGCGCAAGACCCACCCCGGCATGCACATCTACCACTACGCGCCCTACGAGACGACGCATCTGCTGGCGATGGCCGCCACGTACGGCGTGCGCGAGGCGGAGGTCGACACGCTGCTGCGCGAGGGCGTGTTCGTCGATCTCTACCCGATCGTCCGCCGGGCGCTGCGGGTCGGGTCGCGCTCGTACTCGATCAAGAAGCTCGAACCGCTCTACATGGGCGCCGAGGTGCGCACGAGCGACGTGCAGCGCGGCGACGACTCGATCGTGAACTACGTCGAGGCGCGCACCCTCGCGGATGCCGGCGACACGGCCGCCGCGCAGGCGGTGCTCGACGACCTCGCCGACTACAACCGGTACGACTGCGTGTCGACGCGTCGCCTCCGCGACTGGCTCGTCGAGCGGGCGCGCGAGGCGAATCTCATGCCGTCGGCCGACATCGATGCGGCCGAGCGGCCCTACGAGCCGTCGCCGCGCGCCGAGGCGCTGAACCGGCTCGCGAACCGGGCGGCCGAAGCCGACCACGCCGACGAGCCGGCGGTCGCCGCGCTCCGGCTCGGCGCGGCTGCGATCGACTACTACCCCCGCGAGGCGAAGACCTTCTGGGCGACGCACTTCCTGCGGCTTCGCGAACCGGTGTCGATCTGGGAGGACACCCGCGACGTCGTCGTGTTCGACCACGACCGCTGCCGCGTGCTGACCGACTGGCACATCCCTGAAGGGGCACGGGTGCAGCGCCGGGTCGTGCAGCTGCGCGGCGACCTCGCCCCGGGCACGAAGCTCACGGCCGACTCGTCGGCGTACCTCGTGTACGAGCTGCCGGCGCCGTTCCCGATCGACACGAGCCCGCGCTGGATCCACGCGGCTCGCTCGGCGCGCATCGTCGACACGCTCGACGACGGTGTGATCCTCGAGGAGAACTCCATCGCCGGGTTCACCTGGCAGGAGTTGCCGATCGCGCTCACCCCGCCCGCGCCGCCCCAGGCCGGCAGCCAGCAGGCGGCGATCGACCGGTGGGCCGACGGCGTGATCGAGGCGGCGCCGACCGTGGCCGCGGAGTTCCCCCGCGACGCGGCTACCGACCTGCTGCTGCGCCGCGCGCCGCGCACCGCATCGGGCACGCTGCCGCGGTCGGCGGGCGACGACGTCGACGACATCGCCCGCGCCGTGCAGGAGCTCGATCACAGCTATCTCGCCGTGCAGGGCCCGCCCGGAACGGGCAAGACGTACGTCGGCTCGCACGTCGTCGCGCGGCTCGTCGCCGAGCGCGGATACAAGGTCGGCGTCGTCGCGCAGTCGCACGCCGTCGTCGAGAACATGCTCGAGCGGATCGTCGCCGCCGGGCTCCCCGCCGCGCGGGTCGCGAAGGCGCGGAAATCCGGCGCCTCCGGCGACGCGCCGTTCACGGTGATCGCGAAGGACGGCTACGCGGCGTTCGCCGACGAGCATCCCGACGGGTACGTCATCGGCGGCACCGCGTGGGATCTCAGCCACCCCGGCCGGGTGGCGCGCGGCAGCCTCGACCTGCTCGTGATCGATGAGGCGGGGCAGTTCTCCCTGGCATCCACCATCGCCGTCTCGGTCGCCGCCGACCGGCTGCTGCTCCTCGGCGACCCGCAGCAGCTGCCACAGGTGAGTCAGGGCACCCACCCCGAGCCGGTCGACACGTCGGCGCTCGGCTGGATCATGGACGGCGCCGCCGTCATCCCCGACGACCGCGGCTACTTCCTCGCGCAGACCCGGCGCATGCGCCCCGAGGTCGCCGAGCCCGTCTCGCAGCTCTCCTACGCCGGCCGCCTCGCGGCGCACCCGTCGACCTCCGCGCGGCACCTGGACGGCGTCGCTCCCGGGGTGATCCCCGTGCCGCTCTCGCACACGCGCAACGCGACGTCGTCGCCGGAGGAGGCGGACGCCGTCGTCGCGATCGTCGGCGACCTGCTCGCTCGGCCCTGGGTGGCGGGGGAAGGGGAGCCGCCGCGACCGCTCGTGCAGAGCGACCTCATCGTCGTGACGCCCTACAACGCGCAGCAGGTCGTCGTCGAAGAGGCGCTCGCCGCGGCGGGGTGGGGCGAGGTGCCCGTCGGCACGGTCGACAAGTTCCAGGGGCAGGAGGCCGCCGTCGCGATCGTCTCGCTCGCGGCCTCGTCGGGGCGCGATGCGCCGCGCGGACTCGAGTTCCTGCTGCTGCAGAACCGTCTCAACGTCGCCGTCTCACGGGCCGAGCACACCGCCTACGTCGTCTACAGCACCGGCCTCCTCGACGACCTGCCCCGCACCCCCGAGGGCGTCGCCCGGCTGAGCGCGTTCGCCCGGCTGGTCGGTGCCGTGTGAGCGCCCCGTAGACTCGCGGCATCCGCCGGTTCGCGGGTGATGATGAGAGGGATGCCATGGCCGATGACGCGCCCCGCCAGTTCGAGATCGACCTGCCGCCCGAGGTCGTTCCGGGCAGCTACGCCGATTTCGCGAACGTCTGGCACACGCCCGACGTCTTCGTGATGGACTTCGTCTCCCTCGCCCGCCCGCCGCAGGCGGCGACGGATGCCGAGGGCAACGCGGTCACCGTCGTCCCCGGCCGCGTCGTGCAGCGGGTGCGCATCCCTCCGCGGCAGGTGTTCGAGCTGGCGAAGGCGCTCACTCAGCAGCTGGAGTTCTGGGAGCAGGAGACGGGCCGCCGCACCGGCGCCTGACGCACGCGGCGCGGGCGGAACGAGGCATCCATCGGGCGTGTACTCGCCGAGGCGCCGCGCTTTCTCCTGCGGCGCCGGCGAGCGAAGGCGGTGACGACCATGGCAGACGATAGTCCGCGCGCCGCGGCGTCCGCAGCTCGCGTCTTCGCACGCTGAGCGCCGGTCCGTGGCGCATCGGCGCGCATCCCACCCGGGTGCGCGATCTTCCCGCGCGCCCGCGATCCGAAGGCCAGACCCGCCCGCATGGGGCCCACCGTGTGGGAGGAGGAGGGACCGATGCCGATGCGGAAGAGGTCGAAGACCGACAGGGGGTGCGGCGCGTCCGCGGCTGCGACCTGACCCGCGACGAGGGCGGCCGGGGTGGGTTGGTCGGCGCCGTGGTGCTCAGGGGTCTGCCGGTGGAGGGGCGCGGGATGCAGATCCATGGCCACCGTTGTGCCCCTCCCCGGGACTCAGTGACGGGGGCGGTGGGGGCGGCGCAGCCGTGCAGAGCGGATCAGGGCGCACGGGGCCCGGGTCCTTGACGCGGCCGTGAGGAATGGGGCTCCGGCGGATCAGGATGCGTGGGGGTCCAGGAGTTCCTTCAACACGGTGGCCTCGGAGATGTCGGAGCGTTTCGCGGCGGTGAGCAGCGTGAGGGGACCGGCTGCTGCCCGTTGCCGCAGGTCCGCGAGCGCGTCGGCATGGTCGGGACCACGGAGCTCCTCCAGGTAGCGGCGGCGGAACTCCGGGTACTTCGCCGGATCGTGGGCGTACCACCGACGCAACTCGGGTGAGGGGGCGACCTGTTTGCACCACTCGTCCAGATGGGCGCGCACCTTGCTCATGCCGCGCGGCCACAGACGGTCCACCAGGACACGGTCCCCGTCAGCGGGGTCGGGGTCCTCGTAGATCCTGCGCACCCGGACCTGCGGCCGCTCCACGGCCTGGTCAACCTCTTCGGGTCCCCCCTGTTCCGACACGTCCCTCCCCCTCCTTCTCCCGCCGAAGTCTGTCCTCTTTCTCGGCGAAGTCCGTCGTGCCACGGTCCCGGCGGTGTGGTGGACGGCATGCGACACGCGTTCTCCTGCCAGGACCGACGCTAGTCGTGTCGCGCTCCGTCCGGAAGTCTGCGCCGGGGGCAGCCCGGGGGCCGTCAGGGGGCAGCTCGGGGGCCGGCTCATCCCTGCGTCTGCAGGATCTCCCCCGTCGAGGTCGCGATCCTGTGTCCCACGCCGTCGACCACCACCTCGAAGGCATCTGTCCCGGGATCGGTGGGCAGGCACCCGCGGTAACGACGGTCACTCTCGATTCATGGGCACAAGAAGTGGTTCGTGCGGAGCCATATGAGGCGGCCTTCCAGACGTTCGCGAGACTGGCCCAGATAGACCATCAGCTCACGACCTTGGAAGACGCAATTGAGAGAGTCGAGCTGCAAGTTGATGAGGCTATACAGCGCCTGATCGACGAGAGACGCGGCAAGTAAGGGTCCGCAGCGGTGCTACCCGTCACATCATTGCGAGAGCTTGAAGGGCGCGGGCGACCGCGGCGTCGTGCTCGAATCGCTTCTGAGCGATCTGCCCCTTCCGTAGCTGCTTCCTCAGTTGCCCCTCGCTCGGCCACTGCTTCGCGCGTCCCTGCTCATAGATAGCCCACGCGTCAGCCGCGGCCATGGCTCGATCTCCGCCAGATACTGCGGCGTTGATAGCCTCGACAATTGCTCTAGACGTGACTGTCGCTAGCCCTACCTCGATGGCATCTCCCCCGACGACGAGTTTGACCGTCGAATAGGCCATTCCCGTCTTGGTGATTAGGGCTGCGCTGACCGCGTTCACGGGGATATCGAGGTCGCCTCCCACGCCGGCGTTGATTCCGGTCACGGCGGTGCTCAATCCCAGCGTCGCGACACCTAGGAATGCCTTCCACGCCGACACCCCACCGGTGGTGGAGATGAACAAGCGCGAAGTTGACACCCGCACCTTTGCGGGCTCTCCACCTCTCCCAATGGTGGAGACATTGAGGAGGACCCGCTCGACCGGAACAGCCGGACCGGGTTGCCGGACGGTTCTCGTCGATGGCAGCGTGGAGCCGCCCTGGTTCGTTGACCAGACCTCGTAGTACGCTCGCGCAGCTGTAGCGTCAGCCGCCAGCACCTCGGCCTGCTCGTCCGATATCTCGATCCCGATCAAGCTCCGAGCCGTGGAGTTCCGTAAGCACGCGAGAAACTGCTCGTACGACGTCCCCATTCGCCGCATCATATTGGCCCGGGCAGAGCCGTGCCAAAACTGTGTCCCGAAACGGATTCTCCCGCAACTAGGTTTCGATACGGGACACGATTACGGCCGCACTCACTCAGCTGATCGGGCACAGTGCCGCAAACGATGGGTCTGTCCGATAAACGGTGTGTGGGGAGGCTTGACTCGCCCCGGCGTGTCCGGAGAGTGTTTTGCTGGTGTCAGCCGGCTTGTTCGACCGGTTCGTTGCGAGCGTAGTCGAGTTGTTCGACCTCGAGGGGCGTGAGGTCGTCGATGGAGCCGTGGGTGCGTTCGGTGTTGAACCACAGCACCCAGGAGGCAGTGGCGGCCTCGACTTGGTCGACGTCGCGCCAGGGCCCTTCGTGGTGGATCAGCTCGGACTTGTACAGGCCGATCTGCGACTCCGCGAGGGAGTTGTCGTACGCGTCGCCGACGGACCCGACGGACGGGTCGATGCCTTCGTCGATGAGCCGGTCGGTGAACGCGATCGACGTGTAGACACTGGGCTCAACCGGTGGAAGCAACACCTGATCGGAGGGTGTTGTGGGACGACCGTCAGATTGGATGAAAGAAGTGACGGGGCGGGCGCCGATGCGTTCGCCCGGCCATCCCGGTCATCCGCGTGCAAGGGAACGTGAGTTCTGGGCAAAGATCAGCACCGGGCTACTCCCGACTGAGGCTGGGATCGCGCTCGGCGTGGCTCCTGTCGTCGGATCGCGTTGGTTCCGACAATCAGGCGGTATGACACCGTATTCGTGGCCAGCGCCGTCTGGCCGATATCTGTCGCTCGCTGAACGGGAAGAGATCGCGATCCTCCGCGCAACGGGCGTGGGGGTGCGCGGGATCGCCAGGGCCGTAGGCCGCAGCCCCTCGACGATTTCCCGAGAACTGCGCCGCAACGCCGCAACGCGAGGCGGCAAGCTCGAATACCGCGCGTCGGTTGCGCAGTGGAAGGCGGAGCTGTTCGCGAGGAGACCGAAGGTCGCGAAACTGGTCGCGAATCCACGGCTGCGCGAGTACGTGCAAGACCGGCTTTCCGGGCAGATTCACCGCGCGGATGGGAGCGTGGCCGTTGGGCCGACCCCGCCGCGATGGACCGGGCAGAACAAGCCCCACCGGAAGGACCGGGGCTGGGTTCTCGGGTGGAGTCCGCAGCAGATCGCGAACCGGATCAAGCTCGACTTCCCCGATGATGACAGCATGCGCATCAGCCACGAGGCCATCTACCAGGCGCTGTTCATCCAGAGCCGCGGAGCGCTCAAACGCGAGCTCATCCTGTGTCTGCGCACCGGGAGAGCACTGCGAATGCCCCGAGCCCGGTCCAAGCGGGTGCCATGGGCCCACGTGAGCGCTGACGTCCTGATCAGCGAACGGCCCGCGGAAGCCGAAGACCGGGCGATCCCTGGCCACCACGAGGGCGACCTCATCATCGGCATCAACAGATCCGCGATCGGCACCGTCGTCGAACGGACCACAGGATTCACCACGCTGGTCCACCTGCCCCGCGAGCACGGATGGCGCGAACAACCCATCGTCAAGAACGGCCCGGCGCTGTCCGGCTACGGAGCCCTCTCGATGAACAGGGCCCTCGCGACCGCGATGAACACGCTGCCCGCGGAACTCAAACGCTCCCTGACCTGGGACCGCGGGAAAGAGATGTCCGCCCACGCTCAGTTCACCATCGACACCGGCCTGAAGGTCTACTTCGCCGACCCTCACAGCCCCTGGCAGCGAGGCACGAACGAGAACACGAACGGACTACTCAGGCAGTACTTCCCGAAGGGCACCGACCTCTCCCGCTGGACCCCAGACGACCTCGCCGCCGTCGCCCATGCCCTCAACACCCGACCACGCAAGCGCCTCGACTGGCGCACCCCTGCCGAAGCACTCAACGACCACCTAGCATTGCTGCAAACAAGCGGTGTTGCGACGACCAGTTGAATCCGCCGACGCTGCCCGCATCCGTGTGGTGCGTCAGTCCGGTGAACGCGGTGACGCCTTCACGTCGGCGCGCCCATAGCGCCATGTCGAGACAGTCCAGCACCAGCGGCGTCGTCATGCTCGTCGCGGCCCGCCATCCCAGGATGCGTCGGGAGTGCGCGTCGAACACGAACGCGACGTACACCCATCCGGACCACGTCCACACGTACGTGAAGTCCACGACCCACAGCTGGTTCGTGCGCAGCCGTGCGAAGTGGCGGTCAACGAGGTCGGCAGGTCTGGTCTGCCTCGGCTCCGTATCGACCGGACGCTTGCGTCTGCCGCGAACCACGCCAGCGATCCCCAACTCCCGCATGAGACGTTCGACCGTGCAGCGGGCGATGTCGTGCCCGTTGCGGCGCAACCGAAGCCACAGCTTGCGCGCGCCGAGGACCTGCGTTGCTCCTGCCACGTGGCCAGGATGATCGGCTTCCACCGCTCATCCGACACCGCCCGAGGCGACTGGCCGCGCCCTCTGGCGTCGTAGTACGTCGATGGGGCGATCTTCACGCCATGCTGGGTCAGCACCGTGCAGATCGACTCGACACCCCATCGCAGCCCGCCGTCGGCGCGCTCCCTGTGCTCGTCGATGAAGACGACTATCTCTTGTGTGGCCGGTCGAGTTCGGCCGCGAAGAAAGCTGATGCTGCCTTCAAGATCTCGTTCGCACGACGAAGCTCGGCGTTCTCACGCTTGAGGCGCTTGATCTCCACCGCTGCGTCGGTCGTGACGCCAGGCCGGTCGCCGGCATCGACTTGCTGGCGGCGAATCCAGGTGCGGATCGTCTCGGGCGATCCCACACCGAGCATCTGCGCCACCGCGCTCATCGCCTGATACTCGCTCGGATAGTCGGATCGCACCTCGGCGACCATACGGACAGCGCGCTCACGAAGCTCACGCGGGTACTTACTGGGACGTCCCATGAGACAGATCCTTCCAAGGAATCCTGTCTCCGGACACGCCGGGGCGAGTCAGCTGTTGCATGAATCCGGGGCGTGTCGCATGATTGGGTGACTCAGTTTCGTGTCTTGACCTGGGATAATCGGGGTTGTGGGGTACAACTTCGTTGGTGTTGATCGTGATCAGCCGTTCTTGTTGCCGCCGTCGCTGACGGACTGGCTGCCACCGGATCATCTGGCGTGGTTCGTGCTGGACGCGGTTGCGGAGCTGGATCTGTCGGAGTTCGTGAAGGCGTATCGGGCGGATGGTCGCGGCGGCGCGGCACATGACCCGTCGATGATGGCCGGGCTGCTGCTGTATGCGTACTGCACCGGGGTGGTGTCGTCCCGCAAGATCGAGGCTGCCTGCCAGGTCGATGTCGCGTTCCGTGTCATCGCTGGCAACTTGGTCCCCGATCACACCACGATCGCGAGGTTCCGCGCGACCCATGCGGACGCGTTGGCGGGTCTGTTCACGCAGGTGCTGGCGATGTGCGCCGAGGCGGGGCTGGTCAAGGTCGGCACGATCGCGGTCGATGGGACGAAGATCTCCGTGTCCGCGTCGCTGGATGCGAACAGGACGCGTGAGGCGATCATGAAGCAGGTCGAGGAACCGATCGCCGCCGCCGAGGCTGCCGACGCCGGCGAGGATGAGGTGTTCGGGGCGGGGGTGCGCGGTGACGAGGTCCCCGCCGATCTCCGCGACCGCACCAGCCGCCGCGCCCCGCTCGCGGCAGCGAAAGCGCGACTTGACGCGGTCGACGCGGCCCGCCAAGCCGAGTACGACGCACACCTCGCCGAGCGCGCGGCGAAGGAGCAGGCGGCGGGGAAGAAGCTGCGGGGACGCAAACCCAAGCACCCGGCGGAGAAGGCACCGAAGACGAACCCGCCGAAAGTGAACACGACCGACCCAGAGTCACGGATGATGCCGATCCGCAACGGGTGGGTGCAGGGCTACAACGCGCAAGCGGTCGCGACCGAGTCGCAGATCATCATCGCGTGCGATGTCACCCAGGACACCGGCGACACCGCCCAGCTCACCCCGATGATCGCCGCCGCTGACCGAGAGCTAGACGCAGCCGGTGTCACCGAGCCCATCGGGGTCGTGCTCGGCGACGCCGGATACTGCACCGAAGCCGTCCTCGCCGGCCTGCCCGACGACGGGCCGGACTACTACCTCGCCGCACGCAACATGCGTCACGGGAAGCCCCGCGTCGGATCCCGCGGACGCCTGCCCGCGGGCGCGACGCTGATGGACAAGATGGACCGGAAGGTGTCCCGCAAGGCCGGACGGGTCCACTACGACAAACGCAAGTGGATCATCGAGCCTGTCTTCGGTCAGATCAAGACCGGCAGAGGAATCCGCTCTTTCACCCGCCGCGGCTTCCACGCCGCGGCAGCCGAGTGGAAGCTCATCGCCGCGACCCACAACCTCCGCAAGCTCCACCGCCACCTGCTCGCCACAGCCGCCGCCCCGATCACTGCGATCTGACCGGCCAACGCGGCGGAGCCAACGAGCTGACCGCGTCCAACACGCGTCCTCAACCAGCGCGCACGACGCTCATCGGCCCATCGAGACCGCCGCCCGCTCGAGCGTCGGGACCGACGCCCCACTGACCACACCACCCCGCCACACATTCACGCGACAGCCTCTGGGGTCCGGCGGTTTTCATTAGTAGGTGGTTCTCTCGAACCGTCCGGCGAAGGTGATCGCGAACGCGTTGAGCGCTGGCTTCCACCTGATCACCCAGCGTGCCCTGCCGCCGCCGGTGGGGTCAAGCGAGCGGGTCACGAGGTAGAGACACTTCAACGCGGCTTGCTCGTTCGGGAAGTGCCCGCGCGCCCGGACCGCCCTGCGGTATCGGGCGTTGATCGATTCGATCGCGTTCGTCGTGCAGATCACCCTCCGTATCTCGACGTCGTACTCGAGGAACGGCACGAACTCCGCCCAGCCGCTCTTCCAGAGCTGGATGATCGCCGGGTATCGCCCACCCCACTCGGCGGCGAACTCTTCGAACCTGTCTTTCGCGGCCTGCTCGGACGGGGCCGTGTAGACCGGTCTGAGCGCCTTCACGATCGCGTCGCGGTGTTGGCGGCCGGCGTAGCGGAAGCTGTTGCGGATCAGGTGCACGATGCACTGCTGCACAACCGCCTGCTCCCACGTCGTGTTGATCGCTTCGGGGAGTCCCTTCAGCCCGTCGCAGACGCTATGCCGACATCGGCATAACGTCTGTTATGCCGTGCTCGCGGTTATGCCGATGATGCTCGGGCGGTCCTGGTCAGCGGCGGTGGGCGGGCTCCGGTTGTCGGCATAATCGTGTGATCCTGATCGGCTGGTCTTCTCAACTTGAGGAGACAGGAGTTGATCATGGTCAGGATCGAGATCGAGGGACGCGGTGTGCTCATCGCCGGTCCACTGGAAGACATAGCCCGCCGGTTCGAGGACGAACTTGTCCGGCGGGGGTTCACGCGGAAGTCGCTGATGAACCAGTTGCGGCTGCTGGCCCATCTGTCCCGGTGGCTGCAGGCGCGGGGCATCGCGGTGGGCGAGTTGACGGCGGGGCAGGTCGAGGTGTTCCTCGCTGAGCGGCGCCGCACCCACACGGGCCTGTTCTCGCGAAAGGCGCTTGGCCCGACGCTGGAATGGCTCGCCTACGAGGGCGTGATCCCGGCCGCGGCGACCATCGCGCCGACGGCTACGGATCCGGTGGAGTTGGTCGGGTTTGAGGGGTATCTGCGCGTTGAGCGTCACCTGGCGGCGTCCACGATCGCGGCAAACGTGGCCCGGGCGCGCAGGTTCCTCGCCGGGTATGCCCCGCCAGAAGGAGCGGTCGCGTTGACCGCGGCGGAGGTGACGCGGGCGCTATTGGACGAGGGCGTCACCCGTCGCCCGGTGTCGGTGAAGGCGTTCGGATACACGCTCCGGGCGCTGCTGAGGTTCTTCTTCATCACCGGTGTGACGAGTCACGACCTTTCGGCGGCGACGCTGGTGATCCGTTCCCCGCAACCCTCCCGCCTTCCCGTCGGCGCGAGTCGCGACGAGGTGGCTGCACTCTTGGTCTCTTGCGACCGTGACACCAGCGCGGGACTGCGCGACCACGCGGTGCTCTTGCTCCTGGCCCACCTCGGGCTGCGTGCGATCGAGGTCGCCCGGCTCCGACTGGACGACCTCGACTGGCGCCGTGGCGAGATTCTCGTGCGGGGCAAGGGCAATCGTGACGAGCGGCTCCCGCTGCCCGCCGAGGTCGGTGAAGCGGTCGTCGCCTACCTGCAAGAGGCGCGCCCTGCCGGAGTCGGGTTCCGGGAGGTGTTCGCCGCCGACCGCGCGCCGCTTCGTCCCTTGACACGGGAAGCGGTCGGCGGGATCGTCGAACGCGCCTGCGACCGGGCGAGCCTGGCGAGGTTCGGGGCGCACCGGCTGCGGCACACCCTCGGCGAGCAGATGGTCGCCGCCGCGGTCCCGCTGGACGCGATCGGGCAAGTGCTGAGACACGAGACGGCGCTGACAACCGCGGGCTACGCGCGCGTCGATGTCACGGCGCTGCGCGACCTGGCGCAACCCTGGCCCGCCATGACGGGCGGCGGTCGGTCATGATCGCCTGGGAAGCGCACGTCGATGACTACTTGCGGCTGCGCCGCCAGCTCGGATTCACCCTGGTCTGGGACGAGCACCTCCTCGGACAGTTCACGACGCACCTGAACGCCGCCGGGGCCAGGCTCCTGACGACGACGGCGATGATCGACTGGGCCGGTCTGCCTCGCCCCGACGGCGGGGCCGGAGCATCACGCGCGGCAGTGAGGATGAGGGCGGTGCGCTCGTTCGCCGCCTACATGCACGCCCTCGACCCAGCCCACGAGGTCCCGCCCGCGGCGGTGTTCTCGCACCAGACGCGACGGACCACGCCCTACATCTACACGCCCGGCGAGATCACCGGTCTGCTGGAAGCGGCTGGCCGGCTGCGGCGATACGAGCGTTCGCGGATCTTCCCGGTCGTGTTCGGGCTCCTCGCGGCGACGGGCATGAGAGTCGGGGAACTCCTCGCGCTCGACGCCGACGAGGTCGACCTGGACGCCGGGATCATCACGGTCAGCCGCGGCAAGTCCCGCGACCCCCGGCTCGTCCCCGTCCATGCCACGACAGCGGCGACGCTCACCGAGTATGCCGCCCGGCGCGCCGATCGCACGGCGCAGTCCGCGGCGTTCTTCATTGATCACCGCGGCAGGCGGCTGTCTCGCTGCAACACGCAGTATGCGTTCGAGCGGGCCCGCGAGGCCGCTGGCCTGACCGCGGGCGGGGCCAGGCCGCGGATGCACGATCTGCGGCACACGTTCGCGGTCACGACGCTGCTGGGCTGGTATCGCGAGGGGGCGGACGTCGCGGGCCTGCTGCCGAGGCTGTCGACCTACCTCGGCCACAGCAACCCGGCCAACACCTACTGGTATCTCACCACCGTCCCGGAGCTGCTCGCCCACGCCGCCCGCATGCTCAACATCGCGCAGCAGACGACGCGGGAGGCGCGCACATGACCGCGTTCGCTCCGCTGCTGCAGGCGTTCTTCACCGACCGGCTCATCACTCAACGCCACGCCAGCGCGAACACAATCGCCGCCTACCGCGACACGTTCAGGCTCCTGCTCGCCTACCTTCACGAGCACACCGGGACGGCACCTGCGGGCCTGGACATCGGCGATCTCGACGCGACCCGAATCGGCGGGTTCCTCAGTCATCTCGAACACGAGCGGGGCAACAGTCCCCGCACCCGCAACGCGAGGCTCGCAGCGATCCACTCACTGTTCTCCTACGCCGCACTGCGGCATCCAGAGCACGCCGACACCATCGCCCGGGTCCTCGCGATCCCCGCCGCGAGAATCCAGCGCAACCTCGTCACCTGGCTCACCGACGCCGAGACCACCGCGCTGCTGGACGCCTGCGACCAGACCACCCGCACCGGAAGACGCGACCACGCGATGTTCGCCCTCGCGATCCAGACCGGGCTGCGTGTCAGCGAGCTGACCGGGCTGAACCTCGCCGACATCCGCACCGGGACCGGCGCGCACGTCCACTGCCTCGGCAAGGGCCGTAAGGAACGCGCCACCCCGCTGCTGCCCGACACCATCGCGATCATGAACGCCTGGATCACCGAACGCGCCACCCCCGGCACGGAGCCGCTGTTCGCGACGACCACAGGCCGGCGCCTGAGCCGCGACGCGGTCGAAGCCAGGCTCCGCCACACCACCGCGGGAGCGGCCAAGTCCTGCCCGTCACTGACGGGAAAGAACGTCACCGTCCACACGCTGCGTCACACCGCAGCGATGCGGCTGCTGCACGCGGGCGTCGACGCGACCGTGATCGCGCTCTGGCTCGGGCACGAGAACGTCGCCACGACCAGCATCTACATCCACGCCGACATGACCATCAAGGAGCAAGCGATCGCGAAGACCACACCGGTCGGCACCAGCCCCAGCCCGCGCTACCAGCCCAGCGACACGCTCCTGGCGTTCCTCGACCGGCTCTGATTATGCCGACAACCGCAGCCCGGCCACCGCCGCTGACCAGGACCGCCCGAGCATCATCGGCATAACCACGACCACGGCATAACAGACGGCGATCAGGACATCCTCGACGCCACGGTTCTTCAGCTCCGTGAACACCTGCAGCCAGAACCTTGCGCCTTCGCCGCCATCACCGGCCCAGATCCCCAGGATCTCCCGTTCCCCGGCCGTGGTGACGCCCATCACGACGTAGAACGGGGTGTTGCGGACCTGCCCGTCGCGGACTTTGACGACGATCGCGTCGACGAAGATCACCGGGTAGAGCGCGTCCAACGGTCGCGCGGACCACTCCGCGAGCTCCCCGGCGACTTTCTCCGTGATCCGGCTGATGGTGTCCTTGGAGACCTTCGCCCCGTAGACCTCGTCGAAGTGCGCCGCGATCTCACCTGTCGTGAGCCCGCGGGACGAGAGGGAAAGCACGATCTGATCGATCCCCTCGAGGCGGCGTTTCCGTTTGGGGACGATGACCGGCTCGAACGACCCATCCCGATCCCTGGGGACCTCGATCTCCACCGGGCCGATCTCGGTCAACACCGTCTTGACCCGCGTCCCGTTGCGCATATTCGCGGCCGTCGGCGTCCCGCCGTGATCATGGCCGAGATGCTCGGTCAGCTCAGCGTTCAACGCCGTCTCGAGCACACTCTTGGTGAGCTGGTTCAGCAGCCCTCCCGGGCCCACCAGGCTCACGCCCTGTTCCTTCGCCTGCGCGAGCAACCGCTCCGCGAGGTCCTTCTGATCGATGATCTCCCCGGTCACGGGATCAATCATCGTCTCGTCCAACATCTTGGTCGTGTCAGCCACGGCCATCTCCTTTCGGATCAGGCCGGACCCTCACACACCGTTATTCAGACAGTCCCCAAACGATCAATTTCGGTCCGATGTGGATTCCTACAAGACGCACCGACCGACCCACCGCGCTTGACTCTGCCGTAACGTCAACCGGAATGGTTATGAACATGAAGCCGTAGTGGGAGCGGAACAGCACCCAGCGTTCGTTCTCGTCGCGTAACCGGTCGCCGCCGTGGATGACCTGGACGACGGCGGAGGTGAGGTTGTCGTAGCGGATGTGGCGGGTGGGGATGCCGCCCAGGGCGTGGAAGGCCTCGATGTGTCCTTCGAGGAAGGCCTCCTGTCCGCCGGTCGGGTAGACGCGGTGGATGGCCTTGCCGGAGTGGGACAGGCGGTAGACGAACATGTGGCACTTGGTCTTGACGCCGTCGAGGATGACGTAGACCTCGCCGAAGTCGACCTCGGCCTCGGCGCCGGGGGCGTGGTCCTGCGGCACCATCGCTTCCACCCGGCGCATCACCGGTCAGGCCAGTGGCTCCAGGGTGCCGAGCACCTCGTTGAAGGCCTCGGTGCTGGACGGGTGGGTCCAGATCCCGTCGCGCAGGTCGGAGACCTTAGCGCCCAGCCGGATGGCCAGGGCGACCATGTTGACCAGCTCCTGGGAGTCGATGGAGAAGATCGTCGCGCCGAGGATCTCTTGGCTGTCGGCGTCGACGAACAGCTTGAACAGGCCGTGGGTCTCGCCGACGATCTTCGGCCGGGGCATGGCGGCGATCTTCGCCACCTCCTTCTTCGCCATCAGGACGTTGCGGCCGGACTTGCGGGCCTGGGTCTCGTCCATGCCCACCATCGACAGCGGCGGGGTGATGAAGGTGGTGTTCGGCACCGCCACGCGGTCGCTGCGGCGGCGCGTGCCCTGGCCCATCACCGCGTCCCACACGATGCGGTTGTCGTCCAGCGAGATGTAGGTGAACTGCGGGCCGCCGTTGACGTCGCCCACCGCGTACACACCGGGGACGCTGGTCTGCAGCTGGTCGTCCACGACGACGAAGCCCCGCTCGTCCACCTCGATGCCGGCGGCCTCCAGGCCCAGCTCGCCGGTGACCGGCACGCGTCCGGCGGCCACCAGCACGGCGTCGGCCGCGAAATCGCCCTTGGTGGTGTGCACCACGGCGTGTGTGCCGTCGTCGTCCAGC
This sequence comes from Microbacterium lacticum, assembly GCF_006716815.1. Taxonomy (GTDB): domain Bacteria; phylum Actinomycetota; class Actinomycetes; order Actinomycetales; family Microbacteriaceae; genus Microbacterium; species Microbacterium lacticum. Next base: position 23,830 of record NZ_VFPS01000004.1, read on the forward strand.
GACGTGGGCCGGACGCCCTGCTCGATGGTGACGCCCATGTCGAGCAGGGTCTGCCTCACGGCCTCGGCCACGTCCCGGTCGACGCGGGGAAGGAACTCCTCGCCGCGGTCGAGGATGGTGACCTTGGAGCCGAAGTGGGTGAACATGCTAGCGAACTCCAGCCCAATGAAGCCGCCGCCCACGATCACCAGCCGTTCGGGCAGCGGGTCGATGTGCTGGATGGTGGTCGAGTCGAACACCCGCGGTGAGTCGAAGCCGGGCAGGTCGACGCGGCGCGAGGTCGCACCGGTGCCGATCACCACGGTCTCGCCGGTGAGCTCCACCTGGCCCTCGGCGGTGTCGACGACGACCGTCCGCGGGCCGGTGAACCGGGCGGTGCCGTCCACCAGGGTGACGCCCGGCTTCTCCAGCATCTGGTGGTTCGCGGCGTTGAGCGTGCCGATCAGCGCGTCGCGGCCGGCGACGGCGGTGCGGAAGAACTCCTGCGGGTCGTCGGAGTCGCGACGCTCCTCGGCCGAGACGACGAGGTCCTTGGTCGGCACGCAGCCGATGTTGATGCAGGTGCCGCCGTACATCTCGGGCGAGCGCTCCACCAGCGCCACGGTCTTGCCGGCGGCCGCGAAGCGCCCCGCCAGGGTCTTGCCTGCCTTGCCCCAGCCGATCACCAGCAGGTCAACGTCCATCACAATTCTCCTTCGCGTAGGCACGCTCTCGCTCGCAACGCTCGCAATCCACGAGGTGCGGGATTTGCCGGTGGGCATCCTTCCAGCGGTACCGCTGAGATGGAAAGCCAACTGCTGACATCGCTCTGCTGGTCGGAGCCACGGCAGGTTCAACCGGTCGTCGCAACGCCGGCTTCTTCCAAGGATTGTAGTTGCTCTTCGAAGACCTCGGCCGGTGTTCTCCAGCCGAGGGTCTTGCGGGGGCGGCTGTTTAGGGTGTGGGCCACGGCTTCCAGATCTTCTGCTGTCCAGCGGGACAGGTCGGTGCCCTTGGGGAAGTACTGACGCAGCAGCCCGTTGGTGTTCTCGTTGCTGGGCCGCTGCCATGGGCTGTGGGGGTCAGCGAAGTAGACCTTCGTGCCGGTCTCCAGGGCGAAGGTGGCGTGAGCGGATAGTTCCTTGCCGCGGTCACGGGTACCGGCTGGTTCTCCCGCGGCATCGGCCGAATGGAGGACAGTTGCGGAGCACGCGCTTCGAGAGCTCAGGCGGCTTCAGAAGAGGCCTCTGCACGTCGCGCAGGCGCTCAGCACGCTCGTTGGCGATCCTGCCACGGGCGCTACCCGCCGATTGCGCGACATCGTGCACCGCTCGGTATCTCGTGCACGATGTCAGTCGACGCCGCCGGTGGGAGTTCACCGACGGTGGTACGGCCGGCGCGGTGCGTGCTTCATTACAGCTCGCCCCCGCGCTCATCCGGGACATACCTACGCCGGCGTCGAACGGCCAGCGTCCGTGTGAGACGTCGTATCCGAGTGAGAAGCAGTCATCGAAATCGACGTCACGCGACGCAGAGCCTGAAGATGTCGGCTCTGTCGTTCGGCAGAGTCGACCGCGGCGGCCACGGCGACCTGGCCGAACAGACCGAGCCGGGGCATCGCAATCCACGACGGGGCAAACACACTTCCCCAGACAATTGCCGCCCATATCCACTCCGCAGCCGCGGTCACCGTCCACGCGTAACCAGGCTGTTGACGCGCGACTGCAGTCATCATGAGCGGAATTACGGCTAGCAGCAGGGTCCCAAGCGCGGCCGGCAACGCGACACCTCGCCAAAGCCGTCGCGGACGCCGATACTGAGCGAGCACGGCAACGTGTAGCAGCACGAGCGCCACCACGCCCAATGCCGCGAAAACGACCATCCCGATCACAGTCGATCCGACTGAGGTCTCTGACGGCGCAGCGGCGTCCTCCGGCCGCTGCGACAACGCCAGCAAGAACCCCCCGAGCACCAAGATGACGATCGGCGCCACAGCAGCACTGATGTACCAGGCCATCAATCGATTTGATGCCCCGCTACCCTCGTACAACGGAATAGCGCATCGACGGATGATGCGTGCCTCCTCGGACAGCACTGGCCGTCGTGCGGCTAACGCCTCCGCACGCTGGTCCAACTGCTTCTCACGCGCGGCCCGGCTGAACGGCATCAACTCGGGCACCGCGACCGCCACCGTAATGCAGAACACCGCCAAAGCGATGATGACGACGTCGGTGCCCGGCGGCACGATGCCCGAGATCTGAGAGTGCAGGTTCTTCACCGGAAGGCCGACGGTCGGAATCGTCCAGTCCGCAGCTTCGCTCCAGCGGAGTGCGGAGCCCTGGGGATCCGCGTCGATGATGAACACCTTCAGGTCCTGGGCCGCGAATGCTGCAGCGAGATGGCAGGTGGTCGTGGTCTTTCCCGTGCCGCCCTTCAGATTCGAGACGGCGATGATACGTGGCTTGGTCATGAAGCCAATTGGGGGTGTGGTCGGGGTCTGAATCCTCCGGTTTCGAGGAGGCTGCGGTGGATGTAGTTGTGGAGGTTGCGGATTCCCAGGGCGGAGCCGCGTAGGTGCTCGAGGCGACCGTTGAGGGCCTGGGTGGGGCCGCCGGCCGCGGAGGCGAGGGCGCGACCTAGACTTCTGGCATGAGCGAGCGCATGAACGTCGAGTCCTTCAACCTGGACCACCGCACCGTGGTCGCCCCCTATGTCCGCGTCGCCGACCGCAAGGAGCTGCCCGGAGGGGACGTGCTGGTCAAGTACGACGTCCGATTCACCCAACCCAATGTCGCCCACCTGGAGATGCCCGCCGTGCACTCCATCGAGCACCTCACCGCGGAACTCATGCGCAACCACACCGACCGGCTCGTCGACTTCTCACCCATGGGCTGCCAGACCGGCTTCTACGCCCTGGTGCTCGGGGTGGAGACCGAGGACTTCCTGCCGCTGCTGGAGCAGACCTTCCGCGACATCCTCTCCGCCACCTCGGTGCCCGCCGCCAACGAGGTCCAGTGCGGGTGGGGCGCCCACCACTCGTTGGAGGGAGCGCAGGAGGCCGTGCGCGACTTCCTCTCCCACCGCGCGGAGTGGGAGGACGTCACCGCCTCCTGAGTGCCGGGGCGACCGCCTCCCCTCCTGTGGCGCCCGGCCTGCCCGAGTGGGGCCGCCCTCGGACCCTCCCGCGCCCACCTCCCGCCGCACGACCCCACATCCCACCCCAGCCCCCGTACCCCGAGGAGTCCCATGAGCGTCTGTCCGACCGCCCCCACCACCCGCGAGGGCGTGCGGGCCGTCATCCAGTGCGCCATGGACATCGAGGCAGGACCCTTCCTGGACGCACTGGGCCCGGATGCCCGCACCACTGCCATCGGGCAGGTGGAACGCCACCGCCAGACCTTCACCACGGGAACCCTGGACGGGTCCACGGTGCTGGTCGTCGTCTCCGGGATTGGTCTGGCCAACGCCGCCTCCGCCACCGCCCGCGCCCTGATGATGGTCGATCCCGACGTGGTGATCGCCGCGGGCACCACGGGCGGACTTGCCCCGGACGTCGAGGTCGGAGACGTCGTGGTGGGGACCTCCACCACCTACAACGACGCCGACGCGACGGCCTTCGGCTACGTGCGCGGCCAGATCCCGCGTATGCCCGTGGACCACCGCTCCCCGGAGTTGGCGGTGCTGAAGGCCGAGAACCTCTCCCGCCATGTCAGCCAGCGGGTGCGGGTCGGGCAGGTCGTGTCCGGGGACTCCTTCGTCACCGCCGCCAATGTCGGGTCCATGCGTGCGGAGTTTCCCCAGGCCCTGGCCACCGACATGGAGACCGCCGCCCTGGCCCAGGTCTGCTTCGGCGAGGGTGTCGGCTGGGTGTCGGTGCGCGCGGTGTCCGACCTGTGCGGTCCGCGCGCCGACCAGGACTTCCACATGGACTCCACGCGCGCCGCGCGCTTCAGTTACGAGGCCGTGCGCGCCTACCTCTCCATGTGAGGAGGGAGGACGGCCGGGAGACTGCGGGAGGAAGCCGCGGAGGGAGTTCGCGGAGGGAGTTCGCGGAGGGCGGCTCGCCGAGGAGGCATCCGCGGCCGCACGGGACGTCCTGGTCGATTCCGCGGGGATCTCTGACGAGGAACACGGCAATCCGATCGACCCTCGCGCTGCCCGTGTGCTGCGCGAGGCCGGCCACCGTGTTCCTGACCACCGTGCTCGGCAGGTGAGTGCCGCAGAGCTGGACTCCTGGGACCTGGTCCTGGCGATGACCCGCCAGCACCTGCGGGCCCTGGAACGCCTGGCGGAACGCGTCGGGGTGGAGGTCATCCCCGATGCCCCCGGCGGGGAACGGGGTGTCGTGGACCTGCGGATGTACCGCTCCTACGATCCACTCCTGGGTGCAGCGGGCAGCACGGGAGACGCCGCGGCCCACCCGTCACGGGACATCCCCGCCGACTGGGACGTGCCCGACCCGTGGTACGGCGGTCACGAGGACTTCGTGGAGACGCTGCATCTCATCGAGAGGGTGAGTCCCGCCCTCGTCGACCACCTCCGCGACCTGCGCGACGGGCCCCGCCCCTGATGCCCGGTCGGCACATTCGCGCCAGCGCGACCCGTTCTCGGCGTCCCGCCTCCCGGCGCACTTCCCCCGGCCGCGGCTCCTCGCGGCGCAGGCCCTCGCGTCGGCGCAGGTCCGAGGGGGACAGTGCCGCCTCCATCCTCACCAAGGCGGCCCAGGGCTGCGGCGTGAGCCCCAAGGCACTGTTGGTGATCCTGCAGAAGGAACAGGGTCTGGTCACGGCATCCGGCCCCGCGCTGGTCCCCTCCCGCTACCGCTCCGCCATGGGCTACGCATGTCCCGACACTGCGACCTGCAACGATGACTTCAGCGGGTTCGCCCGCCAAGTCTGGTTCGCCGCCCACCAGTTCCGCGTCTACGAGGGCGATCCCGGCCACTTCAGCTTCCGGGCAGGTGAGACCAGGCCGGTGCTGTTCAACCCGGATCCCGACTGCGGGTCACGGGTGGTCACCATGGAGAACCAGGCCACGGCGGGGCTCTACAACTACACGCCCTACCAGCCCGACGACGCTGCGCTGTCAGGCTCCGGCTCCAGCTGTTCGAGCGGGGGGAACCTCAACTTCTTCGCCTACTGGAAGGCCTGGTTCGGGGACACCCACTGAGGGGTGGACGACCGACCGCGCGCGCGAACTCGGTGGTTCCTCCCCACACTGTAAGCCCACCCCGGAGCTCCCGGACAGCGCCGGGGGCCCCGGAGGACTCCTGCGGGTGACTCCAGCGCGGCCCACTGTGTCCCCGGGGCCCTCAGACGTGGGCGGGCGCGGGCCTGCCTGGCCGGGTCGCCTCCTCCAGCAGCTCCAGGACGTGGCGGTACTCCGAACCGGTCGCGCTCGCGGGCGCGCTCAGACGGTGCCGTACAGCCGGTCTCCCGCGTCGCCGAGGCCGGGCACGATGTAGCCCTTCTCGTTGAGGCCCTCGTCGAGGGCGCCGAGCACGAGGGTCACGTCGCGGTCGCCGACCTGCTCCTGGATCTTCGCGACGCCCTCGGGGGCGGCGAGGATGCAGATCGCGGTGACGTCCTGTGCGCCGCGCGCGAAGAGGAAGTCGATGGCCGCGCCGAGCGAGCCGCCGGTGGCGAGCATCGGGTCGAGCACGAAGCACTGGCGGTCGCTGAGGTCTTCGGGCAGGCGCTCCGCGTACGTGTACGGCTGCAGGGTCTCTTCGTCGCGCGCCATGCCGAGGAAGCCGATCTCGGCGGTGGGGAGGAGCTTCACCATGCCGTCGAGCATGCCGAGCCCGGCGCGCAGGATCGGCACCACGAGGGGGCGCGGCTCCGAGATCCGCACGCCCGTCGTCGTGGTCACGGGGGTCTGGATCTCGATCTCCTCGACCCGCACGTTCCGGGTGGCCTCGTAGGCGAGGAGGGTCAGCAGCTCCTCGGTGAGCTGGCGGAACACCGGCGAGGGGGTGCGCTCGTCGCGCAGCACCGTCAGCTTGTGGGTGATGAGGGGGTGATCGGCAACGTGCACGCGCATGGCATCCAGCCTACGGCGTCGGGGCGCCCCGACTCAGCCCTCGGGCTCCGGAGCGAGGTTCGGGCCGATCCGCCGATCCGGCGCTCGCCGCGCCTCTACGCTGGACCGGTGACCCTTCCGACGCCGCCCGCCGACGACGCGGCGATGGGCCGCGCCCTCGCGCTCGCCGCGGAGGCCGCCGTCGCCGGCGAGATCCCGGTCGGTGCCGTCGTGATGGATGCCTCGGGCACGCGCCTCGGCGAGGGACGCAATCTGCGCGAAGAGACCCACGATCCCACCGCTCACGCCGAGATCGTCGCCCTGCGGGCAGCCGCGGAGTCGCTCGGCTCGTGGAACCTCGAGGGCTGCACGCTCACCGTGACGCTCGAGCCCTGTGTGATGTGCGCGGGTGCGATCCTGCAGGCGCGCGTCGGCCGGGTGGTGTTCGGCGCCTGGGACGAGAAGGCCGGGGCGGCGGGCTCGGTCTACGACGTGCTGCGCGATCGGCGGCTGCCCGTGCGGGCCGAAGTCGTCGGCGGCGTGCGCGAAACCGAGTCTCAGGCGCTCCTGCGGGCCTTCTTCGACCCGCGCCGCTGACGCCGCGGCCTGGCCGGCGGGCTGCTCAGTCCGACGAGCTGAGGATGATGGTCTCGGTCGGCGGCGCCGGGTCGGCGGGCCGTCCGATGTAGCCGATCACCTCGAGCAGTGCGCGCCGGAACAGGGCCGGACGCTCGAGGTGCGGCGAGTGCCCGACGCCCTCCAGCACGACCTCCGTGACCGTGCCGCCGGCGGCACGGTAGGCGTCGAGCACGTCGCGGGTCTGCGACACCATCGGCTGCGCGGGGGCGATCTCCTCGCCCGGCCAGCCGGGGATCACGCCGATGGCGCCGAGGTGGTTGAGATCGAAGAACGAGGCATCCGAGACGATGGCATCCACGGTGCCGTGCACCCACAGCACCGGCGGCTTCACGGCGAGATCGACGATGCCCGAGGTGTTGAAGTAGCCCGGCGCCATCGTGTTGAGCACGCCGATCTTTCCGGCCGCGAACCCCGGCCAGTTTGGGCTCTCCACGCCGTCGCCGGGGTAGTTGCCGACCGCCGTGGATGTCGTGTTCATCGACTCGACCCAGAGGTCTTCGTGCTCGCTCGTGTAGCCCGGTGCGACGTAGCCGGAGCGGAAGACGTTCCGGGGTGAGGTGGGGGCGTCGTCGGTGGTGTCGCGGTCGGTGAGTCGCTGCACGAAGTCGGCGTTCGCCCCGCCGGCTCCGGTGCCCGCGTCGTCGTCGGTGAGGCGTGAACCGTCGCGGCGCGTGCCGCCGAACCCGTAGGGCGAGACGGGGGCCTGCAGGGTGAGCGAGAGCGCCGGGTGGTCGAGCGCGTACTGCATGACGACGCCGCCGCCCATCGACCAGCCGACGAGGTGGGCCGTCTCGATGCCGAGCGCGACGAGGGTGGAGCGCACGTCGTCGCTGAAGTCGCGAACACCGCGGGTCGCGTCGACCGGCAGGCTCTCGGTCTCGCCGAACCCGCGCAGGTCGATCGCGATGACCCGCAGATCGCTCGGCAGATCCTGCATGAGCTCCTGCCAGAACAGGCTCGACGAGACGTTGCCGTGCACGAGCACGACCGTCTGCTCCGGCGCGGTGGCCGGGTCGTCGCCTGCCCGCTCGAGGATGTTCACGGTCAGCCGATCGGTGTCGATGAGGCGCGAGGTGATGCCGTCCAGGAGGGTCATGACGGCATCCTACCCCCGCCCCCTAGGGACCTGAATGGACTCTCAGTTAGCCGGGATCCGTAGGATGGATGCCATGGCTCAGACCCTCCCCACGATCGCGATCCTCGGTGCCGGTTCGATGGGAGGAGCCATCGCGACGGGGCTCGCCCGCTCCGGTCGCGCCCCCCGCGTGACCGTCACCAACCGCAGCGCCGCGAAGGCCGAGACCCTCGCCGGACTCGAGGGCGTGACCTCCGTCGCGCTGGCCGACGCCCCGGACGCCAACCTCGCCGCCGCCGCGGCTGCCGACATCGTGCTCGTCGGGGTGAAGCCGGTCATGGTGTCCGATCTGCTGCGCGAGATCGCGCCCGCGCTCCGGCCCGGAACGATCGTCGTGAGCCTCGCGGCCGGCGTCACCCTCGCGACCTTCGAGGCGATCGTCGGCGACGGGGTGCCCGTCGTGCGCGCGATGCCGAACACCCCCGCCGTCGTCGGGAAGGCGGTGACCGGCGTGTCGGCCGGCACCGCGGCATCCTCCGACGACGTCGCGCTCGTGCGCGCGCTGTTCGAGACGTGCGGCGTGGTGATCGAGGTGCCCGAGGCGCAGATCGACGCGCTGTCGTCGATCTCGGGGTCGGGGCCGGCGTACGTGTTCCTGCTGATCGAGGAGTTCACCGAGGCGGCGCGCGGCAAGGGTTTCAGCGATGCCGATGCGCGCCTCATGGCCGAGCAGACCTTCATCGGCGCCGCCGCGCTGCTGGATGCCACGGGGGAGGATCCGGCGGAGCTCCGCCGCAAGGTCACGAGCCCGAAGGGAACGACCGAGCGCGCCGTCGCGGTGCTGCAGGGCGCCAACCTCGCCGGGCTCTTCTCCGAGGCGACCGACGCCGCCGTCGCCCGCGCCAAGGAGCTCGCCGCCGGCGCCTGACTCTCCCCGCCCGGCCCCGAGCCCCGCGAGAAACCACCTCCCTCCCCGAGAAATCAGGTGTGCCGTGGTTTCTCGGGGGTGAAGTGGTTTCTCGGCGTGAAGTCCCGACCCCGCGCGACCGCCCGGGCGGCGGCGCGGGTCAGCGATCGAGCGAGGCGAACCGCTCGATGTCGCTGCTGGTGCCCGCCACGATGATCAGGTCGTGGTTGGTGACCACGGTGTCCTCCTCCGCGTAGCGGAAGGGCTTGCCCGGGCTCTTCACCCCCACGATGGTCACGTTGTACTTCGAGCGCACGCCCGACTCTTTCAGGCTGATGCCGCGGATGAACTTCGGCGGGTACATCTTCGCCAGCACGAAGTCGTCGTCGAAGCGGATGAAGTCGAGCATCCGCCCCGAGACGAGGTGCGCGACGCGCTCGCCGGCCTCGCGCTCCGGGTAGATCACGTGGTTCGCGCCGACGCGGGCGAGGATCTTGCCGTGGCTCTGCGAGACGGCCTTCGCCCAGATCTGCGGCACCTTCAGGTCGACCAGGTTCGCCGTGATGAGAACGGATGCCTCGATCGACGACCCGACCGCGACGACCGCCACCTGGAAGTCCTGCGCCCCGATCTGCTTGAGCGCCTCGATGTTCCTGGCATCCGCCTGCACCGTGTGGGTGACCCGCTCCGACCACTTCTGCACGAGGTCGAGGTTCTCGTCGATCGCGAGCACCTCGCGGTCGAGGCGGTCGAGTTCGCCGGCGCACGCGGCACCGAAGCGGCCGAGGCCGATCACGAGGACGGGAGCGTCGCTCCTGAGTTGTTCAACCACGGTGCTGCTCAACCAACGATCGGCCTCTCGACGGGCAGCGAATAGTGCTGCGATCGGTTCGTCGCAGCCACCGCTGCGGCGAGAGTCACTGTACCAACGCGGCCCATGAACATCGTCAGCGCGAGCACGTACACGGCCGGATCGGGGAGGTTCGCTGTAAGCCCCGTCGACAGCCCCACGGTCGCGAATCCCGAGATCACGTCGAACAGCACGTCCTCGATCGGCGCTTTCGTGATCTGGCCGATCGTGATCGTCGAGATCGCGCAGATCGTGGCGCCCCACGCGACGACCGACAGCGCGACCCGCTGCACGTCGCTCGGGATGCGCCGACCGAATGCCTGCACGCTCGGGCGGCCCTTCGCCTCCGACCAGACAGCGAGCGCGAGCACCGCGAGCGTCGTCACCTTGATGCCGCCGGCCGTCGAGGCCGACCCGCCGCCGACGAACATCAGCATCGATCCGACGACCAGCGACGACCCGTTCAGCTGCGAGATGTCGATGATCGAGAAGCCTCCCGAGCGGGTCATCGCCGAGAGGAAGAATGCCTGGAAGGTGGTGTCCCAGGCATCCATGCTCCCGAACGTCTCGGGGTTGTCGTACTCGAGCAGGAGGAACGCGCCGGCGCCGACGAAGAAGAGGATCACCGTCGTGATGACGGTGAGCTTGGCGTGCAGCGACCACCGTCGCACGTGGAAGTGGTGACGCCACAGCGTGAAGATGACGGGGAACCCGATCGACCCGAGGAACACGCCGATCATCAGCACGGTGAGGAAGAAGTAGTCGTGCGCGAACGGCGTGAGCCCACCGGCGTTGGGGGAGAACCCGGTGTTCGTGAACGCCATCGCTGAATAGAACGGCGCCTCCCACAGTGCCGTCACCGGGTCAACGCCATTGATCAGCAACGATGGATATAGCAGGATCGCGAGCGCCGCCTCGATGACGAGGGTCGACAGTGCGACGGTCGACAGCAGCTGGCCCACCTCACCCAGGCGCACGGCCTGCCCCTCGTTGACCGGGCCGCCGTGGGCGCGCAGCGGGTTCGTGTCGGCCGCGGCGATGAGCTTCGCCCGCAGCCCGAGGCGCTTCGAGATGACGAGACCCAGAATGGATGCCAGGGTCAGGACACCGAGCGCGCCGACGTTCACCCCGATGTAGACGAGCACATGCCCGAACGGCGACCAGTGCGTCGCCATGTCGACGGTCGACAGGCCCGTCACGCAGATCGTCGAGACGGCGGTGAACAGGGCGTCGGCGAACGGCGTGCGGGTGCCGTCGGCCGATGCCGCCGGCAACGAGAACAGGGCCGTGAACAGCAGGATGAGCGCGAGGAAGACGAGGACGGCGAACCGAGACGGCGAGGCCATCGCCAATTCGCGCAGTCCGTGACCGAAACGGGTGGCGGATGCGGCCAGGCGCCGCCCGGCGCGGACGACGACGGAGTCCTCCGCCATGACCGCCTCCTCTCCTCGTTCGCTGCCGCTGGGTCGTTGTCATGGTACTCGGGCGGCGGCGCGGGCTAACCTAAGGGCATGGCGGACATCTTCGACGTGATCGCCGACGGTACCCGTCGGGACATCCTGCAGCTTCTGCGCGAGCGAGCGGCCTCGGGCGAGCACGGCACGAGCGTCTCGCAGATCGTCAACCAGCTCGGTGTCAGCCAGCCGACCGTGTCGAAGCATCTGAAGGTGTTGCGCGAGGCGGAGCTCGTCTCGGTGCGCGAAGAGGGCCAGCATCGCTACTACAGCCTGTCGACCGCGCCGCTCGACGAGGTGGATGACTGGCTGGTCCCCTTCTTCGACGACGGCATCGCCGCCGCCGACGCTGCGGCCGGCACCGGGCTGACCGACTCGGCCGCGGCTGCCGCCGACCTGGTGGGGCGCGCCGCGGCATCCACCAAGCACGCCTTCGAGAGTGTGCTGAAGAAGATCCCCGGCCGCTGAACCGGCACAGGTTCATCACAGCGTTCACATCGGTTTACACGCGTATCATCGGCCCCCTAGGCTGAGCAGGCGGCGCGGTCATGCGCCGCAGGACTCGGGGGAGTCCGGGATTCGGGGGATCAGAAGACATGGCAGAACTGTCGGACGTGCGCTTTCTCACCGTCGCCGAGGTGGCGGAACTCATGCGGGTGTCGAAGATGACCGTCTACCGCCTCGTGCATTCGGGCGAGCTGCCGGCTGTGCGGTTCGGCCGCAGCTATCGCCTGCCCGAGACGGCCGTCACCGAGGCCCTGCAACGGCCTATCGCCGACGTCGGCTAGACTGTTCCGAGGGCATTTTTCGTGATGCCCGTTCCCGGGCGCGAAAGATCCGCGTCCAGACCCCTGACATAGTGAGGTTTTCCGTGGGTTCTGTCATCAAGAAGCGCCGCAAGCGCATGGCGAAGAAGAAGCACCGCAAGCTGCTTCGCAAGACTCGCCACCAGCGCCGCAACAAGAAGTGAGCGGCCCTGGATTCTGAGTAATCTGCACCGAGCGCCTGTCCGTCTGGACGGGCGCTTCGTGTTTCCGGCCCCGGTCGGTCCCCGACCCCGTCTTGGTCTCCGAGCCTGTCTTGGTCTCCGAGCCTGTCGAGGGGCAGGATGGATGCCGTGACGACCCTCACACTCATCTCGAAGCCCGACTGCCACCTGTGCGACGTCGCACGCGAGATCGTCGACGTCGTCGTCGCCGAGTTGCCCGAGAACGACGTCGAGGTCGAGGAGGTCTCGATCCTCGACGACGCGGCCCTGTACGACGCGTGGTGGGAGAAGATCCCGGTCGTGCTCATCGACGACCGTCTGCACGCGCATTGGCGGCTCGACGCGGCGCGACTGCGCGACGCGCTGGCCGCGGCATCCACGGGCCCCGCGCCCGACACCACCCCAGCACCGGAGGAAGACCCCGCATGATCCGTCACATCGTCGCCTGGCGCCTCGCCACCGAAGACCCCGCCGAGAAGGCCGCGCAGGGCCGGAAGATCGCAGAGGACCTCCTCGCCCTGCAGGGTGTCGTGCCCTCGATCGAGGCGATCTCGGTCGGCCCCGACGTCGTCGGCGGCACGAACTGGGACGTCGCGCTCGTCGCCGACTTCGCCGATCAGGCGGCGCTCGAGGCCTATCAGACCCACCCGGACCACCAGGTCGTGGTCGCCTATGTGCGCTCGGTCGTCGCCGACCGAGTGGCCGTCGACTTCGAGATCTGACAGGGCTCAGCGGAAGTCGCGGTCGCTGAACTCGCCCGCGGGCGCCTCGTTGCCCCGCGCGGACTCGGCGGCGCGCAGCTCGACCCGGCGGATCTTGCCCGAGATCGTCTTCGGCAGCTCGTCGACGAACTCCAGGCGCCGCACCCGCTGGTAGGCCGAGAGGCGGGCCCGGGAGTGCGCGAAGACCTCGCGCGCGGCCTCACGGTGGTTTTCGGGTGCCTGGGCGGAGAGCCGCACGTACGCCTTCGGCACGGCGAGCCGGACCGGGTCGGGGCTCGGCACGACTGCGGCCTCGGCGACAGCGGGGTGCTCGAGCAGCACCGACTCGAGTTCGAACGGCGAGATCTTGTAGTCGGATGCTTTGAACACGTCGTCACGACGCCCGACGTACGTGAGGTTGCCGTCGTCGTCACGGCTCGCGATGTCGCCGGTGCGGTAGTAGCCGCCCTCGGTCGCGCGCGCCGTACGGTCGGGCGCGTCGTGGTACCCGTCCATGAGGCCGAGGATCGGGTGCGACAGGTCGAGGCAGATCTCGCCCTCGTCGTTCGTGACCTCGCCGGTGTCGGGGTCGAGCAGCACGACGGGGTATCCGGGCAGCGGTCGACCCATCGAGCCGTCCTTGACGATCTGCCCGGGGGAGTTGCCGATCGCGCAGGTCATCTCGGTCTGACCGTAACCGTCGCGGATCGTCGCGCCCCAGGCATCCCGCACCCGCGCGATGACCTCGGGGTTGAGCGGCTCACCGGCACCGAGCAGCTCGCGCGGCGGCTGCGTGAGCTGCGTCAGATCGGCCTGGATCAGCATGCGCCACACCGTCGGCGGGGCGCAGAAGGTCGTGACCTTGTGCGTGTCCATGACGTGCATGAGGGTCGCCGCATCGAAGCGGTCGTAGGTGTACACGAACACGGTCGCCTCGGCGAGGAAGGGGGAGAAGAAGTTGCTCCACGCGTGCTTGCCCCACCCGGGTGACGAGATGTTCATGTGCACGTCGCCCGGTCGGACGCCCAGCCACCACAGCGTCGAGAGGTGGCCGACCGGGTAGGACACGTGCGTGTGCCGCACGAGCTTGGGCGTCGCCGAGGTCGTGCCCGACGTGAAGTACAGCAGGTTCAGCTCGCCCGCGGGAGTGGGTCCGTCGGGCTCGAAGACGTCACCGGCCGCATCGGAATCGGCGAAGGAGATCCACCCGGATGCCTCGCCGACGGCGATGCGCAGCACCCCGGCATCCACGTCCGCCGCGCGGTCAGTCGCCTCAGCGGGCGCGATCATCGCCCGGGCGCCCGAGTGCGTCACGCGGTAGGCCAGGTCGTCGGCCGAGAGCAGCGTCGTCGTCGGGATGGCAACGGCGCCGAGCTTTGTGAGCGCGAGCATCGTCTCCCACAGCTCGATCTGGTTGCCGAGCATGACGACGACGCGGTCGCCGCGGCGAAGTCCCCGCTCGCTGAGCCAGACGGCGACCTGATCGGAGCGCCGCGACAGCTCGCCGTACGTCCACGAGCGGGCGCCCAGGTCGGCGTCGATGATCGTGACGGCGGCGCGGTCGGGCTGCTCGCGCGCGACGACATCGAACCACTCCAGGGCGAAGTTGAACTCGTCGAGCTCGGGCCACGCGAACGCGGCGACGGCGCCGTCGTAGTCGTCGGCGTGGGCAAACAGCAGGTCGCGCGCGGCGCGCACCTTCTCGGTCGCGGCGGTGGCCGTGCGGCCGGCGGGGCGAGGGGGGAAGGGCTCGTGTGGCACCCGCTCAGGCTATGCCCGCGGTCATGCCGGCTCGGGCATGACGGTGCCGCGCCGCGGTGAGGGTCAGCTCGTGACCTCGACGACCCGTGTCGGTGTACAGCTCGAACTTCCCGGTGCTCGTCGTGCCCCTTCATCCCCGGAGGCGTGTGGGCGGACGCCAGCGCACGCTCACACGCGAGCCCTGGCCAGCCGGGTGCGGAAGAGTCAGCCGCGCAGTCGCGCGCGCAACGCGGTCAGGTCGCCGTCGGTGAGCCCCGCGGCGCGCAGGTAGTCGGCTCCTCGGCCGTAGGTGTCACGGGCGCGAGTCGGGATGCACGTCGGGCGCCGAGTGCCGCTCCTGCTCGGTGCGGAAGTCGACGATCACCCCGATCGGGCTCGCCGCGAGCTCTTCGACTCCCGCGGGCGTCAGGCTGCTCAGCGCGTCGGAGCGGTAGAGCACGTCGGGCCGCGTCGATCCGCCTCCGCGAAGCGGGGTGCCGCCGGTGGCGCGGACGTTGTGCAGTCCGTCGAGCGTCGAGCGTCGAGCGTCGAGATCAGGCCGTCAGCTTAGAGACGAGACCAGAGTGAGACGGCCTTAGGGGGCGAGACGGGTCGGGCCGCGGAAGAGGAAGGTGACCTCGCGGATCGAGTCCTGACCGAGCATCAGCATGAGCACGCGTGCGAGCCCCATGCCGAAGCCGCCGTGCGGCGGGATGCCGTAGCGGAAGAAGTCGAGGTAGTGCTCGAGGCCCTCGAGCGACAGACCCTTCTCGACCGCCTGCGCCTCGAGCACGTCGATCCGGTGCTCGCGCTGCGCGCCCGTCGTGATCTCGGTGCCGCGGAAGAGGAGGTCGTAGCTGCAGGTGAGGCCGGTCTCGGCGTCGCGCATGTGGTAGAACGGCCGGATCTCGGGGTGGTAGTCGGTGATGAACACGAACTGGTGCCCGTAGGTCTCCTGCACGTGCGCGGAGATCTGGCGCTCGCCCTCGGGGTCGAGGTCGCCATCGGTGCGCGGGATGTCGTAGCCGCGGCCCTTCACGATCTCGCGGGCCTCGGCGAGCGGGATGCGCGGGAACGGGAGGCTCGGCACGACGACGTCGACGTCGAAGAGCTCCTTGATCTCGTCGGCGTGCTTGTCCTTGACGGCCTGGAAGGCGACCGCGAGCAGTTCCTCCTGCATCTGCGCGACGTCTTCGTACGAGTCGATCCACGACAGTTCGGCGTCGATCGAGGTGAACTCGGTCGCGTGGCGGCTCGTGAAGCTCGGGTCGGCGCGGAACACGTCGCCGATCTCGAACACCTTGCCGAAGCCGGCGGCCTGAGCCATCTGCTTGAAGTGCTGCGGGCTCTGCGCGAGGTAGGCCGTCTGGTCGCCGAAGTACTCCAGCGCGAAGAGCTCGGCGTTGCCCTCGGCGGGCGTCGACATCAGCTTGGGCGAGTGGATCTCGACGTAGTCGCGCTCGACCCAGTAGTTGCGCATCGCGTGCTCGAGCGTCGTCTGGATGCGGAAGATCAGGTTGTTGCGGCGCTGGCGCAGGTCGATGAAGCGCCAGTCCATGCGCTTGTCGAGGCCGCTGTCGGCCGCGATCGGGGTCTCGGGCAGGGCCGCGGCGGCGATCTCGAGGCCGCCGATCTTGATCTCGACACCGCTGAGCTTGACGCGCTCGTCGTGCTTGAGGTCGCCCGTGACCGTCAGGAAGGTGCCGGTCGACAGTTCCGAGATGAGTGCGGTGAGCTCGAGCGCCGCAGCATCCTGCTCGGCGCCCTCCGGGTCGGGGCGGGTCGCGGGGTTCACGAGCTGCACGGCGCCGGTCTCATCGCGCAGGATGACGAACTGCACCTTCTTCTGATCGCGGACGGTCTCGACCCATCCGGAGACGCGGACGGGTCCGTCTTCACGGGACTGCAGCTGGTTCACGAGGGTGCGTTCGGTCACGAGGAGCCAGTCTACGCGGCGGGCGCCGTGCGCTCGGGGTGCGCGAGCTCTCAGTGGGGTGGCGCGCGGCCCCCGGCATCCGCTCAGGTTCTCGTCACCTTGTCCCCGTAGCGTCGCGGGCATGACGACTCCCGACGGCTCCTGGTTGACCGCGCTCGTCGACGGAGTCGTCGGCCTCATGGATCTCATCGGGGCGCCGGGCGCCGGCATCGCGATCGCGCTCGAGAACCTCTTCCCCCCGCTGCCGAGCGAGGTGATCCTGCCGATGGCGGGGCTCGCCGCCGCGCGCGGGTCGTTCACGCTGTTCGAGGCGCTGTTCTGGACCACCGCCGGCTCGGTCGTCGGCGCGTTCGCCCTCTACGGCCTGGGCGCGCTGCTCGGCCTCGAGCGGCTGCGGACGATCGCGCGGCGCACCCCGCTGCTGCACGTCGAAGACGTCGACCGCACGGTCGCCTGGTTCTCCCGCCACGGCGGCAAGGCGGTGTTCTTCGGTCGGATGCTGCCGATCTTCCGGAGCCTCATCTCGATCCCCGCCGGCGTCGTGCGCATGCCGCTCTGGCGGTTCGGGCTGCTCACCCTCGCGGGGTCGCTCCTCTGGAACAGCGTCTTCGTGCTGTCGGGGTACCTCCTCGGCGAGCAGTGGCACATCGTCGAGGAGTACGCCGGCATCCTGCAGTACGTCGTCATCGCTGCGGCGGCGGCCGCCCTCGTCTGGTTCACCGTCACCCGCGTGCGCCAGCTGCGCGGTCGGCAGGGGCGCCGACGCGCTGTGGACAGCGACCCCGCCTGAGAGGCGCCGTGCACTAGCGTCGGAGCATGACCCCCGCCGCCGGCGCCGGCATGCCGCTGCGCGACTACCGCATCCACCGCTACGTCAACGCGTTCTGCCCGCGCTGCCACGAGGAGGATCCCGACCGCCCGCTCTCCGAGGTGCGCCGGCTGTCGGGCTGGCTCGCCGACCGCGACGGCACCGTCTGGCTCGAACGCGGATGCCCCGACCACGGCCTGATCTCGACGCTCTACGACGAGTCGGCCGACCTGCTGCGCTATCTCGAGCAGTGGACCGCGCCCACGAAAGTGCACGGGCCCGACACGACCGCGAACTTCAAGCCCGTGCCCTCGGCGTACGAGGACGGGCTGCCGCAGATGCAGACCCAGCACACGTGCATCCTGCTCGAAGACCTCACCGACCACTGCAATCTGCGGTGCCCCACGTGCTTCGCCGAATCGACCCCCGCGGCGAGCGCGATCGCGCCGTTGGCCGAGGTGCTGGCATCCGTCGACGCGCGCCTCGCGAAAGAGAACCAGCGGATCGACGTGCTCATGCTCTCGGGCGGTGAGCCGACGCTCTACCCCTGGCTCGAGCAGCTGCTGGAGCAGCTGGTCGCACGCCCCATCGTTCGCATCCTGCTGAACTCGAACGGCCTGCGCATCGCGAACGACGACGCGTTCGTGCAGACGCTGAAGAAGCACCGCGAACGCGTCGAGGTCTACCTGCAGTACGACGGCGAGTCGGCCGAGGCATCCGCCTACCATCGCGGCGCCGACATCCGCCGCTTCAAGGAGCGCGCCCTAGAGCGTCTGTCGGATGCCGGGGTGTTCACGACGCTCACGATGACCGCCGCCCTCGGGGTCAACGACGGCGAGATCGGCGCCGTCATCCGCCGGGCGATGGCGACGCCGTACGTCGGCGGCGTGACGATCCAACCGGTCTTCGGCTCGGGGCGCTCCGCAGGCATCGACCCGAACGAGCGGCTCACCCACACGGGTGTGCTCGCGCGGCTCGGCCCGCAGACGAACGACCTCATGACCTGGCGCGACCTCACGGCGCTGCCCTGCAGCCACCCGCACTGCTGCTCGGTCGGCTACTTCCTGAAGGACGACGGCGGCGAGTGGCGCTCGCTCGTCGGGCTCATCGGCCACGAGCGCCTGAAGGAGTTCCTCGACCTCAACCCCGACCTCCTCGCGAACCGGATCGCCGACTCGAACGTCAACAAGGCGATCCGCGACGTCGTGAAGAGCTCGCTGCTCGACCTGCTGAGCGAGCAGTCGTCGCTCTCGCATCCGTCGATGAGCGACATCTGGCGCGACATCTGCGTGAACTGCGACCTCGGCATCGGCACCCTCGCGACCCTCGCCGCCTCGAAGCTGCCCGGTCAGCATCAGCGGCTGCGCCGCATGCTCGCCGATCGCGTGCTGCGCGTCACCGTGAAGCCGTTCATGGACATCAACACGATGATCGAGGAGCGCCTCACGCAGTGCTGCGTGCACGTCGCGACCGTGAACGAAGAGACCTCCGTCCACCAGTGCGCGCCGTTCTGCGCTGTACAGGCGTGGGCGCCCCTCTCGCGCACACGCATCTCGACCGCGACCGGCAGCGCCGCCGCCCGTGCGGGAGGGGACGCGACAGGTGGCGCGACCAGCATCGGGTCCGGCGGCCGCCGACAGCTGCCCGTGACGGTGGCGACGTGAGCGCCGCCGACCTCTCGGGCGCGGACTACTCGCACCTCAACCGGCGCGATGAGACGGTGCCGGATGCAACGGCGCCCTACGATCCGCTGCGGCTGTGCGTCTTCACGACGATCGCCCTCATCGCGTGCGTCGCGGGCCCGGTCGCGGTGCTCACGTTCGCGGCTGTGGCGATCGCCGGGTACGCGCGTGCCCGCCGGGCGGGACTGCTGCGCTCGCGCTGCAAGCTCGGTGACACCCGCAACGTGCTGATCTACCTTTGGACCGTCGCGGTGCTCGCCGCCGCGGCGACCCCGTTCTGGGTGCTGCTCTGGGTGCGCGTCCTCTCGCCGGGGAGCGCCTGAGCGGTGTTCCCGACCCTCAACGATCTCGCACCGTGGCTGCCGGGCTGGGGCAGCCACGAGACCTTCGTCGCGCTCGGCCTCTGCGCCGCCGGGGTCGTGTTCCTGATCGAGAAACGGCGCCGCGGGGTGAGCGATCCCCGCATCCCCTACCTCGTCCTCGGCGCGCTCGCCGGGGCCGCGATCCTGTCGCGCCTCGGCACGTGGGCGCAGCACCTCGACCCGTCGAAGAACCTGAGCTTCGTCGACCAGCTCATCCACGGCAACGCCTCGATGCTCTCCGCGCTCGTCGGCGCGTGGCTCGGTGTGCACGTGGCCAAGCGCATCGTGCGCTACCCCGACCGCACGGGCGACCTGTTCGCCCCCGCGGTCGCCCTCGCGATGTGCATCGGGCGCATCGGATGCCTGTTGACCGAGCGTCCCGGCACGCCGACCGGTCAGGGCTGGGGCATCGTGTTGAGCCCCGACGCCGCCGCTCGCACCGGATCGCCCGCGGGCGTCCCGCTGCACCCGAGCTTCGTGTACGAGATCGCCTTTCACGCCGCCGCCTTCGCGCTGCTGTGGTTCTGGCTGCGTCACCGCCGCATCGCCGCGGGCGAGACGCTGACCCTCTACATCGCGGCGTACGGCGTCTTCCGCTTTCTCATCGAGTTCGTCCGCGGCAACGACATCGCCTGGATGGGGTTCACCCGCCCGCAGCTCTTCCTCATGGTCACGATCCCGATCCTGCTCGCCCGCATCGCCGTCATGGCGCGCCGTGGGGCGTTCGGGCCGGGAATGCCGGCCGTCGAGGCATCCGTCGCCGATCAGAACAGGAGCCCCCGTGAGCAGCACGCCTGACGACCCCGAGCGCACCCCCGCCGACGAGCCCGCGCACGAGCAGCCCGTCGACCCGGCCATTGAGGGAGCGGCGGGACAGACCCCTGCAGCGCCGCCGCCGGGGGAGAACCCGACTCCGGCGGTGCCCCCCGCGCAGCCGCCGGCGTATCCGGCGGGGGCATATCCGCCCGGCGCGTATCCGCCTGGTGCGTCCGCGCCCGGCGCCTACCCTCCGGGTGCGTACCCGCCCGGCGCGTACCCTCCGGGGGCCTACCCTCCGGGTGCGTACGCGCAGTCGTACGCGCCGCCGCCACGCGGGTCGCAGCCGCTCGGCGTCGGTGCGGGCGCGGGAATCGGGTGCGGCCTGCACTTCGTGGCGTTCTTCTTCGGGCTGCTGCTGCTGAGCGCCGGCGGCGGGTCGGGGATCGGGTTCTTCATCCCGTTCATGGTCATCGCCGTCGGCGCGATCGTCATGATGTTCTTCCCGCAGACGCGCAAGCTCGCCACCGGGATGCTCATCATCGTCGCCGCGGCGTGGCTCATCGTGCTCGGTCCGTGCCTCGGGTTGGTGACGCAGTACTGAGCGGGCGGGCGCCCGAGGCATCCACTCAGCCCGTCCACAACCGGCGCCCCGTAGACTTGACGGGTGCCCGCCGACCGCCTCCACCTCGTGCGCCACGGAGAGGTTCACAACCCCCAGCGCGTCCTGTACGGACGGCTGCCGAACTTCCGGCTGAGCGAGGACGGGCGACGCATGGCGGCCGCCGCGGCGGAGTATGTGCAGGACCTCGGTCGCCCTGTCGCCGCTCTGTACGCCTCTCCGCTGCAGCGCACGCGCGAATCGTCCGAGCCGTTCACCGCGGCCTTCGGCCTCGACGCGATCATCGACGAACGCGTCATCGAGCCAACGAACGTGTTCGAAGGCAAGCGCATGCGACGCGCCCTCGCGAACCCGGCGAACTGGCGCTACCTCAGCGATCCCTCGATCCCGAGCTGGGGCGAGCCCTACCTCGAAGTGGTGCAGCGGATGGATGCCGCGATGCGCGACGCCTGGGGTCAAGAGGACGGCGGGGACGTCGTGATCGTCTCGCACCAGCTGCCGATCTGGATCACGCACCTCGCCGTCGCTGGGCAGCCGCTGCGCCACGACCCGCGCAAGCGACGCTGCGCGCTGTCGAGCGTCACGAGCTTCGAGCGGCACGGCGACGAGTGGACCGAGGTCGACTACGCGGAACCGGCGACCACCGCCGGCAGCATCGACGTGGGAGCGGTGTGATGGGCCGCAGGATCTGGACCGGCATCGCCGCGGTCGCGCTCGCCGCGACCCTCACCGCCTGCACGAGCGCGAACGACGACCTCGTCTCGCAGTACCAGCAGGGCGGCGGGCAGGGCTTCATCTCCGGTGACGGTCGCGTGCAGGAGATCCCCGTCGACCAGCGCGAGGCCGCCGTCGAGTTCTCCGGCACCGCCGTCGACGGCAGCACCGTGTCGAGCGCCGACTACGACGACACCGTGCTCGTGCTGAACTTCTGGTACGCCGGATGCGGACCGTGCCGTGCCGAGGCATCCACGCTGGAAGACACCTACCAGCAGGTCTCGCCGCAGGGAGCGCGCTTCCTCGGCGTGAACATCTACGACGGCCCCGAGCAGGCGACCGCCTTCGAGAAGACCTACGGCATCACCTACCCGTCGCTGATCGCGAAGGAAGACGCCGACCTCAAGCTCGCGTTCGCCGACTGGACGCCGCTGCAGTCGGTGCCCGTCACGCTCGTGCTCGATGCGCAGGGCCGCGTCGCCGCACGGTTCATCGGCCAGATCGAGAGCGGCTCGATCCTGCGCACCGTCATCGACGACGTTCTCGCCGAGAAGTCGTGAGGCTCGCGTCGTGAACGCCGGCTCCATCGTCTTCGACGGCGCGCTGTGGCTGGCGCTTCCCATCGCGATGCTCGCGGGGCTCATCTCCTTCCTCTCGCCGTGCGTGCTGCCGCTCGTGCCGGGCTATCTCGGATTCCTCGGCGGCGCCGCGGGCGCGACCGGCGGGACGACCACGGGGGTGGGTGGCGCGACCGCGGGTGCCGGCGGTGGGCGCACGGCGGCGCGGCGCGGCCGCGGCCGCCTGCTGCTGGGCGTCGTGCTCTTCATCGCCGGGTTCACCGTCGTGTTCGTCGCGATGGGGGTGCTCGCCGGCTCGGTCGGGCGGTTCTTCATCCAGTACCAGGACCCGATCACGCGCGTGCTCGGCGTCGTCGTGATCGTGATGGGCCTCGTCTTCCTCGGGGTGTTCGGGTTCGCCCAGCGCACCGTCAAGCCGCAGGTGCGCTCGAACCTCGGCCTCATCGGCGCGCCGCTCCTCGGCGTCGCGATGGGCATCGGCTGGGCCCCGTGCATCGGACCGACCTACACCGCGATCCTGTCCATCTCGCTGACCCAGGCCGACCCGTGGCGCGCCGTGGCGCTCGCCGTCGCCTACTCGCTCGGCCTCGGCATCCCGTTCGTGCTCCTCGCGGTCGGCTTCGGCTGGGCGACCCGCTCAGTCGCATTCCTCCGGCGGCATATCCGCGCGGTCAACATCATCGGGGGCGTGCTGCTCGTGATCCTCGGCCTTCTCATGGTCACCGGCGTCTGGACCTCGGTCATGTCGCAGCTGCAGGGGGTGATCGGCAGTGTCGAGCTCCCTCTCTGATCCGCTCCGGCCCGACGACCACGCCGACGGCGCGCCGCGCACCGGGCGTCCGACCGGTGACATCGCGCAGCCGCGGCTGGGCGTCGTCGGGTGGCTCCGCTGGGGCTGGCGGCAGCTGACCAGCATGCGCACGGCGCTCGTGCTGCTGCTGCTGCTCGCGATCGCCGCGATCCCCGGATCGATCGTGCCGCAGCGCACCGCCGACCCCAACGGGGTCAGCCAGTACCGCACCGACAACCCCGATCTCTACCCGATCCTCGACCACCTGCAGCTGTTCGACGTGTACTCGTCGGCGTGGTTCTCGGCGATCTACATCCTGCTGTTCATCTCCCTGATCGGCTGCGTCATCCCGCGCACGACCCACCATTTGGGGGCGCTCCGCGCCCGGCCGCCGCGCACTCCCGTGCGCCTGTCGCGGCTCGACGACCACGCCGAGACGGTCCGTGCCGTGCCAGCGGGGAGGGATGCCTCCGACGAGGCATCCCACGCCGTCGACCTCGCGCAGCAGCAGCTGCGGAAGGCCGGCTACCGAGTCGAGCGGTACGACACGCCCGCCACGGCGAAGCGGCCCGCTGTCGCGTCGGTCTCGGCGGAGCGCGGCTACGCCCGCGAGACCGGCAACCTGATCTTCCACGGCGCGCTCGTCGGCGTGCTGCTCTCGGTCGGCATCGGGGGAGGCCTGACCTACACGGGGCAGACCGTCATCGTCGAGGGCGACAGCTTCGTGAACTCCCTCGGCCTCGGCTACACCTCCTTCAACCCGGGCCGTTTCGTCGACACCGAGAGCCTTCCGCCCTACTCGCTCACCCTCGACAGCTTCGACGTGTCGTACGTGCCGGTCGGCGAGGCGGGGCAGGGCATGGCGGGCGACTTCGCCGCGAACCTCACGACGCGCGAGCCCGGGCAGGACGCGAAGAAGCAGACCGTGCGGGTCAACCACCCGATCGACATGGCCGGCGACCGCGTCTACCTGATGGGGAACGGCTACGCCCCGACCATCACGGTGCGAAACCCCGCGGGCGATGTGGTCTTCCGCGAAGACGTCGAGTTCCTGCCGCAGGACACGAACATGACCTCGCTCGGCGTCGTGAAGGTGCCCGACGGGCTGCCCGAGCAGATGGGGCTCGTCGGCTTCTTCTACCCGACCGCCGCGACGCTGCACTCGGGAGCGTTCACCTCGGCCTACCCGGCGCTCGCGAACCCGCTCCTCACCGTCGACGTCTACGTCGGCGACCTCGGCATCGACGACGGCACCCCGC
This sequence comes from Microbacterium lacticum, assembly GCF_006716815.1. GTDB lineage: Bacteria > Actinomycetota > Actinomycetes > Actinomycetales > Microbacteriaceae > Microbacterium > Microbacterium lacticum. The sequence goes on from NZ_VFPS01000004.1 coordinate 47,691, forward strand.
GCAACGTCTACGCCCTCGACACGAGCGGCATGACCCAGCTCACCGGACGCTCGATCGGCGTCGACTCGCTGAAGCTTGAGCCCGGGCAGACCGTCGACCTGCCGGACGGCCTCGGCACGATCACGTTCGACGACAACACCGCGACCGGCGGCGCGGAAACGGTGAAGCGCTACGTGTCGCTGTCGGTGCACCGCGACATCGGCGCTCCGTTCGTGCTGCTGTTCGCCGTGATCGCCCTGCTCGGCCTGCTCGCCGCACTCTTCGTGCCGCGCCGGCGCCTGTGGGTCAAGGCTGTGTCGACCGGGCCCGGCGAGCTCACGTTCGAGTACGCCGGCCTCGCGCGCGGTGAGGACCCCGCGATCGCCGTCGCGGTCGAGGGCCTGCAGCGCGAGCACCAGAGGGCGCTGGATGCCGAGGGGTGGCCGGCGCAGGGATCCACCCCCACCGCGCCGTCGGACCCTGCTGCCACGCCGTCGTCGGCCTCGACGACGACCCCCGACGACGCGAACCTGCCCGCGTAGACTGGACGCCATGCCCGCCGCCGATTTCTCGCTCGACAGCGTCTCGGTCCTGCTCGTCTGGACGGCCATTGCGATCTACGCGCTCGCCTTCATCGCGTACGCCGTCGACCTCGCGCGCCGCTCCGACCTCGCTCTGCAGCAGAAAGACGCCGCGACGGATGCCGCGCGTTCGCGCGAACTCGTCGGTGCGGCCTCGGTCGCCGGCACCGGGGCGAGTGGTGCTGTGGCATCCGACGCCGGTGGCTCGGCCATCTCGCGCGTGCGCGCCGAAGAGGATGCCGCGGCGGTGAACCTCGCGGCGCGTCCGGGTGCGCGCCGCCGCTATCTGTGGGCGCGGATCGGCACGTCGCTGACGGTGCTCGGCTTCCTCTTCCACGTGGCCGCCGACATCACTCGCGGCATCGCCGCGGGGCGCGTGCCGTGGTCGAACATGTACGAGTTCGCCCTCACCGGCACGATGCTCATCGTCGCCGTCTACCTCGTCGTGCTGCTGCGCTACGACCTGCGCTTCCTCGGCACCTTCATCACGGGCCTCGTGACCGTGCTGCTGGGCGCCACGGCCATCTGGTTCTACACCGTCGTCGTGCCGCTCTCCGACCCGCTGAAGAGCGTGTGGCTCGTCATCCACGTGTTCGTCGCATCGCTCGCGACGGCCCTGTTCGCCCTCGCGTTCGCGCTCTCGGTCATGCAATTGCTGCAGGCGCGGCGGGAGCGGCTCGCGATCGCAGCCGACGCGGTCGCCGCGGAGGAGCGGGATGCCGAGGCGTCCGTCGTCGCGGAGACGCCGGCGAACCCCGTGAGGACCGGCCCGCGCTTCCTGCGTACTTTGCCCTCCGCGGACGCCCTCGAATCCCTCGCCTACCGCTTCGCGATCATCGGCTTCATCTTCTGGACGTTCACGCTCATCGCGGGATCGATCTGGGCCAACGACGCCTGGGGACGGTACTGGGGCTTCGACACCAAGGAAGTCTGGACCTTCGTCATCTGGGTGCTCTACGCCGGGTACATCCACGCGCGCGCGACGCGCGGCTGGCGCGGCACCCGTTCGGCGTGGCTGTCGATCGTGGGATTCACGGCCGTGATGTTCAACTTCACGATCGTGAACATGTTCTTCAAGGGGCTGCACGTCTACAGCGGCCTGAACTGAGGCACCCCGCGCCCCGCGCGCCCGTCCCCGCGCCACGAACCGGCATCCGCCACAGGTTTAACCTGCCGCGGATGCCGGTTTCTGTAGCGCGCCGCGCGCCGCGCGCCGCGCGCTGCGGGCGCGTCGTGGCCGAGTGGGCTGTGGCGCGTGGCCAAGGCGCCAGTCACCGCATCCGCCACAGGTTTCGGCACCGCTGGCTGCTGCCGCGCCACGAATCAGCATCCGCTACAGGATTAACCTGGCGCGGATGCTGGTTTCTGTAGCGCCTACGGGAAGCCGCCGCCGCCGGCCGCGGTGGCTACGCCAGCGCGGGGGCGGGCTGCAGCAGCGTCGATGCCTTCGCCGTGCGGCGGCGCGCCACGGCGATGATGGTCACGACGACGGCGAGCGCGGCCCACACGATCAGGCCGGCGAGGCCCGCGCCGAGGCCTCCCGCCGAGGTGAGGGCAGAGAGCATCGCGGTGTACGACGGCGTCGTCGGCATGAGCCCGGCGATGGCGGAGAGGACGCCCGGCACCGTCGAGACGATGCCCGTCGCGACGGCCAGCACCCCGATGAGCGCCGAGATCCAGCGCCCGGCGCCGCCGAACACCGCCACGAGCGCCTGATTGACGGCGGCGAACGCGATGCCGGCGACGACCGCCACGCCGGCGAAGGTCCACCATGCGCCCCAGTCGTACCCGGCGGCGAACTGGACGACCGCTGCGACCAACAGACCCTGGACGGCGCCGATCGCGGCGGCGGGGGCGAGCGCGCGCAGCGCGAGCAGCCCCGACGACCGGCGCGAGCTGAGCGCGTACCGCGGCACCGCCTGCAGCGCGACGAACGAGCCGAGCGCGCCGAACCACAGCGCGAGCGTCGCGAGCAGCGGAATCGCCGATGCGCCGAACAGGTTCGTCGACGTCCCCTCGGCCTGCACGGGGTCCGCGACGACCGACGCGAGGTCGCTCGCCTGCTCATCGGTGTACGACGGCAGCGACGTGGATGCCTGGGTGAGCCCGTCGGCGAGCGACGCCGTACCCATGCTCAGCTGCGTCACACCGCCGGAGAGCTGCGTGGCACCGTCGGCGAGCTGCGTCGCGCCCGTCGAGAGCTGGCCTGCGCCCGAAGCGAGCCCGGTCGCGCCGGTCGCGGACGCGTCGATGCCGTCGGCGATCGTGCCGAGCCCGGTCTGCAGCCCCGACGCGCCCGCCGTGAGCTGATCGATGCCCGCCGCGGTCTTGCCGAGCCCCTGCTGCACGCCGGCCGCGTACCCGGCCGAGTATCCGGCGTTCGTCGCGGCGTCCGTCACGCCGTCGGCGAGCTGCCCGAGCGCCAGGCATACCGCACCCTCCTCGGGCGTGGTCGGCGTCGCCGGCGGGATGCAGTTGTTCGCGGTGAGAAGCCCCTGGTAGGTGCCCGCCAGCTTCTGCGTCGACGTCGCCGCCGCATTCGCGTACGAGACGTTCGTCGCCGCCGCTCCGCCGAGCGTGTCGGGGGCGGTCGCGGTCAGCTGCCCCGACACGGTGCCGAGCCCCGCCGCGAGCTGGCCGGCGCCGCCCGCGGACTGACGGGTGCCGTCGGCGAGCTGGGTGAGGCCGCCCGAGAGCTCCGTCGCCCCCTCGCCGAGCTGGGTGGCACCGCTCGCGAGCGCCGTCGCCCCGGCCGGGAGCTGCGCGGCGCCGGCGGAGGCCTGCGCGGCACCGTCGGCGAGCTGGTGGGCGCCGCTCGCCGCCTCGCCGAGTTTGTCGCCGAGCGTCGTGAACCCGAGAAAGACGTTCTCGAGGTAGGTGCTCGACAGCTGCTGACCGAGGACGGATGCCGCGGCCTGCGCCATCTGCGAGGTGATCGCGTCGTCGACGATGAGGCTGTCGGGCGAGGTCTGCGTCGAGATCGTCGCCTTTTCGGGGGTCGTGCCCGAGCCGTCGGAGGCGTCCGCCGTCGAGGTCGCGGCGGCCGAGAAGTTCGCCGGGATCGTGATCACGGCGTCGTACGTACCGTCGGCGAGGCCCGCGGCAGCGTCGTCGGTGTTCGAGATCGTCCAGTCGAGGTTCGAGGGCAGATCGTCCGACCCCTCGACGAGCCCGGCGGCGAGCTGCCGGCCGAGGGGCACGAGCTGCCCGTTCACCGTGACGGGCTCGTCGTTGTTCACGATCGCGGCGCGCATGCCGTCGAGGCGCTCGACCGGGTTGTAAAGGGCCGCGACGAGGATGCCCCCGATGACGACCGGCAGCAGCAGCACGCCGAGCAGGGTCAGCCAGGTCACGGGGCGGCGCGAACGTGCGCGCTCGAGGGGGAGGGTCATGAGATCACCTGCGTGGACGAAGTCGTGGGCGACGAAGAGGAGAGGGATGCCGGGGCGGATATCGCAACGGTGAGCGCGAGCGCGCGGACGCCCGGGCGCCGCGCGTCGGCGAGCAGATCGAGCGCGGCGCCCTCGCGGCGCGCCGAGGCGATGATCGTGAGCGGGCGTGGTGAACCGCCGCGACGGGAGCGAGACGAGGCGGCGCGCTCCGCCGCGTCGCGCAACAGTGCGGATGCCTGGTCGCGGTCGGCCCCCGTGAGCGTGTCGAGACCGTCGATCGCGACGAGCGTCGCCCGGCCCGAGAGCGCCCGGCGCAGTTCGCGCAGCGGGTCGGCGGCGCCGTCGAGGAGCGCGACGCCGACGTGCGCGCGCACCCACGCCGCGCGGCCGGGCAGCAGGTGCCCGGCGACCCGCAGTCGCCCGGCGCTCGGGTCGATGCGGCCCGCCACCATGAGGACGAACGCGCGGGCGGCGCGGGCGTCGGCCGCGGTGACGACGAGCGTCTCGCCGTCGTCGAGTCGCACGCTCGCGCCCGCGAAGAGCTCGACGTCGCCGCTGCCGCGACCGCCGTCGACCGTTACGCCGACGCCGTCGGCGACGAGGGGCGCGGTGCAGCCTGGTTCGGGCCAGTCAGCGAGGGCGAGTTCCCGCTCGACGGCCTCGCCTTCGATGTCGAAGTGCGGCAGCACGCGGTCGAGCCAGAGAGGCATCCACCACGCCTTGTCGCCGAGGAGGGCCATGACGGCGGGGACGAGCGTCATGCGGACGACGAACGCGTCGACCGCGATGCCCACGGCGAGGCCCAGCGCGATGGGCTTGATCGCCGTGTCGCCTTCGGGCACGAACGCCGCGAAGACGGCGAACATGATGACGGCGGCCGCGGTCACGACGCGCGCCGAGGCGGTGAAGCCGCTGCGCACTGCGCCGATCGCGAGCGCCCGGGCGCTGTACGGCTCGCCGGATGCCTTCGCCGCGCGCCGCGCGTGCACGAAGTCTTCGCGCATGCGCGAGACGAGGAAGACCTCGTAGTCCATCGCGAGGCCGAACAGGACCCCCATGAGGATGATCGGCATGAACGAGATCACCGGGCCCGTCCGCGTGACGTGCAGCGCGTCAGCGAACCAGCCCCACTCGAACACCGCGGCCACGACGCCGAACGCCGCGAGGATCGACAGGAGGTAGCCGACCGTCGCCTTCAGCGGCACCCAGATCGAGCGGAACACGACCATCAGCAGGATGAACGAGAGCCCGACGACGAACAGGCCGAACGGCAGCAGCGCCGCGCCGAGGCGGTCGGAGATGTCGATCGCGATCGCCGTGAACCCCGTGACCTTGAGGTCGACGCCATACTTCTCGAGCCATTCGTCGTGGTGCGAGCGCAGCTCCCGCACGAGGTCGGCGGTCGCCGGGTCGTCGGGTGCCGTCTCGGGGACGATCTGCACGAGCCCTGTGTCGGCGGTCTCGTTGGGCGTCGCGAGGGCGACCTCCTTGACGCCGGGAATCTGCTCGACCTCGGCCTTGAGGTCCGCCATGAGGCCCAGCGGGTCGGTCGAGGTGACGATGGTGCCGGTGAGGATCAGCGGCCCGTTGGCGCCCGCGCCGAAGTGCTCGGCGGTGAGGTCGTACGTCTGCCGTGCCTCGCTCGAGGTGGGCTGCATGCCGGCGTTCGGCAGGGCCAGCTGCAGGCTCGCCGCGGGGATCGCGACGACGCCGATCATCACGACGACCGCGATCGTCGTGATGATCGGGTGCCTCGTCACGAGCATGACCCAGCGGTTCGTCCTCGGCGTCGAGCCTGTCGAGGCGGACACAGGGGCCGAGGCGGACTCGGTGGCCGCTGCCGTCGCGCCCGAGCGCCGCCGCCGGGGCACGGCGACGCCGCGCGAGAGGCCGTAGCCCCAGCCCGCGACGCGGGCCTTCGCGAAGCCGAGCAGGGCGGGGGTGAGCGTCACGGCGACGAGCACGGCGACGGCGACGGCGACGGCCGCCGCGATGCCCATGGTCGTCAGGAACGGGATGCCGGCGAAGCCGAGGCCGATCAGGGCGATGAGCACGGTGACGCCGGCGAAGACCACGGCCGAGCCGGCGGTGCCGGTCGCGCGCGCGGCCGACTCTTCGGGCTCGGTGCCCGCGCGCACCTGATCCTGATGTCGCGCCACGATGAACAGGGCGTAGTCGATGCCGACGGCGAGCCCCAGCATGATCGCGAGCATCGGCGTCGTCGACGAGACGGTGGCGAACGCCGTCGACAGGAAGATCAGGGTGATCGCGAGCGCCACGCCGATGAGGGCGCTGACCAGTGGGTACCAGGCGACGACGAGCGAGCGGAAGGTCACGATCAGCACGAACAGCGCCACGATCACGCCGATCACCTCGACGAGTGAGAGGGCGGGCAGCGACGTCGAGAACAGGTCGCCGCCGACGACCACCTGCGAACCCGCGGGCAGGGCGCTCTGCAGGGTCGCCGACTCGTCCTCGAGTGCCGTCTTCGTGGCATCCGGCACGTCGGTCACGGTGCCCTCGAACTGCAGCCTCACGAGGGCCGCCTGAGCGTCGTCGGAGATGTTGCCGGTCACCATGTCGTCGTACGGGTCGGTGACGGCGATCACGCCGTCCAAAGCCTCGAGGCTCGTTACGGCGTCGGAGATCTCACTCCGGTACGGCTCGTCGTCGATGCGGTCGCCGGGGGCGGCCGCGACGACGTACTGCGCGCTCGTGCCGCTCGCCTGCGGGAACGTGCGGTTCAGGATCTGAAGGCCCTCTTCGCCCTCGGTGCCCGGGATCGAGAACGAGTTGTCGAACCCTTTGATGGCGCCGATGGCCATGCCGGCACCGACCGAGCCGCCGACCACGGCGAGCAGCAGCAGCCATCCGACGAGGACGCGCCACGGGTGGCGGTACGACCAGCGGCCGAGGGAGTACAGAAGTGTGGACACGGGCGCTCCGAGACGAATACCAGGATCGGTATCGGGACGAGATCAGACGGCGTCGATACAGAACTGTATCCGATACACAGATGTATCCTAAGAGCGTCGAGCGCCGACAGCCTGTGGAGTCGATGTGAAGATGGGCGAGGCGATCGATACCGAGAGGAGACGTGGTGAGCGACGTGACAACGCACGCCGGCAGCCGCCGTCGTGAGCAGACCCGGGCGCGCCTGCTCGCCGCCGCCCACGAGGTCTTCGCCGAGGTCGGCATGGATGCCGCGTCGGTCGAGATGATCTGCGAGCGCGCCGGCTTCACCCGCGGCGCGTTCTACTCGAACTTCGCCTCGAAGAACGAGCTGTTCCTCGCCCTCATCACCCAGCTCGCCGAGGCGAAGCTCGACGAGGTCGCGGTCCGCGTGCGCGGGCTTCCCGCCGACGCGGTGTCGGACACGCGCAGCCTCGTGCGCCAGGTGGTCGGCGCGTCGCTCGGCGAGCGGATGGAGCCGCAGCTGATCAGCGAGATCCGCACGCAGGCCCTGCGCGACGCAATGCTCGCCGAGGCCTATCTCGCGTGGCAGGGCGCGATGCGCTCGCGCGTCGAGGGCATCATCGCGCACGTCGTGGATGCCTACGGTCTGCGGCTGCGCCTGCCGATCGATGAGGCGGCCCAGCTGCTCGTCGACGTCTCGGACGACACCTGCACCCGCGCGACCATCGAGGGGCGGGGCGCCGCCGAGATCGCCGAACAGATGAACAGCCGGCTCGAGCGCCTCGTCGGCGTGCTCGTCGAGAACCCGCCCGCCGGCGGCTGAGCGCCGCGCTCAGCGCTGCGCGCGCGGCCGCGCGCGCAGGTACTGCACGGGCCAGGGCGCCGCCGCCGGCTCTCCCAGCTCGGTCGCCGCACGCAGGCCGAAGTGCGGGTCGCGCAGCCATTCACGCGCCGCGAGGATCACGTCGGCCTCGCCTGCCTTGAGGATCGTCTCGGCCTGCGGGCCGGACGTGATCTCGCCGACGGCGCCGACCGCGACGCCCGCCGTGCGGCGCACCTCGGCCGCGAGCGGCACCTGGTAGCCGGGGCCCGTCGTGATCTGCTGGTGCGCGACGAGGCCGCCACTCGAGACGTCGAAGAACACCGCGCCACGTTCGGCCGCCCACCCGGCGACGGTCGCGGTCTGCGCGACGTCCCAGCCGCCGTCGGCCCAGTCGCTCGCCGAGAACCGCACCGTCACGGCCGCCTCCGGGGCCGCCGCGCGGACGGCGTCGACGACGCGCAGGAGCAGGCGGGCGCGGTTCTCGAGCGACCCGCCGTACTCGTCGGTGCGCAGGTTCGACAGCGGCGAGAGGAACTGGTGCAGCAGATATCCGTGCGCGGCGTGCACCTCGAGCAGGGTGAACCCCGCCGCGACGGCCCGCGCCGCGGCCGCGGCGAAGGCATCCACCACCGCGTCGATGCCCGCGGCGTCGAGCGCGACGGGCTCGTCAAGCCCCTCGAAGGCGATCGCCGACGGGGCCACCGTCTGCCAGCCGCCGTCCGACGCCGGCACCGTGCCGCGTTTGCCGGTGAGCGGCGACCAGGTCGACGCCTTGCGGCCGGCGTGCGCGAGCTGGATGCCGGGGACGGCGCCGCGCGCGGCGATCGAGGCGGCGATCGGGGCCCAGGCATCCCGCTGCGCGTCGTTCCAGAGCCCCACGTCCTCGGGCGAGATGCGCCCCTCGGGCAGCACGGCGGTCGCCTCGGCGATAACGACGCCCGCCCCGCCCGACGCGAACTGCGCGAGGTGCACGTGGTGCCAGTCGTTCGGCACACCGTCGACAGCCGAGTACTGGCACATCGGGGCGACCCACAGACGGTTGCGGACGGTCAGCCCGCCCAGCTCGATCGGCGTGAACAGCAGGTTCATCGGGGCCTTCCGGGGAGAGTGACGGGGGTAGGGTGACGGCATGGCCATCGAGTGGAGCGCGGAACACGCGGCAGGCGTCCTCGAAAGGCCAACGGCCTCCGACGACAAGTATTCCCGTGGCGTGCTGGGCGTGCGAACGGGCTCGCAGCGCTACCCGGGCGCCGCCGTGCTCGGCGTCGAGGCCGCGCACCGCACGGGCCTCGGCATGGTGCGCTACCTCGGCGACGACCGCTCCACGGCGCTCGTCCTCGCCCGGCGCCCCGAGACGGTCACCGCGGACGGGCGGGTGCAGGCGTGGCTCGCCGGATCGGGGACGGATGCCTCGGAGCGCAGCTCCGCCGAGACGGCCGCCCTGCGCGAGGTGCTCGCGGGTGCGGTGCCCGTCGTCGCCGACGCCGGGGCGCTCGACCTCGTCGCCGACGTGCGCCGCGAGCTCCACGGTGACGACGGGGCCCCGCTCGTCGTGACGCCGCATGACCGCGAGCTCGCGCGCCTGCGGGAGGCGGCGGGGCTCGGCGTGATCGACCTCACGGCGCCGGGCGCCGACCGTGTCGCGGCCGCCGTCGACACCGCGGAGGCCCTGAGGGTGACGGTGCTCTTGAAAGGTGCCCGCACGGTCGTCGCGACCCCAGAGGGCACGGTCCGCACAGTCGAGAGCCCGACGGCGTGGCTCGCCACGGCCGGCACGGGCGACGTGCTCGGCGGCATCCTCGGTGCTCTGGTCGCCGGCGCGGCCGGCCGGGCGGAGCGGGCGGCGGGCGGGGACGCGACGATCGGCACGGAGGAACTCGGTGTGCTCGCCGCGACCGCCGCGTTCGTGCACGGCCGGGCCGCAGCTGCCGCGTCGGCGCAGCGCGGCGGGGGACCCGTCACCGCCCTCGATGTGGCGGACGCCGTGGCATCCGTCGTCGGCGCCCTGCTCGGCGACTGAGCCCTCGCGCCGCCCCGTCCTCACGACACCCGCTCCGTAAGATGGGGAGGATGTCGAGACGGGCTGCGCTGTGGGTCGCGTTCGTGCTCGTGCACGCGCTCATCCTCTGGCTCGGGTTCGCCTATCCGAACGAGCCGATGGGCGACGTCTACCGCGTGTACGAACCGTGGTCGCTGCAGGCGCTCGAGGGGCGCACCATCGTCGGCATCACTGAGCCGTGGGTGTACCCGCAGCTGGCGCTCGTGCCGATGGTGCTCGCCCACGCGTTCGCCCCGATCGCGGGCTACATCGTCGGGTGGGGACTGCTCGTCACGGCACTCGACGCGGTCGCGTTCGCGGTGCTCGTCGGGCGTGGCGTGTCGGTCGGGCGCCGCACGGCGGCGTGGTGCTGGCTCGGGTTCATTGCGCTGCTCGGTCCCGTCGGCCTCTACCGGCTCGAGGCGGTCACCGTGGCGCTGTCGATCGTCGGATGCCTGTGGCTCGTCGGCCGCCCGTGGGCGGGATCGATGCTCCTCGCCGTCGCGACGTGGATGAAGGTGTGGCCCGCGGCGCTCCTGCTCGCCGCGGTGATCGCCGTGCGCTCGGTGCGGCGCGGCGGAGAGATCGTCGCCGGTGCGCTCGTCGTGAGCGCGCTGACCCTCATCGCGGTGGTCCTCGCCGGAGGCGCGGAAGACGCGCTCGGCTTCGTCGGCGAGCAGACGACGCGCGGGCTGCAGGTCGAGTCGCCCGCAGCGATGCCCTACCTCTGGGGCGCCGTGATCGGTGCACCGGGATTCGAGGTCGCCTACTCGCGCGAGCTGCTCACGTTCCAGGTCGCCGGGCCGGCCGTCGACATCGTGGTGGCCGTCATGACCCCCGGCCTCATCGTCGCCATCGCGGGGGTCGCCGTGATCGGTGCCGTGAAGGCCGCGCGCGGGGTCTCGTTCGCCGCGCTGTTCCCGTCCCTGTCCCTCGCGCTTGTCGCCGGCTTCATCGCGCTCAACAAGGTCGGCTCGCCGCAGTACCTCGCCTGGCTCGTCCCGTCGATCGTCATCGGCATCGTGCTGCGGCGCCGGGTGTGGGCGGGGCCGGCGGCGCTCGCCCTCGTCGCCGCTGCGCTCACCCAGCTCGTCTACCCGCTCCTGTACGCCGGCATCCTCAGCCCGGAACCGGTCGCCGTCACGGTGCTGACCCTCCGGAACCTCGTCGTGTGGGCGCTGTTCGTGTGGATGGTGGTGCGCGTCGCACGGCTGCAGGCGCCGGTGCGGCGGCGGAGCCGGGTCGTGGATGCCGTGGCATCCGCCTGCTGACCGTCGTTCGCCGTCCCTCGCTCGTCTCACCCATCGATCACCCTGGAGGTCACCGTGCTCATCGCCTTCTCCGTCGCCCCGAGCGGCGCCCCGTCCGACCCCGAGCGTGCCGGCACCGCCAGCGAGAGCGCCGACGGCTCAGTGCACGACGCCGTCGCTGCCGCCGTCGCGGTCGTCCGCGCGTCGGGGCTGCCGCACCGCACGACCTCGATGTTCACCGAGGTCGAGGGGGAGTGGGACGAGGTGTTCGCCGTCGTCAAATCTGCCACCGAGGCCGTGCTGCCGTTCGGGTCGCGGGTGTCGCTCGTGCTGAAAGCCGACATCCGCCCCGGGCGCACGGGCGAGATCGACGGCAAGATCGAGCGGCTCGAGCGGGCGCTCGGAGCAGGCGAGCCCGACGCGTCCTGACGCGCCGAGGCTCCCGAGGCCGCCGGTAGCATTGCCGGGTGGCCTCCTCGACCAGATCGAAGAGGACGGCGATGATGGCGCTCCTCTCTCTCGCCATCGGCTCCTTCGGCATCGGCATGACCGAGTTCGTCGTGATGGGCCTTCTGCCCCAGACCGCCACCGACCTCCTGCCGGCGCTCTCGGCCACCGATCCCGACACCGCGATCGCCCACACCGGCTGGCTCATCTCGCTCTACGCGCTCGGGGTCGTTGTCGGGGCGCCGACGATCTCGGCATCCGTCGCGAAGTACCCGCGCCACCGCGTCATGCTCGCGCTCGCCGCGGTGCTGACCCTCTTCAACGCACTCACGTTCGTCATGCCCACCTTCGAGCTCGTCGCGGTGTCGCGCTTTCTCGCGGGCCTGCCGCACGGCGCCTACTTCGGGATCGGCGCGCTCGCGGTCGCCGCGGTGCTCATCGCCCTGTTCGTCCCGGCGCACGCGGGCGACCCCGGGCGGACCCTCCGTGCCGAGCTCGGGGTGTTCCACATCCCCCAGGTGTGGCTGACGCTCGCGGTCGGGGCGATCGGCTTCGGCGGGTTCTTCGCCGCCTACAGCTACATCGCGTCGATCGTCACCGGGGTCGTCGGTGCGGCGCTCGCCGCCGCGGGGCTCGTCCTCGCCCTCGTCAGCTTCGGGGTCGAGCGCCGCACGAGCGTGCCGGGTGCGCCGGGTGCGCCGGGTGCGCTCACCGCGGCGGACGTCACCGCCGCCTGAGGTCAGCCCTCGAGCAGCCGCTCGAGGTGTCGGCCCACGGCATCGGTCTCGATGAGGAAGCCGTCGTGGCCGAAGTCGCTCGAGAGCACGACGGTCTCGGCGTCGATCGTCGAACGGATGCCGCGGAAGATGCGCTCCTGGCCGTCGACGGGGAAGAGCCGGTCGCTGTCGATGCCGACGACGAGCGTTCGCGCGGTGACGCGTGCCAAGGCCTCCTCGACCCCGCCGCGGTCGCGGCCGACGTCGTGCGAGTTCATCGCCTCGACGAGAGTGAGGTAGCTGTTCGCGTCGAACCGGCGCGTGAACTTGTTGCCGTGGAAGTCGAGGTAGCTCTCCACGGCGAACCGCCCGCCGCCGCCGAGGGGGCTGACGCCCGACTGCCACGACCGCTGGAAGCGCAGGTTCAGCTCGACGGGGCTGCGGTAGTTCAGCAGCGCCATGCGGCGGGCGAGGGCGAGGCCCCGGTGCGGCCCCTCGCCGTCGGCGGCGTCGTAGTAGTCGCCGCCGCCGAAGTGCGGGTCGATGCGGATCGCTTCGAGCTGCACCGAGTTCAGCGCGATCTGGTCGGCGGTCGTGGTCGGGGGAGCGGCGAGCACGGCGAGACGTTCGACCCGGTCGGGCAGCCCCACGCCCCACTCGAGCGCGTGCATGCCGCCCATCGAGCCGCCGATGACCGCCGCCCATCGGTCGATGCCGAGCCCGTCGGCGAGCAGCGCCTGCGCGGCGACTTGATCGCGCACCGTGACGTAGGGGAAGCGCAGACCCCATTCGCGCCCGTCGGGGCCGATCGAGGCGGGCCCGGTCGAACCCTGGCATCCGCCGAGCATGTTCGGCGCGACGACGAACCAGCGGTCGGTGTCGATCGCGCAGCCCGGGCCCACGATGTCCTGCCACCAGCCGTCGGTGGCGTGCCCCGGGCCCGCCTCGCCGCGCACATGGCTGTCGCCCGTGAGGGCGTGGAGGACGAGCACGGCGTTGTCCCCGGCCGCGTTCAGCTCGCCCCAGGTCTCGTACGCGAGCCGCGCGAAGGGTAGCCGCTCGCCGTTCTCGGTGTGGAACGCCCCGAGCGGCGCGAACCGCCGGCCTCCGGCCGGGTCACCGTCGCGCCACGCCCCGCTCGCGGGCGGGCGGGCGCGCAGGAGGCGCGCGTCGGCCTCGGAGATCGGCGCCGACGGCACCGTGTCTTCAGAGGCCTGCCAGTCCATGGCATCCATTCTCGCGGGTCCGCCGCGCCGGGTGAGTCGTGTTACGCCTCCGCGCGGGAACGGCACGACGGCGGAGCGTCGCCGAGACACGCGGGTGGCGGATGCCACGGGTCGGCGTGTCGGGCGGGATCTCCGCCGTCGTGTTCGGCGCGAACGCGACGGCTCGCGCGGAACGGCAGGTGCGTCAGGTGCCGCGGGATGCCGCGTCAGGCGCGGGCGGCCTCGGCGACCCGGCGCGCGGCGGCGAGGGCCTGCTCGAGGTCGGCCTTGAGGTCCTCGACGTTCTCGAGACCCACCGACAGGCGCACGAGGCCGGGCGTGACGCCGGTCGTGAGCTGCTGCTCGGGGGTGAGCTGCGAGTGCGTGGTGGATGCCGGGTGGATGACCAGCGAGCGCACGTCGCCGATGTTCGCGAGGTGGCTGAACAGCGTCAGCGAGTTGACGAACTCGCGACCCGCCTCGACGCCGCCCTTGAGCTCGAACGAGAGCACCGCGCCGACGCCCTTCGGGGCGTAGCGGTTCGCGGCGGCGTACCACGGCGAGGTCGGCAGCCCCGAGTAGTTGACCGAGGCGATGTCGTCGTGGTTCTCGAGCCACTCGGCGATCTCCTGCGCGTTCTGCACGTGGCGCTCGATGCGGAGCGACAGCGTCTCGATGCCCTGGATGAGCAGCCACGCGCTCTGCGGCGAGATGGCGGCGCCCAGGTCGCGCAGCAGCTGCACGCGTGCCTTGATGACGTAGGCGAGCGGGTCGCCGACCGCCTGCGTGTACACGGCGCCGTGGTACGAGGGGTCGGGCGTGGTGAGGCCGGGGAAGCGCTCGGCGTGCTCGGTCCACGGGAAGGTGCCGCCGTCGACGATGACGCCGCCGATCACGGTGCCGTGGCCGCCGAGGAACTTCGTCGCCGAGTGCACGACGATGTCGGCGCCGTGCTCGAACGGGCGGATGAGGTACGGCGTCGCGATCGTGTTGTCGACGATGAGGGGCACGCCCGCCTCGTGGGCGACGTCGGCGACGGTGCGGATGTCGAGCACATTGATCTTCGGGTTGCCGATCGTCTCGGCGAAGAAGAGCTTCGTGTTCGGCTGTACGGCGCGGCGCCACTCCTCGGCGTCGTCCTGGTTCTCGACGAACGTCACGTCGATGCCGAGCTTGGCGAGCGTGTACTTGAAGAGGTTGTACGTGCCGCCGTAGATCGACGACGACGAGACGATGTGGTCGCCCGCTTGCGCGATGTTCAGCACCGCGAAGGTCTCGGCCGCCTGGCCCGAGGCGACCAGCAGCGCACCCGTGCCGCCCTCGAGCGCGGCGACGCGCTGCTCGACGACATCCTGGGTGGGGTTCTGGATGCGGGTGTAGATGTTGCCGAACTCGGCGAGGGCGAAGAGGTTCGCGGCGTGGTCGGCGTTGTCGAAGACGTAGGAGGTCGTCTGGTAGATCGGGGTCGCGCGGGCCTTCGTGACCGGATCCGGCGCGGCACCGGCGTGGATCTGCGTGGTCTCGAAGCGCCAGTTCTCGGGTGCGGACATGTCGGGCTCCTGCGGGTGTTACGGGTGCGGCGCAGGCGGATGCCGGGGCCACGACCGAGAGTACGGTCCGGGCTCCGTGTCAACAACGACGCGGAAATGTGACGTCACAATCGGGTTCTGCGCATTCTGGGTGGGGTGAGGCGCTCGGGCGTGGCGTGACGGGGTGAGGTGGGTCGAGGCCCGGAGGATCGGTAGCGACCAAGCAACCTGTTCGTCCGGAGACCTCGACCCGTGCCTGATGCTACGCGCTGCGCCGCCGCGCGCCCATGTTCTGCTGTCTACTGTGATCGCTGCGACCTGCTCGTCGGACTCGACGGGCTCCGGGTGGCCGGGGTCGAGCGTCGCGGCGATGGCGTGCTCGTGATCGATGCCGAGTCGCCGCCGGGTCCGGTCGGCTGCCCTGAGTGCGGAGTGGTCGCGGAGTCGGCGGGACGGAAGGTGCTCGTTCTGACGGACGCCCCGATGGGCGGTACTCCGGTTCGGGTCCGGTGGCGCAAGCGCCGCTGGCGGTGTCGCCAGGACGGGTGCGGGGTGCGCTCATTCACGGAGCAGAACCCGGCCGTCGCGGCGGCGAACAAAGCGCTGACGGCTCGCGCGGTGGCGTGGGCGGTGGTGCAGATGCGCCGCGAGAACGCGTCAGTGCGCGGTGTCGCTCGGCAGCTGCGCGTCGCGTGGCCGCACGGTCTGGACGCACGTGGAGGCCGAGTTACAGCGCCGCGAGCAGGACCCTGGCCGGTTCGATGGCGTCGAGGTGCTCGGCGTGGACGAGCACCTGTGGCATCACGTGTCCACGAAGCCCGTCGCCGACGGCGGGCGCGGTCCGAAGGAGCTGACCGGGATGGTCGACCTGACCCGAGACGCCACGGGACGCGTGCGGGCGCGACTGCTGGACCTGGTGCCAGGTCGATCCTCGAAGGCGTACGCAGACTGGATCAAGGAGCGGGACGAGCAGTTCCGTGCCGGGGTGAAGATCGCAGCTCTTGACCCGTTCGCCGGCTACAAGAAGGCCCTCGACGACGAACTCGACGACGCGACCGCGGTGCTGGACGCGTTCCACGTCGTCAAGCTCGGCACCGCCGCGGTTGATGACGTCCGTCGCCGCGTCCAGCAAGACACCCTCGGACATCGCGGCCGCAAGGGAGATCCGCTCTACGGGATCCGCAACATCCTCCGCGCCGGACGGGAGCGCCTCACCGACAGGCAGCGGTCCCGGCTCGACGCGGCGTTCGCGACGAGAGAGGAGCACGTTGAAGTTGAAGTCGCCTGGCACGCCGCCCAGCAGCTCCGCGACGCCTACCGGCACCCCAACCTGGTCGAAGGGCACAAGATCGCCGAGAAGGTTCTCGAATCGTTCCCGTCCTGCCCGATCCCCGAAATCGCCCGCCTCGGCCGCACCCTCACCCAGTGGCGAGCCGCGTTCCTGGCCTACTGGGCGACAGGACGCTCATCCAACGGCGGCACCGAGGCCGTGAACGGGCTCATCGAACTCGCCCGCCGGATCGCCCGCGGCTTCACCAACTACGACAACTACCGGCTCCGCATGCTCCTGATCGCCGGCGGACTTGACCCCCTCACCCCCACCTAGATGTACTGACCCAGATCGTTGTTGACGTAGGAGAGACCTCCGGGGTCGAGTTGGAGCTGTCAAAGTTCTTCAGCTCAAACGCACGGAGGTCTCTCTTGTCTCACGCTAATGCCCGGCTGACTCCGGCCGGCCGGTTGATCATGGTTCAGCGCATCCAGTCGGGGCGTGCGGTCGCGCATGTTGCCGCGGAAATGGGGATCTCCCGCACGACCGCGTGGCGGTGGTGGCGCAGGTTCCGGGAGTGCGGCCCGGCGGGCCTGATCGATCGTTCCAGCGTCGCCCGCTCCCACCCTCGCCAGACCAAAGCGTGCGTGGAGGCGAGGGTGCGGATCATGCGGCACCTCACTCGGCGTGGGCCGGTGTTCATCGCTGACAAGCTCGGCTTGCAGGCCTCAACGGTCGGTAGGGTGTTGCGCCGCCACCACGTGCCGTTGCTGCGGGAGCTGGACCCGGTCACGGGGTCCGTGATCCGCGCGACCCGCCGATCCGCGCAGCGTTACGAGCATGATCATCCCGGGTCCCTGATCCACGTTGATGTGAAGAAACTCGGCCGTATCCCCGACGGCGGCGGATGGCGTCTGCATGGCCGCGGGCAACGTCCTGCGCGCAAGCGGGGCCTGGGTTACGACTACGTGCACACCGTCATCGACGACCATTCCCGAGTTGCTTACGCGGAGATCCACGACGACGAGAAAGGCATCACCGCCGCGGGTGTGCTCGAGCGGGCGATCGCGTTCTACGCGCGCCTCGGCGTCACAGTCGAACGCGTCATCAGCGACAACGCGTTCGCTTACCGCCACTCGGCCGCGTTCAAGGCCGTGGTCGACGCGCACGGCATCCGACAGCGGTTCATCAAACCGCACTGCCCCTGGACCAACGGGAAAGTCGAACGCCTCAACCGCACCCTCGCCACCGAGTGGGCCTACGCCCGCCCCTGGAGCTCGAACGACGACCGAAAAGCAGGGTTGACGACCTGGCTCGACCACTACAACCTAGACAGGCACCACCTCGGCATCGGAGGCAAAACCCCCATCGACCGAATCAACAACGGTCGAGGTCAGTACACCTAGAATGCGCAGAGCCGATAATCGGCGGACGAGTGGACGGGTAGCGTGGGGGCATGACGACGAGGCGTGCTGTGGTGACCGGGGCGAGTTCGGGGATCGGCGAGGCGACGGTGCGGGCCCTGCGGGCTGGCGGATGGGACGTCGTCGGCGTCGCGCGCCGGGCCGAGCGCCTCGCGGCGCTGGATGCCGAGGTGGGCTCCGCCTCGTACGCCGCCGACCTCAGCAGCGAGGCCGACGTCGCAGCGCTCGCCGAGCATCTGGCCCGCACGGGAGATGTGCACGCCCTCGTGCACATCGCGGGCGGGGCGCGCGGGGTCGACCGCGTCGAAGACGGCAAGGCTGAGGACTGGCGGTGGATGTTCGAGGCGAACGTGCTTTCGGCCCAGCTCGTCACGGCGGCGCTCCTCCCGCTCCTCCGGGCGGGGATCCGCGCGGGCGGAGACCACGCCGACACCCTGTACGTGACCTCGACCGCGGCGCAGACCGCGTACCCAGGGGGAGCCGGCTACAACGCGGCGAAGGCGGGCGAGGCGATGCTCGTGCACGCGCTGCGGCTCGAGCTGAACGGCGAGCCGATCCGCGTCACTGAGGTCGCGCCCGGCATGGTCTACACCGAGGAGTTCACCCTCAATCGCCTCGGCGGCGACACGGCGGGCGCCGAGAAGGTCTACGACGGCGTGGAGCAGCCGCTCGTGGCATCCGACGTCGCCGATGTCATCTCCTACGCGCTGAACGCCCCGGGCCACGTGAACCTCGACCTCGTGACCATGCGCCCGGTGGCCCAGTCGGCCCAGCATCTGCTCGCCCGCGGCGCGCTCCGCCCGCGCGACTGACGGCCGAGCGCGGGCGCGGCTCAGGCGGGCGGGGCGTCGGCGAAGGCGACCTTCGGCACGAAGAAGAGCAGGACGGCCGCGAGGAACCCGCCGGCTGCGCAGATCGCCCAGACCGTCAGGCCGCCGTCACCCCGACCGCGGAGGTGCGCAACGACTCGGTCGCGGCGGACAAGGGACTCAGTCTCGACGACGATGACACGGCGTTCAGCATAGGACCCCGGCGGACAGCGTGTGTTTCCGGCGCGCGTCGGCGGGATCACGGAGCGTCTAGGTTGGAGACCGTGACGCACGATGACGCCCCCGCCGACCGCGAGATTCTCACCTGGGCGGGCTTCGGCGACGCGACCCGCGCCCTCTCCCGTGCGATCGTGCAGGACGGCTTCGCCCCCGACGTCGTCGTCGCGATCGCCCGCGGCGGGCTCCTCCCCGCCGGCGCCATCGCGTACGGGCTCGGGGTGAAGAGCTGCGGCGCGCTGAACGTCGAGTTCTACACCGGCATCGGCGCGGTGCTCGACGCGCCCGCGCTCCTGCCGCCCGACCTCGACCTCGGCTACCTGCCCGGCAAGCGCGTGCTGCTCGTCGACGACGTCGCCGACTCGGGGCGCACCCTGGCGCTCGCCGTGACGATGCTGACGGATGCCGGGGCGGAGGTGCGCTCGGTGTGCATCTACACGAAGCCGGGCTCCGTGGCATCCCCCGACTTCTCCTGGCGCGAGACCGACCGCTGGATCGACTTCCCCTGGTCGGCGCGCGGCACGGTCGCCGAGGAGGATGCCGGAGCCGACTCGCACACGGGCGCCAGCGCCTGATGGCGACGACCCTCGAGGAGCTCGCCGCGGCGGGACTCATGGATGCCGGGTGGGCGCGCGCCCTCGCCCCGGTCGCCCCCGACCTCGCGGCGCTCGGTGAGCGGCTCCGTGCAGAGTCGGCCGCGGGCCGGTCGTACCTGCCCTCCGGAAATCGCGTGCTGCGTGCCTTCGCCCGACCGTTCGATGAGGTGCGGGTGCTCATCGTCGGGCAGGACCCCTACCCGACGCCGGGGCATCCCATCGGTCTCTCGTTCGCGGTCGATGCGCACGTACGCCCGCTGCCGCGGAGCCTCGGCAACATCTATCGCGAACTGCACGACGACCTCGGCATCGCGCCCGCGCCGCACGGCGACCTGTCGGCGTGGGGCGATCAGGGCGTCATGCTGCTGAACCGCGTGCTCACGGTCGCGCCTGGCGCTCCGGCATCCCACCGGGGCTGGGGGTGGGAGACCGTGACCGAGCACGCGATCCGCACGCTCGCCGCGCGGGACGCCCCGCTCGTCGCGATCCTGTGGGGGAGGGATGCCGCGAACCTCCGGCCCCTGCTCGGGAGCACCCCGATCATCGAGTCGGCGCACCCCTCTCCGCTGTCGGCGAGCCGTGGGTTCTTCGGGTCGAAGCCGTTCTCGCGCGCGAACGCGCTGCTCGAAGAGCAGGGTGCGGCACCCGTCGACTGGCGCATCGCGCCCGCGGGCGAGCACGACACGGGGGGCGGCGTAGGCTGACCGGCATGCTGGAGGAGGAGTACGAGAAGACGCGTCGGCGCCTGCCCGCGCACCTGCGCCGTACCGAGGCCGAGCGGCCGTTCTCGTACGAGATCCGACCGGTCGAAGACCGCGACGTTCCGGAGATCCGCGAGATCTACAACCACTACGTCACGAACTCGGTCGTCACCTTCGACGAGAAGAAGTGGTCGCTCGCGCAGTGGCGCGAGAAGATCGCCTTCCTCCGCAAGCACGACATGCCATTCCTCGTCGCCGAGTCGCCGACCGGGCAGGTGCTCGGCTACGCGCTCGTGCAGCCGATGTCGTCGAAGTCGGCCTTCCGCTACAGCGTCGAGAACTCGATCTACCTCGGCCACGCCGCGACCGGCAAGGGGCTCGGTCGGGCGCTGCTCGAGGCGCTGATCGAGGCATCCGAGCAGGCCGGCATCCACCAGATGGTCGCCGTCATCAGCGACAAGGGCGCCGAGTCGTCGGTCGCGCTGCACGAGAGGCTCGGGTTCGTCGAGGTCGGACGGATGGGGCGCGTCGGGTTCAAGTTCGGCCGCTGGCTCGGCACGATCTACCTGCAGAAGCAGCTGAAGCCGGTGAAGCGCAAGCGCGGACTGTTCGGGCGCCGCCCGGCCGAGGAGCGCTGACCGGATCCAGGCGGCGCCGTCTGGATCAGTCCGAGGCCTCGCGCGCGGAGGCCTCGCGCACCGCGTCGATCAGCGTGCGCCAGGGGCCGACGGCGTCCGACTCGGCGAGGTCGGCCTGACGCTCCGCGCCGCGCACCCGCGCCGACAGGCGATACGAGAACCGGTCGGCGCCGCGAGGGTTCGACGCCGACCTCGCCGACGCCGAACCGCAGTCATCCCACGGGCAGGCCTCGACGAGCGCGATCCAGGGGCCGGCGTCGGCGGCATCCACGTCGACCGCCCACGTGCGGCGAAGCCCCGCGAATCCGCCCGAGCGCACGACCCTCACGGCGACGGTGGGCTCGTCGCCCGGGGCATCGTCCTCCGTGCGTTGCCGTTCAGTTCCCTCTGCCACCGTTCGTCACGCCGACGGCGTTCCACGCGGTGCGGACGGCGGCGGCCTCCTCCGAGTCCTCACCGTACTCCGCGTGGGCGGTCTGCGTCGTCGCCGCGGCGAACCGCGCGAAGTCCGCGGTGCCGGCGAGAGACCCGCCGGTCAGCGTCAGGTACCAGATGCGTCCCGCGCGCTCCCATGCGTGGCCGCCGAGGGCGGTCGCGACGAGGTGGAAGGCCTTGTTCGGGATGCCCGAGTTGATGTGGACGCCCCCGTTGTCTTCCGTGGTCTCGACGTAGTCGCGCATGTGCGCGGGCTGCGGGTCGCGCCCGAGCACGTCGTCGTCGTAGGCCGTGCCGGGCGCCTTCATCGAGCGGAGAGCCACGCCCTGCACGGCCGGCGTGAAGATCCCCGCGCCGATCAGCCAGGCCGCCTCGGCGGCGCTCTGCCCCTGCACGTGCTGGTCGGTCAGGGCGCCGAACACGTCGGCGATCGATTCGTTGAGCGCGCCCGACTGCCCCTCGTAGTCGAGACCGCCCGAGTGCTCGACGACGCCGTGGCCGAGCTCGTGCGCGATGACGCTGATCGATCCCGTGAACCCCGTGAACACCTCGCCGTCGCCGTCGCCGAATACCATGCGCTCGCCGTTCCAGAACGCGTTGTCGTACTTCTCGCCGTAGTGCACGGTCGCCGCGAGCGTGCCGCCGGCGCCGTCGATGGATGCCCGGTCGAAGGCATCCCACAAGAACGCGAACGTCTCGCCGAGCCCGTCGAATGCCTCGTCGGCGGCCTCGTCGCCGGTCGGCGGGTCGTCCTCGCCCCGCACGCGGCGCCCGGGCAGCGTCTCGCGGTGCTGCGCGTCGGAGGTCACCCGGTCCGGCGCCGGTGACCCCTCGACGACCAGGGCGTCGCCCTCGACCGACACGTCGAGGTTCGCGCGGGTGCGACCCCGGTGGTAGGGGCGGGGCGCGGCGAGGGTCGCCCGCGCGGCCTCGGCGGCGCCGGCGAGGTGCGGCGCGTCGGCGTCGGCGAGCCGGGCCAGCAGGTAGGGAGGGACGATCGCGTGCATGGCGTCACCCTACGCCCCACCCTCCGACACCGGCCCCGACCTCGTCGCCGGCTCGGTCGCAGGACCGGTGGGGCTGCCGTGCGCGTGTCGGCCTCACGAGACGAATCCAGCCCCACCGGTCCGACGACTGGGGGCGCCACGCGGCGCCCGACGGGGCGGTTCAGGTCTGCGAGGGGCCGATGACGGGGATGGATGCCAGCAGCCGCCGCGTGTACGCGACCTGCGGCGCAAGCAGCACCTTCTCGGTCGGGCCCTCCTCGACGATGCGGCCGTCCTTCATGACGATCACGTCGTCGCAGAGGTTCTGCACGACGCCGATGTCGTGCGACACCATCACCAGCGTGAACCCCTGCGTCCGCCGCAGCTCGCGGAGCAGCTCCAGCACCTGCGCGCGCACGGTGACGTCGAGGGCCGACAGCGGCTCGTCGCCGACGAGCAGGCGCGGCCGGTGCACGATCGCCCGGGCGAGGGCGATCCGCTGCCGCTGACCGCCGGAGAACTCGTGCGGGTAGCGGGTCGCCATCTCCGCCTCGAGGCCCACGTCCTCCAGCACCTCGCGCACGCGCGCGCGCCGCTCCGCGCCCGGCGTGAGCACGCCGAGCGCCCAGAGGGGCTCGCCGACGATCCGGCCGACGCTCATGCGCGGGTCGAGCGAGGCGTAGGGGTCTTGGAACACGATCCCCGTCTCGCGCCGCAGCCAGTGCAGCGACCGAGCGCGCGCGCGCGCGTCGACGGGGCGGCCGTCGAAGGCGACGGTGCCCGAGGTCGGGGCATCCAGCCCCAGCAGGATGCGGACGAGGGTCGACTTGCCCGAGCCCGACTCGCCGATGATCCCGAGTGCCGAACCCGTGCGCACGTCGACGTCGGCATCGTCGAGCGCCGTCGTCGTGCGCGAGCGCTCGAACATCCGAGTCCCGCGCTGCCGGAACGTGCGCGAGAGCGCGCGCCCCCGCACGAGCACGTCGTCGTCGGATGCGAGGGGCGTCATGCGAGGCCTCCCGGCTTCCAGAGCGTCGCGGTCGCGTCGCGCAGCAGCCCCTGCGTGATCGGCGAGGCGGGGGCGGTGAGCAGGCGCGACAGCGGTCCGTGCTCGATGACGCGTCCCTCGTCGAGCACGACGGCGTGGGTCGCGACCTGCGAGAGCACGGCCAGGTCGTGCGTGATGAACACGAGCGACATGCCGTCCCGCGCGACGAGACCGTTCAGCAGGTCGAGGATCTCGGCCTGGATCGTCACGTCGAGCGCGGTGGTCGGCTCGTCGGCGATGAGCAGGCGCGGCCGGCAGGCGAGCGCCATCGCGATCGCGACCCGCTGCCGCTGTCCGCCGGAGAGCTGGTGCGGATAGCGCTTCACGATCTGCTCGGGGTCGGGCAGGCGCACCCGCGCGGCCTCGGCGACGGCGCGGCGGGACGCCTCGCGCCGCGAGGCGCCCTCGTGGATGCGGATCGACTCGCCGATCTGCCGTCCGACGGTGCGCACGGGGTTGAGGGCGGTGCGCGGCTCTTGGAAGACGATGCCGATCTCGTCGCCGCGGAGGGTCGCCAGCTCGCGGTCGGGCAGTCCGATCAGCTCGCGGCCGTCCCACCGCACGCTCCCCGAGGCCGTCGCGCCCTCGGGCAGGAGTCCGAGGATCGCGAGCGCGGTGAGCGACTTGCCCGATCCCGACTCGCCGATGAGCCCGACTCGCGCGCCGTCGGGCACGTCGAACGAGACCCCGTCGACGACGCGGCTCCCGTCCAGCTCGACCACGAGATCGCGCACCTCGAGACTCACGAGACCACCGCCGGCTGCGGGATGTCGGAGCGGGTCGTGCGGGTGCGGCGCGAGAGGGTCGGGTCGGTCGCCTCGCGCAGTCCGTCGCCCAGCAGGTTGAGCCCGAGCACCGTCAGCGTGATCGCGAGCCCCGGCCAGACGACGGTGAGCGGATGCACCGAGATGTAGGTCTGCAGGTCTTTCAGGAGGAGCCCCCAGCTCGGCTCGGTCGCCGGCGCGCCGAAGCCGAGGTAGCTGAGGCCCGCCTCGGCGAGCACCGCCACGGCCATGCCCCACGACAGCTGCACGATGAACACCGGTGCGACGTTCGGCAGCAGGTGCCGCCACAGGTTCTGCACGGGCGTGAGGCCCGACGCGCGCCCCGCCAGCACGAAGTCGCTGTGCAGCACGCGGCGGAGCTCGGGCCGCGTGACGCGGGCGATGTTCACGCCGAAGCCGATGCCGACCGACACGATCACGACCCAGAGCGAGCCCCCCCACACAGACGACAGCATCATCGCGATGAGGAGCACCGGGAAGGCGATCAGGATGTCGACGAGCACCGCGACCGACTCGCGCACCCACCGGGTGGTCAGCGCGCCGAGCGCCGCGAGCAGCAGCCCCAGGAGGGTCGCCACGACGCCGGCGCCGAGCGCGACCCACACGGTGGTGCGCGCTCCGGCCATGAGGAGGCTGAGGATGTCGCGCCCCGATCCGTCGGTGCCGAGCAGGTGCGGGATGCCCGGGGCATCCCAACGATTGGCGACGTCGACCCGCTGCGGGTCGAACGGCGTCCAGAACCGTGCGACGAGCGCGGTGAGCGCGGTCACGGCCACGACGATGATGCCGAACCGGCCCGTCGACAGCGACCAGAGCCGCGCGAACCACGAGGGACGGTCGCCGGTGCGACCGGTCTGCGCGCGCCGCCGGACCATCACTCCGCCTCCCGCTGCCGCGGGTCGATGACCCGGTGCACGAGGTCGACGACGAACCCGACGACCAGCACGAACCCGGTGAGCACGAGCAGCTCGCCCTGCACCTTGGGCAGGTCGCGGTTGCCGACGTCGGCGACGAGCATCCGTCCGATGCCGGGCAGGCTGAACAGCTGCTCGATCACGACGGAGCCGACGATGATGCCGGCCACCTGCAGACCGAGCACCGTGATGATCGACAGCCCCACGGTGGGCAGGCCGTGCCGCACGAGCGCCTGATTGCGGGTGAGCCCCTTCGCGGCGGCGGTGCGCACGAAGTCCTGCCCCGTCGCCTGCAGCGTCGCCGAGCGGACGAAGCGCATGAGCATCGCGCCCTCGATCACGCCGATGGTGATCGCGGGGAGCAGCAGCGAGCGGAACGCGAGGCCGGGGTCCGACCACCCGCTGCGCGGGAATCCCTGCGCGGGCAGCCAGCCGAGCCACACCGCGAAGACGACGACGAGCATCATGCCCGCCCACACGACCGGCACGGCGGCGAGGGTCTGCGCGGTGACGTTCAGCGCGGTGCCGTCGGCGTGGCCGCGGCGCATCGCCGAGATCACGCCGAACGGCAACGCGACGAGCATCGCGATCGTCATCGCCATGAGACCGAGCGGGATCGTGACCTGCCCCTTCTGCACGAGCTCGTCGGCGACGGACGATCCGGTGAGCAGCGACGAGCCGAGGTCTCCCTGCAGCACCCCGCCGATCCACGCGGCGTACTGCACCGGCAGCGGGTCGTCGAGGCCCAGCCGGTCGCGGATGGCGGCGACCTGGTCGGGGGTGGAGTTCACCCCGGCGATGAGCTGGGCCACATCGCCGGGGAGAACCCGCAGGGTCATGAAGATGAGCGCACTGGCGACGAACAGGCCCAGCAGCAGCAGGGCCAGCCGCGTCAGCGCGTAGCGGATCACCCGTCTGCTAGCTCTGAGACGTGGCCAGCTCGGCCAGGTTCAAGCGCTCGTTGACGTTGACCGACGGGAAGCCGGTGATGTCGGTGCCGACGGCGACGACGGATGCCCCGTTGTACAGCCAGTCGGCGGCCTGGTCCTCGGCCACGATCTTCGCGGCCTGCTTCAGCAGGTCGGCCGACGTGTCGAGGTCGGTGGCACGCGTCGACTGCGCGTAGAGGTCCTGCACCTTCGGGTTGTCGTAGGTGAAGTAGTAGTCGGGGTTCGCCCAGTTCTCGAAGTCGCGGGCCTCGGTGTGCAGCACGAAGCTCAGCTCGTAGTCCTTGTTCGTGTAGACGTCGCTGATCCAGGTGGGGAACTCCACGTTGTCGACCTTCAGCGTGATGCCGACGTCGTGCAGGTTCGACACGAGGATCTGCGACACGGTCGAGCCGTAGAACGCCGGGATCGTGAGGTTCAGCGTGATGTCCTCGGCGCCCGCCTCGGCGAGGAGCTTCTTGGCTGCGGCCGGGTCGAACGGCGCCGTCGACTCGAGGTCCTCGTAGCCGGGGTCGAGCTCGGGGATCGGACCGTACTGCGTCTGTCCGGCGCCGAGCGCCGCGACGATCGACTCCTTGTCGATGGCCTGACGGATCGCCTGGCGCACGCGCTTGTCGGCGAGCGGCCCCTTCGTCGAGTTCATCGCGAGCACGCCCTTGTCGGTCGACTTGCCGAGCACGAGCGCGAAGTCGCCGTTCGCCTCGACCTGGTCCTTGAGGTTCGCGTCGAACCCGGTCAGCACGTCGAGCTCGCCCGCGAGCGCGCCGCTGAGTGCGGCCTGCGTGTCGGGGATGAAGTCGAGCACGACCTCGGCCGCCTTCGCCTTGTCGCCCCAGTAGGCGTCGTTGCGCTTCAGGGTGATCGAGTCGCCCTGCTTCCAGTCGGCGAGGGCGTAGGGGCCGGTGCCGTTGGCGGCCGTCTTGCGGTCGGTCGTGTCGCCCTCTTTGAAGACGAGCCCGGCGCGGCCGGTGAGGTTCCACAGCAGCGTCGAGTCGGGCTCGCTGAGGGTCAGCACGATGTCCTGCCCGTTCGCGGCGATCGAGCTGACGCGCTCGAGGCGCGCCGAGTCGCGGTACGAGGCGTTGTCCTTGACCTGCTGCAGCGACCACACGACGTCGGCGGGGGTGAGCTCCTCGCCGTTGTGGAAGGTGACGCCCTCGCGCAGGGTGAAGGTGTAGGTGAGGTCGTCGGCCGAGACGTCGTGGCTGGATGCCAGGGTGTCGACGATCTCCTGGTCGGGGGTGCGCGAGACGAGGCCCTGGTACACGTTGTCGATCAGGATCTGGTCGAGCGCGGCGCCCGCGGTCTCGCGGATGTCGAGGTTGCCGGGCTCGGCGACGAGGCGCACCGCGATCGAGGCATCCGGGTCGGCGGACCCGCCCGACGAGGTGGGCGACGGCGACGTGCCGTCGGTGCAGGCGCTGAGCAGCAGGGCGCCGGCCGCGAGGAGCGCGGCAGCAGCGACGGTGGTGCGGCGAAGCATGTGAGGGGGTTCCTTTCGCAGGGCGGACGGGCGCGAATATGCTGTGGGCGCCGGTCCGCAGACTCGAGTGCGCCTTACAGCCTAGGCTCCCGGCGCGGTGCCCCGGTCATGATCGGCCGCGGCGTCGGTCACGATCTGTCACACGGTTCGTCGCGCCCCGTCGCACGGGTCGCCGAATCGCGCGTTCTCGCTCGCCGGACGGCCGGTCCGCTCACGCGTCGGCGATGTCGAAGACGAGAGCCGCGAGCGGGGCCGGCAGCTCCTCCTGCACGTTGTGACCCGAAGGCACCGTGAGGACGGATGCCTGCGGCACGCGCGCCACGAAGTCGGCCGCGTCACCCTCGGTGACGAAGCCGCGCTCGCCGCGCACGAGCGTGATCGGCACGGTGACCGCGGCGAGGTCGTCCCAGCCGGAGGCCGACAGCGCGCCGCGGATCGCCTGCTGCTGCGCCTCGGCGCTCGCCGCGGCGGCGGGGTCGGCGGCGAGGGCGTTCGCGAGGTGCGCGAAATGGTGCTTCCACTCCACCCGGCCGTCGGGCCGCACGCGGGAGTTCTGGAAGACGCCCCGCGTCGCCGCCTCGCGCGTGCCGCCGAGCCCGAAGGCGAGGGCGCGGTCGACGAGCTCGTCGCGGCTCGCCCAGTCGGTGGGCCCCGCGAAGAACGCTCCGATCTGCGCGGCGTCGCCGTTCGGGTCGATGCCGGGGGTGATCTCGACGATCACGAGTGCGCGGACGAGCTCGGGATGCGTGGCCGCGAGGGCAGCGGCGGTGAGTCCGCCGAGCGACTGGCCGACCAGCACCTGCGGGGCATCCGTCCACTCCGCGATCGCCGGGGCGATGTCGGCGGCGAGCGTCGCCCCGACGTAGGCGGCGTCGTCCCGCCACGACGAGTCGCCGTGGCCGGGCAGGTCGAGGGCGAGGGCGGGAAGACCCAGGGCGAGCACGGTCGTGTCCCAGGTGTGGGCGTTGAGGCCCGCGCCGTGCAGGAAGGTGACGACGGGGGAGGGGAAGGTGCCCGAGGCGGCGTCGCCGTACTGCAGCGCGCTGACGGTGCGGCCGTCCGGCAGTGCGAAGCTCAGCCGCCGGGCGGGCGGGGCGGTGACGCCGAGCTCGGCGGCCTGGGCGGAGAGATAGGGGAACTGGGCATCCATCCCGCCATTGTGGTGCACGCGCGGCCGCCGCGTCCCGCTCGCCGTTGCGCGGTGCGGGCGCAATAGGCTGGGCGCATGACCACGGAGCGACGCGTGCACCTCTCCCGTTCGGCCCGGCCCGCCTACGACGCACTGGTGGCGTTCTCGCAGACGGTCGGCACCCTCGCGACCGAGGCGGGGATCGACGACCGGCTGAAGGAGATCGCGCTCATCCACACGTCGCAGCTCAACGGCTGCGCCTACTGCGTGCGGGTGCACGTCGACCGCGGCGTCGCGGCCGGCCTCACCGCCGACGAGATCGCCCAGATCGCGGTCTGGCGCGAGTCGGGCGTCTTCAGCGCGCGCGAGCGGGCCGCCCTCGAACTCGCCGAGAGCTACGTCTACATCCACGAGGAGGGCGTCTCCGACGAGCTGTACGACCACGTGTGCAGCATCTTCACCGAGGAGGAGTACGTCGCCCTCAGCTGGCTGCTCGTCTCGATCGGCGCCTTCAACCGCATCACGATCGCCGGAAAGTACCCCGTGCCGCCGCGCCGAGGGGAGCGGGCCCCGAGCGCGACGTCATGACCCCCGCGGGTCTGCCGGTGGGCGGCGCGCTGAACCTCCGCGACGTGGGCGGCCTCCCGGCGGAGTCGGGCGTCACGCGGAGCGGCGTCCTCTTCCGCTCCGGAAACCTCGCCCGCCTCACCGGTGACGGGCGCACGGCGCTCGCCGCGTTGGGCCTCCGCCGTGTCGTCGACCTGCGCGCCGACGACGAAGTGGCGCTCGAGCCGAGCCGCCTCGACGGGCTCGAGGTCGAGACGCTGCGCGCACCGCTCTTCCTCGGGTCGGCGGCATCGTTCTTCGTCGACGACGTGCCGCTCTCCGAGATGTACCGCGCGCTCGTCGACACCGGCGCCGAACGCCTTGTCGAGGTGGTGCGCGCCGTGCTCGAGACGCAGCCGGTACTCGTGCACTGCACCGTCGGCAAGGACCGCACCGGCGTCGCGGTGGCGCTCATGCTCGCCGCCGTCGGGGTGGAGCGCGCGGCCGTCGTCGACGACTACGCCCGCACCGAGGCGCTGCTGCCGCCGGCGCGCAACGCCCGCGTGCTCGCGTACCTTCGCGCCGCCCATCCGCAGGCGCGCCACCTCGACGAGCTCGCGACCCGGTCGCCGGCGCCCGTGATGAGCGGCCTCCTCGACGAGCTCGATGCGCGCTACGGCTCGCCCGCCGACTATCTGCGCGCGCAGGGCGTGCGCGACGACGAGCTCGCCGAGCTCCGCCGCGTGCTCATTGCAGGCTGAGTATCTGCGGCGGAATCGGGGCAGGCGAGGTAAGGCTCACCTAAACGGGGAGTATAGTGAAAGCATCATGACCACGCTGACCGAGCACGCCGTCGCCCACGACGCCACCGCCTGCAAGGCATCCCGTCATGCGCGCGTGCAGCAGCTGATCACCGCCGACGAGACCTCGCTGGTCGAGCTCGAGACGCTCATCGCGACCCTGCCGATCTGCTCGACCGGTCGGGTGTTCATCGAGGTGCCGGATGCCTCGTACGTGTTCGATCTCGCCGTGCCCGCCCGCATGATCGTGACGTGGCTCGACCGTTCGCAGCGCACCGGCGATCCCGGAACGGGCCGCGCCTGCGCCCCCGGACAGGCTCTCGCGCGCGCCGTGACGGCGTGGGCCGACGAGATGCTCTGCGCCGACGACACGTGCGCGGGCGGCACCCGCATCCACCTGCTCGGCGGCTTCCTCGGCACGGCCGACATCTTCGACCACCTGACCGGCGCCCTCGGCATCGAGGCGAGCGCCGTGCACACGCCCGAGCGCTTCGGGCTCGCCGCCGCGCGCTGACCCGGGGTCGCGGCGCCGGCATCTGCCGCGCTGCGCTGCCGGTCGGCTTGGCTTGGGCTCCGTTCAGCTGCCGCGCGGCACGTAGTTGCCGTCTTCGAGCCCGGCGGTGATCTCGAACCGGTTCGTCAGCGGGTTGCGGCCGGCGACGAGGTAGAGCAGGGGCATGAGGAATCCGTACCGCCGCCACTGCCGCGCGTGCACGGCCTCGTGTCGTAGCACGGTGTCGGTGACCGGCGCCGATCCGGTGAGGTAGCAGCCGCCCACGCACACGCCGCCGCGGCCGAACGCCCAGTTCGGCAGGCCCGTGAACACCCACAGCCCGCCGCGGCGCGTCACCGGACCGGTCGACCACAGGCCGCCCCACAGCCAGCCGACGGCGGTGCCCCACGCGTAGCCGAGGAGGCTGATGGGGGAGTCGAGCATGACGGACGGGATCCAGGCGTCGATCGCCTCGCCGCGTGCGACGGCGCGTTCGGCGCGCTGTCGCCAGCCCGCCGGGGGGCGGGCGATCACGCGAGCGCCCCGACGACCCGCAGGATCGTGCCGAGGTCGTCGACGGCGGCGGCCGGAGAGGCCGGAGCGAATCCCGCGATCGACGCGCCGACGAGCGGCACGCGGGCGCGGGCGGCGGCGATCGAGCGCAGCAGCGCGTCGAGCGACAGCCCGAACGGCACCGGCAGGCCGACGCCGGAGATCACGGCAGGGTCGAGCACATCGAGGTCGACGTGGATGTAGAGGGCGGTGGCACCCGTCGCCGCGACCGCGTCGGCGAGGCGCTCGGGGCCGTCGAGGTCTTCGACGGAGAGGCGCAGCACACCGGCATCCATCGCGGCCGTCTCTTCGGCGTCGTCGAGCTCCCGCGCTCCGGCGAGGATCACCCGCTCGGCGGGCACGATCGGCCCGCCGGACGGGAGCGGCAGGTCGTCGATCACGGCGCGCAGGGCCATGCCCGCGAACGCGCCCGAGGGCGAGGAGGCGGGCGAGTTCAGGTCGCCGTGCGCGTCGAACCAGACCACCGCGAGGCGATCGTGCGCCGCGGCGGCGTGGGCGATCGCCGGCACCGCGACGCCGCAGTCGCCGCCGACCACGAGCGCCGGCTCGGCCGGGGCGGCCGCTTCGGTCGGCGCGGCCGCGGCGTCGAGGTCGGCGGCGGGCGTCGAGCCCTCGGGCGTGCGCGTGTCGGGGGCGCCCGCGGCCAGGGCATCCCTCACCGCGTCGGCGGTGCGCGAGAGCGCGCTGTAGCGCCGGATGCCCGTGTCGAGCGCCTCGCCGGCCGAGGTCGGCACCTCGACCCGCACCGTGCGAGCGCGCGGCAGGTCGCCGGCGATCGCCTCGGCGCCGTCGACGAGGTGCATCGCCCGCGCGGCGGGCGACCCCTGCCACTGCGGCACGATGAGGAAACGCGTCATGGGGTCATCCTCCCGCACAGCGCCCGCACGCGAGAAACCACTCCGCGCGTGAGAAACCGCGGCGGGCGTGGTTTCTCGACACGGGAGTGGTTTCTCGGCGTGGTGGCGGGGTGGTTACTGCTCGATCGCGGGGGCGGGCGCGCCGGTCTTCAGCGCCGCGAGGCGCGCCTCGACCTCGGTGAGCTCGCCCACGTCCTCCAGCTGGTTGAACTGCGCGTCGAGCGAGGATGCCGCGATCTCGGCCTTGCCCGCCGCGAGCGCCTCCTGGCGGCGCACCTTGTCTTCGAAGCGGCCGATCTCGCTCGTCGGGTCCATGACGTCGATCGACCGGACCGCGTCGTGCACCTTGTTCTGCGCCTCGGCGCTCTTCTGCCGCGCCATGAGCTCGGAGGCCTTCGACCTCAGCTCGACGAGCTTCTGCTTCATGCCGTTGAGGCCGTCCTTGAGCTTGTCGACGACCTCGGTCTGCGCGGCGATCGAGGGGGCCAGCGCCTTCGCCTCGTTCTCCTCGCTGATCTGACGCTGCAGGGCGATCTTGGCGAGGTTGTCGAACTTGTCGGCGTCGGTCGTGTTGCCGGCCCGGCGCAGCTCGTCGGCCTTGCGGCTCGCGGCGAGCGCCTTGTTGCCCCACTCGGCGGCGGCCTTGACGTCCTCCTCGTGGTCGCGCTCGAGCAGGCGCAGGTTCCCGATCGTCTCGGCGATGGCCGATTCGGCGTCGGCGATGTTGTTGGTGTAGTCGCGGACGAGCTGGTCGAGCATCTTCTGCGGGTCTTCGGCGGAGTCGAGCATCGCGTTGACGTTCGCCTTCACGAGCGTCGAGATGCGGCCGAAGATGGACTGCTTTGCCATCGGTTTTCCTTTCCTAACGGGAACTGGGGGTGTCGGTGGGTGTGGGAGGTCGGGGCTCGGATGCCGCGGGCGTTCGTGGCGGGCGCGGGAGGAGGAGTCAGAAGCGGCCGCCTCCGCGCCGGCTGCGGGTGCCGCCGCCGCCGAAGCTGCCGGGGCCCATGCCACCGCCCCGACTGCCGCCGCCGTAGCCGCCTCCTCCTCCGTACCCGCCACCGCCGAACATGCCGCCGCCACCGCCACGACCGCCGCCCAGCAGCGAGTTGATGACGATGCCGCCGAGCACGGCGCCCATCACGTTGCTGCCGCCGCCGCTTCCGCCGCCGCCGAACATGCCGTCGCCCGAGAAGGCGCCGACGTCGTTCTGCGCGTACTGGATCGCCTGAGCGGCGAGGTCGTTCGCGCGCTGGGCGTAGGGGAGCGCGGCGGCGGGGTCGGTCTGCTGCAGCTGACGGGCCTGCACGAGCGAGGCGCCCGCCTCGGCGAGCCGCGTGCGCGCCTCGGCGCCGATCGCACCGCGCCGCGAGGTGATGAAGTCCTCTGCCGCCGACACCTGCGCCTGGGCCTGCGTCATCAGGGCGTTCAGTTGCTGGCCAGCGCGCTGCGCCTGCGCCTGCGCGTCGCGCACCCCGGCGAGCGTCGCGTCGATCTGCGTGTTCGCGGCGTCGAGGTTCTGCAGGGCGGCGAGCGGCTGCTTGGCCGATCCGGCGAGGAGCGCCTTCGCGGCATCCACCTGTCCGCGGGTCGTCGTGATCACCCCGGCGAGGCGCCCATCGGTGTCGGGCAGGCCGCTCGCGGTCGCGATGTCCTGCTCGATGTCGGCGATGAGGCCGGCGGCGTCGGTCTCGGCCTTGCCGAGGTCGGCGGCGAGGGTGCCCACGGCGGTGTGCAGCAGGTCGGCCTGCGCCACGGCGTCCTCGGCGGCGCGGATGCTGACGGCGGCGGCCGCCGAGTCGCCGGCGGCGATCGCCTGCTGCGCGGCGGTCAGCTGCTCGTCGGCGAAGGCGAGGTCGGTCGCGGCGTGCACGGGGTTGTCGGCGATCGTCGCGAGGGCGGCCGGGGCGTACGCGCCTTGGAGCGCGGCGAGCGCGCTCGCGCTCTGATCCTGCGCGGCGGCGACCGTCTGGCGCAGCGCCTGCACGCGGGCGAGCGCGTCGGGGGCATTCTGCTCGAGCTGGCGCAACTCGTCGAACGCCTTCGCCTTCTCGTCGAGACCGGCGTTCGCCCGCTCGCACAGGTCGATGATCTGCGCGTTCCAGGCGCGCACGTCGGCCTCGGAGTCGGGGGTGGAGTCGTCGAGCCGCTGCTGCAACTCGAAGGCCTGGTCGAGGGATGCCTTGGCATCCGTCAGCGCCTGCTCGAACTCCGCGGCCGCGGCGTCGCCGAACTGCGCGCGGGCGAAGCCGAGCTCCTGCTCGCTCGTCTTCATCGCGTCATCGGTCTGCACGAGCGCCGACGCGGCCCGGCGGCGCAGTTCGTCGGTGGACACCTGGGCGAGCGGGTCCTGCGGGGCATCCGCGCCGATCGCGCCACCGACACCGCCCTGTCCGCCCGCCACGGCGGGGGTCCTCTTGCGGCGGGAGCGCACGACGATCCAGATGACGAGCGCCGCGAGCGCCACGAGGACGAGGACCAGAAGGATCGGCGCGAGGGCGCCGCCGGAGCCGCCGGAGCCGCCAGTTCCTCCCGAGCCGCCCTTCACCGCGTCGGCCAGGCCGGCTGCGGCCGCCGTGGCGGCTCCCGCCCAGTCGCCGGAGGCGAGGGCGGGCTGCACCCGCTGCTGCTCGATCTGGCGAAGCTGATCCTCGCTCACGGGTCCCTGCGAGTAGCCGGACAGGTAGTACACGCGGTCGTCGGTGGCGACCGCGAGGAGGTACGGGTTGGGGCCGAGGCCGTTCGCCTCGGCCGTCGCGTTCGCCCATCCCTCGGGGCTCGTCGGGTCGGTGAAGGTCGGCACGTAGACGACCCACAGATCGACGCCCGAGGTGGTGGAGAGGGAGTCGAGCTCCTTCTCGACGCTCGAGGTCTGCGAGGCGCTCAGCACCCCCGACTCGTCCAGCACGCGCGTGGCGCCCAGCGTCACCGGCGCGGTGGCGAGGGCTGCGCCCGCGCCCCCGAGCACGATCGTGACAGCGGCGGTCAGAGCCAGCATCAGACGCGTGCGCACGGCGCACCCCCTCCTTCGCGAGACCTTCGCGACGGCCTCCTCCCGATCCTATGCCGGGCCGCGTATGAGGCGATAGGTCGCGGCATGGGAATCGGCTATGCGCCCGGGTCGGGCTGGATCGGGCGGGGCCGCCCGGCCGGGCCGGGTCGGGCCGTGTCGCCAGGCCGTGCCGGGCCGGGTCGGGTCGCCGGGTCGTGCCCCGCAATGCCCCGCCGGGCTGGGCCGCGTGCCGCGTCGGCGTGACGCAGGGTTGGGCTGCGTCGGGCGGGGCCGCGTGCCGAGCCGCGCTGGCGATGCCGCGGACGGGGGCGGTGCGATCCGGGCGTCGCTGCCGGGCCGGGCGGCCCGCGGCAGGTAGCGTGTCGGATTCGGAGGCGAGATGGTTCACGACGGGATCGACAGGTACGGCGGCGATGTGCTCGCCGCAGGGTGGCGGGATGCCGGGCGGCGGGTGGTGGCATCCGTTCCGGCCGACCCGGGTACGGTCGTCGAGGTCGCAGGCGACGGCTTCTGCGGCGCCGTCACCCGCGTGCAGTCGGGCACCGTCGAACTCGAGGACCGCCGCGGTCAGCGCCGCCTCTTCCCGCTCGGTGGCGGGTTCCTCATCGACGGCGAGCCCGTGCTGCTCGGGCCGCCGAACCCCGCGTCGGGCGGGCCGGGCGGTGCCCGCGCGCCCCGCCGCACCGCCTCGGGTTCGTTCGCCGCGCCGGAGGCCCGGGCGCGCGTCGCGCGCGCGTCGCGCATCCTCGTCGAGGGTCGTCACGACGCCGAACTGGTCGAGAAGGTCTGGGGTGACGACCTGCGCGTGGAGGGTGTCGTCGTCGAGTATCTCCAGGGTGTCGACCTGCTCGACGACCTGCTCCGCGCGGAGCCGCCCGGGCCCGGGCGGCGCTACGGCGTGCTCGTCGATCACCTCGTCCCGGGGTCGAAGGAGTCGCGCATCGCGCAGGCCGTCGAGCGGGGGCCGCACGGCGCGCACCTCCGGATCGTGGGGCACCCGCACATCGACGTCTGGCAGTGCGTGCGCCCGTCTTCGCTCGG
Organism: Microbacterium lacticum; assembly: GCF_006716815.1. GTDB lineage: Bacteria > Actinomycetota > Actinomycetes > Actinomycetales > Microbacteriaceae > Microbacterium > Microbacterium lacticum. Next base: position 83,292 of record NZ_VFPS01000004.1, read on the forward strand.
CATCGCGGCTTGGCCCGATGTGCCGCGCGGCATCGAGTGGAAGGTCGGGGTGAGCCGGGCGCTCGGCTGGCCCGCCCGCGATCAGGCCGACATCGCGCGCACCTGGCAGCGCATCCTCGGGTCGGTCAGGAGCTACCGCGACCTCGATCCGGCCCTCCTCGGACGCGTCGAGGAGCTGATCGACTTCGTCACCGAGTGACGTACGCAGGAGATCCGTCGCCGATCGCGCCGTTTAGGCCCCTGGCCGCCCCTGCGGGCCCGGATCTCCTGCATTCGTCACCGGCACCCCGGTCAGCCGCCTGGCGCGGCCCGGCCTCAGCCCACCGGCCCTCCCCGTCTCGGCCGGCCGGCCCCTCTGCCGAGCGCCGCCTCGCGCCCGGGGCCGCCGGCCGAGACGGCCGTGACCCTCGGGCCCGAACCCGCGTGACGGGTGCAGGAGATCTGGCGCCGGAGGCGCCGTTCGGGGCCGCAGGGCGCCCGCGCGGGCCGGATCTCCTGCATTCGTCACGGGTAGCCTGGGGGAGTGACCGACTCGACCCCGCGCTTCCGCGACAAGCCCGTCTCCTTCGTCCGGCGGAGCGGCCGGATGAGCGACGGCCAGGAGCGCGCCTGGGCCGAGCACGCCGGCTTCTACTTGATCGAGGTGCCGCGCGGGCAGGCGGCGACCAGCATCGAGCCCGGCAACCGGATCGACCCGGCCGAGACCTACGGCCGGACGGCGCCGCTCGTGATCGAGATCGGCTCCGGCCAGGGCCACGCGATCGTGCACGCCGCCTCCGCGGCGCCGGAGCGCGACTTCCTCGCCGTCGAGGTCTTCCGCGCGGGGCTCGCCCGCACGATGCTCGACGCCGCCCGCGAGGGCGTCCAGAACCTGCGGCTCGTCGAGGCGAACGCGCCCGAGGTGCTCGAGCACCTGCTGCCCGAGGCGAGCGTCGACGAACTGTGGATCTTCTTCCCCGACCCGTGGCACAAGTCCAAGCACCACAAGCGCCGCCTCGTCGACCCCTCATTCCCGCCGCTCGCCGCGCGGGCGCTGCGCGACGGCGGCGTGCTGCGCCTCGCGACCGACTGGGAGGACTACGCCCGGCAGATGCGCGCCGTGATAGCGGATGCCGCGGACTTCGCCCCGGCGTTCGAGGGCGACTGGGCGCCGCGATTCGACGGACGCGTCATGACCGCGTTCGAACGGAAGGGCATCGCGAAGGGACGCGAGATCCGCGACCTCGTCTACCGCCGGGAACCGCGCGGGTGAGCGCCGCCGCCGATCGCCCCGCCGACGATCGGTCGGCGGCCGACGCGGCGCGCGAGTCGGGGCCGGGCGCCGACGGGGCGCCGGGCGCAGCGCCCGCTACGACGCCCGAAGCAGCGCCCGCTGTGACCGCCGGAGTGGCGCCCGACCCGGCACCCGCCGCGACGCTCGGGCGCACGCTCGTGCCCGCGCTTCTCGTGGCGCTCGCCGCGCCGAGGCCGATCAGTCCGAGGACCGACAGTGCGGTCGCGGTGCCGGTCGAGACCCGGTCGCGCAGCGGCGTGCGCGTGCGCGCGGATCGTGCGGCGACGGAGGGGTACGGGATGCTGGCGGTGACCATGCTTCGACGCTACAAAGCGCGGCGGGCGAGGGCATCAGCCCAGGGAGGGATTCGCCTACGCCGCGAGGATGAACGCGCGGCGGACGGTGGCGCGGGCGAGCGTGAGGGTCAGCACCAGGAGAGTGACCAGGAAGAACCCGCCCAGGTAGACGGCGTCGCCGAACACGAGGTCGAGGAGCTCGAGCACGAGCAGCTTGCTTGCGGGGAGCACGAGCAGCAGCATCCCGATGTTGAGCGCGCGCATCCACGGCCCGCGCGGGGCCCGAATGCGCGCCACGATCCGCTTCTTCACGAACAGCACGCCCTCGAGCACGATCTTCAGCAGGACCGCGGTGAGAAGCGCGACGAGGAAGCTCTCCGAGATCACCGCCGGGAAGAGCTGGATGAACACGCGCAGCACGACCAGATAGACGAAGACGTCGACGAGATCGATGGGCCGCACCCGCACAGGCGAGTGTATCCCGGTCGGCGGGTCGCGACGCGCGGCTACGACCGTGACGTCATCGACGAGATGTGAAGTGCCCCCGACAGGAATCGAACCTGCGACCTTTGGTACCGGAAACCAACGCTCTATCCCCTGAGCTACGGAGGCGTACCGATCGAGGGTATCACCGCGTGATGGCTTCGACCGCCGCGGCCAGTCGCTCGGCGAGGTAGCGGTGACCCGCCGTCGACGGGTGGTCGCGGCCGAGTCCGGTGTCGATGACGTCGGCGTAGTTCGCCGGCGTGATCCAGTGCTCGCCGAGCGGGGAGAGGTACCACCAGCCCCGAGCGGCCGCCGCGCCGGCGAGGTCGCGGTCGATGCGGGCCGTCGCCGCCTCGACCGGGATCACCTGCGGTGCGGCGCCGAGGATCACGATCTGCGCGTGCGGATAGGTCGCGGCGAGGGCGTCCCACGCGGCATCCACCGCGGCGCGGTACCCCGCCGCGGGCTCGCGTCGATCGTTGATCGATCCCTGCACGATTACGAGGTCGGGCTGCAGCTGCGGGTCGAGCGCGGCGATGCGGGTGCCGAAGTCGGGGCCGTCGAGCCCGGGCTTGAGATATCCCGAGCCGCGTACGCCGTCGACGATCGTCGTCCACCCGGTCATTCCCGCAACGACATATGCGTAGCCGAGGGTGGGGTCGGATGCCGCGGAACCGTACGTCCACGAGTCGCCGAAGATCAGCACGGTGGGATGCTCGGGCAGATCGAGCAGCTCCGGAGTCGTCGCCACGGCCACCGCGCCAGACCCCGCCGCGACGACCGCCTCGGGGGTGGCCGGGCTCGCCCACGGCCGCAGCAGCGCGGCTCCGGCGACCGCCGCGACCGCCACGGAGACGGCCAGCATGACCCGCGCCCGACGGCGCCGCAGAGAGCGCTGAGGGGAGGGGGCGGAGGTCCGCATGCGTCGAGGGTAAGCCACGCCGAGTGGGAACGGGAACAGGCGTCGAAACACGGCGTGCGACGGAGCCTCCGCGGCGTGCGAGGATACTTCGGTGCAACGCATCGTGACCGCCGAACTCGACCTGGAACTGGGTGCCTCCGTCGACCTCATCTTTCAGATCGCGGCGGCCCAGCCGGCACCCGTTCTGCGTGAGGAACTGACCTTCAGTCAGGGCGATCGCGTGTACACGCCGACCGAGATCATCGACCAGTCCGGCAGCCGCCTGCACCGGCTGCAGGGCGATGCGGGACGCCTCGAGGTGCGCTACGAGGCGCTCATCGACGGGCACGTCGCGCAGCGCTCCACGAGCGATCTCGAAGCCATCACCTACCTGCGCCCGAGCCGGTACTGCCAGTCCGACGAGGTCTTCTCGCAGGCGCGGCGCCAGTTCCGCGGGCTGCAGGGGTTCGACCTCATCGCCGCGGTCAGTGAGTTCGTGGCATCCTCGACGACGTACACCCCCGGGCTCAGCCAGGGCACCGATTCGGCCGTGACCACACTCATGACCGGGCAGGGCGTCTGCCGCGACTACGCGCACGTCGTGATCGCGCTGCTGCGCGCGATGGACATGCCCGCCCGCTACGCTGCGTGCTACGCGCCGGGCCTGCGCCCGATGGACTTCCACGCCGTCGCCGAGGCCTACGTCGACGGCAGCTGGTACGTCATCGACGCGACGCGGCTCAGCAACCGTCGCTCGCTCGTGCGCATCGCGACGGGGCGCGACGCCGCCGACTGCGCGTTCCTCAGCTACCACGGCGGCTACGTGGGCCTTCAGCGCATGCGCGCGGACGCCCTCGTCGTGCCGGGGGATGTGGCGGATGCCGAGGCCGCCGCCGCGCAGGACGCCGCCGCCGCGGCATCCGACCCCGCCCTCGACGACTTCGCCGAGCTCGTCCAGCTCGCCTGACCGGCCCGCACGCGGCGCGCGCCACCGAGACCGACCGTCTGGCGCGACACCGACCGCCGGGCAGTCGGTCTGGTGCCGAACGGCCGGTCTCGACGCACGGGGCGGGCGCTCAGCGCCGCGCCCGTAGACTTGACGGGCTATGAATCCTGATGCCCTCGCCGAAGCCCTCCTCGCCGTCATCGCCCCGCTCGCCGAGGCCCGACGCGAGGGGTCGAGCGCCGGGCTGACCGCCGCCGACTTCCCGCTCGAGCGCCCCCGCAACCGCGACCACGGCGACTGGGCATCGAACGCCGCGCTGAAGCTCGGCAAGGCGGTCGGCGCGAACCCGCGCGAGTTCGCGCAGGAGATCGCCGACGCGCTCGCCGCCACCGACGGCGTCGCGTCGGTCGAGGTCGCAGGCCCCGGGTTCATCAACATCCGGTTGGATGCCGCCGCCGCGGGCGCCCTCGCGAAGACGATCGTCGAGGCGGGCGCCGCATACGGCACGAACGACAGCCGCAGCGACGAGATCATCAACCTCGAGTTCGTCTCCGCGAACCCCACCGGGCCCATCCACCTCGGCGGCACCCGCTGGGCCGCCGTCGGCGACGCGCTCGCCCGCATCCTGCAGAGCCAGGGGGCCCAGGTCACCCGCGAGTACTACTTCAACGACCACGGGGCGCAGATCGACCGCTTCGCGCGCAGCCTCGTCGCCGCGCACCAGGGCGACCCGACCCCCGAGGACGGCTACGGCGGCGGCTACATCGACGACATCGCGCGTCGCGTCGCGCTCGCCTACACCGACGGCGGCGCGAACGACATCGACGCGCTCGAGCCGGCGGCCAAGCAGGAGGCGTTCCGCGAGCTCGGCGTCGGCTTCATGTTCGCCGAGATCAAGCAGTCGCTGCACGAGTTCGGCGTCGACTTCGACGTCTACTTCCACGAGAACGACCTGCACATCTCCGGCGCCGTCGACCGTGCGATCGCGCGGCTGCGCGAGCTCGGCCACATCTTCGAGGCCGACGGCGCGACGTGGCTGCGCTCGACCGACTTCGGCGACGACAAGGACCGCGTCGTCATCAAGAGCGACGGCAACGCCGCCTACATCTCCGGCGACCTCGCCTACTACCTCGACAAGCGCGAGCGCGGCTTCAACCGCTGCATCATCATGCTCGGCGCCGACCACCACGGCTACGTGCAGCGCCTCATGGCGATGACGGCCGCCTTCGGCGACGAGCCGTACGTCAACCTGCAGATCCTCATCGGCCAGATGGTGAACCTCGTCAAGGACGGCACGCCGCTGCGCATGTCCAAGCGCGCCGGCACGATCGTCACGATGGAGGACCTCGTGGAGATCGTCGGTGTGGATGCCGCGCGCTACGCCCTCACGCGCTCGTCGGCCGACTCGAACCTCGACATCGACCTCGACGTGCTGCAGAAGCGCACGAACGACAACCCCGTCTTCTACGTGCAGTACGCGCACGCGCGCACCCACAACGTCGCCCGGAACGCCGCCGCGTCGGGCGTCGACCGGAGCGCGTTCGCGCCCGAGCTGCTCACCCACGAGACCGAGTCGGCGCTCCTCGGCGCGCTGCAGGAGTTCCCGCGCATCGTCGCCTTCGCCGCCGAGACCCGCGAGCCGCACCGCGTCGCCCGCTACCTCGAAGAGCTCGCCGGGCTCTACCACAAGTGGTACGACAACTGCCGGGTCATCCCGCTCGGCGACGCGCCCGTCGAAGACGTGCACCGCACCCGGCTGTGGCTGAACGACGCCACCGGCCAGGTGCTGCGCAACGGCCTCCACCTCCTCGGTGTGAGCGCCCCCGAGCGCATGTGACGGACCGCGCCTGACCGAGCATCCCGCGACCGAGAATCGACCATGAGCGCCGACGAGCACCCGACCCAGCCGCTTCCCGATCCGAGTGCGCGCTGGGTGCTGCAGACGGATGCCCCGGCGTCCGCGCCGCGCCGGACGCGTCGCTGGCCCTGGCTCGTCGCGGTGCTCGTCGTCGTGGTCCTCGCCGTCGCCGCCTGGTTCGCGGGGGAGTACATCGCACGCGGCATCGTCGAGCGCACGATCCGCGAGCAGATCACCCAGAACCTCGACATCCCGGTCGATCACCCGATCGACATCCAGATCCCCGGTCCGATCCTCCCGCAGCTGATCGTGGGGAGCATCGGCGACCTGACGATCTCGTCGGAGGATGTGCCCCTCGACGGCGTCACTGCCGACATCAGCGTCAACGCGCAGGACGTCAACATCCACGGCGGCGACTGGAGCGGCGGATACGCGACGGTCTCGCTCGACGAGACTCAGCTGCGCGCCCTGCTCGCGGGCATCGACGGCTTCCCGGCGGAGAGCGTGTCGATCGACGCCCCCGACGTCCGCGCCGAGTTCACCCTGCAGCTGTTCGGGTTCGATGTGCCGATCGGCGTCGCGCTCACCCCGAGCGCGGCGGGCGGCGACATCGAGCTCACGCCCGCCAGCCTGCGTCTCGGCGACTCCGAGGTGAGTGCGCAGTCGCTCCGCGACCAGTTCGGCTCGGTGGCCGACGCGGCGCTGCGCACGTGGGACATCTGCATCGCCGACCGCTTGCCGCGCGCCGTCGAACTCACCGGTGTCGAGGTGAACCGCGACCGGGTCGTCGCCGACTTCGAGATCTCGAGCGCGATCGTGAACGACCCGGAGGCGCAGCAGAAGGGCTCGTGCGCCGACTGAGCCCTGCCGGCGCAGAAATGCACACCGCACCCGGCGCCGAGCGTGCATTTCGCCCCTCCCGCGCACGCCTCGTTGGGCGGTCTTCCCGGCGGCTTTCCATACGGTGGGCGGCATGCGGGGGTGCCCTAGACTTGTCGCACATCTGACGGGCACGTGGCGCGCAAGCGCCCGCCCGTGGCCTTCACCCCGATTGGTTCCCCTCCGCGTGTCCGCCCCTTCCGACAGTCCGCTCGTGCCGGATTGGCTCATCGTGCCCGATGACGCGAACGCCCTCGCTCCGCACGTGTGGCCGGATGCCGCGCACCGCGACGACAGCGGAGAGCTGGTCCTCGGCGGGGTCGCCGCGAGCGACCTCCGCGCCCGGTTCGGCACGCCGCTGTACGTGCTCGACGAGGGCGAGGTGCGCTCCCGCGCCCGGCGTACTCGCGCGGCCCTCGACGAGGCCGCCGCCCAGCACGGCACGACGGCGCAGGTGTACTACGCGGGCAAGGCTTTCCTGTCCACCGAGGTCGTGCGGTGGGTGGTCGCCGAGGGGCTGTCCGTCGACGTCGCGACCGGGGGAGAGCTCGCCGTCGCCCTCGCCGGCGGCGCCGACCCCGCGCGCATCGGCTTCCACGGCAACAACAAGTCGGTCGCCGAGATCGCCCGCGCGATCGAGGTCGGCGTCGGCTCGATCGTCATCGACAGCGACATCGAGGTCGAGCGGGTCGCCGCTGAGGCGGCACGCCGCGGCATCCGCCAGTCGGTGCGCCTGCGCGTCAACAGCGGCGTGCACGCCGAGACCCACGACTTCCTCGCGACGGCCCACGAAGACCAGAAGTTCGGCACCGCGCTCGCCCGCGCCGAGGAGGTCGTGGCGCGCATCCGCGAGCTGCCGAGCCTCGACTTCGGCGGCCTGCACTGCCACATCGGCTCGCAGATCTTCGGCGTCGACGGCTTCCGCGAGTCGGCCGCCCGCCTCCTCGACGTGCATGAGCGGCTGCTCGCGGGCGGCCCGGTCCCGGTGCTGAACCTCGGCGGCGGCTTCGGTATCGCCTACACCTCCGCCGACACGCCGACCCCGATCGAAGAGCTCTCCGGCGCCATCGTCGCCTCGGTCGCCGCCGAGTGCGCGCGCCGCGGCATCCCGGTGCCCGCCCTCGCGTTCGAGCCCGGCCGCGCGATCGTCGGCACCGCCGGGGTCACCCTCTACGAGGTCGGCACCACGAAGCCCGTGCAGGTCAGCGACGCGCTCACCCGCCTGTACGTGAGCGTCGACGGCGGCATGAGTGACAACGCGCGCACGGCCCTCTACGGCGCGCAGTACTCCGCCCGCCTCGCCTCGCGCTCCTCGGACGCCGCGCCCGCGCTCGTGCGGGTGGTCGGGCGGCACTGCGAATCGGGCGACATCATCGTCGACGCGGAATACCTCCCGGGCGACGTCGCCCCCGGCGACCTGCTGGCCGTCCCCGCCACGGGGGCGTACTGCTTCTCGCTGTCGAGCAACTACAACTACGTGCCGCGCCCGCCGGTCGTGGCCGTCACGGGCGGCGAGGCACGCCTGATCGTGCGCGGCGAGAGCATCGACGATCTGCTCGCCCGCGACATGGGCGTGATCGACGCTGCCCGCGTCACCGCGGACGGGGCCGCCGCCGCTCCGGCTCGAAAGGAGACCGCATGACCGACGACCGTCGCCTCCGCGTCGCCCTGCTGGGCGCCGGCTCCGTGGGATCGCAGGTCGCCGCCCTGCTGCTCACGCACCAGGACGAGCTGGCCGACCGCGCCGGTGTCGCCCTCGACCTCGTCGGCATCGCCGTGCGCGACGTCGACGCGCCGCGCGACGCCGACCTGCCGCGCGAGCTCTTCACGACGGATGCCGAGGGGCTCATCGTCGGCGCCGACATCGTCATCGAGCTGATGGGTGGCATCGAGCCGGCGCGCGAGTACATCGCCCTCGCCCTCAACTCCGGGGCCGACGTCGTCACGGGCAACAAGGCGCTCGTGGCGACCCACGGCTCCGAGCTCTTCGACGTCGCCGACCAGGTCGGCGCGACCGTGTCGTACGAGGCGGCCGTCGCCGGCGCGATCCCGATCATCCGGCCGCTGCGCGATTCGCTCGCCGGCGACCGCGTGCAGCGGATAATGGGCATCGTCAACGGCACCACCAACTACATCCTCGACCGCATGGATCGCGAGGGCAGCGACTTCGACGTCGTCCTCGCCGACGCGCAGCGCCTCGGGTACGCCGAGGCCGACCCGACCGGCGACGTCGAGGGCTTCGACGCGGCGCAGAAGGCCGCGATCCTGGCATCCCTCGCCTTCCACACAGCGGTGCCGGTCGACGCCGTGCACCGCGAGGGCATCACCGCGATCGACAAGACGGTGATGGATGCCGCGCGCGGCGCCGGTTACGTCATCAAGCTCCTCGCCGTGTGCGAGCGACTGGAGGGCGCCGCGGAGTCGCCGACCGGTGAGGCGATCTCGGTGCGGGTCGCGCCGGCGCTCGTGCCGCGCGATCACCCGCTCGCCTCGGTGCACGGGGCGAACAACGCCGTCTTCGTGCAGGCCGAGGCCGCCGGGAACCTCATGTTCTACGGTGCCGGCGCGGGCGGCGTGCAGACGGCGTCGGCCGTGCTCGGCGACGTGGTCTCGGCCGCGCGCCGGCACATCGCGGGCGGCGTCGGGGTGGGCGAGTCGACGCGGGCGAACCTGCCGGTGCTGCCGATCGGCCGCGTCACGACCCGCTACCAGATCACCCTCGACGTCTCGGACGAGCCCGGCGTGCTGTCGACCGTCGCGGGCATCCTCGCCGAGGGGCGCGTGTCCATCGCGACCGCTCTGCAGACGGTGATCACGGAAGCAAACGGCGAGTCGGGCACCGCCCGCCTCGTCATCGGAACCCACCGGGCGCTCGAGCAGGATCTCAGCGACACGGTCGACCGACTCGCCGCCAGCGGCGTGGTCGACCGCATCGTGTCGGTGCTGCGCGTCGAAGGTGACTGAGTAGGCGAATGAGACCGGCCCCGCCGGCAGAAGGAGACTGACATGGCACATGTCTGGCAGGGAGTCCTGCGCGAGTACGCCGACCGGCTCGGCGTCACCGAGACCTCGACCGTCGTCACGCTCGGCGAGGGCGGCACGCCGCTGATCCCGGCGGCGTCGCTGTCGGCGATGACCGGCGCGAAGGTCTTCGTGAAGTTCGAGGGCATGAACCCGACCGGATCGTTCAAGGACCGCGGCATGACGGTCGCGCTCTCCCGAGCCGTCGAGCACGGCGCCCAGGCGGTCATCTGCGCCTCCACCGGCAACACGTCGGCCTCGGCCGCCGCCTATGCGGCGCACGCCGGCATCACCGCCGCCGTGCTCGTGCCCGAGGGGAAGATCGCGATGGGGAAGCTCAGCCAGGCCGTCATCCACGGCGGACGGCTCATCCAGGTGCGCGGCAACTTCGACGACTGCCTCGAGATCGCCCGCGAGCTCGCCGAGGGCTACCCCGTCCACCTCGTCAACTCGGTCAACCCCGACCGCATCGACGGCCAGAAGACGGCGGCCTACGAGATCGTGTCGCAGCTGGGCGACGCCCCCGACTTCCACTTCATCCCGGTCGGCAACGCGGGCAACTACACCGCCTACACCCGCGGCTACCGCGAAGAGGCCGAGCGCGGGGTCTCCACCCGCGTGCCGCGCATGTTCGGCTTCCAGGCCGAGGGCTCGGCGCCGCTCGTGCGCGGCGAGGTCGTGAAGAACCCCGAGACGATCGCCTCGGCCATCCGCATCGGCAACCCCGCCTCGTGGGAGCTCGCGCTCGAGGCCCGCGACGCCACCGACGGCTGGTTCGGCGCCATCGACGACGAGCGCATCCTCATCGCGCAGAAGCTGCTCGCCGACACGGTCGGCGTCTTCGTCGAGCCGGCGTCGGCGATCAGCGTGGCGGGTCTGCTCGACCGTGCCGAGGCGGGCGTCGTGCCCGCCGGCGCGACGGTCGTGCTCACCGTCACCGGACACGGCCTGAAAGACCCGCAGTGGGCGCTCCGCAACGCCGACGGCACTGAGGTGCAGCCGGTCGTGGTCGACGCCTCGACCTCCGAGGTCGCGTCGCTGCTCGACCTGGCATGACCGTGACCTCGGGCGACTCGAACGCGGGCGCCGCCCCGGTGCGCTCGGTCGCCGTGCGCGTGCCGGCGACGAGCGCGAACCTCGGCCCCGGCTTCGACACGCTCGGCCTCGCGCTGAGCGTCTACGACGAGCTCGTCGTCACGGCGCTGCCGGAGCCCGGCCTCGAGATCGAGGTGACCGGCGAGGGTGCGGGAGAGGTGCCGACGGATGCCTCGCACCTGGTCGTCCGGGCGATGGCCTACGCGTTCGAGGCGGTCGGGCGCGAGCTCCCCGGCATCCATCTGAGCGCGCACAACACGATCCCGCACGGGCGCGGCATGGGTTCGTCCGGCGCCGCGGTCGTCGCCGGGCTGCTGGCGGCGAAGGGCCTGCTCGCCGGTGACGTGGAGTTCGGCCCCGACACCCTGCTGCGGCTCGCGACCGAGCTCGAAGGCCACCCCGACAACGTGGCGCCGGCGCTCTTCGGCGGCCTCACGATCGCGTGGATCGATGAGAACGGGCCGCAGCACAAGAAGCTGCTCGTGCAGCGCGGCGTCTCGCCGCTCGTGTTCGTGCCGGAGTTCACGATGTCGACCTCGGTCGCGCGCGGGCTCGCGCCCCTGCAGGTGCCCCGTGAGGACGCCGTGTTCAACGTGTCGCGCTCGGCGCTGCTGATCGCGGCGCTCACCCAGAGCCCCGAGCTGCTCATGGCCGCCACCGAGGATAAGCTGCACCAGTCGTACCGGGCGCAGGCCATGCCCGCGACCGACGCGCTCGTGCGGTCCCTCCGCGCGGAGGGCTTCGCCGCGGTCGTCTCGGGCGCGGGGCCGAGCGTGCTGGTGCTCGCCGACGGCCCGGGTCGCCGCCTCGACGCGGCGCGCGTCGCGGCATCCTCCTCGGAAACTCCGTGGGAACCCCTCATGCTCGCCGTCGATGTCAAGGGTGGTACAGTGAGGGACCATACGGAGGGTTCCACGGTCTGGCCGTGAATCTGGCCTCCGTCGCAATTCTGCGAACCCCCGCATAGTGACCCTCGCGCACGCCGCCGCCCTGATCGGGCGCTGAAGCGCACCGGGTCAGCGCCTGTCGTGGACGGCGTCTGTGCGGATCTGTCCTGTCCACACCACCCCTGAAGGAGACCTCGTGGAGTCACTCTCCGAGATCGAGACCGACGGCACCGACGTCGCGCGCGAAGATGCCGCGAACACCGGCGCCGAGACCACCGAGACCGCGGCAGCGCCCGAGGCGCCCGCGCCTGAGGCGGATGCCGAGGCCACGGATGCCGCGGCTGACGCCGCACCCGTCGAGGCGGAGGCCCCCGCCGTGGAGGCCGAGGCCCCCGTCGCCGAGGCGCCCGCCGTCGAGGACGCGCCTGCCGTCCAGGCTGAGGCGCCCGCCGAGGCTGCGCCCGTCGAGGAGGCGCCCGCCGAGGCCGCGCCCGTGAAGGCGCCCCGCAAGCGCGCGCCGCGCCGGGCCAAGAGCACCGACGTTCCCGCCGCGACGGAGGCTCCGGCCACCGAGGCGTCCGCCGACGCGGCCCCCGCCGCCGACGCGCCCGCCGAGACCGCCGCGCAGCCCGCGACCGAGACGCCCGCCGCCGAGACCCCCGCCGAGGGCGCTAAGGCTCCCGCCGATCAGCCGGCCGAGTCGAGCGACGGCGCGGAGACCCCCGCCGCCGAGACCCCGGCCGAAGGCGCCGAGCAGGCCGAGGGCGAGACCCCGAGCCGCAGCCGCAGCCGTTCGCGCAGCCGCAGCCGCGGCCGCGGCCAGAAGGGCGACGCCGCGCAGAACGGCCAGAACGCGCAGACGGGCCAGGGTGACCAGCCCGCGCAGAACGCGCAGCCCGCCGAGGCATCCTCGAACAACAACAACAACGGCGGCAGCAACAACCGCGACGACGCCGACGAGCAGGGCTCGGGGCGCGGCCGCCAGCGCGGCAAGCGTCGCGGCCAGAGCCAGTCGGGCGACGAGTTCGAGACCGAGATCGGCGAGGATGACGTGCTCATCCCGATCGCGGGCATCCTCGACGTGCTCGACAACTACGCGTTCGTCCGCACGACCGGCTACCTCCCCGGCACGAGCGACGTGTACGTCTCGCTCGGTCAGGTGAAGAAGTACAACCTGCGCAAGGGCGACGCGGTCGTCGGCGCGATCAAGCAGCCCCGCGAGGGCGAGCAGTCGAGCCGCCAGAAGTACAACGCGCTCGTCAAGGTCGACGCGATCAACGGCCTGTCTGTCGAAGACGCGGCCAGCCGCGTCGAGTTCGGGGCGCTCACCCCGCTCTACCCGCAGGAGCGCCTGCGCCTCGAGACCGCGCCCGAGAAGCTGACGCAGCGGATCATCGACCTCGTCGCGCCGATCGGCAAGGGCCAGCGCAGCCTCATCGTCGCGCCGCCCAAGGCCGGCAAGACGATCGTGCTGCAGCAGATCGCGAACGCGATCGCGCAGAACAACCCCGAGGTGCACCTCATGGTCGTGCTCGTCGACGAGCGCCCCGAAGAGGTCACCGACATGCAGCGCACGGTCAAGGGCGAGGTCATCGCCTCGACCTTCGATCGGCCGGCCGAAGACCACACGACGGTCGCCGAGCTCGCCATCGAGCGCGCGAAGCGCCTCGTCGAGCTCGGTCGCGACGTCGTCGTGCTGCTCGACTCGATCACCCGCCTCGGCCGCGCCTACAACGTGTCGGCACCCACGAGCGGTCGCGTCCTCTCCGGCGGTGTGGATGCCTCGGCCCTCTACCCGCCCAAGCGCTTCTTCGGCGCCGCGCGCAACATCGAGAACGGCGGCTCGCTCACCATCCTCGCCACGGCGCTCGTGGAGACCGGGTCGAAGATGGACGACGTGATCTTCGAGGAGTTCAAGGGCACCGGCAACAGCGAGCTGCGCCTGTCGCGCCAGCTCGCCGACAAGCGGATCTTCCCCGCCGTCGACGTCAACGCGTCGTCGACGCGTCGCGAAGAGATGCTGCTCAGCCCCGACGAGGTCAAGATCACCTGGAAGCTCCGCCGTGCCCTCGCGGGCCTCGACCCGCAGCAGGCCCTCGAGGTCGTGCTCGGCAACCTCAAGGAGACCTCCTCGAACGTCGAGTTCCTCGTGCAGATGCAGAAGTCGATCCCGGCGCCCGCCTCCGGCGGCCACAGCCACGGACACGAGAACAGCATCCGCTGATCCCGTTGTGTTCGAGTCCGTCCAGTCGCTGATCGCCGAGCACAAGGCGGTCCAGGAGGAGCTCTCCGACCCCACCGTGCACGCCGACGCGGGGCGCGCGAAGCGCGTCAACCGTCGGTACGCGGAGCTGTCGAGGATCGTCGCGGCCCACGAGGCGTGGGCCGCGGCATCCACCGACCTCGACGCGGCGCGCGAGCTCGCCCGTGAGGACGACGCGTTTGCCGAGGAGATCCCGGCGCTCGAAGGGCAGGTCGCCGCGGCGCAGGAGAAGCTCCGGCGCCTGCTCATCCCGCGCGACTCCGACGACGCGCGCGACGTGATCATGGAGATCAAGGCGGGGGAGGGCGGCGCCGAGTCGGCGCTGTTCGCCGCCGATCTCCTGCGCATGTATCTGCAGTTCGCGGCATCCATGGGCTGGAAGACCGAGCTCCTCGAGCGCAACGAGAGCGATCTCGGCGGCTACAAGGATGTGCAGGTCGCGATCAAGGGGTCCTCGACCGATCCGGCGCAGGGCGTCTGGGCGCACCTGAAGTACGAGGGCGGGGTGCACCGCGTGCAGCGGGTGCCCGCGACCGAGTCGCAGGGGCGCATCCACACCTCGACGACGGGAGTGCTCGTCTTCCCCGAGGTCGACGAGCCCGAAGAGGTGCAGATCGATCAGAACGATCTGCGCATCGATGTCTACCGCTCCTCGGGCCCCGGTGGCCAGTCGGTCAACACGACCGACTCGGCGGTGCGGATCACCCACATCCCGACCGGCATCGTCGTGTCGATGCAGAACGAGAAGAGTCAGCTGCAGAACCGCGAGGCCGGCATGCGGGTGCTGCGCGCGCGCCTGCTCGCCAAGCAGCAGGAGGAGCGGGATGCCGCGGCCTCCGATGCCCGCAGATCTCAGATCCGGGGCATGGACCGCTCCGAGCGCATCCGCACGTACAACTTCCCGGAGAACCGCATCGCCGACCACCGCACGGGGTACAAGGCGTACAACCTCGACCAGGTGATGGACGGCGCTCTCGGCCCGATCATCGAGTCGGCGATCACCGCCGACGAAGAGGCGCGCCTCGCCGCCATCGGCGCCGACTGAGCGCTCGCGCGGGTCGGCGTGGCGCGGTCCGCCCGAACTGCAAGGCCTGCGGCGCGACACGCCGCTGCGCGGCGCACGCGCCCGGCGCGTCGCGCACGATCCCTTGCAATCCGGGACCCGTGAAGGCGCGGTGAGGACTCTCGAAAACGATCGTGTCAGCGCATGATCACCTTCGTCATCCGCGCGCTGATCTTCGTCGTCTCGGCGGCGGTCGGGCTCATCGTCGCCGACCTCGTGCTCGACGGGTTCCGCATCGACTGGTCGAACTGGTGGGGGTTCGTGCTCGCCGTCGTGATCTTCGCGGTGCTCCAGTCGGTGCTGACGCCGTGGGCGGCGAAGGTCGCGCGCAAGACCTGGATCGTGTCAGATTAGTGCCCCACGCCCGGCCGGAGTGCGGCGATGATGTCGGCGGCTTCCCCCGTTGGCGGGGTGGTCGCGGTGAGTTCGTGTCCGTCGATGGTGATCGTGACGTCACGCAGCGGGCGCAGCGCGCGGACGATACGGCGGACCGTCACGCCGGTGGTCTTGTAGAGGTGCCGGCTGATCGCGAGAGCGCAGAACACGACGGTGAGGTGCGCGTGGATCGAGTCCGCGGTCGACGCGAACATCGGCCTCGCCCGCAGGTCGGTCTTCGCCATCCGGAACGTCGCCTCGACCTGGAACAGGTCATGGTAGGCCGCCACGATCTCTGCAGCGGAAGCCGTCGCGGTGCTGAGGTTGGTGACGTACCCCTTGAGGCCGATGTATTCGCGGGCCTTCTCGACTCTTGCCCAGTTCACGCCGGGCCCCGTGCCGAGGGTGACGAACCGGTCCTTCTTCGCCGGGCGGGTGCCGTCAGCGATCTGCTCGGCGCGTTCGATCTGCTTGTTCAACGTGATGTTGTCGCGGATCTTCCGCTTGTGGGAGTACTGCCACACCACTCGCCGCTCCCGCGCGTTCACACCCGCACCCATGGTTCGGGTGGTCTCGACCGTCTCCCCATCGGTGACGATGTTCCCGACGGTCGCGTAGTGCTCGGCGAGATCGTATGGCGCGGAGGAGGTGCGGGAGCCGACGATGAAACCGAACCCGGCGTCCTCCAGCCGGTTCAGGTTCGCTGCGGACAGCATGCCGGCGTCCGCGACGACCACGACCTCGGTCGCGGAGTGACGTTCGCGGAACTGGTCGAGGACGGGCAGCAGGGTGAGGGTCTCGCCCCTGTTGCCCGCGAACTCGTGGACTTCGAGGGGGAACCCGCCCTGGTCCACGAGGAGGCCGACGAGGATCTGCGGGTCGACGCGGCGCTCTTTGCTCATCCCGACCTTGCGGAGCTTGTCTTCACGCTCCGCCTCGAAGTAGAGGGTGGTGACGTCGTAGAGCACGACGGTGAGCGGGCCAGATCGGGTCGCATGCGCGTAGGCTGCGGCGGCGATCTTCGACCGCCAGTCCTGCTCAACGCTGCGGGCGAGGGTCCGCCACAC
The DNA here is from genome assembly GCF_006716815.1 of Microbacterium lacticum. GTDB lineage: Bacteria > Actinomycetota > Actinomycetes > Actinomycetales > Microbacteriaceae > Microbacterium > Microbacterium lacticum. The sequence continues at coordinate 99,702 of NZ_VFPS01000004.1, forward strand.
GGTCGACAGCGACGGCGCACCCGGGACACCGAGCTCGTCCCACACCCGCAGCGTGTCCGCCTTGCTGGTCGGCTCGACGACGCGGGCCAGGACCAGCTTCATGAATGTGTCGTTGCCGACCGCGTCGAACCCGAGACGGGCGTAGGCGTCCTCGAGGACATCCCACAACAACCTGGACCTCGACCCGGTCACCGTCGGCGCGGTCGTGGCCGGCGGCGTCGCGCCCAGCCCGTCCAGATCGAACGGGACATGCCCGGCCAGCTCCGCGATCCGCTCCCGCGCGATCGCGACCAGCACCGCGAGCTGCTCATCGTCGTGCGCGGAGCCGAGGTGCTCCACGATCGTCCGCACACCACGGGTCTTCGACGCGATCTGCACCGCCGTCGCACCCGACGCGGTGCGCACCTTCCGCACGAACCACCCCACCGAGCGAGTCTAGATCGACGCCGTTAGTGCCCCGCACGAGGCACCAGCACCCCCGGAAAATCAAGCCTCAACGATCCTCAACCCGCGAAATCACCCGACGGTGACACGATCCAGGCAAGAACGCGCCGGCGTTCCTCGGCGGCATCGGCATCGTCTCGACGTTCATCGCGCTGCTGATCGTCGTGCTGATCCCCGGGGCGGGCCTCACGATCGGCGCCCCGTGGTGGACGTGGCTCGTCGCGCCGGTGATCGTGTGGCTCGTGACGGCGCTCGCGACGTGGCTGCTGCCCGGCCTGTTCTTCAAGAAGAAGGTGCAGGAGCGCCGCGCGGCCTGACCACCCGGTCAGATGAAGTACTCGGGCGTCGTCAAGAGCGCCCGGGGGTCGTCGCGGTCGGTGCGGCGACGTGCCTTGGCGGGAACGCCCACGAGGATCGAATCCTCCGGGGCATCCTTCGTGACGACCGCGTTCGCGCCGACCGCCGACCCCGCCCCGATCACGACCGGTCCGAGGATCTTCGCACCCGCGCCGACGGCGACGCCGTCGCCGAGGGTCGGATGCCTCTTGCCCGCTTCGCGCGTGCGGCCGCCGAGCGTGACCCCGTGGTAGAGCATCACGTCGTCGCCGACCTCGGCGGTCTCGCCGATGACGACGCCCATCCCGTGGTCGATGAAGAACCGGCGGCCGATGACCGCGCCAGGGTGGATCTCGACCCCGGTGAGCCAGCGGGTCAGCTGCGACAGGGCGCGGGCGGGGAAGCGCCAGCCGCGCGTCCAGAGCGTGTGCGCGAGCCGGTACGACCAGATCGCGTGCAGGCCCGAGTAGAGCACCGCGATCTCCCACGCGCTCCGCGCGGCGGGGTCGCGCAGCTTCGCCGCGGCGAGGTCTTCGCGCAGGCGCGCGCGCACACCGAGGCGCTCGACCGGGCTCACGCGGGCACCTCGTCCCGCAGGTGCGCGTACAGCGCTGTGGAGAGGTAGCGCTCCCCGGCATCCGGCACGATCACGACGATGCGCTTGCCGGCCGACTCGGGCCGCGCGGCGATCTCGAGCGCCGCCCACACGGCGGCGCCCGCCGACATGCCGGCGAGGATGCCCTCGCGGGTGGCGAGCTCGCGGGCGACGCGGATCGCGTCGTCGAACTGCACGTCGACGATCTCGTCGACGACCGACCGGTCGAGCACCTCGGGCACGAAGTTCGGCCCGATGCCCTGGATGCGGTGGCCGCCCGCGCGGCCCTCGCTGAGCACCGGCGAGTCGGCGGGCTCCACGAGCACGACGCGCACGTCGGGGTTCCGCTCCTTCAGCACCTGACCGACCCCGGTGATCGTGCCGCCGGTGCCCGACCCCGCGACGAACACGTCCACCCGTCCGTCGGTGTCGCGCCAGATCTCCTCCGCCGTGGTGCGGCGGTGGATGGCGGCGTTCGCCGCGCTCTCGAACTGGTGCGCGAGCACGGCGCCGGGTGTCTCGGCGGCGATCCGCTCGGCCGTCGCGACCGCCTCGGTCATGCCCTTGTGGGGATCGGTGAGCACGAGCTCCGCGCCGTAGGCCTTCAGGATCGCGCGCCGCTCCTTCGACATCGAGGCGGGCATCGTGAGGATCACCCGGTATCCGCGCGCCGCGCCGATGAGCGCGAGCGCGATGCCCGTGTTCCCGCTCGTCGACTCGACGATCGTGCCACCCGGCCGGAGTGCGCCCGATTGCTCCGCCGCTTCGACGAGGGCGTAGCCCAGGCGGTCCTTGACGGATGCCCCGGGGTTGTAGAACTCGAGTTTGACGACGACCTCGGCCTCAGCGCCCGCGGTGAGGGCGTTCAGCCGCACGAGCGGCGTCTCGCCGAACGCCTGGGTGATGTCGGGGAGGATCGATGCCACGTGCCGAGTTTGTCAGATGCCGAGCGGGTCGGAGGCCGGCTCAGAGGCCCGCGGCCTCGTCGCGCAGGTTCTCGAACAGCACGGTCGACAGGTAGCGCTCGCCGAACGACGGCACGATCACGACGACATTCTTGCCCTCCGCCTCGGGGCGCGCGGCGACCTGCAGAGCGGCCCAGATGGCGGCGCCCGACGAGATGCCGACGAGGATGCCCTCGCTCGTGGCCACCTCGCGGGCGACGCGCAGCGTGTCGTCGAGCTCGACGTCGATGACCTCGTCGATGACGCTCTGGTCGAGGATCTCGGGGATGAAGTTCGCGCCGATGCCCTGGATCTTGTGCGGTCCCGGGGTGCCCTTGGTGAGGAGCGGGGAGTCGGCCGGCTCGACGCCGATGACCTGGACGCCCGGCACGCGCTCCTTCAGCACCTGACCGACGCCGGAGATCGTGCCGCCGGTGCCGATGCCGGCGACGAAGTAGCCGATCTCGCCGTCGGTGTCGCGGAGGATCTCCTCGGCGGTCGTGCGGCGGTGGATCTCGACGTTCGCCTGGTTCGCGAACTGCTTGGCGAGGATCGCGCCGGGGGTCTCGGCCGCGATCTCCTCGGCCTTGGCGACGGCGCCCTTCATGCCGAGGGCGGGCTCGGTGAGCACGAGCTCGGCGCCGTAGGCCTTGAGCAGCAGGCGGCGCTCGACCGACATCGAGGCCGGCATGGTGAGGATCACCCTGTAGCCGCGCGCCGCGCCGACCATCGCGAGCGCGATGCCGGTGTTGCCGCTCGTGCCCTCGACGATCGTGCCGCCGGGCTGCAGCTCGCCCGACGCCTCGGCGGCGTCGACGATGGCGATGCCGATGCGGTCCTTGACCGACGAGGCGGGGTTGTAGAACTCGAGCTTGGCGAGGATCGTGCCGGGCAGGCCCTCGCTGATGCGGTTGAGGCGGACGAGCGGGGTGTTGCCGAATGCGCTGGTGATGTCGGGGTGGATGCCGGACATGGGGTGCCTTTCGTGCGGTGACGACGGGTCGGGTGCCGGGCATCGCCCGGGTGCGACCAGCTTATGCGGGCGGGGATGTCCGGGCGCTGAATGTGACGAACCGGCACGGGTAGGCTGGGAGGACCCATGAGCGCCGTGTCAGACCCCCGCGCGCCCCGCACGAGCGAGGCCCCGCGCGAGACCCCCGTGCGCCTGTCGATCCTGCTGGGCGCCGCCACCCGCACCCTGGTGGATGCCGGTGTGCCGAGCCCCGACGTCGACGCGGAGCTGCTCGCGGCGCACGCGTTCGGGCTGTCGCGCGGGGCGTTGGCCGCGGCATCCGTCCGCGGTGACGACGCGCCGGCGGACACCGCCGCCTTCGACGAGCTCGTCGCGCGCCGCGCGGCGCGCGAGCCTCTGCAGCACCTCACCGGGCTCGCGCCGTTCCGGCACCTCGAGCTGCGCGTCGGGCGGGGCGTGTTCGTGCCGCGCCCCGAGACCGAGATGGTCGCCCAGCTCGCGATCGACGCGCTGCGCGCCGTGCCCGACGCCGATCCGATCGCCGTCGACCTCGGCACCGGCTCGGGCGCTCTCGCCCTCGCGATGGCGACCGAGGTGCCGCACGCGCGCGTGCATGCCGCCGAGAACGCCGTCGACGCGTTCATCTGGGCGAAGGAGAACTTCGCCCGGCTCGCGCCGCACGCCCGGCTGGCGTTCATCGACCTGGCATCCGCATTCCCCGAGCTCGACGGCCAGGTCGCCGTGCTCGTCTCGAACCCGCCGTACGTGCCGGATGCCGCGGTGCCCCGGGACCCCGAGGTGCGGCTGTGGGATCCGCCGTCGGCGCTCTACGGCGGCGAGGACGGCCTCGACGTCGTCCGCACGCTCTCGGAGGTGGGGATGCGGCTCCTCCGGCCCGGCGGCACGCTCGTGATCGAGCACGGCGAGTGGCAGGGCGCGCCCATCCGGGAGCTCCTCGACCAGGCCGGCTGGCGCGCGAGCGCGACCCACCCCGACCTGACGATGCGCGACCGCGCCACCACGGCCGTCCGACCCTGACCCAGAATCGGGCGCTCGAGTCCCACGCCGTGCCAGGGTCTGCCGGGCGACGCGCCGTAGACTGGACCGGATATGTCTGAGCTCTTCGACTGCCGCGACCCCGAGCAGCTCCTTCCCGGGATGCGCCGGGCGCGTCAGGCGATCGCGCGGGGCGAGCTCGTCGTGCTGCCGACCGACACCGTGTACGGCGTCGGAGCCGACGCGTTCAGCGCCGCCGCCGTCGCGCGCCTGCTCGCCGCGAAGGGCCGCGGACGCCAGTCGCCGCCGCCCGTGCTCGTCGCGGGGCTCGCGACGATGCGCGCCCTCGTCTCCGAGGTGCCCGAGCCGGTCGAACGCCTCGTCGAGGCCTTCTGGCCCGGGGGACTCACGATCGTGCTGCCCGCCCAGCCGTCCCTCTCCTGGGACCTCGGCGACACCGGGGGCACCGTCGCGGTGCGGATGCCCGCCGACCGCATCGCCCTCGAACTGCTCGAGGAGTGTGGCCCGCTCGCTGTCTCGAGCGCGAACCTCACGAAGCGGGCCGCGGCGATCGACGTGCACGAGGCCCGCGGCATGCTCGGCGACTCCGTGTCGGTGTACCTCGACGGCGGGGCTTCGAAGACCGGTGTGGCCTCGACCATCATCGACGCCACCGGGCTCGTGGCGGGCTCGTCCCGCCCCGTGCGGGTGCTCCGCGACGGCGCCATCCGGCGCGCGCAGCTGCGCGAGGTGCTCGGCGACCTGCTCGAGCCCGACCCCGCCGACGCTTACGGCGAGGCCGACCGCCGCCCCGAACCGCCCGCGCGGCCGGCATCCGACGGCTCGGCGTGAAGTACTACGTCTTCACCGTCATCCTGACGGCAGCCGCCACCCTCGCCTTCACGGCGATCGTCTGGCGGATCGGGCTGCGCTACCGGCTCTACCCCGAGATCCGCGAACGCGATGTGCACACGACGCCCAAGCCCCGCATCGGCGGGGTCGCGATGTACCTCGGCGTGCTGGCGGCGTTCGCGCTGTCGTCGCAGGTGCCGTACTTCTCGATCATCTGGACCGATCCCTCCCGGAACTGGTCGATCATGGCCGCGGCGACCCTCATCGTGATCGTCGGCGTGGTCGACGATCTGTGGGATCTCGACTGGATGATCAAGCTCGGCGCCCAGTTCCTCGCGGCCGGCATCGTCGTCGGCTTCGGCGGCATCCAGATCTACTACCTGCCCGTCGGCACCCAGCTCGCCGTCTCGAGCTGGGTGGGCTTCGCCGTGTCGGTGCTCGCGATCGTCATCGTGATGAACGCCGTCAACTTCATCGACGGGCTCGACGGCCTGGTCGCGGGCGTCGCCCTCATCTCGAACGTCGTGTTCTTCGTCTACACCTACATCGTGGCGCGCGACACCGGGGCATCCAGCTATTCGAGCCTCGCCTCCTTCATCGCCGTCGTGCTCATCGGCGTGTGCATCGGCTTCCTGCCGCTGAACTGGAACCCCTCGAAGCTCTTCATGGGCGACTCCGGCGCCCTCCTCATCGGCCTCCTCATGGCGACCGCGGCGATCGCGTTCACCGGCAACCTCGATCCGCGGCTGCTCGGCGACAACGACGTGTTCGGCCGCTCGCAGCTGCTCGGTGCGTTCATCCCGATCCTCTTGCCGGTCGTGGTCGTGCTGCTGCCGCTGCTCGATTTCGGCATGGCGGTCATCCGGCGCATGGGCCGGGGTCTGTCGCCCTTCTCGCCCGATCGCAAGCACCTGCACCACCGGATGCTCGACATGGGGCACAGCGACCGCGCCGCCGTGCTCGTCTTCTACGCCTGGACGGCGGTCGTCTCGATCGGCGTGCTGCTGATGTACTTCGGCACGGCGCAGGACTGGCCGGGCGACTACTGGCTGGGCGTCGGATACCTGGTCCTCGGCGCCGCCGCCTGCATCGCCGTGACGCGCCTGCCCTCCCGCCGTGCGCGGGCCGCGCACCCCGTCCCCGACGCCGCCCCCGGGCCGTCCGCGCCCGACGCTTCCGAATCCGACCCGACCGCCGAACAGAGGAACGCATGACCCAGGCATCCGCCCCGAACACCCCCCGCACGCCGCGCGAGGTCTCCAGCAACCGGCTGCTGCGCACGACCCTGCTGTGGTCGGCGATCGTCACCGCAGGCCTCGCGGTCGTCGGAGCGATCGTCGGCTTCGCCGTCGCCGGCACGTCGGGCCTGTGGAGCGCGCTGGTGGCGGTGCTGCTCGCCGCCGTGTTCCTCGGCCTCACCGCCGGCACGATCCTCGTCGCGAACCGCTGGTACGGCGATCCGCTCTACACGCCGATCTTCTTCGGCGCGGTGATGGGCGGCTGGATCGTGAAGTTCGCCCTCTTCATCGTCGTGCTGTTCGTGCTCCGCGGCGCGCCGTGGCTGAACGGCACGGTGTTCTTCGTCGCCCTCGTGGTGAGCGTCATCGCCTCGCTCGCCATCGACGTCGTCGTCATGCTGAGGATGCGCGTGCCGCACGTCGGCGACGTGTCGCTGCCCACGCTTGCCGACATCATCGACGAGGCCCGCCGCCCGTCCGCACCCGCGCCGGAGGGCGCGACGCCCCCGGAAGAGGGGGCGGGGCCCATCCGGTCCGATCAGGCGGACGAGAACCCGCCGAGAGGCTGATAGTCTGTCTCTGCGCCCGTTCGCGCCGCCCTACACCCAGGAGTGCAACGCGTGCGCAGTGACGCTCACACCGACCATCGTCGCCCCGGTTCGCCGGTGCCCCGAAGCTGGAGCCAGCGCTGTTTACCCAAGCTGCGACACTGATCGCCAAGACCGCCGAAGACGGCGGCGAGTTCCACGGACCCTCCATCTCGGAGTTCTTCCCTGACGTCCTGTTCGAGATCGCGGGCATCCCGGTCACGCGCATCCACCTGATCCAGTTCCTGGCGACGGCGGCGATCGTTCTGATCTTCACGCTCGGCACCCGCCGCATGCAGATCGTGCCGGGACGTTTCCAGTCGCTCGTCGAGATGGGCCTGGACTTCGTCCGCGTCAACATCGCCGAAGACCTCCTCGGCAAGAAGGACGGGCAGCGATTCCTGCCCATTCTCACGACGATGTTCTTCATGATCCTGTTCTTCAACATCACAGGCATCATCCCGCTCCTGAACCTCGCCGGCACGAGCATCGTCGCGGTGCCGCTGCTGCTGGCCCTCGTCAGCTACGTGATGTTCATCTACGCCGGCATCAAGAAGAGCCCGAAGAACTTCTTCAAGAACTCGCTGTTCCCCCCGGGGGTGCCGCCGTTCCTCTACATCATCGTCACGCCGCTCGAGTTCATCTCGACGTTCATCATCCGTCCCGTCACGCTGACGCTGCGACTGCTGATGAACATGATCGTCGGCCACCTGATGCTCGTCCTGTTCTTCTCGGCGACGCTGTTCTTCCTCGTGACCCTGGGCGGGTGGTGGTCGCTGCTGGCGGCCGGATCGTTCGCCCTCGGCCTCGCCTTCACCCTGTTCGAGATCCTGGTGGCCGTCCTCCAGGCATACGTCTTCACCATCCTCACCGCGGTCTACATCCAGCTCGCGGTGGCAGAAGAGCACTGAGCGGGCGAGGCTTCCGCCTCTCCCACCCAACCCCGAAAGGAAAACACCCGTGGACGCAACTACGGTTCTCGCCGAGCTTTCCGGCAACGTCGCCACGATGGGCTACGGCCTCGCGGCCATCGGCCCCGCCATCGGCGTGGGCATCGTCGTCGGCAAGACGATCGAGGGCGTCGCCCGTCAGCCCGAGCTGGCCGGTCGCCTGCAGGTCCTCATGTGGATCGGTATCGCCTTCACCGAGGCGCTCGCCTTCATCGGCATCGCGACGTACTTCATCTTCACCAACTGATCGCCCGCCACCAGAGTTAAGGAGACAGGATGCTGAACGCTCTTGTCGCGTACGCCGCGGAAGAGGCTGAGGTGCATAACCCGCTCATCCCCGCGTGGTACGACATCATCTGGTCGGCGCTCTGCTTCGTCATCATCCTGTTCGTCTTCTGGAAGGTCGCCCTTCCGAAGATGAAGGCACTGCTCGACAAGCGCTCCGCCGCCATCGAGGGCAACATCGCGAAGGCGGACGAGGCCCAGCGCAAGGCCGAGGCCGCGCTCGAGGAGTACACGGCGCAGCTCGCCGAGGCTCGCAAGGAGGCCGGCGAGATCCGTGAGGCCGCCCGCGAGGACGGCAAGAAGATCATCGCCGAGGCGCGCGAGATCGCGTCTGCTGAGGCTGCGCGTCTGATCGCAACCGCGCACACGCAGATCGAGGCGGAGCGACAGTCGGCCCTCGTCTCGCTGCGCAGTGAGGTCGGCACGCTCGCGCTCGACCTGGCCAGCGCTGTCATCGGTGAGTCCCTCTCCGACGACGCAAAGGCCAAGCGTGTCGTCGACCGCTTCCTCGCCGAGCTCGAGACCGAGAAGGTCAAGTAATGGGCAGCGCGACCACTCAGGCACTGGCGACGACCACCGCCGAGCTGAAGGCAGCGAAGGTGAGTGACCTCACGGTCGCCCGCGAGCTGTTCACGGCCGCGCGCGAGATCGCCGAGTCGGCGCAGCTGAGCGGCGCGCTCTCGTCGTGGGGCGCTCCGGCAGCGGCGCGCGCCCAGGTCGCCCGCACCGTGTTCGCCGGTTTCGGCGCGACCTCGGTGCAGCTCGTGGCATCGGCGGTGTCGCAGCGGTGGTCCTCGACCGAGGACCTCATCGCCGGCATCGAGGAGCTCGCGATCCGCGCTGCCGCCATCGGTGCGCCGGACGCTGACATCGAGGGAGAGCTGTTCCAGGTCGACCGTACCGTCGCGGCGAACCCGGAGCTCGAGCTCGCCCTCGGCAGTCGCCTCGGTGACGCATCCGCCAAGGGTGCACTCATCGAGAAGCTGTTCTCCGGTCAGACGAGTGAGGCGACGACGCTCATCGCGTCGCAGCTCGTGCAGCAGCCGCGTGAGCGGCGCGTGCGCGCCCTGCTGAACCGTGCTCTCCACCTCGTCGCCGACGAGCGCGGCCGGACCGTTGCGACGGTGCGTGTCGCCGCGGCGCCGGATGCCGCGCAGCAGCAGCGCCTCGCGGAGGCTCTCCGCGCGCGCCACGGCAGCGACGTCACCGTCAACGTCGTCGTGGACCCCGAGGTCCTCGGCGGCATGCGGGTGGAGATCGGCGACGACGTCATCGACGGCACCGTCTCTTCCCGAATCAACGACTTGCGCCAGCGCCTCGCTGGCTAGAAAAGAAGGAACACCATGGCAGATCTCACCATCAGCCCCGATGCCATCCGGGATGCGCTGAAGGACTTCGTCGCAGCCTACGAGCCGGCGTCCGCGAGCGCGACCGAGGTCGGCACGGTCGTCGACGCGGCCGACGGTATCGCCCACGTCGAGGGTCTTCCCGGCGTCATGGCCAACGAGCTGATCCGCTTCGACAACGGCGTGGAGGGTCTCGCGCAGAACCTCGACGAGAAAGAGATCGGTGTCGTCGTCCTCGGCGACTTCTCCGGCGTCGAGGCGGGCCAGAAGGTCACCCGCACCGGCGAGGTGCTCTCGGTCGCCGTCGGCGACGGCTACCTCGGCCGCGTCGTCGACCCGCTCGGCAACCCGATCGACGGTCTCGGCGAGATCGCGACCGAGGGTCGCCGCGCGCTCGAGCTGCAGGCGCCGGGCGTCATGAGCCGCAAGAGCGTGCACGAGCCGATGCAGACCGGCATCAAGGCCATCGACGCGATGATCCCGATCGGCCGCGGCCAGCGTCAGCTGATCATCGGCGACCGCCAGACCGGCAAGACCGCGATCGCGATCGACACGATCATCAACCAGAAGGACAACTGGGCCTCGGGCGATGTGAACAAGCAGGTGCGCTGCATCTACGTCGCGATCGGTCAGAAGGGCTCCACCATCGCCTCCGTCAAGGGTGCGCTGGAGGATGCCGGGGCGATGGAGTACACGACGATCGTCGCCGCTCCCGCCTCCGACCCCGCCGGCTTCAAGTACCTCGCCCCCTACACAGGCTCGGCCATCGGCCAGCACTGGATGTACGGCGGCAAGCACGTGCTGATCATCTTCGACGACCTGTCCAAGCAGGCCGAGGCCTACCGCGCCGTGTCTCTGCTGCTGCGCCGCCCGCCGGGCCGCGAGGCCTACCCGGGCGACGTCTTCTACCTGCACTCGCGTCTGCTCGAGCGCTGCGCGAAGCTCTCCGACGACCTCGGCGCCGGATCGATGACGGGCCTCCCGATCATCGAGACCAAGGCCAACGACGTCTCGGCGTACATCCCCACCAACGTGATCTCGATCACCGACGGCCAGATCTTCCTGCAGTCCGACCTCTTCAACGCCAACCAGCGCCCCGCGGTCGACGTCGGCATCTCGGTGTCGCGCGTCGGTGGCGATGCCCAGGTGAAGTCGATCAAGAAGGTCTCGGGCACGCTGAAGCTCGAGCTCGCCCAGTACCGCTCGCTCGAGGCGTTCGCGATGTTCGCCTCCGACCTCGACGCGGCCTCCCGCCGTCAGCTCGAGCGCGGTGCGCGTCTGACCGAGCTGCTCAAGCAGCCTCAGTACTCGCCGTACCCCGTCGAGGAGCAGGTCGTGTCGATCTGGGCCGGCACGAACGGCAAGCTCGACACCATCGAGGTCGAGGACGTGCTGCGGTTCGAGCGCGAGCTGCTCGACTACCTCAAGCGCAACACCTCGATCCTCGACACCCTCCCCGAGACCAACGTTCTCGACGACGACACCGTCGCCGAACTCGACAAGGTCACCGACGCGTTCATCCTCGAGTTCCAGGGCGGCAAGGGCCAGGCCATCAACAAGCCCGGCCACGAAGAGGTCGCCTCGGCGCAGGCGGAAGACGTCAACCAGGAGCAGATCGTCAAGGGTCGCCGCGGCTGAGGCCGGGCATCCCTCTGATACAGGACATCCATGGGCGCACAACTCCGGGTCTACAAGCAGAAGATCGCTTCTGCTCAGACGACCAAGAAGATCACGAAGGCGATGGAACTCATCGCGGCTTCGCGCATCCAGAAGGCGAAGGCGCGCGTGCGCGCCTCGTCGCCCTTCGCGCGTGCCGTGACGCGGGCCGTCTCCGCCGTCGCGACGCACTCCAACACCCAGCACCCGCTGACCACCGAGCGCGAGAACATCCGCCGCTCGGCGGTCGTGATCTTCGCCAGCGACCGGGGCCTGGCCGGCGCGTTCAACTCGCAGATCCTCCGCGAGGGTCTGCAGCTGGGCGAGCTGCTGCGCTCCGAGGGCAAAGAGGTCGAGTACTTCCTCGTCGGGCGCAAGGCCGTCGGATACTTCCAGTTCCGTCGCATGCCGTCGGCGGGCGAGTGGGTCGGTGACACCGACACGCCGCACTTCAACACCGCCGAGCAGATCGCGGGCGCCCTGCTGGATGCCTACGACCGTGGCGGCGAGGAGGAGGGCGGTGTCGACGAGATCCACCTGGTCTTCAACCGCTTCGTCAGCATGATGACCCAGGAGCCGCAGACCGTGCGTCTGCTGCCCCTCGAGGTCGTCGAGGCCGACGAGGTCGCCGAGCCCTCCACCGGTCCGGCCCAGGTCTACCCGCTCTACGAGTTCGAGCCGAGCCCCGAGGTCGTGCTCGACGCGCTACTGCCGGTCTACGTGCAGAGCCGCGTGTTCAACGCGCTGCTGCAGTCGTCGGCCGCCAAGCACGCCGCCACCCAGAAGGCGATGAAGTCGGCCAGCGACAACGCCGACAACCTCATCACCGACTACACCCGCCTGCGCAACAACGCGCGTCAGGCCGAGATCACTCAGCAGATCGCCGAGATCGTCGGCGGCGCCGACGCCCTGGCATCCGGCAAGTAAGACCACACCGAAAGAGACAGACAATGACTGCCACCGCCACTGCCGAACAGGCCGAGACGACGGTCGTCGGGCGCGTCGCACGCGTCACCGGCCCGGTCGTCGACATCGAGTTCCCGCACGATGCGATCCCCGACATCTACAACGCGCTGAAGACGACGATCGTGATCGGCGACGACTCGGCCGAGATCACCCTCGAGGTCGCCCAGCACCTCGGCGACGACCTCGTGCGCGCCATCTCGCTGAAGCCGACCGACGGGATGGTCCGCGGCCAGGAGGTGCGCGACACCGGCGGCCCCATCACGGTGCCCGTCGGCGACGTGACCAAGGGCAAGGTGTTCAACGTCACCGGTGACATCCTGAACCTCGAGCCCGGCCAGCAGGTCGAGATCACCGAGCGCTGGGGCATCCACCGTCCCGCGCCGAACTTCGACCAGCTCGAGTCGAAGACCGAGATGTTCGAGACCGGCATCAAGTCGATCGACCTCCTCACCCCGTACGTGCAGGGTGGAAAGATCGGCCTGTTCGGCGGTGCGGGCGTCGGCAAGACCGTCCTCATCCAGGAGATGATCCAGCGCGTCGCGCAGGACCACGGTGGTGTCTCGGTGTTCGCCGGCGTCGGCGAGCGCACCCGTGAGGGCAACGACCTGATCGGCGAGATGGAAGAGGCGGGCGTCTTCGACAAGACCGCGCTCGTCTTCGGCCAGATGGACGAGCCGCCGGGGACGCGCCTGCGCGTGGCCCTGTCGGCCCTCACGATGGCGGAGTACTTCCGCGACGTGCAGAAGCAGGACGTGCTGCTCTTCATCGACAACATCTTCCGCTTCACGCAGGCCGGTTCCGAGGTGTCGACCCTCCTCGGCCGCATGCCCTCCGCCGTGGGTTACCAGCCGAACCTCGCCGACGAGATGGGTGTGCTCCAGGAGCGCATCACCTCGACGCGCGGCCACTCGATCACCTCGCTCCAGGCGATCTACGTGCCCGCCGACGACTACACCGACCCGGCTCCGGCGACGACCTTCGCCCACCTGGATGCCACGACCGAGCTCTCCCGCGAGATCGCGTCGAAGGGCCTCTACCCGGCCATCGACCCGCTCACCTCGACGAGCCGCATCCTCGACCCGCGCTACATCGGTGCCGACCACTACCGCGTGGCGACCGCCGTGAAGCAGATCCTGCAGAAGAACAAGGAACTGCAGGAGATCATCGCAATCCTCGGTGTCGACGAGCTCTCCGAAGAGGACAAGATCGTCGTGTCGCGTGCGCGCCGCATCCAGCAGTTCCTCTCGCAGAACACCTACATGGCGAAGAAGTTCACCGGTGTCGAGGGTTCGACGGTGCCGATCAAGGAGACCATCGAGTCGTTCGACGCGATCGTCCGGGGCGACTTCGACCACGTGGCCGAGCAGGCCTTCTTCAACGTCGGCGGCATCTCCGACGTCGAAGAGAAGTGGGCGCAGATCCAGAAGGAGAACGGCTGAGATGGCTCTCACCGTCACCCTCGTCTCCGCCGAGGAGGAGGTCTGGCACGGCGAGGCATCCCTCGTCGTCGCGAAGACCGTCGAGGGCGAGATCGGCTTCATGACCGGCCACGAGCCGGTGCTGGCGATCCTCGCCGAAGGCCAGGTGCGCATCACCGAGACCTCCGGCACGAAGGTCATCGTCTTGGCGCAGGATGGCTTCCTGTCGATGGAGGGCGATGAGCTCACCATCGTCGCCGGTCACGCCACCCTGGAGTCCTGACCCCTCACCGCTCGAGAAACCACTTCTCGCCTGAGAAACCCGTGCTGACGTGGTTTCTCACGCGGGGAGTGGTTTCTCGCTGTCTGGAGCACCATGCTGATCCTCTTGCCGCCGAGCGAGACGAAGCGCCCCGGCGGGCGAGCGCGTCCGGTCGAGCTCTCCGCGCTCGCGCTGCCGCAGCTCGCGCCGCAGCGCGAGGCCGTCGTCGACGCGCTCGTCGCGCTGAGCGCCGATGAGGGGGTCGCGGCGCGGGTGCTGAAGCTCTCCGCCCGCCAGCGCGGCGAGATCGCCGACAACGCGGCGCTGCGCACCGCCCCGACGCTTCCCGCGATCGACCGCTACACCGGGGTGCTGTTCGACGCCCTGGATGCCTCATCGCTCGACGCCCCGGCGCGCCGCTGGCTGGGCGCGCACGTGCTCATCCAGTCGGCGCCGTTCGGCCCGGTCGGCGCACTCGATGAGATCCCCGCCTACCGCCTCGCGGCGGGGGTGTCGCTGCCGGGGCTCCCCGCGCTCCGGCGCGTGTGGGCGGATGCCACGACTGCCGCCCTCGAAGAGTCGAAGCCCCGGTTCGTGCTCGACCTGCGCTCGGAGGCGTACGCGGCCCTCGGGCCCGTGCCGGGAGGCATCCCGAGCGCGTACCTGCGCGTCGTCACCGACGCCGGAGACGGTGCGACCCGTGCGCTGAACCACTTCAACAAGCACGCCAAGGGCGACCTCGTGCGCCTGCTCGCCACCGCGCGCCCGCGCGTCGTGAACGCCGCGGCGCTGTGCGCCTGGGCGGGGGAGGCCGGTCTCGTGCTGCGCCCCGGAGCCCCGGGCGAGCTGGAGCTCGTCGTCTGAGCCGGCGACCCAACCGTCGCTTCCGCAACGACGGCGACGGCGCCCCCGCCGGTCAGCGGCGCGGTGCGGGGGCGTGCTGGGTGTTCTGCGCGGTGCGCTCGGTGTTCTCAGCGATCGCGATGAGGGCGACCCCCGACTCGATCACGAAGCGCAGCACGACCACGGCGAAGAACGCCAGCACCGGCACGACGATGATCGTCGAGAGGATGAGCGCGATGCCGCCGCCGAGGTTCCAGCCGAGCGACCCGATGCCCGAGATGAGCCCGCCGACGAACACGAACACGAACGCGATGCCGATCGCGACGAGCCCGACGAGGAAGAACACGCTCGCCAGGCGGCGCGTGATGAAGCGCGTGAAGGTGATGTCGAAGAGGGCCGACATGAACCCGCGACCGATGTCGTCGAGCTCGCCCATGAGGCGCGGCACGCCCGTGTCGTCGACGCCCGCGATGCCGGGGGTCGTCTCCGGCTGCGCCGCTGCGGCCTCCTGAGCCGCCGCCGAGGCGGGGCGGTCGGGCAGCGGCGGAGGGGTCTGGTTGGGCTGGTCGGTCATGGCGGTCCTTCCGGATGGGGTGCTCCGGTCAGGCTATCGACCGGTTCGGCCACCGCGCGAGTGCGGATACTGGTGGCCGAGGCATCTGCACCTCTACCATGACACCTGAAAACGCCACCTGCGCCTGCGGCGGCGTGCGTCGAGGAACGAAGGATCCCATGGGCGGATACTCCGACGACGGAGCCGTCGTCGCCGCCGCACTGTTCGCGGGCTTCGTCGGCTTCCTGTTCGCGGTGGCCTACTACGTGCTGAGCTCGCTGTTCCTCGGCAGGATCTTCCAGAAGGCGGGCGTCGACGGACAGTGGCGGGCCTGGGTCCCCGTCTCCTCGTGATGGAGGCCGGGTCGATCGTCGAGCAGGGCTCGCACGACGAGCTGCTGGCCGCGCGCGGGGCCTACTGGCGGCTGTACAACGCGCAGTTCGACGCGCCCGCCGTCGACGACGCCGACGAGGAGCCCGCGCTCGTCGTACCCGAGCGGGTGCCGACCGAACCGGTGCCCGTCGTCTCGCCGGGCGCGGTGCCCCCGCTGCCGCCCGTGCCGCCGGAGACCGATGACGCCGGGGAGGGCGCGGAGGGCGCGGAGGGCCCGGGCCCCTCGTCCACTAGAGTGTGAGCGTGCCCGAAGCCGCGACCCAGACGCACACCGTCCCGCTGCCGGACGGTGCGATCGAACTGCAGTGGTCCGCGGTGACCCACCGCGGTCGTCGGCGCGAGGTCAATCAGGACGCCGTGCTCGCCGAGTATCCGCTGTTCGTCGTCGCCGACGGGATGGGCGGTCACATCGGCGGCGAGATCGCCAGCGCGAGCGCCGTCGACCGGCTGCGCACCGTCGCCGAGAAGGGCGACGTCACCCCGAAGACGATCGAGCGCGCGCTCGCGCGGGCCGTCACCGACATCGCCTCGCACCCCGAGACCACCGACGAGGGCACTGGCACCACGGTGACCGGCGTCTACCTCGACCTGAGCGGCGACGAGCCCACGTGGGTGACGCTGAACATCGGCGATTCGCGCGTGTACCTCTTCCGTGACGGCGGGCTCGCTCAGGTCACCACCGACCACTCCGTCGTGCAGGAGCTCATCTCGGCGGGCCGGCTGACTCCCGAAGAGGCCGAGAACCACCCCTACGGCAACGTGATCACGCGCGCCGTCGGGCCCTCCGACGGCGTCTCGCCCGACTACGTGCGGCTCGAGGTGGTCGACGGCGACCGGTTCGTCATCTGCAGCGACGGGCTCACCAAGGAGCTCACCGACTACGGCATCCTGCACTTCCTGCTGCAGCACGACGACCCGACCGAGGCCGCCGCCGACATGCTCGAGGCGGCGCTGGAGAACGGCGGGCGCGACAACATCACGATCATCGTGCTGAACGCGCACCGCACCGGCGCGGCGGACGACGCCGCCTCCTCCCCAATCGGCGACTGACGCACTCTCTCCACCGATCGGGCATCCGCGCCGCCGCGGCGGCGCGCGCGTGGCTTGACTGGGGGCATGCACGACGACCTCGATGAACCGCTCCGCCTGCCCGCCGCCCCGCCGGCGCCGCCCCGACCCGGCCTGCCCGTCGCCGCGGCGATCGTGCCCGTCGTCGGCGCGGTGGTGCTCTGGCAGCTGACCGGCTCGCCCACGGCGCTGTGGTTCGCCGCGCTCGGACCGCTCATGGCGATCGCCTCGTTCGCCGACGGGCTGCGCAGCGCCCGCCGTGCGAAGCGACGCGCACGCCGCGAGGCGGCCGGTGCGCTCGTCGACCTCGGCCGCGAGGTCGAGGAGCGGCACGCCGAGGAGCGGCGCCGGGCGTGGCGCCGCACGCCCGATGTCGCCGGGTACGCCGACGACCCCGACGAGATCTGGCGTGTCGTGCCCGGCCGGGCCGACGTGATCGTCGTCGGCCGCGGCGCGGCGCGGAGCGCGCTGCGCGTGGACGGCGACGCACAGGAAGCGGATGCCCGTGCCGTGCGTCGCAGGGCTCGCACCGCCGGCGACATGCCCGTGCACGTGCCGCTCGAGGCGGGCATCGCCGTCAGCGGGCCGCCGGTGCTCGCCGCGGCCGTCGTGCGGGCGCTCGTCGTGCAGCTGTGTCTGGCGCAGGCGCCCGGACAGGTGCGTCTCGTCGGCGACGCGCCCGCGCTCGCCGGTGACGGCGCGGGCGGTGCCGCGCTGCCGCACGCTGCGGCGACCCGCGGGGCGGTGGTGTTCGCCGGCTCGGGGGAGCGGCCGGTGCCCGCCGACGCCGACATCCCGATCGTGCAGGTCGCCGAGGGAGCGCCGCCTCCGCCCCGGTGCGCCGCCGTGCTGACCCTCGAGGTGTCCGCGGGCGGTGCCGGCGCGGGGGATCCGCACGCTGGCGCTGCCGACGCGGGCGATGAGTCGGCGATCGGCGGCGGCGCGGGGGTGATGCTCGCCCGGCTCGATCACGACGGCACGTCTCGCCGCGTGCGCGTCGAGGCGATCTCGCAGGCGCAGGCCGGTCGCGTCGCGGCGGCGCTCGCCGAGCGCGCCGCGACGCTCGGTCAGCGCGGCGACGCCGCGGTCGCGTGGGAGGATCTGCCCGCGGCGGGATCGGGTGCCGGTGGTGTGGGGGTCGATGGCGGCGGCGGGTCGGGTTCGCTCGCGGCCGTCGTGGGGGTCTCGGGCGGCGAGCCGGTGACGCTCGACCTCGTCGCCGACGGGCCGCACGCCGTGGTCATCGGGGTCACCGGGTCGGGCAAGAGCGAGCTGCTGACGACGTGGATCCTGGCGATGTGCCGCTCCCGCTCGCCCCGCGAGGTGTCGTTCCTGCTCGTCGACTTCAAGGGCGGACGCACCTTCGACGCGCTCGTCGCCCTGCCGCACGTGACGGGCGTCCTCACCGATCTGGACGAGGACCGCGCGCTGCGGGCGGTCGAGAGCCTCCGGGCCGAGATCCGGCACCGCGAGCGCGTGCTCGAGGAGTCCGGCGCCCGCGACATCGCCGAGGCGGCGGGGGCGCTCTCCCGCCTCGTGATCGTCGTCGACGAGTACGCCGCGCTCGTCGCGGTGCACCCGGGGCTGCACGACCTGTTCGCCGACATCGCGGCGCGCGGGCGAGCCCTCGGCATGCACCTGGTGCTCGCCTCGCAGCGGGCGGCGGGCGCCTTCCGTGACGGCGTGCTCGCCAACGCGCCGCTGCGCATCGCGTTCCGCGTGACCGATGCCGCCGACTCCCGCGCCGTGCTCGGGCAGGACGACGCGGTGCGCCTCCCCGGCACGCCGTCGGCACGGGGCACGGCCCTCGTCCGCGCGGCGGCGGACGCGGGGCCCCGCACCGTGCGCATCGCGCGGGCGGGCGAGCAGGCGGTGGCGCGGGTCGTCCGGGACGGGGCTACGCTGACCCCCGCCCGGCGGCCGTGGATGCCTCCGCTGCCCGATCGGGTCGAGCCCGCCGACGCGCACCGGATCGCGGGCAGCGCGCCGCGCGCCGGCGAGGTCGTGCTGGGCCTCGCCGACGAGCCGGAGCATCAGCGGCAGCGTGTCGTGGTGCTGCCGGAGGACGCGGCCGGCGTCGCGGTCGTCGGCGGACCGGGGAGCGGTCGCACGACGCTGCTGCGCGCCATCGCGGCGCAGGCGACCGCGCCGGTGTGGGTGCCGGCCGACGCGGAGGGCGCCTGGGATGCGGTGGCCGGGCTGAGCTCGGCGACCCGAGGTGCGGTCGTGCTCGTCGACGACGTCGACGCGATCGCCGGGCGCCTCGGCGACGATCACGCCGGCGCGTGGCTCGCCGCCCTCGAGCGCGGCTGTCGCGAGGCGCGGGCGCGGGGCATCACCCTGGTGATCGCGACCGCTCGCGCGTCGGGGCCGGCGTGGCGGCTGCTCGAACTGCTGCCGCACCGCGCGCTGCTGCCGCTCGCGAACCGCGCCGACCACGTCGCCGCCGGCGGCGAGTCGGCCGACTTCGCCGCCGGCGCCGCCAGCGCCACCCCGGGACGCGGCCGCTGGGGACGCACCCTCGTGCAGTTCTCGGCGGTGCCGGGCGGCGCGGCGATGTCCGGCGCCGCGGGCCGGCTCGACCGCGCCCCGCTCCTCTCGCTGAGCGGCATCCACCCGCTCGCGCTCGTCGCGCCGCCCGGCGCCGACCTCGGAGCGCTCCGCGCCGCCGCGGAACGGGCCGGGCGCCGTGTCGTCGGGGTGGGGGAGGCGGGGGCGTCCACGATCGGTGCCGGCGACGTCGTCGTGGGAACGCCCGACGGGTGGATCGCGCAATGGCGACTGCTCTCCGAGGCGCGGGAGCACTGCACCCTCGTCATCGACGCGGCGTGCGCGCCCGAGTATCGCGCCGTCACCGGGCGGCGCGAGCTGCCGCCCTACGCGGCCCCCGGGGCGCGCCGGGCGTGGGAGATCGCGCCGGGCGCACCGGCCCGACGGGTCACGCTGCCGGGGTGATGCGACGGTGTTCCGGAGCCGGTCGCCCCGCGGACCACCCGCGTCCCCCGTGCCTCGCGCGCCACCCGTGCCGCGCGCCTCACCGGCGTCGGCCGCACGCCACCCGGTTCACGCCAGCGCGTCGGCGAGCGGCAGCGGCTCGAGCCCGTGCGCCGCGGCGACGCCCGGGTTCACGACCCGCCCGCGTGCGGTGTTGAGTCCGAGCGCGAGCGCAGGATCGGCGCGCAGCGCGTCCCGCCAGCCGAGCCCCGCGATCCTGCGCACGTACGGCAGCGTCGCGTTGGTGAGCGCCGACGTCGAGGTGTTCGGCACCGCGCCCGGCATGTTCGCCACGCAGTAGAAGACGCTCCCGTGCACCGTGAACGTCGGGTCGGTGTGGGTCGTCGGGCGGGTGTCCTCGAAGCAGCCGCCCTGATCGACCGCGATGTCGACGAGCACCGACCCCGGCCGCATGCGCGAGACCATCTCGTTCGTGACGAGCTTCGGCGCCTTCGCCCCGGGGATCAGCACCGACCCCACGACGAGGTCGGAGCCGACGACCGCCCGGTCGAGGTCGAGCGGGTTCGAGGCCGCCGTCTTCACCCGGCCCTGGAAGTGGTCGTCGAGGAAGCGCAGCCGCGCGATGTTCGTGTCGAAGATGGTGACATCCGCGCCGAGCCCGGCCGCGATGACGGCGGAGTTCGCACCCGCCACGCCGCCCCCGATGATCGTGACGGTCGCGGGGCGGGTGCCGGGCACACCCGACATCAGCAGTCCGAGCCCGCCCGCCGAGCGCAGCAGGGTCGCGGCGCCGACCGTGGGTGCGAGGCGTCCCGCCACCTCGCTCATCGGGGCGAGGAGGGGCAGCCCACCCTCGGGCAGCTGCACCGTCTCGTAGGCGATCGCTGTCACTCCGTCGGCGGTGAGCCGGTCGGTGAGCGCGCGGTCGGCGGCCAGGTGCAGGTAGGTGAAGATCACGAGGTCGTCGCGGAAGTACCCGTACTCCGCCGCGATCGGCTCCTTGACCTTCAGCAGCAGCTCCGCCCGCGCCCACACGTCGGCGGCGTCGCCCAGCAACGTCGCGCCGGCGGCCTCGTACTCGGCGTCGGCCATCGACGAGCCCGCGCCGGCTCCCCGCTGCACGAACACCTGATGACCGGATGCCACGAGGTCGTGCACGCCCGCGGGCGTGAGCGCCACCCGGTACTCGTTGTCCTTGATCTCGGTCGGAACGCTGATGCGCATGAGACCCTCCTTCGAGCCTGTCGTTTCCGTCGCCGCAGGGTCTTGTGGAGCCGGGGCATCCGGACGGTTAGACCGTCGGCCGGATGCGGCCGACGTCGACTCCGCCCCCCGTGATCGAGAGCGGAAGCAGGGCCATCGTCTGGCCGACGTCGGCGGCAGCCAGGGCGCCCACGCGCTCGAGCAGGGCGAGGGCGATCGCGGTGGTCGCCCGTCCGCTGCCGTCGAGCACCTTCAGCGCGACCGTCGCACCGTTCGGGGCGACCATGATCATGACGCCCTCGGCGCCGCCCTTGGCGAAAACGCCGAGTCGCTCGATGACGATCGTGTCGGCGCGGCCGGGGCCGTCGATCGCCCACGGGTTCTCGCGCACGGCGCGCACGAGCGCGCCGGCGGTGCGGTGCAGGGCGAACGGCGAGCGCTCCGACGAGGTGCCGATGCGGTGCGCGGCACGGGCGAGCGACGACAGCCCCATCGCATACACCGGGGCGCCGCAGCCGTCGACGGCCGTCGCTGCGACGCGCCCGCCGGTGAGGCGCTCGATGACCTCGCGGGTGTGCACCTGCAGCGGGTGCGCCGGGTCGAGGTAGGTCGCCGTGTCCCACCCGCTCGCGACGCACGCGAACAGCATCGCGGCGTGCTTGCCCGAGCAGTTCATCCGGATGCGCTGGGGCGAGCCGAGCTCGCGCACCATCTCGTCGCGCGTGGCGGTGTCGGTCGGCCAGGCCGCCGGGCATCCGAGGTGCGACTCGTCGAGCCCGGCCTGATCGAGGATGCCCCGGACGACCGCCACGTGCCGGTCGGTGCCCGAGTGGCTGGCCGTGGCGAGTGCGAGCCGCTCGCCGGCGAGCTCGGCGCCGGCGGTGAGCGAGCCGAGGGCCTGCAGCGGCTTGAGGCTCGAGCGCGGCAGGATCGGCGTCTCGACGTCGCCGAGGGTCAGCGCGACCGCGCCCTCGGGGTCGAGCACGACCGCCGCGCCGGCGTGCCGCGATTCGACCAAGCCGCTGCGCTCGATCACGGCGAGTTCGACGGAGGACGCGACGGTCAGGGTCTCTGGCACCGGCCCAGCCTACCGCCGCCTCCGACCGCGCCCCGGCGGACGGATGCCAGACTGACGGGATGAACCGAGAGCACCGGTACGCCCTGCGCAGCGTCTGGACCGGCAACCGCGGCACCGGCACGAGCGGCTACCGCGACTACGACCGCACCGTGACCGTCGACATCGACGGGAAGCCCGCACTGGAGGCATCCGCCGACAGGCCGTTCCGCGGCGACCCGGCCAAGTGGAACCCCGAGGACCTGCTGCTCGCGGCGCTGTCGGAATGCCACCTGCTGTCGTACCTGCACGCGTGCGTGACCGCCGGGGTCGTCGTCGAGTCGTACCGCGACGAGGCGACCGGCGTGATGACCGAGGACGGCCGCGGCGGCGGCGCGTTCACCGAGGTCGTGCTCCGCCCCCGGGTGGTCGTGGCCGAGGCATCCATGATCGACGCGGCGCGCGCCGCGCACGCGCAGGCGCACGACTGGTGCTTCATGGCGAACTCGGTGAACTTCCCCGTGCGGCACGAGGCCGAGGTCAGCGCCGCTCGTGGGGGAGCACCTGCTTGAGGCGCTCGACCGGGTTCGCGGCGGGCGCCTCGTTGTAGGCGTTCGCGAGCTCCTGGCCGGAGAGGGCGTGGATCGCCGCCATGATCTCGTCGGTCGCGAGGCGCCGCGCCTTGCCGCTCGAGGCGGGGCCGAGGTGCGACAGGTCGATCGGCTCGCCGTAGCGCACGGTGACGCGCGGCTGGCGCTTGGGCATCTTCGCGCCGACCGGCATCGCCTCGTTCGTGCCGATGAGCCCCACCGGCACGACCTGCGCGCCCTCCTCGAGCGCGAGGAAGGCGACGCCCGTGCGTCCCTTGTAGAGGCGGCCGTCGAGCGAGCGGGTGCCCTCGGGGTACAGCGCGATCGCCCGGCCGGAGGCGAGGATGCGGCGCTGCTGGTCGAGCGCGTCGAGGGCGGCCTGGCCGGCGCCCCGCTGCACCGGGGTCGCCCCGATCGCGGTGAAGAAGTGCCGGCTCGCCCAGCCGCGCAGGCCCGTGCCGTCGAAGTACGACGACTTCGCGAGGAAGTAGACCGGCCGCGGCGCGAACATCGGGATGATCAGCGAGTCGATGAACGACAGGTGGTTGCTGGCGAAGATCACCTTGCCCCTGCGGGGGATGTTCCGCCGACCTTCGATGCGGGGGCGGTAGAACAGACGGGCGAGCGGCACCAGCACGGCCCGCCCGAAGTAGTAGGTGAAGCCGACGCGGGGCACCTCGTGCGCTTCGGACGCGGCGGGTTCGGGCGCGTCCGTCGCGCCGTCCTGGTCTTGCGTCACCCGTAGATCGTAGTCCCCGATCCATTCCGCGCCGCGCATGCCGGTTCTCAGCGGGGACAGATGAAAGTGCGAGAGGATGAGACGGCCGCGCTGCGGCATCCTGCTTCCCGGCCCTTCCCGCCACCCATTCCTGTGAGGTCATCCGTGCGCCTGCGCCCGTTCGCCGCCCTGTCCGCCGTCGCCCTCTCGGCGATCCTGCTCGCCGGCTGCTCCGGCTCGGGGGGAGACGGCGCCACGCCGTCGGCCTCCGCGTCGGGCGCGGCCGACCTGTGCTCCTCGGCCGCCCCGAGCGGCGCGGTCTCCGACGGCATCACCGTCACGGGCGACTTCGGCGCCGTGCCGACGGTCGACTTCACCAAGCCCGTCGACACGACCGACCTCACGCTGCAGCGTACGGTGCAGACCGAGGGCAGCGGCGCCCCGATCGCCGCGGGCGACTTCGTGCAGTACGCCGCCACGATCCTCGACGGATCCACCGGCGCCGTGCTCTCGCAGGCAGGCTACACACCCGGCGAGATCCTGCCCGAGCAGATCTCCGCCGAGAACGGCGGCCAGATCTTCGGCTGCGCCACGATCGGCTCGCGGCTGACCCTCGCCACCGCGACCGGCGACGAGACCACCCCGTCGGTCGTCTACGTCATCGACGTGCTCGGCGTCACCCCCACCGCCGCGTGGGGCGAGGACCAGGCGCCCGTCGCCGGCATGCCCACCGTCACCCTCGGCGACGGCGGCGCGCCCTCGATCACGATTCCTGAGGGCCAGGCCGCGCCCAGTGAGACCCAGGTCGAGACCCTGAAGAAGGGCGACGGCGCGGTCGTGCAGCCCGGCAACCAGGTGCTGCTGCAGTACACCGGCGTGCGCTGGTCGAACGGCGAGACCTTCGACTCGACGTGGGACAAGGGCGGCGTGCCGACGGTGCTCACCACGACCGGCGTCGTCGCGGGCTTCCAGAAGGCGCTCGAGGGCCAGACCGCCGGCTCGCAGGTGCTCGTCACCATGACGCCCGCCGACGGCTACGGCGAGGGTGAGATCAACACCACCGACCTCAAGGGCGAGACCCTCGTGTTCGTCGTCGACATCCTCGCGACGGCCCCGGCCGCCCAGCAGTGATCCACCGCGCGCACTGATCGATCGACGGCGCCGGCGTCCCCTGTCAAATCAGGGGCCGCCGGCGCTCGCGGTTAGGCTGACAGCATGCGTCGCGTTCTGATCCTCGGCTCCACCGGCTCGATCGGCATCCAGGCGCTGGATGTCATCCGCACCCGCCGCGACCGTTTCGAGATCGTGGGGCTGTCCGCGGGCGCGAACGCCGAGCTCCTCGGGGCGCAGGCCGCGGAGTTCGGCGTTCCCGCGCAGGCGACCGCGCTCGCGTCGACCGACGGGGCGGATGCCGCGGAGCGGCTCGTCCGCGACGTCGACGCCGACGTGGTGCTCAACGGCATCACCGGGTCGATCGGCCTCGGCCCGACCCTCGCGGCGCTCGAGACCGGCCGCACCCTCGCGCTCGCGAACAAGGAGTCGCTCATCGTCGGCGGCGACCTCGTCACGGCGCTCGCCGCGCCGGGCCAGATCGTGCCGGTCGACTCCGAGCACTCCGCGATCGCCCAGGCGCTCCGCGCGGGGGAGCACGCCGAGGTGCGCCGCCTCGTGCTCACCGCCTCCGGGGGGCCCTTCCGCGGACGGACGCGCGCGTCGCTGGCGGATGTCACCCCCGCCGAGGCGCTCGCGCACCCCACCTGGAACATGGGCCGCGTCGTCACGACGAACTCGGCGACGCTGGTCAACAAGGGGCTGGAGGTCATCGAGGCGCATCTGCTGTTCGGCATCGATTACGACGACATCGACGTGGCCGTGCATCCCCAGTCGATCGTGCACTCGATGGTCGAGTTCGTCGACGGCTCGACGATCGCCCAGGCATCCCCGCCCGACATGCGCCTGCCGATCTCGCTGGGGATCGACTGGCCGCACCGGGTCGCGGGCGTCGGCGCGCCGCTCGACTGGACGACGGCGCAGACCTGGACGTTCCAGCCGCTCGACGCCGAGGCGTTCCCCGCCGTCGAGCTCGCCAAGCACGTCGGACGCGCGGGAGGTACCTACCCCGCGGTGTTCAACGCGGCGAACGAGCAGGCGGTGGATGCCTTCCACGAGGGCGCCCTCGCCTTCCCCGGCATCCTCGACACGGTCCGCGCCGTCGTCGACGCGCACACCGCTCCCGGGGAGCTCACCCGGGAGAGCCTCGCCGAGGCGGAGACCTGGGCGCGCGCCGAGGCGGACCGGCTCATCGCGGGCTGAGCCCCCGCCCGCGGACCTGCCGCGCGCCCGCGCGCTTGCCGCCCGCCCGCGGACCCCGCGGCGGAAAAGCGATCAGCCCGCCGGGATGGGGAAGGCGGACTGATGCTGGTCCCTCTCGCCGGTGAGCGGGATGGTGCCGACGCGGGATTCGGGGGGCCGCGGCGGCAGGTCGAGGTCGGTGGGGAAGGTCAGTAGGTGGTGAGTCCGTGCGCGCGGAACTGGTCGCGCACGCGCTCGGTGAGTGCGGGGGTCGGCGGCTGCGTGTCGCCGAGCTGGTAGTCGCGCCCGAGCGCCGCCCACTTGTCGCGGCCCATCTGGTGGAAGGGCAGCACCTCGACGCGGGTCACGGTGCCGGGCATGATCTCGTTGAGCGACGCGGCGTACTCGGCGACCCGCTCGACGTTGTCGATGTCGTCGGTGAGGCCCGGCACGAGCACGAACCGGATCCAGACCTCGGGCCCGTGCGGCATCTCGGCGAGCCGACGTCCGAACGCGAGCGTCGGCTCGAGGTCGCGGCCGGTGACCCGCCGATAGGTGTCGGGGTCGCCGCTCTTGACGTCGAGGAGCACGAGGTCGACGTCTTCGAGCATCGCGTCGGTGGCCGCGGCGCCGAGGAACCCGGAGGTGTCGATCGCGGTGTGGATGCCGAGGTCCTTCGCGCCGCGGAGGATCCGCGCCGCGAACGCCGGCTGCATGAGCACCTCGCCGCCGGAGAGCGTGATGCCGCCGCCGGTGGCGCGGAAGACGCCCCGGTAGCGCGCGATGCGGGCGAGCAGCTCGTCGCTCGTGACGGGGTGCCCGTCCTTCATCGCGAGGGTGTCGGGGTTGTGGCAGTACAGGCACTGCAGCGGGCATCCGCTGAGGAAGGTCGTCAGGCGCGTGCCCGGGCCGTCGACGGCGGTGACCAGCTCCCACGAGTGCACGGAGCCGAGCCGGCCCTCGCGCATCGCGGTGAGCCGCTCGTGGCGGGAGACATCCGCCACCTCGAGACCCCCGAGGGGAGCCTCGATGGTGCTGTGGATCAGTGTGGCGACCACGGTCTCGGCTCCTCTCGGGGGTCTGCGGTGGATGGGGGGACTCGGTGGGTTACATCGAGCCGTGGAAGGTGCGCGAGAGCACGTCGAGCTGCTGCTCACGGGTCAGGCGCACGAAGTTCACGGCGTAGCCCGACACGCGGATCGTCAGCTGCGGGTAGTTCTCCGGGTGCTCCATGGCATCCTCGAGCGTCTCGCGGTTCAGCACGTTGACGTTCATGTGGTAGCCCTCGGAACCGACGTACGCGTCGAGGAGGCCGGCCAGGTTCGTGACCTGCTCCTCCTTCGTGCGGCCGAGGCCTGCGGGAACCACGGTGTTGGTCAGCGAGATGCCGTCCTGCGACTCAGAGTACGGCAGCTTCGCCACCGACAGCGCCGAGGCGAGCATGCCGTGCGTGTCGCGGCCGTTCATCGGGTTGGCGCCCGGGGCGAACGGCTCGCCGGCGCGGCGGCCGTCGGGAGTGTTGCCCGTGGCCTTGCCGTACACGACGTTCGAGGTGATCGTCAGCACCGACTGGGTCGGCAGCGCGTTCCGGTACATCGGGTGGCGGCGGATCTTCGTCATGAAGCGCTCGACCAGATCGACGGCGATGCCGTCGGCGCGGTCGTCGTCGTTGCCGTAGGTCGGGAACTCGCCCGCGATGTCGTAGTCGACCACGATGCCGCGGTCGTCGAAGACGGGCGTGACGGTGGCGTACTTGATCGCCGACAGCGAGTCGGTCGCGACCGACAGGCCGGCGATGCCGCAGGCCATCGTGCGCAGCACGTCCTTGTCGTGCAGGGCCATCTCGAGCCGCTCGTACGCGTACTTGTCGTGCGACCAGTGGATGCAGTTGAGGGCCTCGACGTACGTCTCGGCGAGCCAGTCCATCGTGAGGTCGAAGCGGGCCATGACGTCGTCGAAGTCGAGCGCGCCCTCGCCGACCGGGGCGGCGGCGGGGGAGACCTGCTTGCCGGAGACCTCGTCGCGGCCGCCGTTGATCGCGTAGAGCAGCGTCTTGGCGAGGTTCACGCGGGCGCCGAAGAACTGCATCTGCTTGCCGACGCGCATGGGGCTCACGCAGCAGGCGATCGCGGCGTCATCGCCCCACGCGGGGCGGATGATCTCGTCGGACTCGTACTGCACGGCCGAGGAGTCGATCGACACCTGCGCGCAGTAGTCCTTGAAGCCCTGCGGCAGCTCGGGGCTCCAGAACACGGTCATGTTCGGCTCGGGCGCCGGGCCCAGGTTGTAGAGCGTCTGCAGGTAGCGGAACGAGTTCTTCGTCACGAGCGGGCGTCCGTCCTCGCCCATGCCGCCGATCGTCTCGGTGACCCAGGTCGGGTCGCCGGAGAAGAGCGCGTCGTACTCGGGGGTGCGGAGGAACCGGACGATCCGGAGCTTGATCACGAAGTCGTCGATGATCTCCTGCGCCTCGGTCTCGGTGAGCGTGCCCGCCTCGAGGTCGCGCTGGATGAACACGTCGAGGAAGGTGGAGGTGCGTCCGAGCGACATGGCGGCGCCGTTCTGCTCCTTCACCGCGCCGAGGTAGGCGAAGTACAGCCACTGCACGGCCTCTTTGGCGGTCGTCGCGGGGCCGGAGATGTCGATGCCGTAGGAGGCCGCCATCTGCTTGAGCTCCTGGAGCGCGCGGATCTGCTCCGCGTGCTCCTCGCGCTCGCGCGCGATCTGCTCGGTGAAGGGCGTGGTGTCCAGGCCCAGCTTGTCGATCTTCTTCGCGGCGATGAGCTGGTCGACGCCGTAGAGGGCCACCCGGCGGTAGTCGCCGATGATGCGACCGCGACCGTAGGCATCCGGAAGTCCGGTGATGATGTGCGACGAGCGGGCCGCGCGGACGTTCGGCGGGTAGACGTCGAAGACGCCCTGGTTGTGGGTCTTGCGCCACTCGCTGAAGACGGTCTTCAGGGTCTGGTCGACCTCGTAGCCGTAGGTGTCGAGGGCGCCCTCGACCATGCGCCAGCCGCCGTTGGGCATGATGGCGCGCTTGAGCGGGGCGTCGGTCTGGAGGCCGACGATGACCTCGTCGCCCTCGATGATGTAGCCGGGGCCGTGCGCCGTGATGCCCGCCGGGGTGTGCGGGTCGGCGTCGTAGATGCCCTTCTCGCGCTCTTCGGGGAACATCGCCGAAAGGGTGTCCCAGACGCGCGTGGTGCGGGCGGTGGGGCCGGCAAGGAACGAGGCGTCGCCGGTGTACGGGGTGTAGTTGCGCTGGATGAAGTCGCGCACGTCGATCTGGTCCTGCCAGGGGCCGGCGGTGAAGCCTGCCCAGGCGGCGGGCTGCGCGTCGGATTCCTGTGCGGCGGGGTGGGGGGTGACGGTGGTCATGATGATCGCTTCCTTCGGCCCTCGTGGGGTCGGTCATACGAGGTCGAGATGTCTTCCCGATCGGTGCGCGCCCATCCGCGCGGTCCGTGATCTCAGGATAGAACTAGTGGTCAGACCACAGGTCGAAGATGCACGGATGCCACAACGAACCCCGCCTCGAAACCGCGGGGCTTGGTGGTCAGTCCACAAAGCCCCGCGGTGCGATCGCGCGCGGTGATCAGCCGCGCGCACGACCTCCGATCAGCTGCGCTTGCGACGCCCCGTGAGGGCCACGCCGAGGGCGGCGAGACCGGCGACGAGGGCACCGCCGGCCAGCCACCGGGCGACCGGATCGGCCTGCGCGGCGCCGTCGGCGCGGGCCTCGCCCGAGGCATCCGGGTCGGCGTGATCGGCGTCGCCCGAGGCATCCTCATCCGAGGCGTCGGCCGAACCGTGACCGTGGCCCGCATCCGTCGCGACCGCGCCGACGGCGACGACGGGAGCGGGGGAGGCGAGGTCGTCCTCGGTCTGCCCCTCCGTGGCGACCTCCGACCAGTCGGTCTCGCCGACGACGCACTTCTGCAGCACCGGGAAGGCGACCGAGGTCCCCGACGCCGACGAGGCGAAGATCACGTCGAGCGAGACCGTCGCCGAGATGCCGCTCTCGATCGGCGTCACGGCCGTGTAGGTGACCTGGGTGGGGATGCCGTCGTCGCCGAGTTCGCGGCTGATCGTCCAGGCGCCGTCGGCGACCGGGGTGACGCCGTCGACGCCCTCGGGGATCGTCAGCACGACCGCGGTCGTGGGGGAGTCTTCGCAGCCGTGGCTGAACGAGAAGCCGAGGCGGGTCGAGGTGCCGGCGGCTGACTCGTCGGGGGTGACGTGCACGTGCGCGGAGGCGGCGAGGGGAGCGGCGATGACGAGCGCCGCGCCGAGGAGGCCGCCCAGGACGATCCGGCGGGTGGTGTGCGGGGGACGGGTGTGCGTGCGGGACATGGGGAACTCTCCGTGTGTCTGTGTCTGTGTCTGTGTGTCTGCGTGCG
Source organism: Microbacterium lacticum (assembly GCF_006716815.1). Taxonomy (GTDB): domain Bacteria; phylum Actinomycetota; class Actinomycetes; order Actinomycetales; family Microbacteriaceae; genus Microbacterium; species Microbacterium lacticum. The sequence continues at coordinate 129,622 of NZ_VFPS01000004.1, forward strand.
GCCGCGGCGAGAGCCGGGGCGCGCGTGCGGCGAAGGACGGACGCGCCCGATGGCGGACGGCCGGGATGACGCTGCGCCGGGGCGGAGAGCCTCAGACGGCGGCAGCGAGCGCGCGCCGCGCCGGCGGACCGCGACGGGTGACACAGTGCAGGAAGAACGCGGCGGCCGGGCCGCGACGCGGGAGGAACGCGGCCCGCGGGCTCGTCGGGCGGGCGGGTCGCGGCGCGTACGGCGGCCGCAGAACGCGCCGGATGCCGCGGGCGAGCGCCGCGAGCATCCGCTCGCCCCAGGCGAGTGCGGCGAACGTGATCGCGGCCGCCAGGACATGGCCGAGAGTCATCACCGCGGCAGCGGGATCGACGCCGCCGGCCGCAGGCGCCAGCAGCGTCAGCAGGTCGGCGTGCATCGCGTGCACCCCGTGCATCGCGGCGGCGTCGTGTGCGGTGCCGATCGGTCCCGCGCCGCCGACGGCGGCGAAGGTCGCGTGCAGGGCGAGCTGTGCGGCGGCGACCGCGGCCGCGAGGCGCCACCGGCTCGGTCGGCGTCCGACGAGGAGGGTGCACAGCGGGGCGGCGAGGATCGTGACGGCGAGCATCAGCCAGGCGGGCGGCGCGCCCCCGCCGGAGAGAGTGTGCGCCGTGCCGGCGATGAGCACGGCGCAGGCAGCGGCGGTCGAACCGCGCAGCGCGCGCACGGCGCGCGGCGCTCGTGCCGGCGCGCCGGGTGTGCTCACGTCCCCCCTCACATCGAGGAGCCTAACCGAGCCGGGCGCTGCGCGCGGCTCGGCAAACTCAAAGCGGCGCGCGATACCCTCGCCTGCTGTGACCGTCATCGCCTTCATCATCGGGGTCGCGCTGCTTGTCGTCGGGCTCGCGGTCTCGATCGCGCTGCACGAGCTCGGTCACCTCTTCCCCGCCAAGCACTTCGGCGTGCGGGTCGGGCAGTACATGATCGGCTTCGGCCCGACGCTGTGGTCGCGCCGGATCGGCGAGACCGAGTACGGCTTCAAGGCGCTGCCGCTCGGCGGCTACATCTCGATGGCGGGCATGTACCCGCCCTCGCGTCGTGCGGGTGCCGGCGACGGGGCGGACGGCTCCGGAACCGAGGGCAAGGCCGGCGGCGGCTTGTTCGCCACGATGGTGCAGGACGCGCGCGCAGCCAACGACGAGACCCTCGCCGGCCGCGACGGCGAGGACGGCGACACCGGGCGCGCGTTCTACGAGCTGCCCGTCTACAAGCGGGTCATCATCATGCTCGGTGGCCCCGTGATGAACTTCCTGCTCGCGATCGTGCTGTTCGCGATCGTGTTCAGCGGCATCGGGCTGCAGACGGCGACGACGACGATCGCCTCGGTGAACGAGTGCGTGCTGCCGGCGGGCATGACGCAGACCGAGTGCACCCCGGATGCCCCGGCGTCGCCGGCCGCGGCGGCGGGCCTCCGCCCGGGCGACGTGATCGTGTCGGTCGACGGCACCGCCGTCGCGACCTTCGCCGAGGCATCCGCCATCGTGCAGGCATCCCCCGGCCGCACGATCCCGATCGTGGTGCGCCGGGGCGGCGCCGAGCAGACGCTCCAGATCACTCCGATGCTCGCCGAGCGGCAGGTGGCGGGCGCGGACGGCACGGTCGAGACCGCCGAGGTCGGCTTCGTCGGCATGACGGCGACCGTCGAGTACGTGCGCCAGCCGATCGCCGACGGCCCGCAGGCGGCGCTCGCCCAGACCGGCCAGGTGTTCGGCATCATCTGGCAGCTGCCCGCGCGGGTCTACGACACCGCCGTCGACCTCATCACCGGTCAGTCGCGCGACCCGAACAGCCCGCTGTCGGTCGTCGGCGCGGGGCGCCTCGCGGGCGAGGTCGCCGCCACCGACGCGCCGATCCTCAACCGCGTCTCGAGCCTGCTCACCATCCTCGGCTCGCTCAACATCGCGCTGTTCGTCTTCAACCTGCTGCCGCTGCTGCCCCTCGACGGCGGACACGTCGTCGTCGCGCTGTGGGACGGCCTGCGCCGTGCCTGGGCGAAGCTGTGGCGCCGCCCGCCGCCGGCGCCCGTCGACGCCGCGAAGCTCGTGCCGGTGACGTTCGTCGTCGTCATCGCTCTGATCGCGATGACCGTCGTGCTGGTCGCTGCCGACCTCTTCAACCCCGTGCAGCTGCTGGGCTGAGCGCGTGCGCCAGGAGGCGGTCCAGCGTCTCGAGCCCGTCGCGCGACAGGATCGACTCCAGGTGCCCCTGGATCGACGCGTACCCGGGGCCGCGCAGCGCATAGACGTCGCCTGATGCCGGGTCGGCGGCGATCTCGGTGACCTCGCCCGTCTCCGGGTCGACCCGCTCGGTGGTGCCCGGCTGGACGCGTGCCGTGAAGGTGTTGTAGAACCCGATCGAGGCGGGGTGGCCGAACACGTCGACCTCCTTCTGCAGGCCCTGGTGCGGCGCCGCGAGCGGGGCCAGCGCGATGCCGAGCGTGTCGGCGAGCATCTGGTGGCTGAGGCACACCGCGAGAAGGGGGCGACCGGCATCCTTCCGCGCGGCGACGATCTCGCGCATGCGCGCGATGCGGGGGCTCGCGTCGTCACGGGGGTCGCCGGGCCCGGGGCCCGCCACCACGACGTCGGCCGCGTCCACCGCGTCGTCGGAGGCCGCGTGCCACGGGGCGATCGTCACCGCGAAGCCGAGGTGGCGCAGCTGGTGGGCGAGCATCGTGGTGAAGCGGTCCTCGGCATCCACGACGAGTGCCGTGCGGGCGGCGGCCTCACCAGGTGAGCCCTCGCCCGGCGAGCTGTCGTGGCGTGCGCCCTCGTGGCGTGCGCCCTCGCTCGGGGATTCGGGGCCCTGGGGGTTCAGCCAGAACGGCGCGAGGCGTTCGTTGCGCGCGGCGAGCAGCTCCGCGATCTGCGGGTCGTCGGCGAGGGCGCGGCGCTCCGCGGCGGGGGCGTCCTCGTCGAGCGCCGCGCGCTCGGCGGCCTCGTCGCGGGGGATCGCGCCGATCGCGCCGAGCACCCCGGCGGCCTTGCCGTGGGTCTCGCCCACCTCGCCGTCCGGGTCGGAGTGGCGCACGAGCGTCGCGCCGACGGGCACGCGCAGGCGCCCGTCGACGAGATACGCGGTGCGGATGAGGATCGGCGCGTCGAGGTCGTGCCCCGACGTCGAGGGGGTGAACAGCGCGGCGACGCCCGAGTAGTACCCGCGCGGCGTGCGCTCGTGCCGCGTGATGACGGTGCACGCGTTCTGCATGGGCGACCCCGTCACGGTCGGGGCGAACATCGTCTCGCGCAGGATCTCGCGCGGATCCATCGTGCTCGTGCCGCGCAGCATGTACTCGGTGTGGGTGAGGCGCGACATCTCCTTGAGATGCGGACCGGTGATGCGCCCGCCGTCGCTGCAGACGGCGCTCATCATCTTGAGCTCCTCGTCGACGACCATGAAGAGCTCCTCGGTCTCCTTCGTCGAGGAGAGGAACTCGGTCAGCGTATCGGCGGTCGCGCCACCGGCGGGGTGTCGGAACGTGCCCGAGATCGGGTTCATCGTCACCGTCGTGGATCCGGGCGCCGCGGGCGGGCCGCTCTGCGCGCTCACGTGCGCCTCGGGGCTCGCGCCGACGGCGAGGTGCCCGGGCGTCGAGACGAGGAAAGTCCAGTACGCGCCGCGCTCGTGCTCGAGCAGCGCGCGGAACCAGGTGAGACCCGCCGTCAGCGGGTCGACGTCGACCCGGGCGGTGAAGTCGCGCCGGATCACGAAGTTCGCGCCCTCGCCGCGGCCGATCTCGTCGGCGATGACGGTGCGCACGATATCGGCGTATTCCTCGTCCGGAATGTCGAAACCGGCGTCAGCGAGGGCGACCGGCTCGGCGGGGAGCGCCGCGAGCACCTCCGCGCGCGGCAGCGAGTGGTGGGCCGTGACGACGAGGCAGCGCAGCGGCGCCTGGTCGTCGTGGCAGTCGAAGCCGCGCTCGACGACCTGCCGGAACGGCACCAGGGCGAGCACCTCGCGAGGGGCGGCGCTCGCGTCGTGCAGCGGGATGTCGGCGAGCAGGTCGACGTCGACGACGTCGCCGGTGAGGAGTTCGACGGTGTCGGCGTCGCGCGCGATCAGGGCGAAGGGCTCGCCGGAGCGCACCGTCGCCTCCAGCAGGGTGGGGCTCGCGGTCATCGCCGGGCCTTTCTCGAGGTCGGGCGGCCTGCATTTCGTCCGGGAACGAAAAGACCGCCTCGAGGGCGGTCTGTGTACAGGTTACGAGCACACCGCCTCAGCGGGTGGGCCACCAGGAGGTGCTCGTGAACATGCCGTCACGATAGCAGAACACCGTCGCATCGGAGACCGTGCGGCGGCTAGGTGTACTGACCTCGACCGTTGTTGATTCGGTCGATGGGGGTTTTGCCTCCGATGCCGAGGTGGTGCCTGTCTAGGTTGTAGTAGTCGAGCCAGGTCGTCAACCCTGCTTTTCGGTCGTCGTTCGAGCTCCAGGGGCGGGCGTAGGCCCACTCGGTGGCGAGGGTGCGGTTGAGGCGTTCGACTTTCCCGTTGGTCCAGGGGCAGTGCGGTTTGATGAACCGCTGTCGGATGCCGTGCGCGTCGACCACGGCCTTGAACGCGGCCGAGTGGCGGTAAGCGAACGCGTTGTCGCTGATGACGCGTTCGACTGTGACGCCGAGGCGCGCGTAGAACGCGATCGCGCGGTCGAGGACGCCCGCCGCGGTGGTGCCTTTCTCGTCGTCGTGGATCTCCGCGTAAGCAACTCGGGAATGGTCGTCGATGACGGTGTGCACGTAGTCGTAACCCAGGCCCCGCTTGCGCGCAGGACGTTGCCCGCGGCCATGCAGACGCCATCCGCCGCCGTCGGGGATACGGCCGAGTTTCTTCACATCAACGTGGATCAGGGACCCGGGATGATCATGCTCGTAACGCTGCGCGGATCGGCGGGTCGCGCGGATCACGGACCCCGTGACCGGGTCCAGCTCCCGCAGCAACGGCACGTGGTGGCGGCGCAACACCCTACCGACCGTTGAGGCCTGCAAGCCGAGCTTGTCAGCGATGAACACCGGCCCACGCCGAGTGAGGTGCCGCATGATCCGCACCCTCGCCTCCACGCACGCTTTGGTCTGGCGAGGGTGGGAGCGGGCGACGCTGGAACGATCGATCAGGCCCGCCGGGCCGCACTCCCGGAACCTGCGCCACCACCGCCACGCGGTCGTGCGGGAGATCCCCATTTCCGCGGCAACATGCGCGACCGCACGCCCCGACTGGATGCGCTGAACCATGATCAACCGGCCGGCCGGAGTCAGCCGGGCATTAGCGTGAGACAAGAGAGACCTCCGTGCGTTTGAGCTGAAGAACTTAGACAGCTCCAACTCGACCCCGGAGGTCTCTCCTACGTCAACAACGATCTGGGTCAGTACAGCTAGGGTCCGCGGCATCCAGCCTTCCCCCGGCGTGTGCGGCGTAGGCTGAGGGCGTGCCAGCAGTGAACCTCGGGACGCCCCGCGTGCCGGAAGTCCTCGCCCCCCGCCGCAAGACCCGCCAGATCAAGGTCGGCTCGGTCGGTGTCGGCAGCGACTCGCCCGTGAGCGTCCAGTCGATGACGACCACCCCGACGCACAACATCAACGCGACGCTGCAGCAGATCGCCGAGCTCACGGCGTCGGGCTGCGAGATCGTGCGCGTCGCGGTGCCGCGCCCCGAAGACGCCGATGTGCTGCACATCATCGCGAAGAAGAGCCAGATCCCGGTCATCGCCGACATCCACTTCCAGCCCAAGTACATCTATCAGGCGATCGATGCCGGGTGCGGCGCCGTGCGCGTGAACCCGGGCAACATCCGCGAGTTCGACGGCAACGTCGGCGCGATCGCGAAGGCGGCGAAGGATGCCGGGGTCTCCCTCCGCATCGGCGTGAACGCCGGATCGCTGGATCGGCGTCTGCTGGAGAAGTACGGCAAGGCGACGCCGGAGGCGCTCGTGGAGAGCGCCGTCTGGGAGGCATCCCTCTTCGAGGAGCACGACTTCCACGACTTCAAGATCTCGGTCAAGCACAACGACCCGGTCGTCATGGTGAAGGCGTATCGGATGCTCGCCGAGCGGGGCGACTGGCCCCTGCATCTCGGGGTCACCGAGGCGGGACCGGCGTTCCAGGGCACGATCAAGAGCGCGACGGCGTTCGGGATCCTGCTGTCCGAGGGCATCGGCGACACGATCCGCGTCTCGCTCTCCGCGCCCCCGGCCGAAGAGGTCAAGGTCGGTCATCAGATCCTGCAGTCGCTGAACCTCCGCGAGCGCAAGCTCGAGATCGTCTCCTGCCCCTCCTGCGGGCGCGCCCAGGTGGATGTCTACACCCTCGCCGACAACGTCACCGAGGGTCTCAAGGACATGACCGTGCCGCTGCGCGTCGCCGTGATGGGCTGCGTCGTGAACGGCCCGGGCGAGGCCCGCGAGGCCGACCTCGGCGTGGCATCCGGCAACGGCAAGGGACAGATCTTCGTCAAGGGCGAGGTCATCAAGACCGTGCCCGAGGCCGACATCGTCGCGACCCTCATCGAAGAGGCCAACCGCCTCGCCGCCGAGATGGGCCCCAGCGCCCCCGTGGGCACCGCGCAGGTCGTCACCGCCTGACCCGGCGCGCCGGACGCTCCGCGCCGTCACGGGCGCAGGAGAAATCGCGAAGGCAGGATGCCTGGGCCCGGATTCGTCCTGCGTCGGTGATTTCTCCTGCCTCGGTGATGCGGCCGGCGGGCGAGGTGACCAGCCGACGGCCGGCGGCGAGGTCAGGCGGGGCGGAGGTCCACGGTGCCGTCGGCAATCGAGGCCGCGGCGACCCGCACCTGAACGGTCGAGCCGGGCGGCGCGTCGAGCCCGGGCACCTTCGCGTCGACGGGCGGGTCGTCCAGCTGCACCCGAGCGACGCCCGATCGCGCGCTCACCACGACGCCCGAGAACACCTCACCGACGTGCGGAGTCAGCAGCGCCGCCTCGACCCGGTCGATGGCCCCGGCATCCAACTGGGACGCCTTCTGACCGCTCCGCGCCATGAGCGCGGGCAGGTCGGGCAGCGACGCACGCGCCCACTCCGGCACCTCGCGCCCGTTCGCGAGCGCCTCGCACACGACGAGCACCCACCGGTCGACAAGGCGGCGAAGGGGCGCCGTCGCGTGCGCATACGGGGCGCCGATGGCCGCCTGATCGGTGTGCTCGGGCACCTCGCCGTCGAACGCGACGTACGCCGCGCCGCGGAAGAGCCCGGCCGCGTATTCGCGCACCGCGCGCGCCGCCGGCGACCGGTCGAGGCTGCGCAGGTAGTCGCCGTAGGCCACGGCCTCCCGCCAGGGAAGCCCCAGCGCGACCGTCTGCGCGCGGAAGTCGGCGATGTCGTCGGCGTCGGCGGGTGGCATGGTGCGGACGATCCCGACCCGTCCGCGCAGCATGATCTCAGCGGCGGCCATGCCGGTCAGCAGCGACACGTGCGCGTTCCAGTCCTCGAGCGGCACGCCGTAGCTGCGCTCCAGCCGGAAACCGCCCGATCCGTCCGGCTCGATGCTCGTCTCGGGCACGTTCAGGCTCGCGCCGCCCCGCTCGCGCTCCCGTTCGGCCCGCGCGGCGCCGAACCACGGCATCGCGAGCAGCGTGGCCGGCGCGGTGCCCGCGTCGATCGCGCGCTGCGCCTCGTCGTAGGCCCACTGCTCACGGGAGCGCACGGCGGCCCGCACGAGCGTCGTCGTCACCGGCCGGGCGCCGGCGTCGAGCTCGAACCGCCAGACGAAGGCGCGCCGATCGACGCCGGGAAGGAGCGAGGCGGCGTCGTCGCTCAGCACCGACGGGTGCAGGGGGATGCGCCCGTCCGGCGCGTACATCGTCTGCCCGCGGCGGCGCGTCTCGGCGTCGAGCGCACCGCCGGGTGCGACGAAGGCCGGCACATCCGCGATCGCGTAGTGCAGCACGGCCGTCCGCCCGGCGCCCTCCCCGGTGACCTCGAGGTGCAGCGCCTGATCGAGATCGGTCGCGCCGGCGGGGTCGATCGTCACGAAGTCGAGATCGCGCAGGTCGGCGAGACCCGCCGTCGCCGGGTCGGTCGACACGTCGCGCGCCGCGCGCTCCGCCTCCTGCTCGACGTCCGGGGGAAATGCCTCCGGCAGGTCGAGGGAGCGGCGGAGCGCCGTGAGCGAGGCGGTGAGCTCGGCCGTGATCCCTGCGGCGCCGGTGCGGGCCCCGGATGCCTCGGCGGAAGGCCCCTCCGGCCTCGCCGCCGCTCCTGCCGAGGCCGCCCCCGCTGCCGCGGCGGCCCCCGCCGCCCCGACCGCCGCCCCGCTCCGCGCCGCCCCAGTCCGGGCACGAGACGGGGCGGGCACGAACCGGAGGCGACGCGAGGACACGGGGTCAGTGTAGGCGGCTGGGTCTTCGCGGGCGGGTCCACACCTCCTCCACAGGGTCGGGCAAATAGCATGCTGCGGTGCGAACTATGCGGGTGAGGTCGGGAGCGGTGCTCCTCGTCGTGGCGGCTCTGCTGCTGTCCGGCTGCGCCGCGGAGGCGAGCGCCGACGGGTCGGCCGGCCCCTCGGCATCCGGATCCGCGACCGCCACCCCCAGCCCCACCCCGAGCGCCACGCCCGCGCCGCGCCAGCCGACGTCCCCCGTCGCCGGCGGCTGCGACGGCCTTGCGGCGGCCCCGGGCGTCACCGACGTCGTCGGGCAGGTGCAGCGCGTCACCGAGCCGCGCGACCTCTGGCGCGTGGGCATCGAGACCGCGGGCGGCCTGACCTGCTCGCTGCTGACGACGCGGCTCGCCGCCGACGCCTACGTCATCCCCGACGCCCTCGTCGTCGGCGAGGTCGCCAAGGTCACCGCCGCCCCGGGCTGCGACACCGGCGCCCGGGCGATGGAGTGCTGGGCGCCCGTCGCGGCGAACGGCCACGTCACGCTCGTCGTCGGATCGTTCTCGCCGGGGGCTGACAGCGAGGCATCCATCGCGCTCGTCGGCGAACTCGCCGGGGCCTTCTCGGGCGTCGTGACCGACGGCGCCGCGGTGCGCTCGCAGAAGGCGACGTGGGAGCACCCGCTCGACTGCACCGCGATGGCCGAGATCATCGGCCTGACCTCGATCCTCGGGTCCGACGCGGCGCACACCTCGCTCGTGCGCCCGCCGGCCCGCACCGTCGAGGCGCGGCTCGCGGAGGCATCCACCACCTCGTCGCGCTGCGACTGGGAGCGCACGCCCACCCAGAAGGGCGACCTCGGCTCGAGCTACAGCATCATCGCCGTCCCCGACGGAGCGTGGGCGTGGAAGCAGGTCGCCTCCGGCGTGCCCGACTCGGTCGATGCGACGGTCGGCGGTCACCCCGCCCGCGTCACCTCGACGGGCGACGTGTACCTCTCCGACGGGGTGAACCTCCTCCACCTCACCGGCCGGCGCCTGGCCGGCGTGAGCGTCGTCGACACGTCGCTCGGGGTGCTCTCGGTGCTCTCCGCGGGGTCGGGACACACGCGCGGCTAAGCTTGTCGCTCGTGGTCACCCGTCTGTCGAACTACTTCCTCCGCACGCTCCGCGAAGACCCCTCGGATGCCGAGGTCACGAGCCATCGGCTGCTCGTGCGCGCCGGCTACATCCGCCGTGCCGCGCCCGGCATCTTCACGTGGCTGCCGCTGGGACTGAAGGTCAAGGCGAAGATCGAGGGCATCATCCGCGAGGAGATGGCCGCGGCCGGGGCGTTCGAGGTGCACTTCCCGGCGCTGCTGCCCCGCGACCCCTACGAACAGTCGGGCCGCTGGACGTCCTACGGCGACGGCATCTTCCGCCTGCAGGACCGCAAGGGCGCCGACTACCTCCTCGCGCCGACGCACGAGGAGATGTTCACGCTGCTCGTGAAGGACCTCTACTCGTCGTACAAGGACCTGCCGCTGACGATCTACCAGATCCAGGACAAGTACCGCGACGAGGCGCGCCCGCGCGCCGGGCTCCTGCGTGGACGCGAGTTCACGATGAAGGATGCCTATTCGTTCGACTACACCGATGCGGGCCAGGATGCCTCGTACATGGGCCAGCGCGATGCGTACGAGCGCATCTTCCAGCGCCTCGGCCTCGAGTACGTCATCGTGGCCGCCGACAACGGGCTGATGGGCGGCGCGCGCAGCGAGGAGTTCCTGCACCCGACGGCGATCGGCGAGGACACCTTCGTGCGATCGGCGGGCGGGTACGCGGCGAACGTCGAGGCGTTCAGCACCGCGCCGGCCGAGCCCGTGCCCTTCGACGCCGACGCGGCGCCCGTGGTCTTCGACTCGCCGAACACGCCGACCATCGAGACGCTCGTCGCGCACAGCAACGCCGTGCTCGACACGGCGAACGGGCCGTACACCGCCGCCGACACCCTGAAGAACGTCGTGCTGGCGCTGACGCACGCCGACGGCACGCGCGAGCTCGTCGTCGTGGGCCTCCCCGGCGACCGCGACGTCGACGACAAGCGCGCCGAGGTGGCCTTCGCCCCCGCCGCCGTCGAGCCGGCGACCCCCGAGGACTTCGAGCGCAACCCGCTTCTCGTGAAGGGCTACATCGGACCGTGGTCGCCGGAGGGCGCGATCCTCGGCGAGGAGTCGGCCACCGGCATCCGCTACCTCGTCGACCCGCGGGTGGGCGAGGGCACGAGCTGGATCACGGGCGCGAACCTCGACCAGAAGCACGCGCACTCGGTGGTCGCCGGCCGCGACTTCTTCGCCGACGGCGTCGTTGAGGTCGCCAACGTGCGCGCCGGCGACCCCGCCCCCGACGGATCGGGCCCGGTGGAGCTCGCGCGCGGCATGGAGATCGGGCATGTCTTCCAGCTCGGGCGGTTCTTCGCGGAGACGCTGGGGCTCAAGGTCCTCGACGAGAACGGCAAGCTCGTCACGGTCACGATGGGCTCGTACGGCATCGGCGTCACGCGCATCCTCGCGATCCTCGCCGAGCTCAACAACGACGAGCGGGGCCTCGTCTGGCCCGCATCGGTCGCGCCGTTCGACGTGCACGTCGTGGCGACCGGTCGTGACCAGGCGGCGTTCGCGCTCGCCGAGCAGGTGTCGGCCTCGCTCGAGGACGCCGGCTTCGACGTGCTGTACGACGACCGCCCCAAGGTGTCGCCCGGCGTGAAGTTCGGCGACGCCGAGCTCGTCGGCGTGCCGCAGATCGTCATCGTCGGCCGCGGCGCCGCCGACGGCGAGGTCGAGCTGTGGGACCGCCGCTCGGGCGAGCGGGTCGTCGTGCCCGCCGCGGAGGTCGTCGCCCGGCTCGGGGCCGGGCGGGGCTGACCGCATGATCACGTGCGTCGTGACCTACACGATCGATCCGGCCAAGACGCGCGAGTTCGAGGCATTCGCCCGGGCGTGGATGGATCTCGTGGGTCGTCACGGCGGCGTGCACCACGGCTACTTCCTGCCGTCCGAGGGGGCGAGACTGAGGCATCCGCGACGCGTGCGGGGAGCGACGCCCGCGTAGCGCTGCAGAAACCGGCATCCGCGCCTGGATGAACCTGTTGCGGATGCCGGTTTCGTGCGCGTCGGCGCGAGCGAGGGCCGCGCGAGCCAGCGCGCCGTAGCTCCAGCCGCCGCCGTCGTGGCGCCGGGGTCAGCACTCGATCTTGCCGTGGTTCATGATGTCTTCGTCGGCGGTGTCCTTCGTGACGAGAGACTTCAGCATGCCGGCGGCCATGGCGATCTTGCCCTTGGCGGGCTCCCAGAACTCGGTGACCTTCGGGGTCGCCTTCAGTAGGACAGCCCGACGTCGCGGTGCGCGCGCGCCTCGTCGACCTTGTCGGTGTCGTCGGAGGTGAAGAACCAGATGTCGCCCGCCTCGTCCATCTGCCGCGTCGACATGGGACGGCTGACGAGGTTCCCCTCGTCGTCGACCGTCGTCAGCATGGTGACGTCGATGTCCTCGACGAGCTCTTGACGCGGGCGAGGGCGTCGGTGCCGGTGATCTCAGTCATGCGCTCAGATTCGCACGGGATCGCGCTGCCGGGGAGGGGCTTGCGCATCCTCTCGCGCCGTGGGAGGCGGCCGGCGGCGCCCAGCGTCGCGCGACAGGAACCTGCATCCGCGACAGGAACGCGCGCCCGCGCCAGGAACCTGCGCCCGCGCCAGGAAAAGCCTGTGGCGGATGCCGGTTTCTGTAGCGCCAGCGGCGGACGCGCCCCGCCCGGGCGCCGGGCGGAGCTCCGGCGCGGAGGCATCCGTTCACCCGCGCGCCACCGGCGCGACGATCGACGTGACAGGGTGGATACCATGACGGCCAGAACCATCCCGCCCAAGGTCACCGACGACATCCGCGCGCTCATCACCGACGCCGGGATCGACGCCGATAAGCAGGACCTCGTCGCGCGCATCCTCGCGACCGGCGTCGGGATGGGCCTCGACGACACCCACCGGCTCGACCTAAAGATCACCGCGTCCGCCCTCACCGAGATGCGGGCGGCGTTCGCGCTGTTCGCGCCGTTCCGGGGCATCCCCAAGGCGACGATCTTCGGTTCGGCGCGCACCCGACCCGACGACGCGCTGTACCGCGCCGCCTCCGACGCGGCGCACGCGCTCGCCGAGCGGGGCTGGATGATCGTCACCGGCGCGGGGCCCGGCATCATGCAGGCCGCCGCCGAAGGCGCGGGACCCGACCACTCGCTCGGTGTGAGCATCCGGCTGCCGTTCGAGGAGAAGCCGAACGCCGTCATCGCGAAGAACGCCCGCAACGTCGCGATGAAGTACTTCTTCACGCGCAAGCTCATGCTCGTGAAGGAGTCGCAGGCCTTCATCTGCGTGCCGGGCGGCTTCGGCACCCTCGACGAGATGTTCGAGCTGCTCACCCTGCAGCAGACCGGCAAGGCCGATCCGACGCCCATCGTGCTGCTCGACCGCGCCGGGGGCACCTTCTGGGCGGGCCTCGAGCGCTTCGTGCACGAGCATCTCGTCGCGGGCGGCGTCATCTCGCCGGACGACTTCGACCGCGTGCTCGTGACCGATTCGGTGGATGCCGCGGTCACCGAGATCACGGGGTTCTATCGCAACTACGACTCGCTGCGCTGGGTCGGCGGCCGGCTCGTGATCCGCCTGCGCACCGCGCCCACCGACGATGAGCTCGACGACCTGAACGCCCGGTTCGGCGACCTGCTCGCGGAGGGCCGCATCGAGCGCACCGCGCCCCTGCGGGCCGAGGTGCGCGACAACGACCGGCTCGAGCTGCCGCGCGTCGTGCTGCGGCTCGACCAGTTCAAGGTGGGCGCGCTGCACCGCCTCATCCGGGCGCTCAACGACCTGCCCTCGGCGGCGGCGGAGACCGAGACGACGCCGGTGCCCGTATCGGGGCGCTGAGCCCGGACGCAGCCCAGGGCCTGACCCCCCCCGGGCGCAAGCCCCCGCTACAGCCGCGCGTACCGGGCGCGGAAGAAGAGGAACAGGCCGTACGCGATGAAGCCGACGCCGACGAGCGCGACGAGCAGCGGGCCGAGGAAGAGCCCGCGCAGCGTGTCGAACGCGTCGTCGAGGCCGCCCGCCTGCGAGGCATCCGACGTCACCGCGGCGACGACCAGGAGCACCCCGACGATCGCCAGGGCGATGCCCTTCGCGATGTAGCCGACGACGCCGTTCGTCGTGACGAACGTGCCGAGGGCGCCCGAGGGGATCGTCATCTTCTTCTCGAACGACCGCATCACGCCCATCACGACGAACGCGACACCGCCGGCGGCGACTCCGATGCCGACGAGCGCGAGCACGATCCCGCCGCCGGGAAGCTCCAGCACGCCGCGGCTCGCGTCTTCGGCGCTGCGGTTGCCCTCGGTGCGGGCGCCGAGCGCGACCGACGCCGACACGGTGCCGAGCGCGGCGAAGACGACCGCCTGCCCCGCCTCCGAGATCCGGCGCCCCCAGGTCTTGGCCGTCGAGGCGTCCCGCAGGACGAAGGCCTCGATCAGGTGGTAGAGCGCCAGCGCCCACAGGAGCACCGCGATGATCCACAGCACCGCGAGGCCGAGCGGCGCGCCCGCGATCGCCCGGAGCGCCCCCGAATGGTCGGCCTCGCCGCTGCCGCCGAAGGCGAGCGTCAGCACCAGCAGGCCGATGAGCACGTGCACGACGCCGCTGGCCGCGTACCCGCCGCGCGCGAGCGCGCGGACGAGCGGGCTCGACTCCACCTGGCGCGCGGCGGACCGCGCGGTGTCGGCCATCCTCACGACTCCGAGTCGGCGGAGCCGGCGATCCACGCCGGGCCGAGCGGGATGACGTGCCGGCCCATCGTGCGCCAGTAGAACTTCTCGATGAGCATGTAGGTCGCGAGGGCGGAGGCCCCGATCAGGAACCATGCGCCGACGACGCCGAGGCCGTCCGCGCCCGAGAAGGCGCCGGTCGCCTCGAGACCGAGGCCGATCCCCACGCACAGGAGCGTCAGCGGCAGGACGGTGTTGTGCGTCGCGCCCGCGACGGCGAAGCCGAACGCGAGCAGCGAGAAGATCAGCATGAACAGGGGTTTGGCGGGCCCGGACACCTCGAAGAATCCGAGCTCGCCGCCGAGGAGGAAGCCGGGCATGCAGATCCAGTACCACCCGAACGCGTTGTAGACGACGAAGTGGAAGTCGTCGCCGATGAAGTACGACAGCATGCCCGCGGTCACCTGCACGATGCCGCCGAAGGCGGCGCCCACCCAGAACACCGCGCTCTCGTCGTGCACGCCGAGGTGCGCCAGCTGCGCGGTGAGGGTCGCGATGACGAAACCGAGGAGGCCGATCAGCCCGGGATCGGCGGTTCCGCTGTGCCGCCGGGCGCCGGAGCGGGAGGGAGGATCGCCGAGGGTGCTCATGGGGCCAGTATGGCGACCTGCGGGCGCGGACACCACCGGGGCGGGGGCGCGCCTCGCCGCCGCCGCTCAGCGAGGCATCCGGTAAACTCGGCGGAATGACGCGGGGCGAACCCCCGCACGACAGCTGAATAGGGAGGACATCGTGGACATCGATCTGGGACTGCTGCGGACGGTCGAGCGCGAGAAGGAGATCCCCTTCGAGGAGCTCGTACGGATCATCGAACAGGCCATCCTCACCGCCTATGCCAAGCACACCTCGCCCGACGGCGAGCTGCCCGAGGGCACCCGCGCGGTGCTCGACCGCAAGACCGGTCACGTCGCCGTCTTCGTGCCGCTCCTCGACGAGGAGGGCGCGGTCATCGGCGAGGAGGAGTCGACTCCCGAGGACTTCGGCCGCATCGCCGCCTTCGCCGCCAAGCAGGTGATCGGTCAGCGCCTGCGCGACATCGCCGACGACGCGATCCTCGGCGAGTTCCGCGGCAAGGAGGGCGACATCGTCGCCGGCGTCATCCAGCAGGGCCCGAACCCCCGCATGGTGCACGTCGACCTCGGCACCGTCGAGGCCATCCTCCCGCCCGAAGAGCAGGTCGCCGGCGAGGAGTACCCGCACGGCGCGCGCCTGCGCGTCTACGTGACCTCGGTGTCGAAGGGCCTCAAGGGCCCGCAGATCACCGTGTCGCGCACGCACCCGGGCCTCGTCCGCAAGCTCTTCGCGCTCGAGGTGCCCGAGATCGCGTCGGGCCTCGTCGAGATCACCTCGCTCGCCCGCGAGGCGGGCCACCGCACCAAGATCGCCGTCGTCGCCACCGACCCCGCCATCAACGCCAAGGGCGCCTGCATCGGCGAGCTCGGCCGCCGCGTGCGCGCGGTGACCGAGGAGCTCGGCGGCGAGAAGATCGACATCGTCGACTACGACCCGGAGCTGGCGAAGTTCGTCGCGAACGCGCTGTCGCCGGCGAAGGTGACCTCGAGCTTCGTGCTCGACGCGAACACGAAGGCCGTCCGCGCGCTCGTCCCCGACTACCAGCTCTCGCTCGCGATCGGCAAGGAGGGCCAGAACGCCCGCCTCGCGGCCAAGCTCACCGGCGCCAAGATCGACATCCAGCCCGACTCGATTCTCGAGGATGCCTGACGGGGGTAAGATGGATCCCGTTCGAACGTGCGTGGGATGCCGCGCGCGTGCCCCCCGATCCGCCCTGCTGCGGGTCGTCGTGCAGGGCGGCTCGCTCGTCGCAGACGAGAAAGCGGTCCTTCCCGGGCGGGGTGCGTGGGTGCATGACACGGATGCCTGTGTGCAGGCGGCTCTCCGCCGCCGCGCTTTCGGACGAGCATTGCGCGCGTCGGGTTCCCTCGACACGCAGACCTTTCAAGAAACCCACCAGCGAAAAGGCTGAACGGCTATGGACACGAAGTGAACGGCTCGAAATGAGACCCGTCCGCACGTAACGGTCCGCCCTGTCCGGGGTGGACCCCAGACAGGAGAATTGTGGCAAACCCACGAGTGCACGAAATCGCCTCGGAGATCGGCGTCGACAGCAAGGTCGCCCTCGCGAAGCTGAAGGAGCTCGGCGAATACGTCAAGAGCCCTTCCTCGACCATTGCGCCCCCCGTGGCGCGGAAGCTGCGTGCGGCGCTCGAGGCCGACGGTGCGGCGAAGCCCGCTGAGGCCCCCGCCGCCAAGACGACCGCACCGCGGCCGTCGACCGGCGCGCGCCCCGGCCCCGCGAAGCCCGCGGCGCCGACCCCCGGCCCCGCGACGAAGGCCCCCGCGGCCGAGCCCGCTGCGGCGCCGACCCCGGCTCCCGCCTCGACGGCGCCGGCCCCTGCGGCCACGTCCGCGCAGAGCGACACGGCCGCGTCCGCGACGGCCACGCCCGGCTCGGCGACCCCGACGCCCGGCGCAGGTGCGCCCGGCGCAGGCGCGTCCGGCTCCGGGGCATCCGGCTCCGGGGCATCCGGTTCGGCGACTCCCGCCGCGCCCCGCCCCGGCGGCGCACCGCGCCCCGGCAACAACCCGTTCGCCTCGTCGCAGGGCATGGGGCAGCGCCCCGCCGGCCCGCGCCCGGGCAACAACCCGTTCGCGTCGGCGCAGGGCATGGGCCAGCGCCCGACGCCCGGCAACATCCCGCGCCCGCAGGCGCCGCGCCCCGGCGCGCCCCGCCCCGGCGCCCCGCGCCCCGGTGGTGCCGGTCGCCCCGGCGGCGGTGGACGTCCCGGCGCTCCGTTCCAGCAGCGTCCCGGCGGCCCCGGCCGTCCCGGCGGCGCCGGCGGCTTCCAGCGTCCCGGCGCGCCCGGCGGCGCTCCCGGCGGGTTCGCCGGTCGTCCCGGCGGTGGCGGTGGCCGTGGCCGTGGCCCCGGCGGCGGCACCGCGGGTGCCTTCGGCAAGGGCGGCGGCAAGTCGAAGCAGCGCAAGTCGCGTCGGGCGAAGCGGCAGGAATTCGAGATGAGGGATGCCCCGGTCGTCGGTGGCGTCAACGTCTCGAAGGGCAACGGCGAGATCATCCGTCTCCGTCGCGGCGCGTCGATCGCCGACTTCGCCGACAAGCTCGAGGCGATCCGCGGCTACACCGTGCAGCCCGGCACGCTCGTGACGATCCTCTTCAACCTCGGTGAGATGGCGACGGCGACCGAGTCGCTCGACGAGGCCACCTTCGAGGTGCTCGGCGAGGAGCTCGGCTACAAGATCCAGATGGTCTCGCCCGAGGACGAGGACAAGGAGCTCCTCGAGGGCTTCGGTCTCGACCTGGAGGCCGAACTCGAGGCCGAGAGCGAAGACGACCTCGAGATCCGCCCGCCCGTGGTCACCGTCATGGGCCACGTCGACCACGGTAAGACCCGACTGCTCGACGCGATCCGTCAGACCAACGTGGTCGCCGGCGAGGCCGGTGGCATCACGCAGCACATCGGTGCGTACCAGGTGTGGACCGAGCACGACGGCATCGACCGTGCGATCACCTTCATCGACACCCCGGGTCACGAGGCGTTCACCGCCATGCGTGCCCGCGGTGCGCAGGTGACCGACATCGCGATCCTCGTGGTCGCCGCCGACGACGGCATCATGCCCCAGACGGTGGAGGCCCTGAACCACGCCCAGGCGGCGAACGTGCCGATCGTGGTCGCGGTGAACAAGGTCGACAAGCCCGACGCCAACCCGGCCAAGGTGCGTCAGCAGCTCACCGAGTACGGCCTCGTGGCCGAGGAGTACGGCGGAGACGTCATGTTCGTCGACGTGTCGGCGCGCGAGAACCTCAACATCCAGGCTCTGCTGGATGCGGTGCTCCTCACCGCCGACGCGGGACTCGACCTCACGGCGAACCCGAACAAGGCGGCGCGCGGTGTCGCGATCGAGGCGAAGCTCGACAAGGGCCGCGGATCGGTCGCGACCGTGCTCATCCAGTCGGGCACGCTGCGCGTCGGCGACGCGATCGTCGCCGGCACGGCCTATGGCCGCGTGCGGGCGATGGTCGACGAGAACGGCGACGCGGTCGAAGAGGCCTGGCCCTCGCGTCCCGTGCAGGTGCAGGGCCTCAACTCGGTCCCGCGCGCGGGCGACACCTTCATCGTCACCGAAGAAGACCGCCTCGCCCGGCAGATCGCCGAGAAGCGTGAGGCCGCCGAGCGCAACGCCCAGCTCGCCAAGGCGCGCAAGCGCATCTCGCTCGAGGACTTCACCCGCGCTCTCGAAGAGGGCAAGGTCGAGTCGCTCAACCTCATCATCAAGGGTGACGTCTCCGGTGCCGTCGAGGCGCTCGAGGAGTCGCTGCTCAAGATCGAGGTCGACGACTCGGTGCAGCTGCGGATCATCCACCGCGGCGTCGGTGCGATCACCGAGTCCGACATCAACCTGGCCACGATCGACAACGCGATCGTGATCGGCTTCAACGTGCGTCCCGACACGAAGGCGCGCGAGCGCGCCGCCCGCGAGGGTGTGGATGTCCGGTTCTACTCGGTCATCTACAACGCGATCGACGACGTCGAGCAGTCGCTCAAGGGCCTGCTCAAGCCGGAGTACGAAGAGGTCCAGTCGGGTGTCGCCGAGATCCGCGAGGTGTTCCGCTCCTCGAAGTTCGGCAACATCGCCGGTGTCATCGTGCGGTCGGGGACGATCACCCGCAACGCGAAGGCACGGGTCATCCGCGACGGCGTCGTCATCGCCGATGGCCTGGCCATCGAGTCGCTGCGCCGCTTCAAGGACGACGTCACCGAGGTGCGCACCGACTTCGAGGCCGGTATCGGTCTCGGCAAGTACAACGACATCCAGATCGGTGACGAGATCGAGACCACCGAGATGGTGGAGAAGCCGCGCGGCTGATCCGACCTTTCCGGGATGCCGCGCTCGAGCTTTCGAGCGCGGCATCCCCGGTCCGTTCCAAGGAGGAACCATGGCATCCGAACGACAGGCACGGCTGGCGGACCGCATCCGCGTGCTCATCGCGGAGCGTCTGGAGAAGGGGCTGCGCGACCCGCGGCTCGGATTCGTGACGATCACCGACGTCCGCGTCACCGGTGACCTGCAGCACGCCTCGGTGTTCTACACCGTGTACGGCGACGACCAGGCCCGTGAGGACACGGCGGCCGCGCTGAAAGCGGCGACCGGCATGCTCCGCAGCGAGGTCGGAAAGCAGCTCGGCGTGCGGCTCACCCCGTCGCTGGAGTTCATCCCCGATGCGCTGCCCGAGAACGCCGGCCACATCGCCGATCTTCTCCGTGAAGCGCAGGAGCGGGATGCCGCTGTCGCCGGTCTCGCCTCGGGCGCCAGCTACGCCGGCGACGCCGACCCGTACCTGAAGCCGCGAGACGACGAAGACGACGACCGGGCCTGAGCGCCCGTCCGTCCCGGGCGTCGCGATGCGGATCGTGTGCGCCGTCGTGATCGCCTAGGCCGACGGCGTCTCGGCGGGGTCGGCCTAGGCGGAGGCACCGCGCGGGAGGCGCAGGAAGCCGTCCGAAGCCTCGACGAGGCCGTCGGCGATGAGCGTGAACAGGGCGCGGTCGCGCTGCGCGGCATCCGGCCAGTCGGATGCCACGGCATCCTGTCGCAGCTCGTGCGCGGCAGACTCGCGCAGCGCGCGCAGGATCGCGCCGCGGGCCTGCCGGTCGCTGCCCTCGTATCGGGCCTGCTTCCGCCGGGCATCGCCCGTGTCGGGGTAGCCGGCCGCCCGCCACGCGCAGATATGCGCGATGGGGCATGCGTCGCATCGCGGTGTGCGGGCGGTGCAGACGAGCGCGCCGAGCTCCATCGCCGCTGCGTTGACGATGGCGGCATCCACGTCGTCTGCGGGGAGCAGCCCCGCCATCGCGGCGAGATCGCGCTTCGACGGGGGCGCCGGCTGCGACCTGCCCTCGAGGGCGCGCGCGAGCACCCGGCGCGTGTTGGTGTCGACGACGGGGTGCCGGTCGCCGTAGGCGAACACCGCGACGGCGCGCGCCGTGTAATCGCCGATGCCGGTCAGGGCGAGCAGGGCCTCGACATCGCGGGGCACGACGCCATCGTGGCGGTCGCGGATCTCCGCCGCCGCTCGGTGCAGCCATAGCGCGCGGCGCGGGTAGCCGAGGTTCGCCCACTGCCGCACCGCCTCAGCGGGCGGGTCGGCCGCGAGGGCCGCGGGCGTCGGCCAGCGGTCGAGCCACGCCTCCAGCAGCGGGATGACCCGGGCGACGGGCGTCTGCTGCAGCATGAACTCGCTCACGAGGATGCCCCACGCCCCGAAAACCGGCCGCCGCCACGGCAGATCACGCGCCGCGCCCCGGTACCACGCGATCAGCGGGGTCGCGAGGTCGGGCATCCCGCCAGCCTACGTGCCGCGGCGTCGCCGCCTAGGCTGGGAGGATGCCCGACGCGAACCCGACCCCGGCGGCGGACCCGAACCCGGAACCGGCTGACAAACCGGCGGCCCCGACGCCGAACCCGGCCCCGAACGGCATTCTGCTGGTGGACAAGCCCGGCGGCGTCACGAGTCACGACGTCGTCGCCCGCGCGCGCCGCGCGCTGCACACCCGCAAGATCGGCCACGCCGGCACGCTCGATCCGATGGCGACCGGCCTCTTGATCCTCGGTGTCGGCCCCGCGACGCGTCTGCTCACCTACATCGTCGGGCTCGACAAGACGTACGAGGCCACGATCCGGCTCGGCGTGGCCACCGACTCCGACGACGCCGACGGCGCCGTGACCGCACCCGCCGAGCCGGCGGCCGTCGCGCGCGTCACCGCCGCCGACATCGCGGCGGGCGTCGCCGACCTCACCGGCGACATCTCGCAGGTGCCGAGCACGGTGTCGGCCATCAAGGTCGGCGGAAGGCGTGCCTACCTCCTCGCCCGCGCGGGCGAGGAGGTCGCCCTCAAAGCCCGCGACGTGACGGTCAGTCGGTTCGACGTGCTCGCGGTGCGTCCGGCAACGACCGACGACGGTGCACCGGTGCTCGACCTCGACGTCGTCGTCGACTGCTCGAGCGGCACCTACATCCGCGCGCTCGCCCGCGATCTCGGCGCGGCACTCGGCGTCGGCGGGCACCTGACGGCCCTCCGGCGCACGCGCATCGGCGCGTTCCGCGTCGAGGATGCCGCCGTGGAGATCGACCCCGACATGCCGCTCCGCTCCGCCGCGGGAGTCGCCGCCGCCGTCCTCGGCGCCCTGCCCGTCACCGCTGACGAGGCGCGCGACCTCCGACACGGCAAGCGCCTCCCCGGCGCCGCCGTGCGCCTCGTCGGCGCGGCGACGCCCACGCCCGCCGCGATCGACCCCGACGGCCGCCTGATCGGCATCGTCGAGCGCCGCGGCGACGATCTGAAGAGCGCCATGAACATGGCCGAGGATGCCTCGTGATCGGCTGGTTCGCGATCGTCCAGGTCGTCGTCGCCACCGTCGTGGGAATCGCGGCGATCGCCGCCGGCCTCGCCGGTCGCCGGCCGGGCGACGTGACCGTCGGCGGGATGGCGCTCGTGCTGCTGCTGCTCATCGCACAGGTTGTGATCGCCGTCGTCGCGCCGCTCGTCGGCAACGCACCCGCCGGCAGCCCCATCGAGTTCTGGGCGTACCTGATCGGCGCGCTCCTCATCCCGCCGCTGGCGGTGTTCTGGGCGCTCGTCGAGCGCAGCCGCTGGAGCACCGTCATCATGGGGATCGCCGCGCTCTCCGTCGCCGTCATGGTGTGGCGGATGAACGTCATCTGGACGACACCCGCGCTCTGACCGGTCGGCCGGGCCGCCGCTTGGCCGCCGCCGGCCACCGCCGAGGCATCCATCGGCGCCTATCATGGACAGGTCATGTCTACCCTCGGCACCTCCTCGCCCGCCCGCATGACGGGCATCGGCCGGGTGCTCGTGGTGGTCTACGCGATCATGGCGCTCGCGGCGACGGGACGCTCCGCGGTGCAGATCCTCGAAGACTGGGACAACGCGCCGCTCGCCTACGCGCTGTCGGCCGCCGCCGCCCTCGTGTACATCCTCGCGACCGTCGCCCTGGTGAGATCGGATGCCCGGGGCTGGTACACCGTCGCCTGGATCGCGATCTCGTTCGAGCTCGTCGGTGTGCTGGTCGTCGGCACGCTGAGTCTCACGCACCCCGAACTCTTCTCGCACGACGCGACCGTCTGGTCGGGGTACGGGTACGGGTATTTCTGGGTGCCGCTCGTGCTGCCCTTCGTCGGCATCTGGTGGCTGGTGACGCACCGGGGCGGTGCGCCCGTGTACGAGCCGCAGGAAGCGGTCGAAGAGAGGTCGAGCTGGTGAACGTCTTCCGCGCGCCGGGCGAGGTGCCCGCCGGGTTCGGGCCGAGCGTGGTCGTCATCGGCAAGTTCGACGGCGTCCACTCCGGGCATCGGGCCGTGATCGACCGCGCCCGCGTCACCGCGACGGACGCGGGGGCACGCGTGGTCGCGGTCACGTTCGACCGCAACCCGCTGAGCCTCCTGTGCCCCGAGCTGTGCCCCGATCCGCTCTCGAGCGTCGATCAGAAGCTCGAGCTGCTCGCCGACGCCGGCGTCGACGCGACGCTCGTGCTCCGCTTCGACGCCGACCTCGCAGGCCTCGCCCCGCGCGCCTTCGTCGAGCACGTGCTCGTCGACGCCCTCGGAGTGGTGATCGTGATGGTCGGCGACGACTTCCGCTTCGGCCGCGGGGGAGCGGGCGACCCGGCGCTGCTCGCCGAGCTCGGTGCCGAGTTCGGCTTCGACGTCGACGTCGTGGGCGACGTGCAGGGCGGCGGCCGCCGCGTCTCGTCGACCTGGGTGCGCGACCTGTTGACGGACGGCGACGTCGAGGGCGCCGCGCGCCTGCTCGGTCGCCCGCACGCCGTGGCGGGCGAGGTCGTCCACGGACTCAAGCGCGGGCGCGAGCTCGGCTTCCCGACCGCGAACCTGTCGCCGGATGCCGAGGGGTTCATCCCCGCCGACGGCGTCTACGCCGGGTGGCTTGTCGACCTCGGCCCGGCGTCCGCGGCATCCGACACCCGCGCGCCCGTCACGCGCTACCCCGCGGCGATCTCGGTGGGCACGAATCCGACGTTCGACGACGTGCCGACGCGGCAGGTCGAGGCGTACGTGCTCGATGAGACGACGCTCGACCTGTACGGCCACCGCGTGCAGATCCTGTTCACGCACCGCATCCGCGGCATGGTCGCGTTCGAGGGGATCGACCGGCTCATCGCGCAGATGACCGACGACGTCGCGCGCGTGCGGGTGGCGCTCCGCGCCTGATCGGGGGCGGAGCCTGGGGCCCCGGCGGGACCGCGGCTCGGC
Source organism: Microbacterium lacticum (assembly GCF_006716815.1). Classification (GTDB taxonomy): domain Bacteria; phylum Actinomycetota; class Actinomycetes; order Actinomycetales; family Microbacteriaceae; genus Microbacterium; species Microbacterium lacticum. The sequence continues at coordinate 153,146 of NZ_VFPS01000004.1, forward strand.
GTCTGCTCCCCGGCGGGCCCGCGGGGCGGACCGGCCGGGGATCCGTGCGTCAGTACGAGGTGTCGTCGACGGCGCCGGTGGCTTCGTCACCGGCATCCACGCGGCGGGCCTCGCCGAGGATCACGGCGCTGCCGCTCGTGCCGAGGCGCGTCGCGCCGGCGCCCAGCATGGCGAGGGCGTCGGCGTAGCTGCGCACACCGCCGGAGGCCTTGACCTGCACCTCGGGGCCGACGCTCGCGCGCATCAGCTCGACGTGCGGCACGGTCGCGCCGCCGCCGGCGAACCCGGTCGAGGTCTTCACGAAGTCGGCGCCGCCCTGCTCGGTGAGGCGGCTGCCGCGGGCGATCTGCTCGTCGTCGAGGAGCGCGGTCTCGAGGATGACCTTGGTGATGTGACCGGATGCCGCGTCGACGACCGCGGCGATGTCGGCGACGACCTGGTCGTCGAATCCCGAGCGGAGCGCGCCGATGTTGATCACCATGTCGAATTCGCTCGCGCCGTCGGCGAGGGCCTGACGCACCTCGGCGACTTTCGCAGCCGTCGAGGTCGTGCCGTGCGGGAAGCCGATGACGGTGCCGACGGCGACGCCCGTGCCCGCGAGGCGCTCGACGGCGTGCGGGATGTCGCTCGGGCGCACGCACACGCTGAACACCTTCCACTCTGCGGCGATGTCGAGCTCGGCGTCGACGTCGGCCCGGGTGAGCTCGGGCTTGAGGATCGCGTGGTCGATGGTCGCGGCGAGGGCGCGTTCGGTGATCGTGGCCATGGTTCCAGCGTACGCGAGGGGACCGTGGTCGGCGGAGTCGCTCGGGAATACCCCAAGGGGGTATCCTGTTCTCGAACGCTGGAGCGGGTCGCAGCCGGCGACCGGCAGCAACGGAGGAGAGCGGAATGACCGAGCAGACCTACGCCGTCGAGGGAATGACCTGTGCGCACTGCGCGGGCGCCGTCTCGCGCGAGGTGCGCCGCATCGAGGGCGTGTCCGACGTGCGCGTCGACGTCGCCGCGGGAACGCTCACCGTGGGCGCGACCACCCCCGTCTCCGACGACGCGATCGCCGCGGCGGTCGACGAGGCCGGGTACACGGTCGTCACCGCTCGATGAGCGCCGCCGTCGGCACCGCCGCGCGCGCGGGGGGATCGCGCGCGGAGGCCGTGCTCGACATCGAAGGGATGACCTGCGCGAGCTGCGTGGCGCGCGTCGAGAAGCGCCTGCAGAGACTCGACGGCGTCGAGGCATCCGTCAACCTCGCCACCGAGTCGGCGCGCATCGACTACCCCGCCGACCTCGACGCCGACGCGCTCGTCGCGGCCGTGCGGGAGGCGGGTTACGAGGCATCCGTTCGTCGCGCGCCGGCGTCGCGGGATGCTGCGCCTAGCTGTACTGACCTCGACCGTTGTTGATTCGGTCGATGGGGGTTTTGCCTCCGATGCCGAGGTGGTGCCTGTCTAGGTTGTAGTAGTCGAGCCAGGTCGTCAACCCTGCTTTTCGGTCGTCGTTCGAGCTCCAGGGGCGGGCGTAGGCCCACTCGGTGGCGAGGGTGCGGTTGAGGCGTTCGACTTTCCCGTTGGTCCAGGGGCAGTGCGGTTTGATGAACCGCTGTCGGATGCCGTGCGCGTCGACCACGGCCTTGAACGCGGCCGAGTGGCGGTAAGCGAACGCGTTGTCGCTGATGACGCGTTCGACTGTGACGCCGAGGCGCGCGTAGAACGCGATCGCGCGGTCGAGGACGCCCGCCGCGGTGGTGCCTTTCTCGTCGTCGTGGATCTCCGCGTAAGCAACTCGGGAATGGTCGTCGATGACGGTGTGCACGTAGTCGTAACCCAGGCCCCGCTTGCGCGCAGGACGTTGCCCGCGGCCATGCAGACGCCATCCGCCGCCGTCGGGGATACGGCCGAGTTTCTTCACATCAACGTGGATCAGGGACCCGGGATGATCATGCTCGTAACGCTGCGCGGATCGGCGGGTCGCGCGGATCACGGACCCCGTGACCGGGTCCAGCTCCCGCAGCAACGGCACGTGGTGGCGGCGCAACACCCTACCGACCGTTGAGGCCTGCAAGCCGAGCTTGTCAGCGATGAACACCGGCCCACGCCGAGTGAGGTGCCGCATGATCCGCACCCTCGCCTCCACGCACGCTTTGGTCTGGCGAGGGTGGGAGCGGGCGACGCTGGAACGATCGATCAGGCCCGCCGGGCCGCACTCCCGGAACCTGCGCCACCACCGCCACGCGGTCGTGCGGGAGATCCCCATTTCCGCGGCAACATGCGCGACCGCACGCCCCGACTGGATGCGCTGAACCATGATCAACCGGCCGGCCGGAGTCAGCCGGGCATTAGCGTGAGACAAGAGAGACCTCCGTGCGTTTGAGCTGAAGAACTTAGACAGCTCCAACTCGACCCCGGAGGTCTCTCCTACGTCAACAACGATCTGGGTCAGTACACCTAGCGGCCCCGAACTGAGCGACGCCGCGCCGCTCGACGACGAGGCCGCCGCGACCGAAACGCCCGCGCCTGCCCGCGCCTCCGCTCGCTTTGCGGGGGCGACGCTCCGCACCCGCCTGCTCGTCAGCGCGGTGCTCGCGGTGCCGGTCGTCGCGCTCGGCATGGTTCCGGCGTGGCAGTTCCCCGGCTGGCAGTGGGTCTCGCTCGTGCTGGCGACACCGGTCATCCTCTGGGGCGGCTGGCCGTTCCATCGGGCGACGTTCGCGAACGCGCGACACGGCGCGATGACGATGGACACGCTCATCACGCTCGGCACCGGCGCGGCCTACCTCTGGAGCGTCTGGGCGCTCCTGTTCGGCACCGCGGGCCGCATCGGCATGCGCCACGACGGCGGACTGTTCGACCCCGTGCACGATCCGTCGTCGCTGGTCTACTTCGAGGTCGCCGCGGCCGTCACGGTGTTCCTCCTGCTCGGCCGGTTCGTCGAGCAGCGCTCCAAGCGCCGCGCGGGCGCCTCCGTGCGCGCCCTCATGGAGCTCGCCGCGAAGGACGTCGAGCTCGAAGACGGCACGCGGGTGGACATCACCCGTCTGCGGGTCGGCGACCGGTTCGTGGTGCGTCCGGGCGAGAAGGTCGCCACCGACGGCGTCGTCGCGGAGGGACGCGCATCGGTCGACGAGAGCATGATCACCGGGGAGTCGGCCCCCGTCGAGGCATCCGTCGGCAGCGCCGTCACGGGCGGCACGCTCGCGGTCGACGGACGCCTGATCGTCACCGCGACCTCGGTCGGCGACGACACGAGGCTCGCGCACCTCGCGCGGCTCGTCGAAGACGCGCAGGCCGGAAAGAGTCGCGTGCAGCGGCTCGCCGACCGCATCTCGGCGGTGTTCGTGCCGATCGTGATCGCGCTGTCGGCCGTGACCCTCCTCGTCTGGATGCTCGTCGGCGGATTCAGCGGCGAGAGCGTCGCCGCCGGGTTCACCGCCGCCGTCGCGGTGCTGATCATCGCCTGCCCCTGCGCACTCGGCCTCGCGACGCCGATCGCGATCCTGGTCGGCACCGGGCGCGGGGCGCAGCTGGGTGTGCTCATCACGGGGCCCGAGGCGCTCGAATCGGCCGAGCGGATCGACACCGTCGTGCTCGACAAGACCGGCACCGTCACTTCGGGGGAGATGACGGTGGTGTCGCTCACGCCGATCGGCGGGGCGGATGCCACGGAGGTCGCCGCACTCGTCGGCGCCCTCGAACACGCGTCGGAGCACCCCGTCGCCCGGGCCATCGCCGCGCTCGCGGGCGGGGCGGCCGCAGGCTCGCTCGCGGGGGAGGGTGGTGCGCCGCTCGCCGTGACCGACTTCGCCGGCCTCGCGGGCCGCGGAGTCACCGGCACCGTCGACGGGCACGCCGTGTTCGCCGGACGTCCGGCGTTCGCCGCCGAGCAGGTCGGCGTGCTCGCCGAGGTCAGCACCGCTGCGGTGGCTGCGGCGGTCGCCGCCGCCGAGGAGCGGGGCGCCACCGCCGTCGTCGCGGGGTGGGACGGCGCGATCCGCGCGGTGATGGCGGTCGGCGACACGGTGCGCCCCGACACCGCGGCAACGGTCGGGCGCCTGCGCCAGATGGGCCTCGACGTCGTCCTCCTCACGGGCGACAACGAGGGCGCCGCGCAGGCGGCGGCAGCGGTCGCGGGCATCGACGAGGTCATCGCGGGCGTGGTGCCGGAACAGAAGGTCGCCGAGATCGCCCGTCTGCAGGCATCCGGTCACCGCGTCGCGATGGTCGGCGACGGCGTCAACGACGCGGCCGCCCTCGCGACCGCCGACCTGGGTCTTGCGATGGGCGGGGGAACGGATGCCGCGATGCACGCGAGCGACATCGCGCTCGCCGGGCACGGGCTCGCCCCAGTCGTCACGGCGCTCTCGCTCAGCCGCCGGACGATGCGGGTCATCCGCGGGAATCTGTTCTGGGCGTTCGCGTACAACGTCGCGGCTCTGCCGCTCGCGGCCCTCGGCCTGCTGAACCCGATGATCGCGGGCGCCGCGATGGCCTTCTCGAGCGTCTTCGTGGTGCTCAACAGCCTGCGCCTGCGCTCCGCCGCCTGACGGCGCGCTCTCCCCGCGCCGCCGCCTCGTCCCCTCGAGACCCCCTCCACCTCGCGAGAAACCACTTTCGCCGCGAGAAACCACGCGCGCCGTGGTTTCTCGGGGGTGCGATGGTTTGTCGGCGAGGGGCGGCCGGCGGCAGCGCGCGCGGGGGAGTGTGCACGGTGCACAGCGGGGGCCGTGGAGTGGGCCAATCGTGGCGACGTGCCCAGGGTCGTCCGTCCGTAGTGTCGTCGTGTTCCCGCGGGAGCGGCGCCCGAGCCGCTCCCGCACTGACCGCCCTCGGCGTGGAGGGGTCTCATGACCGTCGCCGCCGACCTCACCTATCTGCCCTGGGTAGGACCCGCCGCGGGCACGGATGCCCCGTGCGTGCGCGACGAGCGCCGCGAGCTCAGCTACCGCGACATCGAGCGCGCCGCCGCGGCGGTCGCCGAGCAATTCGCCGAACACGGCGTCGGCCGAGGAGACGTCGTCGCCGTCATGCTGCCGAACTCCGTCGAACTCCTCGTCGCCGTGCTGGCCGCGTGGCGGCTCGGCGCCGCCGCCACCCCCGTGAACCCAGCGCCGAGCACGCGGAGGACGCCACCGCCGCCGCCGCCGCCGTCCAACCCGACCAGCTCGCACTCCTCGTCTACACGAGCGGGTCGACGGGGCAGCCCAAGGGGGTGATGCTCGACCACGCGAACCTCGCGGCCATGGCCGCCCAGGCGACGCGTCATTTCGCGATGACCGAGCGCGATCACGCTCCTCGTGCTGCCGCTGTTCCACGTCAACTCGCTCTGCCTCTCCTTCTGCGCACCGCTCAGCGTGGGCGCGCAGGTCAGCGTGCTCGAACGCTTCGCGCCCGACACCTTCGTCCGAGCGCTCGCCGAACGACGCCCGACCTACTTCTCCGCCGTCCCCGCCGTCTTCGCCCGCCTCGCCGCCCTCCCCGAGGAGGCGCCGGTGGATGCCTCGAGCCTGCGCTTCGCGATCTGCGGCGCGGCCCCGGCGAGCCCCGAACTGCTCGCGCGCTGCCAAGACCGCTTCGGACTCGTCATCACCGAGGGGTACGGGCTGACCGAGGCGACCTGCGCGTCGGCGTGCAATCCGCTCGACGGACCGCGCAAGCCGGGGGCGGTCGGCCGCGCGATCGCCGGTCAGCGGATCTCGATCGTCGACCCTTCCGGCCGGCACCTTCCCGCGGGGGAGCGCGGCGAGGTCGTCATCAGCGGCCCGACCGTGATGCGCGGCTACCTCAACCGACCCGAGGCGACCGCCGAGGTGCTGCGCGACGGATGGCTGCACACCGGCGACGTCGGCATCGTCGACGACGACGGATACCTCCGCATCGTCGACCGCATCAAGGACATGATCATCCGCGGCGGCGAGAACCTGTACCCGAAGGAGGCACGATCCGGCTCCGCCCGTGGAGCTGGGTGCCCGGCACGGCCGGCGACCGTCACGCCGCCGAGATCCTGGACTATTGGATGCCGCCGCGCACCGCGAAGGCGTATCGCCGCTTCCGCCCGGGTCCCGCCGCGTTCAAGGTCGACCTCGCCGTCGCCGAGGACGTGCCGTGGCGCGACCCGGAGGTCGGGCGCGCCGCGATCGTCGCGCAGATCGAGCGGTTCGCGCCCGGGTTCCGCGAGCGCATCCTCGCCCTCCGGGTGCAGTCGGCCACGCAGATGTCGCGCGAGAACCCGAACTTCGTCGGCGGAGACATCCTCACCGGTGCCAAGACGCCCGTGCAGTTCCTCACCGGACCGCGCGTCTCGCCGTTCCCGTACGATACCGGCGTGCCCGGAACGTACCTCTGCTCCGCCGCGACCCCGCCGGGGCCGGGCATCCACGGAACGAGCGGGGCGAACGCGGCCGAGCGGGCCCTCCGCCGCCTCGGGGTGGCGAGCGCATGAGCGAGACGGATGCCGGAGAGGAGGCCGAGCTGACGCGTCGGCAGCTCGTGCTCGTGGCGGAGAGCCTGGATGCCCGTCTGCCGGAGATCGTGCGGGACATGCGCGATCTGCTCGTCGCGAGCATCGGCGAACTCGGCGGGGATCCGCAGCTGGTGGAGATGCTGCAGGCGAGCATCGAGGGCAACGTCTCGACGATCTGCCACATCCTCGCCAACGACATCGACATCGACAACCTGCAGCCGACGACCGCGGCCGCCGAATACGCGATCCGTCTCGCGCAGCGGGATGTGCCGGTCAGCGCCCTCACCCGCGCCTATTACCTGGGGCAGTCGATGTTCCTGCGGCTCGGGATCGACGCCGTCGAGGAGCTCTCGGCGGGGGAGGAGCAGCGTATCTCGCTCGTGCGGGCCGTCGCCGAGACCGTCCATCGGTACATCGACTGTGCGCACCGCCGAGGAGCTCGGCGTCCACCGCAACACGGTGCGCCAGCGCGTGACGCGCTTCGAGGCGGGGCGTGCCGGGCCCATCGACCGGGTCGAGCTGACGCTGGCGCTGTGCCTGCATGCCGCCTTCGGCTAGACTGTGAGCCGAGATTCCCGCGTCCCCGTCGCCGCAGCTCGCAGAAGCGAGTACCCGCAGCCGGATCCGCAGGTCTCGCGCATTTCCCCGCGGCATCCGCCGCGGACTTCGACCGGCCGGCCCGTCACGCAACTGATGGGGCCGGTGTCACGCCGGTTCGCCCGGCTTTTCAGCTCAGGAGGAGCATGCCGCCCACGGCATCCACCGCGCCCGCCCGTCGGCGCGGCGCATCGAACCGGGGGTCGTCCGCCCGTCGCGACGACGACGCCCCCCTCATCCCGATCCTCGCCCGCAAGGTGCGCGAGGTCGAGGCCAAGGCCCAGCGCGGAAAGCTCGGGCCCACCAACCGCGTCAAGTTCCAGGTGATCGCCTTCCTCGTCCGCGAGGAGCGCGCCCGCGTGAAGGCCGACGAGGAGATCCCCGCCGCCGCGCGCGCCGAGCTGCTCAAGCGCCTCGACGGCGTCGCGACCATCCTCGCCAAGACGGCCGCCCGCGACACCTCGCTCATCCAGCTGCTCGAGGTCGACCAGGCCACCTCGCCGGTCGCCAAGCGCATGCGCCGCGACTGGCTGCTCGAGTCGGGGGCGGAGCTCCCCGAGGACGAGCTGATCATCACCGACGTGGCGCCCGTGCAAACCTCCGTGGTCCCCGCCGCCGTCGCGTCGCGCCAGGTGACCCCGCCGCAGATCGACGCGCGCCGCGAGGCGAACCCGTTCCTCGCGCCCGACGTGGCGCTGCGCGCCCCGGCATCCACCGCCCGTCGTCGCCTCGACGGCTGGGAGCTCATGGGCCCGCTGTACAAGGCGTTCGAGACCGGCGCCGGCGGAGCGAACGCCTCGATGGAGCTGCCGCCCGTCCCCGAGTTCGACCGCCTCTCGCCCAAGGGGCTCGAGATCATGCCGCACCAGTCGCGGTTCCTCGAGTCGGTGCGCGCGGGACACCGCTCGTTCCTCCTCGCCGACGAGCCGGGACTCGGCAAGACGGCCGAGTCGGTGCTCGCGGCATCCGTCGCCGGCGCCTACCCGCTGCTCGCGGTCGTGCCGAACGTCGTCAAGATGAACTGGGCGCGCGAGGTCGAGCGGTGGACGCCGCAGCGCCGTGCGACGGTCATCCACGGCGACGGCGACCAGGTCGACGCCTTCGCCGACGTGTTCATCGTCAACTACGAGGTGCTCGACCGGCACCTGTCGTGGCTCTCGTCGCTGGGCCTTCGCGGCATGGTGGTCGACGAGGCGCACTTCATCAAGAACCTCGGCTCGCAGCGCTCGCAGAACGTGCTCGCGCTCGGCGCGCGCATCCGCGAGCAGGTGAGCGACCCGCTCATGCTCGCCCTCACCGGCACACCGCTGATCAACGACGTCGAGGACTTCGACGCGATCTGGCGCTTCCTCGGCTGGACGAACGGCGAGAAGCCCGGTCCGGAGCTGATGGCGAAGCTGGATGCCACGGGCTTCACCCCCGCCGACAAGGCCTTCTATCCCGAAGCGCGCGACGCCGTCATCTCGATGGGCATCGTGCGCCGCAAGAAGAAGGACGTCGCCGCCGACCTCCCCGACAAGCTGATCGCCGATCTGCCCGTCGAGCTCGACGACGAGTACGGCCGCTCGATCCGTGAGGCCGAGCGCGAGCTCGGCGAGCGGCTCGCGGCCAAGTACCGCCGCATCATCGAGGCGCGCGGTGACCGGGTCATCCGCGGCGAGGCCGATGACGACATCGTGCGCCTCGTCGCGCACGGCGAGCTCGAAGAGGCCAAGGCCGCCGGTGCCGGCGCCGACAACGTGTTCACCATGGTGCGGAAGATCGGTCAGGCGAAGGCCCTGCTCGCGGCCGACTACGCCGCGCAGCTGCAGCGCTCGGTCGGCAAGGTCGTGTTCTTCGCGAAGCACATCGACGTGATGGATGCCGCGGAGGCGCATTTCGCGCAGGCGGGGCTTCGCACCGTCTCGATCCGCGGCAACCAGACGACCACCGCCCGCCAGCAGGCCATCGACGCATTCAACAACGATCCGGACGTCGCGATCGCGGTCTGCTCCTTGACTGCCGCCGGCGTCGGGGTCAACATGCAGGCGGCCTCGAACGTCGTGCTCGCCGAGCTGTCGTGGACGGCCGCCGAGCAGACCCAGGCGATCGACCGTGTGCACCGGATCGGGCAGGACGAGCCCGTCACGGCGTGGCGGATCATCGCGGCGCACACGATCGACACAAAGATCGCCGAGCTGATCGACTCGAAGCAGTCGCTGGCCGCACGCGCCCTCGACGGCGAGCAGGTCGACCCGACCTCGAGCGATTCGGTGCAGCTGTCGGCGCTCATGCATCTGCTCCGCCAGGCGCTCGGAGCCGACTGAGGCATCCACCCCGCGTCGCGCCCCGGCGCGGAGCGCGCACCGAGCCCGCCGTCTATTTAGGACGGCGGGCTCGGTGGCATCCGCGCCCGTTCCGGCGATAGTGTCGACAGAGGCAGCGACGCCCCTGACATCCCCAGCGACATCCAACCGAAGGATCCCCACATGAAGATCGGCATCCTCACCAGCGGCGGCGACTGCCCCGGCCTGAACGCGGTCATCCGCGCCGTGGTCCTCAAGGGCACCACGACCTACAACATCGAGTTCGTCGGCATCCGCGACGGCTGGCGCGGCGTCGTCGACGGCGACTTCTTCCCGCTGACGCGGCACGAGGTGAGGGGCCTGTCCAAGGTCGGCGGCACGATCCTCGGCACCTCGCGCACGAACCCCTACGAGGGCCCCCGCGGCGGCGCCGAGAACATCAAGGCGACGCTCTACGCCCACCACATCGACGGCATCATCGCGATCGGCGGCGAGGGCACCCTCGCGGCGGCGAACCGGCTCTACAACGACGGCATCAACGTCATGGGCGTGCCGAAGACGATCGACAACGACCTGCGCGCGACCGATTACTCGTTCGGTTTCGACACCGCAGTCAACATCGCCACCGAGGCGATGGACCGCCTGCGCACGACCGGCGACTCGCACAAGCGCTGCATGGTCGCCGAGGTCATGGGTCGCCACGTCGGGTGGATCGCGCTGCACTCGGGCATCGCCGCGGGCGCGCACGTGATCTGCATCCCCGAGGTGCCGATGTCGATCGACGAGATCACCGCGCAGGTGCAGAAGGCCCACGACCGCGGCCGCGCGCCGCTCGTCGTCGTGTCGGAGGGCTTCACCCTCACCGGCATGGACGAGGCCTACAGCGACAAGGGGCTCGACGCCTTCAACCGCCCGCGCCTGGGCGGCATCAGCGAGATCCTCGCGCCCGAGATCGAGCGCATCACGGGCATCGAGACGCGTGCGACCGTGCTCGGCCACATCCAGCGCGGCGGCTCGCCGTCGGCCTTCGACCGCGTGCTCGCGACGCGGCTGGGCCTGCACGCGGCCGACGTCGTCGCGGAAGAGGCCTGGGGCCAGATGGTCTCGCTCAAGGGCACCGACATCGTGCGCGTGCCGTTCGAGGACGCGCTCGGCGAGCTCAACACCGTGCCGCTGTACCGCTACGAAGAGGCCGCCGCGCTCTTCGGGTGACGCTCGCGCGTCACGGACGCAGGACAAATCACCGTGGCAGGACGGAATCCACCGGATCCGTCCTGCCTTCGTGATTTGTCCTGCCTCGGTGATGTGGCGTGGGGTGATGTGGCGTCGCGTGGGGGCCGGCGCCTCCTCCCCAGGCGGGTGGATGCCAGGGTTCTCCACCGATCGCGCCGATCGCGTCCCACGGGCGAGAGCTCCGCGCGATGCTGGCGGGCATGAGATCGCACGCAGAGCTCGTCGCCTGGCTGCACGCCCGGGGCGGGATCGCCCACACGACGGCTCTCCGCGACGCCGGCTTCACGACCCATGGCATCCGCCAGGCGGTCCGCGGGGGCGCCGCGCACTGGGAGCGGCGGTCGTGGTTGGCGCTCGCCGGCGCCGATCCGGTGCTCCGACAGGCGGCGGCGCTCGGCGCGCGCGTCACCTGCCTCACGGCGGCCGCGCGGGCGGGGCTGTGGACGCCCGCGCACGACGAGCTCCACCTCTCGGTGCCGCCGACGGCCGCCCGGCGCGACCCGACCGGCGTGCGCCTGCACTGGGGAGTCGCGCCGATGCCGGTCGCCCGCACCACCCTGATCGAGCCCGTCATCAACGTCCTCGCGCACGTCGCGGGGTGCGCCGCGCCCGCCGACGCGCTGTGCGTGTGGGAGTCGGCGCTCCGAAAGGGCGCCGTGCAGCCGGGAGTGCTCACCGGCGTGCGGTGGCGGGGATCTGCGCAGCAGCTAGCAGCACTGGCATCCGTCCTGTCCGATTCGGGGCTCGAGACGCGCTTCGTCGTGCTCATGCGCGGGCTGGGTGTGGAGGTGCGCCAGCAGGTGTGGATCGACGGGCATCCGGTCGACGGGCTCATCGGGGAGCGCCTGGTCGTGCAGCTCGACGGCTTCGCGCACCATCAGGGTGCCGATCGTCGACGCGACCTCCGTGCCGACGCGCGCCTCGTGCTGCTCGGCTACACGGTGCTGCGCTTCGACCTCGTGCAGCTCCTCTTCCACCCCGACGAGGTCGTCGCGACGATCGCCACGGCCCTCGCGCAGCAGCGCCACCTGACGCCGGCGCTGCGCTGACCCCGCCTCGCCGCGCATCACCGGCGCAGGACAAATCACCGGCGCAGGACGAAACCAGCCCGAGGCATCCTGCCTCCGTGAGATCTCCTGCCTCGGTGATGCTCCACACCACCGCCACATGCCCCACGCAGCCACCGGGCCAGGCGAAGCGGATGCCCCGGACTCAGTCCTCGGCGAGGCCGAGCACGTCGAGCAGCCACGCCAGCTCGAACGCGCGCTGGTGCCAGGCGTTGTAGCGGCCCGAGACGCCGCCGTGTCCGGCGACCATCTCGCACTTGAGCAGCGCGTCCGCTCCCACCGCGCGCAGGCGCGCGACCCACTTCGCCGGCTCGACGTAGTACACCCGGGTGTCGTTGAGCGAGGTCGTCGCGAGGATCCGCGGGTAGTCGACGCCCTCGCGCACGTTCTCGTACGGCGTGTACGTCTTCATGTACTCGTAGACCGACGGGTCGTGCAGCGGGTCGCCCCACTCGTCCCATTCGATGACCGTGAGCGGCAGCGACGGGTCGAGGATCGTCGTCAGGGCATCCACGAACGGCACGTCGGCGAGGATGCCGGCGAACAGCTCCGGCGCGAGGTTCGCGACGGCGCCCATCAGCAGCCCCCCGGCCGAGCCGCCTTCGGCGACGAGCAGCGCGGGCGAAGTCACATCGGATGCCACGAGGTGGCGCGCGACCGCAACGAAGTCGGTGAAGGTGTTGCGCTTGTGCTGCAGCTTGCCGTTCTCGTACCACGCCCGGCCGAGCTCGCCGCCGCCGCGCACGTGCGCGATCGCGAAGACGACCCCGCGGTCGAGCATCGACAGCCGCGCGACGGAGAAGCCCGGCTCGATCGAGTGCTCGTACGAGCCGTAGCCGTAGAGGTGCACGGGGCGGGCCTGCCCCGTGCCGGGCTCGCCGAACGAGCGCCTCCACACGAGCGAGACCGGCACGAGCGTGCCGTCGTCGGCGCGCACCCACTCGCGGCGCTGCGCGTAGTCGGAGGGCGAGTAGCCGCCGAGCACGGGCTGCCGCTTGCGCAGCAGGAACTCGCCGGTCGCCACGACGTAGTCGTAGACGGTGCCGGGCGTGATGAACGAGCCGTAGCCGAGGCGCACGATCGGCGTCGCCCACTCGGGGTTGCCGCCCGCGCCGGCCGCGTAGAGCTCTTCGTCGAAGTCGAGCTCGTCGATCGCGCCGGTCTCGTAGGAGAGGATGCCGAGGCGCGCGAGCCCCTCGCGGCGGTACGACACGACCGCCCAGTCGCGGAACGCCGACACGTCGAGAAGCCGCCGCCCGGGCTCGTGCGCCGAGATGACGGTGCGCGGCCCGGTCGGGTCGTCGGCGGCGACGCGGACGAGTTCGAAGTCGAGCGCGCCGTCGTTGTGCACGATATAGAGCACGTCCTCGCCGCCGACGACGGCGTGGGTCGCCGCGTACTCGACCCCTTCGCGGCGCGGCCAGATCGAGCGGGGCGGCGTGCGGAGGTCGGATGCCGGCACGAGGTATTCCTCGGTCGTGATGGAGGAGCCCACGTCGATCACGAGGTAGTGCTCGCTGCGGGTGAAGCCCGCCCCGACCCAGTACCGTTCGTCGGGTTCGTGGAAGAGGCGGACGTCCGCGGTGGCATCCGTTCCCACCTCGTGCAGCCATACCGAGTCGGGCCGCCAGGCGTCGTCCATCGTCGTGTAGACCACGAACCGGCCGTCGGGCGAGAAGCAGGCGCCCGCGGAGGTGTTCTCGACGACGTCGTCGAGGTCGGCGCCGGTGGCGAGGTCGCGCACGCGCAGCGAGTAGCGCTCGTCGCCCTCGACGTCGACGCCGTACAGCAGCCGGGTGCCGTCGGTGGAGACGTCGAAGCTGCCGAGCGAGAAGAACTCGTGGCCGGCCGCGGCCTCGTTGCCGTCGAGCAGCACCTGCTCGCCGGGCACGTCGACGCCGGGCGTCAGCGCCGGGGGAGTCCAGTCCTCCGGGGAGGCGAGCGGTGCGCGGCAGTGGATGCCGTACTGCTGCCCCTCGACCGTGCGGCCGTAGTACCACCACTCGCCCTGCCGGGTGGGCACCGACAGGTCGGTCTCGCGGGTGCGCGAGCGGATCTCCTCGAAGATCCGCTGGCGGAGCGGGGCGAGGTGCGCCGTGCGGGCCTCGGTGTAGGCGTTCTCGGCCTCGAGGTGGGCGATCACGGCGGGGTCCTGTTTGGCGCGCAGCCACTCGTAGTCGTCGACGACGTCGTCGCCGTGATGCGTGCGGGTGGTCGGGTGGACGACGGCGCGGGGTGCCGCGCTGCCGCCGAGAGGGGCGCTGCTCACCCTTCCACGCTAGTCGACGCCGGGGTGCGGGGGCCGTTTGCTCCGGCTCCCGCGTCCCGCAGACACGCCGCGATGTGCGAAGATTTCTGAGGTCCGGTTGCCGGAGCATGAACCCACGGTGAACTCTTCGTTCGCACCGCCGATTCCGTCGGCTCCCTTTTTCCTCTCTCCCGACGAAAGCGAACTGTGGAAACCGCTGCCCTCATCGTCGTGCTGGTGATCGTGCTGGCGCTCTTCTTCGACTTCACCAACGGCTTCCACGACACGGCGAACGCCATGGCGACGCCGATCGCGACCGGTGCGCTCAAGCCCAAGGTCGCCGTCATGCTCGCCGCGAGTCTCAACCTCGTCGGCGCGTTCCTGTCGACGGAGGTCTCCAAGACCATCTCGCACGGGATCATCCGCGAAGACCAGATCACACCGATCGACTTCCTCCCGATCATCTTCGCCGGGCTCATCGGTGCGATCGTCTGGAACATGCTCACCTGGCTGCTGGGCCTTCCCTCCAGCTCGTCGCACGCGCTGTTCGGCGGCCTGATCGGCGCCACGCTCGTCGGCGCGAGCGCGCAGGCGATCGATTTCGGCATGGTGCTGAGCAAGGTCGTGCTGCCCGCGCTCATCGCCCCGTTCACGGCCGGGGTGATCGCCTTCCTCGCGACCCGCCTCGCCTACGCGATCACCCGCCGCTACGACAACAAGCCCGACGGCCGCGACGGGTTCCGCTGGGGCCAGATCTTCACCTCATCCCTCGTCGCCCTCGCGCACGGCACCAACGACGCGCAGAAGACGATGGGCGTCATCACCCTCGCCCTCATCATGGTCGGCTGGCAGGATGCCTCGCACGCCGATCCCCAGACCTGGGTGATCTTCGCGTGCGCGTTCACGATCGCGCTCGGCACGTACATGGGCGGCTGGCGCATCATCCGCACCCTCGGTAAGGGGCTCACCGACGTCAAGCCCGCGCAGGGCTTCTCGGCCGAGACCTCCACGGCCGCCACGATCCTCGCCTCGAGCGCGCTCGGCTTCGCCCTCTCGACGACGCAGGTCGCCTCGGGCTCGGTGATCGGCTCGGGTCTCGGCCGCCGCGGATCGACGGTGCGCTGGGGGACGGTCGGGCGCATCGCGGTCGGCTGGGTGCTGACCCTGCCCGCCTCCGCCGCGGTCGGCGCGTTGGCGGCGCTCCTCGTCGTATGGTTCGGCCCGTGGGGCATCCTCATCGACGCCGTGCTCGCGGTCATCGTCATCGTGGGCCTCTTCCTGCGCTCGCGCCGCGACCAGGTCGACGCCGGCAACGCGATGAGCGAAGTCGCCGACTCGGGCCACGCGGTCAAGGTGCCGCGCAAGGCCCCGCCAACCCGCCGCCAGCGCGCGATCGCGCGCGAGGAGGCGCGGCTGAAGGCCGAGGCCGAGGCCCGCGCGAAGGCGGAGCGTAAGCAGCAGAAGGCCCGCGAGAAGCAGCAGGCCAAGGCGGATGCCCGCCGGGTCGCCGACGATCGGCGCGGGGCGGAACGCAGTGGCTCCGAACATGGCAGCGAGGGGAAGGGATCGCAGCGATGAGCATCGAGGTCGACTGGTTCGCATTCGTGCAGGTGTTCGTCGCCGCCCTGATCGGCGCGCTCCTGGTGGTCGGCTTCTACGCGATGGGCCTGCGGCTGCTCGTGCGCGCGGGCCGGGCGCCGGTCGTCGCGCCGGCGGAGTTCACCGACGCGATCACCGTGATCAGCGAGAAGGATGCGCGCCGCGCGGCGAAGGCGGCGGCCAAGGCCGCCGAGAAGAGCCCGCTCACCGACGCGCAGAAGCAGGCGGCGCTGGTGGGCGCGTACGCGTCGTTCACGATGTGCGCGCTCGCGGTGCTGGCGGGCCTCGCGCTCATCGTCGTCAAGTGAGTGTCGCGGTGTCGGCCTAGGCTGAGGCCATGGTCTCGGCGCACCCGCAGTTCGGTCAGCATCCGCCGGCGCGGCGCGTGATCGTCCACCTCAGCGATACGCACCTGCTCGCCGGCAATCGGCCCCTCGGAGGCCGCTACGACACCGCCGCGAACCTCACCGCCACCCTCGCGGCGGTCGAGCGCACCGGCGTCCGCCCCGATGCGATCGTCTTCACCGGAGACCTCACCGACCTCGGCGAGCCCGAGGCCTACGCGGCCCTGCGCGCCGAGGTCGAGCCGTTCGCCGCCCGCCTCGGGGCACCGCTCGTGTGGGTGGCCGGAAACCACGACGAGCGGCCCGCGCTGCGCGCCGCACTCCTGGGCGCCGCGCCCACCGAGGAGCCGGTGACGGGGGTGTGGGACCTCGACGGCCTGCGTTTGATCGCGCTCGACTCGACGGTGCCCGGGTGGCACCACGGCGACCTCGACCCGGGCCAGCTCGAGTGGCTCCGCGGCGTGCTCGCCGAACCCGCCCCGCTCGGCACGATCCTGGCCCTCCACCACCCGCCGCTGCCGAGCCACATCCCGTTCTTCGACATCCTCGAGCTCCGCCATCAGGACGCGCTCGCCGGCGTCATCGCGGGCACCGACGTGCGCGCGATCCTCGCCGGGCACCTGCACTACTCGACGTCGGGCACGTTCGCGGGGGTGCCGGTGAGCGTGGCATCCGCCACCTGCTACACGATGAACCTGCAGCGCCCGCCCGCAGAGGTCAACGGCATGGATGCCGGGCAGTCGTTCCATCTCGTGCACGTCTACGACGACACGATCACCCACGCCGTCGTGCCGGTCGGCGAGGCCGAGACGGCCGAGTTCTTCTCCGCGGAATGGCTCGAGCGGATGGCGGCGCTCAGCCCCGACGAGCGCCTGGAGGCCTTTTCGCGCAAACCCGCTTGACTTCGAGCGCGCTCGAAGTTCTACCGTGAAGGCATGACCCTCCTCCACGAAGGACTCCCGATCGCCGAGGCGTCGGCCGCGACGGGAGTCTCGGCGCACACGCTGCGGTACTACGAGCGTGCGGGCCTCATGCTGACGCCGGTCGATCGGGCATCCTCGTCGCACCGTCGGTACTCCGACGCCGACATCGCCTGGGTGCGGTTCCTCACCCGCCTGCGCTGGACCGGGATGCCGATCGCGGACATGCGCCGCCACACCGACATCGTCCGCGCGGGCGATGCGACCATCGCGGAGCGCCGCGAGCTGCTCGTGCGGCACCGTGCCGCGGTGCGCACGCAGCTGGAGGAGATCACGGCGAGTCTCGCCGCCATCGACCACAAGATCGACATCTACGACAGGGAGATCTCATGAAGACCACCGTTCTGGGCACCGGGACCGACGCCCCGCTCACCGTCGGCCGGCTCGGCCTCGGGCTGATGGGCATCAGCGCGTTCTACACCGGCGCGGGGCAGGACGACGCCGGCGGCGCGCGCACGATCCTCGGCGCCCTCGACCGCGGTGTCACGCTCCTCGACACGGCCGAGATGTACGGGCCGTACACGAACGAGGAGCTCCTCGGGCAGACGCTCGCCGAGGCCGGACGCCGCGACGAGGCCGTCATCGCGACGAAGTTCGGCACCATCCGCCACACCGAGGGCGACGCGCCCGGCCTCGACGGCTCCCCGGCGAACGTCCGCCTCGCGGTCGAGGGCTCGCTGCGGCGCCTCCGCACCGACCGAATCGACCTGTACTACCAGCACCGGATGGACCCGGCGGTGCCGATCGAGGAGACCGTCGGCGCGCTCGCCGAGCTGATCGCGGAGGGGAAGATCCGCGGATACGGCCTGTCCGAGGCATCCGTCGCGACGATCCGCCGAGCGCACGCCGTGCACCCGGTCACCGCCGTCCAGACCGAGTACTCGCTCTGGACGCGTGACCCCGAGACGGAGCTGCTGCCCGCCCTCCGTGAGCTCGGCATCGGCTTCGTTCCGTACTCGCCGCTCGGCCGCGGCTTCCTCACCGGCGCGATCCGCTCGGTCGACACGCTCGACGAGAAGGACTTCCGCCGCAGCAACCCGCGGTTCGCCGACGGCGCCCTGGATGCCAACCTGGCCATCGTCGAGGTGATCGAGCGTGTCGCGGCCGAGGCCGGGGCGACGCCCGCGCAGGTCGCGCTGGCCTGGCTGCTGGCGCAGGGGGAGGGGATCGCGCCCATCCCCGGCACCCGCCGCCTCGAGCGACTGGAGGAGAACATCGGAGCCGACGCGCTCGTGCTCACGCCGGCGCAGCTCGCGGAGCTCGACGCGGTCGCCGCACCCGTCGGCGACCGCTACGCGGACATGTCCGCCGTCAACCGCTGACGCGCCGGCCGCAGGGCCACTGAGGCGCCGCGGGGCCACGGAGGCGCCGCGGGGCCACGGAGGCGCGCGGCCGCCGAACGCCTCCGCCGCGGCGGAGCGTCCCCGCATCACGTTGTACACGACGTACAGCGAGGTGCGGGGTCGGCGGGGTTAGGCTCGGGGGGACCCATCCGAGGCGACGACCCACAAGGACAGCACTCATGGCACAGGACGCAGCGACGCGCACCGAGACCGACTCCCTGGGATCCATGGAGATTCCCGCCGATGCCTACTGGGGCATCCACACCGCCCGCGCTCTGGAGAACTTCCCCATCTCCATGCGCCCGATCTCGGTCTACCGTGATCTCGTCAAGGCGCTCGCGATGGTCAAGCAGGCCTCCGCCCGCGCGAACCGGCAGATCGGCGTGCTCGACCCGGCCCTCGCCGACCTCATCGACCGGGCCGCGCAACGGGTGATCGACGGCGAGTTCCACGATCAGTTCGTCGTCGGCGTCGTGCAGGGCGGCGCCGGCACGTCGACCAACATGAACGCCAACGAGGTCATCACCAACATCGCTCTCGAGATGGCGGGCCGGCAGAAGGGCGACTACGCCTTCCTCTCGCCGATCGACCACACGAACCGCTCGCAGTCGACCAACGACGTCTACCCGACGGCGGTGAAGATCGGCCTGAGCCTCGACCTCGTCACGCTCCTCGAAGAGCTCGACCTGCTGAAGCAGTCGTTCATGGGCAAGGCCGTCGAGTTCCACGACATCCTCAAGATCGGTCGCACGCAGCTGCAGGACGCCGTGCCGATGACCCTCGGGCAGGAGTTCCACGGCTTCGCCACGACGCTCGGCTACGACCACCAGCGTCTCACCGAGAACGCGAACCTCATGTTCGAGATCAACATGGGCGCCACCGCGATCGGCACGGGCATCACGACCCACCCGGGCTACGCCCCCGCGGTGCTCGCGCACCTGCGCGAGATCACCGGCCTCGACCTCGTCACCGCCGACGACCTCGTCGAGGCGACGAGCGACACCGGGTCGTTCATGTCGTTCTCGTCGACCCTCAAGCGCAACGCGATGAAGCTGTCGAAGATCTGCAACGACCTGCGGCTGCTCTCCTCGGGACCGCAGGCCGGGCTCGGCGAGATCAACCTGCCCGCGCAGCAGGCGGGGTCGTCCATCATGCCCGGCAAGGTCAACCCGGTGATCCCCGAGGTCGTGAACCAGGTCGCCTTCTCGGTCGCCGGCGCCGACCTCACCGTGACGATGGCCTCCGAGGCCGGGCAGCTGCAGTTGAACGCCTTCGAGCCGATCATCGCGCACTCGATCTTCCAGTCGATCACCTGGATGCGCCGGGCGATGCGCACCCTCCGCGTGCACTGCGTCGACGGCATCACCGCCAATCGCGACCGCCTGGGGGCGATGGTCGGCTCGTCGGTCGGCGTCGTGACGGCGCTCACCCCCTTCATCGGCTACGCGGCATCCGCCGCCCTCGCCAAGACCGCGCTGCTGACCCACCGCAACGTCGGCGACCTCGTCGTCGAGGCGGGGCTCATGACCCGCGAAGAGGTGGACAAGCAGCTCTCGCCGGCGCGGCTGTCGGGGTTGGAGGCGATCACGCAGGCAATCCCGGTGATCCAGACGGCCGAGAACCTCGTCGAGAGCTGACGGCGCGGGCGCTGGCACGGGCGGCGACGGACCGATAGCGTCGGAGGGCCGGGACACCGGCGCGATTTTCCGCAACCCAGGAGGCCGACATGACCGACCCCAACACCCCCGACGCCACGCCGCCCGCGAACCAGGGCGGCGCGCAGCCGACCCCGCCCGCGCAGCCGGCACAGCCCGCATACGGCGAGTACGCCCCGACGACCCAGCCGCCGGCGGCGCCCGCCTACGGTCAGAACGCGGCGCCCGCCTACAGTGCGCCCGCCTACAACGCCGCGCCCGCGTACAACGGCGCGGCCGGTGGCGGCACGGTGCCCGGCAAGACCCTCGGCATCGTGGCGTTCATCGTCTCGTTCTTCTTCGGTCCGCTCGGTCTCATCCTCGGCATCGTCGCGCTCGTGCAGTCGAAGAAGGCCGGCCGGGGCAACGGCTTCGCGATCACCGCGATCATCATCGGCGCGATCTCGGTGGTCGTCGGTCTCATCGTCATCTTCGCGGTGATCGTGCCGTCACTGAACGCCGCGACGACCTGCCTCAACGACCCGACCGCCGTCGTGCAGGTGTGGGGCGTCGACCTCTCCTGCCAGGAGGTCCTGGAGCAGTCGAACCGCTGATCCGCACGGATCCGCACGGTGACCTGAAGGCGCCGACATCCCCGACATCGTCGAGGGGTCGGCGCCTTCGGCGTCTCAGCCGAGCACCCGGCAGTGCGTCGTGAGTTCGCCGATGCCGTCGACGCCGACCGTCACGGTGGAGCGGTCGCGGAGGAAGATCTGCGGGTCGCGCGAGTAGCCCGCGCCGCCGGGGCTGCCGGTCGAGATGAGCGTTCCCGGCAGCAGCGTCGCCGAGCGGGAGAGGCTCGCCACGAGCGCCGGGACGGAGCGGATCATCTGGCTCGTCGAGGCATCCTGCACCGTCTGCCCGTCGACGACGGCCCAGATGTGCAGGTCGCCGGGGTCGCCGATCTCGTCGGCGGTGACGACGAACGGGCCGTTCGGGGTGAACCCGTCGAACGACTTGCACCGCGACCACTGCGCCTCGGAGAACTGGATGTCCCGCGCCGTGATGTCGTTGACGACGGTGTATCCCCACACGTGCGCGAGCGCGTCGGCCGGCGCGACGTCCTTCGCGGCGCGGCCGATCACGACGCCCAGCTCGGCCTCGTAGTCGATCGACTCGCTGAGCGTGCGCGGCCAGACGGTCGTCTCCTCGTGCGCGGAGAGCGAGTTCGGCCACAGCACGAACACGGTCGGCGCCGAGTCGGCCTTGAGGCCCAGCTCGCTCGAGTGCGCGGCGTAGTTCAGGCCGATCGCGAGCACCACCGGCGGCGCGTCGACGGCCGGTCCGTAGGTCACCTGGTCGAGCGGGATGCCGGTGACGCCCGCCGCGGCGGAGCGCACGCGCGCGAGCAGCTCGTCGCCGCCGTCGATGAGCGCCTGCAGCCGTCGCGGTGCGCCGGGGAAGAGGTCGCCGACGAGTGCGGCCGTGCCCTCCTGCACGACGGCGAGCTCGGCATCCGTCGAGCCGGGCGGGCGGATGTGGGCGAAACGCATGGCCCCAGGCTAGCCGCCGCGCGGGCGAGGCCGGTGGCGTCTGGCGGCCCGCGGTGGCCGCGCCTTGGGCTGAGCCGCATGGACGAACGGAGGCGCCGCTCGTCGGGGCGGGGTTCACGTTCACCGAGAACATCCTCTACTTCGCGACGAGCCTCATCGAGGGCGGCCTCTCGGAGACCGCCTTCACGTTCGTCCTCCGGGGCATCCTCTCGCCCTTCGCGCACGTGATGTTCACCGCGGTCACCGGCCACGCGATCGGTCGCGCCGCGCGCGCGGGGGCGACGGTGCGCGCCGCCGCCGGGGCGGGGCTCGTGGGCATGCTCTGCGCCGCGGCGCTCCACGCGCTGTGGAACGGGTCGGCCCTGTTCGCCGACTTCTTCCACCTGTACATCACGCTGCAGGTGCCGCTGTTCATCGCGTTCGTGCTGGGGTTCATCGCGCTGCGGCGCGAGGAGGCGCGTCTCACGCGGCAGCGGCTCGGCGAGTACGCGCAGGCGGGATGGTTCACGCCCGCCGAGGTCGACCTGCTCGCGACCGGATCGGGGCGCCGTCGCGCGACCGCGTGGGCGCGCACGCTGCCGGGCGACCGTTCACGGCAGATGAAGACGTTCATCGCCGAGGCCACCTCGCTCGCCGCGGCGCGACAGCGTGCCAGCACGGGCCGAGACCCCGGCGCCGTGGCCGACGAGCGCGCCCGCCTCGGCCGCACCGTCGCCGCGCCCGCCGCGCTGTTCGCCTGAGCCCGCCGCCGCCCCGGACAAGGTGCCGCCCCGGACAAGGTGCCGCCCTGGACAAGGTGCCGCCCTGGACGAAACTCAGCGCCCGGTGCCGCGGCGATGCCTGCGTGACTCCCGAGCGCTGAGCTGGTCTGCCCCCATTGTCGCGGCGCGTTCCGAGCGTGTCAAGGATCGGCGACACCCGGGCATCCGCACCGCATCCGTGCTTGGATGGATGCCATGACTGAAGAGCGCTCCAAGCCCGAGTTCGACGCCCCCTCCGGCCCCGCTCCCTCCGAGCTGGTCATCCGCGACATCATCGTCGGTGACGGCGCCGAGGCGAAGCCGGGCGACACCGTCACCGTGCACTACGCCGGCGTCGAGTACGACTCCGGCGAGGAGTTCGACTCGTCGTGGGGTCGTGGCGAGTCGATCCAGTTCCCGCTGCGCGGCCTCATCCAGGGCTGGCAGGACGGCATCCCCGGTATGAAGGTCGGCGGCCGTCGCGAACTGATCATCCCGCCGCAACTGGCCTACGGCCCCGCCGGTGGCCACTTCCTCGGCGGCAAGACGCTGATCTTCATCATCGATCTGCTCGCCGTCGACTGACCGTTCGGAGAATATTTACATTCGTGGGAATAGATGGTCTGCAGGTGGGCGTTGGCCCCCTGCAGCCCATCTCCCGTTCTGTGAAGGAAGAATCATGACCGACTCCACCACCACCGTCGACGTCCCCGGCTACAAGTCCGGCACCTGGGTGCTCGACCCCTCGCACAGCGAGGTCACGTTCAGCGTCCGCCACATGATGATCTCGAAGGTGCGCGGCGAGTTCGGCCGGAAGAGCGCCACGATCACCGCTCCCGCCAACCCGCTCGAGGCGACCGTCACCGCGTCGGTCGACGCCGCGTCGATCTCGACGAACGACGAGAACCGTGACAACCATCTGCGCTCGGCCGACTTCTTCGACGTCGAGACCTACCCGACGATCGACTTCGTCTCCACGGGCGTCCGCTACGAGAAGGGCGACTTCCTCGTCGACGGCGACCTCACGATGCACGGCGTCACCAAGCCCGTCACCTTCACGGTGGAGTTCGGCGGCTTCGGCACGGACCCGTGGGGCAACTACAAGGCCGGCGCCACCGCCACGACCGTCATCAACCGCGAGGACTTCGGTCTGACCTGGAACGCCGCGCTCGAGACCGGCGGTGTCCTGGTGGGCAAGGACGTGACCATCACGCTCGACCTGCAGGGTTCGCTGCAGGCCTGATCACCGCCGGCCCCTGGGCCGGTACCCGGAAGCGGATGCTGCGCATGCGGCATCCGCTTCCGTCGTCTTCGCGGGCCTCCGTTGCGGCCCTGCTGCGGCTACGGGGTCGGATGCTCCGCGTCGTACGCGCGGAAGCCCGGGTTCAGGCGCACCAGCACGCCGACGAGCGCGACGATGACGAGGCCGCCGACGAGCGAGGGAACCCACAGGGCGGTGAGCGTCGCGAGCGTGCCCGCGTAGAGCGCGCCGACGCGCGGACCGCCCGCGACCACGACCATGAACACGCCCTGCAGGCGCCCGCGCATCGTGTCGGGGACGGCGGCCTGCATCATCGTGGAACGGTAGATCGCGCTGACGTTGTCGGCGGCGCCGGTGACCGCGAGCGTGATCATCGCCAGCACGATCAGCGCGATGTTGGCGTGCGACTCGTCGACGCGCTCCGGCGCGAACCAGCCGAGCGCGCGGGCCGCGAGCACGAGGCCGAACACGGCGGTCGCCATACCGAACACCTGGATCGAGCGCTGGATGCCGATGCCGTGCCAGCGGTACCGTCCGATCGGGCCGGAGAAGAGGCTCGACGCGAACGCCCCCGCCGCGATCGAGGCGGTGAGGGCGCCCGTCGTGATCGGGCCGCCGCCGAGCAGCACGGCGCCGATCGCGGGGAAGAGCGCGATCGGGTGACCGAAGGTCATCGCCGTGATGTCGAGGATGTACTGCAGGCGGATGTTCGGGGCGCGCTTCAGGAATCGCATCCCGTCGCGCAGCGACTCCAGGCCCGGCCGCACGATCTCGCCCTCCGGGCGGATGCGGGGGAGGGTCCACAGGCCCAGGAACAGGCTCGTCATGAGCACGACGTCGATCGAGTAGGTCCACGCGTAGCCCGTGAATGCGACGAGCACGCCCGCGAGCGCGGGGCCCGCCATCACCATGATCCCGACCGTGATGCCCTGCAGGGCCGCGGCGGCCGGGAGCAGCTCGCGGGGGAGCAGTCGCGGCGTGATCGCCGACTTCGTCGCCCCCACGATCGAGTTCGCCGCCGACAGGGCGAACAGCCACCCGACGCTCTCGTGCCCCGACCAGGCGAGGATCGCGAGCAGCAGCGTGGAGACGAAGGTCACGGATGCCGCGATCAGCGCGACGAGGCGGCGGTCGAAGGCATCCGCCAGCATCCCTCCGTACAGGCCCGCGATGATCATCGGGACGAGCCCGACGACCGCGACCATCGACACGGCGAACGTGTCGCCGGTGAGCTCGTAGACGTGCAGCATGACCGCGACGATCGTGAGCTGGCCGCCGAGCCCGGCGAGGGTCGACCCGACCCAGAGGCGCGCGAAGGCGGGGCTCACCCGGAACGGGCGGAGGTCGATGAAGTGGTCGCGTCGCAGGCGCGGCAGCGCACGCCGGCGGGTGCGCGGGTCGTCGCGGGTCGGATGCGGCACCCATCGAGCCTACGAGTTCCGCGGGTGGTGTCGGCGCTGGTAGACTCTTCAGGTTGCCGTTGGATCGGCCGCGGATAAAGAGAGCCCACGCATCAGGCGTCGGGCGCCGCGCAACAAGGAGAGAGGGGATCACCTATGGCACTGGAAGCAGACGTCAAGAAGGCGATCATCGAAGAGTACGCGACGCACCCCGGTGACACCGGATCCCCCGAGGTGCAGGTCGCGATGCTGACGCAGCGCATCAAGGACCTCACCGAGCACCTCAAGGAGCACAAGCACGACCACCACTCGCGTCGTGGTCTGTTCCTCCTGGTCGGTCAGCGTCGTCGCCTCCTGGGTTACCTCCAGGACATCGACATCAACCGCTACCGGTCGCTCATCGAGCGTCTGGGCCTGCGTCGCTGAGCATCAGCGTCTAGCGTTCAATCGCGCGAAACATTCTTGGAGAGCCGCCCCACGGTGTGGGGCGGCTCTCGTCGTCCTCGGATGCCTAGGCGCGGGCGGCGACGAGGTCGGCGTGCCAGCGCTCGGCCACGTCGGGGTGGGCGCGCAGGCGCGACTTCAGGGCGTTCTCGCCGTAGAGGGCGTGGATTGGGTTCGTCGGGTCCTGCGTCACGCCGCGGGCCTGCGCGGCGAGCTCGGGGGGCAGCTCGATCAGCGGCAGCCGGGCATCGAGCGCCGGGTTGAAGAAGTACGGCACCGAGATGCGGTCATCCGGGTAGCGCGGCGAGACGACGCGATGGTTCGTCGCGATGAGGTAGCCGCCGGTCGCATACTCGAGCATCTCGCCGATGTTGACGACGAAGGCGCCCGGCACCGACGGGGCATCCACCCATTCGCCGCCCCGCTGCACCTGCAGGCCGCCCTTGCCGGGCTCGACCCAGAGCAGCGTCAGCACGCCCGAGTCCTTGTGCGCACCGACGCCCTGGACGGGCTCCGCCTCGCGCGATCCGGGGTAGCGGACGATCTTCAGCAGCGTCGCCGGCTCGCCGAAGTGCTCGTCGAAGTACGTCTCGGGCGCGCCGAGCGCGAGCGCCCACGCACCCAGGAGCTTGCGGGCGACGCCCGCGAGGTGCTCCTGCCATTCGGTCGCGACGTCGCGCAGCTCCGGCTGCGCCGCCGGCCACAGGTTCGGTCCGATCAGCCGGGCGAAGTCGGGCGCCTCGGCATCCGTCACCGCGTCGCGCTCGGGCCCGATGTCGATCTGCTCGCGCCAGTCGATCTCGCCCTGCGTGCGCTCGCCGCCGACGCGCGTGTATCCGCGGAACTGGGGACTGTTCACGTTCTCGATCGCGAGTTTGTCGGCCTCGTCGAGCTCGAAGAACTCCCGCGCCGTGCGGTGCAGGCGCGCCTCGAGCTCGGGCGTGACGCCCGTGCCGGTCAGGTAGAAGAACCCGACGTCGTGCGTCGCCGCGCGCAGCTGTTCGCGGAAGGATGCCGCGGCGTCGGGCCCCTGGTCGAGCAGCGACAGGTCGAGGACAGGCAGGTTCAACTCGCTCATGCGACGAGGCTAAGCGGATGCCCGGGCATCCGGCTCCTGTGTTTCGCCGGATTACTCGCCCGGCCCTCGATCAGGTGCGTGGGCGCTTCGATCCGGTCGGGTCGGATCGCCGGCCCTCGCGCGCGGCGAGCGCCGGGTCGGCGAACAGCCAGGCCGGGCGGGGTTCGACGAGCGGGCGGAAGACGGCGCGCACGGGCTTCATCGCGAGCACGAGCGCGATGACGACCGACAGGACGATCACCGCCGGCAGCCACAGCCAGGTGGGCTCGGCGTTGCGCAGGATGTCGGTCTCGCGGAAGGGGTAGAGCACGAACGAGTGCAGCAGGTACACGTACATCGTGTACTGGCCGAAGTGGGTCCACCAGTACGTGCCGCGGGGGATGAGCGCGAAGAACGCGACCGAGAGCACGATCGCGATCGCCATGAGAGCGAGACGCACGGCGCCCGACCACCACGGACCGCCGAGCTCGTCGTAGCTCGCGTCGTAGAAGAGCCACTCGCGGAGGTTCACGGCGCGCCAGGTGTCGACATAGAACCACGCGATGAAGCCGCCGACCGCGAAGGTCAGCACGGCGAGCGCGCGCACCCACCAGCGGCGCCGGCGCAGCAGGTCGAGCCGGGCGACGATGTCGTGGTGCGCGAGCTACCAGCCGAGCGTGAAGAACGGCAGCAGCCCGAGGGTGCGCGACAGCGACAGCGTCGAGTCGATGTTGCCCCAGTACCCCGCGGTGACCGAGATGAGCACCGTCCACACCAGCGGGTAGCGCAGCAGCGCGAGATACGGCAGCACGAGTCGGAAGATCGCGAGCGCGAGCAGGAACCACAGCGTCCACGACGGGCGGGTGAGGTTCGGGTTCGCCTGGCCCTCGACGAGCCATTTCACGAGCGTCCACACCGTCTCGAAGATGACGTAGGGCACGACGATGTCGGTGATCACCCGCGCCATCTGGCGGCGACTGGGCGAGTCGGACTTCGAGAAGTACCCGGAGATGATCGCGAACGCCGGCATGTGGAACGCGTAGACGAGAAGGTACAGCCCCAGCGCGACGTCGCTGTCGTAGGTCAGCCGCTGCACCGCATGGCCGAGGACGACCAGCACGATGCACGCGAACCGGGCGTTGTCCTACAGCGGCACGCGTCTTCTCACCGTCGGGGCGCTCCCGGTGCGCGGGCCGTTGCGATCGCTCATCGCAGGCCACCCTATCCGCGCGCACGCGCATGTATCGCCGACGCCGCGCCTCGCCTCCTCACCCGTGAAGGAGACACCTTCGCCGTGATAACTGGGGGGTCATCACCATGTTCCATCGTCTGCACCTGCGGCCCGGGATGCCGCTGGCCGCCACCGCCGTGGCCGCCGTGCTCATCTTCGCTCCGGTCGCCGCGTTCGCCGAGGACGCCGTGACCGTCTTCGCCGGCGCCGACGCCGACGCCGACGCCGCACCCGCACCGGCCGCCGCACCCGTTGCACCGGCCGCCGCACCCGTGGCGCCCGCCGCGCTCCCGGCGCCGGGCGACCCGTGCGCGCCCGCCGTCTGCATCGACAACGGCACGGTCCTGCTGGCGGTCAATCCGACCGGCGAGCTGAACACGCGCGACGGCACCGGGTCCGCCGCGGGCCCCGGCGACGCGGGGCTGGAGTATCTGCCGACCGGCAACGACTCCACCTCGCCAGGCTGCCTGTGCGAGGGCTGGGGCGTGGGCGACCCCGCCTCGGGCGTCTGGGGCGGCGCGAACCTCGCCGAGCTCGGCCCGGGCGGGCGGCACCTCGAGCTCGAGTCGTTCGACCACACGGCCTCGACGGCGTCCTCGGTCGTCCGGGTCCTCGACGGCGGGGGATCGCCGTTCCTGCGGGTCACCCACGAGTACACGTTCGTCTTCGCGTTCGGCAAGGTCGGCGGCGCGCCGATCTTCGGGCCGGTGCCGACCGAGGAGCAGCCCGCACCGGCCGCTCCGGTCGCCGCCCCCGCAGCGCCGGTCGTCGTCGCGGCCGCGGCCGAGGCGGCGGCCGTCGAGGCACCCGCCGCGCAGCTGGCCGTCACCGGCGGCGACGCGTCGGCGACTCCGCTGCTCCTCGCCGCCGGGGTGTTCGCGCTCCTCGCTGGGGCCGGTGCGGTCGCCGCATCGGGGATGCGCCGCCGGCACTGACCGAGGAGAATGGACGGGTGGGGACGCCTCGGCATCCACCCGTCCGTTCTCGCGCGGGACGGCCCGGGAATATCGTGGACAGGCCTGCGTTGCACCAGATACATTCATGTGCATGTATTGGATGCCGAGGCATCCGGAGAGTCAGGATCATCGTGAGCGAGAACACCCCCGCGGGCCCGCAACAGATGCAGTTCGGCATCATGACGGTCAGCGACATCACCCAGGACCCGATCTCGGGGCACACCCCGAGCGAGGCGGAGCGCATCCAGGCCTCCGTCACGATCGCCAAGCACGCCGAAGAGGTCGGTCTCGACGTCTTCGCTGTCGGCGAGCACCACAACCCGCCGTTCTGGTCGTCCTCGCCGACGACGACCCTCGCCTACATCGCCGCGCAGACCGAGCGGATCATCCTGTCGACCTCGACGACGCTCATCACGACGAATGACCCGGTGAAGATCGCCGAGGACTACGCCATGCTGCAGCACCTCTCCGGCGGGCGCATGGACCTCATGATGGGACGCGGCAACACCGGCCCGGTCTACCCGTGGTTCGGCAAGGACATCCGCCAGGGGCTGCCCCTCGCGATCGAGAACTACGCCCTGCTGCACAAACTGTGGCGCGAAGACGTCGTCGACTGGGAGGGCAAGTTCCGCACCCCGCTGCAGGGCTTCACCGCGACCCCGCGGCCCCTCGACGGCGTGGCGCCGTTCGTGTGGCACGGATCGATCCGCACGCCCGAGATCGCCGAGCAGGCCGCCTACTACGGCGACGGCTTCTTCGCGAACAACATCTTCTGGCCCGCCGAGCACTACCAGCGCCTCATCGGCCTGTACCGCCAGCGCTGGGAGCACTACGGCCACGGCGCCCCCGAGACGGCGATCGTCGGCCTCGGCGGCCAGGCGTTCATGGCGAAGAACTCGCAGGATGCCGTGAACCGGTTCCGCCCGTACTTCGACAACGCCCCGGTGTACGGCCACGGCCCGTCGCTCGAGGACTTCAGCGAGATGACGCCTCTGACCGTCGGCTCGCCGCAGCAGGTCATCGACCGCTACGCCGGCATGCGCGACCTCTACGGCGACTACCAGCGGCAGCTCTTCCTTATGGACCACGCGGGGCTTCCGCTGAAGACGGTGCTCGAGCAGCTCGACATCCTGGGCGGTGAGGTCGTGCCCGTGCTCCGCCGTGAGCTCGCGCAGAACCGCCCGGCGAACGTGCCGGATGCCCCGACGCACGCCGCGCTCGTGAAGGCGACGTACGGCGACGGACCGAGCCGCCAGGCCACTCCGCGGGCGAACCGCGGCGACAACCTGTCCGGCCCCTCGCCCTACCAGGACGTGCCAGCTCCCGCCGGTGCCGCGTTCGGCACGGCCGCCACGGGCGGTGCGCGATGACCGCCGGGGCGCAGAGCCGCCGCATCGCCGTCGTCTCGGCGGGGCTGTCGAACCCCTCGTCGACGCGGATGCTCGCCGACCGGCTCGCGGCCGCGACGGTCGCACAGCTCACGGGGCTCGGCATCGAGGCATCCGTCGACACGATCGAACTGCGCGACCTCGCGCACGACATCACGAACAACCTGCTCACCGGGTTCGCCCCGGCGCCGCTCGAATCGGCGATCAACACGGTCGTCTCGGCCGATGCGCTGATCGTCGTGACGCCGATCTTCTCGACGAGCTACTCGGGGCTGTTCAAGTCGTTCATCGACGTGCTCGACCCCGACGCGCTCACCGGCATGCCGGTGCTGATCGGGGCGAACGCGGGCACCGCCCGGCACTCGCTCGCGATCGACTACGCGATCCGGCCGCTGTTCGCCTACCTGCACGCGGATGCCGTGTCGACGGGCGTGTTCGCCGCGTCGAGCGACTGGGGCTCGGCGGCGGATCAGGTCGCCCCGCTGAGCGCGCGCGTCGACAAGGGTGCGCGCGAGCTCGCCGAGGCCGTCGCGCGTCTGGAGCCCGCCACCGGCGGCGACCCGTTCGACCCGGAGAACTACCTCGGTAGCTTCCAGCGGCTGATGGGCGGTGACGCCGCCTCGGGCGGCGGCCACCTGCTCGGCGGCCTCGCCGGCGAGTAGCCCGCCCGCGCGATCCTCAGCGCGCGGCGAGGCGCCCCGCGTGCACGAGGTCGGCGAACACCGCGAAGGGGGCGGCCGCGAGATGCGCGGGCGTCCCCTCCGCCTCGGGGTGCCACTGCACCGCGATGATCGGCAGGCTCTCGTGCTCGACGGCCTCCACCACCCCGTCTTCGGCGACGGCGGTCGCCACGAGGCCTGCCCCGAGGGCGCGGACGGCCTGATGGTGCCCCGATGCGACCGGCACGGTGTCGGCGTCGACCTCGGCCCGCAGGCGGGATCCCGCGGCGACCGCGACCGGATGCCACGCCCACTCCAGGTCACCGCAGCCGTCGTCGCCGGGGGAGTGCCGCACGGCGGATTCGGGGAGGTCTTCGACGAGCGTGCCGCCGAACGCGACGTTGAGCACCTGCAGCCCGCGGCAGACCCCGAGGATCGGGATCCCCGCCTCCGCGGCGGCGCGGGCGATGCCGAGATCGAGGTCGTCCTGCTCGGCGTTGACGTCGTAGACGGATGCCGCGGTGTCGCCCCCGTACCGGGCCGGATCGAGGTCGCCCCCGCCGGGGAGCACGACGCCGTCGAAGCCCGCGAGGTCGACCGAGCGGACGACCACGACATCCAGCTCTTCGGCTCGCACGAGCGCCGCGACGTCGTCGAAGATCGCGTTGGCGAGCCCGACACGGGCATCGGCCCCCTCGGCATCGGACAGTCGGGCGGGCATGGCGATTCGGGGTGCACTCACCTCCCTATTGTCGAGCACGGAGAGGCCGTGTCGGGCAGGGGCGAGCTCGCCGCTCACCGCCAGCGGTACTCGGTCTCCGGCCGGCCCTGGCCGCGGTAGCGAGCCGCACGCTCCACACGTCCCGAACTCGCGAGGTGTTCGAGGTAGCGGCGCGCGGCCACCCGCGACATACCCAGCGCCGCAGCCGCTTCGCTGGCCGAGAGCGCACCGCCCGCGCGCACCGCCTCGGTCACGCGATCGAGCGTGTCCGGAGACAGTCCTTTGGGTACTCGGATGGATCCGGTCGCTCGCGACGCGGAGAGCAGCGCGTCGATCTCTTCCTGCGTGGAGGGTCCCGCTGTGTCGCGTGCGCGGCGATGGTAGTCGCGATATTGTGCGAGGCGTTCGCCGAAGGCGGCGAAGGTCACCGGCTTGACGAGGTATTGCACGACGCCCAGTCCTACCGTCTGACGCACCGCTTCGGCATCGCGCACACCAGTGACGGCGATCACGTCCACGGAGCTCCCTCGCGCGCGGATGTGGCGCAGCACGTCGAGGCCGGTGCCATCGGGCATCGTCATGTCCAGCAGCACGAGATCGACCGCAGGTCCGTCAAGGACGGCGGAGATCGCTGCCCGCGCGCCCGAACACTCCGCCACGACCTCGAAGCCGTCCATCCTGCCCACGTAGGTGCGGTGCAGCTCCAGGGTGAGAGCGTCATCGTCGACGAGAAGGACGCGGATCATGAGGCCTCCGTGGGGAGGACGACGCGGAACGTCGTCGGCGTGCCGTCGAGGAGGACCAGGGACCCCCTGAGCTCCTCCACCACCGACCGGGCCAGGGCGAGACCGACCCCGCGCCCCTCGGCGCCCGTCGGTTTGGTGGAGAACCCGCGTTGGAAGATCCGTTCGCGCAGGTCGTCGGCGATGCCTCGCCCGCTGTCGGCGACCTCGATCAGCAGCTCGTCGCCGGAGGTCCGCTCCAGCCGCACCCTCACCCACCGAGGCTCCGCACCTGCCGCGGCGGCGTCTACCGCGTTGTCGAGCAGGTTGCCCACCAGCGCCACCTGGTCGATCGGGCTCAACAGCGACCGTGGCGCATCCGCCGCGACGTCCACGATCAGCTCGATGCCGCGCTCGGCCGCCTGCGAGGTCTTGCCCAGGAGCAGAGCTCCCACCGTCGCGTCCCCCTCCGAGCGGGCGGCGACGCGATCGACCAGTGACTGGCTCTGCCGCGCCGAGGTGCTGAGCATCTCGATCGCCTCGTCGGTGCGGCCGAGTTCGAGCAATGCGACCGCGGTGTGGAGGCGGTTGCCGTGCTCGTGGGTCTGTGCGCGCAGGGCCTCCCCGAGGGTGCGCATCGATTCCGCGGAGGCGAGGGTGTCGCGGATCGCCCCCGCGGGGAGGTCGCCGGCCACCCGGCGCGTCAGGCGGCGCGCCAGGAGGGCTCCCACCACACCCGCACCGACCAGGGCTGCTCCGATGCCCACCGCCGCCAGCAGGCGTGGCAGGAGGGCGGCGGCCACGGTGTCGACGGTGACTCCGACCGAGACCCACCCCACCACGGTCCCGTCCGAGAGCACCGGCACGATCGTGCGCAGCGAGGGGCCGAGGGTGCCGGTGAACTGCTCGGTGAGCACTGTCGGTCGGTCGGGAATGGTGCCGATGTAGAGCCGGCCGATCTCCTCGGGATTGCGGTGTGTGAGGCGGATGCCCTCGGCATCCATGACGGTGACGAAGTCGACCCGCGCCTGTGTCATCACTTCCTCCGCCCGTTCCTGCAGTCGTGCGGCCGCCGCACCGTCGCCGGTGAGCGCGGCACGCACGTCGGGGGCGTGGGCGAGCGTCTGCGCCACCGCCTGGGTCACCCGCTCGGCCTCGGCCCGCCCTGCCCGCTGCCCTTCGAGGAGCAGAAGTCCGGAGGTGAGGAGGGCCACCACGGCCATGGTCACCACCAGCGTGACGAACACCAGTGACGCCGCACTGCGTCGCCGCGCTCGCCCCATCGCGATCCTCCTCATCGGTCTGCGACCAATACGACCACAAATCGCTCCCCACGGGGAGCAGGCGCAACCTAGGACGCGTCGGCGCCGACGGAGGTGCCGAAGGAACAACGACCGTTCACCTCACGGAGGCACTCATGGCCCTCACGAACTCCTTCCGACTCCCCGGCTACAACTGGCGCCGCGGCAAGCAGTCCTGGGACAAGCACACCTGGCTGTACGTTTCGGTGATCCTCGCCGTGGTGCTGGGGGCGACGGTGGGTCTCATCTGGCCCGAGTTCGCCGTCGGGCTCGAGCCACTGGGCAAAGGATTCGTCAGCCTCATCAAGATGATGATCGCCCCCATCATCTTCTGCACCATCGTCGTGGGGGTGGGGTCGATCGCCAAGGCGGCCACCGTCGGCAAGATCGGCGGCCTCGCCCTCGGCTACTTCATGCTGATGTCCACCTTCGCCCTGGCGATCGGGCTGGTGGTCGGCAACATCATCCACCCGGGCGAGGGTCTGAACATGCAGTCGGCCACCTACGACACGCAGTCGCTGGGCGAGGCCAAGACCACCACTGAGTTCGTGCTCGGCATCATCCCGACCACATTCTTCTCCGCTTTCACCGGAGAGAGCGTGTTGCAGGTGCTGTTCATCGCTCTCCTCGTCGGTTTCGCGTTGCAGGGAATGGGCACCAAGGGTGAGCCGATCATGTTCGCCGTCAAGCAACTGCAGACGCTCGTCTTCCGGATTCTCGGGATGATCCTCTGGCTCGCCCCGATCGGCGCGTTCGGTGCGATCGCCGCCGTCGTCGGCAAGACCGGCGTCGCGGCGATCGTGAGCCTCAGCATCCTGATGGTCGCCTTCTACATCACCTGCATCGTCTTCATCGTCGGGGTGCTCGGCACGCTGCTGTGGGTCGTGGCGCGCATCAACATCTTCAGCCTCATGAAGTACCTCGCTCGCGAGTACCTGCTCATCGTCGGCACTTCATCGAGCGAATCGGCGCTGCCACGTCTGATCGCCAAGATGGAGCACATCGGCGTGTCCAAGCCGGTCGTGGGCATCACCGTGCCGACGGGGTACTCGTTCAACCTCGACGGCACGGCGATTTACCTCACCATGGCCTCGCTGTTCATCGCGGCAGGCATGGGTGCCCCCATGTCGATCCCCGAGCAGATCGGTCTGCTGGTCTTCATGATCATCGCCAGCAAGGGTGCGGCCGGTGTCACCGGCGCCGGGCTTGCCACCCTGGCGGCGGGCCTCCAGGCATACCGCCCCGACCTGGTCAACGGTGTCGGAGTGATCGTCGGAATCGACCGGTTCATGTCGGAGGGGCGCGCCCTGACGAACTTCACCGGAAACGCGGTGGCGACGGTGCTCATCGGCACCTGGACGAAGCAGTTCGATCGCGAGCGGGCGCTCGCCGTGCTGTCGGGCAACGCGCCGTTCGACGAGGCGACGCTCTCCGGCGACCATCACGACGGAATGTCGACGGCGACGGATGCGGTGGGAACGCAGGGTCTCGGCCAGGCCGCCCTGGAAGAGGCTTCGCAGAAGCAGGAGCGGGCGCGGCGCCACGCGGTGGGGGAGACGATCTGAGCTCCGACACACACGAGGACGGCCCGGCGATCGAGATGATCGCCGGGCCGTCCTCGTTTCGCCGAGTTCAGCCGCTCTTGCGGCGGAACTCGCGCTTGGTCACCGCGGCGTGGGTGCCGTGGACCGCGGAGTCCCCGTCGAGGTGGGCCTCGCCGCTGCGGTGCTGGGCGTTCTTCTTGTCGAGCGCCTCCTTGAACTTGCGCTTCAGGTCGTCGGACGCCGCGGACGCGGCGGTGTCGTCAGTGCTCATGTGCCCACGATACGTCCGGGCGTCGCAATACGCACGGGAGAAAGGTGCCTGGTAGGCTTGAGCGGGGTTCTCGACGCTCTCGTCGAAGACCCTGGAGCAGGCCGGCAGGAAGCTGGTCCCCTGTGGTGGGTTCCCGTCTCGAACGGTGGCTTTCTACTGGTGGCCAGTGCTGACGGTTCCGCGGCGAAGTCGCGCGTCTGGATCTGCCTGTTCCTGCTCCTTCGCACGATCTCGTGCGCGAAACGCGCGTGCGAGTCTAAACAAAGAAGGAGAGACCTCTTGGAAGGTCCAGAAATCACCGCCGCTGAAGCCGTTCTCGACAACGGCCGCTTCGGCACCCGCACCATCCGCTTCGAGACCGGCCGCCTCGCCCAGCAGGCGCAGGGCGCCGTCGCCGCCTACCTCGACGAGGAGACGATGATCCTGTCGGCGACCTCCGCCGGCAAGCACCCCCGCGAGGGCTTCGACTTCTTCCCGCTGACGGTCGACGTCGAAGAGCGCTCGTACGCCGCGGGCAAGATCCCCGGCTCGTTCTTCCGTCGCGAGGGCCGCCCCTCCACCGAGGCGATCCTCGTGTGCCGCCTCATCGACCGCCCGCTGCGCCCGTCGTTCGTCGACGGCCTCCGCAACGAGGTGCAGATCGTCGTCACGGTGCTCTCGATCGCGCCGGGCGAGTTCTACGACGCGCTCGCGATCAACGCGGCATCCCTGTCGACGCAGATCTCGGGTCTGCCGTTCTCCGGTCCGATCGCGGGCGTCCGCCTCGCGCTCATCCCCGGCCACGGCGAGCACGCCGACCAGTGGGTCGCGTTCCCCAACGCCGCGCAGGTCGAGGAGGCCGTGTTCGACCTCATGGTCGCCGGTCGCGTCCTCGAAGACGGCGACGTCGCGATCATGATGGTCGAGGCCGAGGCCACCGAGAACAGCTGGAACCTCATCAAGGGTGGCGCCACCAAGCCCTCCGAAGAAGTCGTGGCACAGGGCCTGGAGGCATCCAAGCCCTTCATCAAGGAGCTCGTCGCGGCGCAGAACGTCGTGGCGAACACCGCCGCCAAGGAGATCCAGCCCTACCCGGTCTTCCCCGCGTACACGCAGGAGACCTACGACTTCGTCGCGGGGCGCGCCTACGACCGCCTCGTGCCGGTGTACCAGATCGCCGACAAGATCGAGCGCCAGAACGCCGACGACGCCATCAAGGACGACGTCAAGGCGCAGCTGGTCGCCGCCGTCGAGGCGGGCGAGCTGCCCGCGTCGGCGCTCGCCGAGTTCAGCGGGGCGTACAAGTCGGTCACCAAGACGATCGTGCGCGGCCGCATCCTCAGCGAGGGTGTGCGCATCGACGGCCGCGGCCTGGCGGACATCCGCCCGCTGGATGCCGAGGTCCAGGTGATCCCGCGGGTGCACGGCTCGGCGATCTTCCAGCGCGGCGAGACCCAGATCCTGGGTGTCACGACGCTGAACATGCTCAAGATGGAGCAGCAGATCGACTCGCTGTCGCCCGTCACGCACAAGCGCTACATGCACCACTACAACTTCCCGCCGTACTCGACCGGTGAGACCGGTCGCGTCGGATCGCCGAAGCGTCGCGAGATCGGGCACGGCTTCCTCGCCGAGCGCGCCCTCGTGCCGGTGCTGCCCAGCCGCGAGGAGTTCCCGTACGCGATCCGTCAGGTCTCCGAGGCCCTCGGCTCCAACGGCTCGACCTCGATGGGCTCGGTCTGCGCGTCGACCCTGTCGCTGCTGAACGCGGGTGTGCCGCTGCGCGCCCCCGTCGCCGGCATCGCGATGGGCCTCGTCTCCGACCAGGTCGACGGCCAGACCCGCTACGCGGCGCTGACCGACATCCTCGGCGCCGAAGACGCCCTCGGCGACATGGACTTCAAGGTCGCGGGCACGAGCGAGTTCGTCACGGCGATCCAGCTCGACACGAAGCTCGACGGCATCCCGTCGTCGGTGCTGACCGCCGCGCTCACGCAGGCCAAGGAAGCGCGCATGACGATCCTCGGCGTGCTGAACGCCGCGATCGACGA
>NZ_VFPS01000005.1 GCF_006716815.1 Microbacterium lacticum
GGTGGCGCGCAGTCGGAGGCCGAGAGCGCGCACGGCGCCGCGCGCGCCGAGCCGGCGAACGGGCTGCTCGAGCACGCGGTACGACACCGCCGACGCCCCGAGGGTCACCACGAGCGCGGTGACGCCCACGGCGAGTGGAATGGCGGTGTCGACGATCGTTCCCGTGGCGGCGATCGTCAGCAGCACGACCACCGGCCAGTGCCAGAGGTAGATGCCATAGGAGCGCTCGCCGACCCAGCGGAGCGGAGCGACGTCGAGCGCCCGGCCGAGGGGCGAACCGGGCGAGACCGCGGACGCGATGACGACCGCCGTCAGCGCCGACGCGATGAGCGGAACGGCGGGGTAGACGGACGCGCCGTCCGGCCACGACGACACCACGAGGAGCCCGATCAGCGCCGCACCGCCGACGAGAGGCATCCCCACCGCGATGCCAGCGCGGCCCGTCGTGGGAGTGGCACCCCCGGCGGTCGCGCTGCCGGCCATCCTGCTGCTCGAACGGTCGAGGGCGAAGGCCAGCGCGACGCCGAGCAGCAGGCCGAACGCGTGCGTGTCGGTGCCGTAGTAAGCGCGCGTGAGGGTCGCGCCCGACGCGAGCGCACCGACCGCCCAGGTCGCCGACCCGGCGGCGAGGACGAGCACCGCTCCCACCCGCATCCAGCGGCGTCGGGCCAGCATCAGCACGGGAAGCATCAGCGGCCAGACGAGGTAGAACTGCTCCTCGACCGCGAGCGACCACAGGTTTCGGAACAGCTCGGGCTCGCCGGCGCTGAAGTAGGTCGAGCCGCCGGCGATCGCGAGCCAGTTGTACGAGAACGTCGCCGCGCCGAGCACCTGCCGCCCGAGTCCGACGAGCACATCCCCGCCGATCAGCCAGGCGAGACTCGCGCAGACCGTCACGACCGCGGCGAGGGCGGGGAGCAGCCGCCGCGCGCGGCGTTTCCAGAACGCGGCGAGGGCGATCCGCCCGGTCGCCGCGCGCTCGCGCAGCAGCAGCGAGGTGATGAGAAAGCCCGAGATGACGAAGAACACGTCGACGCCGACGAAGCCCGATCGCAGGAACCAGGCCGGGAAGAGGTGGTAGAGCACGACGATCAGCACGGCGACGGCGCGCAGGCCGTCGAGCCCGGCGTAACGGGGCGCGGTGGGTGTGATCATGATCCAGAGGCGGTGCGAAGCGGGCGGCCGGAAGTCGGCGGGGGCGCCGCGGCGGGGCGGGGCGGATGCCGACGGCGGAGCCATCAATTCTACGTCCGCCACCTGTGCGACGCGCGCACGGAGGGCGACGAACACGGGTCCGGATGCCGGCGTTCGCGGTGGGCGCCGGAGTCGGGTAGGACTGAGGCATGGATACGGATGTGCTGGTCGTCGGCGAGGCCCTGATCGACATCGTGGCCGGTGACGACGGCGCCGATCGTGAGCTCGTCGGCGGCAGCCCTGCGAACGTCGCGGTCGGTCTCGCGCGGCAGGGCCACGCGACGCGGCTGCTCACGCGTATCGGCCGCGACGAGCGCGGCCGGCGCATCGCGACCCAGATCGAGGAGTCGGGCGCCCGCGTCGACGAGCGCTCGTTCACCGACGCACCGACCTCGACCGCGCGGGCGCGGCTGCGCCCCGACGGCTCGGCCGAGTACGAGTTCGCGATCGACTGGGCGGTCCCCGCCGCCGACGCCCGCGACCTCGCCGGCGTGCGCGCCGTGCACACCGGATCGATCGCGCTCTTCCTCGAGCCGGGCGGCACGGCCGTGCTCGACACGCTCCGCGCCGCGGCGGCAGCGGGCGCGATCGTGAGCGTCGACCCGAACATCCGGCCCGCGCTCGTCGGCGACCACGCCGGCGCGCTCGCGAGGTTCGGCGAGGCCGTGGCATCCGCCGATCTCGTCAAGCTGAGCGATGAAGACGCGCGCTGGCTGTACCCCGATCTCGACGACGAGGAGGTGCTCACGCGGATCGCGGAGCTGGGGCCCGCTCTCGTCGTGATCACCCGCGGAGGGGAGGGCCTGCTCGCGCGCGGTGCGCACGGCGTCGTCGCTGCGGCACCGTACGTCGTGACGGTGGCCGACACGATCGGCGCGGGCGACGCCGCCATGGCGAGCCTCGTGTCGAGCGTGCTGGACGACCCGCGGGTGCTCCCCGAGGCGTACGCGCTCGAGACGGCCCTCCGCCGCGCGGCGGTCATGGCCGGCATCACCGTCTCGCGCGCGGGCGCCAACCCGCCGACGCGTGCCGAGGTCGACGCCCGGCTAGGCTGACCGGGTGCGCCTGCGCCTCGATCTCGCCTACGACGGCACCGGCTTTCGCGGCTGGGCCCGCCAGCCGGGCCTGCGCACCGTGCAGGGCACGCTCGAGACGGCGATCGCCCGCGTACTCGGCGGCGATCCGCAGCTGGTCGTCGCGGGCCGCACCGATGCCGGCGTGCACGCGTCGGGCCAGGTCGCCCATCTCGATCTGAGCGACGCGCAGCGCGCGCGGCTCGAGAAGGGGCGGAACCCGACACCCGCAGCGCTCGCCGCCCGACTGACGGGGGTGCTCGGTCCCTACCCCGACGTCGCCGTGCACCGCAGTGCCGAGGCGCCCGCGGGGTTCGACGCGCGGTTCTCCGCCGTCTGGCGGCGCTACGAGTACCGCATCGCCGACCTCGAGACCTCCTACGACCCGCTCGAGCGGGGACGCACGACGACGGTGAAGGCGCGCCTCGATGTCGAGGCGATGGATGCCGCGGCCCGCTCGCTCATCGGACTGCACGACTTCGCCGCGTACTGCAAATGGCGCGAGGGCGCGACGACGATCCGCACCCTGCTCGAGTTCGGCTGGCGGCGGGACGAGCACGGGATCCTCGTGGCGAACGTGAAAGCGGATGCCTTCTGCCACAGCATGGTGCGCGCGCTCGTCGGCGCGTGCGCGGCGGTCGGGGAGGGGCGCATCGACGTGTCGGAAGCCGCGGCGATCCGCGACGTCGGCATCCGCACCAGTGAGACGAAGGTGCTCGCCGCGCGCGGACTCACCCTGACCGAGGTCGGCTACCCGGCCGACGACCTGCTCGCGCTGCGTGCCGAGCAGACGCGCGCACGCCGTTCCCCCGCCGGCGACAGCGGTGAGGACTGACCGGAAAGCGACCGCACGGGGAACACTGTGTCGAGTCGGAGCGCGTTCATGGGTTGCGGCTCTAGGCTGGCGGCACGATGAAGGTGATCTCATACAACCTCAACAAGCACAAGGCGATCGGCGAGCTCGACGATCTGGTCGAGGCGACCGGCGCCGACATCCTGTGCCTGCAGGAGGCGGTGTCCGGTGAGCTCGCCCCCGAGATCGCGGCGCTGCAGCTCGTGGAGGCGACGGCGCGCAACCGTCTGGGGCTCGCGGTCTACCTGCGCCGGAACACCTTCGACGCGCTCGAGGTGCGCTCGCTCGCGCTGAAGAAGTCGCTGCACGACCGGGTGCTCAAGCCCGCCGAGGAGCGGATGCTCGCGGTGCGGCTCCGTGACATCGACCACGGGCGCGAGTTCATCGTCGCGAGCTTCCACGCGGCCCCGCTCACCGCGCTGAACTCGCTGCGCCGCAAGCAGATCTCCGCCGCGCTCGGCGAGCTCGCGAGCCTCGGAGACAACCTGCCGATCCTCATGGTCGGCGACTACAACTACCCCGTGTTCAAGGAGAACCTCGGCCAGAAGGTGCGCGAGGCGGGATACGAGCTGAGTCTCAGCGACGCCCGCACCTACACGCGGTACAAGTTCTTCCGCGGGCACTACGACTTCGCGACGAGCGTGGGGTTCGACATCGACACCATCACGACACTGCCGCAGGGGCGCAGCGACCACCTGCCGATCCTCGTGACGGCGACGCCGAAGACGGCATCCATCGTCTGAGCGGTCCGCGTGCGCGCGGCGTCTGGTTGACCCAGTCTTGAGCGAAAACTGAGTCGGCGAATCAGAGAGTACTGGTGCTCGGCGTGCCGCCCGGCACGATCGCACGGTATCCCACGGCGCGGAGCGTCTCGATGAAGCGGGGCTCGGCGACGCTGTCGCCCAGCTTGCGGCGCAGGTTCGTCAAGTGCGTCTCGATCGCGCGCTCGTCGGCGTCGGACACCAGGCTGAAACCGCCGCCGTGCCCCGACCGCAGCGCGCCGGCGAGGTGCGCCTTGCTGCGCACCTCGGGGGCGGCTTCGAGGAGCGTCGCCAGCAGTTCGAACTCGGTGCGGGTGAGCAGCACGGGGTGGCCGTCGATGGTGACGCTGTGGGTGGCGCGATCGACGACGAGACCGGCGTTGCCGGACAGCCGCGAGGGAGTGGCCGAGGGCAGCACGGCGACGGGGGCGGGCTGCGGGTCGGCGTCGCGCGCGCTGTCAGCGCCGCCGGGGGCGGAACCGCGCGGTCGGCGTCGCTGGGCCGCCAGCACCCGCGCGCGCAGCTCACGCGCGCGGAACGGTTTGGTGACGACGTCATCGGCGCCGACGCTGAATCCGAGGACCGCATCGGCCTCTTCGGTGAGGGCGGTGATCAGCAGGATGTAGGTGTTGCTGTGCTCGCGGATGCGGCGGGCGGTCTCATACCCGTCGATGCCCGGCATGTTCACGTCGAGGGTGGTGATGTCGGGGTCGTGGGCACGGACGGCATCCACGCCGTCGAAACCGTTGTCGACCGCGAAGACGTGGAAACCGGCGCTCGTGAGCACCTGGACGAGGAGGTCTCGAACGTCGGCATCATCGTCGATGACGACGGCGGTCTGCCGTGCGGCCTCGCCCATCGGCGACCCCCTTGCTGCGTGTGTTGGTCCGATTGTGCCAGACTCCGCGGGCCGCTTCCGCGTCGCTCGAGGCGCGGATGCCTCCTCGCTCAGCGCCTGCGGCCCTGTGCTCAACGTAGCCTCTGCGCGGCCTCAACGGGCCCCCGGTTCCGCCTCAGCAGCGCCGCGCACAGGCTCCATCCCCGCCTAGACTTGCGCGCAACGGCGGAAGGAAAATCGATGATCACCGGTAGCTCGACATCGCGCGCGGCGAGAACCACGCAACGATCGAAAGCGCTCACGATCGCGACCGTCATGACGGTGCTCACGACCGCGCTGACCCTGTCGGGCTGCGGCGCGGCGCCGTGGGCGCAGGGCACCGACGGGCCGAGTCCCTCGGCCTCTTCGACCGCGGTGCCCGAGCCGGTGCCGAACGACCTCTCCACCGGGTCGACGCAGCGCACCCTCACCGCGGGCGCGGTGACGGCGACGGTCGACTACTGGTCGGAGCTGTCGATGGACAAGTGGACGCCCGGCGCGCTGAAGCCGCTGAAGCTCTCGCTCGTGACGACGATCACGCCCTCCGACGGACAGAAGGTGTACCTGCAGCGCGCCACCATGGTCGCAGTGCCGGGGAACGCCGCCGGCGCGCTCGCCGCCCTCGACCCGCAGATCGATCAGGCGACCATCCCGCCCGGATACCTGGTGCTGAGCCCCTACAGCTACTCGCAGCAGTTCACGGTCGGCGCGGTGCCCGACGAGGCGACGTTCGTGACGCTCGAGCTCACCTATGACTTCCTCGTGCAGACGACGCCGACCTCGACCGAGTATGCGAAGCAGACGGCGACCGACACGCTGACCGTCGCGATCGCGCACTGACGGCCCCGCGGCCACGACGCTCAGACGACCGCGCGCTCCCACCGGTCGCCGCCGGCGTCGGCTGCTCGTGCCGCGGCGTCGCGGGACGCGGCGAGCAGGGCGTCGACGTCGTAGCCGAACTCCGCGACGCCCGCTCAGCCGACGGATGCCGAGGTGCCGACCCGCACGCCCACGCCGGTCGCGGCGAACGCGCGCAGCAGCGTGCGCACCCGTTCGCGCAGCACGGTCGAGGGCTGCGCGACGAGCACTGCGACCCCGGCCGGGGCGAACCAGCCGATGTCGGCCTCGGTCGGGAAGATCTCGGTGACGTCGTCGCGCAGCCGGTCGGCGATCGCGGCGAAGCCCGCGTCGCCGGTGACGGTGCGGAGGTCTTCGGCGTCGTCGATCTGCGCGTAGACGAGGGCCCAGGAGCGCTCGCCCGCGCGCTGCGCCCGCGCGAGCCGATCGGCGGCGACCGCGCGGAAGGTCGAGCCGGCGGCGGTGGCCGAGCCGCCGCGCGCGATGAACAGCAGCGTCACGAGCGCGCAGACCAGGTAGGCGAGCATGCCCAGGGTGTTGATGGTGCGGATGGCTTCGAGGGACTGGTCCGGGTCACCCGGGGCGACGAGCCCCGTGACGATGCTGACCGCACCGACCGCGGCGACCACCAGCGAGAACACGGCGAGCGGCATCGACGTGCCGCCGGCCCCCTCCGGGCGGCGCCAGAGCTCGACGAAGGTCAGCGCCGCGTGACCATGGTCAGTCCCCCTCCGGCACGGGCCCCGGCCCGGGCTCGTCGTCGGCATCCAACGCCAGCGGCAGCCGCACCGTCGCGACGGTTCCGGCGCCCGGCTCGCTCGTGAGGGTGAGGGTGCCGCCGTGCTGCTCCACGATGCGGCGCGAGATGCCGAGGCCGAGACCTGTTCCCGGGAGGCCCGCATCGCGCGCCGTCTCGGCGCGGAAGTAGTCGTCGAAGATGCGCGGCAGGTCGCCCGGCGCGATGCCGATGCCGGAGTCGCGCACGGTGATCGTGACGTCGCGCCGGCCGGCCTCGTCCGGGCCCTCGACATCGAGGGCGACGGCGACGCTGCCGGCGCGCGGCGTGTACTTTGACGGCGTTGTTGACGAGGTTGTCGAACACCTGTCGCAGACGGAACGCGTCGGCGTCGATCGGCGCCTCCGGCCCCGGCCGCAGGGTGAGTGCGACGTCGCCGGCCGTCGCGGCGGGCAGGAACGACTCGACCGACGCGCCGAGCAGCGCCCGCGCATCTATGCGGCGATGCGGCTCCTCGAGCGGCGCGTCGCGCCCGCCCGCGCGCAGCACCTCGGCGATGAGGCGCTCCATCCGTTGGCCGGCGGCCTCGATCAGCTCGAGGCGGTCGCGACTGCGCTCGGGCAGGTCCTCCTCGAGCAGCAGATCGGTGTAGCCGACGATCGCCGTCAAGCGGGTTGGCGAGCTCGTGCGTGACGGTGGACGCCAGCGTGCGCCGAGCGGCCTCGGCTTCCACGGCCTCGGTGACGTCGCGGATGACGAGGAGCGTCGTCTCGGGTTCGGCGGGGCCGTGCACGAGTT
Source organism: Microbacterium lacticum (assembly GCF_006716815.1). Lineage (GTDB taxonomy): Bacteria > Actinomycetota > Actinomycetes > Actinomycetales > Microbacteriaceae > Microbacterium > Microbacterium lacticum. The sequence continues at coordinate 7,151 of NZ_VFPS01000005.1, forward strand.
CGCGGGTCGAGGCCGACAGCACGTGCCAGCGCCCCTCGGCGTCGAACAGCCACAGCCGCTCGTCGGAGAAGAGCTCCCCGCGGGCGGCGCGGGCGACCGGACGATCGGCTTCGCGGAGGGCGGTGCCGCCGCGCGCGTCGTACTCGACGGAGGTGCTCGGGCGGGTGGCATCCCGCACGTCCATGCCGTACAGCGCGACGTACGCGTCGTTGATGCCGAGCAGGCGCCCCTCGTTGTCGACGCGGGCGATCGCCGAGTCGAGGCCGTTGAGCACCTGGTTCACGCGCCGCTCCTGCGCGCGCACCCGCTCGAGGGTCGACTCGAGCCGGTCGGTCTGGCGACGGAGCAGCCGCGTGAAGGCGCGTGAGCGGCGGGCGCTGTTGTGGATCGTGATCGAGATGAACGTGAGCGAGAGCAGCACCACGAGGAATCGCAGCGTGCTCGCCGCGCTGGGGTTGTGTGTCACGGCATCCGCCACGACGATCGCCGCGACGAGCCCGAGCGCGACGACGAGCCAGCGGAGCGGGAAGTGACTGGCGAGCCAGGCGAGCGGGAACACCCAGAGAAAGCCGAAGCGCAGGTCGTCGCCGTAGGCGATCAGGCCGATTGCGAGGATGTCCGCGAGCGGCAGGACGGCGATGGTGGCGCGGCCGATGCGGTCCCACGGCAGGATGAGTGCCATCACGGTGAACACCAGGATGAGCGCGATGCCCGCGGCCGTCGTCGGCGCGGCGAGCTGCTCGGGGGCGAGCACGATGATCGCGAGGGTGAGGATCACGATCACCGCGGCCAGCGACAGCTGCCACAGCCAGATCGATCGGCTGCGCGGGCTCGTGCGCACCGACGGCGGGACCCGCGCGGTCGTCTCCGTCGCGCTGATGAGCCGAGCCTATCGGCGGGCCGCGGGTGCTCGTCGGCGGCGGCGCCGGGCGGGTGGACGGATGCCGGGGCATTCCTTGCGCAAACCTTGCGGTTCGCTCGCGGGTGCCCGGGGTGTTCGTTGCGGTCGGGCCGACAGAGTGGAGCACATGAACGACAGCCCCCGCGACCTGGTCCTCGCCTCCGAGCACCACTTCCCCGACGACTTCGAGTCGGTGCTCGACGACACGTCGACCCACCGTTCGACGATCGGCTGCGTCATCCCCGCGTACAACGAGGAGGGGTCGATCGCCGACGTGCTGGCGGGGCTGCTGAACCAGACGCGCGTGCCCGATGTCATCCACGTCGTCGTCAACAACACGACGGATGCCACGGTGAAGATCGCCTCGCAGTACGCCGGTCCGCACGAGCTGCACACCGATCTCGGCTCGCAGTTCACCGAGGTGTTCGTGCACGACATCGGCAAGAACCCCGACAAGAAGGTCGGAGCGCTCAACTACGGCTACTCGCTCGTCGAGGGCTACGAGTACCTGCTCGGCGTCGACGGTGACACGGTCGCGGATCCGCGCGCGGTGGAGTTCCTCGAGTCCGAGGCGGTGTCCGACACCCGCATCGGCGGCATCTCGGCCGTCTACACGATCGACGACAAGCCGATCCGCGGCACGATCGCGAAGTTCCTGATCGCCGGTCAGCGTTCGCAGTTCGCGGCGTTCAACATGCAGAACCTGCTGCGCGGCCGCAACATGGCGGTGCTCGGCGGGCAGCTGTCGATCTTCTCGACGAAGGCGCTCCGCGACGTGATGCGCGAGAACCACCAGTCCTCGCCGTGGGTGAAGGACAGCGAGGTGGAGGACTCGCTGCTGTCGCTGCAGATCAAGAGCGCCGGCTACCTCACGAAGATCAACCCACTCGCGCGCGCCGACGTGGGCGGCATGACGACGCTCCGCGGTCTCGACGCGCAGCAGGTGAAGTGGACGTACGGCGCGATCGAGCTGATGTGGCCCGGTCAGCGCGGCGACACGAAGGGGCAGCCCTTCCACCCGAACCTGCGGTTGCGGTGGCTCGAGAACTTCTCGATGCTGGTGAACTTTTTCATCCGCGTCGCGTTCCTGACCCTCCTCGCCGGCTCGCTGTCGATCCACGCGTTCGTGTTCTCACCGCTGTGGCTGATCCCGCCGGTGGTCGCGGTGGCGCTGAACCTCCGCATCGCGATGTCGATGAAGAACCGCGACACGCGCGACGTGCTGTTCGCGGTGCTGATGCTGCCCGCCGAGCTGTACATGTGGGTGCGGATCAGTCACTTCCTGCGGTCGTGGACGCGCTTCCTCTCGCGCAAGAAGGTCGACAACTGGGCGCTGCAGGCGAAGGCCGAGCGCGGCGGCGGCAACGGGCACTGGGTGCCGCTCGCGGTCGTGATCGCGGTCGTCACGGCGGTGGCCGTGGTGTGGACGATGCTGCCGGTCATGGTGCAGTCGACGATCCTGTGGATCGGGTGGCCGATCGTCGGTGTCGTCACGGTCATCCAGACCCTGTCGATGTTCCTCAAACTCATCCGTCGTCAGCACGGATACAAGGTCTGACGTCCGCTGGGGGGACGTCAGCGGGCGGATGCCGCGAGCAGGGGGTGCTCTCGGGGTATCCGCCCAATTCTTCGTGGGCGGCGGGCGGCCGAACTAGAGCACGGAGGTGAGCGGGTAGCCGACGCCGCGGACGGTCTCGATGTAGCGCGGGTTGGTGGGCTCGTCGCCGAGCTTGCGGCGGAGGTTCGTCATATGCGCCTCGATGGCGCGCTTGTCGGCGTCGCCGACGAAGTAGGTGGTGACGTACGACTCGCCGCGCAGCACGAGGGCGAGGTCGGCCTTGCTGCGGACGCGCCGCTTCGACTCGAGGAGCGCGGCGAGCAGGTCGAACTCGGTGCGGGTGAGGTCGATTTCGCGGTCGCCGATGCGGGCGATGCGCATGTCGGGCTCGAGGGCGAGGTCGCGGTGGGTGAGCCACGACTCGGCGAGGGATGCCTCGCGGAGCTGACTGCCCAGCACGATGAGCTCCTCGGCGTCGTCGGCTTCGGCGCCCGTGCCACGGGCGATGGCGTCGGCCGCGGCGGCGGCGATGGCCACCACGGAGACGGTGCCGGTCTGCGCCCCGGCTCCGGCGCGCGTCGGGAACGACGGCCCCACGGCATCCTGTTTCGGCGCGGTCGACCCGGTGCCGCCGTAGCCGCCCGCGGTGTCGGATGCTGCTCCCGCGCCGCCGGCGCCGCTGCGCGGCCGGCGGAGCATCGCCTCGATCCGGGCGCGCAGCTCGCGGGGGCGGAAGGGCTTGGCGATGAAGTCGTCGGCGCCGGCGGCGAGGCCCATGACGACGTCGGTCTCCTCGGTCTGGCCGGTGAGCATGATGATGTAGGTGCTGCTGCGGGCGCGGATGCGGCGGGCCGCCTCGTAGCCGTCGATGCCCGGCAGGTTGACGTCGAGGGTGGTGACGAGCGGCTGGTAGGTCTCGACGGCGCGCACGCCGTCGATGCCGTTGCCGACCGAGATGGTCGAGAAGCCGGCCGCCTCGAGCACGTCGGCGAGCATGTGGCGCACATCGGCGTCGTCTTCGATGACGACCGCGGTCTTCTCGCCGTCCCCCTGAGTCATGCCTTCTCCCGTCATGCCTTCTCCCGTCATGCTACCGACGTGCGGCGCGGGTCAGTTCGACGGCGGCGTCGGGCCACCACTGACCGGCGGCCGGGCCGCCGTTGCACGGGCCGTCGCTCTCGCCGGGAGGCTTGATCCAGAGGTTCGTGTCGACGACGCCGTCGCCGAGGGTGGCGGATGCCTCGCCGACGAGCCGTCCCGGCGGGTTGCACCACTCGCCGTTCGATCCGGCCCCGCTGCGGGAGGTGTCGATGAGGGCGTGTGCGTGGTCGGCGCCCGTGCCGCCGGCGACGAGGGCGTCCGCGACGGCGTGGGCGTAGTCGAACTCGTCGGCGGCGGCGTTGAAGTTCGAGACGTTGGTGCTGAAGCCGCGCACGCCGTCGAGTCCGACGGCGGCGAGCAGCCGTGTCTGCTCGGTGGCGGGGTGCCAGCTCGAGTGGCCGCCGTCGAGGTAGATCCAGGTGCCGGGGCGCTGGAGGGCGTCGATCGCGCTCCGCAGCTGCGGCACGCGGGCGTCGAGGTTGCCGCATTCGGTGGCGAGGGCGAGGCTGTCGGGCTCGATCACGATGACGGCGGGAACGTCGGGTGCCGCGGTGAGTGCGGCGGCGATCTCGTCGACCCAGACGGGGTAGTCGGCGACGTCGAGTCCGCCGGCGGAGTGGTTGCCGCAGTCGCGTTCGGGCAATCCATAGACGACGAGGGCGAGGGTGGCGTGCTGCGCGCGGGCTTCGGCGGCGAGGGCGGTGACGCGATCGCCGGCCGAGCCGATGGGGTCGCGTTCGGGGGTGAGCCAGTACGCGGTGGGCTGGGCGGCGAGGTAGTCGGCGGCCGCGAGCGCGGTGCCGGTGGCCGTGGTGGATGCCTGTGCCGCGCCCGACTCGTCGAGCACGTTGAACGTGGTGCCGACGGCGGGCGCGGCGGGCGCGGCGCTGCCGAAGAGTCCGGCGAGGGCCGCGGCTCCGACGGCGGCTCCGCCGACCACGGCGAGGACGGCGATGGAGGCGACGGTCCAGGTGATGCGGCGCCGACGGCGCGTGCGTGCCGTCGGCGGCGTCTTCATCTTCGTCGTCGAGGTGGCCGTGCGCGCGCTCTCGCCCTCAGCGCCCATGCGGGCGCCGGGGGAGCGCGGATCGGTCACGCGACCGACTCTATCCGCGGGCACGCGTGGGCGGCACCGCCCGTTAGGTGGTAGCGCGACGCGACAGCGCTCGCCGTCCGTGGAGCGTTCGTGCGACATTCGGCTACGCGGTGAGGGTGTATCGGCGCCGCCCGCCGGGGCGCGGAGTGCGGGATCGATCGATCCAGGGCGGTGGGATGAGCCACACCAGGGCGTCGACTCCGACCCCGTCGATCGTGATCTCCCACCCCTCGTCGTGGAGGCGATGGTGGCAGGCGGTGCACAGCAGCGCCCCGTTGGTGAGGTCGTGGTTCCGCCGTGACTCCACCACTCGAGGTGATGGACTTCGGTCCACGCGACCGGTGCACCGCAGCAGGCGCATCCGCCGTCGCGCTCGGCCAGGGCGCGGCGCTGGGCGCGGGTGCCTCGCGAACCTGCACGAGCCTGATCGCTTCGCCGACGCTCGAGCCGGTGGTCGCCTGGATGAGCGCGACGGGGGAGCGGAACCCCTGCTTCTTGGCGATCGAGTCTTTGCCGAGTTCGACGCGCGACTGCCGGGCGATCTCGCTCGCGACCGAGGCGAACGCCGCATCGACGTGTCGCTTCAGCGCACCGAAGGCGGCGTTCACCGCGATGAGCTCACTCGGCGTGAGCGCCGCGGCGGGGCGCTCCGCGACCCGTGCCTCACGGATCGAGCCCGCTCTCTTCGCCGGAGAGCGCCTCGATGAGCGCCACAGCGCGGGGCCAGTACCGGGCGTAGTGGTCGGGATCCTGGTTGATCTGCGTGCGGTGCGCGACGAGAGTCGGTGCGAGGGTGTCACGGTCGGGCGCGCGCATGATCATCGCGCGGTAGAAGAGCGTCGCAGATATATAGGGGTCGAGCCGTTCTGCCCGGCTGCCCCAGCCGTCCTGCTGTTGGAAGAGTCCGATCGAGGTCGTCGGCGTCCCGTCGGGGTTGGTGACTCCGCTCGTCTCCCCGTCGCCATGGTCGATGTTCCGCAGCGACGACTCGCCCATCGCGGTCATGATCCCGATCGCCTGGTCGCGCACCGACAGGCCGAGGTCGCGCGCGGCGCGCATGATCGTCGCGGCGTTGTCGCGCTGCTCCTGGTCGTAGTCGGCGACGACCGGCGGTGAGCTGAGTGGAGCGAGCGAGCGGATGCCCGAGAACGCCCCCAGGGCGGATGCCACGATCAGTCCCGCAGCGAGCAGAGGCATCCCGGCGATCGCGATGACCGTCCAGACGCGATCGCGTCTCCTGGGTGGCGTGCGCACCATAGAGGGCATCGTCGCACGGCGGGCTGAACGGATGCCGGGGCGCGCGCAGCGATCGGCGGTGACGCGCGGCGGTCAGCGTGTGGCGAGTGACACCACTCGGGCGACCTGATCGAGCCCGGGGCTCATCTGAGCTGCGGACAACTGATAGGTCGCCCACGGGCGGCGATAGGGGTCGACGACGTCGTCGTCGGCGGGGTCGTCGGGCGGAGCGCTCAGCCCCCGCCTGGCCGCGACGATCGCCACCGCCGCCCGCACGCGTGCTGCCGCGTCCGGTCCCGCGGATGCGACAGCGCTGACGATGTCGGCGTCCGGAATTCCGGTCGCGAGTCGGGCGAACTCGCGAACGGTGAAGGACGAGCGCAGTCGCGCCGGGGCCAGCTGGGCGACTCGTCCTCGGTGCTCCCGGCTCATCGCGAGGATCAGGTCGGGCGAGTCGAGGTGGGCCGCCGTGAGGTAGCGGGACCGATGCGCGCTCGCCGCCCCGGCGTCGGCGCCCATGGCCACGACAAGGCGCTGCGCCTCCGGCGTCATCGGCGCCGCATCCAGTCCCTGGGTGCCCGCGCTGTGCACGCGCCCGCCCAGCTGTTCGAGGGTGCCGCGCAACACCACTTCCGCCAGCGGCGACCGGCAGATGTTTCCCGTGCACACGACGAGGATCTCGAACATGCCGTCAGCGTATCGAGCGCACCGGGCGTGACCGGCGGCGCGGGCGGAAAACGCGGCGGCGCGGCGATGGCGGCGCGGAGCGCGACCCGATAGGGTTTGAGGTGTTGCGGATCCCGACCGCGACACGCTCGGACCTCGGCCGAAAGGTCGGTGTCGGCACGACGGCTGTGCCGTCGCGCACGCAGGCCCCCGGCTGTGTCCCCACACAACCGGCTCGGTGTTCGCCGACCCCCGCGTGCGAACACCCGCCGGGAGGCCGAGTCTCGAATCTCGGCCTCCCGGTCTTTCTCTCTGCGCCGCACGCCCCATGGGCCCCGACGCGGCCGGTTTGGCCGAGGCGTCCACATGGCGTAGACTCGACGTTTGGTGTCCGTGCTGCCTGCGGCCGGCGCCACGAACGTGAGCCCTCCACTGGCGTGTTCCCTCCGATCACCGGAACGGAACCACCCCGGAGTGGGATTCACGAACCTCTCCGTTCGAATCAAGAAAGCAGCACTACTGTGACGCGCACCTACACCCCCAAGGCCGGTGAAGTGACCCGTGAGTGGGTCGTCATCGACGCGACCGACGTCGTTCTCGGACGCCTCGCCTCGCACGCCGCCGCGATCCTCCGCGGCAAGAACAAGCCCACCTTCGCCAACCACATCGACACCGGTGACTTCGTCGTCGTCATCAACGCCGACAAGGTCGCGCTGACGGGTCAGAAGCTCCAGAAGAAGATGGCCTACCGTCACTCGGGCTACCCGGGCGGCCTCACGGCGACCTCCTACGCGGAGCTGCTCGAGAAGAACCCGGTCCGCGCCGTCGAGAAGGCGATCCGCGGCATGCTCCCCAAGAACAGCCTGGGTCGCCAGCAGCTGTCGAAGCTGAAGGTCTACGTCGGTGCCGAGCACCCGCACGCGGCTCAGCAGCCCACTCCCTACACCTTCGACCAGGTCGCCCAGTAAGCGCCGCCGACCACAAGGAACAGATCATGGCGAACATCGCTGACTCCATCGAAGAGACCCCCGAGTCCTACACCACCGAGACCGCGGCTGCTCCGGCCGCCGCCGCCCCGCGCCCCGTCCTCTCGGTGCCCGGTTCGGCTGTCGGTCGCCGCAAGCAGGCCATCGCCCGCGTGCGCCTCATTCCCGGCTCCGGCACCATCACGGTCAATGGCCGCGAGTTCGAGGACTACTTCCCGAACAAGCTGCACCAGCAGCTGATCACCGACCCCTTCACCCTGCTCGACCTCACGGGTGCGTACGACGTCATCGTCCGCATCTCGGGCGGCGGCCCCTCGGGCCAGGCCGGCGCGCTGCGCCTCGGCATCGCCCGCGCCCTCAACGAGATCGATGCCGAGAACAACCGTCCGGCCCTCAAGAAGGCCGGCTTCCTCTCGCGCGACGCCCGCGTCATCGAGCGCAAGAAGGCTGGTCTCAAGAAGGCCCGCAAGGCTCCGCAGTACTCGAAGCGCTAAATCCTATGGCGCTGTTCGGGACGGACGGTGTGCGGGGGCTCGCGAACGGCACCCTCACCGCCGACCTGGCACTCACCCTGGCCCAGGCGACCGCTGTCGTCCTGGGCCAGGGGCGCATCGCCTCGGCCCGCAAGGCCGCCGGCAAACGCCTCACCGCGGTGGTCGCGCGCGACCCGCGCATCTCGGGGCAGTTCCTCTCCGCCGCCGTCGAGGCGGGCCTCGCCTCGTCGGGCGTCGACGTGCTCGAGGCGGGCACCCTCCCCACTCCGGCGACGGCCTTCCTCATCGACGACATCGACGCCGACTTCGGCGTGATGATCTCGGCCTCGCACAACCCCGCGCCCGACAACGGCATCAAGATCTTCGCCCGCGGGGGAGTGAAGCTGCCCGACATCGTCGAGCAGCGCATCGAAGAGGCCATGACCGGCCCCAAGCTCCAGCCCACCGGCGGTGACGTGGGGCGCGTGACGCGATTCTCGGATGCCGAGGACCGCTACGTCATGCATCTTCTGGCCTCTCTGCCGCACCGCCTCGACGGGCTCCACGTCGTCGTCGACTGCGCGCACGGCGCGGCCTCGGGCGTCTCGCCCGAGACGTTCCGCAACGCCGGCGCGAAGGTGACCGTGATCGGCGCCGACCCCGACGGCATCAACATCAACGACGGCGTGGGCTCGACCCACCTCGACAAGCTCGCCGCCGAGGTCGTGCGCACCGGCGCCGACGTCGGCATCGCGCACGACGGCGACGCCGACCGCTGCCTCGCCGTCGACGCCGACGGCACCATCGTCGACGGCGACCAGATCATGGCGATCCTCGCCCTCTCGATGAAGGAGCGCGGCGTGCTCCGCGGCGACACGCTCGTCACGACGGTCATGAGCAACCTGGGCCTGCACCGCGCGATGGCCGCGAACGGCATCCGCGTCGAGACGACCGCGGTCGGCGATCGGTACGTGCTCGAGCGCATGAACGAGGGCGGCTACTCCCTCGGCGGCGAGCAGAGCGGCCACGTGATCATGAGCCGCTTCGCCACGACCGGCGACGGCGTGCTCACCGGACTGCACCTGTGCGCCGAGATGGCGCGCACCGGCAAGACGCTCGCGCAGCTGGCATCCGTCATGACCGTCTTCCCTCAGGTGCTCGTCAACGTCCGCGGCGTGGAGCGCACCCGCGCGGCCGACGCCGACGTCGTCGCCGCCGTCGAGGTGGCCGAGCGCGCCCTCGGCGACAGCGGACGGGTGCTCCTGCGCCCCTCGGGCACCGAGCAGATGGTGCGCGTGATGGTCGAGGCGGCGTCGGAGGCGGATGCACGGCGCATCGCCGACGAGCTCGCCGACATCGTGCGCGGCTGACGGATTCGGGTTCGCTTGCGGTCCGCATCCGGCGGGCGGTCCGCTCGGTGCGGCTTCAGCCGGCGGGCTCCGACCAGCTGAGCGACTCGATGTAGCGCAGCAACACGCCTTCGCGAAGCGCCCACGGACTCACTTCGAGCTCCTCGACGCCGAGCGCGGTCATGGCGGTGTGCAGCACCACGGCCGCCGCGACGATCTGGAAGGTGCGGTCGGGCGTGATGCCGGGAAGCTCCTGCCGGGCCGAGGCGGGAAGGCGCGCGAGCCGCGGGATCCACGAGCCGAGCGCCGTGCGCGGCAGCAGCATCCGCTCGCTGCCCGACCACCCCGCCGCCGGGTATCCGGCGAGCTTCGCGAGCGAGCGGGTCGCCTTCGACGACCCGACGACGTGGTTCGGCTTCGGCTGCGCGGCCATGAGCGCGGCGATCGGGGCGAGCGTGACGGCGGCGTGGGCGCGCAGGCGTTCGACGGCCTCCTCGCCCGGCGGGTCGTTCGGGAGGAACTCGACGGTCGCGCGGCCGGCGCCCAGCGGCACGGATGCCGCGACCTCGGGCAGCTCGTCGGCGCCGGCGGCGAGTTCGAGCGATCCACCGCCGATGTCGAACAGCAGGATCTGCCCCGCCGACCACCCGAACCACCGGCGGACGGCGAGGAACGTGAAGCGCGCCTCGCTCTCGCCCCCGAGCACCTGCAGGTCCTGGCCGAGCGCCTCCTCGATGCGGGCGATCACCTCGGCGCCGTTCGTCGCGTCGCGGACGGCGCTCGTGGCCGTCGCGAGCAGCTCCGACACGTTCTCACGCTCGGCGACGACGCGCGCTTCGGCGACGGCCGAGACCAGGGCATCCACACCCTCCTCGCTGATCGAGCCGTCGGGTTCGAGGTAGCGCATGAGGCGGAGCACCGTGCGGGTGCTGCTCGTGGCGAGCGGCCGGCCGCCGGGGTGCACATCGGCGACCAGCAGGTGAACCGTGTTCGAGCCGATGTCGAGTACTCCGAGGCGCATGCGGCCAGCGTAGCGGCGGGCGGGGTGGGCGCCGCGCGCCTGCCACGTGGGGTGACGGTGCGGGCGGGGTGCGCGCCGCGTGCGCGCCGGTGCGTGCGTGAAGGTGCGCGCCGGTGCGTGACGGTGCGCGCCGGTGCGTGACGGTGCGCGCCGGTGCGTGACGGTGCGCGCCGGTAGAGTGGGCGCGATGTCCACCGACGAACAGGCGACCGACGTCGCCTCGCTGTATCGCGAGGTCGACCGCGCGGAGTGGGCGGCGCTCGCGCCGGGTGTGCCCAACCCCCTCACCGAGACCGAGGTCGTGCAGCTGCGCGGCATCGGCGACCGCCTCGACCTCGCCGAGGTGCGCGAGGTGTACCTGCCGCTCAGCCGACTGTTGTCGACGTACGCCGAGAACACCAAGCGCCTGGGCGGTCAGGTCTCGTCGTTCCTGCGCGAGCCCGACGCGACGACGCCGTTCGTCGTCGGTGTCGCCGGCTCGGTCGCGGTCGGGAAGTCGACCATCGCGCGCCTGCTCCGCGAGTTGATGAGCCGCTGGCCCGGCACCCCGCGGGTCGAACTCGTGACCACCGACGGATTTCTCTACCCGAACGACGAGCTCGAACGCCGCGGCATCATGCACCGCAAGGGCTTTCCCGAGTCGTACGACCGGCGTGCGCTCGTGCGGTTCCTCACCGACGTGAAGTCCGGCGCCGCGGAGGCGCGGGCACCCTTCTACTCGCACATGCGCTACGACATCATGCCCGACGCGCACGTCACGGTGCGCCGCCCCGACGTCGTCATCGTCGAGGGGCTGAACGTGCTCTCCCCGCCGCCGACGCCCAACGACGTCGCGGTGAGCGACCTGTTCGACTTCTCGATCTACGTCGACGCCGACGCCGACGACATCGCGCAGTGGTACGTGCACCGCTTCCTCGCGCTCCGGCAGGGCGCGTTCAGCAACCCGAGCTCGTTCTTCAAGGTGTTCGCCGACCTCTCCGATGCCGAGGCCGTCGACACCGCGATGGGCTACTGGAACGACATCAACCTGCCGAACCTCCGCGAGAACGTCGAACCCACCAAGCACCGCGCGACCCTCGTGCTGAACAAGGCCGCCGACCACACCGTCGAGAGCGTCCTCCTCCGCAAGCTCTGACCCCGGCATCCTCCCCACCGCCGAGCCGCCATGATCTGTGCGAGCCGCCACGATCCGGCCCGCACATCCCGTAGCGGCTCGCATGGGGGATAGCGGCTCGGCGTGAGGGCCGCGGCATCCCCCGGCGGCGCGGGGTTTGGTAGGGATCCGCGCAAAAGGGCGCGGCTACCCTAGAGCGCATGTGTGGAATCGTCGGATACGTCGGCCCGCGGGACAGCCAGGCCATCCTCCTCTCGGGGCTCGCCCGGCTCGAATACCGCGGCTACGACTCCGCCGGCATCGCGGTCATCGACCAGGGCGGCGCCCTCGACATGCGCAAGCGCGCCGGCAAGCTGAAGGTGCTGCGCGACGACCTGGCATCCCACCCCATGCCCGACGGCACGACGGGCATCGGGCACACGCGCTGGGCGACGCACGGCGGGCCGACGGATGCCAACGCGCACCCGCACCTCGCCGACGATGACCGCCTGGCGGTCATCCACAACGGCATCATCGAGAACTTCGCCGAGCTGAAGGCCGACCTGCTCTCCCTCGGATACACCTTCCGCTCCGAGACCGACACCGAGGTCGCGGCGGTGCTCCTCGGGCACGAGTACCGGGCATCCGGCGATCTCGTCACGGCGTTCCGCTCGGTCGTGCGCCGCCTCGAAGGCGCGTTCACGCTCCTCGCGATGCACCAGGACCAGCCCGGCCTCGTCGTCGGCGCCCGCCGCAACTCGCCGCTCGTGATCGGCCTCGGCGACGGCGAGAACTTCCTCGGCTCCGACGTCGCGGCCTTCGTAGAGCACACCCGCAACGCCCTCGCGATCGGGCAGGACGAGATCGTCGCGATCACCCCCGACGGCGTCGAGATCACCGACTTCGACGGCAGCGCCGTCGAGGCCTCTCCCTTCGAAGTGGTGTGGGATGCCTCGGCCGCCGAGAAGGGCGGATGGTCTTCCTTCATGGCGAAGGAGGTCTCCGAGGAGCCCGACGCCGTCGCGAACACGATCCGCGGCCGCGTGCATGACGGGCAGGTCGTGATCCCGGAACTCGACGGACTCGACGAGATCTTCACGGGTATCCGCCGCATCATCGTCATCGCGTGCGGCACGGCCGCCTACGCGGGTCAGACCGGCGCCTACGCCATCGAGCAGTGGACGCGTGTGCCCGTGTCGGTCGAGCTCGCGCACGAGTTCCGCTACCGCGATCCGGTGCTCGGCGACGACACGCTCGTCGTCTCGATCAGCCAGTCCGGCGAGACCATGGACACCCTCATGGCCGTCAAGTACGCACACGAGCGCGGCGCGAAGACGCTGTCGATCTGCAACACCCAGGGAGCCACGATCCCGCGCGAATCGGATGCCGTGATCTACACGCACGCGGGGCCTGAGGTGGCCGTGGCATCCACCAAGGCGTTCGTCGCGCAGATCACCGCGCTGTACCTCCTCGCCCTGCACGTCGCGCGGGTGCGCGGGTCGCTCCCCGCCGCCGAGGCGGCCGATCACGTGCGTGAGCTCGAGGCCGTGCCCGGCAAGATCTCCCGCGTCCTCGAGACCGAGCAGGCCCACATCGAGCAGTTCTCGCGCTGGATGGCCGACACACAGTCGGTGCTCTTCCTCGGCCGGCACGTCGGCTACCCGATCGCGCTCGAGGGCGCGCTCAAGCTCAAGGAGATCAGCTACATCCACGCCGAGGGCTTCGCCGCCGGCGAACTCAAGCACGGTCCGATCGCGCTCATCGAGCCGGGCCAGCCGGTGTTCGTGATCGTGCCGTCGCCGCGCGAATCGGCCGAGCTGCACAAGAAGGTCGTCTCGAACATCCAGGAGATCCGCGCGCGCGGCGCCCGAGTGATCGTCGTCGCCGAAGAGGGGGATGCCGCCGTGCTGCCCTTCGCCGACGAGGTGCTGCACATCCCGCTCGCCGGCCCCTTCTTCGAGCCGCTGCTCGCCGTCGTGCCGCTGCACATCTTCGCGATGGGCCTCGCGACCGCGAAGGGCCTCGACGTCGACCAGCCCCGCAACCTCGCCAAGTCCGTCACGGTGGAGTGAGGGCGGCCGGCCGGGCGGTCGGCGCCGCGGGCGGTGGGTAGGCTGACGGGGTGATCGTCGGAATCGGCGTCGACCTCGTCGACATCCCGCGCTTCGAGCGTTCGCTCGCGCGGACGCCGCGGCTTCTCGACCGGCTGTTCACGCCGGCCGAGCAGACGCTCAAGCGGCACTCGCTCGCCGCGCGCTATGCCGCCAAGGAGGCCCTGATCAAGGCCCTCGGGGGGTCCGACGGCGTGCACTGGACCGACATCGAGGTCGCCTCCGAGCCGAGCGGCCGCCCCGTGTTCGCCCTCGCCGGCGAGACCGCCGCGACCGTCGAAGCCCGCGGCATCACCGCCGTGCACCTCTCGCTCAGCCACGACGGCGGCCTCGCGACCGCGTACGTGGTGGCCGAGGCACCCGATGCGCCGATGGATGCCTCGGGGGCCGGCGCGTCCGCCGGTGCCGTGGCCGAGGCATCCGTCGACCCGACCGGAGGTGCCCGATGAGCCACCTGCCCGCCGGCGTGATGCGCGAGACGCTCATCGACACCGCCGCGATCACCGAGAACGTGCGGCACCTGCGGCGCCTCACCGACTCGGAGGTGATCGCCGTCGTCAAGGCCGACGGCTACGGTCACGGCGCCGTGCGCTCCGCGATCGCGGCGCTCGCCGGCGGCGCGACGCGTCTCGGGGTCGCCGACGTGTCCGAGGCGATCGCCCTCCGCCGTGCGGGGATCGACGCGCCGATCCTCGCCTGGCTGCACGCGCCGGGCGCCTCGTTCGTCGAGGCCGCCGGACTCGGGATCGAGCTCGGCATCTCGAGCTTCGATCAGCTCGTCGCCGCGGCGTCCGCCGCCACCGCCGACCGCGCCGTCGGCGTGCACCTCAAGGTCGAGACGGGGCTCGGGCGCAACGGCATCGCGCCCCCCGACGCGCCCGTCGTGTTCGCCGAGGCGGCACGACTCGAGCGCATCGGCAAGCTCCGCGTGGTCGGCATCTTCAGCCACCTCTCCAACACGAGCGCGGACGACGACCGCGCCGCCCTCTCCCGGTTCCAGGAGGCGCTCGCGCTCGCGGCGCGGCTCGGGCTCACCCCTCCGCTCACGCACATCGCCGCCTCGCACGCCGCCATCGACCTGCCCGAGGCGAGGCTCGGCTGCGTGCGGATCGGCATCGCGATGTACGGACTGTCGCCCTTCGCCGACCGCAGCTCTGCCGACCTCGGTCTGCGCCCCGCGATGACCCTCCGTGCGGCGGTCGCCGCCGTGCGCCGGGTGCCGGCCGGGCAGGGCGTCTCGTACGGCTACACGCATCGCACCGACGCCGACACGACGCTCGCGCTCGTCCCGCTCGGCTACGCCGACGGGGTGCCCCGCGCGGCATCGGGGTCGGGCGCCGTCCGCATCGGCGGCGAGACCTTCCCGGTCGCGGGCCGCATCGCCATGGACCAGTTCGTCGTCGACGTCGGCGATCACCCGATCGCGGTCGGCGACGAGGCGCTGCTCTTCGGCGACCCGACGCTCGGCGCCCCGCCGGTGGAGGCGTGGGCCGACGCCGCCAACACGATCAACTACGAGATCGTCACCCGCATCGGGCCGCGCGCGGTGCGCCGCGAGGGGGCGCGGTGATCCCGTTCGCCGTTCGCAATTCCGTCTCCGCGCCGCGGGCCCGGCGCGGCGGCCCCGGGTTTCGGCGGAATGCCCGCGGCGACCGACGCGTTCGGACTGAACTGTGAACGGGAGGATGCCATGAGCGGGCTCGACGAGTTCGTCGGCGACCGCGAGATCGCGTCGCCCGACGAGATGGAGAACCTCGGCCGCCGGTTCGGCGCGGCGCTCGGCGCCGGAGACCTCGTCGTGCTCACCGGCCCGCTCGGCGCCGGCAAGACGACCCTCACGCGGGGCATCGCCGCGGCGCTCGGCGTGCGCGGCCGCGTGCAGAGCCCGACCTTCGTGATCGCGCGCACGCATCGCTCGCTCACCGACGGTCCGCCCCTCGTGCACGTGGACGCCTACCGTCTCGGCACCGACGGAGAGCTCGACGACCTCGACATCGACTTCGCCCACTCGGTCGTCATCGCCGAGTGGGCCGCGCCCTACGCGGCGGCCGTCGCCGACCGCTGGTGGGAGGTCGAGATCGACCGCGGATGGTCGGGCACCGGCGTCGACAACGCGTGCGGCACCGCCGGCCCGCACGTCGCCGACATGGAGGATGCCGCGCCGCGGCTCGTCCGCATCTCGCGCCGGCCATGACCTCGCGACGGTCGACCTCGGCGTAGGGTGCCGCAACCCGCCCCGGTACCGCATCCACCCGGACACCCCCACCCGGACACCCCACCCGCACCGGCCCCGACTACCCTGGATGACGTGATCCTCGGCATCGACACCTCCCTCGGCACGGCCGTCGCCGTCGTCGACCGCGACGGTGCGGTGCGAGCCGACCGTGCGAGCGAGAATCCTCTCGGGCACGCCGAGGCGATCGGTACGCTCCTGGTCGACGCGCTGACGGACGCCGCCCGTGGCCCGATCGGGCAGACCGGCGCCGCCGAAGAGGTTGCGCTGACGCATGTCGCCGCCGGCATGGGTCCCGGTCCCTTCACCGGGCTCCGGGTCGGCATCGCCGCGGCGCGCGCCTTCGCGCTCGGCCGGGGTATCCCGGTCGTCGCCGTCCCGAGTCACGACGCGGCGGCGCTCGGCGCGCTGCTGTCTGCGGCGCTCGCCGACCCCTTCGGCGACCCGCCCCGCTTCGCCGTCGTCACCGACGCGCGCCGCCGCGAGTTCGCCTACTCCGTCTACGACGGGCTCGACGACGACGGCATCCCCGTGCGCGCGGCCGGCCCTGCCCTCGCACCGCGCGCCGAGATCGACGACGTGCTCGCCGGGCTCGGCGCCGAGCGGCTCGACGTCACCGCCATCCCGGCGGCGATGGTCGCCACCCTCGCCGCGCGCGCGCTCGCCGCGGGCCGAGAGCTCACGGGCCCCGAGCCGCTGTACCTGCGCGCTCCCGACGTGACCCTGCCTGCCGCCCCGAAGCGGGTGGGCGCATGAACCTGCGCACCGCGACCGCCGACGACCTCGGCGCGATCATGGCCCTCGAGCGGGCGTCGTTCCCGACGGATGCCTGGAGCGAGACCCTCATGGCCGCCGAGCTCTCCTCGCCGCACGGCCGCTACGTCGTCGACGTCGAGGCCGGGCGCCTCGCCGGCTACGGGGGAGTGCGCGCCGTGCAGGGCGCCGCCGACGCGGACATCCAGACGATCGCGATCGCCGAGCACGCCCGCGGAACGGGACGGGGGCGCGCGCTGCTGCACGCGCTGCTCGCCGCGGCTCGGGAGCGCGGGGCCCGCGAGGTGTTCCTCGAGGTGCGCGCCGACAATCCGGTCGCCGAATCGCTGTACGTCTCCGAGGGCTTCACCGAGATCGCCCGCCGCCCGCGCTACTACCAGCCCGATGACGTCGACGCCGTCGTCATGAGGCTCGATCTCGTCGGCTGGGCGGTTGCCCAGCGGCCGGCCGACTCCGTCGCGTCCGAAGCGGGGGCCTGCTCATGAACGCCCTCCCGACCCGAGACCGGCTCCCCGCTCACACCGCCGAGAACCGCGAACCGCTCGTGCTGGGCATCGAGACGAGCTGCGACGAAACCGGCATCGGCATCGTGCGCGGCTCGACGCTGCTGAGCAACACGATCGCGAGCTCGATGGACGAGCACGCCCGCTACGGCGGCGTCGTGCCCGAAGTCGCCGCGCGCGCGCACCTCGAGGCGCTGCAGCCGACGATCGAAGCCGCCGTCGCCGAGGCCGGCATCACGCTCGACGAGATCGACGCCGTAGCCGTCACGAGCGGGCCGGGTCTCGCCGGGGCGCTCATGGTCGGCATCGGCGCCGCGAAGGCCCTCGCGGTGAGCCTCGACAAGCCGCTCTACGCGGTGAACCACCTCGTCGGCCACATCGCCGCCGACCTCCTCACCGGCGAAGATGTCGAGTACCCGACGATCGCGCTCCTCGTGAGCGGCGGTCACACCTCGCTCCTCCTCGTCCGCGACCTCGTCTCCGACGTGGAACTCCTCGGCGAGACCCTCGACGACGCCGCCGGCGAAGCCTTCGACAAGGTCGCCCGCATCCTCGGCCTGCCCTATCCCGGCGGCCCCGAGATCGACCGCGCCGCCGCGACCGGCGACCCGGCCGCGATCCGCTTCCCGCGGGGCCTCTCCAAGGCATCCGACCTCGCGGAGCACCGCTACGACTTCTCCTTCTCGGGGCTGAAGACCGCCGTCGCGCGCTGGGTCGAGCAGGACGCCGCCCGCCAAGCGGAGAGCGGAGACGCCCCCGCCATCCCGGTGCCCGACGTCGCCGCGTCGTTCCGCGAAGCGGTCGTCGACGTGCTCGTGACGAAAGCCCTGGATGCCTGTGCGCGCTACGGCGTGCCGCGCCTGCTGCTCGGCGGCGGCGTCATCGCCAACCGGCGCCTGCGCGAGGTCGCGCTCGAGCGGGCGGCCGCGGCCGGCGTCGCGGTGCGGATCCCGCCGCTCAGCCTCTGCACCGACAACGGCGCGATGATCGCCGCGCTCGCCGCGCAGCTCATCATGAGCGGCCACCGCCCGTCGACCCTCGCCTTCGGCGCCGACTCCACGCTGCCGGTCACCGAGATCCAGGTCGACGAGGTCGAAGCAGGCGAACAGACCCGCGACGAGTCGGCGGCAGTCCGATGAGCGAGCGCGACGAACGGATGCCCCGCCCCGCCGGCCCCGCCGAGGCGCCCACCGTCGCGGGCGCCTCCGACGACGTGACGGTCGCCGACTCGGCGGCGCTGCCCGGCGAGCACCGCGGCGGTTTCCAGAGAGAGTTCACCGAGCCCGTCCCGATCACCGAGACCACCGTGGTCGAGCCCGAGTGGGCGACCGCGCCCGCCCACTCCGCCGACAGCGCGCTGCCGCGCAGCGGCGCCTGGGCGCTCGTCTTCGGCATCCTCGGGCTCGCGGTCTCGTTCCTCGTGGGCTGGGGCTTTCTCATCGGCCTCGTCGGCGCGGGCCTCGCGATCGCCGCACTCCGCCGCCCGTGGGAGTCGCGTCAGCTCGCCGTCTGGGCGCTCTGTCTGAGCCTCGTGTCGGTCGTCTACAGCGCGGGCTGGCTGTGGTGGGCGTCGACGCAGGGCCCGCTGTTCGGCTGACGCCCCCCTCAGACGCGGTCGGCCAACAGGGTCACGCGACGGTCGCCGACGCGCGTGACGAACAGCGTCGCCTGCTCCGGACCGCGCAGCTTGAGCTTCGTGCGCAGGCTAGCCGGGTCGACGTCGACCCCGCGCTTCTTGATCTCGAGGGTGCCGATGCCGCGCTCCCGCAGCGCCTTGCCGAGCGCCTTCGGGTCGTTCGGCAGCTGCTCGCGCACGCGGAAGCTCTGCACGAACGGGCTCGCCGTGCCGTCCGAGGAGCCTGCGGCCGGGGCATCCGAGGTCAGATACGCGATCTTCGCGTCGATCATCCCGGCATCCAGCGACCGCGCGACCTCGCCGATCAGCCGGGCGCGGATGACCGCGCCCTCGGGCTCGTGCAGGTACGCGCCGAGCTCCCGCACCGGAGCGTCGTCGGCGTCACCCGCCGCGGTGAGCTCGGCCGCCGAGCCGCCGCGGATGACGAGCGCCGAGCGACGGATGCCCGGCCGCGCGAGCTTTCCCGTCCAGACGACCAGCTCCACGGTCGAGCCGTCGACCGAGATCCACTGCGCCTCGGCGTCCTCCGGGATCAGGGTCCGGTCGAACGCCGGACCGAGCTTCACCCCGGCGGGAACGCGGGCGGCGAGATCCCACACCCAGTCGAGCGGCGGCGACCAGTCGCCCGCGCCCACGCGGGTGGTCTCGGTGTGGCCCGCGGTGCGGCGGGCGGGGTCGAGCCAGACGGCGTCGACGCCCGCGAGGTCGACCTCCTCGGCGCGCGCGTGCCGCACCTGCGCCTGCTCGCCGAACGGGGCGAGGTTATAGGCGGCGAGGGCCGCGGTGACCTCGTCGGCGTCGACCGCGACGACGTCGAGACCGATGCCGGCGAACGCGAGCGCGTCGCCGCCGATGCCGCAGCCGAGATCCGCGACGCGGGCGACGCCGGCATCGCGGAACCGGCCGGCGTGACGCGCGCCGACCTCGAGTCGAGTCGCCTGCTCGAGGCCCGCCCGCGTGAAGAGCATGCGGTCGGCGAAGGCGCCGAACTTCGCCCGTGCGCGGCTGCGCAGGCGCGCCTGCCCCACCGCCGCCGCGACGAGATCGGGGGAGAGGCCGGCGGCGCGCAGACGCGACACCGTCGCGGCGACGTCGTCGGTGCCGTCGATCGCCCCGAGGTCGTCGACCAGGCGCAGGCCCTCCGGGGTGAGGAGCGCGGTCAGCTCGGCGAGTTCCATCCGGCCAGCCTAGAAGACCCCGCCGAGGTGGCCGCGGCCGGGATTGGCACTCGCGTTGCACGAGTGCCAACGGCACCCTAGACTTGGCGTTAGCACTCCGACGTGTCGGGTGCTAATCAGTCTTTTCCGTGCCAACGCCAGAAAGAGGTAAACCGTGTCGGTTTCCATCAAGCCGCTCGAGGACCGCATCGTCATCAAGCAGGTCGAGGCCGAGCAGGTCACGTCCAGCGGTCTCGTCATCCCCGACACCGCCAAGGAGAAGCCCCAGGAGGGCGAGGTCGTGGCCGTGGGCCCGGGCCGCATCGACGACAACGGCAACCGCGTTCCGCTCGACGTCGCCGTCGGCGACCGCGTGATCTACTCGAAGTACGGCGGCACCGAGGTCAAGTTCGGCGCCGACGAGTACCTCGTGCTCTCGGCGCGCGACGTGCTCGCGGTCGTCGTCCGCTGACGCAGCGATCTCTCGCAGAGAGGGTCCGGATGCCTGGCATCCGGGCCCTTTCTCGTCTCCGTCCGCCGGTGGTGCCCCTCGCAGGGGCCGACGCTCGATGATGGCGGCCTGACGGCGGTCCGTGGCAGGATGCCGCCGCGAAACGGCGTCCGGCCATGTCACGACCGTTCTAGAGTGAGACTCATGACACCCGAGACCGCCGCGCAGGAGCGGCTGGGCGGGATCTACGCCTTCGGCGCCTACTTCCTCTGGGGCTTCATGCCCCTCTACTTCATCCTGCTCGCGCCGATCGGCCCGTGGGAGGTCGTCGTCTGGCGCATCCTCTTCTCCCTCGTCTTCTGCGCGATCCTGCTGACCATCACCCGCACCTGGCCGAAGCTCCTCGCGATCCTGCGCGACCGGCGCCTGGTGTTCTGGACGATCATCGCGGGCCTGCTGATCTACGTGAACTGGCAGGTCTTCCTCATCGGCATCCTCACCGGGCACGTCATCGAGGGGAGCCTCGGCTACTTCATCAACCCGATCGTCACGGTGCTGCTCGGCGTGCTCGTGCTGCACGAGCGGCTGCGGCCGGCGCAGTGGGCGGCGATCGCGATCGCGGTGGTCGCGGTGGTCGTGATCATCGTCGCGTACGGAACCTTCCCCTGGATCGCGCTGACTCTCGCGGCGTCGTTCGGCGCGTACGGCCTCGTGAAGAAGCAGATCGGCCCGAAGGTCGACGCGATCAGCGGCCTCACGCTCGAATCCCTCTGGCTGACGCCGATCGCGCTCGTGCAGCTCATCGTCGTCGCGAACACCACCGGACTCGTGTTCGGCACCCAGGGCGCCGGGCACACAGTGCTCGTCACCCTCGCCGGGGTCATCACCGCCGTCCCGCTCCTGCTCTTCGCCGCTGGCGCGCGGCGCGCACCGCTCGTCGTGATCGGCCTCCTGCAGTTCGTCGCCCCGATCATGCAGTTCCTCACCGGATGGTGGATGCTGGGCGAGCCGATGCCCCTCGAGCGCTGGATCGGATTCGGCCTCGTGTGGGTCGCGCTCATCGTGCTGATGGTCGACTCCATCGCCTCCGCGCGGGGCTCCCGCCGGGCATCCGCCGTCGTCGACCTCGCCTGACCGGCTCCGCTGCGGCGCGTCTCCCGCACCGGGGCGCCCGCACGGCACGACCGGGAACGGGTCGTTATCGCACCGTGACCGTCCTGTATCACACCGTTAACGCATCGCAACAATCAGGGTGCCCCCCGCCTACTAGGTTTATCCACAACCCGGCGGGGGTCCCGTGCCCGCGCCGCCGACACCAAGGAGCAAAATGGGCGTCTTCACCCGTTCGCGCGCCGCACGGATCCTGGGCGGCATCGCCCTGGTCGGTGCGGGCGCTCTCGTTCTGGCCGGTTGTTCCGGCTCGTCGAGCCCCGAGTCCTCGGGGTCTGCCGATGCAGGCTTCGAGTTCCCGATCGACTGCAACGCGGCCGAGCCGGCGGCGTACACGCCGACCTACAACTCGACCTCGACCGGTCCGGGCACCGACCTGACCTACAAGATCGGCACCGCGCTGCCGGTCACCGGCAACCTCGCCTTCCTCGGCCCGCCCGAGATCGCGGGCACCGAGTACGCCGCCTCCGAGGTCAACGCCGCGGCCAAGGGCGTCACGGTCGACCTCATCCAGGGCGACTCGGGCGACACCGACAACAAGGCGTACGAGACCGAGATCCCGCGTCTGCTGGGCGAGGGTGCCACGGCCATCATCGGCGCCGCGTCGTCGGGCACGTCGCTGCAGTTCATCGACCAGGTGATCGCGGCGAACGCCATCCAGTTCTCGCCGGCGAACACCTCGGCGGCCTTCACCGGGTACAAGGACAACGGCCTGTACTGGCGCACCGCCCCCTCGGACGTGCTCCAGGGTGAGGTGCTCGGCAACCAGATCGCCGCCGACGGCAACGAGACGCTCGGCATGATCGTGCTCAACGACTCGTACGGCACGGGCCTCGCCTGCTTCACCAAGAAGTCGTTCGAGGCGGCCGGCGGCAGCGTCGTCGCCGCGTCGCTCTACAACACGGGTGACACGAACTTCTCGGCCCAGGTCGAGGACGTGCTGGCGGCCAAGCCCGACGCGATCGCGCTGATCACCTTCGAAGAGGTCAAGACGATCATCCCCGAGCTGAAGGGCGCCGACTTCCCCGCCGACAAGATGTACTTCGTCGACGGCAACCTGTCGAACTTCGGCGACGAGTTCGACCCGGGCACGCTGACCGGGGCGAAGGGCACCTATCCGGCCGTCGACCCGGCGAAGATCTCGACGTTCCGCGACGCGCTGCAGGCGTTCAACACGGCGCAGGGCAACGCGGAGCTGACCGAGTTCACCTACGCGCCGGAGTCGTACGATGCGGTCATCCTCCTCGCCCTGGCGGCGCTCGAGGCCGGCTCCACCGCCGGGCCCGACGTCGCCGCGCACCTGCAGCAGGTGTCGGGCGGCTCGGGTGACGGCAAGAAGTGCACCTCGTACGCGGAGTGCGCCGACATCATCATCTCGGGCGCCGTCGCCGACTACGACGGCGTCTCCGGACCGATCACGTTCAACGACGTGGGCGACCCGACCGAGGCGACGATCGGCATCTTCCAGTACGGCGACGACAACAACTACAAGTTCCTCACCATCGGCTGAGCCGACGAGGTCAGGCGGGGCCCCGGTCTTCGGACCGGGGCCCCGCTGCTGTGCGCGGAGGAGCGGCGAACGGATGCCTCGCACGCACCGCACCACGGGTGCTTCGCCCGCACGCACCATGGATGCCTCGCGCGCCCGCACG
Organism: Microbacterium lacticum; assembly: GCF_006716815.1. GTDB lineage: Bacteria > Actinomycetota > Actinomycetes > Actinomycetales > Microbacteriaceae > Microbacterium > Microbacterium lacticum. The sequence continues at coordinate 30,318 of NZ_VFPS01000005.1, forward strand.
CGCGCACGAATCAGCCCCGCACCACGGATGGTGCGGGGCTGATTCGAACTCGCCGGGCGCGGGTGCGGGAAACTCCCGTCAGGCGCCGAGCGTGCCGAGGTAGAGGCCGATCACGTTCGGATCGTTCAGCAGGTCGCGACCGGTGCCGGTGTAGGCGTCGCGGCCCTGATCGAGCACATAGCCGCGGTCGCAGATCTGCAGGCAGCGCCGGGCGTTCTGCTCGACCATGATCGTGGTGACGCCGGCCTTGTTGATCTCCGAGACCCGCAGGAACGCCTCGTCCTGACGCGAGGGCGACAGACCGGCCGACGGCTCGTCGAGCAGCAGCACGTGCGGGTCCATCATGAGCGCGCGGCCCATGGCGACCATCTGGCGCTCGCCGCCCGAGAGCGACCCCGCGCGCTGCTGCAGCCGCTTGCCGAGGTCGGGGAAGATCGACGTCACGAAGTCGACGCGTTCGCGCAGGCCCCGCGGGCGCTGATAGGCGCCCATCTGCAGGTTCTCGGCGATCGTGAGGCTCGGGAAGACGTTGTTGGTCTGCGGCACGAACCCGACGCCCTTGGCGACGAGCTTGTTGGCGCGCAGGCCCGTGATGTCTTCGCCGTTGAGGGTCACCGAGCCCGAACGCACCTTCACCTGACCGAATATCGCCTTGAGCATCGTCGACTTGCCGGCGCCGTTCGGCCCGATGATGCCGATGAGCTCGCCCTTGGCGGCGGTGAGGTTCGCACCGTTCAGGATGTTGACGCCCGGGAGGTACCCGGCGACGACGTCGTCGAGCACCACGACGTTCTCCGCGGGGGCCGTGGCCGTCGAGGCGGACATCGACGCCGAGGCGGACGACGCCGGCTGCGGGGCGGGGGCTGAACTGCTCACGTGAGGTCCTCCGTCTGCTCGTCCTTGCGCTCCGCGTCGTCGACGATCGCGCGGTCGATCTCGTGCGTCGCCTCGACGAGCTCCGTGGCGTCCGCCCCCAGCTCGCCCTCGTACCGGCCCGTGACGACACCGAGGTCGACGTCCTGATGGGCGCCGAGGTAGGCGTCGATCACCGCGGGGTTCTTCATCACCGTGTCGGGCGGGCCCTCGGCGACGACCTTGCCCTCGGCCATGACCACCACCCAGTCGGCGATGTGGCGCACCATGTGCATGTCGTGCTCGACGAACAGCACGGTCATGCCGAGATCCTTGAGATCGAGGATGTGGTCGAGCAGCGACTGGGTGAGCGCCGGGTTCACGCCCGCCATCGGCTCGTCGAGCATGACGAGGATCGGGTCGCTCATGAGGGCGCGCGCCATCTCGAGGAGCTTCCGCTGGCCGCCCGAGAGCGACGCGGCGAAGTCCTTCTCCTTGGAGTCGAGTGTGAACCGCGTCAGCAGCTCGCGCGCCTTCGTCTCGTTCTTCTTCTCCTGCGCGTTCCACAGGAACGGGAAGATGCTCGCCCACAGGTGCTCGCCGGTCTGGTGCGTGGCGCCGAGCTTCATGTTCTCGAGCACGGTCAGCAGACCGAGCGACTTGGTGAGCTGGAAGGTGCGCACCTGACCCATCCGGGCCGCCTTGAAGGCGGGGATGCCGGCGAGGTTCGTGCCGTCGAACGACCAGGTGCCCGTGTTCGGCTTGTCGAACCCGGTGAGCAGGTTGAACAGCGTCGTCTTGCCGGCGCCGTTCGGGCCGATGAGCGCGGTGATGGCGTTCCGCGGGATCTCGAGGTGGTCGACGTCGACGGCGGTGAGACCGCCGAACACGCGCGTCACCCCGTCGATCACGATGATCGGGTCGACCTTGGCGACGCCCGGGCGGATCTCGCCGCTCGGGTCGGCGGGGTCGACGCGGTGGAGGCCGGTGGACTTGGGGCGCGGCGTCGGGGCCACGGTGTCAGCGGACAAAGGTCAACTCCTTCTTGCTGCCGAGGATGCCCTGCGGGCGGAAGATCACGATCAGCATGAGCGCGATGCCGACGAGCACGAAGACGAGCATCTGGCTCTGCTCGACGGTGAGGAAGGGGAGGAGCCCCGCCTGCACCATCGCCGGCAGCAGGTTCGACAGGAACGCACGCACCATCCAGAAGAGCACCGCGCCGAGCACGGGGCCGAAGATCGTCGCCGCACCGCCGAGCAACAGCGCCGTCCACACGAAGAACGTCTGCGAGGTGACGTACACGTTCGGGTTGACGTTCGTGCCCATCGCCGTGATGATGCCGCCCGCGGCGATGATCATGCCGCCGACGATGAGAGCCTGCATCTTGAAGGCGAAGACGTTCTTGCCGAGCGAGCGCACGGCATCCTCGTCTTCACGGATGCCTCGGATCACGCGGCCCCACGGGCTGCTCATCAGCAGCCAGACGAACAGCACCACGATCGCGATCGTGATGACGCCGACGACGATCACCCACCACTGGTCGGACGGGTAGGTCCACGGCCCGAAGCCCCATTTGCCGGGAGGTAGGGGGTTGCTGGCGCGGAAGGATGCCTGGAAGCCGCTCAGTCCGTCGGCCGAACCCGTCCACTGACGGAAGCTCGAGGTGAGGAAGAGGAGGCGCAGCACCTCGGCGGCCGCGATCGTGACGATCGCGAGGTAGTCGCCGCGCAGGCGCAGCGTCGGGATGCCGAGGATGATCGCGAAGACGACCGCGGCCAGCAGGCCGATGAGCGCCGCGACCGGCCACGCCAGGCCGAACGTGAGGATCGAGATCGCGAAGCCGTATGCGCCGATCGCCATGAATCCCGCGACGCCCATGTTGAGCAGGCCCGCGAAGCCGAAGTGCACCGAGAGGCCGATCGCCGCGAGGGCGTACCCGAGGGTCGCGGGGGCGAGGATCTGCGCGAACGTGTTGTTGAGAATCTGCAGCCAGTTCATGATGTGCCTAACCGATCCGCTCTCGGCGTCCGAGGATGCCCTGCGGACGGAACAGGAGGATGACGATCAGCACGACCAGCGCGCCGACGTACTTCAGGTCGGACGGGATCCACAGGGTCGACACCTCGACGAGCAGGCCCACGATGATCGAGCCGATCAGCGCGCCGAACGCCGTGCCGAGACCGCCGAGGGTCACCGCCGCGAAGATGAGGAGCAGGATGCTCGTGCCCATGTCCCACTTGATGCCGGGGCGGAAGTAGGCCCACAGCACACCGGAGAGGCCGGCGAGCCCCGCCGCGACGATCCAGACGATGCGGACGACCCCGTCGACGTCGATGCCGCTCGCCGCCGCGAGCGACGGGTTGTCGGAGACGGCGCGGGTCGCGCGGCCGATGCGGGTGCGCATGAGCCACCACGCGAACAGGCCGATGACGATCAGCGAGACCGCCATGCTGATCACGTCGGTGACCGTCAGGCGGATGGGGCCGAGGCCGGGGATCGTCTGCGAGACGGCGCCCGGGAGCTGCTCGGTGCCGCCGCCGACGAACATCTGGTAGAGGTAGCGCAGCGCCAGCGACAGACCGATCGAGACGATCATGAGCTGCACGGTGCCGAGGCCCTTGCGCCTCAGGGGGCGCCACAACCCGGCATCCATCGCGAATCCGAAACCCGCCGAGAGCACCACGGCGATCGGGATCGCGATCCAGATCGACCAGCCCACCCCCGTCGAGAAGAGGAGCGCCATCAGCGCCCCGAAGGTGACCATCTCTCCGTGCGCGAAGTTCGACAGGCCGGTCGTGCCGAACACGAGCGACAGGCCGATCGCGGCGAGGGCGAGCATGAGGCCGAAGTTGAGGCCGTTGACCACGCGCGAGGCCAGTTGGTCGGCGAAGCTCGTCGTCTGGCGCTCGGCCGCCACGAGGGTGAAGTTCTTCGTGACCGAGCTGCCTGCCCCGAACGTCGCTTCCTGCGTGAAGGCGAACCCGTCGGGGGCCTCGACGCCGCTCGGCAGGCTCGACTTGACGAGCTCGATCGTCCAGGCCGTCTCCTTGTCGGGCACGCCGATGCGGGCGCGGCCGTCTTCGTCGGTGGTGGCCTCGCCCTCGAAGTCGCCGCCCTTCGCGGTGACGGTCGCGCCGGCGACGGCCTCGCCGCCGGAGCGCACGTTCACGACGATCGTGTAGGGGAGATCGGTGCTGTCGTCACCCCCGTCGTCGCCCGAGGCGGCGAAGGATGCCCCCGGCATGCTCAACAACAGGGCGACGGCGGCGAGCATGCCGCCCAGGGTCAGCACCAGCCACCGCAGTGGGCTGCGCGCAGCGACGGTCGTGGGACTCAAAGGTTCCTCCAGTCAGCGCACCCGTCGGGTGGGGCGGTCGCATCGGCAGTGATCAACGACGGTACGAGCGTAATGTGTCCGGATTGTTTCGACTACTGACTCGTTATCGGAATGTTCTCGTCGGATCGTCGTGGGGGGTGCCGCCGTGGTCTCGCCGTGCGGAATGAACGCGGTCCCGCGCGACTTACAATCGATACACGCGCGCGCGAGGGGCAGGAGAGCCAGTGGAGTACAACGACCCGTTCGGTTTCGTCGGTCTGACCTATGACGATGTGCTGCTCCTTCCGGGGCACACCGACGTCATCCCGTCAGAGGCCGACACGTCATCGCGGGTGACTCGCCGCATCACGGTGGCGACGCCGCTGCTGTCGGCGGCGATGGACACCGTCAGCGAGGCGCGCATGGCGATCGCGATGGCCCGCGAGGGTGGCCTCGGCATCCTGCACCGGAATCTCTCCATCGCCGACCAGGCCGCGATGGTCGACCAGGTCAAGCGCAGCGAGTCGGGCATGATCACCGACCCGATCACGACGACGCCGGACGCGACGATCGACGAGGTCGACAGGCTCTGCGCGCAGTACCGCATCTCCGGTCTGCCGGTGATCGACGACGCCGGCACGCTCGTCGGCATCATCACGAACCGCGACATGCGCTTCGTGTCGGGCTTCGAGCGGCAGACCACCAAGGTGCGCGACGTGATGACGACCGAGGGGCTCGTGACCGGGCGCGTCGGCATCGGCGCGAACGAGGTCATCGCCCTGTTCGCGCAGCACCGGGTCGAGAAGCTGCCGCTCATCGACGACGCGGGCAAGCTCGCCGGACTCATCACGATCAAGGACTTCGACAAGAGCGAGAAGTACCCCCTCGCGACGAAGGACGACCAGGGACGGCTGCGCGTGGGCGCGGCGATCGGCTTCTTCGGCGACGCGTGGGAGCGCGCCGAGGCCCTCCGCGACGCCGGGGTTGACGTGATCGTCGTCGACACTGCGAACGGACAGTCGCAGGGCGTCATCGACATGGTCACGCGGCTGAAGACGGATGCCACGTTCGAGCACATCGACGTCATCGGCGGCAACGTCGCGACGCGCGAGGGCGCGCGGGCGCTCATCGACGCGGGTGTGGACGCCGTGAAGGTCGGCGTCGGTCCGGGGTCGATCTGCACGACGCGCATCGTCGCGGGCGTGGGCGTGCCGCAGGTCACGGCGATCTGGGAGGCGTACCAGGCCGCCCGCGAGGCGGGCATCCCGATCATCGCCGACGGCGGTCTGCAGTACTCCGGCGACATCGCCAAGGCGCTTGTCGCCGGGGCCGACACCGTCATGCTCGGGTCGCTCCTCGCCGGCACCGACGAGTCGCCGGGCGAGATCGTCTTCCAGGGCGGCAAGCAGTTCAAGCTCTACCGCGGGATGGGCTCGCTCGGGGCGATGCAGACGCGCGGCAAGAAGACCTCGTACTCGAAGGACCGTTACTTCCAGGCCGACATCCCCTCGGACGACAAGCTGATCCCCGAGGGCATCGAGGGCCAGGTCGCGTACCGCGGCCCCGTGTCGGCGGTCGCGTACCAGCTCGTCGGCGGCCTGCGTCAGTCGATGTTCTACGTCGGCGCGCGCACGATCGAGGAGCTGAAGGCGCGCGGAAAGTTCGTGCGCATCACCGCCGCGGGCCTCAAGGAGAGCCACCCGCACGACGTGCAGATCGTCGTCGAGGCGCCCAACTACAAACGCTGAGCCCGGGGGCGGCGCGCCGCGGCGCCCCCCACGACTGCCCACAAGTCGACGCGCGAGCGGGCGCGTTCAGCGCAGCCGGAACGCGGGGTCGGCGCGGGCGGTGGGGTCGAGTGCCAGCTCGGCGAGCGTCGCGCCGACGCCGGGGGCGAACTTGAATCCCTGGCCGGAGAATCCCGCGCCGACGACCACCCGGCCCACTCGGTCGAGCACGAACGCCTCGTCGGGCGTCGTCGTGTACGTGCACGAGATCGGCACGGCCGAGTCGGGGTCGAGGCCGGGGAACCACTCGCGCACGTACGCGCGCAGCTCGCGCTGGCGCACGCTCCGGTGCGGGCGCGCATCGGGGTCGACCTCGTCGCCGATGCCGTGGAACCCGACCTTGACGCCTTCGCCCGGCGTCGGCATGCCGTAGACGTTCGCCGGCTGCGAGCCGGGCGCCACGAAGTGGTTGAACGACGGCCACGGCACGTCGATCCGGGGCGTGAAATGAGCGGGGGTCTCCTCGGTGACCCGCAGGCGGGGCAGCGGCTGCCGCCTGCGCAGGGCCCTGGCCGGCGCGCGCGAGGCGTTCTACGGGGAACTGGACACGGTGAGCATCGCGGAGCTCGTCAATCCGCGGCAGGTGGGTCCGATCGCCGTGCAGCTGGGTCTGCGACCCCCCGAGCAGCCGGATTCGGGGACGCCCACCTCGGCTATCTAAGTGGCATCTGGAATGCTAAATTGGCTTCCGTCACATGTCGACGAGAGGAAGCCGCCATGCTGTCCGAGAAGTCCCGCCCGGTCGTAGAAGCGACCATCGGCATCATCGGCGAACGCATCCCAAACATCACGCCCGTGTTCTACAAGTCGATGTTCGAGGCCCGCCCGGACCTGCTGGACGGGATGTTCAGCCGAGCGAACCAGAAGAACGGCACGCAGCCACAGGCGCTTGCCGGGTCCATCGCGATGTTCGCGTCCCACCTGCTCAACCACCCGGACTCGTACCCGGACGAGGTGCTCTCCCGCGTGGCCCACAAGCACGCCTCCCTGGGCCTGCTGCCCGAGGAGTACCCCACCGTGCACGAGCACCTGTTCGGCGCGATCGCCGCGGACCTGGGGGACGCGGCGACGCCCGAGGTGGTGGCCGCGTGGGACGAGGTCTACTGGCTCATGGCGGACGCCCTCATCAAGATCGAGAAGGGGCTCTACTCCCAGCAGGCCAACGACGTCATGTTCGCGCCCTTCCGCCTGATCTCGAAGGAACCGGTGGCCGAGGGCGTGGTGGCCTTCGAGTTCGAGCCCGCGGACGACACCCCCATGACGCCCTCTGTGGCAGGCCAGTACATCTCCATCCAGGTGGTCGTGATGGACGGCCTGCGCCAGCCCCGCCAGTTCACCCTGGTGCCGAGCGACCCCGGCCACCGGCGGATCGTGGTGCGCGAGGATCCCGAGGGGGAGGTCTCGCCCATCCTGCACGAGGACATCGCGGTGGGTGACGTCCTGGAGATCTCCAACCCCTACGGGGACGTGACCCTGGACCCGGACTTCCACGGCCCGCTCGTGCTCGTCTCTGCGGGCATCGGCATCACCCCGGTGGTGGCGTTCCTGGACCAGCTCGCGCGGGAGGACCCCGAGCGCGAGGTGCTCGTGCTGCACGCGGACCGCTCCGAGGCTGCGTGGCCCGGCCGCGAGCTCGTGCGCGACTACGTCTCCCGCATGCCCAACGCGAAGCTCGTCTCATGGCTCGCCGCACCAGGTGAGGGGGACTTCGCGGGACACATGGACGTCTCCCAGGCGGAGATCCCCGAGGGTGCCGAGGTCTTCATGTGCGGGCCCCTGGCCTTCATGCAGTCGGTGCGCTCGCAGCTGGTCTCCGGCGGGGTTCCCGGCCGCTCGATCCACTACGAGATCTTCGGCCCGGACCTGTGGATGCTCCACGACGAGGCGCGCACCGCGAACGCCTGAGTTTCCCGGGGCCCTGTCACCGGTTCCGTACGACGACGCCGCGCAGCCAGATCTGGTTGCGCGGCGTCGTCGTGCCCGCGGGGCGGTGTGTGCTCGGCTCTCAGCCCTCGCGCACAATGCGCAGGACGGTGTCCCGCACGGTCTCCATGGCGGCGGCGTCTGGGGCCTCGACGTTCAGGCGCAGGTCCACCAACCCGAACGCGATGCACGCGATCGCCCGCGGCAACACCATCTTCACGAACGTGGCGCTGACCGACGACGGTGGCGTGTGGTGGGAGGGCATGACGGACGACGTCCCCGAGCACCTCACCGACTGGAAGGGCCGGGACTGGACGCCCGAGTCCGGGCGTCCCGCCGCGCACCCCAACTCCCGTTTCTGCACCCCCATCAAGCAGGTGGAGATTCTGGCGCCGGAGTACGACGACCCCGAGGGCGTGCCGCTGTCGGCCATCATCTTCGGTGGCCGCCGCAAGACCACCGTGCCGCTGGTCTCCGAGTCCTTCGGCTGGGAGCACGGGGTGTTCCAGGGCGCCACGCTATCCTCCGAGACCACCGCCGCCGCGAAGGGCGCGGTGGGTGTGGTGCGCCGCGACCCCATGGCCATGCTCCCGTTCATCGGCTACAACGCGAACGACTACCTCGAGCACTGGCTGGACACCGGTGCCCGCATGGGCGAGGAGAACATGCCGCGGATCTACTACGTGAACTGGTTCCGCCGCACTGCGGACGGCGGCTTCGCGTGGCCGGGCTTCGGCGAGAACTCCCGCGTGGTCAAGTGGATCGTGGAGCGGCTCAAGGGCACCGCCGGTGGGCACGAGACACCCGTCGGCATCCTTCCCGCCAAGGAGGACCTGGATCTCGCCGGTCTGGAGATCTCGGACGAGGAGCTGGACGCCGCCCTGCGGGTGGACCGTGACGAGTGGTTGAACGAGCTGCCCGGGATCGACGAGTGGTTCGCCCGCCTGAAGGACGTCCCCGAGGTCATCCTCGAGCAGCGCGCCGGTCTGGAGGAGCGGCTGCGCCAGAGCTGACCGCGGGCACCGGGCGGGAACTTGCGGGGCGAGACACCGCCCGGTGACCGGGATATGATCGCGCCGCGCGGCCAAATGGGCCGCGCGGCGTCGTCGTGCGTGGAAGAGGGCGGCCCGCGAAGAAGGGACAAGTGTGCGGCTGACGGCATTTTCGGACATCGCGCTGCGTGTGCTGCTGCTCATGGGGGGGGGTGTCCCTATGTTCTGAGTCAAGCCGCGAGGGCGGTCGGCTCGGGGTTAGGGACGGTGGTCGGGGGCTGGTAGTAGGTGCCGTCGCGGAGCATCGCGAAGATGACGTTGCAGCGGCGTCGGGCCAGGCAGATGACGGCGGCGTTGTGGCGCTTGCCCTCGGCGCGTTTGCGGTCGTAGTAGGCCTTGGAGATCGGGTCGTGGTTCGAGGCGACCCAGGCCGAGTAGAACAGGGCGTTCTTCAGGCGTTTGTTACCTGATCGGGCGGGGAACTCGCCGCGGATCGATGTCCCGGATCTTCGTGTGACCGGCGCGATCCCGGCGTAGGCCGCGAGGTGGCCCGGGGTCTCGAACGCGGAACCGTCGCCGATGTTCAGGAGGATCTGAGCAGCGGTCTTGATGCCGATCCCCGGCATGCTCATCAAGACCGAGGCGAGAGGGAAGTTCTCCAGCATGGCCTCGACCTCCCGCGCGACCGTTGCTCGCTGCTCTTTGAGCTCTTTGACCTGGCCAGCAACCCGCGGGATCACCAACTCCACGGCTGCGGTCGCAGGAACGACCACGGTCTGTTCACCGAGCGCAGCGAAGATCCGATCAACCAGTGCTTCCGGATCACGGCGGGAGTGCGAGCGAGCGAAGCGCAGTACCCGTGCCCGACCAGCGGTTATGAGCCCGGTGGGGCCGCCGAACTTGACCAGCAGGTCCAGCACCAGCGCCGTGGAGAGGCTGCCGCCGGCGAACACCCGCTCGAGTGCGGGATGAATCTGGGTGAGCAACGAGCGGATCCGGTTCAGCGCTCTGGTCGTCTCGTGGGCGAGGTCCTCGTCGAAGCCGGCCAGGACCTTCAGTGCGGAGAGGACCTCGTTGTCGCGGTCGACTTGCCGCAACGTGTGAGGCATGGTGCGAGCGGTGTCGGCGATGATGAACGCGTCCCGCGCATCGGTCTTTGACCTGCCGGGATAGAGATCTGCAGCCTTGCGCATCGCGAGCCCGGGGAGGTAGGCGACGGTGCAGCCCACGTCGCGGGCCACAGCGATGGGAAGGGCCCCGATGGTGTTGGGCTGGTCCACGACCATGAGCACAGAGCCGTGTTGCTGGAGGTCGGTGAACAGTTCCCGCAGCTGAGCTTCGTCCTGCGGCAGGGGCTTGTCGAAGAGCTTGTTCCCGTCGGGCCTGGATCGTGTCACCGTCGGGTGATTTCGCGGGTTGAGGATCGTTGAGGCTTGATTTTCCGGGGGTGCTGGTGCCTCGTGCGGGGCACTAATGGCGTCGATCTAGACTCGCTCGGTGGGGTGGTTCGTGCGGAAGGTGCGCACCGCGTCGGGTGCGACGGCGGTGCAGATCGCGTCGAAGACCCGTGGTGTGCGGACGATCGTGGAGCACCTCGGCTCCGCGCACGACGATGAGCAGCTCGCGGTGCTGGTCGCGATCGCGCGGGAGCGGATCGCGGAGCTGGCCGGGCATGTCCCGTTCGATCTGGACGGGCTGGGCGCGACGCCGCCGGCCACGACCGCGCCGACGGTGACCGGGTCGAGGTCCAGGTTGTTGTGGGATGTCCTCGAGGACGCCTACGCCCGTCTCGGGTTCGACGCGGTCGGCAACGACACATTCATGAAGCTGGTCCTGGCCCGCGTCGTCGAGCCGACCAGCAAGGCGGACACGCTGCGGGTGTGGGACGAGCTCGGTGTCCCGGGTGCGCCGTCGCTGTCGACCGTGTGGCGGACCCTCGCCCGCAGCGTTGAGCAGGACTGGCGGTCGAAGATCGCCGCCGCAGCCTACGCGCATGCGACCCGATCTGGCCCGCTCACCGTCGTGCTCTACGACGTCACCACCCTCTACTTCGAGGCGGAGCGTGAAGACAAGCTCCGCAAGGTCGGGATGAGCAAAGAGCGCCGCGTCGACCCGCAGATCCTCGTCGGCCTCCTCGTGGACCAGGGCGGGTTCCCCCTCGAAGTCCACGAGTTCGCGGGCAACAGGGGCGAGACCCTCACCCTGCTGCCCGTCCTCGACCAGTTCCGCGAACGTCACTCCGCGACCGAGGTCGTGGTCGTCGCGGACGCCGGCATGCTGTCCGCAGCGAACCTGAACCGGCTGGAGGACGCCGGGTTCGGTTTCATCGTCGGCTCCCGCACCTCCTCCGCGCCATACGATCTCGCCGAGCACTACGCGACCGTCGGGAACATCGTCACCGATGGGGAGACGGTCGAGACCACCCGAACCATGGGTGCGGGTGTGAACGCGCGGGAGCGGCGAGTGGTGTGGCAGTACTCCCACAAGCGGAAGATCCGCGACAACATCACGTTGAACAAGCAGATCGAACGCGCCGAGCAGATCGCTGCCGGCACCCGCCCGGCGAAGAAGGACCGGTTCGTCACCCTCGGCACGGGGCCCGGCGTGAACTGGGCAAGAGTCGAGAAGGCCCGCGAATACATCGGCCTCAAGGGGTACGTCACCAACCTCAGCACCGCGACGGCTTCCGCTGCAGAGATCGTGGCGGCCTACCATGACCTGTTCCAGGTCGAGGCGACGTTCCGGATGGCAAAGACCGACCTGCGGGCGAGGCCGATGTTCGCGTCGACCGCGGACTCGATCCACGCGCACCTCACCGTCGTGTTCTGCGCTCTCGCGATCAGCCGGCACCTCTACAAGACCACCGGCGTGACGGTCCGCCGTATCGTCCGCGCGCTGCGCCCGCTGCGTGACGTCACGATCACCATCGACGGACACGAACTCACCGCGACCACCCCGCCAACGGGGGAAGCCGCCGACATCATCGCCGCACTCCGGCCGGGCGTGGGGCACTAATCTGACACGATCCAGGTCGGGGTCCAGCGCGCAGGCGTGGTGCCCGGTCTTACCGACGTCCAGGCCGATGACGACCGCGTATTCGGAGTTCATGATGTCGTCCTCCTTTGACGCATCACTGCTGGTCGCAGTCTTGACACCCGGTGCCGGCACCCACGTTACGAAGAGACCTCAGCAGAGCTGGGCCGTGTCCCTATCAGCGGTCAACGCGTGTCTCTCGACCGGGTGGCAACACCCCCCGGACCATGGATGGCAGGGCAACAAAGCCATGCCCGGCCGAGCGACCAGACCCCCGGCGATCGGGGGTGCTCAAAAGGTAACGGGGCTGGCACCGGAGACGATGCTGTCCACCCAGCGGATCGCCGACGGCGTGGGCGCCCCCTTACAACCACGTGGCCAAGACCGTGGCCAGGCTGCGCGGCATGGGCCTGCTGTGCTCCCAGCGCGGGCGCTCCGGCGGGGTGATGCTCACGGACGAGGGGCGTGAGGCCCGCGTGGGTCAAGTGCTGCGGGTGCTCGAGGCGGACACCGCCATCGTGGAGTGCGAGGCGGACGAGACCGCCTGCCCCCTGAACCACTGGGCGCGGCCGCTCTCACACTGGTGCTCACCGGCTGCGCCATCCCCGGTTCCCCAGGTGCGCCCTCCAGTTCCTCGGGCACGACGGCGCCGTCCCCCGCCTCCCCCACCTCCGGTTCCTCCGCGAGCGTCGGAGCCACCGGCCACGAGACCGCGGACGACGGGGCACCCGCTGGCGCCACGGCGTCGTCGGGGGACGAACCGCAGGACGCGTCCGTGCGTGCCACCGGTGCGGCGTTCGTGGACGTCCTGGGCCTCGCGGGCTCGGGCGTGGTGGTCGGCGGGGACATGCGCCCCTCCTCCCCGGAGTTCGTGGCGGCGTTTGCCGAGGGCGCAACGCGCCGCGGTGCGAACGTGACCGTGATCGGCAGCATCTCCACGGACGAGCTGTGGTTCAACCTGCGTCCCTCCAACACGGCTGGATGCCGAGGCCACCACCGCGTGTCACGCCACCGCCCGTAGCCGCCGGCCCCGCGTCGCCGCTCGCGCCGAGGAGCTTCTCGGTCCACGCCCCGACTGTCGCGACCACGACGTCGGCGCGGAGCACACCGGCATCCGTCACGACATCGACTCCGTCGGCGTCGGGGGCGATCGCCGCGACACGCGTGTTCCCGCGCACCTCCCCGCCCGCCGCGACGGTGCGGCGTTCGAGTTCGCGCAGCGCCGCCGCGGCGCGCGCGACGCCGGCGTCGCGCGAGTACAGCACCGTGGACTCGAAGCGCATCCCCGGCCAGCGGCGCGCCGCCTCGGCTCCGTCGAGAAGGTCGGCGGGGATGCCCCGGGCGGTGAGCGCATCGGCGAGCTCGGCCAGCGGAGCACGGTTCGCCGCGCCGAGCGCCGGTCCGGGGCCGTGCGAGACGAGGCCGTGTCGGCGCAGCAGCGGCTCGCCGTCGACCTCGCCCAAGGCATCCCATCCCTCGCGGGCGAGAGCCAGCAGGTCGAGATAGTGCGCGTCGCCATAGGCGTTGTTGTCGTTGCGGGTCTCCCCGTGCGACGCGCCCTCGTGGTGGCCGCGCGCGAAACGCTCGACCACGATCGGCCGCTCGCCGCGCCGCGTCAGCTGCCACGCCGTGGCGAGGCCCATCACCCCGCCCCCGACCACCACGATCCGCATGCCTCCCATCCTGGCGCGCCGGCCCGCTCGCGCTTCGCGCGCACGACACGGTGCTGCGACACGAACCCCGTCGCACGCGTTCGGTGAGGATGCCTCGCGCCCGGGAGGTGTGGGCGGTTGTGGTGGGGTGCCGGCGGTGGAGGCCGCCACGACTGCCATCGAGTCGCGAGGGGGCGCTCCCGAGGCGCGGCAGGCGAGGGCGCGGGGGTGCGCAGGTAGGCTGGGCGTGTGAGCATGGAGATCGAGCTCGGCCGCGCCAAGCGCGCCCGCCGCGCGTATGCGTTCGACGACATCGCGGTGGTGCCTTCGCGCCGCACCCGCAACCCCGAAGACGTCTCGACGTCGTGGTCGATCGACGCGTTCGGGTTCGAGATCCCCGTGCTCGGCGCGCCGATGGACTCGGTGATGAGCCCGCGCACGGCCATCATGCTCGGCCAGCTCGGCGGCCTCGGCGTGCTCGACCTCGAGGGCGTGTGGACGCGCTACGACGACCCTGAGCCGCTGCTCGCCGAGATCGCGGGCCTGCCCGCCACCGAGGCGACCCGCCGCCTGCAGGAGCTCTACACCGAGCCGATCAAGCCCGAGCTCGTGCGCGACCGCCTCGCCGAGATCCGCGCCGGCGGTGTCACCGTCGCCGGGGCGCTCACCCCGCAGCGCACGCAGGAGCTCTACGAGACCGTCGTCGCCGCCGGCGTCGACCTGTTCGTGATCCGCGGCACCACCGTGTCGGCCGAGCACGTCTCGAGCGATGCCGAACCGCTGAACCTCAAGAAGTTCATCTACGACCTTGATGTGCCGGTGATCGTCGGCGGCGCCTCCACCTACACCGCCGCCCTGCACCTCATGCGCACCGGCGCCGCCGGCGTGCTCGTCGGCTTCGGCGGGGGAGCGGCGTCGACGACGCGCGCGACCCTCGGTATCCACGCCCCCATGGCGACGGCCGTCGCCGACGTCGCCGGTGCGCGCCGCGACTACCTCGACGAGTCGGGTGGACGCTACGTGCACGTCATCGCCGACGGCGGCGTGGGCACCTCGGGCGACATCGTCAAGGCGCTCGCGATGGGTGCCGACGCGGTGATGCTCGGTGTCGCGCTCGCGCGCGCGACCGACGCGCCCGGCAAGGGCTTCCACTGGGGTCCCGAGGCGCACCACTCCAAATTGCCGCGCGGCAAGCGCGTCGAGGTCGGGCAGGTCGGCACTCTCGAGCAGATCCTCCACGGCCCCGCGCCCGTCGCCGACGGCACCGCGAACCTCATCGGCGCGCTCAAGAAGTCCATGGCGACCACCGGCTACTCGGACCTCAAGGAGTTCCAGCGCGTCGAGGTCGTCGTCGCGCCGTACTCCGTGAACTGATGACCGGCGCTTTACCCGAACGCGCGCCGGCGTCCGACGAGGTCTTCCCGCCGACCCTGCGCGAGGTCATGCTGCGCCCGTGGTGGATCGGCATGCTCGGCTTCGCGCTGCTCGTCGCAGCCGTGTTCGCGTGGCTCGGTCAGTGGCAGCTCGGCCGGGCGATCGACACCGATCCGCCGCCGGCCGGCATCACCGAGCAGGTCGAGCCGATCGCCGAGGTCGTAGCCCCCGGTGAGTACCTGCCGGAACCCCTCGTCGGCCAGCGGGTCGACGTCGCCGGCGCGTTCGTCGCGGGCGACTTCCTCGTCGTCTCGTCGCGCTACAACGGCGGCGAGGAAGGCTACTGGGTGACCGGGCAGCTGCGCGTCGACCCGACCGGTTCGGGCGCAGCGGCCGTCGCGGATGCCACGGACGGCCCGACCTCCCTCGCCGTCGCGATCGGGTGGACGGCTGACCGCGCCGCGGCCGACGCCGCGGCGTCCACCCTCAACGCCGACCCCGGAGCCGCGGTCCAGCTCACGGGGCGCCTGATCTCCGACGAAGGCCCCGCCCTGCCGCCGCGCGGAGCGCCGGCGACCGAGATGACGCGGATGTCGCCGGCAGCGCTCCTCGGACGATGGCACGACGTGGCGGAGCTGAACGTGTACCGCCCGTACCTCGTCGCCGAGACCGCCGAGACCGCCGAGACCGCCGGCGCCGGCGAGAGCCTTCCCGCCGGCCTCCAGCCGATCGATTCGCCGGCGCCCGACGAGGGGTCGAACGTCAACTGGTTGAACATCTTCTACGCCGTCGAATGGGCGATCTTCGCCGGATTCGCCTTCTACATGTGGTACCGCCTGGCGCGGGACGCCTGGGAGAAGGAGGTCGAGGCGCTCGAGGAGGCGGCCTCGGCTCATCATCCGTCGGATCGCTGAGGCTGGAGTCACCTGGTGTGGCGCCGGAGACCACTCCTGCACCACCGGTCCGACGAAGAGTGAGCCTCCGGCCGCCGACTAGACTGGAACCCATGCCTCAGCCCAAGCTCGCCACCTTCCCGGCGATCCGCGGCGCGCTGCGCTTCTACCAGATCGCCTCGGTGATCACGGGTGTCATGCTGCTGCTCCTGTGCGCCGAGATGCTCATCAAATACGCGTTCGGCTACGAGCTGTTCCTCGGCGGATCGGGCGGGTTCCTGTGGTTCGCGCCGGTCGTCGAGACCGCGGCCGGCCACGACTCCACCGGCGACGGGGTGAACCTCAGCCTCGGCATCCTCATCGCCCACGGCTGGTTCTACGTCGTCTACCTCTTCGCGTGCTTCCGCGTGTGGAGCCTCATGCGCTGGGGCTTCGGCCGGTTCATCACGCTCGCCCTCGGCGGCATCGTGCCGCTGCTGTCGTTCTTCATGGAGGCTCGCGTCGGCCGCGAGGTCAAGGCCTACCTCGCGCAGCGTGAGGCGTCGGAAGCTGCTCCCACCATCCCCGCCACGGAAGGCACCCGGTGACCGCTCAGACCGAGACCGCCCAGCGTCCCGTCCTCGTCGTCGACTTCGGCGCGCAGTATGCGCAGCTGATCGCGCGGCGCGTGCGCGAGGCCGGTGTGTACAGCGAGATCGTGCCCCACACGGTCACGGCCGCGGAGGTCGAGGCGAAGAACCCGGTCGCCCTCATCCTCTCCGGCGGTCCATCGTCGGTCTACGAGGAGGGCGCGCCGTCGCTCGATCCGGGTGTGCTGCAGCTCGGGGTGCCGACCCTCGGCATCTGCTACGGCTTCCAGGTGATGGCCCAGCAGCTGGGCGGCGAGGTCGCGAACACGGGGCTCCGCGAGTACGGGGCGACGGATGCCCGTGTCACGGGCGACGGGGGGGTGCTCCTCGGCGGACAGCCCGACGATCAGATCGTGTGGATGAGCCACGGCGACCAGGTGGCCGCCGCCCCGGAGGGGTTCGAGGTGCTCGCGTCGACGTACGCGACGCCCGTGGCGGCGTTCGGCAACGCGGAGAAGTGCTTCTACGGGGTGCAGTGGCACCCGGAGGTGAAGCACTCCGAGCAGGGTCAGCAGGTCATCGAGAACTTCCTGCACGAGGCGGCCGGTCTTCCCGCCGATTGGAACAGCGGCAACGTGATCGCCGAGCAGGTCGCTCGCATCCGCGAGCAGGTCGGCTCCGGGCGTGTGCTGTCGGCCCTGTCGGGCGGTGTCGACTCGGCGGTCTCCACGGCGCTCGTGCACGAGGCTGTCGGCGACCAGCTCGTCGCCGTGTTCATCGACCACGGGCTGCTCCGCAAGGGCGAGCGCGAGCAGGTGGAACAGGACTACGTGGCATCCACCGGCGTGCGCCTCATCACGGTCGACGCGCGGGAGACGTTCCTCGCGGCGCTCGCCGGCGTCAGCGACCCGGAGCAGAAGCGCAAGATCATCGGGCGCGAGTTCATCCGGGCGTTCGAGAAGGTGCAGCAGGAGCTTCTCGCCGAGGCGGCGGCCGAGGGCGACCCGATCCGCTTCCTCGTGCAGGGCACGCTCTACCCCGACGTCGTCGAGTCGGGCGGCGGCACCGGCACCGCGAACATCAAGAGCCACCACAACGTCGGGGGCCTGCCGGAGGACCTGCAGTTCGAGCTCGTCGAGCCGCTGCGGACCCTCTTCAAGGACGAGGTGCGCCAGATCGGGCGCGACCTCGGCCTGCCCGAGGCGATCGTGGCGCGGCAGCCGTTTCCGGGCCCCGGCCTCGGCATCCGGATCGTGGGTGAGGTCACCGCTGACCGCCTCGAGATTCTGCGTGATGCCGACGCCATCGCCCGCGAGGAGCTGACGAAGGCCGGGCTCGACGGCGAGATCTGGCAGTGCCCCGTTGTTCTGCTCGCCGACGTGCGCTCGGTGGGCGTGCAAGGGGACGGGCGCACGTACGGGCATCCGATCGTGCTGCGCCCCGTCTCGTCGGAGGACGCGATGACCGCCGACTGGACGCGCCTGCCCTACGACGTGCTCTCGAAGATCTCGAACCGCATCACCAACGAGGTGCGCGAGGTCAACCGGGTCGTGCTCGACGTGACGTCGAAGCCCCCCGGGACCATCGAGTGGGAGTGACCTCCCCGAGGGGATGACGGATGCCGGGGCGCGCCCCGGCATCCGTCGTCCCGGGGACGCTGCGGGGACGGCGAAGGCCCGCCCGGCGGAGCCGGACGGGCCTGGTCGTGGATGCCGGGGCGTCAGTCGTTGCCGCGGAGGATGGCGATCATACGCAGGATCTCGACGTAGAGCCAGACGACCGTGACCATGATGCCGAAGGCGCCGAGCCAGGCGAAGGGGCGCGGGGCGCCGTTGCGGACGCCCTGCTGGATCGAGTCGAAGTCGAGCACCAGCGAGTACGCCGCCATGATGACGACGGCGACGCCGATGATGACGCCGAGCGGGATGCCCATGATCGAGTAGTGCGAGAGCATGCCGAAGGGTCCGCCCGAGCCGGCCGGGAACGCGCCGAACATCATCATGACGACGTTGATGAGCGAGAAGACGAGGTAGCCGATCATCGCGATCATGAAGACCTTGGTGGCCTTCTTCGACGCGCGCACCTTGCCGCTGGCGAAGAGGGCCAGGGTCACACCGACGACCGAGAGTGTCGCGAGCGTCGCCTGCACGACGATGCCCGGCCAGATGAACTCGAAGAACGCGGAGATGCCACCGATGAACAGACCCTCGAACGCGGCGTACGCGAGGATCAGCGCGGGGCGGATCTTCTTGCGCGAGGTGAACGTGACGACCATCGCGAGCACGAATCCGCCGAGCGCGCCGATGATCCACGGCGCGATGCTGGGGGAGGGGTTGGCTGCGGTGACACCGGCCATCGTCCAGATCCAGCCGACCACGGCAGTGACCAGCAGCACGCCGAAGAGGGCGACCGTCTTCAGGACGGTGTCCTCGACCGTCATGCGGTCGGTGTCGATGGCGCCGGCGGAGGGGGCGGCGTAGGCGCCCTCCAGCTGGGCCTGCACGGCGGCGTCGGTGGCCTGCGCGGAGGCGGTGCTGAACTGGGTCTGGGCAGCCGGCGGGGTCAGCCCGGGGCGCTGCGCGGAAGACCGCTCTTGGAACGCGGGGTGGGCGAATGCGGGGTTGCTGCTCGAGGCCATGGTGGTCTCTCTCCAATGCGAGGGGTGCCGCAGTGGAATCCTGCGGAATTCCAGCGTAGCGGCTCCACCTTCGCTGCGGCAGGTCGAGTGCTGTGTGTACGCCGAGAAAACCTGACGCAACTCGACTCAACTTTGCTCGCAGGTCGGGTCGCTAGCCTGGATCCATGCCTCGTCGTCGTCCTCTCGTCATCGGCCACCGCGGGGCGCCGGGCTATCGCCCCGAACACACGCGCTCCTCCTACGACCTCGCGCTCGCGCTCGGCGTCGATGCGGTCGAGCCCGACGTGGTCTTCAGCGCCGACGGGGTGGCGGTCGTGCGCCACGAGAACGAGATCGGCTCGACGACCGACGTCGCGGACCGCCCCGAGTTCGCCGCACGGCGACGGACGAAGACGATCGACGGCGGGGAGATCACCGGCTGGTTCACCGAGGACTTCACCTGGGCCGAGCTCGCGACGCTCCGCTGCCGGGAGCGGCTGCCGAAGCTCCGCCCGGGAAGCGCCAGCTTCGACGGCACGCAGCCTCCGCTGCGGCTGCGCGACGTGCTCGATCTCGTGCGCGAGGCATCCCTCGACCAGGGCCGCGAGATCGGCGTCGTGCTCGAGATCAAGCACGCCACCTATTTCGGGTCGCTCGGCTACGACGTCGCGCGGGCGATCGCCGACGAGCTGCGCGCCGCCCGCTGGGGCGACGGCGAGCTGCCCCTCGTCGTCGAGTCGTTCGAGTCGACCGTGCTCGGCGAGGTGCGGGAGCTCGGCATTCGAGGCACATACGTCTATCTGCTCGAGGCTGCGGGTCGCCCCTACGACCTGGTCGCGGCGCGCGGCGCCGCCGCGCCCACCTATGCGGAGCAGGCGAGCCCGACGAGCCGCGACGGCCTCGATGCCCTCGCCCGGCTGGTCGACGGCATCAGCGTCGACAAGCGCATGATCCTCGCCCCCGACCGGCTCGGGCGCACCGCCGGCCCCTCGCGGATCGTCGCCGACGCGCACGCACGCGGACTCCGCGTGTTCACGTGGACGTGCCGACCCGAGAACGCCTTCCTGCTCGCCTCCTTCCGCCGCGGGCGCGACAAGGCCGCGTTCGGCGACTACGAGAGCGAATGGCAGGTGATCGCGGATGCCGGTGTCGACGGCGTCTTCGTCGACCACCCCGACCTCGGACTCGGCTTCTTCGGCTGACCCGGCGCCGCCCGGAACGGCCGCCGAATGTCACGGGCAGATGACGATCGGAGAAAATTACCGACACACTGCTGACAACCGGGCATTTATTCCATCTGGTTTCCCTGGGTCGCTCAGACCCCGCACAAGAGGAGACCACATGAACAAGCGCATCACCTCCGTCGCCGTTCTCGGCGCCTTCGCGCTCGCTGCCGCAGCTGAGCGCCTCCGAGCGGCGCGTCGCCGAAGCGGTGCTCGCCGATCCCCGCGTGGTGTGCGAATCGACGATCACCGAACTGGCGGGAACGAGCGCGTCCGCGGCATCCACCGTCGCCCGGTTCTGCCAACGGCTGGGGTTCGACGGGTACCGGCAGTTCCGCGCCGCCGTCATCGCCGCGCTCGGCTATGACGACGCGCGCCTGGGCGAGTTCGACCTCGGGGAGGGCGAGATCGACGCGGGGGATGCCCCGGAGGAGATCGCCGCGAAGATCGCGTTCCAGGAGGTGCGGGCGATCCAGGCGACGATGGCCGCCCTCGACCTCGACGCGACCGCGCGCGCGGCCGCGGCGCTCGGCGGGGCGAGGCGGATCGTGCTCTACGGCGCCGGCTCGTCGTCCCTGACCGCGCAGGACCTCTGCCAGAAGCTCGCCCGCATCGGCCGGCCCGCCGTCGCCGAGACCGACGTGCACCTCGCACTGTCGCGGGCCGCGCTGCTCGACGCCGATTCCGTGCTCGTCGGCGTCTCGTCTCGCGGGGAGACCCGGGAGACGCTCGACGTCCTGCGCGCCGCCCGGCGTGCCGGAGCGACCACCGTCTCGATCACGAACGCGACATCGTCGTCGCTCGATGATGTGAGCGATGTGGTGCTGCGCAGTGCCGTGCGCGAGAGTCGCCTGCGCAGCGGCGCGACCGCGAGCCGCATCGCCCACCTCGCGATCGTCGACGTGCTGTTCGTGCTCGTGCTGCGCCTCGACTTCCCTCAGCTGTCGGAGAGCCTGCGCGTCACCTACGACGCGGTGCGTTCGCGCCGCGGCGATCACTGACCCGCCGCGTGGCGAGCCCCGGCGCGCGCACAGCCAGGCCATAGGGTGGGGCGATGACCTCCCCCGGCATCGTGGCCACCGGCGTCCGTCGTTCGTTCGGAGACGTGCACGCTGTGCGCCATGTCAGCCTCGAGGCACGCGCGGGCGCCGTCACGGGCCTCGTCGGGCCGAACGGGTCGGGCAAGACGACGCTGCTGCTCATGCTCGCGTCGCTCCTCGCCCCGGATGCCGGAACGCTGCGCATCGGCGGCATCGACCCGGTCTCCGACCCTGCGGGCGTCCGCCGGATCATGGGGTGGATGCCCGACGCGCTCGGTGCCTGGTCGTCGCTGACCGCGCGCGAGACGCTCGTGATGACGAGCCGGCTCTACGGCATCGCCCCCGACGACGCGGCGCGCGGTGCGGCGCGACTGCTCGCCGAGGTCGGCCTGAGCGAGCTCGCCGACACCCCCGCGCGCGTCTTCTCCCGCGGGCAGAAGCAGCGGCTGGGGCTCGCCCGCGCTCTCGTGCACGACCCGCAGGTGCTGCTTCTCGACGAGCCGGCGTCGGGCCTCGATCCGCAGGCGCGCGTCGACCTGCGCGTGCAGCTGCGCCGCCTCGCGGCCGAGGGCCGCACGATCCTCATCTCGAGCCACATCCTGTCCGAGTTGGAGGAGGTCGTCGACGACGCCGTCTTCCTCGTCGACGGATCCACCGTCAGCTCCGACCGGGTCGCCCAGGCGGCGACCCGCGTGCGCACCTGGCGCATCCGGCTGGCCGACCGAGAGGCGACCGCCGCCGTGCTCCCCGTCGCGCAGGTGCTCGGGCTCGACGCGGCGCTCGTGCCGATCGATCGCCGCGACCTCCTCGTCGGGTTCGACTCCGACGCGTCCGCCGCCGCAGCCCTCGCCGCGCTCGTCGGCGCGGGCCTGCCGGTGGCGGAGTTCGCCGCGGCGACCGGCCTTCTCGAACACACCTTCCTCGACCTCGAAGGAGGCCGCTCGTGACCTTCTCGCGGCTGTGGACGATCGCCCGCCTCGAACTGCTCCAGCGCGTGCGCACCGTGTCGTGGTACGTGCTGCTCGGCGTGTTCGGTCTCGTGCTGCTCGGCGTGACGGCGCTCGCCTTCCTCGCCTACGGCGGCTGGGGCACGGGTGGCCCCGGCGTCTACTCGGTCGTCGTGTATGTGACCCTGCTGCTGATCCTCCTCGTCTCTCCGACCCTCAGCGGCAACAGCATCAACGGCGATCGGGATGCCGCGACGCTCGCGCCCGTGCAGGTGACGCTCGCGACCACGGGCGAGATCCTCTTCGGCAAGTTCCTGGCGGCGTGGATCACCGGACTCGCCTTCGCCGCGGTCGCGGCGCCCTTCCTCGTGCTCTCGACGCTCGCCGGTGAGGTCAACCCGTGGGCGGTCGTCACCTCACTCGTGATCCTCGTGGTCGAGACCGGCGTGATCGCCGGCATCGGCGTCGCGCTCTCGGGCATCCTCTCGCGTCCCCTCTTCTCCGTCGCCGTCACCTATCTCGTCGTCGCCGCGCTCGCCGTGGGAACCGTGATCGGGTTCGGCCTGATCGGCACCGCGGTCTCGAGCGAAGGGGCCACGCACTCCCGCCAGCTCGCCTACGACCGGTTCGGCAACCCCGAATGCAAGGACGGCTCGAACGACTGCTACGGCGAGCCCGAGAACATGATCTGCGGAGAGTGGACGACGAGCACGTACCGCGTGCCGCGGTTCGACTACGTGTGGTGGATGCTGTCGGCGAACCCGTTCGTCATCCTCGCCGACGCGACGCCGACCCGCTTCGACGCGCAGGGCAACCCCGACGACATGTTCGGCTGGATGAAGTCGAGCGTGCGCACCGCCCAGATCCCGCCCCAGCTCGAGAGCACCTGGGATGAGTGCGATCCGAAGAACTACGGCTACTACGGGGGCTCGAACGACTATCGCACCCCCGAGGAGACCGTCGCGCAGACCGTGCCCAGCTGGTTCGTGGGGCTCGCCGTGCAGCTCGCCCTCACGGGCCTGCTGCTGTGGTGGGCGTGGGCGCGCACGCGCACGCCGGTCCGCTCGCTGCCGCGCGGAACCCGCATCGCCTGAGCGTCCGCACGGCCCGGTGGCCCGCCCGTGAGGATGAGGATCCTCTCATCGGGGACCCGCCGCCCTTCCGCCCCGTCCAGCTGATGCATAGCCTCCTTTCAGCCGCCTCCTACCCCCGGATCGCGGTCGCACCCCTGCACGAAAGGCGGATTCTCCTTGTCCCTGGCCTTCTTGTCCTCAGGCATTCCGCGACGCACGCTGGCCATCGCCGGCGCGGTCGCGCTCGCTCTTCCCGCCACCGCCGCCTTCGCGGCCGCGCCGGACGACGATCCCTCCTCGCGGTTCGCCGCGGCCCCCTCGCACGGCGCGGTCGACTCGTCGTTCACCGCGGCATCCATCGGAGCGGACGGCCGGGTGACGGTCGTCATCGAGATGGAGGGCGACCCCGTCGCGGTCGTCGAAGCGGAGAAGGACGGCGACCTCGCGCCGAGCGAGCGCGAGGCCGTCAAGGACGAGCTGAAGTCCGCGCAGGACGAGATCAGCGGCGAGATCGCCGACAAGGGCGGCGAGATCCAGGCGCAGATGCAGTCCGCGTACAACGGGTTCCAGGCATCCGTGCCCGCCGACCAGCTCGACGCCGTCGCGGAGCTGCCCGGCGTCGTCGCGGTGCGCCCGGTGCGCACCTATGCGCTCGACAACGCCGTCTCGGTGCCGTTCCTCGGTGTGCCGCAGGTGTGGGAGAGCACGGGCTACACGGGTGAGGGCGTGAAGGTCGCGATCATCGACACCGGCATCGACTACACGCACGCGACGTTCGGCGGCCCGGGCACCACCGCCGCGTACGACGCGGCGCACGCCGCGGGCGCCCAGCCGGCCGATCCGACGCTGTACGGCCCCGACGCCCGGCGCGTGAAGGGCGGCATCGACCTCGTCGGCGACGACTACAACGCCGACCCGTCGAGCGCGAGCTACCAGCCCGTTCCGCACCCCGATGACAACCCGCTCGACTGCCAGGGCCACGGCTCGCACGTCGCGGGCACGGCGGGCGGCTCGGGCGTGCTCGCCGACGGCACCGGCTTCACCGGACCGTACGACACGACGACGCCGTCGAACACGTTCCGCGTCGGCCCGGGCGTCGCGCCGCAGGCCGACCTCTACGCCGTGCGCGTGTTCGGATGCGAAGGCTCGACCGACATGGTCGTGCCCGCCCTCGACTGGGCGGTCGAGAACGGCATGGACGTCGTGAACATGTCGCTCGGCTCGTCTTTCGGGCGCGGTGACGACCCGGATGCCGTCGCCGCGGCCAACGCCGTCGGCGCGGGCGTCGTGGTCGTCGCCTCGGCCGGCAACTCGGGCCACAACCCGTACCTGACCGGTTCGCCCGGCTCGGGCGATGGTGTCGTCGCGGTCTCGGCCGTCGACAGCGCCGAGGGCTTCCCGGGTGCCACGGTCACGGTCGACGGTCAGGCCATCGAGGCGATCAACGCCAACGGCGCTTCCCTCGACGGGATCGGCGAGCTGACCGTCGTGCGACTCGTGGACGACCCCGCGACGCCCGAGAACGAGGCTCTCGGCTGCTCGGCCGCGGCCTACACGAAGGCGGGCGTCACGCCGGGCGGCGGGCAGTTGGCCGTCTCGACGCGCGGCTCCTGCGCACGCGTCTCCAAGGCGATCTACGCGCAGCAGGCCGGCGCCGCCGCGGCGCTCATGGTCAACTCCACCGACGACCTGCCGCCGTACGAGGGTCAGATCACCGAGAACGCCGACACGGGCGAGCCGTACCTGGTAACGATCCCGTTCCTCGGCGTGCGTTCCTCGAGCGGCCCGGCGTTCGTCTCGGGCGCGAAGGCGACCCTCGCCGCGGCCAGCATCGCCAACCCCGGCTTCCGCGGGTATGCGTCGTTCACCTCGTCGGGCCCCCGCTCGGGCGACAGCGCGATCAGCCCCGACGTCGCCGCTCCCGGCGTGTCGATCTCGTCGGCGGCCGTCGGCTCTGGCAACGGCGCGGCGATCCTCTCGGGCACCTCGATGGCCGCTCCGCACGTCGCGGGCGTCGCGGCGCTGTCGGTGCAGGCGCACCCGAACTGGGCGGCGCCGCAGGTCGCGGCATCCCTCGTCTCCACTTCCGACCCCGACCAGGTCGCCGGCCAGCGACTGACGCTCGGCGGCGTGGGGCTCGTGGATGCCGCGCAGGCGGTCGCCACGTCGGTCACCGCGACCGGCGACGCGTTCCGCACCGAGAGCGGCTGGGCGCGCGAGTCGGCGCTGAGCTTCGGCTTCCAGGAGTCGTGGCTCGGCTTCGGCGGCATCAAGACCGTGACGGTGCGCAATGACGGCCCGGCCCCGGTGACCTACGCGGTCTCGACGAGTGCGTCTGCCGAGTCGATCCCGGCGCGGGTGAACCTCTCGTCGCGCTCGATCACGGTCCCGGCGGGCGGCTCGGCCAAGCTGCTGCTGACCGTCGCGGCCGCCGCGAAGGACGTGCCGAGCTCGGTCGGCGGCCCCGACCAGTTCGCGTTCTACGAGGTCTCCGGCGACATCGTGCTGACCGCCGAGGGCTCGACGCTGCGGGTGCCGTATCTGCTCGTGCCCCGCTCGAACAGCACGGCGTCGAGTTCGACGAGCGCGCTGTTCACGAAGAAGCAGCAGGTCGCCGACGCGACCAAGAAGATCTCGCTGTGGAACGTGTTCGGTGCTCTTCCCGCCGGCGCCGACGTGTACACGTGGGGGCTGTCGGACGACAAGGATGCCTCGAAGACGCTCGCCGACACGGGGTACGATCTGCGGGCCGCGGGCGTGCAGTCGACCGGCGCGGGCGATGACCAGCTGCTGGTGTTCGCGCTGAACATGCACCACCGGTGGTCGAACGCGGCGAGCAACGAGTACGACGTCGTGCTCGACACCGATCGAGACGGTGAAGCCGACTGGATCGTGCGGTCGGCCGACTCGGGCGCCGTGCGCGCCGGGTCGAACAACGGGCTCGCGGAGGTGTTCGTCGTCAACGCGAAGACGGGCGCGCGCGGGGCATCCGGCTTCCTCACGCAGGCGCCGACCGACTCCAGCACGCTGCTGCTGCCGGTGTCGGCGAGCGACCTGGGCATCACGGGTGCGTTCGACTACACGGTGCAGACGGTCGGAGTGAACGGCGGCACCGACGCGGCCTCGGGCTGGGCGACGTACGATCCGTCGGCGCCGGCGATCGGCAACGGCCAGTACGTCGACGTGCCCAAGCACGGCACCGCGTCGGTCGAGGTGGCCGTCAACGCGGCGCAGGTCGCCGCGCAGAAGCCGCTCGGCGCGATGGTGGTCGTGCTCGACAACCGGTCAGGGGCGGGGGAGTCGCTGCTGGTCAAGCTGAAGTAGGCGCGGCGGGCCTGCGTCTCGCAGGCGCTGCGCGCGAGAGGCGGTCGGGAGTCACCCGGCCGCCTCTCGCGTGGGGCGGGGGGTGTGGGCGGGCGGGCGCTTCGGGTGCGTGCCGCGCTGGGCGCGCTCGGGGTTCTGAGAGGTCAGCGCGTGCAGAGCTTCGGGGTGTCGTCCGAGCCGAACCGGTAGTCGTAGGTCTGGTCGTCCGCGGTGACGACGACGCGCATGCCGTCGACGAGTGCCTGCGTGTACGACTGGCCCGGGCTCGCGCAGCCGAGCGACCCGTCGCTGAAGGTGACCGCCTCGGCGCTGACGAGGGTGGGGGTCGAGGTGACTCCGCGTGCCGAGAGATCGGCGACCAGGGCATCCCACCGCGCCTGCGGCACGTCGGTGGGGGTGCCCGTCGGCGCGACCGGGCCCGGGGTCGCGGTCTGGAACGGGGGGCGTGTGCTCGAGGAGGCGGACGGGGTCGGTTCGGACATGGATCCTCCCGGGGTGCAGGCGGCGAGGGTCGGCGCCAGGGCGAGGGCCGCGACGGCGAGGGTCGCGGCGAGGAGCTGCCGGCGCATCGGTCCTCCTTCTATCGGAGCGCTGTTGCGTCGAGGCTAGAACCTGTGCCTGCGAAACGGCGGGGAGGGATCAGTCCCAGTCGAGATAGTCCTCGATGAACCACGAGGTCTCGCCAGGGTGGGTCGCCGGGAAGAGATGCCCGGCGCCCTCGACGGTCTTGAGGCTCGCGAGGGCGGGGGCCGACGCCACGAGCCGCTCGCTCTCGGCGAGCGGGGTGACGTCGTCGGCCGTGCCGTGGACGACGAGCACGGGGATGTCGGCGGCGAGCGGGATGTCGGCCGGCTCGGGTGCGAGGAGGAGCACGCCGTTCACGCGGTCGTGGTGGTCGGCCGGGACGGTGCGTGCGACGGTGCCGCCGAAGCCGTGTCCGCCGATCCAGGCGTGGTCGAGACCCACGGCATCCATCACGTCGACGACCGTGCGCGCGAGCGCGTGCACGTCGGCATCGGCGTCGAGGGCGCCCAGGCGCACGACGCGGAAGTCCTCTTCGACGAGGATCGAGGCGAGGGTGCCGAGTGAGCCGATCTCCTGGCCGGTCTCGGGGATCAGCACGAGCGCCGGGCCCGTCCCCTCGTCGATGTACGAGATGGCGCGGCCATCGGGCTCGAACGTCTGGAGCGTCGCGGCGGTCATGGCATCCATTTTCCCCGGGCGGGCGCGGGCGCGCCAATCCGGGGGCGTGTGGGGGTGGTTCGGGGTCGGTGTGGCCCGCCGCTGCGGTCGACCGTACGGCCGGTCTCTGTGGAGCGCGGTCAGTCGTGGATGCGAAGCGGGTCGGCGTCGGCGAGTGCGCGGAGCTCGCGAGTGATCGACGATCGGAGCCCGTCGTGCCGATCGCCGAGTGCGGTGGTGGGGTCCGTCCAGCTGGCGGTGTCGTAGAGCCAGACGGGTCTCTGGACGAGGCCGCGCGGCTCCCAGTCGTAGCGCGGCCAGATGTGCGCGTGGACGAAGGCGTCGGTGTTGCCGAGGATGTCGATGTTGACCCGACGGAAGGCAGGGTCGGCCTCGCGGCAGGCGTTCTCGACGGCGGTGGCGAGGAGATCGGCGTCCGCGAGGAACTGGACGCGGTGCCTGCGAGGCATCTCAGCGAGAGCCTTCGCGTTCAGATCCTTGGCGAGCAGGACGCAGTAACCGGGGAGGAATTGAACATCGCCGATCACGGCGTAGCCGCCTTCGAGCTCCGCCAGAACGGTCGGGTTCTCTCCCCGTGCCGCCGCGCCGATGCGGTCATCACGCCAATCCATGCGGTCGACGCTACCGGAGGCGTGGGCGGCGGCCCGGTCGCCAGAACCTCCGGGTGGGGCAGGTCGCGGGTGGGTCGGGTGGGTGGGGTGCTTGGGGTGCTTCAGGTGGGGAGTCGCAGATCAGGGGTGCAATTTGTCGACTCAGCGCCGGCTGGCGCGGCCCGGAGCAGGGGCCATTCCAATGTCCGACCCCCTCCATACACTCGAAGATATGGACGAGTACTCGGGGTCGATGGGCAGCGACGCAGACGTCGCCGCTTTGGCGTCGATCGTGGGTGAGGTCGAGGGGGCGGCTGCGGTGGTGCGGGCCGGGCAGGTCGCGGAGGTGCGTGCGCTCGCGGCGGCGGGGCAACTCGCCGCGCGGCAGGCCGCCGGATCGCCGGCGGTGGTGCGCGCGCACGATATGGCGTTGCGGTCGGTGGCGGCCGAGCTCGGTGGGGTGTTGCGGGTGACGGATCGGACCGTGCAGTCCCGGATCGATGAGGCTCGGGATCTGGTCGAGCATTATGCAGCGACTTTGGCGGCGTGGGAGTCGGGGCGGATCACGCGCGGACATGTCCGGGTGATCACGGATGCCGGGTCGGTGCTGGTCGACGCGTCGTCGGAGCGGCGGGCCGAGTTCGAGGCTGCGGCGATCAGCCGGTGTGAGCGGGATACGCCGAATCGGGTGCGGTCGGAGGTGGAGATCCTCGCGGAACGGTTCGCGGAGCGGTCGTTCACCGACCGGCACCGGGATGCGGCGGCGGAGCGGCGGGTGCGGGTCGTGCCGGGCAGCGCGGGGATGTCGGATCTGATCGCAACGCTGCCGACGGTGATCGCCGATGGGATCCTCGATCGGCTCACCCAGCAGGCGCAGACGATCGTCGATGCGCGCGAGCCCGGGAACGCGGGCAGTGCGTTCGGCGCACGAGGTGCGGGTGACCTGGCTGGCGTGAGCGGTGCGTTCGGCGAGAGCGGTATTGGCGATGCCGAGCCGGATCGGCGGGGGATCGATCAGGTCCGCGCCGACGTGTTCTCCGACCTCCTGCTCTCCGGCGCGCCCGCCCTCGATCCCACTGCCCACGGTGACGGGCAGGGGTCGCTGGGTGCGATTCGTGCGCAGGTGCAGGTGATCGTCCCCGCTCTCACTCTTCTGGGTGTCGATGACGGTCCCGCGGACCTCGTCGGCCGTTCCCCGATCGATGCGGACACCGCCCGTTGCCTCGCGGGGAACACGCATTCGTGGGCTCGGGTTCTGACCGACCCGGTGGAGGGGACGGTGCTCGCGGTGGACCGGTATCGGACGCCGTGGACGCAACGCCGGTTCCTCCGGGCGCGGGATCAGCATTGCCGGTTCCCCGGATGCCGGCGTGCGGCGATCCGGTGCGAGATCGACCACACCATCGACGCCGCCAAGGGCGGACCCACCGCGCTGTGGAACCTGGCACACCTGTGTCAGCGGCATCATTCGATGAAGCAGTTCACCCGCTGGAAGGTGAGGCAACTCCCCGGCGGGGTCCTCGAATGGACCTCACCCACCGGACGGATCTACCGCGAAGACGCCCCCGCCCCACCCGTCGCGTTCACCCCGGCATCCATCAGCACCACCGCAACCGACGAACCACCACCGTTCTGAGCCGAGCAGTCACACACCGCACCGGCGGTGCGCCCGCGCCCGGCGCGGGGCCGACCGTGCACCGCGAGGCTCGCGAGCGCCCACGGCGCCATCCGTGCACCACGACGCCCGTGCCGCGCTACCGCCCGGCGCGCGTCAGCGCTCCCAGGCGCTCCGCTCGCGTTCGGTGAACTGGCGGAAGGTCGTCGCGGGCCGACCCGTCAAGCGGCGCACCATCCGGTTGGGCAGCGCCGAGACGTTCAGACGATCTGACGGATGCCCGTGTCGAGCGCCGCGTCGATCACCGGGAACAGCTGCCTCTGCACGTCTTCGATGGCCGGCGGCCGCAGCAGGAACAGCCGATCGCATCCCGCCAGCGCGGCGCGGTGCGCGGCCACGTCGGGGCCGAAGGCGAACTCCCGCGCCTCGACGCCGTCGAGAAGGCGGGCGGACGACCCCGGGCGCACGGCGCCGACCACCCGCTGCCCCTTCGCCTGCAGATGCCGCACCACCGCCGAGCCGACGTCACCGGTCGCGCCCGTGACGAAGACCGCGGGCGCGTCGTCGTTGCTCATACGTCCAGTGTGCGCGCCCGGCCGCGCATCCGCATTGCCAGCGAGTCCGCACCGTCAGAGACGGAAGACCTGCCCGGTCTCGACGCCGTCCACCGAGCGGATGACGCTCCGGCCCACCTCCGCCGCGGGCACCGGCGTGAAACCGGGAAAGCTCGCGTGGTAGCCGGGCGACTCGATGAGCACGTTCGGGCTCACCGCATTGATCCGGATGCCACGGGACAGCCCGGTCGCCGCCGCCATCACGAACGACTCCAGTGCGCCGTTCACCGCCGACGCCGCGGTGCCCGTCGCGACCGGATGCCGCGAGAGAACCCCGCTCGTGAGCGTGAACGACCCGCCGTCGGCGACCGCCTCGACGCCGCGCACGACGACGGCGATCTGCCCCAGCGTCTTGTCGGTGAGACCGGCGCGGTAGTCGTCGACGGTCAGCTCGGCGAACGGCTTGAACGGCACGCTGCCCGCGGCGCACACCACGGCATCCACCGGTCCGCTCGCGGCGACCTCGGCGAACAGCGCGTCGATCGACGCGGGGTCGGTGAGGTCGACCGCCGGCGTCGTCGATCGAGACGCCGGGATCACGTGGTGCCCGGCCTCGAGCGCCGCGGCCGCCGCGGCGCCTCCGATCGTGCCGCCCGCGCCGATGATGAGGATTCGCTTGCCCATTCCCGTTCCTTCTGTCTGTCTCGGTCGATCGATCACTGGGTGCCAGGGGTCGCGCGTGCGGCGCGTGTCAGAGCAGGTCGCGGCGGTGCACGAGCGCCGCGGCGCCGATCAGCGGCGCGTCGCCGCCGAGCCCCGCGCGCACGACCCGCAGCCGCGCCGCGTAGCCGTTCACCGCCGCCGCGCGCACCGACGCCTCGATCTGCGCGGTGAAGTCCTCCGCGACGAACGAGAACCCGCCGCCGACGACGGCGAGCTCGAGGTCGAGCAGCGTCGCCGCGTTCGCGAGGCCCACCCCGATCGCGTGCGCCGAGCGCGCGACGGCCGCCCGTGCGAGCGCATCGCCCCGGCGGTACGCGTCGGCGAGCTCCTCGCCGGTCGACCCGTCCCAGCCCTCCGCGCGCGCCCACGCGACGATGTGCGGACCCGACGCGAGCTGCTCGACGGTGGACGCCGAGGCATCCCCCTCGATCTCGGCGACGACGATCTGCCCCAGATGTCCGGCATTCCCCGACGCTCCCGCCAGCAGCCGCCCGCCGGAGATGATCCCGCCGCCGATGCCCGTCGAGACGACGAACACGATCGCGTCGTCGACGCCCTGCGCCGCACCGAGCCACGCCTCGGCCAGTGCGATGCACGTGCCGTCGAGGCGGAGGGTCACGTCATCGAGTCCCGACTCCTGCCGCACGAGGTCGACGAGGGCGAGCCCGTGCACCGCGGGGAGGTTGATCGGGGCGACGGTGCCCGCGGCGAGGTCGATCGGCCCCGCCGAGCCGATGCCCGCGGCCGACACCGACGCCCACTCCGGCAGCGGGCGGCAGCGCGCGATGACGGATGCCACGGCACGCACGAGCACATCCCGGTCGGCGGCCGCCGCAGCGCCCGTCGCCTCCCGCGTGCGCGAGCCCTCCACGATCCGACCCGTCTCGTCGACGAGAGCCGCCTCGACCTTGGTGCCGCCGAGATCGATCGCGAGAGCGAGTGTCATGAGAGCCTTCCGAGGTTGCGGGGCATGCCGGTTGCGGTATGGCTCACAGCGTAGTGTCGGCCCCAGCGATCGGCATCCGCCTTTGGCTTCGTCCAAAGTCGCCGAAGGATCCGCATATGACCGCCGTCGCTCTCCGCTCCTCGTCCGCCGCCCCGGCCTCGACGATGGGGCCCATCCGACAGACGTACGCGACGGCCGAGACGTTCCCGCCCGTCGCCCGCGCCTACACCCAGGTCTCGCAGGTCGCCAAAGAGCTCGGCCTGCTGCGGCGTGCTCCGGTGTTCTACTCGCTCGTCGGCGCCGCCCTGGTGCTGGCGCTCGCGGGCTGCATCGCGGGGTTCGTGCTGCTCGGCCACAGCTGGTTCCAGCTGCTCATCGCGGCGGCGCTCGGGGTCGTGCTCACGCAGGTCGCGTTCCTCGCCCACGAAGCCGCGCACCGGCAGATCCTCTCCTCGGGCAGAGCGAACGACCGGCTCGCCCGCATCCTCGCGGCCGGCGTCGTCGGCATCAGCTACGCCTGGTGGGACTCGAAGCACTCGCGCCACCACGCCAACCCGAACCGGGTCGGCAAAGACCCCGACATCGAGGTCGACACCGTGTCGTTCCTGACGGAGGATGCCGCGCAGGCACGAGGCATCCGTCGCCTCATCACCCGGCGTCAGGGATGGCTGTTCTTCCCGCTGCTGACGCTCGAAGGGCTGAACCTGCACGCTCTCGGCCTGCGGCACCTCTTCTCACGGCAGCCCGTGAAGGGGCGCGGCGTCGAGCTCGCCCTCATCGGCGCGCGTTTCGCGATCGTCGCCGGGGCGCTGTTCGTCTTCCTGCCCGTCGGCATGGCGTTCGCGTTCCTCGGCGTGCAGCTCGCCGTCTTCGGTGTCTACATGGGCGCGTCGTTCGCGCCGAACCACAAGGGCATGCCGATCATCGCGGAAGGCGCGCGACTCGATTTCTTCAGCAAGCAGGTGCGAACGTCGCGGAACATCCGCGGCGGATGGTGGGCGACGGCGCTCCTCGGCGGGCTGAACTACCAGGTGGAGCACCACCTGTTTCCGAGCATGGCGCGCCCGCACCTGTCGAAGGTGCGCGTCGTCGTGCACGCGTTCTGCGAGACCCACGACGTGCCTTACACCGAGACCAGCCTATGGCGGTCGTACGCGATCGTGATCGACTACCTCAACCGCGTCGGCCTCGCGGCGCGCGACCCCTTCGACTGCCCCATGGTGGGGCAGTACCGCCGCGCCTGACGGCCGACATCGGGCCCAGGCGCGGCGGGATCGTCCGTCGGGTCAGGCGTTGCGCTTCACAACGCGCATGAGCCACGCGATGATCGCGATGATCAGGATCACCAGGCCGATCCACAGCAGGAACTTCGCCGCCTCGACGAAGACGCCGAGAAGGATCAGCACGATGGCGACGACGAGAAGAATGATGGCGAGTGTCATGCCTCGATTCTCTCCCCGTCGGTCCGACGGTGCGTATGGGTTGACAGCCGGAACGGCATCTGTCAACCCCTCGCTCTGTACGCGTGGCATCCGATTCAGTAGTGGAAAGACACGCAACGCAGGCGGAGGAGACACGAGGGCGCAGCCATGAAGGACATCCTGATCGGAGGCCACCGCATCCTGACGACCGACGACATCGCCGACGCGGTGCTGTCGTATGCACGCGTTCTGATCGAACGCCGCACCGCCGATATCGTCGAGTTTCCGAGCATCCATGACGGGTCGCCCACGCTGTGCTCGCTGCTGCTCGGGGGGGCGGGTCTCATGGCGGTCGTCGACGCGCCGGTCGCCCTGGCGGCGCCGGTCGGCGGCGCCGATCTCGCTCTCGACGAGATCACGCGGCGCGCCGACGCCCTGCGCGGCGCGGAGGTGCTGCGCTGAGGGATGCTGGCGTGCTGATCGACCGGCTACGGTAGAGGCGTGGGCAGGTTCAATTACGACGGCAGCGTCAAGGTCGACTTCGACGACCGGGTGCTGGCGCACCTGCAGGTCGTCATCACGCAGAAGCTGCGGCGCGGCGAGCCGTTCCCGTTCACGTGGCGGAACGACCCGAGTCTCGGCGACGGACGCACCACGGTCTGGCTGCACCCCAACGCGTCGCTCGTGTACAAGTACCACGGCAGTCGGCAGCCCGCGCTCAATCGCGCGTGGCTCGAGGCGCTCACCCACGCCGCGAACTCGACGGCGGGGCTGCACATCGTGCCCGAGCCCGAGGGCGCCTATACCGGCGAGGTCATGACCGGCTGAGCGCCGGTCAGTCGGCGACCTCGACGGCCTGCGGCGACTCGTCTTCCACGCCGTCCGGGTCGATGTGCTCGGAGACCAGGGTGATCCCGCCCGACGAGTTCGCCGACTGCGCGAGATCTTCGATCCACGATCGGCTGAGCTCGGCCGGCTCGGGGTCGTCGAACACGAAGCGCAGCGGGATCGACGGGTGCAGCCAGATCGTGCTCCGCCCCCGCGGCTCGTCGGGAAGGTGCTGCCACGAGACCGTGAAGCTCTCCCCGCGGCGCAGCTTGGTGGCGATGACGACTTTCAGGTGCGCCAGCGCCCGGTCCTCGATGTGGATCGGCGTCGCCGACCCTCCGTAGTAGATGGTTCCCACGCCAGAATTGTAAATCGACTTCCAGGGTGGCGGTGGGAGGCGGGGTCGCGCTCGTGCGACGCCGTCTTACGCCGTGTTGCGTCACGTGTCGCCTCGCCTTCCGACCGGCGGGGCGTCGGCCCGACGCTGGGGGAGTGACCCACGTCGTCGATGCTCCCGGCCTGCGTGCGGCGCTCGCCGCGCAGCGCCCCGTGCGTCTGCTCGACGTGCGGTGGCGGCTCGATCAGCCCGAGGGGCGGCCCGCGTATCTCGCCGCTCACCTGCCCGGAGCGGTCTACGTCGACCTCGAACGCGAGCTCTCGCGCGTCGGTCACCCGGAAGACGGCCGCTATCCGCTTCCCGACCCGGCAGCACTCGAGCGCGCGGCGCGCGGCTGGGGTCTCGACGACGGAGACCTCGTCGTCGCCTACGACGACAACGACGGCGTCGCCGCATCGCGGGCGTGGTGGCTGCTCCGCCGGCACGGCGTCGACGTGCGCGTGCTCGACGGAGGCATCCGCGCCTGGGTGGGGCAGGGACTGCCGGTCGAATCGGGCGACCGCGTAGCGCCGACCGGTCGCGTGCGACTGCGGGCGACGGATGCATCGGATGACGGCGTCGCGACGATCGACGACGCGGCGCGCGCGCCGCTCGAGGGCACCCTGATCGACGTGCGCGCGCCCGATCACTATCGCGGAAGCTCGGCCGGCGCAGACCCGGCCGCAGGACACATTCCGGGGGCGGTGAACATCCCGACCGTGTCGTACATCGACCGCGACGGGCGTCTGCGCGGGCCGGAGCAGATCCGCGCCGTGCTCCGCGTCGGCGGCGTCGACCTGACTCGCGAGATCGTGCTCTACTGCAGCGTCGGCATCGCGTCGACGCACTCGGCACTCGCGCTCGCGCAGGCCGGGATCGACGCCCGCGTCTACCCCGGATCGTGGAGCCAGTGGTCGCGCGGGCGCCCCGTCGCCGTCGGCCCGACCCCCGGCGACGCCTTCCGCGGCTGGTGAACCCGCCCGCGCGTCTCGCTTCCGCGGCGGGCCGAGGTGACTTGTGGGCAGTTGTTGCGGCTTGAGTCACGGGTATCCCGTCACTGCTGCGCAGGAGTCAACCCCACGCGCGGCGCCACAGGAGCCGAGTCATACCGCGGCGGGGCGCCACCCGAGGCGCGGGGCGAGGGCTCCGGCGATGTCGCCGAGGATCTGGAGGTAGTCGTCGCGTTCGAAGCTGAACGGCAGCGCGAACGCGACCTCGTCGACCTCGCCGAAGGCGCGCGAGGAGGTGAGCGTCTCGGCGATCTGCGCCGACGTGCCGACGAGGTCGGCGGCGAACAGCATCCCGCGAGGGCCCTGCGGCACCCCCACCCGACCTGCCCGCGACTGCGTGTACGCCCCGTATCGCTTCACCTGCGCGGGCGTCGCCGAATCGGTCGGGATCACGACGAGACCTTGCGACACCCGCGCACGCTCCCCGTCGGGGTGCCGGTCGCGATACCGACGGATCTGCGCTTACTGCTCGAGGTCGAAGTCGGTCGACCCCGTCGATTCGATGACGCTGCTCGTCAGCAGATGGAAGCCGTGCTCGGCCGCCCAGAGCGTCGACGCGGGGCTCGCGGCCCCGTACCACAGGCGGTCGGCGAGCCCGGCAGCGTGCGGTTCGATGCGCTCGGAGTACTCCTCGATCCCCTCCCGTCCCGAGAACTCGCTCACCCGCT
The DNA here is from genome assembly GCF_006716815.1 of Microbacterium lacticum. Classification (GTDB taxonomy): domain Bacteria; phylum Actinomycetota; class Actinomycetes; order Actinomycetales; family Microbacteriaceae; genus Microbacterium; species Microbacterium lacticum. The sequence goes on from NZ_VFPS01000005.1 coordinate 66,870, forward strand.
CGCCCGCGAGGAACGCCCGCAGTCGCTCGAGCCGCTCGTAGCCGAACCGCTCCTGAGCCACGGAATCGGGATACAGCGCCGCGGCGATCTCGTCGTAGCGCCGCGGCGGCCCCACCGAGAACCCAGGCTCGAGCCGTCCACCGGAGAGCACATCGACCGTCGCGAGGTCTTCGGCCAGGCGGAACGGGTTCTCGAAGCCGAGCGGGATCACCGCGGTGCCGAGTCGGATCCGGCTCGTCCGCTGCGACACCGCGGCCAGTACCGCGACCGGCGACGAGATGCCGTACTGCAGATGCCGGTCACGCAACCACGCGCTGTCGAACCCCAACGACTCGGCGTGCGCGATGATCTCGAGCGTCGCCTCGTGACCCGCGCGCGGATCGTCGCGGTCGAACAGGCCGATGGTGAGAAAGCCGAGGGAGCGCAGGGGGCGGGTCATCGCAGCATCCGAATGTCGAAGCGGTCAGGGGAGGAGAGGAAGGGCGCAGAGGAGCCGGCCGGGCCCGCGGGGGCGACAACGCCAGGGTCCTGGCGCGAAGACCCCCTCACGACGGCGTGCGCACCGACGCGAACCGGTTGCGTCGACGCAGCACGAAACCCAGACGCTCGTAGGCCGCGATCGCCCCGGTGTTGGTCGCCGCCGCGTGCATCAGCGCCCGGTCGCCGCGCTCCTGGATGTGGAACGCGACGTCGAGCACCAGCCGCGACCCGAGCCCCTGCCGCCGGTGGTCGGCGTCGACGGCGACCGCGCTGATCTCGGTCCACCCGGCTGGATGCAGACGCTCGCCCATCGCGACGAGCCTGCCCTGGCGGCGGATGCCGATGTACCGTCCGAGCTCGTACGTGCGGGGGCGGAACGGCCCCGGCTGATTGCGCGCGACGATCGCGAGCATGTCCGCCACATCGTCCGCGCCCAGCTCGATCGCCTCGTCGTCGGGCCGAGGCGTCAGCGCGGGCGTCTGCACGAGCTGCACCCCTTCGCCGCTCCCCGTGAACTCCCACCCCGCCGGCAGCTCGCCGTCGTAGCCCGAGACGCCCACCTCGGCGCCGGTCCCCACCAGCTCGAGAAGGGCATCCCAGACGTGTGGATCGTCCCACGTGCGCACCGCCACGAACGGCGCGACGTCGTCGGGATAGCGCCGCGCGAGGTCGCCGCCGATCGCGAACCGGGCGTGCGGGCCGGTGAGCGCGTGCCAGGGCGCGTTGTCGAGCACGCTCTCCTCCCCGCCGGAGGCGCCCGCCGCCGAGCTCGGGGCCGCGCCCGCGTCGCTCAGCAGACCCGAGGAGCCCGCACCGTCCGAGGCGTCCACGGACACAGAGGGGCTCACGGGCGTCGCGGTCGAAGTATCGGGCACGATTCCACTGTCGCTCGCGGCATCCGTGCGGGGCAATGCCGACCGTCGGCGGCTGCAACACGATCTCGCCGCATGACGCTGCGTGTCGTGCTGCGTCGCCGTGTGTCGGATCGCGTTGAGGGGTGGATGCCCCGATCGCCACAGTGGCACGCATGACAGAGAAGGTGCACCTCGCCGTCGCGCTCGACCGGGCCGGATGGCATCCCGCCGCATGGCGCGACCCCTCCGCCCGCCCGCGCGAGCTGACCAGTCCGCGCTACTGGCGCACGCTGCTGCAGACCGCCGACCGGGCGCGGATCGTGCTCGCCACGATCGAAGACGCCCTCGCGATCACCGACCGCTTCGAACGGTCCGCCGCGCCCGGGCAGTCTGACGGCGAGAGAGGCGCCGCGGCGCAGACGCCCGGCCACGGAGACGCCGACGGCATCCGCCGCGATCGGGTGCGCGGGCGGCTCGATGCCGTGCTCGTCGCCTCGTACGCCGCGCCCGCGACACAGCGGATCGGGCTCGTGCCGACCGTCACCACGGCGTGATGCGCCGTAGCGCGGCGTCACAAACGGCAACCGGGCGACCGCGGGCCGGCTCCTCCGGGCCCCGCGCGCCTAGCCTGTGACACATGACTGCTGACGATTCCGCCTCCGGCGCCCCGCTGATCACGCCCGAAGAGGCTGCCGCCCGCTTCGCGAAGGGCGCCGTCGTCGTCGACGTGCGCAGCGACGCCGGTCGCGCCCAGGACGGCACGATCCCCGGATCGATCCGCGCCGACCGCAATGCGCTCGACGCGCAGTTCCTGCTCGACTCGCCCGACAGGCTCGCCGAGATCACCGAGTGGGATCAGGACATCGTCATCGTGTGCGGCTCGATCCGCGGCTCCGGTCCGGTCGCCGACCAGCTGCGTGAGAAGGGCTTCACCAACGTCGCGCACGTCGACGGCGGATTCCCGGCCTGGCGCGACGCGGGCGGCCCGGCCGAGCGCTGAGCCGCGCGGGGGACAGCGCGGGCGCCGATACTCAGCGGCGACGCGTCTGCCCCTGCGCGACGGTGCCGCCGCGCGCGGGCGCCCGGGACAGTGACCGGGCGCGAGCGCCGAGGCTCAGTCGATGAGGGAGTGCGCGCCCAGGCGGTGCCACTGCCGGTTGTGGTAGACGAGCGCGCCGCCCTCGTCACCGACGTCGTCGATGTCGCGGGCGATCGACCCCTGCAGGGCCTGCGCGGCGATCACGGTCGAGGCGCCGGCATCCATTCGGCTGATCACCGCGCACCGCGCCCACGCGCGGACGCCGTGGAAGACGGGTTCTCCGGTCGTGAGGCTCGACCACGCGGAGCGGTCGGCGAAGCGGTCGACGCCACTCGTCGCGCCGAGGCGAGCGATGTCGAGGTCGTCCGCGTCGAGCAGATGAACGACCAGCGTCGGCGCCGTGCGCAGGGTCGGCGTCGCCGACGAGAGGCTCGAGATCGAGAAGATGAGCAGCGGCGGGTCGACCGACACCGACGACACCGACGAGGCGGTGAGGGCGACCGGTCCGTCGTCGCCGATCGCAGTGATGACCGCCACGCCCGCGGGGTGACCGCGGAAGAAGGCCTTGAACGCGTCGGCTGACACCGCCGGGGCGCCCTCGACGGCGAGGGAGGCGAGGTCGGGGCGACGGTGCGGCTGCGGTGTGCTCATAGCCCCGACGTTAGGCAGATCGACGATCGCGTGCGCGCCCGATCGCAACATGGCGACATGCGGCGCGCGCAGGCCCCCGCGCTCACTCGACCGCGGCGGCCAGAGCCCGGTCGAGGTCGGCGATGAGGTCATCCGCCGTCTCGATGCCGACGGAGAGCCGGATGAGCCCGTCGGTGATGCCGAGGCGCTCGCGCTCTTCGGCCGAGAACGAGACGTGCGTCGTCGTCGCCGGGTGCAGGGCCATCGAGCGGACGTCGCCGATGTTCGTCATGCGGCTGATCAGCTGCAGCGCGTCGAAGAAACGCTCGGCGCCCGCGCGTCCGCCGCGCACCGTGAACGCGAACACCGACCCGGCGTGGCCGCCGAAGCGCTCCAGCGCGATCCGGTGGTACGGGCTCGACTCGAGCCCCGCGTAGTCGACGCTCTCCACCGCCCGGTGCTCGGCGAGCCACCGGGCGATCACGTCGGCGTTGGCGAGATGCTGGCGCATGCGCAGCGAGAGGGTCTCGATGCCCTGTTGCAGCAGGAACGAGTTCACCGGCGACAGCGCCGCCCCGAGGTCGTTGACGATGCCGAAGCGCAGGTAGGCCTCGAGCGCGCGTGGGCCGTAGGCCTCGGCGTAGGAGGGCTTGCCGGGGACGACCGGGTCGGTGATCCCCGGGTAGCGGCGCGTCGTGCCCTGCCAGTCGAAGGAGCCCCCGTCGACGATGACCCCCGAGAGGGCGGCGCCGTGGCCGGTGAGAAACTTCGTCGACGAGTGCACCACGACGTCGGCGCCGTGCTCGAACGGGCGGATGACGTAGGGCGTCGCGACGGTGTTGTCGACGATGAGCGGGATGCCATGGGCGCGCGCGACCTCGGAGACGAACGCGACGTCGACGAGGTCGTTCTTCGGGTTCGGGATCGTCTCGACGAAGATCGCCTTCGTCGAAGGCTGGATCAGCCGCTCCCACTCGGCCTGGTCGGAGGGGTCGCGCACGTAGTCGGTGGCGACGCCCAGCCGGGCGAACGTGCGGTCGAACAGGATCCGGGTGCCGCTGTAGATGCTCGCGGTCGACAGGAGTCGCTCGCCCGAGCCGGCGAGGCCCAGCAGCAGCGCGGAGATCGCCGCCTGACCCGAGCCCACGACGATCGCCCCCGTGCCGCCCTCGAGCGACGCGATGCGCCGCTCGGCGACCTGGTGCGTCGGGTTCAGGTTCCGCGAATAGAGCTGCCCTTCCTCGGCGCCGGTGAAGCGCGCCTCGGCCTCGGCGAAGTCGTCGAACAGGTACGCCGCCGTCAGGTAGATAGGGGTGATGCGGGCGCGGTGGTTGCGCTCCTCGGCTTCGCCGGCGTGCACCTGCCGGGTGTCGAAGCCGAACTCGTCGGGGTTCGTGCTCACTCCCACAGAGTAGGCGGGGTCGTCGATCGGTGACGCCGGAGACGTAACACTCGCGGCATCCGGCCCGGTGGGTTACGCTGGGGGCGTGTCGCTGACCTGTCGCTGTTGTCGCTGAGCCCTTCCGGCTCCCTTCGACGACCCCGACAGCCCGCCGCAGCTCGCGCGCCCGCTCTTGCGCCGGCGCCCGCGGCCTCACCCCAGGACATCCCATGCGCTACGCCTCGCACATCGCCGACCTCGTCGGAAACACCCCGCTCGTCCGTCTGAACGACGTCGCCGCCGGAACGCGCGCGACCGTGCTCGCCAAAGTCGAGTACCTGAACCCCGGCGGCTCCGCGAAAGACCGCATCGCCGCGCGGATCATCGACGCCGCCGAGGCATCCGGGCAACTCCGCCCCGGCGGCACGATCGTCGAGCCGACGAGCGGCAACACCGGCGTCGGACTCGCCCTGGTCGCCCTGCAGCGCGGCTACCGGATGATCTTCGTCGTGCCCGACAAGTTCACCGGCGAGAAGACCGCGGTGCTCCGGGCCTACGGCGCCGAGGTCGTCGAGGTGCCGACGAACGTGCCGCCCGAGCATCCCGACTCGTACTACAGCGTCTCCGACCGGCTCGCGCGCGAGATCCCCGGGGCGTTCAAGCCGAACCAGTTCGCGAACCCGAACGGGCCGCGCGCGCACTACGAGACGACCGGCCCGGAGATCTGGCGCGACACCGACGGGCTCGTCACCCACTTCGTCGCCGGCATCGGCACGGGCGGAACCATCAGCGGCACGGGACGCTTCCTGAAGGATGCCACGGCGGGCGAGGCCGTCGTCGTGGGCGCCGACCCGGAGGGCTCGATCTACTCCGGCGGACCGATCCACGGCTACGCCGTCGAGGGCGTCGGCGAGGACTTCTACCCCGACACGTTCGACCCCTCCGTCGTCGACCGCTACGAGCGCGTCTCCGACGCCGAGAGCTTCGCGATGACCCGGCGCCTCGCCCGCGAGGAGGGTCTCCTCGTCGGCGGATCGTCGGGCATGGCGGTCGTCGCGGCGCTCCGCGTCGCGCGCGACCTCCCCGCCGACGCGGTCGTCGTCGTGCTGCTGCCCGACCACGGCCGCGGCTACCTGTCGCGACTGTACGACGACGCGTGGCTCGAGGCCCGAGGCATCCACCTCGCCGCGCCCGCCGACGCGCGCTGACCCGCCCGCCCGCACCGCCGCTCGCCCCGACCCGACCCGCCCCGCCCCCGCCCCGCCCCCGCGCCTCGCCGAGAAACCACTTCCGCCTCGAGAAACCACGGCAGCCACGGTTTCTCGCGGCCCGGATGGTTTCTCACCCCGACCACCGTCACTCGCCCCTCCACCCACCAAGGAGCACCATGTCCCCGCACGATCCCGCCCGTGGCTTCGCCAGCCTCGCCGTCCACGCCGGGCAGGAGCCCGACGCCGAGACCGGCGCGGTGATCCCGCCGGTGCACTTCTCGACGACATATGCCCAGGACGGCATCGGCGGCCTGCGGCACGGCTACGAGTACGGACGCAGCGGCAACCCGACCCGCACGGCGCTGCAGACGCAGCTCGCGGCGCTCGAGGGCGGGGCGCACGCGTTCTCGTTCGCCTCGGGGCTCGCCGCCGAGGACACCCTGCTGCGCGCGGCGCTCAGCCCCGGCGATGAGGTTCTGCTCGGCAACGACGTGTACGGCGGCACTTACCGGCTGCTCGCGCGCGTGCTCGGGACGTGGGGCGTGCGGCTGCGCGTCGTCGACATGAGCGATGCGGATGCCGTGTGCGCGGCCGTCGAGGCATCGCCGCCGCAGATCCTCTGGGTCGAGACGCCGTCGAACCCGCTTCTGCGGATCACCGACATCGCCGGTCTCGCCGCGATCGGCCATGCGGCGGGCGCGCTCGTCGTCGTGGACAACACCTTCGCCACGCCCGCGCTGCAGCAGCCCCTCGCGCTCGGCGCCGACGTCGTCGTGCACTCGACCACCAAGTACCTCGGCGGGCACTCCGACGTGGTCGGCGGCGCGCTCGTCACGAGCGACGACGCCCTCGCCGAAAAGATCGGCTTCCTGCAGTACGCGGTCGGCGCAGTGTCGGGACCGCTCGACGCGTGGCTGACGACGCGGGGCATCAAGACCCTCGACGTGCGCATGCAGCGGCACAGCGAGAACGCCGCCGCCGTCGCTGCATTCCTCGACGGGCATGAGCGCGTCGAGCGCGTGTACTACCCGGGTCTCGCCGCGCACCCCGGGCACGAGCTCGCGGGCCGGCAGATGTCGCGCTTCGGGGGCATCGTCTCGGTCGCCCTCGAATCGGGCGAGGCCGCGCGCCGCTTCGCCGAGTCGACGCGCCTGTTCACTCTCGCCGAGTCGCTCGGCGGCGTGGAGTCGCTCGTCAACTACCCGGATGCCATGACGCACGCGTCGGTCCGCGGCACCGAGGCGGCCGTGCCGGTCGAGATCGTGCGTCTGTCGGTCGGCATCGAAGACCCGGGCGACCTCCTCGCCGACGTCGCGCAGGCGCTCGCGGTCTGACCCGGGCGGCGCCGGTGTCGGTAGCGTGGGGGCATGAGCGACAGAGCGGGGTGGGCGGTCCTCGGGGCCGGCGGCATCAGCGGTGACTTCCTGCGGGCGCTGCCGCACGCGCGGCTCGGCACGTTGCGCGCCGTCGGTGCCCGCGACGCGGACCGGGCGCGCGAATTCGCGGCGGCCTTCGCGGGCGACTTCCCCGAGGCGTCGGCCGGCACCTACGACGAGGTGCTCGCGCGCAGTGACGTCGACGCCGTGTACATCGGCACGGTGCACACCTCGCACCGCGAGCTGAGCCTCGCCGCCCTCGCGGCGGGCAAGGCCGTGCTCTGCGAGAAGCCGCTCGGCATCGACGCGGCCGAGACCGACGAGGTCCTCGCCGCCGCGGAGCGAGCAGGACTGCCGCTCGTCGAGGCGTTCAAGTACCGGTTCGGGCCGTTCCCCGATCTCCTGCGCGCCCTCGTCGCGGACGGCGCCCTCGGCGAGATCGTCGAGGTCGAGACATCCCTCGGGTTCGCGGCCGACCGCGCCCTCACGCGCCTGTTCGACCCGGCGCTGGCCGGCGGCGCCCTGCTCGACGTGGGCTGCTACCCCGTCTCCCTCGCCGTCGGCGTCGCCGCGTGGGCAGGGCGGCTCGAGGCATCCACCCCCACCGTCGTCAGCGCGACCGGCGTGATCGGCGAGACCGGCGTCGACGAGGATGCCTCGGCCGAGCTCGACCTCGGCGGCATCCGCGCGCTCCTGGCGACGTCGATCAGCCGTGATCTACCGCGCACCGCGACGATCCGCGGCACGCGCGGCGAGCTCGAGATCCCGAACGTCTGGGGGAGCCGGGTCACCTCGACGCAGGACGCGGTGCTGCACCGCGAGGACGGGACGAGCGAACGCATCCGCGCCGAGGCGATCAGTCCGATGGCCGCCGAGGCCGACGCGACGATCCTGGCGCTCCGCGAGGGGCGCGCCGAGGCGCCCGAGATGCCGTGGGCGCAGACCCGCGCCACGGCGCGCTTGCTGCAGGACTGGCGCGCAGCGCTCAGCGACTGATCGGCGCCGGGCTGCGCACCTCGGCGGCCGGCTCGGGGCGATGGATGCCGCGCGGCCGGTATCGGAGCGCCTCAGCCTGCCCGACGAGATCGGCGAGGTACCAGACGATCGCGAGCCACATCTCGGTGCCCTGGAGACCCGGCTCGTCGCCGGGTCCGAAGCTGACACTCTGACCGGATCGCCACCGCGGCAGGGCGTCGCCCAGGAGGCGCCGCGCGAGCGCCTCGACCTCGCCGCGACGGTGGCCCGAGTGGCGGGTCAGCCACAGCGGGTGGGCGACATCGAGCACGTTGCACGCGTTCTGACGGTCCGCGGCGAAGTACCGCTCGTCGGCGGCGTGCGCGAGCACCGTGTCGATGAGCCGCTCCGCGTGCGGCACGGGCACGCCGAACTGAGCGAACGTGCCCCGCGTCGCCCGGTAGAACCCGTTCACCGGAAGCAGCATCCCCGTCTCGCGCGCCCCGGCGCCCCACACGCCGGTGGCCGAATCGACGTGCGTCACGAGCCAGCCGAACAGCGCCTCGTCGTAACCGTCCGGCACGGTCGCGCCCGCGCGGCGACGCCACAGCAGGGCGGTGCCGAACGCATCGACGACGTGCCCGGCATGCCACGCGTCGTCGGTCCAGGGCAGCGCGTTCAGGCGCGCGAGCAGCGTGGCGGCGTCGTCGAGCGGCGGCGGCGCCGTTTCGTCTCCACCTCGCGCAGCCCGAACTGGTACTCGAGCAGGAAGCGCTGGAACTCGTCGCGCATCGCGCGCAGCTCGCGGGGAGAGAAGGTCGCCACCCCCTCGTCGGTGAGGACGGAGAGGGGTTCGGCCGGGGCATCCATGCCTCGACCGTACCGACGGCGGCTAGGTGTACTGACCCAGATCGTTGTTGACGTAGGAGAGACCTCCGGGGTCGAGTTGGAGCTGTCTAAGTTCTTCAGCTCAAACGCACGGAGGTCTCTCTTGTCTCACGCTAATGCCCGGCTGACTCCGGCCGGCCGGTTGATCATGGTTCAGCGCATCCAGTCGGGGCGTGCGGTCGCGCATGTTGCCGCGGAAATGGGGATCTCCCGCACGACCGCGTGGCGGTGGTGGCGCAGGTTCCGGGAGTGCGGCCCGGCGGGCCTGATCGATCGTTCCAGCGTCGCCCGCTCCCACCCTCGCCAGACCAAAGCGTGCGTGGAGGCGAGGGTGCGGATCATGCGGCACCTCACTCGGCGTGGGCCGGTGTTCATCGCTGACAAGCTCGGCTTGCAGGCCTCAACGGTCGGTAGGGTGTTGCGCCGCCACCACGTGCCGTTGCTGCGGGAGCTGGACCCGGTCACGGGGTCCGTGATCCGCGCGACCCGCCGATCCGCGCAGCGTTACGAGCATGATCATCCCGGGTCCCTGATCCACGTTGATGTGAAGAAACTCGGCCGTATCCCCGACGGCGGCGGATGGCGTCTGCATGGCCGCGGGCAACGTCCTGCGCGCAAGCGGGGCCTGGGTTACGACTACGTGCACACCGTCATCGACGACCATTCCCGAGTTGCTTACGCGGAGATCCACGACGACGAGAAAGGCACCACCGCGGCGGGCGTCCTCGACCGCGCGATCGCGTTCTACGCGCGCCTCGGCGTCACAGTCGAACGCGTCATCAGCGACAACGCGTTCGCTTACCGCCACTCGGCCGCGTTCAAGGCCGTGGTCGACGCGCACGGCATCCGACAGCGGTTCATCAAACCGCACTGCCCCTGGACCAACGGGAAAGTCGAACGCCTCAACCGCACCCTCGCCACCGAGTGGGCCTACGCCCGCCCCTGGAGCTCGAACGACGACCGAAAAGCAGGGTTGACGACCTGGCTCGACTACTACAACCTAGACAGGCACCACCTCGGCATCGGAGGCAAAACCCCCATCGACCGAATCAACAACGGTCGAGGTCAGTACATCTAGGCGCCTGCTGTGGATGCCTCGCCCCTCTGGTTCGCCAGTCCGACCCCGTCCCGAGCCCGGTCGCCGCTGACGTCCCGGTGCGCAACTGCAAGGCCCGCCAGACGACACGCCGCGCTCAGCGCGCACGCCACGGCGGGTCGCGTCCGATCCCTTGCAGTTCGGGTGGGTGGATGCCTCGGAGCTTGCGCGTCGCCGCCGCGTCCGGCCCCCGGTACCCAACTACAAGGCCTGCCGGGCGACACGCCGCGATCGGGGCGCACGTTGCGGCGTGTCGCGTCCGATCCCTTGCAGTTCGGGTGGGTGGATGACTCGGGGGCCGGGCGCCGACACCCGGCTGGCTCAGGTGCGCAACTGCAAGGCCTGCCGGGCGACACGCCGCGATCGGGGCGCACGCTGCGGCGTGTCGCGCGCGATCCCTTGCAGTTCGGGCGGGTGGATGCCTCGGAGGGTGCCCCCAACCCCACCCCGCCGCCGGCCCCCACCCGCGCGGCGCGAGACAATGGACGGGTGAGTTCTGCGATGCCGTCCTTCTCCGAGCGGGCCCGCGCCGAGGCGCGGCACGTCGCGCGGAGCCTGGCGAGCTTCGGGCCGTCGCGGGGGAGGCGCTGCCCCCTCGCGCTGCAGGCGGGGTTGGCGATGGCCGTGCTGATCGTCGTGCTCGCCCTGCTCGGATACGAGCGCCTCGCCCTCCTCGCGGCGACGGGCGCGTTCACGGTCATCTACGGCGGATGGCTGCGGCCCCGCGAACGCGCGCGCTTCGCGCCCCTCGTCTCGCTCGCGCTCTTCGCGTGCGCCGCCGCCGGAACCCTCGCCGCGGGCGGCGGAGTCGTCGCGGTGCTCGTCGGCGTGCTCATGCTGACCGTGGCATCCGCCGCCGTCGTCGGCTGGGTCTCGCTCGGCCCTCCCGGCCCGGTCTTCTTCGTGCTCGTCTTCGGCCTGTCGGCCCAGGTGACCGGAGTCCACGACGGGGCGCGCGCCGTCGGCCCGTGGATCTACCTCGCCGTCGTCGCGGGATCCTCGGTGTTCGCGTGCCTGCTCGTCGCGGCGCCGCTGCTCGTGCCGCGCTACCGCGCCGAGCCCGCCCGGCCGCTGCGCGACCTGTTCCCGCGCCGGTGGGGCGCCGTCGCGCGCACGCTCACCGAGCGCGCCGCGATCGTCGGGATCGTCGGCGTCGCCGCCGCGGCGATCGTCGATCCGCACCGCTCGTACTGGATCGTCTGCGCCGGCATCGCCGTCGTCGGCATGCCGGTCGGCCGGCGCGACGCGGCGACACGAGGCATCCATCGCACCGTCGGCACGATCGTCGGCGCCGCCCTCTATCTCGCCCTCGCGTTCCTGCCGCTGCCGGTCTGGGCGCTCGGCATCGTGCTGGGGCTGCTGCAGTTCGTGATCGAACTGGTCGTCGTGCGCCACTACGCACTCGCCCTCGTCTTCATCACGCCGCTCGCGCTGCTCATCATCGGCGCCGCGACCGGCGACGCCGGCTCGATGCCGCTCGCGTTCGAGCGCGTCGTCGACACACTCGTCGGCGCCGCCGTCGGCACGGTCGCCGCCCTCACGGTGCGCCTGCGCGCCGACTGACGCGCCCACCCGCGCGGGCCGCCGGCGGAGCCGACCGCGCGCCGACGGAAGCGAAACGGCGACCTCGCACACCGCGCATTGCCGCTCCATACCGGGTATGCATATACTCAGAAATGAGATTCCGGGTATGCACCCACCTCAGAGCGGAGAAGCGGATGTCGGTACGTCAGAGCCTGTTGGCGATCCTCGATCAGGGACCGTGTTATGGATACCAGCTGCGCGCCGAGTTCGACCGCCGCACCGGCTCGACCTGGCCGCTCAACGTCGGTCAGATCTACAACACGCTCGACAGGCTCGAGCGCGACGGCCTCGTCACGAAGGGTGAGGTCGACGAGCAGGGTCACGTGTATTGGCAGATCACGGATGCCGGGTCGGCGGAGGTCGCGGCGTGGCTGGCCTCGCCGGTCGAGCGTCCCGCCGGCACCCGCGACGAGCTCGCCATCAAGCTCGCCGTCGCCGCGACCCTCCCCGGCGTCGACGTCGCCGCGGTCATCCAGACCCAGCGCACGGCGTCGCTGGCGCAGCTGCAGCAGCTCAACCGCGCCAAGTACGCCGGCGGCGACCCCGACGGTCCGGAGGAGCTGGCGTGGTCGCTCGTCGTCGACTCGATGATCTTCGCCGCCGAGGCCGAGGTGCGCTTCATCGACCACACCGAGCAGCGCCTCGCCCGCCACCCGCAGCACGCGATGGCCCTCTCGCTGTCGCACGAGAAGCCCAAGCGCGGACGCCCCGCGAAGAGGGATGCCACGGCCACGGTCGTCGGCGAAACCGCACCCGCAACCACCGCAACCGCACCCGGAGCCCGCGCATGAGCGCCGTGCTGCGACTGGTCGGCGTCACGGAGCAGTACGGCGAGGGCGAGACCGCCGTGTCGGCGCTGTCGGGGGTCGACCTCACCGTCGACAAGGGCGAGCTCGTCGCCATCATGGGAGCCTCGGGCTCGGGCAAATCGACGCTGCTCTCGATCGCCGGTGGCCTGCAGCAGCCGACCTCGGGTGAGGTCGTCGTCGAGGACACCTACCTGTCCACGGCATCCGCTCGTCAGCTCGCCGCGCTCCGGCGTCGCTCGCTCGGCTTCGTCTTTCAGGATTTCAATCTCATCCCGACCCTCACGGCTCTCGAGAACGTGACGCTGCCGCTGGAGCTCGACGGCTTCCGAGCCCGCGTAGCGCGCCGTGCGGGTCGGGATGCGCTCTCGTCGGTCGGTCTCGAAGACAAGGTCGACTCCTACCCCGACGACCTCTCCGGCGGCCAGCAGCAGCGCGTCGCGATCGCGCGCGCGGTCGTCGGCGGGCGGCGACTCATCCTCGCCGACGAGCCGTCCGGCGTCCTCGACTCGGTCACCGGTGAGGCGGTCATGAAGATGATCCGCACGCGCGTCGACCAGGGCGCCGCGGGCATCCTCGTCACCCACGAAGCACGCCACGCCGCGTGGGCCGACCGCATCGTGTTCCTCCGCGACGGCCGGATCGTCGATGAGTCCCGGCGGGGCGGCGCGGACGCCTTGCTGGCCGGTGCGCGACGAGCACGCTCCTCGAGCGTGAGACGGTGGATGCCTCGCCGGCGGCGCCGGCCCGCACCGGCACCCGCGGGCTCGGATCGCGGTGGCGGGCGAGTCTCCGCCTGGCGCGCCGTCAGACGCTCCGTGCCTGGGCGTCGAGTCTGCTGGTCATCGCGCTGATCGCCCTTCCCATGGCCTTCGTCGCCGGTGTGCTCGTGTACGCCGACGGGCGACAGCCGACGACGGCGGAACGCATCGACGCCGAACTCGGCGCCGCGGCCGCATGGGTCGCGGTCGTGAACGGGCCCGATCCCTCCCTCACGCAGTACGACGATCAGCCGCTGTCGATCGAGATCGACCGCAACCCACGCACCGGTGAGCCGACGCACGAGCAGCAGCCGCTGCCCGGGAGCGCGGCGCCCTCCCTCGCCGGGCGGGACGCGATCGAGATCGGCGTCGGATCGGCGACCGTCCGCACCGCGAGCGGCATCGCTCCCGTGCGCGCCGTCATCGGCGACGCCAGCGCCGACGTGCTGCGCGGCCGATTCCTGCTGCGCGAGGGTCGCGCGGCCGCGGGACTGCGGGAGGCGATGGTCTCACCCGGCGCGCTCGAGCGCCTCGGTGTCGCGATCGGCGACACGGTCACCCTCACCGGGCCGGAGGGCAGCTACACGATCAGCGGGGTGCTCTCCCGCGCCGAAGACACGGATGCCGCCGTCACCATCTTCCTCCCGGCGACCGCGCAGACCCGCGCCCTCCAGACCGACGTGCAGCAGATGCGCTGGTACCTGCCCACGTGGCATCCGGCCCGGAGCGACATCTCCCGGCTGAACGCGGCGGAAAATGACCGTGCTTCTGAGTTGCCGTGATTAGCTCGCGATGGTGATACCCCCCCAATGGGGTGTTTCGGCGGAGTCTGGCCGATGGCAGAGTCCTAGGTGGCAGGGGGAGACACCTACAGAACGGACAGAAAATGCGGAACGTGAAGATGCTCGGGCTCGCCGCCGTGTCGGCGCTTGCCCTGATGATGGCGGTCCCGGGGCCTGCTAGCGCGGCGCAGGTTGAACCGGCACCACCGGCTGATGACGTGGCGGCTCAGATCGCGAGCGATCCCGAGATGCGGTACGTCTCGGTAGCGGAAGCGGAGGCCGTTTATGGTTTCGACCGCTCATGCTGAAAATGTCTCGGAGCCAGTCTCAACCGAGCCCGTCATCACCCCTCTGGTGTCGTGGTGGGGGTGCGACTGGCATGGACAAGCCGATTACCCGCACGTGACGAACAACGAAGCCTCCGTCCATGGGTACTGGGTCAAGGACGGTGGCGACTGCCCGGCGACGGGAACGGTCACTGTCGAACTGCAGGCTCTGGGCTGCAGCCAGTTCGGTTGTACATGGATCACCCAAGAGACTGACCGCGCCCCGGATGTGAAGCCAGGATCGGGAACGGGACGGTGGGCCACTCCCCACAAGGCATGCGCGAACAACAATTCCACCGGTTGGCGCGGCCGTGTCGACACCGCACTGAAGGACTTCTATGACCCGTTCGGCTGGGAAGATGGGCCCGCCAAGGATCTGAACTGCTCCCCAGCATGAGCGAAGAAGGCGAGGAGATCCGGTACGTCCCTCTGCGCCCAGCCGAGGAGTACTGGGCAGCACCCCAGCGGCGATCTTTCGTGTTGTCAGAGCTGTCTGTCACCGGGCTGGTCATCATCTGCGAGCTTGATGAACCGCTCGTCGGCGCGAAACGGCCCACCATGAGCATGAAGATCACGCAGTACGTGCGGATGTCGGATGACTCGATGGTGCGCCTCGACATGGACCGTGGAGTGAGCTCGTTCAAGCATGGGTGGGTGAGGCCCGTGAGTTGGAAACGCGCCGCGCCGGACGTGATCCATGAAGTTCTTGACCTCGTTCGGGCAGACGGAGCGAACGGCGAGTCATTCCCTTGGGAGGCATATGCGGAAGCGGCACGAGTGCGCGGTATCGAGGTGGATCCGGAGGAGCTGAAGGACCTCCCTCACACCGTGCTCATATCGGACGAGCTGACGAAGATCTTCGAGCTCTAAGTCCGATCCCCGCACTACTTGTGGCCCCGGCGTGAGTATCAGTCGGGGCCACAGCCATGCCCGCACGTTCCGCCCTTGTGATCCCATCCGGGGCCGACGGCAGCGACCCAGCGTTGACACGTACGTGTCAAGCTCGGGATGGTCGTGTTCGACCGCGACCTCGTCGCGAACCCCCAGATTCCCGCGCCCGCCGGCGACGCCTACCTCTGGTCGATCGTCGCCCTGCTGTCGGCGGCCGCCGTCTTCGCGGGCTACCTCGTCGTGCTCCTCGCCGGCGCCGCCTTCTCGGTCAGCGCCCGCCGTCAGCAGCGCGCGCTCGCCGTCGCGGCGAGTGTCGGGGCATCCCGCTCCGACGTCTTCCGTGTGGTCGCGCTGCAGGGGACGGTGCTCGGGGTCGTCGGCGGGGTCGTCGGAGCCGCGCTGGGGGTCGGCCTCGGCATCCTCGCGCTGCACCTGCTCGACGACGGCGCGGTCAGCTCGTTCTGGGGTGTGCACATCCCGTGGGGGCTCCTCGTCGCCGTCATCGTCTTCGCGACGATCGTGGGGACGATCGCCGCGATCGCCCCCGCCCGAGCAGCGACCCGCGGTGAGGTCATCGCCGCGCTCCGGGGAGCGCGGCGGCCGGTCTCGGTGCGGGTGAGCAGGCCGCTCTGGGGCACGCTGCTCATCGCGGTCGGCATCGCCCTCACCGTGGCATCCGCCGTCTGGCTCTCGGCCATCAACGCCGAGCCGTTCGTGCCGAGCGGCGACGCGCGCCGTCAGGTGTGCATCTGGGGGATCATCGCGGGACCGATCCTGCTGCAGCTCGGGGTGATCCTCGGCGGGCACTGGATCATCGCCCAGCTCGCCCGCGCGATCTCACGGCTCGGTCTCGCGCCGCGGATCGCGAGTCGGGATGCCGCCGCGAGCCCCGGCCGCATCGTGTCGATCCTCGCACTGGGCGTCGCGCTGCCGGTGATCATCGCGCTCGTCTCGTGGCTCGTGCCGCCGCGTCGCCCCGACCTCACGCGCCGGACGGCGATCGCGTAGCCGCGGAGCGCGGACGCTCGGCGAAGACGGATGCCACGGAGCGCAGTAGCGTCGAGGCATGACGACCCCGCTGATCGATCCCGACGAGCTCGCCGCACAGCTGGCATCCGATGCCCCGCCGGTCGTGCTCGACGTGCGTTACCGGCTCGATGCGCCGGACGGGCGGGAGGCGTACCGCGCCGGGCACGTGCCGGGCGCGGTCTATGTGAGCCTCGACGACGAGCTCGCGGCTCACGGCGAGCCGGAAGAGGGCCGCCACCCGCTGCCGAGCCCGGCCGCTTTCCAGGCGTCGGCGCGGCGGTGGGGGCTCGACGACGACCGGGCGGTCGTGGTCTACGACGACTGGAACTCCTTCGCCGCGGCGCGGGCGTGGTGGATGCTCGCCGACGCGGGCGTCGACGTGCGGGTGCTCGACGGCGGCTGGCGTGCCTGGCGCGACGCCGGCCTGCCGCTCGAGACCGGCACCGCCGCGCCCGAACCCGGAAACATCACTCTCGCGGCGGGGCGCCTGCCGCGCCTCGACATCGACCAGGCCGCCGCGCTGGCGGGGGAGGGCGTGCTCCTCGACGTGCGCGCGCCCGAGCGCTTCCGCGGCGAGGTCGAGCCGATCGACCCCGCGGCGGGGCACATCCCCGGCGCCCGCAACGCGCCGACCACGGGCAACCTCGGCCCCGACGGACGCTTCCTGCCCGCCGCGACGCTCCGCGAACGCTACGCCGACCTCGTCGGGACGGGCGCCGGTGCCCCCGAAACCGCCGACCCCACCATCGGCGTCTACTGCGGCTCGGGCGTCACGGCGTCGCACGCCGCGCTCGCGCTGACGCTTGCGGGCCTTCGTCCGGCGCTGTACCCGGGCTCGTGGAGCCAGTGGTCGAACACCCCCGGACGGCCAATCGCCACCGGCGACGAGCCCGGAACGGGCAGACTGGACTGATGCGAGCCGTTTACATGTACGAGCCCGGCGACGTCCGGGTGATCGACGCCCCCGACCCCCGCATCGAAGAGCCCACCGATGCCCTGCTGCGGCTCGTGCGCACGTGCGTGTGCGGCAGCGACCTGCATCCGTACCACTCGATGAAGCCGCGCGCGCAGGGCGTCTCGATGGGGCACGAGTACCTCGGCATCGTCGAGGAGGTCGGCGCCGACGTCGCCACGGTCAAGCCCGGCGACCTCGTGATCGTGCCGTTCGTGTTCTCCTGCGGAGTGTGCGACTTCTGCCGCGAGGGGCTGCAGACCTCGTGCCGCGTCGCGGGCCTGCGCAGTCGCCTCGGATCCGAGGGCGCCCAGGCCGAGCTCCTGCGCGCGCCGCTCGCCGACGGCACGCTGTTCGCGGTGGATGCCGGGGAAGAGCACTACGCGGGGCTCCTCACCCTCAGCGACGTCTACGGCACCGGTTTCCACGCCGCGCTCACCGGCGGCGCCGGCGCGGGCACGACCGTCGCCGTGATCGGCGACGGGGCGGTGGGCCTTCTCGCCGTGCTCTCGGCGCGGCAACTGGGCGCGGACCGCATCATCCTGATGGGCCGCCACGAGGCCCGCACCGACCTCGGCCGCGAGTTCGGGGCGACCGACGTCGTCGCTGCGCGCGGCGAGGAGGGCATCGAGGCGGTGCGGGAACTCACGGACGGCGATGGATGCCACGTGGTGCTCGAGGCCGTCGGGCACCTCCCGGCGTATGAGCAGGCGCTCGGCGTCGTGCGCGACGGCGGCCGCATCGCCCGCGTCGGGGTGCCGCAGTACACCGACGGGCCGATCGGCCGCGTGCAGTTCAACCGCAACGTCACGATCACCGGCGGTGTCGCCCCGGTGCGCGCGTACATCGACCGGCTGCTCCCCGGCATCCTCGCCGGCACCGTCGACCCCGGGCGCGTCTTCGACGTCGAGCTGCCGCTCGAGCGGGCCGCGGAGGGCTACGCGCTCATGGATCGCCGCGAGGCGCTCAAGGTCATGCTCCGCCCGTGAGCTGCGCGAGGATGGAGGCATGACCTCCACGCCTCGCTCCGGCACGTCGTTCGAGATCCGCTCCGGCGGCTACGTCGCCGAGATCGCGAGCATCGGGGCATCCGTGCGCACGCTCCGCCACAAGGGACGCGACCTCATCGTGCCGTTCGACGCCGACGAGGTGCGCCCCGGTTTCCGCGGCGCGCTGCTCGCGCCGTGGCCGAACCGGGTCGTCGACGGGCGGTACGCGTTGGAGGGCCGTGAGTTCGAGCTGCCGCTCACCGAGCCGCGCCGCGGGCACGCGCTGCACGGCCTCGCCGCCTGGCTCGACTTCGCGCCCGTCGAGCAGTCGGCCGATGCCGTGACGCTCGCGGCCGAGATCGTGCCGCAGACCGCGTACCCCTGGTACCTCCGCATCGAGACGACGTTCCGTCTCGATGCGGACGGCCTCACGCAGACCGTCCGCGCGGAGAACGTGGGAACGGATGCCGCGCCGTTCGGCACCGGCCCGCACCCTTATCTCGTCGCCGGTTCTGCACCGCTCGATGACTGGACGCTCGAGCTGCCGGCCGCGCGCGTACTCGAGGTGACCGCCGACCGGCTCATCCCACTCGCCCTGCACGACGTCGCCGCGTACGACCCCGCCCGCTTCGACTGGCGCGCACCGCGCCGGCTCGGTGCGGCCGAGATCGACCACGCCTACACCGACCTCGATCGGGGCGCCGACGGGATCGCGCGGGTGCGACTGACCGACCCGAGCGGCACCGGCGTGGAGCTGTCGTGGGATGCCGCCTGCGCCTGGGTGCAGGTGCACACCGCGGATCTCCCGGGCGGCGCGGCGCAGCCGTTCCACCGGGCGGGGCTCGCGGTCGAGCCGATGACGTGCGCTCCGGATGCCTTCAACGCGGGCCGCTACGACTTCGACGCCGGTCTGCTCTCCCTCGCGCCGGGCGCGATGGCCGAGGCATCCTGGCGCATCGCCGCGCTGTAGGGGCGCGGTCGGCTCGCGCGAGCCGGGCGCCCCCCGCTTCGCCCGCGCCGGGCAGTGCAAAGGGCCCCGGAGTACTCTCCGAGGCCCTTCACATTCGCCCGGTGAGATCTCACCGAGTGGTTCTCGTCGGGCGTGCCGGGGAGGGGTTCAGTCGTTGTCGCCGCGCAGTTCGGCGTTGACCTCGTTCTTCTTCTTGACCGATTCGCGCTCGGCTTCGGCCTTCTTGACCTCGTGGTCGGCCTTCACCTCGTCGACCTTGTCGCCGATACGGTCGGCGGTGTCTTCGTAGGCCTCTTTGATCTTGCGGCCCGCAGTCTCGGCGGCGTCTTTCGCGTCGTCCAGGAATCCCATGTTCCGTTCCTTTCTGCTGGGAGAGTGGTTCACGTTTCACGGTACGAGCGGGCACGCCCTGCGGCAAGGGCTTGTCAGCGTGGCATCCACCGTGCTATCCGGCGGCGATATGGCTTACTGTGTGGCCATGACTCTCGCCGTGGACCCGTCGTTCGAGCAGTTCCAGCAGTACTTCGGCAACGGGGTGGGCACGGTGCTCGCGCTCACCTAAAACGTGCTGCTCGCCGTGGCGATGTGGCGCGTGTTCAGCAAGGCGGGGTACCTCGGCATCCTCGCGTTCATCCCCGTCGTCAACTGGTTCATCCAGGTGAAGATCGCCGGGTTCTCGGCGTGGTGGGGGCTGCTCGTGCTCGTGCCGATCGTGAACATCGTGTTCTCGATCATCGTGGCGGCGCGGATCGGGCGCGGGTTCGGGCACGGGGCGTTCTTCTCGTTCCTCCTGCTCTGGCTGATCGCGCCGGTCGGGTACTTCATCATCGGGCTGAGCTCGGATCGCTACACGCGGCCGATCTGAGCGCCCCGTCTCCCCGCCCGGCGGGCCGGTTCCCTAGGATCGACTCGAGGGGGTGTCGTGGTCGAGCAGCGGACGGGCAAGACGGGCAAGAAGAAGCGCGTGCGCACGCGCGACGTCGTCGCCGAGGGGCTGTACATCGCGTCGGCGGCCACGCGGCTGAGTCTCAAGAACACGATCCTCGTGCACACCCTCGCCGACGGCGAGGACTTCGACGCCGAGCGCTACGTGCCCGAGGCGCGTGCCGCGCTCGAGGCGCTCGCCGCCGAGGCCGAGGCCGACGCGGCGCGTACCGAGCGTGAGCGCAAGCGTGCGCGCACGCGTCACTCCGACTCCGACGGCACTCACGATTACCGCAGTCGTGATGTGCGCAACCTCCGCCGGCGCGAGAAGCAGTCGCTCCACGTCGCGACCGAGCTCCGTGCCCGGGCGGAGGACGATGTCGAGCTGCACAAGCTCATCGCGGATGCCCGTGACGCGGCCTGGGCCGAGGTCGCCGGCAACATCGACCGGGTGCTGCGCATCGAGGCATCCCGCCCCGATCTCGAACCCGACTACGAGCGCATGCGCGGGGCGCGGATGCAGGCGCTGCGGCTCGTCGATCTGCCGAAGCTCCGCGCGAACCGGCGCACCGCGAAGACGCAGCGGCGTCTGCGCGAGTCGGGTCAGCTGCCCGAAGTCGAGCGCGCGGGCGCCCTCGCTCCCGGCGAAGTCGACCCCGGCGAGATGGAGTGAGCGCCCCCGATTCGGCGGACGCCGACGGGTGCGCTAAGCTATTCCCTGGCCCGCTTCGGGTCGTGTGCCCGCGCCTGTAGCTCAATGGATAGAGCATCTGACTACGGATCAGAAGGTTAGGGGTTCGAGTCCCTTCAGGCGCACCATAGGCCATTTGTACGGATGAGGTGATCTCGTTTGTACGGATGGATGATGAAGGCCGGATTTCTCGGATGACGAGACGTCCGGCCTTCGTCGTCGTGCCTTTGATCGTTCGATGCGCTGTGGTACAGCGTGTGTTGGCCGCTGGCGTGGCGTAGGCGTCGTCTCGGGCGTGTTTCTGGGCAGGCTGGCGCGCCGCTTCTCGCCGGGTGGTTCGTCTTAGGCGGTTGCGGCAGTCTCGGGCGGCGCGTTTGCTGGGGCGGTGGTCCAGCCGTGGGTCAGGTCGCGGCGGCGGGTTCGTTCGACCAGGGCTGTCGAGATCGAGGAGACGCCGATCTGGTCGATGAGCCAGGCGATGATATTCCGCGTGTTTGTCGCGACGGCCATGGTCACGAGGGAGATCAACTGGGCGATCCATCCGCGACGCGGGCGCTTCTGCGGGTCGTCAATCGGGAGGTGCGCGCCGTGCTTCAGGGAGTTGTTCATCGACTCCACGGACTGCCGTCCTGAGGTGTACTGCTCGGCCTAGCTGTACTTCCCCGTGAGGTTGTGAACGCGGGCTGAGGGGGTCTGGCCGCCGATCCCGGTGTGGGGTCTGTGGTGATTGTAGTGATGCAGCCAGGTCTCGTAGGCCGCGGCTCGCTCTGCTTCGCTGGCGTAGGGCTTGGCGTAGGCCCATTCGGCGGCGAGGGTGCGGTTGAAGCGTTCGACCTTTCCGTTGGTCTGTGGCCGATACGGCTTTGTCCACTTGTGCTTCACGCCGTCGCCGAGCGCGTCCGCGAACGCGTGTGACCGGTAGCACGCGCCGTTGTCTGTCATCACGGCGGTGACCGTGACTCCGAGGCTCGCGAAGAACGCGTTCGCGCGGGTCCAGAACCCTGCCGCGGTCTCCTTGCGTTCGTCGTCGAGGATCTCCGAGTACGCGACTCTCGAGTTGTCGTCGACGGCGTGGTGCAGATACCGGTAGCCGCGGGAGCCGGCCGCTCCTGCCCGTGCGGCCTTGTCACGGACGGATGCCGCGGCACGGTCCTGCGCCGATCCGCGGCCGAAGGCGCGCCAGCCGCCGCCATCAGGGATCCGGCCCTGCTTCTTGATGTCGACGTGGATCAGCTGGCCCGGTCTTGCGACCTCGTACCGCTTCGGCGTCGGCTTTCGGACTGGCAGCCCGGTGGCCTGATCGATGTTCACGAGCTTCGGCATCCCATACCTGGCCAGCACCCGGCCGACCGTCGAGCGGGCAAGGCCCAGGTGATACGCGATCCGGTGCGGACCCCACCGGCGGGTGAACCGCAACGACACGATCCTCCGCTCCGTCTTCCGCGGGAGCCGGTTCGGCGAGGTCTGCGGCCTCGAGCTGCGGTCCGTCAACGGCAGCCCGGCCCGATACCGGTCGACCCACCGTTTCGCCGTCGCGGGCGAGCACTGGAACCGTTCCGCTGCCCGCCGCAACGACCAGCCCCGATCCACGACGAGGACAGCAAGACGACGACGCCCTTCCGGCGTCAAAGGCGCGTTAGCGTGAGACACGATGACCTCCGTGGTCAGGATGCGAGTGTGGTAACCCACATCCTGCCCGGAGGTCTTCGCCTACCTCACCCGTTCACAACCTCCCGAGGAAGTACACCTAGCTGTTCTTCCCACGGTGGTTGTGAGCAGCGTGGCGTGACGGGATGAGGTGAGGACCTCCGGTATCGATGTGGGTTACCACACTCACTCGATCCACGGAGGTCCTCGTGTCATACGTTACCCACGCTCGCGCCGCGCTCACCGTCGATGGGCGGATCAAGATCGCTCGGCTGGTGATCGAGGACGGCTGGACGCAGGCTCGTGTCGCGGAGCGGTTCCAGGTCGCCCGTGGCACGGTCTCCAAGTGGGTCGCCCGGTATCGTGCCGGCGGACGCGCGGCGATGCAGGATCGCTCCTCACGGCCGGCGAGCTCGCCATCGCGGACGCCGCAGCGTATGGAGCGGCGGATCATCGGGTTGCGGGTGACCCGACGTTGGGGCCCGCATCGGATCGCGTACCACCTGCTGCTGCCGCAATCCACGGTCTCGAAGGTGCTGAAGCGGTACCGGGTGCCGCTGCTGGGGCAGGTCGACAAGAACACCGGTGTTCGGGTGCGCAAGCCGAAGCCGGTCCGGTACGAGCGACAGGCGCCGGGCGAGCTGGTGCACGTGGACGTGAAGAAGCTCGGCCGGATCCCTGACGGTGGCGGCTGGCGCACGCTGGGACGTGCCACGGGCCGCAAACGCCGCTCCGGGGTCGGCTACTCGTATCTGCATTCCGCGATCGACGACCACGCCCGACTGGTCTACTCCGAGATCCTCCCCGACGAACGCAAGGACACCGCCGGCGGGTTCTGGCAGCGCGCCAGCGCGTTCTTCGCCGGGCACGGCATCACCGTGCAGCGGGTGATGACCGATAACGGCTCCTGCTACCGGTCCAAGGTGTTCAACGAGGCGCTCGGCGAGAACGTGAAGCACAAATACACGCGGCCCTATCGGCCGCAGACCAACGGGAAGATCGAGCGATTCCACCGCACCCTCGCCGACGAATGGGCCTACGCCCGCCACTACGACTCAGACCAGCAGCGAGCCGCCAGCTACGACGCCTGGCTGCACCACTACAATCACCATCGACCCCACACCGGCATCGGAGGCCGAGCACCCATCGACCGCGTCCACAACGTCAGTGGGAAGAACACCTAGCGTTCGGACTGGTACGGGTACTCCTGCTCGTATTTCGCGCCCGCTGAGGGCGGCACGGTGATCGTCTGCTGGTTGCAGACCTGCGGGCGAGGTTTTGGTAGCAGGACGGGAAGGAGCCGGGTCAACGGGCGGTCCACGGTCTTCGGGTGCGAATCCCGGTAGGGGCACTTGATCGTCGCAGATGGGCCGACCGCGGGGCACTGGAGCCGTTGGTAGCCCTCGTCGTCGGCGCGTTCTTTCCGGTGGAGTTCGTAGGCTTTGCGTTGCTCGATCCGCTGTTCGTATGTGCTCGTGCTGATCCGCTGGGGATCGTAGTCTTGGCGCAGGAAGTAGTCGATGCTCGCGTCACGAAGCGGGGTAGGGATGCCGGGGCTGTACCAGCGCCCTTCGATGAGGAGCGCTCCTGCGTGACTGGCTTGCTGTCCGAGGTGGTCGCGGGTGTAGTCGAACACGATTCGGTAGTCGCGGGCGCGGAGCGGGAGGGCGAGGTCCTCTGCTTTGGTCCCGGGAAGGTACGCCCGGTCTGCGACGAAGTGTCCGACCGGGAGCCCGTGGTTGTGGAGGGCGTCGATGCAGGTGAGGGCGTTCTCTGCGAGTCTTTTCCCTGGCACGTCAAGGGTCATTGCGAGGACGATGACGGGAACGTTCGCACCATAGGAGATCGCCGTGTGGGCTTCGCGTCCCCAGAGGAGTTCGCTCGTCGTTCGGCTGTACTTCGTGTCCGCGCGGGCGGTGCTCCCGCCGTCGTGGTCGCCGTCGCGTCGATACCAGCCCGCTCCGGGGTCGGAGGACGCGTACAGCGACCGCTTCCCGCGCCCGCGCGCGGGGGCGGCGACGACGGTGGCGTCGAACGCAACGTCGCCACGGTACGAGCGTCGGGCTCCCCGTGGGAGGAGCATCCAGGTCCCTTGGAGGAGGGCGTTCCCGAAGGCGTGCGCTCGCGCGCGGCGAACGGTGTGCTTCCTGTCGCGGTGGCGAGCGGCCCAGGTGCTTGCCTCATCCTTCGTCATCAGCCAGTACAACGAGCCAGGTTCCGGGTTCATCACCTCGATCAGACGCTGGTACGTGTTGTAGGCGCGGTGGTAGAGAGCGTCGTCGCTGATCTCGTCAGGCATGTCGATCCCGATGGTCGCGAGCATTTCGACCGGGGTGTGGCGGAGGAGGTCGCGCATCTCGGTGAACAGGGGTGCACGGCGGCTCAGCGTGAGCACGATCATCAATGTGGTCACCTGCACCTCGGAGAGCCACGGTGTTGGTCCTGGGCGTTTGTCTCCCCGGTCCTCGGCCCGCCAGGCGTGGAGCATCTTCTCGATCTTGCTGTTCTCCACGATGCGTCGGGCGGTGTCGAAGATTTCACAGCGACCGCCGATGGCCGCGCCTTCGCTGGGAAAGAAGTCCATGTCGAACAGGGCCGCGAGGGACGCATTGTCCTTCGGGACCTTGAACGAACTGGTCTTCTTCGCCATGACGCTTCAGATCACCGCCCGTAGGGTGCGACGCATCGGTTGGCGACGAACCTGGACTCATGGACGTTGGCTCGGAGCATGTCTGGTTCTACCGGCAAGGACCGATCTGACCGCGACTCGCCGCCCACCACCCGGCATGTGCTATTTGCGGTGATAATATAACTGACATGAGCACAGACCTGCGTGACTTGATCCTGGAGCGGATGTCGCCGCTGGTTCCCGTCCTGAACGCGGTGATGGCGAAGGCTGTGACCGTTGCGGAGCATGCGATGACGGATGCCGCCGAGATCGAGGCGGAGTACCGGACAACGCGTGTCCATGTTGCGCGTGCGAAGGCTCGCTCGCTTCTCACGGCGCGTGACTTGGGTGCGTGGCAGGTTGACGAGAACCAGGCGAAGAACGCGGCTCTGCATCTGTACAGCGATGACCTCGTGCTCCGGTTCCTGCACTCGCCCACTGTCGTTCCCTCGCCCGGGACGAATCTTGCGCGGCGCGCTTGGTACACAAACACTCCGATGATGGACAACGCACGACTGTTCGAGGAACCTGAACGGCTTCTGCTGATCTGGGCCGCGGACTTCGCCGCGGGCACCGTCTCGATGCGGGCCGTGCACCCGATTGGCACGTGGAAGTACGGCGAGAAGGCCCGCATCGACCTTTCCGTGCCGCTGGACGACGAAGACGTGTTCGCGTCTTCGTTCGACACGCGAGATGAGGAAGAGGACCTGGACATGCCGACGCGGACGGAGGCCGCAGAAGAGGAGGACGAGCGCGATGCTTCGGCCTGAGCGCATCACCGCGGCACGTGAACTACTGAGCGTCACCCAAGCCGACCTCGCCGCCACGGCGGGCGTCACACAGGCGATGGTCTCCATGGTGGAAAAGCACCGCCGCGACTTCACACCCGCCCTCGCTGACGCATTCGCGGGCGGGCTGGGACTCCCAGTCGAGTTCTTCGCCGTCCCCTCCGCAGGCGTGCCTCGCGACGAGGTGCACTTCCGCAAGAACGCGACCGCCCGGGTGAAGGACACCACTCGCACGTTCCGGTTCTTCGATGAAGGTTTCCGCGTCACCGAGCAACTGCTCGACGGTTCCGGCTACCCGCGCCCGCTCATCCCCGTCGTCCAGGACGACGCCCCGGTACTCAGCGCGGAGCGCATCGGGCAGATCGCAGACGAAACCCGCCGTGCTCTTGCACTGTCACTTGACGAGCCGATCACAAACGTCACGCGGGCACTCGAACGCTCCGGGATCGCCGTCGCACCCATCGGATTCACCGATGACGCCCTTCCCGGGCACGACGGGCTCGCGCACACGGGCGGGCGCGGCAACGCGACCCTGATCGGCTACATCAGCAAGAGCGGCGACCGAGACCGGTTCACCATCGCCCACGAACTCGGCCACCTCGTCCTGCACTCCTACCGACACTCCGACGACCGTGAACGTGAGGCACACCAGTTCGCAGGCGCATTCCTCCTGCCCGACGCGCACGCCCGCGAACTCATCGAGCCGGACACGACCCTTGGCACGCTCGCGCGGGTGAAGGCGAGTTGGGGCATCTCCATCGCCGCGCTCGTCAAGCGCGGCGAAGCAGTCGGCGTGCTCTCGAAGGACCGCACCTCCACACTGTTCCGGCAGATCGCATCCCGCGGCTGGCGCACGCAGGAGCCCGTCGAGGTGCGCCCTGAGTCCCCGCGGCTCCTGTTCCGGCTCCTCCAGGGCGAGTACGGCGAAACGCCGTACTCGAACCGAGCCATCGAGCACGACCTCGCCCTCCCCACGCTCTTCCTCCGCGCCCTCGCACCAGCGCCCACCACAGGCCGCGAAGTGCGCCCGGTCGTGACGCTCCACGCCAGATAGTCCCTACGACAAAAGACCGCTCCTCCGAAAGGACTGCCCGTGGCTTCCCGTGACGATGATCCTGACGAACTGATGCTCGACGAACTGTCAATACAAGCGATCATGCGCCGCAGGCCGGGGCTTCGTCGTCGCACGGAACGCTCGTTCGAGCAGGTTCGCGACGAGGACTTGGTGACGATCATGGAAAGACTCTGCGGCTCGCTGGAGTACCACTCGATGAACACCGCCAGTCACGTCATGGACGAGATCGACATGCGCGAACTGTGGCCAGCGGTCATCCAACGCCGCGCCTATCTGCTTCGGCTTCGCGACCGTGGCCTCACAGAGTCAGAGGCGACCGAGCAAGCCGCACTGCACGTAGCCCGGTTCCGCGACGAACACTTCCCGGTGCCACCGCAAGACCAGGCAAAGGACGGCGCAGAAGCCGCCGCCTGGAACGGCTACCTTCAGTGAAGCGACGCCACGTCACGTGCGAGCGTGCGGGTATATGCCCCAAGTGTCGGACGAAGTTCGAGGTCGGAGCGCGGATCACACCAGATGATGGCATGTGGATTTGCGAATCGTGTGACGGTGAATCTGACGATCTCGACGCGCTCCTCCGATGGATGGCCTACTACTACTCGGTCAGGCGCATACCACC
The DNA here is from genome assembly GCF_006716815.1 of Microbacterium lacticum. Classification (GTDB taxonomy): domain Bacteria; phylum Actinomycetota; class Actinomycetes; order Actinomycetales; family Microbacteriaceae; genus Microbacterium; species Microbacterium lacticum. The sequence goes on from NZ_VFPS01000005.1 coordinate 94,281, forward strand.
GCTCGACCATGAAGACGCCGTTCTCCTGGGTACCGCGCTCAATCATGCGGGCATTGAGCCCGCTCGGCGGGGCGGGCGCGACACCTGGCACATCAGAACGTCTCGATACGCCTGGTTGCAACACCCCTTTGCCGAGGATGCGTATGGACTCCTTGTGGACGCGGTTGACGATCAGTTCGTCCCCCGGATGCCTGCCCCCGGCATCAGTGCGATCCTGGATGCTCTCGACACGTGACGGGATGGCGAAACACCTACTATAGATTCACTATAGGTGTATGGTGAACCTTGCGAGGCCGCATGCGTCAACCGAGACCGTAGGCTCGTCAACGAAAGAGGTCGAGCATGGTCGGCGTATCCACTGCACAGGTCGCATCACTCTTGAACAGCGCGTTCGGCAAGCAGAACATCACGCCCGAGAAGGTCTGGCATCTCGTCGGAACCGGGGTATTCGCCGATGTGAGCCAGACACGTAGCGTTCGCGTCGATCTCGATGAGGTGCTCGCGATGACCGCGGCTACTCGCGTCGTGACGCCCGATCAGTGGCCTCACCAGCCACTCTTTCGCGTGAGCCTCACCAAGCTCCGCCCCAATGCGATCCCTGATCCAAAGAACCCGAACGGCGCTCCTCTACGTACGCACGCGGGAGCGGATTACGCCAACGCCCACGGTCTGCCCGCGCTGATGCGAGAGCGCGCCTGGACCGGCGTGTGGGAGGTATCGGACGCGACAATCGAGCAGGCCGTTGAGAAGCGTGCAATCCTCTTCGGCACTACCAAGGGCTACATCCACCCCGACTACGTACGAACAATCGTCGGTGCGCACAGGGACAAGAATGTACGGCGCGTGTGGTGGGAAACCGAGCCCGCCCCAGCGTCGGTCCGTGCGTTTGTCGGCACAGGACTGTGGATGGACGTTCAGGCAGGCCGCGAAAGCCACTGGGCATAGAACTTCCCCGTCGCGCTTCGAGGGGTCGTTCCGCCGCTCGTCACGGATAGTACGAGCGCACCTCCGCGCAGATGCCCTCTTCGTCAACTCGTTGCCGGAGTATCTGCCCCCGATGCACGTGGCCCGGACGATCTTCGGGCACGTACACGAGAACACTCGGGCTGTCGGGGGTGGATGAGGTGAGGTGACGCAGTTTCCGGATCAACCTGTCCTTCCGAAGACACCGCGAGTTGACGATCACGACCAGCGCTTCTTCGGGTTCATCGAACTCCCCTGGCATCAGCACGAGGATGTCGGCGTCGTCATCCTTGTCTACGTTGACGATCTCTGCTTCGTTGCCACCGAACGGCATCCCCCGTCCACCCGTTCGCTTACCGGGGAAATGCACGCCGTAAGTGAAGCCGCACCGGATCGGAGGATGCCGGGGGATGCTCACGCCGAGATCAGCGACAGACTTCCCGAGGTAGTCGATTCGGCCCATGGGGAGACCGTAGCTGAGATCGTCGATCCGCTGGGGGGAAAATCGCGGCCTTACCGCGGGTACGCCGCCCACCGGGCCTGCCACAACCCAGTCCGGACAAGGTTCTCAGCCCCGTACAAACGACCCCCATAGATGGCTTACTGCAAATGCCAACCGTTTCCACACGGTCGGTGAGCAGGGCCGAGTTGAAATCATCGAGCAGGCCACCGGAAACGGTGGCCTGCTTTGTTTGGCTTGTGGAAGCCGTGCTCGCGGAGGCACGAGGCGATCTGCAACTGGTCCTGTCCGACCTGCTGGTTGCCGTCGCCGCCGTTCTGCACCGGCTGCGGCCCGAGCTCGGCCAGGCACTTCTTGGTAGCGGCCTGGCGCCCCGGCGACTCGTCCTCCGGGCCGGACGCCGCGACCGCGCCGTTGGCGCCGGGGTCCCTGACGTCGATGCCTTCGCCGCGCATACACTCGGCGAAGTCCAGACGCCACTGGGTCGATCCCTGGGCGGGCTTGTCGTCGCTGTCGTTGCCGGACAGCTGCGGGCTCTAGGGGCTCTTCGGACTTTAGGTGGGGGTGGTGGGGTCGAGGCCGCCGGCGATGAGGAGCATGCGGAGTCGGTAGTTGTCGTAGTTGCGGAAGCCGCGGGCGACGCGGCGGGCGAGTTCGATGAGGCCGTTCACGGCCTCGGTGCCGCCGTTGGATGACCGGTCGGTATCCCAGTAGGACAGGAACGCGGCCCGCCACTGACGCAGGGTGCGGCCGAGTCGGGCGATCTCGGGGATCGGGCAGGTCGGGAGCGATTCGAGCACGTGCTCGGCGATCTTGCGCCCGGTGGCGAGGTCGGCATGCCGGTAGGCGTCGCGGAGTTGCTGCGCGGCCTGCCAGGCGACGTCGACCTCGACGTGCTCCTCGCGCTGCGTGAACGCGGCATCGAGCCGGGCCTTCTGCCGGTCGGTGAGTCGTTCCTGCCCGGCGCGGAGGATGTTGCGGATCCCGTAGAGCGCATCACCTCTGCGTCCGCGGTGCCCGAGGGTGTCTTGCTGGACGCGGCGGCGGACCTCATCGACCGCGGTGGTGCCGAGCTTGACGACGTGGAACGCGTCGAGCACCGCGACGGTATCGTCGAGCTCGTCGTCGAGGGCCTTCTTGTAGCCGGCGAACGGGTCCAGCGTCGCGACCTGCACCCCGTCGCGGAACTCCTGCCCGCGCTCTTGCAGCCAGTCGGCGTAGGCCTTCGCGCTGCGCCCGGGCACGAGGTCCAGCAGGCGGGCCCTCACCCGCCCGGACGCATCGCGCGACAGGTCGACCATCCCGGTCAGTTCCTTCGGACCCCGCCCGCCATCGGCGACGGGTCTGGTGGACACGTGGTGCCAGAGGTGCTCGTCGACGCCGAGCGTGGTGACCCCGTCGAAGCGGGACCCGTCCGCGGCGCGCGTCTCGAGCACCGGCCTGACGTGTCGCCAGACCGTGCGCCACGACACCCCGAGCTGGCGGGCGACGCCCTGCACCGACGCGTTCTCCCTCCGCATCTGCCCCACCGCCCAGATCACCGCTCGGGCCGTGAGCTTGGCGCGAGGCGCGGCGACCAGAGCGTTCTGCTCGGTGAACGACTCCCTCGGGCACGCCTCATCAGCGCACCGGAACCTGCGCTTGCGCCACCGGACCCGCACCGCAGCGGCGCTCATCGGCGCATCGACCAGCACGAGCGCCTTCCGGCCCCGCGACTCGGCGACCTGCCCGCACCCCGGGCACCCGACCGGCCCCGGCGGGGACTCGACGTCGATCAGGAGCACGCCGTCGCGGCAGCGCTCGACAGCCACCACGTGCAGCCCGCCGAGGCCGACGAGCACATCGCAGCGATCACAGTAGACAGCAGAAGACGGGCACGCAGCGGCGCACCCCGTAGCATCGGGCACGGGTCGAGGTCTCCGAACGGAAAGGAAGCTTGATCGCTACCGATCCTCGGGGCCTCGACCCGCCCCACCCCGTCACCACGCGGCCCCGCACATCACCCACCCCCACCTAAAGTCCGAAGAGCCCGCAATCGGGCCGCATCGGCAGCAACCTCCGTTAGCCAGGCATCCGGAGACCAAGCCGACGCTCAAGCTCGGCTTGACGCCGCGAAGCGCCTCGTCCAGGAAGCTAAGACAGACTACGAAGACGGCGCCCGGGTCATCGTCGCGCAGATCGAACAAGCCAAAGACGCAGGGGTCCGCGCCGACAACTGGTGGGAATCGATCTACCACTCCGACGCCTGGGAAGTCATCGTCGCCGTCGTCACCGTCGTGGTCATCGTCGCCGCGATCGTCCTCTCCGGAGGAGCCGCGCTCGCAATCCTCGCCATCGGCGGGGCGCTCCTGCTCGCCGACAGCCTCATGGCCTGGTAAGAGGGTGACATTGGCGGTGGGGAGTTCGCCCTCGCCGCCATGCTCGCGATCGTCCCCGGCGGCAAACTAATCGGCGCAGCGGGTAAAGGGGCTCTTCGGACTTCCGGTGGGGGTCATGGGGTGAGGCCGCCGGCGGCGAGGAGCATGCGGAGTCGGTAGTTGTCGTAGTTGCGGAAGCCGCGGGCGACGCGGCGGGCGAGTTCGATGAGGCCGTTCACGGCCTCGGTGCCGCCGTTGGATGACCGGTCGGTATCCCAGTAGGACAGGAACGCGGCCCGCCACTGACGCAGGGTGCGGCCGAGTCGGGCGATCTCGGGGATCGGGCAGGTCGGGAGCGATTCGAGCACGTGCTCGGCGATCTTGCGCCCGGTGGCGAGGTCGGCATGCCGGTAGGCGTCGCGGAGTTGCTGCGCGGCCTGCCAGGCGACGTCGACCTCGACGTGCTCCTCGCGCTGCGTGAACGCGGCATCGAGCCGGGCCTTCTGCCGGTCGGTGAGTCGTTCCTGCCCGGCGCGGAGGATGTTGCGGATCCCGTAGAGCGCATCACCTCTGCGTCCGCGGTGCCCGAGGGTGTCTTGCTGGACGCGGCGGCGGACCTCATCGACCGCGGTGGTGCCGAGCTTGACGACGTGGAACGCGTCGAGCACCGCGACGGTATCGTCGAGCTCGTCGTCGAGGGCCTTCTTGTAGCCGGCGAACGGGTCCAGCGTCGCGACCTGCACCCCGTCGCGGAACTCCTGCCCGCGCTCTTGCAGCCAGTCGGCGTAGGCCTTCGCGCTGCGCCCGGGCACGAGGTCCAGCAGGCGGGCCCTCACCCGCCCGGACGCATCGCGCGACAGGTCGACCATCCCGGTCAGTTCCTTCGGACCCCGCCCGCCATCGGCGACGGGTCTGGTGGACACGTGGTGCCAGAGGTGCTCGTCGACGCCGAGCGTGGTGACCCCGTCGAAGCGGGACTCGTCCGCGGCGCGCGTCTCGAGCACCGGCCTGACGTGTCGCCAGACCGTGCGCCACGACACCCCGAGCTGGCGGGCGACGCCCTGCACCGACGCGTTCTCCCTCCGCATCTGCCCCACCGCCCAGATCACCGCTCGGGCCGTGACCTTGGCGCGAGGCGCGGCGACCAGAGCGTTCTGCTCGGTGAACGACTCCCTCGGGCACGCCTCATCAGCGCACCGGAACCTGCGCTTGCGCCACCGGACCCGCACCGCAGCGGCGCTCATCGGCGCATCGACCAGCACGAGCGCCTTCCGGCCCCGCGACTCGGCGACCTGCCCGCACCCCGGGCACCCGACCGGCCCCGGCGGGGACTCGACGTCGATCAGGAGCACGCCGTCGCGGCAGCGCTCGACAGCCACCACGTGCAGCCCGCCGAGGCCGACGAGCACATCGCAGCGATCACAGTAGACAGCAGAAGACGGGCACGCAGCGGCGCACCCCGTAGCATCGGGCACGGGTCGAGGTCTCCGAACGGAAAGGAAGCTTGGTCGCTACCGATCCTCGGGGCCTCGACCCGCCCCACCCCGTCACCACGCGGCCCCGCACATCACCCACCCCCACCTAAAGTCCGAAGAGCCGCTCTAGGTGTTCTTCCCACGGTGGTTGTGAGCAGCGTGGCGTGACGGGATGAGGTGAGGACCTCCGGTATCGATGTGGGTTACCACACTCACTCGATCCACGGAGGTCCTCGTGTCATACGTTACCCACGCTCGCGCCGCGCTCACCGTCGATGGGCGGATCAAGATCGCTCGGCTGGTGATCGAGGACGGCTGGACGCAGGCTCGTGTCGCGGAGCGGTTCCAGGTCGCCCGTGGCACGGTCTCCAAGTGGGTCGCCCGGTATCGTGCCGGCGGACGCGCGGCGATGCAGGATCGCTCCTCACGGCCGGCGAGCTCGCCATCGCGGACGCCGCAGCGTATGGAGCGGCGGATCATCGGGTTGCGGGTGACCCGACGTTGGGGCCCGCATCGGATCGCGTACCACCTGCTGCTGCCGCAATCCACGGTCTCGAAGGTGCTGAAGCGGTACCGGGTGCCGCTGCTGGGGCAGGTCGACAAGAACACCGGTGTTCGGGTGCGCAAGCCGAAGCCGGTCCGGTACGAGCGACAGGCGCCGGGCGAGCTGGTGCACGTGGACGTGAAGAAGCTCGGCCGGATCCCTGACGGTGGCGGCTGGCGCACGCTGGGACGTGCCACGGGCCGCAAACGCCGCTCCGGGGTCGGCTACTCGTATCTGCATTCCGCGATCGACGACCACGCCCGACTGGTCTACTCCGAGATCCTCCCCGACGAACGCAAGGACACCGCCGGCGGGTTCTGGCAGCGCGCCAGCGCGTTCTTCGCCGGGCACGGCATCACCGTGCAGCGGGTGATGACCGATAACGGCTCCTGCTACCGGTCCAAGGTGTTCAACGAGGCGCTCGGCGAGAACGTGAAGCACAAATACACGCGGCCCTATCGGCCGCAGACCAACGGGAAGATCGAGCGATTCCACCGCACCCTCGCCGACGAATGGGCCTACGCCCGCCACTACGACTCAGACCAGCAGCGAGCCGCCAGCTACGACGCCTGGCTGCACCACTACAATCACCATCGACCCCACACCGGCATCGGAGGCCGAGCACCCATCGACCGCGTCCACAACGTCAGTGGGAAGAACATCTAGGTGTACTGACCCAGATCGTTGTTGACGTAGGAGAGACCTCCGGGGTCGAGTTGGAGCTGTCTAAGTTCTTCAGCTCAAACGCACGGAGGTCTCTCTTGTCTCACGCTAATGCCCGGCTGACTCCGGCCGGCCGGTTGATCATGGTTCAGCGCATCCAGTCGGGGCGTGCGGTCGCGCATGTTGCCGCGGAAATGGGGATCTCCCGCACGACCGCGTGGCGGTGGTGGCGCAGGTTCCGGGAGTGCGGCCCGGCGGGCCTGATCGATCGTTCCAGCGTCGCCCGCTCCCACCCTCGCCAGACCAAAGCGTGCGTGGAGGCGAGGGTGCGGATCATGCGGCACCTCACTCGGCGTGGGCCGGTGTTCATCGCTGACAAGCTCGGCTTGCAGGCCTCAACGGTCGGTAGGGTGTTGCGCCGCCACCACGTGCCGTTGCTGCGGGAGCTGGACCCGGTCACGGGGTCCGTGATCCGCGCGACCCGCCGATCCGCGCAGCGTTACGAGCATGATCATCCCGGGTCCCTGATCCACGTTGATGTGAAGAAACTCGGCCGTATCCCCGACGGCGGCGGATGGCGTCTGCATGGCCGCGGGCAACGTCCTGCGCGCAAGCGGGGCCTGGGTTACGACTACGTGCACACCGTCATCGACGACCATTCCCGAGTTGCTTACGCGGAGATCCACGACGACGAGAAAGGCACCACCGCGGCGGGCGTCCTCGACCGCGCGATCGCGTTCTACGCGCGCCTCGGCGTCACAGTCGAACGCGTCATCAGCGACAACGCGTTCGCTTACCGCCACTCGGCCGCGTTCAAGGCCGTGGTCGACGCGCACGGCATCCGACAGCGGTTCATCAAACCGCACTGCCCCTGGACCAACGGGAAAGTCGAACGCCTCAACCGCACCCTCGCCACCGAGTGGGCCTACGCCCGCCCCTGGAGCTCGAACGACGACCGAAAAGCAGGGTTGACGACCTGGCTCGACTACTACAACCTAGACAGGCACCACCTCGGCATCGGAGGCAAAACCCCCATCGACCGAATCAACAACGGTCGAGGTCAGTACATCTAGGCGGCGAGCGCGGCGAGCGGCAGCGGAACGGCCGCCAGCGCTGCGAGCCGGCTTCGCATTCGAGCGGCTGTGTTCACGGAAGGTCCTTTCTCATGGATGCCGATCAACCAAGGTGCTGATCGGGCGCGATTCCATTGAGCCCGGAGACGTGTTGCGAGAGCGTCAGAGAAAACGCTTACGTCTTCTTTAGGGGTGCCGTGCGTGACTCGATGGAGAGGCACGAGCGTCGAGGCCGGAGGAGACACGAGAGACACATGAGGGTGCTTGTCGTGGAAGACCAGGTGTTCTTGGCCGAGGCCATCCAGATCGGGCTACGCCCGGAGGCGATCACGGCCGACCTGGCTCATGACGGCGACGCCGCGTTGGCGATGGTCGATATCAACGAGGACGACATCCTGATCCTCGACCGAGACATCCCCGGTACCCACGGCGACGACGTGTGCCGCATTCTCGCCGGGCGGGACAGCGCCCCTTCGATCCTGATGCTCACCGCGGCCCGCCGGCTGGGCGAGAAGGTCGCGGGGTTCGAGCTGGGCGCCGACGACTACCTCGCCAAGCCGTTCGAGTTCCCCGAGCTCGTCGCGAGGCTTCGAGCGCTGAACCGCCGGAGCGGGCCGTCGCAGCCCCCCATCTTGGAGGCGTGCGGCGTCCGGTTTGACCCGTTCCGCCGCGAGGTCTATCGGGACGGACGGCTCGTTCGGCTCTCCCGCAAGGCGTGCGCCGGTGCGCAGCATCGACGGGGGCTTCGCGAGCATCCGTCCGCCCGCGCGCACTGGGGCATCCCTCACGGTGCTCGTCACGGCTCGCTCACCGCCGGGCGCACGGCGTCGGCCGCGCGGTGGTGGTGCGGGGTCCCGCCCAGGGAGTGCTCAGCCTGGAAGATCGCGTCGGCGACGAGCTGTTGCGCGTGCTCGTTCTCGAGCCGGTAGAAGATGCGCGTGCCCTCCTGCCGGGTCGAGACGATGCGCGCCAGCCGCAACTTCGCGAGGTGCTGCGAGACGGCGGCCGGCGACTTGTCGACGGTCTCCGCCAGACGGTTCACCGACAGCTCGCTGGCGTCGCGCAGGGCCATGATGATGCGCACACGGGTCGCGTCCGCGAGCATCGAGAACACCTCCACCGCCAGCTCGACGTACTCGCTCTCCGGCAGACGTCCACATCTCGAAGTATCTGCATTCATACGCAGATTATCGCACAAATCCGGAGACTTCCATCGCCCGGCCTTAGCCGATGAGGGTGATCAGAATGCCCCCAGCGGCGCCCACGATGACGACGGCCCAGGCGGGTGCCCGCCAGGCGATCAGGAGCACGAAGCAGATCAGCGCGAGCACGAAGGGGGCCGCGCCGGTGATGGCGGTGGTGAAGACGGGGTCGTAGAGCGCGGCGGCGAGGATGCCGACTACGGCGGCGTTGGCTCCGCGCATCAGCGCCTGGGCACAGGGGCGGGAACGGAAGGTGTTCCAGAACGGGAGTACCCCGGTGAGCAGCAGGAACCCGGGCAGGAACACGCCGGTGAGGGCGATCGCGGCTCCTGTCGCGCCGCCGGGGCCGATGGTGGAGAGGGTGCCGAGGTAGGCGGCGAAGGTGAAGAGGGGCCCGGGCATGGCCTGGGCGGCACCGTAGCCGGCGAGGAACTGGTCAGGGGTGACCCAGCCGGTGTCGACCACGCCGGCCTGCAGCAGGGGGAGCACGACGTGGCCGCCGCCGAAGACGAGGGCTCCCGCACGGTAGAAGGCGTCGAACAGCTGCACCGCCCCCCACTGCGTGGTTGTGGCGAGCACCGGCAGTCCCACGAGGAGCAGCACGAACAGGGTCAGGCAGATCACGCCGGCTGTGCGGGCGACGGGGAAGCGGATCATCGCGGTCGCGGGTACGGGAGCGCTCCGGCAGAAGATCAGTCCTGCGATCGCGCCGATCGCGATGGCGCCGATCTGCCCGGTCGACCCGGCGAGCAGGAGGGCGCTGGCGGCGGCGACCACCGCGATGGCGGCGCGCTCCCGGTCGGGGGTGAGGGTTTTTGCCATGCCGAACACGGCTTGGGCGACGATCGCGACGGCGACGATCTTGAGGCCGGTGAGGATGCCGCCGCCCACGACGCCTTCGAACAGCGGCGCCCCGTACGCGAAGGCCACCATGAGGGCGGCTGAGGGCAGGGTGAAGGCGAGGAACGCGGCGATCGCGCCGGCGGGGCCTGCGCGGAAGAGGCCGAGGCCGAAGCCGACCTGGCTGGATGCGGGGCCGGGGAGGAACTGGCTGAGGGCGACGAGGTCGCCGTACTCGTTGTCGTCGAGCCACCGGCGGCGCTGCACGAGCTCGTCGCGGAAGTAGCCGAGGTGGGCGATGGGGCCGCCGAAGGCGGTCACGCCCAGCTTCCCGAAGACGCGCAGCACCTCCCGGGTGGACCCCTGTCCCGCTTGCGGGGGAGTGGTGGTGTCCGTTGTCATCGGCCGGTGCCTTCCTGGGTGAAGATGCGCATCCGTTCCCGGGCGACCGCGAGGCCGCGCCGGCCTTTCTCGGTTGCGGAGTAGAGCTTGCGGATGGTGCGGCCCTCTCGTTCGGTCCGTACGGTGAGGTAGCCGTCTTCGACCATCTTGTGGAGCATCGGGTAAAGGGTCCCTGCTGAGAGGCGGTAGCCGTGACCGGCGAGCTCCTCGATCATCCAGGCGCCGTAGATCTCTTCCTGTGACGCGTGGTGCAGCACGTGCATCCTGACGAGCCCGCCGAGGAGGTCTCGGTACTCGTCCAGCTCGTCAAGGGAGCGCCTGCTCGTCACCACGCCTGTCTATCGGATCTCGATATCGAATGACGATAGAACAGGTGAACGTGCGCTTAACGCTCCCGGAGTGCCAGCGGGCGGGATCGGTGACCTGGTTCAGCCCGCCGTAGGCGAGCCACAGCGATACAGCCGAGGCGACCGACAGCCGTACCGCGGCGACCATCAGGTCCGCCGCGCGCATCCGTCTACGAGCACGGACCCGCCGCGCCCGCGCAACCGAATCGTCTGTGCGGGGCCTGGCCGCCCGCGGAGAGGGAGCGGTGCCTGTTGTCATCCTCAACTCGATTCGGGTGGGTCCGGTTATCGACGAGTCCCACGATCCCCCTCTTTTCTTCCAGGATTCTTGGGGCGCCTAACTGGGGGACGCTTAGCCTCACCAACGTTGCTCGCCGCGGCTGGCGGGTGCTTATGTTGAGGTCATGGCGACAGATCTGCCCGCAGACAACCCCGCGCTCCAAGCCCATCCTGACGAGCCGCACCGCGGCGGCATCGCGCAACGGCTGAACTGGCTGCGCGCCGGCGTGCTCGGCGCGAACGACGGCATCGTCTCCGTCGCCGCGATCGTCGTCGGCGTCGCGGGCGCGACCACCGCCACCGGGCCCATCCTCACCGCCGGGCTGGCGGGCCTGGTCGGAGGCGCCATCTCGATGGCCCTGGGCGAGTACGTCTCCGTCAGCAGCCAGAGCGACAGTGAACGCGCCCTGATCGCGAAAGAACGCCAGGAACTGCGCGACATGCCGGACGAAGAACTCGACGAGCTCGCCGGGCTCTACCAAGCCCGCGGGCTCAGCGCACAGACCGCGCGACAGGTCGCCGTGGAGCTCACCGCGCACGACGCCCTTGCCGCACACCTATCCGCCGAGCTCAACATCGACCAAAACGACGTCGTGAGCCCCTGGCACGCGGCAGTCGCATCTGCGGCAGCGTTCACGATCGGCGCTATCCTGCCCATGCTCGCCATCCTCCTACCCCCGCCAGGGTGGCGTGTCCCGGTGACCTTCGTTGCCGTGCTTGTCGCCCTCGCGATCACGGGAGCCATCTCCGCACACATCGGCGGCAGCTCCCGACACCGCGCCATGATCCGCGTCGTCATCGGCGGTGCCCTCGCCCTCGCCGCGACCTACGGCGTCGGAGCACTCCTCGGCGCCTCCGGAGCGGTCTGAAACAGAGCGAATTGTGACCAATCTAGAGGTGCCCACGAGGGCGAGAAAAGGCAGGGACGGCTCACTCTTTCGACGCCTGTCCTGTGCCTCTCCGCGGGCGGCGACCGCGCAGCGACGAGCGCGCCGTCGGCGCCGTAGCGGCGCCAGTGTCCCGATGAGATGACCGTCGGCGGCGCCGAAGGGTCGCGGACGAGCAGCGCCGAATCGTCGTCGACGAACCACACCTCCTGCCCCGAGCGCGCGGCGCCGCGCGCGAACAGCTCTTCCGCATCCCCGGGCATCCAATCGGCGCCGAGGTGCCCGGCGAAGAACCAATCGAAGAGGGCGACGGCGGGAGCGGCGTCGTCGAGCCCGAACAGGGCGAGCTCATCGAGATCGTCGAAGGCTGCGGGCCACCGGTCGAGCTCGCGGGCGAAGATCATCGAGCCGGCGCTCCACCCGACGTACACCTTCTGCTCGAGCAGCTCGGCGAGCACCGGCGCCAGGCCGCTCGCCCGCCAGGCATGCGCGGCCCACAGGTTGCTGCCGCCGTACCCGAGGATCACGTCGGCCGAGCGCAGGCGCGACTCGACCAGGCTCGCGGGGCCGGCGAAGAGCGAGGCGATGTCGAACTCCGCCCAGCCGAGCGCGCGCGACCCCTCGAGATGGTCGACGAGGGTCGAACTGTCACCGGGAAAGCCGAGGATGGCGTCGATCACCACGACGACCCGCGAATCGGCGAGTGGCTTGCCGAGCAGGTCGACGAGCGCGTCGCGGATCATCTCGTTGGCGATTCCGCCAGACGTGAGAAGCATGCGCATCGGCCCAGGGTAGGGCACCGCAGCGCGCATCACGATAAAACTTCCGGTCGGAGGTTTTCTGCGGTATCGTCGTCACGCCGCCTCACGAAGAGGCGGCCCACAACGACGTATCGAAGGAACACCATGACTCTGCCCGAGGCATCCGTTCAGCTCTATTCTCTGCGCGACGCATTCGCCGCCGACCCGCAGGGCTCGCTCGACAAGCTCGCCGCGATCGGTTACCGCAACGTCGAGGCGTTCGACTTCGTCGGGCGCCCCGCCGAGATCCGCGCGGCGCTGGATGCCTCGGGCCTCGCGTCGCCCACGGGCCACGCCCCGCTGCTGACCGACGAGCTGTGGACGCCCGACGGCTCGATCCCGACGCCCGCCCCCGAGGTGGTCTTCGAGGCGGCCGCGACGATCGGCATGACCACGGTCATCGACCCGTTCGTCGCCCCCGAGCGCTGGCTCACCGAAGAGGGCGTCGCCGACATCGCCGAGCGCCTCAACGCGCTCGTCGAGACCGCCGCCGGCTTCGGCCTCTCGGTCGGCTACCACAACCACGCGCAGGAGTTCATCGCGTCGTGGGACGACGTCTCGGCCTACGAGCGGTTCGTCTCGCTCGCCGACCCGCGCGTGCAGCTCGAGCTCGACCTGTTCTGGGCGCTCACCGGCGGCCAGGACGTTCCCGCGCTCGTCGCGCGCCTCGGCGACCGGCTCACCGCCGTGCACGTCAAAGACGGCGTCGTGCCGGCCGTCAACCCGTGGGCTCCTGAGGCGGCCGTGCTCGGCGGCTCGAGTGAGCTCGACCAGCGCCGCCCGGGCGAGGGCGACGTCGCGCTCGCCGAGGCGCTGCGCGCCGGCACCGCCATCCGCTACGCCGTCGTCGAGTACGACAACGCCCCCGGTGATGTGTTCGAAGACGTGGCCGCGAGCCTGGCGTTCCTGAAGGACGGCGGGTTCGTCGCGTGAGCGCGAACAAGCCGCTCGGCGTCGGCATCATCGGCACCGGCGTCATCAGCCAGACCTACCTCGAGAACCTCACCTCGTTCCCCGACATCGCCGTCGTCGCGGTCGGCGACCTGATCGCCGAGCGGGCCCAGGCGAAGGCCGAGGAGTTCGGCATCCCGTCGTGGGGCACCGCCGACGACGTGCTCGCGAACCCCGACGTCGAACTGGTCGTGAACCTCACGATCCCGGCCGTGCACGTCGAGGTCTCGCGCGCGGCCGTGGCCGCGGGCAAGCACGTCTGGACCGAGAAGCCGATCGGCCTCGACCGGGAGTCCACGCGCGAGCTGCTCGCCGCGGCCGGCCAGGCGGGCGTTCGCATCGGCTCGGCGCCCGACACCCTCCTCGGCCCGGGATTCCAGACCGCCAAGCGCGCCGTCCTCGACGGTGTCATCGGCACGCCGCGGTTCGTGCAGACGATCTTCCAGACGCAGGGGCCGGATGCGTGGCATCCAGAACCCGCGTTCCTCTTCGCGAACGGCGCCGGCCCGCTGCTCGACATGGGCCCGTACTATTTCTCCGCGCTCGTGAGCCTGCTCGGCCCGGTCGACGCGGTCACCGCGCGCGGCTCGCGCCCGCAGCTCGAGCGGACGATCCGCTCGGGTCCGCGGGCCGGTGAGACCTTCCCGGTCGAGGTGCCCTCGACGGTGCAGGTGCTGAGCTCGTTCGCGGGCGGCCAGCACGGGACGCACCTGCTGAGCTTCGACTCGGCGCTCGAGCGTGCCGGCGTGGTCGAGATCCACGGCTCGGAGGGCACCCTCGTGCTACCCGACCCGAACATGTTCTCGGGGCGCATCGCGTACGTGAAGCCGCTCGGCTCGATCTCCGACGCCGACCGCGACGGTCAGCAGTGGATCGAGATCGAGGAGCAGGGGCCCGCCACCGGGCGCGGCATCGGTGTGCTCGACATGGCGCGCGCGATCAGCGAGGGCCGTCCGCACATCGCGACCGGCGAGCTCGGCTATCACGTGCTCGACGTGATGCTCTCGGCACAGGAATCCGTCGCCGACGGGCGGACCCGCACCATCGAGTCGACCGTCGCGCCGGTGCCGCTGCTGCCCGAGGGGTTCGATCCCTTCGCCGCGACGCTCGTCTGACGCGCGAGATTCGGGCTCGGGTTTGGTCTCGGGTCGGGTTCGGTTTCGGCGGGGCGCCCTCTAGTTGTACTGACCCAGATCGTTGTTGACGTAGGAGAGACCTCCGGGGTCGAGTTGGAGCTGTCTAAGTTCTTCAGCTCAAACGCACGGAGGTCTCTCTTGTCTCACGCTAATGCCCGGCTGACTCCGGCCGGCCGGTTGATCATGGTTCAGCGCATCCAGTCGGGGCGTGCGGTCGCGCATGTCGCCGCGGAAATGGGGATCTCCCGCACGACCGCGTGGCGGTGGTGGCGCAGGTTCCGGGAGTGCGGCCCGGCGGGCCTGATCGATCGTTCCAGCGTCGCCCGCTCCCACCCTCGCCAGACCAAAGCGTGCGTGGAGGCGAGGGTGCGGATCATGCGGCACCTCACTCGGCGTGGGCCGGTGTTCATCGCTGACAAGCTCGGCTTGCAGGCCTCAACGGTCGGTAGGGTGTTGCGCCGCCACCACGTGCCGTTGCTGCGGGAGCTGGACCCGGTCACGGGGTCCGTGATCCGCGCGACCCGCCGATCCGCGCAGCGTTACGAGCATGATCATCCCGGGTCCCTGATCCACGTTGATGTGAAGAAACTCGGCCGTATCCCCGACGGCGGCGGATGGCGTCTGCATGGCCGCGGGCAACGTCCTGCGCGCAAGCGGGGCCTGGGTTACGACTACGTGCACACCGTCATCGACGACCATTCCCGAGTTGCTTACGCGGAGATCCACGACGACGAGAAAGGCATCACCGCCGCGGGTGTGCTCGAGCGGGCGATCGCGTTCTACGCGCGCCTCGGCGTCAAGGTCGAACGCGTCATCAGCGACAACGCGTTCGCTTACCGCCACTCGGCCGCGTTCAAGGCCGTGGTCGACGCGCACGGCATCCGACAGCGGTTCATCAAACCGCACTGCCCCTGGACCAACGGGAAAGTCGAACGCCTCAACCGCACCCTCGCCACCGAGTGGGCCTACGCCCGCCCCTGGAGCTCGAACGACGACCGAAAAGCAGGGTTGACGACCTGGCTCGACTACTACAACCTAGACAGGCACCACCTCGGCATCGGAGGCAGAACCCCCATCGACCGAATCAACAACGGTCGAGGTCAGTACATCTAGTAGCGTACTGACCGCGAGGAAGGCGCGCCGCGGGCGCTCCGCCGACGCCGACGGGGGGATGAGCCGATGGATGCCAGGACAACGAGCCGCTTCGCAGTAGTCGCCGGAGCCGTGCTTCTCGTCGCCTCCCTTACCGGGTGCACGGGGTCGGGGTCTGGTGTTGCTTCCGACTCGGACGGTGCGTCGGGGAGCGTGATCGCGCCGGTCTCGGTGCCGATCACCGAGGTCGTCTCTTTCGTCGACGGCCGCACCGACGGCTCGGCGACGTTCAACCCCGGCGTCAAGGCGCTCGAGGTCGGCGACTCCGACGTGACGCTGACCAACAGCTCGACCGGCCAGTCGGTCTCGTTCGAGGTCGAGGTCACCGCCCCGCGCTGACCGCGGCGCGGGGTGGGTCGTCCCGTGTCCCCACAACCCGGCGCGGCGGTGGCGCGACGGCGCAGGAGAACCCGCACCGACGCGCCGCCGCCCGAACGGGTCAGTTCGCGAGGGTGAAGCCGCCGGTCCAGGTGATCTTCTCCGCCGCGGCGAGGGTCAGCTGCAGGAACCCGAGAGCCTCGAGCTCGTGGGCGCGGGCGAGCGACCCGGCATCCACGGCCTTCAGGCCGCCGGCCTGCACGGCGGCGACGAGCGCCGCCTTGGCGTCCGCGTCATCGCCGGCGACGAGCACGGTGGTCGGCGCGCCGCCGACGGTGCCCGACGCGAGCGTCGCCGCGAAGTTCGTGTTGAACGCCTTCAGCACCTTCGCCTCGGGAAGGCGCTCGGCGAGGCCCGCCGCCGCGGAGCTGCCGGCGGGAACGACGAGCGCGTCGAACGTGGCGAAGTCGAGCGGGTTCGTGATGTCGACCACGGTCTTACCGGCCAGCTGGTCGCCGTACGCGTCGGCGATCACCGCGAGCGCCGGGTAGGGCACGGCGAGCACGACGATGTCGCCGGAGATCTGCGTCGAGGTCTCGTCGCTGCCGATGTGCTGGATGTCGGCTCCGCCGCGCGCGAGCACGCCCGCGATCGCCTGGCCCATGTTGCCGTTTCCGAAGATGGTGATGGTGGTCATGACCGGTCCTTTCGAGGAGGGAGACAGGATGCTTGTACCTGCAACTATCATCGTCCAACCCGCTTGTCGCGACAACTATTCCCGCTCCGCGTTCCTAGACTGAGGGCATGGATGCCCCGCGGTTCTACTCCGACGATGAACTCGCCACCTGGATCCCCGTGGCCGCCCTGCTCGAGCTCCTGCCGCGGGAGCTCGACGCCCAGCTGCTGCGCGACGCCGACCTCACGCACTTCGACTACTTCGCCCTGTCGATGCTCACCAATTCACCGGACCACCGGCTGCAGATGAAGGAGCTCGCCTCGATGACCAACGCGACCATGCCGCGCCTCTCGCACGTCGTCAGCCGACTCGAGCGCCGCGGGCTCGTCGCCCGCGAGCGCCGCACCACCGACGCGCGCGGCGTCGACGTCGTGATCACCCCGGAAGGGCGCCGCGTCGTGCTGCGGGCGACACCGGGTCACGTCGAGACCGTGCGCAGCCTCGTGTTCGACGCCCTCGACGCGGATCAGCGCGAGCAGCTGCGCGACGCCGCCGTCGCTGTGCTCGCCCGGATCGACCCGGAGGGCCGCATGGTCGCGAGCCGGCCGCCCGCGGCGCGCGACGACGAGACCCCGGCGGCGCCTACCGCACCCTGACCCGCAGCCACACGAAGCCGTGCGGCGGCAGCGCGAGGCCTTCTTCGAGGTCGACCTCGGTGTCGTGCACGAGGTCGAACGCGGCCGACTCGAACCCCGACAGCGTCAGCGGGTCGACCTGCACCTCGGTATCCCCGACGTTCGCGAGCACGAGCACGCGGGTGTCCTCGCCCGGCCGCTGATACCCGACGACCGACGGGTGCGGCGTGCGGAAGCCGATCAGCGCGTTACCGGCGAGCTCGGGTGACTGCTGCCGCGCCGCGACGAGCTTCGTGAGTCGCCGGTGGATCCGCCCCGCCGGCGTCGACAGATCGGTGCGCTGCGCGTAGCGGTCGCGCGGACGGTTGCCGCGGTGCACCCACCGGCTGTCGCCGCGGCGCAGCGGGTCTTCGGCATACGAGTAGTCGTTCAGCTGCGCGACCTCATCGCCGAGATAGAGGAGAGGGATGCCTCCGGTCGACAGCGCCAGCGCGTGCGCCAGCACGACGCGGTCTTCGCCGGCCGCATCGCCCGCTTCGACCCCGGCGAGGGACGCCGTGGTGCCCGCAACGCGCGCGTCGCCCGTCGCCGGATTCTCCTGGAAGGCGACGCCCCGCGCGAACGAGCCGTCATGCCGGCCGGTGTAGAAGCGGTTGAGGAACTGCCGGTGCGCGAACGCGTCGATGCCGAGCGCCGCGGCATCCTCATCGGCGAACGTCCACCCGACGTCGTCGTGCGAGCGCACGTAGTTCACCCACGCCGTGCCCGCCGGCAGCGCGTGTCGGCGCTCGAGCGCGTCTTGCAGGAGCCGTCCGTCGCGGGTCGCGAGCGCCTCCCAGGTCAGCGCCATCTGCAGCGGGTTGTACGAGAGCTCGCACTCGTCGGGCGAGATGTAGGCGATCACCTCGTCGGGGTGCACGATCGCCTCCGACTTGAACACCATGCCGGGCGCGGCCATCGCGAGCACCGCATTGAACGCCTGCAGCAGGAGGTGCGCCTCGGGCAGCGACTCGCACGCGGTGCCGAGGCGTTTCCAGATGAACGCCACGGCATCCATCCGCAGCACCTCGACGCCCTGGTTCGCGAGGAACAGCATCTCGCCCGCCATCGCGCGGAAGACCGCGGGGTTCGCGTAGTTGAGATCCCACTGATAGTGGTAGAAGGTCGACCAGATCCAGCGTCCGTCCTCGAGCTGCACGAACGATCCCGGATGGTCGTCGGGGAAGATCTCGCGCGTGGTCAGCTCATAGGCGTCGGGCATATCCCGATCAGGGAATATGAGGTAGAAGTCCTCGAAGTCCGGGTCGCCCGCCACGGCCTTCCGTGCCCACTCGTGCTCGTCGCTCGTGTGGTTGAAGATGAAGTCGAGCACGAGCGAGATGCCCGCGGTGCGCAGGTCGGCGGCGAGCTCGGTGAGTTGCTCCATCGTGCCGAGACTCGGATTGACCCGCCGGTAGCTCGACACGGCGTACCCGCCGTCGTTCTCGCCCTCGGGGGCGTCGAAGAGCGGCATGAGGTGCAGGTAGGTCAGGCCGAGCTCGCGGAAATAGGGGATCTGATCCCGGATGCCGGCGAGGTTTCCCGCGAACCGGTCGACGTAACAGACGCCACCGAGCATCCGCTCCGACTGGAACCACGCCGGATCGGCCTCGCGCAACGCGTCGCGCGCCTTCAGCTCGAGCGGTCGCAGATTCCATGCCGTGGATGCCACGGCCACCGTCTCGGCAAGCTGCTCCTGACCGTCGGGGCGCGCGCCGTAGAGCTCGGTGAACAGGGAGTGCAGGCGCGGGAACTGCGCGTCGAACCGGTCGAGGAAGGCGTCGTCGAGGCGGCCCGCTGCTTCGGCCGCGGCGAGCGCGGCCCCCCGGTCGGCCTGGAGCGTGGTCAGTGCGGTCATGCGCTCTCCCTCCGCCGGTCGCCGTGCCTGGTATCAGCCTACGTGCGGGCGGCGACGCCGCGTGGCCCTGCGACCCTCCGCGATGTCGTCGTGCGCGACACCGAGGGCAACACCGTCGGCATCGTCGCCTTCCAGAAGGAGTGAGACCAGAAGTGTGCCGCGGCCTGCGCCGTCGCGGCCCTGCGTAGGCTGATCGAGTGAGTGCGTACGTCTCGGCGTTCGAGCTGTTCTCCATCGGAGTAGGCCCCTCGAGCTCCCACACCGTCGGTCCGCTGCGGGCGGCCGGCGACTTCGCGCGCCGCACCGTCGCACTCGGCGTCGAATCCGGCGGCGCTCTCGGGCCCCTCACCCGCATCACGTGCGTGCTGTACGGATCGCTCGGTGCGACCGGCATCGGCCACGGCACGCCCGACGCCGTCGTCGCGGGGCTGCAGGGCCACGAGCCCGAGACCGTCGACCCGGCGCTCGTGCGCGGAGCGTGGACGAACTGGACCGACGGCGACGCCCTCCTCGTCGACGGCGCGGCGCCCGTCCCGTTCGCGCGGGCCGACATCGAGTTCGCGCCGCGCACGCGCCTTCCCGGCCACCCGAACGCGATGACCCTCCGCGCCCTCGATCCGGCCGGGGCGGTGCTCCTCGAGGAGACCTACTACTCGATCGGCGGTGGGTTCATCCGGCGCGAGAGCGACGTCGTGGCATCCGATGCCCGCCCGCGCGCCGTGGATGCCTTTCCCTTCCGCTTCTCGAACGCCGCCGAACTCATCGCGCTCTGCGACGAGCACGGGCTCACGATCGCCGAGGTGGCCCGCCGCAACGAGGAGGCGCTGCGCAGCGAAGACGAGATCGCCGCGGGTCTCGACGCGATCTGGGATGCCATGTCGTCGTGCGTCGACGCGGGGCTGCACGTCGGCGGCGTGCTGCCGGGCATGCTCAAGGTGAAGCGCCGCGCGAGCCTCATCCGCGAGCAGCTCGAACAGGCCGAGGCCGGTGGCGGACGCGAGCTGCCCGGCGAATGGCTCGGCGCGTTCGCGCTCGCCGTCAACGAGGAGAACGCCGCGGGCGGCCGCGTCGTCACCGCACCGACCAACGGTGCGGCGGGCATCGTGCCCGCCGTCGCGATGTACTGGTGGCGCTTCCTCGCCGACTCGGGGCTCGGCGCCGAGAACGCGGTGACCCCGTACGGCGAGCTCGTCGGTTCGGCGCTGCTGGGCCTGCACCCGGGTGCGGCGGAGGCCGTGGCGCCCCTCGTCCTCGGTGAGGCGGCGGGCGACGTCGCCGAGGCGAACCGGCGCCGGGGCATCCGTCGCTTCCTGCTGACGGCGACCGCGCTCGGCTCGCTGTTCAAGGCGAACGCCTCGATCTCGGGCGCCGAGGGCGGATGCCAGGCCGAGGTCGGCTCCGCGTGCGCGATGGCTGCCGCGGGCCTCACCGCCGTGATGGGCGGCACCACCCGGCAGATCGAAAACGCGGCCGAGATCGCGATGGAGCACCACCTCGGGCTCACCTGCGATCCCGTGGGCGGCCTCGTGCAGATCCCGTGCATCGAGCGGAACGCGATCGCCGCGTCGACCGCCGTGACTGCCGCGCGCCTCGCGCTGCGCGGCGACGGCGAGCACTTCGTGTCGCTCGACGCCGTCGTCGAGACGATGCGCCAGACCGGCATCGACATGTCGCACAAGTACAAGGAGACGAGCGAGGGCGGTCTCGCCGTCAACGTCATCGAGTGCTGAGCGCGACGACCGCGGCCCGTCCGGGGCGGCCATCGGCTTCTCGCTAGACTCGGATCACCCGAACCGAGCCGTCAGCAAGGATGCCGATGACCGCCCCCGACCCGTTCCCCGCGCCCGCCGTGACGCCCGAGCGCGAGCTCACCGCTCCCGTCTCGCTGACCCTGCCGAACGGCCGGCTCAACCTCGCGGCGGTCGGCTTCGCACGCTCGCCGCTGGTCGACACGTCCGGCATCGGCGGTCGCCACGGCTGGGGCCGCAACAAGCGCTGGGAGTACTGGAACGTCATCACGCCCACCCACATCGTGGCGCTCACGATCTCCTCTCTCGACTACGCCGCCGTGCACGAGGTGTGGGTATTCGAACGCGCTTCGGAGCGCTCGTGGGGGCGCGGCGCGACGGTCATCCCCTCGCGCGACATGGTGCTGCCGGGCTCGCTCGGCGGGGGCATCGCGATCGCGCACGCGAAAGACCTCGCGATCACGGTCACCCCGACCGGCGACGGCGGCGTCTGGCGGCTGCACGCTGCGATCCCGGATGCCTCGTTCGACATCACCGTCACCCGCCCGGCGCACCACGACTGTCTCGCCGTCGTCGTGCCGTGGTCGACGCGGCGGTTCCAGTACACCGTCAAGGACGTCGCCCTTCCCGCGTCGGGCACGATCACGACCGAGGGCGTGCGCCACGACGTGCCCGCCGGCTCGTGGGCGGTGCTCGACCACGGGCGCGGCCGCTGGCCGTACGACGTCGCCTGGAACTGGGGCGCCGGCGCGGGAGTGCTCCCGGACGGCCGCAGCATCGGCCTGCAGGTCGGCGGCCGGTGGACCGACGGCACCGGTGCCACCGAGAACGCCGTCATCGTCGGCGGCGTGCTCCACAAGATCTCGACACCCGTGCGCTGGAGCTACGATCTCGCCGCGCCGCTCCAGCCCTGGCGGGTGACCGGCGGCGGCTTGGATGCCACGTTCACCCCCTTCTACGACAAACGGTCGGCGATGAACCTCGGCATCCTCTCTTCGCGCACCGACCAGTGCTTCGGCGAGTGGACGGGAACCTTCACCTGGACGGCCGCGGACGCCGCGGACGGGGATGCCCCGGATGCCGCGGGCACGCACGAGGTCGCCTTCGCCGGCCTGATCGGCTTCGCCGGAGACGTGCACAACCGGTGGTGAGCGGGTCTGCGCTGAGCGCATGAGCGAGCAGGCCATCGAAGTGCGCGGGCTGCGCGTGCGCCGCGGCAGAGCGGACGTGTTCGCGGGGCTCGACCTCGACATCCCGCGGGGCACCATCACCGGGTTGCTCGGCCCGTCGGGGTGCGGCAAGACGACGCTGATGCGATCGATCGTCGGCGTGCAGCAGGTCGCCGCGGGCACCGTCACCGTGCTGGGGGCGCCCGCGGGCAGCCCGGCCCTGCGTCGCCGTGTCGCCTACGGCACGCAGGGCTCGCCGGTATACGGCGACCTCACCGTCCGGCAGAACCTGCGCTACTTCGCGCGGCTGCTCGGCGCACCGCGCGGCGACGTCGATCGCGCGCTCGACTCTTCCCGTTCGTGGTGATGTTCCTCGTCACCTCGATCACGACGTTGCGCGAGCGTCGCAGCGGCACCCTCGAACGTCTCATGACGACGCCGCTCGGCAGGGGCGACTTCATCGTCGGATACGCGCTCGCGTTCGGACTCGTCGCGGTGCTGCAGGCGGTGCAGTTCATGCCGCTGATCGTGTTCCCGCAGATCATCCTCGGCGGGCTGTTCATGCCCCGCGACCAGATGCCCGACGTGCTGCACGCCGTGAGCGACTGGCTGCCGCTCAGCTACGCCATCGACGCGGTCGCCGCCGTCGCGGCGGGCGACGACGGCTGGGACCTGTGGCGGCCGATGCTCGTCGTGGCCGCGTTCACTGCGGGCGCGCTCGTGCTGGCGTCGCTCACCCTCCGCCGCCGCACCCCGTAGTCGCCGGCCGGATCAGGCGGTGCCGCGCAGCTTCGTCGTGAGGCCCTGCAGCTCGGTCAGCTCCGCGTCGGAGAGCACCGACATGCGCTCGGCGATCGAGCGGGCGTGCGTGGTCGCGACGCGGCGGAAGGCGAGGAGGCCTTCATCGGTGGCGCGCACGATGGCTCCGCGCCCGTCGTGCGGGTCGGGGCACTTGCTGATGAGTCCGCGTGCGACCATCCGGTCGACCAGGCGCGACACGCTCGGCTGGCTGATCAGCATGTTGGCGGTCACGTCGCGCAGGCGCGCGGCGTGCCCCTCGCCCCGGGTGACGGTGAGCAGCACGTCGTACTCGGCCTGCGTGAGGTCATCGTCGCCGAAGTCGTCGCGGATCTCCTGGAGGACCTCGTGCTGTGCGCGGAACAGGCTCTCCCAAGCGGCGACGGCGAGGCGGCGATCGGTCATGGCGTCAACTTTAGTGGCGGTCAGCGACACGCCCGGTGCGCGCCGCGTGTGGGAGGGTGGTCGCATGGGGCGCATGCGGGCGATCATGGCGGCGGCCGTCGGGGCACGGGGATGGCTGCCGGCCCTGCGCGGTCGCGGCACTGCTGCTGACGGCGCTGCTGCGACCGGCGCCTGCGGCCCAGGCATCCGTCACGTCGTCTTCGTCGCACGCGACCGTCGCTCCGGTGGACGCCGCACCGGCCGGGGTCGATGACTTCACGTTCGACTCGTTCGACGCCGACTACACCCTGACGCGGGCGGATGACGGCACGAGCCGGCTGCGCGCGGTCGAGACGATCGTGGCGGTCTTCCCCGAGACCGACCAGAACCGCGGCATCCGCCGGGCGATCCCCGACACCTACCAGGGGCGGCCGCTGCGCGCGCACCTCGAGTCGATCACCGACGAGAACGGGAACGCCCGGGCATCCGAGGTCGAAGACGTCGACGACGAGTTCTCGGTCGTCTCGCGCGCCGCCGGCTACGTGCACGGCCGACAGACCTACGTCATCACCTACACGCTCGAGAACGTCACCTACGACTTTCCCGACACCGGGCTCGAGTTCTTCTGGGATGTCAACGGCATCGAGTGGGCGCAGCCCTTCGGCGCCGTGACCGCGCGGCTGCACCTGTCGCCCGAGCTCGCCGCGGGGCTCACCGGCAGGTTCGCCTGCTATCAGGGCTCTCAGGGGGCGACGGATGCCTGTGCCTCGATCACACGCACCGACGAGGCCGGCGGCGGGGCGGTGGTCACGGCCACGGCGCAGGATCTCGCGCCGCACCAGACCCTCACGATGGCGGTCGGGTTCACACCGGGCACCTTCGCGGCGTTCGACGGCTCGTACTTCGCGACGCCGTTCGGATGGCTGCAGGCGCTCGCCGGCGTCGGCGCGCTGTGCGGGGCCGTGCTGGCCGTGCGCGCCCGCCGCGGGCCGCTGGCCGATGAGCCCGGACAGCCGACGATCATCGCCGAATACGATCCGCCGGCGACGGTCGACGCGCTCGAGAGCGCCGTGCTGCTCGGGTGGCAGAACAAGGGCATTCCGGCCGAGGTGCTCGAGCAGTCGGTCGCCGGTTCGATCCGCATCGTCGAGGGCGGGCGCAGCTGGACGGGCAAGCCCAAGCTCACCGCCGAGCTGGTCGACCCGTCGCGCGCCGACGGCGACGGGCGCATGCTGCTCGACGGGCTGTTTCCGCAGGGGCGGCCCGGCGACCAGTACGCGTTCGGGCGGCAGGACACGCGCTTCTCGGCGGCGGCGCAGAAGATCCTCGCCGCGGCCGATCGCGAGCTCACCACGCGCGGGCTCCGCCGCACCGTGCCCACCGGCACGCGGCTGTGGCCGATCCTGATAACGGGGCTGTCGGCGGTGCTCACGTTCGTGTTCGGGGCGGCGGCGATCGATCGGGGAACGCATGCGTTCGCGCCGGTGGCGGTGATCGTGGCATCCTGTGCCCTCGTCGTCATCGTGTGCATTCTGGTGGCGCGGC
This sequence comes from Microbacterium lacticum, assembly GCF_006716815.1. GTDB lineage: Bacteria > Actinomycetota > Actinomycetes > Actinomycetales > Microbacteriaceae > Microbacterium > Microbacterium lacticum. The sequence goes on from NZ_VFPS01000005.1 coordinate 118,982, forward strand.
GCCCGCTCACCACGCGCGGCGCGGACACACGCGACCACCTGCGCGGGCTCGAGGAGTTCATCGGCTGGGCCGAGGCCGACCGCATCCGCGTGCTGCAGTCGCCGAGCGGCGCGGAGCGCGTGCCGGTCGACGTCGACGACCCGCGCCAGAAGCTGGCGTTGTACGAGAGGCTGCTGCCGTACGCCGTCGTGTTCGGGCAGGAGAAGGAGTGGTCGCGCCAGCTCGCCGCGCTCTACACGGCGGTCGGGGCGACGGGGCCGTACTGGTTCGCAGGCACCGGGCCGTTCGACGCGTCGTCGTTCTCGTCGGGCATCGGGTCGCTGTCGTCGGCGGCTTCATCGTCATCGTCGACCGGCGGATCGAGCGGCGGCGGATCTGCCGGTGGCGGCGGTGGCGGCGGCGGAGGCGGCGGCGTCTGACGCGCGGCGCGTTGGATGCCGGGGCGCGCGCGGACTCCGGCGTCAGGCGCCGGCGAGCCCCGCGCCGGGCTCGAGGATCTCGCGGAGCGTGGCGAGGTCGATCGGGGTGTGGACCCCGTCGCTCGTCTTGGTGAGCGAGAAGCCGAGGTCGTGCTCGGTGAGGAACGCGATCGTCTTCTCGAGCCGCGGGGCGGCTGTGATGTGCTCGCGGCCGAAGAGCGCCGCGGTGAACAGCGGCTCGCCGGCGAGGATCGAGCGGCGGAGTTCCGGTGTCGACCGCCCCGTGATGCGGTAGAGCGCCTGGAGCGGTGCGCTCGGCAGATCGGGCGCGCCGTCGAGGGTGAGGGAGATCGAGAGGTCGCTCATGCGTTCAGTCCATCACACCCGGTCCGTCACTCGCCGGGCGACAGAGTGAGGGCCGGTCGGAGAGGCATCCGACCGGCCCTTGTCCCTTGCACCAAGAGTGTCCTGCAATCACATGTCGGCAGCTGCCACAGCAAAACAACTACCGTGCGAGCACTCTATAACGGAAAGGTAACGGCCCACAAGCGTTCGTCGTTATCTTTCTGAGTGTTGACCTTGGCGATCTACTGCCAGCCTCCGCGCCGGATCTTTCAGCCCAATAGTCGACTCTCGGGGCCCGAAACTTGCATCCACGCGCACCTCGCGCTCTCGTCGGAGTCGACGGGACTCGATGACAGCGTGGACATCTCCGACGTCAGATGCGAAACTACTCGGTTCGGAATCGGGAGGTCGCAATGCGGGTCAAAGGCCAGTCAGAGGATTGCGAACGCATCAATCAGGGTGATGATCGAGCGCGCCAGGGAGACGGCGCCATCCGAGCCCGGCGTCTACAAGATGCCGTGCGGTGAGTGCGTGGTCGACTTCTTCATCACCGCCGGGGGAGAGGAGCGTTGGCTCGTCGCAGGCGACGGCCACTCCTGTACGCGGGAGTCGGTCGTGGTCGCGCGTCACGGTGAGCATCCCTGGGTGCGTCTCTACTCGCTCGCCGACGCCGCAGCGGAGATCGCAAGACTCGCCGCGCTGAGCGACGGCGATCTGCATCATGTCGTAGCGGGCCTGATCGAGTCGATCGATGATCGTGAGGTCGAGATCATCGCGCGTGAACGCGCCGGGATGCGCGAGGTACCGCGCGCAGAGGTCGCCGATCGCTTCGGGGTCGAGCTCGGCGACGAGCGGGACCCAGCCCCCGACGCGTGAGCGCTTATCAGTCAGCGAGAAGGTGGCACCCACCGCTTGCCCGTTCGCCACGCGCGACGTCCATCCCGGACCACGTCCGCCCGTCGCGATAACGTGACATTCATCCCGTGTAGTGAGAGTCAGGAGCTACGGTGCTCCGTCGAGAGAGTATGAGATGGCCCGAGTAGCGAAACCGAAGCCCCAGAAGTCTCTGGAGCAGACCCTCTGGGAGGCCGCCGACAAGCTGCGTGGGAACCAGGAGCCGAGCGAGTACAAGCACGTCGTGCTCGGGCTCGTGTTCCTCAAGTACATCTCCGACCGCTTCGAAGAGCGTCGCAGTGCCCTTGAGGGTGAGCTGGTTGCCGAGGGGATCAAGCCCGAGCGACTCGCCTCCTTCTTCGAGGACCGTGACGAGTACACCAGCCACAACGTGTTCTGGGTGCCGGAGTTGGCGCGGTGGGGATACATCCAGTCAGTCGCGAAGCAATCCGAGATCGGGCAGCAGATCGACCAGGCTATGGATCTCATCGAGAAGGAGAACCCATCGCTTCGCGGCGTGCTCCCGCGCAACTACGGGCGCGATGGTCTCGACAAGCGTCGCCTCGGTGAGTTGGTCGACCTTATCGGCTCCATCGGCTTCACCGCGACCGACGATCACGGTGCGGACGACGTGCTGGGTCGCGTCTACGAGTACTTCCTCGGGCAGTTCGCCGGCAAGGAGACTGGCAAGGACGCCGGAGCGTTCTACACGCCCCGTTCGGTCGTCAAGACGCTCGTCGAGATGCTGGAACCGTACAAGGGACGTGTCTACGACCCTGCGGCTGGCTCTGGTGGCATGTTCGTGCAGTCCGCGGAGTTCGTGCGGGCGCACGGTGGCAAGCGCACCGACATTTCTGTCTACGGGCAGGAGTTCACGGACACGACGTGGAAGCTCGCCAAGATGAACCTCGCGCTTCGAGGCATCGAGGCCGACCTCGGGCCGCGTTCCGACGACTCGTTCACCGCAGATCTGCACCCCGACCTGCGCGCCGACTTCGTCATCGCCAACCCTCCCTTCAACGTTTCAGACTGGTGGGACGCGAAGCTCGCCGACGATCCGCGCTGGAAGTACGGCACCCCGCCGCAGGGCAACGCCAACTTCGCATGGGTGCAGCACTTCATCTATCACCTGAGCCCGAAGGGCACGGCAGGCTTTGTACTTGCGAACGGGTCGCTGTCATCGAAGAGCGGGGGCGAGGGTGAGATCCGGCGCAAGCTCGTTGAGGCCGAGCTCGTGGACTGCATCGTCGCGATGCCCGACAAGCTGTTCTTCAACACCGGGATCCCCGTCTCACTCTGGTTTGTGAGTAGGGACCGCCACGGCAACGGGCACCGTGAGCGTCGCGGTGAAGTTCTCTTCATCGACGCGCGGAAGCTCGGCAGGATGGAGTCTCGTCGGCTGCGAGTGCTTAGCGAAGACGATGTCCAGAAGATTGCGGGCACTTACCATGCCTGGCGCAACCACGACGGCGGTTACGAGGACGTCGCTGGGTTCGCCAAGGCAGCGACGTTGAGCGATATTGCGGAGCACGACTTCGTGCTGACGCCGGGCCGGTATGTTGGCACGGAAGAGGCCGAGGAAGACGACGAGCCGATCGCGGACAAGATCGAGCGTCTCACCAGCGAACTACTGGCCGAGTTCGAGCGTGGGCATGCTCTTGAGGCCGAAGTCCGGAGACGCCTCACGGGACTCAAAGCATGACGACAACGTTCGCTGATTTGATTCAGCGTGGGACACTCATCTTGAACGACGGGTACCGCACGAAGCAGGCTGAGCTGGCACCATCGGGCATCCCTATTCTCAGAGTCGCCGAGATCGGTGATGGCTTTTTGGCTCCCAAGTCGGAAGATCGAATCGGCGAGGAATACCGGGACGTGATCGGCGTCAAGCTTTCACGTGCCGGAGATGTTCTCCTTACGACTAAGGGGACTGTCGGTCGCAGAGCGATCGTTCCGGAATCGGGCTCTTCGGACTTTAGGTGGGGGTGGTGGGGTCGAGGCCGCCGGCGATGAGGAGCATGCGGAGTCGGTAGTTGTCGTAGTTGCGGAAGCCGCGGGCGACGCGGCGGGCGAGTTCGATGAGGCCGTTCACGGCCTCGGTGCCGCCGTTGGATGACCGGTCGGTATCCCAGTAGGACAGGAACGCGGCCCGCCACTGACGCAGGGTGCGGCCGAGTCGGGCGATCTCGGGGATCGGGCAGGTCGGGAGCGATTCGAGCACGTGCTCGGCGATCTTGCGCCCGGTGGCGAGGTCGGCATGCCGGTAGGCGTCGCGGAGTTGCTGCGCGGCCTGCCAGGCGACGTCGACCTCGACGTGCTCCTCGCGCTGCGTGAACGCGGCATCGAGCCGGGCCTTCTGCCGGTCGGTGAGTCGTTCCTGCCCGGCGCGGAGGATGTTGCGGATCCCGTAGAGCGCATCACCTCTGCGTCCGCGGTGCCCGAGGGTGTCTTGCTGGACGCGGCGGCGGACCTCATCGACCGCGGTGGTGCCGAGCTTGACGACGTGGAACGCGTCGAGCACCGCGACGGTATCGTCGAGCTCGTCGTCGAGGGCCTTCTTGTAGCCGGCGAACGGGTCCAGCGTCGCGACCTGCACCCCGTCGCGGAACTCCTGCCCGCGCTCTTGCAGCCAGTCGGCGTAGGCCTTCGCGCTGCGCCCGGGCACGAGGTCCAGCAGGCGGGCCCTCACCCGCCCGGACGCATCGCGCGACAGGTCGACCATCCCGGTCAGTTCCTTCGGACCCCGCCCGCCATCGGCGACGGGTCTGGTGGACACGTGGTGCCAGAGGTGCTCGTCGACGCCGAGCGTGGTGACCCCGTCGAAGCGGGACCCGTCCGCGGCGCGCGTCTCGAGCACCGGCCTGACGTGTCGCCAGACCGTGCGCCACGACACCCCGAGCTGGCGGGCGACGCCCTGCACCGACGCGTTCTCCCTCCGCATCTGCCCCACCGCCCAGATCACCGCTCGGGCCGTGAGCTTGGCGCGAGGCGCGGCGACCAGAGCGTTCTGCTCGGTGAACGACTCCCTCGGGCACGCCTCATCAGCGCACCGGAACCTGCGCTTGCGCCACCGGACCCGCACCGCAGCGGCGCTCATCGGCGCATCGACCAGCACGAGCGCCTTCCGGCCCCGCGACTCGGCGACCTGCCCGCACCCCGGGCACCCGACCGGCCCCGGCGGGGACTCGACGTCGATCAGGAGCACGCCGTCGCGGCAGCGCTCGACAGCCACCACGTGCAGCCCGCCGAGGCCGACGAGCACATCGCAGCGATCACAGTAGACAGCAGAAGACGGGCACGCAGCGGCGCACCCCGTAGCATCGGGCACGGGTCGAGGTCTCCGAACGGAAAGGAAGCTTGATCGCTACCGATCCTCGGGGCCTCGACCCGCCCCACCCCGTCACCACGCGGCCCCGCACATCACCCACCCCCACCTAAAGTCCGAAGAGCCAGATAGGCTCTGCGCATTCTGGGTGGGGTGAGGCGCTCGGGCGTGGCGTGACGGGGTGAGGTGGGTCGAGGCCCGGAGGATCGGTAGCGACCAAGCAACCTGTTCGTCCGGAGACCTCGACCCGTGCCTGATGCTACGCGCTGCGCCGCCGCGCGCCCATGTTCTGCTGTCTACTGTGATCGCTGCGACCTGCTCGTCGGACTCGACGGGCTCCGGGTGGCCGGGGTCGAGCGTCGCGGCGATGGCGTGCTCGTGATCGATGCCGAGTCGCCGCCGGGTCCGGTCGGCTGCCCTGAGTGCGGAGTGGTCGCGGAGTCGGCGGGACGGAAGGTGCTCGTTCTGACGGACGCCCCGATGGGCGGTACTCCGGTTCGGGTCCGGTGGCGCAAGCGCCGCTGGCGGTGTCGCCAGGACGGGTGCGGGGTGCGCTCATTCACGGAGCAGAACCCGGCCGTCGCGGCGGCGAACAAAGCGCTGACGGCTCGCGCGGTGGCGTGGGCGGTGGTGCAGATGCGCCGCGAGAACGCGTCAGTGCGCGGTGTCGCTCGGCAGCTGCGCGTCGCGTGGCCGCACGGTCTGGACGCACGTGGAGGCCGAGTTACAGCGCCGCGAGCAGGACCCTGGCCGGTTCGATGGCGTCGAGGTGCTCGGCGTGGACGAGCACCTGTGGCATCACGTGTCCACGAAGCCCGTCGCCGACGGCGGGCGCGGTCCGAAGGAGCTGACCGGGATGGTCGACCTGACCCGAGACGCCACGGGACGCGTGCGGGCGCGACTGCTGGACCTGGTGCCAGGTCGATCCTCGAAGGCGTACGCAGACTGGATCAAGGAGCGGGACGAGCAGTTCCGTGCCGGGGTGAAGATCGCAGCTCTTGACCCGTTCGCCGGCTACAAGAAGGCCCTCGACGACGAACTCGACGACGCGACCGCGGTGCTGGACGCGTTCCACGTCGTCAAGCTCGGCACCGCCGCGGTTGATGACGTCCGTCGCCGCGTCCAGCAAGACACCCTCGGACATCGCGGCCGCAAGGGAGATCCGCTCTACGGGATCCGCAACATCCTCCGCGCCGGACGGGAGCGCCTCACCGACAGGCAGCGGTCCCGGCTCGACGCGGCGTTCGCGACGAGAGAGGAGCACGTTGAAGTTGAAGTCGCCTGGCACGCCGCCCAGCAGCTCCGCGACGCCTACCGGCACCCCAACCTGGTCGAAGGGCACAAGATCGCCGAGAAGGTTCTCGAATCGTTCCCGTCCTGCCCGATCCCCGAAATCGCCCGCCTCGGCCGCACCCTCACCCAGTGGCGAGCCGCGTTCCTGGCCTACTGGGCGACAGGACGCTCATCCAACGGCGGCACCGAGGCCGTGAACGGGCTCATCGAACCTGGATCGTGTCACCGTCGGGTGATTTCGCGGGTTGAGGATCGTTGAGGCTTGATTTTCCGGGGGTGCTGGTGCCTCGTGCGGGGCACTAATGGCGTCGATCTAGATGTACTGACCTCGACCGTTGTTGATTCGGTCGATGGGGGTTTTGCCTCCGATGCCGAGGTGGTGCCTGTCTAGGTTGTAGTAGTCGAGCCAGGTCGTCAACCCTGCTTTTCGGTCGTCGTTCGAGCTCCAGGGGCGGGCGTAGGCCCACTCGGTGGCGAGGGTGCGGTTGAGGCGTTCGACTTTCCCGTTGGTCCAGGGGCAGTGCGGTTTGATGAACCGCTGTCGGATGCCGTGCGCGTCGACCACGGCCTTGAACGCGGCCGAGTGGCGGTAAGCGAACGCGTTGTCGCTGATGACGCGTTCGACCTTGACGCCGAGGCGCGCGTAGAACGCGATCGCGCGGTCGAGGACGCCCGCCGCGGTGGTGCCTTTCTCGTCGTCGTGGATCTCCGCGTAAGCAACTCGGGAATGGTCGTCGATGACGGTGTGCACGTAGTCGTAACCCAGGCCCCGCTTGCGCGCAGGACGTTGCCCGCGGCCATGCAGACGCCATCCGCCGCCGTCGGGGATACGGCCGAGTTTCTTCACATCAACGTGGATCAGGGACCCGGGATGATCATGCTCGTAACGCTGCGCGGATCGGCGGGTCGCGCGGATCACGGACCCCGTGACCGGGTCCAGCTCCCGCAGCAACGGCACGTGGTGGCGGCGCAACACCCTACCGACCGTTGAGGCCTGCAAGCCGAGCTTGTCAGCGATGAACACCGGCCCACGCCGAGTGAGGTGCCGCATGATCCGCACCCTCGCCTCCACGCACGCTTTGGTCTGGCGAGGGTGGGAGCGGGCGACGCTGGAACGATCGATCAGGCCCGCCGGGCCGCACTCCCGGAACCTGCGCCACCACCGCCACGCGGTCGTGCGGGAGATCCCCATTTCCGCGGCGACATGCGCGACCGCACGCCCCGACTGGATGCGCTGAACCATGATCAACCGGCCGGCCGGAGTCAGCCGGGCATTAGCGTGAGACAAGAGAGACCTCCGTGCGTTTGAGCTGAAGAACTTAGACAGCTCCAACTCGACCCCGGAGGTCTCTCCTACGTCAACAACGATCTGGGTCAGTACACCTAGAATGCGCAGAGCCCGAAAAGCCCAGCGATCGCGATGCCAAAGTGCGTGGCGTCGAACAGTTCGGCTGTCCGAGGACATTGATTCTGTAGCCCGTGCCATTGATGTCGTGGGGGTGGCGCCGTCGGACCAGGTGTTCCTTCGGTGTCGCCAGCTGGGTGCTGAGTACGCTCGATAGCGTGAACGACGAGAGGGCTTCGGTCAGATCCGGACCTCCCGAGCGGTCGCGTGGGATCCTCCGTCATCCGCCGTTCGCCTACTTCTGGAGCGCGACGACGATCCGCGCGTTCGGCGGCGCGATCGCGGGTGTTGCGTTTCAGGTCCTCATCGTCACGGTGGTGAACGCCACCCCCCTGCAGATCAGCGTCCTGAACGCCCTCGGTGTAGTCCCGTACCTCTTCCTCGGGTTGATTGTCGGCGCACTGATGGATCGATGGAGCCGGTGCACGTGTGGTTCCTCGGCAACAGCATCGTCGTGACCGCCTTCGCCGTCTTCGTCCTTCGTGAGCTGGCTCTCCCCTCGTGCGCGTTCGGCGTCGCCCTCACGGCCGGGGGCGTCGGCGGCTTCGTCGGTGCGATGATCGCGCCCCGTGTCGGCGTGCGGCTCGGCGCCGGCAAGGCGATCCTTCTGGGCCGAGTCTTGGTCGTGATCCCGTGGCTCGTGCTCGCGCTCGCGCCGCTCACCGCCGACACCGGCGTCGCCGTCGTGCTGGTCATCGTCGCGGTCGCGCAATTCGTCTACTGCCTCGCGATGGGCATCGAAGACACGAATGACATCTCCTACCGGCAATCGGTCGCGCCCGACGGCATCCAAGGGCGCATGAACTCCACGATCCGTACCGTGAACCGCGTCGTATTCTTCTTCGGCACCCTGCTGACGGGCCTGCTCATGACGCTCCTCGGCTTCCAGGCCACGTTCGGCATCGGAGCCTGGCATGCTCGTCATTGCCGCCCTCGTCATCGTGTTCTCCCCGCTCCGAGACGCGCGGCACGAGGACACCGCAGCCTGACCCCCTGCTCGGCGCCGCCACGGCGAAGCCGTTGGCGTCGCGGTGCTAGATGTACTGACCCAGATCGTTGTTGACGTAGGAGAGACCTCCGGGGTCGAGTTGGAGCTGTCTAAGTTCTTCAGCTCAAACGCACGGAGGTCTCTCTTGTCTCACGCTAATGCCCGGCTGACTCCGGCCGGCCGGTTGATCATGGTTCAGCGCATCCAGTCGGGGCGTGCGGTCGCGCATGTTGCCGCGGAAATGGGGATCTCCCGCACGACCGCGTGGCGGTGGTGGCGCAGGTTCCGGGAGTGCGGCCCGGCGGGCCTGATCGATCGTTCCAGCGTCGCCCGCTCCCACCCTCGCCAGACCAAAGCGTGCGTGGAGGCGAGGGTGCGGATCATGCGGCACCTCACTCGGCGTGGGCCGGTGTTCATCGCTGACAAGCTCGGCTTGCAGGCCTCAACGGTCGGTAGGGTGTTGCGCCGCCACCACGTGCCGTTGCTGCGGGAGCTGGACCCGGTCACGGGGTCCGTGATCCGCGCGACCCGCCGATCCGCGCAGCGTTACGAGCATGATCATCCCGGGTCCCTGATCCACGTTGATGTGAAGAAACTCGGCCGTATCCCCGACGGCGGCGGATGGCGTCTGCATGGCCGCGGGCAACGTCCTGCGCGCAAGCGGGGCCTGGGTTACGACTACGTGCACACCGTCATCGACGACCATTCCCGAGTTGCTTACGCGGAGATCCACGACGACGAGAAAGGCACCACCGCGGCGGGCGTCCTCGACCGCGCGATCGCGTTCTACGCGCGCCTCGGCGTCAAGGTCGAACGCGTCATCAGCGACAACGCGTTCGCTTACCGCCACTCGGCCGCGTTCAAGGCCGTGGTCGACGCGCACGGCATCCGACAGCGGTTCATCAAACCGCACTGCCCCTGGACCAACGGGAAAGTCGAACGCCTCAACCGCACCCTCGCCACCGAGTGGGCCTACGCCCGCCCCTGGAGCTCGAACGACGACCGAAAAGCAGGGTTGACGACCTGGCTCGACTACTACAACCTAGACAGGCACCACCTCGGCATCGGAGGCAAAACCCCCATCGACCGAATCAACAACGGTCGAGGTCAGTACAGCTAGAACTGCCGGAGCGCGTCCTGAAGCATGCGGTGGCCCTGCTTCTCGAACGGCTCATCACCGACCTGATACGCCCACACCGCGGTGCCGACCGCTTCGCGCAGCACATCGATGGGCCAGACCTCCGGGTCGCGCGGGTCGCCGCCATAGCCCGACAGGAAGGCATCCTCCAGACGTGGATCTGCACGCCACTGCTGCGCGGCGAGCCGGCACAGGTCGCTCGCCGCAGGGCGATACGCGAACCGCCCGAAGTCGATCGCGCGAACCTGGTGCCCGTCGAATACCCAGTTGCGCGGCTGCCAATCGCCGTGCGTGGGCACCACGAGGATCGGACGCGGCGAGTAACCCGACAGAGTCTCGCGCACGCGGTCGACGACATCGTCGGCGATGCGGTGTGCCTGCGCCAGGCGCTCGAGCGCACGATCCGTCTCGCGGGACTCGTGCTCGTCATCGAGCCGTCCGTTCTCGCCGTGGAACGCGCGCAGCACTGCACCGGCCTGCGCGTAGAGCTCGGGGGAGCGCTCGGCCGCCGTCCCCTCGACGAGTGTTCCCGGCGCGAACGTGGTGATGAGGATGTTGCTCTCGCGATCTGCGGCGACCAGGCGGGCGCACAGGTCCTGCGACAGCAGCGCGCCCGTCGCGGACTCGTGGGCGGTGATCTCTCGCCCGATGTGATGATCGTCCGGACCGGCCGCTTTGACGACGAAGTGCTCCGCGCCCGCTTGCACGTGAAGGACGCGCGTGTCGACCAGTCCCCACGACATGTCGGACACCAGCTCGATCTCGTCGCCGAGGTGCGCGCGCACGAAGTCTCGCTGTCCTCTCGACAGTTTTCCGGCGGTCCAATCCGTCGTCACGAGGCACCAGCCTAGACAGGCCCGCTCGGCGCCGTCGTGGCGGTGCGGATGCCCGGAGTGATGCACACCGTCACCGGCAACGAGATCCCGCTCGTGCTGCTCGCCGTCTTCGCCGGATCGGCCGCCCTGCTCGTGATCAGTGACGACGCGCCCGATCCCACCGCGACGGCGGCGGGCGTCGCCGTGTCGGCGCTGGTCGCGCTCGGCCTCTTCTGGGTGCAGTTGCGCGCCCGCCGCGCCCAGCCCGCACTCGATAAGGACCTCCACGACGCTCTCGGAGCGCGGTGGCGATCGCAGGCGTCGACGCCCTCGACATCGCCCACGCCGGCCGCACGATCCGGACTCGCCTGGCGCCACGGCATCCTGCTGCCGTGCGGCCGCCGACGCCCCGGCGTCGAGCGCTGGCGCGACCTCCGCTACGGGCCCGACGCGCGCGCACCGGCTCGACGTGTACCGGGACTTCGCCCCGGCGACGGCGCGGCCGGTCGTCGTGCACCTGCACGCCGGCGGATTCGTCCAGGGCGCGAAGAGTCGCGAGAGCCGGGCGCTTCTGCTGCAGCTCGCCGCACACGGCTGATGCGCCATCAGCGCGAACTACCGACGTCGCGCCGCCGGAGCGTTCGCCGCGTCGCAACTCGACGTCGCCCGCGTGATCGCGTGGGTGGCCGAGCACGCCGATCGCCTCGGCGTCGACACGCGGCAGATCTACGGATATCTCGGACCGCGCGGCGCCGACCCGTCGTCTTCACCCACATACCGGATCCGCCCCGACGCCTCGTCGCCGGTCATGATCGTGCACGGCGCGCGCGACACCGCGCTTGCCCCCGCGCAGGCGCGCGCGGTGGCCGCGACGATCCGCGCGGCATCCTCGTCACCCGTCCGCCGACGCCGAGCTGCCCGAGAGGCAGCACGGATTCGACCTGCCCGTCCTGCCCAGGCCATCACGCGCCGCCCGCCTCGCTCAGCGCCGCCCGGAGCGCACGCGAGAGGCCCCCGCCGATCTGATCGACGGGGGCCTCTCGATGTGGGGAAGCGGCTTACTTGAAGGCATCCTTCACGTTCTCGCCGGCCTTCTTGACGTCGGCCTTGGCCTGCTGGGCCTCGCCCTCCGCCTCGAGCTTCTCGTTGCCGGTGACCTTGCCGAAGCCCTCCTTGGCCTTGCCGCCGAGGTCTTCTGCCGCGTTCTTGATCTTGTCGTCGAGTCCCATCGGGATCCCCTCTCTATCGCGATTACCTCGACCGTACGGCGCGGCGGCCGGGCGAGGGAGGGGGTTGACGGCGGCGGCGGCAGGCTCTAGGAATCCGCGGACGCGGTCTGGGTGGATGCCGCGCGGTCGCGCGCGACCGCCTCGCCCAGCAACTGGCCGCCGCTCGTCAGCAGCGCGCGCCGCCACGGCAGCACGCCCTCGATCTCGATCTGGATCGACATCGACAGCACCGTGCGGATCACGACGATGAGTCCGAGAATCAGCGCGTCTTCGATCGACGGCTTCGAGGTGATCGTGCGGATGAGATCGGCCGCGACGAGCGCCTCGAGCCCGAGGAGGATCGCCGCGCCGAGCGTGTTCCGCAGCACCAAGTAGGCCGCCCGCGCGCTCTCCTTGCGGGCGAGGGTGCGCACGGCGAGCACCACGGCGACGACGAACCCCGCCACCATCGCGATCGCGCCGATGATCTCGAAGACCCCGCGATCACGGTGAAGAACGACTCGACCGTCTCCGACATGTGTCACCGCCCGGAAGGAACGAAGGAGCGAGGATGCCCCGTGGCATCCCTTCGCGAACGCCACGCCCACAATGTAGCGCGCCCGCGGGGCGCGCCCGCGCACGCGAAACGGCCCGGGCGAACCCGGGCCGTTTCGACGGATCGTGCGAGGAGCGGGGCGGCTCAGTACCAGCCGTTCGACTCCGAGTGGCCCCACGCGCCGCACGGGTTGCTGTAGCGGCCGGCGATGTAGCCAAGGCCCCAGGCGATCTGCGTGGCGGGGTTGGTCTGCCAGTCGGCGCCGGCCGAGGCCATCTTGCTGCCGGGGAGGGCCTGCGGAATGCCGTAGGCGCCGCTCGAGTTGGCCGCGTTCACGCGCCAGCCCGACTCGCGGTTCCACAGCGACACGAGGCAGGCGAACTGGTCGTCGCCCCAGCCGTAGTTGGCGGCCATCATCGAACGGGCGATGCCCTGGGCCGAGGCCGGGTCGACGTTCACGTCGACCGACGGCACCGACGACGACGAAGAGGAGGACGACGACGACGAGCTCGCCTCGGCCTCCGCGGCGGCTGCAGCGGCAGCGGCTTCGGCGGCGGCCTGCGCGGCGGCGGCCTCGGCGGCAGCCTGTGCGGCGGCGGCGGCTTCCGCGGCAGCCTTGGCGGCGGCCTCTTCTTCGGCCTTCTTCTCGATCGCGGCGTCGAGCTGGCCGCGCAGGGTCGCCGTCGTGATGCGCACGTTCTGGATCTCGGCGGTCGCGTCGGTGGTGAGCGCGGGGATCAGGAGCGTCGGCATGATGTCGAGATCGCCCAGCTTGTCGATGTACACGCCGAGCGCGCGGGTGTCGACGACGGTGTTGGATGCCGGCACCGTCAGCCCCGACGCGTCGATGTCGGCCGTCACGGCGCGGGCCTCGGCCACGGCGTTGCGCGCGTCGACGAGCGCAGAGGCGCCCTTCTCGGTCATCGAGCTCAGCGGCGCGGAGATGCGCTCGGAGTGGTCGGCGGCGGCGGATGCGGTCGTGTCGGAACTCGGAGGCAGTGCCGCGCCGGTGGTGGCGAGCATCCCAGCGACGAGACCGGCGCAGACGAGGACGGGCGTGGCAGAGCGGAAAGGCAGACGAGGCATAGAGGTACTTCCGGTGAATCAGCACCGCGATAGCAGAGAGCAACCGGCGGCGTGCGTCCTCGGGTGGACACGAGGTCACAGCTTCACAACGCTTTCTGGACGGAACGGGTGTGCTTCCTGAGTGGAACCTGAGTGCCGCCGCTCGCCGAGTGGGCTTCTTGGGGGCTCTACTCTCCGTCCGAGGGCCGGTATAGAGTCGCGAGCGAGAGTGACTTTTGGCGATAACCAGGGAGCACAGACCATGGCATACGAGCCCGCACAAGAGATCGTCGACGCGGTCGGTGGTCCCGACAACATCGCGAGCCTCACGCACTGCGCGACGCGTCTTCGATTCCAACTGAAAGACGGCGACAAGGCCGACAAGAACACCGCGGAGAAGATCCCCGGCGTGCTCGGAGCGGTGCCGCAGTCGGGCGACCGCTTCCAGGTGGTCATCGGCGGCGGCGTGCAGAACGTCTACAACGAGATCATGGCGCTGCCCGTGATGGCGGGTGTCGGCACGGGCGGCGGCGCGGCCGCGTCCGGCGGTGGCGGCGCGGGCGAGAGCGACGCCGACATCAAGGCGCGCGAGCGCGCCAAGGGGCCGCGCGGCACGAACGCGTGGCTCGACACCCTGTTCGAGTTCCTCTCCGACTCGTTCCGCCCGATCCTCGGTGCGCTGCTCGGCGCGTCGCTGTTCATCACGTTCATGGCCCTCGCGGCGACGCTCGGCTGGATCCCCGCGTGGAACTCGCCGGGCGTCGAGCTGCCGCCGTCGTGGGCGTTCGTCAACCTGATGTGGAAGTGCGTGTTCATCTTCCTGCCGCTGATGGTGGCCTACAACGCGTCGCAGAAGATCGGTGCCGACCCGTGGGTGGGCTTCGCGATCATGGCCGTCGTCATGCTCCCCGGCTTCACGGACCTCGGAAAGACCCAGGATGCCGTGCAGACGACGTTCCTGGGCTCCGACATCACCACGGTGCAGGTGTTCGGGATGCCGTTGACCATCTTCGACTACAGCTCCCAAGTGTTCCCGCCGCTGCTCATGGCGGCGGTGCTCGGCCTCGTCTACAAGGGTCTGCGGAAGATCATCCCCGAGAACATCCAGCTGATCTTCGTACCCTTCCTCGCGATGCTCATCATGATCCCGCTGACGGCCTTCCTCATCGGCCCGATCGGCGTCTACGCGGGTGCGGCGCTGGCGAATCTGCTGAGCTCGATCAACAACTTCTCCCCGTTCATCTTCGCGATCGTCATTCCGCTGGCCTACCCGTTCATGGTGCCGCTGGGCCTGCACTGGCCGATCAACGCGATCATGCTGCTGAACATCCAGACCCTCGGCTACGACTTCATCCAGGGCCCGATGGGTGCCTGGAACTTCGCGTGCTTCGGTGCGACCGCGGGTGTGCTCGTGCTCGCCTGGCGTGAGAAGGACAAGCAGATGCGCCAGACCGCGACGGGTGCGCTCGCCGCGGGTCTGCTCGGCGGCATCTCGGAACCCTCGCTCTACGGCATCCATCTGCGATACAAGCGGATCTATCCGCGGATGCTGGTCGGATGCCTCACCGGCGGTCTCATCATCGGTATCGGCTCGCTGATTCTCGGCCTTCCGAACGGCATCACGACGCAGGCGTTCGTGTTCACGTCGCTGCTCACGATCCCCGCCTTCAACCCGATCGGGCTGTACGCCATCGCGGTGCTCGGCGCGTTCGTCGTGGCGATGGTGCTTGTCATGATCTCGGGCTACAAGAACCCGGCCGACGCCGAGCCGGCGCTCGCCGGGGCGACGACCGCCACCGAGGACGCACGCATCGCGGGAGGTGCGGCCGATGAGGCCGCCAGCGTGTCGAACGTCGCCGGCGGCGAGGAGCTGTTGCCCGGTGCCGGTGCGGGAGCCGCCGGAGCGGCCGGGGGAGCGGCGGCCGGTGCGGCCGCGGGATCCGCGACCGCGCTCGCGACGAAGGGCGAGGGCGAGGCGACCGACGTCGGCGCGCTCATACAGGTGGCGTCGCCGCTCGACGGCACGGCGGTCGGCCTCGACACGGTGCCCGACCCTGTCTTCGCGGGCGGGGTGATGGGCCCGGGCGTCGCCGTCGAGCCGACAGGCGACACGGTCTACGCCCCCGGCGCGGGAACGGTCGTCGCCGCGCAGCCGACCGGCCACGCGTTCGGCCTGCAGCTCGACAACGGCGTGGAGGTGCTGATCCACGTCGGCATCGACACGGTGAATCTGAAGGGCGAGGGGTTCGACGTCAAGGTCAAGAACGGCGACCGCGTCGAGACCGGCACGCCGCTGGTCACCTTCGACCGCGCCGTGATCGAGAAGGCTGGCTATCCGCTGATCACCCCGGTGATCGTGCTGAACGGCGACGCGTTCGACACCGTCGATCCCGTGAAGCTCGGCCCGGTCTCGCACGGTGAGCCGCTGCTCAACATCCAGAAGAAGGCCTGACGGGGGCGCGCCGCCCGCCACCGGTGGGTGGGCGGCGGGCGCGTGTGGGTCGTGGGTTCTGGCGTCGCCGGCGCAACTGCAAGGGATTGTGGGCGACACGCCGTGTTGTGGCCGCGCCGGGCGGCGTGTCGCGGCCGAAACCTTGCAGTTGGGGTGTGCGAGGTTGGCGGGCGGCATCCGCGTGGGGGTGTGGGGTGGGATGTGCGGCATCGCCCGCACAGGCCTCGCTGTCTTCGACGCAACTGCAAGGGATTGGTGGCGACACGCCGTGTTGTGGCCGCGCGGAGCGGCGTGTCGCGCCGGCGGCCTTGCAGTTGGGGCGGGTGGTCGGGGCGAGCGGTCAGTGGGCGACGGTCAGTGCGGAGCGCGCAGGGCCGCAACGGCGTCCCACACGGCAGTCGCGACCGCGCGCTTGGTGCCGGATGCCTCGCCGACGGCATCGCCCGCGGCGTCGAGGATCAGCACCCGGTTGTCGGGGCTCTCGAAGCCGCTCTCCCAGCCGACACGGTTGACGACGAGCAGGTCGACGCCCTTGCGCTGCGCCTTGCGGCGGCCGCGGTCGGCGAGCTCGGCGTCGCTGTCCGCGGTCTCGGCGGCGAACCCGACGATCGTCTGCCCCGGCCGGCGCGCGGCGACGAGCCCGGCGAGGATGTCGGGGTTCGTCGTCAGCTCCAGGCGGGGAACACCGTCCTCCTTCCGCAGTTTCGTGTGCGAGACGGCGGCGACCCGGTAGTCGGCGACCGCCGCGACCATCGCGACCACGTCGGCCGTCGCCGCGGCATCCGTCATCGCCGCTTCCAGTTCGGCGGCGGTGCTCACGCGCACGATCTGCACGCGCGGGTGGGTGGATGCCTCCGTGAGCACGCCGTCGTCGACGTGGGCGGCGACGAGCGTGACCTCGGCGCCGCGGCCGGCGGCGTCGAGGGCGAGCGCGGCACCCTGCCGGCCGCTGGAGCGGTTGCCGAGGTACCGCACCGGGTCGATCGGCTCGCGGGTGCCGCCGGTCGAGACGGCGACCCGCAGGTCGGCGAGGTCGACACGAGGGACGAGGCCCGGCGACGCGCCGTCCTCGGGCCGCCTCCCGACGGCGTCGACACGAGGGACGAGGCCCGGCGACGCGGCATCCGTCGCGGCATCAACCGCGCTGTCCGACGACGGGCCCGTCGACGGGGCACCCGGGTCCGGGGCATCCACGATGCGGAGCGCCGCCGTGAGGATCTCGTCGGGCTCGACCATCCGGCCCGGGCCGCTGTCGCCGCCGGTGAGCGGTCCGTCGGCGGGTCCGACCACGTGGATGCCGCGCCCCTGCAGCACCCGGATGTTCGCCTGCGTGGCCGCGTGCTGCCACATCGCCGTGTGCATCGCGGGCGCGACGACGACGGGCGCCGTCGTGGCGAGCAGGGTGACACCGAGCAGCGAATCGGCGATGCCCGCCGCCATCTTCGCGAGCGTGTTCGCCGTCGCCGGCGCGATGATCACGAGGTCGGCCGAGGTGCCGAGCGCGACGTGGCGCACCTCGGCGACGTCGTCGTGCACGCTCGTCGTGACAGGATTCCTCGAGACGGCCTCCCAGGTGGCCGTGCCGACGAAGCGCAGCGCATCGTCGGTGGGAACAACGTGCACCTCGTGACCGTTCGTCACCAGTGCGCGAACCAGCTGCACCGTCTTGTACGCGGCGATGCCGCCCGTCACACCCACGACAACGAACATGGTCCGATCCTGCCACGCAGGGTCAGCGGAGAGGTCACGAGCACCGTGTGCACCGTCATCGTCCACGTCCCCGAGACGCCCGGCGCACCGGTGCGCCTGCTCGCCGTCCGCGATGAGGACCCGGCGCGCGCCTGGGATCCGCTCGGCGCCTGGTGGCCCGAGAGCCCCGACGTCGTCGGCGTGCGTGACCGGCGTGCGGGCGGCGCGTGGCTCGCACGCCGGTCCCGCCGCGGGGCGCATCGCCGTCATCCTCAACCGCGCCGACATCGTGCCGGACGGTGACGCTCCGATCGAGTCCCGCGGACGGATCGTGCTGGATGCCGTGGGCGGAGCCGCGCTCGAGACGCCGCCGCACACCCACGGTTTCAACCTCGTCGAGCTGACCGCCACGGGCGCGACCGTCACGATGTGGGACGGCGACGCGCTCCGGCGCGTGGAGCTCGCTCCGGGCATCCACATGATCGCGCACGACGAGGTCGACGATCCGGCGACGGCGCGCATCGCGGCGTGGCGTGACGCGTTCGACGCGCCCGAGACGGTCGGCGAGGAGTGGCGGGAGCAGTGGCTCGACACCCTCGAGCGCACGAGCGCGGTCGGCCCCGTCGACGACCGCGCGATCGTGCGCGACAACCGCCCGTTCGGGTATCCGACGCTGTCCCTGCTCGTGTGCACCGCCTCCGTCGGGGCATCCGGCGTCGACGTGCGCTACGGCGAGTTCGCCGAGCCGGGGGTGTGGAACCGGCCGGTCGTGCACTGACCGGCCTCCCGGGCGCGGATGCACGGAATGACTGCCGGGATCGTGTCGGTGGCCCCTGGTAGCGTCGCGCTCGTGAGCACAGGCGACGCGGCGGCACCGGGCGACGCGAACGCGCCCGAGGTGATCTTCTTCGCGGATGCCTCGGCATTCCGTGACTGGCTTGTCCGATGACAACCCATCTGTAGCTCCTGCCATCGATTCTGTGGTTGTGACAACCGACCTGTAGTTTTCGCCAACCGATCTGTAGTTCGAGATGTCCGACCCCGCTCGTATGGTTTGCGCATGCAGGTCAGATCAGCGACGGCGCGGGTGCTCATCACCGTGAAGGCATCGCCCCAGCCGTCGGCGAAGTACGGCGACACGGTGTGCGTCGCCGGCATTCGGGTCGACGGGGGACGGGCCGAGTGGATCCGTCTCTATCCGCTCGCGTTCCGCTGGATGGGTGTCGAGCAGCAGTTCAAGAAGTTCGACCTCCCCCCGCACCGTCGAGCACCACATCGCGGCGGTGCTGCGCAAGCTCGATCAGCCGACGCGGGCGCGTGCGGTGGCCGCTGCGCGGGAACGCGGTCTGCCGGCATCCCTGTAGCCGCCGGGGCAGGCACGATGGCCGCGACCGGTTCCGTCGGACGGTCTCAGCTCAGCTCAGCTCAGTTCAGGGCGACAGCGGCCTCCGGCGTCGCGACGCGGAAGGTGAAGGTCTCCTCCAGGTACAGCTGGACCGAGCCCGCGTCGTGCGAGGAATACCCGATGGCGAGGTCCTCGCCGGACTCGAGGATGAAATCCCCGCCGCGCAGACTGAGGACGACGGGCTGGGCGATGCCGGGCACCCACACGATCGGACCGTCCAGGATGCGCTTCACGTGCGTGAGCAACGGCGCACCTCCCGCGTCGTTTCCCCCGGTGATCTCCACCCAGGTGTCGCGATCGACGGCGAGCGCGTACGGACCGCCCACATCGGACTGCTGCAGGACGGCGACGGCCGCGGCGATGCGCACCGCGAGGCGGTCCGGCCGGTCGCCCACCGCGATGGGATCGTGCGGGGATGCCTGCGCGATACCGGTCATCCCCAGCGCCGCCCATCCGTCGAACACGGTGGCGTTCTCGACCCGGGCGATCGCCAGCGCGGCGTGATCGAGCGGACTGAGGTCGACATCGACAGCGCCTCGCGACGCGGCATCGAGCTCCGTGCGCGCCAGCGAGAAGTCGGCGCGCACCTCCGCCAGCGGAAGCACCACCCGAGGCCGCGCGCTCACGCCGTCGACGGGCGCCGGCACCACGGGGCCGACCCGGCCGGTGTTCGTCGCGGAATGACGCCAGCCGAACGGTCCGGTGAAGTCCACCACGCGCCGTGCGCCCAACGCCACCGAGAGCCGGGACTTCGCCTCGGCGTCGATGACGTCCCACGTGTCGGAGGTGATCGGAGCGTGCGAACGCAGGAGGTGATTCACGATGCGGTCCTTTCATCGGCGGATGGGTTCAGAGACCCGATACCCAAGGAGAGATCGGCGCCGGGCCCGTCGGGCGCCTCGTCATGGTCGGTCCGCTCGTCCGGGTCGTCCTGGTCGTCCGGTTCGTCGGGGCCGTCCTCGTCGTCCGGTTCGTCGGCGAGAGCGCCGAGCAGGGCGGCGGAGGGAGCGAAATAGGTGCTCCCCGTCTGCGGCGTGGAGAAGTCGAGCAGCCGGTCGTGCAGGCCGGGTGGATCGCCGATGAACATGCGCTCCAGCATCCGCTCGAGCACCCACAGGTGCCGCGTGTAGCCGATGAAGTACGTTCCGTATTCGCCGAGGGCGGGGCGCGCGAACGGCATGTTGTCGCGCAGGATGTCGTGCTCGCCGGCGTCGTCCACGATCGTCGTGAGCGTCTTGTGCGACTTCTGGCCGCTGGTGGCGTCGGGCAGCTCCACGTTGTCGGCCTTGCGGCGGCCCATGATGGCCTCCTGCTGCTCGGTCGTCAGCGCCTGCCACATCGACAGGGGGTGCGTGTACTTCTGGACGACGACGTAGCTTCCGTCGGCGTAGGCCGGATCCTCGTCGCCGACGAGGGTGGATGCCGGAAGGTCGGGACCCACCGGATTGGCCGTGCCGTCGACGAATCCCAGCAGATCGCGGGTGTCGAAGTATCGGAAGCCGGAGACCTCGTCGGCCGTGCTGACGGCGGTTCCCAGCGACTCGAGCAGAAGACGCTCGAGCTCGTAGCAGAGATCGGCCCGGTCGGCCCTGATGTGGAAGAGCAGGTCGCCGGGCGTGGCGATGGCGGTGTGGGTCGGGCCGACGATCTCGCGGAAGGGATGCAGCTCTGCCGGCTTCGCGCGGCGCGTGAGTCGATCCCAGACCCGTGCTCCGATGCCGACGGTGCAGGACAGGCGTCCGGATAGGTCCCGGAAGCCGGCCGTCTTGATGAGATCGTCCAGGCCGGAGATGACCTCGCGCACGGTGCTCATCGCATCCGCCGCGTCGGCGACGACGAGCACGAGGAAGACCGCCGTGCGTGTCAGCGGCGCATCCACCTGCTGCGGTGCGATCGGCACCCGGTTTCCGTAGCCGTCCGTCATGAGACCGCGCCGGAATGCCGATCGGTCGGACCGGCGGTCTCGCCGGTCCGACGCACCCGCACTGCTCTCGCCATGCCCACACCTCGCTCGCCGCCGATACCCAGTCTACCCCAGCGCCTGCGAGGCGCCACGTCGGCGCTCAGCCTGCGCCGCGCATGTGCTCCTGCACGAGTGCGTCGTACTCTTCGTCGGGCAGGTCGTCGAAGCCGGCGGCGTCGCGCCGGTCGCTGCGCATCCACCGGATCATGAGGATCACCAGCACCGGGACATCGGCGACCTCGGCGATGAACCAGAGGAAGTCGCCCGCCAGGTGCTGGTCGTGCAGCGGGGTCGGCCACCAGCTCGCGGCTCCGGCGATCGTGGGTGCGTGGTCGACGACGGCATCGGTCAGGCGCAGCAGGATGCCGGGGATCGAGTCGATGAGCAGCTCGACGAACGCGAGCAGGAACTCGATGGTGATGAACAGCCCGGTGTGCGCGGCGGTCAGCGCGAACAGGGGCACGACCATGGCCAGTCGCAGCAGCGGCACCGCGACTCCGAGGACGGTCGCGATCCACGGCGTTCCGCGCAGCGTCCACGCCAGCGGGGTGAGGAATACGCAGAACACCACGGCGATGAAGATCGTCGCGAAGACGGCGTTGCCGAACAGGCGGACGAGGCGCCACCGCATCACGGTCGCAGCTACTGCACGCGCGGCTCGTCGTGGTTGAGGGTCAGCAGCGTGTCGTGTCCTTCGAAGGAGACGAACCCGCCGCCGGCGGAGGTCTGCAGCCACCGCGCCGCGTCGCTGGCGGGCCCCTCGCGCAGTGCGGTCGCCGCGAGCGGGTGCTCGCGACCGATGTGGTTGACGACGCCGTCGAGCTGCACACGCAGTCCGCGGGCATGCGCCTGGGCGACGAGCTCGTCGAAGTCGGCGTGGTCGCCGAGTCGGGGATCGATCCGGAAGTGGTCGACGGTGTCGTAGCCGTGGCTGCTCGACGCGAAGATCGGACCGAGCGCGACGCCGGACGCGCCGAGCTCGACGACGTGGTCCAGCCACGGGACGATCCGCCGCAGCCGATGCTCGTCGGATGCCGGTGGCCCGCCGGTCGGTGCCGGGTACGCGCCGACGAAGTCGAGCGGGTAGACCCGCCACCAGATGGCGTGCGCGATCCACGCGGGCTCGGAGAACGTCACGGTCGCGCGTCTCGCATCCGGGAATGGGAGGCGGGCGGCCACCAGGTGTACGCCTACTTCAACAACGACGGCGGTGGCAACGCGGTGCGCGACGCCCGCGCCCTGCGTGCGGCACTCGCCTGACGAACCGGCTCAGGGCTCCTCCACCTCGCCCAGCGAGACCGGCCGGATCAGCAGGCGGCGACGGTCGCGCGTCCACACGGCGTGATCGACGCGATGCTCGGCGCGCGTCGTGAACCGGTACCGGTAGGAGAGCACCCGGACCCACCGCGGGCGCTGGCCGGCCAGCGGATCGACCCGCAGCAGCCGCAGCGTCGGACCGTCGGCTTCGAGCAGCCGCACCACGAACGCCGTGAACCAGTCCTCCAGCGACTGACCCAACGGCAGGAACCACATCAGCCAGTCCAGGCGCAGATGATACGGCGCGTACTGGCGGGGGATGCGCCGGACGTCGCCGGGCTTGCCCTTGAACTGGTACTCGTGCCACTCGGCCGTGTCGGGATCGGCATCCGTCGTCGCCTCGACGATGTACTCGATGCGTTCCTTCGTGACGGTGCCGAACGCGCCGTACGCGTTCGCGAGCTGCCAGCGGTTGAAGCTCGCGTTCATGAGTTGCCGGCGGGCGAAGAGATTCCGCAGTGCGGGCCAGCTGAGCACGACATACGCCAAGCCCAGTGCCGAGGTGATGACGATCCAGTAGAGCGGGATGCCGTTGATCAGCCAGGGCTGCGTTTCGGCCGGCTGCGTTCGCTCGACGACCGACTCGGCACCCGAACCGGGGATCGACATCGCGGAGAAGGCCAGGACGATCGTCGCCCAGTTCAGCCATGCGAAGTTGCCCGTGAGCACGAGCCACAGCTGCGTCAGGGCGACGATCGCCGCCGCGCCGCAGCCGACCAGCGCCGGCACGGGGCCGGGGATCCACAACCCCAGGATCGGGGCGAACAGGAACCACGGCACGACCAGCTGCGAGAAGTGGTTGACGATGACCTCCAGCCGGTGGAACCACGCCGGCAGCAGATGCGCCTGACGGCTGAGCGGGCCGGGCATCGGCTGGGTCTCGTAGTGGTACATCAGCGCCGTGAGGTCGCGCCATTCGCGGCCGCCGCGGATCTTGATCATCCCGGCGCCGAATTCCAGCCGGAACAGCAGCCACCACATCAGCACGATCACGACGGTCGGCGGCGGCTGGTCGTTCGACCCGAGGAACGCGGCGAGGAAGCCGGCCTCGAGCAGCAGCATCTCCCAGCCGAACCCGTAGAAGGTCTGCCCGATCGACGAGATCGACATATACCCGCCCCACAGCAGCAGGAAGGCGATCATGGGCACCCACGGCGGTCCCAGCTGCGGAACGCCCGCGACGATGAGCGCCGCCACCGCGATCCCGGACCAGCACAGCACGGCCAGCCGGCGGTCGGTGTAGGCGATCCGCCGGAACAGCGTCGGGCGCAGCAGCTTCGCCCGCGACGGGTTCTCCCGCGCCCAGGCCAGCAACTGCGGCGCAGGCTGCAGACCGTGCTCGCCCAACAGGGGCCGGAACTGGTTCAGGGTCGAGACGAAGGCGACCAGGTACAGCGCGGCGATCCCCCGCTCGAGGATCTGCCGCGCGATCTCGAAGTCGACCGCGGCGAAGCCGTCCATGCCTTCAGAGTACGCCCGGACGGCGGACGGGTCGGAGTCAGGCGCCGGGCGACAGGTCCGGTGACGTGCGGATGCCGAAGTCGTGACGCAGCGCGCTCAGGGCGGCGTACCAGCCGCCCAGGCCGTGCACGCCGGGGCCGGGCACCGCCGACGCGGTCGCCAGGTACACGCCCCGGATCGGCGTGCGCCAGGGATCTCGTGACAGGGTGGGGCGCCGGAAGAGCTGGTCGAGGGTGGGCGCACCGGCGGAGATGTCGCCGCCGATGTAGTTCGGGTCGTGTCGCTCGACATCGACGGCCGTGCGTGACGAGACGGCGAGGATCGTGTCGCGGAAGCCGGGCGCGAACCGCTCGAGCTGCGCCGTGACGGCTTCGGCGCGGTCGAGGTCGCTGCCGGCCGGCACGTGCGTGTACGCCCACAGGGTGTGCATCCCCGCCGGCGCCCGCGTCGGGTCGAAGACGGACGGCTGCGAGGCCAGGACGTAGGGGCGGTCGGGGTGGATGCCGCGCTGGACGGCATTCTCGGCGGCGGCCATCTCGGCGCGCGTCCCGCCGACGTGGATCGTGCCGGCCCGGCGCACCTCGGGGTCGTCCCATGGGACCGGCTCGCTCAGGGCGAAGTCGACCTTCGCGACGGCATTGCCGTAGCGGAAGTGCTCCAGCACGCGTCGGTAACGGGCGCTCATCCGATCGCCGGCCATCCGCACGAGCGCCCGAGGCGTGACATCCAGCAGCACCACGCGCGCGTCGCCGAGTTCGGCGAGCGAGGTGACCTCGTGATCGCAGATCAGCTCTCCGCCACGGGCGCGCAGGTCGTCGACGAGCGCGTCGGCGATCGCCTGGCTCCCGCCCGCCGGGATCGGCCAGCCCTGCGCGTGCGCGTAGGCGTGCAGCGCGAGCCCGGCGCCGGCGCCGGCCAGGCTCGGCTGCGCGAGGATCGCGTGCGCGGCGACGCCGGTCAGCAGCGCCGGCGCAGCCTCGCCGCGGAAGCGCAGGTTCCACAGCGGTCCGCCCTGTTCGGCGGCTCGCAACGCGAAACGGGCCGCGGTCACCGGATGCCGCGGCAGCCGCAGCAGCGACGATCCGGTGAACTGCGCCACGCGGGCGGCATTCTCGGACAGCGGCCGCAGGAGCCGCTCGTAGGCGCCGCCGTCCCGGCCCAGACTCTCGGCGGTGCGCCCCAGGTCGCGGTAGGCGACGCCGGCGCGACCGCCGTCGAGCGGTTGGGCGAACGAGATCTCGGGGGTGATGAAGTCCACGCGTTCGCGCAGCCCGAACGCCCGGAAGAACGCGGACTCGAAGGCGAGCGGGTGCACGGCCGAGCAGACGTCGTGGCGGAACCCGGGCAGGGTCAGTCCGTGGGTGGACGAGCCGCCCCCCGGCTGCGACGAGCGTTCGTACACCCGCACTCGGAGTCCGGCGCGGGCGAGAGTGACCGCTGCGGCGAGCCCGTTCGGGCCGGCGCCCACCACGATGGCGTCGAGCGGAAGATCCTGTCGCGGCATCGGCCCCTCCTTCGTCGATCGCGGAAATGAACACGCTCCCTCGCCAGGATAGGTGCGCGCCGCGCCGTCGGGTCGGGTCCGTTCACCGGATCCGGGAATCCCCGGCGGCATCCCTCGGTTGTCGACACCATGACAACGATCGGAATCATCGGAGCAGGACACATCGGATCGCAGCTGGCACGGGCCTTCACCGGCCTCGGCTACGACGTCGTCATCGCGAACTCGCGGGGACCGGAGACACTCTCCGCGCTCGTCGCGGAGATCGGGCCGAAGGCCCGCGCGGCCACGGCCGAGGAGGCCGCCGAGGCCGCGGACTTCGCCGTCGTCACCGTCCCGCTGAAGGCCATCGACGAGATCCCGGTCGCGCCCCTGGCGGGCAAGATCGTCCTGGACACCTGCAACTACTACTGGGAGCGCGACGGCCACATCGCCGCTCTCGACCGGGGCGAAGCCACCACCTCGGGCCTGGTCCAGGAGCATCTGCCGACCTCGAAGGTCGTCAAGGCGTTCAACCACATCACAGCGGCCGACATCACGAGCACCGGCAGCCCGGCCGGCACTCCCGACCGCCGCGCCCTCGGCACGGCATCCGACTATCCCGACGCGATCGCCCTCGTCACCGAGCTGTACGACCGGCTCGGCTTCGACACCGTCTCGGCAGGCCCCCTCAGCGAGTCGTGGCGCCTCGAGCGCGACCGACCGGCGTACGTCGTCCGGCAGAACGCCGAGGAGCTGCGAGCCAACCTGGCGAAGGCGTTCCGCGTGCCGCCGACCGCCGACTGACCGCCGGCGGGTCGAGGCCTGTCGGCGTCCCAATCGGCGGCGTACAGTCGCGCCCATGATCACCGACGATCCGACACTGACGAACCCCGACCACTACCGCACCCTGTGGGAGAACGAGTTCGTCCGCGTGCTCGAGTACACCGACGAGCCGGGCGACAGCACGACACCGCACGACCACCCCAACACGGTCATGGTGACGCTGAGCTCGTTCTCACGCAGGCTCTCGGCAGGCGAGCGCACCTTCGACACGCAGCTTCCCGCCGGGAAGGCGGTGTGGATCGCCGCGCAGCGGCACTCCGGCCGCAACACCGGGGACACGCCCACGCACACGATCCTCGTCGAACTCAAAGGCGTTTCGGCTGGGGATGCCGGCAGCGGGGCACTCGGTCCGCAATCCTGACATCCCGGGGTGGACGGTGTCGGCGACCCCGCCGTTCATCGAGCCGCAGCCCATGGCGCAGACGCCGGCGGCCGCCGCGCCGGCCACCGCTGCGTCTTGCCGCGGGGGCGTAGCGTGGTGTCGTCCGGCGACGGGAGGAGCCGCATGACCGATCCGCACGTGCACGAGCACGACATGTCCAGCATGGAGATGGCCGGTCACGACATGGCCGGCATGGATCACCACGCGCACGCAGGCCACGGCGGGATGTCGGGGCACGTCGCGCAGTTCCGTCGGCTGTTCTGGATCAACCTGGTGCTCGCCGTGCCGGTCGTGGCGTTCTCGAGCATGTTCGCGATGCTGCTGGGCTACACGCTTCCCGGCATCCCCGGTCTGAGCCTGGTCTCACCTGTGCTGGGCACCGTCATGTACGTGTGGGGCGGCCGGCCGTTCCTGGTCGGTGCGGTGGGCGAGCTGCGCGCGCGCCGCCCGGGGATGATGCTGCTGATCGGTCTGGCGATCACGGTCGCCTTCCTCGCATCATGGGGTTCGACGCTGGGGCTGCTGGGTCACGAGCTCGACTTCTGGTGGGAGCTGGCGCTGCTGATCGTCATCATGCTCCTGGGGCACTGGATCGAGATGCGTTCGCTGGCGCAGACGACCTCCGCCCTGGACTCGCTCGCCGCTCTGCCTAGCCGTCATCCTCAACCGCGCCGACGTGCTCTCCGACGATCCGCCGGGCTCGCGCGGTCACGTCGTGCTGGATGCCCTGGCCGGCCGCGAGCCGCCCGCCGCGCCGCGCACGCACGGGTTCAACCTCGTCGAGGTCGACGCCGACGGCGCGCGTGTCACGATGTGGGACGGCCGATCCGTGCGCCGCGCCGCTCTGGCCCCCGGCATCCACATGATCGCGCACGACGATGTCGACGAAGAGCGCACCGCGCGCATCGCGGCGTGGCACGACCGGTTCCCCGTCCCGGACGACGGCGACGCGCGGTGGTGGAGGCCGTGGCTGGATGTGCTCGAGCGCGCGAGCGCGGACGGGGCGACCGACGATCGCGCGATCGTGCGCGACAACCGGCCGTTCGGCTACCCGACGTTGTCGCTGCTGGTGTGCGCGGCATCCGTCGACGCTGCGGGGGTCCGGCTGTCCTCCGCCGCGTTCGACCAGCCGGGCCGGTGGAACCGGCCCGAGCTGGTCTGATGCTCCCGACGGGAACTCAGTTGTACAGCATGCCGCCGTCGACCAGCAGCACCTGGCCGGTGACGTAATCCGCCTTCTCGCTCGCGAAGAACGACACGACACCCGCGACGTCCTCGGGGGTCTCGATGCGCCCCAGCGCGATGCTGTCGACGTTCTCCTTCAGGTTCTGCCCGCGCGGCTTGCCGTTGATCTCGGAGAGCTTCTCGTCGATGAGATCCCACATGCCGGTGCCGACGATGCCGGGCGCGTACGCGTTGACGGTGATGCCCTGCGGCGCGAGCTCCTGCGCGGCGACCTGGGTGATGGCGCGCACGGCGAACTTGGAGGCCGAGTAGGCGCCGAGGATCGGGAAGCCCTTGACGGCGGCGATCGAGGCGGCGGAGACGATCTTGCCCTTGACGCCGAGTTCGGCGAACTTCGCGGCGGCGGCCTGGATGCCGAAGACGACGCTGTTCACGTTGATCGCGA
Organism: Microbacterium lacticum; assembly: GCF_006716815.1. GTDB lineage: Bacteria > Actinomycetota > Actinomycetes > Actinomycetales > Microbacteriaceae > Microbacterium > Microbacterium lacticum. The sequence continues at coordinate 147,058 of NZ_VFPS01000005.1, forward strand.
AGATCTTCTCCAGCTCTTCGGGCGTGACGTCGAGGATCGGCTTGACCTGCGCGATGCCCGCGTTGTTGACGATCACGTCGAAGCCGCCCAGCTGGGCAGCCGCAGCGTCGACGGCGGACACCACGTCGTCCTTCTTCGACACGTCGGCTGCGACGAAGATCGCCGCGCGGCCGAGCGCCTCGATCTCGGCGACGACGCCGCGCGCCTTCTCCTCCTGGAACGCCAGATCGGCGACGGCGACGTCGAAGCCGTCCCGGGCGAGCTGGAGGGCGATCGAGCGCCCGATACCCTGACCGGCGCCGGTGACGAGTGCAACCTTCGTGGTGGACATTGCGATGTGCTCCTCTTCCTGAGTGGGCGCGCCACGACGCGTGTCGCGCAGATGGACTCCGGCGCCCTTCCGACGAGGAGGTCGAAGGAGTGTCGGAGCGCCCGCGCCTCGATGGGCGGGCATCCTTCCATTCTCCACCCGGCGGCGGAAGGGGGCCCGCTCCGGTGTCCGCGCGCGGTGATAGCGTCGCGGCCATGGACCAGGAAGAGCCCGAGGTCGTGTTCTTCGCCTCCGCGGCCGAGTTCCGCACGTGGCTCGAAGAGCATTACGAGACGGCGGCCGAGCTGTGGATGGGGCTGTATCGCAAGGGCGACCCGCGGCAGGGGCTCACCTGGGAAGACGCGGTCCCCGAGGCGCTGTGCTTCGGCTGGATCGACTCGGCGAACCGTCGCATCGACGAGTCGGCGCGACGGCAGCGCTGGACGCCCCGCGCGGCGCGGTCCAACTGGAGCGCCGTCAACATCGCGCATATCCAGCGTCTCATCGCCGAGGGCCGGATGCATCCCGCCGGCCTCGCGGCCTACGAGCGGCGCACGCCCGATCGCACGGGCGTCTACTCCTTCGAGCGGCGTGACGAGCTGGACCCGGCCGAGGCGGCGGCGCTCGCCGCCGATCCGGCCGCGCAGGCGTTCTGGGACGCCGCGATGGCGGGCTACCGGCGGGTCTGCGCCAACTGGGTGCACGGCGCGAAGCGCGCGCAGACACGCGCCGATCGCCCGGCGGCGCTCGTGGCCGACTGCGCCGCCGGGCGGCTCATCCCCTCGCAGCGCTACGGGCAGACGCCCACGTGGCTCGCGCGTGCCGCCGAGGCCGCCTCGGCCGCGGGCGAGAAGGGACAGGACACCCGCGGTGAGACAGGACGTGCCGCGCCAGGTCTCGCCGCGGGTGGCTCGACTCCTGAGGCAAGCCGCTGACGCGGGCGTCAGTCGCGGTGGGCGCGGTAGTAGTCCAGGAGCGCGCGCGTCGAGGCATCCTGCGCGTCGTACGCGGCGGCGTCGCCCTCGACGGCGGGGGCGATCTGCAGCGCGAGCTGCTTGCCGAGCTCGACGCCCCACTGATCGAACGAGTTGATGCCCCAGACCACGCCCTGCGTGAAGGTGATGTGCTCGTACAGCGCGATCAGCTCGCCGAGCACCCGCGGGGTGAGCGCGGGCGCGAAGATCGACGTGGTCGGGCGGTTGCCGGGGCAGGTCCGCGCCGCCACGAGCGCCCCGGTCGTCCCCTCGGCCTCGACCTCCTCGGCGGTCTTGCCGAACGCGAGCGCCTTGGTCTGCGCGAGGAAGTTCGCGATGAACAGGCCGTGCACATCGCGCCCATCGTCGGTGAGCGGATAGGCGGGGTTCACGAATGCGATGAAATCGGCCGGGATGAGGCGCGTGCCCTGGTGGAGCAGCTGGTAGAACGCGTGCTGGCCGTTCGTGCCCGGCTCGCCCCAGAAGATCTCGCCGGTCTCGGTGGTGACGGGAGAGCCGTCCCAGCGCACGCGCTTGCCGTTCGACTCCATCGTGAGCTGCTGCAGGTACGCCGGGAAGCGCGACAGCTGCTGCGCGTACGGCAGCACGGCGTGCGACTGCGCACCGAGGAAGTTGGTGTACCAGACGTTCAGAAGGCCCATGACGACGGGCACATTCGAAGCGAGGGGAGTGGATGCCATGTGCTCGTCGATCGCGTGGAAACCCGCGAGGAACTCGCGGAACACGTCGGGCCCCAGCTCGATCACGAGCGACAGCCCGATCGCGGAGCCGACCGAATAGCGGCCGCCGACCCAGTCCCAGACCTCGAACGCGTTCGCCGGGTCGATGCCGAAGGCCTCGACCTTGTCGAGCGCGGTCGAGACGGCGACGAAGTGGTGGGCGACGGCATCCTTCTTCTGCGCGTCGGACCCGTCGATCGCGCCGGCGGCTTCGAGCCCCGCCCAGAGCCAGTCTCGCGCGAGGCGAGCGTTGGTCAGGGTCTCGAGCGTCGTGAAGGTCTTGGATGCCACGACGACGAGAGTCGTCTCGGGGTCGAGGTCTTTCGTCTTGTGGGCGAGGTCGAACGGGTCGATGTTGGAGACGAATCGGGCCGAGATGCCCGCGTCGGCATACGGTTCGAGGGCGGCGGAGACCATCGCGGGGCCGAGGTGCGACCCGCCGATGCCGATGTTCACGACGGTCTTCACGGGCTTGCCGGTGATGCCGGTCCACTCGCCCGAGCGCACCCGGTCGGCGAACGCGCTCATCGCGTCGAGCACCCGCTGCACGTCGTGGTCGACCTGCTGCCCGTCGACGACGAGCGGGGGCGAGGCCCCGGGCGGGCGGCGGAGGGCGGTGTGCAGCACCGGGCGGTCCTCGGTGGTGTTGATGTGGTCGCCGCGCAGCATCGCGGCGAAGCGCTCGGCGACGCCGGTCTGCTCGGCCAGGCGCACGAGCGCGGCGACGACACGATCGTCGACGAGGTTCTTCGACAGGTCGACGTGCAGGTCGGCGAGCTCGAAGCTGAGACGGTCGACGCGCCCCGGATCGGCGGCGAACCAGCCGCGCAGATCGGGGACGAGCGCCTCGCTCAGTGCGGTGAGCTCGGTCCAGGCGGGGGTGGTGGTGGCATCGATCGGCGTGGTCACGCACTAACGCTAGCGCGGCGCCGCCGGTGCGGACAGGGGAGGCACGGAGAAGGGCCGGTCGGTGTCTTCGGCCGACCGGCCCTTGCATCCCGTTGCACCAAAGGAAGCAGATGAGGAATCTGCATCGCCGGCCGCGCCGTGACGAGCGGGGGAGCTGCTGTGGAGCGGCTGCGGCGATGACTCGACTGTATAACGGCGAGGTAACGGCGGGGGCTCGTCGCGACGGTCCCATACCGTTCGCATAGCCGACGGTCAGGAACGCAGCGCCACGTACCCCGCCGAGACGCTCACCGTCACCCGGTTGGCCGAGCTCGACGCGACGTCGAGGCGGTTGTCGAGCTGGCCCGCCGAGACGTCGGTCGAGACCGCGTACGCGTCGTCGGGCAGCGTGAGGTCGAGCCGGCCCGCGCTCACGTCGATCGACACCTCCTCGGGCGCGCGGCCGGTCACCGCGCCGGTCACCGCCCCGGCGCTCAGGCGCAGGTCGGCCTCGCCGACGTCGGCCAGCTCGAACGCCAGCCGCCCCGCCGAGACGTCGACGTCGGGCGATCGCGCGGTGCCGCCGAGGTCGATCGACCCCGCCGCCAGGTCGACGTCGAGCTCGCCGTACGAGCCGCTCGCCCGCAGCACGCCGGCCGACAGGGACAGGTCGGCGTCGACGGGCGTGTTCTCGAGCGCCCGTGGCAGAGTGAGCGTGGCGACGTCGGACTCGCCGAACAGCCGCCAGCCGCCCCACCAGCCCCGCTCGGTCGTGACCCGCACGGCGTCCTCGTCGCGCGTCAGCCGCCAGTCGTCGGCGCTGCCGGTCACGTCGAGGCGCACCTCGTCGCCCTCATAGACGATCGTGAGGTCGGCCGCGGCGATGTCGATGTCGAGGGTGCGGATGCCCCGGGCATCCGTCGTCAGCGTCTCGCTGCGCTGCACGGCCGCGCGCACCGCGGAGACCGCCCCACTCGTGAGCGCACCGACGATGAGCAGCACGCCGAGCACGATCGCGACGATCGCGATCACCCGCGCCGACGTGCGCGGCCCGCCGGGTCCGCGCGCGCCGGCCGGAGTGCCGGGGCCGGCGGGGGCCTGTCCGACCGGGCCGCCGGGTCCGGCGGTCGGCGGAAGCGGCGGAGGGGTGAGGGCGGTGGTCATCGCGGGGCTCCGTTCTGGGGCGCGCCGGTGGCGCGGGAATTCTGGTCGTGCCCGAGGTGCACGAGGGCGGCGAGTACGCGCCGGTTGCCGTGCTCGTCCTGCTCGAGGTCGAGCTTCTGGAAGAGCGAGGTGATGTGCTTCTCGACGCTCGCCTCGGTGATGAACAGGGTCTGCGCGATCGCCTGATTGCTCTTGCCCTCGGCGATGAGCGCGAGCACGGTGCCCTCGCGGTCGGTGAGGCGCGCCATCCGCTCGTCGCGGGCGCGCCGGGTGAGCAGCTGCGCCACGACCTCGGGGTCGAGCACCGTCGCGCCCGCCCCGATGCGGTCGACCGCGTCGAGGAAGTCGCGCACGTCGGCGACGCGGTCTTTCAGCAGATAGCCGAGCGCCGCCGACTGGCCGGTGATGAGCTCGCTCGCGTACCGCTCCTCGACGTACTGGCTGAGCACGAGCACGGGAAGGCCCGGATGCGCGGCCCGGAGCGCCAGCGCCGCACGGACGCCCTCGTCGGTATACGTGGGCGGCAGTCGCACGTCGAGGATGCACAGCTCGGGGCCTGCCGCCTCGACGGCGCCGGGCAGGTCGGCGGCGTCGGGGAGCGCCGCGACCACCTCGTGACCGGCGTCGTCGAGGAGGCGGACGAGCCCCTCCCGCAGCAGCGCGGAGTCTTCGCAGATCAGGATGCGCACGGGACGCTCACCTCCAGAGTCGTCGGTCCGCCGGCGGGGCTGTCGAGCCGGCTCGCGCCGCCCGCCGCCGTGATGCGGTTCGCGATGCCGTCGAGTCCGCCGCCGGGGAGCACACGCGCCCCGCCGACACCGTTGTCCTCGACGCGCGCCCACAGGGTGGGGCGGCCGCCGACGGCCGCGTCGTCTCGCAGCCGCACGACGACGCGCACCTCGCCGGCACGGGAGTGCTTCGCGGCGTTCGTGAGCGCTTCGGCGATCGCGAAGTAGACGGCGGCCTCGGCGGTGCGGCTGCACCGGCCGCCCGGCGGCAGCCGCACCGCCGAGCAGCACGGGGACGTGCGAGCGCGCCGCCAGGGCGCTGAGCGCGGCATCCAACCCCCGGTCGTCGAGGACGGACGCATGGATGCCTCGGGCCAGCTGCCGCAGCTCGGTGATCGCTGCCTTCGTCGAGGTGTGCGCCTCGTCGATGAGCGCCTGGGCGGCGGTGGGGTCGTCGTCGATCTTCTGCTGCGCGAGGCCCAGGGTCATCGCGACCGAGACGAGCCGGGGCTGCACGCCGTCGTGCAGGTCGCGCTCGATGCGGGTGCGTTCGACCTCGCCGGCGCGCACGGCGCTCTCCCGCTGCGTGCCGGCCTCGCGCGCCTGCTCGACGAGCTGGGCTTCACGGTTCGGCACGAGGATCGCCCGCGTCAGCACGCCGTGGAGCACGGCGATGCCGGCGAGCAGGGCGGCGCAGACGATGAGGCCGAGGACGCCGACCAGCAGCGCCCACTCGACGGCGACGTGGAGGCCCGTGACCGGCACGCGCACGGTGTCGCCGCCGAGGAGCGGGGCGAACAGCAGCACGAGGCTCGAGGCGAGCCCGCCGACCAGCGGCAGCACGAACAGGCCGAGGATGGTCGAGACCGCGGCCGACGCGATGCCGCGCCACATCGGGCCGTCGGTGAACTGGTCCCAGACGCTGCGCAGCCACCCGGCGAACCCGGGGCGGTCGCGGCGACGCGCGCGCAGGGCGGGCAGGCCGTACCGATAGAGACCCTCGACCCGCTCGTACTCGAGCCACGCGGTCGCGTAGAGCGCGTAGACGAAGGCGAGGAGGAACAGCAGTCCGATGCCGAACAGCAGCACGAGGCTGATGCCGAGGCTCAGCAGCGTGGCGAGCACACCGAAGATCACCGAGCCCACGACGCCGACCGCGGCCAGCTGGGCGAGCGCGCCCAGGGCGCGCGCCGTGCGCCCGCGCCGCGACCGCGTGGACGGAGAGGTGGTCGCCGGGCCTGCCGGTCCGGCGGCTGTCCCTACAGCCGGTGGGACGGGCGTCGCGGAGGGCGCCGGAGCGGCCTCGGAGGTGGCCGCGGGGAGGGGCGCGGGAATGCTCGCGGTGGTCATGGCTCCTACGGTAGGGGCGGCCCACGCACGGGCACACGGGTGCCAGCCGGTGGAATCGGATTCGGGATAACCCCCGGCCCGCGGGAGGATGGAGGGGTGAGCGCCCCCGACATCCGCCTGATCGCCGTCGACATGGACGGCACGCTGCTGCGCCCCGACGGCTCCATCCCCGAAGGTCTGTGGAGCCTCCTCGACCGAATGCAGGAGCGCGGCGTCGCGTTCGCCCCCGCGAGCGGCCGTCAGCTGGCGACCCTCCAGCGCATGTTCGCCGGAGTGGAGGGCGAGCTCGACTACATCGCGGAGAACGGCGCGTACGTCGTGCGGGGCGACGAGGAGGTGAGCTCCGACGCCGTGGATGCCCGTTTCGCGGCATCCGTCGTCGCGCGCCTACGCGCCCACGTCGCCGCCGGAACGCTCCGCGCCGGAATCGTCGTCTGCGGCAAGCGGTCGGCCTACATCGAGGAGACCCACCCGGAGTTCCTCGCCGAGGTGCAGAAGTATTACGCGCGCCTCGAGATCGTGGACGACCTCGACGCCGTCGACGACCAGGTGCTCAAGCTCGCGATCTACGACTTCGACGGCGGCGAGGAGCACACCGCCGTCGCCTTCGCCGATCTCCGCGAGACCCATCAGGTCGTCGTCTCGGGGCTGCACTGGGTCGACATCATGAACGCCACGGTGAACAAGGGCGTGGCCCTCCGGAACCTCCAGGCGGCCCTCGGGGTCACCCCCGCCCAGACCGCGGCCTTCGGCGACTACCTCAACGATCTCGAGCTGCTGCAGGCGGCCGACTGGTCCTACGCCATGGCCGACGCGCACCCCGACGTCGCGGCGGTCGCCCGCCACCGCGCGCCCTCGAACGCCGACGCGGGCGTGGTCACCGTCATCGAGGGGCTGCTCGGCGACTGAACCCGCGCGCGTCGGGTAGACCCCCGGCGCCTCCCGCGGGCGTAGCGTGGATGCCATGGTCACGATTCCCACGGTCACTCTGAACGACGGCACCACCTTCCCCCAGCTCGGATTCGGCACCTACAAGCTGACCGGCGACGACGGCATCGCCGCGATCGGCTCGGCGATCGAGAACGGCTACCGGCTGCTCGACTCGGCCGTCAACTACGGCAACGAGCAGGAGGTCGGCGAGGCGGTGCGGCGCAGCGGCATCCGCGACGAGCTGATCGTCACGACGAAGGTGCCCGGCCGCGAGCACGGCTACGAGGAGACGATCCACTCGGCGCACGCGTCGCTCGACCGCCTCGGGCTGGACCGCATCGACCTCTACCTCATCCACTGGCCGAACCCGTCGGTCGATCGCTACGTCGAGACCTTCCGCGCCATGATCGACCTCCGCGAGAAGGGCCTCGTCGGCTCCGTCGGCGTCTCGAACTTCACCGAGGCGATGCTCACCCGCCTCATCGACGAGACCGGTGTCACCCCGGCCGTCAACCAGGTCGAGATGCACCCCTACTTCCCGCAGCAGGCGCTGCGCGCCTTCCACGCGAGCCACGGCATCCGCACCGAGAGCTGGAGCCCGCTCGCGCGCCGCAGCGAGCTGCTCTCGGAGCAGGTCATCGCCGACGTGGCATCCGCGCACGGGGTGACGCCCACGCAGGCGGTGCTGCGCTGGCACACCCAGCTCGGCTCGACGCCCATCCCCAAGTCGGCGACGCCGGAGCGTCAGGTCGAGAACGCCGACATCTTCGGGTTCACGCTGACCGATGACGAGGTGCGGGCGATCTCGGGCCTCGAGCGCGGCCGGCTCTGGGGCGGCGACCCCGACACGCACGAAGAGATGTGACGCGGGCCGCCGGGCGGGCGGGTCGTGTGGCGCCGCCGCCGGCGGTATGCGCGGCCGCGCAGGCGGGCCATCCGACTCGGGCTACTACGGCTGCCCGGGCGGGTCAATCCCCCTGACGGCGGCCGGTGCGGAGCTTACGGTGGCCGCAGACGCGGCCGCGCGGCCGCGAGAAGCGGAGGGCGCGATGAGCGACCAGACTTTCGAGCAGCCGGCGGATGCCCCGGACTCGGACGACACCGAGGTGACCACGGAGCCCGGCGGGCTCGGCGACGACGGCACGATCCCGCCCGACCCCGACGGCGTGGCCGCCGGGCACACCGGCGAGGCCTCTACGTTCGAGCCGGAAGAGGACGAGGCCGCGCCCGCGTGAGCAGGCGGTCGAGGCCGTAATAGACGTAGCCGACACCGATGAGGGCCACGGTGAGGCCGGCGATCCACGCGATGACGCCGCCGACGCCGTTCACCGAGGCATCCATGAACGGGTACGGCACGGTCGTTCCGCCGCCGAAGCGGCCGCCCGCCGAACTGTAGGTGAAGGCGAACGCGAGATACGCGTAGGGGATCAGCGCCCAGAGGAGGGGGTCGTACGGCTTGATGGCGCCCTTCGGGATGAACAGCAGCCAGTCGACGATGACGAGTGCGGGCGTGATGATGTGCACGAGGTTGTCGGTGAGCGTGAACGGTTGATACGCGCCGGGCTGGGTGAACAGTGACGGCGCCAGCACGAAGAGGTAGATGAGCATCGTGACGGTGATCGCAGGCCCGACACCCGCGCGATCCCGAGCAGGATGACGAAGGAGGCGACGGCCCGGTAGGGGAACGCGCGGTCGAGGTCGAGGCCCCAGCGGTCGCGCAGCAGCGCGCGCCCGACCTTGACGATCGACTGCTCCGCGGCGATGAACGCGAAGCCGTCGCCGGTGGGGCGGTCGGCGGTGGTGAGGGCGGCGAGGCGGTCGGCGAGCACCGTGCCGGCCGTGGCATCCATCAGGTGCGTGAACCGGCGCATGGCGGGAACGGCGGTCTCGTCGCCGGCGAGCAACCACGCGTCGGGGCGCCCCGTGAGCACGAGCGAACCGCGGGGCCCGCCCACTCCGGCGGGCGCGCCGATCTCGGCGCACGCCGCCCACGGCGCAGCGATCCCTTCCGTGGCGGCCTGGTCGTGTCCGCCGTGATCGCGAACTCGAGGTCGAGCCAGCCCCCGTCGGCGTCCCAGGCGAGCGGGGTGTATTCGCGGCTCGGGGCGGCGCGCAGCTCGTCGACGCTCGCCGGCTCGCCTCCCGGGAAGAACACGCGGATGTGGTCGTCGGAGCCGGGGGAGTCGAAGCCGCGCAGATCGGCTCCCTCGGGGCGGATCCGTACGTACTCGGGCGTCAGCCACTGCCGTGCGGCGAGGCGCGCGAAGCGGAAGCGCAGCTCGTTGCCCACCCGGGTAAGCCCGAAAGAGGGGGCGCGACGGGCGGGGCCGGGTTCGACGAAGTCATGTGGTTAGGATAGCCTTGCCTGGCTCGGCGCGCGCCGCCGGGCATCCCCATCACCGCACCGAAAGATACGTCACGCATGCCTTCGACACGTGCTCGCTCATTCCTGCTCTCCTCCGCCGCGCTCCTGTCCGCGGTGACTCTGGCCGGCTGCGCCGGTTCCGCGACCCCGGCGGCGTCGTCCCCCGAGACCGCCCCGACCTCGGTCACGGTGACCGACAACCACGGCGAGCAGACCGTCGCGGTGCCGCCGCAGCGCGTCGTGGCGACCGACAACCGCACCATCACGGTGCTCGATGACTGGGGCGTCGAGGTCGTCGCCGCGCCGCTCGACATCTTCCCCGCCGACCTCTCGTACAAGGAGGAGGGCTCGAAGACGGTCAACATCGGCAACCACGGCGAGCCGAACCTCGAAGCCGTCGTCGCCGCCGACCCCGACCTGATCGTCAACGGCCAGCGCTTCGCCTCGTACTACGGCGACTTCCAGACCCTCGCGCCCAACGCGACGATCGTCGAGCTCGACCCGCGCGAGGGCGAGGCGTTCGACGCCGAGCTGAAGCGCCAGGTCACCGTGCTCGGCGAGATCTTCGGCAAGCAGAAGGAGGCGGCGAAGCTCGTGGCCGACTTCGAGAAGTCGATCGAGCGCGTCACCGCGGCCTACGACAAGAACGACACCGTCATGGCCGTGATCACCTCGGGCGGCGAGATCAACTACGCGGCTCCGTCGACCGGCCGCACGCTCGGCCCGGTGTTCGATGTGCTCGGCCTCACGCCCGCGCTCACCACCGACGGCTCGACCGACCACCAGGGCGACGACATCTCGGTCGAAGCGATCGCCGCCTCGAACCCCGACTGGATCCTCGTGATGGACCGGGATGCCGGGGTCAGCGCGAACACGGACGAGTCCTATACTCCGGCCAACGACCTCATCGGGTCGTCGGAGGCGCTGAAGAACGTCCCCGCCGTCACGAACAAGCACATCGTCTACATGCCGGCGGGCACCTACTTGAACGAGGGCATCGTCACGTACACGACCTTCTTCAACTCGTTCGCCGACGCGCTCGAAAGCTGAGGCGCCGCGTGCAGCGCGCTCGGCAGCGGCTCCTCACGTGGCCGCTGCTGGGCGGGCTCGCCGTCGTCATCGTCCTCGTCGCGGCCTCGCTCATGGTCGGCGTGTACGACGTGTGGGGGGCACCGGGCGGTGGAGAGATGTTCCTCATCACCCGCGTGCCCCGCACCGTCGCGCTCGTGCTGGCGGGCGCGGGGATGGCGATGTGCGGGCTCGTCATGCAGATGCTCACTCAGAACCGGTTCGTCGAGCCGACGACCACCGGAACGACCGAGTGGGCGGGGCTCGGCCTGCTGGTCGTCATGCTCCTCTTCCCCGACGCACCGCTCATGGCGCGGATGGTCGGGGCGGTGGCGGCGGCCTTCGTCGGCACCATGATCTTCTTCCTGTTCCTCCGCCGCGTCGTGCTGACGTCGTCGGTGATCGTGCCGATCGTCGGAATGATGCTCGGCGCCATCGTGGGGGCCGTCTCCACCTTCATCGCCCTGTCGACCCACACGCTGCAGAGCATGGCGATCTGGTTCACGGGATCGTTCACCTCGGTGCTGCGCGGCCAGTACGAGCCGCTCTGGATCGTGCTGTTCGTCGTGATCGCGATCTTCATCGCCGCCGACCGCTTCACGATCGCGGGGCTCGGTAAGGAGGTCGCGACCGGCGTGGGCGTCGACTACGACCGGGTCGTGCTCATCGGCACCGGCCTCATCGCGCTCGCGGCGGGCGTCGTCACCGTCGTCGTCGGAAACCTGCCCTTCCTCGGGCTGATCGTCCCCAACGTCGTCTCGCTCATCCGCGGCGACGACCTGCGCTCGAACCTCCCGTGGGTCGCGCTCGGGGGCATCGCGCTCGTCACGGCGTGCGACATCGTCGCGCGCGTCATCAACATGCCCTTCGAGGTGCCGGTCTCCCTCATTCTCGCGATGATCGGGTCGGTCGTGTTCATCCTCCTCCTGCTGAGGCAGCGTCGCCGTGCCTGAGATCCCCGCCGCCCCGTCCATCGCCGCGTCGATGCGCCCCGCCACCTCGCCGCGAAGCGCGCCGCCGCGCCGGACCCTGCCGTTCGCGACCGCCGCGCGCGGGCGCCGGTACGCGATCGTCATGACCGTGCTGGTCGCCCTCGCCGTCGCGGTGGCCGCCGGCATCTTCGCGTGGGAGAACCCGATGCCGCTCGGCAGCGACGGCTTCTGGCGCATCGCCCAGCTGCGCGTGACGAGCCTCATCGTCATCGTCGTGGTCGCGTTCTGCCAGGGCATCGCGACGATCGCCTTCCAGACGGTCACCGCCAACCGCATCGTGACGCCCTCGCTCCTCGGCTTCGAGTCGCTCTACACCGCGATCTCGACCGCCGCGATCTTCTTCTTCGGCGTCTCGGGCGCCCTCGCCGTGCAGGGCGTCGGAGCCTATCTCGCGCAGGTCGCGGTGATGCTGCTGTTCTCCGGCATCCTCTACGGCTTGCTCCTGTCGGGGCGGCGCGCGAACGTGCAGATCATGCTGCTCGTCGGGATCATCCTCGGTGGAGCGCTCGCGGCGTTCTCGACCTTCCTGCAGCGCCTGCTGACACCGACCGAGTTCGACCTGCTGACCGCACGTCTCATCGGCTCGGTCGCGAATGCGGATGCCACGTACCTCCCGATCGCGATCCCGCTCGCCGCGATCGCCGTGGTCGCCCTGATGTGGGGCGCCCGGCGGCTCGACGTGCTCGCCCTCGGCCGACCCGTCGCGCTCGGGCTCGGCTCACCGCACCGC
>NZ_VFPS01000006.1 GCF_006716815.1 Microbacterium lacticum
TCCGTGCCCGGTGGTGAGCACCAGGCGCGTGAACTCGTCATCGCCCTCGAGGTCGATGACGACGGCGGGCAGCTTCCGGCGCACCACGACGAAATCGGCGGCGCCGGCCGAGCGCCACGTGCCCATCGCGACCGTGCCGCGGATGTGCGTGCCCGGGTTCGGCACCCCGCGCAGCCACGTCCACGCGTCGTCGGTGAGCTGCACCTTGGTGATGTGCAACCGGTCGACGTGCACCGGGTCGCTGCGCCTCGCGAGCGCACGCTCGATCGGTGAGAGCACGACCTCCAGCCGCGTGGCATCCAACAGCAGCGTCACCATGCGTTTCAGTCTGCCAGCGTCCGTATGCCGCGAAGCTCACAGACCCGCAACGATCCGGCGCGCGAAGATCCGGCGCGAGACGGCCTCAGACGGCGAACTCGTCCGTGGCGTGCGGCAGGGGGAACTTCTGCACCGCGGCGATGAGCCCGTCGACGGTCTGCTCGCGCGCGACGGCGTTGACGCCGAGACCCGCCTTGCGGGCATCCTTCGCGGTGCGCGGCCCGATGGCGGCGATGATCGTGGATGCCGGGATGTCGGGGAACTGCAGGCGCACCTGCTCGGCGACCGACCCGCTCGTGACGAGGATCGCGTTGATACGACCGCTTTCGACGTCGTGCGCGATGCGTTCGGTGACGGGCACTCCGACGGTGCGGTAGGCGACGACGCTGCGCACGTCGTGGCCGGCTTCGCTCAGCCGGCGGGTGAGCACGGGCTTAGCGATCTCGCTGCGGAGGGTCAGGATGCGCCGCGGCTCGGGTTCGAGGGTGAGCAGCTGGTCGGCCATGCCGGCGGCGGAGTTGTCGTCGTCGGGCACGAGGTCGACGCGGTAGCCGACGGCCGACAGGGCGGCTGCGGTCGTCTCGCCGACGGCGGCGACGCGGGTCGTCGCCGGGATCTCGGCGCGGTACGCGTAGAGCACGTCGACAGTGGTCGCGCTCGTGAGCGTGACCCAGTCGAATGCGCCCGCCGCGAGATCGGCCAGCGCCGCCTCGAGCGTGGCCTGATCGGTCGACGGAGCGAAGTTGATGAGCGGAGCGATCACTGGAACGGCGCCCTGCGCCCGCAGCGTCGCCGCCACCGAGTCACCCCACGGACCGCCCCGCGGCACGAGCACGCGCCAGCCCTTGAGGGGCTTCGCGGCCGTCGCGGCCTGCAGATCTGTGTTCATGCTCGACTCTCGTGGTGCTCCGTCGGGCGCACGGGATTCGCGCGTCCGGCCCTGCCGTAGCCGCGGGCCGTCTGCGGTGCAGGACGGCGCCGTGCTGATCGGGTCGGCGGGCCGGCAGCTGCGCGTCATCGCCACTGCCTGGTACACGAGCATACCCCCGGCCTGCCAGGGGTATCACGGCGGCGGCCGTCACCGGGTGTACAGCCGCACGATCCCCCAGACGACGAGCCCCACCGCTGCGGCGAGCCCCACGGCGGCGGCCTTGGCGCCCGTCGGGTTCGTGCGGGCGAAGCTGCGCACCGCCGTCACCGCCTCGTCGGTCTTGCGGGCGACGCGCTTGGGCACGTTGATCTTCTCTTCGATCGCCGACAGCGCCGCCTTCAACTCCGCCCGCGCGCTCTCGACGGGATCGGTGATGCCGAGCGGCACGGCGGTGCGGGGCACGGGGGACTCAATACTCATCTGCCACGTCCTTCACGATGCGGGCGTCGACGGTGATCGACTTGGCGGGGCTCTCGCTCTTGGAGAGCTTCTTGAACCGCTGCAGGCCGAGGAGGGCCGCGACGACGATGACGACCACGAAGACGCCGACGACGATGAGGGATGCCACCCACGCCGGCATCCACGACGACAGCCCGATGATCGTGAAGGCGCCGAGCGCGGGGATCAGCCAGAACAGGAAGAAGAGCGCGACGATGAACCACATGCCGCCCAGCCCCGCCTGCTTGCCGGCGAACTTCACCCACTTCTTCGCCGAGTCGATCTCGGCGACGATCAGGTTGCGAACGAGCTCGGGGACCTCTCCGATCAGCGTGAACAGGCTGTCGTCGGAGCGGTCACGGAATCCGCGGGGCGTGGTCATCTCAGCTGTCCGTCGCCTTCTTCGCTTCGCGCTTCGCGTCGGCGACGGCCTTGTCGGCCGTCTTCTTCACTTCGGCGGCGGTCGTCTCGGCGCCGCGGGCGACCTCGTCGGACGAGTCCTTCCCGGCCTTGATGGCCGAGTCGAGCTTCTGCCCGGGTGTGCCCGTCTTCGAGGCGGCCTTGGTCACCTTGACGGCGCCGTCCCACAGCGCGCTCGGCAGGGCGAACGCGGCGGACTTGCCGAGCTCCTTCGCCTTGGCGACCTGCTTCTGCACGGGGTCGGTGTTCGAGACCTTCAGAAACCCCGTCTTGATCTGCTCGTAGCGTTCCCGGCCGGCGCGTGCGCCGAGAACGTACCCCGCGGCGAGCCCCGCGACGATCCCGATCTTGCCCTTCATGGTGCCCCTCACGGTCGAAAGCGATGGTGATGTCGTCTCAGACTAGCCCCGTATGCCGATTCCGGCATCCGCGGTTGCGCTCAGGTGGTGGCACTGCTAGCGCCCGGCGCTCTCGTCCCCCGCATCGGACGTCGGGGCGCCCTCGCCCGGCCACAGCACGGCGCTGCGGATGCGGTCGTTCTCCGCCAGCGCGTCGGCGACGATCGCGGCGACGCCGGAGCCGGCGACCCACGAACCGACCACCGCGAGGCCCGGGTGGGCGGACGTCAGCCCGCGAACCGCGGTCACGTGTTCGGCGTGGCCGAGGCGGGATGCCGGAGGCTCGAGCACGACCGTTCGCCGGCCGGCGGCGTGCGGTTCGGGCAGGTCGACGCCGAGGAGGGCGGCGGCCCCGCCGCGGGCGAGGTCGATCGTCGCCTCATCCGAGCGGGCGGCGTCGGCGTCGAGCGTGACGCGCAGCACGTGCCGGCCGGGGCCGGCCGCAGCGGCGAGCGAGGGCCACTCGGCGGAGGGCAGAGTGACCGACAGCGCGGCGGACGCCACGTCGGGCGTTGTGTCAGCCCCCGCCGCGCCCGGGGCGGCACGGCCCGGCGCGACGACCGGATAGACGGCGCGTCCGCGCGGCGCGCCGTCGAGAGCCGGCGTGACGACCACCAGGTCGACGACGTCGCGCACGGGAGCCGCGGGCGCATCGGCGCCGACCGGGATGCCCGCACCGTCCAGCAGCGCCGCCGCGACCCGCGCGCCGGTCGCGATCACGACGACGTCCGCCTCGACGACGACCTCGCCCGTAGGGCTGGCCGCGCTCGGGACGGCGGCCGCGGCATCCGTCGCCTGATCCGGCGCCTGATCCCTCGCCTGATCCGGCGCCGGCGCGCGGACCGTCCACGTGCCGTCTGGCGCGGCGGCGAGGGAGGTCACGCGGTGATCGACGCGCAGGTCGGCGCCGAGGTCGAGCAGCCGCTCGGTGAGCGCGGTCGCGAGCCGGCCGAAGCCGCCGCGGAGCGTCGCACGGGTCGCGGGGGCCGTCGCCGAGCCGTCGCCGTCCCCGTCCGGCGCCAGCAGGTCGAACACGGCTCCGGCGAGCGAGCCGGTGCGGGTGAGCGCGGTGCTGAGGCCGGGCGCGGCGGCTTCGACGTCGACCTCGTCGGGATCGAGGCCGTAGAGGCCGCGCGTGACGGGGGCGACGAGGCGGTCGACGACGCGGTCGCCCATGCGCTGTCGCACGAGCCGGCCGAGGCTGCGCTCGTGCCCGACCGTGAGCGGCGGTCGCAGGCGATCGAGATAGGCGCGCCACGCTCCGCGCCAGCCGATCACCCGGCGCACGTCGTCGGCCCAGGCGTTCGATGGGATGCCGAGCACCGTCGCCTCGGGGAGCGGTGCGGCGTTCGAGGCGCGCCCGGCGACTGCCGGGCCGGCGATCCAGACGGGAAGCGGCGCGGCCTCGTCGACGTCGGCGCGCAGGCGCAGCTCGTCGATGACACCGGCGAGCGCGGGTGCCTGCGCGGGGAAGGCATCGGCGACGAGATCGACCGGGATGCCGTCGAGCAGCGCGGTCTCGAGAGACCCGCCGAGGCGTCCCGCGGCGTCGAGCACGGTGACCTGTGCGCCGATCTTCGCCCACTCGAGGGCCGAGACGAGCCCCGCCACGCCCCCGCCGACCACGACGACGCGGGTGCGCCGCGCGCGCAACAGGGCGTCGGCTCCCCGCGCGGGTTCGGTCGAATCGGCCATGCCTCCATCCTCGCAGGACGGCGCGGGCCGTCGCGTCCTAGAGTTGTCGGGTGCGGCTGACCTACTTCGGCGGGCCGGCGCGGGAGGCCGGTGCCCTTCCCGTGCGCGGACGGCGCACGACGTCGTGGCCGAAGACCGACGCCTGACCGCCGTCGGACCGCAGGAGCGTCGCGAGCTCAGCGCGCGGGCCGGACCAGGGCGGTGTCATCCGGCGCCGCGAAGCCGAACAGTCGATACAGGCCGTGCGCATCGCTGGTGAATAGCACCCAGCGGAAGCTCGATCCGGGGCCGTCGTCGACCATGAGCTTCACCAGCCGCTTGCCGAGCCCGTGGCCGCGGTGAGCGTCGATCACGAAGACATCGGCAAGGTAGGCGAAGTTCACCCCGTCGGACACGGCCCGCGCGAAGCCGACCTGTTCGCCGGTGTCACGCCGGTAGGCCCCGGCGACGCGCCACGCGCCGGAGATCCGGGTCTCGACGTCGGCGCGACTGCGCTGACGTCCCCAGTAGGCCTCCGTCGAGAGCCACCCCCACACGACGTCGGGCTGGATGCGAGACGGGTCGTCGTCGAGGTCGTAGTCCATCCGCCAAGTCTCGCCCACCGGCGACGGCGGCCTCCCGTGCCAATGCCGGTCGCGTGGACCGCGCCCACAGCGTGATGGCGCGACGAGACGACGCACTGCGAGATGGGGCCCCTACCCCAGCTGCACACCACCGACGACGTCGGCGCGGCGATCCGGAGCTGGCGTCAATCACCGACTGTGCCGGCGAGGGCGGAGATGACCGCTGCACGCACGCGCGGAAGATCGATGTCGAGAGTCGCCCACACGGGCCCGCCCACCTCCTAGCTGTACTTCCTCGGGAGGTTGTGAACGGGTGAGGTAGGCGAAGACCTCCGGGCAGGATGTGGGTTACCACACTCGCATCCTGACCACGGAGGTCTTCGTGTCTCACGCTAACGCGCCTTTGACGCCGGAAGGGCGTCGTCGTCTTGCTGTCCTCGTCGTGGATCGGGGCTGGTCGTTGCGGCGGGCAGCGGAACGGTTCCAGTGCTCGCCCGCGACGGCGAAACGGTGGGTCGACCGGTATCGGGCCGGGCTGCCGTTGACGGACCGCAGCTCGAGGCCGCAGACCTCGCCGAACCGGCTCCCGCGGAAGACGGAGCGGAGGATCGTGTCGTTGCGGTTCACCCGCCGGTGGGGTCCGCACCGGATCGCGTATCACCTGGGCCTTGCCCGCTCGACGGTCGGCCGGGTGCTGGCCAGGTATGGGATGCCGAAGCTCGTGAACATCGATCAGGCCACCGGGCTGCCATTCCGCAAGCCGACGCCGAAGCGGTACGAGGTTGCAAGACCGGGCCAGCTGATCCACGTCGACATCAAGAAGCAGGGCCGGATCCCTGATGGCGGCGGCTGGCGCGCCTTCGGCCGCGGATCGGCGCAGGACCGTGCCGCGGGATCCGTCCGTGACAAGGCCGCACGGGCAGGAGCGGCCGGCTCCCGCGGCTACCGGTATCTGCACCACGCCGTCGACGACAACTCGAGAGTCGCGTACTCGGAGATCCTCGACGACGAACGCAAGGAGACCGCGGCAGGGTTCTGGACCCGCGCGAACGCGTTCTTCGCGAGCCTCGGAGTCACGGTCACCGCCGTGATGACAGACAACGGCGCGTGCTACCGGTCACACGCGTTCGCGGACGCGCTCGGCGACGGCGTGAAGCACAAGTGGACAAAGCCGTATCGGCCACAGACCAACGGAAAGGTCGATCGCTTCAACCGCACCCTCGCCGCCGAATGGGCCTACGCCAAGCCCTACGCCAGCGAAGCAGAGCGAGCCGCGGCCTACGAGACCTGGCTGCATCACTACAATCACCACAGACCCCACACCGGGATCGGCGGCCAGACCCCCTCAGCCCGCGTTCACAACCTCACGGGGAAGTACACCTAGCAGACCTGCCTCATTGCCGTGCACTTCACCGGCGACGCCGCTGCCGACGAACTGCTCAGGGACAACCCGCTCGCGCTTGCGTTCGGCATGCTGCTCGACCGCCACATCGCGATGCAACGTAGTGACCTCCGGCCATCCGTGATAGCCAAAGAAGATCCAGCGATTTCAACCGATTAGCATCAGGCCGAGAGGAAGCAAAACGTCGACTGAAGACACTCCGCCTGTCTCACGCACGTCCGCGCGACCAGAGGCGGACACCCGTACAACAGCGGAGGCCACGAAAAGTGGAGGGTTCGCCATGCGTACTCCCGAAGAGCATAGGCAACGACGAACCCTCTGACCGCGTGCCATCTAAGATGACAGAGGCGGGATAGAGGGAGACTAACACGGATGACTGTGCGACGGGTGGATTGGGTCTCTCCTGCGAGGTTCGCCCCATTCTTGACAGCGTGCGACGACGATGAGCAACTGGCGTGGGACTTGTACGAGTGGAACGCCCGGGTCGCGTCGGCGCTCTTTGAGTGCTTCCACCACACGGAAGTGTTGCTCCGAAACTCGATGATGACTCGTCTCTCCACCATCCACCCGCTCGATTACCCCTGGCAGCAGGCACTCGAAAGCGTGGTGAAGGCAACGGAGCGGCGGATGGACGCAACCACGAAAGTGGCAACGCCTGATGCGATCATCTCTGAGCTGACCCTGGGTTTTTGGACCAACCTCCTGGAGCAACGCCCGGCCAATGAAGAACTCTGGCGGAAGCATCTCCGTCACGTCTTCCCTGGATCACCTGGCACCAGGGAAGCTGTCCACAAGGCAGTCACAGACATGCGCAACCTGCGAAACCGATGCGCACACCAGGATTCACTTCTCGATTTTGATCCCGGCATCGAACTCAAGAAGCTTCTCTCCCTTGTCGAGTGGATCGATCCCCATGCAAGAGAGTGGATCGAAGGCATCCAGAGCGTGTCGGCCATCGCCCTCGCACGTCCCGTCCCACCCGTGCGAGATGTCGTGGTCATCGCGGCAACCACGGAGACGATCGATATGTATGAGCGCGTCGCCGCCTATGTCTGCGGCAACGACCGCTCAATTGCACAGGTCACTCACGTCGGCTTCTATCTGAACAAGCAGATCGAGCCATACTTTCCGCGAGTCGAAGAACGAATCGTTCCAGCACGTTGGAATCTAGAGGAGGTGAAGCGCCTTTCGCTATCCGATGCGCCTGCCGATAGGGATCTCGCGAAGGTTATGGGGTACTGCCTCAAGAACGGATGGGAACCAGGTGCGCAAGTACAGGTCTTCCTCCTGTCGCCAAAGAAGGCCTCCTCAACAACGAAACGCCAGGGACCGATCATTCATGAGAAGTCCGGCCGCGGCTCCGCCTTCGTGAAGAATCCGCGCTACTTCGCACATTCAGCCCTGGTCGCGGCAGACAACACCACCCATTTGAGTTGACCTGATCGATCCCGGAGAGCCCGGGTCACCCGCCGATTCAATGCATAGGGGACACTAGACCCCATGTCCCTGCACATCACCGACGACGCGGCTGCCGACGCGCTGCTCACCGCCAACCCGCTGGCGCTGCTGATCGGCATGCTGCTCGACCAGCAGGTGCGCTGACCACGTAGTGCGCACACCCGAGGGCTTGTGAGCATCTTGTACAAGTTGTACCATTAGTGCATGACATCGATCACCCTCTCCGAGTTCCGCGCACGCCAGAGCGACTACATCGCCGCAGCGCAACGTGAGCCCGTCGAAATCACGTCCCGAGGCGTAGGGCGTCGAGCGGTCGTCGTATCAGCGGACTTCTTCGACCGGGCGCTGGAAGCGCTGGAGGATCAGGCGGATATCCGTGCCGCCGCAGCCGCCCGCAATGAAAGCGATCCCCGTGTAGCTCACGCGGATGTGATGGCCGAGTTCGGCCTCTGACCTGGATCGTGTCACCGTCGGGTGATTTCGCGGGTTGAGGATCGTTGAGGCTTGATTTTCCGGGGGTGTTGGTGCCTCGTGCGGGGCACTAACGGCGTCGATCTAGACTCGCTCGGTGGGGTGGTTCGTGCGGAAGGTGCGCACCGCGTCGGGTGCGACGGCGGTGCAGATCGCGTCGAAGACCCGTGGTGTGCGGACGATCGTGGAGCACCTCGGCTCCGCGCACGACGATGAGCAGCTCGCGGTGCTGGTCGCGATCGCGCGGGAGCGGATCGCGGAGCTGGCCGGGCATGTCCCGTTCGATCTGGACGGGCTGGGCGCGACGCCGCCGGCCACGACCGCGCCGACGGTGACCGGGTCGAGGTCCAGGTTGTTGTGGGATGTCCTCGAGGACGCCTACGCCCGTCTCGGGTTCGACGCGGTCGGCAACGACACATTCAAGAAGCTGGTCCTGGCCCGCGTCGTCGAGCCGACCAGCAAGGCGGACACGCTGCGGGTGTGGGACGAGCTTGGTGTCCCGGGTGCGCCGTCGCTGTCGACCGTGTGGCGGACCCTCGCCCGCAGCGTTGAGCAGGACTGGCGGTCGAAGATCGCCGCCGCAGCCTACGCGCATGCGACCCGATCTGGCCCGCTCACCGTCGTGCTCTACGACGTCACCACCCTCTACTTCGAGGCGGAGCGTGAAGACAAGCTCCGCAAGGTCGGGATGAGCAAAGAGCGCCGCGTCGACCCGCAGATCCTCGTCGGCCTCCTCGTGGACCAGGGCGGGTTCCCCCTCGAAGTCCACGAGTTCGCGGGCAACAGGGGCGAGACCCTCACCCTGCTGCCCGTCCTCGACCAGTTCCGCGAACGTCACTCCGCGACTGAGGTCGTGGTCGTCGCGGACGCCGGCATGCTGTCCGCAGCGAACCTGAACCGGCTGGAGGACGCCGGGTTCGGTTTCATCGTCGGCTCCCGCACCTCCTCCGCGCCATACGATCTCGCCGAGCACTACGCGACCGTCGGGAACATCGTCACCGATGGGGAGACGGTCGAGACCACCCGAACCATGGGTGCGGGTGTGAACGCGCGGGAGCGGCGAGTGGTGTGGCAGTACTCCCACAAGCGGAAGATCCGCGACAACATCACGTTGAACAAGCAGATCGAACGCGCCGAGCAGATCGCTGCCGGCACCCGCCCGGCGAAGAAGGACCGGTTCGTCACCCTCGGCACGGGGCCCGGCGTGAACTGGGCAAGAGTCGAGAAGGCCCGCGAATACATCGGCCTCAAGGGGTACGTCACCAACCTCAGCACCGCGACGGCTTCCGCTGCAGAGATCGTGGCGGCCTACCATGACCTGTTCCAGGTCGAGGCGACGTTCCGGATGGCGAAGACCGACCTGCGGGCGAGGCCGATGTTCGCGTCGACCGCGGACTCGATCCACGCGCACCTCACCGTCGTGTTCTGCGCTCTCGCGATCAGCCGGCACCTCTACAAGACCACCGGCGTGACGGTCCGCCGTATCGTCCGCGCGCTGCGCCCGCTGCGTGACGTCACGATCACCATCGACGGACACGAACTCACCGCGACCACCCCGCCAACGGGGGAAGCCGCCGACATCATCGCCGCACTCCGGCCGGGCGTGGGGCACTAATCTGACACGATCCAGGTCTGATCACCGCTCGTGCGGTATGAGATCAGGTATGCGCAATCAGCATTGAAGTCGCTGCGCAAGCTCGACCGTGGGATCGCACGACGCATCCTCTCCGCCATCGACGCACTCGCGCTTGACCCCAGACCTCACGGCTGCAAGCAGCTCACGGGCGGCAGCGGCGAGATGCGCATCCGCGTCGGCGACTACCGCGTCATCTACGACGTCAACGATGGCGAGGTGGTGATCCTCGTGTTGGCGATCGGTCACCGCCGCGAGGTCTACCGCTGAGCCTCCACCACGAATGGACATCTGACCGATGCAAGAACACACGCTCTCGGGCGGGAACGCCACTGACCGCGTCCTGCACGTCGGAGAAACAGTGCGCAAGCCGTGGACCGCCGCCACACCCAGTGTGACGGCGTTCGTCCGGGCGGTCCTTACGGCTGGTGTGGATGTTCCCCAGCCTCTCGGGAAAGACGAGGATGGGCGCTCAGTTCAAGAGTTCGTTCACGGGACGAGAGCCATGGATCTGGCGCCCATGGCTCTCGACGATCTGACGCGGGTCGGGTCGATTGTGCGCGCCATCCACGATGCAAGCGCGGAGTTCATACCGCCGGAGAACGCGACGTGGGAGAGTGCCATACCTGCGCCGGGGTGTGAGCTTGTGTGCCACAACGACCTCGCACCGTGGAACCT
Source organism: Microbacterium lacticum (assembly GCF_006716815.1). Classification (GTDB taxonomy): domain Bacteria; phylum Actinomycetota; class Actinomycetes; order Actinomycetales; family Microbacteriaceae; genus Microbacterium; species Microbacterium lacticum. Next base: position 10,406 of record NZ_VFPS01000006.1, read on the forward strand.
CATCATCGGCGAGCGATGGGTCTTCATCGACTGGGATGCCGCAGCGCCGAGCACACGCCTGTGGGACCTGGCATACGCAACGCAGGCCTTCACACTGAATGATCCGAGCCAGTCGCCGCACGCCGCAGCCCGCAACCTCGCCGCATTCGTCGATGGCTACGGTGCGGACGAGGCGACTCGCACAGCGCTACCAGCGGAGATGGGTCGAAGGGCTGCTGCGATGCACACATTGTTGAAGGATGCAGCCCCCGCTGGCCGGGAGCCGTGGGCATCCATGTACGTCAATGGTCACGGCGCGCATTGGTCGGCAGCAACACGCTACGTCGAGGCACACCAGGACATCTGGCTGAACGCACTGGCAGACTGAACACATGCCCGACCTGCACATCACCGGCGACGCCGCCGCCGACACCCTCCTCACCGAGAACCCCCTCGCACTCCTGATCGGCATGCTCCTCGACCAGCAGGTCGCGATGGAGACGGCGTTCACCGGGCCGCTGAAGATCGAGCAGCGCACCGGGTCGATGGATGCCGCGGCGATCGCCGCGTACGATCCGGATGCCCTGGCATCCGTCTTCAAGGAGACGCCGGCCGTGCACCGCTTTCCCGGGTCGATGGCCGCGCGGGTTCAGTCGCTGTGCCAGGCGCTCGTCGACGACTGGGGTGGCGACGCCGCGGCGCTGTGGACGGAGGGCGACCCGGATGGGGCGACGGTGCTGAAGCGGCTCAAGGCGCTGCCCGGTTTCGGCGAGCAGAAGGCGAAGATCTTCCTCGCGCTGCTGGGCAAGCAGTACGGCTTCACCGGGGAAGGCTGGCGCGAGGCATCCGCCCCGTATGGCGAAGACGGGTCGTTCCGGTCGGTCGCCGACATCACCTCGCCGGAGTCGCTGACGAAGGTGCGCGAGTTCAAGCGCGCCGCGAAGGCGGCCGCCAAGGGCTGAGCCCCGGCGGCTTCGGCCCTGCCCGCGCCGCGGGCCGCCAGCCGCCTCACCGAGGCAGGAGAAATCACCGAGGCAGGACGGATGCCTGGGGTTCGGTCCTGCCTCCGTGATATCTCCTGCGTCCGTAATGCCTGGCGCGATGCCACGGCTAGAGTCGGGGCATGCGCACTCACCTGAGATGGCTCATCCCGCTCGCGCTCGCGCCGCTCGTGTACGTGCTGTGCGTGTGGGGTGCGCAGGTGATCACCGCGCCTGCGAGGGACGCGTCTTCCGCCGGCACGATCCCACCGGGCGCGGCACTCGGCGGACTGGGTCTCCTTGTTTTGGGGGCCGCCGTGCCCCTCATCCTCTTGGTGATCGCGCTCGGGCAAGGCGTCTCTGTGCACCGCCGCGCGCGGCGGCGGAAAGGCCATTTCACTCGAGCGGAGCTCTCACAGATGGGCGAAAAGCAAGCGCACGCTCAAGCGTGGGAGAACGCGCGCGCGTTTCGTCGAACGCTTCTTTCCGGCAACGTCCCGGCGTCCGTCGACCAGTGGAATGTGCCGCCGTATGCCGGAGAACGGTTCTTCGCCGCCGTCCCGATGACGTATGCCCGCTACTACGGCCAAGACGTGCACTACTCGAGCGGCGGCGGCTTCGCTTACGGGCATCCGGCCTTCGTCATCGGCGCGATGGCGGTGAGCGGAATCGCGAACGGGATCGCCCGCTCGAACGCCCGCGCTCAGGCAGCCGAGCAATGGCGAGACTGGCAGACGGCGCACGTACTCGTGAGCAACCGGCGCCTGGTCGTCAACGCGTCAGGTCGGTGGTTGAGCTTCGATTACGGCGCGATCACCGCGGTCTTTCCGGAGGTCCGCGAGCTCACGCTGGTCTGCCAGTTCCCCGACAGCTCCCCGCTGCTCTTGCAGGGATCTCATTCTCCCCTCGCCGCCATCATGACGACTTTCGCCACGCACGGGCGCGACGGGCTGGCGCGTCACCCCAGTCTTCTCGCGCTCGATTGAGCGCCGACCCGCGCCGCGGGCGGCGTCACCGAGGCAGGAAAAATCACCGAGGCAGGACGGTTGCCGGGGTTTCCGTCCTGCGTGCGTGATATCTCCTGCGTCGGTGATGCCCGGTCAGGCCTGGTGAGGCACGGCGCGGGATGCCTCAGGCGCTCTTTCCCTGCACCGGGACGGGCGGCGGCTAGCATCGACGAGTGTTCGAGACCCGAAGCATCGCGCCGGATGTGACCGTGCGGATCGTCCAGCCGGGCGACGCCGCCGTGCTCGCCGAGGCCTATCGGCGCAACAGGGAGCACCTCGCTCCGTGGGAGCCGCTCCGCGACGAGGGGTTCTTCAGCGAGCGCTTCCAACGGGAGGACATCGAACGCAGACTCATCGCCACGGCGGCCGGCGAGGGATATCCCCTCGCCCTCGTCGACGGCACGGAGATCATCGGCCGGTTCAACCTCGCCGGGATCAGCCGCGGCCCGTTTCAGAGCGCCGGCCTCGGCTATTGGGTCGACCGGAACCACCTGGGCAGAGGCCTCGCCTCCGCGGCGGTCGGTGCGATCGTGGCGGAAGCCCGCGACACCCTTCGCCTGCACCGCATCGAGGCCAGCACGCTGGTGCACAACACCGCTTCTCAACAGCCTCTACCAGGTCGTCCTGCACGACTAGCCCCAGGCTCCGCCGCGGCGCATCACCGAGGCAGGAGAAATCACCGAGGCAGGACGGTTACCGGGGCATCCATCCTGCCTGCGTGATTTCTCCTGCGTCCGTGACGTCCGCGCCGACCGCGCCCGTCCGCGCCGACCGCGCCCGCCCGCCGTGACGCGCGCCCGACCCTCAGGCCCCGCGCAGCCGCTCGCTCAAGAAGGCGACGAGCCCGTCGAGCGGCAGCCGCTCCTGCGCCATCGTGTCGCGGTCGCGCACGGTCACAGCGTCGTCGTCGAGCGAGTCGAAGTCGACCGTGACGCAGAACGGCGTGCCGATCTCGTCCTGACGGCGGTAGCGGCGGCCGATCGCGCCGGCGTCGTCGAAGTCGACGTTCCAGCCCTGCGCGCGCAGCGTGTCGGCTACCGAACGGGCCAGCGGCGAGAGCCGCTCGTTGCGCGAGAGCGGCAGCACGGCGACCTTCACCGGCGCGAGACGCGGGTCGAGGCGCAGCACGGTGCGGGTGTCGGTGCCGCCCTTCGCGTTCGGCACCTCCTCCTCGCGGTAGCTGTCGACGAGGAACGCCATCATCGAGCGCGTGAGACCGAACGACGGCTCGATCACGTACGGCACGTACTTCTCGCCGGATGCCTGGTCGAAGTACGTCAGCGACTGACCCGACGCCTCGGTGTGCGAGTTGAGGTCGTAGTCGGTGCGGTTGGCGACGCCCATGAGCTCGCCCCACTCCTTGCCCGGGAACCCGAAGCGGTACTCGACGTCGATCGTGCCGGCCGAGTAGTGCGCGCGATCGTCTTCGGGCACGTCGAACTGGCGCATGTTCTCGGGGTCGATCCCGAGGTCGACGAACCAGTTCCAACACGCGGCGACCCAGTGCTCGAACCACTCCTGCGCCTCGGCGGGCGGGGTGAAGAACTCGATCTCCATCTGCTCGAACTCGCGGGTACGGAAGATGAAGTTGCCGGGCGTGATCTCGTTGCGGAACGCCTTGCCCACCTGGCCGATGCCGAACGGCGGCTTCTTGCGCGAGGCGGTGAGCACGTTGGAGAAGTTCACGAAGATGCCCTGCGCGGTCTCGGGGCGCAGGAAGTACAGCCCCGACTCGTCGTCGACGACGCCGAGGTAGGTCTTCACGAGACCCGAGAACGCCTTCGGCTCGGTGTACTGGCCCTTCGTGCCGCAGTTCGGGCACGGGATGTCGGCGAGGCCGTTCTCGGCCTTCCGGCCCTTGCGCGCCTCGAAGTCCTCGATCAGGTTGTCGGCGCGGAAGCGCTTGTGGCAGTGCAGGCACTCCACGAGCGGGTCGGTGAACGTCGCGACGTGACCGGATGCCTCCCACACGCGCTTGGGCAGGATGATCGACGAGTCGAGGCCCACCATGTCGGCACGGCCGCGCACGAACGTCTGCCACCACTGCCGCCGGATGTTCTCCTTGAGTTCGGTGCCGAGGGGGCCGTAGTCCCACGCCGACCGGGAGCCGCCGTAGATCTCACCCGCCTGGAACACGAACCCGCGGTGACGGGCGAGGGCGATGACTTTGTCGAGGCGGGACTGCTCGGCCACGGTGGCTCCAATGGTCGCGTGCGCGGAGGGCGCGAAGAAGAGGGATGCCGCGACGCGGCATCCCTCGATTCTATCCGCGCCACCGTGTCGGTCATCGACGCGCGCGGCGCGCGATCAGGGGATGCGGTGCCCCGCGGCGCGGAGCAGCTCGTACCACTCGGGGCGCGTCAGGGCGATGTCGGAGCCCTGCGCCGCGTCGGTGACGCGGCACGGCGTGGTGGTTCCGAGCACGACCTGCATCTGCGCGGGGTGGCGGGTGATCCAGGCGGTCGCGATCGCGAGCGGCGGCACGTCGTACTGGGCGGCGAGCCGGTCGATCACCGCGTTGAGCTCGGCGTAGGCGGGCGAACCGAGGAACACCCCGGCATCCGTCCCCGACTGCAGCGGCGACCACGCCTGGATCGTGATCTGGTGGAGGCGGCAGTAGTCGACGATGCCGCCGCCGTCCTCGGTGGCCGCCTGGGCGACCCCCGACATGTTCGCCGCGACGCCCTGCGCGATGATCGGCGAGTGCGGGAACGACAGCTGCAGCTGGTCGGCGACGATCGGCTGGCGCACCGACGCGCGCAGCAGGTCGATCTGGCGCGGCGTGTGGTTCGAGACGCCGAAGGCACGCACCTTCCCGCTCTGCTCGAGGTGGTCGAAAGCGCGGGCGACCTCGTCGGGGTCGACGAGCGGGTCGGGGCGGTGCAGCAGCAGGATGTCGATGTAGTCGGTGTCGAGCGCGGTGAGCGATCCCTCGACCGAGGTGACGATGTGGTCGTAGGAGAAGTCGTAGTACGGACCGTCTTTGACGATGCCGGCCTTCGTCTGGATCGTGATCTCGGCGAGCTCGGACGGGCTCAGGCGCAGCGCCTCGGCGAAGCGGCGCTCGCACGCGTGGAGCTCCGGACCGTAGATGTCGGCGTGGTCGAAGAAGTCGATGCCGGCGTCGCGCGCCGCCCCGACCAGGGTGCGCACCTCGTCGTCCGACGATTCGGCGATGCGCATGAGCCCGAGAACGACGTTCGGGACGGTGAGCGTGGTGGGTCCGAGGGGCACGGTCTTCACAGCAGGGATCCGTCGATGCTAACCGCGTCGGTCTCACGGGTCGACCCCTGCCGCGGCTCGGAGCGGCCTGTCAGAGTGGCCGTATGACTGTGCTCGACGAGGGGGATGACCGCGAAATCCGCTGGTCCGCGCTGGCCGTGGCCGACTGGGCCGACACCCGCGACACGCTGCAGCTGTGGACGCAGATGGTGGGAAAGCTGCGCATGGCGCTCACGCCGAAGCTGAACCACTGGTGGAACGTGGCGCTGTATGTGGATGCCCGGGGGCTCAGCACCTCGCTCATGCCGTGCGGCGCGCACGGGCTCGAGGTGCGCTTCGATTTCGTGCACCACGAGCTCGTCTTCGAGCGCACCGACGGTGCGCGCCGGGCGATCGAACTCCGCCCGTGCACGGTCGCCGACTTCTATGCCGAGATCGAGCGGGTGCTCGACGAGCTCGACGTGCCGGCGCGGATCTACCCGGTGCCGGTGGAGCTTCCCGCGGTCATCCCGTTCCCGGATGACACGGTCCACGCCGCCTACGATGCCGCGGACGACCCGCGCCCGAGCATCCGGGCGGCGTGCCCAACTGCCCCGACTGGGTGATGCACGAGGCGTACGACGCCGAGGTCTCGAGCGCCGGGTATTGGCCCGGCGGCGCCGACGAGGGCGCGTTCTACTCGTACACCTATCCCGAGCCGCCCGGCTTCCGGGAGCGCGATCTCGGGGTGCCCGGCGCCGCGTTCGACGCGGAGCTCGGCGAGTTCGTGCTGCCGTACCGCGCCGTGCGGGAGTCGAGCGACCCCGACGGGCTGCTGCTCGCGTTCCTGCGCGCGACGTTCGCCGCGGGGGCCGAGACCGGCGACTGGCCGCAGGTCGCGGCGGGCGGCGACGGCCGGGTCGCGGCCGCCGACCCCGAGGTGCTCAGCTGACGAAGCGGATCGTGGCGGGGTAGGTGTACCACTCGCCCCGGTTGGCCTTGATCGCGGCGATGATCGAGAAGACGATGTTCGCGACCCAGATCACGGCGAGCAGCACGAAGCCGATGAGCACGATCGTGAGCACTCCGGCGACGACACTCGCGATCAGCAGGGTCAGCTGGAAGTTCAGCGCGGTCGCCGTGTGCGCGCGCACGAACGGACCGCGATCCTTCAGCACGAGGTAGCCGATCAGGGCAGGGATGAAGTTGAAGAAGATGCCACCGATGTGCACGAGCGTCGCCCACAGCCGTTCGTCGGCGGGGCTCATCGGCTGCACGGGGGCGTAGCCGGAGTACTGCGGGGGCTGGTTCGGCGGAGTGGTCATGCTCTCAGCCTAGGGGGCGATGCGGACATGTCCGCGGGGGTTATCCCGACACTTCGGGGCGGGCTGGGCCGGGGCACCCGATACGGTCGAAGGACATCGACAAGGAAGTGGGTTCGCTCCGTGGACATCTTCGCCGCCGGTGGGACGCTCGTGATCGTCTCGATCGCCGCGGTCGCCGCCATCATCCTCCTGATCTTCCTGCTCGTCATGGTGCGGGCCTGGTACAAGGTCGCGAAGGCCGACCAGGCGCTCGTCGTGGTCGGCAAGAGCCAGAAGAACGCCTCCGGGGAGTCCTCGCGCATCTCGGTGATCACCGGGGGCGGTGCGCTCGTGAACCCGCTCACGCAGCGGGCAGAGATGATCTCGCTGCGCGCCCGCCAGATCAAGATGGAGCCGACGGCACAGGCATCCAACGGCGTCACGGTCAACGTGTCGGGCGTCGCGCTCGTGAAGATCGGCTCCGACCCGGAGTTCGTCCGCCGCGCCGCGGAGCGCTTCCTCAGCCAGGACGGCGCGATCGAGCAGTTCACGACCGAGCAGCTCGAGGGCGCGCTGCGCGGCGTCGTCGCGACGCTGACGGTCGAGCAGCTCATGAAGGACCGGCAGAAGCTGTCGGACCAGATCGCCGAGGGCATCAAGAGCGACCTGCTCGCGCAGGGGCTCATCCTCGACTCGTTCCAGATCCAGGGCGTCACCGACAAGAACGGCTACATCGACGCGCTCGGCGCGACCGAGGTCGAGCGCGTGCGTCGCGAGGCCGAGGTCGCCCGCATCAACGCGGCCCGCGAGGTGCGCGCCCGGCAGATCGCGACCGACGAGGCGAACCTCGTCGAGCAGACCGCGTTCGACAAGAACTCCGCCGCCGCGGCGGCCGAGGTCGGACGCGCCCGCGCCGAGGCCGATCAGGCCGAGGCCCTCGCCCGCGCCGAGCGCGAGCAGGCGGTGCTGCTGCAGGGCGCCGAGAACAAGCAGGCGCAGCTCGACGCCGACATCAAGAAGGTCGCGGATGCCTCGCTCTACGAGCGTCAGCGTGCGGCCGACGCCGCCGCCTACGGCGAGGTGAAGGCCGCCGAGGCCCGCGCCCAGATCGCCGCGCAGGAGGCCGAGGCGACACGCCTGCGCGCCCAGGCCGAGGCCGAATCGGTGCGCCTGGTCGGCGAGGCGCGCGCCGCGGCGATCGAGGCCGAGGCCGAGGCGCTGTCCAAGAACCAGGAGGCGCTGCTCGCCCAGCGGGCGCTCGAGGCGCTTGTGCCGATGATGACCGAGTTCGCCCGCGGCTTCGACAAGGTCGGCCAGATCACGGTGCTCGGCGGCGAGGGCGCGTCGTCGCACATGGCGGCCGAGTCGGCCTCGAGCATGCGGGCCAGCTTCGACGCGATCGAGGCGGCGACGGGCATCGACCTGCGCCAGGTGATCCAGGGCCAGGCGACCGGCCGCGGCATGGCGCAGGGGCTGCAGGGCGACACGGGCGTGCGGGGCGGCTCCGGCGGGCGCGACGGCTCCGGCGGGCGCGGCGGCTCCGGCGGGCGCGGCGACTCCGGTGCGCGGGACGTGCGGGCGGTTTCGGCGGAGGGCGCCACGGTGGATGCCACCGCGACCGGCGCTCCCGCCGACGAGGCATCCACCGTTTGAGCCTCCGGCGCGGGGCCCGGCGTGCTCACCGCCGGGCCCCGCGCGGCGGCGATCAGTCGTCGACGACGGTGACGGTCACCTCGATGTTGCCGCGGGTCGCGTTCGAGTAGGGGCAGACCTGGTGCGCGGCGTCGGCGAGCTGCTGGGCGACCGCGGGGTCGACGCCCGGGATGTTGACCTCGAGCTCGACCGCGAGGCCGAATCCGCCCTGACCGTTGGAGCCGATGCCGACGCGCGAACCGACCGACGACCCGTCGATGGCGACCTTCTGCGCGCGGGCGACGGCCTGCAGCGCGCTGTGGAAGCACGCGGCGTAGCCGGCGGCGAACAGCAGTTCGGGGTTCGGGGCGCCGCCGGCGCCGCCCATCTCCTTCGGCACGCGCACGTCGGTGTCGACGAGTCCGTCGGCCGTGCGCACGTGTCCGTTGCGGCCGTCTCCGGTGGCGAGGGCCTCGGCGGTGTAGAGAATGTCCATGGGGTCGTCCTTTCGTGGGGTCTTCCTGGGTGGATGGTCCGGGCGCGCCGCGCGGGTCAGGCGGCGGTGCGGAGGTCGGCGGCGAGCGCGCGCATGTTCGCGGTGATCGCGCTGAGCTGGGCGAGGAGGTCGGTGAGGCTCCGGCCGCTGTCGACGAAGGCGGGCACGAGGCATCCCGCCGCCGCGATCACCTCGTCATGCACCGCGCGCCCCTCCTCGGTGAGCGAGACCCGCACCACGCGGTCGTCGCTCTTGTCGCGGCGACGGACGACGAGTCCGCGCTCGTCGAGCCGGCGCAGCAGCGGTGAGAGCGTGCCCGAGTCGAGGTTCAGCTCGTCGCCGAGCTCGCCGACCGAGCGCTCGCCCGTGGCGAGCACCACCATCGCGAGGTACTGCGGATACGTCAGCTTCCACGGCTTCAGCACCTCGCGGTAGGCCTGCGTCGTCGCGTGCGAGGCGGTGTACATCGCGAAGCACACGAAGTCGTCGAGGGTCTGCGGCGTCATGGTGCAAGCATTGCACGCAATCAAGTTGTGCACAACCGTTTTTGCGGGCACGCGGCAGCGCTCGCGCGGTGGATGCCTCGAAGCGAGGCCGTCTCAGCCGACCGCCGGTCGCCCGACCGTGAACCCGTCGGGGTCGCCGGGCCGCGGCGCCCGCAGCTGCGCGGGGATCGGCCACGGCAGCACGATCCGCTCGGTCGCGTGGCTGACGTCGCCGAAGTCGTCGACTTTCACGACGATGCGCGCGGGCGTGACCTCGACCATCCGCACACGCACGGCCCCGCCGCCGCGCTCGAGCATCCAGACGTCGGCGAGGTAGCCGAGCCCGCGCTCCTCGAGCGCCGCCTCGGCGTCGAGCCAGTCGACGGATGCCGCCACCTCGCGTCCCAGCAGGTCGATCGCCGCCCAGTGGTCGCCGTCGGGCCGGATCCACCCGACGAGTTCACCGTCGTCTCGGCGATGCGCGGTCGTCTGGTCGGGGCCGGTGGGGGTCGCACGCGAGTCGGTCACCGCGCCAGCATAGGATCCGGCGCGGACACGAGGCATCCGTGTCGCGGGGATCTGCACTGCTGCGGATCGAATCGGCAGAATTCCTCCGCAGTTGCGCAGATCTCCGCAGCACCGTAGGGCACCAAAGGGGCTCCGCGCCGCGCGCGGGCCCGCCACGAACAGCGCACCGGATGCCCGGGAACCACCGAATCCACGGCGCCGCGACCCCCGCGCGCCGCGCCGCGCCGGTACCCTCGGGGGATGAGGGCACGCAAGGCCGTGGCATCCAGCACCGCATCGGACGACGACCAGGACACCCGCTTCTTCGGGCAACCCAAGGCGCTCGCGAACGTCTTCGGCGTGGAGATGTGGGAGCGGTTCAGCTTCTACGGGATGCAGGGCATCCTCGCGATCTACCTCTACTACTCGGCGACCCAGGGCGGCCTCGGCCTCGATCAAGGCACCGCGCTGTCGATCGTGGGCGCGTACGGCGGGGCGGTCTACCTGTCGACGATCCTCGGCGCGTGGGTCGCCGACCGGATCCTCGGGGCGGAGCGCGTGCTGTTCGTCAGCGCGATCGTCATCATGTGCGGCCACATCGCGCTCGCGCTGCTGCCCGGATTCTGGGGCGTCGGCGTCGGCCTCGTGCTCGTCGCGATCGGGTCGGGCGGCCTCAAGGCGACCGCCACGAGCGTCGTCGGCACGCTGTACTCGGCCGACGATCCGCGGCGGGATGCCGGTTTCGCGCTCTTCTACCTCGGGATCAACCTCGGGGCGTTCGCCGGCCCGCTGCTGACCGGCCTCCTGCAGTCGACGCTCGGCTTCCACTGGGGCTTCGGGCTCGCCGCGGTCGGCATGGCGCTCGGTCTCGTGCAGTACTCCTTCGGACGCAAGAACCTGCCCGACGCCGCGCGCGAGGTGCCGAACCCGCTGCCGAAGGAGCGCTACCCGATGGTCATCGGCGTGGCCCTCGTCGGGATCGCCGCGATCGTCGTGCTCGTGCTCACCGGCGTGATCCGCGCCGACAACCTCGCCGTCATGGTCATCATCGCCGTGATCGTGGCGGCGGTCGCCTACTTCGCGGTCATCCTCACGAGCAAGCGCGTCACCTCCGACGAGCGCAGCCGCGTGTGGGGCTTTCTGCCGCTGTTCATCACCTCGGTCGCGTTCTGGTCGCTCTACCAGCAGCAGTTCACGGTGCTCACGGTCTACTCCGACCAGCGCCTGGACCGGAACCTGTTCGGCTGGGAGATGCCGGTCTCGTGGGTCAACTCCATCAACCCGATCTTGATCATCATCCTGTCGGGGGTGTTCGCGGCGATCTGGGCGAAGCTCGGCTCCCGCCAGCCGTCGACGCCGGTGAAGTTCGGGCTCGCGACGATGGTGATGGGCGCCGCGTTCCTGATGTTCCTGCCCTTCGCGGGGGGCGGGCCGAACTCGACGCCGCTGCTCGCGATCGTCGGCATCCTGTTCGTCTTCACGGTCGCGGAGCTGCTGCTCTCGCCGGTCGGCCTCTCGGTGACCACCAAGCTCGCGCCCGACGCGTTCCCCACCCAGATGGTGGCGCTGTTCTTCCTGTCGGTGTCGCTCGGCACCGCGATCGCCGGCCAGCTCGCCTCGCTCTACAACCCCGACGACGAGGTGCCCTACTTCACGACCCTCGGCCTCATCGCGATCGCGATCGGCGTGCTGCTGCTCGTCTCGGTGAAGCCGGTGCTGCGCCTCATGCGCGGCGTGCGCTGAGGCGGGGCGGACGGGGGCGCGGGCGCGGCGCTGCTGCGCTCGCGCCACACACACCGGCATCCGCCGCAGGTTTATCCAGGCGCGGACGCCGGTTTCTGTAGCGGCGAGCGCCCCCACAGACCCCAGGACGCAAGCACCCCCAAGCCCTCGCGGGCGTCATGCGTCGTCATACGCCGGCGGCGCCGGCCGCACGGGCCTACGCTGGAGCCGGCTCGAAAACCGGAAGCCTCCGCCTTGAGCCGCGCGCGACGATCGCCGCGGCAAGAGCCTTCCGACACCTCGACCCGCATCCCGCCGCGGGCCTCGCCCTCAGGAGGAGACCCATGCCCGTTCAGACCACCACCTCCGGCAGCCTGCCGCGCACGCAGGCGCTCATCGACGCCAACAGAGCGCGCACGTTCGAGGACGACGGGTTCACCCTGCGCTCGACGCCCGAGGTCGACGCCCTCACCGCCCAGGCGGTCGCCGACGTCGTCGAGCGCCAGCGCCCCGCCGGCATCACCCTCGTCGGCGATGGCGAGTTCGGCAAGGCGATGACCGGTGCGGTCGATTACGGGGCGTGGTGGGGATACTCGTTCCAGCGCGTCGGCGGCCTCTCGCTCACCGAGGTGAACGCGTTCAACGAGCCGCCGGTCGAGTCGTCGCCCGGCGACGTGCGCCTCACGAGCTTTCTGAACCGCCGCGACCGGCAGCGCTTCCCCGCGGTCTACGCCGAGGCGGTGGAGACGGGCGCGGGCGCGACCGCCTTCCCGAGCACGACCGGGCCGCTCGTCTACCGCGGACAGGATGACGTGGCATCCGACATCCGGAACCTCACCGCCGCGCTGCGCCCCGGCGAGCAGGGCTTCCTCACGGCGATCGCGCCGGGATCGGCCGCGCGCGTGCGCAACGAGTACTACGCGAGCGACGAGGAGCACATCTTCGCGTGGGCCGACGCCCTCCGCGAGGAGTACCGCGCGATCGTCGAGGCGGGGCTCATCGTGCAGCTCGACGACCCGTCGCTCGCCGAGAACTTCGACCAGATCACCCCCGAGCCCTCGATCGCCGACTACCAGGCCTTCACGCAGATCCGCATCGACGCGATCAACCACGCGATCGCGGGCCTGCCGAAGGAGCAGGTGCGCCTGCACCTGTGCTGGGGGTCGTGGCACGGGCCGCACACGACCGACGTCGCGCTGACGGACATCCTGCCGGTCGTCCTGCGGGCGAACGTCGGCTCGATCTCGTTCGAGGCCGGGAATGTGCGTCACGAGCACGAGTTCACGGCGTGGGCGGACGCCTCGGACGCGGGCGCTCTGCCGAACGATCTCGTCCTCGTGCCCGGCGTCGTCAGCCACGCGACGAACGTCGTCGAGCACCCGGACCTCGTCGCGCAGCGGATCCGCCGGTTCACCGACGTCGTCGGGCCCGACCGGGTGATCGCCTCGACCGACTGCGGCCTCGGCGGCCGCATCCACCCCGACATCGCCTGGGCGAAGCTCGAATCCCTCGGCGAGGGCGCGCGCCGCGCCTGACCGAGGCTGGATGCCACCCGGTGCGGCGTCCCGTCCGGCACCACCGGGGTGCGCGGCGCGGCACCGGGGCCGCGGCATCCAGTGTTCACCGACTACGGCAGAATCGATCCATGGCTCCCGTGCACGATCCCCAGCTCCCCGCCGACTACGCGTGTCTGATCGTGCACGGCAGCGACAAGCCGGGCATCGTCGCCGCCGTCTCGGCGATGATCACGCGGATCGGCGGGAACATCGTCGCGTTCGACCAGTTCAGCGACGACCACCGCGGGGGCGCGTACTTCCAGCGCGTCGTCTTCCACCGGCCCGACTTCGCGGCCGATCGTCCTGCGATCGAGGCCGACATCGCGATGACCCTCGACCCGTTCGAGCTCGAGTGGTCGCTGACCGACCAGTCCGTCCCCAAGCGCATGGCGATCCTCGCCTCGAAGCAGGACCACTGCCTGCTCGACCTGCTGTGGCGGCACCGCCGCGGCGACCTGCCCGTCAGCATCCCGATGGTGATCTCCAATCACACGACGACCGCCGAGGACGTGCGGAGCTTCGGCGTGCCGTTCTTCCACGTGCCGTCGGTCGCGGGACCCGACAAGTCGGCGTCGGAGGAGGAGACCCTGAAGCTCCTCGTCGGCAACGTCGACTTCGTGGTGCTCGCGCGTTACATGCAGATCCTCTCGCCGGAGTTCCTCGAGCAGCTCGGGGTTCCGGTGATCAACATCCACCACTCGTTCCTGCCGGCGTTCATCGGCGCCGAGCCGTACAAGAAGGCCAAGGAGCGCGGCGTCAAGCTTATCGGCGCGACCTCGCACTACGTCACCGGCGACCTCGACGAGGGCCCGATCATCGAGCAGGACACCGTGCGGGTCACCCACGCCGAGTCGTCCGCCGAACTCGCCCGCCGCGGCGCCGACGTGGAGCGCCAGGTGCTCTCCCGCGCCGTGCTGTGGCACGCGCAGGACCGGGTCATCCGCCACGGAAACCACACCATCATCTTCTGACGCGGGGTGGATGCCTTGGCGCCGGGCAACTCGTTGACAGTCGTTGCGGGGTCACACGGGGCGAGGCATCCACAACTGCCCACAAGTCGCGGATGCCAGCCCGGCCACGCGCGCCGCGGCGCGGGTCAGAACACGTACTCCATGAGGTCGGCGCCCAGGGCGCGGAAGGCCTCGTGCGCGCGCAGGCGGTGCGCGATCGACAGGTCGTCGAAGCAGACCACCAGCGCGTAGGAGACTCCGCCGCGCGGGCCGGCGAGCACGCCCGCATCGGCACGGATGCCATCGGCGCGGCCGGTCTTGTTGACGAACAGCATCCCGTACCGGTCGTCCTCATGGGCGAACGGGTCGAGCGCGGTCGCCGCGCCCACGAGGGCGAGGTCCTGGTTGAGGTTCAGCCACTCGCCGACCTGCGCGCTCACGGCCGGAGACACGACCCGCGCGTTCACGATCGCCGCGAACAGCCCGGCCAGCTCCCCCGCCGACGACAGCGCCACCTGCGGCGCATCGTCGGGGCCGCGCACGTCGCGGAACCCGTCGAGCAGCGCCGTCTTCTCGAGACCGATGTCCTCCATGCGCGAGCGCACGGCGCCGATCCCCACCCGCGCGAGAAGCACGTTCGCCGCCGCGGCGTCGGAGGCCGCCGCCGCCAGCACCGCGAGGTCGCGCACCGGCAGCGCCGGGGCCGCGAGGTGCTGCCAGACCCCGGCGAGCGCGACCTCGTCGACCGACCGCCGCTCGATGATCTCGAGCGGGTCGAGCTGACCGAACTCGATCTGCGCGGCGACCTCGATGAGCAGCGGCACGACCCCGAGGCCCACGACCGGCAGCGTCAGGTGGTCGTCACCCGAGAGCACCTCGTCGCCGCCGTCGAGATCCGACACCCGCACCGACACCTGAGCGCCCGAGGTCGAGAGCGCATCCAGCGCCTTCAGCGTTCCGATGAACGATCGCTGCCGCAGCGACGCCCGCCGCGGCGCGAAGGTGTCGCCGCCGCCCGCACCGCCCGCGCCCCGACCGCCGCGCCGGGTCAGCGGCGCGGCCGAGGCATCCGGATGCCCGTAGACGCCGCCGGGCCCGGACGCCCGCGAACGCCGCGACGCGCTCTCGGCCGCGCCCGCGGCCCGTGCCGACGCGCGCTCGCCGACAGGCCCGGAAGCACCCGAGCCCCCGGCACCACCACCGCCGTGGCCGGCGCGACCACCGCGCCCGCCCCGAGCCTCACGCGGATCGTCGGCCCCGCCGCGCCGGGTCGCCTGACGCTCGCTCACCAGATCGTGACGCGCTGGTCGGCGTCGAGCCACAGCTCATCGCCGTCGCCGACCTCGAACGCGCGGTAGAAGTCGTCGACGTTGCGCACGATCTGGTTGCAGCGGAACTCGTTCGGCGAGTGCGGGTCGATCGTGAGCAGCCGGATCGTCTCGGCGTCGCGCCCCTTCTGCTGCCAGATCTGCGCCCAGCTGAGCAGCAGGCGCTGGATGCCGGTGTACCCGTCGATCACGGGGCCGTCGCCCTCGTCCGCGCCGGCCGACTCGGACGCCAGATGCAGCCGATACGCCTTCAGCGCGATGCCGAGCCCGCCGAGGTCGCCGATGTTCTCGCCGATAGTGAGCGCGCCGTTGACATGGTGATCGTCCGACAGCCGCTCCCCGTCGAGACCGCGGGGCACGAGCGCGTCGTACTGCGCGATCAGGGCGCCGGTGCGCTGCTCGAACGCCGCGCGGTCGTCGTCGGTCCACCAGTCGTTGAGCGCTCCCGTGCCGTCGAACGCCGACCCCTGGTCGTCGAAGCCGTGACCGATCTCGTGCCCGATGACCGCGCCGATGCCGCCGTAGTTGGCCGCGGCATCGCGCTCGAGGTCGAAGAACGGGTACTGCAGGATCGCCGCGGGGAAGACGATCTCGTTCATCAGCGGGTTGTAGTACGCGTTGACCGTCTGCGGGGTCATGTACCACTCGTCGCGGTCGATCGGCCGGCCGAGCTTCGCGAGCTGACGGTCGTGCTCCCACGCGTTCGTGCGCAGCACGTTGCCGATGAGGTCGACGGGGTCGACCTCGAGCGCCGAGTAGTCCTTCCACTTCGCGGGGAAGCCGACCTTCGGCGTGAAGGCCGCGAGCTTCTCCAGCGCCCGCTCGCGGGTGGCGGGAGTCATCCAGTCGAGCGCCTCGATCGACTGCCGGTACGCCTCGATGAGGTTCGCGACGAGCTCGTCCATCGCCTCCTTCGCCGCCGGCGGGAAGTGTCGCTCGACGTAGACCTTGCCGACGGCCTCGCCCATCGCCGCTTCGACGAAGCTCACGCCGCGCTTCCAGCGCTCGCGGTTGACCGGCACGCCGGTGAGCTCCGTGCCGTAGAACGCGAAGTTCGCGTCGACGAAGTCGCTCGAGAGGAACGCGGCGGATGCCCGGATGACGTGCAGCCGCAGCCACGCCTTCCAGTCGTCGAGGCGCTCCTCGGTGAGGAGGGTGCCGAGCCCGGCGAGCGCGCTCGGCTGGTTGACGTCGATCTCGGCGAAGCCGTCTTCGTGGCCGGGGGCGACGGCGTCGCGCCACGGGTCGAGGTCGACACCGACGAGCTCGCGCACCTCGTCCCACGACATGAGGTTGTAGGTCGCGACGGCGTCGCGCGAGCGCACGTTGTCCCAGTGGTGGCTCGCGATCTCGGTCTCGAGCGCGAGGATGCGGTCGGCGTCCGAGGCATCCGTCAGCCCCGCGAGGCCGAGCATGGTCGACGCGTACTCGCGGAACGCGGTGCGGGTGTGCGCGAAGTTCTCGAGCCGGTAATAGCTCTCGTCGGGCAGCGACAGGCCGCTCTGCACGATGAAGACGACATAGCGCTCGGGGTTGCCGGGATCGGGCTCGATGTAGGTGCCGAAGAGGCCTCCGACGCCTTCGCGCTCGAGCTCGCCGACGGTGCGCAGCAGCGCCGGCACCGAGTCGATCGCGTCGATCCGCGCGAGCTGCTCGCGCAGCGGCGTGGCGCCGAGCGCCTCGATGCGCGCGGTGTCCATGAAGCTCGTGTAGAGGTCGCCGATCTTGCGGGCCTCGGTGCCCGCCTCGGCATCCGCCGACTCTTCGATGATCGTGCGGACGTCGTGCTCGGCCTGCTCGGCGATGAGGTGGAACGAGCCCCACCGCGCCTTGTCCTCGGGGATCTCGGTGCGCTCCAGCCACGCCCCGTTCACGTGCCGGAAGAGGTCGTCCTGGGGGCGGACGCCGGGGCTGAGTTCGGACAGCTCGATACCCGAGCGGAGGGGGTTCTCGGTCATGGCTCCACAATAGGCGCCCTGTCTGACGCTCGCCCTGTGACCGTCACAGGATGCCTCGCGTCAGCGCGGCACGTCGGTGATCGAGCACTCCGCGTTGGCCGACTCGCCCTCGAAGCGCGCGTGCGTCCAGGCGATCGCATCGGCGACCATCGGGGAGTACGTATCCATCACCTGGGCGTGCTCGTACCCCGCGTAGCGCCGGTACTCCAGGCGCTGCGCGTCGGCGCAGACGCGTTTGACGTATCCGTCCTGCATCGTCTGCGGCACGATCGAGTCCGACCCGCCCTGCCCGAGGAAGAGCGGCGGGCCGAGGCTCGTCGGCGAGGAGTTCTCGCGCAGCCTCGTGCCGAGCGGACCGTACGCGGGGTTCGTCGAGAACAGGTCGGGGTCGGCGCTCGTGCCGAGCACGTCGAGCACCGAGAGCGCCATCGACGGGTCGGTGAGGCAGCGCTCCGACATGGCCTTCAGCACCGGCTGCATGCCCGGGCGGATGTAGCGCGGGTAGGTGATGTCGGGGTAGATGTTGCTGAACGCGGCGAAGGCGTACGACGCGAAGACGAGCCCGCCCTGCACGTCGCCGACGTGGTCGACGAGCGCCGTCGGGTCGCTCGCCGGCGCGAACGCCGCCACTGCGCGCACCCACACCTCGGGGGCGTACGAGCGCGCGAGCGCTCCCGCCCACAGGGCCGCCGCGCCACCCTGCGAGTGCCCCCAGATCACGGTGCTCGAGCTCAGCTGCGCCTCGCCGATCTCGCGCGCGGCGCGCACCGCATCGAGCGAGGCGTAGGCGCTCGCCTCCCCGAACAGGTACGGGTGCGGGCCGGCGGTGCCGAGACCGATGTAGTCGGTCATCACGATCGCCCAGCCCTCTTTGAGCACCTTCTTGATCGGGTAGAGCCCGGCCGACCAGAACGGCCGCGCCTGCAGCGACGGCGCGCAGTGCTCGGCGAAGCCGGTGGTCGAGTGGTTCCAGTCGATCACCGGCCACCGCTCGCCCGGCTTCGCGCCCTCGGGCACGACGACGAGCCCGCTCGCCGCCCGCACCCGGCCGTCGACGCCGGTGGTCGTGTAGAGGATGCGCCAGGCGACGGCCTTGTCCGGCACGTCGCGCGTGAACGGCTCGGCGCGGATCAGCCGGCCCGGCTCGTGCGGAATCGAGCGCGGCGCCGCGTAGAAGTCGTCGACGACGGTGGATCCCTCGCGAAGGGGCGCGGTGACGAGGGCGAAGGCGACCGTCGCGGTCACCGAGACGATCGCGATCGCCGCGCGACCCCAGCGCCGCTTCGGCACGGATGCCTCGGGCGCCCCCTTCTCCTCCCGCCGCCGGCGGCGGGTCCGCGCCCACGCGCCCCACAGATCCACGATGCCGCGGATGATGAGGGAGCCTCCGAAGACGACGGCGACCACCAGGAGCGTGATGTCGGGCCAGACGAGCGCGAGCACCCCGAAGATGAGGCCGGTCACGCCGAACGCGGCATCCGCGATGCGATCGTCCCAGCCGCGGTCCTTCAGCAGCGCCGTGCCGACGCCGGCGGCGCCGTTGACGAGCAGCAGCACGCCCGTGATGATCGCGACGGCGCGCACCGTCAGGCCGGGCCACGCGAGCACGAACACGCCGAGCACGATCCAGCCGATCGACAGCACGCCGCGCCACCGGCCCTCGCCCTCGTCGACCCGCCCGGTCGCCGAGAGGATGCCGGTGAGCACCATGCCGCCGCCGAGGAGGAGCGCCAGCACGTCGAGGGCTGTGGTGGGGCGGATGACGATGACCGCGCCCAAGACGATCGAGGCGATCGACAGCGCGATCCGCACCCAGGCCGGCATGCGCTCGAGCAGGCGCACGAGCGCCAGCTTCCCCCAGATCCCCGTGCGCGCCATCCCTCCAGGCTACGGGCGCGCGCGGCGGGGTCCGTTCACGGCGGCCGGGCGGCGGGCGTCGGCGACGGCCGGCGTCGGCGGTCAGCCCTAGGTGTTCTTCCCACGGTGGTTGTGAGCAGCGTGGCGTGACGGGATGAGGTGAGGACCTCCGGTATCGATGTGGGTTACCACACTCACTCGATCCACGGAGGTCCTCGTGTCATACGTTACCCACGCTCGCGCCGCGCTCACCGTCGATGGGCGGATCAAGATCGCTCGGCTGGTGATCGAGGACGGCTGGACGCAGGCTCGTGTCGCGGAGCGGTTCCAGGTCGCCCGTGGCACGGTCTCCAAGTGGGTCGCCCGGTATCGTGCCGGCGGACGCGCGGCGATGCAGGATCGCTCCTCACGGCCGGCGAGCTCGCCATCGCGGACGCCGCAGCGTATGGAGCGGCGGATCATCGGGTTGCGGGTGACCCGACGTTGGGGCCCGCATCGGATCGCGTACCACCTGCTGCTGCCGCAATCCACGGTCTCGAAGGTGCTGAAGCGGTACCGGGTGCCGCTGCTGGGGCAGGTCGACAAGAACACCGGTGTTCGGGTGCGCAAGCCGAAGCCGGTCCGGTACGAGCGACAGGCGCCGGGCGAGCTGGTGCACGTGGACGTGAAGAAGCTCGGCCGGATCCCTGACGGTGGCGGCTGGCGCACGCTGGGACGTGCCACGGGCCGCAAACGCCGCTCCGGGGTCGGCTACTCGTATCTGCATTCCGCGATCGACGACCACGCCCGACTGGTCTACTCCGAGATCCTCCCCGACGAACGCAAGGACACCGCCGGCGGGTTCTGGCAGCGCGCCAGCGCGTTCTTCGCCGGGCACGGCATCACCGTGCAGCGGGTGATGACCGATAACGGCTCCTGCTACCGGTCCAAGGTGTTCAACGAGGCGCTCGGCGAGAACGTGAAGCACAAATACACGCGGCCCTATCGGCCGCAGACCAACGGGAAGATCGAGCGATTCCACCGCACCCTCGCCGACGAATGGGCCTACGCCCGCCACTACGACTCAGACCAGCAGCGAGCCGCCAGCTACGACGCCTGGCTGCACCACTACAATCACCATCGACCCCACACCGGCATCGGAGGCCGAGCACCCATCGACCGCGTCCACAACGTCAGTGGGAAGAACACCTAGGCTCGGACCCATGGCCGTGCCGACGCTCAACCGCGACATCCTGCGGTTGGCGCTCCCCGCCCTCGGGTCGCTGATCGCCGAGCCGATGTTCCTGATCGTCGATTCGGCGCTCGTCGGGCACCTCGGCGTCGTGCCGCTGGCGGGCCTCGGCATCGCGTCGGCCGTGCTGCAGACGATCGTCGGGCTGATGGTGTTCCTCGCCTACTCGACCACGCCCGCGGTGGCGCGCCGGTTCGGCGCCGGCGAGCACACCGGCGCCGTGCGGGCGGGCATCGACGGCCTGTGGCTCGCGCTCGCCCTCGGGGTGGTGCTCGCCGTCGTCGGATCGCTCGCGACGCCGTGGCTCGTGTCGCTGTTCGGCGCCGACGCCGCCGTCTCCGAGCAGGCCGTCATCTACCTGCAGCTGTCGATGTGGGGGCTGCCGGCGATGCTCATCGTCTTCGCCGCGACCGGACTCCTCCGCGGCATGCAGGACACCGTCACGCCCCTGTGGATCGCCGGGCTCGGCTTCGCGCTCAACGCCCTCCTCAACTGGCTGTTCATCTACGGGTTCGGCTGGGGCATCGCCGGATCGGCCGCGGGCACCGTCGTCGCGCAGTGGTCGATGGTCGGTGCGTACGCCTTCGTGGTGGGGCGGCTGGCACGGCGGCACGAGGCATCCCTGCGCCCGCAGCGCGACGGACTGCGCGGCTCGGCGCGCGCGGGCGGCTGGCTGTTCCTGCGCACCGTGTCGCTGCGCATCGCGTTTCTCGCGACCGTGTGGGTGGCGACCGCGCTCGGCACCGACGAGCTGGCCGGCTGGCAGGTGGCGTTCACGATCTTCTCGACCGCGGCGTTCGCCCTGGATGCCTTGGCGATCGCCGCCCAGGCGCTCGTCGGCCGGGGTCTCGGCGCGGGCGACGAGCCGTTCGTGCGGCGCGTGCTCGGGCGCACCGTCGCCTGGGGCGCGTGGTTCGGCGTGCTCGTCGGCGGTGTGATCGCCGCCCTGTCGGGCGTCATCGGGCTCGTGTTCACCGGTTCGGCGGACGTCGCCGCGCTCGTGCAGCCGGCGCTGCTCGTGCTGGCGGTCGCGCAGCCCGTCTGCGGCGTGGTGTTCGTGCTCGACGGGGTGCTGATGGGGGCGGGCGATGCGCGGTTCCTCGCGATCGCGGGCGGCATCAACCTCATCCCCTACTTCCCCGCGCTCGCCGCCGTCTGGATGGTCCACCCCACCGGGGCGACCGGCCTCGCCTGGCTCGCGGTGTGCTTCTTCGGGGTCTACATGCTCGCGCGGCTCGGCACGCTCGGCTGGCGCGTCCGCTCCGCCGCCTGGCTGACGGCCGGCGCGTAGCGCGGCGGGGGGGCGCTCTGGTCGGGTGTCGGCGCGCGACCCTAGGGTGGGGTGGTGGCCTCCGATGACGATGACGCGTTCCTCTCTCAGTTCCAGCAGCTGCTGCGCCGCCTGAACGAGCGCCCCGACGACCGGCCGGGCACCCTCACGCCGCTCGGCGAACGCCTGCAGGAGCACCTCGGCGCAGATCCCCGGCACCTTCCCGTCGTCGTCGAGCAGGTACCGCCGCACCGGCTCATCGACCTCGACCTCGCGCTCGAGGACGTCTCCGCGGGCACGCCGTCGAAGACGCTCGGCGTCACGGGCGGCCAGGCGCGCCACCACGAAGATCTCGCTTCGCTGATCCAGAATCCCTACACCCGCTTCGCGGCCGACGCGGCGGTCGAGTACGCGACGGTCGCCGACGGGCCGCGCAGCACCCGGCAGGTCGTCGCGATGGGGCTCCGACTGCTGCGCTGGCGCGGGAAGCCGCTCGTCGCGCTCCAGCGCGCCGCCAACCCGCGATACGGACGGTCCACGGCGGAGCTCGAGATCCTGGCATCCGACGTCGACACGACGACCGCGTTCATCGACGAGCTGCGCCGGCGGATGAACGCGCTCAGTGTCGTCCGCGGGCAGGTCGTGACCTTCGGGCGCGATGAGTACGGGCAGGGCATCGGACCGATGACCTTCCTCGACCGCCCCGACGTCTCGGCCGACGCGGTCATCCTGCCCACCGGCGTGCTCGAACGGGTACGCGACCACGTCGTGGGCGTGACGGAGAACGCCGACGCGCTGCGTGCGCGGGGGCAGCACCTGAAGCGGGGCGTGCTGCTCTACGGACCTCCCGGCACCGGCAAGACGCTGACGGTGCGATACCTCCTGCATGAACTGCCGGAGGCGACCACCGTGCTGCTGCAGGGCGGATCGCTGGGGCTCGTCGCCGAGGTGGCGCGGCTCGCCCGCGCGCTCGCCCCGGCGATCGTCGTGCTCGAAGACGTCGACCTCGTCGCCGCCGAGCGCGGCACCTTCGGGCTGCAGCCGATGCTGTTCGAGGTTCTCGATGCCCTCGACGGGATCGACGGGGACGCCGACGTCGCCTTCGTGCTGACCACGAACCGCGCCGATGTGCTCGAACCGGCCCTCGCCGCGCGGCCGGGCCGGATCGACCTCGCCGTCGAGATCCCGCTGCCCGATGCCGCCGCCCGCCGCGAGCTGTTCGCCCTTTATGCCGCCGGACTGCCGCTTCGCACCGCCGCGCTCGAGGCCGCCGCCGACGAGGCCGAGGGCGTGACGGCGTCGTTCGCGAAGGAGGTCATCCGCCGCGCCGTGCTGCGGGCGACCCTCGCCGGGCGAGAGGTGACCGACGACGATCTCGCCGCCGCCCTCACCGAACTGCGCGAGAGCACGGAAGGCGTGTCACGGATCCTCTTCGGCGGCGAGCACGGCGGCCCCGCTCACCCGGGCGGCGCGGGCGGCGGTGCGGCCTTCATCGCCGGCGGGTTCGGCTGACCGCCCGCCCTCTCCCTGCGCTCACGCCCAGCGGCGGCACCACTCGTACATCACGACCGCCGCGGCGGCGCTCGCGTTGATCGAACGGGTCGAGCCGTACTGGGTGATCTCCACGACAGCGGATGCCGCGGCGATCGCCTCGTCCGACAGCCCCGGACCTTCCTGCCCGAACAGCAGCACACAGCGCTCGGGCAGGTCCGCCCGGTCGACGGGCACCGACCCGGGCACGTTGTCGACGGCGACGATCGGCACACCGGCATCCTCCGCCCAGGCGGCGAGCGCGGCGACGTCTTCGTGGTGACGCACGTGCTGGTAGCGATCGGTGACCATCGCTCCGCGGCGGTTCCAGCGGCGCCGGCCGACGATGTGCACCTCGGCGGCGCCGAAGGCGTTGGCGCTGCGCACGATCGAACCGATGTTCATGTCGTGCTGCCAGTTCTCGATGGCGACGTGGAACGGGTGCCGGTGCGCGTCGAGGTCGGCGACGATGGCATCCATGGTCCAATACCGGTACCGGTCGATGACGTTCCGCCGGTCGCCGGCGGCGAGCAGCTCGCGGTCGTAGCGCGGGTCGTCCGGCCACTCGTCGACACCGCCCGGCCATGGCCCGACGCCGACCGGCAACTCCGGTTCGGCGGGGTCGGCGTGCTCGGGTGACGGCATCGCACCAGGTTAGCCGTGACGAATGCAGGAGATCCGTCGCGCTGCGCGCACCCGACCGGCGGAAACAGGCGGGCGGACTGCCCGGCGCCCGCCGAATCTCCTGCAATCGTCACGGGTTGAGGGGTTTTCGGCATGCCGAAAACCCCCCTGCTACAGTTTTCGGCATGCCGAAAACTCGGGGACCGCACCGGCTCCCCCCGCCCCGAGCCGCCGCTCCGGCACCGCCGCAGGCACCGCGCGCGCGGCGACCGCGGCGCCTGCGAGCCGCGTGGCTGCTGGGACCGGCGTTCGTGGCGGGCGTCGCCTACCTCGACCCGGGCAACGTGGCGAGCAACATGACCGCGGGCGCGCGGTTCGGCTACCTGCTCGTGTGGGTGGTGGTCCTCGGCAACGCGATGGCGTGGCTCATCCAGTACCTCTCGGCCAAGCTCGGGGTCGTCACCGGGCAGAGCCTCGCCGAGACCCTCGGCCGCCGTTTTCGGAGCGACACCGCGCGCCGCGCGTACTGGCTGCAGGCCGAGCTCGTCGCGATGGCGACCGACATCGCGGAGGTGATCGGCGGGGCGGTGGCCCTGTGGCTGCTGTTCGGCGTGCCGCTGCCGGTGGGCGGCCTGCTGACCGGCGCGGTCTCGCTCGCGCTGCTCGTCGTGCAGCAGCGACGCGGCGCGCGCACGTTCGAGTTCGTCGTGATCGCGCTCCTCGCGATCATCGCGCTCGGATTCACCTACGGCGTGTTCGTCGCGCCACCCGTTCCCGCGGGAGTGGTCTCGGGACTCGTCCCCCGCTTCGAGGGCACCGAGTCGGTGCTGCTGGCCGCGTCGATCCTCGGCGCGACGATCATGCCGCACGCGATCTACGCGCACAGCGCGCTCGCGCGCGACCGGTTCGCCGGCGACGCTCTGACAGCCGCCCGTCCCGCCGGCATCCCGCGCCTTCTGCGCGCGACGCGGTGGGATGTCGCGATCGCCCTGGCGATCGCGGGCACCGTCAACCTCGCGATCCTGCTGCTGGCCGCGGCGAACCTCGCCGGCGTGCCCGGCACCGACAGCCTCGAGGGCGCCTACGCGGCGCTGCACGCCGGCCTCGGGGCGGCCGTCGCGACCCTCTTCGCGGTCGGCCTGCTCGCGAGCGGCCTGGCGAGCACAGCCGTGGGCGCCTACGCCGGCGCCGAGATCATGCAGGGGCTCCTTCGGGTGCGGGTGCCGATGCTCGCGCGCCGACTCGTGACGCTCGTGCCGGCCATCGCGATCCTCGCCGCGGGCGTCGACCCGACCTGGGCGCTCGTGCTCAGCCAGGTGGTCTTGAGCTTCGGCATCCCGTTCGCTCTCGTGCCGCTGGTCGCCCTCACGGCGCGCGCCGACGTGCTCGGCCGCTACCGCAACCGGTGGTGGACGACCGCCGCCGGTGTTCTGGCCGCGATCTTCCTCATCGTGCTGAACAGCGTGCTGCTGTGGCTCGTGCTCGGCGGTGGGCCGGGCGGATAGCCTGGAGCGCGTGCCCGCGAACTCCGCCGCGATCGACGACTACCTGAAGACGATCTACCACCACACCGAGTGGCAAGACGATCCCATCACGCCGTCGCAGCTGGCCGCCGAGCTGGCGCTCGCCCCCTCGACGGTCACCGAGATGGTGCAGAAGCTCGCCGCGCAGCAGCTCGTGACGCACCGCCCGTACGGCCCCGTCTCGCTGACCGACGCCGGCCGGGCGCGGGCCGCCGCGATCATCCGCCGGCACCGCCTGATCGAGACGTGGCTCGTGCGCGAGTTCGGCTACGCGTGGGACGAGGTGCACGACGAGGCCGAGGTGCTCGAGCACGCGATCAGCGACCGGCTGCTCGAAGGCATCTCGGCGCGGCTCGGCCACCCAATGCACGATCCGCACGGCGACGCGATCCCGGATGCCTCGGGCGCGGTCGTCCGCGAACCGTTCGTGCTGCTGGCGCAGGCGCAGCCCGGTCACAGCGGCCGGGTGCTGCGGGTCAGCGACCGCGACCCGGCGCTGCTGCGCGCCCTGGAGGGCGCGGGCATCGACGTGGGGCACCACGTCACCGCCGCCGGCGACGGCACGGTGCGGGTGGACGGCGGAGCCACGGTCGAGCTTCCCGCCGGCGCGGCATCCGCCGTCTGGATCACCGCCTGAGGCCGGGTCGGAAAGCCGCCGCGGGCGCGACCCGCCGGGCTCAGAACAGGACGAGACCGGCGGGCGTGAGTCCCTTGCCCTGCCAGTGCGCGGCGAGCTCGTCGATCTCGCCGTGCAGGTCGGCGTCGAGCTCGGCCGACTCTTCACGCACGAGGCGCTGCTCGGCCTCGCGCTCTGCCGCGACCTCCGCCCATTTCGCGCCGCCGGCGGAGAGCCCGCCCGCGATCGTCGCCGCGGTCGCCGCGAAGAGCAGCAGACGGTCGCTCGCCCCGGCGCCGGCGAAGCCCTGGAGGAGGCTCGCCGTCGCGATGATGCCGTCGTTGGCGTCGATCATCCAGCCGCGGAAACTGCCCGCATCGGTGAGCGCGGCGCGCAGTCGGCGCCAGCGCAGCACCGCCGTCGCCGCGATCCCGGGCCGAGCCGGCGCCACCGGCTCCCCCGGCGCCCCCGCCCCCGGCGCCCCCGCCCCCGGACCCGGAACCCCCGGACCCGGCGCCCCCGGCCCCTGCGGCGTGCTGGTCACCGCCGGCGCCTCGCGCGGCTGGCCTTGAGGTAGGGCCACGGCACGCCCGTGGCGTGCTCGCAGTAGTGCCAGAGTCGCGCCGCGATGTCGCGATCGCGGGTGATCCGGGCGGGGGTGGCGCGGCGGGCGGCGCCGGCGACGACCCGGGCGGGGCCCCAGAACTGACCGCCCTCGGCCTCGGGATCGACGAGCGCCCGCACGAGCGGCCACGCCCCGTGCTCCTTCGACTGGGTGATCGGCGCCTGCAGGTTGCCGGCGAAGCGCCGGCCACGCGAGGGCTCGTTGACGCCGACGATGCCGCGCGTGCGGCCGCCGATCGAGAAGCCCGGGTGGGCGACGAGGCTCGCGATCGGCACGCTCGCCGCGCGCAGGCGCCGGTCGGCCTCGAACCCCAGGGCGCTCGTCGCGACCTTCGACTGCACGTAGGCGCGCCACGGGGTGTACCCGTTCTCGAGCTCGGGGTCGATGGGATCGTACGGCCACATCGAGGTCGACATCGACCCGACCCACACCATGCGTCCGCGCCCGGCGGCGAGGGGCAGCAGCAGCTCGCCGACGAGAGCGTAGTGTCCGAGCGCGTTGGTCGCGAACACGACCTCGTGCCCGTCGGGGGTGGTCTCCCGGTGCCGGGGCGGATGCACGATGCCGGCGTTCAGCAGCAGCCCGTGCAGTCCCGCCCGTCCGCGCACCGTCGCGGCCGCCGCGCGCACCGACCCCAGATTGCTCGTGTCGAGCAGCAGCGTCTCGACCGAGGCATCCGGAGCGTTGCGCAGCACCGCGGCGCGCGCCGAGGCCAGACGGTTCGGGTTCCGCCCGGTCATGATCACGTGGCCGCCCGCGGCGGCGAGCTGCAGCGTCGAGAAGAAGCCGAGACCGGCCGTCGACCCGGTGACGAGGTACCGCCGCCCCGTCAGATCGGGGAGTCGGTGGGGGTCCCAGTCATCGCGTGCCACGGGTCGAGACTAGGCCCGATGGCCCCGCTAGACTGGGCCCCATGCGGACACGTGCCGATATCGAATGCTGGCTCACCGACATGGACGGCGTTCTCGTCCACGAGAACAAGCCGATCCCGGGCGCGGCCGAGCTGCTCGCGCAGTGGCGCGACGCGGGGACGCCGTTCCTCGTGCTGACGAACAACCCGTCCTACACGCCGCGCGATCTCTCCGCGCGGCTGCGCATCTCGGGGCTCGAGGTGCCCGAGGAGCGCATCTGGACGTCGGCTCTCGCGACGGCGGAGTTCCTGCGGTCGCAGCATCCGGGCGGCACCGCCTTCGTCATCGGCGAGGCGGGGCTGACGACGGCGCTGCACGAGGCCGGTTACGTCATGACCGAGACCCAGCCCGACTACGTCGTCGTCGGCGAGACCCGCAACTACTCGTTCGACCGCATCACGCAGGCGATCCGCTTCATCAACGCCGGAGCCCGGTTCATCATCACGAACCCGGATGCCACGGGACCGACCCCGACCGGCGTCGTTCCGGCAACGGGGTCGTTCGCCGCGCTGATCACGCACGCGACGGGCAAGGCGCCGTATGTCGTCGGCAAGCCGAACCCGATGATGTTCCGCTCGGCGATGAACCGGATCGGCGCGCACTCCGAGAACACCGGCATGATCGGCGACCGGATGGACACCGACGTCGTCGCGGGCATCGAGGCGGGTCTGCACACGATCCTCGTGCGCACCGGCATCTCCGACGACGCCGAGATCGAGCGCTACCCGTTCCGGCCCGACGAGGTCGTCGACTCGGTCGCCGACCTGCTGGCCGACGAGCCGGTCGAGTCCGAGGACCCGGAGATCCTGTGACCCCGCTCGAGCAGACGCTGCTCTACCTCACGAGCATCGTCATCCTGCTCGGCACGCTCACCGTGTTCGTCGTGCAGTTCGTGCGCGGGCGCCGGCGGGGCGGCCCGGGCGACGGAGGTCCCGGCGGCGACGGCCGGGGCGATCGGGGCGACCGCTGATGGCGATCTTCCTCGTGCTGTCGGGCCTCGCGCTGCTGATCCTCGCGCTCGTGCTCTTCCTCCGCGGGCGGAAGGATGCCCCGCAGGGCACCCCGCTGCCGAACGGCCGCGGCATCATGCTGCTGACCTTCGCGGGCCTGATCCTCTCCCTCGCGTCGCAACTGCCGATCTTCCAGTGACCGGCGGGCCGTCGTAGCCGGCGGGCACCGGTGAGCGGCGCCATCCGGCAGGGCGCCTGCAGCGGCGGGAGTTGTCACGGCGCGAAGCCGAGACACCCACGCGCGTCGACCGGTAGCGTGGGGAACAGGACGCTCCCAACGAAGGGATGGACCCCATGAACGACACGATCACCGTCGGCGTGACCGGCGCGCCCGCCGCGGACCGCGCGGTCGACTGGGCGCTCGCCCGCGCCGCCGCCCGCTCGCAGCGGCTCGAACTCGTCGGCGTCGTCGGCGGAGCACTCGGCACGATCGGAGAAGACGCCGTCGTCGACGACGCGCTCGCCGCGACCCGCGCCATGCTCGACGCCCACGCCGAGCGCATCCGCGCCGAGGCGCCGTCGGTGCCCGTCTCGGTGCGCGCCGAGGCGGGCAACCCGGTGCACGTGCTGATCGAGGCATCCACGCGGTCGGCGCTCCTCGTCATCGGCAGCGACTACCGCGGCCCGGGCGACGGGCCGGCGCGCGGGGCGCACGGCGTGCGCATCGCGGCGGGCGCGGCGTGCCCCGTGGTCGTCGTGCCCGACTTCGACACCTCCGGACGGAGCGGCGTCGTCGTGGGGATCGACGGGTCGGATGCCTCGGAGCACGCGCTGCGCTTCGCCGCCGCCGAGGCCGACCGGCTCGGCGAGCCCCTCGTGGCGGTGAGTGTCTGGACGCCGCTGACCGCGCCGCGCAACACGCTCGCCGTCTATCCGGAGCTGTACCTGACGAACATGCAGGCGGCGACGGAGGAGACCCTCGCGCTGGCGCTCGCGGGCATCGCGACCGACTACCCCGACCTCGTAGTCGAGCGTCGCGTCGAGCGCGGATACCCGTCACAGGTCATCGGCGACATCGCGCACGACGCCCGCCTCGCCGTCGTCGGCACGCACGGGCGCGGGGCGCTGGCTCGATTCCTGCTCGGCTCGATCAGCCAGGAGATCCTCGGCCGGCTCCCCACCGTCACCGCCGTCGTGCGCTGAGCGCCCCGCCGAGCGTCAGACCTCCTCCTCGCTCAACCGCTCGATGAGTTCGACGGCGGCCTCGGCGTAGCCGCTGATCCATCGGTCATGAATGCGTTTGATGGGCAGTGGGGCGAGCGCGAGCTGCCGCTCCTTGCCGACTCGTCGCCCCGTGACCAGTTCCGCACGTTCGAGAACACGCAGGTGCTGCAGCACGGTGGTGCGGTCGAGTTCGGGGAACAACCCACACAGCCGTCCCGTGGTGAGGGACTCGTGCTTCAGGGCGTCGAGCATGCGCCGCCGCAACGGGGAGGCGAGGGCCTTGAAGACGAGATCGTCATCGCCGAGCCCCTTGTGCTCCATCACATTCATGTTGTAAAACTACAACATGAACGAACTGGATGAGCTGTCCTTCACGTGTCGGGTTACATCGCACCCTCGCCCGCCGAGGTTTACGAGGCGGTCGCCGACCCACAACAGCTCTCCCGCTACTTCACGATCGCGAGGATGCCGGCTACTGCGGGGAGAGGCCCAGGTCGTCGAGGTCGATCACCGAACGCCAGCGGTAACCGGCCGCCTCGACGGCGGCCTGGGCGCCGGTCTTGCGGTCGACGACGGTAACGACGGCGACCACGTCGGCGCCCGCGGCGGCCGCGACCTCGGCGGCCTTCAGCGGCGACTGGCCGGTGGTCGAGGTGTCCTCGACGATGACCACGCGCTTGCCGGCAACCTCGGCACCCTCGATCTGGCGACCACGGCCGTGGTCCTTGGGCTCCTTGCGCACGACGAAGGCATCGACCGGGGTGCCGGCGGCGACCGAGGCGTGCAGCACCGCGTTCGCGATCGGGTCGGCGCCGAGGGTGAGACCGCCGACCGCGTCGACATCGAGGTCGGCGATCGCGTCGAGCACGAGCCGACCGATCGCCGGCGCCGCACGATGGTCGAGCGTGAGCTTGCGCATGTCGACGTAATACGTGGCCTTCTTGCCGCTCGACAGGGTGAAGTCGCCGTGGAAGACGGCCTCGTCGCCGATGAGGGCGATGAGCGCCTGGCGGTCGGCCGCCAAGTCGGAAGAAGAGGGCTCGTGCGTGGTCGAGGTCATGTCGAGAAGTCTACGGATGCAAACAACCGCGATTCTTGTCGCCTTTTTTCCCGCGCGGATCCTGCCTCCGGTCGGGGCGCGCACCCTAGAGTCGGGAACGGCGCCCGCACCGGGCGCACGACAGAGGGAGAGCCATGACCCGCATCGGGATCGTGACCGAGCAGCCCGGCGAGACACGCGTCGCCGCGACGCCGCAGACCGCCGGAAAGCTCCGCGCACTCGGCTACGACATCACCGTCGAGACGGGCGCGGGGCACGGGTCGTCGTTCCCGGATGCCTCGTACGAGGCATCCGGCGCATCGATCGTCGACCGCGACACCGCCTGGAGCGCCGACATCGTGCTGAAGGTCTCCGCCCCGACCGGCGCGGAGATCGCGCTGCTGCAGCCGGGCGCCGTGCTCATCGGCGTGCTCGCGCCGGCGCTCTCGCCCGACCTCCTCAGTGCGCTCGCGGAGCGTGGTGTGACGGCGCTCGCGATGGATGCCGTGCCGCGCATCTCGCGCGCGCAGTCGATGGACGTGCTCAGCTCGATGGCGAACATCGCCGGATATCGCGCGGTCGTCGAGGCGGCGAACGAGTTCGGCCGGTTCTTCACCGGACAGGTGACGGCGGCCGGCAAGGTTCCCCCGGCGAAGGTGCTCGTCGCGGGGGCGGGCGTCGCAGGCCTCGCTGCGATCGGCGCCGCCTCGAGCCTCGGCGCGATCGTGCGCGCCACCGATCCGCGCCCCGAGGTCGCCGACCAGGTGGCATCCATCGGCGGCACCTACCTGCCCGTGGTCGTGCCCGACGAGGCCGCCGAGGTGTCGACCGACGGTTACGCCAAGGCGACGAGCGCCGCGTACAACACGGCCGCCGCGAAGCTCTACACCGAACAGGCCGCCGACGTCGACATCGTGATCACGACGGCCCTCATCCCGGGGCGGGCGGCGCCGCGCCTGCTGACCGCGGCCGACGTCGCCCTGATGAAGCCCGGGAGCGTCGTCGTCGACATGGCCGCGGGCCAGGGCGGCAACGTCGAGGGCTCGGTCGCCGGCGAGCGGGTCGTCACGGACGGCGGTGTCGTGATCCTCGGGTACACCGACCTCGCGGGGCGCCTGCCGCAGCAGTCATCCCAGCTCTACGGCACCAACCTGGTGAACCTCCTCGCGCTCCTCACCCCCGCGAGCGACGGCATCCTCGTCTACGACGAGAACGACGTCGTGCAGCGGGCGGTGACCGTGACCCGCGAGGGCGCCGTCACCTGGCCGCCGCCGCCCGTGCAGGTGTCGGCCGCGCCGGCGCCCGCCGCCTCGACCGCGGCCGCAGCCACGGGCACCGTCGTCACCGAGAAGAGGACGCTGTCCCGGGGCGCGAAGTCGGGGCTCATCGCGGCGGGCATCGCGGCGCTGTTCCTCGTCTGCGCCGTCTCGCCGCCGCCCCTGCCGCAGCACTTCCTCGTGCTCACGCTGTCGGTCGTCATCGGGTTCTACGTCATCGGCAAGGTCGCGCATTCGCTGCACACCCCGCTCATGAGCATCACGAATGCCATCAGCGGCATCATCATCGTCGGCGCGATGAGCCAGATCGTGGTGCCGAGCCCGCTCGTGCAGGGGCTCGCCGCAATCGCGGTGCTCCTGGCATCCATCAACATCTTCGGCGGGTTCGCCGTGACGCGACGGATGCTCGCGATGTTCCAGAAGGGCGACCAGAAGTGACCATCGTCACGACCGCCGACGTCAGCGGTCTGATCCTCGCGCAGTCCATAGCCACCGCGGCATACATCGTTGCGGCACTCCTGTTCATCCTCGCCCTCGCGGGGCTCAGCAAGCAGGACTCCGCCCGCCGAGGCGTCGCCTACGGCATCACCGGCATGACGATCGCGCTCGTCGCGACGTTCATCCTCGTGCTCGCGAACGGCTCGCTCGTCCCCGACGACGTGACGCTCTATCTCGGCGTGGGTCTCCTCGTGGTCGCGGTCGCCATCGGTGCCGTAATCGGCCTGTGGCGCGCGCGCGTCGTCGAGATGACCGGTATGCCCGAGCTCATCGCGCTGCTGCACTCGTTCGTCGGCCTCGCCGCCGTGCTCGTCGGCTGGAACGGACACCTCTACGCCGAGGGCATCGCGCCGGAGCTCGTCGGCATCCACCACGCCGAGGTCTTCATCGGGGTGTTCATCGGCGCGGTGACCTTCACCGGGTCGATCGTCGCGTTCCTGAAGCTCTCCGGCCGGATGTCGTCGAAGCCGCTGATGCTCCCCGGGAAGAATCTGCTCAACGTCGGCGCACTGGTGCTGTTCGTCGTGCTCACGGTCTGGTACGTCATCACCCCGTCGATCTGGCTGCTCGTCGCGGTGACCGCTCTCGCGCTCGCGCTCGGCTGGCATCTCGTGGCATCCATCGGCGGCGGAGATATGCCCGTCGTGGTATCCATGCTCAACAGCTACTCGGGTTGGGCGGCCGCGGCGGCCGGGTTCCTGCTCAACAACGACCTGCTCATCGTCACCGGCGCGCTCGTCGGCTCGTCGGGCGCCTACCTCAGCTACATCATGTGCAAGGCGATGAACCGCTCCTTCCTCTCCGTGATCGCCGGCGGATTCGGCATCGAGGCTCCCCGCGGGGACGACGCCGACGACGAGGGCGAGTATCACGAGACGGATGCCGGGTCGGTCGCCGACCTGCTCCGCGACGCCCGCACGGTGATCATCACGCCCGGATACGGCATGGCCGTCGCGCAGGCGCAGTACCCGGTCGCCGACCTCACCCAGCGGCTGCGCGAGCGCGGGGTCGACGTGCGCTTCGGCATCCATCCGGTCGCCGGGCGCCTGCCCGGGCACATGAACGTGCTGCTGGCCGAGGCGAAGGTGCCCTACGACATCGTGCTCGAGCTCGACGAGATCAACGCCGACTTCGACATGACCGACGTCGTGCTCGTCATCGGCGCCAACGACACCGTCAACCCCGCGGCGGCCGAAGACCCCGGCTCGCCCATCGCCGGCATGCCGGTTCTGCACGTCTGGAACGCCAAGGACGTCGTCGTGTTCAAGCGCTCGATGGCGTCGGGATACGCGGGCGTGCAGAACCCGCTGTTCTTCCGCGACAACACGCAGATGCTCTTCGGCGATGCGAAGGAGCGCGTCGCCGACATCCTCGGCGCGCTGTAGCCGCGCGCGGCGGGGGCCGCGAGCGCGCGACGTCGGCGGGCGACCGTAGGGTGGATGCCATGCGCATCGCCACCTGGAACGTCAACTCGATCCGCGCCCGCGTCGTCCGCACGGTGGACTTCTGCGTGCGCGAAGACGTCGACGTGCTGCTCATGCAGGAGATCAAGTGCAAGCCCGAGCAGTTCCCCTACGCGCAGTTCGAGGAGGCCGGGTACACGGTCGAGGCGCACGGGCTGAACCAGTGGAACGGCGTCGCGATCGCGAGCCGCGAGCCGATCGAAGACCTGCAGATCGGCTTCCCCGGCATGCCCGGCTTCGCGAAGGGGCACGACGGCCCGGATGCCCCGCAGGAGGCCCGCGCCATCGGCGGCACCGTCGACGGGGTGCAGCTGTGGAGCCTGTACGTGCCGAACGGCCGCTCGCTCGACGACCCGCACTACACCTACAAGCTCGCCTGGCTCGAGGCGCTGCGCGGGTACACCGCCGACACGCTGCGGCAGAACCCCGACCTCGCGCTCGCCTTCACGGGCGACTTCAACATCGCCCCGACCGACGCCGACAACGGCGACCCGACCGTCGTCGAGGGCGTCTCGACGCACGTGTCTCCCCCCGAGCGCGAGGCGTTCCAGGCGCTGCTCGGCGTGGGACTGCACGACACCGTGCGCCCGCTCGTGCCGACCGGCTACACCTACTGGGACTACAAGCAGCTGCGCTTCCCGCGGAACGAAGGCATGCGCATCGACTTCATCCTCGGCTCGCACGCCTTCGCCGACGCCGTCGTCGCGGCATCCATCCATCGCGATGAGCGCAAGGGCGAGATCCCGAGCGACCACGTGCCGGTCACCGTCGATCTCGAGCTCGGCGGCCCCGACGACGACGATCGCCCGATGATCTTCTGACCGCGATCCGCTGCGCGAGCATCGCGCCGAGATTGAAGCCCATCGAGAAGACGCCCTGGTAGGCGCCCGGTGCGACGTTGGTCACCGTGCGCAGGATCGCGCGCGCCGACACGCGCCGCGGCCCGTCGAAGGCGCGCGCGATGATCGCCATGCGCGCCGCGGCGCCCGCCGCTTCGAAGATGCCGACGACCGCGGCGATCAGGAGCGCCGAGACGAAGCCGTCCGCGAAGGCGTAGCCGATGAGCGCCAGTCCGTCGAGCGTCATGCAGACGATGAGGATGCCACGCGCGCTGATGCGGCCGGCGAGGTGACCGCCGACGGCGGATGCCGCGACGCCGAGCCCGCTCGAGACGGCGAGCACGATCGCGATCTCGGCGGCGCTCAGCCCGATGATCCGCGTGAAGTAGAGCACCGTGACGGCGAGGAACACCCCTCGCCCGATGCGCCCGATCGCCGTCGAGACGACCAGGATCCGCAGCACCGGGTCGGCCACGGCGCCGCTCAGACGCGCGCGGAGTGATCGGGGCGGGGCGGTGGGTGCAGTGGTCACCTCATGAGCATGGCGGTGCCGCATCCGTCGAGAAGCAGATGTAGCGTTATGCTTCATGCTGCGCTAGGTGCTGGGCGGGTCGAATGTCGGCGACGTGCGCTTCGGCCTGTCCCCCCTGTGCGAGCTCGGCCTGTCACTGCGGGCCGTGCGCAACCCGGCCCGCTACCCGCGGCAGCTGCCGTGGCTGCGGCAGACGCAAGCCGCACGCACCGCACTCGACCACGCCGCGCTCGACGCCCTGAACGACGACCGGTTGTGGACGCCCGACTTCTTGAACCCGCGCCCCGCCTCCCCTCTCACCCGCCTCGACGACGAGCTCGCGACGCTCTCCCGCATCCGCACCACGACCTTCCTGGGCGACCTCGAGGCGGTGCACGGCCGCATCCCCGCCGTGTTCGCGGGCGACCCGCGCGCCGCCGTACGCCGCGTCGTCGCGGCGCTGCGCGGACTCTGGGACGCCGCGTTCGCCCCCTACTGGCCGCGCATGCGCGCCGTGCTCGAGGCCGACATCGTCTACCGCGGCCGCCAGATCGCGCAATCGGGCCTCGGCGCCATGCTGAACGGGCTGACGTCCACCGTCCGCTTCGACGGCGGAGTGATCGAGGTCGCGCTCCGCGACCCGGCCGAGCGGGTGCAGGCCGCCGGCGGCCAGGGCGTCACCCTCGTGCCGACGATGAGCCGTCGCCGCGCGCGCTCACTGCCAGCGGCGGATGAGCTCGTGCAGCCGGCCGAGGAACGCGGTGAGGAACTCGCGCGTGCCCTCGTTCGCGATCGCGCCGTCGTCGGTGAAGAAGTCGTCGGTGATGCGGATGTATACCTCGGGCGCTCCGACGAGCGGCGCACCCTGGTCGACGAGGATCGTCTTCAGGTGGTTCTGCGCGAGGGCGCTCGAGATGAGTCCCCTGCTCGCGCCCGTCACGCCGGTCGGCTTGCCCGTCAGCGAGCTCTGACCCGACGGACGGCTGGCCCAGTCGATCGCGTTCTTGAGCACGCCGGGGATCGACCGGTTGTACTCCGGCGTGACGATGAGAAGCCCGTCGACGCTCTCGATCGCGTCCTTGAACTCCCGGCCCACGGCCGGGAAGTCGGCGTCGTACTGCGCGCCGTAAAACGGCAGCTCGGCGATCGGGATGTCGCGGATCGTGAGCCCCGCGCCGGGCGCGAGACGCACCAGCGCCTCGGCGAAGCGCCGATTGAGCGACGGCTCGGAGACCGACCCGACGATGAGGCCCACGGTGTAGTCGGCCACGGCCTCAGACCCCGGCGATCGCGACGGCGGGCGCGGGCAGCAGCGCGGCATCCCGCTCGCGTACGGTCTCGGAGCCCGCGCGCCACAGCACGACGACGCTCCACACGAACAGCCCGACGACCATGACGTTCCGCGCGAGCAGCACCCCCGCAGCGAACGGATCGCCGTCGATCAGCGGCATGTAAAGCACAGGGAAGACGAGCGTCGTCGCGAAGCAGACGCCCGCGAGCCAGCCCGCCGCCCGGCGCCAGGCGCGCGGATCGACGACGAGCCCGACGGCGACGATCGGGGCGAGCCACAGAATGTACTGCGGCGACCCGACCTTGTTGAAGACGATGAGCGCCGCCGTGAGCGCGAAGCTCGCCACGAGGATGAGGCGCTGCTCGAGCGCCGAGGTGAGCCGGCCCTGACGCACCGCCAGGCGACGCGCGCGCCACAGCAGCAGCACGATGATCGCGAACGAGATCGGCATGAGCAGACCCACGACGTCGCCCGCGAGGTGAGCGCCGGGGCCGGCGACCTCGCGCGTGGCGAGCACGTAGTTCTGCCGGATCTCCGAGCCGGGCAGCCCCAGCACCGTCGCCCAGACCCACGGGGTCGCGACGGGCGCTTCGAGCTGCAGCGACCGGTCGCCCTGGATCGTCGCGAAGCTGAACAGGTTCGAGCCGCCGCCGAAGACGACGACCGTCAGGGCGATGACGACGCTGACCGCGACGCCGCCGACGATGATGCGCAGGCGCTGGGATGCCACGGTGACGGCCGCGGCGGCGATCGCGGCCGGCCACACCTTGATCCACGTCGCGGCGGCGATCAGCGCCCCCGCGATCACGGGGCGACGGAGGAGCAGGACGAGGCCGGCGATGGCGAGCGGCGCGGCGAAGCCCTCGAGGCGGAGCATCGACACCGGCGCGAGGAGCACCTGCACCGCGAGCCAGTACCAGGCGGCGCGGTAGCCGGAGCGGCGGCGCAGACCGCCGGTGAGGGCGAGGATGGCGAAGAGGTTCGCCGCGACCATCAGCACGAACCAGCCGAGCTGGTAGTTGTAGGGACCCGCGGCGATGGCCGCCATGATCGGCGCGAGCGCGCCGGCGGGGTACACCCACGGCATGTCGATGACCGGCCAGTAGCCGAGCTTGGCCTGCTCGGCCCAGAGCCGGTAGAGGGGGAGGTCGCCCTGCGTCTGGCCGGCGAGGATCGTCGGCAGCAGCACCAGCAGGTAGAGCCCGTGCACGACGGCGAACCCGGCCAGCAGGCCCCGCGGGGTCATCGCGAACCGGCCGATCGGAACGCGCAGCGCCTGCGCGCGGCGGGTGACCCTACCCCACGCCGAGGGCAGCCAGGCAGGGGTGGTGCCGCTCGCGTCTGAGGCGCGGCGGGCCGTGGGGGCGCTCGTCACTCGGCTGAGTCTAGGGACTGGCGATGTGCGGATGGTGGACGGAATGTGTCGATCACCTGTGGGTTTGCTGAGCGGGCGCAGCCGCGCGCGGACGCCTCGGGTCCCTCGCACGGGGAGGCGCCGGGTCTCCGCCCTGCCCTAGCGTGGATGCCATGAGCGCTCCCCTGACCGCGCGGCCGACCGCGCGACGCGTGTCCGCGTCGGAGCGCCGCGCCGATCTCTGGCTGGCGTTGGCGCTGTTCGTCGGCGCGATCCTCAGTTCGTGGCTCGGCCAGGTCGCCGGGGTGTACGGCGACGAGTCGCCCGCGTTCGGCTGGGCGCTCGTCTACGCGGCCGCCCTCACGCTGCCGCTCGCGGTGCGACGCCGCCACCCCGAGGCGGTGCTGCTGTTCGTGGCATTCGCTTTCTTCGTCGGTGTGTCGCTGCGCATCCCCGAGGTCTACGTCGGGAACGTCGCGGTGTTCATCGCGATGTACACCGTCGGCGCGTGGGTCGCCGATCGGCGCCGCGCGACCGCCGTGCGGCTCATCGTGATCGTGGGCATGTTCATCTGGCTGCTCGTGACGACCTTCCAGGCGGCGACCGACGACGGCGACGGCGGGCTCCCGCGCGCTGGCCTGTTCTCGCCGTTCGCCGCGTACATGCTGCTGCAGTTCCTCGTGAACGCCGCGTTCTTCGGCGGCGCGTACCTCTTCGGCGAGCGCGCGTGGGCGCAGGCGCGCTCGCGTGCCGTGCTCGAGGAGCGCACCCGCGAGCTTCAACGCGAGCGCGAGCTCACCGCCGCACAGGCGGTCGCCCTCGACCGCGTGCGGATCGCCCGCGAACTGCACGACGTGGTCGCCCACCACGTCTCGGCGATGGGCGTGCAGGCCGGGGCCGCCCGGGCCGTGCTCGATCGCGATCCCGCGGCGGCGCGGGGTGCGCTGGTGACGGTCGAGCAGTCGGCGCGCGACGCCCTCGTCGAGCTGCGCCAGCTGCTCGAGACGCTGCGCACGCCCGACGCCGACACCCCGGGAGAGTCGACGCTGCACCTGGCAGCGCTTCCCGACCTCGTCGCGCACGCGACCGAGAACGGGCTGCCGACGACGTTCGCGGTAGTCGGCGAGCCCGTCGAGATCCCCGAGCTGGTGCAGGTGAACCTCTACCGCGTGGCGCAGGAGGCGCTCACCAACGCCCGACGCCACGGCGGCCCCGTCGCCACCGCCGACGTGCGCCTGCGCTACAGCACCGACGCGATCGAGCTCGAGGTCTCGAACGACGGCCGCGGGCATCTCGTCGGCCGGCCGGGGCTCGGCCTCGTCGGCATGCGCGAGCGCGCGACGGCATCGGGCGGCACGCTCGAGGCCGGCCCGCGCTCCCGCGGCGGGTTCCTCGTGCGCCTGCGGGTGCCCCTCCCCCTCCGTCTGCCGGACGCGAAGACGACAGCGGATGCTTCGGCGACGGTGGCCCGGGTCACGGATGCCTCTGTCACAGGCGTCTCTGTCACGGGTGTCTCTGCCACGGACAGCTCAGCGACGGGTGCCTCGAACGCCGGGAGCCGCGCGTGACCGCGCCGATCCGCGTGCTGCTGGTCGACGACCACGCCGTCATGCGTGCGGGATTCCGCATGATCCTCGACGCCGAACCCGACATCTCGATCGTGGGGGAGGCGGCGACGGGCCTCGAGGCGGTGGCCGCGGCATCTACACTGCGTCCCGACGTGATCTGCATGGACGTGCAGATGCCCGACCTCGACGGCCTCGAGGCCACGCGCCGGATCGTCGCCGACCCGGCGGTGCGCTCCGCCGTCGTGATCGTGACGACGTTCGACCGCGACGACTACCTGTTCCAGGCGCTCGAGGCGGGCGCGAGCGGATTCCTGCTGAAGAACGCCGGGCCGGAGCAGCTCGTCGAGGCGGTACGTGTCGCGGCGGCCGGCGACGCGCTGCTCGCACCCGCCGTCACACGACGGGTCATCGAGCGGTTCGCCCGCGGCGCGGACGCCCCCACCCCGCCCGCCGGAGCATCGGGTGCCGCCGAAGCCTCGGGTACCACCGGCGCCGCGGGTGCGCCCCGCCCGGCACCGGATGCCCGGGTATCCCGCGCCCTGGCATCCACCGACCCCGTGCCCGGGCCCGGCGTGCGGGTCGAGCTCACCGAGCGCGAGAGCGAGGTGCTCCGGCTCCTCGCCGACGCCCGCAGCAACGTCGAGATCGCCGCGGCGCTGTACATCGGCGAGGCCACGGTGAAGACGCACGTGTCGAACGTGCTGCAGAAGCTCGGCGTGCGCGACCGGGTCGCCGCCGTCGTCTACGCCCACCGCCACGGCCTCGCCTGACCAGACCCGCCCCACCCGGGTCCGCCGTGCGGGGGACCTCGCGCGACCCTCCACCCCGACACCCTCCCCGAACTCCGCCGCCAGGCGGAGGTGCGCGGCGCCGCGGCCCCGTAGCGTCGAAGACGGCACTGCGGCGGCGACCATCGTCGCCGCGGCCGAGGAGGAGGAACGATGCTCGAACTGAACGGCATCATGAAGAGCTACGGCACCACCCGGGTGCTCGACGACGTCACCTTTCAGGTCGCGCCGGGCAAGCTGACCGGGTTCGTCGGCGGCAACGGCGCCGGCAAGACCACGACCATGCGGATCATCCTGGGCGTGCTCGCCCCCGATGGGGGCACGGTCACCCTCGACGGCGAGGCGGTCACGGCGGCCGACCGGCGCCGGTTCGGCTACATGCCGGAGGAGCGCGGCCTCTACCCGAAGATGCGCGTGCTCGACCACATCGTCTACCTGGCACGGCTGCACGGGTTCAGCAAGGCCGACGCCACCGAGCGCGCGGAGGCGCTGCTCGTCGAGCTCGGACTGGGCGAGCGCCTGCAGGACAACATCGAGACGCTGTCGCTCGGCAACCAGCAGCGCGCGCAGATCGCCGCCGCACTCGTGCACGACCCCGAGGTGCTGATCCTCGACGAGCCGTTCTCGGGTCTCGACCCGATCGCGGTCGACGTCGTCGCCGGCGTGCTGCACGCCCGCGCCGCTGCCGGGGCCGCCGTGCTGTTCTCCTCGCACCAGCTCGACGTCGTCGAGCGGCTGTGCGACGAGCTCGTCATCATCGCGGGCGGCCGGATCCGCGCCGCCGGGTCGCTCGAGCAGCTGCGCGCCGAGCACGCGCAGCGCCGCTTCGAGCTGATCTCGGCCGGCGACCTCGGCTGGCTCCGCGACGAGCCGGGCGTCGAGGTCGTCTCGCTCGACGGCGGCTACGCCCTGTTCGACGCCGACACCGACGAGACCGCGCAGCGGGTGCTCCGCCGCGCCGTCGCCGAGGGCGCCGTCACGACGTTCGCGCCCCGCCATCCCTCTCTCGCCCAGATCTTCAAGGAGGTCATCCAGTGACCGCGCCCACCACTTCCCCCACTGCGCAGACCGCCGCGCGCCGCGCCGCGCCGCCCGCCGCCGCGCCCACCTTCGCGCAGAGCGTCTGGCTCGTCGCCGAGCGCGAGATCGGGTCGAAGCTGCGCAGCAAGTCGTTCCTCATCTCCTTCGGCATCCTGTTCGTGCTGGCCCTCGCCGGGGTCATCTGGGCGGGCTTCAGCGCCAAGGACTCGTCGACGACGCGCGTCGCCGTCACGAGCGCGTCGGCGCAGTACGTCGACGGCGTGCCGGGACTCGAGGTCATCGAGGTCGCCGACGATGCCGCCGCCGAGGCGCTCGTGAAGGACGGCACCGTGGATGCCGCGGTGCTCGGCGACACCGCCTCGCCGCTCGGCTACTCGGTCGTGGTCG
Source organism: Microbacterium lacticum (assembly GCF_006716815.1). Lineage (GTDB taxonomy): Bacteria > Actinomycetota > Actinomycetes > Actinomycetales > Microbacteriaceae > Microbacterium > Microbacterium lacticum. The sequence continues at coordinate 51,928 of NZ_VFPS01000006.1, forward strand.
AATCCGACGTGCCCTCGAACCTGCTGATGTCGCTGTCGCAGTCGCCCTCGGTGGTCGTGCTCGACCCGGCGAGCTCGACCAACTGGATCGGGTACATCGCCGCGATCGGCTTCGGCGTCGTGTTCCTGTTCGCCGCGCAGACCTTCGGCGCGACGATCGCGCAGAGCGTCGTCGAGGAGAAGCAGACCCGTGTGGTCGAGCTGCTCATCTCGGCGATCCCCGCGCGGGCGCTGCTGGCCGGAAAGGTCGTCGGCAACACGATCCTCGCGATGGGTCAGGTCGTGATCCTCGCCGCCATCGCGGTCATCGGTCTCACCGTCACGGGTCAGAGCGAGTTCCTGCAGGGCGTCGGCGGACCGATCGCCTCGTTCGCGGTGTTCTTCCTGTTCGGCTTCGTGCTGCTGGCGGCGCTGTTCGCCGCGGCGGCGGCGATGGTCTCGCGGCAGGAGGACATCGGCGCCACGACGACGCCGCTGATGTTTCTGATCCTCGGGCCGTACTTCCTGGTGATCTTCTTCTGGAACAACCCGACCGTGCTCACGATCATGTCGTACGTGCCGTTCTCGGCCCCCGTCGGCATGCCCGTGCGGCTCTTCCTCGGACAGGCGCAGTGGTGGGAGCCGCTCGTCTCGCTCGCGATCCTGCTCGTCACGTGCGTGCTGGCGATCTGGGCCGGCGCGAGGATCTACGAGAACTCGATCCTCCGCATGGGCGGACGCGTGAAGCTCGGCGAGGCGTTCGCGGGCTGACGGCTCAGAGGTGATCGGTGGATGCCGCGGACGATTCGGTCCGCGGCATCCGTCGTCTCACGATCTGGGGCGCGAGCACCCCGTGCAGCGCGATGCTGCCGACGACCGTGAACACCATCACGGCGAGCACGTCGTACGCCTCGGGCTCCGGCAGCTTTGCGAAGGCGAGCAGCCCGAACACGATCGTCGCGGTGCCGCGTGGACCGATGAATCCGAGCGCCGTGCGGTCGCGCCACGACACCGACGATCCGAGCATCGAGACGTACACCGGCACGACACGGAAGACGGTCAGCGCGAGCAGGGCGACCAGCAGCAGGCGCGGGTCGAACCCGTCGAGGACGACGACGACCGTCATCGCGCCGAGCACGAACCACACGAGGTTCGCGGCGAGGGTGCCGACCTCTTCGACGAGCATCACCTCGGTGTGCGGGATCGTGTGCTCCACCGTGCCGCGGGTGCGCATGAGGCGGTACAGGATGCCGGCGACGAACGCCGCGACGAAGCCGTTGGCCGCGATCGTCGACACCGTCGCGGTGCCGAAGGCGAGCAGCGGCACGAGCAGCATGACGTAGCGGATGCCTGCGGGCGCCGCCCAGCCACGGGTGAGGGCGAGCCGGGCGAGGAGGCCGAACAGCCCGCCGAACACGATCGCGACGAGGGTAGCCGGTACGGCGCCAAGGAACGCGGCCACGAACTCCCCGAGGTTCTCTTCGAGCTGCGTCTCGGCGTCGGGAGTGCGGGTGTCGGCGTCGACGGCGGCGAGGAGCGTCGGCAGGGCGACCGCGGCGGCGAGCGCCATCGCGAACACGGGCGAGACGAGCCCGTCGTTGTATCCGCTCTCCACGTTGAGGATCTGGCGGATGCGCGGCCGCCTCGGCGAAGCCGTCCACGTCGATGAAGACGAGCACGGCGCCCGCGAGGGTGAGCGCCGCCGGCCCGGCGACGCCGTAACGCTCGAACCGGTGCTCGACAAGCGACCAGAGCGCGATCGCGACGAACCCGCACAGGAAGATCAGCGGTATCCACTCCCCCTCCCCGATCCGGCGCTGCGCCGCGCGCTGTGCTCAGTCTGGCGGATGCGGGGTCAGCGCTCGACGAGGATGCCGTCCGCGTCGGCCCACACGTGGGCGCCGGGGCGGAAGACGACCCCCGCGATCTCGACCGGGAGGTCGACCTCGCCGACGCCGGCCTTCGCGCTCTTGCGCGGGTTCGAGCCGAGCGCCTTCACTCCGAGGGGGAGCTCGCCGATGGCGACGCGGTCGCGGATCGCGCCGTGCACGATGATGCCCGCCCAGCCGTTCTCGACGGCCGAGGCGGCGATGAGGTCGCCGACGAGGGCGGATTCGAGCGAGCCGCCGCCGTCGATCACGAGCACGGCGCCCTCGCCCGGCGTCGCGAGCAGCTCCTTCACGAGCGCGTTGTCGCGGTGGCAGCGGATCGTACGCATCGGCCCGTCGAAGGCGACGTGCCCGCCGATGTCGTGCAGCTGCAGGGCGAGCGAGTCGAGCTCGTCGCCGCGTTCGTCGTAGAGGTCGGCCGTCGCGATGGTGGTCATGACGCCACGCTAGCCCGCGAGCGTCGCACGCGGCGGGGCGGCGGGGCGGCGGGAGGAGAAGTCTCGCCGTCATTCTGTGAAACGAAAGGCTTTCAGCGGGAACACATCGGTCTTCTATAGCCTTGAATGATCCGGGCCGACGACGTCCCCTCCCCCACCGTCACGCCAGGAGTCGCCATGAGCCCCGCCGTCACCTCCGCCCCCATCCTCGATGTGCTCGCCGAGCGCTGGAGCACCCGCATCTTCGACGCCGCGACGCCGATCGACGAGGCGGCGCTCGCCAGTGCCCTCGAGGCCGCCCGCTGGGCGCCGTCGGCGAACAACACCCAGCCGTGGCGCTTCGTCGTGGCCCGCCGCGGCACCGCCGAGCACGCGCAGATCGTCGACGCGCTGATGGGCTTCAACCAGGCCTGGGCGGCGGATGCCGCGGCGCTGATCGTCTTCGCCGCGTCGGCCTCGCTCGACGGCAAGCCGCTGCCGTGGGCCGCGTACGACACCGGCCAGGCCGCCGCCCACTTCACCGTGCAGGCGCACGCGTCGGGCCTGTACACGCACCAGATGGGCGGGTTCCACCGCGACCAGATCGGTGAGGCGTTCGGCTTCGGCGACGACCTCGCGGCCGTCACCGTCATGGCCGTCGGCGCCCTCGGCGACATCGACGCCGCACCCGAGACGCTGCGCGAGCGCGAGCAGGCGCCGCGCACCCGCCGTCCGATCGAGGAGTCGCTCGTCGTCGACGCCTGACGCGCGGCGGTGAGCCGCCGCCCGGGCCGCCCGGATCACCGGCACCGGATCGCCGGGCGCGCGAACGGCACAGCACAGCGTCTCGCCCCTGACAACCCGCCTCCCCTCGCGGGCTGCGGGGCGTTAGCCTGCGCAGATGACCGGTTCCGCTGCACGCTCCGTCCCGCCGGCAGGCGCCGAGGCTTCCGCCGCGGCCGCCTCGATCATCGGGATCGGCACCGCCGTGCCGCCCACCCGCCTCGCCCAGGCGGCGGTGCGCGATCTGTTCGCGGGGCAGCCGGGCGCCGACCGCCTGACGCGGCGCCTCATCGCCGCGGCGTTCGGCCAGTCGGCGATCGCGGAGCGCCGCACCGTGCTGCCCGAACTGGCGTCGAGGACGTCCGCCGAGGCATCCGCATCGCCGGTGTTCGTCGACGCCGACGGGCGCATCCTGCATCCGCCGACCGGCGCCCGCAACGACGTCTACGTGCGCGAGGCGCCCGGGCTGTTCGCCGCGGCGGCACGTGACGCGCTCGCGCGAGCCGGGGTGGATGCCTCGGACGTCACCCATGTCGTGACCGCCTCGTGCACGGGGTTCTTCGCCCCGGGGCCCGACTTCCGGCTCGTGCGCGACCTGGGGCTCCGCACCACCGTGTCGCGGGAGCACCTCGGCTTTCTCGGGTGTGCGGCGGCGCTCCCGGCGCTGCGTTCGGCCGCGCGCATCTGTGCCGCCGACCCGTCGGCGATCGTGCTCGTCGCCTGCGCGGAGCTGTGCACGATCCATCTGCGCGCGTCGAGCGATCCCGACCAGATCGTCTCATCGGCGGTCTTCGCCGACGGCGCCGCGGCGGCCGTCGTCACCGCGGCCGGCTCGGCGGCAGGTGCCCCGCCGCGGCGGCGGATCGAGCTCGGCACGTTCGCCACCGCCATCACCGACGACGGCGAGACGGCGATGGGCTGGACGATCGGCGACCACGGGTTCGAGATGACCCTCACCGCGGAGGTGCCCCGCATCGTCGGCCGCGAGGTGCGCGCCGCCCTGGCCCCGGTGCTTGCGGCCGGGATCGACGCCGGGGTCGACGGCGCGCGAGCGGAGGGCGACGCCGGCGCGCCGGACGTACCCGCCCCGGACACTCTCTGGGCGGTGCACCCGGGCGGACGCAGCATCCTCGACCGGGTCGAGGATGCGCTGGGGCTCGCGCCGGACGCGCTGGCGCACTCGCGCGGCGTGCTCCGCGACCACGGCAACATGTCGTCGGCGACGATCCTGTTCGTCCTGCGGCGGCTGCTCGACGACCCGGCGACGCCCGACGGCGCCCCGCTCATCGCGGTCGCGTTCGCGCCCGGCCTCACCGTCGAGTCGGCGCGGATGTCGGTGCACACCGGCGCCCGGCGGACAGACGCGGATGCCACGGACGCGGCCGCGACGGAGGCATCCACCCGCGCATCCGCGCCCGCGTCCGCCGCCGCGCCGACTGCGACTCCCGCGCCGGCCGAGACGCCCGCAACGACCCCCGAGGCGGCGCCCACCCGGACCACCACGCCCGAACCCGCGCCCGCGCTGAGCGCGCGCCGCTGACCGGCGCGACGGAACGCACGGCGATGACGGAGCCCCGATCAACCGACGCCCCCGCCCGCTCGCTGTCGAGGCGCGACGCCGACCTGCGCGAGCTGATGGACGATCCCGCCTGCGACCCGGCGCTCCTCCGGCGCACGCTGGAGCGGTTCGCGATCGTGAACCGGCTGATCTCGGGCTGGGGCAGCGTGTACCGACGGCATGTCCGACCGCTCACGCGCACGGCGGCCCGCGCCGACGGCTCGCTCAGCGTGCTCGACATCGGATGCGGTGGGGGCGACGTGCTGCGCCGCCTCGCCCGCCTCGCCCGCGCCGACGGCGTCGAGGTCGTCGCCGTCGGCATCGACCCCGACGAGCGTGCGCTCGAGGTGGCCCGGGCCGCGAGCACCGGCGAGGCGGAGTACCGGCAGGCGTACAGTTCCGAGCTCATCGGCGAGGGCCGGCGGTTCGACGTCGTGATCTCGAACCACGTGCTGCACCACCTGGGCGACGACGGGCTGCGCACGGTGCTCGGCGACTCTCGGGCCCTCTCTCGCGGGCTCGTGCTGCACTCCGACATCGCGCGCTCGCGCACCGCTTTCGCGGCCTACGCGGCTGCGATCACGCCGCTCGCGCCGGGGAGCTTCCTCCGCACCGACGGGCTGCGATCGATCCGCCGCAGCTGGACTCCGAGCGAGCTGACGCGGCACCTCGCCGCCGATCCGGCGTACGCGGGCTGGCGGGTCGAGCGCCCCGCGCCGTTCCGACTGCTGCTGACGTCGAGCGCAGAGCCGCGGGGAGCATCGTGACCAGCGCCGTGATCGACGTCGCGATCGTCGGGGCGGGCCCCGTGGGCACGCTGCTGGCCGCCGAGCTCGCCCGGCTCGGCGTCGCCGCGACGGTGATCGAGCAGCGCGCCGAGGCGGGCGGAGGGTCACGCGCCGTCGGGATCCACGCGACGGCCCTCGCGGCGATGGAGGCCTCGGGGGCGACCGATCGCCTCCTCGCCGACGCGCTGCGGGTGCGGGTCGGCGAGGCGCGTCGCCGTGGCCGCACCCTCGGCGAGGTGCGGTTCGACCGGCTGCACGCCCGGCATCCGTTCGTCGCGACGCTCCCCCAGTCGGCGACCGAGGCCGCCCTCGCCGGAGCCGCCGCCGCGTGGGACGCACCGCCGCCGCGGCGCGGCGCGGCCGTGACGTCCGTGCGATCGCGCGGCGGAGCGGACGGCGGAGCAGCGGGTGCGGTCGAGGTGACGCTGGATGCCGGGGAGTCGCTTGCCGCCCGCATCGTCGTCGTCGCGGGCGGGCTGCGCTCGCGCGCGTTGCTGCCCGCTCTCGGCGGCGAGACCCGCGTGCGGCGGGCGCCCTATCCGGATCGCTACCTCATGACCGACACCGCCGACGTGAGCGGCGACGGCAACCGCGCGGTCGTGCATCTCGATCCGCGCGGGGTGCTCGAGTCGTTCCCGCTGCCCGGCGGGCGGCGCCGGTACGTCGCGTGGGTCGGCGCGGCGACGGGCGACCGGGCGCTCGATCGGGCGGGCGACTCGGCCGAGGCGGACGCGGCGACGGCGCGGCTGCGCACCGCGGTGGCGGAGCGGACCGGATCGGATGCCGAGGCATCCACTGTCTCGCACGCAACCACGTTCGGCGTCGCACGGTCTCGGCTGACGGCGCTGCGCGTCGGGCGCGTGCTCGCGATCGGCGATGCGGCGCACGAGGTGAGCCCGATCGGCGGGCAGGGGATGAACCTCGGGCTCATCGACGCCGTCACGCTCGCGCCACTCCTCGCACGGTGGATCCGGTACGGCGACGCCCCGCCCGAGCTGGCCGCGTGGGAGCGGGCGCGCCTCCGCGCCGCCGACCTCTCCGGGCGCCTCGCCGCCGCGAACACGACCCTCGGGCGTCCGCACGGCGCGGCGACCGCCCTCGGCGTGCGGCTCGCGCTGGCCGGTCCGACCGCGCGGCTGATGGCGCACGCGTACGCGATGGGCTTCGATTCCGCCGCGCGTCGCTTCCGGCGCTGAGCCCACCCGGCGACCCCGGGGCGCGCGCGGTCAGATCCGCAGCCCGGTCGCGGCCAGCTGCAGGGCGAGCACGAGCGCGGCGAGCATGACGAGGCGGAACACCCCGCGCCCCGCGCCGCGACCGCTGCCCCCCGCCGCCGCCTCCTCCGGCCCGTCTCCGCCGGAACGCCCGCCCCCGACCACTCCCCGCAACCCGAACGCCCCGATCACGACGACCGCGATCGTGCCGATCACCGCGACGGGCTGCAGCGCCGCCCCGTCGAGCACCGGCCCGAGGAGCACCGCAAGCGCACCGACGAGCAGCGCCCCGAAGGCGACCAGGGCGCTGCCGCGGGCGCCGATCCGGTGCGGCAGCCCGCGCACCCCCGTCGCCGCGTCGTCGTCGAGGTCGGGCAGCACGTTCGAGAAGTGCACGGCGACCCCGAGCGCTGATCCCGCGATACCCGCCCAGCCCGCCGCCAGAGCCGGCACCGGCTCGGCGAGCGTCGCGAGCGAGGGGAACAGCCCGAAGCTCACCACGAACGGCAGCACGGATGCCGCGGTGCGCTTGAGCCACGCGTTGTACGCCCACGCCGAAGCGAGGGCGATGGTGTGCGCGAGGAGGAACCCGGCCCCGAGCAGCGCCGACAGCGCGAGCGCCACGACGAGCGCGACTCCGGCAGCGAGGGCCACGGCGCGCGCCGTGATCTCCCCGCGCGCCACGGGTTTGTCGGCGCGGCCGACGGCGAGGTCGCGGCGCGCGTCGATCGCGTCGTTCGACCAGCCGACGGAGAGCTGACCGGCGAAGACGGCGCCGACCAGGAGAGCGAGGCGCGGGGCATCCAACCCCACCGACAGCCCGAGGATCAGGGCGAGCGCCGACACCACGAGCGTCGGCCCGGGGTGACTCGCCCGCCACAGCGCGGCGGTGGCGGTCATGGGCGCCACCCTAGCCCGTCCTGGCACAGCGAAAGCGCCGCCGTGCCCACCGAAAGCGCCGCCGGGCACGTGGCGCGGCGGCGCTTTCGGTGCGACCGTGGACGATCAGTCGTCGGGCAGCTCCGCCTCGATGACGTCGTCGTCGGCGGGTTCGGATGCCGAGGCATCCATCCGCTCCTCCGGCGCGGCACCGGCCGAGGTCAGCACGAGGCCCGAGCCGTCGGCGCCCACGTCGACCCGCACGATGTCGCCGTCGCGCACGCCGCCGGACAGGAGCGCCATGGCGAGGCGGTCCTGGATCTCCGACTGGATGAGGCGGCGCAGCGGCCGGGCCCCGAAGATCGGGTCGTAGCCGCGTTCGGCGAGCCACGCGCGGGCGTCGGGGGTGACGGCGAGCGTGAGCCGGCGGTCCTTGAGACGGCGCTGGAGGGCGTCGACCGACAGTTCGACGATCTGCGCGAGGTCGTCCTCGGAGAGCGCGGTGAACATGACGATGTCGTCGAGCCGGTTGAGGAACTCGGGGCGGAACGCCGTGCGCACGAGCGCCATCACCTGTTCGTGCTTCTCCTCGACCGTGAGCGTCGGGTCGATGAGGATCGGCGAGCCGAGGTTCGACGTCAGGATCAGGATCGTATTGGTGAAGTCGACGGTGCGGCCCTGGCCGTCGGTGAGGCGCCCGTCGTCGAGCACCTGCAGCAGGATGTCGAAGACCTCGGGGTGGGCCTTCTCGACCTCGTCGAGGAGCACCACCGAGTAGGGGCGCCGGCGCACGGCCTCGGTGAGCTGCCCGCCCTGCTCGTAGCCGATGTATCCGGGAGGGGCGCCGACGAGGCGCGCGACGGAGTGCTTCTCGCCGTACTCCGACATGTCGATCCGGACCATGGCGCGCTCGTCGTCGAAGAGGAACTCGGCGAGCGCCTTCGCCAGCTCGGTCTTGCCGACGCCGGTCGGGCCGAGGAAGAGGAACGAGCCGAGCGGCCGGTTCGGGTCGCTGATGCCGGCCCGCGAGCGGCGGACCGCGTCGGAGACCGCCTTCACGGCATCCTTCTGCCCGATCAGCCGCTTGCCGAGCTCGCTCTCGAGGTGCACGAGCTTCTCGCTCTCGCCCTGCAGGAGCTTGCCGACCGGGATGCCCGTCCACGCGGCGATCACCGAGGCGATGTCCTCATCGGTGACCTGATCGTTGACCATCCGCTCTCCGTCCGCCGCCTCGGCGTGCTCGGCCTGGGCGACCTGGCGCTCGAGGGCGGGGATCTCGGCGTAGTACAGGCGCGACGCCTTCTCGAGGTTGCCCTCGCGCTGGGCGCGTTCGGCCTCGATGCGGGCCTGGTCGAGACGGGTCTTCAGCTCGCCGACGGCGTTGAGCGACGACCGCTCGCGCTCCCAGCGCGCCTGCAGCTCGTCGAGGCGCGCCTGCTCGGTCTTGAGCGTCTCGCGCAGGGTCGCGAGCCGCTCCTTGGACGCCGGGTCCTTCTCCTTCTTGAGGGCGAGCTCTTCGAGCTTCAGCCGGTCTACGTGGCGGCGCAGCTCATCGATCTCGAGCGGGGCCGAGTCGATCTCCATGCGCAGGCGCGAGGCGGCCTCGTCGATCAGGTCGATCGCCTTGTCGGGGAGCTGACGGCTCGGGATGTAGCGGTTCGAGAGGGATGCCGCGGCCACCAGCGCGCCGTCGGCGATGGCGACCTTGTGGTGCGCCTCGTAGCGTTCCTTGAGGCCGCGGAGGATCGCGATGGTGTCCTCGACGCTCGGCTCGCCGACGTACACCGGCTGGAAGCGGCGCTCGAGCGCGGCATCCTTCTCGATGAACTCGCGGTACTCGTCGAGCGTCGTCGCGCCGATCAGGCGCAGCTCGCCGCGCGCGAGCATCGGCTTGAGCATGTTGGATGCCGCGACCGACCCCTCGCCGCCGCCGGCGCCCATGAGCACGTGTAGCTCGTCGATGAAGGTGATGATCCGCCCGTCGGACTCGGTGATCTCCTTGAGCACGCTCTTCAGGCGCTCCTCGAACTGGCCGCGGTACATTGCGCCCGCTACCAGGGCGGAGATGTCGAGCGAGACGAGCTCCTTGTCCTTGAGCGACTCGGCGACATCGCCGGCGACGATGCGCTGGGCGAGGCCCTCGACGACCGCCGTCTTGCCGACGCCGGGCTCGCCGATGAGCACGGGATTGTTCTTCGTGCGGCGGGTGAGCACCTGGCTGACGCGGCGGATCTCGCTGTCGCGACCGATGACCGGGTCGAGCTTTCCCTGCCGGGCCCGCTCGGTGAGATTGATGCCGAACTGCTCGAGGGCGCTCTGCTGCTCCTCTTGGCCGGGCTGGGGTTGTGCGTTCATTCCATCTCCTTGAAAGCTGTGCGACTAAACTTGAGTCGTAGTGGCTCAAGTTTACCAAAGCCCGGTGTGCCCGGCAAGGGGCCGGGGCGCCTCACGGGTGGCCACGGGCGACACTGTTGCGGGGTTGCCGCGTTTTGTCGCCAACGCGCGCGAAACGACCGATCGCGGTACCCGGCGCACGCGGCCGACGGGCCGAGCGGGCGCCGGCGCGTCAGGCGGCGTCCGGCTCCTCGCCGGCGCAGCTGAACCGCGCGCGGTAGGCCGTAGGACTGAGCCCCAGCATCCGCGTGAAGTTCTGCCGCAGGACCGCGGCCGAACCGAAGCCGCTCTCGAAGGCGATCTGGTCGAGGCCGAGATCGGTGCGCTCGAGGAGGCGCTGCGCATGGATGATCCGCTGGCGCGCGAGCCACGCGGCGGGAGTGGTGCCGAAGTCGGCCTTGAAGCGCCGGGCGAAGGTGCGGGGCGACATGTGGGCGCGGGCCGCCAGTTGGTCGACGGAGAGGTCGAGGCTGAGGTTCTCGAGCACCCAATCGGTCACGGGCGCGAGCGAGAGCGAGGTGGTCACCGGCAGCGGCGCCGCGATGAACTGCGCCTGGCCGCCGTCGCGCTGCGGCGGCACGACCATGCGCCGGGCGATGGTGTTCGTCATCTCCGCGCCGAGCTCGATGCGCAGGAGGTGCAGACAGGCGTCGAGCCCCGCGGCGGTGCCGGCGCTCGTGATGATGCGGCCATCCTGCACGTAGAGCGCGTTCGGGTCGACGTCGATCTCGGGGTAGAGGCTTGCCATCTTCTCGGCGTACATCCAGTGCGTCGTGGCGCGGCGACCGTCGAGAACGCCCGCCGCCGCGAGGACGAACGACCCGCTGCAGACGCTCAGCACCCAGGCATCCCGCGCGACGGCGTCCCGGACGAGGTCGAGCACGCGCTCGTCCACGTCGTCCCAGTACTCGTGCGGGATCGGCGAGATCACGACGAGGTCGGCCTCGTAGGCGAAGGAGAGATCGGCGTCGACGTTGATCGAGAAGCCGATCTTCGAAGGCACGACGCCCGGTGTGGGTGTCACGACGCGGAAGTCGAAGTTCGGGATGCCGTCGTCGGAGCGGTCGAGTCCGAACGCCTCGCAGGCGACGCCGAACTCGAACGGAGCGAACCCGGGCAGGACGACGCACGCGACAGTCTTCATGGCAGGAATACTACTAGGGGCGGCTTTTCTGCCACTAGTGGCGGTTTGGATACGTGCGTACCGTTCCTGCCATGATCCTTCTCACTCACCTCACGCTGATCTCGACGATCGCGATCGCGCTCACCGGGCTCCTCTACGCCCTCACCTCGTACCTCTGACGCGGACTCCCCGGGCGCCGGGCGCCGCGCGCCTGCTTCGAGAAAGCGCGCGTGTGGGAGACCGCGACCGCCGGACCGCTCAGATCCCGGCGAGCGCGTCGAGCAGCACGTCCGCCGACCGGCCCCAGTCGAATCGCGCGATGTGGGCGGTGCCCGCGGCGATCACCTCGGCGCGGCGAGCGGGGTCGTCGAGGGCGCGGATGCCTCGGGCGAACGCCTCGGCATCCATCCCGGGTGCGTACAGCGCACCGTCGCCGGCGACCTCGCGGAAGATCGGCATGTCGGTGACGACGGCGGGGACGCCGAGTTCGAGCGCTTCGGCGACGGGCAGGCCGTAGCCCTCGTCGAGCGAGGCGGAGACCAGGACGCCGTGGTCGGCGAGGAGGGCCGCGTACTCGGCATCCGTCACCCCGCCGTGGAAGACGACGCGCGCGCCGGCGGGGTCGATCAGCGCCTCGAGCTCGGCGCGGCGGGCGGGTGAGATGCGCGACAGCAGGTGCAGCGTGCGCCCAGGCAGGAGGGCCGCGGCGCCGAGGAGCGTCTCGACGTTCTTGTAGGGCATGAACGAGCCCATGTAGACGAGGTTCTGCGCGCCCGGCACGACCTCGGCCCCCTCGGGGAGGAGCTCGGCGAGCCGCTGCGGCGCGTTGGGCACGACCACGACGGGGCGCTTCGTGAGGTTCACGCGGGCGAACTCGGCGGCGCTCGTCTCGCTCACGGTGGCGACGACGTCGGCGGCGTTGAGGGTCAGGCGCTGTGGCACGTAGGAGAGGTGGAACAGGCGCCAGCCGACGCGCACGTACCAGGGCAGGTCGCGCGGTGGCGTGCGGTGCCGGTAGTAGATCGTGTCGTGCAGGGTCAGGATGAGCCCGAAGCGACGGCCGAGCGAGCCGATCGTCTGCATGGGCGAGAACACCGCGTCGGGGCGGTAGCGGTTCAGCCGCAGCGCGGCGAACGGTTCGAGCGCCGAGGTGGGCGCGTGCACGAGCAGGGTGCGCGCCCCCGCGGGCAGGAGCGCGCGCTGCGCCTCGTCGTGGATGAGGAAGACGACGTCGACCCCCCGTGCGGGCGCGGCGGCGAACACGGCGCGGGCGAGCTCGGCCGAGTAGCGGCTGATGCCGTCGTGGAAGTCGGTGCGGATGTACCGCACGTCGAACAGCAGCCGCACGGCGTCAGGCTCCGAGCGGTTCGCCGCGGTAGAGCTTCTCGAACGTGTCGAGCGTGTTCTCGATGTCATGGATCTCGACGCCGTCGAGGGATGCCTGCTGCATGCGCAGGTACTCCTCGGGGCTCGCCGTCAGCACGCGGCGAAGCTTGTCGGCGAGGTCGTCGACGTTCCCCGGCTCGAAGAGGTAGCCGTTCTCGCCGTCGTGCACGAGGTGCGGCAGCGCCACGGCGTTCGCCGCGACCACGGGAAGGCCCGAGGCCATCGCCTCCATCGTCGCGATCGACTGCAGCTCGGCGATCGAGGCGATGGCGAAGACATCCGCCCGGCCATACGAGGCCCGCAGCTCCGCCTCTTCCACCCGACCGTGGAAGGTGACCCGGTCTTGGACGCCGAGGCGCTGCGCGGTCTGCTCGAGGTTGCGGCGCTGGTCGCCGCCTCCGACGATGTCGAACGTGATGTTCGGGAGTTCGGGGGCGAGCTTCGCGACGGCGCCGAGGGTGACCTCGACGTGCTTCTCGGTGGTGAGCCGGCCGACGAACAGCACTCGGTGGTGCTCGCGCGGGGTGAGGTCGGGCGCGTAGTTGCGCTTGTCGATGCCGCAGCTGATCGGGATGACGCCCTCGATGTCGATCGTCTGCTCGAGGAACTCGGCCGCCTTGCGGGTGGGCGTCGTCACGGCGCGCGACATGTCGAAGGTGCGCTTGGCGTCGTCCCACGCGAGCTTGACGACGATCTTGTCGAGCACGGGCGGCAGGGTCGTGAAGTCGATGATGTTCTCGGCCATCACGTGGTTGGTGGCGACCACGGGGATGCCTCGTTGATGCGCGATGCGGGTGAGACCGCGCCCGATCACGATGTGCGACTGACTGTGCACGACGTCGGGCTGGACGGCGTCGAGCACCTTGCGCGCGTAGTGCTTGCTGCGCCAGGGCCACACGAAGCGCAGCCAGTCGTGCGGGGGCCAGCGCACGCCGGGCAGCCGGTGCACGGTGAGGTCCTGGCCCTCGATGTGCTCGGTGAACACGCCGTGGTTGCGGTGCCCGACGCTCGGGGTGACGATGTGCACGTCGTGGCCGCGGCCGGCGAGGCCCGCGGCGAGGCGCTCCGCGAAGCGGGCGGCGCCGTTGACGTCGGGCGCGAAGGTGTCGGCGGCGATCACGATCGTCAGCGGACGTGCGGGCACGGACTCTCCCGCAGGGTCTGCGGGGGGTGTCGCGGATTCGGTCACGGAGTGCGGGGCCAATCTGTGCGGCGGCGGCGGGCTGCGAAGCACCGCGGAGCCCTCAGCGAGTCTACCCGAGAGCCTCCGCAGGGCTGCTGAGCGCTACGCCGCGGCGGGGGAAGGAGCGTCGATCGCGAGCTTCACCCCCGATCGCTCCGAGAACCGTGCCGGTGACCCACTTCTGCCACCGCACCCGGGTCGGCCGGCCCTGCAGAAAGCGCGCGGGCGATGAAGGGAGGGATGAGCGCGAGGTAGAGGATTGCGACCTTCGGATTCAGGAGGTTGGTCAGAAGGACCGCGCAGAACAGCGTTGTGACGAACAGTCCGGGAACGATGAGGAACACGGCTGCCAGCCCGACGTTGGCCATGACCATGCAGCGGACAACGAGATCATGTGTGTTCATTTCTGTCGAGGCGAACACCACCTTCGATGTCAGACTCCGCTCAGTTTCTCTCCAGCCTCCTCGTTCACCTCGGCTCGGCGCACCGCACGGTGGCGCCGCCTACCCTGGAGTGATGATGCGACTGCAGGCCGGCGCCGATCCCGCGATCTGGGTGTCCGTCACCGGCTCGTTCGGGCTGCGCGGCCGACGTCATCGCAAGCGCGCGATCGGGATGCTGCTGACGCAGGCGAGTGCCGCGATGGGCGCGGCGGCGCGTCCGGGCGGCGGCTTCGCCGCGTGGGCGATGAGCCAGGCGGCGCCCGCCCTGCTGCGCAAAGCCGACGGCCGCGTGCTCGTGTGGGTGTGGAAGGGCGACCCGGAGCGGGTCGTCGCGCTCGCGCAGGTGCAGCAGGCGACACCGCAGCTGCGCACGGCCCGCGCGATGATGCCGATGGAGTACGACGACACCGAAGACTTCCGCTCCGCGTATCTCGGCGCCGGCGAGAAGCTCGCCGTGCCGTTCCCGCAGCGCACTCGCGCGGATGCCCCGCCTCCGCCGCCCACGGTCACCTATACGTGGGACACCGGCACGGCGTTCGTCACCCTGACGGCGATCGGCGGTGATCGTGAGAGCTTCGGCACGGCCGACGCCGCGCTCGATGACCTCGCGCGGTCGCTCCGCCTCGTCGACGATGTTCCGCTCGCCGGCGGCGGCGACGTGCTGCGCCTCGACCCGGCCTGAGCCGGGGCGCCGGCCGGGCTCCGACGCCTGATCCCTACGTCGGTTCCGACGCGCGGGGGCGCCGGCCGAAGTGACGCGTCAGAAGGGTGGCGGCCCACTGTCGGGCACGATGACGGGGGCGAATGCCACGGGTGGGGCGGGGGCGTCTTCGCGGTAGATCCGTCCGGTGGGTGAGGTCCATTCGAGGACCCCGCCGGGGAGTTGCCTGACCTTCCAGCGGGTGAACTGCTTCATCGAATGATGCCGCTGACACAAGTGAGCGAGGTTCCACAGCGCGGTGGGTCCGCCCTTGGCGGCGTCGATGGTGTGGTCGATCTCGCACCGGATCGCCGCACGCCGGCATCCGGGGAACCGGCAATGCTGATCCCGCGCCCGCAGGAACCGGCGCTGCGGCCACGGCGTCCGATACCGGTCCACCGCCAACACCGTCCCCTCCACCGGGTCGGTCAGCACCCGAGCCCACGAATGCGTGTTGCCCGCGAGGCAACGGGCGGTGTCCGCATCGATCGGGGACCGACCGACGAGGTCCGCCGGACCGTCATCGACACCGAGAAGAGTAAGGGCAGGGACGATGACCTGCACCTGCGCACGAATCGCGCCCAGCGACCCCTGCCCGTCACCGGTGGCAGTGGGGTCGAGTGCCGGCGCCCCGGCAAGGAGGAGGTCGGAGAACACGTCGGCGCGGACCTGATCGATCCGACGCCTGTCCGGCTCGGCATCGCCCATACCGCTCTCGCCGAACGCACCGCTCGCGCCACCCGCACTACTCGCGCCGCTCACGCCAGCCGCGTCACCCGTACCATCTGCGCCGAACGCACTGCCCGCGTTCCCGGGCTCGCGCGCATCGACGATCGTCTGCGCCTGCTGGGTGAGCCGGTCGAGGATCCCATCGGCGATCACCGTGGGCAGCGTCGCGATCAGATCCGACATCCCCGCGCTGCCCGGCACGACCCGCACCCGCCGCTCCGCCGCCGCATCCCGATGCCGGTCGGTGAACGACCGCTCCGCGAACCGTTCCGCGAGGATCTCCACCTCCGAACGCACCCGATTCGGCGTATCCCGCTCACACCGGACAATAGCGATCGCCTCGAACTCCGCCCGCCGCTCCGGCGACGCGTCGACCAGCACCGACCCCGCATCCGTGATCACCCGGACATGCCCCCGCGTGATCCGCCCCGACTCCCACGCCGCCAAAGTCGCTGCGTAATGCTCCACGAGGTCGCGGGCCTCATCGATCCGGGACTGCACGGTCCGATCCGTCACCCGCAACACCCCACCGAGCTCGGCCGCGACCGACCGCAACGCCATGTCCTGCGCCCGCACCGCGGCCGGAGACCCGGCCGCCTGCCGTGCCGCGAGTTGCCCCGCACGGGCCAGCGCCCGCACCTCGGCGACCTGCGCCGCCGTCAGCAACACCACCGCCCCCTCGACCTCACCCACGATCGACGCCAGCGCGGCGACGTCTGCGTCGCTGCCCATCGCCCCCGAGTACTCGTCCATATCTTCGAGTGTATGGAGGGGGTCGGACATTGGAATGGCCCCTGCTCCGGACCGGGCGACCCGTCACCCGGGTCCATAGAAGTGACCCCTGATCTGCGACTCCGCCCCACTCCCGACGCGCCGCCGCCCCGTGAAGCGAGAGCCGATCGATCAGTCCGACAGCGCGGTGGCGCAGGCGGCGAGGCCCGCCGCCAAGGCATCCTGCTCGTCACCCGACAGGCCCGACAGCATCCGGGCCCGCACGCGGTCGACCCGCACCTCGGCGTCGGCGAGCACGTCAACCCCCGCGGGCGTCAGCGCGAGGATGCCCGCGACGAGCTCGAACGCGGTGAGCGTGTAGAACCCGACCGCGAAGAGCACCGCAAGCACCAGCACGATCGCCAGGAACAGCCAGCCGAGCGCGATGAACGCCTTCGGCATCCCGGGGATCCCGGCGTGCAGACGGATCACGAGGACGCCGTAGGCGACGACCATGCCCGACGCGACGCTCGTGTGCAGCACGAAGAACGGGTCGACCGGGAAGACGCCGACGAGCGCGAGGAAGACGCCGACGATGATCAGGCACGTGCGCGCCCGCGAGACGCCGTGCGGAGTGGTGCTGGGGATGGATGCCGTGGCGTAGCGCGCCAGCCGCGACGACGCCCTCGACGAGGAACACCGCGAGCATCGTGGCGAGCAGCGACAGGTCCATGTGCGAGGCGGAGAAGAAGGCCAGGTAGGCGGTGATCGCCGCGGTGGAGCCGGCGAGGAGCACGGTCGACACGCCGAAGACGACGGCGTCGATGAAGCCGCGCTCCATGATGACCGCCAGGAGCGTCCAGGTGAGGAGCGCGATGATCGCGTGCGCGATGGCGAGGGCGAGCACGCCGAGGATGTCGAGCGCCGTCATCGGCCGGCCGGGCGTGCGCACGACGTAGTGGCCGGCGACGAACGCCACGAAGGCGACGACCGCGCCAGCGATCGCGGCGTACTGGCCGAGCGATCCCGGCCCCGAGATCGGGACGCTCCGCAGCTGGAAGACGAGGAGGGCGACGAACGCGCTCGCGATGGACGCCACCGTGCCGGCGCCGAGGGCGAGCGATTCGAGGGAGCGCCGGCTCGAGGCATCCACGCTCAGAGCGCTGCGGTCACGGTGCGCGGGCAGGGTCTCCA
This sequence comes from Microbacterium lacticum, assembly GCF_006716815.1. GTDB lineage: Bacteria > Actinomycetota > Actinomycetes > Actinomycetales > Microbacteriaceae > Microbacterium > Microbacterium lacticum. The sequence continues at coordinate 69,296 of NZ_VFPS01000006.1, forward strand.
TGCACACAAAGCAGCGGCCCGGCGTGCGCGACGACAGGGCGCGGGTCAGGCCAGGGCACGGGTCAGGCCAGGGCGGCGTCGATCTCGGCGCGGGTGGGCATCGAGTCGGCGGCCCCCGGTCGGGTGACGGTGATCGACGCGGCGGCCGCCGCGGCGGCGAGCGCCTCGCCGAGCGGTGCGCCCTGTGAGAGCCCCGCGACGAGCACGCCGGTGAATGTGTCGCCGGCGCCCGTCGTGTCGATCGGGGTCGCCCGCCGGGCCGGAACGCGGCTGACGATCTCGCCCTCCTGGGCGACGACGGCGCCGTCGGCTCCGCGGGTGACGACCACGGTGTGCGCGGCGCGGCTCAGCGAGACCGCCGCCGCCTCGACATCCGGGACGCCGGCGAGCAGCGCGGCTTCGCCGGCGTTCGGCACGAGCACGTCGGCGAGGCCGATCAGCTCGGTCAGCGGCGCGCGGGCCGGCGCCGGCGTGAGCACGGTCGTCACGCCGTGCGCGCGGGCGTGCCGCAGCGCCTCGATGAGGAGCGGCTCGGGGCGTTCGAGCTGCACGACCAGATGGGATGCCTCGGCGATGAGGGTTCGTTCGTCGTCGCGCAGGTCGGCGAGCCCGTTCGCGCCGGCGACCACCGTGATGGAGTTCTCGCCGTCGTCGGTCACGGTGATCTGGGCGATGCCGGTGGGTGCGGCGGTCGTGCGCAGGGCGCGCGTGTCGATGCCCTCCGCCTCGATCGTCGCGCGCAGCTGCGCGCCTAACGCGTCGTCGCCAACCGCGCCGATAAACGCGACGCCGCCGCCGGCACGGGCCGCCGCGACCGCCTGGTTGAGCCCTTTGCCGCCGGGGCCGGTCTGGAACGACGTGCCGAACACCGTCTCGCCGGGCTCCGCGCGGCGCGGCTGCCGCACGACGAGGTCGACGTTGGCGCTGCCGAGCACCACGATCCGGGGCGTCGTGGCGGCGGCGAGGGTCATCCGACCTGTTCTTCCGCGCCGTCCGGGCGCCACACGACGACCTCGGTCGCCCCGCGCACGCGCGTGCCGTGGCGGAGCGTGACGACCGAGCCGGTCGGCCCCGCCGCGAACACCCGCGAACGGAGGTCGACCTCGCGCCGCAGCCGTCCCTCGAGCTCGGAGACCTTACGCCGGAGCGAGCGCACGGTGTTCTCGAGCTCGACGAGTCGCGAGATGGCGGGCAGGCTCATGCCCTCGGCCGAGAGCGCCGCCACCTCGCGCAGCTGCGTCACGTGGCGCAGCGAGTAGCGGCGGGAGCCGCCCTGCGTGCGCCCCGGCGTGACGAGGCCGAGTCGGTCGTACTGCCGCAGCGTCTGCGGGTGCATGCCCGCGAGCTCGGCGGCCACGGCGATCGCGAAGATCGGCTCCTCCTCGTCGGGGGTCACGTCGGTCGCCACGGCTACTCCCGGGCCTTCGCCATGAGCTCGGCGCGCGGGTTCTCCTTCGGCTCCACTTCGCGGAAGCGCTCGAGAGCTTCCTTCGCCTTGTCATCCAGGTGTGCCGGCACGGCGACCTGCACCTCGGCGAGCAGGTCGCCGGTGCCCTTCGACGACTGCACGCCGCGCCCCTTCACCCGGAGCACGCGCCCCGAGGGTGTGCCCGGAGCGACCCGCAGCTTGACCGGGTCACCGCCGAGCGTCGGCACCTCGATGGTGGCGCCGAGCGCTGCCTCGGTGAAGGTGACCGGCACCGTCACCCGCAGGTTCAGCCCATCTCGGGTGAACACGGGGTGCGGCCGCACCGTCACCTGCACGACGATGTCGCCGGGCTCGCCGCCGTCGGGAGAGGGCCGCCCACGGCCGCGCAGACGGATCTTCTGCCCGTCCGACACGCCCGCCGGGATCTTCACCTTGAACGGCTTGCCGTCTTCGCCGGCGAGGCTGATCGTCTCGCCCTTGACCGCGGTCTGGAAGTCGAGGGTCGTCCGCGCCGTGACGTCCGCGCCGCGCTGCGGCCCGCCGTAGCCGCGGAACCCGCCGGTCGACTGGCCGAACCGGCCCGAGCCGAACCCGCCGCTCTGCTGCCCGAACATCGAGAACAGGTCGTCGAAGTCGGCCTGCTGGTACGACCCGCCGCGCGACTGGCCGAACCGACTGAAGACGTCTTCGAATCCGCCCGCGCCGGCCGAACCGGGCGCCTGGAAGCGGGCGCTGCCCGACCCCATCGCCCGGATCTGGTCGTACTCCTCGCGCTGATCCTTGTCGGAGAGCACCGAGTACGCCTCGCTGATCTCCTTGAACTTCGCCTCGGCGGCGGCATCGCCCTGCGTCGAGTCGGGGTGATACTTGCGCGCCAGCTTGCGATACGTCTTCTTCAGATCGGCCGCGGAGATGTCTTTTGACACGCCGAGGACCTTGTAGAAGTCCTTGTCGAACCAGTCCTGACTGGCCATCGCTCCCCTTACTCGGCCGAGCCGGCCACGACGACCTTCGCCGGTCGCAATTCGATGTCGCCGAGGCGGTAGCCGACCTCGACGACGTCGAGGATCGTGCCGTCAGCCACGCCACCCGGGTTGGGCGCGTGGAAGATCGCCTCGTGCTGCTGCGGGTCGAACGCCTCACCGGCGGTGCCGTAGGTCTCGACACCGAGCCGCGACACGACGGCGCGCAGCTTCTCGGCGATAGCCGCGAGGGGCGACCCATCGGCGAGATCGCCGTGCTTCTCGGCGCGGTCGAGGTCGTCGAGCACGGGCAGCAGCCCCTTCGCGACCGACCCCGTGGCGCGGGCGATCTCCACCTCGCGCTGCTCTTCGGTGCGGCGGCGGTAGTTGGCGTACTCCGCCTGCACCCGCTTGAGGTCCAGCAGCAGATCCTTGTCCTCATCGGATGCCTCGGCGATGGCAGCGTCGTCGGTCTGCTCGGCGCCCAGGATGTCGTCGACCGTCAGGGAGTCCTCCTGCGAGTCGGGGCCGGATGCCGTGGCATCCGACCCCTCGTCACCGGGGACCTCGTTCTCGAAGTCCTTGGTCATGATCCGCTTTCTTACTTCTTCTCGTCCTCGTCGTCGACGACCTCGGCGTCGATGACGTCTTCTTCGGGGTTCGGCGTCTCACCGTTGCCGGGCTGGCCGACGTTCGGGTCGGCCTGCTCGCCGGCGGCCTGCTGCGACGCGTAGATCGCCTCGCCGAGCTTGCCCTGCGACTGGTTCAGCTTGTCGAAGGCCGTCTTCACGGCATCCTCGTCTTCACCGGCCAGCGCGGACTTCAGCGCGTCGACGTCGGCCTGGACGGAGTCCTTGACCTCGGCCGGCAGCTTGTCCTCGTTGTCCTTGATGAGCTTCTCGATCGAGTACGAGAGCGTCTCGGCCTGGTTGCGCACCTCTGCCGACTCGCGACGCTTCTTGTCCTCGGCGGCGTGCTCCTCAGCCTCGCGCACCATGCGGTCGATGTCCTCCTTCGGGAGGCTCGAGCCGCCCGTGATCGTCATCGACTGCTCCTTGCCGGTGCCCTTGTCCTTCGCGGACACGTGCACGATGCCGTTCGCGTCGATGTCGAACGTGACCTCGACCTGCGGGATGCCCCGGGGAGCCGGCGCGATGCCGGTCAGCTCGAAGGTGCCGAGCGGCTTGTTGTCACGCGTGAACTCGCGCTCACCCTGGAACACCTGGATCGCGACCGACGGCTGGTTGTCGTCGGCGGTCGTGAACGTCTCGCTGCGCTTGGTCGGGATGGCGGTGTTGCGCTCGATGAGCTTCGTCATGATGCCACCCTTGGTCTCGATACCGAGGCTCAGGGGGGTGACGTCGATCAGCAGCACGTCCTTGCGCTCGCCCTTGAGGACACCGGCCTGCAGGGCGGCACCCACGGCGACGACCTCATCGGGGTTGACGCCCTTGTTGGGCTCCTTGCCGCCGGTGAGCTGCTTGACGAGTTCGGTGACCTGCGGCATGCGGGTCGAGCCGCCGACGAGGACCACGTGGTCGATGTCGGCGACCTTGATGCCCGCCTCGGCGACGACGTCGTTGAACGGCTTCTTCGTGCGGTCGAGCAGATCCTTCGTGAGGTCCTCGAACTTCGCGCGCGTGATCGTCTCCGACAGCGACACGGGGCCCGAGTCGGTGAGCGACAGGTACGGCAGGTTGATCGAGGTGCTCGTCGAGGATGAGAGTTCCTTCTTCGCCTGCTCCGCGGCCTCCTTGAGGCGCTGCAGCGCGATCTTGTCGCCTGAGACGTCGACGCCGGTCGTGTCCTTGAACTGCTTGATCAGGTAGTCGACGAGGCGCTGGTCCCAGTCGTCACCGCCGAGGCGGTTGTCACCGGCGGTGGCGCGCACCTGGATGGTGGAGAAGTCGTCGTCCTTGCCCACTTCGAGCAGAGAGACGTCGAACGTGCCACCACCGAGGTCGAAGACGAGGATGAGCTCGTCCTCCTTGCCCTTGTCGAGGCCGTAGGCCAGGGCCGCCGCGGTGGGCTCGTTGATGATGCGCAGCACGTTGAGGCCGGCGATCTCCCCGGCATCCTTCGTGGCCTGACGCTCGGCGTCGTTGAAGTACGCCGGCACCGTGATGACCGCATCCGTGACGCTGTCACCGAGGTACTCCTCGGCGTCACGCTTGAGCTTCTGGAGGATGCGCGCCGAGATCTCCTGCGGCGTGTACTGCTTGCCGTCGATCGGCTGCGTCTTCCAGTCGGTGCCCATGTGGCGCTTGACGGAGGAGATCGTGCGGTCGACGTTGGTCACAGCCTGGCGCTTGGCGGTCTCGCCGACGAGCACCTCGCCGTCCTTGGTGAATGCGACCACCGAAGGGGTCGTGCGGAAGCCTTCGGCGTTGGCGATGACCTTCGGCTCGCCACCCTCGAGGACGCTGACGACGGAGTTCGTGGTTCCGAGGTCGATTCCAACAGCACGTGCCATGTCTTTCTCCTTTGCAATGGTGAAGTCCTGGACGACCAGGGATGAACCTGAGCCGTGATGACTCAAGCGTAGACCCGCGTCCAGATGCTGTCAAACAAAGTTGATATGAGTCGACTCAGGTTAGTCTGGATGACTCTGTTTGACGCTCGCTCCGACACGCCGCGGGCAGCCGACCTATAGTCGCCCGCATGGCCCGACCCTCCCTGCTCGCCGTCTCGCACGGCACATCCGACGTCGACGGCGCGCGGTCGATCGCGGCGCTCGTCGCGCGGGTGGCCGAGCGGCTACCCGACGTCGAGGTCCGCGAGGCCTTCGTCGACGTGCAGCAGCCCGACGCCCCGAGCGCGCTGGCCGGCATCGACGGGCGGGCGGTGATCGTGCCGCTGCTGCTCTCCCACGGGTTCCACGTGCATCACGACCTGCACGGCATGGTCGCCGAGCGCGCCGACGCCGTGGTCACCGACCCGCTGGGCCCCGATGCGCTGCTCACCGAGGTTCTGGCGACGCGGCTCGACGGGATCGGGCATCCGGGCTACCCCGTCGTGCTCGCCGTCGCCGGCTCCCGCGACGAGCGCTCGGTGCCGGATGCCGAGGGCATGGCCACCCTGCTGCGCGACCGCACCGGGCGCCGGATCGACCTCGCGTACCTCGCGGCGCGCCATCCGGATCTGCCGACGGCGCTGGCCGCCGCTCCGGATGCCGTCGTCGCCACCTACCTGCTCGGACGCGGCTACTTCTTCGATCTCGCTGTTCGCCAGGCAGGCGAGCACCCGATCACCCCGCCGCTGCTCGACGATCTGCTCGCTGACCAGGGCATCCCGGACGCCCTGGTCGACCTGGTCGTCGCGCGCTACGAGAGAGCACATTCTGGCTGACCACGCCAGCCCTCGGGCGTCATGTTTCACGCCACATGACGCCATGTTTCGCCCGTGGTCCTTCCGTGTCACGGAAGGTTCCCCGCCCGGATCTGAGTACGTACCTTGATCCCCAGCCAGTCCAACCGAGGGGGCGAGATGACCATCCAGCAGCCGACCGCGATCCGCGGTGCTCGCACGCGCACCAGCCGCACGCCGACCAAGCCGCACGGCCAGTGGGCGCTCGACGGCACCGAGCCGCTGAACGGCAACGAGGAGTTCAAGCTCGCCGACAACGGGCTCAACGTGCGCGAGCGCATCGAGACGATCTACGCCGACGGCGGCTTCGGGAGCATCGACCCGACCGACCTGCACGGGCGCTTCCGCTGGTGGGGTCTGTACACGCAGCGCAAGCCCGGCATCGACGGCGGCCGCACCGCCCAGGTCGAGCCGCATGAGCTCGAAGACGAGTTCTTCATGATGCGCGTGCGCATCGACGGTGGTCAGCTCACCACCCAGCAGCTGCGGGTGATCGGTGAGATCTCCACCGAGTTCGCTCGCGACACCGCCGACATCACCGACCGGCAGAACGTGCAGCTGCACTGGGTCGAGGTGCAGGACGTGCCCGAGATCTGGCGCCGCCTCGAGGCGGTCGGGCTCAGCACCACCGAGGCGTGCGGCGATGTCCCGCGCGTGATCCTCGGCTCGCCGGTCGCGGGCATCGCTGCCGACGAGCTCATCGACCCCACCCCGCAGATCCGCGAGATCGCCGACCGGTTCCTCGGGGATGAGACCCTGTCGAACCTGCCCCGCAAGTACAAGACCGCGATCACCGGGCACCCCAGCCAGGATGTGGTGCACGAGATCAACGACTGCGCGTTCGTCGCGGTCGAGCATCCCGAACTCGGCATCGGCTACGACCTGTGGGTGGGTGGCGCCCTGTCGGTGGTGCCCCGGCTCGGCGAGCGGCTCGGCGCGTTCGTGCCGCCCGAGCGCGTGGCCGAGGTCTGGCACGGCGTCACCCGGATCTTCCGCGACTACGGCTACCGGCGCCTGCGCAACAAGGCGCGCCTGAAGTTCCTGCTCGCCGACTGGGGCACGGAGAAGTTCCGCGAGGTGCTCGAGAACGAGTACCTCGAGTCCCCGCTGCCCGACGGCGCCGCCGCCCCCAAGCCGAACAGCCTGGGCGACCACGTCGGCATCCACCGGCAGAAGGACGGCCGGTTCTTCGTAGGCGCCGCCCCGCTCGTCGGCCGCGTCTCGGGCAGCACCCTCACCGCACTGGCCGACCTCGCCGAGGCCCACGGCTCGCAGCGCATCCGCACCACCCCACACCAGAAGCTGCTCGTGCTCGACATCGATGAGAGCCGCGTCGAGAGTCTCGTCGCGGGCCTGGACGCCCTCGGCCTGTCGGCGCGGCCGAGCCTGTTCCGCCGCGGCACGATCGCGTGCACCGGCATCGAGTTCTGCAAGCTGGCGATCGTCGAGACCAAGGTCAACGCGGCCCGCGCGATCGAACAGCTCGAAGAGCGCCTGGGGGCTCTCGAACCCGAGATCGGTCGGCCGATCACGCTGCACGTGAACGGATGCCCGAATTCGTGCGCCCGCATCCAGACCGCCGACATCGGGTTGAAGGGGCAGCTCGTGCTGATCGACGGCGAGCAGGTGCCCGGCTACCAGGTGCACCTCGGCGGCGGACTCGCGAACGTCGACCGCGAGGAGGCCGGACTCGGTCGTACCGTGCGCGGGCTGAAGGTGCCTGCGGACGGCATCGCCGACTACGCCGAGCGCGTCATCCGCCGCTACCTCGTCGATCGCACGGGCGCCGACGAGACCTTCGCGCAGTGGGCGCACCGAGCGGACGACGAGGCGCTGCAATGAGCATCCACGTCACGATCGGCACTGGTCGCCGCTCCGGCGCCGACCTCGCGGCGCTCGCTGCATGCGGCAACGCCGAGCTGCGCAGCCGTCAGCCCGATGAGGCGAGTCCGGCTGAGGTCGTCGCGTGGGTGGCAGAGAACTTCGCCGTCTCGCAGGCCGCCGTCGCCTGCTCGATGGCGGATGCCGCACTCCCCCACCTCGTCGCGCAGGGCCTTCCCGGCGTCGACGTGCTGTTCCTCGACACCGGATACCACTTTCTCGAGACGGCGTTCACGCGCGACGAGGTCGCGTCGCGCCTCGATGTGGCCGTCGTCGACGTGAAACCGGAGCAGAGCGTGCGGGAGCAGGATGCCGAGTTCGGCGCCGACCTGTTCGCCCGGGACCCCGGGCTGTGCTGCGCACGACGCAAGGTCGAGCCGCTTCAGCGGGCGCTGGGCGGGTACGAGGTGTGGTTCACCGGAGTGCGCCGCGACGAGGCGCCCACCCGCGCCGCGACCGAGCTGGTCGTGTGGGACGAGCGCAACGGGCTCGTGAAGGCCAACCCGGTCGCCGCCTGGAGCTTCGACGACCTCATCGACTACGCCACCGAGCACGACGTGCCGGTGAACCCCCTGATCGCCAACGGCTACCCCTCGATCGGCTGCGCTCCGTGCACCAGGCCGGTCGCTCCCGGCGAAGACCCCCGATCCGGACGCTGGGCCGGCCTGACGAAGACGGAATGCGGGCTGCACGTATGAGCACTGTTGTCGACCCCACCACCACCCTGAGCACGCTCGACCTGCTCGAGGCGGAGGGCATCCACATCATCCGCGAGGTCGTCGCGGAGTTCGAGCGCCCCGTGCTGCTGTTCTCGGGCGGCAAGGACTCGGTCGTCGTGCTGCACCTCGCCGCGAAGGCCTTCGCGCCGGGACGGGTGCCCTTCCCCGTGCTGCACGTCGACACCGGCCACAACTTCCCCGAGGTCATCCGGTTCCGCGATGAGACGGTCGCACGCCTCGGCATCGACCTCGAGGTCGCACATGTGCAGGACTACATCGACGACGGCCGGCTCGCCGAGAGACCCGACGGCACGCGCAACCCGCTGCAGACCCAGCCGCTGCTCGACGCGATCGCCGCCGGCCGCCACGACGCCGTCTTCGGCGGCGCCCGCCGCGACGAGGACAAGGCGCGCGCCAAGGAGCGCATCATCTCGCTGCGCGACGAGTTCGGCCAGTGGGACCCGCGCAACCAGCGTCCCGAGCTGTGGAGCCTGTACAACGGCCGCCACCTGCCACGGCAGCACGTGCGTGCCTTCCCGATCTCGAACTGGACCGAGCTCGACATCTGGCGCTACATCGAGCGCGAGGGCATCGCGCTGCCGCCGCTGTACTACGCCCACGAGCGCGAGGTGTTCCGGCGCTCGGGCATGTGGTGGGCGGTCGGCGAGTTCTCGCACCCGCGCGACGACGAGCGGGTCGTGCGCCGCACCGTGCGCTACCGCACCGTCGGAGACATGAGCTGCACCGGCGCGGTGGAGTCGGATGCCGCCGACACGGCCGCCATCGTCGACGAGGTCGCCCGCACCACCCTCACCGAGCGCGGGGCGACCAGGGCCGACGACCGCATCAGCGAGGCCGCCATGGAGGATCGCAAGAAGGACGGATACTTCTGATGAGCACGTCACTGTTCCGCTTCGCGACCGCGGGCTCGGTCGACGACGGCAAGTCCACCCTGGTGGGCAGGCTGCTGCACGACGCGAAGGCGATCCTCGCCGACCAGCTCGACCAGGTCGCCGCGACCTCGCGCGCCCGCGGCTTCGCGCACGGCGCGTTCGACTTCGCGCTGCTCACCGACGGGTTGCGGGCCGAGCGCGAGCAGGGCATCACGATCGACGTCGCGTACCGCTACTTCGCCACCGACCGGCGCAGCTTCATCCTCGCCGACTGCCCCGGGCACGTGCAGTACACCCGCAACATGGTCACGGGCGCCGCCACGGCCGACGCCGTGGTCGTGCTGGTCGATGCGCGCAAGGGCGTCGTCGAGCAGACCCGGCGTCACCTGGCGGTCGCGTCGCTGCTGCGGGTGCCGCACGTGATCGTCGCGGTGAACAAGATCGACCTCACCGGCTTCGATGAGCAGGCCTATGTCGACATCGAGATCGAGGCGCTGCGCGTGGCGGACGAGCTGGGCATCAGCGCGGTGCGCGTGCTGCCCGTCTCGGCCCTCGAGGGCGACAACATCATCGACCGATCGGAGCGCACTCCGTGGTATCCCGGCGAGACACTCTTCGAGCTGCTCGAGACGCTGCCCGTGCGCGCCGACGTCGATGAGCCGCTGCGTCTGCCGGTGCAGCTCGTGTTGCGCCCGCAGGGCGGCCTCTCGCCCGAGACCCCCGCCGACGAGGTCGAACGGCTGCGCGATTTCCGCGGCTTCGCCGGTCGCATCGCCGCGGGCGCCGTCTCGGTCGGCGATCGGGTGCAGGTGCTGCCCTCGGGCCGCGCCACCGAGGTGACCGGCGTGCACGTCGCGGGCGCCGACACCGGAACCGCCACGGTGCGCCAGTCGGTCACGCTCACCCTTGCCGATGAGATCGACGCCTCCCGCGGCGCGCTGATCGTCGCCGAGGGCTCAGCCCCCGAGCTGCGCCGGGACGCCGTGGTCGAGCTCTTCCAGCTCGACCCGCGCGCCACCGCCGCGGGCGCCCGGGTGCTCGTGAAGCACGGCACCGCGACGGTGCAGGCCCTCGTCGCCGAAGTGCTCACCCGCCGCGACCTCGAGACGTTCGCCCACGCCGATCTGGCTGCGCAGCCGGATGCGTCGCTCGCCGAGAACGAGATCGGCCGGGTGCGGCTGCGCCTGGCATCCGACCTGCCGCTCGAGCCCTACGCCCGCAGCCGCGAAGGCGGCTCGCTGCTGCTCATCCATCCCGCCGACGGCGCGACGCTCGCCGCCGGCACCGTCATCGACTGACCCGACCGCGCATCACCGGACCGCAGCACGAGCCTAAGGAGGCGAAACCGTGAACTTCACCCACAGGAACAGGACATTCACCGCACTGGGAGCCCTCGCCATGGGACTCTGCGCTCTGGTTCTCACGGGCTGCGCCCCGGCATCCGGCTCCGAGGCCGAGGAGGTGACCGAGGTGCGCCTCGGCTACTTCGCCAACGTCACCCACGCCCCGGCTCTCGTCGGGCTGTCGGAGGGGCTGTTCCAGGATGCCCTGGGCGACGCCGTTCTGCAGACCGAGGTGTTCAACGCCGGTCCCGCCGCGATCGAAGCCCTCTCGGCCGGGGCGATCGACGCGACCTACATCGGCCCCAACCCGGCCATCAACACGTTCATCCAGTCGGGCGGCGCTTCGGCGCGCATCATCGCCGGTGCGACCTCGGGTGGGGCGGCGCTCGTCGTGCGCGACGGCATCGACACCCCCGACGACCTCGCCGGCACCACGATCGCGACCCCGCAGCTCGGCAACACGCAGGACGTGGCGCTGCGCCGCTGGCTCGCCGACCAGGGCTACGCAACGTCGGTCGCAGGCGAAGGAGAGGTGAGCGTCACCCCCACCGAGAACGCCCAGACGCAGACGCTGTTCCAGGACGGCGAGATCGATGGCGCGTGGCTTCCCGAGCCCTGGGTCTCCCGGCTGGTCGTCGAGGCCGGCGCTCACGTGCTGGTCGATGAGGCCGACCTGTGGCCGGACGGTGACTTCCCCACCACCGTGCTGCTGGTGCGCGCCGAGTTCGCCGACCAGCATCCGGAGGTCGTCGCCGAGCTGCTGAAGGGCCACATCGCAGCCGTGGACTGGCTCGACGAGAACGCAGACGAGGCGCCGTCGGTGATCAACGCGGCGCTCGACGACGCCACCGGCAAGCCTCTCGACGACGAGGTTCTCGCCCGCGCGCTCGAGAACGTCACGTTCACCGTCGATCCGGCAGCCGCCACGTTCGAGACCCTGGTGGATCACGGTCTGGCCGCAGGAACGCAGAAGAAGGGAGCGATCGACGGGCTGTTCGACCTGAGTGCCCTGAACGTGCTGCTCGAGAAGGCCGGCGCCGAGACCGTCTCGGCCGCCGGGCTCGGTGCCGACCGATGACCCGCGATGACACGCTGGCCCGCCCGCTGACGACAGCGCCCCTCTCCCCCAGCTTCGACGGCGTCGCACCGCTGGCGTCGCCAGCGCCCGTCGTCGAACCCGCCGTACGCATCTCGCACGTCACCAAGCGCTACGGCTCGGGGCCGGTGGTCCTCGACGATGTGTCGCTCGACATCGCGCCCGGAGAGTTCGTGTGCCTGCTCGGAGCATCCGGCTGCGGTAAGTCGACCCTGCTGAACCTCATCGCGGGGCTCGAACCGCTCACCTCGGGCGAGCTCACGACACCGGCGACCGGTGCGGCGGTGATGTTCCAGGAGTCCGCCCTGATGCCGTGGCTCACCGCCCGCAGAAACGTCGAACTGGCGCTCCGGCTGCGGGGTATGCCTCGCGCCGAGCGCCGTGCGGAGGCCGAGAGGCTGCTTCGCACGGTCAATCTGGCGGAGGCGGCCGACAAGCGCCCGCACGAGCTGTCGGGCGGGATGCGCCAGCGCGTGGCGCTCGCCCGTGCGCTCGCTCAGGACCGCTCGGTGCTGCTGATGGATGAGCCGTTCGCCGCACTCGACGCGATCACGCGCGACCTGCTGCACGAAGAGCTCGAGCGCGTGTGGCGCGCCACCGGCCGCACCATCGTCTTCGTCACCCACAACGTGCGCGAGGCCGCGCGGCTCGGTCAACGCGTGATCCTGCTCTCCAGCCGCCCCGGCCGCATCGCCGGCGAATGGCGCATCAAGACCACCGCGGGCAGACGCATCGAGTCGCCCGAGGTCGCCGCGCTCGCCGCCGAGATCACCGCCGAGCTGCGGAAGGAGATCGCCCGCAATGCCCGGTGAATCGACCACGGCCCTCGCCCCGCCCGACCCTGCCCCGGCCGGCGAGGACATCGACACGCTCTCCGCCGGACTCGACCGCCTTCAGTCGGATGCGAGCGAGCGCCCGCCGCTCGTGCGCGACCTGCTGGGCAAGGTCGTGCCGCCTGTCGCCCTTCTGGTCGTGCTGCTCGCCGTGTGGCAGCTGTACATCGTCATCGCCAACCCGCGCCCCGATAAGGCGCCGAGCCCGGCGGCGGTCGCCGGAGCCTTCGGCGAGGCGTGGGAGTCGGGCCGCCTGCAGGAGGCTGTCGTCACAAGCCTCGAACGCGGGGTCATCGGCTTCCTCATCGCGATCGTAGTCGGCACGGCCCTCGGCATGCTGCTGGCCGAGTGGAAGCTGCTGCGCCGGGCCGCAGGCCCCCTGATCTCGGGTCTCACCGTGCTGCCGTCGGTCGCGTGGGTGCCCGTCGCGATCATCTGGTTCGCGCTGAGCGACGCCACCGCCTACTTCGTGATCCTGATGGGCGCGATTCCCTCGATCGTGAACGGACTTCTCTCGGGCATCGACCAGGTTCCGCCGCAGCTGCGCCGGGTGGGGACCGTGCTCGGCGCCAGCCGCTGGCAGCTCGCCACCGCGGTCACGCTGCCCGCCGCGCTGCCCGGCTACTTCGCCGGCCTCAAGCAGGGCTGGGCGTTCTCGTGGCGATCGCTCATGGCCGCCGAGATCATCACGAGCGGCGGGTCGATCGGCTTCGGCCTGGGCACCATGCTCAACCAGTCGCGCGAGCTGGCAGACCTGGCCGGCGTGCTCGCGACCATCCTTCTCATCCTCGCGATCGGCATCGTGATCGAGCTCGTGCTGTTCGGGCCGATCGAGCGACGCATGCTGCGCAATCGCGGACTGCTGCTGGGAGGCACCCGATGACCGCCACACCGATACCGGCCGGACGGGTGACCCTGGTGGGTGCGGGCCCGGGAGACGCCGGCCTGCTCACCCTGCGAGGGCTGCGCGCGATCAAGAGGGCCGACGTGATCGTCGCCGACCGGCTCGGCGCCCGCAGCGTGCTCGCCCAGCTCGAGGCCGAGGGCGCGACCATCGCGGCCGAGGTCATCGACGTCGGCAAGCTGCCCGGCCACCACCGGGTGCCTCAGGATGCCATCAACGAGCTGCTCGTCGAGCTCGCGCAGTCGGGCCGCGAGGTCGTGCGGCTCAAGGGCGGCGACCCGTTCGTCTTCGGCCGCGGCCGCGAGGAGCAGCTGTTCTGCGAGGCCGCCGGCGTGCGCGTCGAGGTCGTGCCGGGGGTGACCAGCGCCATCTCGGTGCCGGCGGTCGCCGGCATCCCGCTCACTCACCGCGGCGCCGCCGCGTCGTTCAGCGTGGTGAGCGCGCACGATCAGATCGAGCCGGGCGGGTCGGTGAGCACCTCGGGGTCCGATCACACGCTCGTGCTGCTGATGGGCGTCAGCACTCTGGCGCATTCAGCACACGTGCTGGCTGCCGGCGCCCGTGGTTCCGACTGCCCTGTCGCGATCATCGAGGACGGCTACGGCGGCGGCGAACGCGTGACGGTCGGCACGCTCGGTACGATCGCGCATCTGGCCGCGTCGCGCCAAGTGCGCTCGCCCGCCGTCGTCGTGATCGGCGAGGTGGTGCGGCTCAGCCCGCACGCCGCCTTGCTCGGCCCGGCGTCGGCGGATGCCGGTGACGCCGGGCCCCGCCCCGCATCCCCTCCTGCACGCCGTCGGCCGCGCTCGCGCCTGGCCGCCGCACTCGATGCCGGCCTCGCGGTCGACACCGGCCTCGTGCGGGCCATCGACACGAGCATCCGCTCCTCCCCCTCCCCGTCTCGAAAGGTCTCTCTGTCATGACCCTCTCCACGTTGCGCGTCGCGATCGTCGGCGCGGGCCCTGCCGGCATCTATGCGGGCAACCTGCTCGCCCAGGCCGTGAAGGCCCATGAGGCGATCGGCGCCGTCGGGATCGACCTGTTCGAATCGCTGCCGGCCCCCTACGGCCTGATCCGCTACGGCGTCGCGCCGGATCACCCCCGCATCAAGGGCATCGTCACCTCGCTGCACGAGATGCTCGACGCGTTGCCCGAGGCCGACGCGGCACGGCGCACGATCCGGTTCATCGGCAACGTGGAGGTGGGTCGTGACATCGCACTCGACGAGCTGCGCGAGCGGTACCACGCGGTGATCCTCGCCACCGGCGCGCTGCGCGATGCGACTCTCGACATCCCCGGCGTGGACCTGCCCGGCTCGTTCGGCGCGGCCGACTTCGTGGCCTGGTACGACGGGCACCCCGACGTGCCGCGCACCTGGCCGCTCGAGGCGTCGTCGGTCGCCGTGATCGGCAACGGCAACGTCGCACTCGACGTCGCGCGCGTGCTCGCCAAGCATGCGGTCGACCTGCGCACCACAGAGGTGCCCGACAACGTGCTCGCCGGGCTGGAGTCGTCGGCCGTGACCGATGTGCACGTGTTCGGTCGTCGCGGGCCCGCCGACATCAAGTTCACCCCCATCGAGCTGCGCGAGCTGGGCGATGTGCGCGACGTCGACATCGTGCTCGACGACGCGGACTTCGAGGGCATCGACGCCGCCTCCGCGGCGAACAACCAGCTGAAGGTCATGCTGCGCACCCTGAACTCATGGCGCGACCGGCCGTCCACCGGGGCGTCGCGCCGGCTGCACCTGCACTTCTGGCACGCGCCGATCGAGATCACCGGTGAGGAGCACGTCGACGGCATCCGCTTCGCCCGCACCGCGCCGGATGCCACCGGCGCACCCGCGCCGACCGGCGAGGTGCGCCAGTACGACGTGCAGGCGGTCTACCGCGCGATCGGGTACTACGGCACCCGCGTCGCGGGAGCCGGCTTCGACGAGCGCCGCGGCGTCGTCCCGAACGAGGAGGGACGCGTGCTCGGCGAGAGCGGCGCGTTCGAGACGGGTCTATATGCCACCGGGTGGATCAAGCGCGGACCGGTCGGTCTGATCGGCCACACGAAGTCCGACGCTCTCGAGACCGTCGGGCACCTCGTCGCCGATGCGCAGGCCGGCGTGCTCGCCGACCCGGTCATCGACGCCGACGTGCTCGATCTGCTCGACGAGCGCGAGACGGCCTACACGACGTGGGACGGCTGGCTGGCTCTGGATGCCCACGAGCGCGCGCTCGGCGAGGGCCACCAGCACGTGCGCGAGCGGGTCAAGGTCGTCGCGCGCGACGAGCAGGTCGAGATCTCGCGGCCGGCGGTGCTGACCCGATGACCTACGTGATCGCACTGCCGTGCGTGGACGTGAAGGACCGCGCGTGCATAGATGAGTGCCCGGTCGACTGCATCTACGAAGGCGAGCGCTCGCTGTACATCCACCCCGAGGAGTGCGTCGACTGCGGGGCGTGCGAGCCGGTGTGCCCAGTCGAGGCGATCTACTACGAAGACGACCTGCCCGAGGAGTGGGCCGACTACTACCGGGCCAACGTCGAGTTCTTCGACGAGATCGGCTCGCCGGGCGGCGCATCGAAGGTCGGCGCCTACGACGTCGACCACCCGGTGGTGGCGGCGGTGCCGGCCGGAGCGACCACGCATGACTGACTACGACGTGCTCGTCGTCGGCGGCGGCCCCGCGGGGCTGTCGGCCGCGCTGAACCTCGGCCGCTCGCTCGCGCGGGTGCTGGTCGTCGACGCCGACCGGCCGCGCAACGCGGCGACGCTGAACTCGCACGGCTTCCTCACCCGCGACGGGGTGCCGCCGTTCGAGTTGCGCCGCATCGCCCGCGAAGAGCTCGCCGCGTACCCCGACGTCGAGATCAGGTCGCGAGTGCGGGTGGGATCGCTGACGCGGACGGATGCCGGGTACGCGGCCGGCATCGGCCGCCGCGAGCCTTCCGAGCAGGTGAGCGCGCGCTCAGTGCTGCTCGCCACCGGGCTCAGAGAGACGCTGCCCGCCGTGCCGAACCTGCGCGGCTTCTACGGCATGAGTCTGTTCAGCTGCGCGGCGTGCGATGCGTGGGAGCTGCGCGGGCGCAGCCTCGCACTGATCGGCGAGTCGAGCGACCTCGCCGACCGCGCCCGGCTGATCGCGCACTGGACGCCGCGGCTGACGGTGTTCACGAACGGCTCGGATGCGGTCACCACCGCCGAGGAGACGGAGCTCGCGACCGCCGGCGTGAGCGTGGTGCGCTCTGCCATCGTCGAGCTCGTGGGAGATCGTGGGCGCATCCAGGCGGTGCGCACCGCAGACGGCGGCGAGCACGCGATCGACGGCGGATTCGTGCGCCCCGAGTGGGACGCGGATCTGTCGTTCCTCAGCGGGCTGCTCCCCGAGCGCGACGGTGCCGGGCACCTGCTGACCGACAGGTCCGGGCGCACGAGCATTCCCGGGCTGTACGCGGCGGGCGACGTCGCAGCCCCCGGCCCGCAGCAGCTGATCGTCGCCGCGGGGGCCGGCGCACGCGTCGCGGCTGTGATCACGCACGATCGGATCGGCGTCGCCACCACCCACTGAGCCGTCGGGACACGCTCGACGCGGCTCACGGGCGACGCTCAACCCGTGGCGATGTGCTCCAGAGCGATCAGCGGGATCGCCACCCATGACGGCCGGTTGCGCTTCTCGTAGATCGCCTCGTATACCGCCTTGTCGGCCTCGTAGGCGTCGAGGAGGGTGCGCAGCGGCGGGCTCAGCTCGGCCGAGGCATCCGCATCGGCGTCCGCGCCCGGCCCGGCGTCCGGCGGATGCCGATGTTCGCCTTCATCCGCGGATCCTGCGCGTACTCGTTCCACATGTAGTCGCGGTCTTCGTCGGTCACCATCTCGAGCGTGAGCTCGTCGTGATTGCGCAGGAAGATGCCCCACTGGCATCCGGCCGGGATCGAGGGCGTATCGGCGAGGATCTCGCTGATGGGGTAGCGCGATTCGCGTCGCACCGCCATGAAGATGCGCGGCATCACCGGGAAGTGGAAGCACATGTGGCACTCGTCGCCGCCCACCTCGGGGTCGCCGAAGTAGTCGACGACATCGGCCGGCCACTGGTTCGCCTCGGCGAGCAGCACCCGGCCCGGGTAGTTCAAGTTTTCAGGATGCCGGCGCGGTCACACGGTGGGCGGGACGAACGCCTCGGGCCCGGCCACGCCGCCCAGCCGTTCGGCGAGGCGCTCGCGGGCGCGACCGATGTGGATCGCGAGAAGAGCCGCCGCACCGTCCTCGTCCCCCGCCTCGATCAGTTCCAGGATGCGCTCGTGCTCGGCCGCGATCAGCTCGGTGGGCAGCAGCGAGGCCCCCTGCACCTGCGACATGCAGAAGACGACCTCCGAGGCGAGCGATCCGTAGGTGCGGCTCAGCCGGGGACTGCCGATGGCGTCGATCAGCGCCGTGTGGAAGCGCATGTCCGGTTCGACGATCTCCCCCGGCGACGCATCGATCAGCATCGCGATCTCGGCGTTGGCCTTGCGGGCGCGCTCCGGCGCGAGGCGTTTGCGCGCGAGCCGGCGGAGCACCTCGGCTTCGACCACCTCGCGGGACAGGTAGATGTCGCGCGCGTCGTCTGGCGACAGGCGCACGACGCGGGCCGTCTTGTGCGCACTGCGCTGCAGCAGGTTCTCGCGCACCAGGTTCTCGATCGCCATCTTCGCCGTGGGCCGCGCCACGTCGTAGGTCTCGGCCACGTCGGTCTCGGCCAGGGCCGTGCCCGGCTCGAGCTGCCCGCCCAGGACGCGCCGGCGAAGGTCCTCGGCGACCGCCTCGATGATCGAGACGGCTCTGACGTGTGCCGGCATCCGGCTCCTCCTCGAGCGACCCGCGCTGCGGAGCGGGTGAAGCCATCCTAATGCTGACCGTCCCATCCGGATACTTGACAGGCTTGTGTTCTTGTCAGACAATCGCACGAGCGAAACACCCCTGGCGGTCGACGTCGACCGCCCACTCGATGAGGAGTCACCACCGGATGTTCCAGCAGATCCTCGACCCGCTGTTCGGGTCGCTCGCCCTCTCGGCGCTCGTCGCCGTCATCCCCTTGGCCACGCTCTTCGTGCTGCTGGGGGTCTTCCGCGTGAAGGCGTGGAAAGCCTCACTCGTCGGTCTCGTGCTGTCGATGCTTCTCGCCGTCGCGGTGTGGCGGATGCCGGTGCCCCAGGTCATCAGCGGCAGTCTCGAAGGCGCCCTGTACGGAGTCGTGCCCATCCTGTGGATCCTCGTGAACGCACTCTGGGTCTACCGACTGACGGTCGTCACCGGCTGGTTCGAGGTGCTGGGCGACCGCATCCGCGCGATCAGCGACGACCAGCGGATCCTGGCCATCATCATCGCCTTCTGCTTCGGTGCGCTGCTCGAGTCCCTCGCCGGGTTCGGCGCGCCGGTCGCGATCTCCATCGCGATGCTCATCGCCGCGGGGATGGCGCCGGTCAAAGCGGCCGTGGTGTCACTGCTGGCCAACACGGCACCGGTCGCGTTCGGCGCGATGGCCGCGCCGATCATCGCGCTGTCGGGGGTGACCGGCATCGACATCCATCTGCTCTCGCAGATGGCGGGCCGCCAGACGCCGTTCCTGGCGGTTTTCGTTCCGCTCATCCTCGTGTTCATCGTCGACGGATGGCGCGGCGTGCGGCAGACCTGGCCGGTCGCGACCGTCGCCGGTGTCGCTTTCGCCGTGTCGCAGTTCATCACCTCCAACTTCATCGCGGTCGAGATCACCGACGTGGTCGCCGCCGTGGTGACCGTGATCGCCGTGCTGGTCACGCTGAAGTTCTGGACGCCCAGGAGCACCGTCGCCTTCGAGCCGGCGATCGCCGACGCGAACGCCGGCTCGGCCGTCGGCGTAACCGTCCCCACGACCGGCGGCAAGACCGCCACGACGGTCGTCAAGGTCGCCGACGCGACCAGGATCGACCGCAGCGGGCGCACGCCGGCGAACCTGACCTGGAACGCGGTCATGCCCTACGTCGTGATCATCGCGGTGTTCTCGATCTCGCAGCTGCCGCCGGTGAAGGCCTTCCTCGCCGAGCATGCGACGCTGACCTTCGCCTGGCCCGGTCTGGACGTCTCCGACAGCTCGGGTGAGGCGGTGGCCACGGTCTTCAAGCTCGGGTACATCGGAACCGGCGGCACGCTGCTGCTGCTGTCGGGCATCATCGTCGCCCTCCTGTACCGGCTGCCGACGCGCCGGGCGCTGGAGGCGTACGGGGCGACGCTCCACCAGCTGCGCTTCACCATCGTCACCGTCGTGTCGGTCCTCGCCCTCGCCTACGTCATGAACCTGTCCGGTCAGACGCACACCCTCGGCGCGGCGCTGGCCGCGACCGGCGGCTTCTTCGCCCTGCTGTCGCCGGCCATCGGCTGGCTGGGCGTGACGATCACCGGATCGGACACCTCCTCGAACGCGCTGTTCGGCCTGCTGCAGGCAACGACGGCCCAGAAAGTCGGGCTCGACCCCGTCCTCATGGCGGCCACCAACTCGTCCGCCGGCGTGCTCGGCAAGATGCTCTCACCGCAGAACCTCGCCGTGGCCGCCGCGGCGGCCGGAATGGCCGGCAAGGAGGGCGACCTGTTCCGAAAGCTCCTCTGGTGGAGCCTGGGCCTGCTGATCGTCTTCACGGGCCTGGTCTACCTGCAGTCCACCCCGATCCTGGGCTGGATGGTCCCCACGCCGTGACCGCTGCAGCCCGGCATCCCCTCCCGCACGCCGACCACGACATCCCGCGGCAGGGATGGATCGACCCCGCCGTCGCCGCTGCGGTCGGCGAGGCGGAGCGCATCAGGCTGCGGGCGATCGACCGGGTCGCGTACGCCAGCGACGCCTCGCACTTCCTGCACACACCGCGCGCCGTGGTGATCGCCGACGACGCCGCCGAGGTCGGGGCGATCATGCGCGCCGCCACCGCGAGCGGGTCCAGGGTCACGTTCCGCTCGGGCGGGACGAGCCTGTCGGGGCAGTCGTCCGGCGAGGACATCCTCGTGGACACGCGGCGCTCCTTCCGGCGGATCGACGTGCTCGACGGAGGCCGCCGCGTGCGGGTGCAGCCGGGTGCCACCGTCCGGCAGGTCAACGCCCGTCTGCTCCGGCACGGATATCGACTGGGCCCCGACCCGGCCAGCGAGGCGGCATGCACGATCGGCGGGGTGATCGCCAACAACTCCAGCGGCATGGCGTGCGGGACGGTCGAGAACACCTACCGCACGCTCGAGTCGATGGTGTTCGTGCTGCCTTCGGGCACGGTCGTCGACTCCGCAGCGCTCGACGCGGATGCCGCACTGCAGGCCGCCGAGCCGGAGCTGTTCGAAGGCCTGCGCCGCCTCACGGCGCGCGTCCGCTCGAATCCCGACTCGGTCCGCCTCATCGAGCGGCAGTTCGCGATGAAGAACACCATCGGGTACGGGGTGAACGCGTTCCTCGACCACGAGTCCCCCGTGCAGGTGCTCACCCGCCTCGTGATCGGCAGCGAGGGCACTCTCGCCTTCGTCGCCGAGGCCACCTACCGCACGGTCCCGATCAAGCCCCGGGTGACCACGGCGCTCGCGGTCTTCCCGGACATCGTCGAGGCGACCCGCGCGCTCCCCGCCCTCGTGGCGACCGGTGCCGCGACCCTCGAGCTCATGGACGCGACCAGTCTGCGCGTGGGTCAGTCCTTCGCCGATGCGCCGCCGCAGATCCGCGGTTTCGAGGTCACCGACCAGGCCGCGCTGCTGATCGAGTACCAGGCGATGGACGAGGCCGGACTCGCCGCGCTGGCCGCGGCGGGTACTGCTCTGCTGCGCGAGCTGCCGCTGATCACGCCGGCTGCGCTGTCCAGCGACGCCGGCGTGCGCGCCCTGGCGTGGAAGCTGCGCAAGGGCCTGTACACGAGCGTCGCGGGTGCGCGTCCGTCCGGGACGACCGCCCTCCTGGAGGACATCGTCGTGCCCGTACCGCAGCTCGCGCCCACCTGCGCCTCGCTGCAGGACCTGTTCGCCACCTATTCCTACCGCGACAGCGTGATCTTCGGGCACGCCAAGGACGGCAACATCCACTTCATGCTCACCGACCGCTTCGAGGGCGACGCGGCCCTCGGGCGCTTCACCTCGTTCACGGAGGAGATGGTCGACCTCGTGCTGGGCGCCGGCGGCAACCTCAAGGCCGAGCACGGCACCGGTCGCGTCATGGCGCCCTACGTCCGGCGGCAGTACGGCGAGGAGCTGTACCAGGTGATGCGCGAGCTCAAACGGCTGTGCGACCCGACCGGCATGCTCAACCCCGGCGTGATCATCGAGGACGATCCGCGGGCGCACCTGCGCAACATCAAGCTCGCCGAGCCGATCGAGGCCGAAGCCGACCGGTGCGTGGAGTGCGGGTACTGCGAGCCGGTGTGTCCGTCGAAGGACCTCACGCTCACGCCCCGGCAGCGGATCGTCGTGCGTCGCGGCATGAAGCGCGCCGAGGCGGCGGGCGATCACGCCCTCGCTCGTGAGCTCGACCGGGACTACGACTACGCGGGCGTGGACACCTGCGCCGTCGACGGCATGTGCGTCACCGCATGCCCCGTCCTCATCAACACCGGCGCGCTCGTCAAGAGGCTGCGCCGAGAGGATCAGAATCCGGTGCTGGCGGCCGGGTGGAAGGCCGCCGCGCACGGGTGGGGCGCCGTCAGTCGCGGCGGAGCGGCGGCCCTGACCGTCGCCGATCACGTGCCCGAGGGACTCGTGAAGGCCGCGACGACGGTGGGGCGGGCCCTCCTGGGGGCCGACACGGTCCCGGAGTACAGCGCCGACCTCCCGGCGGGCGGCTCGGCGCGGGGGCCGCTGACCGGATGCCTCGGGTCCGGCCCCGGCGATCCGGTCGCCGTCTACCTGCCCGCCTGCGTGAACTCCATGTTCGGAGCCGCGGGGGAGGGCATCGGCGCGACCTCCGCGTTCGCGCGGCTGCTCGAACGCGCCGGCGTGCGCGTGGTGGTACCCGAAGGCATCGAAGCCCTGTGCTGCAGCACGCCGTGGACCTCGAAGGGGTACGCCGGCGGGCGGGACGTGATGGCCGATCGGGTCGTCGAGGCGGTGCGGGTCGCCTCCCGCGACGGCGCACTGCCGGTGATCAGCGACGCCTCCAGCTGCACGGAGGGGTTCGCGCACATCTTCGAGGACCGGAAGCTGCCCTTCCGCACCGAGGATGCCGTCGACTTCGTCGCCCGTGAGGTGCTGCCGGCGCTCGGGGAGATCACGCCGCTGGTCGACTCGCTCGTCCTGCATCCGACCTGCTCGTCCACGCAGATGGGGCTCGATCCCGCTCTGCAGGCGGTGGGCGCGGTCGTCGCCCGCGAGGTGACCGTCCCGTACGCGTGGAACTGCTGCGGCTTCGCCGGCGACCGCGGGATGCTCCATCCCGAACTGACGGCCGCGGCGACCGCGGCCGAGGCGGCCGAGGTCGCCCGCCTCGGTGCCGACGCACACGCGTCGTGCAACCGCACGTGCGAGATCGGGATGACCCGTGCGACCGGCGCGGAGTACCGGCACGTCCTCGAACTGCTCGAAGAGGCGACCCGGCCGCCGAGCTGACGGTCCCGGCCGCCGCCCGGCCGGGTCGCCTCCCTCACGCTCCGCCGTTCACAACTCCGGACATCCCGTCGGCCGGAGGGGCTTTCGGCACCGTGCGGAGCCTCCGGCGCCGATTCTCCGGAGTTGTGCGCACCGCGCACGAGCGCGAGGTGACCGGCCCGTGCGAAGCCCGGCAGGCTCGATCCGGTCAGTCGCGCGGACGCGACGGACGATCGGTTCGTTTCGTCGAGCGCTGGAAGCGGTCGGGCTTGATCTCGATCAGCCGGCCGCTGATGCGGGTCTGCTCGAGCCGCTTCAGGGTGTCGGCGGGGAGGTCGGCGGGAAGCTCGACGAGCGAGAAGTCGGGCCGGATCTGGATCGCGCCGAAGTCTTCGCGGCGGAAGCCGCCCTCGTTCGCGAGCGCGCCGACGATCTGGCGCGGCTCGACCTTGTGCCGTCGGCCGACCTCGATGCGGTACGTCGCGGTCGGGCCCGACGATCCGCGCCGCGGCCGGTCGCCGCGGTCCGAGCGGTCGCCGCGGTCGAACCGGTCACGCCCGCCCTCCCGGTCCCGGTCGCGGTCGAACCGCTCGCGGTCGCGGCGCACGGGGGCGTCGTCCGCGGCATCCAGCAGCAGCGGTGTCTCGCCCTGCGCGACGACGGCGAGCGCCGCGGCGACGTCGGCCTCGGGCACGTCGTGGTGGCGCACGTAGTGGTTGATAATGTCGCGGAAACGGTCGATCCGCTCGGTCTCCGACAGCGCCGTCGTGATCGCGTCGTCGAACCGCGTGAGGCGGGTCGCGTTGACGTCGTCGGCGCTCGGCAGCGCCATCTCCGTGAGCGGCTGACGCGTCGCCTTCTCGATGGATGCGAGCATCCGCCGCTCGCGCGGAGTGACGAAGCTGATCGCGTCGCCGGTGCGACCGGCGCGGCCCGTGCGGCCGATGCGGTGGACGTACGACTCGGTGTCGATCGGCAGGTCGAAGTTCACGACGTGACTGATGCGGTCGACGTCGAGGCCGCGGGCGGCGACGTCGGTCGCCACCAGGATGTCGAGCTTGCCGGACTTCAGCTGGTTGACGGTGCGCTCGCGCTGGGCCTGCGCGATGTCGCCGTTGATCGCGGCGGCGGTGTAGCCGCGGGCGCGGAGCTTCTCGGCGAGCGTCTCGGTCTCGTTCTTCGTGCGCGTGAAGACGATCATGCCCTCGAAGGGCTCGACCTCGAGGATGCGGGTCAGGGCATCCACCTTCTGCGGGTAGGAGACGACGAGGTAGCGCTGGGTGGTGTTCGCGGAGGTCGTCGTCTTCGCCTTGACGTTGATCTCGTCGGGATCCTTCAGATACGTGCCCGCGAGGCGGCGGATCTGCGCCGGCATGGTCGCCGAGAAGAGCGCGACCTGCTTGCCGGCGGGCGTCTCGGCGAGGATCGTCTCGACGTCTTCCGCGAAGCCCATCTTGAGCATCTCGTCGGCCTCGTCGAGCACGAGGAAGCGCAGCTCGGAGAGGTCGAGCGTGCCCTTGTCGAGGTGATCCATGATGCGCCCGGGCGTGCCGACGACGACGTGCACGCCGCGGCGGAGGGCCGACAGCTGCTGGCCGTAGCCCTGCCCGCCGTAGACCGGCAGCACATGCACTCCGCGCAGCCGCGCGGCGTACGACTCGAACGCCTCGCACACCTGCAGCGCCAGCTCGCGGGTCGGGGCGAGCACGAGCGCCTGCGGGGTCTTCTGCGACAGGTCGAGCTGCGACAGGATCGGCAGCGCGAACGCGGCGGTCTTTCCGGTGCCGGTCTGCGCCGTGCCGAGCACGTCGCGGCCGGCGAGCAGCGGCGGGATCGTCGCCGCCTGGATCGCCGACGGCGTCTCGTAGCCGACGTCCTTCACCGCCTTCAGAACGGCGTCGTCGAGACCGAGGTCGGCGAAGGTGAGCGTGGGGGCCGCCGGGGCCTCGTCAGGCGCGGTGTCGGAAGTCATCCTCCTACGTTAGTCGCCCGCCCTGACCCGCGCGGGCGCCCGCCCTGGTGGGCGGTGTGGCGCCACCGCCCGTTCACCCGCGCGCCCTAGCGTGACGAGCATGCCGCTGCCCGACCAGCCCAGCCCCGACGCGCCCCGCGCCGTGCCCCCCATGCCCGCCGACACACGCGCGTTCGGCGCGATCGGCGAGGCGTTCCAGAACTCCGTCCCCGACCGCGACATCCCGCGGCGCCGGGTGATCTCGTGGGCGATGTGGGACTGGGCGATGCAGCCCTTCAACACGGTCATCCTGACCTTCGTCTGGGTTGCCCTCTATCTCACCTCGCGCCAGTTCCTCGACCCCGCCGTGCGGGAGTCCGGCCGCCTCGCCGACGGCTCGTACCTCAACTGCAACACCTCGGAGAACATCGCGACGGCGTACTGCCAAGGCCTCACCGACCTCTCGGAATGGTGGGGCTGGGCGAACTTCGCCGCGGGCATCCTGATCCTCCTGCTCGCACCGGTGCTCGGCCAGCAGGCCGACGCGCGCGGCAGCAAGAAGAAGTGGGTCCTCGGCGCGACGGTGGCGGTCGCCCTCGTGCAGTTCGCGCTGTTCTTCGTCGAGGCCGATCCGCGCTACTTCTGGTTCGGCGCCTCCGCCGTCGCGCTCGGCGCGGTCATCTCGGAGATCGGGAACGTCAGCTATTACGCGATGCTCTCGGAGGTCTCGACGCCGAAGACCGTCGGTCGCGTGTCGGGTCTCGGCTGGGGCCTCGGCTACATCGGTGGCGTCGTCGCGCTGATCCTGTGCATCCCGATCCTGTTCGGGGTCGGGCAGAACAACCCGCTCGCGTACAAGCTCGTCGCCGTGCTGTGCGCGGTGTGGACCCTCGTGTTCTCGATCCCGCTGCTGCGGAACGTACCCGAGTCGCCCTCGTACGGCGGGCCCGAGAAGGTCGGGCCGCTCGGTTCGTACGTCGCTCTCGGCAAGAACCTGGTGAATCTGTTCCGCGTGAACCGGCCGACCTTCTCCTTCCTCCTCGCCGCCGCCGTCTACCGCGACGGCCTCGCCGGCGTCTTCGCCTTCGGCGCGGTGCTCGCGGCGCAGGGCTTCGGATTCTCGTTCCTCGAGGTCATCGCCTTCGGCCTCGCGGCGAACCTCATCGCGGGTATCTCCACGATCCTCGCCGGCCGGCTCGACGACGTGATCGGGGCGCGGAAGCTGATCATCATCGCCCTTGTCGGCCTGGTCACGATGGCCTTCGTCGTCTTCGCGCTCCGCGATTTCGGGAGCATCGTGTTCTGGATCTGCGGTCTGCTGCTGTGCGCCTTCGTGGGGCCGGCGCAGGCCGCCAGCCGCAGCATGCTCACGCGCATCACCCCGCCGAGCATGCAGGGCGAGATCTTCGGCCTCTACGCCACGACGGGGCGCGTCGCGTCGTTCCTGTCACCGCTCGCCTGGTCGCTGTCGCTCGCGTGGTTCGGCGGCATCGTCTACGGCGTGCTCGGGATCGGGGTCGTGCTGCTCATCGGTCTCGTGCTGCTGCTGTTCGTGAAGCTGCCGCCGCACGTGCGCAGCTGACGGGAGCGGATGCTCAGCGGCGCCGCATCCACGGCAGGCGGATGCCTCGCTCGTTGGGCTCTTCGACTTCGAGCCCGTAGCGCTCCCCGATCTCGTCGACGAACTCGGCCCGGCGGGCGCGGTCGTAGGCGGCGCGCTCGCGGCGGAAGGCGACGATCGTCGACCAGCAGATGAGCAGCATCACGATGCTGAACGGCAGCGCGATGATGATCGCCGCCGTCTGCAGCGCGACGAGCCCGCCGGCGATGAGGAGCGCGATCGCGAGGATCGCCGTCACGAACGTGAACAGCGCCTTCACGGGCCGCGAGGGCTCGGGGTTGCCGCCGGTGGCGAGCATGCCCATGACGAGCGCGCCCGAGTCGGCCGAGGTCACGAAGAAGATCGCGATGAGGATCAGCGCGCCGATCGTGAGCACCATCGTGCCGGGGAGGTGCTGGAAGAGCGCGCCCTGCAGATCGACCCCGCCGGAGGCATCCGTCATCGATCCGGGCGTGTCCATCTCGAGCTTAAGCGCCGATCCGCCGAGGACGGCGAACCACAGGATGCCGAGGAGCGTCGGCACGATCAGCACGCCCATGACGAACTGGCGCACGGTACGGCCGCGGCTGACCCGCGCGATGAAGACGCCGACGAAGGGCGCCCACGAGATCCACCAGCCCCAGTAGAACGCGGTCCACGCCGCCTGCCACTCCTGACCGGCCTGACCCTGGAACGCGCTGACGCTGAAGCTGAGCCCGATGAAGTTCTGCAGGTACGCGCCGATCGACTGCACCCATTCGCGCAGGAGGTACACCGTGTCGCCGACGAAGAGGACGTAGAGGAGGAGCAGTGCGGCGAGGATGAGGTTGGTCGTCGAGAGCCACTTCATGCCGCGGGTGACGCCGGAGAGCACCGAGAACAGCACGCCGCCCGTGATGACCACGATGATGACGATCTGCTCGAGGATGCCGGGGTTCTCGATGATCCCGGCCGAGTCGAGACCCGAGCTGATCTGCATGACGCCGAGGCCGAGGCTCGTCGCGACGCCGAACAGCGTGCCGACGAGGGCGATCGAGTCGATCGCGTTGCCCCAGCCGCCGCGCACCCGGCGGCCGAGCACAGGCTCGAGCGCCCAGCGGATCGACAGCGGACGGCGACGGCGGTGGATCGCGTAGGCGAGTGCGAGCCCGACGACGACGTAGATCGCCCACGCGTGCACGCCCCAGTGCAGGTAGGTCTGGGTGAGCGCCGACTGGGCGAGCTCGGCGGGAGGTCCGGTGACGCCCGGCTTCGGGGCGACGAAGTGGCTGAGCGGCTCGCTCACACCGTAGAAGACGAGGCCGACGCCCATGCCCGCCGCGAACAGCAGCGAGAACCACGCCGTGTTGGAGAACTCGGGCTCGTCGTCGTCGCGGCCGAGCTTGATGTCGCCGTAGCGGCTGAACCCGAGGAAGAGGCAGAACGCGACGAAGAACGAGGTGATGAGGACGTAGTACCAGCTGAACCCGTCGACGATCGCGGCCTGGATCGTGCCGAAGAAGAGCTCGGCCTGCGCGGGGAAGAAGATCGCGAACGCGCTGAACAGCAGCGCGACGGCCGCAGCGGGGCCGACGACCCAGAGCCCCGGGCCGGTGCGGCGGGTGGGGGCGGCGGTCTCGCTGGCGGTTGTCTTGGCGGCGGATGCGCTCGCGGGGGTCTCCGCGGACGGGGAGGGTAAGGGCGCGGAGGAGTCGGGAGTGTCGGCGGTCACCCCGGCACTTTACCCGCTGACGGGGGATTCGTCGGAGACGGTCGGGCCGGTCAGAGCTGCGGCCAGGCGGCGGCGAGCTTGGTGAGCAGTCGCGCGAGCTCGCGGCGGTCGCGGCTTCGGGCGCGGGCAGGGCTTCGGCCCGGCGCGGGCCTTCGGCCGTGAGCACGGCTTCGGCCCGGAGCGCGGCTTCGGCCCCGACGGCGGATTCGATCGCGAGCGTGGCTTCGGTCGCGAGCACGGGTTCGGCCCGGCGCAGCACGGTCGCGAGCACGGCTTCGGTCGTGACCGTGGATTCGGCCACGTGGAGCACGGCTTCGATCGTGGTCCGCAGGCCGGGCACGACTGCGGCCACGGAGCGCGTCACCACCACGGACCGCGTCACCACGGCGCGGAGCGCGCGTACGAGCGCGGCTTCGAGGCCGGGTTCCAGCGCGGCGCCGCCCCGCGCGACTGACCCGTCCCCCCTCGGGCACAAGCCTCCCGGGGCATCCACCACCCCATCGAAAACGCACAACAGCACCTCTTTCGACCTCGGAGAGGTGCTGTTGTGCGTTCTCGGCGCCCGCGGCCCCGGGGCGGAACGCCCGCGGGCGAAGCCGACGTCGTCACCGGCTGCTGCCTCGTCGACGTCGCCGATCAGGCCCGCGCGGCCGAGATCGCCGCGCGCTTTCCCGAGGCGCCCGTCGACGGCGGTGGCGTCCGCGTCACCCGCGTGCGGACGCAGGACGACTTCGACGCGACGATGGGCTGACGCCGCGGGAGCGGGTCAGTTGCCGCGCGCGCCGGCGTCCGTCGCCCCGACGTCGGTGCGGTGGAAGTTCTGGAACGAGCGGGATGCCGTCGGCCCGCGCTGCCCGTGATACCGGTTCAGGTACGGCCCGGTGCCGTAGGGGTTCTCGGCCGGCGACGACAGCCGGAAGTAGCAGAGCTGCCCGATCTTCATCCCCGGCCACAGCTTGATCGGCAGCGTCGCGACGTTCGAGAGCTCGAGCGTCACATGGCCGGAGAACCCGGGGTCGATGAAACCCGCGGTCGAGTGCGTCAGCAGGCCGAGGCGCCCGAGGGATGACTTGCCCTCGAGCCTCGCGGCGATGTCGTCGGGCAGCGTCACCTGCTCGAACGTCGAGCCGAGCACGAACTCGCCCGGATGCAGGATGAACGGCTCGTCGGGCCGCACCTCGATCAGGTGCGTGAGATCGGGCTGATCCTCCGCCGGATCGATGAACGGATACTTGTGGTTGTCGAACAGCCGGAAGTAGCGGTCGAGGCGCACGTCGACGCTCGACGGCTGCACCATCGCCGGGTCCCACGGGTCGAGGGCCACCCGGCCCTTGTCGATCTCGGCGCGGATGTCGCGGTCACTGAGCAGCACGCGGCCAGCCTAGCGGCGCGAGCGCAGCCGCGCCGCGGCGGCCGGGGTTCGGTTCCGGCGGGGGCCCCTCAGGCCGCGCGGCGCCCCGCGGCCTCGACCTTCGCGACGAGTTCGGCCGCGAGCGCCTCGATCGGCGCGGTGTTGCGCTGCACGACGGCCTCCGCGTCGCCGAGCCGCCACTCCGGCGTGTAGTCGGTGCGCTCGATGACGAGCTGCGTCTGCGTCTCGGTGAGGTCGACGCCGATGAACTGGAGCACGCCGGCGAGCTGATCCGCGGCGAGCGGACCGCCGCGACCGCCGTAGCTGACGATCGCGCCGGGGAGCCCCCGCCACTCGGCGCCCAGATAGTCGATCGCGTTCTTCAGCGACGCGGGATAGCCGCCGTTGTACTGCGGGGTGAGAAAGATCACCGCGTCGGCATCGGCGACCTGCGCGGCCCACGCCCGGGCGTGCGCGTGCGCGTACTGGCCGAGCGCCGCCATGAGCGGCTCGTCGAGCATCGGCAGCCCGATCTCGCGCAGGTCGAGCGTGCGGACACCGGCATCGCTGGATGCCTCGACGACCCGCGCGATCTCGGCGCCGAGCTGGTCGCCGATGCGCACGGGACGCGCACTGCCGACGATGATCGCGATGCGGGGGCGGATGCCGGTCATGGACGTTCCTTCCGAAGCGCGCCCGGTCTGGGGACGCACGGTGGTCAACGTATCTATTCGCGCGAATATTTCCTCGTGCGTGCGGCCGTGTCGCGCTACTGTGGCGGCCATGAACCCTGACTACGGAGCCGGGATCGGCATCGGATTCTTCCTCATCATGATCGTCATCTACCTCGGCATCCTCGCCCTGGCGCTGTGGATCAACTACCTGATCATGCGCACCGCAGTGAAGAACGGGATGCTCCTCGCCATGCAGCAGAGCGGTCAGCAGTTCGCCCCGGGCGGCTACCTTCCGCCCGCGTCGCCGTACCAGGGTCCGCCGGCACAGCCGCCCTACTCGGGCCCGCCGGCGCCGTGATCGCGAGAGCCGCCTGATAGGCTTTCTCAGGCATCCTGCGGGATGCTCTGGGGCTGTAGTTCAATGGCAGAACTTCTGCTTCCCAAGCAGACAGCGCGGGTTCGATTCCCGTCAGCCCCTCCACACGAGAAACCCCCGGTCAGACCGGGGGTTTTCTGTTTCTCACGGAGAGCAAGCGAGCACCGTCCGGCGTCGAAATGCACGATGCTGCGTGCTTTCTGCGTGCTTTGACGTGCAAGAGACCCCCCACAGCAGATCACTCGTGGGGGTCTTCGCTTAGGAGGAGCCGGGGCGGTGAGGCGGAGAGAGGAACCTCACCGCCCCGGCGGGAACCGCGGCACCGAAACCGCGGGGTTTGAAGGGCGGCTCAGCACGAGCCTGCCGCTGCGAGGTCGTCGTCACTCGGGGCGGCGTACGCACCGACTGTCGTTCCGAAGTGAACCGCTGTATACGCCTGCGCGAATCGCTCCGCGTCGCCGCCGAAGTGCGCCTTCCACACGGAGTAGCAGCTTCCGCGCTGCGGACCGGCGTGGGTCGCCTCGTGGACGAGGATCGAGTACGCGTATCCGCTGCGGTCGGCGACGTTGTCGCTGAGCGAGATCGCGCCCGATCCCGGGCTGTACTTCCCGCCGTACTTGCCGCCCGCCGGGGTATACCCCCACACGACCGGCACCCCCGGGGCGATTGAGGCGACGATGCCCTCCGCCCAGGCGCGCCCCGACGACGGTGCGGGGTCGCCTCCGTCGCTGCTCGACGATGCCGAGGACTGGCGAGCACTATCGCTGTCCTCGTTCGAGTCCGAGGTCGAGGCGCGAACTTCGGCTTCCTGCGCCGCAGCCTGTTCGGCTGCGGCGCGAGCGTCCTCGGCGGTCTGCCACGCGGCGACCTGCTCGTTCACGGTCGCGGTTGCGGCGTCGATGGCGGTTTGCGCAGCATCCTGCGCCGCTGCCTGCGCGCTCTGCGCCTCTGTGCCGTCCTGGAAGTTGGCGGAGCGGTAGGCAGCCACGTAGCCCGCGACAGCCCCGGAGAGCGCGGCACGCGCCTCGTCGGACGCCTTCCCCGCGGAGGAGTCCGCGAGTGCGGATGCGGCGTCGAGCATGGGCTGGAACGCCTCGTCGGCAGCGCGCGCTGCCTGCCCATCCGCGTAGGACCGGTGGACAGCCTGTTCGGCGTTCCACGTCGCGACCGAGTTGCACGCGTCGAGCGCCGCGGTCCGCTCGGCACGGGCGAGGTCGTTGCCGACGATGCCCCCGGCGACCCCCGCGAGCGGGATGGCGACGGAGACTGCGAGTGCGGCGATTCGGTGGGCGAGCATGGGATTCCCGCTCCTTTGGCTCAGCGGACGACGGTACGGATCAGAGCAAGGAGGAAGACCACCGCGCCGATTGCGATGCCGTGGCGATGAGTCGCGGCGCTGAACGCCTGCGTGATTGTCGTGGTGTTTCGCATGGTCGGTGATCCACCTCCCCTCTCTCATCGTGTGGTGGAACTTGATACCACCATCGTAACTCTACGTTACGTTACTGACAAGCCGAGCCGCACGATTGCATATCACGGACTGATAACGATGCGTTACGATAGGTGTATCGCAAAAGAGAACCGCCCGGAGGCGGCTCTCGTTTCACTCGGCGGCGGCTACCCGGTAGCGGGGCACCTTTCGACCGGACTCCCCCGGCGGAATCACCGTCGTGCGGCGGGAGACCTCTGAGGTCGGGTCGGAGAGCCGCTTCGCAAAGGTCGCCTCGGTAACCCCAAATGCCGCGGCGGCGTCCTTCCGCGAGAGCGTGCCATCCCGGGGAGCGGGCGCCGATCCCTCGCCGCGCTTCTCGTACCGCGAGAGCCACATCTGAGCCGCCTGCCCGGTCGCGCCGAGTCCCGCAGCGTCGGAGATCGCAACCCACGACTCACCGGCGGCATTAGCACTACGGATCGCCACCGCGAGGGCATCGTCGAGTTCGTCCTGGCGGCGACGGATGGCATCACGCTTCCTGCGCAGCGCAGCGAGAGTTTCAAGGCTGGTCATATTGCCGATAGCGTATCACACCGTTACGCAACGAGCGCGGCTCGGGCGCGCTCCGCACGCCGCACGCGGTCCAGGACGCGGTTGCGATCAGCATGTCCAAGCCTGCGCGCGAGGGTGGTCGGCGTCCACTCTCCGGAGTCCACCTTGGTGAGCGCCCACAAGGTCACCGTGAACGATGCCCCCTGGGCAGTGCCGCGCTGAGTGGAGGCAGGGTCGTTCGCGAGTGCGTCGAGCCGCCCGAGGAGCGCCGCCTCGTCGAGCCCCTCGACCTCCTCGAACGGGAACGTCGAGGTTGCGGGTGCCGCAGGAGCAGCCTTGGGCTTGGACTTAGACGCCGAAGCGGTCTTGGCGGGCACGATCTCAGCCGCTGCCGCGACCGGCAGCGCGGACGCGGGCTTTGTGCGCACGGGGCGCGGAGCGGGATCGCCTGCTTCCACGAGAGTGCGGATGACCGCGTGGGAGAGAAGGAGCAGAAGGATGGGAGCCGCAGCCGCAACGAGCGCCGGGAGGTAGCCCTGTGCGCGCTCAGCATGGGACGCGAAGTTCGCCGCGCTGGACGCAGCAGTCGCCGCGTAGACGATGCTCCATTCGAGCATCGCCCTCCGCTTCTGAGCGCGACGCACAATCGCGAGGAGCGTGGCGACGACGACTGCTGCGTCCAGCGCGACAGGAACAAGCCATGACCAGCCACCGAGACCGATGAGGCTGCCCACATACGACAACCCCTCGAACGAGACGAAGAACAGCGCGACCGCCACGAGCATCGCGAGGACCACCGACACATTCGCGATGCCGCGGCGGTCGGCGACATAGCCTGCGCGCGCCATGTCAGAACACCTCCACACGCTCGAACTGATGCGGTCGGCTCCAGTCGATATCAAACCGCGCCTGCCTGCGCCCGTCGATTCCGATGAGCTTCGCGGGGTAGCCGACCGGCTTGCCACCGATCACCACGAGGTCGCCATCGGGGTCGAGCCCGTACCCCGAGTTGACGACCTCGTAGTCACCGACGTGCGCGTGAATGGGGGTGTTTTGGCGCAGGAGCACGACAGGCGTCGCAGTGTCGCCGACGATTCCGTATACGGAGACGATGTGGTCGGTGGTCGGAGTGCTCATGGGGTGCCCTTTCGGAGAGTGAGGTGTCGGGAGGTGGGGATCGGCGCGAACGGTGTCGGACGCGGCGACGGGCGTCAGGTTGAGCACGAGCACTCCTTTCCGTTGCGCGATGCGGCGGGCGGAGCGAATCACGCCCGCCGCATCGAGGTCAGTCGGACTCGACCCAAAAGCTGAACCCGGAGTCGTCGCTGTTCGGCAGGGACGCGTAAGAGATCACCTCGTCGTCGGTCAGGTCGCCGCCGTCGTCATCGCCGAGCGCGTCCTCCAAGCCCTCGCGGATCGCGTCGGCGATGTTCTCGGCGGACGCGTCGAGGTCAAAACCGCCCTCGACGCCGAAGTAGGAATCCACGTCGGGAGAGGGTCCGTCCATCGCCTCCAGAGCGGCTGCGATGTCGCCCTCCCAATCCCCGTCGATGACGATTTCGACGAGGCGTTCGAGGCGTGCCTCGCGGTTGGTGTCGGTCATTGTTCTCTCCTTGCAACATGGGGGGCATGCCCGCCTGATTGATATCACTAGCGTAACATAGTGTTACGTTGAGCGCGCCAGCGAGGGAGCGATTCTCAGGTCGCACTCAGGTAACATCCCGTTACGCTAGATAGCACGAACAGCGCAGTCAGAATGATCAACGAGGACCGGCGTCGCGCCCGAGGCGCGAACATCGACGACCCATTCGTTCTCTGCGATAGCGTCGATCCGCGCCAGCGCGCTGTCCGGGTCGATGCCCTCCAGCACATACAGCTCCGAACCGGGAACGCGTTCACGGAACCATTCCGCAACCGCGCGCGAGTCGGTCCACGACCAGTTGCGCTCGCACCCGGGGATTGCGGCACGATACAGCGTCGGCATCGACGCGGGGCGGTTCACCCGAGCACCGTCGTGCATGAAACCCACGCTGACGAACAGCGAGTGCCATTTCGGCATGGGGAGGCGTCGGAACTGCGACTGTGACCACACGGTCGCAAGTGCGATGGCGCGCGCGTCCACGGAGAGACGCGTCGCCTGCGCGTACAGCAGGCTCGGATTGGCGCACCACTCGTCACCGAACCGGTCGAGGCAGAGACTCATCTCCGCGAACGTGCTGAGGGGAATCCGCTGCCTGCGCTCGCACCCGGCGACGACACGGGCGAGCACATCACCCCGACCCACCCTGCTCGTCGCCAGCGCGTCCCGGACGAAATCATCCTCTGTACG
This sequence comes from Microbacterium lacticum, assembly GCF_006716815.1. Taxonomy (GTDB): domain Bacteria; phylum Actinomycetota; class Actinomycetes; order Actinomycetales; family Microbacteriaceae; genus Microbacterium; species Microbacterium lacticum. The sequence continues at coordinate 104,244 of NZ_VFPS01000006.1, forward strand.
GGTGTCGAGTATGTAATGGTCGGACGTGTCCTCCATGATGCGCGACAGCCGCTTGAGCGCGACCCCCCTCACGATGCGAGTCGCCTCCGCGCACGAGCGCGCGGACACGCCCTGACGCGCAGCCTCCTCCCCCACGAGGTTTTCCACGAGCGCGGCAATGCCCTCCCCGACGCGAGCAAATTTGATGTCCATTCTTGGGTCCGATCTGTTAGGCACTCCCGGTGATCCCGGGCTTGCCCCTGTCATGGTCGGTGCGAGCAGACATAGGGCTCTAAAGCGCGAAAAAGAACCGAGACCCCCGTGTTTTCAAGGGATCTCGGTTCTGGAAGCGGCGTTAAGACGTTTCGTTCAGCGAAACATCTACGTTTCGTTTTGCGAAACACGGATGCCGCTGAAGTACCGCGCCGCTGACCCTCGGGAAGCATGTCCGGTCAGCGCTGCGATCTGCTCCCACGTCGCTCCGTTTTCCCTCGCGGCGGCGACGCTCTCGTGCACCTCTTCGCGGATCATCTCCTGCACGGCGAGAGCGATCTCCAGCCGGAGCAGTGAACGGTTGCGCTTGCCTGAGCCGTTACCGCGACGGTTCATGTTGCCTCGGGTCTGCGCATCGAGAAGACCCCGCAACGCAAGCCGCAAATTGATGCGGTCGTCCCCGTCGAGGGTGACTCGGTAGCGCTGTTCGTCCATCCCCCGACGCTACCGCTCCGGGTCGCGCACCCACCCGTTCTCGGACACGAACTCTTCGACCCCGTACTCGCGCCAGACCGCATCCCCACGCCCACCACCCGGGTACTTCCATCGCTCGATGGCGAGGATCGCAACGCGCTCCGGGTCGTGCGCCGCAACGGCGGGGATGCCATGCGCTGCCGGGGGTATGAACGAGACGAACTTCGCTGCCGCTACGGGCTCACCGTCGAGCGCGCAGCGTGGGATCAAGGGAACGCCGGACAGGTCGAGGGGTGGGTGCGCACGCGCCTCAGCTCGAAGCTCGGCAAGGCGTGCGGCGACAACCTCGACTGCGCGCTACTCGCCGAGGCTTTCGAGGCGGTCGCTCGCCCGCTCCATCGCACGATGCAGCGTCCGTGCACTGACACCCGGGAAGTGCGTCTCGATGCGCGCGCGGAGAATCATCGGCGCACCTCGCCCCATCGGCGAGGAATCCACGACAGGTCACGAACGACGAGAGCGGGTGCACCTCCCGGGCGCTCGACCAGCACGCTCTCCAGCGCGATGAGATCGAAGTAGCCGAGTTCTTCTTGTCCGAGGTTCGCCCACCCGAACGCGAGCGCCTGCACGTCGTCTTCGCGGTGGTCGAGTTCCATGACGAACCACTCCCCGACACCGTGCCGGACGTGGTATTTCGCGAACACGATCTTGTCGTCGAGCGGGGTGCTCTCTGTTGCGTAAAGCCCCGGGATCGCATCGAGGGCCGGCGGGTAGAAGTCGTGTCCACGGAGGGCGCGGTTGATCTCGGGGAACGTCATGCACGCATCATGGTCGGCACGGTCAGAGGTGAATGCCGACACTGCGCAGGTACGACCACGCGTGCCGGGGGCGCTCGGAGAGCACGAGCGGCGGCTCAATCGGCGTCGGTGTACACCGTTCCTCCGCGAGCGGGCGCAGGTTCGGAAACGCGTCGAGAACGGGGCGTGCCTGCCGCGACAGAACGAGAAGATGCCACGCGAGGAACCGCACGCGCGGGGAGAGCACGGCAACGTCGATGCGGGAGAGCGTCGCTGTGTGGCGGTCCCGGCGGGACGCGTCGAACCATCGGTCGAGGTGCCGGTAGGCAACGTAGAGCACGGACGGACTCTCCCCCTCCCGCTGATCGCGCGTGAGGGGCGGCATGGGGTCCGTGGTCACGACGAGATCATGGTCGGACTCACTCGCAGACGTACCACGTCACGACCCACTGCGAGCCGTCCCACGACTTCGTGTAGTTCGTCACGCCGCCGGGAGCGAAGATGGAGCCTCCCGTGGACGATGCGCTACCGACACGAGCGCAGTGACCGCTCTTGCCCTCCGATGCACCACCCGTAACCGTCAGGCTGGAAGGAGACGACGAGCCACCGCCGGACGAGGAGGAGCCACCGCCGGATGACGAACCGCCGCCAGAGGAGTCGCCACCGCCGGAGTACGAACCGCCACCCGAGGAGCCGCCCCCCCGAGGACGAACCTCCGCCGTTACCGCCCCCGGAGTAGCCCGAGCCGCCGCCGCCGCCGGAGTTCGCGTTCTCGGCATCTTGCTGAGCCTGCTGTGCCGCCGCGACAGCGGCGTCGTTCGCCGCCTTGACGGCGTTCGCGGTGTCCACGACCGCCTTGATGGCGGCGGCGGAGGTCGCGTCTCGGGGCATCGCCCCTGCGTCAGCCTACGCGCTGGCACGCTTCCCGGAGAGGCACACAATGGATGCCACACCCACCATCTACGAAGTGCTCGAATCGCACTCTCGGATCGTACTCGCGGAACTCTCGCGCGGGGTGCAGTTCGTCAGGGAGCGCTTGGACGGCGTCTCGTGGGAGCACATCGCGCTCTCCGCACAGACGACCGTCGAGGGCGTGCGAGAGAGCGCGATCCGAGCGTTCGAGGGCGTCGAGCCCGTCCCCGCCGCATAAATCAGGACTCGGGGATCAGATGAGTTCGCCCTCGTACTCCCCCACGAGGTAGCGCTCCGCAAGTTCGGACACGACCGCCTTCATCCCGTTGGGCATCGCGATCTGGTGGCTGTAGACCTTCCTCGCCTCGCTCTCGGGCAGAGCCCCCGCGAAGCGGTGCATCTGCACTGCCCGCGCGATGTCCCGCGCGAAGAGCGGGTTCATGTGCGTGGGGTGTTTCTGTTCCAGCTTCGCGACGTACTCCCAGTGCGCGGCGGAAGCCTTCTCGGTACCGGCACCGTAGAGGCGTCTGAACCTTCCATCTGCCTCCTCCACCAGCGGCGAAGCCCACCGCAGTCGCGCGTCGCCGTAGGCATCGGCGAACTTCGTCAACTGCTCCTCAGTGGGGTGCGAACCCTCGTAGAACGCGATGAGTTGCTGCGCACTCCTCGGAAAGGGCGGGTAGAGGAACGTGCCGGTTTTGTTGTACTCCTCATCGCTGAGGTCCGCATCGTTCGGTCCGGGAGCACGCTCGGGGAATATCGCCATGCCCGCACTCTAGCGATCCGCGCCGCCCTCCGTTCGCACACCCTACGGCGGCGCTGAAGCATGCGCACTCTCCACGCAGACTCCCGGCTCCCCAAGCACTCAGAAGGAAGACACTCACACAGAAGGACAGCACTCAGAGAGGAAGAGGGAGAAGAAAGAAGAAGGTAGGTCTCATCACACTCCCTCTGACCCTCATCCCTGCACCGACCCCCGTCCTCGAAACGCCCTCCGTACCGGCTCCGCCCCGCGCTGCTCCCCCGGTGCTGCTCCGGGCTACTGCTCCCCCTGAGCCACTCCGCTCCCCCGCCGTTGCGGTCTCGTCCCCTCGCTGCGCCGACCTCGATGCGGAGCCCTGCGGGCTCCCTCCGGCTTGCCGCTGAGTCGACCTCTGCTTGCGCTGCCGCCTGCGGCTTGAGCCCCGCGTCTCGCGCTGCCCGCGTCTCGCCCCGCGTGTCGGTTTGCGCTGCGCTCCCGTGAATGGTAATGCACTATCCGATCACATCTGCTAACATAGGGATTACCCGTAGGGAATCCCTAATAGAGGTATACGGAACTGATGACGCCACGAAACTCGCTCGACCTCCCCGCGCTCGACGCTACGCTCGGTCCGGTGCTCACCTCAGCGCTGCGCGCCGGTCGTCCCGCGACCGCCGTCGTGCTCGCCGTTCTCGCTCGTGCTCGCTCCGAGAACGTGCCCGCCGGACGGTGTCGCGTCTGGCTCCGGTCGCGCTGCCGGGACACTGGGGTTACGCAGATCGTCACCGAGACGGCGGCGTGGAGGACGCTGACCGCTGCCGCGAAGCGTCATGGCGCGGAATCCCCTTTTGAGAGGCGGCGGCGGATCGCGCGCCGCGCTGTCGCTGCGTTGCTTCAGCCTCACCCTGCGGGTCACGCCGCACTCGTTGCCGTGCTCGCACTCGGGATGATCGACGATCCCGAAGCGTGGGACTCGGCGCTCGTGAGCAAGAAGCTCGGCGTGGTTCTCGGCGTCACGCACACTGCGGTGAGTGCGCGCGTGCGGAAGCTCGTCGAGAGCGGGACGCTCACGCTGCTCAGCCGAGGTCGCGGTGTGCCCGGGCGCGTGCGGTTCGCCAAGCTGCCTGCGAGCGTGAGCAGCACACTCGAATCGAACGGGGTTGCCGTGGGTCTCGTCGATCTACTGGCGGGCGGGAGCGAAGCACCCTCCGAGTCGAACGGTAGCGCCGCCGATGCTGCTCGCGTTCTGCGCGCGGTCACCGAGCCGAGCGTGGGGTACGGCGCAATCGGCGATGCCGCATGGCAGTACGCGCTTCTCCGCGCACTCGGATCGGAGGATGCGCTCCCCCAAGGTCGTCGCACCCGCGCGCGCCGCACGCTCCGGGATGCGGGGCTCGACCCGGACGACGTGCGAGCGTTCGCGGACGCCGCACGCACCCTCAGCGAGGGAGAGCCGGCTCGTCTCCGGGACGAACGCGAAGCGGCGCGTGTGATCGAGGCTGCGGAGCGCGCTGCGTCCGCGGAGCGCTCACGCGCGCAGAAGAAGCTCGTGCACGAGCGAGTCCTCCCGGGGCTCCTCGCGCACGTCGGTGCGGTCCCGAAGACGCCGACCCGGGAATGGGTGGGCGCGATGCGCGACGCGTGCGCGGGGGTCGTCGCCGACGAGAGCAAGCGCGAGGTCGTCGCGGTGCTGCGGGGCGCGTTGCGGCAGAAGCTTTTGCGCGCGGGGTGGTCGACCGACGAGGTCACCCGGGGAATCGCGATCATCCTCCCGAAGGCGGCATGACATGCGTACGCTCTTCACCCTCGGGTTCTTCGGACTCGTCGCGGTCGCATTCGCGTTGTACGTGCTCGCGCTGATCTCCGCCTTCGTCTTCGTCAGCCTCGGGCAGTTCCTCGTGTGGCTGACAACGGACGGCTTGCCGGTGACGGTTGGAGCCGCGGTCTTGGTGATCTCGGCGCTCATCATCACCCGCGTGCGGGCGATGCGCTGAGGTGTCGGAGCGCAGCGCAGGGCAGTCATCGGTGCGCGCATGACACTGCCCACGAGAGCGCCGCACGGGCGGATCGTCGGCGCCCCTTGGATATGAGGCGGACAGCGGGTGCGTCTCCGCATCGTCGTTGCGGACCGCTAGCCTTACGGCGTGACGGCAACGCCGACGAATCCCATAACCACTGAGCAGCGACTCATCGAGAACACGGCGCTCGGAATTGTCACTCTGTTCGTCATCGCCGTCGTCGTTGGTGCCGCGACACTATTCCTCCCGCTCGCCGACGACATCTCCCAAGCGGCGGGGTTCTTGTTCGACTACCACCTCGTCATGTTGCTGCTGCTCGGTATCGACGGTGTCGCGCTGTCGCGAGCGGATCGAAATGCCGCCGAACTAGACCGCCGATTTGCGCGGGTCGCACTTCCGCTTGGCGCTATCGGCAGCTCAGCCACGCTCGCGATTCTCTTCGTCCTGCGCAGTTATGAACCTCCCGAGGAATTCGAGCACGCCCTGTGGCAGTGCGCGGTGGGCGTGTCCGCCGCCGTCCTCGTCCTCGTTCTGGCGCTCCTCATCGAGAACGTGCGGGGAGGTACCGCGAAGAAGAATGAGCCAGTCACTCAGGAGAATGCAACCCTTACCGCTGAGTCGTTGGAGTCATGATGCGCAGGTGCATCATCTCAGGACGAGGGGTGTCGGTCGCCTCGCGCCTCTAGCCAGAGCCGCAGGTCGTCATCGGACCAGACGACCGCCAGTTCCGCAACGGCTGCCGCCCGCGTCTCCTCGAAGTAGTCGACCTTCACGTCAGTAGCGCAAGAAGCTCGCCGCTCGAACGCCCACGCATCAGGAGATCGCCGTGCAGCGAGTTCGTGTCGGGGAAGAGGACGATCACGTTGCCAGCCTAGGGATGTGCGAGCGGTCGCCCGGACAACCTATGTACCGCGCGGATGACTCGCTCGCGCTCCTCCTCCGACACCCGCGCGTCGGGCACCAAGCCGCGCACAAGTATGACCTCGCTCGCTCAGTTTTCTGACGACTCCTTGCCATCTACCCGTCACAGTATCCACCGCAATGAGCGCGATCGATGTAGCCAGCCGCGCAGTGTGAGTACGGTGAGCGACATGAGCTTCACTCGATACGACACCGGCGACCCTGACGAATACTTCGCGGTATGTCCCGACTGCAACGGTGATGGGCAGGCTGAACTGCGCACTGGTCCCGAAGGCGATCTGGTGTGGGGCACCTGTCCGTTCTGCGATGGTCGAGGGCACGTCTCGGCAGACCCCGAGGACTTCCTTTAGCCGACTCGCCCTGTGCGCCCGTGAGCGCCTGGACGGGCGCGGGGGCGGGTGCCGCCGCGTTTGATGCCACACGGAGCGCGCCGCCGGAACAAGAGAAGCCCCCGGCAGGTAACCGGGGGCTTCTCCCTGAGCGAAGCGGACAACAACACTCAGAGCGGACATGCCTAGCCTACCATCCCTAGTGTCGATTTCTGTCGAGTTATCGACCATGATGGTCACATGACTCACGAAGACTTCGCCGACCTCCCCACCGGCGTACGGTACGAGCAGGTGAAGATGCTGGTGCTCGCCACCGAGCGTGGCGACAGCACGTTAACGACCTCCTGGATTGCCGACCGGCTCGCTGAGATCCCTGCCTCGTACGACGAGTACCTAGCGGTCCGAGAGCGTGAGGCAACACGCGTAAGCATTCCTGAGGCGGACACAGAGCGCATGGTCGTGCAGGCTCTGCGTAGCGAGCGTCGAGCGGCGGCTGCCGCCGATGGTTGGCTCGAACGGGCTCGGGAGGACGCGGACTTCGATTGGGCAGGTGTTGCCCGCCTTGTGGATGCTGATGAGGATGTTTTGCGCCGTCGAGCAGGCGCGCCGATCAACGGAAAGCTGCCGCGGGTTAACGTGCGGGGAGGGCTCCCGATGTCGGCTGCGGCAGCCGCGCTTGGTATCTCCCGCGCCACGCTCTACCAGTGGATCGAGAAGGGCAAGGTCGATCAGGTTGTGCTCGACGGACGGAAGGTCATCGCCACTGACGCGAACGGTAAGCCGATAGTCCGGTGAGCCACCGGTGATGCAGGTAGTACGTGCGGGTAGTGCAGGCGATGACTGCCTGCACGCGGGTGATGCAGGTGATGCCTGTGTCGACTTCTGTACAGATGCCCGCTGGAGCGGACACGCTTGTGCAGGTGGCTACTACCTGCACTACCCGCACTACTACCCGCACATCACCTGCACGAGATCCGCGTAATTCCGCGGGAAAATGACCTGGTGCAGGTAATGCAGGCGATGCAGGTAATAGATCTCAGCAAAATCCGCCGGAACGAAATCGCTCAGAAACTAGTGTTTTGAGCGCCCAAATCGCCGCTTCGCACAGAGATTCGCGTGAGCCGCCCGGCGGGCAAAATCATCGCCTGCACTACCTGCATTACCTGCACCGCGCAGCAGCAGTGTTGACGGACGAGGTGCTCGGTCCCCTCGGATGAGTCCGCCGCGGAGGAGATCGAGCGCGCAGCGTCGTTGCAGCATGCAGGCATCCGCAACTCTTCTGGTGTATACTATTGTCAAGTAACAAGACGTAGCGGACACTACGGACGAACGGACACGGCGACATGACGACGGACAAGCAAGATGACCTTTACGACTTCGCGAGGCTCCTCGTTGACGAGGGCTTCGGCATCTGGGCGGTCGGCGCGAACAAGACCGCAATGCGCTCGGAGGGCGATCACCTCAACCTCACGCGCGACGAGGTCAACGACGCCGCCCTCGATCTGATCGACCGCGGAGAGGCGACCGGGGTCGCGCTCCGACTCGGATGGGACGGGCGCATCGAGTCCGCTGACGGAACGTTCCTCGTACCGTTCATGCTCGAACGCGAGGCGCCTTCGAAGGCGAACGCCGAGTTTCGACAGCGGATGAAGGACGCGCTCTTTCAAGCCCAGGCGTCCGCGACTTTCGGGAAGCTCCCTCTTCGCCAAGCTGGTCGTGAGTCATTCATGATCAGTGAGGGAGTTGGCGGGTATGTCGATCAGTCCGGGGTTCTCGACGGAGCAGATCCGTGAGTTCGTGCATCGGTACGAGATCCAGCCGTATGGACAAAAGGCGTTCTGGCTTGAGGAGCAGGGAGTCTCGTATGACCGGCTCCGGCGGTGGCGGTCGGCGGTGTTCGACGGTGATCTCGACCGTGGACTGATCCCGCGAGAAGGTGGAGTGGTGACCCCACCAGAGAAGCGCACCGGCATCGAGCGGCAACGCGCCCGTGAACGCGCCGCGCAGGAGGCGGAGGTCGCCCGGCTGACAGCCCGCGTGCGTGAACTCGAGCAGACTATCGAGACCCTGGGAAAAGCTATCGGGCTCTTGCATCAGATGAGCGAGCAAGAGCCCGCCGTGAACCAGCCGACGAACGATCCATCCGATTCCTCGACGCCGAGAACGACCTCGTCGGACAGTTGACAGCGGCCGTTGGGTCGCAGCGTCGCGCACTCGAGATCGCCGGCGTCGCGAGGTCGACATGGCACTACCGGACGCGTCCTCGGGAGCGCGTCGCGGATCCCGTCCCGCAGAAGGAGCGGGCATACCCGTCACGCATCAGCGAGACCGACCGCGCCGTCATCGCCGGCAGGATCACGGCGGGCTGGGCCGAAGGGCACGCGGTCGATCACTCGTTCGCGTCCGCGTGGGATGACGGGGTGATGCTCGCCTCACGCCGCTCGTGGTGGCGCATCGCGGCCGAGATCGAGGATCAGTCCGCCCGCCCCGTCGCCCCAACCCGGCGCAGCAACAGCGACCGGCCACCACGAGAAGCGCCTGTGCTGGAAGCGACCGGTCCGGGACAGGTCTGGAGCTGGGACATCACCGACCTGCGCACCCCGTGGCGCGGCGTCGCGTTCAAGGCGTACTCGATCATCGATATCTTCTCCCGCAAGCTCGTCGGCTGCCGCGTCGAGGAACGCGAAGTCGACGACCTCGCCGTCGAGATGTTCGAGGACGCGTTCGGTCGGCATGGGATACCCGACGCCGTCCACGCTGACTCCGGCCCTGCGATGCGCTCCGGAGCGCTCAAGGACTTCCTCAGTGAGCTCGGCGTCACGCAGACACACAACCGGCCCCGGGTGAGCAACGACAACCCGTTCTCCGAATCGGAGTTCCGGACAATGAAGTACCGGCCGAACTACCCCGGCACCTTCGCGACCATCGAACAGGCGCGCGCCTACGTCGAGTGGTACGTCCCCTGGTACAACCAGAACCACAAGCACTCCGGCATCGCCCTGTTCAGCCCGAACGAGGTCCACGACGGCACCTGGCACCACGCCTGGAACCGACGCGACGCGACCCAGCAGGCGTACTACGACAAGCATCCCGAGCGATTCCGTCGACCGCCCCACACGCCCGCACCCGCCGACATCGTCGGCATCAACCTCCCCAAGCCGACCGACGATGCCAAAGCCGAGCCCGAGCGACTCCACGCAGCTTGACACAGCCCGGCTGAGCCGGTTCTGGGTCGAGGACTCGCCGTCTGGAGGTCGCCACTGGTACGGGCTGGTCGAGGTCAGTGACGAGAGAGCGTGGGACGACCTCAAGCGGAAGCTCCCCACGGTGCAGTCATTCGCGCAGACCCCCGAAGGCGTGCTCCTCGCTGCGGAGCTACTGGTTGTCGGGTATTCGATCACGGCGCCTTCCTACGGGAGGACACACCCCACTCGCGCGGCGTGGACGTTCGTGGAGGACGGCGGCACCCTTCGCAACGACGTGCGGAACGTGCCCATCCTCAAGCCCGGGTCCCTGCGCTCTCTGAGCCGAGCGCTCGCGGACGCAAGCGCATCCGATGCCTCGCTCGGCGAGGCGCTACTCCCCGTCCCCGCGATTGGTCGACCGGTGATGCGCGCGTACAACGCGCAGGCATCTGACCGCGCGACCCTCGACCTCCTCCTGGAGGCAGGGTGGACGATCCACGCGGGTGACCTCGACACGACGGGGTTCGTCGAACTGACGCGCCCCGACCCGGACGGCACCGCAACCCCGCGCTCAGCGACAATCGGTCGAGAGCACCGTCGGTACGGGGACGAGGATCTCCTCCCCGGAGGCGTCATGGTCTGGACCTCGGGCGACCCCCTGCTCCCGAAGGGGTACCACACTCCGTTCGACGTGTACGCACGGCTCCTGCACAAGGGAAAGGTCTCCCGCGCGGTCAATACGCTCTACCGGGATGAACTCATCGACACCGCCGCGATCACCGAGAAGCAGCGCACTGCACTCGATGAAGGAGATCGGGTCTTCTTCGACCCGGAGCACATCGACATGGCGTCACCGGAACACGGATCGACGAGCGCTCTCTCTGCCTATATCGCCGCACGCCTGCGGGAGATCGAGAGCCCGCGCGGCGACGTGCCGTATCTGCTCCGACTCGCACCCGGGATCGGGATGCGTCCGCGCGCGCTGCTGGAAGTGCACTCCACCGGACGAGGAACACAGCGGTGGGATCAGGACGACACGCCGCGGTTCGCCAGCGTGATCCTGAACGCGGTGCAGCCGTGCGAGTTCAAGGAGAGCAGCGACGGCGTCCGGTTCCCGTCGCGCCTCTTCCACGAGGTCTCGCCGTCGATCCGTGACGCCGTCTATCGCGACCTCGTGGCGGACCCGCACATTCCGACCGTCGCGCTGCAGCTCCACGAACCGACCTTCCTCCGCGTCGGCGACGCCGACGAGTTCCGCGTCGCGCAGACGCCCGGGCTCGACCTCGAAACGCAGAGCCACCTCGAACTCGACCCGGAGGAATGGACGGATTACCGCGTCGAGGAAACGCCGACACGGGAGGACGCGCAAAACGCCTACCGCTACCTGACCTCAGAGACCCTCGGCGACTTCTATTTCGAGTCGCCCGGCGACTACGCCCGTGCCGTCGTCTACCTCCTGACGACCGTCGCGCGACCCGCAACACGGATCGCGCCGAGCTTCGGCTTCGATGCCCCGGGTAAGGGTGCAGGCAAGTCGCTCCTCGCGCGCGTCGGGCGCACACTCGCGGTCGGCAAGAACGGTGGGGTCACGAACATTACCGACCCGTCTACGAAGGCGAACGACGAGATCGACAAGCGCATCGGCGCCGCGATGCTCGCGGGGCACCGCTTCCTCCACGTCGATGAGCTCGGGCGCGCGAAGGTTGACGCCCCCGTCCTCATGACGTTGACCGCGACCGCGGACGGAGGTAACTCCTCGCGAGAACTGGGCAAGTCGTCGAGCATCGACGTATCGGGGCTCCTCCTGACTGTATGCGGCAACAACATCCGCGTCGGCGGGGACATCAACCGCCGGTTCCTGAACATCCGGCTCGATCAGACCGAGCGCATCCGGGCGATGCACGCCGCGCGTCCCCCGCGCTACCGCGACATCGTCGGGCAGACGCACGCAAACCGTCCGCGGCTGCTCGCGGCCGCGCACACGCTCCTCCTCTACGGGACGCAGAACGCCCCGGCAACCGCCTACGAGAGCCTCGCCTCCTTCGAGACTTGGGCGGATGTCGTGCTCTCTGCGCTTACCCACGTCCGCATCGGCGACGACGAACTCTCCCTCGCCGAGCGCGCCTTCGAGGGACGCGGCGACTGGATGGACGAGCAAGAGGACACGAGCCGCACGGTCTGGGAGCCGGTGCTCGCGCTCCTCCACCGCAGGTTCGGCGACGAGCCGTTCGACGCCCGTGCCGCGCAGGAAACGATCAAGGCGGCGCGGATCACTGCCTCGCTCCCCCACACTCTCGGCGACATCGTCCACTCCGACGAAAAGCAGTTCGCCCGTGCGTTCCCCGGCGCTCTCCAACCGATCCTCCAAACCCAAATCCCCTCGGAGGACGGCAAGGATCTCCTCGCAATCGAAAAGCGCAAGGACCGCACGTCGCGCAACATCTACCGCGTGACCGCGACTCCCCGCGGCGAGGTCACGGCGAACGCCGCGGTCTTCGTCGAAGCGCCGGAGGCGGATTTCGCGAACCCGGCTTCGGTCACCCCACGCTCGGCGCAGCACGACGATGCTGCGGAGGTGACGTTGTGAGGATCATCACCGACGCGACCTTCCCCGCGTTTGAGGCGTGGGTCAGCGAGCACACCTTCGTGGGGCTCCACGGCGAGGTCGCGGACGGAGCCCTCGTGCTCCTCGCGGTTGCCGACGAGGAAGGGGACGCGTGGCTGCTCGACGCCACCGACCGCGACCTCCTGATCCGCGCGCTGACCGTGCTCCGCGCGGGCGACCGAGAACTGTGGGCATCCGACGCGCTCGTGCTCGCCCGCGCGATCTGGGAGAGCCGTCGAATCCGCATCGGCGGGCTCACCGACGCGGGCACCGTCTGGCGCGCTACCCAGCCCGGTGCCGACTACGTCCCGGATCGCGACGCGCAGCACGCGTGGGGCGCCCTCCGCACGCAGTTCGGCGGGCGGGATTGGCGCACGCGTGCGCTGCTGGAGTCGAGCCTGCGCGACAGCCGGTTGCACCGCGCCGTCACCCCGCGCGCGGTCGAAGCAGCGACCATCGCTGCCGAATGCGACCCCGACGAGGACTGGGTGCGCTGGGAGCTTCGCACCGAGGCAACTTGGCGCGAGACCGCGCTCCGGGGACTCCGCATCGACGTTGATCTCCTAGAGCGCACCCTGCGCGACGCCGAGCAGATCGGGCGCACGAGCCGCCGCGAGTTCGGAGTTGACCTCTCCCGGGACTCCGACGCGACGCGAAGGTGGCTTGATGAGCGGAGCATCACCATCCGCACATCGGAGGGGCGAGACACGCTCTCGCACCACGCCTTCGACGACGCAGATGTGCCCGAGGACGCCCGTGAGGATTTCGACGAGTTCGTCCGTATTCGCGCGTTGACCCGCGATGCCGGGAAGCTCCGCGAGATCCGAGACGCTCTCCGGGGCGACCGGGTCTACCCGCAGATCGACACGGTCGGAACGGTCACGGGGCGTTTCGCAATCCGCCGTCCGGCGCTTCAGAACCTCTCCCCCGGGATGCGCGGGCTCCTTCTCCCCGACGAGGGCATGGTGCTCGTCGGGGCTGACCTCAGCCATGTCGAGCCGAGCATCGCCGCCGCTCTCTCTGGGGACGCCGCGATGCTCGAAGCCGTCGCACCCGGCAGCGACCCGTACCTATGGCTCGCCGCTACGATCTGGGGCGAGACCGTCCTCGCCGACGACCCTCGCCGCAAGATCGCGAAGACCGCGCTCCTCGCGTCGCTCTACGGACAGGGGGTCGAATCCCTGGCGCAGCGCCTGGCGATCTCCGAGGATCGAGCGCGGGAGGTGCGCGCGGGCATCGACCGCGCCTTCCCGACCTTCGCGAAGTGGCGCAAGCGCGTGATGGTCGGCGACGACCTCGCGACCTTCTATGGTCGACCGCTCCCCACCCCACGCGCGGGTGAGGAGTACAAGGCGGTCAACCACGCGGTGCAGGGGTCAGCGGCGGACTTCTTTAAGCGCCGGACCCTCGCGGTCGCCGAGCGGCTCTGCGACACCGACCGGCTCTACCTCCCAATCCACGACGAACTGATCGTGCAGACGACACCCGACCGCGCTGCCGAGGTCGCCACGATCCTCACCGAGACCTTCGGTGGCGAAATCGGAGGGGTGACCGTAGAAGCCGAGGGCGTCATCCTCGGAGGAAGGCTCGCGCACGCATGAGCGACATCGAAACGGACCCCCTGATCCCGCTCTCCGAGGCGGCACGGAGACTCGGGCTCACCCCAAGCGCGGCGCACAAGCGCGTTCTACGGACGGGGGAGCTTCACCCACGGGTCACCCGAGTTCACCGGATCGGCACCCGGCTCTACGTCTCCGAGTTCGAGATCCAGGACATCGAAGACCGCCCTTAGTGTCCATATTTGTCAGGTTTCTCTCAGTTTTGTACTGTATAGTTTTGTCTAGCAAGGAAGACAAGCAGACAGTAGGAGAGCATCGTGGACGTCAATGCAATCGCACAGGGACTCAAGATCGACGACGACTCGTTCGAGGACAAGTTCGAGTTCGGGGTCACCTACCCCTCGACGACGATCTCCGCGACGAGCGCGTTCGTAAAGGTTCGCGGCGGAGGCTCCGGTAGCCGCTCGTGGATCGCCCGCATCACCGGCACGCACCCGACGTACGGTCTCTGCCGCGAGTTCGTGGAGATGGAGCGTTCGCTCTCCCGCTCGGGCGCATCGGGTTCGACCACGTTCACGTATGAGCGGGACGGGCTCTATGAGTTCGCCGACGCGACCGTGGGCAGCAACGGGTACACGAAACGAGGGTTCTTCCTCGTTCGTGACGGCAAGGTCGCCCACCTCGGGAACCCGCGAAAGACCATCGAGAAGCTGCTCGCCGCCCAAGAAACGGCGGCGGCGGCATGAGCGCCTCGTTCTCCGACCCGCTCGTGCCGCTCCCCGAGGCAGCCGCCGCGCTCGGCATCTCGGCACCGAACGCGTATCAGCGCATTCGGCGACATGGAAAGCTCCATCCCTTCCTCCCCTCGCTCGTCCGTAGCCATGAGGGCACGCACGCACGCATCTTCGTCCGTCGTGTCGAGTTGGAAAACCTTCTCCGAGAAGGAGGGGACTGATGGCTTCGCTCCTGAGCACCCGCGTCGCACTGAGGGTCGAGGAGGCGCTCGTCCGCGTGCGTGACGCCGGTCGTGCGGTAGAGATCGCGCAGGAGGAGGTGACGCTGCGGAAGCGTCACCTCCACTTCAGCTACCCCACCGACGACCAGTCCTCGCCGTGGGTCGAGGTCTCCGTTGACGGCGTCACGGCAGCAAACCTCCTCGACACGCTCGACTACCCGTTCGACGCATTCGATCTCTCGGTCGAGGCTGACCGTCTCCGCATCGCGTGGGGCAATCGCACCCCGACCTTCCGCCTCGTCACCCTCCTCCCCGACCTCATCTCGACGCTGACCGCAGCGAACCTCCTCTCCGACCGCGAGGGCGCCCGCGTCCTCCGTCTGCGCTGAAAGAAGAGACCATGAAGCTCGCAAGCCCCATCCCGTTCCTCCGCCACCACGCGCTCAAGCTCGGCGCAGGTGCACTCCTCATCGCCACCCTCGGCGTCGGGATCGCGTCGCTCACCGTCGCGAACGCCGCCGCGAGCGACGCAGATGCCGCCACCCGCTCCCTCTCCGCGCAGGTCTCGCACGAGAGCGACACCTTCGGCAACGAGGTCGTGCAGAGCCGCGCTCGAACGATCATCGAGAGCGACGGCAGCGGCTCCGCGCTCCTCATCGAGCCGCGGTACGCCTTCGCTCCGCTTCACTACGACACGACAAGCATCACGTTCGAGCGCGCGGACGGCGATCCGGTCGTGGGCAAGTTCGAGACGCGGCAGACCGATGCTGGGCTCGAACTCGTCGCTACAGGAGTCCCGTCCGGCGACTACCGCGTCGTTGTCGAGCAGCTGCGACCGTCCGAGATCCCGACCCCCCTCGTCTTCTTCGTCGAGATCCACCGAGTGTCGTAGTCCGACCCGCGCAACCACAGATCACCAAGGAAGAGGGAAACGACATGAGCAACGACGGTCTCTACTCCCGTCGGGACATCGCCCGCTGGAGCGCGAACGGGCGTGCCGCCACCCGTCTCGCGGGTCGCTCCGCGGGATGGGCGGTCCTCGCCGACCGACCAAGGCACGTCGAGCGCGACGGACTGTCGGGCATCGAGCAGGTGCTCGCCACTGCGCTCGTGCTCGTCATGCTCGTGCTCACCGGCGTCCTGTGGAGCACCGCGCCGTTGGTCGGAGTGCTCCTCGGTCTCCTCGGGGTTTACTTCGTCACGCGCCGCGTCGCCGCATTCTCTCAGGTGCCCCTCCGTGTCCGAGCATTCTTCCGGCTCCTTCGCGCGCACGTCCCCGCGTGGTGGGTCTGGTCATCGCTCTCTCTCGTCGCTGCGAGCATCCTCTACCGCAGCTTCACGATCACGTTCCTCCCCGCGTGGATGCAGAGTCTCGCGACCGGTCTCGCAGGCGTGGCGCTCCTGATCAATCTCCTCCCCCTGCCGATCTACCTTGGACGCCTCGCGGTTCGCGACGCCCGAGAGACCGCACAGGCGGAGGCTGAGATCGAGGCTTCCCTCGCGGCGATGCTGGGCGGCAACCCTCGCAGCCTGTTCGAGCCGCGCCCGGAGACCGGCATCCCCGCGGCATCGTGGGGGTACGCGGGCGAGAACCTCCTCGTCACCCCGCACGTCGATGTCGATCTCTCACAGGTCAGGGAGCGGCTCGCTCGCACCCGGCTCGGGCAGCACCTTGAGGTCGCGGAAGCTGACTACCAGCGCATCTTCCTCGTCCCGATCTCAGCGGAAACGCTCGCCCGTCAACAGGCACGCGCTGCCTCCGGCGGACTCATCGAGGGTGAGAGCGACCTGTCGCAGCCCATCGCCACCGAGACCGTGGCGGCGCTCGACGAGGACGACCCGTGGGGCGCCGCCCCGGAGCCGTCCGCCCCGGCGTCGCGCGACGGCGACATCCCGACCTTCGACGAGCGGGACTGGACGTGAACGTCATCCCTGAGCGCGTGAGCGTTCCCGGGTTCCCGAATACGGCGGCGGCTCGCGCGAAGCTCGATGAGTCCTTCGACGCGCGTTTCGGTCACGGATTTACCCCGGGGAAGTTCGACCCGGAAACGTCGATGATCGCAGTTGTCCAGGAGCGCCCTGACGCGCAGCGGCTCACGCTCAGCAGCGACTTCAAAGGCTCTCAGGTGGACGCTCTCGCCGAGCGCGTGCGGCAGAAGGGGTTCGACCTCGTCGAGGTCAACCAGCACGAGAAGTTCGCCATCATCGCGCACCTCACCCCCGAAGCGCGGGCGATCCGCAACCGCCTCGCGAGCTTCCTCAAGGTCCGTCCCTGGGAGGTCGAGGTCGCGGTCGAACTCGACCCCGACAACCCTCGCGTGGTCGACCTCGTGCAGCTGCTCCGGGCACCAGAGGCGGGCACGGACGCCGAGAAGCGACTCGCTGTCTGGCGCGCCGCGGTGCTAGTCATTCCGGGTGCCCACGCCGACTGGCGCATCGAGGAAGACCTCGTGTCGGGTCGCGTGGTGCTCGAACGCCGCGACCCGCTCCGGCTCCCGCAGCGTGTTCCGCTCGCCGACCTCACCATCGACTTCGACCCCGACCTGTGGGACTTCATCCCCCACGGGCAGGACACCGGCGCGCGCGTCGTCGGGCAGAAGCTCTCCGTCCCACACGGGTTGGTCGCGGGAGAGACGGGTGCGGGCAAGTCCTACTTCCTTCTCGCTCACGCCGTTGGCGCGCTGTCTCGGGGGCACGATCTCATCGTCGTCGATCCGACGAAGAACGCGGTCGACTTCACCCCGCTGCACCCCTGGTGCGCCGCGGTAGCGGTCACCACACTTCCCGAGGCGCGGGCGGTCATCGAGACGGTGTACGCGGAGCGCGTCCGGCGCCAGAAGGTGCTTCAGGCTCACGGAATCGGGTTCTGGGCAAAGCTCCCCGCAGACGTACGTGCCTCGGAGGGCATCCGTCCCGTGACTGTCATCATCGATGAAGCCGCATCACTGCTCGAAGACTCGTCCGCAAACCTGTCGGCTCTCGACAAGGACGACCCCCTCCGAGTCGAGTTCGAGCAGGACCGGGTAGCAAAGACGATCATCCGGCTCTACCTCGGAAAGCTCGGTCGCGAGGCGCGCAACGTCGGCATCCACATGGTGCTCGGCGTACAGCGTCCCGACACCTCGTTCCTCCCCGGGGAGTTCCGAGCGAACATCGGACAGAAGGTGCAGCTGAAGGTACCCGGTTCCGCTCCGATGGCTCCCGAATCGCTCCGAATGCTCTTCCCGGGTCAGTTCGCGCCCGAGGCATCTGACCTTCTCGGGCGCCTTGGGGACATGCCCGGTTCCGGCGTCACGATGGCGGAGGGAGGGGCAGGCGTCGCGGCTTTCCGCGTCGCCTATGAGGACGCACTCCGGCTCCCCGCTCTCCTCGAAGCACGCGGTGTCCCACGCGCACAGAAGTGGGAGATCATGCAGCCCGAATCCCCGACACCCGCCGACCTCGCAGACCCGTTCGAGGGCTTCTCCGACGACCCCTTCGCGGACTTCGACGGCGACCCCTTCGCCGACCTCGACGACGACCCGACACCGCCTCGTCGCGGGGCGACTCCGCCCGCCGAGTTCTCGCTCGACGACTTGCTCTGACTGAAGGAGACCCTCATGGCTACTCTCACCGTCTACTCGAAGCCCTCGTGCGTGCAGTGCACGGCAACGTACCGCCGCCTCGATGCGCTCGGCATCGACTACGCGGTGGTCGACCTCTCTGAGGACGCTGCCGCGCTCGCCCTCACTAAGCGCCTCGGGCACCTCCAAGCGCCCGTGGTCGTGCTGCGAGACAGGGACGAGTGCGTAGTCGATCACTGGTCGGGCTTCCGCCCGGACAAGATCGACGCGCTTGGGCTTCTCGCAGCCTAACGACGGAGGGGCAAAACCCGAACGGACGGGGTTCAACAGGCGAGGGCACACGTCCTCCACCCGGAAGGACTTCCCATGCGCAAGACCCCCGTCATCATCACCTCCGCCCTCGCACTCCTCGCGGTCGTGGCATTCGCCGGACCCCCGCAATCTGGGCGGGCGTCATCGGTGGAATCGCCGCCCTCGCCGGGGGCGCACTGATCTGGTCGCGCCCCCGGCGAGCCTGAAAGACCGGGGCTGTGCCGAGAGATTCCCCCTCTTCTTCCCTCTCGGCGCAGTCCCTTCCCGGGGTGGCGGAGTGTGTGCCCGCCCCCTCAGAAATCCTCCGGCTCCTTCTGTGCCGGGGGATTTCTTTCTTCGGGGCGCTCCGGCTCACTCATCCACAGACACTCCTCACAGCCGAGGGACATCCCGTACGCCGCCTCGAACACCCGCACCATCTCACCGCAACGCGGACACAGCGCGGGGTCGGGCTCGCCAGCTCAATCGCGTGTTCTCGGCGACGTTGCGGTGAGCTGGCGTTTGCTGTCGAGCAGGTGCCATGAGCCAACTCAGGTCGTCGTCGTCGTCGATCATGGTTTCAACGTATTCCCGACCCGCATTCATCGTCCCTCTCTTCCGACCGACCATGATGCAGCCGGACCGCAATCTATAGGTTCCGGGACGGTCGGTCGGCGGTCATCGCACCCGCACGATTTCAGGATCAGATCGTCCCGTATACCCGTGCCGGAATGTTCTGGATTCCGGGACACTTTCGGGAGGGGACGGACACATGCTGCTGGGCTATCTGCGCGTGAGCACCAAGGACCAATCGTTCGACCTTCAGCGCGATGCGCTCGAACGCGCGGGGGTCACGAAGCTGTGGTCAGACGAAGCCCTGTCCGGCAGCGTCGCACCCGCCGAGCGTCCCGGGTTCCGCGCGCTGCTCGACCACGCCCGCGATGGCGACGAGATCGTCGCGTGGCGGCTCGACCGCGTCGGACGCAATGCCGCCGCGGTGCTCGCCCTGGTCGAAGACCTCGACGCGCGCGGCGTCACTCTACGAACCGTCAGCGACGGGATCTCAACAGCCGGCTCCACGGGACGCCTTGTGCTCGGCATCCTCGCCGCCGTCGCGGAGATGGAACGAGAAGTGATCCGGGAGAGAGTAACCGCGGGCGTTCAAGCGGCGCGCGAGCGCGGCACCCCCATCGGGCGACCACCGGCACTCAACTACGAACAAGTCGAACTGGCGCGGTCCCTTCGCCTGGACGGGAAGTCCTACGCGCAGATCGCGAGAACGCTCGGGGTCGGGAAGAGCACCGTGGCACGGGCGCTTGCAGCCGAGATCTGACCCCTTACTCGTCCAGGTAGAGGATGTCGCGCGTGAACTCGATTGGGTTGCGCGACGCGTTCACGGCGATTCTCTTGCCGAGCAACGGGCTGTCTCTCTGCGGCTCGATCTCGATTGCTATGCGGACAGGGTTGTGGTTCCGGTCCTTTCGGACTCCGATGACCTCACCGATGGCGCTCACGGTGCCGCTTGCGTCAACGACGACTGCATAGGTGCAGGAGATCACGCGGTCGGCGCGCGTTCGCCACCACTTGAGCCCGCGTTCCATCCACTCGTCGAAGGACCACTCGACCTTGCGTGCATCCTCGTTCACCTTGATGATGATGTGTTCCAACGTGTCCCCTTGAGTGCCTACTCGGTTACTTTGATACTTGTAATCATGTATCAAAGTATTGCCGGTGGCAAGCTCAGCGACTTCCACATCAAAGGCATCACTCCCCTGCTTCGCCGCGTGGCGTCGCTTGGGCAAGGCGCAGGATGATCGCTCCCACGATATGTATGGCGAACCAGGCGTCCTCAGCAGATGCGGTATCGGCGTTGTGAGCATCTCCCGTATTGCTCCGGTCGGCGGACGCCCATCGGCAGGCTTTCTCGATGGTCAGCAACAGCGGCGCGTCATGGGATGCGATGATCCCCGCCGACCTCGCTGTTCATGACGAACTGAAGGCGTACTCGCGTCTCGCGCGAGAAGCTGTCTGACCAGAAAGACTCACCCCGGCGCTCGCGCTCTTCGAGCGCGGCGAGCGCACGGCGACGTTTGAACAGGGGCGACATCGGTCGATGAACCTAGACCGCTTGCTCCAGCTCGGCGTCGTCGTCAGCGGCACCCCGTCCGCGCGCACGAATCTTCGCGCCGCTACGGCGTAGCAGTGTTCGCACACGTTGGATGCTGTACTCGGTCTCTTCGGCGAGGTCGCGGATCGAACGCCCCTGCTCGTACTCCTCGCGCATGAGGTTCGCGATCCGGTCGGCGACGCGCGGCGACATACGCTCGTACGAATCTAGAAGTGGCACCTGATCAAAGCTTCCTCCGGCATAGCCGCGGTGCTGTTGACCCTTCGGCTCAACCTCCACACCGGATTCATTCCCCCACGCACTCCACCCCTCGCGGGGGTAACGCGCGAACATTTCGAGGAACGGACCCGGCGAACACGCCTCGATGAGGTCGTACTGTTCGTCAGGCTTACGACTGTGTTCGCGTTTGCGAGTCTCGATCATGTTCACCGTCGAACGCGCAGGTGCAAGGGTTCGCTGAGAGCCGCGAACCCCAAAGAGGATCGGCTCGGTCACGTTGCGGAAGTAGAACCCCACACCACGCCCGTCCGGACCACCATCCTTGCGTCGCTTCGCCCAGATGATGTTCGACACGTAGCGGAAGCCCCACGCTTCCATGACACGAATCCCGTCGGGCAGCATCGCGTTAGGAACCCAGAGATATAGGTGCGCGTTCTTCGCCGACACGTCCGCTACGGGTAGGTCGCAGATTTCGTCGAGCGACATCGTGGAGTACCGGTCGAGCCTCTTGTGCTCCGGAGCGACCTTCCCCGTGCGATTGGCGAAACGCCACGGTGGGTCGGCGAGGATGGTCTTGAAGCCTCCATCGACGGTGGGGAGGGGGGCGATGTCGGCGGTCTCGGTCACAATTAGAGAGTACCAGACAGAGATCTAAATCTGACTATTAGATCTTTCGCTGTCCTCCCACGTTTCGGCACAGATCGCCACAGCGAGAATGGGGCACCCGCCGCCATCTCCTCTCGTCATGCGAGGAAGCAGCTTGTCGATGTTCGTGGTCGTGCTTGTCGCGAGGACTTTTCGAGCCTCCTCGGGCTCGATGCCTGCCTCGATGCGAAGGCGCGTCCCCAACTCACGCAGATCAGCTTGAGTGCGGGTTATGAGGACGGCTGCATCGATCAGCCCCGCGTCGTACAGGGCGCGGTACGCACCGATGTCCCTGTCGAGGTTGCCGTCCTTGGCGTTCCATTCGAGATCAAGAGCGATCCGTCCGGTGAAGTTGTCGACCTTGTATCCCTCATTGGAGACCAACGTGCTCGATTCAGTCACGGCTCGCTCCCCCGCAGGTCGGTAGGGGAAGATGCGCAGCTTCAGCTCGATGTCTGTGTCAACGCGGGCTTCCCTCCACCCCATCGTTCGGAAGGAGCCGTTGATGCGTTTCGCCAGCGCGGACTCGGACCCACCTGCGTCGATGAGGTCGGAACTGAGCAACTTGAAGTCGTTCAGCACACCCTCGATCATGCACGTTTCTCGTGGATTGGTCGCCTTGAGAATGGCGGCAGCGTTGCGGACCTCGCGAAACTGGTAACGAGCGAGCGTTCTCGATGCGAAGACGGACTCGTATGAGGTGGTGAGGTCCATGCGCCACAATCTACCCACCGAGCGCCCCCTCCTGCCCGTACGCCACGAGCGCTCGGTAGGTCGCAACCGCATCGAGCACGCTCCCCCACCGTGGCTCCGCTCCCGGCTCGACAGCGAACTCACGCACGCGGTCCGCGCGACGCACCGGAGGCGCGTCGTCGCAGCCCCAGCCCCTGATCCACCACACCTGTCGCAGCCGCTCATCGAGCGGTTCGTCGATGACGCGCAGCGCGGCGCTTTCGAGGTACGCCGCCCACCACTGCGCGTAGGGCGACGCCTCCCCCGGCACGTAGATGAGCAGCGGCACACCCCACGACCGAAGCGCTCGTTCGAGGTGAACGAGAGCGTAGAACAGGTCGTCCGCGTCGAGGAGCGGGTCACATAGCGCGGAGACATGCACGATCACCGCCTCACGCACGAGTCAGCCTCCCGAGAAGCGCGCTCCACCCAGCCACATCGCGCGGGGGACGGACAGGGATCACCTCGTCGGCGAACGGCGCGAGTCGTTCGTCCTGGACCACTTCTCGTCCCGCGACGCGTGAGATCCACACGAGCCGCCGGATGTTGCTCGGCGGATGCAGCGGGAACCCCATGCGGATTCCGGCGTCGCGCAGCACCGTGCGCACCTCGTCGCTTGCGGGCGTCTGCACGATGAGCACGACACCGTGCAGCGATGCGCCATGCGAGAACGCGATGAACTCGCGCAGGTCGGCGGGGAGTGCATGCTCACGCACGTAAACCGCATCGACGGGAGGCTCGACCGCGACGCGCTGCGGCGGCTGCCACCCGATGAGCACCTCCTCCACGTCCTCGATCAGCGGTGGCTCGATCCCGTCGCGCCCCGGGAGGATGCGCAATGGCAGCGACCCGGCACGTTCGAGGAGAGGGCGCTGCACTCCGGGATCGAGGGTCAGCCACCAGACCTGCGCGACACGTCGCGGTCGTCGCGGACCGGCGTCGAGCGTAAGCGCGGCGACCCGAGAGTGCGCGGTTGCCGACGACGTGCCGAGAATGTCGGCGTGCACCGCGAGGGCGCGAATGCGCACGGTTCGCGAGACCCGGGGCGGCATGAGGACGGTGACCTCCAGCGCGTAGCGGTTCGAGGCGACGTGGTCGGTCAGGTCGTTTAAGCGCTCGATCCACGACTCCGTCATCCCGGGCAGCGCAAGGATCGACGCATCGAGGTAAAGCAACGCCTGCGGCTCGGTCACGTTGTCCTCTCCGACCGGCGGGGAGACGTGCGCGGTCGCCCCGCCGGTCACGCACATCATGGTCGGTGCTCACGCAGGTATGGTCGACCTCGACGGAGAAGAGGGGGGTGCTCATGGCGCGCACGAGCACGCGCGACCTCTCTCTCGCGACCTTCGGCGAACCGTACGCGCGGAAGCGTGCGAGCAAGCGCGACCCACATGTGTATGTCGTGCAGGGCACCGATGCAGACGGCAGCCGCTTCCAAATCAAGCGTTCCGCAGGCAGCGCGGCAGCGGCGCTCGAAGCGGTGCAGCAGGCAGTCGAAGAGGCGCGTTTCGGTGTCGCCCCTCGACGCGTGGACGTGACGATGGCTGCCCTTTTCGAGCGGTGGTGGACTCACGAGGATCGGCTGGCTGACCTCGCGCGCCGCGGAGCCACGACCTCTCGGGCACTTTCGGACTCGTCTCGGATCAAGTACCGCGAGGTGTGGCGTCGTTACCTCGCGGGTCGCCTCGGAGACCGTCGCGTCGGCACGCTCACCCACGCAGAGGTTTACGACCTTCTCCACGAGCCCCGACCTCGCGCGGACGGCAGTGGCGACGTGCAACCAAAGCCGCTTGTCGATGTCCTCCGGGCTCTGTTTAAGCACGCAGAGAACGCCGGGTTGATCGAGTCCGCACGAAACCCGATGCGGGGGTCTTTCGACCTCCCCGCACCACGCCCGGAGCCGAAGCCACTCGACGTAGCCACCCTCGACGTGATCGAGCAGCACCTCGCGACTCTCACCCCGAAGGGGAACCGCGTAGACGCCCTCCGTCTGCACGACAGCTTCGTGCTTCTCCGTGCGACTGGACTCCGAATCTCGGAGCTTCTTGCGCTCCGGGTGCGCGACATCGATCTCAAGGCTCGATCCGTGACGGTTCGCTCGCACATTGCGCGCGTTGCGAATGGGGATGGTGCGCGGTTCGCCGCAGTTGACGGATCGAAGACTGCGTCGGGAGAGCGCACTGTCGTCGTAACCCCGCGCATCGCCGAAATGCTCCGCCATCGCATCGCAGGTAGGCAGCCCGATGCGCACCTGTTCGCGACATCGACAGGACGACCGGTGGTCCCTGAGTCGTGGCGCAACGAGCTCGCCCGGGAGGTGCGGCGAATCAATGAGGCGCGCGCCGAAGCTGATCTCCCGCTGCTGGAAGACGTACACCCGCACCGGCTCCGTGCGACTGTGGCGACTCAGATCGTGCAGGCACTCGTTGAGAAGCACGGGCTTGCTGCGGGACTGACCTCAGCGCAGCGGCTCCTTGGTCACAGCACGACTGCGACACTTGTCCACTACGTGACCGCCGAGGCACAGGTCGAGGACCACTCTGCGATCCTCGACGCGCTTGATCCGGTGTCGTCGCGGGAGGCGAAAGCCAGGGAGGTCGTGGATCGACTCATCGCCGAGGATGCTTGGTTCATCACAGCGCTCGACGTGGTCACAAGCGCTCGAACTGTCGCGGTGGCGTGCTCCGAGCCCCTCGACGGCGAACGCCGCGCATACGCCGAAGCCGCCCTCGCGGAGCACGGGATACCGCTGCTTGTGCAGTGACCTGCGTGCTTCATGCGTGCTTTGGGGGAACTTGGTCACCGATATTTCTCGATCTATCAGGCGTTCTCTGAAACCTGATTGATACCTTCTGCTTCCCAAGCAGACAGCGCGGGTTCGATTCCCGTCAGCCCCTCCACGGGTTGTTCGCGGAAGTACGCGATTTTGTTCGCGTAAGTCCTCGAACAGCTTTGCCCCGATCAGATTGACGTTTTGGCTTTCTGGCGGCTCGACGCAAGGCATCTGCATCGAGCGCGCCTGCTCGATGCAGCGCACCTCCCGCTCGCTGTAGACAGCACGTGTCCGTGACACCGTCGATCCGGGCATACAGGCTCAACACCCAAACCGGCACGCAGCCGCAAGTCCCCTCCCTGGCCTACTGGACAACTCGCTCACGACATCCTGCGGCTCGGATCTGTTGCGAGAACGCATGTGCGCCAGCCGACAGCCCGTCGCAGTCGAAGGCGGCGCAGTCGATGCGGTACGAATATGTTAGGAGCCGGGGCAGGGCGCAGACGTGTTGACTGGGGAGTGACTCATATGTCCGACAGCTACTTAGCGACGCTTGAGCGGCTGGCAGACGGCTGTAGCTCCGGCGGGCACCTACTTTGCGCTCACACGCTCGAGTGCCGCCTAGCTGTACTGACCTCGACCGTTGTTGATTCGGTCGATGGGGGTTCTGCCTCCGATGCCGAGGTGGTGCCTGTCTAGGTTGTAGTAGTCGAGCCAGGTCGTCAACCCTGCTTTTCGGTCGTCGTTCGAGCTCCAGGGGCGGGCGTAGGCCCACTCGGTGGCGAGGGTGCGGTTGAGGCGTTCGACTTTCCCGTTGGTCCAGGGGCAGTGCGGTTTGATGAACCGCTGTCGGATGCCGTGCGCGTCGACCACGGCCTTGAACGCGGCCGAGTGGCGGTAAGCGAACGCGTTGTCGCTGATGACGCGTTCGACCTTGACGCCGAGGCGCGCGTAGAACGCGATCGCCCGCTCGAGCACACCCGCGGCGGTGATGCCTTTCTCGTCGTCGTGGATCTCCGCGTAAGCAACTCGGGAATGGTCGTCGATGACGGTGTGCACGTAGTCGTAACCCAGGCCCCGCTTGCGCGCAGGACGTTGCCCGCGGCCATGCAGACGCCATCCGCCGCCGTCGGGGATACGGCCGAGTTTCTTCACATCAACGTGGATCAGGGACCCGGGATGATCATGCTCGTAACGCTGCGCGGATCGGCGGGTCGCGCGGATCACGGACCCCGTGACCGGGTCCAGCTCCCGCAGCAACGGCACGTGGTGGCGGCGCAACACCCTACCGACCGTTGAGGCCTGCAAGCCGAGCTTGTCAGCGATGAACACCGGCCCACGCCGAGTGAGGTGCCGCATGATCCGCACCCTCGCCTCCACGCACGCTTTGGTCTGGCGAGGGTGGGAGCGGGCGACGCTGGAACGATCGATCAGGCCCGCCGGGCCGCACTCCCGGAACCTGCGCCACCACCGCCACGCGGTCGTGCGGGAGATCCCCATTTCCGCGGCAACATGCGCGACCGCACGCCCCGACTGGATGCGCTGAACCATGATCAACCGGCCGGCCGGAGTCAGCCGGGCATTAGCGTGAGACAAGAGAGACCTCCGTGCGTTTGAGCTGAAGAACTTAGACAGCTCCAACTCGACCCCGGAGGTCTCTCCTACGTCAACAACGATCTGGGTCAGTACACCAGGGCGGCCTCGCTCGGATGCGTCGCCGGGTTGCGTTGCTGGGGCAGGGCAACTACGGCTTCATGCTCGCGGGCCTGCTGCTCTACATACACCTGCGCAAGACCCGCGGTTGGGCGCCGGTTGGTGTGGCGGGTCAGTGGTGACTCGTTGAGCGTCAGGGACGCAGATCACCTGAGCACGCACCGGTCAGCACCTACAGATCACCGACCCAGCCCCGGGGCTCCTCTTCCCGAGCTGCGCGTCCACGACGGGCTACGAATGGTTGTACGTCCCGCACGGCAAACTGCGTCTGCGGCTGGGTGAACAGACCTGACATCCAGCCGGGGCGAGACCGCCGAGTTTGACACTCGTACCCCGAACGCCATGTCCGCGACAGGCGCACGGCCCGTGCAGGTGACCAGCATCTTCAACGAGGCCGGCGCCTGGATGCACATTCACGTCACGGATCGAACCGCAGAGACCCCGGGCGCGAACCTGGTTCGGGACGTCTGCCTTCATCCGCACCGTGCGGTCCGCGGGATGCTTCTTGCTGATTCGGCATGAGAATTCTCAGCCGCCCGCCTCCATCCCGTACCGTCGGCACCGATCCTATTGAGAACGATTATCAGATGGAGATCGAGTGATGATCGAGGCGAACAGGACCGTCGGCGCGGCTCCGCGACCACGTCCGACTCGTCGCTGGGTCTGGATCGCCGCCGCGCTCGTCGTGCTGGTGGTGGCAGTCGCAGGTGTCCTCGTCGGTGAGGTCGTCGTTCCGGTCACTGACCTGACTCGTGCCATCTTTGCTCGACTTGGTTCCCGGACGGCCTGAGATCCTTGATTTTCCGCGGATCTCGCGCTGGCTTAGTGCCCGCCTGGCGCACTAAACCGGGGTTCTAGACTCGTGTTGCGTGGGCCTGTTCATCCGGAAGGTGCGCACCGCGTCGGGCGCGACAGCGGTGCAGATCGCGTCGAAGCAGTACGGCGTGCAGAAGATCGTCGAGCACATCGGCTCCGCTCACACGCCCGAGGATCTCGAGTTCCTCCTCGAGGTCGCCCGCACGAAGATCCAGGCCGGGCAGCTCGCGTTCGATCTGGACCGGCTCGCGCCGCAGAAGGTGACCGCGACACCGGAGATCGTCGGCTCCCAGGCCCGTGTCCTCTGGGATGTTCTCGAGCACGCTTACCGCGAGGTCGGGTTCGACTCGGTCGGGACCGACAGCTTCAAGCGTCTCGTGCTGGCGCGGATCATCGAGCCGACCAGCAAGGCTGACACGATCCGGGTGCTCGCGGAGATCGGTGTGAAGTCGCCGTCGTTGCGCACGATCTGGCGGACCCTCGCGCGTTGCGTCGAGGAGGACTGGCGATCGCAGCTCGCGGACGCGGCGCTGCGGAAGGTGACGGCGGCCGGGGCGCTGCAGGTGGTGATGTATGACGTGACCACGCTGTATTTCGAGGCGGAGCACGAGGACGCGCTCCGCAAGGTCGGGATGAGCAAGGAGCGGCGCGTCGATCCGCAGATCCTCGTCGGCCTGCTGGTCGATCAGGTGGGGTTCCCGCTGGAGGTCCATGCGTTCGAGGGCAACCGGGGCGAGACCACGACGCTGCTGCCCGTGCTGAACGGGTTCCGGAAGCGTTACGGGAACAGTGATGTCGTGGTCGTCGCCGACGCGGGCATGCTCTCGGCGAGCAACCTGAACGCGCTCGAGGACGCCGGCTTCGATTTCATCGTCGCCTCCCGGACGGGGTCGGCGCCGAAAGACCTCGCCGAGCACTACGAGAGTGTCGGGAACCTGTTCGAGGACGGGCAGATCATCGAGACGATCCGCCCGATGGGGAAGGGAGCGTATCGTCGGGACCGGCGGGTGGTCTGGCAGTACTCCCGCAAGCGCGAGAAGCGCGACAATGTCACGTTGAACAAGCAGATCGACCGGGCCGAGCAGATCGCGGGCGGCCAGCGGGCGCCGAAGAAGGACAGGTTCGTCACCCTCGGTGAGCGCGGCACCCGGCCGGGCGTGAACTGGGCCGTGGTCGAGAAGGCCCGCTCGTATCTCGGGTTGAAGGGCTACGTCACCTCGATCAGCACCGACAAGCTCACCGGCGCCGAGGTGGTGGCCGCGTATCACGATCCGTTCCGTGTCGAGGCGTCGTTCCGGATGGCGAAGAGCGACCTCAAGGCGCGGCCGATGTTCCATCACGAGCGGGACTCGATCGAGGCGCACCTCACGATCGTGTTCGCCGCTCTCGCGGTCACCCGGCACGTCACGGAGAAATCGGACTACTCGATCAAGCGGATCGTCCGAGCGCTGCGCCCGGTCCGGGACGCGGTGATCTCGCTACGCGGGCAGCGCATCACGGCCACGACCCCGCTGGAAGGCGAGGCCGCCGATATCGCCGAGAAACTCCTGCCGAACGCGGCGCACTAAAGTGGCACGACTCAGGCCCGACCCGGAACACTCTCAGCCCCGAAACACCCTCAGACCTGGAACACGGAGTGCACCGGCCCGCAGGCCGCCTGCCCGTCGAGCTCGACAAGTTCCATGAGCACGGCGGTGCCGGCGAGCTTCAGATCGAGCTCAGCGAGCAGCTGCTGACCGGCGCGCAGTGTGCCGCCGGTGGCGAGGATGTCGTCGACGAGCAGCACGCGCGTCCCCGGCGTGAGGTCGTCGCTCATCTCGATCGACGCGCGGCCGTACTCGAGGGCGTAGTCGACCGAGGCTGCCGGCCGCGGGAGCTTTCCGGCCTTGCGGATCGGGGCCATGCCCACGCCGGCCGCGATCGCGACGGCTCCGGCGAGCAGAAAGCCGCGCGCCTCGATGCCGGCGACCACGTCGAACTGACCGGCGAACGGCTCGATCAGCGCGTCGACCGAGGCGCGGAGAGCGTCGGCATTCGCGAGGAGCGGCGAGATGTCGCGGAAGAGGATGCCGGGTTCGGGAAAGTCGGGGATGGTCGCGATGAGCGATTCGGCGCGCTGGAGGGCCTGTGACGTCACCGGACCAGCGTACGCGCGCCGCAGGGGGCTCTGCGCGCCCCGGCCGTCGACCGAACGGGTTGCGTAAGCGCTTACACTGGAGCGCATGACGTCGCAGCCGACCTCCACCCTGATCTCCCCGCCCCCCGCCGAGGCCTCCCCCGCGGCCACCGCCGAGGCGCCCGACCTGCGCGGCAACCACCCCGGCGCCGAGTGGTGGCGCACCGCCGTGATCTACCAGATCTACCCCCGCTCGTTCGCGGATGCCTCCGGCGACGGCATCGGCGACCTCCCCGGCGTCACCGCGCACCTCGACGACCTGCGCTCGCTCGGCGTCGACGCCGTCTGGCTGAGCCCCTTCTACCGTTCGCCACAGCACGACGCCGGCTACGACGTCGCCGACTACCGCGACATCGACCCCCTGTTCGGCACCCTCGACGACTTCGACACGATGCTCGCCGCGGCGCACGCCCGGGGCATCCGCGTCATCGTCGACCTCGTGCCGAACCATTCCTCCGACCAGCACGTGTGGTTCCAAGAGGCCCTGGCCGCCGAACCCGGCAGCCCGGCGCGCGCCCGTTACCTCTTCCGCGACGGGCGCGGACCGGCCGGCGACGAGCCGCCCAACAACTGGGAGTCGGTCTTCGGCGGCCCCGCGTGGACCCGCACGACGAACCCCGACGGCACGCCCGGGCAGTGGTACCTGCACCTGTTCGACACCACCCAGCCCGACTTCGACTGGGCGAACCCCGAGGTGCAGGACGAGTTCCGAGGCATCCTGCGTTTCTGGCTCGACCGCGGCGTCGACGGCTTCCGTGTCGATGTGGCGCACGGCCTCGTCAAGACCGACGGCCTGCCCGATCACGTGCCCGCGGCCTCGACCGCTGAGCCGGCGGCTGACAGCATGGGCGGTGGCGACGACGACGTGCCGTACTGGGGTCAGGACGGCGTGCACGAGATCTACCGCGACTGGCACCGCGTGCTCGCCGAGTACGACGGCGATCGGGCGCTGTGCGCCGAGGCGTGGCTGCCGACCGTCGACCGGACGGCGGAGTGGGTGCGCTCCGACGAGATGCACCAGGCATTCAACTTCCCGTATCTCATGACCGAGTGGGACGCCCCGGCGATCCGCGAGGTGATCTCCGAGTCGCTGCGCGCGTTCCCCGCCGTCGGCGCGCCGGCGACGTGGGTGCTGTCGAACCACGACGTCGTGCGGCACGCGTCGCGCCTCGCGTTGACCGCCGAGAACCCGCAGGGCCACGGCATCGGGCCGTCTTCTCCGGGTCAGCCGATCCCCGAGGTGGGGCTGCGCCGGGCGCGCGCCGCGACGACGGTGATGCTCGCGTTGCCCGGCTCGGCCTACGTCTACCAGGGCGAGGAGCTCGGACTGCCGGAGGTCATCGAGCTGCCGGGCGAGGTGCGGCAGGACCCGACCTGGTTCCGCACCGACGGCGAGCGCTACGGGCGCGACGGCTGCCGCGTGCCGATTCCGTGGACGGCGGACGGCGCCGCGTACGGCTTCAACACGACGGGCGCCTCGTGGCTGCCGCAGCCGGCCGAGTGGGCGGCGCTCGCGCGCGACGCGCAGGAGGGCGACCCCGACTCGACGCTGTGGCTCTACCGTCAGCTGCTCGCGACGCGGCGCGCGGAGGGTCTCGGAGCCGGGGAGCTCACCTGGCTCGACGGCTACGGCGACGACGTCATCGCATTCCGCAACGGGAATGTGACCGTGATCGCGAACGCCTCGGATGCCGCGGTGCCCCTCCCCGCCGGCACGGTGCTCGTCTCGAGCGGGCCGTTGCAGGCATCCGGACGTGCGGGCGCGCTGCCCGTGGACACCGCGGTCTGGATGCTCAGCGACTGACGTGGCGAGCCTCGACGATGTCGCCCGCGCCGCCGGAGTGTCCACGGCGACGGTCTCGCGTGCCCTGAGCGGACGCGGGCGCACGTCGGAGGCGACCCGGCAGAGGGTGCGGGCGGCGGCCGACGCGCTCGGCTACGTGGCATCCGCCACCGCATCGTCGCTCGCGTCGGGCCGCGCCGAGAACATCGGCGTGATCGTGCCCCTCATGGACCGGTGGTTCTTCGCGACGGTGCTCGACGGCATCGCCGCGCGGCTCGCGCAGCGCGGATACGACCTCACGCTGTACAACCTCACGGATGACCCGGCGCAGCGCCGCCGGCTGTTCGAGACCTCCCTGCGCCGCGGGCGCGTGGACGGCCTGATCGTGCTGTCGGTGGCGCTCACCGACGACGAGGTCGCGGCGCTCGAGACGCTCGACCTGCCGGTCGTGGGCCTCGGTGTGCCCCGCGGCGAGCTGCCCGCCCTGCGGGTCGACGACACCGCTGTGGGCCGCGCGGCCGCGGAGCACCTGCTGGCGCTCGGGCACCGCGAGATCGTCCACATCGGCCAGAGCGTCGGGGCGGGGGTCGCCGGTCGGGCGCCGGCGTTCGACATCCCGACCCGGCGGCGCGCCGGGTTCGAGGCGGCGATGGCCGCGGCAGGCGCCGCGGCCCGGTTCGTCGAGAGCGACTTCACCGTCGACGGCGCGCGCCGCGCGGCCGTCGCGCTGCTCCGCGGCGGTGGGGGCGGCGCGGCGGATGCTGGCACCGGCGCGGCTCGCCGCCCGACGGCGATCTTCGCGGCCTCGGACGAGATGGCCTACGGCGTGCTGACCGCGGCGCGCGACCTCGGACTGCGCGTGCCCGAAGACCTCTCCGTGATCGGCGTCGACGGCCACGACCTGGCGGAGCTGTTCGACCTGACGACGATCGACCAGTTCCCGCACGCCCAGGGCGAGCGAGCGGGTGACGCGATCCTCGCCGCCCTCGGCCGCCCCGCCGCGGGCGCCCCCGGCACGCCCGCGGGTCTCGCCACGCCCGCGGGTCTCGCCGCGCCCGCGGGTCTGGGCGCACCCGCGGGTCTCGACGCACCCGGCGGTCTCGGCGCACCCGGCGGCAGCGAGTCACTCGACGGATCCGAGGTCGACGCATCCCTCCCCTTCGCCCTCGTCACCCGCGGCACCACCGCCCCACCCCCTCGTTCCTGACCTCCCCCCGTTCACAACGTCGGAGATCCCGGACGCGCGAGCCCCCCGAACCGATTCGACCGGCCGTTCACGACCCGAATCTCCGACGTTACGTACGCACGCCCGCCCAGCCCGCCCAGCCCGCCGCCCCCTCGGCCGGCGACGCCGAGGCACCCCACCCTGTCGCGCTCGCGGCCTCGGTGACCCCGCACGCCGGTTCACAACGTCGGAGAAACGGCGCGCGGGAGCCCCCGAAAGGACCACACAGCTGCCCCGCGGCCCGAATCTCCGACATTACGAACGCCCGCTCGCCCGGACTCCCGCCTGCCCGCCCGACCCCCTGCCGTCCGAACTCCCGTCCGCCCGGACTCCGGCCTGCCCTCCCGAACCCCCGCCCAGTCCGCAAACCCGCACAGGCCGAAAACAGCGCCGCCGGTTACAGTCGGAGGGTGAGCATCGACCTCGAGGCCCTGTACATCGACCTGCACCGCCACCCCGAACTCTCGTTCCAGGAGACGCGCACGGCCGGCGTCATCGCGCGCGAACTCGGAGTCCTCGGGCTCGAGGTCGTCGAGGGGCTCGGCAAGACCGGCGTCGCGTCGGCGATCAGGAACGGCGACGGCCCGGTGGTCTGGCTGCGCGCCGACATGGACGCCCTCCCCGTCGAGGAGCAGACCGCCCTCGCCTACGCCTCCACGGCGCGGGGCATCGATCCCGCCGGCACCGACGTCCCCGTCATGCACGCGTGCGGGCACGACATGCACGTGACGGCGATGCTGGGCGCCCTCGAACGCCTCCTCGCCACGAAGGACGAATGGTCGGGCACCGTCGTCGCCGTCTTCCAGCCCGCCGAGGAGTACGGCGCCGGCGCGCAGGCGATGATCGCCGACGGCGTGCTCGACCGATTCCCGAAGCCCGACATCGTGCTCGGCCAGCACCTGACCCCGCTCCCGGCGGGCACGATCGGCGTGCGCCCGGGCACGCAGATGGCGGCGTCCGACGGCCTGACCGTGCGCCTCCTCGGCCGCGGCGGACACGGCTCCCGCCCGCACGCGACGATCGACCCGGTCGTCATGGCCGCCGCCACCGTCATGCGCCTGCAAACCATCGTCTCGCGCGAGATCGACCCGCGCGAGATGGCGGTCGTGACCGTCGGCGCGATCCACGCGGGCCTGAAGAACAACATCATCCCCGCCGAGGCGACGCTCGAGCTGAGCCTCCGCTACCCCGACGACGACGCCCGCGCCGACGTGATGGCGCGGGTCGAACGCGTCGTGCGGGCCGAGGCCCAGGCATCCGGCGCGACCGAGGAGCCCGTCATCTCGACGCTCCACTCCCTGCCCCCGACGATCAACGACGGGGATGCCACGGCGCGCCTCGTCGCCGCGTGGGAACGTGCCTTCGGCGAGGGCAGCGTCGTCGACCCGGGCATGTTCACCGGCAGTGAGGACGTCTCGTGGTTCGCCCGCGAGGCGGGCGTGCCACTCGTCTACTGGTTCTGGGGCGGGGTCGACCCGGAGCGCTTCGCCGACGCGTACGCGCGCGGCGCGATCAACGAGGAGATCCCGACGAACCACTCGCCGTTCTTCGCGCCCGTCCTCCACCCGACGATCGAGCGCGGCGTCGACGCCCTCGTGGTGGCCGCGCGGGAGTTCCTCGCATGAGCTGGGCCGACCTCGGGCTGCCCGACGCCCCCGAGCCGAGCGGCAACGAGACGCCGGCGCCGCGTCCGCGCAAAGAGCCGAAACCCCCCAAGGAGCCGAAGCCGCCGCGCGAACCCAAGGAGCCGAAGCCGCCGAAGACTCCGAAGCCGCCGAAGCCGCCCCGCGAGTCGGGCGGACAGGGCGACGGCGAGGGTGGTTCGCGCACGCCGCTGATCCTCGGGATCGTCGCGGGTGTGCTGCTGGTCGCCGTCGTCGTGACGCTCGGGTTCGCCCTGACCCGCGGCTCGTCGACCGCCTCCCCCGCAGACACGCCGTCGAGCGATGCGTCGACGGCCGCGCCCACCGCTCAGCCGTCGCCGAGCCCCTCGGCATCCTCCGACGCGGTCGGCGTTCCGGTCGCGCTGAAGTTCGGCGGCACGGGTTTCACCCTCGTCGACAAGAACGCCAAGACGGTCTTCTCCTACGAGTGGCGCGACAAGGCCGCCGACGCGGTCACGGAGCTCACCGCGGCGTTCGGCGCGGCACCGACGCAGCGCGTCGAGCCGGGCGACGGCAGCAGCTACCCCGACTACACGGTGTACCAGTGGGAGGGCTTCCTGCTCTACGACATGGTCGACGGCACGGGCGGCGCGCAGCGCGCGACGTTCACCCAGCCGTCGTACGCCACCTTCTCGCGCAACGAAGTCGGCCCGATCTCGATGACCGCCGAGCACGGACTGAAGATCGGCTCGCCGGTGACGGCGGTGCGCGCCGCCGGGCCGAGCCAGGACGTTCCGCGCGGCAACGTCGGCTCGATCCGGTTCATCTTCGACCAGTCGCGCTCGTCGGTCGGCCCGCCCGTGCAGTACAGCATGATCGCCGACACCGACGGCTCCACGGTCACCGCCGTGCTCTACTACTTCGCCGCCGGCGGCTGATCGCGGGCCGGACACAAGCGCACTCCCGCAAGCCCCGCCTACGCCTACGCCTCCGCCCGGGCGTCGGTGACGTCCCGGCCCGTGACGAGGCCGGGCAGGCCGCGGCCCTGCCGCGTCGACAGCGCGGCGATGACGGATGCCACGGCGAACGCCGTCGCGCTGACCGACCACGGCGCGGGCAGCAGCGACAGCAGCAGATACCCGCCGATCCCCGCCAGGAAGCGCAGCGGACGGGCGAGCGCCTCGGGCAGCGGTCCGCCCCGGTACCGCAGCTCGACGGCGAGGTCGCCGACCGTCCGCCCCGTCGCGAGCGTCACGATCGCCCACAGCGCGATCGGCACGGCGCTCGACACCGCCCGCGCGAGCGATCCGTCGAGCACCGCGTCGTGATCGCGCGCCACGTACTCGAGCACGACCTGCACGCCGATCCCCATCACCCCGGCGACGAGCACGGTGCCGAGCCAGTCGCACAGCATCGCCAGCAGCCGCCGCCCGCGCGTGACGGGGCGCGGCCGGCGGGCGGCATCCGTCACCGCGCTGCCGCGCAGCCGCCGCGGCACGACGAGCGCGAGCGCCGATCCGAGCACCGCGCCGAGCGTGTTCATGAGCAGGTCGTCGACGTCGAACACGCGGTAGGCGCACGGGTAGATCCCCCACACCCCGGTCAGTTGCGTCGTCTCGATCACGAGCGAGACCCCGAATCCGACGAGAAGGGCGGTGAGGATGCCTCTGCCGCCGAGCACCCGCAGGAAGAAGCCGAGCGGCAGGAAGAGCAGCACGTTGAGCGCCAGCTGCAGCACCGCGAAATCGGTCACGCTGCGCGCCGCGCGCAGATCGTCGACGAACGCGAACACGTCGAGGTTCACCCCGGCGCAGGCATAGAAAGCGGCGTCCGGAAGGGGCAGCAGTGTGTACGTCCAGATCGCCAGGAAGTGGACGAGCGCCGCCGCCCACAGCGCCGACCGGCCGAGCGTGAGGCGCCCGCGACGGCGGTAGCTGACGGCCACGAACGGCACGAACAGGGCCGTGCCGACGAGCACGCCGAGCCCGATCGCGATCGCCGCCGAATACACCTCGTTGCCCATCCCCCGATACTTCCAGGTCGCCGGATTGCGCACGCGCGCCGGGGCGCGTAATGTCGCCCGCCGTGACCGATGAAAACCGCGGGGATGACAGGGCGGGGGCCGACGAGACCCCCATCGCCAAACGCATCCTCATCGGCGAGCCGCTGACGAGTGAAGAACTCGAGGGCCAGCTGCTCCCGAAGAAGATGGCGTTGCCGATCTTCGCCTCAGACGCGCTCTCGTCGGTCGCCTACGCGCCGCAGGAACTCCTCATGATCCTGCTCATCGGCGGCACGGCGTTCCTGGCGTTTACCCCGTGGGTCGCGGCGGCGGTCGTCGCGCTCCTCATCGTGGTCGTGCTGAGCTACCGCCAGCTCATCAAGGCGTACCCCTCCGGCGGCGGGGACTACGAGGTCGCGCGCACGAACCTCGGTGAGAAGACCGGCGTCGTCGTCGCGGCGGCGCTGCTCGTCGACTACATCCTGACGGTCGCCGTGTCGGTGGCATCCGGCGTCGACAACATCATCTCGGCCCTCCCCGGCCTCGACCCGTGGCGGGTCGAGCTCGCCGTCGGGTTCGTGGTGCTGATCATCCTCGTGAACCTGCGGGGCGTGCGCGAGGCATCCACCGCCTTCGCGATCCCCACGTACGTCTTCATCGGCTCGGTGCTCGTCATGATCGTGGTCGGGCTCATCCGGTGGGCGCTGGGCGATCCGCCCATCGCCGACAGCGCCCAGTTCGCCGTGCAGGCCGAAGACCTGAGCCAGGCCGCGACCATCCTGCTGATCCTGCGCGCGTTCTCGAGTGGATGCTCCGCGCTCACCGGCGTCGAGGCGGTCGCCAACGGCGTGCCCGCCTTCCGCAACCCCAAGGTGCGCAACGCCCAGACGACCCTCGTGCTGATGGGCTCGATCGCGATCCTGATGTTCGCCGGGCTCACCGTGCTCGCCCTGATCTCGGGGGTGCACTACGCCGAGAACCCCTGCCACCTCATCGGGTTCGACTGCACGGCGGCGGTGCAGCCGAGCCTCATGGCGCAGGTCGCCGCGGCCACGTTCGGCAGCGGCAGCATCCTCTTCTACGTCGTGCAGGCCGCGACCGCCTGCGTGCTGCTGCTGGCCGCCAACACCGCGTTCAACGGGTTCCCGCTGCTCGGTTCGGTGCTCGCCCGCGACGGCTACGCCCCGAAGGCGCTGAACACCCGCGGCGACCGCCTCGTCTACTCGAACGGCATGATCATCCTCGGCCTTGCCGCGGTGCTCGTGCTGATCCTCTTCCAGGCGAAGCTCACGACCCTCATCCAGCTCTACATCATCGGCGTGTTCGTGTCGTTCTCGCTCGGCCAGATCGGCATGGTCCGGCACTGGCGGCGCGAGCTGCGGCTGCTGGCGCGCGGCACGTCGAGCACCGCCGTCGCCGCGCGACGCGAGGCGTGGTCGGGCCTGTTCATCAACACGCTCGGGGCGACCTTCACCGTCGTCGTGCTCGTCATCGTGACGATTACGAAGTTCACGCACGGGGCGTGGCTGGTCTTCCTCGCGATCCCGGTGCTGTCGTTCCTCCTGGTGGGCGTGCACCGCTACTACCGCGACGTCGAGCACGAGATCACGATGGATGACGATGTGCACTTCGGCGCCACCGGCGATGTGGCGATCGTGCTCGTCGGCAAGCTGCAGAAGCCGGTCGCGAAGGCCCTCGACTACGCCCTCGCCGCCAAGCACGACAAGACCCTCGCCGTGCACATCGCCGTCACCGCCGACGACGCCCGCGACGTGCAGGAGGAGTGGCAGTTCCACCACATGCCGGTGCCGCTGCTCGTGATCGAGTCGCCGTACCGGCAGTACGCGGCGCCGCTCGCCCAGTTCATCACCGAGTACCGCAAGAAGCACGGATCGTCGGTGGTCACCGTCTACTTGCCGCGGTACATCGTCGGGCACTGGTGGGAGAGCCTGCTGCACAACCGTCGCGCGCGACGCATCGCGCAGCAGCTGATGATGGTGCACGGCGTGCAGATCACGCTCGTGCCCTGGATGCTCGACTCGTCGGAGCTCATCTACGGCCGCCGCTCGCGGCCGCTGCCGGGCGACGACCGCGCCGGGCGGATCACCTCGTACGGCCTCGTCGCCCACACCGACGACGAACCGTAACCCGGCCGGCGCGGCTCACGACGCGTCGCGGAGAGCCCCCCTCACGACGCGGCGGTCAGCAGCAGCTCCTCACGGCGGCGGGCGAGCGCGGCGAGCCGCTCCGCCGTCTCGAGGCGCCGGTTCGCGAGGGCGACGTCGAGCTCGCTGAGGCGCACCTGCAGCGTGACCGCCTGCTCGCGTGCCTGCGCGATGCGCTCCCGCACCATCCAGTCGGCGAACACGTTGTCGAAGAGCACGTCGAACACGCCGAGGGTGTCGGAGATCTCGACGCCCTGCACCGGCGAGACGCCGACGTCGGCGAGCTCGATCCGCAGGCGCTCGAGGGCGCGGTTCACCCGCGCGAAGGCATCCGCCGACTCCTCGATGCGACTGTGCTTCATCAGGTCGGCGAGCATCCCTCCGCCGAAGAACGTGTCGTAGGTCGACCAGCCGCCCGCGCTCTGCAGACGGGTGCGCGCCTCCTCGAGGGCGCTCATCGCGGCGCGGAGCGCGGCGACGGCCTCATCGACCTCCCGCAGGTCGGAACGCGCGCGGCCGATGTCGGCCGCGACGATGCGCAGGTCGGATGCCACGGTGCCGAGGCTGTCTCCCGCCGCCCCCGCGGTCACGATCCGCTCGTACTCGGCGAGCGCCCCCGCGTACCGCTCCTCCACGTCGCCGAGCTCGGCGCGCTGGGCGCTCACCCGACGGAGCTCCGCGCCCGCCTGCGCGAGACGTGCCTCGGCGCCGGCGACGGCGAGCGCCGCGGCGTCGCGCTCGGCACGCTCGCGGGCCGCCTGCTCCGGGGCA
Source organism: Microbacterium lacticum (assembly GCF_006716815.1). GTDB lineage: Bacteria > Actinomycetota > Actinomycetes > Actinomycetales > Microbacteriaceae > Microbacterium > Microbacterium lacticum. The sequence goes on from NZ_VFPS01000006.1 coordinate 143,539, forward strand.
TCCCCGCGGAGGGTCGCCCACAGGCGTGCCGCCGAGATCCCCTCGATGCGCCGGACGTCGGCCTCCTCCACGCGAAGGCGCTCCTGCAGCTCATCGCGCTCGGCCCGGCGGGCGTCGACGAGAGTGCGGGCCGCGTCGACGCGGGCCCCGAGGTGTTGGTGCGCGGAGCGGTCTTCGGCGGCGCGGCGGAGGATCTCGACGGCGGCGTCAGCATCGGTCATGCCCCCAGCGTGCCACGGCAGGCCGCCCTACTCCCCCGCACCCCTCACCCCCACGGCGCCGGGCACGCGGGCGGGGCGTAGCCTAGACGGGTGAGTTCCTCGACCCCTCAGACCGTCGCGTCCGCCGTCGACCCGCTCGACGCGACCCGGCTGCGCGAGGACTTCCCGATCCTCTCCGAAGAGGTGAACGGCCACCGTCTCGTCTACCTCGACTCCGCCGCGACCAGCCAGCGCCCGCTCGCGGTGCTCGACGCCGAGCGCGAGTTCCTCACGCACGCGAACGCGGCTGTGCACCGCGGCGCGCACACGCTCGCCGCCGAGGCGACAGACCTGTTCGAAGACGCCCGCGCGACGGTCGCCGGCTTCGTCGGCGCGGAGGCCGAGCAGCTCGTCTGGACGAGCGGCGCCACGATGGGCCTCAACCTCGTCGCCTACTCGATCGGCAACGCGTCGGTCGGGCGCGGCGCACCGGCATCCGCGGGTCTGGCCCTCCGCCCCGGCGACGAGATCGTCACGACGGCCATCGAGCACCACGCCAACCTCCTCCCGTGGCAGGAGCTCGCCGCGCGCACCGGCGCGGTGCTGCGACACATCCCCGCCCGGGACGACGGCACCCTCGACCTCGACGCCGCGTCGGAGATCATCGGCGAGCGCACCCGCATCGTCGCGTTCACGCACGTCTCGAACGTGCTCGGCATCGTCAACCCGGTCGACGAGCTCATCGCGCTCGCCCGGCGCGTCGGCGCGCTGACGGTGATGGATGCCTGCCAGTCGGCCCCGCACCTCCCGCTCGACCTCCCCGCGCTCGGCGTCGACCTCGCCGTCTTCAGCGGCCACAAGATGCTCGGGCCCTACGGCGTCGGCGGCCTCTACGGACGCGCCGAGGTACTCGAGGCGATGCCCCCGTTCCTCACCGGCGGCTCGATGATCACGACCGTGACCCTCGATCACGCCGAGTACCTGGCCCCGCCGCAGCGGTTCGAGGCCGGCACTCAGCCGATCGGCCCGGCGATCGGCCTGGCCGCCGCGGTCCGCTACCTCGACGGGGTCGGTCTCGACCGCATCCACGCGCACGAGACGATGCTCGCCGAGCGCATGCGCGCCGGGCTCGTAGAGATCCCGGGAATCCGCCTCCTCGGCGATGCGGAGGGCGCCGAACGGGTCGGCCTCTGGTCGTTCGACGTCGACGGCGTGCACGCGCACGACGCAGGCCAGTTCCTCGACGCGCGCGGCGTCGCCGTGCGGGTCGGCCACCACTGCGCCGCCCCGCTGCACAGCCGCTTCGGCATCACCGCCTCGGTGCGCGCCTCGACCGCCCTCTACAACACCGCCGATGACGTGGATGTCTTCCTCGATGCCGTCAGCGGCATCCGTCCCTATTTCGGAGTCTGACCATGAACGAGCTCGACGCGCTCTATCGCGAACTGATCCTCGACCATTCGAAGCACCCGCAGCACTTCGGGCTGAGCACCGCGGAGGACGCGGCCGGCACGACCGGCGAGTCGTACCAGAAGAACCCGGTGTGCGGCGATGAGATCACCCTGCGCGCCCACGTCGACGGCGAGACCATCACCGGCGTCGCGTGGGAGGGTCGCGGATGCTCGATCTCGCAGGCCTCGGCATCCATGCTCTCCGACCTCGTGGCCGAGGAGGGCATCAGCCGCGCCGACGCCGTGACGCTCGTCGAGGGCTTCCGCGAGGCGCTGCGCTCGCGCGGCAAGATCGAGCTCGACGAAGACGTCTACGGCGACGCCGCCGCCCTGTCCGGCGTCTCGAAGTTCTCGGCACGGGTGAAGTGCGCCATGCTCGCGTGGGTCGCCCTCGAAGACGCGATCGCCAAGGCATGAGCCACTCCGAGGCATCCGCGCACCTGCCCCACATCGTCATCATCGGCGGCGGCTTCGCAGGGGTCAGCGCCGCCCGCGCCCTGCGCCACGCCCCCGTGCGGGTGACCCTCGTCGACCGGCGCATCTACAACACGTTCCAGCCGCTGCTCTACCAGGTGGCCACCGGCGGACTGAACCCCGGCGACGTCACGCACTTCCTGCGAAGCCTGCGCGCGCAGCAGCCGAACCTCGACGTCGTGCACGAGCACCTGATGGAGATCGACACGGATGCCCGTGCCGTGCGCCTGCTCGACGGGCAGGAACTGGCGTACGACTACCTGCTGCTGGCCAATGGGGTGACGACCGCCTATCACGGCACCCCCGGGGCGAAGGAGAACTCGTTCGCGGTGTACTCGCGGTCGCAGGCGATCACGATCCGCGACACCCTGTTCACCCGCCTGGAGCGCGCCGCGGTGCGCCCCGACCGCGACAAAGGCCTGTCGGTCGTCGTGATCGGCGGCGGCCCGACCGGGGTCGAGATGGCCGGAGCGCTCGCGGAGCTGCGCGACCAGGGCCTCGAGCCCGCCTACCCCGAGCTGGAGGGCGACGCGTTCCGTATCACCCTGCTGCAGCGGAGCGAGATCCTGAAGCCGTTCCTGCCGAAGCTGCGCACCTACGCGGCGGCCCAGCTGCGCCGCCGCGACGTGACGGTGCGCCTGGGCGCGGGGGTCGAGGAGGTGTGCCCCGACTCGGTGCGCCTCTCCGACGGCACGGTGCTCCCCTCCGACCTCACGATCTGGGCGACCGGCGTCGCCCCGCACGAGGAGGTGCGCCACTGGAGCCTGCCGCTCGACGAGGGCGACCGCATCCGCGTGGGCGCCGACCTGCAGGTCGAGGGGCTCCCCGGCGTCTTCGCCGCGGGCGACGTCGCGATCACGCCGCAGGACCTGCCGCAGCTCGCGCAGCCGGCCATCCAGGGCGGCGCGCACGTCGCACGGCAGATCCAGCGGCTGCTGGCGGGGGAGCCGACCGAGCCGTTCGAGTACTACGACAAGGGGCAGCTCGCGATCATCGGCCGCCGCTCGGCGGTGGGCGAGGTGCCCGGAGTGGCGAACCTGCCGGTGCTGCACAGCATCGGCATCCTCCAGCGCGTGCCGCTGCTGCGCCGCATCGTGCCACTCACCGGGCGCCCGGCCTGGTTCGTGTGGCTGTTCGTGCACATCTCGAGCCTGCTCGGCCCGCGCAACAAGCTGCAGGTCATGGTCGGGCTCGTCGCCCGCTACGGCGCGCGCCTGCACCGCGCGCCGGTGCCGATCGTCGGCGACGTGCCGGCGATCCGCCCCTCGAAGGCGCAGCGCCGGCGCCTCAGCCCCGCCGAGCGCTCCGCCGTCGACGCGGCCGCCGCCGAAGACGCCGGCTGACCCGCCCGCGCCCGTCGCCCGCGCCGCGCCCATCGCCCCGGCCCCGCCCGAACTGCAAGGGATCGTGCGCGACACGCCGCCAAGCGGGGCTCGGCCCCGGCGTGTCGCGCCGCAGGCCTTGCAGTTGGGGTCGAGCACCGAGCGAGAGTCGCGCCGAGGCATCCTCGGCTGAGGGCGCTCAGCGCCCGCGGCGGCGGTAGATCGCCATCGCGGCGGCGTACGCGACCAGGAGCACTCCGACGAGCCACGCCAGCGCGATCCACAGATCGGCCGCCACCGGCTGACCGGTCAGCAGCGCGCGGATGGAGTCGACGATCGGGGTCACGGGCTGGTTCGCGGCGAACCAGGCGACCGGCGCGGGCATCGAGGTCGTCGGCACGAACGCGGAGCTGATGAACGGCAGGAAGATGAGCGGGTAGCTGAACGCGCTCGCCCCGTCGACCGTCTTGGCAGCGAGCCCGGCGATGACCGCCACCCAGGTGAGCGCGAGGATGAACAGGACGAGGATGCCGGTCACCGCCAGCCACGCCGGCGCTCCCGCCGAGCTGCGGAACCCGAGCAGCAGCGCGACGCCCAGGACGAGGACGACCGAGACCAGGTTCGCGACGAGCGAGGTGAGCACGTGCGCCCACAGTCCCGCCGACCGTGCGATCCGTCAAGACCTCGTCATGACGCCAGCGCCGCGCGGCCGACCAGCAGGCACGGGATGGCGGCGAGGAGGAGCACCGGCGCTCCGAGCAGTCCGCACCAGAAGCTGCGGGCGATGTCGGATGCCGGGAGCAGCGCCGCGACGACGGCGATGACGGTCAGCGCGGCGCCCGCCCACGCCATGATCGGCTGCCCGAACACGAACGCGAGCGGCACGAAGTGGATGCCGACGACCGCGAGGATGAGGGGCGCGATCAGATCGCTGCGTCGGGCGAGGGTGACCCACACGACGAGCGCGACACACGCGACGACCTCGATCGCGACCACGATGAGGTAGGCCACCCACGCGGTTCCCTGGAAGCGCATCGCCGTCCCGGCGGACCAGTGCCGCACCACGAGCGGGATCGCGAAACCCGCGACGACGAGTCCGGTCACCCCGAGCCCGGCCACCACGACGCGCCACACCACGGCCCGCGGCGGGCTCTCCTGCGCCCACCCCGACCACACGAAGGCCGCGACGCCGAAGATCGCGGCCGTCATCACCAGGTCGCGGGGGTAGGCATCGTCGATCAGTGACATGGCCAGACTCTACGTCCGCCCGGTGACACTGGCGAGGGGCCGCCCCGGCGCCGGATCACACGCCCGGCATCCTCTGCGCGCCGACCGCGCTCAACCTCCGCGACGCTCCGCACACGCGACGCAGCGCGTCGCGAAGGGGCGCGCCTCGAGCCGCGCCGCCGGGATCTCCCGGCCGCACACCTCGCAGATGCCGTACGTGCCGGCATCCACCCGCGCGAGCGCCACGTCGACGTCGGCGCGTTCGAGTGCGGCCGACCGGCGCAGCGCCTCGATGCGCTGCCACTCCCCCGACAGCGTCGAGCCTTCCGGGTCGTGCTCGTCGTCGGCGGTCGCGTCGGCCCGGTCGGCGCGCACCGCGCTCTCGTCGGCATCGAGGCGGGCGAGCAGCGCGTCGAGCTCCGCCGCCCGCGCGCGGAGCGCCGCCCGCGGATCGGAGCCGGTCACCCCTGGTAGCCGATGAGCCAGGTCACCCCGAACCGGTCGCGCACCTGCCCGTCGTGGTCGCCCCAGGGCTTCAGCGCGAGCGGGTCGAGCACACCCCCGTCGGCGGCGAACGTGGCGAACCACCCCTCGAGCACCGCGGGCTCGGCCGTGCCGAGCAGGGCGAACTGGATGCCTCGGAGCACCGTCGTCTCCTCGCCGGGCGCCGTGTCCGAGGCGAACAGCTCGACGGGACCCTGCAGCATGCCGTGCGCCACAGCGTCGGCCGGCCCGTCGTCGCGGCCCAGCTCGGCGAAGGTGTGCAGCACGATCTCACCGCCGAAGACGTCTCGGTAGAACTCCAGCGCCGCTCGGGCCGTTCCGTCGAAGTGCAGATAGGGCGTGATCCCGGTCATGCGCCGACTCTACGACCGGGCGCCGACACGCGCGAGACCCCGACCTGTCCGGCCCGTGTCAACCCCCCTCCCCCGCCGCGCCCGGCGGCGCAGACTCGGACACACGCCCCATCGAAGGAGAGATCATGTCCGACCCGAACTCCACCGCCCCCGACGACGCCACGACCGAGGCCGCGGCCGGTGCGGCAGGCCAGGCCGCCGACCCGAACTCGACGGCCCAGCCGACGACGGAGCAGCTCGCCGAGCCGAGCACCGAGAAGGAGCCCGGCGAGGAGCCGCTCGCACCGAACCCGTCGGAGCCGACCGTGCCGTCGCCGACCGAGCCCGGCGCCCCCACCCCGAGTGAACCGACGGTCCCCTCGCCCGACGAGACTCCCGCGCCGGCGCCCGCCGAGCCCGGAACCGTCTCGCCGAGCGCCGGCGAACCCAGCCACGAGGCCACCGGCATCGGGGTGATCGGCGGCGCGGACGAGTGAGCCACGGGGGCATCCGTCGCCAGGGCACGCGCGGCTAGACTGGGTCCCATCCCCGGCACCCGAGTCTTGGAGTCCAGCCGCGTGAGCACCCCTGTCGCCGATACCGTCCAGCACGCCGCGGAGACCCCCGAGAAGGAGCAGCCGTACGGCGCCCTCGGGCTCAAGCCCGACGAGTACGCGCAGATCAAGCAGATCCTCGGCCGCCGCCCCACGTCAGGCGAGCTCGCCATGTACTCCGTGATGTGGAGCGAGCACTGCTCCTACAAGTCGTCCAAGAACTACCTGCGCCGCTTCGGCCAGAAGGTCAGCGAACAGATGAAGACCCGCCTCATGGTGGGCATGGGCCAGAACGCGGGCGTCGTCGACATCGGTGAGGGCTGGGCGGTCACCTTCAAGGTCGAGTCGCACAACCACCCGAGCTATATCGAGCCGTTCCAGGGCGCCGCGACCGGTGTCGGCGGCATCGTCCGCGACATCATCTCGATGGGCGCCCGCCCCGTCGCGGTCATGGACCAGCTGCGCTTCGGCGCAATCGACCACCCCGACACGGCCCGCATCGTGCACGGCGTCACGAGCGGCATCAGCTTCTACGCCAACTGCCTGGGGCTGCCGAACATCGGCGGCGAGACGGTCTTCGACTCGGTGTACCAAGGCAACCCGCTCGTCAACGCGCTCGCGGTCGGCGTCATGCGCCACGAAGACATCAAGCTCGCCAACGCCACCGGCGCCGGAAACAAGGTCGTACTCTTCGGCGCACGCACGGGCGGCGACGGCATCGGCGGGGCGTCGATCCTGGCATCCGACACCTTCGCCGACGGCGGCCCGACCAAGCGCCCCGCCGTGCAGGTCGGCGACCCGTTCGCCGAGAAGGTGCTCATCGAGTGCTGCCTCGAGCTCTACGCGGGCGAGCTCGTCGAGGCGATCCAAGACCTGGGAGCCGCCGGCATCTCGTGCGCGACGAGCGAGCTCGCCGCCAACGGCGGCTCGGGCATGCGCGTCGACCTCGAGAACGTGCTGCTGCGCGACCCGTCGCTCACTCCCGAGGAGATCCTCATGAGCGAGTCGCAGGAGCGCATGATGGCGATCGTGGCACCCGAGAAGCTGGATGCCTTCCTCGCCGTGACCTCCAAGTGGGATGTCGAGACGTCGGTTCTCGGCGAGGTGACCGGCGATGGGCGCCTGCAGATCTTCTGGCACGGCGAGCAGATCGTCGACGTCGACCCCTCGACCGTCGCGGTCGACGGCCCGGTCTACGAGCGCCCCGTCGCCTACCCGACCTGGATCGACGCCCTCCAGCTCGACTCGGCCGCCGCCCTCCCCCGCACCGACGACCCCGCCGTGCTCAAGGACCAGTTCGTCGAGCTGCTCGGCAGCGCCAACCTCGCCGACACCTCGTGGGTGACGAACCAGTACGACTACTACGTCATGGGCAACACGGCGCTGAGCTTCCCCGACGACGCCGGCATGATCCGGGTCGACGAGGAGTCGGGCCTCGGCTTCGCGATCGCCACCGACTGCAACGGCCGGTACTGCCAGCTCGACCCGTACACGGGCGCACAGCTCGCCCTCGCGGAGGCGTACCGCAACGTCGCCGTCACGGGCGCCGTGCCCACCGCCGTCACCGACTGCCTGAACTTCGGCAGCCCCGAGAACCCCGAAGTGATGTGGCAGTTCGGCCAGGCCGTCGACGGTCTCGCCGAGGCGTGCCTCGAGCTCGGCGTGCCCGTCACCGGCGGCAACGTCAGCTTCTACAACCAGACCGGTGACACCCCGATCTTCCCGACCCCGGTCGTGGGCGTGCTCGGCATCATCGATGACGTCGCTCGCCGCATCCCGAGCGGCTGGCAGGATGCCGGTGAGAACATCTACCTGCTCGGCATCACCTCGACCGAGCTCAGCGGCTCGGCCTGGGCGGGCACCGTGCACGGCCACCTCGGCGGTCGCCCGCCGGCGGTCGACCTCGCCGCCGAGCGTCGCCTCGCCGAGCTCATCCAGGCCGCATCGCGGCAGGAGCTCGTCTCGTCGGCGCACGACCTCTCCTCGGGTGGTCTCGGTCAGGCCCTCGCCGAAGCCGTCATGCGCTTCGGCGTCGGCGCCCGCGTGTGGCTGCGCGAGATCATGGAGCGCGACGGAGTGGATGCCGCGACCGCGCTCTTCTCCGAGTCGACCGGCCGGGTCATCGTGTCGGTGCCGCGCGAGGAGGACGTGAAGTTCCGGGGCCTGTGCGAGGGCCGTGGCTACCCGGTGCTGCGCATCGGCGTGACCGATCCCGCCGCGGACGGCGACGAGCCGGCCCTCGAGGTGCAGAACGTCTTTACCCTCACGGTGCCGGAACTGCGAGCGATCTCGCAGGCGACCTTCCCCGCCGCGTTCGGCGCGACGGTCGCCGAGCCCGTAGGCTGAGCGCCATGACTGCTCCCTCCGACGAAGAATTCGACGAGATCGTCGAGAAGCGCGCACGCCGCACGCGCGTCATCGCCTGGATCGTGATCATCTCGCTGATCCTCGTCGGCGGCGGCGCGACGGTGCTCGCGCTCATCTTCGGCTGACCGCGCGCCCGCGACCCGCGGATCTGAGGTGCCTCAGCCCCGAACATCGGGCGATCGACCGATGCCCACCGGGGGCCTTAGCGACGACCGTGGAACGTGACGAACACCGTTTCTCACCTTCCGAAGGAGTCGCCATGCGTTCCGACCTCGATCTCATCGTCTACCGTCGCCGTGAGGCGGACATCATCGAACTCGCCGAGCAGCGGGCGTCGCCCGAGAGCCGCTCGTAGCGGGCCAGCAGCAGCTCGCGGAGGGTCTCGGGGATCGCGCTGTCGCGCCGGCAGGCGTCGATCGCGACGAGCTCCTCGACGAAGAACGGGATGCCGTCGCTGCGCTCGAAGACCGCGTCGACGTCGGTGGCCGCGGGCGCCTCGCCGATCAGCTGGTGCATCTGGCGGCGCACCTCACCGCGGGTGAGCGGGCCGAGGTCCCACCGCTCGGCGGCGCGGTGGCGCTCGGCCTCGATGAGGAACGGGCGCGCGGGATGCCGGGGGCCGATGTCCTCGCCGCGGTAGGTGAGCACGAACAGCAGCCGGCCCGCGGTGAGCGCGCGCATCGAGAACTGCGCGGCGGCGAGGCTCGCCCCGTCGATCCAGTGGAGGTCTTCGATCACGACGACGACGGGACGCTCGCGCGAGGCCGCCTCGAGCAGCAGGGCGATCGCCTCGTGCAGCTGGGCCGCGCCGGCTCCGCCGACGGCGCCGGGTCGGAGCCGCCCTCCGGTGTCAGCTCGGTGAGCGCCGCGAGGGCGGGGCCGGCCGCCTCCCGCGCGAACTCGAGCCCGAGCGCACCGACGACCGCCCGCAGCACGGATGTGATCGGCGCGTGCGGCGCGGAGACCGCTCCGAGATCGACGCACTGCCCGCGCCGACGATCGCGTCGTCGGCCGGGCGGTCGGCGAACGCGTCGACGAGGCGGCTCTTGCCCATGCCCGCCTCGCCGCGCAGGAGAGCGAACACGGGCGACCCCGACCGGGCGCGCTCCAGGGCGTCGTCGAGCCGCGCCACGTCGGCGTCGCGGCCGATCAGGGAAGCGCTCGAGACGGTCATCCCCTCATGCTGGCACGAGCATGCGACACCGGGGCGCGCGCCGGGCAACACCACCCCCGTTCTCCTTTCAGGCATGCTCGATACCATGGCCAGGTGGATCCAGTGTGGACGGCGATCGCCGAGTTCTGGTGGATCGGCCCGACGATGATCGGCGCCGGCACCCTCGGCTGGATCGGGCTGCGCCGCGGCCGCTCGACGAAGGCCCGTCGCCTCGCCTATGACGCGTCGCGCGATGCGCTGCGCCAGGCGCGGCAGGATGCCGCGGCCGCACGCGTCGGCGTGCGGGTCGCCCGCGCCGAGCTCTCGCAGGTGCAGGCCGAGGCCACCGCCGGCCGTGCGAGCCACGCCGAGGTCGCCGCGGCGCGGCGCGCGCTCGACGCCGCGCAGCGCAACACGCGGGCGGCGTCGGCGGGAGTGCGCGCACGACGGGCGAACCTGTCGGCCGACCGCGTCGCGCTGAGCGCGCAGAGCGGCCGCGGCGCCGACCCGGCCCAGCTGCCGCTCGCCCGGCTGATGGCCACCGACGACGCGATCACCGCGCGCTGGATGCAGTACGAGACGGATGCGGCACGCCAGCTCGCCTTCCCCGCCCTCGGCGATGCACGCGTACCGACCACGGCCGCCTTCCTCGCCGAGCTGAGGACGACCCGTGCCCTCCGACCGGCCGCCCCCGACGTGCGGATCACGCCCGCCCAGTTCACCGCCTACCGCGACGGCGTGGCCCGCCTCGGCCGCGCGTTCGACGCCGCCGAAGCCGAGGCCTGGCGCCTCGCGCGCAAGGACCGCTCGGCGCCCGCCGGCCCCGGCCCGGATGCCGCAGCACCCGCTGCGTGGGTCGTCTCGGCTCAGGAGATCGCACAGAACCTCACGCAGAGCGTGCTGGCGCGCGGTGCCGAGGCGCTCGCCCGCGCCACCGCCCCGCGCACGCAGCCCGCGCCGCCCGAGCACCCGGCAAAGTCCGAGCAACCCGCACGGCAGCGGCCGGATGCCACGACGCGCCCGACCCCGCCGAACGCCTCCCCGGGGGGCGACCAGACCACCGGCACGCCTCGCGCCGACCAGGCATCCGATGCCCCACCGGCTCCGCCGGTCTGGCCGATTCCGTCGCGGAGTGCCCGCCCGCCGCGCCCGTGAGGGCGCACGCACGTAAGGTGTGACGGTGGACTTCTGGCAGTTTCTGGCCGGCTATTGGTGGCTCGCGTTCCCGGTCCTCGGCGTGCTCGGCGGCCTCGGCCAGCGGTGGGAGCGCGGCGCGCGCTCGCGGCACAAGCGGCGTCTCGAGATCCTGCAGGCCAAGGCGGCGCTGAAGGCCGCCGAGCCGCCCAAGCAGGTCGCGCACGCGACCGAGCCGAAGCCCCTCACGAAGGCGTCGCCCACCCAGCCGCAGCTCGAGAAGCTCTTCGCCGAGCACGACGCGGTCACCGCGCGCTGGCTGGAGTACGAGCTGGACGTCGCGAAGCTCATCGCCTACCCGACGATCAGTGACGGGCGACAGCCGCTCACTGCCGCGTTCCTCCGCGCCAAGAAGACCGCCGACCGCCTGCGGCCGGACTCACCCAAGGCCCACCTGACCGACGGGGAGCTCGCCGCCTACGCGAGCGCGGTCACCGACTACGAGGTCGCCTTCGACGTCGCCGAGCGCGAAGCGCGGCGGCTCAAGGACTCGGACTTCTCCGAGACCGAGCGCAAGCGCCTGCAGACGGCGCAGCAGCTGCTGTCGGTCGCCGTCGACGGCGGCGCCACCGCGGCGGAGCGCCAGATCGCCTACAAGCGCGTGCGCGAAGAGCTGGAGGGGCTCATCGTCGTCTCCGACGAGGCGATCACCGTGCTCGAGGAGAAGGTCGCGCTACCCCTCGCCGCGCAGGCCCCGCAGATGCCCGCGCCGCCGCCGGCGGCCTCGCAGCCACCCGCGAACCCACAGCCCCCGCAGACCCCGCCCGCCGCGGCCTCCTCCGACGACGCGGTCTGATCCCGTCAGGCGCCTTCGGCGGCGGCGGTGTGGTGGCGGATGACCTCGGCGACCACGAAGTTGAACCACTTCTCGGCGAACTCGGGGTCGAGGTCGGCCTCGGCGGCGAGGCGGCGCAGGCGCGCGATCTGCTGCTCTTCGCGGGCGGGGTCGGAGGGAGGCATCCCGTGCTCGGCCTTCAGCACGCCGACCTGCTGCGTCGCCTTGAAGCGTTCGGCCAGCATGTGGATGAGCGCCGCGTCGATGTTGTCAATGCTCCCGCGCAGACGCACGAGAGTCGCGGACGGGTCGGGCTGCTCGCTCATGCCCCCGACTTTATCGCGAAGCGGGGGCGAGACCGGCCGAAGACCGGGCTCGCCCCCGCGGAGCGCCGCGAAGACGAGCACGATCACCCAGAACGGCGGCGTGCTCAGCACCGAGTCGAGGCCCTCGTAGACAGCGGCGAGGATCGTCGCGATCGCGTCGAAGAGGCCCCCCGGGGCGTCGCCGAGGAAGTCGATGACCGTCTCGGCCCACTCGCCGAGGGGAATGCGGAATCCGTCCATCATCGTGCTCCTTCCGTCGCGGGCTCGCCCGGGGTGGGGGCGCCTCCGGCGACGGTGTCGACGAGCGGGGTGAACTCGGCGACCATGTCGATCGGGCTCTGGATGATCGGTATCTCGCGGGTCGTCGCCGGCACATTGCCGAGCGCGGCGAGCAGGGTGACGCGCGGGATGACGCCGAGCAGGCGTCGGTTCTCGTCGACGACCGCGAGGGGCACGGTCGCCTCGACGGCGGTCTCAACGATGTCGGTGAGCAGGTCGTCGGGTCCGACCGTCGGGAGTGCCCGCGGCGAGGCATCCACCACGCGGCGGAGGTCCGTCTCGCCCGCCTTCACGGCGCGGATGACGGCGCGATCGGTGACGACGCCCACGAGGCGCCGGTTCTCGACGGCGAACAGCGCCCTGGTCTGCTGCGCGCGCATGGTGCGCAGGGCGCCGCGCACGCCCGCGCTCAGCGGCATGGTGGCGTGCGGGGGCTCCATGACGGATGCCGCGGTGAGCACGCGTGCGCGGTCGACGTCTTGCACGAACTGGGCGACGTAGTCGTTGGCGGGATCGGCGAGGATCTCCTCGGGCGTGCCGTTCTGCACGATGCGGCCGTCGCGCATGACGGCGATGCGGTCGCCGAGGAACATCGCCTCGTTGAGGTCGTGCGTGATGAACACGATCGTGCGGCCGAGCTTGCGCTGGAGTTCGACGAGCTGCTCCTGCATCTCGCGGCGGATGAGCGGGTCGAGCGCCGAGAACGCCTCGTCCATCAGCAGGATGTCGGTGCCCGCGGTGAGGGCGCGGGCGATGCCGACGGGCCCATGATCACGAAGATCTCGCCGCGCTGCACGGAGAAGCTCGCGTCGATGACGGCGGCGGTACCGGCGTCGGCGGCCTCGGCGCGGGTCTGGCCTCGGCGCAGTCGCTGCACGGCGTCTTTGGGCGCTCGGCCGAACACTTTGAACAGGTTCCGCGCCTCGAGAAGCGGCGCGGTCTCGCCAGTCGCCTCGCGAGGGGTGGTCTCAGGAGCAAGAGTCACAGAACACCTCGGCAGCCCGGTGCACAGGCTGCATCGGTCACGCCCGGGTGCCGGCCACGGGCGCTCTGCAGGGCCGGCGTCGGGCCACCTCCCCAACGTTTCAGGCATCGACATGGGCGTGCAAATTGGACACTCGGCGCCTCAGTCGCTACGCGCGGGCGCGTGGCGATCGATCGGGGCTTGCGTCGCGCAAGGTTCTGTGGTTACTTAGTCAAGTAACTAACCCATCAACCAGGAACGGCGGCGGAGTGATCGAAGAAGGAAAGGCGCTGTTCCTGCAGATCGCCGAGAACGTCGAAGACTCCATCCTCGACGGCAGCCTCGCCGACGACGCGCGGGCGCCCTCGACGAACGAACTCGCCGCCTTTTACCGCATCAACCCCGCCACCGCCGCGAAAGGAGTGAACGTGCTCGTCGAAAGAGGCATCCTCGTCAAACGCCGCGGCATCGGCATGTTCGTCGCTCCCGGCGCCCGCGCGCAGCTGATCGCAGAGCGTCGCGGGGCCTTCGCCGACCGCTACATCGACCCGCTCCTGGCCGAGGCCTCCGCTCTCGGCCTCGACGCCGACGACCTGGCCCAGCTTCTGCGGGAGCGGGCCGCCGCACACCGTACCGAAGGGAACCGCCCATGACCGTCATCGAGGTGCAGCACCTCACCAAGCGCTACAAGGAGACCCTCGCCCTCGACGACGTGTCTCTCGCCTTCGAGCAGAACACGATCTACGGCCTTCTCGGCCGCAACGGCGCCGGCAAGACGACACTCATGTCGATCCTCACCGCGCAGAACTTCGCCACGTCGGGCACGGCGCGCGTGTTCGGCGCGGACCCGTATGAGAACGCCGTCGTGCTCCAGCGCATCTGCTTCGTGCGGGAGAGCCAGAAGTACCCCGAGGACGCCCTCCCGACGCACGCGTTCCGCATGGCGAGCCTGTTCTTCCCGAACTGGGATCAGGGCTTCGCCGACGAACTCGTCGCGGCGTTCGAGCTGCCGCTGAAGACCCGCATCAAGAAGCTCTCCCGCGGGCAGCTCTCGGCGGTGGGCGTCATCATCGGGCTCGCCTCGCGGGCCGAGATCACGTTCTTCGACGAGCCGTACCTCGGGCTTGACGCCGTCGCGCGCCAGCTCTTCTACGACCGGCTGATCGAGGACTACGCGGAGCACCCGCGCACCGTCATCCTCTCCAGTCACCTGATCGACGAGGTGTCGAACCTCATCGAGCGGGTCGTCGTCATCGACGGCGGTCGCATCCTCCTCGACGAGGAGACCGACGCGGTGCGCTCGCGCGCCGCCACGATCGTCGGCGACGCGGCGGTCGTCGAGGCGTTCGCCGCCGGCCGCGAGGTCATCCACCGCGAGAGCCTCGGACACGTCACGAGCGTCACGGTGCTCGGCGAGCTCACCGCCGCGGATCGGGCCGCCCTCCAGGCATCCGGGCTCGACCTCGCACCCGTGTCACTGCAACAGCTGATCGTCCGCCTCACCCAGCATGCCGCGCAGCCCGCGGCGGAAGGAGCACTCCGATGAGCCGCACGCTGAACGTCGTCCGCATGCAGCTGGCCAACCGCGAGACCTTCGTGTGGGTGCCGCTGCTCATCCTCGGCAGCTCCTTCGTGATCTCCCTGATCATCTGGGGAATCATCGCCGCCGGCGGCGTCACGACCAACATGTACGGCGGCGGCGCCCAGGCACCGCTGTGGTACTTCATCGCGGTGGGGGTGCAGGCCCTCACGCTGACGTTCCCGTTCTCCCAGGCGCTGAGCGTCACCCGGCGGGAGTTCTTCCTCGGCACGATGCTGACCGCGGCGCTGACGGCGGGCATCCTCGCCCTCATCTTCGTCGTCGGCGGGCTCATCGAGATCGCCACGAACGGCTGGGGCATCGGGGGCTACTTCTTCGCGCTCGACTGGCTGTGGGCGTCGGGGCCGCTCGCGGCGGGGCTGTTCTTCTTCACTCTGACGATGATGGTCTTCACCCTCGGGTTCTGGGCGGCGACCGTGTACAAGCGGTGGGGGTCGTTCCGGCTGACGCTCATCCTCGTGGGCATCGCCCTCGTGCTGCTCGCCGCTATCTGGCTGATCACCGTGACCCGGTCGTGGCCGGAGGTGATGGGGTTCATCGTCGAGTCGGGCGTCTGGGGGCTGACGGTCGTGCTCGCGGTGATCACGATCGCGCAGGCGCTCGGATCGGCCGCGGTCCTCCGAAAGACGACCGTCTGACCCTAGAGTGTGACGCATGGGCGAACCCGAACCGACGCCGTACCGCAGCTCCGCCGACGCGACCGCCGCCAGTGCCGCCACGAGCGCTGGCGGCGAGGCCGTTCCGACGCCCGACGCGACGACGGTCGCGCTCGAGAACCAGACGCCCGCGCGCACGATCTGGGCGAACCTCAACCATCCGTTCGTCATCGGGTTCTTCCTGACGTTCGGCGGCCTCGTGGCCTTCGCCCTCGGCATGGCGATCACGAGCCTCGTCACTATCTGGATCTACATCGCGTTCGCGATGTTCGCCGCGCTCGGACTCGACCCGCTGGTGCGGCGGCTGCAGGCGCGCGGCATGAAGCGTGCGTGGGCGATCACGGTGGTCTACTTCGTGTTCGCGCTCGTGATCATCGCGATCCTCTGGCTCATCGTCCCCACGGTCATCCAGCAGATCGCCCAGTTCATCCGCGACCTGCCCGGCATGATCGGCGACTTCCAGCGCTCCGACCTGTTCGCGTGGCTCGTCACCCAGTTCGGCGACCAGGCGCCCGACCTGCTCGCCGAGCTGCAGAAGTTCCTGACCGACCCGAACAACGTCGCCGCGATCGGCGGCGGCGTGCTCTCGATCGGGCTGAGCATCGGTACGACGATCTCGGGCATCATCATCATCATCGTGCTGAGCCTGTACTTCCTCGCCTCGCTGCCCGAGATCAAGCAGGCGTTCTACCGCCTGTGGCCGGCGCGTCTGCGTTCCACGACCACCGAGATCACCGAGCAGATCACCGAGTCGGTGGGCGGCTACCTCGGCGGCATGGTCGTGCTGGCATTCTTCAACTCGCTCGTCGCGTTCCTGCTGTATCTGTTCCTCGGCCTGCC
>NZ_VFPS01000007.1 GCF_006716815.1 Microbacterium lacticum
CCGGGGTGGAAGCTGGATGCCTCGAGCGCCGCCCCGACCGTCTGCAGCGGCCTCGTGAGGTCGGCGTAGCGGCGGCCGGCGATCGTCGCGGTGCCCGAGGTGGCCGTCACGAGGCCGAGCAGGATGCGCAGGCTCGTCGTCTTTCCGGCGCCGTTGGGGCCGAGGAATCCGGTGACCGTTCCGGGTTCGACGCGGGCGGTGAGTCCGTCGACGGCGGCGACGGATCCGAAGCGCTTCGTCACGTCGGTGAACTCGAGGACATGTCCTTCGGGCATGGGGGGCCTCTCGTCGGTGGGGGCGGTGAGTCCATCCTGGCCGAAAAAGGCCCCGGACCGGGGGATGCCGCGCCCATCCGGGGCGGAGAGGCCACCGCGGGTAACGTGGGGCGGGTGAGCACCCTCGACGTCACCGCGCCCGAGCCGACCGTCCTCGCGCGCGCCGAGCGCGGCGTCGGGCACCTGACCCTCAACCGTCCGCGGGCGATCAACGCGCTCGACCTCGACATGATCCTGCAACTGAGCGCGGCGCTGGATGCCTGGGAGCACGACCCCGACATCGACGTCGTGCTGCTCGACGGCGCCGGCGAGCGGGGCCTGTGCGCCGGCGGCGACGTGCGCGGCCTGCGCGAGCAGATCGTCGAGGGCCGGGGGAGCGAGGTCGCGGTGTTCTTCCGCACCGAGTACGCGCTGAACGCCCGCATCGCCGAGTACCCGAAGCCGATCGTCGCGATCGCCGACGGCGTCACGATGGGCGGCGGCATCGGCCTCGCCGGCCACGCCGCGGTGCGGGTGGTGACCGAGCGCTCGCGCCTGGCCATGCCCGAGACCCGCATCGGCTTCACCCCCGACGTGGGCGGCTCGTGGCTGCTCGGGCGGGCGCCTGGCCGCACGGGGGAGTACCTCGCCCTCACCGGCGGCACGATGGATGCCTCCGACGCGATCTACGCCGGCTTCGCCGACGCGCTCGTGCCGAGCGACCGGCTCACCGACCTGTGCGATGCGCTGCTCACCCGCGCCGACCCCGCGACGCCCGCCGAACTGGTGCTCCTGTTCGACGAGACGCCCGCGCCCTCGCGCCTCGCCGCGGCCCGACCGTGGATCGACGACGCGTTCTCCGCCGACACCGTCGCCGAGATCGTCGCGCGCCTGCGCGCGCGGCCCGAGGCCGAGGCATCCACGACCGCCGACACGCTCGAGGAGCTCTCGCCGACGGCGCTGACCGTGACCCTCGCGGCCGTCCGCGCCGCGCGCGAGCTGCCCGACCTGCGCGCCGCGCTCGCGCAGGAGTACGGCCTCGTGCTGTGGTTCGCCGGCACCCAGTCCGACCTCGTCGAGGGCATCCGCGCGCAACTGGTGGACAAGGACCGCGACCCGCACTGGAACCCGAGCACCCTGGATGCCGTGGCGCCGGACCTCGCCGCCGACGCGCTCGCCGCGGCGCCGACCGACCCGCTCTGGGGCGTCGACCGGGACGCGGACTGAGCGGGGATCGAGCGCCGGGTGGGAACGCGATGAGCGAGGGAACGGGCCGTCGCGCACGGCGCTGGTCGATCGGCACGGCCGTCGACCAGTTCTTCTTCGTCTTCGCGGGGCTCGCGGCGATCTGGCTCGCCTACCTCAGCTTCACCGAGACGTTCGCGATCGGGTGGTGGGGCATCGCTGCGGGCATCGTCTTCTGGGTGCTGCTGGCCTACCTCGTGCTGCCGCGGCTGCACCGCATCCTCACGACGATCTACGTGCCCGACTACTTCATCGGCCGCGCACGCACGAGCGACGGGCTGCTCGGCGACCCCATCAACCTCGCCTCCATGGGCGAGGCCGACCAGGTGCGCGCGGCGCTGGCGCGCGCGGGCTGGGTGCGCGCCGACCCGGTGACCGTCGGCACGTCGTGGCGCATCGTCTCCTCGACCCTCCGCCGCCGCAGCTACGACGAGGCGCCGGTGAGCCCGCTCTTCCTCTTCGGGCGGCAGCAGGACTTCGCCTACCAGCAGGAGGTCGACGGCAGCCCCGAGAAGCGTCACCACGTGCGCTTCTGGCGGTGCCCGGACGGCTGGCTGCTGCCGGGCGGCCGGCGGGTCGACTGGCTCGCGGCGGGCACGTTCGACACGTCGGTCGGGTCATCGCTGTGCGGCGGCGACTCGATCCGCACCGACGGCGACCTGCCGATCGTCGACGTGCGGCAGGTGACGGCATGAGTGCGGATGACGTGGGCGCGGGCGCGCTCGTCAGCGTGTTGACGATGCTCGACGTGGCGCTGCACTGGCGCACCTACCTCGAGGGCCTCAGCCGCGACATCGACGGGCTCAGCCCCACCGCCGACGTGTACGACGCGTCGCTCTGGGTCGTGCTCGTCGGGTTGGGCGTCGTCACGGTGATCGAGTTGGTGTGCGGCATCCTCATCTTCCGCGGCAGCAACGCGGCGCGGGTGCTCGTCATGGTCGTCACGGCGATCTCGATCTCGACGGCGTTCGTCAGCTGGTGGGCGCGCGATCAGGAGATCACGCTGCAGACGACGCTCCTCTCGCTCGCCGTCGACATCCTGGTCCTGCTGGCGCTGTCGAGCCGCAGCGCTGCCGCCTATGCCCGCCGCGCCGAGAAGCACTGAGGCCCGCCATGTTCGACAGTCCGCTCTCCGCCTCGGCCTACGAGGTGCTGCAGATCGATGCGGATGCCTCGCACGAGGATCTCCGCAAGGCGTATCGGCTGCGCCTGCGTCAGACGCATCCCGACACCGGGGGCGACGCCGTCGTGTTCGTGCAGGTGCAGCGGGCGTGGGAGCTCGTCGGCACGGTCGAGGCGCGCGCCGCCTACGACCGCGGGCACGGGTTCGCCGACGCGCGGTATGCGCCGGACGGTGCGGGGGGCGCGGGTGGTGCCGGTGCGGGGGGCGCCGGTGGTGCCGGTGCGGATGCCTCGTCCGGCTGGCGGCCTCGCCCCGCCGACACGCGTCCGCGGGCACGATCGTTCGGCCACCCGGGCGGGTGGCGCCGGGAACGCTACCTGACCCTCATGCGCGAGTGGGCGGGCCGCGGGACCGAGCTCGCCGACCCGTACGACCCGGCGCTCGTGCGCACGGCGCCGCGCGAGCTGAAGCGGCTGCTCGCCGACGCGCTCGCCGAAGAGGCATCCGCGCGCATCATCGCCGACCTCGGCATGGGCTATACGGTCTGGCACGACGTCGCCGCCGACCCGCGCGATGCGGCGCTCAAGCTCGATCACATCGTGCTCGGTCCGAGCGGGCTCTACGCGGTGCTCAGCGAGGACTTCGGCGGGCCCGCGCGGGTGCGCCGCGGCGAACTGATCGGCGACGGGGTGACCGGCGCGCCCATCGGCGACCTGGTTGCCGCGACCCGCGCCGTCGCGCGCGCCGCGCGGGTGCGCTTCAGCGGCGTGGTCGTCGTGCTCCCCGACGAAGACCTCGCGACCGCGATCGACGAGATCGGCAAGATGCGCGGTCAGCCCGTCGCGATCGTGCGGCGCTCAGCCCTGTCGACGGTGCTGCGACGCGGCCTCACCGGCGCGCGCGACATCGGCGGCAACGAGCTGTTCGACGTGCGCACCCGGCTGCAGTCGGTCGTGCGTTTCGTCTGAGAGGACGCCCCGGCGGCCGGGTCACACCGCGGGCGGCGCCAGCAGCCGGTCGAGCAGTGCGAGAGCGGCCTCGTGGTCGACGCTCGCGTCGAGCAGCCACTGCGTCTGCAGTCCGTCGGAGGCCGCGATGACGAGCGCCGCGACGAGCGCGGGGTCGAGGTCGGCGCGGAGAGATCCGGACGCCTGCAGCGCGCGCACCCGCGCGGCGAGCTCGTCGCGCAGGCGCGAGAAGCGGTCGGTCGCGAAGGCCTGCGCCGCGGGGTGCGCGCCGTCGAGAGCCGACGCGACGAGCGTCGAGTACAGCTGCACCATGCCCGGGATCTCACGGTTCTCGGCCGCCGAGATCCGCATCGCCTCCGCAGGGCTGATCAGCGCGTCCGCGTCGCCGGCCCTCCCAGCATCGTCGGCCGGATCGGCGCCGCCGCGCGTGTCGTCGGCCGGATCGCCGCCGCGTCCATCGGCGCCGCCACGCGGATCGGCGCCCCCGTCGTTGTCGCGGCTGGCAGCCGCCTCCTCGAGGCGCTGCGCCGACTCGCGATACACCGCGACGAGCAGTTCGTCGAGCGAGCCGAAGTAGTGGGTGAGCGCCGCGTGCGTGACCCCGACCTCCTGCGCGATCGCGCGCAGGCTCGTGCGGCTGCCGCCCCGCTGGGCGAACACCTCGATCGCCCGGTCGAGGATCTCCTGCCGCCGGGCGACGCCCTTCGCGTACGTCCCGCGGGAGCGCGGGGTCTCGGCGCCGGAGGGACTCATGCGCAGAGCCTATCGGCGGGCTCGAAAACCTCCAAGCGGAGGTTCTGCGTGGCATCCGTGCCCGGTTAGGCTCGGAGCATGGCGATCGGCGTTGTGATGCACACCTTCGACGTGCAGCTGGCCGATCTCGACCGCGGCGTCTACGACGACCTGACCCTGCGCCTCGCGCAGCACCCGTCGGAGACGGCGGCGTTCATGGTCACGCGGCTCCTCGCCTACTGCCTCGAGTACGCCGAGGGCATCGCGTTCAGCGAGGGCGTCGCCGCGACGAACGCGCCGGCGGTGCTCGTGCGCGATGCGACCGGCGCGCAGACCGCGTGGATCGAGGTCGGCGCCCCCGACGCCGAGCGGCTGCACTACGGCAGCAAGCTCACCGGCCACGTCGCCGTCTACACGCACCGCGACCCGGCGCGGGTGCTGCCGCAGTGGGCGGGCAAGAAGATCCACGACGCCGAGAACATCGCGCTCACCTCCTTCGACCCCGGGTTCGTGGATGCCGTGGCCGACGCGATCGAGCGCCGCAACACGGTCGCCCTGTCGGTGACCGAGGGGCAGCTCTACCTCGACGTGAACGGCACGAGCCTCACCTCGACACTGCACCGGCACCCGATCGCCTGAGCCGGCGCGACCGCTCCCGATCCGCCCCGCACCGCCGCCGCGGACGACGAAGGCCCCGCCGGGCGGATGCTCGGCGGGGCCTTCGAGGCGTGGGTCTTACGTGTCGTCGCCGTGGTGGAACGTGGCCTTCAGCTTGTCGAGACGCTCTTCGCGCGAGGCCTTGCGCTCTTCGTGACGCTCCTCCTTGAGGACCTTGTGCGCGGCGCGCGAGGCCTCCTCCGCGGCATCCTGCTGCGCGTCGAGCGCATCGAGCACCTCGTCGAGCGTCCAGCGCACGACCGTTCCGCCGCGCTCGGCAACCGCGTTGTTGAGGATCGAGACGTCCTCCTCGACCGTCTCGGCGATAATCGCGTTCGTTCCCGGGGGAACCGTCTCGGCGAACTGCGACAGCACGTCGTCGCCCTTGTCGAGGCGCGATCCGTCGACGAGCGCGCCGCCGAGCGTGCCGATCAGCGAGCCGCCGATCGTCGCCGTGCCGCCCTCACAACGACGTTCTCAGACATGTGGTTCCTCGATTCTGGATCGGACGGCGCTCCGCTCATCGGAGCCGCCGGTCCCCAGCCTTGCCCCGTTCGGGTGCTCTGCGAAAGGGGTGGTGTGTGAACTCTCGGCGGACGCAGAAGAGCCGCTGGGCGCGGTGCGAGGATGGATGCCATGTCCACCTACGTCCTCACGGGGGCCGGCTCGGGGATCGGCCGGCTCGTCGCCGAGCGGCTGCACGCCCGCGGCGACACCCTGATCCTCATCGCCCGCGACGACCGCCGCGCCGCCGACCTCACCGCCGCGTTCCCGGGTGCCGTCGCCGTCGCGAGCGACCTGGCTGACCCCACCGCCCTCGCGGACGCCGTCGCCGCCGCGCTGCCGGAGGCGATCGACGGCATCGTGCACGCCGCCGGCATCGTCGAGCTCGGCACCGTCGCCGAGCTGCCGGTGGATGCCTGGACGAGCCAGCTGACGGTCAACCTCGTCGCCCCCGCCGAGCTGACACGGCTCCTCCTACCGCGCGTCCGCGCCGCGCGCGGGCAGATCGTGTTCGTCAACTCGGGCGCGGGGCTCACCGCGCACGCGGGATGGGCCGCGTACGCGGCATCCAAGCACGGCCTCAAGGCGCTCGCCGATGCCCTCCGCAGCGAGGAGGCGGAGCACAGCGTGCGGGTGACGACCGTCTACCCCGGCCGCACCGCCACCCCCATGCAGGAGACCGTGCACGCGCAGGAGGGCGCCGCCTACGACCCCGACCGCTGGATCGACCCGGAGTCGGTGGCGACCGTCATCCTCACCGCGCTCGACCTGCCGCGCGACGCCGTGATCTCCGACCTCACGGTGCGCCCCGGCCCGCGATGAGCGGTGCGGCGGGCGAGACCGACGCCGCAGGTGAGAACGGCGAGCGTCCGACGATCGACGCCCTGCTCGAGGACGCGCGGCGACGGCTCGCCGGGTCGCCGCGCGAGCGGCGGGGCGACTGGGTGCAGGCGCGCCGGCTGCTCGGATTCGGGCGCGCGCCGCGCATCGTGCCCGTCGGAGACGTGTGGCACGTGGGCGTGCTGCTGATCGCGGATGCCGAGGTCTACGCCACGGGCGAGGTGCTGCGCGCCCGCACCGAGGCGCCGCGTGGCTACACCGCCGAGGCCCAGCGCGAGCGGTCGGAGCGCGCTGCCGCGGCGGCCCGCGGCGGGTTCGCCGACGGAGAGGTGGTGCATCTCGGAGCGGAGCCGCTCGACCTCGGGGCACTCCGGCGGGGCGAGGCATCCGGCCCGCTCTCGGTGGTCGCGGGTGTCGTGCACGTGCGCTGGAGCGCGTCGGGCGCCCCGCGCCCGCTCGCGGACTACCTCGACGAGCAGCTCGCGCTGCGCTGAGTGCGCGGAGCGTGCCGGCTGCGCCGAATCGCATAGCAAGCGATGGGCCCCCTCGTCCAGCCCCGCCGCACGATATCCCCGGGGCGAGGCGAGAGCCTAGGCTGATGTCGTCCGCCGGTGAATCCGGCGGACTGATCGATCAGCGTCATCCAGTGTCTTCGACCAGGGGAGTCTCGCATGCAGGTGTGGCCCGGATCCGCGTACCCCCTCGGGGCGACCTTCGACGGCAGCGGCACGAACTTCGCGCTGTTCAGCGAGGGCGCCGAGCGGGTCGAGCTGTGCCTGTTCGGCGACCGCGGGAAGGAGACCCGCGTCGAGCTGCGCGACGTCGACGCGCACGTCTGGCACGCGTATCTGCCGACGGTCCAGCCGGGGCAGCGCTACGGCTATCGCGTGTACGGGCCCAACGATCCCGAGAACGGGCAGCGGTTCAACCCGCACAAGCTGCTGCTCGACCCGTACGCCAAGGCCGTCGATGGCCAGGTCGAGTGGGGCCAGTCGGTGTTCGGCTACAACTTCGGCGATCCCGACTCGCGCAACGACGACGACTCCGCGAAGGCGATGATGAAGGGCGTCGTGATCAACCCGTTCTTCGACTGGGCGGGCGACCGGCAGCCGAAGACGCCCTACGCCGAGAGCGTCATCTACGAGGCGCACGTGAAGGGCCTCACCGAGCGGCATCCGGACATTCCGGAGGAGATCCGCGGGACGTACAGCGCGATCGCGCATCCGGTCATCATCGAGCACCTCAAGCGGATCGGCGTGACGGCGATCGAGCTCATGCCGGTGCACCAGTTCGTCAACGACTCGACGCTGCAGGAGAAAGGGCTGTCGAACTACTGGGGCTACAACACGATCGCCTTCCTCGCACCGCAGAACACCTACTCCTCGGCCGGCCAGCTGGGCCAGCAGGTGCAGGAGTTCAAGGGGATGGTGCGGGCTCTGCACGCGGCAGGCATCGAGGTCATCCTCGACGTCGTCTACAACCACACCGCCGAGGGCAACCACCTGGGCCCCACCCTGTCGATGCGCGGCATCGACAACGAGGCCTACTACCGCCTCGACGAGACCGACAAGCGCTATTACACGGACTACACCGGCACCGGGAACAGCCTCAACGTCGGCAACCCGCACACGCTGCAGCTGATCATGGACTCGCTGCGCTATTGGGTGCTCGAGATGCACGTCGACGGGTTCCGGTTCGACCTCGCCGCCACGCTCGCGCGCGAGTTCTACGACGTCGACCGGCTCTCCGCATTCTTCGAACTCGTCCAGCAGGATCCTGTAGTGAGCCAGGTGAAGCTCATCGCCGAACCGTGGGACCTCGGCCCCGGCGGCTACCAGGTCGGCAACTTCCCGCCGCAGTGGACGGAGTGGAACGGCAAGTACCGCGACACCGTGCGCGACTTCTGGCGCGGCGAGCCTTCGACGCTCGGCGAGTTCGCGTCGCGACTGACGGGATCGGCCGATCTCTACGAGCACGACGGCCGCCGCCCCGTGGCATCCATCAACTTCGTGACGGCGCACGACGGCTTCACGCTGCGCGATCTGGTGTCGTACAACGAGAAGCACAACGAGGCCAACGGCGAGCAGAACAACGACGGCGAATCGCACAACCGCTCGTGGAACTGCGGCGTCGAAGGCCCGACCGACGACCCCGCCGTCTTGACGTTGCGCGCCCGGCAGCAACGCAACTTCCTCGCGACGCTGCTGATCAGCCAGGGCGTCCCGATGATCAGCCACGGCGACGAACTCGGCCGCACGCAGGGCGGCAACAACAACGGCTACGCGCAGGACAACGAGATCACGTGGGTCGACTGGGAGCACATCGACCAGCCGCTCATCGAGTTCACCGCCGCCCTGGCCCGCCTGCGCCGCGAGCACCCGACGTTCCGGCGCAGCCGCTTCTTCAACGGGCGGCCGGTGCGCCGCGAGGCGGGGGCGCCCGTCCCCGACATCGCGTGGCTGCGGCCCGACGGCACCGAGATGCAGCCGGATGACTGGGAGTCGGGTTTCGGGCGCGCGATCGGGGTGTTCTTGAACGGCGACGGCATCCGCGAGCGGGATCGGCGGGGCCAGGAGATCCACGATCAGCACTTCTTCGTGCTGTTCAACGCCGGCGACGACGACGTGCAGTTCACGATCCCGAAGGCGGAGTTCAGCCCCGAATGGGAAGTGCTCGTCGACACGGCGGGTCAGCGCACGGACAAGGCGCCACTGCGCGGCGGCGACGTGGTTGACGTCGCACCGCGATCGCTCATGGTGCTGTGTGAGCACGACCCGGACGTGCCTGAGGTCGACCACTCGGTCGCCGCCTCGCTCACGGCGCTGACAACGCCCATCGACATCGTTCCCGCTCCCGCCCCGCAAGCCGAACTGGCCCACTGATCCCCGTGAGCCCTCGACGGGAGAGTGCGCCCGCATCGACCTGTCGCCTGCAGGTGCGCGCGGAGTTCGACCTGGATGCCGCGGCGGACGTCGTGCCGTACCTGCGCGACCTCGGCGTCGACTGGGCGTACCTGTCGCCGATCCTGCAGGCGACCGAGGGGTCGGACCACGGCTACGACGTCGTCGATCCCACCCGCGTGGATGCCTCGCGCGGCGGCCCCGAGGCTCTCGCCCGGTTCTCCGCCGCCGCCCGCGCCGCCGGGCTCGGCACGCTCATCGACCTCGTGCCCAACCACCAGGGCGTCGCCGCACCGGAGCAGAACCCGTGGTGGTGGGACGTGCTCACCTTCGGCCGCGCCTCGCGCCATGCCGAGTCATTCGACATCGACTGGGACCACGGCGACGGTCGCGTCGTGCTCCCGGTGCTCGGCGCCGAGCTCGACGAGGTGATCGCCGCGGGCGAGCTTGTCGTCGCGCCGCCGGGGGGCGGGGGCGGGGTGTCGGATGCTGAGGAGATGGCGGATTCTGAGGACGCGACCGCGCCCAGGCATCCTCAGCAACCTCCTACTCCTCAGGAACCGGCGGCAGACGAGGAGACCTCGCCGGAGGAAGCCCCGTACGGCACGGCACGGTACTACGACCTGGTGCTGCCGCTCGCGCCGGGCACGGCGCCGCTGCGGGAGACGTCGGATGCCTCTGCCGTGCGCGACGTGCTCGCCCGTCAGCACTGGCAGCTCGCGTTCTGGCGCCGCGCCGAGGACGTGCTCAACTACCGGCGGTTCTTTACCGTGACCTCGCTCGCCGGGGTGCGCGTCGAAAGACCCGAGGTGTTCGACGCCAGCCACACCGAGGTGCTGCGCTGGGTGCGCGAGGGCCTCGTCGACGGGCTGCGCATCGACCACCCCGACGGGCTCGCCGATCCCGGCGGCTACCTCGACCGCCTCGCCGCCGAGACGAGCCGCGCCGCGGCGGCCGCCGCCGAGACGGCCCGCGCCGTGACGAGCCGCGCCGCCGCGGCGATGCCGATCTACGTCGAGAAGATCCTCGAGCCGGGCGAGCAGCTGCCGGGCTGGTGGCAGACCGACGGCACCACCGGATACGACGCCCTCGGCGAGATCGACCGCGTGCTCGTCGACCCCGCCGGCGAAGCGCCCCTCACCGACCTCGACACCGCGCTGCGCGGGCACGCCGAGCCCTGGGCGGAGCTCATCGCGACGACCAAGCGCGAGATCGCCGACACGTCGCAGGCCGCCGAGGTCGGCCGGCTCGTCCGCAACCTGCCCGCGCCCGTCCGAGCGGGCCTCGGCGACGACCTCGCCCGAGACGCGCTCGCCGAGCTGCTCGCCGCGTTCCCGGTGTACCGCGCGTACCTCCCCGCCGGCACCGATCATGTCGCGCACGCCGCGGCCGAGGCATCCACGCGCCGCCCCGACCTGGCCGCCGCCATCGACGCGCTCGCGCCCCTCGCGGCCGAGGCGGGCACCGAGTTCTCGCGCCGGTTCATGCAGACGACCGGCCCCGTGATGGCCAAGGGCGTGGAGGATCGCGCGTTCTACCGGTACAGCCGGCTCACCTCGCTCACCGAGGTCGGCGGCGATCCCGCGCACTTCTCCGCGTCGGTCGACGAGCTGCACGAGGCGTTCGCGCGCCGCCAGGCGGCGTGGCCGCACGCCCTCACCGCGCTGACGACGCACGACACGAAGCGCTCGGAAGACACCCGCGCGCGCCTCGCGGTGCTCGCCGAGGTGCCGGAGCGCTGGACGGCGGTGCTCGGCGATCTGCGCGAGGTCGCCTCGACCGGCGACGGCCCGCTCGACGCGCTGCTCTGGCAGGCGGTCGTCGGCGCGTGGTCGGACGCCCCCGATCTCGCCGATCGCCTGCACGCCTACGCCGAGAAGGCGGCGCGCGAGGGCGGCGTCGGGACGACGTGGGAAGACCCGGATGCCTCGTTCGAGGGTCGCGTGCACGCGCTCGTCGACACGGCCTTCCGACATGCGCGCCCGATCGTCGAGGGGTTCGTGGGCGAGATCGCCGACGCCGGCCGCTCGAACGGGCTCTCCGCGAAGCTGCTGCAGCTGACCGGTCCGGGCGTCCCCGACGTCTACCAGGGCACCGAGTTGTGGGACCACTCGCTCGTCGACCCCGACAACCGCCGGCTCGTCGACTTCGACGCACGCCGGGCGCTCCTCGGTCGCCTCGACGAGGGGTGGATGCCGGCGGTCGACGCCACCGGCGCCGCGAAGCTGCTCGTCGTGACCCGCGCGCTGCGGCTGCGGCGCGACCGACCGGAGCTCTTCGCGCGTTACACGCCGCTGCCCGTCGTCGGCGAGGCATCCGCGCACGCCCTCGCGTTCGACCGGGGCGGCGTGATCGCCGTCGCGACCCGGCTGCCGGTGGGGCTCGCCCGCCGCGGCGGCTGGGGCGACACCGCCGTGCTCGTGCCGACGGGCCTGTGGCGCGACGAGCTCACCGGCGCCGAGGTCGCCGGCGCCGAGGTCGCCGGCGGCGCCGTGCCGCTCGCGACGCTGCACGACCGCTACCCGGTCGCGCTCCTCACGCGTGTGTGACGTTCCGTGACGGTTGCTTACGAACCGTGACCTACGAGTGGTGTCGTCGTGGGTGCCGTGATGGGCTGAGGCATCCCGCACACCGCAGCGCGCGCCCGTGAGGGCTGCGCAGTCCAGGAGACGCCCATGTCCCGCTTCACTCGCACGGCCCTCGCCGGGGCATCCGCCCTCGCGGTCGCCGCCCTCATCACCGCATGCTCCTCCGGCGGCACCGCACCCGCCGCGTCGGACGCCGCCGCCGAGCCGCAGCAGGGCGGCACGCTCAGCTACCTCGAGCCGCAGGCCTGGTCGACGCTGTACCCGCCGTCGGCCGGCTTCTACCCCAACGGCGGCCTCGTCAACAACATCACCGACCGCCTGCTCTACCAGAACCCCGAGACGCTCGAACTCGAGCCGTGGATCGCGACCGACTACACGGTCAACGACGACGCCACCCAGTACTCGTTCGACCTCCGCACCGACGTCACCTACTCCGACGGCACGAAGCTGACGGCCGCCAACGTCGTGAAGAACATCGACCTGTACGGCAAGGGCGACAAGGACCGCGCGCTCCCCGTCTCCGAGGCGATCAACAACTACGACCACGGCGAGGTCGTCGACGACGACACCGTCGTCTTCCATTTCACCGCCCCGTCGCCGGGCTTCGCGCAGGCGGTGTCGACGATCAACTCCGGACTGCTGTCGGATGCCACGCTCGACCGCGCGAGCGAAGGCTACGGTCCCGGCAACGCGAAGGACATCATCGGCAGCGGCCCGTTCGTCGTCTCCGCCGAGGAGATCGGCACCAAGACCTCCGTCACGGCGCGGAAGGACTACGACTGGGCGCCGCCCTCGCTCGCCCACCAGGGCGCCGCCTACCTCGACGGCATCGACTACGTCGTCGCGGCTGAGGACAGCGTGCGCGTCGGCACGGTCGTCGCCGGGCAGGCCGATATCGCCCGTGGCATCGAGGCGCCCGACGAGGCGCAGTTCTCGGCATCCGGTCTGTCGCTGCACGCCGCCGCGACCAACGGCGTCAACAACGGTCTGAGCTTCCGCTTCCGCGAGCCGCGGCTCGAAGATGTCCGGGTGCGCCAGGCGCTCATCGCCGGCATCGACCGCCAGCAGATCGTCGACACCCTGTTCACGAAGAACTACCCCCTCGCCACCGGCGCGCTCGCGACCACCGCGCTCGGCTACGTCGACACCTCCGAGTACTACGCCTACGACCCCGACAAGGCCGAGAAGCTGCTCGACGAGGCCGGCTGGAAGCGCGGCAGCGACGGGGTGCGCGAGAAGGACGGCGAGAAGCTCTCGCTCACGTTCAACGAGGCGCTGCCGCAGCCGCGGTCGAAGGAGGTCGTGACCCTCATCCAGGAGCAGCTCGGCAAGCTCGGGGTGGAGGTGTCGCTCTTCGCCGGCGACATGGCCGCGCAGACCAAGGCATCCACCGATCAGTCGACGATCCAGGTGTACCACTCGATGGTGGGGCGCGCCGACTTCGATGTGCTGAAGTCGCAGTACTTCTCGAAGAACCGCAACACGCTGCTGAACCTCAACCCTGCCGACCAGAGCGTGGGCGACCCCGAGCTCGACGCGCTGCTGCTCGCGATCGCGTCGGAGGCGACCACGCCCGAGCGCCAGGCGGCCTCGGAGGCGGCGCAGCGCTACCTCGCCGACAAGGCGTACATCCTGCCGATCTTCGAGGAGCCGCAGGTGTTCGGCCTCACCGCGAAGGTGCACGGCTTCGCCACCGAGTCGGTCGGGCGCCCCTCGTTCTACGCGACCTGGCTGGCGGGCTGACCTGTCATGACGTATGTCCTCCGTCGTGTGGGCCAGGCGATCCTCGTGCTCGTCCTGGCCTACACGGCGGCCTATCTGCTCCTGGCCGCGCTCCCCGGCGACGCGATCATCGCGCGCTACGCCAGCCCCGAGCTCGGGCTCACCCCCGACCAGATCCAGGCGATCCGCGAATCGCTGGGCGCCGACCAGCCGCTGATCGTGCAGTACGGCCGCTCGATCGCGGGCTTCGTCACGGGTGACTTCGGCTCCTCGGTCGCGAGCGGCGCGGCCGTCTCCGACCTCATCGCCACGGCGCTGCCGCAGACGCTCGTCCTCGCCGTGCTGGGGCTCGTGCTCGCGATCATCCTCGCCGTCACGATCGCCTTCACCGCGACCTACGGCGCGACCCAGCCGCTGCGGCGCGCGTTCCGGGGCATCCCGCCGCTGTTCGTCTCGCTGCCGGTCTTCTGGATCGGCATCGTCCTCATCCAGATCTTCTCCTTCCGCCTCGGCTGGGTGCCGGTGATCGGCGCCGATCCGGCGCAGGCGCTGATCCTGCCGGTGATCACGCTGGCGATCCCGATCGCGGCGCCGCTCGCGCAGGTGCTGATGCGCTCGATCGACGAGGTGCGCGAGCAGCCGTTCGTCACCGTCGTGCGCGCCCGCGGCGCGTCGACCTCGTGGCTGCTGTGGCGGAACGTCGCGCGGAACGCGCTGCTGCCCACCCTCACGATGGCGGGTCTGCTGTTCGGCGAGCTCGTCGGCGGCGCCGTGGTGACCGAGACCGTGTTCGCGCGCGCCGGCATCGGCCAGCTCACCGCGCAGGCCGTCGCGAACCGCGACACCCCGGTGCTCCTGGCCGTCGTCGTGATCTCGACCGTCGCCTTCGTCCTGATCAACCTGATCGTCGACCTCCTCTACCCCGTGCTCGATGCGCGGCTGCGCGGCCCCGGCCGGGCGACGCGCCACGCACCCACCACCGTCGCCAGCGAGCTCACCTCGGCGTCGGAGCTCGACGGCGACGTTCCCGCCGCCCAGCCGGACCTCGCCGCGGTCGTCACCGCCGGCATCTCGGACGGAGACCGCCGATGACCCTCGCCGCCCCGGGCGCTGCCACCCGCGTCGCCCCGTCGCCGGGCCCCTCCTCTTCGGGTTCCGGCGCGCGCACCCTCTCCCGCGTCGGGCTCGCGCTGCCGGTGCTCGTCATCCTGCTCGCCCTCGCGTGGGCGCTCTTCCCGGCCCTGTTCACCGGGCAGAGCCCGACCGACACGGTCGCCCCGTCGCTGCAGGCGCCGAGCGCAGAGCACTGGTTCGGCACGGATGCCACGGGCCGCGACCTGTACGCCCGCGTCGTCTACGGGGCGTCGCAGTCGATCGTCGGCGCGCTGGTGGCGGTGCTCGTCGGCCTCGTCGTCGGCACGGCGATGGGCCTCGCCGCGGGCGCGATCGGGGGCGCGGTCGACGAGGTGCTGATGCGCGTCGTCGACGTGCTGCTGGCGATCCCCGCGCTGCTGCTGTCGCTCAGCGTCGTGATCCTGCTCGGATTCGGCACGACGAGCGCGGCGATCGCGGTCGGAGTCACCTCGATCGCGGTGTTCGCCCGCCTGGCCCGCTCGCGGGTGGTGAGCGTGCGCGTCACCGACTTCGTCGAGGCGGCGTACGGCTCGGGCGGCACGTTCTTCGGCGTGCTGTGGCGACACATCCTGCCGAACTCCCTGACGCCCGTGATCGCGCTCGCCGCGCTCCAGTTCGGCTCGGCGATCCTGCAGATCTCGACCCTCGGGTTCCTCGGCTACGGCGCCCCCCCGCCGACTCCGGAGTGGGGCCTGCTCATCGCCGAGGGCCGCAACTACGTCGCGACGGCGTGGTGGCTGACGGTGCTGCCGGGCATCGTCGTCGTGCTGGTCGTGCTCGCCACCAACAGGCTCAGCCAGGCGCTGCGCGGAGGGGATGCCTCATGAGCACCGACACGACGACGGGCGCGGCCACGCCCGGTGCCACGACCACCGCGCCGCTCTTGTCGATCCGCGATCTCGCGGTGCAGTACCGCACCCGCACCGGGGTCGTCGAGGCCGTCCGCGGCGTCTCGTTCGATGTCGAGGCGGGCGCCGTCACCGCTCTCGTCGGCGAGTCGGGATCGGGGAAGACCACCGTCGCCCAGTCGGTGATCGGCCTGCTCGCCGCGAACGGGCACGTCTCGGCGGGCAGCATCGCGCTGAACGAGCGCACCGACGGCCTCACCGAGCTCGTCGGGCTGTCCGAGCGGCGCTGGCGGCGCCTGCGCGGCCGGTGCATCGCCCTCATCCCGCAAGACCCCGGCAACTCGCTGAATCCGGTCGCGACGATCGGGTGGAGCGTCGGCGAGTCGCTGCGCATCCACGGCTGGACAGACCGCGCCGCGATCCACGCGCGCGTGATCGATCTGCTCGGCCGGGTCGGCATCGACGACCCCGAAGCGCGGTCGCGGCAATACCCGCACGAGCTGTCGGGCGGCATGCGGCAGCGCGTGCTCATCGCCGCGGCCATCGCGCTCGAGCCCGAGCTGATCATCGCCGACGAGCCCACGAGCGCCCTCGATGTCACCGTCGCCCGCACGGTACTCGACCTGCTCGACGATCTGCGTGCCGAGTCGGGCACGGGCATCCTGTTCATCACGCACGATCTCGCCGTCGCGGCCGACCGCTCCGACCGTATCGTCGTCATGCGCGGCGGCCAGGTGCAGGAGCAGGGCGAGACTGCCCGCGTGCTCGCCACTCCGACCTCGGAGTACACCCGCACCCTGCTCGCCGACGCCCCCTCGCTCGCCCGCGTCGTCGAGCGCCGCGCGCCGGATGCCTCGGCCGCCGCCGCGGCGGAGCGCTCCCTCGTCGAGGTGACCGCGCTCACGCAGGAGTTCCGCCGCCCCGGCCGGCCGCCGCTGCGCGCCGTCGACGACGTGAGCTTCACCGTCGCGCGCGGCACGACGCACGCCCTCGTGGGCGAATCGGGATCGGGGAAGACGACCACGGGGCGCTCGATCGCCGGGTTCAACCGCCCGACGAGCGGGACGATCCGCGTGGGCGACACCGACGTGACCGCGCTCACCGGGGCGCGGGAGCGGCGGGCGTTCCACCGCCGCACGCAGCTCGTCTACCAGAACCCGTACGCGTCGCTCGACCCGCGCCAGCGCATCGCCGACATCCTCGCCGAGCCGCTGCGGAACTTCTCCCTCGACACCCGCGCGGAGCGCGCCGACCGCGTCGCGCACCACCTCGAGCTCGTCTCGCTCGCGCCCGAGCTCGCGTCGAGGCATCCGCGTGAGCTCTCCGGCGGGCAGCGCCAGCGCGTCGCGATCGCGCGGGCGCTGATCGTCGAACCCGAGCTCGTCGTGCTCGACGAGGCGGTGTCGGCGCTCGATGTCACCGTGCAGGCGCAGATCCTGCGCCTCCTCGCGCGACTGCAGGAGGAGCTCGGTCTCACCTACGTGTTCATCTCGCACGACCTCGCGGTCGTGCGGCAGATCTCCGACACGGTGTCGGTGCTGCAGCGCGGCCGCCAGGTCGAGCACGGCACGGCCGAGGACGTCTTCACGCATCCGCAGCACCCGTACACGCGGCAGCTGCTCGCCGCGATCCCGGGACGGTCGCTCCGCGCCGGTGCCGAACACGCCGCCGAACCCACCCCCGACCCCACACCCGACGAGCTCCCATCAGAAGAGGTGCACGCATGACCGGACCCCGTCTCGGGTTCTTCACCCGCCTGCTCGAAGAGGCCTCCGCCGCCGACCGCTACCGGTTCGCGCTCGAACAGATCGAGCAGGCCGAGCGCAGCGGCTTCGCCTCCGCGTGGGTCGCGCAGCACCACTTCGGCGAGCACGAGGGCGGTCTGCCCTCGCCGTTCGTGCTGCTCGCCGCCGCCGCCGAGCGCACCTCGCGGATCGGGCTCGGCACGGCCGTCGTGACCCTCCCGATCGACGACCCGCTGCGGGTCGCCGAAGACGCCGTCGTGCTCGACCAGCTGAGCGACGGGCGCGTGCAGCTGGGGCTCGCCACCGGCGGCACCCCATCGTCGTTCGCGGCGTTCGGGCGCGACTCCGACCGCCGACGCGAGATCTTCGCCGACCATGTCGAGGTGCTCCTCGACGCGCTCGAAGGACGGGGCATCCGCGGCACGTCCTCCCGCATCTACCCCGCCGCCGGCGATCTCGGCGAACGCGTCTGGCAGGCCACGTTCTCGGTCGACGGCGGTCGTCGCGCGGGCGAGCGCGGCGACGGACTGCTCCTCTCGCGCACGCAGCCGCGACCGGCGGATGCCCCGGACGCGCCCCTGCACGACCTGCAGCTGCCGATCATCGCGGCCTACCGCGACGCGCTGCCGGACGGCGCCCCCGTGCGAGTGCTCGCCTCGCGCACCGCGCTCGTCGTCGACCCCGAGAACCGCACCCGCGCGCTGGAGCTGGCCGACGCGGGCCTGCGCCAGCTCGCCCGCACGATGTTCGGGCTCGACACCGACGGCCTCTCGATCGACGAGCTCGCCCGCATCACCGACACGCACGTCGGCACCGTCGACGAGGTGGTCGCCTCGCTCGGCGCCGACCAGACCCTCGCCGCCGCGACCGACGTCTCCTTCCAGGTGCACTCGGTCGCCGCGACGCACGAGCTCACCCTGCGCTCGCTGCAGCTGCTCGCCGACGAGGTCGCGCCGCGCCTCGGCCTGTCGACCGGCCCCGAGGCCGCCGACGCACTCCGCCACGCCCACCGCCCGCTCGTGACCGCGCGCCCGGGCGACACCCCGAGGGAGATCTCATGACGACCGCGTCCGCCGACATCATCGACCTGCTCGCCGGCATCGCCCCCGGCG
Source organism: Microbacterium lacticum (assembly GCF_006716815.1). Lineage (GTDB taxonomy): Bacteria > Actinomycetota > Actinomycetes > Actinomycetales > Microbacteriaceae > Microbacterium > Microbacterium lacticum. Next base: position 18,373 of record NZ_VFPS01000007.1, read on the forward strand.
ACGCGCTCGCCGCCGTGCGCGACCAGCGCGCCCAGGCCCGCGAGAACGCGCAGCGCAGCTTCGAGGCGCTGCTCGAACCCGCCGAGCCCGGCACGTTCCCGCTCGCCGAGCGCTACGCCGTCGCCGCTTTCGTCGCCCGGCTGCACGGCTTCGACGCGGCCGCCGACTTCTACGACGACCTGCTCGCCGACGAGGCGCCCGAGCTGGCGACCCGGGTCGCCGCGGCGGCCGCGTCGGGCCGTGCGGACGGACCCTACGGCGCGTACCGAGAGCCGAACCTCGCCGGCGAATCGGTCGAGGGACCGCGCTGGGAGCCCGAGCCCGAGCTCACCGCCGCCCTCGGTGGCCGACTCGCCGCGGCCCTGACGCACGCGCACCTGCTCGTCTTCCGCCCTCGCGAGGCGCGGGCTGCGGCGCTCCAGGCGCTCGTGGATGCCGGGTGGTCGGCCGACGACATCGTCTCGCTCTCCCAGCTGATCGCCTTCCTCACCTTCCAGCTGCGGGTGGCGTGGGGGCTCCGCGTGCTGGCCGCGGCGCCGGCATCCGCCGCCACCGTTCTGGAAGGAGCCGACCGATGACCGCGATCATCACCGAGTACGACGAACTCGCCCGCCCCGAGGCGTTCACCCAGCAGGGTCTCGGCTGGGTGCCCTGGCTCGCGCCGGTCGACGAGGACGCCCTCACCGACCTGCAGCGCGACGCGCTGATCGAGCCGGCGCGCGCGGCGATGCCGTACTTCCGGCTGCTCGCCCGCGACCCCGAGGCGCTGCGAGCCCGCACCCTCACCGACCTCGACATCTTCTACAACGTCTCGGGCGGCCTCGGACGGGCCGAGCGCGAGCTCGCCGCGGCGGCCACCTCCCGACGCAACGGCTGCGTCTTCTGCGCCTCGGTGCACGCCGCCGCCGCGACCCGCGAGTCGGGCCGGGAGGCCGACGTGCAGCGCCTGCTCGACGAGGGCACCGGCGCCGATCTCGGCGACGATACCTGGAACGCCGTCGTCGAGGCATCCGTCGCCCTCGCCGACACGCCCCTCGACTTCGGCCCCGACCACATCGCGCGCCTCCGCGCCGCGGGGCTCGGCGACGCCGAGATCGTCGACGTCATCGGCGGTGCGGCGTTCTTCAACTGGGCGAACCGGCTCATGCTCTCGCTCGGCGAGCCCGAAGTGCCCGCCCGGCGCCACTGAGCGCGCCGCGGCATCCTCTCCCCTTCCCGATCCCTTCTTCCCGACCTTTCAGCAGACAGGCATCCCGTGAGCATCCCCACCCTCCTCGACCACGTCGTGATCGCCGGCCCCGACCTGGGCGCCCTGATCGACTGGTTCGCCGAGCGCACCGGCGTCGTCGCGGCGCCCGGTGGCGCGCACCCGACCGGCACCGCCAACGCTCTCGTCGCCCTCACGATCGACGGCGAACGGGGGCCGCAGTACATCGAGCTCATCGGCCCGAACCCCGACCGCCCCGAACCGGAGCTGCCCGAGACCTTCGGCATCGCGACCCTCGAGAGCCCGAGCGTGCAGGCGTACGCCGTGCATCCCGCCGACATCGAGGCCACCGTCGCCGCGGCGCGCGCGGGCGGATACGACCCCGGCGACGTCAGCGATCTGTCGCGGCGCACCCCCGACGGCACGCTGCTCGAATGGCGTCTGACGCGCGGCGAGTCGCGGCGGCTCGACGTGCCCTTCCTCATCGACTGGGGCGCGACGCCGCAGCCGGGGCTGAGCGACATCCCGTCGATCGAGCTCGTCTCCCTCGTGCGCGCCGAGGCCGACCCGGCGCCGCTTCGGGCCGTGCTCGACGCGTTCGACCTCGGCGACGGCGTCGCCGCCGTCGAGCAGACGGATGCCTCGGGCTATCGCCTCACGCTCCGCCGCGCCGACGGCGAGCTCGTCGAGCTGTGACCGGAGCGGCGAGCGTCGACGCCGAGGTCGCGGCGACGCTGGCGACCCTGCGCCCCGAGCTCGCCCGCCTCGCGCGCGAGCTCTACGACGAGCCGGAGATCGGGTTCGCCGAGCACGCGTCGGCCGCGCGCCTCGCGGCGCTGCTCACGAGCCACGGCGCCGAGGTCGAGGTCGGCGTGTTCGGGCTGCCGACCGCGCTCCGCGCGACGTTCCCCGCCGCCGACGGCGGGGCGCCGGCCGCGGAGACATCCGACGTCGAGGCATCCGACGTCGAGGCATCCGACCCGGAGGCATCCGCCCCGCACTTCGCGATCATCGCGGAGTACGACGCGCTGCCCGGCATCGGCCACGCGTGCGGGCACAACATCATCGCCGGAGTGGCGGTGGGCGCCTTCCTCGCGGCCGCGCCGATCGTCGCACGGCTCGGCGGCCGGCTGTCGCTGATCGGCACGCCCGCCGAAGAGAACGGCGGTGGCAAAGAGCTGATCATCCGCGCCGGCGGGTTCGACGACGTGGATGCCGCGGGCATGGTGCATCCGAGCTCGGGAGCAGGCACCACGCCGGTGCTCGGCCAGCGCACGACCGGGGTGCGCCGCGTCGCGGTGACCTACCACGGCCGCGCCGCGCACGCCGCGGGGGCGCCGTGGCTCGGCCGGAACGCCCTCGACGGGGTCGTCACGGGGTATCAGGGCGTCGCGCAGCTGCGCCAGCACATCCTCCCCCGCCGCCCCCGGCCGTGGTGCCGCAGGGCGGACCCTCGACCGACATGGGCAACGTCAGTCGCGTCGTCCCGTCGATCCATCCCTCGATCGGGCTCGGCGGTCCCGACGACGTGTTCCCGCACAACGCCGACTTCGCCGATCTGACGGTGCTGCCGCCGGCGCTCGACGCCCTCGTCGATGCGGCTGCCGCGCTCGCCGCGACCGCCGTGGACTACGTCGCCGACCCCGACCTGCGCGCCGCGGCGGCGGCGGAGTTCGAGGCATCCGGCGGTCCGTTCCGCGGGGAGAGCTGACCGGCACGCACCCGACCCGCGCGCGGCACGGCTCGCCCGGGCAGGATGGACACATGGGTATCGAGGTGTGGGCGCCGCGCGCGGCGCGAGTGCGACTGCGGCGGCCGGGGCACGACGACGTCGAGCTGACGGCGGGGGATGCCGGGTGGTGGAGCGTCGACGTGACTCTCGAAGGCGGCGACGAGTACGGCTTCGTGCTGGGGGACGCGGAGGCGGCCCGGCCCGATCCGCGCTCGCGGCGCCAGCCCCGCGGCGTGCACGAGCTCTCGGCCTGGGACGACGGCACGTCGTTCGCCTGGACCGACGGCGAGTGGACCGGGCGCGACCTGGCATCCGCTCTGATCTACGAGCTGCACCTCGGCACGTTCACCCCCGAGGGCACGCTCGACGCCGCGATCGGCAAGCTGCCGCACCTCGTCGAGCTCGGGGTGACCCACGTGGAGCTCCTCCCCGTCAACGGCTTCAACGGTACGCACAACTGGGGCTACGACGGCGTGCTCTGGTACACCGTGCAGGAGGACTACGGCGGGCCGGAGGCCTACCGGCGCTTCGTGGATGCCGCGCACGCGGCCGGCATCGCCGTGATCCAGGACGTCGTGTACAACCACCTCGGACCCTCCGGCAACTACCTACCCGAGTACGGTCCGTACCTGCGCGACGGGCAGAACACCACGTGGGGCGCGAGCGTCAACCTCGACGAGCGGGCCGTGCGCGACTACATCACGGACAACGCCCTGATGTGGCTGCGCGACTACCACGTCGACGGTCTGCGGCTCGACGCCGTGCACGCCCTGCACGAGTCGGCGGGGAGCCCCACGCACCTCCTGCAGGAGATCGCCGAGCGCTCCGATGCGCTCAGCGCCGAGCTCGGGCGACCGCTCAGCCTCATCGCCGAGAGCGACCTCAACGACCCGGTCATGATCCTGCCGCGCAGCGCCGGCGGATACGGCCTCAGCGCGCAGTGGGTCGACGACTGGCATCACGCCGTGCACGTCGCGCTCACCGGCGAGACCGCCGGGTACTACGCCGACTTCGCCGACCCGCAGGCGCTGCCGAAGACGTGGGCGGGCGGTTTCTACCACGACGGCACCTACTCGTCGTTCCGCGGCAAGAACTGGGGGGCGCCGGTGCCGCCCGAGGTGCCCTCGACGCGGTTCGTCGAGTTCGCGCAGGACCACGACCAGATCGGCAACCGCGCCGCCGGCGACCGGCTCAGCCAGCGCCTCTCGTTCGCGCGGCTGCAGATCGCCGCGGTGCTGACGATGACGGCGCCGGGCACGCCGATGCTGTTCATGGGCGAGGAGTGGGGCGCCTCGACCCCGTGGCAGTTCTTCACCTCGCACCCCGAGCCCGAGCTCGCCGAAGCCACCCGCAAGGGGCGCACAGCCGAGTTCGCCGCGATGGGCTGGGATGAGTCGCTCGTGCCCGACCCGAACGACCCGGCGACGTTCGAGCGCTCGAAGCTCGACTGGGCCGAGGCGACCGGCGGCGACCACCGCCGGCTGCTGCAGGGCTACCGCATGCTCGCGCGGCTCCGCCGAGAGCGCCCCGAGCTCACCGATCCGGACCGCGCGGGCCACACCGGCGAACACGTCGCGCCGGGGCGCTGGGTGCTCCACCGCGGCGCGGCGGCGGTGTACGTCAACCTCTCGGAGACCGACTGGGCGGTCGAGGTCGGCGACGACCAGGAGATCTGGCTGGCGACCACGACCGCGCACGACGGGGCACCGGTCGAGGAGGGCCCGGTGACGCTCTCGCCCGACTCCGTCGCCGTCATCGGACCGCGCCTCACCCCGCCGATGTCGCGGGGGTACGCGGAGTACGTCCAGGCCGAGTGACGCGCACGCCCGGGACTGTCAAGGGTCTGCCGCGAGACGGCCCCGGCGCATACCGTTGAGGGCATGAACGCCGCGGCCCGCTCAGGATCAGACCTCGCCCGCCAGATCGTCGTCATCTCGGCGGTGGTGTTCATGATCATCGCGGCGATGGTCGGCGTCGGGCTGTTCGGCGGCACCAATGTGCGCGATCTGCAGGGCGGGGCGCTCGACGCGGATGCCACGGTGCTCGCGCCGGGCCGTCAGGCGTTCTCGATCTGGTCGGTGATCTACCTGCTGATGATCGCGTACGCGGTGTGGCAGGCGCTCCCCGGACAGCGCGCGCGGCAGCGCCAGCGCCGCGCCGGGTGGTGGATCGCCCTCACGGCGGTGCTCAACGGCCTGTGGCTGCTCACAGCGCAGTTCCTGAACCTGTTCGCCACCGTCGTCGCCATCGTCATCCTGCTCGTGGCGCTCGCCGCCACCTATCGGCTGCTCGTGCTCGTGCCCGCCGAGGGCTGGGGCGATCGCATCCTGATGGACGTCACCGTCGGCATGCACCTCGGCTGGGTGTCGCTCGCGACGGTCGCGAACGTCACCGCCTGGCTCGCCGCCGACGTCGTGCCGGACCTCGACGCCCGCACGCAGGTCGTGTGGGGCGTGATCGTGCTCATCGTGGTCGCGCTCGTCGGGCTGGGCATCGCCCTCGGCACCCGCGGAGCGGGCATCGTGACGCGGACCGCCCCCGCCCTCGCGATGGCGTGGGGGCTCGTCTGGATCGGCGTCGCCCGGCTCACCGGTCAGCCGCACACCGTCGGCGTCGCCGTGACGGCGTTCATCGTCGCCGTGGTCATCGTCGCCGCACCGCTCGTGCGGCTGCCGCAGCGGAGCCCCGTCGCGGTGCGCTGAGCGGGTCAGAACGTCTCGGCGAAGGCCCGGAGGATCCGCGGCGGCTCGCTGAGCGAGGCCGCGAGCACGCGCGCGGCGATCGCGTCGTAGTCGCCGCGGTCGAAGTATCCGTCGTCGCGGTACACGGCCATCCGCTCGGTGAAGGCGCGGCCGGTCGGCTCCGGGTGGAACTGGGTGGCGTACAGGGTGTCGCCGACGCGGTAGGCCTGCACGGGGCATCCCTCGTTCTCGGCCAGCAGCACCGCACCCGCGGGGAGCACGCCGGTGCCCTCCTTGTGCGCCGTCAAAGCGGAGAAGGTCGTCGCGAGCGCGCCGAACAGTCGGTCGCGGCGCCCGTCGTCGGTGAGGGTGATCGCCGTGGGGCCGGTGTCCTCCGGGTACGCGCGGGTCACCTCGCCGCCGAGGGCGCGGGTCGCGACGCCGATGCCGTAACAGGTGAACAGCGCCGCCGTCTCGCCTGCGGCCGCGGCGAGCGCGAGACGTGCGAGGCCGTCCTCGAGCGCGCGCTGCGCGTCGGTCTTGCTCGACTCGGGGTCGCTCACGTTGAACGGGCTGCCGCCCACCACGGCACCGCGCCAGCGGGTCGCGAAATCGGCCGGCAGCGGCTCGCGCACGAGATCCCACCGCTCGAGACCCTGCTCGTCGAGGTGCATCGCGGTGCGGAACGAGGCGCACTCCGCGGCGGCCGCGCCCTCCTGCGGACGGGCGCACAGATAGACGAGCGGGGCCATGACGACGAGTCTAGAGCGAGGGCGTCCGGGAATCGGAGAGAGAAGGCGCCCGTCATGTATCACGGGGGCGCTCGCCTCCTCCTTCAGGTATGGCCAGAATGGGCGCTATGACCGCCACCGATCCACGGGCCTCGCAGGGCGCGGACGACGGCGCGCAGCGAGACGCCCGCGGGGAGGCCGGCGCGCCCTCGATCTGGGACCGCGCCGCGGTGAGCTTCGCGCGGTGGCGGCGCGGCGACCCGCGCGCGATGGACGAGCTCGTGCAGGTGATGACCCCGGTGCTCTGGCACGTCGTGCGCGCATACGGGCTCGATCGCATGCTCGCCGAAGACGTCGTGCAGGCGACGTGGCTGACCCTCGTCCGCCGGCACGAGTCGATCCACGATCCGCACGCGATCGGCGGGTGGCTCACCATGTGCGCCCGCCGCGAGGCGTGGCGCGCCGGCCGCGCGCAGCAGCGCGTGCGCCCGACCGACACCGTCCATCTCGAACCGATGCTCGAGGCCGACGCGTCCGCCGAGCAGCGCGTGCACCAGAGCGAGCGCGACCGGCGGCTGTGGTCGGCGGTCGAGTCGCTGGATGCCCGGTGCCGCCGGCTGCTGCGCATCGTCGCCTTCGACGACCGCCCCGATTATGCGCACATCGCCCGTGACCTGCAGATGCCGATCGGCTCGATCGGCCCGACCCGCGGACGCTGCCTCGGCAAGCTCCGCGCCGCCCTCGCGGCGGATGGATGGAGAGGGGACACCCATGACCTCTGAGCGCCCTCACCCCGATCCGCGCGTGCCCGGCGATTCCGATCCGGTGGATGCCACGGCCGACGACGCGGCGCTGCTCGCCGCGCTGCGGCGCACCTGGCAGCACGTCGACCCGGTGCCGGCCGGGTTCGTCGACGACATGGTGGCCGCCGTGGCGAGCGCCGATCTCGGCCGCGAGTACGCACTGCTCACCCTCGTCGAGAGCGACGCGACCTCGGCGGTGCGCGGCGACGCCGACATGCTCACGATGCAGTTCAGCGACGGGCAGACGAGCGTGCTCGTGCACATCACCCCCGCCGAGCAGGGCACCCGGCGCCTCGACGGCTGGGTCGACGGTGAGGCCGCCGAGGTGCGCCTCCTGCAGGAGGGCGACGTGCGCGAGGCCACCGCCGACGGCGGACGGTTCTCGTTCGACGACCTCGCCCCCGGCATCGCACGGCTGCGTGTGCTGCTCGCCGCGCCGCCCGTCGACGGCGGCTCGACCGAGCTGCTCACCCCGCGCTTCGAGATCTGACCACCGACCCGCACCACAGGCATCCACCGAGGAGCACGCATGGCCACCGACGATCTCGACCCCACCGCGCAGCCCAAGGGATGGTCGTGGCGCGACCGTGCGCGCGGTTCGGTCGTCCGGGCGACGATCCTCGACCCGGGCGCGGAGCCCCTCGACGGGGTGGAGGCGTTCCCCACGGCGTACGTGCCCGACCGGCTGATCGTGTCCGACGGGGGAGCGGGCCTCCCGGAGCGCAACCTGGATCGGGTGCGCGCCGCCGCGGCCGTGTTCGGCTGGGGGATCGTGCGGGAGCGGCTCGACCACAGCGAGCTCGGCGACGGCGAATCTCCGGAACGGCGCCTGCCGGGGGCTCCGATCATCACGCTCGTGCGCCTGACGACACCCGAGCGCGACGACACCGTCTCGCCGGCGCTGCCGGACGCGTGGCGCGTGCTGCAGCAGGTGCGGCGCGGTGTGCTGCGCGGCCGCGAGCTCGTCAGACGTGCAGACGGCACGGTCGATGCCGCCGAGAGCCTGCGCGCCGCCGGCGTCGACCGGATCGGGCTCGACCACATCCTCACGATCGATCCGATCGGGGTCAATCCGTTCACCAAGACCAACCCGTTCACGAAGACCAACCCCTTCACGAAGACCGACCCGTTCACGAAGACGAACCCGTTCACCAAGACCAACCCGGTGGGCGAGTACGGCGACCGCGGGTCGGGCGGCCGGCAGCCGGTCGCCTGGGTCGGCCCCGAGCCGCGGCGCACCGAGCCGGGCAAGGGGCGGCGGCGCGCGGTGGTCGCGGTGCTCGACACCGGCATCGGCGCGCACACCTGGCTGCCGGACGCCGTCGTCGATCGAGACGTGCGGCTCGACGGCGTGCCGGTGGGCCTCCACGACGAGAGGAACCCGGAGGTCTATCCCGACCTGTACGGGCCGCTCGACGGCGAGCTCGACGACGTCGCCGGGCACGGCACGTTCATCGCCGGCATCGTGCGGCAGCTGGCGCCGGACGCCGATCTGCTGGCCGTGCGGGTCGCCGACGCGCTCGGAATGGTCGAGGAGTCGAATCTGCTGCGGGTGGTCGAAGACCTCGGCGCGCTCGTGCAGCGATACCGCGACGGGAAGGACGGCGGACGCCCGATCGACGTCGTCAACCTCTCGCTCGGCTACTACCACGAGACGCCCGAAGACGGTCTCTACACGAAGGACCTCTACGACCTGCTCGCGGTGCTGCGCGGGCTCGGCACGACGGTCGTCGTCTCGGCGGGCAACGACGCCACCGACCGGCCGACCTTTCCGGCGTCGCTCTGGCCGTGGCCCGGCGCGGACAACGGCCTGACCCCCGACGACCTCGCCCCGCACCTGTCGGTGGGCGCGCTGAATCCGGATGCCCGGACGACGGCGCTCTTCTCGAACGTCGGGCCGTGGGTGCGCACGTACGCCGTCGGTGCCGCGGTGCTCAGCACCCTGCCCGACTTCAGCGGCGGCCTGCAGGCCACCGCGCGGAACGACCGCTACGACCGGCGCCGCCTGACGATCGGGCCCGAGGACTACCGCGGCGGCTTCGCCGTGTGGAGCGGCACCTCGTTCGCCGCGCCGCTGGTCGCCGGACTCGTGGCCGCCCGGCTCGCGCCGTCCGCCGAGCCCGGTGCCGACGCGGCGGCGGAGGCCGTGGCGGCGGCCGGCACGGCGGCGACGGAGGTGCTGCAGACCCTCGCCTGAGCCCGGAGATCGCGCGTCGGGCGCCCGACACGGCATGCTGGGTGCGTGCCCGTCGATCCCACCGCCCGTTACGACGCGGCGCGCGCCCTCGCCAACGAGCGTCGGTACCGCGAGGCCGAGGCGGCGCTCGACGAAGCCGACGCGGCGCTCGACGAGCAGGCGGCGCGGGAGGCATCCGACGGCGGGGGCGACGACCTTCGCGCGCGCATCGCCGGCACCCGCGCCTACGTGCTCGACCAGCTGGGGCGCCCCGGAGATGCCGAGGAGCTCTGCCGCGCCACGCTCGCCGGCGGATCACGGATGAGCGAGCACACGCGCGGCGTCGTCGAAGGCCAGCTCGGCACGATCCTCCTGCACCGCGGCCGGCTCGAGGAGGCGGACACCTGGCTCGGCCGGGCGATCGAGACGATCCCGGGCGATCCGCTGGCCGTGGCCAATCTGCGCATGAACCGCAGCCTCGTCGGCATGCAGCGCCGCGATCTCGTCGCCGCGGCGGCGGACGTCGAGGCGGCGATCGCGGTGTTCGAGGCGCTCGGCACCGACGTCGACGTCGCCGAGGCGCGCCACAACCTCGGCTACACGGCGCTCCTCGCCGGCGATCTCGTGCGGGCCCTCCGCGAGATGGGCGCGGCCCGCCCCGTCGTCGCCGCGGCATCCGAGGCGAACGCCGCGATCTGCGACGTCGACATGGCCGAGGCCCTCCGCGACGCGGGGCTCGTCACCGAGGCGGAACGGCTGCTGCGCGGCGCCGCGCGCGCGTTCCGGGCGAACGGCATGCCGCAGGCGCGCGCCGAAGCTGAGCTGCACCTCGCGTGGTCGCTCCTGCGCCACGAACCGGCGGAGGCCGCGAAGGTCGCCGCCTCGGCGGCGCGCCACTTCGACGCCCTCGGGGCGACCTCGTGGGGCGACCGGGCGCGAGGCATCCGTGCCCGTGCCCGACTGTCGGCGGGCGCGATCGACCGGCGCGGGCGTGTGATCGGTGAGACCAGCATCGAAGACGCGGAGGTCACCGCGGTCGCCGCGGCCCTCGATCGGGCGGGGTTCGCCTCGGATGCCACGGCGCTGCGTCTCACCCGGGAGCTGTGGCGCGCCCGGCACGGCGTGCAGGCCGGCAGGGCGCCACGGGTCGCGCCCACCGCGCCCCTCGAGGTCCGCATGCTGGCCTTCGAGGTGCGGGCGGAGCGGGCGGCGCGGTCGGGCGCCGATGCGCAGGCGCGGCGGCACGCGGCGCAGGGGCTCGACGAGCTCACGGCGTGGCGCTCGTCGTTCGGCAGCCTCGACCTGCAGACCTCGCTCGCGATGCACGACAACACGCTCATGCTCACCGGGCTCGGCGCGGCGGTGCGGTCGGGGCGACCCGATGTGCTGTTCGAGTGGTCGGAGCGTGCGCGGCACTTGAGCCTGCAGGTCGTGCCGCTGCGGCCGCCTGCCGACCCCGCGCAGGCGGCCGAGCTCGGCGAGCTGCGCATGCTGCGCGCCGATGCCGGGAGCGGGGAGTGGTCCGACGACCCGCGGGCGGTCGAACTCGGCGAGCGGCTCCGCCGCCGGCAGTGGACCACGACGGGCGCCGCCGACATCGAGCGGCCCGTCGGCCTCGCCGAGGCGGCGGACGCCCTGACCGCCGACACGGCGCTCCTGTCCTACGTGTTCAGCCCCGAGGGGCTGTCGTGCGTCGTCGTCACCGCCGCGGGCGCCGAGGTCGTTCCGCTGCGCGGCTGGAACGAGGCGCGCACCGATCTGCCGGCCCTCCGCTCCGACCTCGACATGAGCGCGGCGGTGCGGTCGGGCCCGATGGCGGAGGTCGTGCGCCGCTCGCTCGAGGCCCGTCTCGAACGGCTGTCGACGGTGATCGTCGACGGGCCGCTCCGTCACCTCGATGCGCGGCGCCTCGTCATCACCGCGCCCGGGGTGCTCGCGGGACTGCCGTGGACGATGCTTCCCGGTGTGCGCGGCCGGGCGGCCACCGTCGCGGCGTCGGCATCGCGCTGGGTGCACGGGCGTGCGGCGGCGGTGGCCGACCTGCCCCCGCGCGGCGGCGCGGCGTTCGTCGTCGGCCCGCGCGTCGCGCGCGGTCTCGAAGAGGCCACCGCGGGAGCCGCGGCCTGGTCCCGCGCGGAGGTCGTCTCGGGCGAGACGGCGACGGTCGCCGCGGCCACGGAGAGCGCCGGCGCGGCGCGGGTGCTGCACGTCAGCGCGCACGGGCGGCATGCGCTCGACAACCCGCTCTTCTCGGGCCTGCAGCTTCACGACGGCGCCCTCTTCGGGTACGACATCGACCGGATGGCGCGCGTTCCCGAGGTGGTCGTGCTGTCGGCGTGCGAGGCCGGCCGCTCCGCCGTGCGGTGGGGTGAGGAGGCGGTGGGGATGACTCGGGCGTGGCTGCACGCCGGGGCGCAGGCGGTCATCGCGGCGCCCGTCGTCGTCGCCGACGACGACGCGTGCGACCTCCTGGGGGCGCTGCACACGGGGCTCGCGCGGGGCGAGGCGCCGGCGGCCGCGCTCGCCGCCGCGGCGGAGCGCACCGGCATCCGAGCGCCCTTCCTGTGCCACGGAAACGGATTCTGAAGAATTTCTCACCCGGATGTATCAGGCCGTCCGCCCCGCCCTCTTCACCTCTGAAAGGACCGCTTCGGACGTCTCAGTGACCTCGAAAGCGCCGCTGGGGGCGGCGACTCGGTCGTTTCGCGTGGCAGGTGCAGCCGGGGGGATTTCGCACCCGTCAGGGGCCGGTGGGCTGGGGAGTCGCCGGCCCCTCCCGCGCGCCCGCGGGGCGGGAGGTCGTCGTTGGCGGGTCCGGATGCGCGGCGGCGCGACCGTTCTCAGCGCGACGAGTTGGCGGTGCGTCCGCGCACGATGCCGATGAACGTGTCGACGAGGGGCGGCGTCTCGCCGTCGGGCCAGACGAGCGCGACAGGTGAGAGGGGGCCGTCGACGAGCGGGCGGTACGCGGCGTCTTTGCGGTGGTGCAGGCGCGCGAGCGACATCGGCACGATGACGACGCCGACGCCGGTGGCAGCGATCGCGATCGCCTCGGCGACCGTCGCCGGGGCGTCGAAGGTCGGCGGCACCGCCCCGTCGACGACGACCGTGACCGGCGGATTCTGCGGCACGATGACGACCTCGCCGGCGAGGTCGGCGAGGGTGAGCTCGCCGGCGGCGGTCAGGTGCGCGTCGGCGGCGCAGACGACGACGGGAGTCTCCTCATAGAGCGTGATCGCCTGCAGCCCCGTGCGGTCGATCGGCAGGCGCACGAGCGCCGCGTCGACGGATGCCTCGGTGACCGCCCGGCGCTGATCCGAGATCTCCAGCGGGACGAGCTCGAGGGGGATGCCAGGCATCCGTTCCTTCCACACGTCGATCCACCTGCCCGGTGTGGCGCCCTCGATCGCACCGAGGCGGAACGGGCCGGTGGGTGCGGGTGTGCGGGCCGTCGGTGTGGAGCCGGAGCCGGGGGAGTTCTTGCGCGTGGCGCCCCGATCTCCGCTCGCGCGCGCGCCTGAGCCTTTGCCGCTCGAGGCCTTACCGCTCGAGGCTTTGCCGCTCGAGGCTTTGCCGGCGGCCGGTCGGGGTTTGGCCCCGCCGCTGCCGCGCCGCGGGGACGTGCCGCTGCGGCCACTGCGCGCGCCGGATGCTGCCATGGGGAAAGCGTAACCGCGACCCCGGCGCCCCGGGCAGCGGCTCGGGGTCGACGAGCTGTCGCCCGCTCAGGCCGCCAGGCGCAGCCCCCGCTGGTCAGTGGCGACCTTCTCGCCGTCGGCGATCTGGGAGTCGTCGCCGATGAGCGACCCGCCCGCGACGCGGGCGCCCGCGCCGACGACGGCGCGCACGCCGATCTTCGCGCCCGATCCGATCGCGGCGCCCGAGCCGATGTGCGCGTGCGGGGCGATTTCGGCGTTCTGGCCGATGACGGCGTCGGGCTCGACCCACACGCCGCGGCCGATGTGCGCGCCCGCAGCGATCTGGGCGCCCGGTTCGATGTACGCGCCCGCTTCGACGAGCGCGCTCGCGTGCACCTTGGCACCATCGGCGATGAGGCCGCGTCCGTTGACGTGCTTGCGGTAACGGAGCGTCCGGCCCTGATCGTCTTCGATGTCGACGTAGTTCTTGCCCACAGAGATCCTCCTGTCCACTGCAACGGCACCCGGGCCCGGATCATTCCCGGGGAGAGACGCGGCGAGGCGGGGCGCGCGGGGTTGCGATGATGGATGCCGTGACCGACGCGCCCCGACCCGATCCCGACACCGCCCCCTCGCTCGTCTTCGACGACCGCGCACACGCGCACTCGGTGGCCGAGGACGTGCTCGGCATCGCGACGGGCACGTTCCTGGCATCCCTCGGCCTGCACCTGCTGCACGCCGCGCACGCGGTCACGGGCGGTACGGCGGGTCTGTCGCTCCTGCTCGGCTATGCGACCGGCTGGCCGTTCTGGGCCCTGTTCACCCTCATCAACGTGCCGTTCGCGCTGCTCGCGGTGTGGCGGCGCGGGTGGAGCTTCACGATCCGCACGGTCATCTCGATCGTGCTCGTCTCGGCGTGGGCGCCCGTGCACGCCGCCCTGTTCCCGATCGTGCAGATCGAGCCCTGGTACGGCACGCTCGCTGGCAACCTGCTCGCCGGCGTCGGTGTGCTGATCCTGTTCCGGCACCGCTCGAGCGTCGGCGGCATCAACATCATCGGGCTCGAGGTGCAGGACCGCACCGGCTTTCGTGCGGGCTGGACGATGATGATCTTCGACCTCGTGATCATCCTGAGCGCCCTGCTGGTCGTGCCGTGGCAGAACGTCGTGATGAGCGCGGTCGGCGCCGTGCTGCTGAACCTCGTGCTCGCCCTCAACCACCGGCCCGGGCGGTACCTCGGGCACTGACCGGGGCTACTCCGATCCGGGCGGCAGCGACCACGGGTCGATGACGCTCAGCCCGAGGCCCGCGAAGTCGCGGATATCGCGGGTCGCGAGTGATGCGGCGAACGGCAGCACGACGCCGGCGAGGAGGACGCCCTCGATGCCCTCGAACGACGCTGGCAGACGCTCGTCGATGCGGCGGCGGCGGCGGCCGGTCAGGTCTGGCAGACCGGGCACCAGAACACGATCCGCTCGCTCGTGTCGGTGGCGCCGAACTCGGTGCGGCGGATCGGGGTGCCGCACCGGCGGCACGGCTTCCGCTCGCGGCGGTACACCCAGGTCTGCTGCCCGGGGCGGGTGTCGCCGGTGAAGGTGCGCCCCGACCGGTCGCGGTTGGCGCGGATCATGCGGGCGGCCGTGTCGACGAGGCCGGCGGCGGCCGAGGCATCCAGCTCGTTCGCCGGGCGCATGGGGAGGATGCCGCGGACGAACAGGAGCTCGTTCGCATACTCGTTGCCGAGCCCGGCGAGGTTCCGCTGATCGAGGATCGCCACGTGCACCGGGCGGGGGTCGGATGCCACGCGCCGCCCGGCCTCGACGGGGTCCCAGTCGGGGCCGAGAAGGTCGGGACCCAGATGCCCGACGAGCTCGGCCTCGTCGGCGGTGCGGACGAGATCGACCATCGCGATCTCGAAGCCGACCGCCGTCGCCCGCACGGTGCCGACGATCGCGCGCGCCTGGAACGCGGGGGAGCGCCAGCGCTCGCCGGGCCTGAAGACGAGCCAGCGGCCTTCCATCTTGAGGTGCGAATGGAGTGTGTACTCGCCGATCCGCATCAGCAGATGCTTCCCCCGCGGCACGACCCCGTGCACCGTCTCGCCGGTGAGGTCGGCGTTCGCGTGCGCGGGCACCCGCAGGTCGAACCGGGTCACCTCGTGCCCCGCGAGCGCCTCGTGCAGTCGGCGGGCGGTGCGGAAGACGGTATCGCCCTCAGGCACGGCTCACCACCCGATCTGGGCGGGGGTCATCGCTGCCGCCGCAGGGTGAGGCCACGGCTCGACTCGACGAAGCCGGCGGCCAGCAGCGCGCGGCCGACCGCCGTGCCGTAGACGAACACCCCCGAGACCTGCTCGACGGTCAGCGTGTCCAGTCGCCGGGCGCGCGACGTCTCGACGAGGCTCCGTGCCGCGGCGGCCAGCACCTCCTCGTCATCGCTGAAAGCGAGCGCCGAGCGGCCGCCCCGCTCGAGGTAGAGCACGAGCGCCCCGTCGACCAGGGTCACGAGACCGCCCGCCTTGCGCCCGGGGCGATGCGCGACGCCCTCGAGCGCGGGCCAGGCGAGAGCCGCGCCGTACGGGTTGGCGGGGTCGGTCGCGGCGAGGGTTAGCGCGCCGAGCGGTGCCGGGTCGGGGAGCGCCGCGAACTCGCGCAGCCGGTCGACGGTGGCCGACGCGGCGAACTGCGCCGCGCCCAGCTGCTCGATGAAGTACCCGCGGCGGGTGTGGCCGGAGTCTTCGAAGCCGGCGAGGATCCGATACGCCTGGGCGAAACCGCCGGGCATCCCCTCTGCCTGCACGCTGCCGCGGGTGACCACGCCGTAGCGGTCGAGCAGGAGGCCCGCCGACGCCGTCGCGCGGAGCGCCCCGTCACCGCTCGGCTCGGGCAGGATCGACCATCGTCCACCGATCAGCGGCGGCCGCTGCGGCGGGGCCGACCCGCCAGTGCGGGCGGGCAGCGGCATGCCGCGGAACATCCGCGCGCGCGGGGTGCGCCGCACCGTGCGGTGCGCCTGCGAGCCGCCGCCGAGGAGCGCGCGCACGGGCGCGAACGTGTCGTTGGTGACACGCCCCGTCCAGGTGAGGTTCCACAGGGCATCCACGACCGACTGCTCGTTCTCCGCGCCTGCCGCGGCGGCCAGCTGCGCCGCGAAGTAGGCGCCCCCGGAGGTGAGCTGGTCGAGCACGCGCTGCTCGAGACCGGTCGGCGGCTCGGGATCGTCGGGGAGGGTGAGCGTGAGGCCGACCGTGTCGGCGGGATGCAGGGCGATCCAGCCGTCGCGGCCGGGGAGCGAACCGTGCCCCGACCAGACGACCTCGCCGGTCGCGGTCAGCTCGTCGAGCATCGTGGGGCTGTAGTCGGACACCCGCGACGGCAGGATGAGCGACTCCCAGGCGCTCGCCGGCAGGGGCGCGCCCGCGAGCTGCTCGATCGCGGCGAGCACGCCGTCGATGCCCTCGAGGGGTCGACCGCCCGACGATCCGGCGACGTGCTGCCAGGAGGGGAGGAAGCGCGCGAACGCCTCGGGCGAGACCGGTTCGACCGTGCCGCGGATGGCCGCGAGCGAGCGCAGCCGCAGTCGCCGCAGCACCTCGGCGTCGCACCACTCCAGGTCATCCGTCGGAGTTCCGGGCGTCTCGGTCGCGCCGGGAGATGGGGGGCCGGGCGCCGCCGGGCCGGGCAGGAAGAACCCGCTCGCGACGCGGCCCTGCGACTCGAGCCGCTGCAGCGCCTGCCGGGCGACGGCGGCTCCGATGCCGAAGCGCGTCGCCACGTCGGCGGTGCGGAACGGCCCGTGCGTGCGGGCGAACCGCGCCACGAGTTCGCCGAGCGGGTCGGCGATCGGCTCGAGGAAGGCATTCGGGATGCCGACGGGCAGCGCGATCCCCAACGCGTCGCGGAGGCGCCCGGCATCCTCGATCTGAGCCACCCTCGCGTGGCCCGCGATCGTGACCGGGATCGCCCGCCGCGCCGTGACGAGCTCGTCGAGGAATCCGGCCGCCACCGGTGTCGGGGCGGGCGCGTCGACCTCGGAGGCCGCCTCGCCCTGCAGGCGCAGCGCCACCTCGTCGGCGCTGAGCGGGCCGAGCAGGCGCAGCAGATCGGCGACACCTTCGACGCCGCGCACGCGGCGATCGGGCGCGAGCCGCTGCGCCTCGGCCTCGAACTGGGCGATGACGCCCGGGTCGAGCAGCTCGCGCATCTCGACCTTGCCGAGGAGCTCGGACAGTAGCGCCGGATCGACCGAGAGCGCCGCCGCGCGCCGCTCCGCGAGCGGCGAGTCGCCTTCGTACATGAACGCGCCGACATATCCGAAGAGCAGATCGCGCGCGAACGGCGACGGCTGGCTCGTCGTCGTCTCGACGAGGCGTATGCGCCGGTCGCCGATCGACCGCGCGATGCGCAGCAGAGACGGCAGGTCGTAGACATCCTGCAGCACCTCGCGGAGCGTCTCGAGGATGATCGGGAACGTCGGATGGTTCTTCGCGACCTCGAGCAGCTGCGCCGACTTCTGGCGCTGCTGCCAGAGCGGGGAGCGCTTGTTCGGATTGAGGCGCGGCAGCAGCAGAGCGCGCGCCGCGCACTCGCGGAACCGGGAGGCGAACAGGGCCGACCCGCCGACCTCGTCGGTGACGATCTGCTCGAGCTCGTCGGGCTCGAAGACGAACAGCTCCGCGCCCGGCGGCTCGCTCTCCGCGTCGGGCACCCGCACGATGATGCCGTCGTCGCTCGCCACCGCCGAGCCCTCGACCCCGAGCCGTTCACGGATGCGCGCGTTCACCGCGAGCGCCCAGGGTCCGTGCACGTGCATGCCGTACGGGGAATGCAGGATGATCCGCCAGTCGCCGACCTCGTCGCGCGAGCGTTCCACCGTGAGAGTGCGGTCGGTCGGCAGCGTGCCGGTCGCCTCCTTCTGCTCCGACAGGTAGGCGAGCAGATTGCTGATCGCGTTGTCGTCGAGGCCCGACTCGCGCAGTCGGGCGGTCGCCTTCTCGCCGGCTGCGCCCGCGATCTCGCGCGAGAACTTGCCGAGCGCCTCGCCGAGCTCGGCCGGCCGCCCGAGCCCGTCGCCGTGCCAGAACGGCAGCTTGCCGGGCTGTCCGAACGCGGGCAGTACGTTGACACGGTCGTGTGTGATCTCGACGATCCGCCAACTCGTCGTCCCGAGGGTGAACACGTCGTTCACGCGCGACTCGTAGACCATCTCCTCGTCGAGCTCGCCGACGCGGGCATTGCGGGTCTCGCCGGCGACGAACACCCCGAACAGGCCGCGGTCGGGGATCGTCCCGCCGCTCGTGACGGCGACCCGCTGTGCCCCCGGGCGGCCGGTGAGGGTGCCGTGGTCGCGATCCCAGACGAGGCGCGGTCGCAGCTCGGCGAACTCGTCGGAAGGATACTTGCCGGCGAGCAGATCGAGCGTCGCCTCGTACGCCGAGCGCGGCAGCGTGCGGAACGGCGCCGAACGCCGCACCGTCTCGAACCACTCCTCGACGTCGATCGCCCCGGTCGCGCAGGCCGCGATGGTCTGCTGGGCGAGGATGTCGAGCGGGTTCGCCGGCACCGCGATGGCCTCGATCTGGCCCGCGAGCATCCGCTCGGTGACGACCGCCGTGTGCAGCACGTCGCCGCGGTGCTTCGGGAACAGCGCCGCGCGGCTGATCTCGCCGACCTGGTGCCCCGCCCGGCCCACACGCTGCAGACCGGACGCCGCCGACGGGGGAGCCTCGACCTGGATGACGAGGTCGACGGCGCCCATGTCGATGCCGAGCTCGAGCGAGCTCGTCGCGACGACGCAGCGCAGGATGCCGCTCTTCAGCTCGTCCTCGACCTGCGCGCGCTGCTCCTTGGACACCGATCCGTGGTGCGCCTTCGCCAGCACGGGCTCCGCCCCCGCCGACGCGCCGGCCTGCGCCATCATCGCCGCCGGGGGCTTCTGCGTGGGCTTCGGGGTGGCCCCCGGGGCCGCCGCGGCTGCCGCTCCGGGCTCTCCGGCGAGGCGCTCGAGGTAGATCTCGTTGAGCCGGCCCGTCAGCCGCTCGGCGAGGCGACGTGAGTTCGCGAACACGATCGTCGAGCGATGCGCGAGCACGCGGTCGACGATCGCCTCCTCGACGTGCGGCCACACCGAGCCGGTCACCTCGGAGGGCTGCGACGGCGCCGAGAACCAGTCGCCGTCGTCATCGGGCAGCGTGGTGCCGCCGGGCGGCGATGCGGCGTCGCCCTCGTCCGGGGCATCCGTCGCGGTCTCGTCCTCGCGCGCCGGGGGAGGCGGCGGGTTGAGCATGTCGTCCATCGGCACGACGACCTTGAGGTCGAACGCCTTCGTCGCGCGGGGAGCGACGATCTCCACGGGAGCCGCCCCGCCGAGGAAGCGCGCGACCTCGTCGATCGGCCGCACCGTCGCCGACAGGCCGATCCGCTGCGCGGGCGTCTCGAGCAGAGCGTCGAGGCGCTCGAGGCTGACCGCCAGGTGCGCACCACGCTTGGTCGCGGCCACCGCGTGCACCTCGTCGACGATGACGGTGTGCACCCCGCGGAGGGTCTCGGATGCCTGGCTCGTGAGCATCAGGTAGAGCGACTCGGGCGTCGTGATGAGGATGTCGGGCGGTTCGGCGACGAGTTTGCGCCGGTCGGCGGAGGGGGTGTCGCCCGAACGGACCCCGACCGTCACGTCGGGCACCGCGATGCCGAGCCGCCGGGCCGACTGGCCGATGCCGACGAGCGGCGAGCGGAGGTTCCGCTCCACGTCGACGCCGAGCGCCTTCAGCGGCGAGACGTAGAGGATGCTCGTGCGTCGGGCGTCGCGGTCCTTCGCGCGGCCTCGGGTGCGCTTGCCCGGTTTGTCGTCGGGGTGCGGTGGGGGTGCCGTCGCCACGACCGGCTTCTCCCGGAACACCCGGTCGATCGCCCAGAGGAAGGCCGACAGCGTCTTGCCGGAGCCGGTGGGCGCGACCACGAGCGCGTGGCGCCCGTGCGAGATCGCCTCCCACGCGCCCGCCTGCGCGTTGGTGGGCTGTGCGAAGGCGCCACGGAACCAGTCCTGCGTCGCAGGACTGAACCGCTCGAGCACATCGCTCATCTCTCCATCTTCGCCTGCCCCGCCGACATCGGGCCCGGTCCTGCTCTCGGCCTCGGGTCCCGCCCGCCGCCCGGCGGTCGCATCGGCTGCACCGTTTGCAGGATCGATCGGGCCGCGGCGGCCGGGTACCCGCGGAATTACGCGGTTCTCGCCGCGGCCGCGGCCGCTTCTGGCTCAACGATCCTGCAAACGGTACGCCGCGCCCCGGCACCCTCGCCTGTCGTCACCCCACGGTCGCCTCCCGCAGCACGCCGTGGTCCAGCTCGAGCACGAGACTCGGCGCGAGCCGCCGCAGGAAAGCGTCGTCGTGGCTGACGACGAGCACGCCGCCCCGGTACGCGCTGAGCGCCCCGACGAGCTGGTCGACGGTGTCGATGTCGAGGTTGTTGGTCGGCTCGTCGAGCACCAGCAGCTGCGGGGGCGGATCGGCCATCAGCAGGCACGCGAGCGCCAGCCGGAACCTCTCCCCGCCGGACAGCGCCGCGACGGGGCGCAGCACCGTGTCGCCGCGCAGCAGGAACCGCGCCAGCCGGTTGCGCAACTCGACGTCGCCGACGCCCGGCGCCGCGCGGCGCAGATTCTCGAGGGGAGAGGCGGCATCGTCGAGGCCGTCGACCCGCTGCGACAGGTACCCGATCCGGTCGGTGTGCAACTCCGCGTGTGACGATTGCAGGATTTCTGCGTCGTCCGGGCGCGCCTCCTGCGGGATTCCGGGGCCGCCGCCGTCGATGCCGGGCTCTTCTCCTGCAATCGTCACGCCGCCCGCCGACTCACCTCGCGCCGGGACGCCCGCCGGCACGCCCCCCGCCGCCGCGACGAGCCGCCGCAGCAGCGTCGTCTTGCCCGCGCCGTTCGGGCCGACGAGGGCGACCCGCTCCGGTCCCTGCAGTACCCAGGACCGTCCCTCGCTGCCGAGCGTCGCGAGCCGCCGGCCCGAACCGACCCCCGGGTCGGGCAGGTCGATGCGCACCGCGTCGTCGTCGCGCACGCGGCGTCCGGCGAGGTCGAGCGCGGCCCGCGCCTCGGCCTCCTTGCCGGATGCCTCGATGCGCAGACGTCCCGCCGACTCCTGCGCCGCACGCTTGCGCGCGTTCGCGACGATGCCGGGCACGCGCTTCTCCATGGCGGCCTTGCGCCCGATGGCGGCCCGCGTCGCGAGCACCTGCTCCTGGTGGATGCGGTCGCGCTTCTCGCGCCGCACCGCCTGGCGGGCGGCGGTCTCGGCCTGACGGGCCGTGGCCTGTTCGGCATCCATCGCGGCCCGCCACTGCGAGTAGGGCCCGCCGAACGTCGTCAGGGCGCCGCCGTAGAGCTCGGCGGTCTCGTCCATCAGCTCGAGCAGGGCGAGGTCGTGGCTGACCACGATCAGCGCGCCCCGCCAGCGCCGCACCATGTCGTAGACGCGAGCCCGCGCGGCTCGGTCGAGGTTGTTCGTCGGCTCGTCGAGTAGCGCGATCGGCCGGGCGCGCAGTCGCACGCCGACGAGCGCGACGAGCACCGCCTCGCCGCCGGAGAGCTCGCCGACGCGCCGGTCGAGGGCTCCGTCGGGCAGCCCCGTGTCGGCGAGCGCGGCGCCCGCGCGCGCCTCGACGTCCCAATCGTCGCCGACGGCGTCGAACTGGCGCGGGTCGACGTCGCCCGCCGCGATGGCGCGCACCGCGTCGAGGGCGCGGCCGACGCCGAGCACGTCGGCGACGCGTCGATCGGTTTGCAGGGTGAGCTGCTGCGGCAGCAGGTCGACCTCGCCGCCGACGGTGAGCGAGCCGGATGCCGGGGCGTGCGCCCCGGCGATGAGCGAGAGCAGCGTCGATTTGCCCGAGCCGTTCCGGCCGATGAGACCGGTGCGGCCCGCGCCGAAGGCGCCGGACACCTCGGTGAGGGCGGGTGTGCCGTCGGGCCAGGTGAAGGTGAGGCGGTCGAGCACGACCGCGGGGGATGGGATGGGGGTGGGCATGAGTCCTCCGGTGGTGGCGAGGCGCCGGCGCATCCTCCCTCCTTCGCTACACCTCCGGCGCGTGAGCGCGCGGGCATGCGAGAGAGTCGACGGCCGACGCGGGGATGGATGCGCGGCGCGTCGACGGCCCCGGTCGGGGTGACTCTCTCGTGGCCCCGATCGGGGCGGCCCGGAAAGGCTCCGCGGATACTCGGCCCGGGAACGGGTGGGGCATCGCCGCAGGAGGCGATCGTCAGGAGACGGAGGGTCGACGGCTCAGCGCGAGATCACAGCGCGGCGTCGAAACCCTTCAACGGTCTTCCTCACACTCGGGACGGGGAACGCATCGATTCTAACGGATGCCTCGCCGAAGCGACAGTCAGGCCCGTCGGCACCCCGGCCCGTGTGGGCCCTCACTCCCGCGCCGGAAGGGCGTCGAGCTGCTTGCCGAGAAAGGCGACGACGTCGGCGAGCTCCTCCTCCGACACGCTGTGCGTGAGGCCGGGGTAGACGCGCCCGCTCAGTTCGACGTGCCGCGGCAGCCAGTCGATCGTGTGCGCGACGCGCGCCGCGGGGATCACCTCGTCACGGGCCCCACGCCCCCAGAAGACCGGCGGGCGGAGCTCGGCCAGCTCGCCGTCGGTCGGCAGGTCGCCGTCGGCGACGAAGCCGGCGAGGTTGACGACGAACGCGAAGCGGCTCGGATCGAGCCGCAGCGCCTGCAGGGCGATGACCGAGCCCTGCGAGAATCCGAGGAGACCCACCGGCGTCGTGGCATCCGTCGCCCCGCGCAGCCACGCGGCGAATGCCTTGGCCGCCGCCGTGGCCGCGGTGGCGTCCGAAGCGTGCAGTCCCTCGATCGGGAACCACGACCAGCCGGGCGTCGGGAACGGCGGGGAGAGCGGGGCGCGCACGGCGGCGATCACGAACGCGGGCGGCAGGTACGGCGCGAGCGCGAAGAGGTCGTTCTCGTTCGAGCCGTAGCCGTGCAGCAGCACGAGCAGCGGTCGCCCGGCGCGCTCCTCGGGCGGCGCCGACCACAGCACGGCATCGTCGTCGAGCTGCGGCAGGTCGGCGCCCGGGCCGGTCTCACGCGGTGCATCGGTCATGCCCACATCTTGACAGCCGGGTACGACGTCGCGCACGGATGCCCCGTTCCGGGCGAGCTTCGGGGTATACAGGAGGCATGGCCGTCCGCACCCCCGACCCCGATCCCGACGAGCGCGACGACGACGGGAACCCCCGCGATCCGCTGCGCGGACTCGGCGGCGGCGCTGCCGGGGGTCTGGGCGCGGGCTCTCCGGGGCATCCTCTCGGCGACGGCTCGTTCGGCTCGCCCGCTCCGGGCAACGCCGCCAACCCCGGCTGGCTGACCGACGTCGAACTGGCCGAGGCGCGCCGGCGGCTCCCGATCCTCTACGTCGAGGCGATCCCCGTCCGCACCGACGGCATGGGCCAGGTCACCCAGGTCGGCGTGCTGCTGCGCGCGACGCCGCTCGGCGAGATCACCCGCTCGATCGTCTCCGGCCGGGTGCGCTACGGCGAGACCGTGCGCGACGCGCTGTTCCGCCATCTCGAGAACGACCTCGGGCCGATGGCGTTCCCGCTCCTCCCGCCGCAGCCGGTGCCGTTCACGGTGGCCGAGTACTTCCCGATGCCGGGGCTGAGCGCCTTCCACGACGACCGCCAACACGCGGTGTCGCTCGCCTTCGTCGTGCCCGTCACCGGCACGTGCGAGCCGCGTCAGGACGCCCTCGAAGTGACCTGGATGACTCCCGAAGAGGCATCCTCGGACTCGCTCGCCGCCGAGATGGAGGGCGGCCGCTCGACCCTCGTGCGTCAGGCGCTCGCCTCGGTCGGCGCGTTGCGCTGACCGGCCCGCGGGCTGCGCTGAAAAGACGGCGACCGCACCACTGACGGTGCGCGTGACGGATGCCTCGCCGGCGAGGGCGGTGCTGTCGGCGGACAACTGGGACGGCGACGGACGGTACACCGTCGCCGCCGACCTGTGGTGGGGCACGAACGCCACGTCGTCCCGGTTCCTCGAGAACGGAGTCGAGGTGTCGTCGGGCAGCCTGACGGCGGCAACGCCGAACGCGCAGCGCGCGATGTTGCAGGTCTCCGGCAAGCCGAAGGGGACGAACGTCTACACGGTCGAGTTCCGAAATGCCGCCGGCGTCACCGTCAGCGCGCCCCTCTCGGTCGCGGTGACCCACTGACCACGAGGCGCGGGGGCGCTTCCCGACGCCCCCGCGCCTCGTGCCCACCCGGCCGTGCCCACCCGGCCGTGCCCACCCCGCCGCGTAGGCTCGCCGGTATGACTGCTCCCGCTCCGATCGTCTATCCGACCGACCTCGACGGGTGGCGCGCGTTCGTCGCCGAACGGCCGGAGGCGGCGATCTCGCGGGTCGCCGACGTCGACGCGCGCCTCGGCCGCGCGGACGAGGACGGGCTGGATGCTGCGGCACGCCTCGATCTCTGGAACGACGCCGACCTGGCACTCCGCCAGGCGACGAGCGAGGTTTATCTGCTGAGCGAGGCGCACCCGGACGCCTCGGTGCGGGGCGCCGCCGAGGAGCGCGTGCAGCAGCTCGAGACCCTCGCGTCCGGGCGACTGCTCGACCCGGCGCTGTTCGCACCGTTCGCCGCGGTCGACACCGACGAGGGCCGCGGACCCCTCGACGACGAACAGCGGCGCCTGCTCGACGAGGTGCTGCGCGACTTCCGTCGTGGCGGCGTCGACCTGCCGGAGGCGGAGCGCGCGCGGGTCCGGGCGCTCACCGAGCGCGAGACCGAGCTGAGCCTGGAGTTCTCGCGCAACCTGCGCGAGAGCAGGCGCGAGATCCGGGTGGCGCCGGAGGCGCTCGCCGGGCTTCCGCAGGACTTCATCGACGAGCACCCGCCCGGCGACGACGGCCTCGTCGTCCTCACGACCGACTATCCCGACCTCATGCCGGTGCGGGAATACGCCACCGACCGGGCGACCCGCACCGCCATCGTCGCGGCGTACAACGACCTGGCCTGGCCCGAGAACGACGCCGTGCTCGCCGAACTGCTCGCCCTGCGCCAGGAGCTCGCGACGCTCCTCGGCTACGGCTCGTGGGCCGACTACGAGACCGAGACGCGCATGATCGGGCGCGGGGCCGGCGCCACCGGCGGCGGCGCGAGGATCGCCGAGTTCCTGGCGCGCCTCGACGAGGTGTCCGCCGCCGCGGCCGACGCGGAGTATCCCGTGCTGCTCGCGCGTCTGCGCGAAGACGAGCCCGAGGCATCCGAGGTCACCGTCGCCGACCTCTTCTACCTGCTCGGCGCACTCCGCCGTGAGCGTCACGACGTCGACGCGCAGCTGGTCCGCTCGTACTTCACCTTCGATCGGGTGCTGCCCGGGGTGCTCGCCACCACCGGCCGGCTGCTCGACGTCGAGTACGTGCCCGTCGACGTCCCCACCTGGCACGCCGACGTGCACTCGTACGACGTGGTCCGGCAGGGAGAGGTGCTCGGCCGCATCCACCTCGACCTGCACCCGCGCGAGGGCAAGTACAACCACGCCGCCTGCTTCGGCATCGCCCCGGGGATCACCGGTCGGGTCGTCCCCGAAGCGGCCCTGCTGTGCAACTTCTCCCGCGGGCTCATGACCCACGACGAGGTCACGACGTTCTTCCACGAGTTCGGCCACCTCGTGCACGACATCCTCGGCGGCCGGCAGCGCTTCGCCCGCTTCTCCGGCGTCGCGACCGAGTGGGACTTCGTCGAGGCGCCGAGCCAGCTGCTCGAGGAGTGGGCGTGGGATGCCGAGGTGCTGGCGACCTTCACCGCCGGTCCCGACGGCGAGCCGATCCCCGCCGATCTCGTGGAGAAGATGGCCGTCGCCGACCGATTCGGACGTGCGCTGGAGGTGCGTCGCCAGCTCGGGCACGCGAACGTGTCGTATCACCTGCACGTCGACCGGCCGGCCGATCTGCAGGCGGCGACCGAGCACTGGTACCGCGTGACGTCGCCCGTGCGGCCGCTGCCCGGGCTGCACCCGTACGCCGGGTTCGGTCACCTCACCGGCTACGGCGCCTGCTACTACACGTATCAGTGGAGCCTCGTGATCGCCCGCGACCTGCTGTCGGGCTTCGGCGGCGACCTCATGGACCCGGAGGCCGCGACGCGGTATCGCCGCGAGATCCTCGAACCCGGCGGCAGCCGCGACGCCGGCGATCTCGTGGACGCCTTCCTCGGCCGGCCGTTCGCCTTCGACGCGTATCGGGCGTGGCTGACCGGGGCGTGACCGACAGGTGAGGCGACGCGCGAGGTGACTCGTGAGGCGGTCCCGATCGGGGCGCGACCGTGCCCCGATGAGCTCCAGCGCGAGGCCGCGGGAACACGCCGTCGTTCCGGTACGATTCGTGGTGTCGGCTGACCCGAGCCGCCATCCCCACCCCGGCGCCTCCGGCGCCTGCCTCGAAGCGGAGTGCCCGTGTCCGACCTGCCCGAAAACCACGACAACGCCGGAGCGCGGGGCGCCGATGCAGACGATTCGTCGGTGTCGCCGTTCGACGAGCTGATGGCCGGTGCCGGCTCTGCGGCGGGGAGCAGCGCGGCGCGAACGAGCACCGGCGGTCAGGCGGAGTTCACGACGACGTTCCGCGGGTACGACAAGGCCGAGGTCGACGCGGCGATCGCCGAGCTCACCCGCCGGCAGAGCGGCAGCTCGGAGGAGCTCGCCCAGCTGAAGGACAAGTACCGCCGCGCGGCCGTCACGATCAAGACGCACCTGTCGACCATCGACGAGCTCGAGGCGAAGCTGTCGAGCCTCGAGGCCGACCTCGCGGTCGAGCAGGCGCGCTCCACGAACGCCGAAGACAAGGTGCAGACCCTCACCGACGAGCTCGTCAACGCCGCCGACGAGTCGACGAAGGGCCGTGAGCGCTTCGAAGAGGTGCTGCGGGTGGCCGAAGACCAGGCATCCGTCATCATCAAGAACGCCAGCGTGCAGGCCGACCGCCTGCTCGAGGCCGCCCGCGACGAGATCGCCGCGCAGCGCGCCGCCGCGCAGGCCGACGCCGACACGCTGCGCTCGCAGGCCGAGACGGATGCCGCGCAGGCACGGCTGCGGATCGACACCGAGCTGACCGCGCACGGCGCGCAGCTCGAGCGCGAAGCCGCCCACGCCGCCGAGAAGGTGGCCCAGGCCGATCAGGAGGCCGCCGCGATCCGCACCGAGGCGGAGAAGGGCGCGGCGGCGCTGCGCTCCCTCGTCGCCCGGGAGAGCGAGCAGGCGCGTGCCGAGGCCGAAGACGCCGTGCGCGAGCAGCGGATGCGCGCCCTCGAGTTCGAAGAAGCGCTCACGCGCCGGCAGGACGACGCGCAGCAGGAGTTCCTCATGCTGCACAACCAGGCCGTCGCGCACGCCGAGCGCATCACGAAGGACGCCAACGACCAGGTCGCCGCCTCGATCGAGCACGCCCAGCGCATCACCGCGAAGGCCGACGACTTCGACAAGCTCATGCGGGCGCAGTCGCAGCAGCTCGAGGCTGACGCGAAGCTCCGCTCGCGCGAGATCCTCGACCGCGCGAGCACGAAGGCGCAGAAGATCATCGACACGGTCACCCAGCACTCCCAGTCGGTGCTGCGCGACGCCGAGGACCGCACGCGGAACCTCCGCTGGCAGCAGCAGCAGCTGACGAGCTTCATGTCCGAGGTCAAGGAGCTCATGCGCTCGGAGGGCGCGGGCGACTCGGCCGCGGCCGTGATCGACGCGGCGGCTCCCGAGCCCGCACCGCTCACCGACTCCGGGTTCGACGAGACCACCGAGGCCTGAGCGGCGGACGGACCGGACAGCCCGGGCGCCCCGCCCGGGCCGGTGAGCCCGGCGGCCGCCGCCCCGCCCGCGCCGGTCAGGTGAGCCGGGCGAGCTCCGCCACGAACGCGTCGACGTCGGCCTCGGTCGTGTCGAACGAGCACATCCAGCGCACCTCGTTGCGGCTGGCGTCCCAGTCGTAGAACCGGAACGCCGCGCGGAGGCGCTCGGCGACACCGTCGGGGAGCGTCGCGAACACGCCGTTCGACTGCGTCGGCTGCGTGAACGCGACGCCCGCGATCGACCCGTCGGCGAGGCCCGCCTCGACGCCGGCGCGCAGGCGCTGCGCCATTGCGTTAGCGTGCCGGGCGCTCCGCAGATACAGCTCTCCGGCGGGGTCGCTCGTCGGCTCGAGCAGGGCGATCAGCTGCGCCGAGATGAACCGCATCTTCGACGCGAGCTGCATGTTGAGCTTGCGCAGGAACAGCAGGCCGTCGGATGCCGCGGGGTCGAGCACCACGACGGCTTCGCCGCCCAGAGCGCCGATCTTCGTGCCGCCGAAGCTCAGCACGTCGACCCCGACGTCGGTCGTGAACGCGCGCAGCGGCAGGTCGAGGGCGGCCGCCGCGTTCGACAGTCGCGCCCCGTCGAGGTGCAGGCGCATGCCCCGCTCGTGCGCGTGATCGGCGAGCGCGCGGATCTCGTCGGGCGTGTACAGCGTGCCGAGCTCGGTCGACTGCGTGATCGACACGACGAGCGGCTGCGCGCGGTGCTCGTCGCCCCAGCCCCACGCCTCGCGGTCGACGAGCTCGGGCGTCAGCTTGCCGTCGTCCGTGGGCACGTTCAGGATCTTGATCCCGGCCACGCGCTCGGGCGCCCCGCCCTCGTCGACGTTGATGTGGGCGGTGGATGCCGCGATGACCGCGCCCCAGCGGGGCAGCATCGACTGCAGCCCCGTGACGTTCGCGCCCGTGCCGTTGAAGACCGGAAAGGCCTGCGCGCCCGCACCGAAGTGGTGGGCGAACACCTCCTGCAGACGCGCCGTGTAGGCATCCTCGCCGTAGGCGATCTGATGGCCGTCGTTCGCCGCGGCGATCGCCGCGAGGATCTCGGGGTGGACGCCGGAGTAGTTGTCGCTCGCAAAGCCGCGCACGGCCGTGTCATGCAGGGTGGTCACGGGCATCCAGCCTAGTTCGCGCGTCCGGGCACTGTCCGACGCCAGGGGTGTCCGATGTCGGAGGGCGGCGCTACCGTGTCGGCATGTCCGAGGAGCCGGGGGAGAGCGTGCCGGAGGCGTCGGCAGCGGCCGCGCGCACGGTGCCGCCGAACGGCATGCGCACGTTCCTGCACGTGCTCGTCAACACCGCACGCGAACGCCAACGGACTCGTCGGCACCGTGGGCGGCCTCGCGTTCCTCGTCACGAGCGTGCTCTCCGGCTTCTCCGTGGGCCTCCTCGGCATGGGATGGACGCTCGCGATCGCGATCGGGCTGACCGTCGTCGCGCTCGTGCACCTGCTCGCGCTGCGCATCCCCGAGAAGGACCCGGAGCGAACGGGGAAGGCGGCGTTCGTCGACGTCCGCGGCGCGGTCGCGGCGATCCGCGCCGTTCCCGGACTGTTCGCCCTCATCATCTTCTCGACGTTCAACAACCTCATCGGCGGCGTGTACATGGCCCTCATGGCCCCGTACGGGCTGGAGCTGTTCCCCGTCGAGATCTGGGGCGTCGTCCTCGCCGTGTCGTCGACCGGCTTCATCATCGGCGGCGCCGTCGTCGCCGCGAAGGGCCTCGGCCGCAATCCCATCCGCACTCTGCTGCTCGCGGTCGCGCTGATGGGCGTGCTCGGCGCCGTCTTCACACTGCGCGACTGGTGGTGGCTCTACGCCGGCGGCATCTGGCTCTACATGATGCTCATCCCGGTCGTCGAGTCGGCCGAGCAGACGGTCATCCAGAAGGTCGTGCCGTTCGAGAAGCAGGGGCGCGTGTTCGGCGCCGCGACCGCGCTCGAGGTCTCGGCCGCGCCCATCACCTCGTTCCTCATCGCCCCGATCGCGCAGTTCTGGATCATCCCGTACCTCGAGACCGACGTGGGCCGGCAGGCCTGGGGCTGGCTGCTCGGCGACGGCGAGGCGCGCGGCATCGCCCTCGTGTTCGTCTTCGCGGGCATCGCGATGGTGATCGCCGCGATCCTCGCCTCGACCGCCCGCACGCCCACCCGGTCCCGCGTCCGCGACGCAGGCGCGTGGGGGCGTGTCGAGTCAGGAGTGATCCGGATCAGTCCCCGAGCGGGATCACGGTGTCGTTGATCTCGTCCGCCGCCGCATCCCACAGACGCACGACCCGCGCCGCGAGATCGTCTTCGAGGCCGGCGAGCGCCCGCACGCGGAACACGACCGCCGCCGCCCGCAGCGGCTCCCCGGCCTCGCGCGCCGCCTTCGCGAAACCCTGCGCCATCGCGCGCACCCACGTCTCCTCCGCCGCCTTCACGGCGGCGTAGTTCGCGCCGCCGGCCAGCGGGCGCGCCACGGCCGTCGACGACACGATCGAGACCCGCGCCGCGGGAGAGGCGACGAGGTCGTCCCAGAAAGCCCGCGTGACGTGGCGGAGCGCGGTCAGCCCCGCCTCGAGCGCGCGATAGTCCGCGTCGGTCTGTCCGGGCAGACCGCCCCCGCCGCGCCACCCGCCGACGAGGTGCACGATCCCGTCGAGGCGCACGCCCTCGGCATCCACCTGTTCTGCGAACGCCTCCACGGAGGCGGCGTCGGCGAGGTCCAGAGCGGCGGTGCGCGCGCCGAGCGCCCCCAGCGGCGCGAGTCGGGCCTCGTCGCGGCCGGCCGCGATCACCGTCGCGCCGGCCGCGATGAGCGCGCCCGTGGCGGCGTGGCCGCTGGCGCTCGTGGCCCCCGCCACGAGCACCGTGCGGCCCCGCACGCCGTGCGGCGTCTCAGGCATCCCGCCCCGTGATCCCCGCCGTGGAGGCGATGACGCCCTGCATCTTCTTGTCGAGCGCCTCGAAGAACATCGACAGCGGGAACTCGTCGTCGAGCACCGCGTCGGTGTACCCCTTCGGCGCCCCCGCGAGCACCTCGTCCGGCAGCCCGCGCTCCCACTGCGAGGCGGGATGCGGTGTCAGCGCCGAGGCGACGAGGTCGTACGCGGCGAGCCAGTGCGCCATCTTCGGACGATCGATCGACTCCCAGTACAGGCGGTCGATGGCATCCGACAGTGCGAGCACGGCCGCCGGCACCTCGTTCCAGTCGAACGCGAGCTGCGTGTCGGTCCAGTGCAGCACCCCGCGCTGGTGCAGCCACGCGAACAGCAGCTGACCGCCGAGACCGTCGTAGTTTCGCACCCGCGACCCCGTGATCGCGAACCGGAAGATCCGGTCGAAGATGACCGCCTCCTGCACGAGGCGCGCGCGATCGCCGACCGCGTCGGTCCGCTCGCCGAGCGTCACGCACGCGCGGAACGCGGTGAGATCGCACCGCAGCTCCTCGAGCGAGTACAGGAAGTACGGCATCCGCTGCTTGATCATGAACGGGTCGAACGGCAGGTCGCCGCGCATGTGTGAGCGATCGTGGATGAGATCCCACATCACGAACGTCTCCTCGGCGAGGTGCTGGTCGGCGAGGAGGCGCGCCGTGCCCGCGGGCACGTCGAGCTTCGTGACCTCGGCCGCCGCGCCGACGACGCGGCGGAAGCGCGCGGCCTCGCGGTCCTGGAAGATCGCGCCCCAGGTGAACGCGGGGATCTCGCGGATCGCGACGGTCTCGGGGAAGAGCACCGCCGAGTTCGTGTCGTATCCCGGCGTGAAATCGATCAGCCGCAGGCTCACGAACAGGCCGTTCGTGTAGGTCTGCTCGATGTCGGCGATCAGCTCGGGCCAGATGACCTCGCAGAGCACCGCCTCGACGAACCGATTGCGCGAGCCGTTCTGCGTGTACATCGGGAAGACCACGAGGTGCGCCAGCCCGTCGACCCGGTGCTGCTGCGGCTGGAACGCGACGAGCGAGTCGAGGAAGTCGGGCACGCCGAAGCCGCCGTCCGCCCAGCGGTCGACATCGACGACGGATGCCGCGAGGTAGGCCTCGTCGTGCGGGAAGAGCGGTGCGAGCGCGCCGATCGCCGCGGTGATCGTCGCCGCGAGCGCGCGTGCGCGCTCGTGGTCGCCTCCGTCGGGGATCGATCCGTCCTGCGCCTGCAGGTCGTGCAGCGACGTGGCGGCCGTCTTCAGCGCGAGCCACGCGGGCTGCTGGTCGAGGGATCGGCCGTCCTCGACGACCTCGGGTTCTCCGATGATGGACGTCGCGGACGAAGTGGCGAGCGACATGTGAACCTCCGATCGACGATGTGCAGGAATATTTCCTGCGAGAGTGTAAGAACGCCGTTAGTATTTCATGTATGGAAGATGCTGTCGACACCAGAATCGTCGCCGAGCTGTCCCGCGACGGTCGGGCGACGCTCGCCGACCTGTCCGCCGCGGTCGGCCTGTCGGTGTCGGCGGTGCAGGCACGCCTGAAGCGTCTCGAGGCCCGCGGCGTGATCACCGGCTACCGCGCCACGGTCGACGCCGAGGCGGTCGGTCGTCCGCTCGCCGCCTTCATCGAGATCACGCCGCTCGACCCCGCCCAGCCCGACAATGCGCCGGAGCTCCTCGAGCACCTCGGCGCCATCGAGGCCTGCCACTCCATCGCCGGCGACGCCGCCTACATGCTGTTCGCGCGCGTCGCCTCGCCGCGCGCCCTCGAAGACCTCGTGCGCGACATCCGTCACGCGGCGGGCGTGCGCACCCGCACCACCGTCGTGCTGCAGACCTTCTACGAGCACCGGCCGCTCGTGCCCGCCGCGGGCGACTGATCCGCGGAGCCGCCCGCCACGACCGCCGGCAGCCCCAGCGCCAGCCTCAGCCCGCGCGCCCGCGCCCGCCGCACGCGGTCCGCGCGACGGCGGATACATCCCGCGGCGGATGCCGCGCCGCGCCCACTCGCGTAGCGTCGAAGCGTGTTCCGCCCGCTCACCCGCACGCAGCAGCGCGTCGACATCGTCGTCGCCGCCCTGTTCGGGCTGTTCGCGCTCGCCGCGACGCTGATCCCGTGGACATCCTCGGGCGTGGGGTCGGGCGTCGTCGACGAGCGGGTGGCGGCCGTCGTGGCGGTGCTGCTGACGGCGGTCTATGCGGTCGCGCTGGCGCTGCGACGCCGCTCTCCGGCCCTCGCCCTCGCGATCTCGTGGGGCGCGGCGCTCGTCCAGATGGCCACCGGGCTGCCGCCGCTGCCGGCGAACCTCGCGATCTTTCCCGTGCTCTACACCACCGCCGCCTACGGCACCCGACGGGTGTTCTGGGCGGGCTTCGCCTCGGCGCTCGGCGGCGCCGCCGCGATGACGCTGTACCTCATCGTCCCGGGCTTCGTGCAGGTCCCCGGCGACCGCGAACCCTCCTCGGTCGCGACGCACGTCTTCGCCTTCGTGATGACCTTCGTCGCGTCGGCACTCGCGCTGCTGCTCGCCTGGACCATCGGGGCGCTCGTCCGCACCGGCATCCGTGCCCGCGAGAACTGGCACGCGCAGCAGCTCGCCGAGGCCGAGGCCGCCGCCGAGGCGCAGCGCACGCGCATCGCCCGCGACATGCACGACGTCGTGGCCCATTCGCTCGCGGTCGTCATCGCGCAGGCCGACGGCGCGCGCTACGCGGCGGCCGCCGATCCCGACGCCGCCGCGAGCGCGCTCGGGACCATCTCGCAGACCGCGCGCGCTGCGCTGGCCGATGTGCGCATGCTCCTCACGCAGCTCCGCCACACGCAGGCCGACGGGCCGCAGCCGAGCCTCGCCGACCTCGAACAGCTCTACGCGCAGGTGCGTGCGGCGGGCGTCGACCTCGCCGTCGAGGTCGACCCGATGCCGCGTGGCGAGACCGCGGCATCCCTGCAGCTGGCGGTCTACCGCATCCTGCAGGAGGCGCTCACCAACGCCCTCCGCCACGGCGCCGTGGGCGACCGGGGAGCCCGCGGCGGCCGTGTCGACGTGCGGTTCTCGTGGCACGATGAGCGGGTGGAGGTCGTCGTGACCAACCCGATCGGTGCGGCGGCCGCGCCCGACGGCGCCGCGCGCGGGCACGGGCTCATCGGCATGCGCGAGCGCGCGCAGCTCGTAGGCGGCACCCTCGAAGCCGGCCCCGACGGTGCGGGCCGCTTCGTCGTGCGCGCCGCGCTTCCCCGGGAGGGCGGCGCATGACCGAACCGACCCGCGTCGTGCTCGTCGACGACCAGGCGCTCTTCCGCGCCGGCATCCGCATGGTGATCGATTCGCAGCCCGACCTCGAAGTCGTCGGCGAGGCGGGCGACGGGGCCGAAGGCGTGCGCGTCGTGCGCGCCGCGCGGCCGGACGTGGTGCTGATGGACATCCGGATGCCCGTGATGGACGGCCTCGCCGCGACCGCCGAGCTGCTCGCCGACGGGGCGCCGGGCGCCGCGCCGCCACGCATCGTCATGCTGACGACGTTCGACCTCGACGAGGCGGCCGCCCGCGCCATCCAGCAGGGGGCGAGCGGGTTCCTGCTGAAAGACGCCGACCCCGAGTTCCTCCTCGCCGCGATCCGCACCGTGCACGCCGGGTCGGCCGTCATCGCCGCATCGGCCACGCGCGACCTGTTCGCCCACTTCGCCGGCCCCGCGACCGCGGAGGTGCCGCCCTCCTACGCCGAGCTGACCGAGCGCGAGCGCGAGATCTTCGCGCTCGCCGCGCGCGGACTGTCCAACGCCGAGATCGCCCAGCGCGAATTCCTCTCCGAGGCGACGGTGAAGACACACATCAGCCGCATCCTCGCCAAGCTCGGTCTGCGCGACCGCGTGCAGCTGGTCGTCTTCGCCTTCGAGCACGGCCTCGCCTGACCCCGCGCCCGCCCCGCCTCGCCCCCGCCGCCCGCGCCCCCCGTCGCCCGCGCCCGTCCCGCCTCTACCGCGAGAAACCACGGCACGCGTGGCTTCTCGCTCGCGAAGTGGTTTCTCAGGGCGTGGCGAGATCATCCTCGAGATGTACGGGAGTGCGACCCGCAGACCGACGCGCGCGATGCCGCCGTGTTCGTAGCGTCGAAGGCATGGAGATCACGACCACTCAGCTCGGGCTCGCGGCCCGCGTGCAGAACCTCAGCAAGACCTACGGCGCGGGTGAGACCTCGGTCGCGGCCCTCGACGACGTCACCGTGGGCATCCGTCGCGGCGAGTTCACCGCCATCATGGGGCCCTCCGGCTCGGGCAAGTCGACGCTCATGCACATCATGGCGGGGTTGGATGCCCCGACATCCGGACGTGCCTGGATCGGCGACAGCGAGATCACGGGCCTGTCCGACCTCGAACTGACGCTGCTGCGCCGCCGGCGGGTCGGCTTCGTCTTCCAGGCGTTCAACCTCGTCCCGGCCCTCGACGCGATCGGCAACATCCTGCTGCCGTTCGACCTCGACGGGCGTCGCCCGACCGCGCTCGAGCGCGCACGGATCGACGGTCTCGTCGACACGCTCGGGCTCGGCGGCCGGCTGAACCACCGCCCGCACCAGTTGTCCGGCGGTCAGCAGCAGCGCGTCGCGATCGCCCGGGCCCTCGCGACCGCGCCCGACCTCGTCTTCGCCGACGAGCCGACCGGCAACCTCGACTCGCGCGCCGGGCGCGAGGTGCTGACGCTCCTCGCCGCGGCCAGCCGCGAGCACGGTCAGTCGATCGCGATGGTCACCCACGACGCCGTCGCCGCCTCGCACGCCGACCGGGTGCTCTTCCTCGGCGACGGGCGGGTCGTCGCCGACAAGCCGCGCCAGAGCGCCGAGCAGATCGCGGCGTTCATGCTCGCGGCCGAGGTGTCGGCGTGAGCGCCCCCGTGACGCGGCGGGCGCCCGCCGCGCCGCGAACCTCAGCATCCCCCGACGTGGCATCCGGCAGCGCGGCGCCCCGCGGGGCCGGCTCGGGGGCGTGGCTGCGCGAGCGCGGCATGGGCGCTACGGTGCTCGTCGCGGCGATCTCGACGGCGTTCGGCGTGCTGCTCCTGAGCGCGACGGGCTACATCGGCGCCTGGCTCGCGGCCGACCCCACGCTCGGCGGCAGCGACATGGTGACAGCGATCATCGGGGTGCTGAGCGTTCTGCTCGTCGGCGTCGCGGTCTACGTCGCGTCGATCGTGACGGCGAACACGTTCGCGACGATCATCGCCGGACGCACCCGCACCATCGCGCTCCTGCGCCTCATCGGCGCGACCGCGCGCTCGCAGCGTCGCACGGTCGCCGGGCAGGGCTTCGCCGTCGGCGTCATCGGCGCCGTGATCGGGCTCGTCAGCGGGACCGCCGCCGCCGCGGTGCTGCTGCGGTGGGCGGATGCTTCGCTCGGCATCACCTCGGACTACGCCGTGCTGCAGCCGACTCTCGTCATCCCCGCGGTCGTCGTCGCGCTGACGACCTGGGCCGGCGCCTGGTCGGGCTCGCGGCGGGTGCTCGCGGTGACGCCGCTGCAGGCGATCTCGGGGTCGACGCCCCGCTCGCACGACGATCTCGCCGGCGCGCGCGGACGCCGCGTCGGCGCGATCCTCCTCCTCCTCTTCGGCGCGGCGCTGCTCGCGCTCGGCGTGGTGGTCGGACTCGTCAGCCCGCTCGGGGTCGTCGTCGCGTTCTTCGGCGGAGTGCTGTCGTTCACCGGGCTCGCGCTCGCCGCCGTCCTGATCATGCCGCCGCTGCTGCGCCTCACCGGGCGCCTGTTCGGCCGGTCGGCGGCCGCGCGTCTCGCGGCGGAGAACGCGCTGCGCTACCCCGAGCGGTCGAGTCGCATGGCGATCGGCGTCGTGATGGGCGTCACCCTCGTCGTGATGTTCGCCGTGGCGAACGAGTCGGTGAAGGCCGTGCTCTCCGCCTCGGCCGGCGGCGAGCCGCCCGCGGAGATGAACCAGCTCATGGACACCTTCGCGGCCATCATGATGGGCCTCGTCGCCGTCTCGGCGGTCATCGCGGCCGTCGGTCTCGTGAACCTCCTGACGATCGGCGTCGTGCAGCGTCGGCGCGAGCTGGGCCTCCTGCGCGCGCTCGGGCTGACCTCGCGGCAGGTGCGGCGGGTGGTGCTGCTCGAAGCCGTGCACGTGACCATCACGTCGCTCGCGCTCGGCCTCGTCCTCGGCATCCTCTACGGCTGGATCGCGGCGCAGTCGCTCCTCGGCGCGGTGCGCGTGCCGCCCGCGGGGGAGGCGCCGACGCTGGTCGCGCCGGCGGTGCCCTGGCTGCCGGTGCTCGTCGTCGTGGGCGCCACCGCGGTGCTCACCGTCGTCGCGGCCGTGGTGCCCACGCGTGTGGCGACCCGGGTCACCGCCGTCGAGGCGCTGGCCGAATAGATCCCGGCGGCATCGCTTCGCGGCTTCGGGTGCCGCGCGACGCGCCGATGTGCGGGATGCCGCGGGCAGGCTTCGACCGCGGCATCCCTGTTTTGTGCGGCAGACGTCTTCCGCGGCGGACGTCTTCCGCGGCGGACGTCGTCTGCGGCGGACGTCCCGGCCGTACCCCGTTACCGAGCGTCCTCGGCGGCGTCGTCAGCCGCGCCGCCGGCGAGCTCGGGGTCGTGCGCCCACGTGCGCGCGAGGCTCCGCAGCCGCGCTCCGCGCCACTGCCATGTCGCCCACAGCACGGGCCACAGGGCCGGCGCCGCCCGGCCGCCGATCACGAGGCGCTCGCGCCAGAGCGTGCGGGTGCCGTCGCCCGGCCCGGGGCTGACCGCCATCTGGTGGTCCCACACGTCGAGCGCGGCGAGCGGGCCGGTGAGCGGGATGCCGCTGTCGCGGAAGATCCGCACGGCGCCGCGGGTGTCGCGCACGGTGCGCTCGCTCACGTGGATCAGCTGATCGCCGAGGGGGAGGCCGCCGCGCGCGCCGTCGCCGCCCACCGCCCCGAGCGTCATCCGCACCGGCACGTCGGCGCCCGGCTCGAGGCGCGTGGGCATGCCCGCCGCGTCCATCGGGGCGAGATCGAGCAGCGGTCCGTAGAGATCGGCGATCGCGCGCGGCGAGTGGAGCGCCCGCCAGGCGGCGTCGGCGTCGCAGTCGAGGATGAGCTTCAGCATGATCCGCATGCGCCCAGTCTCGCACCGCGCCCTCGGAAGTCGACGGCGAGGGAACCCGGCGACGGCGCCTAGCCTGGAAGGGTGAGCTCCCCCTTCGATCAGTCGCGGTATCAGGTGCGCCTCGAATGGGGTGACGACGGGCTCGCGCGGCTCGCGGCATCCGACGTCGTCGTCGTGGTCGACGTGCTCCGGTTCTCATCGATCGTGACGACGCGCGTCGCGGCCGGGGGCGCCGTGCCGTTGGATGCCGCGGCGCACGCCGTCTCGCTGAACGGCGCGGCGACCTCCCGCGCGGCCGCCGCGCTCGATCCGGCACCGATCGTGCTGCTCGGATGTCTGCGGAACGCGTCGGCGGTCGCGGAGGCCATCGCCGACGAGCAGCGCCGCCGCGGCGCGCGCACGAGCATCGCGCTGATCGCCGGCGACGAACTCGTCCCTGCCGACGCGGGTGCCGCCGCCCGCACCGCTCGCCGGTTCGCGGTCGAAGACCTGCTCGGCGCCGGCGCGATCGTCGACGCCCTCGGCGTGCGCGGCATCGACCACACCTCCCCCGAGGCCGCGGCCGCCGGCGAGGCGTTCCGGGGGCTCCGTGCCGCGAGGCGGCACCTCCTCGCCGCGAGCGGATCGGGGCAGGAGCTCGCCGAGCGCGGCGCCCACGACGAGGTGCGCGCCGCGGCCGAGCTGGATGCCTCGACCGCCGTGCCCGTGCTGCGCGAAGGCGTCTTCGTCGCGCTCTGACCGGCGCCCGCTGGCCAAGACCCCGACCGGCCCCAGACCGCTTCAGCCCCGCGCCCTCATCGCCGGGGCGCGTCCCGCGGGGTCATCGCGGCCAGGCGCGTGGCGGGCGTGATCTCGCGTCGCGTCCAGGTGAACAGGTAGCTCGTGCCGAAGGTCGGCGAGCAGAGGGCGCACGAGGTCGCCCGCGTCGCGCGGCGGTGCCGGTAGGCGACGTGCCCGTTGGGGCACACGCCCACCCACGGGGCGAGCTCGGTCGCCGTCTCGCCGTGATGGGTCGTGCCGCCCGTGTAGCCGAGCGAGCGCGCGACCCGCTTCCACGCCGCGCCGTGCCCAGCGCGGGCGCCCGCGAGGGCGTGCGCGACCTCGTGCAAGAGGGTCTGCCGGTTGGTCTCGTCGTCGTAGCGGGCGCTCAGGTACCGCGACACGGTGATGCGCCGCCGGGTGTAGTCGCAGGCACCCGCCCGACGCTTGGCGTTGTCGAACGCGAACGACCACGTGGCATCCAGGTGCGCAGCGATCAGGCTCTCGGCCTCGCGGCGCACGGCCTGCAGGTCAGACATCTCGGTGCTTCACGGTCATGTCCGAAAAGCTAGAACAGACGTACGACACTCAGCTGACGACCGGTGCACCCGCACGGCGTCGCTCGGCGGCCTCGATCGCGACGAGGGTCGACTCGAGCTCGTCCTCGGGAGCCCCCGCCTCCTGCCGCAGGAACAGCGCCCGCTTGAAATCGGCCCGCGCATTGACGAAGTCGTCGGTGTCGTAGAACACCTTTCCGCGGTGCTGGTAGGCGAACGCCGCGAGCGCCGCCCAGCCCTGCCCCTCGGCCTCCTCGGCGCACGTGGTCAGCTCCTGGATCGCGGCCGCGTAGGCGCCCCGGCACTGCAACACGGTCGCGTGCAGCACCCGTGAGCGCAGCAGGTCCTTCCGCGGGCCGCCCATCCGGGCGACGCGCACCGACTGCTCCGAGACGCGCAGCGCGTCGTCGAGTTCGCCCGTGACCTTCAGCAGCCACACGCGCTCGAGCAGTGCCGGCAGCGACCGCTGGTCGCCGAGATCGGCGAGGCGCTCACGGCACTGCGGCACGTCGACGATCTCGCGCAGGGTCTGCGGGTCGTATCCCTGGATGTAGCTCACCGGCATCCCCCTTCGCGCACGTGCGGTTCGCCCTCCCAGTCTCACCCGCCTTCTCGCCGAGCGGCCGAGCCGCCTCGGCGCGCCGCCCAGAACGAGCGGGTCAGCGTTCGAACAGCGATGCCGCCGGCTTCGGCGACGCGGTGGCGTCGGCGTCGGTCACCACCGCGGCGCCCCGCACGAACGCGCCGATCTCGTCGCCCTGGGCGACCTTGGCCGGATGCGGCCCCGCGGCCATGAGGCGGGGGAGCCACTCGACCGGGAGCGGGTCGGCGGATGCCGCGATCACCAGATTCCCGAAGCGCCGGCCCTTCAGGGTCTGCACCTCGGCGAGCACGATCACCTCGCCGAGCACCGCCCGCACGGTCGCGACCTGGCGCCGGGCGAAGGCGAGACCCGCGCCGTCGGCGACGTTGACGAGCAGCACGCCGCCGGGGGCGAGGAGGCCCGCCAGCACCCGGTAGTACTCGAGCGTCGTCAGGTGGGCCGGGGTCTGCGCGCCGGCGAACACGTCGGAGACGACGAGGTCGGCCGCGCCCTGCAGCCCGGCGGGGAGCTTCGCGGCGACCTCGCGCGCGTCGCCGATCCGCACCCGCACCTGCGCGCCGCGCGGCAGCGGCAGCTCGGCGCGGACGAGATCGATCAGCGGCTGCTCGAGCTCGATCACCTGCTGGCGCGAGCCGGGCCGGGTGTGCGCGAGGTAGCGGGGGAGGGTGAGGGCGCCGCCGCCGAGGTGGATCGCGGTGAGCGGCTGCCCGGGCATCCGCAGCCGGTCGATCACGGCGGCCATGCGCGCGACGTACTCGAAGTGCAGGTGCGTCGGATCGTCGAGATCGACGTGCGACTGGGGCGTGCCGGCGACCTCGAGCTCGAAGCCGCCCGCGAACCGGCTCGGCACGACGCGGGCGATGCTGCCGTCGCCGAGGCGCGCCTGGGCGGGCTCTTCGACGTGGGCGCGGGCCATGCGCTCCACGCTAGCGCCTCCGCGAACGTGCGCTTTCGCGCGGTTATACCGCAGCCGTCGAAACTCGTCAAGGATTCTGCTTGCCATGGCGCGTCGCGGGGGCTATAGTAGGTCTTTGCGCTCCCTTCCCCCATGCCCTCATATGGTGGTCGGCGTGCGCCTGCAGATACCCCGCCGTTCGTAAGACCCGGCGGCGCGTGGCGGGCGTGGGAACGGAGCACTCCACCTGACGACAAGGAAACCAGCCCCCCGCCCGGGCTCATGGAGGTAATCCCCTTGGCTGCTGCGCCCAACGCAACCAATTCCACCACCCCCCCCAAGAACGGCCGCGGCGCTTCGCGCCTGTCGTTCGCCAAGATCACGGACACCCTCGAGGTTCCCGATCTGCTCGCTCTGCAGACGGAGTCCTTCGACTGGCTCGTCGCGAACGACGCCTGGAAGGCGCGCGTCGCCGAGGCGAAGGCCGCCGGCCGCACCGACGTGCCCGAGATCAGCGGGCTCGAGGAGATCTTCGAGGAGATCTCCCCGATCGAAGACCTCGGCGAGACGATGCAGCTGAGCTTCACGAACCCGTACCTCGAGCCCGAGAAGTACTCGATCGAGGAGTGCAAGGAGCGCGGCAAGACCTACGCCGCCCCGCTGTACGTCGAGGCCGAGTTCATGAACCACCTCACGGGTGAGATCAAGACCCAGACCGTTTTCATGGGCGACTTCCCGCTCCAGACCGGTAAGGGCACCTTCATCATCAACGGCACCGAGCGTGTCGTCGTCTCGCAGCTCGTCCGCTCGCCGGGTGTCTACTTCGACAAGACCCCCGACAAGACGAGTGACAAGGACATCGTCTCGGCGCGCGTCATCCCGAGCCGCGGTGCGTGGCTCGAGTTCGAGATCGACAAGCGCGACCAGGTGGGCGTGCGCATCGACCGCAAGCGCAAGCAGTCGGTCACGGTGTTCCTGAAGGCCCTGGGCCTGTCCAGTGAAGACATCCTGAACGAGTTCGCCGGTTACGAGTCCATCGAGGACACGCTCTCGAAGGACACCATCCTCACCAAGGAGGATGCGCTCCGCGACATCTACCGCAAGCTCCGTCCGGGCGAGCAGGTCGCCGCCGAGGCCGCCCGCGCGCTACTGGACAACTTCTACTTCAACCCGAAGCGCTACGACCTGGCCAAGGTCGGTCGCTACAAGATCAACCAGAAGCTGGGCCTCGACAAGCCGCTCAGCGACTCGGTCCTGACCGTCGAGGACATCGTCGCGACGATCAAGTACCTCGTCGCGCTGCACCGCGGCGACGCGTCGATCCCGGGCGTCCGCGCCGGCAAGCCCGCCGAGATCCGTCTCGACGTCGACGACATCGACAACTTCGGCAACCGTCGCATCCGCGCCGTCGGCGAGCTCATCCAGAACCAGGTCCGCACGGGTCTGTCGCGCATGGAGCGTGTCGTCCGCGAGCGCATGACGACGCAGGACATCGAGGCGATCACGCCGCAGACCCTGATCAACGTGCGCCCTGTCGTCGCCGCGATCAAGGAGTTCTTCGGCACGTCGCAGCTGTCGCAGTTCATGGATCAGAACAACCCGCTCGCGGGTCTGACCCACAAGCGTCGCCTCTCGGCCCTCGGCCCCGGTGGTCTGTCGCGTGAGCGCGCGGGCGTCGAGGTCCGTGACGTCCACCCGTCGCACTACGGCCGCATGTGCCCCATCGAGACGCCGGAAGGCCCGAACATCGGCCTCATCGGCTCGCTCGCCTCGTTCGCGCGCATCAACGCGTTCGGCTTCATCGAGACGCCGTACCGCCGCGTCGAGGACGGCAAGGTCACCGACAAGATCGACTACCTCACGGCATCCGAAGAGGTCGACTACATCGTCGCCCAGGCCGGTGCCGAGCTGAAGGCGGACGGCTCGTTCGCGACCGAGCGCGTGCTGGCCCGTCGCGGCCAGGGCGGCGAGGTCGACATGTTCCACGCCGACGAGATCGGCTACATGGACGTCTCGCCGCGCCAGATGGTGTCGGTGGGCACCTCGCTCATCCCGTTCCTCGAGCACGACGACGCGAACCGCGCCCTCATGGGTGCCAACATGCAGCGTCAGGCTGTGCCGCTGCTGCGCAGCGACTCGCCGTTCGTCGGCACGGGTATGGAGGGCTACGCCGCCATCGACGCCGGTGACGTCGTCACCGCCGACAAGGCCGGTGTCGTCATGGAGGTCTCGGCCGACGTCGTGACCGTGCAGCTCGACGAGGGCGGCACGAAGGACTACTTCCTGCGCAAGTTCGACCGCTCGAACCAGGGCAACTCCTACAACCAGCGCGTCATCGTCTCGGCGGGCGACCGGGTCGAGGTCGGCGAGGTCATCGCCGACGGCCCCGCCACCGAGAACGGCGAGCTCGCGATCGGCAAGAACCTCCTCGTGGCGTTCATGACGTGGGAGGGTCACAACTTCGAAGACGCGATCATCCTCAGCCAGGACCTCGTCAAGAACGACACCCTCTCCTCGATCCACATCGAGGAGTACGAGGTGGATGCCCGTGACACCAAGCTCGGCAAGGAGGAGATCACCCGTGACCTCCCCAACGTCAGCCCCGACCTGCTGAAGGACCTCGACGAGCGCGGCATCATCCGCATCGGCGCCGAGGTCCGCCCCGGCGACATCCTCGTCGGCAAGGTCACGCCCAAGGGCGAGACCGAGCTGAGCGCCGAGGAGCGCCTGCTGCGCGCCATCTTCAACGAGAAGAGCCGCGAAGTCCGTGACACCTCGCTGAAGGTGCCCCACGGCGAGCAGGGCACGATCATCGCCGTCAAGGAGTTCAACGCCGAGGACGGCGACGACGAGCTCGGCTCGGGCGTCAACCGCCGGGTCGTGGTCTACATCGCCCAGAAGCGCAAGATCACCGAGGGCGACAAGCTCGCCGGCCGCCACGGCAACAAGGGCGTCATCGCGAAGATCCTCCCCGTCGAGGACATGCCCTTCCTCGCCGACGGCACCCCCGTCGACATCGTGCTGAACCCGCTCGGCATCCCCGGCCGCATGAACTTCGGCCAGGTGCTCGAGACCCACCTCGGGTGGATCTCGAAGCAGGGCTGGAAGGTCGACGGCAACCCCGAGTGGGCCGCGCACCTGCCCGAGGCCGCCCGTGAGGCAACCCCCGGCACCAAGGTCGCCACCCCGGTGTTCGACGGTGCGTACGAGGCCGAGATCGCCGGTCTGCTCGACTCGACGCTGCCCAACCGCGACGGCGAGCGACTGATCGACTCGTCGGGCAAGACGCAGCTGTTCGACGGCCGCTCCGGCGAGCCGTTCCCGGCGCCCGTCTCGGTCGGCTACATGTACATCCTGAAGCTGCACCACCTGGTCGACGACAAGATCCACGCCCGTTCGACCGGCCCGTACTCGATGATCACCCAGCAGCCGCTCGGTGGTAAGGCGCAGTTCGGCGGCCAGCGCTTCGGCGAGATGGAGGTGTGGGCCCTTGAGGCCTACGGCGCCGCGTACGCGCTGCAGGAGCTCCTCACGATCAAGTCCGACGACATCGTC
Source organism: Microbacterium lacticum (assembly GCF_006716815.1). Lineage (GTDB taxonomy): Bacteria > Actinomycetota > Actinomycetes > Actinomycetales > Microbacteriaceae > Microbacterium > Microbacterium lacticum. The sequence continues at coordinate 62,584 of NZ_VFPS01000007.1, forward strand.
GGACGCGTCAAGGTCTACGAGGCGATCGTCAAGGGTGAGAACATCCAGGAGCCCGGCATCCCCGAGTCCTTCAAGGTGCTCATGAAGGAGATGCAGTCGCTCTGCCTGAACGTCGAGGTGCTCTCGGCCGACGGCACGGCGGTCAACCTCCGCGACACCGACGACGAGGCCTTCCGCGCGGCGGAAGAGCTCGGCATCAACATCTCCACCCGGTTCGAGTCCTCGTCCATCGACGAGATCTGACCCGCGGCACCCGCTTACAGAGTTACGAACACAGGAGAACCAGTGCTCGAGTCCACCACCTTCGATCAGCTTCGCATCGGTCTCGCCACCGCCGACGACATCCGTCGTTGGTCCTACGGCGAGGTAAAGAAGCCCGAAACCATCAACTACCGCACCCTCAAGCCCGAGAAGGACGGTCTGTTCGGCGAGCAGATCTTCGGTCCGTCCCGCGACTGGGAGTGCGCCTGCGGCAAGTACAAGCGTGTCCGCTTCAAGGGCATCGTCTGCGAGCGCTGCGGCGTCGAGGTCACCAAGTCCTCGGTGCGTCGCGAGCGCATGGGCCACATCGAACTCGCCGCCCCCGTCACCCACATCTGGTACTTCAAGGGCGTGCCCTCGCGCCTCGGGTACCTGCTCGACATGGCGCCGAAGGACCTCGAGAAGGTCATCTACTTCGCCGCCTACATGGTGATCTCGGTCGACGAAGAGGCCCGTCACCGCGACATGCCGACGCACGAGGCCAACCTGCGCCTCGAGATCAAGAACCTCGCCGACCGTCGTGACTCGCGTGTCGCGGCTCGCCTGGCGAAGCTGGAGGAGGAGCTCGCCGTTCTCGAGAACGAGGGCGCCAAGGCCGACCAGAAGAAGAAGGTCAAGGACGCCGCCGAGAAGGAGATGGCGTCGATCCGCAAGAACGCGGACGACCAGGTCGCCAAGCTCGAGCGCATGTGGGACGAGTTCCGGAACCTCTCCGTCGGCCAGCTCAAGCAGGAGGACGACGTCTTCCAGGAGCTGCAGGACCGCTTCGGTCAGTACTTCGAGGCCTACATGGGCGCGGAGTCGATCCAGCGTCGCCTGCAGGCGTTCGACCTGGCCGCCGAGGCGGAGTCCCTGCACCTGCAGATCTCCGAGGGCAAGGGCCAGCGCAAGATCCGTGCGATCAAGCGCCTGAAGGTCGTCAACTCGTTCCTGCAGACGGGCATGTCCCCGGCATCCATGGTGCTCGACGTCGTCCCGGTGATCCCGCCGGAGCTGCGCCCGATGGTGCAGCTCGACGGTGGCCGCTTCGCGACCAGCGACCTGAACGACCTATACCGCCGCGTCATCAACCGCAACAACCGTCTCCGCCGGCTGATCGACCTCGGTGCCCCCGAGATCATCGTCAACAACGAGAAGCGGATGCTGCAGGAGGCCGTCGACGCGCTGTTCGACAACGGCCGTCGTGGTCGTCCCGTCACCGGCACCGGCAACCGCCCCCTGAAGTCCCTCAGCGACATGCTGAAGGGCAAGCAGGGCCGGTTCCGCCAGAACCTGCTCGGCAAGCGCGTGGACTACTCGGGCCGTTCGGTCATCATCGTCGGCCCGCAGCTGAAGCTGCACCAGGCCGGTCTGCCCAAGCAGATGGCGCTGGAGCTCTTCAAGCCGTTCGTGATCAAGCGCCTGATCGACCTCGGTCACTCGCAGAACATCAAGGCGGCCAAGCGCGCCGTCGAGCGCACCCGTCCCGAGGTGTGGGACGTGCTCGAGGAGGTCATCCGCGAGCGCCCCGTGCTGCTGAACCGTGCGCCCACGCTCCACCGCCTCGGCATCCAGGCCTTCGAGCCGCAGCTCGTCGAGGGCAAGGCCATCCAGCTGCACCCGCTCGTCTGCGCGGCGTTCAACGCCGACTTCGACGGTGACCAGATGGCCGTGCACCTGCCGCTGTCGGTCGAGGCCCAGGCCGAGGCCCGCGTGCTCATGCTCGCGTCGAACAACATCCTGAAGCCGTCCGACGGCCGCCCGGTGACCCTGCCCTCGCAGGACATGATCATCGGCCTGCACCACCTGACCACGGTCAAGGAGGGCGCCGCGGGCGAGGGTCGCGTGTTCGGCTCGGTCGGCGAGGCCATCCTCGCGAAGGACGAGGGCACCCTCGACCTGCAGGCGAAGGCGCGCATCCGGATCCCCGGCCTGACGTTCCTCGAGGGCGAAGCCCCCGAGGGCTACGAGCGTCACGGGCTGGTGGATGCCTCGCTCGGTCAGGCGATCTTCAACGACACGCTTCCCAAGGGCTACCCGTTCGTGCGCGAGCAGGCCGACAAGGGCAAGCTGTCGCAGATCGTCAACAAGCTCGCCGAGGAGTATCCGAAGGTGGAGGTCGCGGCCTCGCTCGACCGCATCAAGGACGCCGGTTTCTACTGGGCCACGCGCTCGGGTGTGACCGTCGCGCTCTCGGACGTGCTCACGCCCCCGAACAAGGCCGAGATCATCGCCAAGTACGAGAAGCTGGCGCAGAAGGTCCAGGCACAGTTCGAGAAGGGTCTCGTGACCGACGCCGAGCGTCGTCAGGAGCAGATCAAGATCTGGACCGAGGCGACCGACGAGGTGCAGGCCGCGATGAAGGCGAACTTCCCCGCGGACAACACCATCAACCGCATGGTGTCCTCGGGCGCCCGTGGTAACTGGCTGCAGATCCGCAACATCGCCGGCATCCGTGGCCTCGTCAACAACACCAAGGGCGAGATCATGCCCCGTCCGATCATCTCCTCGTACCGCGAGGGGCTGTCGGTGGCGGAGTACTTCACCGCGACGCACGGTGCCCGTAAGGGCCTCGCCGACACGGCCCTCCGTACCGCCGACTCGGGCTACCTGACGCGTCGCCTGGTCGACGTCTCGCAGGACGTCATCATCCGTGAGGACGACTGCGGCACGACGAAGGGCCTCGAGTTCACGATCGCCGCTCCGGATGCCTCCGGCACCCTGGTGCGCGACGCGAACGTCGAGAACTCGGTGTTCGCCCGCACGCTGGCCGCGGACGTCGTCGCCCCCTCGGGCGAGGTCGTCGCCTCGGCCGGTGAGGACGTCGGCGACGTGCTGATCGACAAGCTGGTGGATGCCGGTGTCGAGACCATCAAGGTCCGCTCGGTCCTCACCTGTGACTCGGCGGTCGGCGTGTGCGCGAAGTGCTACGGCCGTTCGCTCGCGACCGGCAAGCTCGTCGACATCGGCGAGGCGGTCGGCATCATCGCCGCCCAGTCGATCGGTGAGCCCGGCACGCAGCTGACCATGCGTACCTTCCACACGGGTGGCTCGGCCTCGGCCGACGACATCACCCAGGGTCTGCCGCGCGTGCAGGAGCTCTTCGAGGCGCGTACCCCGAAGGGTGCCTCCCCGATCGCCGAGGCCGCCGGTCGCATCACGATCGATGAGACCGACAAGGCCAAGAAGGTCATCCTGACGCCCGACAACGGCGACGAGCCGTACGTCTACCCCGTGCTCAAGCGCGCGACGCTGCTGGTCGAGGACGGCCAGCACGTCGAGGTGGGTCAGCCGCTGCAGGTCGGCACGCTCGACCCCAAGGAGGTCATGCGTGTGCAGGGTGCCCGCGAGGTGCAGAAGTACCTCGTCGGCGGCGTGCAGGGCGTGTACCGCTCGCAGGGTGTGCCGATCCACGACAAGCACATCGAGGTCATCGTGCGCCAGATGCTGCGGAAGGTCACCGTGGTCGACCACGGCGAGACCGATCTGCTCCCCGGTGAGCTGGTCGACTTCAAGCGCTACCAGCAGATAAACCGCGAGGCCGTGGCGCAGGGCAAGCGTCCCGCGTCGGGCCGTCCGGAGCTCATGGGTATCACCAAGGCGTCGCTGGCGACGGAGTCGTGGCTGTCCGCGGCATCCTTCCAGGAGACGACCCGCGTGCTCACCCAGGCGGCCATGGAGGGCAAGAGTGACCCGCTCGTCGGCCTCAAGGAGAACGTCATCATCGGAAAGCTGATCCCCGCCGGAACCGGGCTTGCGAAGTACCGCAACGTCACGGTCGAGGCGACGGAGGAGGCCAAGAGCGAGCGGTACCCCAACCGCATCTTCGCCTCGGACGGCGCGTACTCGGGCGACGACCTGAGCTACGTCGACTTCGACAGCTTCACCACCGACGACTTCACGCCGGGCACCTACAACTGAGCCTGGTCTGATCGCACCGAAGGGCCCCGGGACATCCCGGGGTCCTTCGGCGTCTGCGGGTGGGGTTCCGGGCGGGTCTCCCTCGATCTGGGCGGCTCGCGGGCGCGTGCGGGGAGGGGCGCACGGCGGCGGGTTAGCGTGAGGGCATGGCTCGTGTCGGAGGCAGGAATGCCGCGTTCGCGTGGGTGGTCGGCGTCGGCTGCCTCGCGATCCTCGGCGTGCTCGCCGCGCTGGCCCTGCCGCTGATCCCGGCATCCATGACCTGGTTCGGCACCACCGTGGACACCGCGCAGGGCACCTCGCAGACCGCCCCGACGTCGGCGCCCGTCGCCGCGGGCGAGGAGGGCGCGCTGCCCACGGAGTGCCCCGCGCTCTACGACGAGGCGCTGTGGGCGACGATGCGCTTCACCCGCGGCGCCGTGCTGACGCCGTCGAAGGACGCCCCCGTCACCACCGCGACCGCCCTCGTCTCCGCGCTCTCGCCCGACGTGCAGCTCACCTGCTTCTGGCACGCCGACGCGGGCACCGTCTCGACGACGCTCGCGACGGTGCCGCCCGACGCCGGCGCGATCGCGGCGGCGTCGCTGCCGGGCTCGGGATTCACGTGCGAGAGCGTGGACGAGCGCACCCGCTGCACCCGCACCGACGGCGACCTCACCGAGACGATCGAGGCCGGGGGCGGACTGTGGCTGTCGACGAGCGAGTCGGCGTGGCATCCGGCCGGCTACGTCAGCCGCACCGGCGACCGCATCTGGGGCTGACCGCGCGTCGGCAGGCTCAGGGCGTGGTGGCCGCGGGCCAGAGTGCGTCGATGACCGAGTCGGTGTACCCCGCCGGCGCGAGGTTCGAGAACTGCGTGTCGACGATCACGCCGTCGCGGTAGAACAGGGTGCGGCCCTGCTGCAGGGGGAGCGTGCCGCTCTCCCACGTCGACTCGCAGCGGATGCCGCCACGCGGCTCGTAGCACGTGTAGCCCTCGTTGCCGAGCTCGTACAGCGCGTCGCGCGCCTCGCGGTCGGGCGAGTAGCCGATGACCGTGACGAACCACGTCGCCGCGGCACCCGGCTCGCCCCAGACGCACACGCGGGAGCTGTCGGAACGGATGCCCCCGCCCATGCCCTCGGCGTTCAGCGGCACCCCGTCGAGCTGAGCGAGCACGTCGGCGTCGAGCAGGTCGCGGCACCCCTGCGGGAGGTCGGCGGGAAGCGCCGTCGTCGAGGTCGACGGTCCCATCGGGAACGGCGCGAGCGAGGGGCCCGGGGTCGGGGTGGCCGCCGCGGATGCCGAGGCATCCGATGATGCCGTCGGCTCCGACTGACTCGGGTCGGGGGTGCCGGCGCAGCCGGTCACCAGGGCCGCGGCCAGCGCCACGACACCGACGGCGAGGCAGGCCCGCGCCGTCGGACGGGCGTGCGGGCGGAGGCGGTGCGGCATGCCTCCACGATAGACAGCGGGGCCGGGTTCGCCCGGCGTGACACGGTGGCGCGGTGGCGCGGGCATCCCTTCCTCGCAGACACGGCGCGGTGCCTCCCGGTCGCGGCGGGACCTGCGCGTTACGCTCACTGTGCGGCGGCACGTGCCCCGCGTGAGGAGCACACGCCATGAGCGACCACAAGTACGGCGAGCCGGTCGAAGACAGCACCGCGCACGGCGAGGCGACGTCGGCCGACGAGGCCGTCGCGCGCGCCCACGAGGGCCTGGCCGACGCCGAGGCCGCCTCGCGCGAGGCGGCGCAGGGCGACGTGACTCCGGGCGAGGCCGCCGCGCACGAGCGCGCCGTCGACGACGGTGCCGGATACGACGCCACCGTCGCCCACGACTCCGCCGCGCACGACACCACGGCTGCGCACGACGCCACGGCTGCGCACCCGGTCGAGCCGGCGACGACCGCCGCGCCCGCCGCGCCCGCCGCGGGCAGCCTGTACGCCGACGACCCGGTCGACGAGACGTACACGCCCGGCGCGTACTCCTCGGGCGACTACTCCTCCGCCGCCGCCACCGAGGTCGTCACCCCCGCCGCATCGCAGGACGCCGCCACCGAGGTCGTCGCCCCCGCCGTCGTCGCGCCCGTCGTGACGCCGGTCGTCGAGACCTCGACCCCGCAGCCGATCTTCGTGCAGGCGCCCGAGGCGCCGCGTCCGCGCGGCAACCGTGCCGCGGCGGGCCTCATCGGTCTGCTCGCCGCGGTCGTCTTCGGCATCCTCTACCTCGCAGCTGCGCTGGGCCTGCGCGCCCTCGACGGCGACGTGACCGGCGCCAACGTCGGCACCGAGGCGCTCGCCGCACTCGGCTCCTGGTGGTTCTGGGTGCCCGTCGTGGTGTTCTACCTCGCGTTCTGGCTGCTCGGCGCGATCATCAACCGCGGCAGCTGGGCGCACTGGGTCATCTTCGGTCTCTTCGTCGGGCTCGCCTCCTACGGCGGACATCTCCTCGGTCAGCTCTTCCAGGCGCCGTTCTGGCAGCTGACCGCCAGCCAGGGCGAGGAGGTCGTGCGCGGCCAGCTGCTCGCGCCGCTCGCGATCGTCGCGTTCGTGCTCGGGCGTGAGCTGACGATCTGGTTCGGCGGCTGGGTCGCCGCGCGCGGCAAGCGCGTGAGCGAGCTGAACCGCGAGGCGCAGCGCGAATACGAGCGCACGCTCGAGGCCGGCCCACGCCTCCACCAGGGCTGAGCGCGACACGGGCGAGCACGAGCATCCGAGGCGCACCATCCGCGCGATCCTGACTCCGGGCACCGGCGGAAGATCGTGACTGACGCTCGTCCGGGCGTGACCCCGCCGGTCGCGCTGGCGTTCGGCACGATCGGGTTCTTCGCGCTACTGATCGCCGGGTTCGGCATGCTGAGCCTGCTCACCGGCGCCGAGGTCGTCGCGGTGCCGGGGCTCGGCCCGCTCCCGGGGGCCTTCGCGGTGGCGTTCGCCGTGATCGCCTTCGTCCTCGCCACATGGGCCGTCGTGCGGCGCCCCGAACCGGGCTACGGCGGCGTCGTCCTCGTGGTCGTCGCGACCTTCCTCGCCTACCTCCTCGGCCTGCTCGTCGGAGCGATGTTCGGCGGCATCGACCTCGCGCGCGCGCTCGCCGCCGCGGGCGCCTTCGCGACCTCGTGGTTCGCGGTGGTCCTGGCATCCACCGCCCTCGTCGCCGGCTGGACCGCCGTCGCGCTCGTGCGCACCCGCGCCGGGCGGCCGCGCTGGCCCTGGGAAGACCGCTCCGACTGAGGTCGGCCGCGCCCCGACTGAGGTCGGCCGCGCGCTCGTCGGCGGCGCCCGCCGCCGAATCTCGCGAAATCCCGGCGGATCGGCGCCGCACGGGCGACAATGGAGCCGTGGAGCAGCGGTCGGTCGAGACCCAGGTCAGCCAGGCAGTGGATGCCTGGCTGCGCTGGCTGCCCCGATGGGAGCCGGCCACCCACCGCGGGCGGGTGGCCCCCTGCCGCCGCTGCATCGGGTCGCCCGTGCTGTCCGCCGCCGGCCTCGGCGCCGACGTCCCGCACGGGGTGCAGCACGGGCTGTCGACCCGCGTGAAGACGATCATCGACCACGCGGTCGCCGAGTACACGTCGCGGAACCTGCCGATGCTGCAGGCCGAGCTCGACCAGCAGGCCGCGCGCAACCGCGCCCGCAGCTACCGTCCGAGCGAGGGGCTCGACCCCGAGTTCGAGGGGCTGCCGCTCGACCCCGACCCGGTGCCGGGTGCGCCGTTCCTGTTCACGATCGGCGGCCTCGCCGCCGAGGTCGACGCCGACATCCCCGAGCTTCCGCCGCTCACCGACGAGGCGAAGGCGGCGCTGCGGCAGGAGGTGGGGCTCGCCGACGACTACGCCAACCTGATCGGCCGCGAGGTGTGCGCCGTGCTGCTGCACCATCGCCTGCGCATCCAGGCGGCCGTCGGCCAGTACGTCGAGCCGCAGATCGCGGCGATGCTCGAAGAGCTGACGCGTTCGCTCGACGCGCCGTTCGACCCGAACGGCGACCCGGGTCTGACCGAGCCGTAGCGGCGACCCGCCTCCGCCTCGCGGGGCGAGGCGGCGACCGCCGTTTTGTTAGCATTACCGGGTCTTCGAAGAGGCCGGAGGCGAGAACATCAGAGGGCTGGGGGTGCTATGACGCGCAGGCTGCCCTCCGCGCCGCCGCTGCTGCCCGGCCTCGACTATGTGCGCCCGCTCGGTTCGGGCGGATTCGCCGATGTGTTCCTCTATCAGCAGGACATGCCGCGCCGTCAGGTGGCGGTCAAGGTGCTGCCCGCCGACGAGCGCGACCCCGACCTGCTGCGCATGTTCAACGCCGAGGCGGACGTCCTCGCCCACCTCTCGGCGCACCCCGCGATCGTCACGGTCTACCAGGCCGGCATCTCGGCCGACGGCCGCCCCTACATCGTGATGGAGTACTGCCCGGGCTCGCTCGCCCAGCGCTACCGCATCGAGCGCATGCCGGTCGACGAGGTCATGGCGATCGCCGTGCGCCTGGCCGGCGCGCTCGAGTCGGCGCACCGGGCGGGGCTCATCCATCGCGACATCAAGCCCAGCAACATCCTCGTGACGACCTTCGGGTCGGCGGTGCTGGCCGACTTCGGCATCTCGTCGACCCTCGTGCGCTCGGAGGGTGCCGAGGTGCTCGCGATGTCGATCCCGTGGAGCGCGCCCGAGGTGGTCGCCGAGCAGACCGGCGGCACCGTCGCGAGCGAGGTGTGGAGCCTCGGCGCCACGGTCTACTCGCTCCTCGCGGGGCACAGCCCGTTCGAGCGTCGCGAGCGCGGGCAGAACACGCGCGACCTGATGCGGCGGCGGATCGCCCGGGCGACCTTCGTGCCGATCGCGCGCGACGACGTGCCCGACGCGCTACAGCAGGTGCTCGCGACCGCGATGGCCCGCGGGCCCGAGCGCCGCTACCGCACGGCGGAGGAGTTCGGTGAGGCGGTGCGCGAGGTGCAGCGCGCCGAGCAGCTCGCCCCGACGCCGCTCGAGGTGCCCGCGACGGAATGGATGCCCGCCGCTGCGAGCGTCGACTTCGCCGACACGACCGCGCGCGGGCCGGTGCGCAGCCGCGTCGCGCACGAGGGCCGCCGCCGAACGGGCGAGCCGGCGGATGCCACGCGCCTGCGCCGCGACGAGGATTCGAGCATCAGCGGGCCGCCCCCGGCGCCGCGACGGGTATGGCCGTGGGTGGTCGCGGGGGTCGTGACCGTCGTGGTGGTGGCCGCGGTGGTCGCCCTGCTCTGGGCGGGACTGCGCTGATGCGACGGCGCGTCGCCCCGACCGTCGCGGCGCTGATCGCGGCGGGCGCCGTCGTCGCCGTGATCGCGGGAATCAGCGTGGTGTGGCCCGGTCTCGACGCGCAGCAGACGCCGCCGCGCGACACGACGGCGTGGGTGCTGCAGGCCGACGGGCTGCGCTACGCGCGTGTCAACACCGCGATCGACGAGCTCGACACCGTCCGCACGGTCAGCAATCCGAGCCGCATCGTGGCGACGCCGACCGGCTCGTACATGTTCACCGACAGCGACGCGAAGGTCGTGCGCATCGACGACGCGGTGCCGGTCGATCTCGACGCCGAGGGCCTCCGCAGCGCGCAGGCGTCGCCCCCGGGCACGCAGGAGGTCGACACGGCGGGAGACTACGTCGCGTATCGCACCGACGCGGGCGCCGTGTTCGCGGGGCGACTGTCGACGGGCTCGCTCGCTCAGGTCGATCCGACCGGCGATGCGTCGACGGGGTCGTCGGATGCCTCGGCCCCGACGGCCACCTCCGACGCGATCGCGGTCGACGCCCGCGGCGAGCTCTTCAGCTACTCCGCCGAGGCGGGCACGGTCATCCGCGTCGACATCGCGTCGAACTCCGTGCAGCGCACTGACCGGGTCGAGGCCGACGCGGCCTCGCCCGTGCTCACCGCGGCCGGCGACGAGTGGGTGCTCGTCGAACCCGCGACGGGCAGGTACTGGTCGCGCGCGCAGTCGGCGACGGCGGGGACGAACGGCACGGTGTCGGTCTCGCGCACCGATCCCGACGGCGACGCCGTGTACCTCGCCGACGAGACCGGTCTCGTGCGCGTGCCGACCGCGAACACGCCCGCCGAGCGGGTGTTCGGCGACCGCACCACGGCTCGCGGCGCGCCCGCGCGACCCGTCGTGCGCGCGGGCGTCGTGCACGCCGCCTGGCTGCCCGAGGGGCAGGGTCCGGGCATCCTGTGGGATTCCGCCTCCGGCGACGTGACCCTCGACTACGCCGGCGCGACCCTCCCCACCCAGCGCCGTCCGGTCTTCGTCGACGCGGGCGACGGGCTCGTGCTCAACGACGCCCGCTCCGGCTGGGTGTGGCGCGTTCCCGACGGTGCGCTCGTGCCGTCGAGCCAGGACTGGGATCTCGACGCGCCGGTCCAGACCGCGCCGCAGACCACCGAGCAGGAGCCGCCCGCCGTCATCGACCCGCGGCCTCCGGTCGCCGTCGCCGACAGCTTCGGCGTGCGCGCGGGCGCCCTCGTGACCCTGCCGGTGCTGCTCAACGACCACGACCCGAACGAGGACGTGCTCACGATCGACCCGGCATCCGTCGAGGGTCTCGATCCCGCCTTCGGAACCCTCACCCTCACCGATGACCGGCAGCGCCTCGCCGTCCGCGTCGCGGCGGATGCCTCGGGGTCGGCGAGCTTCCGCTACGCCGTGAGCGACGGCACCACCCCCGACGGCCTCCTGTCGGAGCCCGCGACCGTGACGCTCCGCGTCGCCGGCGAGGACGAGAACTCCGCGCCGCAGTGGTGCGGAGTCGAAGGATGCCAGCAGGAGTGGCCGCAGCCCGAGGTCGCGCCCGGCGGCACCGTGAGCGTGCCGGTGCTCGGCGACTGGGTCGACCCCGAGGGCGACCCGGTGATCCTGCTGTCGGCCACCGAGGACACCGCCCTCGGGCAGGTCGCGGCGACGCCCGAGGGCACCGTCGTCTACCAGCACTCCGACTCCGGAGCCGGGGGCGAGGAGCTCGCCGCGATCACGCTCACCGTCGGCGATGCGCGCGGGGCGACGACGACGAAGACGCTCTCCGTGCGGGTGCGCGGCGACGCGCAGCCGCGCGTGCAGTCGTTCGCCGTCGTCGACACGGCGGGCTCGCGGGTGAGCATCGACGTCGCCCCGCACGTGACCGGCACGGCCGGGTCGGTGACCCTCTCGTCGGCGCGCGTGCTCGACGACGCCGCCGCGACGGCTACGGTGGTCGGCGGCACGACGCAGTTCGACTTCGCCGCCACGGCGGCGGGCACCTACCGCGTGGCGGTCACGGTCTCGGCCGACGGGCGCGAGGCCACCGGGACGGCGCGCATCACCCTGCTCGCCGCCGACGCGCCGGCGCAGCTGGCGACCGCGCCGGTCGTCGCGTTCGTCCGTCCCCAGGCGGACGCGACCGTCGACGTGCTCGCCGCGGTGTCGAACCCCACCGGCCGGGTGCTGCTTCTGAGCGACGTCGTCGTGCACGCCGCGAGCGGGTCGTCGCTCACCGGCGACGCCGTCGGCCAGAGCCAGCTCCGCGTCTCCGGGTCGACGGCCGGTGGCGATCCGGGGCTCCTCGGCACCGTCTCGTACACGGTGAGCGACGGCACCGCCGACGCGGGGGCATCCGTCATCGGCGAGGCGACGGTGTATCTCCTGCCGGCGGCGAGCGAGGCCGCGCCGATCACCGTCGACGACGCCGTGGTCGTGCGGGCCGGCTCGCAGATCGACATCCCCGCGCTCGCCAACGACGTCGCCGCCGCGGGCGGACTGCCGCGCCTCGACCCCGAATCCATCGAGTCCTCGACGCCCGACGCCCTCGCCTTCGCCTCCGGCGACGTGCTGCGCTACCTCGCCCCCGAGACGGCGGGCCAGTACACGGTCTCGTACCGTGCGTTCACCACCGGATCGCCCACCCTCGGCGACGTCGCGACCGTGCGCGTGCAGGTCACCGCGCCCGACGCCAACCGCGACCCGCTGCCGCGCCGCCTGTCGGGCCGCGTCGGGAGCGGGCTGTCCACGACGATCCCGTTCGACGGGTTCGGCATGGATCCCGACGGCGACGTCGTCCGGCTCGAGAGCATCGTCGGACAGCCCGCGCACGGGTCGGCGGCGATCTCGGCCGACGGCACCTCGATCGTGTACACGAGCATCGCCGGGGTGAGCGGGCAGGATGCCTTCACCTATCGCGTCGTCGACGCGTTCGGCGCGACCGGCGAGGGCACCGTGCGCGTGGGTGTGCTGAGCGGAGAGGCGAATCCGAGCCCGGTCACCTACACCGACTACGTGCACGTGCAGGCGGGCGGGGGCAACGTCATCCGCGTCCATCCGCTCGCGAACGACATCGACCCGACGCAGGGCTCGCTGACCCTCGCCGCCGTGCGTCCCGACGCGCCCGAGCTCGCCCTCGACGGCACGCCGACCGACGAGTACGCCCGGCTGAAGAGCCGCATCCAGAGCGTCACCGACGACACGGTGACGATCGCCGCGGGCACCGATCCCGGGACGATGGCCTTCTTCTACGACGTCGAATCGTCGTCGGGGAACACCGCTCGCGGGCTCATCGTCGTCAAGGTCGTCGCCCAGCGCGTGCCCGACTTCCCCGTCGTCGCCGACACCGTGCTGACCGCCGCCGACCGCGACGACCTCGCCGACGGCGTCGATGTGCTGCGCGGCAAGGTGCTGTGGTCGGGCGGTGACGCGAGCGATCTCGTCGTCGGGCTGTGGGGATCGCCGGAGGGCGTGAGCGTCTCGGGCAGCCGGGTGCGCGCCGAGCCGAGCGACGCCGCGCGGCTCATCCCGTTCTCGGTGACCGGCGAGAGCGCATCGGGCCCCGTCACGACCTACGCGTTCGTGCGGGTGCCCGCGGCGAGCGAGGGCGCGCTGTCGCTGCGCGCGGGCGTCTCCCCGATCGTCGCGGCAGAGAACGGGCAGGCCGAGGCCGACATCGCGGCGATGGTCGCCGTGCCGCGCGGCCGCACGCTCGAGATCGGCGCCGCCGACGTGCGCGCCTCCGGGGCGAGGCCCGCGGCGGTCTGCGCCCCGACGACCGGCACCGGCGTCCGGTACACCGCCGGAGGCGGCGCCCCGTGGACCGACGCCTGTCTCGTGCCGGTGCGGCTCGTGGGCGGCAGCGCGTGGACCGTGCTCGCGATCCCGGTCGCGATCACCCCGCTCGACCCGCAGCCGACGCTCGCGCCCGCCTCGCTCGAGATCGCGCCCGGCGACACCCACGTGTACGACCTCACCGCCATGACCACGTGGCGCGGCCCCGCCGAGGCGATCCAGTACCGGGTGACGGGCTCCCCGGCATCCTTCGCCCTCAGCCTCGACGGGTCGCAGCTCACCGTCCGCGCGGCCGACTCCGCCGCACCGGGCGCGGTGGAGGGGGTGATGGTCGAGGTCACCAGCCACGCCGGCGTCACTCCGGCGCGTATCACGCTGCGGGTCGGCGCGGCCCCCTCGACGCTGCCCCAGGGCGGCCAGACCACCCGCACCTGCAGTCAGGCGTCGGGCGCGTCGTGCACCGTCGACGTCGTCGGCGCGCCGGGCGAGGTCAACCCGCTGCCCGGCACGCCGCTCCAGGTCGTCGCCGTCACGCCGACGAGCTCCTGCACGGGAGTGTCGTTCGCCGTCGCCGGACCCTCGAGCATCATCGCCAGCTGGACGGCCGACGCTCCCGGGGTGACCTGTTCGGCGCGCTTCACCGTGCGCGACGCGCAGGGCCGGCAGAGCGCGGCCGCGCGCGACGGAGGGGTCACGATCGACCTGCAGGGCTTCCCGCGCGCACCCGCCTCGGTCTCCCAGTCGGCCTATGCCGACGGCAGCCTCACGCTGCGCGTCGACCCCGGTCCCGCGCAGACCTCGTACCCCGCCGTCACCGGGTTCGAGGTGCGCTACGGCGGTGAGCGCGTCACCACCTGCACGCCGCAGGGGGTCTGCCCCGCGCTCGCCGCCCCGAACGGCGAGCAGCGCCGCTACGAGGTCGTCTCGGTGAACGCCGTCGGTCCGTCGCAGACGGCGGTCGCCACGACCGCGTGGGCCTACGACCCGCCCGCGACACCCACCTCGGCGAGCGCCGTGCCCGCCGTCGCCGGCGCCGACGGCGGGGTCGCGACCCTGACCTTCGCGGGGGTGGATGCTGCCGCGACGAGCGCCCTGCAGATCTCGAGCCCGGTCGGGGAGAGCATCACGGTGCCGGTCGCGACGAACCAGACGACCGTCACCGTGCCCGTCTTCCGCGTCGGGGCGAATACGACGACCCCGGTCACCGTGTCGCCGGTCTCGCGGTTCGACGCCCCGCCGGGCCTCGGCGGCCCGGCGATCGGCTCCGTCGTCGTGCAGGCGCACGGCGTCGGTGCGCCCACGAACCCCGTCCTCACCCTCACCCCCGTCAACGTCGGCGGCGGCCGGGTCGACATCACCGCGACGGCGACCGCCGGCCCCGGCGGCGACGGCGCGGCGACCCGGTACGGCATCGTCGCGGTGGGGGAGACCTGCCGCGCGACCGCGGGCGGCGACCGCGCCGTCTTCCGCGGGCTCCTCGACGGCCGTGTCTACACGTTCACGCTGTGCGTGGAGGCGTGGTTCGGCGGCACACTCTTCGGCCGCGCGACCGTCGACGCCGACGTGCGCGCCGTGCAGAGCACCGCGGCGCCGCGCGGCTACACCTTCGTCGTCGGGCCCACCGCGCACGTCGGCGGTGCCCGCGCGAACTGGACGATCGACGAGAACCCCACCTCGCCCGAAGTGCTGCCGAACGAGAACGTCGCGGTGTTCTCGGGCCTGCCGAGCAGCGTGTTCGACACCGACCCCGGCATCCGCGTGCGGTACGAGCACGTGTCGGGGTGGTGGCAGTCGGAGTGGGGCGCGGTCACTCCCGCCCCGGGCAGCGCGCCCACCCAGGTGCAGGCCACCTGGTCGCTCGGCGCCTGCACCGGCGGCACCCGCCTCACGGCCGACGGGCGCTCGACCGGCGACCGGGCGCGGTTCACGTTCGACACCGCCGACATCGCGTACTACGACGCCGCCGGGGCGCGCCTCGACCCGGGCGATGACCCCTGGCAGGTTCCCGCCACCGCGAGCCGCGTCGAAGGCATCCGTGTCATCGTCGACTGGGCGCGCACCGGCTGGAACCTCGACGCTGCCACCGCGCCCCTCTCCGCCGGCTGCACCCCCGTTCCCCCCACCGACGGAGCCACCACCCCATGACGATCACCACCGAACAGGCCACCTGGTTCGCGCAGACCTTCGCCGCCATCGCCGACAACGTCGAGCGGGCGGTGCTCGGCAAGCGCCACGTCGTCGAGCTCGTGCTCACCGCGATGCTCAGCGAGGGCCACGTGCTGCTCGAAGACGTGCCCGGCACGGGCAAGACCTCGCTCGCCCGCGCGGTCGCGCAGTCGGTGCAGGGCACGAGCACACGCATCCAGTTCACCCCCGACCTCCTGCCGGGCGACATCACCGGCATCACGGTCTACGACCAGAAGACCGGCGAGTTCGCCTTCCACGCCGGCCCGATCTTCGCGAACATCGTGCTCGCCGACGAGATCAACCGGGCGAGCCCGAAGACCCAGTCGGCGCTGCTCGAGGTAATGGAGGAGGGGCACGTCACGATCGACGGCGTCACCCGTTCGGTGGGAAAGCCGTTCCTCGTGATCGCGACGCAGAACCCCGTCGAGCAGGCCGGCACGTACCGCCTGCCCGAGGCGCAGCTCGACCGCTTCCTGCTGCGCACCTCGCTCGGCTACCCCGACCACGCCGCCACCGTGCGGATCCTCGGCCAGGCCGCCACGCCGATCGACGAGCTCGCCCCGATCATCACGCCGGGTGCCCTCACCGGCATGGCCGAGCTCGCCGCCGACGTCTACGTCGACGCGCTCGTGCTCGACTACATCGCGCGCCTCGTCGATGCGACGCGGTCGGCCGACGAGGTGCGCCTGGGCGTCAGCATTCGCGGCGCTCTCGCCCTCACGCGCGCGACCCGCGCGCGCGCCGCCGCGCAGGGGCGCACGTTCGTCACCCCCGACGACGTCAAGCGGCTCGCCGTCGCCGTGCTCGCGCACCGGCTGATCCTGCACCCCGAAGCCGAGTTCGACGGCGTCACCGCCGAGGCCGTCATCGGTCAGGTGCTGCTCGACGTCGCCCCACCCACCCGCAAAGACGCGCCATGACCCTCGGCGACACCCGCCTCACCCGCACCTCGGCGAACACCCTCACGGGGGAGCGCACCGAGGTGACCTCGGGGCGCGGACGGGCGCTCGTCGGAGCGGCGGTCCGCGCTTCGCGGGCCTGGACGGCGACCCGTGCCGCCCTGATCACCGCGTTCCGGTGGTGCGGCCGCACGATCCGGCCGGCGGGCGCCCTGGCTCTCGCCGCGGCGACGGTCGGGCTCGTGCTGGGGCTCGCCTTCGGCTGGGTCGAGGCGATCGTCGCCGGCGTCGCCGCGATCGTGCTCCTCGCGCTCAGCGTGCCCTTCCTCTTCCAGTCGCGCACCTACGACGTCCACCTCGCGCTCGGTCACGAGCGGATCGTCGCCGGTCACGGCGTGCGCGCCACCGTGACGGTGCGAAACGCCGGCCGTCGAGCGGCGCTCCCCGGCCGCATCGACGTGCCCGTCGGGGCCGGCCTCGTCGAGTTCGGGGTGCCGCTGCTGCGCGCCGGGGCGGTCTCCGAACAGGTGCTCGACCTGCCGCCGCAGCCCCGCGGCATCGTGCGCATCGGGCCGGCGACCACGGTGCGCTCCGACCCCGTCGGGCTGCTGCGGCGCGAGCATGCCTTCGACGACGCCCACGAGCTGTACGTGCATCCGCGCACGGTGCCGGTGCCCTCCTCGAGCGCGGGCCTCATCCGCGATCTCGACGGCAGCCCGACGACGCGCCTCGTCGACGCCGATATGTCCTTTCACGCGATCCGGGAGTACGCGCCGGGCGACTCGCGCCGCCAGGTGCACTGGAAGTCGACCGCCAAGACCGGGCGCCTCATGGTGCGCCAGTACGAGGAGTCGCGCCGCTCCCGCATGGCGGTCGTGCTCGGCCTCGCCGCCGCGGAATACGGCTCCGACGGCGAGTTCGAGCTCGCCGTCAGCGCCGCCTCCTCTCTCGCCGTCCGTGCCGTGCACGACGCGCGCGACCTCGACATCGTCGTCGGTGCCGAGATCCCGCGCGTCGTCCGCGGTCGCCTGCGCGCGATCCGGCACATCCCGACGGGGAGCCCCCGCTCCCTCCTCGACGGCTTCAGCGGCGTCGACCGGCTCGCGAACACGATGGCGTTCGCCGACGTGTGCCGGCTCGCCGCCGAGGCGAACGAGCGTCTGTCCATCGCGGTGCTCGTCACGGGGTCGCACGTGGGCCTCGCGGCGCTCCGGAAGGCGGCGTTGGCCTTTCCGGCGGATGCCTCGGTGGTGGCCGTCGTCTGCGACGAGCGCGCCCATCCGCGCACCCAGGTCGTCGGCGCCCTGACCGTCGTGACGGTCGGCACGCTCGACGACCTCGCGGGTCTGTTGCTGCGGGGGGCGTCGTCATGAGGCGGATCGTCGCGGGATCGCTGTACGCGGCCGTCGTCGTCGTGCTCGCCGCGGTGGCGGCGTGGCCCATCTACCGGTCGTCGGCGTTCCTGGTGCTCGTCGTCGTGGCATCCGCTCTCGGCGCCGGTGTCGCCGCGCTCGTGACCTTCGTGCCGGCGCTCCGCCGCGGCGGCGGATGGGCGTGCGCGGGGCTGCTCGCGGCGACGCTGCTCGTCGTGGGCGTGCCGCTCGCGGTGCCCGGGCGCATGACCGACCCGGCCGCGTTCGTGCAGGGCCTCGGCGAGCTGGGGGCGGGCCTCGTCGTGGGGTGGAAGGACCTCCTCACCGTCGAGCTGCCCGTCGGCTCCTACCGCAACCTGCTGGTGCCGGCGCTCGTCGTCTTCCTCGTCGGCACGGCCGTGCTGCTGCTGCTCGCCTGGCGTTCCGACGCGGTCGCCTCGCTGGCGGTGCCGGTCGGCATCGCGATGATCGGGTTCGGGCTGCTCTTCGGCCGCACCGAGGTGAGTGCGCCCGTGGCGCTCGGCGCGCTGACCCTGTCCGCCCCCGTCGAGACCGCGGTGGGGCTCGGCTCGCTCACCGCGGGCGTGCTGTGGCTGTCGTGGCGGGCCCGCGACGCGCGAGTGGCGGCGCTCCGCACGGCGGCGCGCTCGAGCGGCGTGCGCGTGCGCCGGGCGCGCGCGGGCTCGGGGGCCGACCTGCGCCGCTCGGGGATCGGCGTCGGCATGGTCGCCGCTGCCGCAGTCATCGCGCTCGCCGTGCCGACGGCCGCGGCGTCCCTCCCGCGCGACGTGCTGCGCGAGAGCACCGGGCCGCGGCTCGAGATCTCGCGCGCGGTGAGCCCGCTCGCCGCCTACCGCGCGATGTTCACCGACGCCGCGCACGATCAGCTGCTGTTCAGTGCGACGGGGCAGGACGTGCCCGAGCGCATCCGACTGGCCGTGCTCGACAGCTACGACGGCGCCGTCTTCCGCACGGGTGCGGGGCGAGACGCGTCGAGCTTCGTGCGCGTCGCCTCCGCGCGGCCGGCCGGAGCGGGGGAGCGCGTCGACGCCGACATCGTGGTCGGGGTGCTGGACGGCATCTGGATGCCGTCGGCCGGCGCGCTCACCGCGGTGCGCTTCGAGGGCACGCGTGCCGCCGCGCTCGTCGACGGGTTCTACGTCGACGACGAGCTCGGCGCCGCGGTGCAGACCACCGGATGGCAGGCGGGCGACGCCTACCGGCTCGAGGCCACCGTCACACCCACCGAGGCGCTCGCCGCCGCGACGGCACCCGGCGGCACGGGCGGCGCCGGGGGCGACGGCGGCATCGACGACTCGGTCGCCGCGCCGGCGAGCCTCCGCACCTGGATGCAGGCGCACGTGGGCGGCACGGGCGGGGCCGCCCTCGCGGGCCTCGTCGCGCTGCTGCGCGAGCGCGGCTACCTCAGCCACGCGCTGACCGACGCGCAGACCGCGTGGATGGCGGATGCCCGCGTCGACACCTTCGTGCCGAGCGCGGCGGGGCATTCGCTCGCGCGCATCGATCAGCTGTTCACGGCGCTGCTCGATCGGGAGAAGGATCCGCGGGCCGAGGCATCCGGCAACTTCGTCGCGGCGCCCGGCGACGACGAGCAGTTCTCCGTCGCGGTGGCGCTGATGGCGCGCGAACTGGGCTTTCCGGCGCGGATCGTTGTCGGGACGCGCACGGCGTCGACGGATGCCGGGGTCTCGGTGTGCCGCGACGGATCGTGCCGCGGCGCCGACCTGTCGGCGTGGGTCGAGGTGCGCAGCGATCGCGGCGAGTGGATCCCGGTCGACGCGACCCCGCAGCACGTGCAGCCGCCGAGCCGTGAGGTGACGGCGCAGCCCGACCCGACGATCGGCACCGAGGTGCGCCCCGACAGCGTCGATGAGGCGCCCCCGCCCAAGCCCGCGCAGGAAGACGCGGCCGCGACGACCGAGCGCCCCGCCGAGGTCGACCTCAGCTGGCTGTGGACGACGCTCCGGGTGGCCGGCGTCGTCCTCGCCGTCACCGCGGTGCTCGTCGGGCCCTTCCTGCTCGTGATCCTGGTCAAGTCGCTGCGTCGCCGCTCGCGCCGCGGTGCGGATGACCCGCGCGAGCGGATCGCCGGCGGGTGGGATGAGTACCTCGATGCCGCCGCCGACGCCGGGCGGCGCGCCCCGGCGGCCGCGACCCGGGTCGAGATCGCGCAGGCGTGGGATGCCCCGGGCGCGCGCCGGCTCGCCGACGGGGCCGACGCGGCGGTCTTCGCCGCGGAGCCCGCGACCGCGGACGAGGCGGCGGAGTTCTGGCGGATCGTCGACGCCGAGCGGCAGGCTTTCGCGGGCACGCGGTGGCAGCGGGTGCGCGCGGCCGTATCGTTGAGATCGTTCGTCCCCGGAGGGCTCCGCACGCGGCCGCCCGCCACCGAGAGCCCGTCCGACACCGAGAGGGGGAGCCGCGCGCGCGACGATGCTGCGCGGCGCACCGCATGAACACACCCGACGAGTCGCTCGCCGCCCTGCTCCTGCTCCTGTCCGTCGTGCTCACCGTCGCGCTCTACGTGTGGACGGCGCTCGCCGTGTCGGCGATGTTCCGCAAGATGGGTGAGGAGCCGTGGAAGGCCTGGGTGCCGTTCCTGAACACGGCGACGCTGCTGCAGTGGGGCGGCTTCAACCCGTGGCTCGTGCTGCTGTCGCTCGTCCCCGTCGCGCAGATCGTCGTGTACGTGCTCGTCGTCATCTCGGCACACCGGATCAACCCCGGATTCGGGTACGGCAACGGCATGACCGTGCTCGCGGCGCTGCTGTTCGTCGTGTGGGCGAGCATCCTGGGCTTCGGCCCCGCGCGGTGGCTCGGCGCGCGTGCGGCGGGTCGGCGCGGGGGTGCGTCGGCGGGGTCGGGCTCCCTGCCGGCGGGTCCGGCTGGCGCTGTCGCCGGTGCGCGCGCGGCCGGGGCGGTTGCGAGGGCCGCGGCCGCGCCGGCGGCGTCCGTTGCGCCGGATCGTGAACCGGAACCGTGGACCGATGCGCCCGGCGCCGGGGACTGGGCCGGGGGCGTCGCGCCCGCGGTCGGCGCTTGGGCCGGCGGCGCCTCGACTGCCGCAGGTGCCTCGACTGGGGGCATCGCGCCCGCGGCCGGTCCGGCCGGTTCCCCCGGCTCCGCGGTGCATCCCGACCTCCCTGCGCCCGCGCAACCCTCCGGTTCCGCCCCGGCGCCCTTCGCCCCACCCGCCGCGTCGAACCCCGCCTCGGCGTGGACGCCGCCCGACACGACGCCGCACACCCCCGAACGCTCCGATCGCGATGCCGACGGCGCGCCCGCAGCCTCGGGCTCTGCATCCACGTCTGCGTCGCCCGCGGCGGCGGTCTCGGACATCCCCTCGCGTCCGTCCGCCGCATCCGTGCCACCGGACCCCTCGGCGGCACCCGAGTCTGCCGCATCGGGGACTGCCGCATCGGGGCCTGCCGCGTCGACGACTGCCCTGGTGGGAGACTCCCTGGCTCACGCCGCGCCGGTATTCGCGTCGTCGAGCCGGCCCGGCGCCGGGGACGCCCCGAGCGCAACCGTCGCCGGGGATCCGGCCCGCGACGGTGCGGTCGACGACGTCGACGCGCTCGACGACGGTGATGCCGCCTGGCCGTCCGAGATCGACGATGTCTCGGCCATCTACCCTTCGCCGTTCCCGCCGAGCCCCGCCGGCGGCGGCCCGTACGCCGCCCCGCCGGTGAGCGGCATGGGCGACCTGGGCGGACTCGGCGGCACGACCGGCGGAACGACCGGCGGGAGGAGCGGTGTCGCAGGGACGACGGCCCCCGATGCGTCGCGCGCCGGGTCGCGTCCGGCGCCTGACGCGCGCGCCGCCGGTCCCGGCGCGCCGATCGCGTTCGTTCCCGGTCTGCGACCTGCGGGCGCGGCGACTCCTCCGCCGCCTCCGGTCACGCGGGTGCCCGCCGCTCGGCGCGCCGAACCGGTCGAGCCGGTCACCCCGGATTCGCCGAGTTCTGCCGAGTTCGACGGCGGCCAGAGCGGCCGAACCCGCGGCGAGAGCACCGCGCCCGGCGCGTCGCCGGCGGCGGCGATCTTCGCGCAACCGGCGCGGGCGCGTCGCACTTACGAGGGTGACGATCCGGATGCCTTCCCCGAACTCTCCGGCGAGGTGTCGGCGGTCGTGGGTTCGCCGAGCGCCGGCGCGCCGCGCTCCGCGGTCGGTGCGGTGTCGGCTCAGCACCGCCGCAACGAATCGGGTGAGCTCGAGCCGCACGACGATCGCCCGGACGCTCGGGCGTCCAGTGCCAGCGACGACGATGCGGGCGACGACGAGGTGCTCGATCAGACCGTGATCGCGCGGCGGAACGTCCGTCCGGTGTGGGAGCTCGTCCCGGCATCCGGGTCGCCGATCCTCCTCAGCGCGACCGTGGTCATCCTCGGCCGGCGGCCCGCGAGCGACGCGGCCTACCCGACCGCGCAGCTGGTGGCGGTGCCGGGCGACGCGCGCACCGTCTCGAAGACGCACGCCCGTATCGAGCTGCGCGGAGATGCGTGGGTGGTCACCGACCTCGGATCGACCAACGGCGTGCTCGTGCGCACCCTGATGGGCGACGAGGTCGAGGTCGAGGCGGGCGGGCAACTGGATGCGGGGGAGCGGTTCTTCCTCGGCGACGAGGAGTTCCACCTGCGCCGCATCGCCCTCTGACCCACCCCGCGCCGCCGCTTCGCCCCCACCCCTCCCAACTTCTGGTCACTCGTTGCGCCCTCCCGCGCGCCGACCTCGCCACAACTGCCAACAAGTTGCTCTCGGGTCATCCCGCCGCCCAACCCCTGGTCACTTGTTGGCCCCCTCCCGCGCCTCGACCCCGCCACAACTGTCCACAAGTTGCCCCCGGGTCATCCGCGCCGCCCAACCCCTGGTCACTTGTTGCGCGCTCCCGCGCCTCGACCCCGCCACAACAGCCAGCAAGTCCCACGTTGACCCTGCCGACACCCCCGCCAGCCAACTCCTGGTCATCAGTTGCGTGCTCCCGCGCGCCCACCCCGCCACAACAGCCAACAAGTTGTCCCCGGGTCATCCCGCCGCCCAACTCCTAGCCATTTGTTGCCCCCTCCCGCCCCGCAACCCCGCCACAACTGCCAACAACTCGCGGGCCCCGCGACACACCCCCACAAGCCGCGGCCCACCCACCCACCCCCGCCCCGTCAGCGCATCCGGCGGGCGAGCGCATCGCCGATCGTGCGGGCGACCCTGCCGGCGCGCTGCGCGGTGCCCGTGATCCTGACGAGCTCCCACCCGAGCGCCGCGTAGGCATGGTGCTTCTCGATGTCCCGCTCCCACTGGGCCTGGCTCACGCGATGCTGCTGCCCCTCGACCTCGACCAGAACGCGACGATCGGGGAACGCGGCGTCCGCGATCCCGACCAGGCGACCGGCGCCGTTGCGGATCTCGACGTCGAGCACCGGCTCGGGCAGCCCCGCGGCGACGATGTCGCACCGCACGTCGGTCTCGAGCGGCGACATGCTCCCGACGCGGATCAACCCGAGTGCTTCGTCAAGCACCCGCCGCCCGCGCCGGTGGGGCGCCTGCGCCGCCGAACGCAGCTGCGCGATCGTCGCGAGCTGCAGATCCGGTCGAGGATGCCCGCCTGTCGTCCGCGGCACGCGCACCAGGGCATCGCCCAACCGCACCAGCCCGCGCACGTCGAGCCGCCCCGCGAACCCGGCCCACACCGTCGCGGGGCTCACCACGGGGAGGCCTCCGACATCGCGCACCGTCGCGAGTGTGGACGAGAGTTGGATGCCACGCACACCCGCCACCCGCGGCGCCCGACCGGGCGCGAGCACCGCGACCTCGAGCTGCGCCAGCCCAGGGTCGTGGTCGAAGAGTCGGTCATAGATCGCCACGGCAGTCCGCCCCGTGTAGAACGCCCCGGCCGATCGCAGCGGCTCGAATCCCGCGACGCGGCGGAGCACCTCGGCGCGCACCAGCCGGTCCCGGTGGCCCGGCTCTTCGACGGCGAGCGCAGAGACGATGGATGCCTCGGGCTCCCGTCGCTGCCGCACGCCGCGGTGCGGTGCTTCGAGATCCCGCGACCGCAGGCGTGAGCGAGAGACGCCCGCCTCGAGTGCGGCCGGCACCGTGAACGCCCGCGCGCGGACCAGCGAGGCGGGCAAGGGGCTCGGCGGCTGGGACATGGCCCCACCTTGCCCGCGCGCACTGCGCCGTGGATGCGCGGAACCCCGATGTGTGGACAGTTCCGCGAATCGCCGCCCTGTGGAGGAGGCGCCGTGGCATCCATCGCTTGTTCCGGGTCAGTCGTGGTCGCCTCTCCACCCCGCCCACCCGCGCGAAGTCCTTGACACTCGTGGCGGCTTCACCGGCTCGCACCCCGCCACAACTGCCCACAAGTTGGATGCCACCCTCTTCGCCAAGCTGGTCGTGAGTCATTCATGATCAGTGAGGGAGTTGGCGGGTATGTCGATCAGTCCGGGGTTCTCGACGGAGCAGATCCGTGAGTTCGTGCATCGGTACGAGATCCAGCCGTATGGACAAAAGGCGTTCTGGCTTGAGGAGCAGGGAGTCTCGTATGACCGGCTCCGGCGGTGGCGGTCGGCGGTGTTCGACGGTGATCTCGACCGTGGACTGATCCCGCGAGAAGGTGGAGTGGTGACCCCACCAGAGAAGCGCACCGGCATCGAGCGGCAACGCGCCCGTGAACGCGCCGCGCAGGAGGCGGAGGTCGCCCGGCTGACAGCCCGCGTGCGTGAACTCGAGCAGACTATCGAGACCCTGGGAAAAGCTATCGGGCTCTTGCATCAGATGAGCGAGCAAGAGCCCGCCGTGAACCAGCCGACGAACGATCCATCCGATTCCTCGACGCCGAGAACGACCTCGTCGGACAGTTGACAGCGGCCGTTGGGTCGCAGCGTCGCGCACTCGAGATCGCCGGCGTCGCGAGGTCGACATGGCACTACCGGACGCGTCCTCGGGAGCGCGTCGCGGATCCCGTCCCGCAGAAGGAGCGGGCATACCCGTCACGCATCAGCGAGACCGACCGCGCCGTCATCGCCGGCAGGATCACGGCGGGCTGGGCCGAAGGGCACGCGGTCGATCACTCGTTCGCGTCCGCGTGGGATGACGGGGTGATGCTCGCCTCACGCCGCTCGTGGTGGCGCATCGCGGCCGAGATCGAGGATCAGTCCGCCCGCCCCGTCGCCCCAACCCGGCGCAGCAACAGCGACCGGCCACCACGAGAAGCGCCTGTGCTGGAAGCGACCGGTCCGGGACAGGTCTGGAGCTGGGACATCACCGACCTGCGCACCCCGTGGCGCGGCGTCGCGTTCAAGGCGTACTCGATCATCGATATCTTCTCCCGCAAGCTCGTCGGCTGCCGCGTCGAGGAACGCGAAGTCGACGACCTCGCCGTCGAGATGTTCGAGGACGCGTTCGGTCGGCATGGGATACCCGACGCCGTCCACGCTGACTCCGGCCCTGCGATGCGCTCCGGAGCGCTCAAGGACTTCCTCAGTGAGCTCGGCGTCACGCAGACACACAACCGGCCCCGGGTGAGCAACGACAACCCGTTCTCCGAATCGGAGTTCCGGACAATGAAGTACCGGCCGAACTACCCCGGCACCTTCGCGACCATCGAACAGGCGCGCGCCTACGTCGAGTGGTACGTCCCCTGGTACAACCAGAACCACAAGCACTCCGGCATCGCCCTGTTCAGCCCGAACGAGGTCCACGACGGCACCTGGCACCACGCCTGGAACCGACGCGACGCGACCCAGCAGGCGTACTACGACAAGCATCCCGAGCGATTCCGTCGACCGCCCCACACGCCCGCACCCGCCGACATCGTCGGCATCAACCTCCCCAAGCCGACCGACGATGCCAAAGCCGAGCCCGAGCGACTCCACGCAGCTTGACACAGCCCGCCACGGCGAACTCCTCGCCACTTGTGGCGGCCTCGACGGGCGTGACCCCGCAACGACTGCCAACAAGTCGCCGCCCCCGCCGCCGCCCGCGCCGACACCCCAAACCCCACCCCCAACCACCCAGTCCCCACCGTTTGCCCGCATCCGTCATACGGCGTAGTATTGAGCGGGTGTGCGTCTGCACGCGCTTGTGCTGTGCCTCGGCATCGGATGAGCAGCGGCAGACCGCACGACAGGGATCGATCTGCGAACAGGTCGCCCCCACGGCATATCCACCACGCGAAAACGCGAAAACGCAAGAACCGCGCAAACGCACACACGCAAAAGCACAGCGCACTCCCGCTGAGCCGGTGGATCTGTGGTGAAACCACGACCGCTGTCACCGTGCAGCACCTGCGGGGCCTGAGAGGGATCCGCAGCCGAGAAGGAGAGAACGTGCCAACCATTCAGCAGTTGGTTCGCAAGGGTCGCTCGCCCAAGGTCACCAAGACCAAGGCGCCCGCCCTGAAGGCGAACCCGCAGCAGGCGGGTGTCTGCACCCGCGTGTACACCACCACGCCCAAGAAGCCGAACTCGGCGATGCGCAAGGTCGCCCGTGTGAAGCTCCGCAACGGCACCGAGGTCACCGCCTACATCCCCGGTGAGGGCCACAACCTGCAGGAGCACTCGCTCGTGCTCGTCCGTGGAGGCCGTGTCAAGGACCTCCCCGGTGTCCGTTACAAGATCGTTCGCGGCGCCCTGGACACCCAGGCCGTCAAGAACCGCAAGCAGGCCCGTAGCCGCTACGGCGCCAAGAAGGGCTGAGTGAGATGCCTCGCAAGGGACCCGCACCCCGCCGCGTCGTCGTCAACGACCCGGTCTACGGTGCTCCGATCGTCACCCAGCTGGTGAACAAGATTCTCGTCGACGGCAAGAAGTCGATCGCCGAGGCCATCGTCTACAACGCCCTCAAGGGCGTCGAGGCCAAGAACGGCCAGGACGCCGTCGCGACGCTGAAGAAGGCGCTCGACAACGTCCGCCCGACCCTCGAGGTCAAGAGCCGCCGCGTCGGTGGCTCGACCTACCAGGTGCCCGTCGAGGTCAAGCCGCACCGCGCGAACACCCTCGCGCTGCGCTGGCTCGTCTCCTACGCGAAGGGCCGTCGTGAGAAGACGATGACCGAGCGTCTGCAGAACGAGATCCTGGATGCCTCGAACGGCCTGGGTGCCGCGGTCAAGCGCCGCGAAGACACCCACAAGATGGCCGAGTCGAACCGCGCCTTCGCGCACTACCGCTGGTAATCAGCGTTCTGGCGGCCGGTCGGGAGACCCCCGACCGGCCGCCCCACGACATTCGTCACTACACGTAAGGACACCCCGTGGCACAAGAAGTGCTCACCGACCTCAACAAGGTCCGCAACATCGGCATCATGGCGCACATCGATGCCGGCAAGACGACGACGACCGAGCGCATCCTGTTCTACACGGGCGTCAACCACAAGCTGGGCGAGACCCACGACGGCGCCTCGACGACCGACTGGATGGAGCAGGAGAAGGAGCGCGGCATCACGATCACGTCCGCCGCCGTCACCTGCTTCTGGAACAAGAACCAGATCAACATCATCGACACCCCCGGTCACGTGGACTTCACGGTCGAGGTGGAGCGCTCGCTGCGCGTCCTCGACGGCGCGGTCGCCGTCTTCGACGGCAAGGAGGGCGTCGAGCCCCAGTCCGAGACCGTGTGGCGTCAGGCCGACAAGTACGACGTGCCGCGCATCTGCTTCGTCAACAAGATGGACAAGCTGGGTGCCGACTTCTACTTCACGGTCGACACGATCGTGAACCGCCTGGGTGCCAAGCCGCTCGTGCTGCAGCTGCCGATCGGTGCCGAGAACGACTTCGTCGGCGTCATCGACCTCGTCGAGATGCGCGCGCTGGTGTGGCCGGGCGACGCCAAGGGTGACGTCACCATGGGCGCCAAGTACGAGATCCAGGAGATCCCCGCAGACCTCGCCGACAAGGCGGCCGAGTACCGCGAGAAGCTGCTCGAGACGGTCGCCGAGACCGACGAGGCGCTGCTCGAGAAGTACTTCGGTGGCGAGGAGCTCACGGTCGCCGAGATCAAGGGTGCGATCCGCAAGCTCACCGTCGCCGGCGAGCTCTACCCCGTGCTCTGCGGCTCGGCGTTCAAGAACCGCGGCGTGCAGCCGATGCTCGACGCGGTCGTCGACTTCCTCCCGTCGCCCCTGGACGTGCCCGCCATCGAGGCGCACGACCCGAAGGACGAAGAGATCGTCATCGAGCGTCACCCCGACGCGGCAGACCCGTTCGCGGCGCTCGCGTTCAAGGTCGCGGTGCACCCCTTCTTCGGCCGCCTGACCTACATCCGCGTCTACTCGGGTCACCTCGACTCGGGCGCGCAGGTCATCAACTCGACCAAGGGCAAGAAGGAGCGCATCGGAAAGATCTTCCAGATGCACGCCAACAAGGAGAACCCGGTCGACGCGGTCACCGCGGGCAACATCTACGCCGTCATCGGCCTGAAGGACACCACCACCGGTGACACCCTCGCCGACCCGGCCGCGCCCGTCGTCCTCGAGTCGATGACGTTCCCCGAGCCCGTCATCGAGGTCGCGATCGAGCCGAAGACGAAGGCCGACCAGGAGAAGCTGGGTGTCGCCATCCAGAAGCTCGCCGAAGAGGACCCGACCTTCCGCACCGAGCTCAACCCCGAGACCGGTCAGACGGTCATCAAGGGCATGGGCGAGCTGCACCTCGACATCCTCGTCGACCGCATGAAGCGCGAGTTCCGCGTCGAGGCGAACGTCGGCAAGCCGCAGGTGGCGTACCGCGAGACGATCAAGAAGGCCGTCGAGCGTCACGACTACACGCACAAGAAGCAGACCGGTGGTTCGGGTCAGTTCGCCAAGATCCAGTTCGCGCTGGAGCCCCTCGAGGTCACGGCGGACAAGACGTACGAGTTCGAGAACAAGGTCACCGGTGGCCGCATCCCGCGCGAGTACATCGAGCCCACCAACCAGGGCTTCCAGGACGCGATGAACGTCGGCGTGCTCGCCGGCTACCCCATCGTGGGCGTCAAGGCGATCCTGCTCGACGGAGCGAGCCACGACGTCGACTCCTCGGAGATGGCGTTCAAGATCGCCGGTTCCATGGGCTTCAAGGAGGCGGTCCGCAAGGCGAACCCCGCCATCCTCGAGCCGCTCATGGCCGTCGAGGTGCGCACGCCCGAGGAGTACATGGGCGACGTCATCGGCGACCTGAACTCGCGTCGTGGCCAGATCCAGTCGATGGAGGACGGCTCGGGCATCAAGATCGTCCGCGCCCTCGTCCCGCTGTCGGAGATGTTCGGCTACATCGGCGACCTGCGCTCGAAGACCTCGGGTCGCGCGGTCTACTCGATGGAGTTCGACTCGTACGCCGAGGTCCCGCGGGCCGTCGCGGACGAGATCGTCCAGAAGAGCAAGGGCGAGTGAGCGAATGGATGCCGAGGCCCCGGCCCCGGCATCCATCACCGCCGCCCCGGTGACACACAACTTCATACCCGTAAACTAGAAACATCCCCGTAGAGCACCGGTCGCAATCCAGCGCCCGGAACCTCTACAACGAATGTCCTGAGGAGGACCCAGTGGCCAAGGCCAAGTTCGAGCGGACCAAGCCGCACGTCAACATCGGAACCATCGGGCACGTCGACCACGGCAAGACGACGCTCACCGCCGCGATCTCGAAGGTGCTCGCCGACAAGTACCCGTCGGCGACCAACGTGCAGCGTGACTTCGCGTCGATCGACTCGGCTCCCGAAGAGCGTCAGCGTGGTATCACGATCAACATCTCGCACGTCGAGTACGAGACCCCCAAGCGCCACTACGCGCACGTCGATGCGCCCGGTCACGCCGACTACATCAAGAACATGATCACCGGTGCCGCTCAGATGGACGGCGCGATCCTCGTGGTCGCCGCCACCGACGGCCCGATGGCTCAGACGCGTGAGCACGTGCTGCTCGCCAAGCAGGTCGGCGTTCCCTACCTGCTCGTCGCGCTGAACAAGTCGGACATGGTCGACGACGAGGAGATCCTGGAGCTCGTCGAGCTCGAGGTGCGCGAGCTGCTGAGCTCGCAGGACTTCGACGGTGACAATGCTCCCGTCATCCGCGTCTCGGGCCTGAAGGCTCTCGAGGGCGACGAGAAGTGGGTCCAGTCGGTCCTCGACCTCATGGAGGCCGTCGACGAGTCCATCCCCGACCCGGTGCGTGACAAGGACAAGCCCTTCCTCATGCCCATCGAGGACGTCTTCACGATCACCGGTCGTGGCACGGTCGTCACGGGCCGCGCCGAGCGTGGCACGCTCGCGATCAACTCCGAGGTCGAGATCGTCGGCATCCGCCCGACGCAGAAGACCACGGTCACGGGTATCGAGATGTTCCACAAGCAGCTCGACGAGGCCTGGGCCGGCGAGAACTGTGGTCTGCTCCTGCGTGGCACCAAGCGTGACGACGTTGAGCGCGGCCAGGTTGTCGTCAAGCCCGGTTCGGTCACCCCGCACACCGAGTTCGAGGGCACGGCCTACATCCTCTCCAAGGAGGAGGGTGGCCGTCACAACCCGTTCTTCACGAACTACCGTCCGCAGTTCTACTTCCGCACCACGGACGTCACCGGTGTCATCACGCTGCCCGAGGGCACCGAGATGGTCATGCCCGGCGACACCACCGAGATGAAGGTCGACCTGATCCAGCCGATCGCGATGGAAGAGGGCCTCGGCTACGCCATCCGTGAGGGTGGTCGTACGGTCGGCGCCGGTACCGTCACCAAGATCATCAAGTAAGTCCTCGGACTTCACCGACAGGGGTCGGGCCCGCACATCGTGCGGTGCCCGGCCCCTTCGTCGTGGGCGGCGCCGGGCCGAGGCACCGCGTCCGTAGACTGGAGCGCATGCCCTCCGCTCCCCCTACATCGCGTCTGCGGGTGGGGATCGCCGCGGCGGGTACAGTGCTCTGCATCGCCGTAATCCTGGTGATGACGCTCTCGCCGACTGCGCTCGACCGCCAGCGCTGCCGCTAGGAACAGCAGCGGAAGATCATTGACCCGTGCGAGCGCCAGATCGTCCGGCACCAGCGCGTACGCCTCCCGCAGGAGGCTCGTCCGGTACAGGTGCCGCCACAGCTGACCCTGCGCGCGGCCCCCCTCGGAGAACAATCCGGTGAGCGCGTCGCTGCCGTCGCGCCGGTCGTGGGCCGGCTGCAGACGACGCTCATTCGTGCCGCCGGTGCGGCCGTCGCGTTCGACGACGTCGACGCCGAACCCGACGATGTCGGGGCCCGACTCCTGGGCCCGCCCTCCGGCGACCTCCGCTGCGCGCGGGGCCAGCTCATCGTCGCCGTCGAGGAACAGCACGTACTCCCCGCGTGCGGCGAGGATGCCGGTGCGCCGGGCCTGAAACGCCGTGCGGTTGTCGTCGTGGCGCACGAGGCGCACCCGCGGGTCACCGAGCGCGACCTGCTCGATGATCCCCGCGGTGGCATCCGTCGAGGCGTCGTCGACGCAGACGATCTCGACGTCGGCGAGCGTCTGCGCGGTGGCGCTCGCCAGCGCGGCGCGGATCGACGCCGCGTCGTCGAAGACCGGCACGACGATGGAGGCAAGAGGAACCGGCGACATCGCCGTCGACTTTATCCCGTCGGGAGGGCCTGTCTCCTGCCGATACGCTGGAGAGGTGAAGATCGCGATCGCCGGAACCGGATACGTGGGGCTTTCGAACGCGGTGATTCTCGCACAGCACCATGAGGTCGTCGCCGTCGACATCGACGAGCACAAGGTCGCCCTGCTGGCGCGCCGGCAGTCGCCGATCGTCGATGCCGAACTCGAGGAGTACCTCGCCACCCGAGAGCTCGATCTCACCGCCACGCTCGATGCGGAAGACGCCTACCGTGATGCCGAGATCGTCGTCGTCGCCACGCCCACCAATTACGACGAGGTCACGAACAACTTCGACACCTCCTCCGTCGAAGCGGTCGTCGCGGACGTCGCCGCGGTGAACCCGGCTGCGACCATCGTCGTGAAATCGACGGTGCCGGTGGGGTTCACGGCGCGGGTCGCGGCCGAGCACCCGGCATCCACCATCATCTTCTCGCCGGAGTTCCTGCGCGAGGGGCGCGCGCTCTACGACAACCTGCACCCGTCGCGCATCGTCGTCGGCGATCGCGGCGAGGCGGGCCAGCTCTTCGCGCGTCTGATGCTCGAGGGCGCGATCGACACCGATGTGCCGGTGCTGCTCACCGACTCGACCGAGGCCGAGGCGATCAAGCTGTTCGCCAACACCTACCTCGCCCTGCGCGTCGCCTACTTCAACGAGCTCGACACCTACGCGGCCATCCACGGGCTCGACACGCAGCAGATCATCGAGGGTGTGGGACTCGATCCTCGCATCGGATCGCACTACAACAACCCGTCGTTCGGCTATGGCGGCTATTGCCTGCCGAAGGACACGAAGCAGCTCCTCGCGAACTACTCCGAGGTGCCGCAGAACCTCATCGCCGCGATCGTCGACGCCAACCGCACGCGCAAGGA
This sequence comes from Microbacterium lacticum, assembly GCF_006716815.1. GTDB lineage: Bacteria > Actinomycetota > Actinomycetes > Actinomycetales > Microbacteriaceae > Microbacterium > Microbacterium lacticum. The sequence goes on from NZ_VFPS01000007.1 coordinate 94,711, forward strand.
CTTCGTCGCCGCCGACATCCTCGCCCGGGAGCCCCGCACCGTGGGCGTCTACCGATTGATCATGAAGTCCGGCTCCGACAACTTCCGCGCCTCATCGATCCAGGGGATCATGAAGCGCATCAAGGCGAAGGGCGTCGACGTCCTCGTCTACGAGCCGACCCTCGACGACGACGAGTTCTACCACTCCGAGGTCGTCCGCGACCTCGATGACTTCCTGACGCGCAGCGACGTCATCATCACGAACCGCATGGCCGACGCGCTCTCGGGCGTCGTCGACAAGGTGTACACCCGCGATATCTATGGCAGCGACTGACCCGAGCCCGGACGTTCGCGATCGCGGGCGCCGCACCACGAAGGGGAGACCTCCGCACATGCGACGCCGCACTGCTCTCATCACCGCGCTCTGCGCTCTGGTCGCCCTCGTCGGCGTCGGCTGTCGCGCTGCCGCAGGTGGCCGCGGTCGAGGGTGCCGTCGCTGACTGGCAGCTCGCGCCCCGCACGGCGGTCGCCGAGGTCGGCTTCCGCTCGTGGTCGTTCCCCTCGGCACCATCGCGCTGATCCTCTCGCGATGGATCTGGCGGCAGTGGTTGCGCGCACAGCAGCGCGCACGGAAGTACGTCTGCCGCGCCGTCGTGCTCGGTGAGCCGCGCAAGGCGGCGCACATCATCAATTCCATCCGGCGCACCTCGGGCACCGGGTTCGAGATCGTCGGTGTGGTCACCCAGGGCGGCATCACCACGGTGGAGGGCGTGCCGGTCGTCGGCGGCTTCGCCGGCGCAGCGTCGGGCTTCCTCTCGTCCACGTCGAGTACCCGACCCTCAACGGTTATCGCGGGTTCGTCAAGCGCTCGTTCGACATCGCGGCCGCCGCCGTGATCCTGGTGGTCGCGTTGCCGGTCATGATCCTCACCGCCGCCGCCATCCGGATCGAGGGCCGCGGGCCCATCATCTACAGCCAGACCCGCATCGGGCGCGGCGGCAAGCCGTTCGCGATGCTGAAGCTCCGCTCGATGGTTCCCGAGGCGGATGATCAGTTGGCGAGCCTGCTCGATCTGCAGGGGACGAGCACCCGTCCGCTGCACAAGGTCGTCGACGATCCCCGGATCACTCGAGTCGGCCGGTTCATCCGCAAGCACTCCATCGACGAGCTCCCCCAACTGTTCAACGTCATCGCGGGCACGATGAGCCTGGTCGGCCCCAGGCCGCAGCGCGCGGCGGAGGTGGCGTTCTACGATGACGCCGCCGAGCGCCGGCTGCTGGTGAAGCCCGGAATGAGCGGCCTCTGGCAGGTCGGCGGACGGTCGCGACTGGATTGGGAAGATGCCCTGCGCCTCGACCTGTACTACGTCGAGAACTGGTCGTTCATGCAAGACCTCCAGATCCTCTTCCGCACCGTGCGTGCCGTGGCCGCGCCCGGTGACGGCGCCCGGTAGGGCCGGCTCGACGCTCAAGATCGTCCAAAGAGCGTCCCGGCCGACCGGGGTCTGCTCGCTTCGGGCGCGCTGACGTGACCCTGTTCCTCAGGGGTCGCTCAGGAATTCCACAAGTGCATGGATCGCGCGTGACGCTGATGAGAGCATTCTCATCGAGCAGGATCCCCCCTCCCGCCCGCGACCGTCGTTCTCCCGTGTCCTGACGGATCCGCACGCACGCACGCCTCGATGACCGGGCCCGAATCCGGTCGCCGCAGATCCCGACCCGCTGCCGGTGTCAGGGGGGGGATCGCTGCGATCTGGGACAAGAGCCGACCCTGCGGGGTGGGCGAGGGGGGAGTTGCATGCGGTGTGTGGACGGCGCGTCCAGATGGGGGCGCAAGGCTCGGCGCGGGCTCGCGGCCGCGGTGGCGGCGATGGCCGTGGGATGCCTCGTCGGAGCGCTCGCCGTTCCCGCTTCAGCCAGTGCCGCGATGAGTGCCGCAACGGGCGCCGCGACTGCCGGCGTGGGCGCGGTGGTCGCGCCGATGGCGGCCGGCGTCGTCGAAGCTCCGGGCGAGGTCTGGGCGGAAGGCTTCGAGAACGGCCAGGGCGCCGCTCCGAGCCAGCTCGCGACCTACACCTCGGCGACAGGGCCGACCTACACGGCCGACAGCTACTGGCGGGACTACGCGAACTGCAACGGCGTCATCCTCAACTACAACATCGCGACCTGGGTCAGTACCGGCAACAGCGCCGTGTGCACCGTCGAGATCTCCGCCGTCGCGCGGCGCAACGCGCAGCGGATGGCCGATGTCCTCGGTCAGGTCCGGGAGGGAGCCGTCGGCAGCACCAGCGCCAGGAGGCCCACCAACAACTCGTCGGGTGACAGCAAGAAGAATCACGCCGTCACCGAATGGACGACCGATGGAGGCACGGGCACGGCGAACCAGGTCGTCCTGCGCACCGTCGGAGCCCTCGGCGCCACTGCGGCGACGAACCGTTACTACACCGCCTCGATCGATGCGGTCGAAGCGTCGTGCAGCTACCAGGGCGGTGCCAACAACTCGCGCCTCGATCTCCTCCTCTCGGTGGGCGGGGTCGAGACGAGCGTCGCCCCGACGCTGATCCGCGCCTGCACCGATCCGCGCGCCGGGTACTTCACGTCTCCGGCGCCGGCGGGTGCCGGGTCGAACCCGTGGGACAACGGCGGCACGTCGGTGCGCGCGGGCCGGTTCGTGGCATCCGGATCGATGGTGCTGTCTCCGGCGCAGCTCGCGGGCGCGAGTCTCGTGGTGCGCAACCAGATCACCGCCTCGGACGGCAACGACTTCGCGATCGACAATCTGCGTCTGCTCGATGTGACGCCGAGTCTCGACAAGGCGTTCGCGCCCGCCGAGATCTCGACGGGCGGGGTGTCGACGCTCACCTTCACGATCACCAACACCAGCGAGCTCGCCGCGAAGACCGATAGGTCCTTCACCGACGCCCTGCCGGCGGGGCTCGTCGTCGCCTCGAAGCCGGCCGTCAGGGGCACCTGCACGAGCACGACGGGCACCGCGCTTTCTCGGGCGGCGACACCCGCTGGCTCCTCGATCGCGGTGTTGGGTATCGACCTGGCTGCCGGGGCCACTTCGTGCACGGTGACCGTCGCCGTGACGTCCACCGTCGCGGGCGTCTACTCCAACGGGGCGGCCAACGTGACGACGATCCTCAACGCCCCCGACACAGCGACCCTCACCGTGACTGCGCCGTCCACGATCACAGTCCGCAAGAACGTCATGGCCCGCGTGGCGGCGTCCGACCAGTTCGTGCTCGGCCTGCGCACCTCGACAGGCGCCGCCGATCTGACCACCGCGACGACGACGGGCTCGGCGACCGGCGTGCAGGCCGCCGCGACAACCCCGTACACGGCCACCCCGGGGCAGACGTACACGATCCGCGAGGCGATGGGGTCGCGGTCTGCATCGGCGCTGTCCGCCTATACGTCCGCGTGGCAGTGCGCGAACGGCACCGAGGTCCTCAGCAGCGGCACGGGCGCCACCGGAACGGTGACCGTGCCGGCGGCGTCGGTCGCCGGCGCAGCGATCGTGTGCACCTTCACCAACTCGCCTCTCACCGCGACCATCACCGTGTCGAAGCAGGTGCAGGATGCCACCGGAGCGAACCCGCAGCCCGGGGCGGGCTGGGTGCTGGGCGCCGCCGCGACGGGAGCCACGGCGACGCCCGCCGCGACCACGCAGACCACCACCGCCACGGGAAGCGTGGGGTGGCAGCTGGCGTTCGCCAACGCTTCTTCCCGCGCTGCCGTCGTGGTCTCGGAGCAGCAGAAGAGCACGCACACCTTCGTCGGCGCACAGTGCGACGTGACATCGATCACCGGGGCGACCCGCACCGTCGGCTTCGCCGCGGCATCCGGCGGCACCGTCCCCGGCATCGCCCCCGGTGACACCGTCACCTGCGCGTTCGTGAATCGGGTGAAGGTCGCGACACTCACACTCACACTCACGCTCTCCGACACCGTCACGTTCGGTGACGCCGCCCCGACCGCCTGGACGCTCAGCGCGACGGGTCCGAACGGGGCGCTCCCCGGCCCGAGCGGCGCGACCGGCTCTGCCGCCGCGACCGCCGTGCCTGTGACGTCGGGCGCGGCCTACCAGCTGAACGGCGCCGGGGGGCCGGGCACCTACGTCGCAGCCTCGGGCTGGGCATGCACCGATCAGGACGGAGCCGCGGTCACCGTCGACGCCGCCTCGAAGGTCGTCGTCTCTCCCGGATCGCAGGTCGCGTGCGCGATCGCCTACGGCACGGCCCGCCTGACCCTGCTCAAGAACGTCGTGACGCCGAGCATCGGCTTCACCGCGGCGTCGTGGACGCTCGTCGCCACACCCGACGCGCTGAGCGGTGCAGCACTGACCCCGCAGTCGCGCGTCGGAGCCGAATTCTCCAGCGCCGGCAACGCCGCGAGCACCTTCGATGTGCGCCCCGGGCACGGGTACACGCTCTCGGAGAAGCTCACCGACGCGAACAGCGTCATCGCGTACCGGCGGGTCGCGCTCCAGCGGCTGGAGAACGGCGCGTGGGTCGACGTCGCGGCCGCGCAGATCACGGCGCCGGCCGTCGGCCAGACGGCGACCTACCGCTTCGTCAACGACCGGATCCCGGCGGTCGCGCTCCCGTTGACCGGCGGCGCGAGCACCGACGGGTTCCTGCTCGCCGGCAGCGCCTTGCTCGTGCTCACGGGCGCGCTCGCGCTCTGGCAATGGCGTCGGCGCACCCGAGTCCACGGCATCTGATCCCCTTCTTCCCCCCTCACACCCCCCGAGAAAGCAGAGAACATGACATCCACCTCCCGCCCGGGCTTCGCCCGGCGCGTCGTCGCCACGGCCGGCGTCGTCGCGATCGCGCTCTTCGGTGCGCTCGCCGCGGCCGCTCCGGCTTCGGCCGCGACCGGCGTCGGCAACATCACCGGCTCACAGGGCACGCTCACGATCCACAAGTTCGAGCGCTCCACGTCGAACGGCCAGACCGCCGGCACCGGCCAGGAGCAGAGCGTGTCCGGCGCGACGCTCAACGGCGTGACGTTCACGATCCAGCGCGTCGCGAACTACGACCTGACCACCGCGGCGGGCTGGACGTCGGTAGACGCCATCCGCAGGGCGGCCAACCCTGTCGATGCGGCGAGTAAGGCCGAGCTGACGCTGGTGCAGACCGTCACCACCGCGGGCGCGGGCACCGCCACCGCGACGCTGCCGTTCGGCCTCTACCTCGTCACCGAGACGGGGTCCCCGTCGACGGTCACCGAGGCGGCGGCGCCGTTCCTCGTCACGGTGCCCTTCGCGACCGGCCCGACCGCCACCCCGGCGAACACCTGGATCTACGACGTCCACGTCTACCCGAAGAACGCCGTGACCAAGCTCGACAAGCGAGAGACGACGGTCGCGGCCGACATCGCGGCCGGGGCAGACCTCGCCCGCTGGTCGATCACTGCGCAGGTTCCCGTGCTCGCCTCGGGCACGCTCTCGAGCTTCTCCGTGGGCGACGTCATCGACGCGAGCCAGCTGGCCTTCGTGACCGATGCCGCCGCTGCCGCACTCGGCCGCCCGGGTGCGACGGTCACCGCGACGAACGCCACGGGCGCCGCGGTCGCACTGACCGCCGGCACCGACTACGCGATCACCCCGAACCCCGCAGCGGGCACGACCCTGACCGTGACCTTCACGAGCGTCGGTCTGACGAAGCTCAGCACGCAGGCGCAGGGCGGCGCGGTGGCGTTCACCGTGCTCACGCGCGTGGTAGGGGTGCCCACCGACGGCATCATCACCAACCGTGCGACGAGCAGCATCAACGGGAACACGTCCAACACGTCTCAGGCCACGGCCACCTTCGGCGAGCTCCAGGTGTTCACGCACGTGACCGGCACCCAGACGCCGCTCGCCGGTGGATCGTACCAGCTGAAGGATGCCGCGGGCAACGTCGTCACCGTCAACGGCGTCACCTCGTGGACCTCCGACGCGAACGGGCTCCTCACCGTCCCCGACCTCCGGCCCGGGAACTGCACGCTCGTCCTCGTGACGCCGCCCGCGGGATACCAGCTGCCGACGAACACGCAGATCGCCACGGTGGTGACGGCGGGCAAGGTCGTCCCGTCGCCTCCGAAGAACTACGTCGACGTGCCGTACGCGCAGCTGCCGGCCTGGGCGCTCCCGCTGACCGGTGGCGACGGTGCGCTCTGGTTCGGTGTCGGTGGCGTCGCGCTGGTCGTCACCGCCCTCGGCGCGGCGATCGTCGTCGCCGCCCGTCGCCGTCGCGCCGCCGCGCACGCCTGACGGTCGACGAGATGGGTGCCGGAGCGGGGACGCACGTCCACGCTCCGGCACCCGCGCACGCGCCGCCGCTGGCGCGCGTCGGGGGTGAGCCTCGTCATCGCCGTCATCGGCCTCGCCGGTGCGCTGCTGCTGCTCTACCCCTCTGCGGCGGCGTGGTTCACCCAGCTCGAGCAGTCGGCGGAGATCGCCCAGTACAGCGACCGCGTCGGCGCGCTCGGCGCGCAGCACCGCGCCGACGAGATCGAGCGCGCCGTCGAAGACAACGAGGCGCTCGTCGGCGGAGCGTCGGTGCTCGCCGCCGGTGAGCGCAAACCGCAGGCAGAAGTCGGCGAATCCGCCTCGGCCGGGTATGACGACCTCCTCCGCGCCGACGCGCAGGGACTCATGGCTCGGGTCAAGATCCCCGCGATCGATCTCGATCTTCCCGTCTATCACGGCACCACCGACGACGTCCTCGAGCGGGGCATCGGCCACCTCGAAGGCACGGCCCTTCCCGTCGGCGGCGCCTCCACGCACGCCGTGCTCACGGGGCACCGGGGGCTCGCGACGGCCGAGCCGTTCACCCACCTCGACCGCGTCGCCGTCGGCGACACGTTCACGATCGAGGTCTTCGGGGAGGTCCTCAGCTACCGTGTCTCCGACACACGCGTGGTCGCCCCCGAAGACACCGAGATGCTCTACCCGCAGACCGGCCGGGATCTCGTCACCCTGGTGACGTGCACCCCCCTCGGGATCAACAGTCACCGCATCCTCGTGACCGGTGAGCGGATCCTTCCGACGCCGGTCGACGACGTGGCCGCCGCCGGCGCGCGTCCCGACATCCCCGGCTTCCCCTGGTGGGCCGTGATCCTCGGCGCCGTCGTCCTCGCTCTCGCGGCGTACGTGTGGGCGGCGGGCCGGCAGAGTGCAGACGGGCCGGCGACGGCCTCTGGCGCAACGGACCTCCGTCGTGCCAGAATGAGCCCGACGGCAACCGTGCCGCCGCCACCCGCACGTACCGAGACCACAGAGGGAGCCCTCATGGCAGCAGAAGACGCCGCAGGCGCGCAGCAGAAATTCGTCGACGAGGCGGTCGCCAAGATGAAGGAGACCTACGAGAAGATCTCCCAGACCGTCGGGGGTGCGCTCGACTCCGACCAGGCCGAGCAGGTCACCGACTCGATCCTCGACACCGTCAGCGACTTCGCCAAGAAGATCCTGCCCGAGCAGTTCCACGCCAAGATAGACGAGGTCCGCGACCAGGTCGACCGCGCCGTCGGTCAGTAGCCGCCGGCTCGAGAGCGACCAGGAAGGGCCGGATGCCGAGGCATCCGGCCCTTCGTCGTGCGCTGAACCTGGGCATACACCCGACGCGACACGCCCGGGTTTGCGACACGCCCGGGCGGCACGTAGACTAGTGAGGTTCCACATTCCTGCGCCGCTTCGGCGAGAGCGGGATCACTGCCAGGGCAGTGCATAGATCGGCGGCAGTCCTCGGGACTGCGGCGGGAGTCTAGGCCGCGGGCAGCAGAACAACTCAATCCGATCCTCCTGCAAAGGGAAGCCGTGCGCGTGCGTGCGGCGATCGGGCCTGACATCAGCACAGTGGTGCGCCTCGAAAGAGTAGTGCCCGGCACAGATCCCTGTGCCTCGTGCGTCCAATGCCCCCGAGGTAAGACGCGAGAAAGAGAGTGAGCAGACAATGGCGGGACAGAAAATCCGCATTCGCCTGAAGTCGTATGACCACGAGGTCATCGACACGTCGGCGCGCAAGATCGTCGACACCGTGACCCGTGCGGGCGCGACCGTCGTCGGCCCCGTGCCGCTTCCGACCGAGAAGAACGTCGTGTGCGTCATCCGGTCGCCCCACAAGTACAAGGACAGCCGCGAGCACTTCGAGACGCGCACCCACAAGCGCCTCATCGACATCATCGACCCGACGCCCAAGGCCGTCGACTCGCTGATGCGTCTCGACCTCCCGGCCGACGTCGACATCGAGATCAAGCTCTGAGGTCCTCATGTCTGACATCAACACCAAGGTTTCCAAGGGTCTGCTGGGCACCAAGCTCGGCATGACGCAGGTCTGGGACGAGAACGGCAAGCTCGTTCCCGTCACCGTCATCGAGGTCGCGCCCAACGTCGTGACCCAGGTGCGCACGCCTGAGCGCGACGGCTACAACGCCGTTCAGATCGCCTACGGCCAGATCGACCCCCGCAAGGTCAACAAGCCCCAGACGGCCCACTTCGAGGCCGCCGGGGTCACCCCGCGCCGCCACCTCACCGAGGTGCGCACGGCGGATGCCTCTGACTACTCACTCGGTCAGGAGCTCACCGTCGATGCCACCTTCGAGGCCGGCCAGCTGGTCGACGTCGTCGGCACCAGCAAGGGCAAGGGCACCGCGGGTGTCATGAAGCGTCACAACTTCAAGGGCGTCTCCGCTTCGCACGGTGCGCACCGCAACCACCGCAAGCCCGGTTCGATCGGCGCCTCGTCGACCCCGAGCCGCGTCTTCAAGGGCATGCGCATGGCCGGCCGTATGGGTGGCGAGCGCGTGACCGTCCTCAACCTCACGGTGCACGCCGTCGACGCCGAGAAGGGTCTGCTGCTCGTCAAGGGCGCCGTCCCCGGTGCTCGTGGCCGCATCGTCTACGTCCGCAACGCAGTGAAGGGTGCCTGATCATGGCTGACTCGACTCTCGCGCTCGACGTCCTGAAGGCCGACGGCAAGAAGGCCGGCTCCGTGGAGCTGCCCGCCGCGATCTTCGACGTCAAGACGAACATCCCCCTCATCCACCAGGTCGTCGTCGCGCAGCTCGCGGCGGCTCGCCAGGGCACCCACTCGACCAAGCGTCGCGGTGAGGTCTCGGGCGCCGGCCGCAAGCCCTTCAAGCAGAAGGGCACGGGTAACGCCCGTCAGGGCTCGATCCGCGCGCCGCACATGACCGGTGGCGGCATCGTGCACGGCCCGAAGCCGCGCGACTACTCGCAGCGCACCCCCAAGAAGATGATCGCCGCCGCCCTGCTGGGCGCGCTGAGCGACCGCGCCCGGGGTGGCCGTCTGCACGTCGTCGACTCCTTCGGCATCGAGGGCACGCCCTCGACCAAGGCTGCCGCTGCGGTCCTCGCCCAGCTCGCCCCGACCAAGAACGTCATGGTCGTCATCGAGCGCGGCGACGAGCTGACCCTCAAGAGCATCCGCAACCTCGGCTACGTCCACGTGCTCGAGGTCGGCCAGCTCAACGCCTACGACGTGCTCGTCTCCGACGACATCGTCTTCACCAAGGCCGCCTACGACGCGTTCATCGCGGCGAAGGCCGGCGAAACCTCGGAGGTCTCGGCATGAGCACTGCGAACGTCTCCCTGAACAAGGACCCGCGCGACATCATCCTGAAGCCGGTGGTTTCGGAGAAGAGCTACGGCCTGATCGACGAGGGCAAGTACACGTTCCTCGTGGACCCGCGCGCCTCGAAGACCGAGATCAAGCTCGCCATCGAGAAGATCTTCGGCGTCAAGGTCGCCGCGGTCAACACGCTCAACCGCGCGGGCAAGGCCCGTCGCACCCGCTTCGGCACCGGCAAGCGCAAGGACACCAAGCGTGCCATCGTCACACTGAAGTCGGGCACCATCGACATCTTCACGGCCGTCGGCTGACCGCTGGGATAGAGGACTACACACCATGGCTATTCGCAAGTACAAGCCCACGACCCCGGGTCGCCGCGGTTCGTCGGTGGCCGACTTCGCCGAGATCACCCGGTCGACGCCTGAGAAGTCGCTGCTGCGCCCGCTGTCGAAGACCGGCGGTCGCAACAACCAGGGCCGCATCACGACCCGTCACATCGGTGGTGGACACAAGCGCCAGTACCGCGTCATCGACTTCCGTCGCAATGACAAGGACGGCGTCAACGCCAAGGTCGCTCACATCGAGTACGACCCCAACCGCACCGCGCGCATCGCGCTGCTGCACTACGTCGACGGCGAGAAGCGCTACATCCTCGCGCCGAACAAGCTGGCGCAGGGCGACATCGTCGAGTCCGGTGCCTCGGCCGACATCAAGCCGGGCAACAACCTGCCGCTGAAGAACATCCCCACCGGTACGGTCATCCACGCCATCGAGCTTCGCCCCGGCGGCGGCGCGAAGATGGCGCGCTCGGCGGGCGCCTCGGTGCGTCTCGTCGCCAAGGACGGCCCCTACGCCCAGCTGCGTCTGCCCTCGGGCGAGATCCGCAACGTCGATGCGCGCTGCCGCGCGACCATCGGCGAGGTCGGCAACGCGGAGCAGTCGAACATCAACTGGGGCAAGGCCGGCCGCAAGCGTTGGAAGGGCGTGCGCCCGACCGTCCGCGGTGTCGCCATGAACCCGGTCGACCACCCGCACGGTGGTGGTGAGGGCAAGACCTCCGGTGGCCGTCACCCCGTCACTCCCTGGGGCCAGGCTGAGGGTCGCACCCGCCACCCCAACAAGGAGAGCGACAAGTACATCGTCCGCCGTCGCAACGCCGGCAAGAAGCGCAAGTAGGAGTAGAGGAAGATGCCTCGCAGCCTGAAGAAGGGCCCCTTCGTCGACGAGCACCTGCTCCGCAAGGTCGCCTCGCAGAACGAAGCCGGTACCAAGAACGTCATCAAGACCTGGTCGCGCCGTTCGATGATCATCCCCGCCATGCTGGGACACACCATCGCCGTGCACGACGGACGCAAGCACATCCCCGTGTTCGTGTCCGAGGCCATGGTCGGCCACAAGCTGGGCGAGTTCGCGCCCACCCGCACCTTCCGCGGCCACGAGAAGGACGACAAGAAGGGTCGCCGCCGCTAACGCGGGGCGCCTCAGAGAGGACAGAGGAGGAGACAAATGGTGGATTCCATCGCACGCGTCAAGCACATCCGCGTGACCCCTCAGAAGGCTCGTCGTGTCGTCGCGCTCATCAAGGGCAAGCAGGCTCAGGAGGCCCTGGCCATCCTGAAGTTCGCGCCGCAGGCCGCCAGTGAGCCTATCTACAAGCTCGTGGAGTCGGCGATCGCCAACGCCCGCGTGAAGGCGGACAAGGACGGCGAGTACCTGGACGAGCAGGACCTGTACGTGAGCAACGCGTACGTCGACGAGGGCACGACGCTCAAGCGTTTCCGCCCCCGCGCTCAGGGTCGCGCGTTCCAGATCAAGAAGCGCACGAGCCACATCACGATCCAGCTCGCGACCCCCGAGGTCGCCGAGACCAACAAGAAGGCGAGCAAGTAATGGGACAGAAGGTCAACCCGTACGGCTTCCGCCTCGGGATCACCACCGACCACGTGTCGCGGTGGTTCTCCGACTCGACGAAGCCGGGTCAGCGTTACGCGGACTACGTGGCCGAGGACATCAAGATCCGCAAGCTCCTGCAGACGCAGCTCGACCGCGCCGGCGTCAGCGGGATCGAGATCGAGCGCACGCGTGACCGCGTCCGCGTCGACATCCACACCGCCCGCCCGGGCATCGTGATCGGCCGCCGCGGCGCCGAGGCCGAGCGCATCCGCGCCGACCTCGAGAAGCTCACCGGCAAGCAGATCCAGCTGAACATCCTCGAGGTGAAGAACCCCGAGGCCGACGCTCAGCTGGTCGCGCAGGGCATCGCCGAGCAGCTCTCCGCGCGCGTGGCCTTCCGTCGCGCGATGCGCAAGGGTCTGCAGGGCGCCCAGCGTGCCGGTGCCAAGGGCATCCGCATCCAGGTCTCGGGCCGTCTCGGCGGCGCCGAGATGAGCCGGTCGGAGTTCTACCGCGACGGTCGTGTGCCCCTGCACACCCTGCGCGCGAACATCGACTACGGCTTCTACGAGGCCAAGACCACCTTCGGCCGCATCGGCGTGAAGGTCTGGATCTACAAGGGCGACCTCACCAACAAGGAGCTCGCGCGCGAGCAGGCGAACGCGCCGAAGGCGCCCCGTGGTCGCGATGACCGTGGTGGCGACCGTCGCCGCGGCCCCCGCAACGACGCACCCGTCGCAGAAGGAGCATCGGCATAATGCTTATCCCCCGCAAGGTCAAGTACCGCAAGCAGCACCACCCCGGCCGTTCCGGCCAGGCGACCGGCGGCACGAAGGTCTCCTTCGGTGAGTTCGGCATCCAGGCGCTGACCCCCGCGTACGTGACGAACCGTCAGATCGAGTCCGCTCGTATCGCGATGACCCGTCACATCAAGCGTGGTGGAAAGGTGTGGATCAACATCTACCCCGACCGTCCGCTCACCAAGAAGCCCGCCGAGACCCGCATGGGTTCGGGTAAGGGTTCGCCGGAGTGGTGGGTCGCCAACGTCAAGCCGGGTCGCGTCCTCTTCGAGGTCGCGGGCGTGAACGAGGAGCTCGCACGCGAGGCCCTCACCCGGGCAATCCACAAGCTGCCGCTGAAGGCACGCATCATCAAGCGCGAGGAGGGCGACGCGTAATGGCCGTCGGAACCAAGACGCTCGCACCGAGCGAGCTCGACACCTTCGAGGACCAGCGCCTCGTCGAGGAGCTGCGCAAGGCCAAGGAAGAGCTGTTCAACCTGCGCTTCCAGTCGGCCACCGGCCAGCTCGAGAGCCACGGCCGCATCCGTGCGGTCAAGCGCGACATCGCGCGGCTCTACACCGTGATCCGTGAGCGCGAGCTGGGCATCCGTGCCACGCCCGCCCCCGTCGAGGCCGCGCCGAAGACGAAGAAGAAGGCGACGAAGAAGGCGGATGCCGCCGGCGACGCCGCTGCGAAGGAAGAGGCTGAGTGATGGCCACCAAGAAGGCTGAAGAAGCTGTCGTCGAGACGGCCGAGGGCCACGAGCACGCCGCGCACGACGTGCGCGACGCGGAGGCCCGCGGATACCGCAAGGCCCGCCGCGGCTACGTGACCAGCGACAAGATGGACAAGACGATCGTCGTCGAGGTCGAGGACCGCGTGAAGCACCCCCTCTACGGCAAGGTCATCCGTCGCACGTCGAAGGTCAAGGCCCACGACGAGCTGAACGCCGCCGGCATCGGCGACCTCGTGCTCATCAACGAGACCCGTCCGCTGAGCGCCACCAAGCGCTGGCGTCTGGTCGAGATCCTCGAGAAGGCCAAGTAAGGCCTCGGCCTGCTTGGAACCCAAGGAGTAACAAGTGATTCAGACAGAGTCCCGCCTCAAGGTCGCCGACAACACCGGCGCCAAGGAGCTGCTCACGATCCGCGTGCTCGGTGGCTCGAACCGCCGCTACGCGGGCCTGGGCGACATCATCGTGGCGACCGTCAAGGACGCGATCCCCGGCGGCAACGTCAAGAAGGGCGACGTGGTCAAGGCCGTCGTCGTCCGCACCGTCAAGCAGACCCGTCGTGCCGACGGGTCCTACATCAAGTTCGACGAGAACGCCGCCGTCATCCTGAAGAGCGACGGGGAGCCCCGCGGCACCCGCATCTTCGGACCGGTCGGTCGTGAGCTTCGTGACAAGAAGTTCATGAAGATCGTCTCGCTCGCCCCGGAGGTGATCTGACCTTATGGCCAAGATCAAGAAGGGTGACCTCGTTCAGGTCATCACAGGCAAGAAGCAGGACAAGGGCGGCGACCGCGGCAAGCAGGGCAAGGTGCTCGACATCCTCGTCGGGCAGAACCGTGTCATCGTCGAGGGCGTCAACTACGTCACCAAGCACACCCGCGTGGGCCAGACCCAGCGGGGCACCAAGACGGGCGGCATCGAGACGATGGAAGCCCCGATCCACATCTCCAACGTCGCCCTCGTCGACCCCTCGACCAAGAAGCCGACCCGTGTCGGTCACCGCGTCGAGGAGCAGACGAAGGACGGCGTGAAGCGCACCGTCCGCGTGCGCTACGCGAAGAAGAGCGGTAAGGACCTCTGATGAGCACCACCACTGCCACGGAGACTGGCAAAATCCAGCCCCGTCTGAAGCAGAAGTACAACGCCGAGATCAAGAAGGCGCTGCAGGACGAGTTCGGCTACGACAACGTCATGCAGATCCCCGGGATCGTCAAGGTCGTCGTCAACACCGGTGTCGGTGAGGCGGCTCGCGACTCCAAGGTGATCGATGGTGCGGTCGACGACCTCACCAAGATCACCGGCCAGAAGCCAGTCGTGACCAAGGCCCGCAAGTCCATCGCGCAGTTCAAGCTGCGCGAGGGTCAGGCAATCGGCGCGCACGTCACCCTCCGCGGTGACCGCGCGTGGGAGTTCCTCGACCGTCTCGTGACGCTCGCTCTGCCCCGCATCCGCGACTTCCGGGGCCTGTCGCCCAAGCAGTTCGACGGCAACGGCAACTACACGTTCGGCCTGCAGGAGCAGTCGGTCTTCCACGAGATCAACCCGGACAAGATCGACCGCGTCCGCGGCTTCGACATCACGGTCGTCACGACCGCGAAGTCGGATGCCGAGGGCCGCTCGCTCCTGCGTCAGATCGGCTTCCCCTTCCAGTCCGAGGACTGATCGACCCATCAAGAAGGTCGGGTGTCGCGTAACGGCATCCGAAACCACGTGAACAAAGGAAACAACACATGACGATGACAGACCCGGTCGCAGATATGCTGACCCGTCTGCGCAACGCGAACTCGGCGCACCACGACTCCGTGTCGCTGCCGAGCTCGAAGCTCAAGACCAACATCGCCGAGATCCTCAAGCAGGAGGGCTACATCTCCTCCTGGGAGGTCTCGGACGCCCGCGTCGGGCAGACCCTGACGCTGACGCTCAAGTACGGCCCGAACCGCGAGCGGTCGATCGCCGGCATCAAGCGCGTCTCGAAGCCGGGTCTGCGTGTCTACGCACGCTCGACCGAGATCCCCACCGTCCTCGGTGGCCTCGGTGTCGCGATCCTGTCCACCTCCTCCGGTCTTCTCACCGACCGTCAGGCCGAGCAGAAGGGCGTGGGTGGGGAAGTCCTCGCCTACGTGTGGTGATCTGACATGTCGCGTATCGGACGTCTCCCCATCGTCATCCCCGCCGGCGTCACCGTTTCGGTGGACGGCCAGGATGTCGCCGTCAAGGGCCCCAAGGGCGAGCTCGCGCTCTCCGTGGCCAAGCCCATCGAGGTCTCCGTCGAGGACGGACAGGTCCTGGTCTCCCGCCCCGACGACGAGCGCGAGTCGCGGTCGCTCCACGGCCTGACCCGCACGCTCATCAACAACAACATCATCGGCGTCACCGAGGGCTACACCAAGGGCCTCGAGGTCGTCGGCACCGGTTACCGCGTCGCGCAGAAGGGTGCCGCGGTCGAGTTCGCGCTCGGCTTCTCGCACCCGGTGCTCGTGGAGCCCCCGGCCGGCATCACGCTGACCGTCGAGGGCAACAACAAGGTCACCGTCAGCGGCATCTCCAAGCAGGCGGTCGGCGAGGCCGCCGCGAACATCCGCAAGATCCGCAAGCCCGAGCCGTACAAGGGCAAGGGTGTGCGGTACGCCGGCGAGGTCGTCCGCCGCAAGGCCGGAAAGGCTGGTAAGTAATCATGGCTGTGAAGTCGAAGTCCGACGCGCGTTCGCGTCGTCACGCCCGCCTTCGCAAGAAGATCGTGGGCACCGAGGCGCGTCCGCGCCTGGTCGTCACCCGTTCGGCCCGCCACGTGTTCGTGCAGCTCGTGGACGACAGCAAGGGCCACACCGTGGCCTCGGCATCCACGCTCGAGAACGACCTGCGCGCGTTCGACGGTGACAAGACCGCCAAGGCCCGCAAGGTCGGCGAGCTGGTCGCCGAGCGTGCGAAGGCCGCCGGCGTCGAGGACGTCGTGTTCGACCGCGGTGGCAACCGCTACGCGGGGCGTGTCGCGGCGATCGCCGAAGGCGCGCGCGAGGGAGGTCTGAACCTGTGAGTGACGCAACTACTCAGAATGTGGAGAACGACGTGACCGCAGAGGCCACTGAGCAGACGGCCGCCGCCGAGGCGCCCGTCGAGCGCGAGCGCGAGCCGCGCCGCGGAGGCCGCGAGCGCAGCCAGACGCGTGACCGCGGTGGGCGTGACGCCGACAAGAGCCAGTTCCTGGAGCGCGTCGTCACCATCAACCGTGTGTCGAAGGTCGTCAAGGGCGGTCGCCGCTTCAGCTTCACGGCGCTCGTCGTCGTGGGCGACGGCAACGGTCTCGTGGGCGTCGGCTACGGCAAGGCGCGTGAGGTCCCCCTCGCCATCTCGAAGGGTGTCGAAGAGGCCAAGCGCAACTTCTTCCGCGTTCCCCGTGCCGGCTCGACGATTCCCCACCCCGTCCAGGGTGAGGCCGCCGCCGGTGTGGTGCTGCTGCGCCCCGCCGCTGCCGGTACCGGTGTCATCGCCGGTGGTCCCGTCCGCGCCGTGCTCGAGTGCGCCGGCATCCACGACGTGCTCTCGAAGTCGCTCGGCTCGTCGAACACGATCAACATCGTGCACGCGACTGTCGAGGCCCTCAAGAGCCTCGAGGAGCCCCGTGCGGTCGCCGCCCGTCGAGGTCTCGACTTCGACCAGGTGGCCCCCGCGCGTCTGATCCGGGCCGAGGCTGACGCCGCGGCCGCAGCGAAGGCAGGTGTCTGATGGCCGCGCGCCTGAAGGTGACCCAGGTCAAGTCCAAGGTGAGCGAGAAGCAGAACCAGCGTGACACGCTGCGTTCGCTGGGTCTGAAGCGGATCGGCGACTCGGTCGTCCGTCCCGACGACGCGCAGACGCGCGGTTACGTCAAGACCGTCGCCCACCTCGTGAAGGTTGAGGAGATCGACTGATGGCCGAGAAGGCTGAGAAGGTGACCGAGAAGGTCGCCGAGAAGAAGAGCACGGTTGCGAAGAAGCCTGCTGCGAAGAAGGCGCCCGCGAAGAAGGATGCCGAGGTCTCGCGCCCCGGTGTGCTGAAGGTGCACCACCTGCGTCCCGTCCCCGGGGCCAACACCGCCAAGACCCGTGTCGGTCGCGGTGAGGGCTCGAAGGGTAAGACGTCGGGCCGTGGTACCAAGGGCACGAAGGCGCGCTACCAGGTCAAGGTGGGCTTCGAGGGTGGGCAGATGCCCCTCCACATGCGCACTCCGAAGCTGCGCGGGTTCAAGAACCCGTTCCGCGTCGAGTACCAGGTGGTCAACCTCGACAAGCTCGCGGAGCTGTACCCGACCGGTGGCGACGTCACCGTCAGCGACCTCGTCGCCAAGGGTGCCGTGCGCAAGAACGAGAAGGTCAAGGTGCTCGGCACCGGCGACATCTCGGTCAAGCTGACGGTGTCCGTCGACAAGGTCTCGGGTGCGGCCGAGCAGAAGATCGTCGCCGCGGGCGGCGAGATCAAGTAAGTCCACGGCAGGGGCCGGCACGACCACTCGATTCGTTCGAGGACCGGGTGCCGGCCCCTGTTGCCGTACTCTGGGAGACGGTGTCTGCGGCCACGGCCGCCTGACCCGTCCGACCACTGGAGGAAATCCCCTTGTTCAGCGCCATCGCGCGGGTCTTCCGCACTCCGGATCTCCGCCGGAAGATCTTCTTCACCCTGTTCATCATCGCGATCTATCGCCTGGGTGCGCACGTCCCGACCCCGTTCGTGAACTACCCGAACGTGCAGAGCTGTCTGCGTGAGACCGGCTCGGCCAGCGAAGGCCTGCTGTCTCTGGTGAACCTCTTCTCCGGCGGTGCGCTGCTGCAGCTGTCGATCTTCGCGCTGGGCGTCATGCCCTACATCACCGCGACGATCATCGTGCAGCTGCTGCGCGTGGTGATCCCGCACTTCGAGGCGCTGTATAAGGAGGGCCAGGCCGGTCAGGCCAAGCTCACCCAGTACACCCGCTACCTCACGATCGCGCTGGCGCTCCTGCAGTCGACGACCCTCGTCACGGTCGCCCGGTCGGGCCAGCTGTTCGGCACCACCTCGATCGCTTCCTGCAACAGCCTGCTGACCAACGACGCGTGGTGGGCGCAGCTGCTCATGATCTTCACCCTGACCGCCGGCACGGGCCTCATCATGTGGTTCGCCGAACTCGTCACCGAGCGCGGTGTCGGCAACGGCATGTCGATCCTCATCTTCACCTCGATCGCGGCGACCTTCCCGGCCGCGATGTGGTCGATCGCGCAGTCGCGCGGCTTCGAGGTGTTCCTCCTCGTCCTCATCGTCGGCATCATCGTGATGGGTCTCGTCGTCTTCGTCGAGCAGTCGCAGCGGCGCATCCCCGTGCAGTACGCCAAGCGCATGGTCGGCCGTCGCACGCTCGGCGGCACGAACACCTACATCCCGATCAAGGTCAACATGGCCGGCGTCGTGCCCGTCATCTTCGCCTCGTCGCTGCTGTACATCCCTGCGCTGATCGCGCAGTTCAACCAGACGCCGGATGCCAATGGCAACGTGCCGGGCTGGGTGACGTGGATCCAGTCGTACCTCACCAAGGGCGATCACCCGCTGTACATGCTGCTGTACTTCCTCCTGATCGTCGGGTTCACGTACTTCTACGTCGCGATCACGTTCAACCCGGTCGAGGTCGCCGACAACATGAAGAAGTACGGCGGCTTCATCCCGGGCATCCGTGCCGGACGCCCGACGGCCGAATACCTCGACTACGTGCTCACGCGCATCACCCTGCCGGGCGCGATCTATCTGGGTCTGATCGCCCTGCTGCCGCTGATCGCGCTGGCGACGGTGGGTGCCAACCAGAACTTCCCGTTCGGCGGCGCCTCGATCCTCATCATCGTGGGTGTCGGTCTCGAGACGGTGAAGCAGATCGACGCTCAGCTGCAGCAGCGTCACTACGAAGGGCTCCTGCGATGACGCTTCCGCGGCTTCTGATCATCGGACCCCAGGGGTCGGGCAAGGGCACGCAGGGCGCGCGCGTCGCCGAGGCGTTCCGGATCCCGGCGATCTCCACCGGCGACGTCTTCCGCGCGAACGTCAAGGAGGGTACGCCCCTCGGGCAGCAGGTGCAGGCGATCATCGAGGCGGGCGACCTCGTTCCCGACGAGCTCACCGGCGCGATCGTGCGCGACCGCCTCGCGCAGGACGACGCCGCGGGCGGCTTCCTGCTCGACGGCTACCCGCGCAACATCGGCCAGGTCGGCGACCTCGACGCGTTCCTCGAGGAGCGCGACGAACCGCTCACCGGTGTGATCGAGCTGTCGGTGCCCCGCGAGGAGTCGATCCGCCGCATTCCGCTGCGGGCCGCCGAGCAGGGGCGCAGCGACGACAACGACGAGTCGATCGCGAAGCGGCTCTCGATCTACGAGTCCGAGACCGCGCCGATCCTCGACGTCTACCGCGAGCGCGGCGTCGCGTTCGAGGTCGACGGCGTGGGCACGCTCGACGAGGTGTTCGAGCGGATCATCACGGCGCTGGCCGCGCGCGGCATCGTCGCCTGAGCGGCTGACCGTGGGACTGCGCCGCTCGCTGTACAAAACGCCCGCCCAGCTGCGGGCGATGGTCGAACCCGGCCTCATCACCGCCGCTGCGCTCGACGCGGTGCGGGCGCTCATCGCGCCGGGCGTGACGACGGGCGAACTGGATGCCGCGGCATCCGCCGTCATCACCGCCCGCGGTGCGGAGTCGAACTTCCAGCTGGTGCGTGGCTACCGGCACACGACGTGCGTGTCGGTGAACGACCAGGTGGTGCACGGGATCCCCGGAGACCGGGTGCTGGAGCCGGGCGACATCGTGTCGATCGACGCCGGTGCGCAGCTGCGCGGCTGGAACGGCGACTCGGCGATCACGATCGTCGTGCCGGGCGGCGACCCCGTCGTCACCGCGGCGCGCGAGCGTCTGTCGGAGGTCACGCGCGGCTCGCTCTGGGCCGGGGTGGCGGCCCTGGCATCCGCTCGCCGCGTCGGTGAGATCGGCGATGCCGTGCAGGGCTACATCGAGCGTGCCGCCGCGGAAGACGGTCGCGAGTACGGCATCCTGCGCGACTACGTCGGGCACGGGATCGGCCGCAAGATGCACGAGGGGCCGACGGTGTTCAACTACCGGGTCGCCGACCTCGGACCCGAGGTGCGTCCGGGGCTCTGCCTCGCGATCGAGCCGATGGTGACCGCCGGATCGGAGGCCACGTTCGTCGAGGACGACGACTGGACCGTCACCACCGTCGACGGCTCCGACGGCTCGCACTGGGAGCACAGCGTCGCCGTGCACGAGGGCGGTATCTGGGTGCTGACCGCCCCCGACGGCGGCGCCGCCGACCTCGCTCCCTTCCACATCACCCCCACCCCCCTCGCCTAACCCCGGTTTCCCCGCCGAGCCGCTACGCCGCGTGCGAGCCGCTACGCCGCGGACGGTACGGATCGTGGCGGTTCGGCCGCGCCGTAACGGCTCAGCGCAGAGGGCGGGGAGTTCTCCACAGGGGGCGAGTTTCTGGATTCGTCCACCGACTGGGGGGTGGGGCGTCCAGAGAGGGCGGCACTGGGCCAGGGTGAGCGGCATGCTCATTCACGAAGCACGTGCGGCGATCAGGTCCCGCGCCCAGATCGAGGCCGCGGGACTGTCGACACGCGAGATCACTGCGCGCGTGCGCGCCGGCACACTCGTCCGCATCGACCAGGGCTGGTACGCGGATGCCACGGCCTGGCGCGACTCGTACACGGAAGGTCGGCACCTCATGCGCGTCGTCGCGGCCGACGCGCGCCGCACCGGCGGCTCGGACCTCGTGTACTCGCACACGGCGGCCGCGGTGATCTGGCGGCTGCCGCTGTTCCGCATCGAGCCGCAGCGCGTCCACCTCAGCGGTCGCAGCGCGAGCGGACACGTCCTGGCATCCACCCCGACCGTGGCCCGGCACGAGGTCGCCGTCCCCACCGCCGACACCGTCGAACGCGAGGGGCTGCGCTGCACCTCGCTGCCGCGCACCGTCGCCGACCTGCTTCGCGGGACGAGCGAAGAGACCGGCCTCGCCCTCGCGGACGCGGCCGTACGCCTGCGGGCCTATGACGAGAGGACCGGCCTCTACGACGAGGCCGCCGCAGAGGCACTCCGGGCGCAGGTCGCCGCCCGCCTGCCGCGCGGGGGACGCGGCGTGCGTCAGGCGCGTCGGATCCTCGGGCTCGCGGACGGCCGGGCGGCGTCGCCGGGCGAGAGCGTGAGCCGGCTCTACCTGCTCGACCTCGGCTTCGCGATGCCGCGCCTCCAGGTCGCCATCCCGGGCCCCGCCGGCCGGAACTACTACGTCGACTTCGGGCTCGACGACGCGGATGCCTGGGGCGAGTACGACGGCGAAGGCAAGTACCTCGATCCGCGGCTGCGGGGCGCGGGCGTCGATGCGGCGCAGGTCGTCCTCGAGGAGAAGATGCGCGAGGACTGGATCCGCGGCACGACCCACCGTCGCTTCCCCCGCTGGGGGAAGGCCCACACCGTCTCCGCCGCCGCCCTCGGCGCCCGCCTCGCCGCCTTCTCCGTCCACCCGCCTCGCTGACCCCCGCCGAGCCGCTACGCCGCGTCCGACCCGCCATGGTCCGGACCGTCCGCGGCGTAGCGGCTCGCACGCGGCATAGCGGCTCGGCGAGAGGCGAGGGGGGAGGGGGAGGGGGAGAGGGAGGGGGCGGGGTTCTCGGGGGATGCATAGGTGGGGATGGGGGAAGATAGGAACGCGCGGCGTGGGCCGCAGGTGAGAGAGGCACAGACATGGCGAATGCGGCAGCGGGCAAGACCAACTGGTTCGCGATCTGGGTGAGTGTGGCCGTCGTGGCGGTCGTCGCCGTCGTCGTCGCGCTCGTCGTCTGGATGAACAACAGCGCGACCGACCCCGGCACCGCGCCGAGCGGGTCGGGCATCGACCAGCAGACCGGCGCCGTCGTCGTCGGCTCGGGCGAGCAGACCCTCGACATCTACATCGACTTCATGTGCCCGATCTGCAGCCAGTTCGAGCAGACGTACGGCGACGAGATCCTCGACCTCGTGAACGACGGCACGATCACCCTGAACATCCACCCCATCGCGATCCTCGACCGCTATTCGCAGGGCACGGAGTACTCCACCCGCTCCGCGAACGCGATGTACTGCGTCGCCGAGGCCGACCCCGACGCCGCCGTCCCGTTCATGCAGGCCATGTTCGCCCAGCAGCCCGACGAGAACTCCACCGGCCTCACCGACGACGAGATCCTCGCGATCGCGAAGAGCGTCGGCGTCGAGGGCATCGACTCGTGCGTGACCGACGGCACGTACAAGAAGTTCGTCGCC
Source organism: Microbacterium lacticum (assembly GCF_006716815.1). Lineage (GTDB taxonomy): Bacteria > Actinomycetota > Actinomycetes > Actinomycetales > Microbacteriaceae > Microbacterium > Microbacterium lacticum. The sequence continues at coordinate 116,984 of NZ_VFPS01000007.1, forward strand.
TCGATGACCGACAAGACCCCGATCGCCCCGGGCTCGAGCGGCATCGGCACCCCGACGATCGCGGTCAACGGCGAGGTCATCTCCAACACCACCATCCCGGCCAAGGGCCAGTTCAAGACGCTGTTCCAGTAAGCGGCAGGGATGCCTGGACGGGCCGTGCCGAGCGATCGGTGCGGCCCGTCCGCCGTCTCCGCCGAGAGCGCCGAGACGAGAGCGGCGAGACGAGCGCAGCCGGTGCCTCCCGGGTTCGTCTGGGCGGAGCCCGTGTGGACGGTGGACGGCGAAGTCACCGACTCGCCGGCGGCCTGAGCTTCGACGACTCGTTCTCGGGCACGGTCGTCTGCACGGCGGACGGGCGGTCGACGACCTAACCCTGGACCGCGTCGGCGGGCGAGGCGACGGCCGCGACCGAGGTGCCGGTCGGGAGTTCGTGCACCGTCACCGAGACGAGCTCCGCGAACCCCGCCGGCGGCACGTGGCAGTCGCCGGTGATCACCCCGGCGTCCTTCACGGTGGATGCCCCGGGCACCGCGATCTCGGTGACCGTCACGAACACGCTGCAGCCCGACGAGCCCGTGACGCCCGTCGAGCCCGACCAGCCGCTGCAGCCGGGGCTTCCCGGCACGGGCGGCACGGTGCCGTGGTGGGCGATCGCGCTCGGCGGTGTGCTCGTCGTGGGCGGCGCGTCGGCGCTGATCGTGGCGGCGCGTCGCCGCCGGCACGGTGAATGACCGGCGGTTTGCCGCGCGACGACGTATCACCTACACTGGATCTTTGGTGCCTTGCGCCTTCATTGGCGTGTCGCAGCACCGAACAATCCCATCCACCGCAGACCGACCGGTCTGCCGAGCGTAAGCGAGCGTATGGCGAAGAAAGACGGAGTCATCGAGATCGAGGGTGTGATCTCCGAGGCGCTGCCCAATGCGATGTTCCGCGTTGAGCTGACCAACGGGCACAAGGTCCTCGCGACGATCTCCGGCAAGATGCGGCAGAACTACATCCGCATCATTCCCGAGGACCGAGTCGTCGTGGAGCTCTCGCCCTACGACCTCACCCGCGGACGCATCGTCTACCGCTACCGCTAGACCGGTCGAGAAGTAACACCCCTCCGCCCAGAGCACCGCTCGGGCGCGGAGTCGGGTGAAGACAGCGAGCAAGGAAACATCATGAAGGTCAACCCGTCCGTCAAGCCCATCTGCGACCACTGCAAGGTCATCCGTCGTCACGGTCGCGTCATGGTCATCTGCAAGTCGAACCCGCGTCACAAGCAGCGCCAGGGCTGAGCGTCAGACGAGCTCACTCACAACTCAATACACACAACAGGCAGCGTCAGATTCCGCGCGAGCGGAGGACACCCCGGGTGGAGGCCCGGGCACCGATGCTGCTCCACACCTCCACCTACTCCTAGGAGAACCGCATGGCACGTCTTGCCGGCGTTGACATCCCGCGCGACAAGCGCGTGGTGATCGCCCTTACCTACATCTACGGCGTCGGCCGTACCCGCTCGGTCGAGATCCTCAAGGCCACCGAGATCGACGAGTCGATCCGCGTCAAGGACCTTTCCGCCGACCAGCTCGTCGCACTCCGCGACTACATCGAAGGCAACTACAAGGTGGAAGGTGACCTGCGCCGCGAGGTCGCCGCCGACATCCGCCGCAAGGTCGAGATCGGCTCGTACCAGGGTCTGCGCCACCGTCGCGGCCTTCCCGTGCGCGGCCAGCGCACGAAGACCAACGCGCGTACCCGCAAGGGCCCCAAGCGCACCGTCGCCGGCAAGAAGAAGGCGCGCTAAGCGCAGCGCCCGGTCAACACAGGGTTTTAGGAGAACACGCACATGGCACAGGCCAAGACCGCCGCGCGCAAGCCGCGCCGCAAGGAGAAGAAGAACATCGCGCTGGGCCACGCCCACATCAAGTCGACGTTCAACAACACGATCGTCTCGATCACCGACCCCTCGGGCGCCGTGATCAGCTGGGCGTCCTCGGGTGGGGTGGGCTTCAAGGGCTCGCGCAAGTCCACGCCGTACGCCGCCGGCATGGCCGCCGAGTCGGCCGCCCGCCAGGCGCAGGAGCACGGCGTGAAGAAGGTCGACGTCTTCGTGAAGGGCCCGGGTTCGGGCCGCGAGACCGCGATCCGTTCGCTGACCGCCGCGGGCCTCGAGGTCGGATCGATCTCCGACGTCACCCCGCAGGCACACAACGGCTGCCGCCCCCCGAAGCGCCGCCGCGTCTGACTCTCGATGACGGATGCCACGGACACCGTGGCATCCGTCGCCGTCGACTTTCCACAACTCAACACCTCTTGCAATCGCACGTGTCATATAGCGGGCACGTGACGGAAAGGAACACATAGTGCTCATTGCACAGCGTCCCACTCTGACCGAGGAGAAGATCGGCGAGTTCCGCAGCCGATTCGTGATCGAGCCGCTCGAGCCCGGCTTCGGTTACACCATCGGCAACGCGCTGCGTCGCAGCCTGCTCTCCTCGATCCCCGGGGCTGCGGTCACCAGCATCCGCATCGACGGCGTGCTGCACGAGTTCAGCACCATCCCGGGCGTGAAGGAGGATGTCACCGAGATCATCCTCAACATCAAGCAGCTCGTGGTCTCGTCGGAGCGCGACGAGCCGATCACCGCCTACCTGCGCAAGACCGGCGCCGGTGAGGTCACCGCCGCCGACATCTCCGCTCCGGCCGGTGTCGAGGTGCACAACCCCGAGCTCGTCATCGCGACGCTCAACGACTCGGCCCGCTTCGAGCTCGAGCTGACGATCGAGCGTGGCCGCGGCTACGTCTCGGCGACGCAGAACCGCAACGAGTACGCCGAGGCCGGGCAGATCCCGATCGACTCGATCTACTCGCCCGTGCTGAAGGTCTCGTACCGCGTCGACGCCACCCGTGCCGGTGAGCGCACCGACTTCGACAAGCTCGTGCTCGACGTCGAGGCCAAGCCCTCGATCACCCCGCGCGACGCCGTCGCCTCGGCCGGTCGCACGCTGACCGAGCTGTTCGGTCTCGCCCGCGAGCTGAACGTCGAGGCCGAGGGCATCGAGATCGGCCCCGCGCCGGTCGCCGAGGTCGTCTCGGGCGAACTGTCGATGCCGATCGAGGATCTCGACATGTCGGTCCGTTCGTACAACTGCCTGAAGCGCGAGGGCATCAACACGGTGTCCGAGCTCGTCGCCCTCTCGGAGACGCAGCTGATGAACATCCGCAACTTCGGTCAGAAGTCGGTCGACGAGGTGCGCGACAAGCTCATCTCGCTCGGTCTGTCGCTGAAGGACTCCGTGCCCGGCTTCGACGGCGCGCACTTCTACGGCGGCTACGACGACGAGACCATCTGATCGGCGCCCGACCGGTCTGCTGACATTTTCCCTCTGGAGTAACTGACATGCCCAAGCCCACCAAGGGTCCCCGCCTCGGAGGCGGCCCCGCCCACGAGCGCCTGCTGCTCGCCAACCTCGCCGCCGCGCTCTACACGCACGGTGCGATCACGACGACCGAGACGAAGGCCAAGCGCCTGCGTCCGCTCGCCGAGCGCCTCATCACCTTCGCCAAGCGCGGCGACCTGCACGCCCGTCGCCGGGTGCTGTCGGTCATCGGTGACAAGGAAGCCGTGCACGTGCTGTTCGCTGAGATCGCGCCGCAGGTCGCCGACCGTGAGGGCGGCTACACCCGCATCACGAAGATCGGCAACCGCAAGGGCGACAACGCCCCCATGGCCCGCATCGAGCTCGTGCTCGAGCCGGTGAACCCGAAGCCGAAGTCGGCCAAGCAGTCGGCCGCCGCGGCGCCCGCCGCCGAGGCTCCGGCCGAGGAGGTCGCCGTCGAGGGGACCCGCGCCGAGGTCGAGGTCGAGGAGACCCAGGCCGCCGAGGCCGGCGCCGAGTCGCAGGCCGAGGGCGAGGCTGCTGAGGCCGCCGCTGCCGACGCCGTCGAGGAGAAGTCCGAGTAAGCGTCTCCCCTCGTTTCGAGGCCCGCACCCTTCCGGGGGTGCGGGCCTCGTGCGTTGCGGCGGGGAAGGCGCGGGTAGGGTGACAGCGTGACCGAGTCGAGCCTGATCTCCCGTATCGACCGCCTGCGCCACGGCGCTCCGACGGGGATGCCCCAGCACGAGGCCGTCGCGCAGTGGCGCCCGCCGACCGAGGCCGACATCGATGGCATCCATGCGGTCGCGGCGGCCGCCGACGCGGTCGACCACCCGAACTGGGGGACGGCGCGGGAGGAGATCGCCGACACCTTCGATCTGCCGCACATCGACCACGCCCGCGACTCGCTGGTGGCGGTGGATGCCGAGGGCACGATCATCGCGTTCGGATCGGCGTTCCTGCACCCGGCACGCGTGGGCGTACTCACGGTGAACCTCGCCGGCGCGGTGCATCCCGACTGGCGTCGCCGCGGCATCGGCACGGCGCTGTTCGGCTGGCAACGGGCGCGGGGACTGGAGGCGGTCGCGGAGGCCGCCGCCGAGGTCGGCGCCGGCGACGGGGCTGTGGCAGACGGCGCCGCGGGTGCGGGCGGTGCCGAGGATGCGGGCACGGCGTGGACGGCCGACCTCAAGACCTACGCCGAGGAGGGCAACCTCGACGCGCGCGCCATCGCGGAGAAGGCCGGCTTCACCGCCGAGCGCTGGTTCACGTCGATGGAGCGCGACATGCGGCTGCCCGTGCCCGAGATCACGGCGCGCGACGGCGTCACCGTCGTCCCCTACACGCGCGATCGCGACGACGACGCGCGCCTCGCGCACAACGACTCCTTCCGCGACCACTGGGGCAGCCAGCCCTCGCAGCCCGAGACGTGGGCGAAGTTCGTCGGCGGGCCGTTCTTCCGCCCCGACCTGTCGCGGCTGGCGATCAGTGCCGACGGCGCCGTGGTGGGGTATTCGCTCGTGTCGGTCAACGAGGACGACTGGGTGGCGATGGGCGCGTCGAGCGGGTACATCGAGCTCATCGGTGTGGTGCGCGCGTATCGCGGGCGCCGGATCGCCCCCGCGGTGATCGCGGGCACCCTCACGGCGATCCAGGCCGCCGGGCTTGAGCGCGCCGTGCTCGACGTCGACACTGCGAGCCCGACGGGCGCCCACACGCTCTACGAGGGGCTCGGCTTTCACCCCACCGAGCGGTCGGTCGCGCTCGTCGAGCGGGTCTGACGGCGGCGGATCCGACGCGGGGTGCGTCAGCGGGCGTCGAGTGCCCGTCCCTCCGCCTGCGCCAGCGCCCAATGGACCATGCCCGCCCGGTAGCCGACGTCGGCGGGACGGTTGGCGAGCGCGTCGAGGGCTCCCGCGACGGTGTCGGCGTAGACCGCGCCCCCGGTCGGACCCGGGTGGATCTGGTCGCCGGCGAGCAGGTCGACCTTCGGCGCGATCGCCCGTGACCAGTCGGCGACCGCAACTCGCGGATGGGTCGCGGCGAACGAGGTGAGCTCGGTGTTGACCCCGTCGATCCAGTCGCGCGGGGCGAACGCGTTCACGAGCACCAGGCAGCGCTCCGGGCCCACCGCGTCGTACAGGGTCTGCAGCTCCTCGTCGTCGACCGGGCCGTTCGTGCCGAGCCCGATGACGACGTAGTCGCGCAGGGCGCCCTGCGCGGCGAGGGTCTGCACGATCTCGCCGCCCTGCCACATCGACCGCGACACGGCCGCGTCGATCTGCATCCCGGGCCGTTCGTCGAGCAGGCCGCCGGCCGAGGCGAGCATGACCGAGTCGCCGACCGCCGTGATCCGGTCGCCGGGGACGGGGGTGTGGACCGGCGGCAGCGGGCGGCCGTCGTCGGCCCGCGGCGGTCGCGCCGCGACGCCGGGCGCCGGCGGAAGGGCGCCAGGTACGGCCTCCCCCGGTGCGGCCGACGTAGACGCGGACGGCTCCGGTGCGCGCGGCGTGGGGCTGGCCGCGGGCGGCGTGGGGCTGGCCGCGGGCGGCGCGGGGGTGCCGTTCGGCGCGGGCGCGGCGGATGCCTCGGCGAGCGCCTCGAGGCCCGCCTGCACGACGGCCTCGCTCGAACTCACCGGGGGAGCGGCGGCCACCGCGGCGGCGGTGCCCACCGCGCCGAGCGCGCCGGCGGCGACGACGGTGATCGCGCCGAAGCGGCGCACCGGGGTGGCGCGCAGTCGGAGGCCGAGAGCGCGCACGGCGCCGCGCGCGCCGAGCCGGCGAACGGGCTGCTCGAGCACGCGGTACGACACCGCCGACGCCCCGAGGGTCACCACGAGCGCGGTGACGCCCACGGCGAGTGGAATGGCGGTGTCGACGATCGTTCCCGTGGCGGCGATCGTCAGCAGCACGACCACCGGCCAGTGCCAGAGGTAGATGCCATAGGAGCGCTCGCCGACCCAGCGGAGCGGAGCGACGTCGAGCGCCCGGCCGAGGGGCGAACCGGGCGAGACCGCGGACGCGATGACGACCGCCGTCAGCGCCGACGCGATGAGCGGAACGGCGGGGTAGACGGACGCGCCGTCCGGCCACGACGACACCACGAGGAGCCCGATCAGCGCCGCACCGCCGACGAGAGGCATCCCCACCGCGATGCCAGCGCGGCCCGTCGTGGGAGTGGCACCCCCGGCGGTCGCGCTGCCGGCCATCCTGCTGCTCGAACGGTCGAGGGCGAAGGCCAGCGCGACGCCGAGCAGCAGGCCGAACGCGTGCGTGTCGGTGCCGTAGTAAGCGCGCGTGAGGGTCGCGCCCGACGCGAGCGCACCGACCGCCCAGGTCGCCGACCCGGCGGCGAGGACGAGCACCGCTCCCACCCGCATCCAGCGGCGTCGGGCCAGCATCAGCACGGGAAGCATCAGCGGCCAGACGAGGTAGAACTGCTCCTCGACCGCGAGCGACCACAGGTTTCGGAACAGCTCGGGCTCGCCGGCGCTGAAGTAGGTCGAGCCGCCGGCGATCGCGAGCCAGTTGTACGAGAACGTCGCCGCGCCGAGCACCTGCCGCCCGAGTCCGACGAGCACATCCCCGCCGATCAGCCAGGCGAGACTCGCGCAGACCGTCACGACCGCGGCGAGGGCGGGGAGCAGCCGCCGCGCGCGGCGTTTCCAGAACGCGGCGAGGGCGATCCGCCCGGTCGCCGCGCGCTCGCGCAGCAGCAGCGAGGTGATGAGAAAGCCCGAGATGACGAAGAACACGTCGACGCCGACGAAGCCCGATCGCAGGAACCAGGCCGGGAAGAGGTGGTAGAGCACGACGATCAGCACGGCGACGGCGCGCAGGCCGTCGAGCCCGGCGTAACGGGGCGCGGTGGGTGTGATCATGATCCAGAGGCGGTGCGAAGCGGGCGGCCGGAAGTCGGCGGGGGCGCCGCGGCGGGGCGGGGCGGATGCCGACGGCGGAGCCATCAATTCTACGTCCGCCACCTGTGCGACGCGCGCACGGAGGGCGACGAACACGGGTCCGGATGCCGGCGTTCGCGGTGGGCGCCGGAGTCGGGTAGGACTGAGGCATGGATACGGATGTGCTGGTCGTCGGCGAGGCCCTGATCGACATCGTGGCCGGTGACGACGGCGCCGATCGTGAGCTCGTCGGCGGCAGCCCTGCGAACGTCGCGGTCGGTCTCGCGCGGCAGGGCCACGCGACGCGGCTGCTCACGCGTATCGGCCGCGACGAGCGCGGCCGGCGCATCGCGACCCAGATCGAGGAGTCGGGCGCCCGCGTCGACGAGCGCTCGTTCACCGACGCACCGACCTCGACCGCGCGGGCGCGGCTGCGCCCCGACGGCTCGGCCGAGTACGAGTTCGCGATCGACTGGGCGGTCCCCGCCGCCGACGCCCGCGACCTCGCCGGCGTGCGCGCCGTGCACACCGGATCGATCGCGCTCTTCCTCGAGCCGGGCGGCACGGCCGTGCTCGACACGCTCCGCGCCGCGGCGGCAGCGGGCGCGATCGTGAGCGTCGACCCGAACATCCGGCCCGCGCTCGTCGGCGACCACGCCGGCGCGCTCGCGAGGTTCGGCGAGGCCGTGGCATCCGCCGATCTCGTCAAGCTGAGCGATGAAGACGCGCGCTGGCTGTACCCCGATCTCGACGACGAGGAGGTGCTCACGCGGATCGCGGAGCTGGGGCCCGCTCTCGTCGTGATCACCCGCGGAGGGGAGGGCCTGCTCGCGCGCGGTGCGCACGGCGTCGTCGCTGCGGCACCGTACGTCGTGACGGTGGCCGACACGATCGGCGCGGGCGACGCCGCCATGGCGAGCCTCGTGTCGAGCGTGCTGGACGACCCGCGGGTGCTCCCCGAGGCGTACGCGCTCGAGACGGCCCTCCGCCGCGCGGCGGTCATGGCCGGCATCACCGTCTCGCGCGCGGGCGCCAACCCGCCGACGCGTGCCGAGGTCGACGCCCGGCTAGGCTGACCGGGTGCGCCTGCGCCTCGATCTCGCCTACGACGGCACCGGCTTTCGCGGCTGGGCCCGCCAGCCGGGCCTGCGCACCGTGCAGGGCACGCTCGAGACGGCGATCGCCCGCGTACTCGGCGGCGATCCGCAGCTGGTCGTCGCGGGCCGCACCGATGCCGGCGTGCACGCGTCGGGCCAGGTCGCCCATCTCGATCTGAGCGACGCGCAGCGCGCGCGGCTCGAGAAGGGGCGGAACCCGACACCCGCAGCGCTCGCCGCCCGACTGACGGGGGTGCTCGGTCCCTACCCCGACGTCGCCGTGCACCGCAGTGCCGAGGCGCCCGCGGGGTTCGACGCGCGGTTCTCCGCCGTCTGGCGGCGCTACGAGTACCGCATCGCCGACCTCGAGACCTCCTACGACCCGCTCGAGCGGGGACGCACGACGACGGTGAAGGCGCGCCTCGATGTCGAGGCGATGGATGCCGCGGCCCGCTCGCTCATCGGACTGCACGACTTCGCCGCGTACTGCAAATGGCGCGAGGGCGCGACGACGATCCGCACCCTGCTCGAGTTCGGCTGGCGGCGGGACGAGCACGGGATCCTCGTGGCGAACGTGAAAGCGGATGCCTTCTGCCACAGCATGGTGCGCGCGCTCGTCGGCGCGTGCGCGGCGGTCGGGGAGGGGCGCATCGACGTGTCGGAAGCCGCGGCGATCCGCGACGTCGGCATCCGCACCAGTGAGACGAAGGTGCTCGCCGCGCGCGGACTCACCCTGACCGAGGTCGGCTACCCGGCCGACGACCTGCTCGCGCTGCGTGCCGAGCAGACGCGCGCACGCCGTTCCCCCGCCGGCGACAGCGGTGAGGACTGACCGGAAAGCGACCGCACGGGGAACACTGTGTCGAGTCGGAGCGCGTTCATGGGTTGCGGCTCTAGGCTGGCGGCACGATGAAGGTGATCTCATACAACCTCAACAAGCACAAGGCGATCGGCGAGCTCGACGATCTGGTCGAGGCGACCGGCGCCGACATCCTGTGCCTGCAGGAGGCGGTGTCCGGTGAGCTCGCCCCCGAGATCGCGGCGCTGCAGCTCGTGGAGGCGACGGCGCGCAACCGTCTGGGGCTCGCGGTCTACCTGCGCCGGAACACCTTCGACGCGCTCGAGGTGCGCTCGCTCGCGCTGAAGAAGTCGCTGCACGACCGGGTGCTCAAGCCCGCCGAGGAGCGGATGCTCGCGGTGCGGCTCCGTGACATCGACCACGGGCGCGAGTTCATC
>NZ_VFPS01000008.1 GCF_006716815.1 Microbacterium lacticum
GCGGCTCGCGGCGCGCTCGCTCGGGCTCGGCTACGGGCAGACCCTCCGGCGGGTGGTGCTCCCCCAGGCCCTGCGCAAGATGACGCCGCCCCTCATGAACGACTTCGTCTCGATGCAGAAGGACGTCGGGCTCATCTCGATCCTCGGCGCGATCGATGCGATCGCCGCCGCGCGCTCGGCGAACGCCCTCAGCTACAACTTCACGCCGTACGTCGTCGCGGGCATCCTCTTCGTGCTGCTCGCGATCCCCACGATCCGGACCGCCGACTGGTACACGGCGCGGCTGCGCGAGCGCGAGCAGAGCGGAGCGATCCTGTGACCGCGGTGGAGCCGGGCGGTGTCCCGGCGCCGGTCGGCGCCCCGGTGCTCGCGGCGGAGGATGTCTGGAAGGCGTTCGGCGAGCGCGAGGTGCTGCGCGGGGTGTCGGTGTCGCTCGCCGCGCACGAGGTCGTCGCGCTCATCGGGGCATCCGGATCGGGCAAATCCACGCTCCTCCGCTGCCTCGGCCTGCTCGAGCCGATCGACGACGGTCGCATCTTCCTCGGCGACGAGGACATCTCCGACCCGCGCGTCGACGGCAACCGGGTGCGCGCGCGGCTCGGCGCGGTGTTCCAGAGCTACAACCTCTTCCCGCATCTGACGGTGCTCGGCAACGTGACCCTCGCCTCGCGCGTCGTGCACAAGGTGCCGCGAAAGGATGCCGAGGCGCGCGCACTGGCGCTCCTCGAGCGCGTCGGGCTCGCCGACTTCGCGAACGCCCACCCCGACCGCCTCTCCGGCGGGCAGCAGCAGCGCGTCGCGATCGTCCGCGCCATCGCGACCGACCCCGAGGTGCTGCTGCTCGACGAGATCACCTCGGCGCTCGACCCGGAGCTCGTCGGCGAGGTGCTCGACCTCGTGCGCTCGCTCGCCGAGGGCGGGGCGACGATCCTCATGGCGACGCACGAGATGGCGTTCGCGCGTGACGTCGCCGATCGGGTGCTGTTCCTCGACGAGGGCGTCATCGTCGAGGAGGGCGCTCCCGCCCAGCTGTTCACGGCGCCCGCACATGCCCGCACGAAGGCTTTCCTCACCCGTTTCACCGCATAGCCGCGCGGCGTATGCTGTGCGCACGCCTCCCTTCGACGCCCTCCTCACGACCTGGCGCGCCGACCCTGTGACCCTCGTCGTCCTGGTCGCCGCGACGATCGCCTACGCCCTCGGCATCCGTCGCGCCGCCCGTCACGGCGTCGTGTGGCCGCGTCGACGCACGGTGCTGTTCTTCGCCCTCGGCCTCGGCTCGTACGCGGTCGTCGAGCTGGGCTTCTTCGGCGCGTGGTCGGCGCAGCTGCGCTGGGCGTTCACGGCGCGCATCGCGCTGCTGCTGAGGGTGCCGATGATGGGCCCTCACCAGCCTGCACGCGTCGACCTTCCTCGCGATCGAGTTCCTGCTGGCGTTCGTCGAGCTCGTGATCGATTCGATCCCGGGCATCCTCATGCGGCTGAACGACACCGTCATCGACGGCATCACGACCGTCGCGGGTACCGGCTGGTGGCCGAATCCGCTGCACGATCAGCACCTCGCGGGCGACCTGCTCTGGTTCATCGCCGAGGCGGCCGACGTTCCGGTGCTGATCCTGCTGCTCCTGCGGTGGGCGCGGCGCGACCGCGCTGAAGCGGCAGACTTCGACGCGCTCACCGACGCCGAGCACGACGCGCTCGTACAGGCGCACCTGCGCGGCGCGCGCGCCGGATCGGACGCCGCCCGCTGACGCTCAGGCGCGGATCGTGCGCTCCGCCGCCTCGACGACGTTCGTCATCAGGAGCGCCACCGTCATCGGGCCGACGCCCCCGGGATTCGGCGACAGCCAGCCGGCCACCTCTTCGACGCCCGGGGCGATGTCGCCGTAGACCTTCGACTTGCCGGTCTCGGGATCGATCTCGCGGGTCACCCCGACATCGAGCACGGCGGCGCCGGGCTTGACGTCCTCGGGTCGCACGAGGTGCTTCATGCCCGCCGCGCCCACGATGACGTCGGCCTGCCGCAGGTAGGCGGGCAGGTCGCGCGTGCCGGTGTGGGTGAGGGTCACGGTCGCGTTGACGTCGCGGCGGGTGAGCAGCAGCCCGATCGAGCGCCCGATCGTCACGCCCCGGCCGACGACGACCACATGCGTGCCCGCGAGTGCGTAGCCATTGCGCTCGAGCAGCTCGATCACGGCGCGGGGCGTGCACGGCAGCGGAGAGATGATCTCGTCGTTGACGTTCAGCACGAGCTTGCCGAGGTTCGTGGGATGCAGGCCGTCGGCATCCTTCGCCGGGTCGATCCGCTCGAGGATCCGGTCGGTGTCGAGGTGTCGCGGCAGCGGCAGCTGCACGATGTAGCCGTGGCAGGTCTCATCGGCGTTGAGCCGGTCGATCTCCGCCTCGACGTCCGCCTGCGTGGCATCCGCCGGCAGCTCGACCTGGATCGAGTTCATGCCGATCTCTTCGGACTGCTTGTGCTTCATGCCGACGTACAGCTGGGATGCCGGGTCGGCGCCCACGAGCACCGTCGCGATGCCCGGGGTCACTCCCTGCGCCTTGAGCTTCGCGACGCGCTCGGCGAGCTCCGCCTTGATCGCCGCGGCGGTCGCCCGCCCGTCGAGGACGGTCGCGGTCACTGCGCGAGCCCGGGGTAGAGCGGGAACGCGGCGGTGAGGGATGCCACGCGCGTGCGCAGCTGCTCGAAGTCGGCGCCGTCCGCACCGCCCACGAGGGCGAGGGCGATGATGTCGGCGACCTCGGTGAACTCGGCGTCGCCGAAGCCGCGGGTCGCGAGCGCGGGCGTGCCGATGCGCAGGCCCGAGGTCACCATCGGCGGCCGCGGGTCGTTCGGCACGGCGTTGCGGTTCACGGTGATGTGGATCTCGTGCAGCAGATCCTCGGCCTGCTTGCCGTCGATCGCGGCGTCGCGGAGGTCGACGAGGACGAGGTGCACGTCGGTGCCGCCCGAGCGCACCGAGATGCCGGCGCCGGCGACGTCGGGCTGCGAGAGCCGCTCGGCGAGGATCGCGGCACCCCGCACGGTGCGCTCCTGGCGCTCACGGAACTCCGGCGTCGCGGCGAGCTTGAACGCGGTCGCCTTGGCGGCGATCACGTGCATGAGCGGGCCGCCCTGCTGCCCCGGGAAGACCGCGGTGTTGATCTTCTTCGCGATGTCGGCGTCGTTCGTGAGGATGAAGCCCGAACGCGGACCGCCGATCGTCTTGTGCACGGTCGAGGACACCACGTCGGCGTAGGGAACGGGCGACGGGTGCAGGCCCGCAGCGACGAGCCCGGCGAAGTGCGCCATGTCGACCCAGAGGAGCGCGCCGACCTTGTCGGCGATCTCGCGGAACCGCGCGAAGTCGAGCTGGCGCGGGTAGGCCGACCAGCCCGCGATGATGACCTTGGGCGAGTGCTCGACGGCGAGGCGCTCGACCTCGTCCATGTCGATGATCGAGGTCTCGGGGTCGACGCCGTACGCGACGATGTTGTAGAGCCGGCCGGAGAAGTTGATCTTCATGCCGTGGGTGAGGTGTCCGCCCTGGTCGAGCGAGAGGCCGAGCAGAGTGTCGCCCGGGCGAGCGATCGCGTGCAGCACGGCGGCGTTGGCGGATGCCCCGGAGTGCGGCTGCACGTTCGCGAACTCGGCGCCGAAGAGCGCCTTCGCGCGCTCGATCGCGAGCTCCTCGGCGACGTCGACCTCTTCGCAGCCGCCGTAGTAGCGACGGCCCGGGTAGCCCTCGGCGTACTTGTTGGTCAGCACCGACCCCTGCGACTGCAGCACCGAGACGGGCACGAAGTTCTCCGACGCGATCATCTCGAGGTAGCCGCGCTGGCGGTCAAGCTCGCGCTCGAGCACCTGGGCGATCTCGGGGTCGACCTCGGCGAGCGGGGCGTTGAAGTACGGGTCGGTCATAGTCGTCTCCTGTCGGCTGGATGATCTCGGTGCACCGTCGCTGCGCGACGGCACTCGATCAGCGAGCAGACCGACCCAGGCGAACGGTCGATTGCCATGTGGTCGCTCCCCGGTGGTGGCCCACCTCAACGCCAGTCGCGACACAGCGAGCATATCCGACCGGGCCCCGCGCCGCCGCGAGCCGGCGGACCCCACCCGACCACTCGCGCGTGGTCGGCACCATCCCCGAGAATGGAGCATCGTGGCCCTTCCCTCCGTCGTTCCCGCCCCCGCCTCGATCGAGGCGGACGGCTCCGCGCCGTTCGCCCTGACGTCCGGGACCCCGATCGTGGCCGCGGCCGAGATCGCGGATGCCACGGAGGCGCTGCAGTCCCTCATCGAAACCCGCACCGGTCTGCGTCTCGACACCCGAGAGCCCGCCGACAGCGCCGCCGACGCCCGCGCGATCGTGCTGGAGATCGCCGGCGACGGCGCGGCCGAGTCGTACCGGCTCGACGTGACCGAGGCATCCGTCATCGTCAGCGGCACCGACGCCGCCGGCCTCTTCTACGGTGTGCAGACGCTCGGCCAGCTCGTCGAGCCCGCGCCCGGCGGCTGGCAGATCCCCGCGGTCCGGATCGTCGACGCCCCGCGCTTCGCATACCGCGGTGTCATGCTCGACGTCGCCCGGCACTTCCACGACGTGGCGACGGTGAAGGCGTACATCGACCGCACCTCGGCCCTGAAGTTCACCCACCTGCACCTGCACCTGCACCTGACCGACGACCAGGGGTGGCGGCTCGGCACCTCGGCCGAGGACTACGACTGCTTCATCGGCCGGGTCAGCCGGCTCGCCGCGAGCCTCGGCAAGACGCCCGTCGCATGGCACGAGGCCGGCACGGCGACCGACCTTGAACCGACCACCGTCGGGCAGTTCTGGGGTTACGTCGAGCCGATCGACGGCATGGATGCCAAGGCGCGCGGCTTCACCGCGGTCGGGTCGGATCAGGGGAAGCTCATCCTCTCCCCCGCCGATGCGATCTACCTCGACATGAAGTTCGACGCCGACTCGCCGCTCGGGCTCACCTGGGCGCGCGGGGTCACGACCGCCCGCCGCGCCTACGAGTGGGATCCGGCGGAGGTCGTCGACGGCGTCGCCGACGAGCAGATCCTCGGCGTCGAGGCGCCGCTGTGGACGAGCCAGGGCATCGGGTTCACCCCGCTCGACGGCATTCCGTGGGCGGTCGAGGTGGCCGCCGGCGCCGATCGAGGCGACGCATGACCACCGTCATCCACTCCGCGCGCCTCGTCGACGACGGCGAGGTGACGGACGACGCCTGGGTCGCCTTCGCCGACGGCGTGGTGCTGCGCGCGGGCACCGGCGACGAGTGGCGGGCGCTGCCCGCCGGCGACGCGATCGACGCGGCCGGCGCGTACCTGACGCCCGGGTTCGTCGACATCCACGGGCACGGGGGCGGCGGCGGCACGTACGATCACGGGCTGGATGCCATCGCGGCGGCCCGCGCCGTGCACCTCGCGCGCGGCACGACGCGCGCGGTGCTCTCGCTCGTGACGGCGTCGATCGACGATCTGGCCGCGCAGGTCGGGATGATCGCCGATCTCTCCGAACGCGACGCGACGATCCTCGGCACGCACCTGGAGGGCCCCTTCCTCGACCCCGGGCACAAGGGCGCGCACACCGAGAGCCTGCTGCGGGCCCCCGACGAGGCCGCCGTCGCGCGCCTGGTCGAGGCCGGCCGCGGCACCGTCCGGCAGGTGACCCTCGCACCCGAGCTCCCCGGCGGGCTCGCTGCCACGGCGGAGTTCGTCGCCGCGGGCGTCGCCGTCGCGGTCGGTCACACGAACGCGACCGAGGCCGAGGCATCCGCCGCGTTCGATGCGGGCGCGACACTGCTCACGCACGCGTTCAACGCGATGCCCGGCATCCATCACCGTGCTCCCGGGCCCGTGGTCGCGGCGATGCGCGACGAGCGGGTGACGCTCGAGCTGATCGCCGACGGCATCCACGTGCACCCCGACGTGATCGCCCTCGCCTTCGCGGGCGCACCGGGGCGCATCGCGCTGATCACCGACGCGATGGGTGCCGCGGGGGAGCCCGACGGGGCGTACGAGCTCGGCGGCCTCGCCGTGACCGTGACCGACGGCGTCGCGCGCCTCGACGAGGGCGGCGCGATCGCCGGATCGACGCTGACGCAGGATGCCGCGCTGCGCCTCGTCGTCGCGGGCGGACTCCCCCTCGCCGACGCGGCCGCCGCGCTCACGAGCGTGCCCGCGCGGGCGATCGGTCTGGCCGGGCGCTACGGGAGCCTCCGCCCCGGCGCCGCCGCGGACGCGGTGCTGCTCGACGACGCCCTGCAGGTGGCCGGGGTCTGGGTCGACGGCGCGCGGGTCTGAGGCGAGGCCCGTGCGCTGACCGGCGACGGGATGTGAGCACCGCGGCGCGCGCCTGGTCGACGGCCCGGACCGACCGGTACGGGTGCGAGCGGGGCGGCGGCCCCCACCGCTCGCCCCGCTCTCGTCCCCCGGCGGCCCCTTCTGCTGCCGTGCCCGTGTTGCCGGGCCGGCGCGGCCCTCCGTGCGCGACCCTCCCCAGGGGCGCGCACGGAGAACCGTCTGCCCATGAGATGCCGCAGCGCGGATTCCATGACGCGGTTTTCGGGATTTCTTTTCGGGCGGCGCCGGGGCGCCGCCCGGCCCGGTCGCTTTCTGAGCGCGACCTGGGAGAATGAGGAAAGCGCGTCGTGATCGCGCCCGTCGGGCGACTCATGATCGATCCCCGCTCTCGAACCAGGACCCGCATGGACGACCCCGATCAGTCGCACGCCGACACCGACGGCCTCGCCGACGCCGAGCTCGTGCAGCGCACCCGCTCGGGCGATCGGGGCGCATTCGGCGAGCTCTGGCGTCGGCACTACCGGTCGGGCATCGCCGTGGCATCCTCGATCACGTCGCGGTTCGACCCCGACGACCTCGTGCAGGAGGCGTACGCGCGCATCTTCCAGGCGATCGAGCGCGGCGGCGGGCCGACCGGATCGTTCCGCGCGTACCTCTTCACGAGCATCCGTCACACCGCGGCCGGCTGGGGGCGCCGCGACCGCGAGGTGCCGATCGACGAGGTCGAGGCGATCGCCGACCCGGATGCCGAGGCGCACGCCACCGACGAGGCGCTCGATCGCAGCCTCACCGCGCAGGCGTATCGCAGCCTGCCCACACGCTGGCAGGAGGTGCTCTGGTACACCGAGATCGAGCAGATGAAGCCGGCCGCGGTGGCGCCGCTGCTCGGCATGAACGCGACCGCGGTCGCCCAGCTCGCGTTCCGCGCACGCGAGGGGCTGCGCGAGGCGTGGATCCAGGCGCACCTGCGCTCGGAACCCGAGGGATCGGCGTGCCGCTGGACGATCGAGCGGCTGGGCGCCTACGCCCGCGGCAACCTGGGGCGGCGCGACACCGGGAAGGTCGACGCGCACCTCGCGGAATGCGCGCGGTGCGCCATCGTCGCGGCCGAGGCGAAGGACGTCTCGCGGCGCCTTGCGCTCGTGCTGCTCCCCGTCACAATCGGTGCGGGCGGCGCGACCGCCTACCTCGCGACGCTGCAGGGCAGCGCGGCGCCCATCGTCGCGCTCGCGGCCAGCGCGTCGGGCGCCGTGCCCGGCGCGGTGTCGATGGCGGGCGTCGGTTCTGGGGGCGCCGGCACGGGTGGCGCGGGTGGTTCCGGTGGTGCGGCCGCCTCGGGTGGTGCGAGTGGTTCCGCGGCGGCCGGCGGCGCGGGCGCGAGCGGTGCGGCGGCGGGAGCGGGCGCGGGTGCGGGTGCGGGTGCGGCGGTCGCGGGTGCGGTCGGCGGAGGCATCCTCGGCGTCGGCGCGCTCGCCGGGATCGCTGCCGCCGCCGTGCTCGTCGCCGGCGGCACGGTCGCCGCGTTCATCGTGCCGTCGATGCTCGCCGCCGATTCCACCGTGTCGACGGATGCCTCCCCGACCGGCGACGGATCGACGACTCCGCAAGACGGCGGCGCGCCGGCGGTCCCCACTCCCGGTCCCTCTCCGACCGCGCTGCCCTCCCCCACCGCGTCGCTGCCCGTGGAGGTGCCGCAGCCGATCGCCGTCGAAGACGCCGCTCCGGATGCGACTCCCGCCCCCGCTCCCACGCCCCCGATGGTGGCGCCTCCGGCGACGCCCGCGCCGGTCCCGACGCCCTCGGTATCCCCCACACCCAGTCCGACGCCGACGGTCACGCCGACCCCCACCCCCACGCCCACGCCCACTCCCACGGCCACACCCACGGCGACTCCGACACCGACTCCCACTCCCACGGCGACTCCGACACCGACTCCCACGCCGACGCCGACGCCGACACCTGAGCCGACGCTGCCCGCGGGGGCGCCGATCGTCACTCAGATCGACAGCGAGTTCGGTTCGGGATGGGGGACGGCGACGGTGTCGGTCACCGGTGAGCCGGGCGCGACGGTCGCGGCGTTCGTCGGCGACGCACCGCTCACGACCACGACGATCGGCGACGACGGCCGCGGCACGCTCGTGGTCACCCGCAGCCTGATCGAATGGTTCGACCGGTCCGTCTCCCTCGCCTACATCCCCGGTGATCTCGTCGGCCCGCAGGTGCCGCGCTTCTCGTTCGACTGACGCGCGCCCACGGTACCCGCCCCCGCAGGCCCCCGCCCGGCCGCGCGTAGACTGGGCTCATGGCCGATCTGCCCCCCGTCCGCCCCGCCGTACCGGCACAGCCCGCGGCGACCGCGACGCCGGCCGGCACCCGACCGGCGCTCGACGCCGTCGACGTCCTCGCGTTCCTGTGCGAACTGTTCGCCTTCGGAACGCTCGCGGTGTGGGGGTTCACCGCCTGGCCGTTCCCGTGGAACATCGTCGCGGGCATCGGCGCCCCCGTCATCGCGATCCTGCTGTGGGCGCTGTTCGTCTCGCCGCGCGCCGTCTTCGCCGTGCATCCGTTCGTCCGCGCTCTGGTGGAGCTGCTCGTCTACGCCGCCACCACGATCGTGTGGTGGACCAGCGGCAGCCCGTGGGTCGGCCTCGCGTTCGCGGTCGTCGCCGTGACCACCGGCCTCGTCGCCGGCCGGCGACGCCTCGCCTGACCGCATGACCGGCGCCGTGGTCGGCCTCCTGCGCGAGGCTCTCTCCGAACGGGTCGACACCGACCCCAGCCACCTCGACGACGCGCGAGCCGACAAGTCGGAGCACGCCGCGCCCGGACGGCCGATCGCGATCGTGCACGCGGCATGCATCGACGATGTGCAGGCCACGATGCGGATCGCCACGGCCACCGGCACCCCGGTCGTCGTGCGTGGCGCCGGCACCGGCCTCGCCGGCGGGGCCAACGCCGGCGCGGGCGAGATCGTGCTGTCGATGCGCGCGATGGATCGCATCCTCGAGGTGCGGCCCGACGATCTGCTCGCCGTCGTCGAGCCCGGCATCCTGAACGCCGAGCTGAACCGTGCGCTCGCCGACCACGGCCTGTGGTGGGCGCCCGACCCCGTGAGTCGCGAGATCTCGACCGTCGGCGGCAACATCGCCACGGGCGCCGGGGGTCTCCTCTGCGCGAAGTACGGCGTCGTGCGCGACGCGGTGCTCGGCGTCGACCTCGTGCTCGCCGACGGCCGCCTGCTGCACCTCGGGCATCGGAGCGTCAAGGGCGTCACGGGCCTCGACCTGACCGCGCTCGTGATCGGGTCGGAGGGCACGCTCGGGGTCGTCGTCGGCGCGACACTCAAGCTCCGCCGGCTGGTGCCCGGCCAGGCGCGCACGCTCACGGCATCCTTCCCGAGCGTCCGCGCCGCCGCGACCGCCGCTGCCGCGGTGACCGCATCGGGCGTGCAGCCCGCGATCATGGAGCTGATGGATGCCGCGTGCCTGCGTGCCGTGCACCGGATGCTCGACCTGCCCGACCCGGGCGAGGCCGCCCAGCTGACGATCCAGACCGACGGGCCCGCTGCGTCGGTCGAGGCCGAGTCGATCGCCGCGACGCTGACCGATGCGGGCGGCGCCGTGCGGCTCGCCCGCGACGACGCCGAGTCGCAGCTGCTGTGGCGGATCCGCCGGTCGATGCATCCCGCGATGGAGACCCTCGGCACGACGCTCATCGAAGACGTGTCGGTGCCGCGCAGCGCGCTCCCGGCGATGTTCGACGAGATCGCGCGCATCGAGCGCGAGTACGACCTGGTCATCCCGACGGTCTGCCACGCCGGCGACGGCAACCT
Source organism: Microbacterium lacticum (assembly GCF_006716815.1). GTDB lineage: Bacteria > Actinomycetota > Actinomycetes > Actinomycetales > Microbacteriaceae > Microbacterium > Microbacterium lacticum. Next base: position 10,146 of record NZ_VFPS01000008.1, read on the forward strand.
GCACCCGAACTTCGTGTTCGACGCGGGCGCGGATGCGGCGGTGCCCGAAGTGATCTGGCAGGCCGCCGACGAGCTGTTCCGCGCCGCGCTGCGCCTGGGCGGAACGCTCACCGGCGAGCACGGCGTCGGCGTGCTGAAGCGGCGCTGGCTCGCCGACGAGCTCGGCGACGACCAGTGGGAGCTGCAGCGCCAGATCACCCGCGTCTTCGACCCGCAGGGCATCCTGAACCCCGGCAAGGTCTTCACGCCCTGACCTTCCCGCGTCGCGCGGCAGCCGCGCGCGCTGCGCGACGCCCTGCACAACCGCGGAGATCCGCACGCCGACGGATGCCTCGGGCCCAGGCATCCGCAGCCACGCCGATCTCCGCCGGTATGCATCGCGGATGCCGCGGATGCCGACCCGGCTGACGGTTGACGCCTCACTCGCCGCACCCGGCGCGGGATCAGGCGGGAGGCGGGTAGACCTGCGGGTCGGGGACGGCGAGGCCGCGCGCGCCGAGCGCGATCGCGGCGATTCCGAGGGCGACCGGCCGACACCGGCACGGCGGGACAGCGCGCGCTGGAAACGCATCCAGGTGCCGCGATCGGTCGCCACCCGCCCGGTATGACGACAGAACGCGGCACCTGGATGCCACAACGACAGCGCGACGCGGCTTACAGACCCTGCCAGGCGGGCTTGTTGGCGAACGCGTAGCGGTAGTAGTCGGCGTGCGCGAGCTGCGAGGCGGCCGCCTCGTCGACGACGACCGTGACGTGCGGGTGCAGCTGGATCGCCGAACCGGGCAGCGACGACGTGACCGGGCCCTCGACGGCGCCGGCGACCGCCGCCGCCTTGCCCTCGCCGAACGCGAGGAGGAACAGGTGCTTCGCCTCGAGGATCGTGCCGAGCCCCTGCGTGATGCAGTGCATGGGCACGTCGTCGATCGAATCGAAGAACCGCGCGTTGTCCTCACGGGTCTGCTCGATCAGGGTCTTCACGCGGGTGCGCGACGCGAACGACGAGCCGGGCTCGTTGAAGCCGATGTGCCCCGACGTGCCGATCCCGAGGATCTGCAGGTCGATGCCGCCCGCGGCCGCGATGGCGCGCTCGTAGTCCTCGCCGGCGTGCGAGATGGTCGCGAGGTCGCCGTTCGGGGTCTGGATGAGGTCGGGGTTCAGACCGAGCGGCTCCACGACCTCCTTCGTGATGACCGAACGGTAGCTCTCCGGGTGATTCGGGTCGATGCCCACGTACTCGTCGAGCGCGAAGCCGCGCACGTGCGACACGTCGAGCCCGGCCACGCGGGGGCGCAGCGCCTCATAGACGGGCAGCGGCGTCGAGCCCGTCGCGAGCCCCAGCACCGCGTCGGGACGCTCGCTGATGAGCTTCACGATCTCGTCGGCAACGAGGACGCCGGCGGCCGCCGGAGAGGGGACGATGACGATCTCAGCCATGGAAAACTGCCTTTCTGTCGGAGACGGAGGGTTCGCGGACGGCGGGTTCGGAGACGGACGGCTCAGAGACAGCTGCCCCGGACACGGTCGCCGCGGAACCCGCGGGCTCAGAGACGGACGCTGCGGAAGCCCCGGAACCGGGCGTCGGAACGGTGGCGTCCGCCCCGATCAGCGCCGCGCCCAGCGCCGCCGCGGGCGATCCCGGCGGCAGCAGCTCGACGCGCTCGGCGAGGCCCAGCGAGCGCAGGAACGGCGATGCCGCTGCGCCGGTCGCGAGCTCGTCCACCACACGGCTCAGCATACGGTCGCCGAGGGTCGGGTGATCCATCCGGGGGGGTTGGACGGGTGTCAGGACACCCCGAGTTGTCCGGACAGGACCATGACGGCCGCGCCGCGGAGGACGATGTCCTCGCCTTGCTCCGTCATTCGCACCTGCACGCCGTCGTGGAACTCGGCGAGCGTACGGGCGCGCAGGGTCTCGACGGTCGCCTCAGCGAGGGGTCCGTCGAGAAGTGGTGAGGGGCCGGAGAGCACGATCTCCGACAGGTCGAGAGCGCCGACGATGGGCGCCAGGGCGATGCCGAGCCGCTCCCCGGCGTCGCGGAGGACGGCGGTGGCATCGGCGCCCTCCTCGGCCAGGGCGCGTTCGAGCGACGGGACGGACAGCCACGCTTCGAGGCATCCGACCTTGCCGCACACGCACACCGGACCGCCGTCGGTGCCGACGGTGACGTGGCCGATCTCGCCCGCGGCGAAGCGGCCGCCGGGCATGGGCTGGCCGCCCGAGAGCAGACCCGAGCCGACACCGCGGCCGACGCGCACGAGCATGACGTCGTCGCCCGCGCCGCCGAAGGTGTACTCGGCGAGCAGGGCGGCGTTCGCGTCGTTGGCGACGAGGACCGGCAGCGACACCTCCGCGCGCAGGATGCCTTCGAGGTCGATGTCGGTCCAGCGCAGGTTCGGTGCGGTGAGCACGGTGCCGTGGTCGTCGACGATGCCGGGTGAACCGACCCCGACACCGAGCACGGGGGCGTGCGCGTCGGCGACGAGCTCGCGGGTGAGCCGGATGACGGTGGCGAGGATGTCGGCGGGGTCGGCGGGCACGGATGCCTCGTGGCGCGCGACGATCTCGCCGTCGAGGGTGAGCACGGCGCCGAGGAACCGATCGCTGCGCGAGAGGTCGAGGCCGATGATGCGGTGCCCCTCCCGGTCGAGGTCGACGAGGATGGCGGGCTTTCCGGGGCCGGTCACCTCGCGGGTGCCACGCTCGGCGACGTAGCCGTCCTCGATGATTTCGGCGATGAGGTCGGAGATCGTGACGCGGGTGAGACCGGTCTCGCGTGACAGATCGGCGCGGCTCATGGCACCCTGGTGGAAGAGGGTCTGCAGCACGAGCGAGCGGTTGTGGGCGCGGGCGTGCTCGGGGAGCACCTTGGCCGCGTGGCGCAGGGAGCGTCCGGGGCCGAAGGTACGACCGCAGTTCCCTTCCGCGGAGGGTCCGGGATCCGCGGTGCTGCGCTGCACGTCCGAAGTGACCATGTTTGTTAGTACACCTTACGAACATAACTTTCGCAAGTCTTTCCGCCGATTCGGTAAGCGCGTTTACAAAACCGTTACACGGCCGACATCACACGGCGTCTCCCGCGGATCCGCCGAGACCCCGCGCTTTCCCCGGTCTCTGCGCAGCATGATCGCGTACGATGGACCCGCGTGGAGTGGAACCGCACCAGCCGCTCCCTCGCAAGAGACGCGCCGCACGGGCGCTGAACCGGGGGGTTGTTCGTGACTGATGTGGCAACGAAGCCCGACGCCGAAGGCGCGTCGGACCCGTCGTCGAGCACGCTGGCGACCACCACGCAGGAGCCGTCCGCGCCGGCGACCACCGCGCAGGCGCCGACCGTGCAGTGGGCACCGGCCGAGCCCGCCGCCAAGAAGACGCGGAAGCGCCTCTGGCTCTGGATCGGCGTGCCGGTCGCGCTCGTCGCCGCCGGCGCCGTCGCCGCGTCGCTCGTGCTGATCGCACCCGGCACGTCCGTCGCGGGCGTTCCCGTGGGGCTGCAGACGTCCGGCGCCGCGACCGACGCGATCGACCAGCGACTCGCCCAGGCCACGCTGACGCTCGGCGACGGCGGACCCACCGTCACCGGCGCCGACCTCGGCGCGACCGTCGACGCGCAGGCCCTGGCCGACTCCGCCTTCGGCGACCGGCCGATGTGGAATCTCACGCAGTGGTTCGGCGAGCCGATCGACGCCCCTATCACCCTCGACGAGGAGAAGGCCACCGCGGCGCTCCGCGAGGCCCTCCCCTCCGCCTACACCGAACCGACCGCCGCGACCGTCGCCTTCAACGGCACCTCGTTCGTGGTGACGCCGGCCGTCGCGGGCACCGGCATCGACCTCGACTCGATCACCCGTCAGCTGCACGACGCGTTCGCGTCGGGCGCGCAGGCATCCACCGTCACGGTCGACGAGACCTCGGTCGAGCCCGTTGCCGACACCGCCGCGGCGCAGAAGGCCGCCGACGGGGCGAACGCCATGCTCGCGAACGTCGGCTTCTACGTGGGCGACGAGCGCACCGTTCCGGTCGACGCCGCGACCGCGGCGGGCTGGCTGACGGTGACCTCCGACGCATCCGGAGCCTTCACCGTCACCGCCGACCCGGCGAAGATCCAGCCCACCGTCGACGCCCTCGCCGCCGCGGTGAACCGGCCGCCGGTCAACGGCGCCGTGATCACGGATGCCGAGGGCACCGTGCTCGAGACGACGACGCCCGGCGCCGACGGCCGCACGCTCGGCGACGTCAGCACCGCCGCGAGCGACTTCGCGAAGCAGCTCGGCCAGGGCAACGGCGTCTACGAGCTGCCCGTGCAGGTCACCCCGCCCGCGATGGCCACCTCGGCGCGCATGATCGAGGTCGATCTCGGCGACCAGATGCTCTACATGAAGGAGAACGGCGCGGTCGTCGACTCGTGGCCGATCTCGAGCGGCGTCGCCGAATCGCCCACCACGACCGGCCACTTCACGGTGCAGTCGCACTACGACGTGCAGACGATGACGTCGTCGTCGGCCACCGACGACTACTGGAACTACGATGTCCCGAACGTCCAGTGGATCATGTACTACTACGGCGGCGAGGCGCTGCACGGGGTGTACTGGCACAACGACTTCGGCAACCCGCGCAGCCACGGCTGCGTCGGCATGCCGAACTGGCGCGCCAAGCAGATCTACGACTGGATGCCCAACGGCGGCGACGTCTGGATCCACGAGTAAGCCACCCTTCTCGCTGACCTGCCGCGAGTCGAGGTCGGTCCCCGCACGACGAAGCGGCGGATGCCGAGGCATCCGCCGCTTCGCACTTCCCGCCTCAGAGGGCGTCGATCACCGCGTTGAGCGTCGCCGACGGGCGCATAACGGCCGCGACCTTCGCCTCGTCGGGGTGGTAGTAGCCGCCGATGTCGACGGGGCTGCCCTGCACGGCGTTCAGCTCGGCGACGATCTCGGCCTCGGCATCCGTCAGCTTCTGCGCGATCGGCGCGAAGGCTGCGGCGAGGTCGGCGTCGGCGGTCTGACCGGCGAGCTCCTGCGCCCAGTACAGCCCCAGATAGAAGTGGCTGCCGCGGTTGTCGATCGTCCCGAGGGCGCGCCCCGGCGAGCGGTCGTTCTCGAGGAACGTGCCCGTCGCGGCATCCAGCGTGTCGGCGAGGATCTTCGCCTTCGCATTGCCGGTGTACTCCGCGAGGTGCTCGAAGGAGGCCGCGAGGGCGAAGAACTCGCCCAGCGAGTCCCACCGCAGGTAGTCCTCGCTGAGCAGCTGCTGCACGTGCTTGGGCGCCGAACCGCCGGCGCCCGTCTCGAACAGGCCGCCGCCGGCGAGCAGGGGCACGATCGAGAGCATCTTGGCCGACGTGCCGACCTCGAGGATCGGGAAGAGGTCGGTCAGGTAGTCGCGCAGCACGTTGCCGGTGACCGAGATCGTGTCCTCGCCCTTGCGGAGACGCGCGAGCGTGTACCGCGTCGCCTCGTCGGGCGGCAGGATCACGATCGTCACGTCACCCGTGTCGAGCGTCGCGAGGGCCTGGTGCACCTTGCCGATCAGCTGCGCGTCGTGGGCGCGGTTGACGTCGAGCCAGAACACGGCCGGCACGCCGGTCGCACGGGCCCGGGTGACGGCGAGGCGCACCCAGTCCATGATCGCGATGTGCTTGGTCTGCGTGGCGCGCCAGATATCGCCCTTCTCGACGTGGTGCTCGATGAGCACCGTGCCGTCCGAGTCGAGCACCTCGACGACGCCGTCCGACGGGACCTCGAAGGTCTTGTCGTGGCTGCCGTACTCCTCGGCGGCCTGAGCCATGAGGCCGACGTTGGGCACCGTGCCGATCGTCGCGGGGTCGAGCGGTCCGTTCGCGATGACGTCCTCGATGACCGCCTGGTAGACACCGGCGTACGACGAGTCGGGGATCACCGCGATGGTGTCCTCCTCCTCGCCGTCCTTGCCCCACAGCTTGCCGCCGTTGCGGATGAGCGCGGGCATGGAGGCGTCGACGATGACGTCCGAGGGGACGTGCAGGTTCGTGATGCCCTTGTCGCTGTTGACGTACGACAGGCGCGGGCCGTTCTCGAGGTCCTGGGCGATGCGCGCCGAGATGGCGTCGCCGTCGCCCAGCTCGCCGAGGCCGGAGAGGATCGAGCCGAGGCCGTTGTTGCCGTTCAGGCCTGCCTCGGTGAGCTCAGCCCCGTAGGTGTCGAAGACGTCGGCGAAGAAGGCGCGCACGACGTGGCCGAAGATGATGGGGTCGCTGACCTTCATCATCGTGGCCTTGAGGTGCACCGAGTACAGGACGTTCTCGGCCTTCGCCTGCGCGATCGTGTCGGCGAGGAACGCGTCGAGCGCCTTGGCCGACAGGAATGTCGCGTCGATGACCTCGCGCGGCAGCACCTTGAGGCCGTCCTTCAGCACCGTGACGGTGCCGTCGGTGGCGGTGTGGCGGATCGTGAGCACGTCGTCGTGGGCGGCGATCCAGCTCTTCTCGTTGCTCTTGAAGTCGTCGTGGCCCATCGTGGCGACGCGCGTCTTCGAGCCCGCCGCGAACGGCTTGTTGCGGTGCGGGTGCTTCTTCGCGTAGTTCTTCACGGCGAGCGGCGCGCGGCGGTCGCTGTTGCCCTCGCGCAGCACGGGGTTGACCGCGGAGCCCTTGATGCGGTCGTAGCGCGCGCGGATGTCCTTCTCCTCGACGGTCGACGCGTCGTCGGGGTAGTCGGGGATGTCGTAGCCCTGCACCTGGAGCTCGGCGATCGCGGCCTTCAGCTGCGGGATGGATGCCGAGATGTTCGGCAGCTTGATGATGTTCGCCTCGGGGAGCGTCGCGAGCCCGCCGAGCTCGGCGAGGGCGTCGCCCACCTGCTGATCGGGCGTGAGCGCCTGCGGGAATGCAGCGAGGATGCGACCGGCGAGCGAGATGTCGCGGGTGTCGATCTCGACGCCGGCCTGCCCGGCGAAGGCCTTCACGATCGGGAGGAAGGAGGCGGTGGCCAGGGCCGGTGCTTCGTCGGTGTGGGTGTAGATGATGGTGGACTCAGGCACGTGGGATCTTCCTCTATCGAGCGTCGCGGGATCGCTTTCCACCCTACCGCACAGCGGGAAAGTATCTCGATGTCGAGATACTTTCCCGCGGCGGTGGTGGGAGGGATGCCGCGTCGTGCGGCTCCCCGCGGCCTGCGGCCGCGGCCGTCTCCCAGCCGCGCTGCGCGAGCATCTCGCAGACGAGCAGCCGGAGTGCCGCCTGGTCTTCGACGACCAGCACGCGGCGCACCCATCCGCTGCTCACGGCTTCACGATAGCCGAGCCGCGAATCGCCCTGCTCCGCCTCCGCGCCGGGCGGTCATATTCCCGACGAATGGACGATGCCCGCACCCGCAGCGACCCGATAACCTGTGGTCATGAGCGAGCTGCGCCTCGAGGAACTGTCTGCCACGACGATCGTCGCGGTCAACGCGCTGTCGTTGAAACCCGGTCAGGAGCAGTTCATCGCCCCGACCAGTTACGCCGTCGCCGGCGCGGTGGTCAACCCCGCGACGGCGTGGCAGCGCGTCGTCCTCGACGGCGACGAGGTGGTCGGATTCGTCAGCGCGAACTTCGACGATGACGCCGACGAAGACCGGTTCCGCTCGGTGCTGTGGCGCATCAACGTGGATGCCGACGACCAGGGCCGCGGCGTCGGCCGCTTCGCCGTGGAGAAGCTGCTCGACGAGGCCCGCTCGCGCGGCATGGACCGCGTCGACGTCATCTACGAGGCGGGTCAGGGCGGCCCCGAGCAGTTCTTCACCCGCGTCGGCTTCGTGCCCGTCGACGAGACGGAGTACGGCGAGGTCGTCGCCGAGATCCGGCTCTGACCCCGGCATCCACGCGCCTGCGGCGGCTCGCGCCGCGCGCGTCGCCGATCCGTGACCGCGCCGCAACGGATTCGGAGAATCGCGACAGAATCGGATGCCTCGGTGCGAGGATTCCGAATCCGGTGCGATTTTGCGATTCTGCTGGCAGGGGCGCGCCGGCGGCGGCGCCTCCTCCCCAACTGCCACATCGGGCCATCCGTCCACAGATCGGGCGGACGGTGACCCCGACGGCGCGCGGCGGCGCGAGACTCGCGGAGTGGACATCGCAGGGTTCGTGACCGGTGCGGGCGGCATCGCCCACCGACAGCGGGTGTTGGATGCCGGGGCGAGCGCCGCGGCGATCCGCTCGGCGGTCGCCTCCGGCGCCGTGCGCCGCGTCCGCCGCTACTGGGTCGCGACGACCGCGGCCTCCCCCGACCTGTGCGCGGCGGCCGAAGCGACCGGCAGGCTCGCGTGCGTGTCGGCGGCGCGGCATCGCGGGTGGTGGATGCCGCCTGACGCCCCGGGCGGCCTGCACCTGCACGTCGGGCGCGGGTCGCGCTCACCGCGCGGTGAGGTCACGGCGCATTGGCGCGCGCCGCTCGTGCCGGTGAGCGCGTTCGACCTCGTCGAATCGGTCGTCGACACGCTGCGCCACGTCGCCGACTGCCTGCCGCGCGAGACCGCGCTCGTGCTGTGGGAGTCGGCCGTGCGCACGCACCGCATCCCGCTCGGCGAGCTGACCCGGGTGCGTTGGCACAGCGCCACCGCGGCGGAGCTCTGCGCGATCGCGACGGGCAGCTCCGGATCGGGCATCGAGACGATCTTCGTGCACCGGCTGCGCCCCTGGGGGCTCGAGATCCGTCAGCAGGTTCCGCTCGCCGGGCACGACGTCGACACGCTCATCGGCGAGCGCCTCGTGGTGCAGCTCGACGGGTTCGCCTTCCACTCCTCGTCGGCAGAGCGCACCCGCGACCTCGCGCACGACCGCGCGCTCATGGCCCTCGGCTACCGCGTGCTGCGCTTCTCCTACACCGAGGTCGTCTACAACTGGCCCGCCGTCGAGGCCGCGATCGCGCGGGCCCTCGCCCAGCAGCTCCACCTGCAGCACTGACCTCGGCCTGCGCCACCCCCGGCCCCGCGCTCCCCCACTGGATTCGGATAAACGCAACAGAATCGGATGCCTGTGCCCCAGGCATCCGATTCTGTTGACGTTTTCCGAATCTGCGCCAGCCGCGCCCGCCATCAAACAGCGGGCGCGCGCCCTCAGACCAGCGACTCGCGCCAGGCGGCGTGCAGCTGGGCGAACTTGCCCGTGCCCGCGATCAGTGCGTCGGGGGTGTCGTCCTCGATGATCTCGCCGTGCTCCATGACGAGCACGCGGTCGGCGATCGCGACCGTCGACAGGCGGTGCGCGATGATGATCGCCGTCCGCCCCCCGAGGAGCGTCTGCAGCGCGTGCTGGATCTGCCGCTCCGAGGGGATGTCGAGCGAGGCCGTCGCCTCGTCGAGGATCAGCACCGCCGGGTCGGCCAGGAACGCGCGGGCGAACGAGATCAGCTGGCGCTGCCCCGCCGACACGCGCCCGCCGCGCTTGTTGACGTCGGTGCCGTAGCCGTCGGGCAGGCGCTCGATGAAGGCATCCGCCCCCACCGCGCGCGCGGCCGCCTTGATCTCGTCGAGCGTCGCGTCGGGCTTGCCGAGGGCGATGTTGTCGGCGACCGTGCCGCTGAACAGGTACGCCTCCTGCGTGACCATGACGATCGCACGGCGGAGGTCCTTCGGGTGCAGCGACCGCAGGTCGACGCCGTCGAGCGTCACCTGGCCGCGCGACGGGTCGTAGAACCGCGACACGAGCTTCGCGAGCGTCGACTTGCCCGCACCGGTCGTGCCGACGAGGGCGACGGTCTGCCCGGCGGGAATGTCGAGCGAGAAGTGCGGCAGGATCGTGCGATCACCCGAGTACCCGAACACGACGTCGCGGAACTCGACGTGCCCGCGCGACTCCCACAGGTCGACCGGGTCGACCGGATCGGGCACGGTGGGCTCCTCGTCGAGGACGCCGGAGACCTTCTCGAGCGCCGCCGTCGCCGACTGGTACGAGTTGAGGAACATCGCGACCTCCTGGAGCGGGGCGAAGAAGTTCCGCACGTACAGCACGGCGGCCAGCAGGGTTCCGACGAGGAGCGTGCCCTCGGCGACGCGCACGCCGCCCCAGAGCAGCACCCCGGCCACGGCGAACGCCGAGACGGCCATCATGCCCGGCTCGAACGTGCCGAACAGCCGCAGGGAGCGCATGTTCACGTCGCGGTACTGGCCCGACAGGTCGCCGAACTCGTCGTCGTTGCGCTCCTCCTTGCGGAACGCCTTCACGGCGCGGATTCCCGTCATCGTCTCGACGAACTTGACGATCACCTTGGCGCTCACGACCCGCGACTCGCGGTAGGCCTTCTGCGAGTTGACGTAGAACCAGCGCATCAGGAAGTACAGCGGCACCGCGGCGACGGCGAGCACGAGACCCGATCGCCAGTCGATGAGCAGCAGCGCCACGAGGGTGAACCCGCCGTAGAGCACGCCCGAGACGAGCTCGTTGAGCCCCCCGTCGAGCAGCTCGCGGATCGAGTCGAGGTCGCTCGTCTGACGCGAGATGATCCGGCCCGACGTGTACGACTCGTGGAACTCCAGACTCAGCCGCTGCGTGTGCTCGAAGATGCGCTTGCGCAGATCGAGCATGACGGCCTGCGTGAGCCGCGCCGCGACGACGGCGTACCAGCCGATGAGCGCGGCGCCGCCGATTCCGGAGAGCAGGTAGACGGCGACGATCATGATCGTCGGCATCCAATCGCCGTAGTCGATCACCTGCGGCAGGGCGGTGTTGAGCCCGTACGCGATCAGCGCGGGGCCGGCGACGCGCAGCGCCGTCGAGACGACGAGCACGGCGCCGGCGAGCGCGAGCTGCCAGCGCAGCGGCGCGACGAGCGACCCGAGCAGGCGCAGCGAGCGGCGGCGGATGGCGCGGGACTCGTCGCGCGTGTAGTCGGAGCGGTCTTCACCGGTCGTACCGGCAACGGATGCCGTGGTCATCGCGCCACCTCCTCGTTCGCGTGTTCGCGGTCGGTCTCGCCGGCGGATGCCCGGCGGTCGGATGCCTCGTTCTCGGCCTCTTCGAGGCTCGAGATGACGTGGCGGTAGTGCTCGCTCTCGCGCAGCAGGTCGCTGTGCCGTCCGACCGCGGTGACGCGCCCCTCTTCGAGGAGGGCGACCCGGTCGGCGAGCGTGACGGTGGAGGGGCGGTGGGCGATCACGAGCGTCGTCGTGTCGGCCATCACCTCGCGGAGGGCGTCTTCGACGAGCGCTTCCGTGTCGACGTCGAGCGCCGACAGCGGGTCGTCGAGCACGAGCACCGCGGGGCGCGCAGCGACGGCGCGCGCGAGCGCGAGCCGCTGACGCTGGCCGCCCGAGAGGGAGAGCCCCTCCTCGCCGATGACGGTGTCGACCCCGTGCGGCAGGTCGTCGACGAAGCCGGCCTGCGCGACGGCGAGCGCCTCGCGCAGCACCCGCTCGGCCTCGGCGGTCCCGAGCTCGAGGTCTTCCCGCCCGAGCAGCACGTTCTCGCGCACCGTCTGCGAGAACAGCGTCGAGTCCTCGAACGCCATTCCGACCTGCGTGCGCAGCTCGTGCAGCGTCAGGTCGCGCACGTCGACCCCGTCGATCGTCACGCGCCCCCCGGTCACGTCGTACAGGCGCGCCGGGAGGGTCGTGAGAGTCGTCTTGCCCGAACCGGTGAGCCCGACGAGCGCCATCGTCTCGCCCGGCTCGAGCGCCAGGTCGATGCCGTCGAGGAGGTCGCGCTCGGATGCCGAGGCATCCTGATACCGGAAGTGCACGCCCTCGAACGCGAGCGCTCCGCGCGGCTCGGCGATCGTCTTCGGCGCGGCGGGATCGGTGATCGTGTTCTCCTCGTCGAACACCTCGAAGATGCGGTCGGTCGCGGTGCGCGCGTCGAGGAGGAACGAGAAGAGGAAGCCGATCGACTCCATCGGCCAGCGCAGCACCGTCGCCATCGCGAAGAACGCGACGAGCTCGGCGACCTGCAGCTGCCCGGTCTGGACCAGCACGATGCCGACGCCGAGGCACAGCGCGAACGCCAGGTCGGGCAGCAGCACCAGCCAGAACCAGATCCAGCCGACGGCGCGCGCCTTGCTCAGCTCGGTCTCGCGCAGGGTCTCGGCCTGCCGGGCGAACTTGACGAGCGCGTGCTTGCCGCGGCCGAACGCCTTGAGCACGCGGATGCCGTGGACCGACTCCTCGACGCTCGTGGCGAGGTCGCCCGCCTGGTCCTGACTCTGCCGAGCGAGCGTGCTGTAGGTCTTCTCGAACCGGTAGCCGGCGTACCAGAGCGGCGCGCAGACGAGCAGGAACGTGAGCCCGAGCGCCCAGTGCCAGCGGAACAGCAGCGCCATGCCGACGACGATGGTCAGCACGTTGACCACGAGCAGCACGACGCCGAAGGCGAGCCACCGGCGCAGCATGCTGATGTCCTGCATCATGCGGCTGAGCAGCTGCCCCGACTGCCAGCGGTCGTGGAAGGCGACCGGCAGGCGCTGCAGTCGCTCGTAGAACCCGGTGCGCATGTCGTACTCGACGCTCGTCGACGGGCCGAGCACGAACCAGCGACGCAGCCACACCATGAGGGCTTCGAGGAGGCCCAGCACGAGAATGAGCCCCGCGCCCCAGGCGAGTTGGGTCAGGTCACCCGAGGCGATCGGGCCCTGCACGAGCACCTCGAGCACGAGCGGGATCGACAGGGCGAGCAGGCTCGCCACGAGCGCGCTCGCGGCGCCGAGCGCCAGGCGCGGCAGCACGGGCCTGGCGAACGGGTAGAGCCGGGCGAGGGCCCGGGGAGTGGAAAGGGTGGGATGTCTCTCGGTGGCGGAGGTCATGATCCTTGGGGGTGGTGGCGCGGATGCCGACGAGGCGGGTCGGCGGTCAGGGAAGGGACAGGCCTCCTGCGCAGCAGCGCGGAAGAGACTCGTGACCCCGGCGGGGAGGACGCAGTGAAGAGAACGCAGCGTGCGGCGGGACTATGCCGCCGATGAGGAACGCGAGGGCGTCACCCGAGGCGTCGCGCCGCTCCCGCGCTGCCGATCGGGCGGAGGACGGCGGGCTTCGTCTCGACGATGGTCGTGGACATGGCTTCCTCCAGGAATCGGTGGGCGGGGACTGTCGCGCGCGCTCACCCGGACGGGTGCGACACGACGCGACAGCCCTCCAGCCTAGACCTGAGAGTTCGCTGAGTGCAAGAGCGAACGTCCGGCGCCGGCTCGGGTGTCGCCGGGGTGGGCGCTGCGGGCAGCCGGTCGGGCGCCCCGAGTGACCGTCAGTCGCCGCGGGTCAGGCGGCCGCCGCCGCCGCGGCGGCCTCGCGGTCGAGCAGCGCCTGCTTGACGTTCGTGCCCCAGGCGAACCCGCCGAGGCCTCCCCCGGTGCGCAGCACCCGGTGGCACGGCACGAACAGCGCGGACGCGTTGCGCGCGCAGATGGATGCCGCGGCCCGCACGGCCCGCGGGTTGCCGAGCACGGTCGCGAACTCGGCGTAGGTGAGCGGTGCCCCCGGGTCGATGCGGCGGAGGGCCGCCCAGCCGGCGAGCTGCAGCGCCGTGCCCTGCGGGGCGACCACGACGTCGTCGATCGCAGCGACGTCGCCGGCGTAGTAGCGGTCGACCGCCGCCGCGGCATCCGTCTCGCCGTCGGCGATCCGCGCGGGGGCGGTGCGCACGCGGGCGACGATCGCGGCGTGGTCGTCGGTCCAGCCGCTCGCCAGCACGCGCTGACGCTCGTCGACGAACAGGGTGAACGCGCCGTCGAGGGTCTGGATGGTCTGGATGGTGGCGGTCATGAGGAGGTTCCCTCTCCGGTCGTCGGATCAGTGGTGCGGGAGTCGTGTGGAGGGGCGGGAGGGGCGCCGCGGCGGGATCGGCCCGACGCCTGGCGAGGCGGCACGGCGCGCCACAGGTGCGCGGTGGCGTAGCTGCGCCACGGCGCCGTGCGCGCCGCCCACGCTTCGAACCCGCGCGGATCCCCCGGGATGCCCGACGCCGCGGCGCCGGCGCGCACGGCGACGTCGCCCGGGAGCGTGATGTCGGGGTCGCCGAGCACCCGCATGCGCACGTAGTCGGCCGTCCACGGGCCGATGCCGGGCATGGCGAGCAGGGCCGCCCGCTGCGCGACGCGGTCGTCGCCGGTCGTGAGCACGAGCGAGCCGTCGGCGAGCGCGGCGGCGGCTCCCGTGATCGCGCGGATGCGCGCCGCCGGGCCGCGCAGCACCTCGGCGCCGTGCTCGGCGATCGCGGCCATGGTCGGGAACAGCCGGTCGTGCGCGCCGAAACCGTCGACCCGCTCCCCCAGTGCGTCGGTGAGGGCGGACAGCGCCGTCGTGGCCGCCGTCACCGTGATCTGCTGACCGACCATCGCGCGGATGAGCATCTCGTGCGGGTCGGCGGCACCCGGCACACGGATGCCCGGGACGCGCGCGACGAGCGGAGCGAGCTCGGGGTGCGCCGACAGCGCCGCGTCGACGGCGAGCGGGTCGGCGTCGAGGTCGAAGAGGCGCCGGGCGCGCGCGATGAGCACGGGCAGGTCGCTCAAGTGGGTGAGCCGGGCGCTCAGCCGCACGCGCCCGGCGTCGTCGAGGCGGAGCGAGAACCAGGCCGGCCCGCCGGGCAGGCGGATCGTGCGGGCGAAGGAGTGCGCCGTCACGCTCTCGACGCCGGTGACGGCGCGCGCGGCCATCCACGCGAAGAGCCCGTCGGCGTCGAGCGGCCCGCGGTGCGGCAGCGCGAGCTCGATCGCTCCCGGCGTCGCCGCGCCGGTGGATGCCCCGCCCGCGCCCTCCCCGGCGGCATCCGCGCTCCCTGCGCCCGTGCCCGTGCCCGTGCCCGTGCCCGTCGAGCCGAACCCTGCACCCGCGCCGAGCCCCCCGCCCGCGCCCCGCGCCGCCGCGCCGCCCGCACGAGCGCGCCGGGCGCGCAGCTCGATCGGCGACATGCCGAATACCTCGCGCACGGTGTCGTTGAACTGCCGCACGCTGGCGAAGCCCGCCGAGAAGGCGACGTCGGATGCCGGCAGATCGGTCGCGACGAGCAGCATGCGCGCCGTGTGGGCGCGCTGTGCGCGGGCGAGCGCGAGCGGGCCGGCCCCGAGCTCCGAGGTGAGCAGCCGGGTGAGGTGCCGCGGCGAGTAGCCGAGCCGGGCGGCGAGCCCCGGAACGCCCTCGCGCTCGACGACGCCGTCGGCGATGAGGCGCATGGCCCGGCCCGCGACGTCGCCGCGGAGGTTCCACTCCGGCGAGCCAGGCGCCGCCTCGGGCAGGCACCGCTTGCACGCGCGGTACCCGGCCTCGTGCGCGGCGGCGGAGGTCGGATAGAAGGTGACGTTGCCCGGTTTCGGCGTGCGCGCCGGGCAGCTCGGACGGCAGTAGATGCCGGTCGAGCGCACGGCGGTGACGAACTGGCCGTCGAAGCGCGCGTCTCGCGCGTCGATCGCACGGTAGCGCTCGTCGAAGGTCATGGATGCCGCGGACATGACTCCAGCCTGTCATGCGCCCCGGCATCCGGCTCGCGGTTTTCGGACACGACGGCCCGCCCACCCGGCGCCCAGTCCGGAGCCCGATCCCTACCGGGCCTCAGTGGAAGAAGTGCCGCTCGCCGGTGAAGAACATCGTCACGCCGGCGGCGCGCGCCGCGTCGATGACCTCCTGGTCGCGTACCGACCCGCCCGGCTGCACGATCGTACGGATGCCCGCGTCGATCAGCACCTGCGGCCCGTCGGCGAACGGGAAGAACGCATCGGATGCCGCGACCGACCCCGCGGCG
Source organism: Microbacterium lacticum (assembly GCF_006716815.1). Classification (GTDB taxonomy): domain Bacteria; phylum Actinomycetota; class Actinomycetes; order Actinomycetales; family Microbacteriaceae; genus Microbacterium; species Microbacterium lacticum. The sequence goes on from NZ_VFPS01000008.1 coordinate 25,822, forward strand.
CGCTCGCCCGCCCGCTCGACGGCGAGGCGGCACGAGTCGACGCGGTTGACCTGACCCATGCCGATCCCGACGGTCGCGGATGCCTGGGCCAGCACGATCGCGTTCGACTTGACGGCGCGGCACGCCTTCCACGCGAAGGCGAGGTTGCCCTTCTCGTCGTCGCCGGGCATCTCACCGGTGACGAGCTGCCAGCCGTCGACGAGCGATTCGACCTCGGCGGGGAACCGGTCGGCGTCCTGCAGCAGCAGTCCGCCCGAGACGAGGCGCACGTCCATCGGCTCCTGCTGCCAGCTGTCGGGCAGGCGCAGAACGCGCAGGTTCTTCTTCAGCTTGAAGACCTCGAGCGCCTCGGGCTCGAAGTCGGGCGCGACGATCACCTCGGTGAAGATGTCGCGCAGGTTCTCGGCCATCTTGAGGGTCACGGTGCGGTTCGCGGCGATCACGCCGCCGAACGCCGACACCGGGTCGCACTCGTGCGCGCGCAGGTGCGCCGAGGCGATCGGGTCGAGCGCGTTGGGGGCGGCGACCGCGATGCCGCAGGGGTTCGCGTGCTTGATGATCGCGACGGCGGGCTTGACCATGTCGAACGCCGCGCGGAGCGCCGCGTCGGCGTCGACATAGTTGTTGTAACTCATCTCCTTGCCCTGCAGCTGCGTCGCCTGGGCGATGCCGTGACCGCCCACACGCGTGTAGATCGCGGCGCGCTGGTGCGAGTTCTCGCCGTAGCGGAGCGTCTCGAGCCGCTCGGCCTTGATCGTCAGGTGCTGCGGCAGGTCGCCCTCGTCGGCGAGGCTCTCCTCGGCGAACCACGTCGCGACGTGCCGGTCGTAGGTGGCGGTGTGCACGAACGCGCGGGCGGCGAGGTCGCGGCGCTGCGCGAGGGTCGTGCCGCCGGTCGCGAGCGCGTCGATGATCGCGGGGTACGACTCGGGCGAGACGACGATGGCGACGTTCGCGAAGTTCTTCGCCGACGCGCGCACCATGGCGGGTCCGCCGATGTCGATCTGCTCGACGACGGCGTCGCCGGTCGCCCCGGAGGCGACGGTCTCGACGAACGGGTAGAGGTTCACGACGACGAGCTCGAAGGGCAGGATGCCGAGCTCGTCGAGCTGCGTCTCGTGGTCTTCGAGGCGCAGGTCGGCGAGCAGGCCCGCGTGCACGCTCGGGTGCAGCGTTTTGACGCGCCCGCCGAGCGACTCGGGGAACCCGGTGACCTGGGCGACGTCCTTCACCTCGAGCCCGGCGTCGCGCAGGAGCGCCGCCGATCCGCCGGTCGAGACGAGCTCGACGCCCGCGGCGGCGAGCGCCTGCGCGAGCGGCAGCACGTCGGTCTTGTCGCTGACCGAGATCAGCGCGCGCCGGATCGGCACGAGGTCGCGGTCGCGGTAGAGGGCGGGATCGATGGTGGGGCCGGCCATGCGGAACTCCAGTGCTCGGGTGCGCGATGCGTGAGGTGGTCAGGGGATGAGGGGGTCGGATGCCGCGGCGGCGGCTCCGGCGTCGGTGCGGTACGCGGCGAGGTCGATCTCTCCGGTCGCGATGGCGCGGACCGTCTCGATGAGCAGGCGCCGCTCGACCGGTTTGATGCGCTCGTGCAGGGTGTGCTCGGTGTCGCCGGGGAGCACCGGCACGCGCTCCTGGGCGAGGATCGGGCCCGAGTCGACGCCGCTGTCGACGACGATGACGCTCGCGCCGGTCTCTGCGATGCCCGCCCCGAGCGCGTCGCGCACGCCGTGCGCGCCGGGGAACTCGGGCAGGTACGCGGGGTGCGTGTTGATGAGCGCGGGGGCCCAGGCATCCACGAGCTCTGCCGGCAGCAGGCGCATGAGTCCGCTGAGTACGACGAGGTCGGGCGTCCACACGTCGATCTGCCGGCGCAGCTCGTCGCCCCACTCTTCGCGGGTCTCGAACTCGCGGAAGGGCACGAGCACGGTCGGCACGCCGAACGCCTCTGCGTGGGCGAAGCCGTCGGCCTGCCGGTCGGCGCCGACGACGACGATCCGTGCGGGGAATCCGGGCTCCGCTGCGGCTTCGAGCAGGGCACGCAGGTTCGATCCCGTGCCCGAGATGAGGACGGCGACCGTGAGCACGCGGCCAGTCTACCGGCGTGCGGTCGCGGCGCCCGCCGGGTCAGTCGCGAGGTTGCTCGCCCTCGTCGGCGTCGGGTGCGCCGGCGTCTCCGCGAGCGTCGTCCGTGCCGCCGGCGCGCTCGTCGCCGGGCCTCTCGGGACCGCCGAGCGAGGCGAGCGGGTCGAGGTCGGACGGGGCGAACTGCTCGGTGTCGCCCTCGCCGGAGACGTCGGACACCCAGTGCGGCAGCACCGCCGCCGGGCGCGCCGACCGGCCGTTCCCCGCGTCGGCCGCCGTCGCGCGACCCATGGTCGCGCCCGTGTGTCCCGAATACGAGGCGTGGTCTCGCCCGTCGCCCGCCGTGCGCGTCGGGCCGAACAGGGCGATCGCGGCGCCGACGAGCAGCTCCAGTCCCACGGCGAGCGCGACGGGTCCCGGCGCCGGACCGACCTCGGCCAGCCGTCCGGGCCCGATCGAGCCGGAGGCGACGGCCGCGAGCAGCGCCGCTCCGGCCGCCCCGCCCACGACGATCGCGGCGCCCGCCGCCAATCGCGGTCCAGCGGACTCGTCGACGACCTGCCCGGCGCGGTGCAGGCGGCCGCGCGCGGCGGCGCCGGCGACGAAGCCGACCGCGACGATGAGCAGCACGCTCACGAGCATCCACGGTGTCGCGGTCTCGGGCACGATGCCGAGTGCGGGCACGCCGGGGAGGACCCCGACGTTCGTGCCCGCCGGCGAGACGGCAGTGCCGGTGCCGAGCGCGAAGCCGGGACCGGCCACGAAGGCCCCGCCCCAGACGATCAGTGTCGGGAGGTATGCGAGCTGTGCGAGGGCGAGCAGCGCGCCGCCGGCGACGTCGACGTGGGATGCCTCGAACAGCGCGATCACCTGGCCGCCGCGCAGCACCGTCGCCACGGCGACGATGAGCGCGCCCGCGCCCACGAAGCCCCCGACGGCGATGCCGATGCCGCGCGCGGCGGCCTCGGGCACACCGGCCCATCGCGGGTCGCGCTCGGCGCGCAGACGCACCGCGTCGACGAGACCGTCGTCGCCGTTCCGCCACGCCCCGACGAGCGCCCCGGCGAGGGCGGGCACCGCGAACACGGCGGTCGGGAGGAGGAGTGCCTGCCAGCCGTAGACCGCCGCGACGGGGTTGCCCGAGCTGCGCCACAGCAGCCACGCGATCACCGCCATGACGACCGCGCCCGTCACCACCCCGACGACCCACGCGCCGGCGCGCGCCGCGCGCGCCCCCGAACGGGCGGCGAACACGGCGGTGAAGACGGTGAAGGCGAGCGGCGCCAGCGACAGCCAGAAGGTCGCCGCGTCGGCGGGGATGCCGACTGCGTTCAGGTACTCCGGCGGGAGGGTGATGCGCAGCGGCACTAGCTGGCCGAGCTGCCACAGCCGCACCGACGTCGGCCAGAGCGACGCCCAGTCGGCCCCGCCGCCGAGCCCGAACACCCACAGCACGGTGAGCGGGGCGAGGGCGGCCGCGACACCGACAGCCGCCGCGACCAGGGCGTCGACGGCGGCCAGGAGAGAGACGAGAAGGCGATTCATGCGCGTTCGACCCTACCCAGCCGAGCAGAGCGCGCCGTGCGGGCGCGCGGCGGGGGACGGAGAGCGCCCCGGCATCCACTAGCGTTTTCGCTGGAGGAATCATGTCTGAATCGCGCCCGCAGGCGACCCGCACCACCGAACCGGCGCCGGTGGGCGCCCTCGACCGCTTCTTCGAGATCACGAGGCGCGGCTCGACCGTGGGCACCGAGGTGCGCGGCGGCCTCGTCACCTTCGTGGCGATGGCCTACATCGTGGTGCTGAACCCGATCATCCTATCGGGCAAGGAGGACGTCGCCGGCAACACCCTCGCGTTCGGCGCCGTCGGCGCGGTGACCGCCCTGACCGCCGGTGTCATGACGATCCTGTTCGGGCTCGTCACGCGCCTGCCGTTCGCGTTCGCGGCGGGTCTCGGCATCAACGCGTTCCTGGCATTCAGCGTCATCCACGAGGTCACCTGGCCCGAGGCCATGGCCCTCGTCGTCATCAACGGTGTGATCATCGTGCTGCTGGCGGCCACCGGACTGCGGAAGATGATCTTCGACGCCGTGCCCGTGCAGCTGAAGCTCGCGATCACCGTCGGCATCGGCCTGTTCATCGCGTTCATCGGGTTCATCAACTCCGGATTCGTCACCGCGACGGGCTCGAACTCGCCGCCCGTCGGCCTCGGCATCGGCGGCTCCGTGGCATCCGTGCCCACCCTGCTGTTCGTCATCACGCTGATCCTCACCTCGGTGCTCGTCGCGCTGAAGGTCAAGGGCGGGATGCTCATCGGCCTGATCGTCGGCACCGTGCTCGCCGTGATCGCCGAGGCGATCTGGCACCTCGGCTCGGCCGTCGACCACCCGGGCGGGTGGGGACTCACGATCCCGGCGCTCACCGGATCGCCGGTGAGCGTGCCCGACCTCAGCCTCGTCGGCGCGGTCGACTTCTCCTTCGACGTCGCGAAGGTCGGCTTCGTCACACTGATCATGCTCGTCTTCACGCTCGTGTTCTCGAACTTCTTCGACGCGATGGGCACGATGACCGGTCTCGCCAAGGAGGCGGGGCTCGCCGACGAGAAGGGCGACTTCCCGCGCATCAAGTCCGCGCTGATCGTCGAGGGTGTCGGCGCGATCGCCGGTGGCGCGACCTCGTCGTCGTCGAACACGGTGTTCATCGAGTCGGGCGCCGGCATCGGCGAGGGTGCGCGCACGGGCCTCGCGAACGTCGTCACGGGTCTCGTGTTCCTCCTCGCGATGTTCTTCACCCCGCTCACCTCGATCGTGCCGACCGAGGTCGCCGCGGCGGCGCTAGTGATCGTCGGAGCGATGATGATGGCGCAGATCAAGAACATCGACCTCACCGACTTCCGCGTGCTCATGCCGGTGTTCCTCACGATCACCGTCATGCCCATGACCTACTCGATCGCGAACGGCATCGGCGCGGGCTTCGTCAGCTGGGTGCTGCTGCACGCGTTCTCCGGCCGCGCGAAGACCATCAGCCCGCTGCTGTGGATCGTCGCCGCCGGGTTCGTGATCTTCTTCGCCCGCGGACCGATCGAGATGGCGCTCGGCGGGTGACCGGCGGCGCGTTCGGCTGGATCGTGATCCTTCTCGTGGCGATCCTCGTGATCCCCGTCGGGATCGTCGCGGGCATCGGCTTCGCGCAGGGCACGATCCCGCCCGGCGACGACGAGGGCATCTTCGGCACGGGCCCCGGGTACCCGGTGTTCGCGCCGCCGTTCTGGCTGCTGTGGGTCCCCACGCTGGGCGCGCTCGCGCTCAGCATCGCGACCTGGCGCTACCGCGGTCAGTTCATGGACTCGATCTTCTCCGCCCGCTGGGATCTCGGCATCGTCTCGATGTTCGGCGCCGTCACAACTCTCGGCGCGGCCGTCACGTTCGGGGCACCGTACCTCGCCGTCGTCCTCGCCGCCGTCGTGCCCTGGCTCCTCGCGCTCTTCGTGGTCCTCTCGCGCGGAGTCTGGGATGCGGGGTCAGAGGCCGTCCGCGCGTTCCGCCCGGCGCGCCGTGACGAGGGGCCAGGCAGGAAGTCACCCCACGCGGGTGAGGCGTCCGAGCGCGCCGCCGTCCCCGCGCTGCGGATCACCGCGGGCGAGGGCTGGAAGCGCAATCGCCAGCGGCTCACGCGCGAGGACGGCGACCCGCGCCGCGTCGTCGTCGATGTCTTCGACACCGCCACGAACGAGATGGGCCTCACCCGCGCGCTCATGCGCTCGGTCGACGGTGAGGATGCCGCACCGCCGCGCTCCACGTCGTTCCCGCAACCGCCGTCCGCACGGTCCGCGCCGTGGAGAGCGCGCACGGCCCTCGCATCACGGCGACGTGGCATTGGGACGATGGCCGGCGCTCCGTGCTCATGTGCGCCTTCGATCTCGAACCGGAACGGTTCGCCGCGGTCGAAGCCGACCTCGACGCGGTGGCCGCCGGCATCCGCATCGGCACGATCTGAGCCTTCCCCGCGGCGCGGGGTGGCGGATGGGGAGTTCTCCCCATCGTGCGCGCGCGGCGACCGCGTCTAGCATCGTCGATCCTCGACGCCGTGTCGGGCCTGCGCACCGCGATCGCCGAGACGCGCAATCATGAGAGCGAAGCGCTCGACGTCCTCGCCGAGAACGCCGACACCGTCGCCGGCAAGCTCGAGACACTCGAGAACCGCTACCGCGTCGCCTCGGACGCTCTCACCGGCTTCGCCGGCGACCTCGAGACCGCGCAGCAGCAGGTGGCGCCGATCGTCACCGAGAACAGTGAGGCGTCGGCGCAGCTCGCGTACGCGTCGAGCCGCATCCGTCAGTACGAGCAGCAGCGCCTCATGACGACCGACCCGACCGAGATGATCGAGCTCAACGAGCAGCTCATCCGCCTGCACTCGCGCGCGAACACCTACCGCACGACCGTCTCGGGCGCCGAGACCCGCTTCGCCGCGATCATCGAAACGCTGCGCCAGTCAGGCCGCGATGCGGCGTCGCGACTGCGGACCGCGATGGACGGAGACGGGCTCAACGACTCGATCCTCGACAACATCACGGGGTGGGTGCAGGAGAACGCGGAGATTCTGAAAGCCATCCGGCAGGTGCTGCAGGTGATCACGACGGCCCTGTCGGTGCTGAGCTTCGTCTTCCCCGTGCTCGCGCCGTTCGCACTCGCCGCGGGGCTGCTGACCGCCGGTCTCGGGCTGCTGCTGGCGGCCTCCGGAGAGATCTCCTGGGTGGACTTCGGCCTCGACGTGCTCGCGGTGGCGACTCTCGGCGTGGGAGCGATCGCCTCCAAGGGCGTCGGGCAGGTCGTGAACCTCATGTCCGACTGGTACAACGAGAGCGTGCAGGACGCCAGCACGTGGCGGGTCGGCTCGTGAGCGCGGCGGCGACCGGCCCCCTGCCCCGCGTCATCGTGCCGCCCGGCTGGGCGGCGATCCCGGTGGGCGTGCCGCCCGGCTGGGCGGCGATCCCGGTGGGCGCGGACAACGACGACACCGCACGTGAGGTGTTCCGCGAGGCGTGGCGCACCGGTCCTCGCGACAGCATCGGGCCGTTCATCCATCGTCTCGAGGAGTGGCTCGTCTCGGTGCTCGATGACGCGCGCGACGCGGGCTGCTTCCGCGTCATCCTCCCGCTCGGGGTGCCGTGGCAGGTGCCCGTGTCCACGGCGATCTCGCTGAGCTTCGCGCCGGCGGCACGGCCCGCCGGCGGCGAGCAGCGCCTCACCGACGCCGGCCCCGCGTGGCGGGCCGTCACGGACCTGCCCGTCGCGGACGCGGACCCCGAGTCGCTCGCGCTCCTGCGCACGATCGAGTACGCCTGGCCTCTGCCGGATGGCGCCGGGATGCTGATCGCCTTCGCGTCGATCTCCGGGCAGCCGGTCGCGGAGTTCGCCCCCGTCGCGGATGCCCTGACGGTGCTCGTCGAGACGATGCTCGACGCCCTCGACTGGCCGCCCTCCGGCGGTGCACCGAGCGCGACCGCCCCGGCGCCGACACGCGAGGAGGCGACACGATGACCCTCCGCGTCGCTGCCGATCCGGCACGGTGGATGTACATCCCCGCTCGCTTCCCCTGGCAGGGGTACACGCGCGTCGAGGAGTGGAGTGCCGCCTTGCTGGCCGCTCTCGACGACCTGCACGACTACGACACCGACCAGCGCGAGCTCATCCGCGCATACGCGGAGGGGCTCTCCCGCTCCATCGACACGGGCGAGCACCGCTACGCCTACCTCACCCAACCGCACGTCGAGACGGCGATCGCGAGCTTCTACGAGTGGCCGCACCTCGACGTCGACGACGCCGAGCTGCAGGGCGCTCGCGACGTGCGGGCGGTGCGGCCTGCGGTGACCGAGCCGTTCCACAGTGCGGCGCTCGGTGACGGCACGCTGACGCTGCGACACGTGGCGGATGCGACGTCGGGGACGGTGAGCGCCGTCGCGCACTGGGTGTGGCGGATGCCCGACCGCGACATCATCATGATCGTGGGCGACAGCGATCTGCCGCGATTCCTGCGGCTGCGTCCGCTCTACGACGATCTGGCCCGGGCGATCGACCTCGTCCCGGGCGACGAGGGAAGGAGCTCGATATGGCCGACGGACTGAAGCTCGACACCGAACAGGTGCAGCAGGTCGCGAACGACATGCAGCGGATCACGCGCACGCTCGAAGACGCCGCCGCGGACTCCTCGTCGCTCGCCGCCGTCATCCCGGTGCACGAGCTCTCGCGTGCCGTCGAGGATTTCGCCGGGGGCTGGGACGACAACCGGCGGAGCCTCGTGGAAGAGGTCTCGGCGCTGCGCGAGCAGGCCGCCGCCGTCGCGCAGGCGTTCACCGCGACATCGACTCGCAGCTCGTCGACGCGCTCACCCGCCCGCCGCAGCCGGAGGGCGGCCCGGTCGGCCGGGGCGGTCCGATACCCGTCTGAGCGTCTTCGCACACACGACGAAGGGGTGGATGCCGTGGCATCCACCCCTTCGTCTTCCGTTCGCGTCGCCGCGCGTGCGTTACAGCGCTTCGATGACCTCGCGCATGAGGGCGGCGGTCTCGGACGGGGTCTTTCCGACCTTGACACCGGCGGCCTCGAGGGCCTCCTTCTTGGCCTGCGCGGTGCCCGCAGAGCCCGAGACGATCGCACCGGCGTGGCCCATCGTCTTGCCCTCGGGGGCGGTGAAGCCGGCGACGTAGCCGACGACGGGCTTCGTCACGTGCGCCTTGATGTACTCGGCCGCGCGCTCCTCGGCGTCGCCGCCGATCTCGCCGATCATGACGATCGCCTTCGTGTCGGGGTCGGCCTCGAACGCCTCGAGCGCGTCGATGTGCGTCGTGCCGATGATCGGGTCGCCGCCGATGCCGATCGCGGTCGAGAAGCCCAGGTCGCGCAGCTCGAACATCATCTGGTAGGTCAGCGTGCCCGACTTCGAGACGAGACCGATCGGGCCCTTGCCGGTGATGTTCGCGGGCGTGATGCCCACGAGCGCCTCGCCGGGGGTGATGATGCCGGGGCAGTTCGGGCCGATGATGCGGGTCTTGTTGCCCTTCGACTTCGCGTACGCCCACGCCTCCGCCGTGTCACCGACGGGCACGCCCTCGGTGATGACGACGAGGAGCGGAATGTCCGTGTCGATGGCCTCGATCATCGCGTCCTTCGTGAACGCGGGCGGCACGAAGGCGATCGACACGTCGGCGCCCGTCGCCTCGATCGCCTCGGCGACCGACGCGAAGACGGGGAGATCGACGGCGTTGCCGTCCTTGTCGGTGTGCGAGACGGTGGTGCCCGCCTTGCGCGCGTTGACGCCGCCGACGACGTTCGTGCCCGCCTTCAGCATCAGCGCCGTGTGCTTGGTGCCCTCGCCGCCGGTGATGCCCTGGACGATGACCTTGGAGTCCTTGTTGAGATAGATCGACATAGTCCTAGTTCCTTGAAATCCGGATGCCGCAGGTCAGGCGTTCGCCAGCTCGGCGGCCTTGTCGGCGCCGGCGTCCATCGTGTCGGCGAGGGTGACGAGGGGGTTGTTCGCCGCGGCGAGGATCGCGCGGCCCTCCTCGACCTGGTTGCCGTCGAGGCGCACGACGAGGGGCTTCGTGGCGGTGTCTCCGAGGATCTCGAGAGCCTTGACGATGCCCTCCGCGACCGCGACGCACGAGGTGATGCCGCCGAAGACGTTGACGAACACGCTCTTGACCTGCTCGTCGCCGAGGATGACGTCGAGGCCCGCGGCCATGACCGTGGCCGAGGCGCCGCCGCCGATGTCGAGGAAGTTCGCGGGCTTCACGCCGCCGTGGTTCTCGCCGGCGTAGGCGACGACGTCGAGGGTCGACATGACCAGGCCCGCGCCGTTGCCGATGATGCCGACCTGGCCGTCGAGCTTGACGTAGTTGAGGCCGGAGGCCTTCGCCTTCGCCTCGAGCGGGTCGGCGGCGTCCTTGTCCTCGAGCTCCTCGTGCTCGGGGTGGCGCACCTCGGTGGCGTTGTCATCGAGGGTGACCTTGCCGTCGAGGGCGATGATCGCGCCCGAGGCATCCTGGATCAGCGGATTCACCTCGACGAGGGTCGCACCCTCGCCGGTGTAGACGTTGTAGAGCTTGACGAAGACATCGGCGACCTTGGGCGCGAGCTCGTCGTCGAAGCCGCCGGCCTTGGCGATCTCGAGGGCCTTCGCCTCGTCGATGCCGGTGAGCGGGTTCACCTCGACCTTGGCGAGGGCGTCGGGGCGCTCGACCGCGAGCTCCTCGATCTCCATGCCGCCCTCGACGCTCGCGAGCGACAGGTAGGAGCGGTTCGACCGGTCGAGCAGCACCGAGAAGTAGAACTCCTTCTCGATCTGGGCGCCCGCGGCGACCATCACGCGCTTGACGACGTGGCCCTTGATGTCGAGCCCGAGGATCGCCTTCGCGGCCTCGTAGGCCTCGTCGGGGGTCTTCGCGACCTTCACGCCGCCGGCCTTGCCGCGACCGCCGGTCTTGACCTGGGCCTTGACGACGACGACACCGCCGAGCTTCTCGGCCGCCGCCTTCGCCTCCTCAGGGGTGTCGGCGATGATGCCGGCGAGTACCGGCACCTCGTACTTCTCGAACAGGTCACGTGCCTGGTATTCGTAGAGATCCACGCGCAATCCTCCGCTGGGCGTCTGTGGTTTTTCGGGGTGTCCGATGCCGAAGATGTCTCGATGTCGAGAGATCGACCAATCCCCCAGCCTAATACGTGCGCCTGAGTGCCCGGGACCGGCCCGGCGCGGCGCCGGTCTGGCCCCGGCGTGGGTCTGGTCCCGGCGTGGGTCTTGGCGTGGGTCCCGGTGCGGGTCCTCAACCGTCGGACCGGTGGTGCTGGTGTCGTCTCGGGGGCATCCGGAGTGCACACCCGCCCCACCGGCCCGACGACCGGCGGCCGGACGGCGACTAGGCTCGGCGCATGACTGACGTCGCCCCCACCACCGCCCGCAACGCCGTCGTCTCGGCCGCGCTCGACCTGTTCGTCGCCCAGGGGTTCGAGGCGACATCGGTCGAGCAGATCGCGCAGGCGGCGGGCGTCTCGCGCTCGACCTTCTTCCGCCAGTTCGGCGGCAAGGACGACGTCGTCTTCAGCGACCACGACGTGCTCCTCGCGCAGCTGCGCACCTTCCTCGAGGCCGCGCGGCGCGACCCGCGCGAGAATCCGTGGGCGGCCGCGGCGGCGGCATCCGTCGAGGTGTTCCGCCACTTCGCGGCCGACCCCGAGCTCGCCCGCCGCCGCTACGCCGTCGTGCGGCAGGTGCCGGCGCTGCGCGAGCGCGAGATCGTGACCGTATTCCAGTACGAGCGCCTGTTCGACGACTACCTGCGCCAAGCGCTGCCCGGGCTCGACCCGATCGACGCGGTCGCCTTCTCGGCCGCGGTCACCGCCGTGCACAACCACGTGTTGCGGCGGCTGCTGCGCGGCACCGACGACATCCCCGAGTCGGTGTTGACGGATGCCTATGACCGCCTGATGCACCGCTTCGGCGTGCACCCCGACGGCGAGGACACCCGAGGCGACGACGTCGTCGTCGCGACGTTCCCCCGGCGCATGCCGACCGCCGAGGTCGCCCGCCGCCTCCGCGACGCGCTGTAGCCACCACGCCGCGGCGGGGCGATGCCGGGCGGGATCGGCGGCTTGGCGACATACCGACCATTCGGTATGCTCGTACCAGCGGCGCATGACGTGTCGCGGGAGGGGTCGACGATGACCGACGTTCCAGGGCTCGACGTCGCGGGGCTCGCCGCGTGGATCGACCGCGTACACCCCGAACTCTCGCCCGCGCCGGCGCCGGAGCCCGAGCCCGAGCCCGACGCCAACGCCGACCCCGAACCCGACGCCGCCGCCACCCGACGGGCAGACGGCAGCGGGATTACGGCGGCCGTGATCGAGGGTGGACGCAGCAACCTCACCTACCGGATCGAGGGGACGCGGCGACCCCTCATCCTGCGCCGGCCGCCGCTCGGGCACGTGCTCTCCAGCGCCCACGACATGCGCCGCGAGCATCGCGTCATCTCGGCGCTCGGCGGCTCCGCGGTGCCCGTGCCGGTCGCCGTCGACATCGTCGATGACACCGACACCCGCGAGGTCACCGGCACCCCGTTCTTCGTCATGGAGCGCGCGCCCGGGCGTGTGCTGGCCCGACCCGCCGACAACGCCGGCTTCACCCCCGCGGCGCTGCACCGGCTGGGGATCTCGCTCGCCGCGCACCTCGCCGATCTGCACGCGGTCGATCCCGACTCCGTCGGCCTCGGCGACTTCGGGCGACCCGACGGGTACCTCGAACGGCAACTGCGCACGTGGCGGCGGCAGCTCGACGCGTCACGCTCGCGCGAGACGCCCACCCTCGACGCGCTGCAGGCATCGCTCGAGGGCGACGTGCCGGCATCCGGCCGCCCGGCGATCGTGCACGGCGACTACCGTCTCGACAACGCGCTCGTGGTCGGCGGGCGCGACGACGCGCACGTCTCGGCGATCCTCGACTGGGAGATGGCGACGCTCGGCGACCCGCTCGTCGACCTCGGCATGTTCGCGCTCTACTGGACCGTCGGCGACCTCGCGGGCGACGACGGAGACGCTGACGGCGCCGCCAACCCGGTCCTCGCGGCCGCCGTCCCGAGCGCCGTCGACCCCGCCGCCGGCTACCCCGACCTCGACGAACTGGTCGACGCGTACGCCGCGCGCGCGGGCATCGCCGTACCGACCCTCGACTGGTATCGCGCGTTCGCCGCGTACAAGCTCGCCGTCATCCTCGAGGGCATCCACTACCGCTTCCGCGCCGGCGACACCGTCGGCGCGGGCTTCGATCGCATGGGCGGGCTCGTCGAGCCGCTCGCCCGCCGAGGACTGGAGGCACGCTGATGGACTTCTCGTTCGATGAGCAGACGACCGCACTGATCGCGAAGGCGCGCCGCTTCGTCGAGGAGCGCGTGCTCCCCGCCGAGCCCGTGCTCGACGCGCAGCTCGCGCAGTCTCCGGAGGAATGGACGGTGCGCCCCATCGTGCGCGACCTGCAGCGCGAGGCGCGAGCGGAGGGCCTGTGGAACCTGTTCCTCCCCGGTGCGCACGGCGCGGGCCTCACGAACCTGCAGTACGCCCCCGTCGCCGAGGTCACCGGCTGGTCGACCCGCCTCGCTCCCCCGGCGTTCAACTGCGCGGCCCCCGACACCGGCAACATGGAGGTGCTGAACGACTTCGGCACGCCGGAGCAGAAGGATGCCTGGCTGCGCCCGCTGCTGGATGCCGAGATCCGTTCTGCCTTCTGCATGACCGAGCCCGACGTCGCCTCGTCCGACGCGACGAACATCGCGACGCGGATCGGTCGCGACGGTCGCGACTACGTCGTCTCCGGCCGCAAGTGGTGGTCGACCGGCGCGATGAACCCCGACGCGAAGATCTTCATCGTGATGGGCAAGACCGACCCGGATGCCGACCGGCACCGCCAGCAGTCGATGATCCTCGTGCCGCGGGACACCCCGGGCGTGCGGATCGTGCGCCCGCTCACCGTGTTCGGCTACGACGATCGCGACCACGGCGGCCACGCCGAGATCGTGTTCGACGACGTGCGCGTGCCCGCCGCGAACCTCATCTGCGGCGAGGGCGACGGGTTCGCGATCGCGCAGGCGCGGCTCGGCCCGGGGCGCATCCACCACTGCATGCGGGCGCTCGGCACTGGCGAGCGCGCGCTCGCCCTGATGATCGAGCGGGCGGGCGACCGGCACGCGTTCGGGCGCCCGCTCGCCGACCAGGGCGTCATCCGCGAGTGGATCGCCGAGGCCCGCATCACGCTCGAGTCGCTGCGCCTGCTCGTGCTCAAGACCGCATGGCTCATGGACACCGTCGGCAACCGGAAGGCGATGACCGAGATCCAGGCGATCAAGATCGCCGTGCCGCGCGCCGTACAGCAGATCCTCGACCGCGCGATCCAGGTGCACGGCGGTGCGGGCGTGTCGAGCGACACCCCGCTGGCCGAGATGTACGCCGGCCTCCGCTCGCTGCGCCTCGCCGACGGACCCGACGAAGTGCACCTGAGCAGCCTGGGCCGCGCACAGCTGAAGGGGTGACCGCGCCCGGCACGCCCGGCCGCGCCCGCCCCCGGCCCGCCCGCCGTTCAGGCGCGCAGGCTCGCGAGGTACAGCTCGGTGAGCTGCGCGGCGACGAGACCCTTGCTCTCGGGGCCGTCGGACGAGTACCAGTGCGAGAGGTAGTGCACGTCGCTGAAGAAGTGCGCGACGAGCACGGCGAGCGGGACGTCGGTGCGGTACCGCCCCTCCCGCTGCCCCCGCTCGAGGAGCGCCGCGAACGCGTCGTGGTACTCGCGGCGACGGCGCACGACCTCCCGCCCCCGTTCGGGGGTGAGCAGGTGCTGACTCTGGAAGAAGACCGCCCCCTCGCGGAGCTGGTCGATCGAGGTCTTGACGACGTCGATGCAGGCGGCGCGCAGGATCTCGTCCACATCGCCGCCGCGGGCGACGATGTCGTCGAGGTGCGCCTTCTGCAGGGTCAGGAGCGAGTCGTAGATGCCGAAGAGCAGGTCGTCCTTCGAGGCGAAGTAGTGGTACATGGCGCCCTTCGTGACGCCCGCGGCATCCACGATCTGCTGCACGCTCGTCGTCGCGTAGCCCTGCTCGGCGAACAGCTCGACGGCGGCGCGCCGGAGGTCGTCGGCGACCCGCGAATCTCTCATACGTCCATCTTCGCGCGGACGCGTCACATCAGCGGACGGATGCCGGCGCCACCGTCGATCGCCAGGGTCTGACCGGTCACCCACGCGGCGTCGGCGGACAGGAGGAAGGCGACCGGACCCGCGACGTCGTCGGGCTCGCCGAGACGCGCGAGCGGATACGCGGCCGACACCTCGGCCTCGTGGCCCTCGTAGAGCGCGCGGGCGAAGGCGGTCTTGATGACGGCGGGAGCGACGGCGTTGACCCGGATGCCCGGCGCGAGCTCGAACGCGAGCTGCGCCGTGAGGTTGATGAGCGCCGCCTTCGAGACGCCGTACATGCCGATGCCGGGGCTCGCGCCGACCCCGGCGACCGAGGCGATGTTGACGATCGAGCGGGTGAGTCCCGCCGCGACGGCGTCGCGCGACCACTCCAGCGCCGCGACGACGTTGACCTCGAGGATCTTCCGCGCCGCCGCGACGTCGACGCTCGCGAGCGGTCCGTACACCGGGTTGATGCCCGTGTTGTTGACGAGGTGGTCAAGCCGGCCGTGCGTCCGGGCGACGTGCGCGAACACCTCGGCGCGATGCACCGGGTCATCCGCCGCGCCCGCGACCGCCGTGGCGGCGGGTCCAAGCTGCGCGGCGGCGGCCTCGAGCGGCTCGCGGCGGCGACCCGTGAGGACGACGCGGCCGCCCTCGGCGACCAGACGCGCGGCGATCGCGAGTCCGATTCCGCGGCTCGAGCCCGTGACGATCGTCACCGTGTCCGCGAACCGTGCCCCGGCATCCGCCATTATGTTCCTCCTCGAGCGTCATACCGTCCAGTCGGTATGCCCGACTGTAGCACGCGACGCTCGCGCGGCGGCCGGCGGGCGGCGCGCACGCCGCGCACGGCGGATGTCGGCGGGTCAGGCGGTCTCGCCGGAGGCGACCGTCTCGGCGAGGGCGTGCACGCGGGGCAGGTGGTGCGCACCGTAGAAGTCGGCGAGGGTGAGGCGCGCGGCGTCCTCGGCGGCGGGGACCTCGTGCGCGGCGACGGCGACGACGGCGAGCGCGTGCATCCAGCCGCCGGCGAGCACCCCGAGCAGCATCAGGTACGGCACGCTGACGGCGTGCGCGTCGCGCGGCGACGACCCGAAGCCGACGACGTCGGCGGTCGCCCGGCGGGCGGATGCCACGGCACGCTCGAGCCGGTCGGCGGTGCGCGCCGCGACCTCGCCCGCCCCACCCGCCCCGACTCCGCGGAGCGCGGCGACGGTCTCGTCGATCTGGGCGAACAGCGTCTCGGCGGTGGCGCCCTCGTTGCGGATCACCTTGCGGCCGATGAGGTCGTTCGACTGGATCGCCGTCGTGCCTTCGTAGATCGTCATGATGCGCGCGTCGCGGTAGTGCTGCGCGGCGCCGGTCTCCTCGATGAAGCCCATGCCGCCGTGCACCTGGATCGCGTCGCTCGTCAGCGCGACGGCGTCTTCGGTGGCCCAGCCCTTGAGGATCGGCACGAAGAACTCGGCGAACGCGAGGTCGGCGGCGTCCTCGGATGCCTCGGCGCGGTCGAACAGGTCGCCGACATACACCCCGAGTGCGCGCATCGCGAACACGTCGCTGCGGATCGAGAGCAGCAGACGGCGCACATCGGGGTGCTCCGCGATCGGCGCGTCGCCGCCGCGCTCGAGCACGCGGCCCTGCATGCGGTCAGCGGCATATGCCTCGGCCTGCTGGAGGGCGCGGTCGGCGATGCCGGTCGCCTGGAAGCCCATCCCGATGCGCGCGGAGTTCATCATCACGAACATGCCGGCAAGCCCGCCGCCGACCTCGCCGACGAGGTAGCCCGTGGCGTCCTCGTAGGAGAGCACGCACGTCGGCGACCCGTGGATGCCCAGCTTGTGCTCGATCGCGACGGTCTCGACGCCGTTGCGGTCGCCGAGCGAGCCGTCGGCATTGACGAGGTACTTCGGCGCGACGAACAGCGACAGTCCCTTGGCGCCCTCGGGGGCGCCGGGCGTGCGCGCGAGCACGAGGTGCACGATGTTCTCGGCCACGTCGTGGTCGCCCCACGTGATGAAGATCTTCTGGCCCTTGATCGACCACGACCCGTCGTCGCGGGGCGTCGCGGTCGTGCGGATCGCGCCGAGGTCGGTGCCGGCGGCCGGCTCGGTGAGGTTCATCGTGCCGGTCCACTCGCCCGAGACGAGCTTGGCGAGGTAGATCTCGCGCAGTTCGTCCGACGCCGCGGCATCCAGGGCGTGGATCTGTCCCGCGCTCAGCAGCCAGCACAGCGCGAACGCCGCGTTCGAGGCGTTCCAGATCTCGCCGAGGCCCGCGCGGATCGAACCGGGCAGCCCGTCGCCGCCGGCGGAGGCGGGCGCCTCGGCAGTGACCCAGCCGGCCTCGACGAAGGCGGCGTACGCCTCGGCGAATCCGTCGGGCAGATGCACCTGGCCGTCGACGAGGCGCGCACCCTCGCGGTCGCCGACCTGCTCGAGGGGCGCGAGGACGGATGCCGCGAACTCGCCCGCTCCCGCGATGATGTCGGCTCCGTCGTCAGCGGTGAGCTCGCCGCCGGTCGCGCGCGCGACGATGTCGGTGCCGAACGCCTCGCGATAGAGGAAGGCGTAGTCGGCGACGGGCGGCTGGTAGTCGGTGGCCATGGCGGGATCCTCGCTGAGACGGCCGGGCGATTGCCCGAGATGAGACTAAAGCCCAGTGTAGATGAAACCCAGTGTCACGTCGCGGCCGATGCTGCGATCGCCCGTCGCGGCGCTCACCCCCTCGCCCAGACAAGGAGCGCGGGCCAGGATGGAGCGCATGGCATACGCGATCCCCGCACCGATGCTGGCCAAGGCCGTGCCCGCGATCCCCGACCCCGCGAAGACGCCCGGCGGGCTCTCGTTCGAGCCGAAGTGGGACGGGTTCCGTGCGCTCGTGTCGTGGGACGGCAGCGACGTGATCATCGGCTCGCGGGGCGCGAAGCCGCTGACGCGCTACTTCCCCGAGCTCGTCGAGGCGCTCGCGGCGCTCCTGCCGGAGCCCTGCCTGCTCGACGGCGAGATCGTCCTCGCCCGGTCGGCGACGAACGGCACAGCGGACAACGGTACCGACGACGGCGCCGCCCCGGCTCGCCTCTCGTGGGAGGCGCTGTCGCAGCGCATCCACCCCGCCGAATCGCGAGTGCAGCAGCTCAGCCGCACCGACCCGGCGCAGTTCGTCGCCTTCGACCTGCTCGCCCGCGGCGAGCGCGACCTCGTGCCGGAACCGTTCGCGGTGCGCCGCCGCGAACTCGAGGAGCTGATGCGAGGCATCCGCCCCTCCCCCGGCGCCGCCGCCTCGCTGCACCTCACGCGCACGACGACCGACCCGGCCCTCGCCGCCCGCTGGCTCGCGCTGTTCGAGGGCGCGGGGCTCGACGGCGTCGTCGCCAAGCCGCTGGCGGAGCCGTACGCCCCGGGCAGGCGCACCATGCTGAAGATCAAGCACCATCGCACGGCCGACGTCGTCGCCCTCGGCTACCGCGTGCACAAGAGCGGCGCCGGCGTCGGCTCGCTGCTCGTCGGGCTGTACGGCGACGACGGACGGCTGCACCAGGTCGGCGGGGTCTCCGCGTTCAGCGACGCACGCCGCCTCGCGCTCGTCGACGAGCTCGCTCCGCTCGTCGAGACGGATGCGTCGGGCGCGGCCGTGCACGGCGACGGCGAGCGCTCCCGGTTCACGGCGGCGGGGAAGGACACGAGCTTCGTGCGGCTGCGACCCGAGCGGGTGCTCGAGGTGCGCTACGACCAGCTCGAGGGCAGCCGCTTTCGGCACACCGTGCAGTTCGAGCGGTGGCGGCCCGACCGCGACCCGCGATCATGCACCTTCGCGCAGCTCGAGACCGTACCCGCATACGACCTCGCCGACGTGCTCGACTGACGCCGCACGCACAACGAGCCCGCATCGGCGCCGGACTCCGGCGGCCGGCCATGCGGGCCCGAGGTGCGAAAGCGGGTGATGCCCGTTCTTTCTGGGTCTGACGCTAGCCCTGCGCGGCGGCGGCGGAGCGCGCGCCCGGCCGTGACAAAGCACGGCCGCGCGGGGTGCGCGTCGTACCGACCCGGTGCCAGGATCGAGACATGTCCGAGCCCGTCGACCCGCCCGCCGACAGCGACCGGCCCGGCGCGCGCCCGGACCGGCCCGACGCGCGCCTGCACGGGCGCGACGCCGTCCCGGCGCCCCGCGACGACACCGACGCCAGCATCGACGCCGATCGGCCGTCGGACGTCGAGTGGACGCTGACCCAGGAGCTGCGACTCGAGCCGGTGCAGTTCATCGCCCGCACCGATGCGGTCATGCGCCTCGGCGCGCTCATGCTCGGCGCGGGCGGCTCGTCGGCGCGCGTGCGCGACAGCATGGAGCGCGCCGCCCACGCGGTCGGCATCGAGAAGCTGCACACGCGGGTCGGCATGACCGACATCGTCGCCACCACGAGCCGCGGGCAGATGTTCCGCACGCGGGTCGCCGAGATCCGCCGCCCGGCCGTCGACGCCGACCGGCTCACCGCTCTCAAGCGCCTGACGGGCGAGCTGCACCCCGGCACACCCGCCGCCGAACTGCAGCGTCGGCTCGACGCGATCGAGGCGACCCCACGCCGCTATCCCGAGATCGTGCGAGTGCTCGGCGCGGCGCTCGCGTGCGCGGCGTTCGCGCTGCTCAACAACGGCGGCTGGCAGGAGTTCGTCGCC
The DNA here is from genome assembly GCF_006716815.1 of Microbacterium lacticum. Taxonomy (GTDB): domain Bacteria; phylum Actinomycetota; class Actinomycetes; order Actinomycetales; family Microbacteriaceae; genus Microbacterium; species Microbacterium lacticum. The sequence continues at coordinate 45,303 of NZ_VFPS01000008.1, forward strand.
GTCGGCATCGCGGCCGGCGCGGGCCAGTTCGTGCGGCTGCGCATCGGGCGGCTGCGCACGAACGAGTTCCTCGTCGTCTTCCTCTCCGCGATGACGGCGCTGCTCGTCTACCTCGGCGTCGCGGCGCTCCTCGCCGCCGTCGGTCTCCCGGGCGGGCAGCACGACGCCGCGCTGACGAGCGCCGTGCTCTACCTCGTGCCGGGCTTCCCGCTCGTCACCGGGGCGCTCGATCTCGCCCGCCTCGACCTGGACGCCGGAATCTCCCGTGTCGTCTACGCGACGCTCGTGCTGCTCGCGACCGGCACCGCGGTGTGGGGCATCGGGTCGCTCTTCCACGCGACCGTCACCCAGACCGCCACTCCGCTGTTCGACGAGCCGGTGCTCTCGATCGTGCGGCTCGTGGCGGGGTTCGTCGGCGTGCTGGGCTTCGCGGTGCTGTTCGACACTCCGCCCGCGATCGCGCTCACGGCGGCGACGCTCGGGACGATCGCGAACGTGGGCAGGCTGGCGATGGTGGATGCCGGGACCACCGCTCCGCTCGCCGCGGCGATCGCGGCCCTCGCGGTCGGCTTCGGCGCGTTCCTCGTCGGCGATCGGCTCCGCGCGGCGCGCGTGACCATCACGGTGCCGGCGGTGCTCATCATGGTGCCGGGGGCCGCCGCCTACCGGGCGATCACCGGCGTCATCGCGGGCGACACCCTCTCGGCGATCCAGAACGGCTTCACGGCGGTGTTCGTCGTGGTAGCCCTCGCGATCGGGCTGACGGTCGCGCGCGTGCTCACCGAGCGTGAGTGGTCGCGGCCCTGATCGCGGCGCGCCTGTCAAGGCTTCGCGGCCACGGGCCCGCGTCCCCTACGGTCGAGGCATGGGACTGTTCCGCGCCTCCGCCCCCGCTTCCGTCCGCGTGTCCGACAACGGCTCGCCGCTGCGCGTGAGCGCCGCCGCGACCGGCAAGCCCTGGAGCCTCTGGGCCGACGGGCTCGGCACGTTCGCGATCCGCGCCCTGCAGATCCTCCTCGCGGTCCTCCTCATCGGCGCGGTGATGGCCGGGATCGGCCAGCTGACCGTCATCGTCATCCCGCTGCTGCTCGCGCTGATCCTGGCATCCGCGTTCGCACCGGTCATGCGGTGGCTGCGGCGCAAGGGCGTGCCGTCGCTCGCCGCGACGCTCCTCACCCTGCTGACGATCGTGCTGCCGCTGGCGGCGGTGGGCTGGCTCATCGTCAACGCGGTGCGCAACCAGTGGGACGACCTGTATGCGCAGGCGCAGGCCGGGTTCCAGGACCTCATGTCGTGGGTGTCGACGCTGCCGATCAGCATCGATCAGGCGCAGATCGACGAGTGGCTCTCGGCGCTCGGCGACTTCGTCACGAGCGCGCAGTTCGGCTCGGGCGCGATCGCCGGGGTGAGCGCGGTGGCGAGCTTCATCACCGGGTTCATCCTGATGGTGGTCATCCTCTTCTTCTTCCTGAAGGACGGCCCGCAGATGTGGGAGTTCCTCCTGCGGCCGTTCGAGGGCAAGAGCTACGAGCGCGCGATGCGGGTGGGCGACAAGGCGGTGACGACGCTCGGCTCGTACGTGCGCGGCATCGCCGCCGTCGCCGCGGTCGACGCCATCGGCATCCTCATCGGTCTGCTGATCCTGCAGGTGCCGCTCGCCTTCCCGCTCGCGGTGCTGACCTTCCTCCTCGCGTTCATCCCGTTCGTCGGGGCGACCCTCGCGGGCACGCTCGCCGCGCTCGTGGCGCTCGTCACGAACGGCTGGGTCGTCGCGCTCCTCGTCGTCGGCGTCGTGGTGCTCGTCAACCAGCTGGAGGGCAACTTCCTGCAGCCGGTGCTGATGGGGCGCTCGATGAAGCTGCATCCCTTCGTCGTGCTCATCGTGCTGACGGCGGGCACGTACCTCGGCGGCATCGTCGGCGCCGTGCTCGCCGTGCCGCTCACCGCGGTCGCGTGGGGCATCGTGCAGGTGTGGGACGGGCCGAACACGCCCGCCCGCTGGGCGCGCCCGAAGCATCGCGCCGACGAGCAGGCGATGATCGAGGACCGGGAGCCGGCGTCGCTGAAGGCCGGTGGAAGCGGCAGCTGACCGCGGTCAGTCCTTCTTGGCGCGGCTCGGCTGCACGCGCGGCGGCTCGCCGGGCATCTTGGGGAACTCCGGCGGGAACGGCATCTCGCCGAGGCCCGCGTCGAGGTCGCGCTGCCACCACTCCAGCAGCGTATCGATGCGGCCCGGCGTCTTCTGCAGGTCACGCCACGGGTCGCCGAGGTCCGCGAGCCGCTGCGGTACGGTGCGCACGGTGAACGCTCCCGGATCGACGCCCGCGGCGAGCTCCTCCCACGTGATCGGGGTCGCGACGGTCGCCGTCGGCAGCGCGCGCGGGCTGTAGGCGCCCGCCATCGTGCGGTCGCGGTTGGCCTGGTTGAAGTCGACGAAGATGCGTTCGCCGCGCTCCTCCTTCCACCAGTTCATCGTGACCTTGTCCGGCATCCGGCGTTCCAGCTCACGGCCCGCCGCGATCACCGCGTGCCGCACGTCGAGGAACTCGTGGGTCGGTTCGATCGGGCAGAACACGTGGATGCCTCGATTGCCGCTCGTCTTCAGCCAGGCATCCAGTCCCGCTTCGCGCAGCACCTCGCGCAGCGCCGGGGCGACCGCCGCGGCGTCCGCGAAATCGGTGCCCGGCTGCGGGTCGAGGTCGATGCGCAGCTCAACCGGGTCGTCGGTGTCGGCGGCGAGCGAGGCCCAGGGGTGGAAGACGACCGTGTTCATCTGCACCGCCCAGACGATCGCGGCGGCCTCGTCGAGCACGACCTGGGGGTGCTTCCGGCCGCTGTTGTACGTGCACATCACCTCGTGCACGTAGTCGGGTGCGCCGCGCGGCGGGTTCTTGGAGAAGAAGCTCTCGCCGGCGACGCCGTCGGGGAACCGCTCGAGGGAGACGGGCCGATGCCCGTTCGCGCGCAGGAACGGCTCGGCGACGGCGATCACGTACTCGGCGAGCTCGCGCTTGGTGATGCCGACCGCCGGCCAGATCACCCGGTCGGGGCTCGACAGCGACACCTCGCGGTCGCCGTCCGGGCCCGGAACGGTGAGGGTGACGCGCTCGGATGCCATGGGTCGACCCTAGGCGCGGGGCGCGCGGGGCGACAGCCCCCTCGCGCCGAGACGGCGCGGCGGCGCGGTGGCGAGACGGCGCGGCGGCGCGGCTCAGTCGGCGAAGGCGAGCACGGCGGCGAGGTCGTCGCGGTCGAGCTCGATCCACGGGCCGGCGGGGTCGAGCACGATGCCGGTGAGCGCCGGCTCGGATGCCAGGGTCGTGGCCAGCTGCGCCGTCGTGAGCGGCAGCGGGCTGTCGCCGCGGCCCATCGCGATCACCTCGAGCGGGTGGCTGTAGACCTCGAGGCGACGCTCCCCCGCCTCGGTGCGCGCCTCGGCGAGGCCGATCGCGCCCGATGGGTCAGTGCCGCCCGCGACCCACACGGGCACGCGGGTGAGGACCTCGGCGATCGCCGCGGGGGTCTCCTCGGTGCGCTCGCCCGACAGCAGCGCCTTCAGCTCGAACGGCACCGGGGCGCCGTCTTCGAGCGACTTCTTCACGAGCTCGATCGGCAGCACCAGCCGCGCTCCGGTGTTGGCGTGGTCGAGGTAGACGCCGTCGTAGCCCGAGTCGATCGCCGTGCGGAACACGTTGTGCGCGGCCTGACCGACGACCGAGGTCGCGCTGTCGGCCGTGGCGGCGGCCGCTTCGGCGGCGACGCTCTGCCGCATGGCCTCGCCGCTGCTGAACACCAGCAGGTAGCGCTTGTCCTCGTGGGTCGTGACGGCGAGGTTCAGCCCCTGGCCGGCGGCGATCAGCGCCTGCGCGTCGCCCTGCGCGCGGAGGTAGAGCTGACCCTGCAGCGCCTGGCGCATGACGTTCATGATGTGCGCGGCCTGCGGCGACTCGGGGAGGGCTGCCAGCGCCGCCTGCAGCAGCGCGTTGTCGACGAGGCCCGGGATCGTCTCGCTCGGCGCGGGCGCCGTTGCGGCGGGGCGCGGGCGGGCGGGCGCGGGAGCGGGTGTCGGGGCCCCGGTTGTCGCGGCGGACGCGGACGCGTTCGTGGCGGAGGCCTCGCGGACGACCTCGTCCAGCGGGCGGGCGGTATCGGCGCCGCGCCCGAACGTGTTCACCGAGATGCCGACGTGCGGCACCGGCTCCGCGGGCGTCTCGGGGGCGTCGGCGGTCTCCGCGTCGACCTCGGCGAGGGCCGCGTCGGCGAACGCCGCATCGGCGTCGACCGGCGAACCGGGAACGGAAGCGGCCGACACGGGCGCCGCGGCGGATGCCTCGGCATCCACGCGTCCGTCGTCGTCGCGGCCGGGCGCCGCCTCGGAATCAGCGGAGGCCGGAGCGCCGGAAGCGGGAGCGCCGGATGCGGGGGTGGACCGGTCGCCCTTGTCGCGACGCGAGAACAATGCCATGCCTTCGAGCGTAGCCGGGCGGCAGAGCCGTCAGAGCTTCGCGATCGGCGCGATCTTGATGAGGAGCTTCTTCGGACCGGCCGAATCGAACCGCACGTGCGCGACACGCTTGGCGCCCTCGCCGGTGATCATGTCGACGCGGCCCTCACCGAAGTCGTCGTGCCGGATGCGGTCGCCCGGCGCGAGCTCGAGGTCGCCATTGTCGCGCACCTTCGCGGGGATGCGGTTGGCGAACTTCGTGATGTCGCCGGCGGGCTTCTCGCGCCGCGGCAGCGGCACGAGGTCGTCGCCGTAACGCGATCCCCCGCCGAAACCGCCGCGCCCCGCACCGCTCCCGGGCCGGCCGTTCAGCGCCCGCGACTGCGTTCCGCCGCGCGAGTTCACGTCTCCCGGCGACTGCCGCCAGTCGATCAGCTCGTGCGGGATCTCCTGCAGGAAGCGGCTCGGGAGGGCCGCAGACACCTCGCCGAACTGCGCACGGGTCATCGCGAGCGAGACGTGCAGCTTCTTGCGCGCGCGGGTCAGGGCGACGTAGAACAGCCGCCGCTCCTCCTGCGGGCCGCCCGGCTCGTTCGCGGAGATCCGGTGCGGGATCAGGTCTTCTTCGACGCCGGTGACGAACACGGCGTCGAACTCGAGGCCCTTCGCGGTGTGCATCGTCATGAGCGAGACCGATCCCGACGAGTCGTCGAGATCGTCGGCATCCGACACCAGCGCCACCTCGGTCAAGAAGTCGAGCAGCGTCCCTTCGGGGTTGTTGCGCGCGAACTCGCGCGTGACGGCGACGAGCTCGTCGAGGTTCTCGACGCGCGCCTCGTCCTGCGGGTCTTTCGAGCGGCGGAGCGCGTCGAGGTATCCCGACTTGTTGAGCAGCACGTTGAGGCCCTCGGTCACGGACGTCGGCGGGGCGACCTCGCCCGAGGCGGGCAGCATGACCTCGGTCGCCTCGGCCAGCACCGCGTCGAGGTGGGCGATGGCCTGCTGGATCTTCGGCCCGACCCCGAGCGCCGACGCGTTCGCCAGCGCGTCGCGGAAGGTGATGCCCTCCTCGGCCGCGTAGCGGGCGATGGAGGTCTCGGTCACGTCGCCGATCCCGCGGCGCGGGCGGTTGAGGATGCGGCGGACGCTCAGTTCGTCGGCGGGGTTCGCGACGGCGATGAGGTACGCCATGGCATCCTTGATCTCCGCCCGCTCGTAGAACTTGGTGCCGCCCATGATCTTGTAGGGCACCGCCGAGCGGATGAAGATCTCTTCCAGCGCACGCGACTGCGAATTGGTGCGGTAGAAGACCGCCATCTCGCTGTAGGCGGTGCCGGCGCGGTGCAGGGCCTCGACCTCGTCGGCGACGAACTGCGCCTCGTCGTGCTGCGAGTAGCCGGTGAAGCCGATGATCGCGCTGCCCGGGCCGACGTCGGTCCAGAGCTTCTTGTCCTTGCGATCGAAGTTGTTGCCGATAACCGCGTTCGCGGCATCCAGGATCGTCTGCGTCGACCGGTAGTTCTGCTCGAGCAGCACGACCTTCGCACCCGGATAGTCGCGCTCGAACTCGGTGATGTTGCGGATGTCGGCGCCGCGGAAGGCGTAGATCGACTGGTCGGAGTCGCCGACCACGGTGAGCGAGGCGGCTTCCTCGCCGCCGGCGCCACCGCTCGGCGCGTCGAAGATCATCATGCCGGAGTCGTGCGCCTGCCCGTCCGATCCCGGGGGGCGGGTCAGCTCGTGGATCAGGGCGTACTGGGCGTGGTTGGTGTCCTGGTACTCGTCGACGAGGATGTGCCGGAAGCGCCGGCGATACACGTCGGCGACGTGCGGGAACGCGCGGAACAGGTAGACGGTCTGACCGATGAGATCGTCGAAGTCGAACGCGTTCGCGCGCTGCAGCGCACGCTGATAGTCGGCGAACACCTCCGCGAAGACGCGCTCGGCGGGGTCGCTCAGGTTCGCCGTGCGAGCGAACGACTCGGCGTCGGCCAGCTCGTTCTTGAGCTTCGAGATGCGTCCCTGAACGGATGCCGGGGTGAAGCCGAACGCGTCGGCCTCGTGCTCCTTGACGAGTCGCTTGATGAGGGCCCGCGAGTCGCCGGAGTCGTAGATGGTGAAGTTCTTGGTGAAGCCGAACTGGTCGGCCTCGCGGCGGAGGATGCGTACGCACGCGGAGTGGAAGGTGGAGATCCACATGCCCTGCGCGGTGTCGCCGATGAGGCCGCGCACGCGCTCGCGCATCTCTCCCGCGGCCTTGTTGGTGAAGGTGATCGCGAGGATCTGGCTCGGCCACGCCTCGCGCGAGCGCAGCAGCGACGCGATGCGGCGGGTGAGGACGCTGGTCTTGCCCGAGCCGGCGCCCGCGACGATGAGCAGCGCCGGGCCGCGATAGGTGACGGCCTCGCGCTGGGGTTCGTTGAGACCGGCGAGGAGGTCGTCGTCGGGGCGCGATCCGGAGGGGCCGGGCACGCCGACGATGACGGGTTTGATGGGGTCAGGCATGGCCTCTCAAGTCTAGGTCGCCCCCTCGACATCCCCGCCTCGCCTGTGCCGCCGGGCATGCGCCCCGACGCCGAGCATGCCCCCCGACGCCGGGCATGCCCCCCGACGCCGAGCCGCCACGCTCTGTGCGAGCCGCCACGCTCTGTGCGGTCCGGATCGTGGCGGCTCGCACGAAGCGTGGCGGTTCGCGGGGCAGGAGGGGTGGCGGGAGAATGGGGGGATGAGGACGCTGCTCAACATCATCTGGATCGTGTTCGCGGGGTTCTGGCTGTTCCTCGGGTACGTCGCGGCGGGCGTGCTGCTGTGCATCCCGATCATCACGATCCCGTGGGCGATCGCCTCGTTCCGCACCGCGGGCTACGTCATCTGGCCGTTCGGCCGCACGATCGTCTCGAAACCGACGGCGGGGGTCGGCTCGTTCCTCGGCAACGTCATCTGGGTGATCTTCGCCGGGTGGTGGCTCGCGCTCGGGCACCTCGCGAGCGGCATCGCGCTGTGCATCACGATCATCGGCATCCCGATGGCGATCGCCGACTTCAAGATGATCCCGATCTCGCTCATGCCGCTCGGCAAGGACATCGTCTCGACCCGTCAGAGCGAGTTCGACCGCGCGCTCTGAACGCGCCGCCCTCCCCCGAGAAACCACTTCCGCCGCGAGAAACCACGGCACGCGTGGTTTCTCACGCAGCGAGTGGTTTCTCGCGCAGATGTCGCAGATGGATGCCCCGTCGTCACGCGGCGACACACGAGGCAAGGAACCGTCACAGCACTTGCGCGGGAGCGCAGCCTCGCTTAGCGTCGAAGGACATCGCGGCGATCCGGGCGGTCCCGGGCACCGGCTCATACCCGGTCGCGTTGCGGGTTCGACTCCCGCCGTCGCGTCCATGCGCGAACGGCCGCGATCCTTGTGCTTTCAAGGGATCGCGGCCGCTCTGCTCCTCTTCGCTGATTGCCACCTGGACACGAGGTGGACATGTCTCGAGCACGTCGCTCCATATCCCGCCAGTCGAGTGGCCTTCCGGTTTTCCTGTAATCGTGGTTACATGTAATCCGGTAACTGTGATTGCTGGATCACCTGAGAGTCGAGAAGAGCGATGAAGGGCAACGAGTTGGTGTGGCGCGCTCTTGCCGATCGTGCACTCGACGGACAGCGGACCTGGCGCAACGTGGCCGATCTCGCGTACGAGGCCGGCGTCCCGAGCACGACCGCCTATCTCGCTCTCGAGCGCCTCGAGAGCAACGGGACCGTCGATCGGTACAGCCGCGGCGGACTCGCCGTCGTCAGCATCGACAAACTGCTGACCATGCTGTGCGCGTGGCGCAACCTCGAGCGCGACACCCTCACGTGGACCACCCGCGAGGGCATCGGTCCGGTTCTCGACTCCAAGCTGGGCCCTTACGCGCTCGGCGGTCCCGACGCGGCGAACGCGATCCTGAACGGCCGAGCCGTCGCGGACTTCAGCGAACACATCGTGTATCTTCCAGCATCCGTGAACCTCACCGACCTGCCCGCCGGGAAGGAGGTCCGCGTACTGTCGATGGACAAGCGTGCCGCAAAAACCTGGAACGGATACTCGAGTCTGGCTCAGACATATGCCGATCTCTTCGCGACTCCCGGCTGGCAGGCATCCGAGTTCCGGAAGGCGCTGCGCGACAGCTTTGTGCGGGACCGCGAATGGGACCAGGCGACCGCGGTGATATTCGGCGGCGCAGGAAGGACCTCCCCGGTTCGCAGATCGACGGTCTCGGATTGCTCAGTTGTTGTCTTCAATTCAGTGCTCACGACGTGATTCATCTTCCCGCCCGACCGAAGCCGAACCGATCACGCCGAACCCCTCACACACAAACTTTCCGACAGACCCCTTGACCGCGGCGGTCTGGATACCTCGCAGGTGAAGCTTATGGAGTGGCTGAACGAGCGGCGGGCGGCACGGTGGGCTGAACGTACCTCGGGAGACTTCGCGCGGGCACCGTAGCCGGTACGCCCGTTGCTAGAGACACATTGACGAATCGACTGGCCGCTTCGATTGACGTAGCATCGCTCACTATGGAGCGCTACGGAAAGTGGAATCTGGTCGGGGCGGCCGCTTTTTTGAGCGTCGGCATCTTCTCACTCGCTAAGGGAGTGGGGCCGGAGTGGTACTCGTACATCGCTGTGGTCCTTGCGTTCCTCGCATCTGCGGCGTGGATCTTTCGCTATGCCTATGAAGTACGCAAGGCCAAGAACGAAGAGTCCTCAGATCACGGCTCCAGCGCGTAAACCCGCTGGAGGGTTGCGACGAGGCAGATAGCAGCGTGGTGTTTGCGTGCGGCCTTGTCCGTAGCGTTCCCATTGCTGATCGCCGAAGTCGACGGGCCGTCACTGACGACGGTGGGACTATTTGGCGTGCCCGATAGTCGTGGGCAAAGGGCGTTCACGCCCTGCGGCAGCCCCTGAATGGCCGCCGTCAGTGTGAGAGGTGCTTCACAGTCAGGAATCAGTTCCGGCGAGGGCTGGGCGGACGCGGCGAGAACGGCCGAAGGCCGCACGCGCAGCCGCGTCCGTCCAGCCCCGCGACCGCGAAGCGGTCGCCTTGATCTGGTGAAGAACATCTCATCGTGGTCACGCGGATGATGAGGGTGCGCCACCTAGCTGCCAGGCCCGGGGTTGCTCAGGCGTTGTTGATTTTCTTCGCAGCTCGGTGGGCCGCTACTGTTCCGGCTGCTAGCGACGCAATCCCAATGGCCATCCCGCCGAGGAGGGCAATGTTCGCCGGTGTCGTCGGGGCGAAGATTGCGCACAGAGCCGCCAGGCCAAGCGCACCTGCGGTCGCATGAAGATATGGACGGGCGGCGCGGTGGCCGCCTTGCCACGACTCTTCGGAGACCATCACAGACGGGATCCTGATCCCCGCGCCACCATTCACCGACACTCGACCTCGCGCCGTGGTTTCAGCGATGACAGATACCACTACTGCCCCAATGAGCAGTGCTATACCGGAGAAGACCATGAGTCCAGTTAGCCAATGTGGTCACCTTGGTTGCAAGGGCCTTGACCCTTGATCGTGGACACGGTTTCGGTTCGGTTATGCGGCTCTTCGGACTTCCGGTGGGGGTCATGGGGTGAGGCCGCCGGCGGCGAGGAGCATGCGGAGGCGGTAGTTGTGCCGGTTTCGGTAGCCGCGGGCGAGGCGGCGGTGGAGCTCGATGATCCCGTTCACCGCCTCGGTGCCGCCGTTCGATGACCGGTTGGTGGTGAAGTAGGCCAGGAACGCGTCGGTCCACCGCCGGAGGGTGCGGCCGAGGCGTGCAATCTCGGGGATCGGGCAGGTGTGGAACGACTCCACGACCTTCTCTGCGATCTTCCGCCCTTCGGCGAGGTCCTTCTGGTGATAGGCGGAGCGCAGCTGCTGCGCGCACTGCCACGCGACGAACACCTCATCATGGGCAGGGGCGGCTTCGATCGCCGCGACCAGCCGTGCCCGCTGCTTCTCGGTGAGGTTCTCGGCGCCGGCGCGGAGGATGGTCTGGATCCCGTAGAGCGGATCGCCCTTCCGGCCGCGGTGACCGAGGGTGTCCTGCTGGACACGTCGGCGGACCTCGTCGACGGCGGCGGTGCCGAGCTTGACGACGTGGAACGCGTCGAGCACCGCGACGGCGTCCTCGAGCTTGTCGTCGATCGCGGTCTTGTATCCGGCGAACGGGTCCAACGCCGCGACCTTCACGTTGTTCCGGAACGCGTCGCCGCGCTCGTCGAGCCAGGCCGCGTAGGCCTTCCCCGATCTGCCCGGCACGAGGTCGAGCAGCCGGGCACGGGTGCGACCGTGCTCATCCCGGGTCAGGTCGACCATCCCGGTCAGCTCCTTCGGGCCGCGCTTGCGGGAGTCGACGTGATGCCAGATGTGCTCGTCGACGCCGAGGGTGGTGACGTTCTCGAACCGGGACTCGTCGGCAGCCAGCTTGACGAGTTCGGGCTCAACGGCCCGCCACACCGTCTTCCACGACGTGCCCAGCTGTCGGGCCAGGCCCGCGATCGTGGCGTGCTCGCGGCGCAGCTGCCCGATCGCCCACGTCACCGCGCGCATGGTGATCGACCCGCGCGCGGCGACCAGGGTCGGGACCTGCTCCACGAACGTCCTCCTCATGCAGTCGGGATCATCACAACGCCACACCCGCTGCCGCCAGATCAGTCGCACCCGCGTCGCGCCGGGCACGTCGTGAAGAACGCGGCGGCGGCGACCCCGACCGACAGCGAGCACCCCTCACGACGGGCAACCGGCCGGCGCCGCGGGGCTCGAGACCGTCACCACCAGCAGCCCGTCCAGACGCTCGACCGCCTCGACATGGACGCCGTCGAGACCGAGCAGCAGATCGCAGCGGGAGCACGGGCAAGCGGCAGAGCGCGCATCAGCGCACCCCGAACTATGGTGAGACACGTCGAGGTCCTCGGTTGGAGCAGCAGTTGGCGCTACTGATCCTCGGGGACCTCGACCCCTACCCGCCCGAACTCACCCGGCGAGCCTCACCCCCACCGGAAGTCCGAAGAGCCAGCAGACGGGCCGACTCCGACTTGCTCTCGTAGCCGAGGACGCGGTAGCCGGATTCGAGCATCGCCGCTGTCAGCGTCACCCCGACATAGCCCATGCCGACTAGCAGCACGTCGAACTCCGCCGAGTCGATCGTCTCCGCGGTGCGCGGCTCAGCGTTCGCCATCGTTCGTCCCCTTTCCGGCGCCGGCGAGGATCCGCTCCTGCATCTCCGGCAACACCACCCAATGGGTCTTGCGCGCCTGCCCACCGAGCTGGCGTTTCTGATCGTCGAGGCCGAGGGTCTCCGAGCCACCCGCATCCACTTCCCGGATGCCGGCGCGATGAAGCCGCTTGAAGACCTCGAGCCAGACGAACTGCGGGATCGCGGTGAAGCCGCGGTGGTCTTCGACGGCCAGGGCGAGGCGCTGGGGGAACCGCAGCGTGAGCGTGCAGTACAGCCCCGCGCTCTGCGCGCCGGTGCGTTCCCCGACGAACAGCGCCACCGGTTCCCGCACCCCCTCTCCCACCAGGTAGCCCCGGTAGGCGAAGTAGTCATGCTCGGCCGTGCCGTGGGGCTGCTGGTGGACCACCGGCCAGTAGTCCTCTGGGGTGCTCCCGATGAGCGCGCCCTGCTGACGACGCGCCTCGAAGTACTCGTTCACAATGCCGTAGCCGGTGCGGCAGTCCGCCTCGGAGTAGGTGTGCGGAACGAGTTCGAAGCGGAGCCCCTCGCGGTCGAGGAAGTTCTGGAACCGTCGATGAGCCTGCTTGCCTTTCGTGCGGAAGCTGCGGTGAGCCTCGCTCGAGAGCGTCCGCACCTCGAGGTCGCCCTGCTCGTTCGCGGCAAGGAGGTCATCGAGACGGAACACGCGGTTCGGGTACGACTCGTCCTCTTCCGGCGCGAGATGGTGCCAGGGATCGGTGTCGATCTCCCGGTAGCCGTCGGCGAGGAAGGCCTCGCGCTGTGCATCGTCCAGGTGCCGGAGGTAGACCGACGCATCGGAGAGCGCGTTGTCCCGCACCAGACCGACCACCTTCGCCACCGCCTCCGGTGCGCCCTCGCCGCGTGGGGCGATGATGTGGAGGTGCTTTCGCAGGCTGCCCTCCTTGGAGAAGTAGCCGACGCCGAAGACCGCTTCGCCGTCGTCGTACAGCAGCCCCGCGGGGTACCGGCTGCTGCTGCCGCGCAGGTTGCAGCCGTTGCCGTAGAGCATGTACCCGACGTCGCTCACCGCGAAGGAGCCATCCTTGTGCTCGTCGATGCGCTCGAATCTCGTCCGAACGTCGTGGAGCTCATCCGGCAGCAGCTTCGTGAGCTCCCGTTCGAAGTCGTCACGGTCCGTTGCGATCATCCTCATTGTTGTCCCTCTCGTCCGATCGGCGCGTTGTCTGGCTGTCAATGGTCAGGGTCTGCAGGGGAGGATCGCTCCGTCCCGGCGCGACCAGCGACGCGAACGCGCGCCGGTCGATCTTGCCGCTGCCGTTCCTCGGAAGCGAGGAGACGACCTGCACGGTATCCGGCACCATGTAGCGGGGCAGGTGGCGGCGGGCGTGCGCCACCACGTCGGCGACGGCCACCTCGCCGGTCAGCGTGATGGCGGCGGCGAGCCTCGCATCGTCTCGACGTCGGTCGACGTGCGCGATGCAGGCGGAGACCGCCGGGTGGCTCCCGAGCACCGACTCGACCTCTTCCAGCTCGATGCGGTATCCCCGCACCTTCACCTGGTTGTCGGCCCGGCCGCGGTAGCGAAGACGCCCGTCCTCGCCGCGCACGACGAGATCGCCGGTGGCGTACATCCTGTCGCCCGGCTCCCCCGCCGGGAAGGGCAGGAAGCGCTCCGCCGTCTGGGCGGGCCGGTGCAGATACTCGCGTGCGAGCTGCGGACCGGTGAGATGGAGCTGACCCACGGCACCCGCGGGAACCTCGCGGAGGTCCTCGTCGAGCACGAGGGCACCGACGTGCTCGAGAGGGACGCCGATGGTGATGTCGTCGAGGTCCTCGACGAGGTCGCACATCGCGAAGACCGTACACTCGGTCGGCCCGTAAGCGTTCCAGACCTGCAGACCGCTCGCCGTGAGCGATTCCGCGGCTGCCCGGAAGAGCGGCTCGCCCGCCGACACGACGATGCGGACGGACGAGGGGAGGTCGCCGAGCGCGGCGATCTCCCCGAGCGCCGATGGTACCCCCGAGATAATTTCCGGCCGCAGGTCGGCCGGCAGCCCCGAGAGGTCGAGCAGGGACTCAAGGAGCACGAGCTCGCCCCCATTCGCCAGCGCACCGAACAGCTCGAAGTTGAAGACGTCGAAGGACTGCGCCGTCGTGCACGCGATGCGGCCGTGCAGAGCGGTGCCGAAGAGGATGTCCACCGAGTCCACCAGGCGATCGAGCGCGCCCCGGGTGACCACAACGCCCTTCGGCGTGCCGGAGGAGCCCGACGTGAACAGGCAGTATGCGAGGGAGTCGCGCGATACCGTTGCGGCGCCCGCCGCGGGCGGCACCGCATCCGGCACCTGCGCGGGAGACACCGCGCGCACGGCACCCGGCAGCGACACCTGCTCCGGGTGGTCGACGAAGACGATCGAGCACCCCGTCTCAGCCAGGATGCGGTCCCGCCGTGCCGCCGGCAGGTTGGTCATTAGGGTCGTCCAGGCGGCGCCGGCGCGGAGGATGCCGACAAGCGTCGCGATGAGCAGCGGGGTGCGCGCGAGCTGCACGGCCACGATCGAATCCGCGCTAATTCCCTGACCACGCAGGAATGCGGCGATGCCTGAGCTGCGGCGGTCGAGCTCGCCGTAGCTCATCGTCGCGGATTCGGTGGTCACCGCCGGTTCCTCCGGATGCGCGGAGCAGTGACCGAGAATGCGGTGGAGGACGTCATCGAGCATGACGGCTCCGATCCCGCAGCTCGCGCAGATAGGGCGCGATCTTCGCCGCATCCCGCGACGCGATCTCGTCCGGCGTTCCGGCGTCGCAGATCAGCCCGCCGCCCGCTCCGCCGTCCGGCCCGAGGTCGACGACCCAGTCGGCCGCCGCGACGAACTCCGCATCATGCTCGATCACCACAACGGTGTCGCCGCGGTCCACGAGACGGTCGAGAACTTCGAGCAGAAGCTGGATGTCCTGGAAGTGCAGGCCGGTCGTGGGCTCGTCGATGAGGTAGAGGACCCTGCCCGCGCGCGCCTTGAGCAGCTCCCGCGCGAGTTTCAGGCGCTGCGATTCGCCTCCCGAGAGCGTCGCGGTGTCCTGTCCGAGGGTGAGATAGCCGAGGCCGACCTCGATGAGCATGCGCAGCGGCCTAGCGATCCGCTCATTTTGCCCGAAGGTCTGCAACAGCACCGCAGGTTCCGCCGCGAGCACGTCGGCGATGCTGTGCCCGCCGATCCGGACGTCGAGCACCTCCGAGCTGTAGCGGCGCCCGCCGCATTCCGGGCACGGCACGACCGCGTCGGCCATGAACAGCATCTCGATCTTCAGCATGCCCTTCCCGCCGCAGCGGTCGCAGCGGCCCACGCCCTGCGTGTTGAAGGAGAAGTCGCCGACTCCCAGGCGCCGACCCTCCGTCCGCGCCGCCGCAGCAAAGCGACGGCGGAACTCGTCGAAAACCCCGATGAAGGTAGCGGGGGTGGACCGGTTGGATCCGACCAGCGTGTCCTGCGTCACCGTCAGCACCCGCTGCACATTCCGCCAGCCAGAGAGTCCTGAGAGGTTCGACGGGAGGGGCTCCGAACGCAGCATCGCCTCCATGGCCGGTCGCAGCGAGCCGAGGATGAGCGAGCTCTTCCCGCTCCCGCTCACGCCCGTCACGCAGGTGAGGCGCTGTAGCGGGAACCGCGCGCTCACCTCGCGCAGATTGTGCATGGTCGCGCCGGACAACTCGAGCCACTCCTCGGCCGCGGGCCGAGGACGCCCCGGCAGACCCACCCGGCGGCGCCCGTCGAGATACGCGCCGGTGAGCGAATCGGGATTCGCCCCCAGCTCCGCCGCGCTGCCGCGAGCGACGATCCGGCCGCCGCGCGTGCCCGCCCCCGGTCCCAGCTCGATGAGCTCGTCCGCGGCGTCGAGGGTCGCCCGGTCGTGCTCCACCACCAGCACGGTGTTGCCGCGTCTGACGAGCGCGCGGAACGACTCGATGAGGCGCCCGATGTCGATGGCGTGCAACCCGATCGACGGCTCGTCGAGAACGTAGGTGACACCGGTCAGCCCGGTGCTGAGCTGGCGCGCCAGCCGTACCCGCTGCCCTTCGCCGGCCGAGAGGCTCGGGGCGGGTCGAGCGAGCGTCAGGTAGTGCAGGCCGACATCGAGGAGGAAGCGGAATCGGTCGCGAAGCTGGGGCACGAGCTCTCGGCCGATCTCCCTCAGCAACGGCGCATCCAGATCGTGTTCGACGGCGTCGAGCCAGGCGGGCAGCTCCGAGATCGGCAGCGCGGTGATCTCGGCGATAGTGAGACCGGCAAGGCGCACCGAGAACGCCCTCTCGTTGAGCCGGCTGCCCTGACAGGTCGGGCAGGTCTTCGTGACCAGGAAGGCGGCGTAGAACTCGCTCATCCCCGAGGCGTCGCCCTCGGCGTGCAGCCGCTCCAGATTCGCGGCGAGCCCTCCTTCCGCGACGAGGCTCGAATCGGCCCCCGCTGGCAGCCGCTCCTCGGTGCGGCCGAACAGCAGCGTCTCCCGGACGGCGGGAGGCAGGTGCAGCCACGGCGTCTCCACGGAGTATCCGGCGGAGGCGAGGAAGGCGGGAATCCCGCGCAGCGGCCACCAGGTCTTCTTGCTGCGACGGCGGTCGCCGAAGAACGCGAGGGCGCCGTCGAGCACCGACAGCCCGGGATCAGCGACCATCGACTCGGTCGTGGCCACGACGACCGTGCCGAGCCCCTGGCAGGTCGAGCACATCCCGTCGGGCGAGTTGCTGGTGAAGAAGCTGGCGGACGTCTCCTCCAGCTCCCGTCCGCAGCCGGTGCAGGTCCAACCGTCGCCGACATGGCGGACCACGGCCTCGCCGCGACGGACCGTCACGACCCGCCCCGCCCGCAGCTGCTCGCGGAGCACCTCCCGCACCATCGGCTCCGGCATCCGGGCGTCGTCGGGGAGAGCGCTCCCCCCCAGCTGCGCACCCTCGGGGTCGTGGGCGCGCAGCGGCACCGGCCCGAGATCGGCCGCAGCCCACCAGTCGAGGTGCTCCTGCAGACCGAGGGGATGCACCTCCGTGCCGCACGACGGGCACGAGTGCTCTCCAGCGCGGGAGAGCAGCAGCCGGATCCGATCGGAGATCTCGGTCAGGCTGCCGACGGACGAGCGGGGATTCCTAGTGACGGTCTTCTGCTCGATCGCCACCGTGGGGCTGAGTCCGGACACCCAGTCCACCTGCGGCGCGGCGAGTTTCGGCAGCGATCTCCGCGCGAAGGCCGACAGGCTCTCGAGATACTGCAGATAGCCGTACGCGTAGATCGTGTCGAACGCGAGCGTGCTCTTCCCGCTGCCCGAGACGCCCGTGAAGACGGTCAGGCTCCGCGGGGCGATCTGCACGGATTCGATGTCGAGGTTGTGATGACGCACGCCGCGCAGCGTGATCGGGGTGACGTCACTCGTCATGCGGATCCCTCCGTGTCGTCCTCCAGGTCGGCGAGCAGATCGTCCAGATCGACCATGGCGCGCTCGCGCGTGGAGATCCCCTCCCACGACCCCGGCTCGGCATCGTCGATCTCCGTCGCGAGATCGCGCAGCACCGGGACTCGGAAGAGCGTGCGCATCGGGAAGTCGACCTCGAACTCCTCCCGCACCCGGTTGACGACCACGATCGCCGCGATCGAGTGCCCGCCCACGGCGAAGAAGTCGGCGTCGCGGCTCACCGGAGCACCTCCGAGAGCCTCCTGCCAGATCGCCGCGAGACGCACCTCGGTCGCGGTCTTCGGCGGCAGGAAGTCCCGGCTCGTCGCGATCTCGCCGACCGCGCGTTCGACGGCGACGAGATCGATCTTGCCGTTGCCCAGCCGCGGAAGCGCCTCGGTCCACTGCACGTGCGCCGGCACCATCCAGGCGGCCAGCCTCGCCCGTGCGAAGGCCACGAGCTCCGGCGTCGCGACGTCGCTCCCCGGCGACCGGACGATGAGCGCGGCGAGCGCGGCGCCGGCCGGCTGCGAGGGGAGGCACACCGCGGCCTCCGCGACGCCGGGGCACGCGGCCAGCACCGCCTCGACCTCGTTCGGCTCGACCCGATTGCCGTTGACCTTCACCTGCCGGTCGCGGCGACCGACGAAGGCGAGGAGTCCGTCGGCGCGCACGCGCACGATGTCGCCGGTCGCGTAGCGCGGAACCCCGTCCTTATCGGTGTCGAATCGTGCAGATGCCTCGTCTCCGCCGTCGAGGTATCCCGCGGCGAGCAACGGGGTCGAGATCAGCAGCTCGCCCGGCTCGCCGACGGCGGCGGGCTCCCCGTTCGCCGCGCGCACGAAGAGCGACACGTCGGGTCGGGTCCGTCCCAGCGGCGGGCTCGCCGCATCCCCCGGCGTCAGCGGATGCCACAGGACGAGCTGCGGCGTCTCGGTCGCACCGTAGCCGTTGACGAGCTCGGCGTTCGGCGCGAACTCGCGCGCACCGCGTACATGCCCAGCGGTGAGCGCCTGACCGCCGAAGAACACCCGGCGCAGGGACGCGAGCGTGCGGCCGGCCAGTTCGACCCTGAACACCTCGACCAGGCTCGGAATCAGGTTCGCCACCGTGATGGCCGAGCCGATCGCCCATTCAGCCAGCTCGCCGTGCAGCCGGGTGTGCTGGTCCGGCGGGACGGCGAGACTCGCGCCGAGCACGAGCGGGGCGAAGACGTCGCGCAGGGAGGGATCGTGGCCGGGAGTCGAGAACCAGGCGAAGCGGTCGTCCTCTCCGAGATCGAACTGCCTGATGTACCACGGCAGGAATCCCCGGAGGGCGGCGGGTCCGACGGCCACGGCCTCGGGGCGTCCGCTCGAACCGGAGGTGAGCTGCACGTAGGCGATCTCGGGCTCGGCGACGACGGGGAGATCGTCTGCGTCGGCGTCGACCGGGGCACCCGAAGGGCGGAGCACCGGGATGCCCTGCTCCGAGAGCGCGGCCGCGACCTCGCTCGGCAGCACCCGGGTGAGATCGGTGACCAGGAACGCAGCGGGCCTTGTCGCCGCCACGAGCCGGAGGATGCGATCCGCCGGATCCTCGGCATGGATGACCACGAATCCCGCCCCGACGGCCCAGGCGGCGAGCATCCCCGCCACGAGACCCGCGCCGCGGTCGCCGTGGAGGGCCACGCGGTCGCCCGCGCCGACGCCGTGAGCCGTGAGCCTCGCGGCCCCGGCGCGCACCATCGACCACAGCTGACCGTAGGTCACCTCGCTGCCGGGCTGCTGGATCGCCAGCCGGTCCGGGACGCGGCGGCAGGTGTCCCTGACCGCCTCGAGGAGGCTTTGCCCGGGCATGGGCAGCGGCCCGGCGGCCTGCGGCACCGGGGCTGCGGGCAGCGCGATGCCGTCGACCGTCGCATCCGGGTGGGTGATGAGGGCCGCGAGCACGTGTCGGTACTGCTCGAGGAAGATCTCGGCGGCCTCCGGCGTCCACCGATCGGCGTCGTGCACCAGGTCGAGCTGCCGGAACGCCCCGCGCTCCCCTGCGACGTCGCGCACGTAAATCGTCGCATCGAACTTTGGCGAGAGCGTGTCGAGCTCCACGACCTCGACCATCGTCTCTCCGAGCGCTAGGCCCTCGGTGCTGAACGGCACCATGTTCAGCAGCACACGGATCTGGGGAACCGTCTGCCCGCGCTGCCGGAGCGTCCTGGCGATCGCGTCGTAGGCGGCGTGCTCATGCTCCAGCGCCTCCCACAGGTGCGCGCCCGTGGACTCGACGAATCGCTCGGAGAGTTCGCCGTCTGCGCGCGGAGGGGCGACGGGCATCGTCCTGACGAAGCAGCCGATGCGGTCCTGCGTCTCCTCCGAGCGGCCGCTGAACGGCACACCGATCACCGGACGCTCGGCCCCGCTGGTGCGGGCGGCGAGCAGCGCGAGCGCCGCGAGATGAACGGCGAACACGCTGCCGCCCACCCGGCGGGCGAGCGCCTGGATCTGCCGTCCTTGGTCTGGGGTGAGCCGCAGGCGGGACGCCCTGCCACGACGCGGCCCGCTCTCACGGGCGGATTCGAGGGGAAGGTGCAGATCGGGGGTCGCACCCTCGCACTGCGCCGCCCACCACTCGACGTCGTCTGCGCGCTCGGGAGCAGGAACGGGCAGCGGCACCGCCGGCCGTTCCGCCTCCGGATCGCGGTAGGCGTCGGCGAGCTCGCGCATCAGCACCTGCATCGAGACACCGTCGGCGATGAGGTGGTGCAGGGTGATGCCGATCGCGTACCCGTCGGAGTGCGCGGTCAGGTGACAGCGCATCAGGGGCCCAGCGGTGAGGTCGAAGCGGGCCTTCGCCCGCTCCACGAAGGCGACGGGCACTCCGGACTCGTCGCGCTCGAGGCTGGATCCGGAATAGCCGTCCTCGGTGACCTCGACGCGCAGGTCGTCGACGGCCACGAGGTGCGGGGTCCCCTCGTCGAACTGGAGGTGGGCGCGGAGTACGGCATGCTGCGCGACGACGGCGTCGAAGGCCCGGCGGAAGCGGCCGGGATCGAGGCTGCGGTCGGTCAGCAGCACCGCTGCCATGTGCAGGGAGGGGTCACCGCCGTTGAGCTGGTCCAGAGTCCAGAGCGACTGCTGGAATCCGGAGAGTCCTACCCGCTCCGATTCGATGACGGATGCTCCGCCTCGGCTGCTGCTGTCGTGGTGCGAACCCGGGATGCTCATTGCTGGTTCCTTCCGCTGCTCAGGCATGATTCGGTCGATACGGACGCTGGTCGACGGCGACGATCCGGAACTCGGACGTGAAGTGGCCGTGCTGCTCGGAGTCGGTCAGCCAGAGGTCATCGTGGGCGGGGAGCAGTTCGGTGACCGTGATCCGTCCTGCATTGCGCTCGGAGCTGGCCGTCGCCGACTTCAGGAAGAGAGCGACGAGCTCGGGACTCGCGAAGTCGAGATAGAAGGGCTTGTCCTCGGTCGGCGCCTTCACGAAGACGCGCTGCGGCAGTCCGAGTCCGCGCCTCCAGACGGCGAGTCGGAGCAGACGGTCGGACTCGCCGCCGCCCGGTGTGCGGGAGAGCGCACTGACCTCCGCCGCGTCGAGCGACCACCGTCGCCGCGAGACGACGAGATCGTCGATCACGACCCGCGGCCAGTATGCCCGCGGCGGCAGCATCGTGAAGCTGGGGGCGACCACGAAGGCGATGGACTCCGCGAACACGTCGAGCAGCGGCACTCGCCGGCCGTCGGGGAGCACAGCGAGATGGCGTTCATCGCCTTCTCCGACGACCGCGTCGGCCGCGGCGAAGGCGGTGGGCGAGCCGAGGTCCCACGTCGACTCCTCGCCGAAGACCGCGAGAAGGCTCTTCTCGCTCGCAACGCCGATGTCGAGGCGCGGGGTCGACATGAGCTGGTGCGGGAACGTGGGGCGCACGGTCGGCTCGGGGACGTCCTCGACGAAGCGCGCGGCACTCCACGACGGGGCGTCAAGGGTCTGGGTGAAGAGGTTGTTCCTCGTCGTGTTGCATCCGACATGCGCCTCGCCGAGCACGGCGTAGCTGGTGCCGTCGGGGCGCATCCCCACGGTGATGTCGGGCGACTGATACCGGCCGCTGGCCCAGCCGGGACCCTCGGCGTCGAACACCGCAGCGACGGCATCCGCGAGCTCGTCGGATCGGAAGCGCACCTCCTCGGCGTCGGCAGACAGGTCGCCGAAGACCTTCAGCCACCGGCGGTGCATCTCCGACCTGACCTCTTCGATCATGGAGCGATCCCTGCCGAAGAAGATCGGGACGACGCTCTCCCAGAGAACGGCGAGGTCGACGACGTCATGACTGCTCCGCAGCTTCAGCACGAGTGCGTCGATGCGGTGCGAGAGCCGCCGCGCGTACTCCGCCGCGAGCCAGCGCGAGGAGTCGAGCACGAGGCCGAGCGCCGCTCCGTGCCGCTCGAGGAAGCCGCCGCCGATCTGCAGGTCGCCGCCGCGCCGGCAGTCCTCGTAGGCGAGGGTCCTCCCCGCGTAGGTCGCACCGTGCGACCTGCTCGCGCTCAGGCCGGTCGCGCGCTCGAAGGTTGCGGCCAGTCGGCCCATGTTCTCCGACACGGAATCGGGTTCCTCCGGTGCCGAGGCGAGCGCGCGGCGCAGCGTCTCCAGGTCGCGGCAGAGACCGCCGAACCGTTCGCGCACCTCGGCGGGGGCGAAGCGCTCGATCACCGAGAGGAGCCGCTGCCCCGGATGCATGTCGAGCGGCTGCCGGAGCGTCCAGGTGATCAGGCCCGCGCGCTCCATCGCCTCGAGCAGAGGGCGGAGCGTCTGAGGATCGGAGAGTCTGCTGCCCTCCGGCATGGCCGCGGCGAGGGCGGGGATCGCACGCTCCCCGTCGCAGGCGGCGAGCACGGTGCCGATGCTGGCGAGCCGGGAAGCCGGGAGCGAGAGGAGCTTCCCGCTCACGCGCACGCGCTCCCCATCGAAGGCGACCTCGGGACGGCGCCGCGCCGGCAGCCAGGCGCGCACGTCGGAGGACTCGGCGACCAGGTCGGCGATGTCGTCGAAGCACCACTGCTCAAGGTAGGTGGTGCGCTCCTCGACGAGGGGGCCGGGCACGAGGCGCAGCTCCTCGGCGTCTCCGGAGTCGATCAGGCCCCAGCGGTGGGATCCGAAGTACCCGATGGAGTCGTTCTTGAGAGTGTAGCGCTGCAGGTAGCGGGCGATCACGTTGAGCCGCTGGCGTCCCTTGACGTTGCGCTGCGTCGCATCCTGGCGCTCCGCGAGGAATGCGCCGAGCTCCGGGTTCTGCCACCGCACGGCGGCCTGGAACCGCGGATCCGAGGCATGGTGCTCCAGCGCCGCAGCGATCTTCGCCGCTTCCTCGTCGAAGACGGCGGCGAGGCGCGCCTCCGCGTCGGCCGCCGTCGCCGCGGCGTCGGCGAATGCCGCGAGGTCGTCGCTCCACGGCTCATCCGTCACCGGCAGCGGAACGCGACCGGCGCGCACCGCCTTCAGCACGCGCTGCCCCTTCTTCGACAGCAGTGGTCCGTCGAGCATGGTCCGAACCAGATGCTGCCTCTGCTCGTCGAGCGCGTCGATGCCGCGGGCGGTGGTGTCCAGCGCCTCTGCCAGCCGATCGGTCGTGAGGTCACGGGACCATTCAGCGGGGAAGCCGGTGCCGCGCAGCACGAAACGGGGCCAGAGCCGCCAGTGCTCCGCGCCCGGCAGCGGGATGGTCGTCGTCTCGGCGACGGTCGCGCTCTCAGGCATCCCGCACCGGATGTTCGGTCTCCGCAGCCTGCGTCGCCGCAGCCGCGTCAAGGAGCGCCGCCGCTTCTCGCACCGTGGTCGCCTTGGCGAGCTGCGCGAGGCGGATCGGCACGTCGCTGCGTCGCCGGAGAGCGGCGAGCAGCTGGGTCGTCAGGAGCGAGGTGCCGCCGAGCGCATAGAAGTCGTCGTCGAGGCCGACTTCGTCGACGTCGAGGACTTCCTGCCAGATCTCCCGCATCATCGCCTCGGTCGCTGTCGGAGTGTTCATGATTCCTCGCCTCTGGTGGTCGGCATGGGGGCATCGGGGTCGCTCAGCAGCAAGCGCATCCGGGTGACGACGTCGTCGAGGACCCGCTCGGGATCCGCGATGCTGTCTGGTCGGTACTCCAGCCAGATGCCGAGCCCCGCGGCGTCTCGGCAGACCGTGAGGATGCTGCGGCACTGGAGGGCTCCCCGCGATGCGGCGACTCTGCGCAGCCGGAAGCGTCCAGCGGCGGCATCCGGACCATCGGGGTCGAGCAGCCAGCGCTGCCGGGTGTCCTCGCTGCGGTCGAGCGTGAAGACGAGCAGGTCGTCGAAGAGCGGGCTCCGCGCATCCGCTCCCCGCGCTGCGGCGATCTCCGCAGCGGGGAGGCGCTGATGGCGGTGGACCGCTCGGGATCGGGGGACGAAGTCGTCAAGGTACCCCGCGACGCTCGCGGCGCCCAGCTGCGAGCGCACCGGAACAGTATTCACGGCGTATCCGCACGCGAACGCCACGGCAGGATCGTGACGCAGGTTGCAGGTCACCCCGACGCTTACGGCGTCTCGGGAGTCGAGCCGGTGCAGGGCCAGGCAGAACGCGGCCTGGACGACGCTGCCGAACGGGCGACGAGCATTGCGGGCTGCGGCGACGAGGGCATCGGCCTCCGCTGGTTCCAGATGTCTCGTTCGCACCGCTATCCCCGCGCCTGCGGCGTCGGGCGGCGGGATGGTCGGCAGGGCGGCGGCCTCCTGGCGCCAGAAGGCCAGGTCATCGGCGCGCTCGGCGGAGGTGAGATACTCGGCCTCGACCACGCTCAGCGCGGTGCTCGGCACGGGTGCCGGCAGCGTGTCTCCGGCGAGCAGGGCGCGGAACTCTTGGAGCAGGATGCCCGCGCCGTGCAGGTCGGTCGCGATGTGGTGCACGACGAACCACAGCAGGCACCGGTCCTCGGTCACCGCGACGATGC
Organism: Microbacterium lacticum; assembly: GCF_006716815.1. Lineage (GTDB taxonomy): Bacteria > Actinomycetota > Actinomycetes > Actinomycetales > Microbacteriaceae > Microbacterium > Microbacterium lacticum. The sequence goes on from NZ_VFPS01000008.1 coordinate 69,309, forward strand.
CGTACCGGCACGGGGGCTCCGAGGACAGGTCCTCGAACGGCCGGGACGCGAGGTCCTGCACCGCAGCGATCCACGCCGGCTCGTCGTCGCCCAGGTCGGTGGCGTCGACCAGGGCTCCGGGCCGCAGGGTTCCTGGCGCCCAGCGGGGCGGAGCATCCCACGTCGGCGAGCTGCGCAGAACCGGATAGCGGTCGAGAACCTGCGGCATCACCCGCCGCACGGTGGCGGTGGCGTCCTGCCCCCGCACGTCGACGACGATCGGGAGCAGGTACGAGGTGTCGTCCGGATCGCGCAGGTACTGGTTCCACAGCGCCTGCTCCGAGGCCGTCATCGGCCAGGGCTCGACCTCGCTGCGGAGATCCGCGACGGTCATGGCGCTCATCGTGTCTCCTCCGTCGGCCTGCGGAGCTTGCCGTTGTCGGTTCTCGGCAACGCGTCCACGCGGTCGATCGCCGCCGGGACCTCGTACGGCAGCAGAGCCTCTCTGCACCAGGCGATGAGGTCGGCATCGGACACCGGTGACGCCGCGACCACCAGCGCCACGACCTGCTGCTCTCCCTCGACCGCCCGCGGTACGGCCATCGCCTCGAGGACAGAGGGATGGCGCTCCAGCACGCTCTCGACCACCGTGGGATTGACCTTCTTGCCGCCCACGTTGATGAAGGTCGACTTCCTGCCCAGAACGGTGACCGTCCCGTCCTCGTCCAGGCGCACGCGGTCGCCCGTCCGATGCCAGGCGTCCGCCGTCGCCGGACCGTTGGCCCAGCCGAGGAAGCGGCCGGGGGTGCGCACCAGGAGCTCTCCCTCGACGAGGCGCATCTCGACGCCGGGTGCCGCCGCCCCGACGGTGCCGGGGCTGAGGTGCTGACCGGCCTGGGCCGCGATCACGCCGGTCTCGGTCGAGCCGTAGATCGCGCGCACCAGGAGTCCGATCTCGGCGAGCTGCTCGATCACGTCCGGCGCCAGCGGTCCGCCCGAGGAGAGCGCGAGGCACGCCGACGGCAGACCGCCCGCGAGCACCCGGCTGCGCAGCAGGAGCTGGTGGACCAGCGGCGTGCCGAGGCAGAGCGCCGGCGCATCCTCTTCGACCGCTGCGGCGAACCCCGCGGGAGTGAAGCGCTCCAGCAGCCGCACGGAGTGGCCGGCCGCGAGCGCGTGGAACAGACCGCCGATGAGGCCGAAGGAGTGCACGAGCGGCAGCGGCAGGAGCACCGTCGCGTCATCGCGCAGCGGATAGAGCGCGACGTACGACTCCGCACCGGCGAGCAGCGCCGCCTGATGATGCACGGCCAGCTTCGGCGCACCCATGCTGCCCGAGGTGGGAAGGAAGAGGAAGGGAGCGAAGGCATCGGGAGAGGGGAGCGCCGCCGCCGGGGCGGCCCCCTGGTCGATGAGGGATTCCACCGAGAGGGCGTCGCCGGCCTCGCCGAGCACGGATGCCGTGGCGCAGCGCACGAGCTGCTGACCGGCCGCGCGCTCCAGCTGCGCGATGAGCGTCGTGTTCGCCTGCGGGTCGGCGAGCACCACCGGACGACCGGCCGCCGCCGCGCCGAAGAGCACCGCGATATCGGCCGGGTGATTCCGGAGCTGCAGGAGAAGAGGCCTATCGTCGCCCGCGAGCCGCGCGGCGGCCCGATCAGCGTCGGCTGCGATCGCGGCGGGTGTGGTCCGCGCGTCGCCGATCCGGAGCTCGGGCGTCGCCGATTCCCGGAGAAGGGTGATCAGGGTCTTCACGAGGTCGCTCCTACCGTTTGGTGACCGAAGTACTTGTCGTACAGCGCCGTGTACGCACCGCCCTGCGCGATGAGCTGGGGATGGGAGCCGAACTCCACGACCCTGCCGTCGCCGATGACGGCGAGCGCATCGGCGTGCAGCACGGTCGGCAGCCGATGCGCGATGATCACGGTCGTCCGCGAATCGGTGGCGTCGCGCAGCCCCTTCTGCACCTGGGCATCGGTCACGGGATCGATGCTCGAGGTCGCTTCGTCCATGAGGAGGACGTCGGGGTCCTGCAGCATGACCCGCGCGAGACCGACGAGCTGCCGCTGCCCGACCGACAGGTTCTTGCCGCCCTCCTGCACCTCGGTGTCGAGCCCCGCCTCCAGATCGCCGAGCCATTCGCCGTCGGCGATCCGCTCCGCGACGGCCCGGATCTCGGCATCCGCGGCGCCCAGCCGACCGAGCGCGATGTTCTCCCGCACTGTCCCGGTGAGGAGGAACGGCTGCTGGGGCAGGACACCCAACCGAGCCCGGTACTGCTCGAGGTCGAGGCTGCGGATGTCGCGTCCGTCCACGGTCACGCGGCCGTCTCCGAACTCGTAGGAACGGGCGAGCACTCGCAGCACACTGGACTTGCCCGCACCGGTCTCGCCCACGAGGGCGACCGTCGATCCGGCCGGTACATGTAGGTCGAGGCCGCGCAGCACCGGAACTCCCGGACGGTACTCGAGCATCACGCCCTCGAACTGGAAGTCTCCGGCGACCGATGCCACCGGCTCCTCTGCGCGCTGCACGACGCTCGGCTCCGCGTCCTGCAGCGCCATGATGCGCTCGCCGGCCGCCAGCCCCTGTTGGAACTGATTCCAGAACGACGCGACGCCGGTGAGCGGGAACCAGAAGAGCGCAAGCGTCTCGAGGAAGAGGAAGAGCTCGCTCACCGGGATGCTGCCCGCAGCGACGGCCTGCCCGCCGAACCAGACCACCGCGACCGTCGCGAGCCCCGTGAGCGTCATGAGGAACGGGATGATGCCGCTGAACAGCCGGTTCAGGCGCAGGGCGGCCCGGTACCAGGTGTCGTTGACCTGTGCGAGTCCGGCCGCGGTCGCGCTCTCCTGACGGAAGTTCCTCGCCACGGCGATGCCGGCGATGGCCTCCTGCACGAAGGAGTTCACCTGCGCCACCGCCCGCGCCTCCCGCTGCGACGCCGTGCGCGAGATCCGCCGGAAGCCGATCGTGACGAGCACGATGACGAGCGCGAGGACGACCGTGATCCCGGCGAGCAGCGGATTGACGAACAGCAGCACCGCCGCCATGACGATCACCAGGAGGAACTGGCCGACGACATCGATGCCGATCTGGAGAGCGTTCGCGAAGGACTGCGTGTCGGTGAGGATCCTGCTCACGAGCGAGCCAGAGGCGGTGCTGTCGAAGAAGGCGAGGTTCTTGCGTGTCACCGCCTCGAAGGTGTCGTCCCGGAGTTCGGCGAGCAGATCCTGCACGACGGCCCCGGAGAAGATCTGCCCGACGACGAACACGAGCCAGCTCGCGAGACCCGCGGCCGCCAGCCAGAGCACCGGCGGCCAGACGCTCGTGTCGCTCTCGATCGTGCCGACAATCTGCGCGAGGAAGTAGGGCACGCCGGCACCGGCGGCCGCCCCGAGCACGAGGCACGCCACGACCACTGCGACCCGGCCACGCTGCGGTCGGATCCGTTCGAGCAGCCGGCCGAGGATCTGCCGATCACGGTACCGGCGGTCGTAGGCATCCGGCTCCAGGGCGGTGAAGATGTGCGACACGGTCAGCTCCCCGCTATCTGCGGCTGCTCGGCGACGGGCTGCGGCACCCGTGCTGCGTCGACCCGGTGGGATTCGAAGATGCGCCGGTACGGCTCGCTGTCGCGCAGCAGTGACGCGTGCGTGCCGAAACCGAGCAGACCACCCCGCCCGAGCAGAACCACCCGGTCGGCCTCGGCGATCCAGGAGAGCCGATTGGTGATGAGCATCGTCGTGCGCCCCGACGCCGCCGTGCGCATCGCCGCGTGGAGTCGCCGCTCCGTCGCACCGTCGAGAGCGCTGGTGGAATCGTCGAGCACCAGGATTCTGGGGTCGACCATGAGTGCCCGCGCGATGCCGATGCGTTGACGCTGCCCACCGGAGAGGGTCGCGCCGCGCTCTCCGATCAGCGTGTCGATGCCATCGGGCATCGCCTGCACGAAGTCGAGCGCCTGCGCGCGTTCCAGCGCCGTGAGGATCTCGGCCTCGGCCGCCTCACCGTCGACGCCGACGGTGAGATTGTCCCGGATCGAACGCGAGAAGAGGGTGACGTCCTGCTCCGTGACGGCGATCTGGCGGCGCAGGGAGTCAAGGTCCCAGTCGGAGACCGAGCGTCCGTCGACCCTGACCTCTCCCGCATCCGGGAGGTAGGTGCCGTTCAGCAGGTGCACGAGGGTGCTCTTCCCGCTGCCAGTCGGACCGACGACCGCGACCAGCTGGCCCGGTTCGATCGTGAAGCGCACATCGCTGAGGATGCGACGACGGTCGTGCGCGAGCTCGACCCCGTCGAACTCGATCCGACCCTCGACCTCTCCGGAGTGGCCTCCGCGATGCTCGTCGTCGCCGGTGGGGTCGGCAACGACCTCCAGGCAGCGTGCCGCACCCGACCGGCCGAGCATGATGAGCCCGATGCTCATCCCGCCGATGTCGATGGGGCCTCGGAGTCCGTTCATGAGGCCGAGGAACGCTACGACGGCTCCGGGGCTCAGGTCGCCGTCCTTGGCCAGCGAGACCGCGTGCACCGCGGCACCGACCATCACGGCGATGAGGGCGAGCGGCGGGAAGTAGGCCGCGTTATGCCGGATCTGCTTCTTCGCCGTGGTCCGATAGCGGTCGACGTGATCGCGGAAACGTCCGCGCATCAGGGCCGACGCGCCGGCCGCCTCCAGGTACTCCATGCCGGCGACCGCCTCGGTCGTCACGCCCGCGAGCTCTCCGGCCCGCGCCCTGACCTGATCCGAGACGGTGCCGAGACGACGACCGTGCTCGAGCAGCGTCAGCGCGAACAGCACGAGGAACACCGCGGGCCACACCAGTAGCCGCGCGTCGATCGTGGCGATGGCGATAAACGGGATCGTGATGCTCAGCAGGATGTCGAGGGCCATGTTGAGCCCCGGCGACACCATCAGGTTGATGCGCTCTGCGTCTCCGGTCGCGCGCGCCGTGAGATCACCGGTGGCGCGTCGGTTGAAGAAGGTCTGACTCTTGCGCAGGAGCGCGTCGAACAGCTCGGAACGCACGTCTCGGACGAGACCGTTGGCCACCGTCTCCAACGTGATGCTGGATGCGATGCCCGCGATCCCGCGGACGACGACGACAAGCAGCAGGGCGAGCACCAGCCGTCCGAAGCCCGCGCCGGAGCCGTCACCGAGCGCGGCATCGATCGCCGCGCCGGTGAGGAGCGGGATGGCCGAGGTGAGCACGTGCCAGATCACGGTGAACAGCACGCACCAGAGCGCCGAGACCCTCAGCGGTCGCGCGATGCGGAGCAGCCAGGCGTCGACACCCGGCCCGGGGGTGCGGGTCATGCCATCCTCCGACCGTGAGGCGGCGCGGGGAGGAAGCCCGTCGCGGTGAGATCGTCGAGGTAGCGCGAGAGCAGCGCCGCATCGATCGGCGGGCATTCGACGCCAAGCGCTGCGTAGCCGTCCTGCGGCGCCCGATACGAGCGCAGCTCCGAAGACGCGGGCGGGTCGGATGCCTCGGCCCCGGCCTCCGGGCTGATCATCGCCGCGAGGAAGGGGATGTGCGGCAGCACGGCGGCCGCCCGTCCGTCCGCCACGATCTGCTCCACGCGGGAGAGCCATTCCTCGGGCGAAACGGTCCGAAGCGGGTATCCGTGCTGAGAGACCAGGGAGAACAACGAGGCGAGGTCGATCGGGTCGGGGTGCGAGTAGTCGAACAATCCGCCCGTCGAGCCTCCGACGACCTGGTCGACGATTCGGTCGGCGACGACGTCCACCGGGGCCATGGGCAGGGGGATGGAGAGGTCGAGGGCAACCCCCGCCTCGATACCGGCGTCGACGAGCGCCCAGACGAGATCAGAGCGGTTGCATCGCGCGGAGCGCACGGCGCCGCTGAGGAAGTCGGGCCGGTGGACCGCACCGGCGACACCCTGGTCGAAGGCGCGCAAGACGAGATGCTCGGCGAGCCACTTGGACTGGAGGTAGCCGTTCCGGCTCTCGGCGAGGCCGAGCCGTTCGACGTCGGCGACTCCCGCGGTGGACACATGATGCAGACGCGCCCCGTGCGCTGCGGCCAGGCGGATCATCTCCTGGGTTCCGAGCACGTTGGCGCCACGGAGGGCGCCGTACGGGAAGATCAGGTTCACCCAGGCCGCCGCATGCACGATGGCATCGGTCCCGTCCATGAGTGCTGCCTCGTCGTTCTCCGAGAGACCGAGACCCGGACGGGAGACGTCTCCCGCGATCGCCGAGACGCGGGGGCCGGGGTCGGGCAGAGCGGATGCCGTCATCGCGGCCGCCAGACGCCGACGCGCACCCTCGTCGTCATCCGCGCGCACGAGGCAGACGATCTCCGAATCCGTGCGGGCCACCAGGCTCGACACGAGGTGGGCGCCGAGATAGCCCGTGCCACCGGTGACGAAGACCCTCGACGTTCCCGACCGGACGGCGACGGGGACCGGTGCGTCGATGCTCGCGAGATCGGCCAGGATCGGCGCCGCGGACGGCGCCTCCTCCGTCTGGTCGTCGGATGGTGCGGCGACAGCCAGGCGCATCGCCATCGCCCGCACCGTGAGGTGCTCGAAGACGAGTGCGAGAGGGAGCCGGGTGCCGAACTCCTGCGCGATCCGATGCAGCACCCGGGGGATGAGCAGCGAGTGCGCGCCGAGATCGAAGAGGTTCGCCTCCGGGTGCGGCACCGGTCCGTCGAGCACGTCCTGCCAGAACTCCCGGATGCGCTGCTCCTCGGCGCTCCAGACGGCTTCACCGTAGTCCTCGAGCCGTCGAGCGGTGTCCGTCTCCGCCGGCGCGGGGAGCGCGCCGCGGTCGATCTTGTTGCTGGTGGTCTTCGGCAGCGCCTCGAGCACCGTGAGCGTGGTGGGGACCATGTAGGCCGGGAGCCGCTCGCGCAGGTGCGAGAGGATGCTTCGCGGAGCCCGGTCGTCCTGTCCCGCGAGCACGACGTACGCCGCGAGGTACGCGGTCTCGCTTCCCGCCTCACGCACGACCACCGCGGCGTCGACGATGTCGGCATGACCGTGGAGCACGAGTTCGACCTCATCGGGTTCGATCCGGAAGCCGCGGATCTTCAGCTGCCGGTCGCGTCGGCCGAGGAACTCGATCTCGCCGTCGACGAGCCGTGCCAGATCTCCCGTGGCATAGAGCCTCTCCCCCGCAGCGAAGGGATTTGGCAGGAAGCGCTCGGCGGTCGCCCGCGGGCGGCGCCAATACCCGAAGGCCAGGCCGTTGCCGCCGATCGCGAGTTCGCCGACCACTCCCTCCGGCACGGGACGGAAGGTGTCGTCGAGGACGACGACCGTGCTGTTGCCGACCCGGTGGCCGATCGGCACCGTCTGATCGGGATGCAGCGGAGCATCGCCGCCGTCGTAGTAGGTGGAGTCGACCGTCGCCTCGGTGACGCCGTAGGCCGCGACGATCGGGACACCCGGCCGGAGCAGCCGGCGATACTCGGTGATCTCCCGGGCGTACCAGGCGTCGGACCCGACGATGAGCGTCTCGAGACCGTGGAGGTCGCCGCCATCGGCACGCAGCCAGCGGGCCAGTTCGCGCATGATGGCGGGAACGGTCTCCATGCATGTGATGCGCTCGCGCTCGATGAGTCGGTGCAGCGCCGCCGGATCCACGCACTCCTCCCGCGTCGCGATCACGAGCGCGCCACCGCAGAGCAGGGCCCGGCCGTAGTCGCCGAACGACGCGTCGAAGGCGTGGTTGGCGGTGGTGAGGTGCCGGTCGTTGTGCGCCGTGTCGTAGTAGTCGACGTACCAGGACGAGAGCGAGACGAGTCCACGATGCGGAACGAGCACGCCCTTCGGCGTTCCGGTGCTGCCTGACGTGTAGATGAGGTAGGCAGCGGCATCCGCACCGAGGATCGGGAGCGACACGGCGCTCTCCTGCGTCGGATGGTCCGCGCGGATCGGAAGCACGGCGGCGGCCGCCGGCAGCGCGTCACGCAGCTCCTGCATCCGCTCCTCGGTGTCGGCCAGCGCGCGCAAGGCCGCGGAATCGGCGAGGATCGTGCGTCGGCGCTCCGCGGGCGCTGCCGGATCCAGCGGCAGGTAGACGGCGCCTGCGCGCATGACGCCGAGCATCGCGACAATCACGTCGACGCTGCGGTCGACGAGTACGGCGACGACGTCGCCGGACTCTACGCCGTCGCGGCGCAGCCGGCGCGCCAGCGCGGTCACGGCGCGGTCGAGATCGGCGTAGGTCATCCGGTCTCCCCCGCAGACCAGGGCGGTCGCATCGGGCCGGTCCTCGGCCCACCTCAGCACCGCGTCGGGGATGCTCGTCGTTCCGTCATGCAGCGGCGCCTGCACCGGCGGAGCGCCTACGCCGAGGTCGAGGCGGCCGACGCTCGTCGCCGGGTTCTCCGCGAACTGACGCAGCACGAGACGCAGCTGCTCGCCGATCCGGGCGACGTGGTCGGCCGAGAACAGATCGGTGTCGTACTCGACGACCAGCTCCAGCCCGTCGAGCGTCGGAGCGACGTCCAGACTGATGTCGTACATCGAGGTGTCGTGCGGCAGTTCCTCGGACGACGGCGAGAGGGTGAGGCCCGGCACACCGAGCGACGACGGCGGCACGTCGTGGAGGGTCAGCATCGTCTGGAAGACCGGTGCGCGCTCCCGGGTCCGCGGCGGCTGCACGGCGAGGATGATCTCCTCCAGCGAGAGCACGTTGTCCACCGCGCCGTGGAAGGAGTCGCGGGCCTGATCGACCAGCGCGCCCAGCTCGATGTCCTGCTCCACATCGACCGCCACGGGCAGCGTGTCGACGAACAGGCCGATCACCCGCTCGTGCTCGGCGCGCTCACGACGGGCGATCGGCACGCCGACCACGATGCGCTGCTCGGTGCCCTGCCGGGAGAGCAGCGCCGACCATGCCGCCAGCAGCACGGTGAAGAGCGTCGCCTTCCGCGAGGCCGCGAGGCGCCGGAGTCCCGCGACGGCATCGGCGTCGAGCTCTGCACGCCACAGGGCGCCGTGACCGCGCTGCACGGGCGGACGCGGCGCGTCGGTCGCCAGGTCCAGCGCCGGGGAGCCGGCGCCGAGCAGGCGTTGCCAGTACTCGCGCTTCGACGCAGCGCGCGCCGAGCCGGTCTCGTCCTGCTGCTGCGTGGCCCATGCGAGGTAGGGCACGGGCGCGGCGGATGCCGCGATGCCCGTGTACGCCGCCACCCAGTCCTCGAACAGCACGCGCATCGACCAGTCGTCGGTGATGATGTGGTGCATCGTCAGCAGGATCTCGACGTCGCCGGGCGACCGGATGCCGATCGTCACCCGCCACAGCGGCGCGCGATCGAGCACGAAGGGCTGCGACGATCGGCGCTGGAGCAGCTTCGACCAGTCGGGATCGACACCCTGCGCCGAAGCGACGATCCGGTGCGTGACGACATCCGGCTCGATGACGGGCAGCATCTCCTGATGCAGCATGCCGTCATGCTCGACGATCCTCGTGCGCAGCGCACCCTGACGGGCGGCAACGGCGGGGAGGGCGGCGATGAGCCGGTCGAGATCGAGCTCTCCGCGCACCCGGACGAGTGCGGACATGTGGTAGATCGCCGACTCCGGTGCCAGTGACTGCAGGAAGTGCATCCGTGCCTGAGAGGGCGTCAGAGGACCCCTCGCTGACGCCTCGGGGCCGACCTCGGCCGCCTCGACCGCTGCAGCCGCCGCCTGGCGCTCCCGCCGCGAAGCGAGCAGCGCACGCTGACGCTCCGGGCTGAGCTGCCGCCACTGGGTTCGCAGATCGGTATCGCTCATCGGCCACCCACCGCCGCGGTCACCGGCATCTCCACCGCCTCGCCCGATTCGGGCACGAGACGCCAGCCGTCAGCCGCGGGCTCCACCACGATGGAATCCGCGGGAGCGCCGTCCGGTCGCACCGGGTCGGCGAAGCGGCGGAATCGGGCATCCAGCTCCCGGTAGGGCGCTGCCGCGCCCGGGACCCCGGCGCCGTCGTAGACCACGAGCTCGGTCGTCCAGTCTTCGGCGGCGACGTCGACTACCCCGTGCTCGCTGGCATCTCCCTCCGGCGCTCCGCCGCCGGACACGCGGATCCGCGCTCCACCGTCTCGGGCGCGGAGCCAGCGGACCGCCTCCTCCCGCGCCTGCGCCGCACCGGTCGACTGAGGTGTCTCCCAGATGCCGAGGATCCGACCGATCGCCCCGACCACGGGTGCAAGTCCGTCGGGCCCGAGTCCGGATTCATCGGCGGTCAGCACGAGCACGCGCGTGCCCTTCGGGCCGTCGAGCATGAAGGCCTGCAGGCAACCCGCATGCGGGTCGTGCCGTGCGAGCAGTCGTGCGGTGAGCGTGCGCACCTGCTGCGGCCACTCCTCGCTCGACGACCGGGCGAGGTCGAGCCGCTTCACCCACGCCCTTCCCGCCGGCACGCGCTCGAACTCCGGCGGCTCGCTCGCCGTCCACTGCAGGCGCGCCGCGGGCACCTCGCTCGCGGCTGCGGCGACCGCCACGGCGATCCGCCCGGCCGCGATGCCCCACGGGATGTCGAGAGCAACGGCTCTGGCTCGAGGACGATCGGCCCCGGCCAGCGCCAGGGCGCGGGTCGGCTCCAGGAAGCCGACGGGCGTCGGGGTCGCCTCCGGCTCCATCGGCACCGCGTCGAAGCGCGAGTCCGACATCCTCGGCAGGCTGCGGAACTCCAGCGCACCGCCGATCCGGGGCACCGCGGAGAGCGGCACCCAGCGCGACGGCAGGATCCGCGGGACGGAGCCGAGCGCGTTCTGCTCCGCCCACGCGCGCACCTCGTCGATCGAGGTGCCGTTCGTGACCACGTAGGCGATCATGCGCGCCGCGAGGATCTCCCTCGTCACCGGCTGCTCGTAGCCGATCCTGTCGAGGAGCGTGGTGACCCTCCGGTTCACCGTCGGGTCGACCAGCTCCTCGTCGGCCACGCTCTTGGTGAGATGCCCGAGCCGCACCTCCCACCGGGTGGGCGCCTCGTAGTTGTGGTAGCCGCGCTCCAGCTTGTGCACGAAGACGCCGACGTCGTTGATGAGGCAGTTCGAGCTGCAGAACCCGGTGTCGGCAGGCTGCGACCAGGACGGATGCTCCGCGAGGAAGCGGCGGATGTCCTCCTTGGTGACCTCGCTGTAGCGGAAGAAGTCCACGACCTTCACACGGTCGCCGATGTAGTTCTCGCCGCCGCGGTGCAGCAGATGGTAGACCTGCCGCCCGGAGTCGAGGTCGGCGTCGATGCGCTCGGGATCGTAGATGCCGTTGCGGTAGAACCAGGAGAGCCGCTCGTCGATGATCTGACCGCGGGAGAGGCCGGTCACGATGCTCGGGATGCCGTGCTCCGCGGCCACCTGATGCCCGATCTCCAGCAGCGACCGGAAGCAGCCGTTGCAGACACTCTTGTGCTCGTGGAGGCTCTCGAGGAAGATCTTCGGCTGGTCGGCCCGGGTGAGGGTGACGTGCGGCACGCCGAGCTCCTGCGTGATCTCCTCGACGTTGCGCAGAGCCGTCTTCGAGATGAACCCGTTGTCGAACGTGTAGGTCATGACCTTGAGCCCGAGCTCGAGCAGCTGGAACAGCACGTACGTGCTGTCCTTACCTCCGCTGTAGAGCAGCAGGCAGTCGAACTCACCGTCGGCCTCGGCCGCACGCTTCCTGATCAGCTCGCCGAACGCGTCGGGCCGGCCGAAGTACCGCAGGATCTGGTCGCGGTTCTCCTCGTAGTCGCGGCACAGGCTGCAGACGAGCTGATCGTCGAAGTCGAGGCCGGGGAACACGCTGGCTATCCCGCACCGGGCGCACTTGGTGACCCGCTCGTCCCGGGTGAAGCCGGTGACGACCACCGCGGCATCCTCGACGGCCGGATGCTCGAGAAGCCATGTCTCGGCGTCGCGCTCGATGAGGTGCGCCTGCTGCGCCGTCAGCGCGGCGACGTCGGGGAGGGAGCTGAGGTCGAGCGGCTGCGCCGCGGATCCGGGGATCGCCAGGTTCGACATGTCATGCCTCGATTCCGGATGAGGTGCGGTCGTCCAGCAGCTCGCTGAGCAGCGAATCGTCGCTGCTAAGGTCGGCCATCATCTCGTCCTCGACGAGCTCCGCGAGCGCCTCGATCGTCGGTCGCTTCAGGAAGTCGCCGAGCTGCACCTGCGCTCCGAGCTCGTCGTTCAGCAGCGACAGCAGTCGCATGACCAGCAGGGAGTGTCCGCCTACCTCGAAGAAGTCGTCGGTCACGCCGACGTCGATCGCGGTCGGGAGCACACGCTGCCACAGCCCCAGCACGATCTCCTCCGTCGGCGTGCGCGGCGAGACCGCCGGTCCGGTCCGGGTGGCCACCGGCTCCGGCAGAGCGGTCCGGTCGACCTTGCCCGAGATCGTCCTCGGCAGCGCGTCGACTGGCGTGAGGACGGCAGGCAGAGCCTGTTCCGGCAGCCGGCGGGCGAGGAAGCTCCGCACGACGGCGGGGTCGAGCTTCCTATCGGGAACGACGTAGGCGGCGAGATAGGTGTCCTCCCGATCGCCTCCCTGCGTCGGCCACGCCATCACGGCCGCTTCGCGGACGCCGGGTGCCTGGGCGAACAGCCCCTCGACCTCGTCGAGCTCGATCCGCACGCCGGCGCGTTTCACCTGCCGGTCGGTGCGTCCGAGGAACTCCAGCTCGCCCTCCGGGGACCGCCGGGCTCTGTCGCCCGTGCGGTACACGACGTCCTCCGGGTCGTCTCGCAGCGGGTTGGGGACGAACCTCTCCTTCGTCTCGTTCGGCGCGTTGTAGTAGCCGAGCGACATGTACGGGGTTCTGATGACGAGCTCGCCCGCCAGCCCGTCCGCGACGGGACGCCCGGCCTCGTTGAGCAGGACGACGCCGACACCGGGCATCGGCGCGCCGATCGGCACGCTCGCCCGCGTCGCATCCCGCTCGTCGACCAGGTGGAAGAGCTTCGTCATCGTCGTCTCCGACGGTCCGTAGAGGTTGATGAGCCGGGCGTGGACGCCCGGCAGAGCCTGCCAGCGTGCGACCAGCTCCGGGCGGAGGACCTCCCCCGAGAGCAGCACCCACTCGAGCGCCGGCAGGTCCGTGGCCGAGCGCTCCGCCGCATCGACGAGCGTCGCGAACAGCGATGGCACCATGTGGGTCACGCGGATCTCCTGCGCCGCGATCCAGGTGAGCAGGGCACTCGCATCCTGCCGCTCGGACGCCGTGGGGATCACCGCCGACCCACCGCTCGTGAGCGGCAGGAACGCGTCGCGGAGGAAGGCGTCGAACGCCGGGCTGGTGAGCACCGAGACCCTCGTGCCCTCGCCCGCTCCGGTGCGCTCGCGCTCCCAGTCGAGGAAGTGGGTGATGCCGGTGTGCCGTCCCACGATGCCCTTCGGAGTTCCCGTCGAACCCGATGTGAAGGTCAGGTAGGCGGGGTCGTCCGCGTCGATGCGGACCGCCGGAGTCTGCCCGGCATCGTCGACGATCTCGGCGAAGGAGATACGCCCCGGCACCGAGTAGCGCTCGTCGAGCTGCACCTCGACGTCGTCGGGCAGAGTGCCTTCGAGGATCCACTCGGGCGAGATGACGAACAGCCGCTGCAGCACCTGTTCGAACGGGGCCGTCGCATCGAGCGGTGCCGGCACCGCTCCGATGCTCCAGGCTCCGAGCATCGCGGCGACGACCTCGGCGGGACGGGACGACAGGATCGGGACGATCGTGCCCCGCCCGATGCCCCGCTGCCGCAGACCCGCCGCGACCGCTCCGGCGCGTTCGGCGAGCGCCGAGTAGCTGGTGATCCCGTCCGCCTCGATCAGGGCAGGCGTCGCCGGGGCGCGCTCCGCGGTGAGGAAGAACGCGGCGTGTGTCGGTACGAAGGCGGTGGTCATCATTGGCTTCCTCTGCGCTTGCTCCTGGATGTTCATGGCTTTGTTCATTCGCTGATCTCCTCGGTTCAGGACGTGCTCGGCGGTGTGGCGCCGAACTCGTCCATCAGAAGTCCTGTCGTGAGCACGATCATCAGCAGGTCGTCGCTCGTGTGCGGATGCAGCTGGGCATCGGGTTCCGTGGCCGCTGCCTGCAGCGCCGACACGACGTCCGGGTCGAACACCGCCTGCCTGCGGATGCGCTCCGGCGAGAGGAGATCGCCGATGAGCTCGCCGCCGGTGCGGAGCAGAGCGGGCGACGAGGGTGCACGGAAGCCGTACTTCTCGCGGCGGAGGATGCGCTCGGGCACGAGCCCCTGCGCGATGCGCTTGACCATGTGCTTCTCACCGAGCGGACCGACCATGAGACCGGGGTGCAGGCGGGTGGCGAAATCGACAACCTCGCGGTCGAGGAACGGATAGCGCGCTTCCACCGATCGCGACATCGCCATGCGATCGCCGTGGTCGCCGAGCAGATGATCGGCCATTCTGAGCTTCAGATCGAGGTAGGAGCGCTGGTGCAGCCGGTGCCGGCCCCGCAGTCTCGTCCCGTCCACGAGCGGCTCCGGCACGTGATCGACATGCTCGCGGAGGTGTTCCGCGTAGAGATCTCTGCGGAAGTTCCGCCACATCACGTAGTTGCGCTCGTACCCGACGTCGGCGTCGCCGAAGAGCTGCTCGCGGAGTTCCAGCTCGGCCTGCTCCGCCGCGGCGCCCAGACGCTGTCGCACGCCGCCGAGCGCGTCCATCCGGTATCCCGGATAGCCGCCGAACAGCTCGTCGGAGCCCTCACCGGTCAGCACGACGACGTGTCCCGACTGCCGCGCGGTCTCGGCGAGCAGCACGGAGCAGACGTTGTAGCTCTCTTTGACCGGCACCTCGGCGGAGCGCACCATGGCGGTGAGACCGTCGAGGATGTCCGATTCGGTCACGAGACGCTCGTGGTGACGCCCGCGGGTGCGGGTCACCATCTCCCGCTGGAACTCCGACTCGTCGAGGTCGGCACCGCTGAATGCGACGGACATCGTCTCGGTGCGCGTGGGCATGGCGCCGGCGGCGACGGCCGTGATGAGAGAGGAGTCGAGCCCGCCGCTCAGATAGCAGCCCACGCGCACGTCGGCGAGAGTGCGGCGTCGCACTGCGGCGTCGAAGCGGGCGGAGAGATCGTCGACGAGGGGCTGATCGTCGTCCGGAACAGGACCGAGGTCTTCTTCGAGCGGGTACTCGAGGTCCCAGTAGGTGCGCTCGTCGACCACGCCCCGCCGACACCGGACGAGGCCTCCTGGTCGCACCGCCCGCACCCGCAGGAATGCCGTCCGAGGACTCACGATCCCGGGGAAGGTCATCGCCTGATCGACGCCGAGGAGATCGATCTCCCGAGGCACCCCCTCGTGCGCGAGCACAGTCTTGGCCTCGGAGCCGAAGACGATGTCGGAATCCAGCACCGCGTAGTGCAGCGGCAGGATCCCGAGCTGGTCCCGCGCGAGCACCAGCTGCTCGGAACGGCCGTCGTGGACAGCCACGGCGAACTGTCCGTTGAGCAGGGCGAAGGCGTCCTCGCCGTGCTCCTCGTAGAGGTGGGGGATGATCTCGGTGTCGACCTCGGTGCGGAATCGATGGCCGCGACGGATGAGATCCTCTCGCAGCTCGCGCCAGTTGAAGATCTCGCCGTTGCAGATCGATGTGATCGATCCGTCCTCACTGGTGAACGGGTCGGCGGATGCCGCGAGATCGTTGATGCTCAGCCGCCGGAAGGCGAACCCGACACCGGGTCCGACCCAGATCGAGCCGTCATCGGGTCCGCGATGACGCATCGCCTCTGCCATGCGCTCGAGCAGCGCCGGCGCGTCGCCGCGCAGCCGCCCCGTTCGCGTCATGATCCCCCCGATCCCGCACATGTCAGGTCTCCCACACCTCGTCGAGGTCTGCAGAGAACCCGCCGTCATCGGCGCCCCCGTTGCCGAGAGCCGCGATCGGGCCCTCCGGATCGGCGACGGCATCGTGCACGACGGCCTGCCAGTGCGCGTGCATCGCCTCCGCGCGCTGTCTCGTGAAGATGGCGGTGCTGTACTCCAGGAAGCCGAGGAACCGGCCGTCGCGCTGGGTGAGATCGAGCCGCAGATCGAAGATGGCCGTCGGCCGGGCGTCGGGCAGCACCTCGTAGCTGAGCCCGCCGTCGCCCTCCGGCCGTGGCCGCCGCGGCACGTTCTGGAGTGCGAACATCACCTGGAACAGCGGGTTGGCCGCCGAGCGCGGCGGCGCGATCGATCGGACGAGCATGCCGAAGGGCAGTTCCCGGTGCCGGAACCCGCCGAGCACTCCGGCCTTCACGGCGTCGTGCACTTCGCGGAACGTCGCGCTCGCGTCCACGGAGCAACGCAGGGCGAGGGTGTCGGCGTAGTAGCCGACCACCCCGTCGTCCTCCCGCCGGTTGCGATTGGCCACCGGGCAGCCGACGACGACGTCGGCGTCACCGCTCTGCTGGGAGAGCGATATCGCGAAGCACGTGAGAAGGACGATGAAAGGCGTGCTGCGCCATTTCTTTGCAATTCCGATGATTCTCTCGGACACGGACTCGTCAAGGGCGCAATCCACTCGATCACCGTCGTGACGCCCCGTTTCGGGTCGTCGGAAGTCGTGGGGGAGTGCAATCTCCGCCGGTGCATTTTGCAGGTGATTGCGCCAATATCCGACCAATGTGTCCAGGTGATCGCCCTGCAATCGCTCACGCTGCCGAAGGGAATGCTCCAGATATGTCGGCGGGGCGAGTTCCGTGCTCGCCTCTGCTCCGGAATCCGGAGCGGCGATGGCACCGAGCAGTTGCGAGAAGAGGACCTCCATCGACCATCCGTCGCAAGCGATGTGGTGGAGCACGACCACGAGGTACGCGCGCTCGGGATGCCAGCGCAGCACCGACACCCTGATCGGTCCGGTCGCGAGATCGAAGGGCAGGGAGGAGAGCTCCGTCGCGAGCGCCGCGGCGGCCTTCTCATCCACCACCTCCCGCACGTCGATGTCGATGTCGGTGCGATCCGTCACTCGCTGCACCGCTCCGCCGTCCGCCGCCACGATCTCGGTGCGCAGGACCGCCTGCGACGTGACGACGCCGCGCACCGCGTTCCGCAGGACGTCGATGTCGAGCAGTCCGCGCACCCGGGACACGACCGGGACGTTGTAGAACGCGCTCTCCGGATCCATCCCGGCCAGGAACCACAGCTGCTCCTGGGTGAGCGAGAGCGGTCCGCTCGCGAGGATCCGCGAAGACGCGCTCATGCGAGCACCTCCTCGACCATGGTCGACAGCACCGTGTCGGGACGGTCGAGCGCCACCGCGCAGAACTCCTCGGCGCGGGCGGCCGCGGCATCGAGGGCCGCGCGCTCGACGGCCGGAGTGGCGTATACGCTCGCCTGCAGCATCCCGCCCACGACGTAGAAGCTCAGCTCCAGCGGGAAGGACATGTCGGGCGCGCGCTCGACCGGCGCCGCGTGCAGACCGAGGAAGCGCGGGGCGAGCTCGTCGTGCGGCGTGTAGGTCATCATCGCGTCGACCGCAAGGGTGCGCCGTCCGGTCAGCGCGGCGTGCCGCCGCTCGACGTCGCCGAAAGCCGCATGCCGGGCGCGCAGCAGGGTCGTCGAGGCGTTTCCGGACGCGGAGACGAGGTCGCCGACGGTCGCCTCCCCGACAGGCAGCCGGTACGGCACGGCGTTCACGAACATCCCGCAGACGTCGTCGTAGTCCGGTCCCGGCCGGTCCGTGACCCGGCAGGAGACCAGTGGTGCCGGCGATCTGAGCGCCGCGGCGGCCGCCACCGAGCTCGCCGCCATCAACACGGCCAGGGGGCTCACGCCCGCCTCGGTGCGGCAGCGGCGCGCCCACGCGGCGGGGTCCGCGGCGACCGCGAAGGACCTGCCCTCGGTCGATCCCGCGACGGTGACGGCGTTCCGGTGCACGGGGTCGACGGGGTCGGGGCCCTCGGCGACGGCAGCGGAGACGGCGTCGCAGCGGCGGGCGTAGTCATCGCTCGACTCGAGCCCCGACCGCCACGCCAGGTAGTCGGCGACGGTGCGCTCCGGCGACGGCGGGAGCGCACCGACGCCGAGCTCGACGGCATAGGCCTGCGCGATCTGCGGCAGCAGGACCCGCCGCCAGGAGTGCGCATCGGTGACCAGGTGATGCGTCACCACGATCAGCCGATGCCAGTGCGGACCGAACCGCACGATCCTGGCGCGTTGGCAGTCGCCCGTCGCGAGGTCCACCGGCGCAATGCCATAGCCGCACTCGGTGCGCCCGTCGGCATCCACCACGTCGACGTCGAGCTCGCCTCCGGCACCCGGCTCCTGGAACGGCAGCCCGGCCTGGACGCCGACCAGGGTCCGCAGGGCGGGATGACGCTTATGCACCGCGCGCAGCGCGGCCATGAGCGCCGGCACCACGAGCAATCCGTGAAGGTCGACCATCTCGGTCACGGTGTACTGTCCGCCGGCGCGGCGCTCTTGCCACCACAGCCCGAACTGCGCGGGGCTGAGCGGCAGCCTGGCACCGGTATCCATCGTCATAGCGGGGCCCGGCGTCAGGACGCGTTCGCCTGCGATTCCGAGATCACTACTCGCTCTTCCTGCAGGATCCGCGCCTGAGCGACGCAGAAAGGCTGCTGGAAGAGATCCTCCACCAGACGCCCTTCGATCTCGAAGCTTCTCTCCTTCGAGGCAGCATCGCTATGTTCGATCAGGCCGCCGATCACCTGCAGCGCAAGGAGCGAGTAGCCGCCGATATCGAAGAAATCGGACGTTTCCGGATCAATGCTCGAAGCGTCGATCCCCAATGCCCTCGACCAGGCTTCCCTGACTGCTGCAACAAGTTCTGGATCAATTTCAGACATGACCTTTGTTCCCCCGGATTCGTCAACGTATCAGATCGTGCCAGGCATCGCACCCACTCGAGCGAATGTTCACGAGCTTTTTTGGACCTGGCGCAACATCTCGGTATTAAGGTGCGATTGGCTCTCCCTGATCGGCCAGAACACGACGCGCGATCTCGTCGCACGTCGCGAACTCCACGTCATCGTACCCCTGGGCGAGCTCGATGAACTGCTCCAGCGCACGCGCCCGCGAGGCGCGCCCGGAGAGGAAGGGGTGCAGGGTCAGCACGAGCAGCCCTCCCCACCGCCGCATCGCCTCGAGCTCCTCCGACCAGAGCTGCAGGACCTGCGAGGGCGGCACGATGCGCTGACCGATGTCCGGTTCCGGCACGAAGAAGTACTGCTCCCAGTCGTCCAGGCTCCAGTGCGGCGGCAGCTCGGCGAGCCGGCCCTCGGCGAGCGACAGGACGTAGGGCTCGTCGTCGTCCATGAGCGAGGAGTCATACCGCAATCCGCGGGCGGCGAGATGCTCCAGCGTGACGGAGTGCATCTCCCAGTTCGGCGCGCGGTAGCCGACCGGATCGACCCCGAAGCGCGTCAGAGTCTCGATCGCCGCATCCACCTCTCTCCGCTGCTCGTCCGCGCTCAGATGCACCGGATGCCGGTGGCTGAACCCGTGAAATGCGACCTCGTAGCCGCCCTCCGCGGCGGCCTCGACCGTCGACGGCCACCGGACCGCCGTCTCGCCCGGGATGAAGATGGTCGCCGGCACGTCGGAGCTCCGCAGGACACCGAGCAGCCTGTCGAGCCCTTTCCGCGGTCCGAAGGCCTGGTGCGACAGCGTCGAGAGGTGCTCGGCGTAGTGGTCGCCGCGCGCGAGGATGGGCGATTCGGCATCGACGTCGATCGTCACGCAGACCACCACCTTGCCACCGTCTCGGCGCCACGGAGCCGGTTCGCTCCGCTCCGGCCAGTCGATCTCGATCATGGTGCCTCCTCCAGTTCGTACAGGTCGCT
Organism: Microbacterium lacticum; assembly: GCF_006716815.1. Lineage (GTDB taxonomy): Bacteria > Actinomycetota > Actinomycetes > Actinomycetales > Microbacteriaceae > Microbacterium > Microbacterium lacticum. Next base: position 89,038 of record NZ_VFPS01000008.1, read on the forward strand.
CACGACGATCGCATCGGCGAACGGCGTGCTGGTCAAAAGGTTCGTGCTCGCCGGCACGGAGTCGGCGGACCGGACGATGCCGGTGGCATCCGGGTCCTCCAGCACCGAGGCGACGCGCAGCGTGACGGGAACGTCCTCAGCGAGGTCAAGCTCGAACACGACGGTCTCGGGCGGAGCGTGATACGTCACGGCCCAGCGGTCCCATCCCCAGTCGCTCGGCCCCTCCGGCACCGGCTGTCCGTCGATCGAGCTGCGGGTCACCTCGGGTGCCGGTCCCTCCCCGTCGACTTCCAGCCAGAGGTTCAGGGCGCGGGCACCCGGCACGCCACTGACGGCGAAGCGCCGCGTCGTGCCGCTCGATTCAAGAGCCTGCACGGTCGGCGGATCCACCCCGGCGAGCGCATCCGGGGCATCTCTGGCGTCGCCGGCGAGACCCTCGACCTCGCCGTGCGGAAGCTGCAGCGGTCCGGGTGGGAGGCAAGCGCCGAGGCTCTGCCGCTCCGCATCGGCACCGACGGCCTCCGACGCCATGTCGTCCGGCTCCCGGTCGAGTGTCGCCCAGACACCCTCCCCACTCGCCCGGTCGTCGCAGTACAGCAGCGTCGACGGTGCCGGCGACGGAGCGGCCGGCAGGAGCAGCGTCACCACCAGCACCACCACGAGTCCCGCGACCGGCGCGCCCGCCAGCAGCACCGCTCGCGGGCGGCGCGCCGGTCGGTCGGTCCGCACGTCGGCGACGAGCCCGACGATCGCGGTGATCGCCGACGCGACCAGGGCGGTGAGCACCGCGCCCACCGGAAGCAGCAGCGTGGTGAACGCCTGCAGGATCAGGGCCGTCGTCGCGCTGAACAGGGCGATGGCGAGTGCGGCGACGGCTGCGGTGACGATCCGGCCGAACACTCTCCATCCGGGGAGGCACTCGCGCCACGCCACCCCGATGAGCAGGGGCACTGAGATCAGGAGTGGAAGGTAGGCGGCAGCAGGAAGGAGGATGAGCAGGACGATCGTCGCCAACAGGCAGAGACACGCGAGAGCCAGGGCGACGACAGGGCGGTCCGCACGACTGCGGCGCTGCAGCAGCACCGCCGTGGCGACCCCGGTCGCGAGCACGAGGAGGACGATCCACGGCATGCCGACGAAGTCCCCCTCGCTGACCGGGATCGGTCGACCTCCGGTGATCAGGCCGACGATCGGCAGGACCGCGGCACCCACCACGCCGGCGGCGGCGAGGGCGACGAGCAGGCGGGTCCCTGCGCCGAGGAGTCCTCTCCCGGCACGCAGACGCACGACCAGCAGGACGATGCCGACGAGGCAGAGCAGAGCGAGGACCGCGATCACGGGCAGAGGCAGCTGCGCCTCCGCGAGGCCGAGCACGTCGAAGTAGTTCAGCCCGGGGGAGGCGCCCGCCGCGACCGTCGCGCCGCCGAGCCACGCCGTGACGAGGCTCAGAGTCTGATCGCCGCTGTGCTGGACCGAGCGCGGGTCGACGTGGTCGATCGTGTCGTACGCGTTGTCGTAGTGCAGCGGGCGGGCGAAGAACGCGAGGTCGACGGTCGGCCAGCCGTGCGACTGGTGGACGCCGAAGTCGGTCCCCGCCGGGAGCAGCGACATCAGGGCCTCACTGGCCGAGGTCGCCGCCACCGGCGTGCCCCCTGCGCCCAGTGCGCCCAGCGCCCCCAGCGCCTCGTGCTGGCGGATGACCGCGGCCGGACCGCCGCTTCCCCGGCTCTCGAGGTTGAGCACGGCTCCGATCTCGCCCCACTCCGGCGGCGCATCGGTCAGCACCTGCGCGCCCAGATGTCCGGTCTCCTCGCCGTCCACGAGCGCGAAGAGCACGTTGCGATCGTCGGGTGCGGATGCTGTGGACACCACCCGCGCCGCCTCGAGGATCGCCGCGACCTGGCTGCCGTCGTCGTTGGCACCCGGAGACGAGGGCACGGTGTCGTAGTGCGCGGCCACGACGAGAGTCTCCCGATCCGCGGCCGGCGGTTCCAGGAAGGCGAGCACGTTGTGCACGCTGCCGACGCGGTACGGCGTGCCGCCGCTGCTGTCCATCGCGACACCGTCCTGGACCTGGACGGTGAGTCCGAGCGCCTCCAGCTCTTCGACGAGATGTGCGCGGACCTCTTCGTGCTTCGCAGAACCGGGCGGGCGCGGCCCGACGATGTCCCTCAGCCCGCCGATCGCCCGCTCCGCCGAGAACTCGGATGCTGCGGCGTTGTCATCCTTCGCCGGAGGAGGCAGGAGCTTCTGCCCCGCTCCGAATCCGACCGCGAGGAGCAGCAGCACGAGCACGATGCCCGCCGCCGCGATGCTCCGCGACGACCCGCCCGTGGCGGTCGATATCCCTCCGGTGCCGTCATCCGGCAGTGATCGTGTCCGCACCGCATTCCCCCCTCTTCTGCTCGCCGTCCGCGACAGGCGAGGTCAGCCGTCCGAGCAGCGCTTCCGCGTCGATGTGCTCCGCTGCGTGGGCGGCGACCGTCAGCCTGATCTCCAGCTCGTCGCCGACCGGGTCCATCTCCACGTGGACGGCGCACAGCGCGACGTCGAGAGGCACCGTGTGCAGCGGCGCCGGCTCGGTGACCTCCACCGTCGAGGGCAGGTTGCCCCATCCGAATGTCACCGCATCGGCTGCAGCATGCGAGCGTCCCGTCTGAAGGCCCAGCGCGGTCGCGGTCCATCCGGCTGCCCGACGCTCGTGCACCTGTCGCATGCTCGTCGCGCTCAGCGCGCACTCCCCCGGGGACAGCCAGATCAGCCGCTGGTCGACGAGGTAGCCGATCGTGCGCCAGGTTCCGCCAGCGGGGTCCCGCCCGTCGACCAGCTCGCTCACCAGGAAGCCGGCCGGCGCGCGTCCGCCGGGCCGCGTCTCGGCGGCGAGCGCGTCCCCGAGGAGGGCGAGGGCGAGCGAGCTCTCCGAGACGTCGTGCTCCTCGGCGATCCGGCGGCGGCGCGCCCGCTCCGCCGCTCCGACGCGCCCCGTGACGCGCGCGACCGGACGGGAGTCGGGGCGCACCGTCAGCCAGGAGGGCAGCGTGTCGACGACATCCTCGATGTCGGCCAGGAGCTCGTCCCCCGCCGGTGCGGCAGGCGATGCCGAAGCGGAAGGGGGAGGCGGATGCGACGCCTCCCGGGCTGCCAGCCCCGCCGGGCTTGCCGCCGGCTCCGCCTGCCAGATGCGTCCGTCGACGCGGGCGGCGTAGGCGTCGGCCAGATCCTCCGCCAGTATCCGGATGGATCCGCCGTCCACCACGAGGTGGTGTGCCACCAGCACGACGTGCAGGAGTCCGGTGTCGACGGTGCGCCAGAGGCCGCACCGCGCGAGGTTCTCGTCGTCCGGGGCGAAGCCCGCCTTCACCGCTTCGCGCAGCGCGGCGTGGAGCGCGGGGGCGTCGGCGAGATCGCGCACATCGCCGAGCCGAGGGATCGCGTCGACGTGACGCTGCCGCACGCCGCCGGCTTCGCGTTCGAGCCGGGTGCGCAGTGCCGGATGTGCGCGCAGGACGTCGTCGACCGCATCGCGCACCCTGGCCTCGTCGGCCGCGGGGAGCGGGATCGCGTAGGCCTCACCCGCCGCGGGGAATCGCCCCTGTCGACGGAGGGCGAGATACAGCGCGGACTGCGCGCGGCTCAGCGGCCCCTGCATGGCCGAGGCGTCTGCCGGCGCCGTCGCCTCGCGCGTGGCGAGATGCTGCGCGACGTCTGCGATCGTGCTGGTCGACGCGAGCGCCGCACGTTCGACCCGCAGCGCCGCGCGGTCGAGCGCCGCGATCAGCCGCATCCGTCCGAGGGAATCGACGCCGATCTCCTGAAGCGGCCGATCGACGCCGATCTCGCCCGCACCGATGCTCTCGCACCACACGTCGTGCACGCGCCTCTCGAGCGCGCTCCGGGGCGGGCGACCGGCGAACCGCAGCGGCGCGCCGAGCAGCGTTGCGACCGCTCCGCGATCGACCTTGCCGTGCGGGTTGCGCGGCACGGCATCCACGTCGATCAGAAGTGTCGGCACATGGGTGGCCGGGAGCGCGGCGGCGAGGGTCTCACGAAGGCGCCGCGTCGCTGCCGCCTTTCCCTCTTCGGGCTGCCCGCTCACCTCGTCGGTCCAGCGGATGAGGGCGGCGAGCTGTCGCGTCGGGCCGGTCGCTGCGGCGACGGCTGCACGCACGCCGACGGCCGCCGCATCCACCTCCGCCGATCCCAGGATCGCCGCCTCCACCTCGCCGGGTTCGATGCGGATGCCGTGCACGTTGAGCTGGTGGTCCGCCCGACCGAGGAAGACCAGCATCCCGTCGCTCGTGCGCCGCGCGAGATCCCCCGTGCGGTACCGCCGCGAGCCGGGGACGGCGGCATCCGGATCAGGCAGGAAGGCGGCCGCTGTCGCCGCGGGAGCACCGAGGTATCCCAGGGCCATGCCCGGCCCGCCGACATGCATCTCCCCGACTTCGCCGTCCGCCACCGGCCGACCCGCCGGATCGAGGAGGGCGACCGTCGCGTGCCGGAGCGGGGTGCCGATCGGGATCGCTCCGGCCGTCTCGTCCTCCACCGCGGCGAAGCGAGCCGCATCGAGCACCGCGAACACCTGCGAGACGGCGCCCTCGCTCACCCCGTACTCATGGCCGACCAGGCCCCCTGCCGCGAGCCACTTCCGGACCGGCGACGGGGCGACGGTGTCAGAGCCGAGGATGAGCAGGCGCAGCGCGTCGGGAAGCCGCAGACCTCTCTTCCCTGTGCAGGCCGACACGACTTCGTACCAGTAGGCGGGCACCATCTGCACCACGCTGATGCGCCGCTCCGACAGCATCGCGGCGACCGCCACGGGATCCTGGCGCACCCGCTCGTCGGCGAAGACGATCGTGGCGCCCGCGCACCATGCGCTCAGGATCTCCTCGGCGGCGACGGAGAAGCCGATGCTCGCCATCGGCAGCACGCGGTCGGTCGCGGTGAGCGCGGCCCGTTCGATGATGCCCTCGATGAGGCCGACGAGCCCGACATCGGTCAACGCGACGGCCTTGGGCAGCCCCGTCGAGCCGGAGGTTCCGCAGATCCACGCCAGCCGCTGTGCGGTACCGCGTTCGTGACGCTGCCACGGAGAGCCCCCGTCGAGCGCGGCGCGATCGACGACCGCGATACGGGGGTCCAGCTCAGTCAGGGGGGCATCCGGTTCGAGCTCCAGGACGATATCGGCGCCGCTCGCCTGCAGCAGCAGCGTCTTGCGAGCCGCCGGGTACGAGGAGTCGACCGGCACGACAGCGGCGCCGACCTCGACCACCGCCCGAACCGCGAGGAGGAAGGCCGCCGACGGTCGTGCGTGGACGAGCACCCTGCTGTCGCGATCGCACCCCCGATCGGCGAGCGCACCGGCCCAGCCGGCGGCGACCGCGGCAGCGTCCCGATAGCTCAGCACCGTGTCGGCGTCCTCGACGAGGATGCGATCGGGATGCTGCTCCGCTACGGCACGGAGAAGGTCGGCGAGGTCGGCGGAGGACGTCACGGCTCGATCAACACCTTCACGCTCTCGCCGCGATCGAACCGTGCGAACGCCGCGGGCACGTCGGCCAGCGGAACCCTCTCCGAGATGAGCGGCAGCGGATCGATCACGCCGTTCTCGAGGAGCTGGAACACACGATCGCGCACCCGGATGGGATCGCCGACGGCGAAGCGGAGCGTGAGCTCGCGAGCGAACATCGCCACCAGCGGCACCGGCGTGCCCGCGGAGGAATGCGACCCGATGCAGGCGATCACGGCATGCGGGCTCGCAAGCTCCAGTGCCGTGTGGAGCGCGGCGTCGTTGCCGACCGCCTCGATGCATGCGTCAGCGAGCCCACCGCCCGTCGCCGCTCGCAGCCGGTCCGCGATGTCGGCACCCGCGTCGAGTGCGATGTCGGCGACCAGCGCTCCGGCCGCAGCCCGGCGGCTCTCCTGCGGGTCCACTGCCACGATCAGCCCCGCGCCAAAGGCGCGTGCCGCCATCATCGACAGCAGGCCGACAGGACCTGCCCCGACGACCACCACCACGTCGCCCGGCTCGATGTCGGCCGCCTCCGCGGCGCAGTAGCCCGTTGAGAGCCCGTCGCCGACGAAGATCGCCTGCTCGTCACTCAGGGCCTCCGGCACAGGGAGCGCGACGGCGTCCGCGAACGGCACGCGGACGAAGTCGGCGTGGCAGCCGTCGTAGGCCGTATCGCCGACGACGGTGCCGTAACCGAACAGGCCCACACGGTCGCACTGATAATGATGCCCAGCCCGGCACGCCCGGCACGTGCCGCACGCGATCACGTCGGACAGCACGACGCGGTCCCCGACTCCGATCGCCCGCACCTGCGAACCGACCTCCCGGACGATGCCGACGGCTTCGTGTCCGGTGATCGCCCCCCGCGGGAGCCCCTTGAGTTCACCCCGGTAGGGATGCAGGTCGGTGCCGCAGATCGCCGCGAGGCGGACTTCGACGATCGCATCGCCCACATCGATCAGGCCGGGGGTGGGGCGTTCGACGAAGGACATCTGCCGAGGTCCGTCAAAGGTCACTGCGCGCATCACGCCCTCCAGAAACTCGTGCGGCCCCGAGGTCGAGGAGCCGGTGGGCGGCGCCGCCTTCGAGGGAGGCCAGTTCCTCGGTGTCCAACAGGGAGTCCTCGCCGCCCATCCCGGCAGCCACGACGTCGCGCAGCCGCTGGAGGGAGGCGCCCATCGGTCCGAACGGCGCATCGCTCCCCCACATCACGCGCGGGAGGACGCCGCGCGCCTTCGCGAGACGCAGCGCGTCTGCGACGATCGCGGGTGGCTGGTACCAGGAGAAGATCGACAGATCGGCCCACAGATTCGGGTGCTGGGCCATGAGCGCGATCGAATGCGCCGTCCACGGGGCTCCGAGATGCGCCATAACGAATCGACCCTCCGGGAACCGTTCCGCGACAGCGGCCATCGGATGCGGCGCGAAGTGGCGGGGATCGGCGCTCTGCGACGGCGTGTAGCCGACATGGGCCAGGACGGGGAGCCCGCGCTCTGCGGCGAGCGCATAGAGCGGATCGATGGCGGGATCGTCCGGCGCGATCCCGAGGTAGCTCGGTGCGAGCTTCAACCCCCGCAACCCGTATTCGTCCACAGCGCGCTGGAACGCGGCCAGGCCTCCCGGGTCGAGCGGGTCGACCGAGGCGAAGCCCGTGAAGCGGTCTGGATGCTCGGCCACTATCCCGCCGACGAGTTCGTTCGGCACCCGTGCTCCGCTGGTTCGATGCGCATCGAAGGCGAGCAGTACCGCGTGCTGCACCCCCGCCGCATCCATCTCGGCCAGCAGCCGATCGATGGGCTGATCGATCGCCTCAGGGGCGGGCGTGTCGGTCTTCCCCATCATCTGCTCGGCGAACGCCCGCGGAAAGTGGTCGCCGTACCGCCCGGCATGTACGTGCGCATCGATGACTGGGCTCGATCCGTCCATCTCAGCTCCCCTCCGTCCTGGCCCGAGGAGCGGCCGCCTGTGATTCCCCGACGAGGGCAGTGCTCCACCATGCTCGACTCGCGCGCGGCGGCAGCACCACCTGTCGACCATCGATGGTCGCCTCGACGTGTTCCGATCCGTGATTCAGCAGCAAAGCTCCCGGCGTGTCGCGCGCATCGAGGAGTTCGAGTGTCTCCACGGCCGGCGGGAGCGCTGCGAACGGAAGATCGATCCCGGCGGCCAGGGCGGCATCCCGATAGAAGTGCCACCACGGATGCTGCTCAACCAGGCCGGGACCGCAGAGTGCGGACTCGAGCGCGACCGGACTGTAGAAGACCGTGCCACGGCCGAGCGTGTTCGCCAGGAGCACCGGGTCACCTTCCGCGAACCGCGCGACGGCTGTGGCACGGGTGGGTCGGAGAACCTGACGCTGCCCGGCCGGCAGCCTCAGGCGGAAACCAACGTCGCCCACGACCACGTCGCGCTGCCGTTCCGGCTCGAGAGCGAAGTCGCGCAACTCGGCGCCGCAGAGTTCTTCGCCCGGAAAGCCATCGAGCAGGGATCCCGCGCTATACCAGAGCGTGCCGCCGTCGCGGACGTAGTCGATCAGACGCTGTTGCAGCGACAGTGTCATCGCCGGCCAGCATGGGGCGATCAACAGCGAGGGCGGCGACTCTGCGACAGCCGCCGCGAAGCGGTGGCTGATGTGAGCCTGCGAGGCGAGCATGTGCGCTGTGAACGCGGCCCGCGCCGGATCCGCCGCCCCGTGCCCGGTTGTGAGATACGAGGCGGTTTCTCGTTGCGGGGTCGGGAGGAGGATGTCGGCGTTGGCGGGTGCGGGGACCGCATCTCCGAGCCCGTGCCAGAGCGCCGCCGCCTCCTGCACGGCGGCCAGCTGGGGCTTCGCGACGCCGTTCCTGTCGACGAGTCCGACGAGCCGCTCGTTGGCGCGCCGTTCGTAAGGCTCGTTCGCGGTGGTGAAGTCCTGCCAGCACCACACGATGACCGCCTCGGCCCCGCGATACCACGCAGCTGGTATTGCCAACGCCAGGTAGTCCGCCTCGATCTCATTCGCCGCGGAGTAGCATCCGATCTCATCCACAAGGGCAGGGCCCCAGGCCGACGCCCATCCGGCAAGGAAGCCGACGAGTCTGCTCGATCGCTGCGAGGCGTTCGACTCGAGGCGATAGGGCGACCACAACGGGAAGCCGTGCACTCCGACCGCGTCGAGGGCGTCGGCGAACGCCGGATGAAATGCGTCCTCGCCGGCGAGCGCCGACCCGTCGGAGCACTGGATGACCGACGCCGATGGGTCACCTCGACGCACGGCGGCGGCGAGGGAGCGCCACCATTCCTTCACCTGAGCACCGGAAAGGGCACTGGTCTCCGCCCGCCTGCTGTGCGGGAGTTCATCGCCGAGGTCGTATGCCCACACGGATGCCCCCCGCAGACGTGCTGCTACCGTCTCCAGCAGAGCCTCCGCACGCCGCCGGAGCGGCTCGTCGCGCCATAGCGAACGCCCCTCAAACCAGTCGGGCTCGAAGAGCTGCCCGTTCATCCAGACCGTCAGAACCGAGCACAGCACCTTCAGACCATGCGTACGTGCCTCCTCTACGAACCACACGAGCCTGTCCAGTACCGCCTCGTCGTATCGACCGAGCTCGGGTTCGACGTCAAGCCAGAATAGGAAGACGCGCACCAAGTCGAACCCGGCATCCGACATGGCGCCGAGATCGGCGGCGATCATCTCCCGGTCGAAATCGCGCCAGTAGTCGATCCCCTGGGCCGAAGGGTGGTAGTTGACTCCGAGCAGGCGCGTTCGATCCTCGCCCCCCGGCGTCCGGCTCGGCGTGCCGTCAGCCATGCGCCTCCTCGGCAAGAGCGGAACCCAACGCCTCGACCACATGCGCGACGTCCTCGGTCCGCAGGCGAGCATGCATTGGCAGCGAGAGGAGCCTTGGCACGACGGCCTCGGTGATCGGCAGCGGAGGCGCGTCCGCATCGCGATAGGCCGAGAACAGGTGCGTGGGCGGATAGTGCATCCCGACCTGGACGCCTCGGGTCCGCATCGATCTCACCACCGCGTTCCGGTTCGTGCCCTCCGGAAGCAGGATCGCGGCGAGATGATGGGCGCTCTCGTCATCAGGAACGGATGCGAACGGCAGGACGACGCCTTCGAGCGCGGCGAGCCGGTGACGATAGTCCGTTCTGGCGGCCTCTCTGGCGCGCTGTGCGTCGGGCAGCCGATCGAGCTGCGCCAGGGCGATCGCGCTTGAGATGTCGCTCGGGCGATAGTTCAGTCCGACGCTGTCAACGTCGTAGTCGAGTGCTCCGGAAGCAGCCCGTTCGACCGGAGTCGTCGTCAGTGCGTGGGACCTATGACGACGAATGAACGCGTTTCTCTCTGGATCGCGAGCGACGACGAGACCCCCTTCTCCAATGGAGACGTTCTTGGTCGCGAAGAAACTGAAAGTGCCATAGTCGCCCACCATCCCGCATGTGCCCGCCGGGGTGGAGACAGCAAACGCGTGCGCTGCGTCCTCGATCAGGATCACGCCGCGCGAGGCACAGACCTCGGCCAGCCGAACGAGGTCGGCTGAGAATCCTCCGTAGTGCATGACGACGACCGCGCGGGTCTTCTCGCCGATAAGCGACAGGACGTGCTCCGGGTCGATCGTCAGATCATCGTGACCGGTCACGTCGGCGAAGACTGGTCTGGCACCGAGCAGGCGGACCATGGCAGCACCCGAGACGAAGGTGAGTGAAGGCATGATGACTTCATCTCCCGCCGAGACGCCGGCAGCCATCAGGGCAAGGTGCAAAGCAGCTGTACCGCTGGAGACAGCGACTGCGGCGGGAGCTCCGAGAAGGTCAGCGCAACGACCTTCGAAGCGCGCCGTTAGCTGTCCGACTGAAAGGCGGCTTGATCGAACAACCTCTGCTACTAGGGCACATTCTTCTTCCCCATGACTGGGGTCATACAACGCAACCGAGCTCATCCCGAGAAACCGTACCCGATCTTCGGCGAATGGGGAATGATGGACGAGAACATCTCGGGGGGAGACCTTGGTGACCGTAACAAGACTTGACGCTCAGGTCGTGAGATCGCGGGCAGACGCGTGAGCCTCGCAGAGAACGCCGCGACTCTCGATGAGATGCCCCTGGTCGGCATCGTCGGCGGCATCGGCCCGCTCGCGTCCGCCGAGTTCGTATCGGGCATCTACAGAGACGCGGATGCGGCAACGGAGCAGATGATGCCACGCCTCATCCTCTGGTCTGATCCGTCGTTTCCCGACCGAACCCTGAATCTGCTGGCGGGCAATGGCGACGAGCTGGCAGCGCGGCTGGAGCACGCCGCCCGCGCACTGGTGGATCTCGGCGTGAGCGAGATCCTCATCTGTTGCTTCACGCTTCACGGCGTGATCGGTCAGCTACCGAAGGCGCTGACTGACCGAATCGTTTCTCTCCTCGATCTCACCTTCGAGTCCCTTGTTTCTGTCGATGAACCGCAGCTTCTCCTGTGCACAAGTGGCAGTCGAGAACTCGAAGTGTTCGAACGCCACGAGGCCTGGGGCCAGTCACAGTCTCGTGTCATCCGCCCGACACGTGCGGAGCAGGAGCGCATACACGATCTCATCTACCGGCTCAAGCTCGGGCACTCCAGAACCGTGATCGCAGGGGAGGTCGAGGATATCCTGGCCGCCCATGGAGTCCGGCGATTCGTCTCCGGCTGCACCGAGCTCCACCTTTTGGCTGACGCCTTCTCCGGTGATCTTGGCATCGGGGTGGACGCATTGGAGATCGCCAGGTCGAGGATCTTGGCCGGGCGATCTCTCCGCTCGGAGCCCGTTCCGCTGGTTCAGCAGTGATGAGCGGCGGGACGCTGACGTCCGCGGACCTCAGCGGCGGATCACGACCGCGGTGAGCAACAGACCACGCCCGCTCATCCAACGGCCGGCAAATTCGGACAGGACCTGTTCCCCGAGTGTCCATGGCTTTCGCAGCAATCGCGCCTGAAATGCCCCAGCCTCACGATCGATGTGCACCTCCACATCCTCGAAACCGAGCCATTCGCCGGTGATCGGCGACCACGCCTTGAAGACAGACTCCTTGGCGCTGAACAGAAGCCGGTCCCAGTGCGCCTCTGCATCCGTGGTGCGAAGATGCGCCATCGCCTGCTGTTCGGACGGCGAAGCGACGAGCTCGAGGACCTCCTTCGGCAGCGGAGCGTCGGGCTCGGCGTCAATCCCGATCGTGAAGATGTCCTCTGCCCTGGCTACGGCGGCCGCGCGATAGCCGTCACAGTGAGTTATGCTGCCGACAAAACCAGCGGGCCACCGAGGCCCTCGTCCATTGACCTGTCCTATAGGTACCTCAGGAACCCCAAATGCGGCGAGCGCCCGACGAGCGCATGCACGGCCCGCGAAGAACTCCACCTGCCGTTTGCGTACCGCCTTCGCGACGATCTGCTCTTCCTCAGCGAATCGCCCCGCAACATCCTCGCCGCCCATGTCTGCACCTGCAACCTCCGAAGGCAGAGAAGCGGCAAGCATCCAGTCAGCCTGCGCCACTGACGCGAGTCCTTGAGTTGCCTCTATACGTGCCCACTGAACAGTCTAATGAACGCCAAGAACGTCGTTCGCCTAGGACTGGGCATGCACAGGGACGAGGCAATCTATCTCCCCTTCCCTGCGATAGCTCTCAATATGTGGCCGCTCTGCGTCGTGATCTGCGATCTCAAAAAGCGCGTCGAACGCCTCTGGGATCTTCGCGTTGATCACGGACGGCTCGCCCCGAAGACGAAGGCGAAGGTAGTCCCCTCCTGGAATCACAGTCTCGTCAAGTAGAAGCGGTTTCCTGTCATCTCGGTCTAGCCGAACAGACGACAGCCGGTATCGATCTCCGTCGTTGAAGACGAGCCCCATCATCTTGCGGCCCCGCAACGAATCGAAGGCATTCTCGAATTCAGGCCACGCAGCTTGGATGATCGACAGCTCGAAAGGGATGTCGCGGCTGAGCGCTGGCGTATCCTCGAGCGTCACTCTTTCGATCGGGCCGAGTGCGTGGGTCGAATCTATCTGGCTCATGGTTAACGTCTATACCAGACCGAGCCGGGAACTCGCGAACATGATGAGCGACGTGGGTCATCGATTCGGGATGCGGGTGTTCGTAGCGCAGGGTCGATTCTCCGCTGACCCGGTCGATGCGGCTGAGCCTGTCGAGACGACAACTCACCAGCAAGGCATGACTGTCAAGGTCGTCGGGAGACCCAACTCGCTTCCGATCCGAGCGCGTTCGAGCCGCCATCGCACGATCCGTTTGAGCGCCTCCCGCTGAGTCTTCGTCAGCGGACGGACGGCTGAACCGATCACTCATATCGTCGGCGCCTTAGCCTCGATCCACCGATGAGCCTTCGGCGGGTGGCGTCGGCGTGATGGGCGCGGCGTGATCGGCTGCGGGCAGGGGTGAGTTCCGGGCGTCTCATCCCGGTTGTCCACTTCGTTCTCGGTCGTGCCGCTGGTGGCGGCGGTGGTCAGCTGGCCGCGGTGGTGGTGGTGGTGCGTGCGTCGCGGTGAAGAGTCGGTCGAACGCGGTCTGCCAGGGCCAGGCGTCCGGCAGGTGCAGGATGATGCGGCGCGTCGTCCGTGCCAGTCGTGCCGGCACTGAGATGAGGGTGCGGCGAATCGTCGCGGTCGTTGCCCGGGCGAGCCGCCCGCCTCGGTCGGCGATGAGTCCAGCGGCGCGAGTGAGGTTGAATGCGATCACGGCGAGGACGAGCCATGCGCTGTTCGCGGTGAACACTCCCGAGGGCAGGTGAGCGAGCGGGCCCGCCTTCAGGTCGGCGTGAACTTGCTCGATGATCGCGTGCCCGCGGTGGGTCTTGTCCGCCGCGACGGTTCCCATTGTCTGCTTGTCGGTGGTGGTGAAGAACGCGTGGTGCCGGTAGCTGTCGAACAAGGTCGGCTGCTCGACCTGCTTGGGGTTCAGGTCTGGGATCCGTCGGACCACCAGGCGTCCTTCAACCCGTTCGGCGATCTTCCGGGAACGGAACGCTGTGAAGGGCACCTCGGCGACCTCGGCCTTCGAGATCCACCGGCCCGTGACCTCGTCACGGATCGCGTTCGGGTACTCGATCGTCTCCCATCCGTCCTCGGGGATCGTCGCGATCGCCGTCTTCACCGCGGGGTCCATCCGAACGGTGACGGACACGTCCGCCCGAACGGTGACGGACACGTCCGCGCCGGCCTTGATCGCGGTGCCGATGGTGGCGTGGCCGTAGAACGCGGAGTCCGCCCGCAGCAACGGCCGAACACTGCTGCCCAGGTCCATGCGGCGAAGCGTGGCGAGGGTGTCGGCGACGATCCTGGCCGCGCCTTTCGGGGAACCGGTCTTCCCCTGCCGCAACCGCTGGGCGAGGATCACCGGCGCTGAGGTCGTCGTCGACGCTGTCGCGACGAGGGCGTTGAGGCCGCGGACGCCGGAGTACCCGAACGACGCTCCCTGCTTCTGGTACCCGTGGACCTCGATGATCGTGTCGTCCACGTCGACCATCACCCGCTCACCGTCCCGGATCTGCAGCAGCGGCGCGGCCGATGCGAGGTTCACCAGCGTCCGTGAGGCGACGGCATCGAGCTGGCGGCCGTGCCCGAACCGGAACTCCCGCAGGAACGAGCCCAGCGTCGACGGTGCATACGTCCGATCGAATAACCGGCCCATCCCGCCATGACGCAGCAGATTCATGTCGTCGATCGAGTCCGCGCCAGCGAGCATCCCCGCGACCAGCGCCATCACCTTGCCGCCGGAGTTCGCACCCTTGTCCGTCGGGACGCTCAATCGCGACTGCGCGAGCTCATCAAGCCCCGCAGAACGGGCAAGACGGAGCATCGGGACCAGCCCCGCGACCGACACGAGATTCGGATCATCGAACACAGCCGACACGGCAACGGGAGCATGCTTGAATTGCACCTACGAGATGCCTCTCAGACTCGGGAAATAGGATCTTAGACAACCTCTATTCTTCCTGGTCAGAGGGGCATTTCTGCGTTACGACGCCAACTCAGCAAGCCTCCCCATCGGTGGATCGAGGCTAAGCGCGCTCGTCCCGGCGCGGGAAGCCGGGCTGACGCGGATCGTCACGATCCCTTGCCGTGGCGAGCACACGCGGATCATCAGCAACTCCGCACTCTTGGTGACTCAAACGACCCGCGCCGACCCCACCTTGTACTCCGCCGCGCTGACATCGTTCGCGCGGCGTCCCGACCCCGAGAGCTGAGACACACTCCAGCTGGCGCATGCTCGGCGTCAGGTCGGGCCCTCGGTGGTCGTGTTCTGTGCCCGGAGCGTGTTGAGCAGGCCCGCTGGAACCTCGGGATCGGTGAGCGTGACCGCGAACTGCCTGTCGCTAGTCCTGGTGACGATCAGGCCGGGTCCGGCTCGGAGGATCAGGGCGGAGCGTCCGGGCATGATGCGGTAGCCCCAGCCGCCCCATTCGCCGGGACGCAGTTCTGCGGCCTCGGCGCGGCGGATCTGCGCGAGCGGTATGCGCTTGAGCGGGATGCCGAGCAGCAGTGAGACGATCCGCAGACCCCGCCAGTCCACAGTCACCCGAAGCCGGATGAACGAAGCGATGAAGAGACCGGCTACGAGCACGATGACCAGGCCGAACCACGCGGCGCCGAACTCGCCGGACAGCAGAAGCGAGACGTAGACGACGCCACCGATCGCGATAACGACGATCGTGGCGTAGACGAAGATGCTCGCCGTGACGGTGCGGGTCCACGCGCCGACCTCGCTCGGACCCAGTGGCACCGTAGGCAGAGCCGTGGGGTCGAGGACTGCGCTCCGCGGGGCGATCGCGTAGGGGGCGGCACCGTAAAGCACACACAGCAGCAACGGGACGATCCAGGCGCCGAGGACCGCCTGTTCGGATGATCCGGCCTGCAGGGTCAGCGAGGCCGGGATCAGCCAGCATGCGGAAGCGAGGCCGGCAGGCATGCCGAGCCAGAACAGGGTCGCCCGCTTGGCCCTCGTGGTCAGGCGCGGCAGGGCCACGATCACCGTGCCGGCGATCGCCGCCGCCCCGGCGACGACGAAGGTGACGACGAACACAACCCCGTTGGCGCGCTGCCATCGGCGGCACCGAGGTCCGACCAGTGCGTAGCGACATGCTCCGGGATCGTGCCGCGCCACAGGAGCCCCGTGACGAGGATCACGACGGCCGGGAGATACAGGGCGATCAGCGCGATCACCCAGCGCAACGGCGGCCTCACGACAACTCGACCAGCCGGGAGACCTCCTGCGGCGTGAGGCCGATCTTCCGGGCTTCAGCAGCGAGTTGGCTCGCGAGCTCGCCGATCCTCACCATCGTCGCGTTCGCCTCTGGCCGCACCCACGCGCCGCGGCCTTGGCGCATCTCGATCAGGCCCTCCTCGCGAAGCCGCGCGTACGCGCGCAGCACCGTGTGCATGTTCACCCGTAGCGCCGTCGCGAGATCGCGAGCGGCGGGCAGCCGCTCCCCCGGCGAGAGCTCGCCAGAGACGATCCCGGCCCTGACCTGCAGAGCGATTTGATCGGCCAGGGAAGCCGACGATGCCTGATCGACGCGAAACAACATGTTCGTAATGCTAGTAGAATAATCCGGTAGACTGGAGCCATGACCGCCGTCGTCGTCTTCCCCGCCCTGCTCCTCCTCGCGGCCGTGCTCACGCAGCTCGCCGCCAGCGGAATACTGAGCAAGAACTGGATCGCCGGCATCCGTATCCGCTCCACCCTGCGCTCGCCCGCCGCCTGGGTCGCCGGGCACCGGGCCGCCGCGCGCTGGATCTGGCTCGGGTTCGCGGTCAGCACCGTAGCGAGCGTTGGCGCACTCCTGCTCACCGACGTCGCAGCCGTCGCACTCGCGGTGGTCGCCGTCGTGGTCTTCGCCGCAACCGTCGTCGTCTCGCTCGTCGCAGCGAGCCGTGCAGCACGATCCGAAAACCAGCTGACGCCGACGGCTTCCTGACAGTCCGCGCCCGGACCGACACCAACGAACGCTCGGCAGACGTTAGCTATTCAACGCCTGTGATTAGCAGGGTCAGAGATTCCATGTGGTATTCGCTGCAATACTCCCTATATTTTCCGCGAACTTTAACCTCTTGATCTGGTCTTTTTGAGTAGTCTCGCAAGATGCGCTGATGTGGTCTGGAGACCGCGTGTCCTGTCTGACGTCGGGTCCGCTGCAGGAAGAAAGCAATCGCGCCCGTCGCAGGGTACGACGTAGCCTGTAGCTCACGGTCAACGTCGGCCGAGACGGCAAAGCATCACGCGACCGGCGATAGACACGGAGAGGATGCTGATGGGCACGCAGCAGGCAAAGCGGCTCTTCGGACATTCGGTGGGGGTCATGGGGTGAGTCCGCCGGCGGCGAGGAGCATGCGGAGCCGGTAGTTGTCGCGGTTGCGGAAGCCGCGGGCGAGGCGGCGGTGCAGTTCGATGATCCCGTTCACCGCCTCGGTGCCGCCGTTCGATGATCGTCCGGTCGTGAAGTAGGCCAGGAACGCGGCTCGCCAGCGGCGGAGGGTGCGGCCGAGGCGGGCGATCTCGGGGATCGGGCAGGTGTGGAATGTGTCGACGACCTTCTCGGCGATCCGCCGCCCCTCGGCGAGGTCCTTCTGGTGGTAGGCGGAACGCAGCTGCTGCGCGCACTGCCACGCGACGAACACCTCATCATGGGCAGGGGCGGCTTCGATCGCCGCGACCAGCCGTGCCCGCTGCTTCTCGGTGAGGTTCTCGGCGCCGGCGCGGAGGATGGTCTGGATCCCGTAGAGCGGGTCGCCGGTCCGACCGCGATGCCCGAGGGTGTCTTGCTGGACGCGGCGGCGGACCTCGTCGACGGCGGCGGTGCCGAGCTTGACGACGTGGAACGCGTCCAGCACGGCCGTGGCGTCTTCGAGCTTGTCGTCGATCGCGGTCTTGTAGCCGGCGAACGGGTCAAGAGCTGCGACCTTCACGCTGCGCCGGAACGCGTCGCCGCGTTCGGCGAGCCAGGACGCGTAGGCCTTCCCGGAGCGGCCGGGCACGAGGTCGAGCAGCCTGGCCCGCGTCTTTCCGGTGCTGTCGCGGCTGAGATCGACCATCCCGGTCAGCTCCTTCGGGCCGCGCTTTCGGGGGTCTGTGTGATGCCAGATGTGCTCATCGACGCCGAGGGTGGTGACGTTCTCGAACCGGGACTCGTCCTCAGCCAGTTTGACCAGCTCGGGCTCGACGGCCCGCCACACCGTCTTCCACGACGTTCCGAGCTGACGGGCGATACCGTGCACGGTGGCGTGCTCGCGGCGCAGCTGCCCGATCGCCCAGCCGACGGCGCGCGTGGTGATCGACCCGCGCCGGGCCACCAGACCCGGGAGCTGCTCCACGAACCTCCGTCGCACGCATCCCACCTCGTCGCACCGCCAGACCCGCTGCCGCCACACGATCCGCACCCGCGTCACGCCGGGCACATCATGAAGCACCCGTCGGCGACGTCCGCGGCCGGTCGCGACGACCCCGCACGACGGGCAGCCGGTCGGTGCCGCCGGGCTCGAGACGGTCACGATCAGCAGCCCGTCACGGCGGTCAACGTCCTCGACATGGACCCCATCGAGGCCGAGCAGCAAGTCGCAGCGGGAACACGGGCAGGCGGCAGAGCACGCGTCAGCGCACCCCGAACTATCGTGAGACACGTCGAGGTCCTCGGTTGGAGCAGCAGTTGGCGCTACTGATCCTCGGGGACCTCGACCCCTACCCGCCGAACCCCACCCGGCGAGCCTCACCCCCACCGAATGTCCGAAGAGCCGCTAAACCTCCCCGAGCACCTGCCCCAACTGAAGATACAGCTCGCTCACCGATGTGGCATCGACGCGGTAGCGGACCCACTGCCCTCGCGTCGCAGTCTCACGCGGCGGATCTGGCACGACCAGCCCGTACTCGACCAGCGTCGCGAGCGCTTTCGCGGTGGTCGCCTTCGGGATGTCGAGGGCAGCCGTGATCTCTGCGCGGAGCGAGTCGGGGTGCTCGCGCAGATAGCCGATGATCATGGCTCGGACTCGATTGCCGAGAGTGTTGATGGGATCCTCCGCGTGCTCACTGTTCGCGGGGCGGGTGTATCGGGGCACGGAACCATTGTCGCGGCTGCAGATGCACGCGTCCAACAAACTGATCAAATTAATTCTTCACTTACAGAGTGTATCGCTGTATTATCCACATATGTCAACGGTGCGAATGACGTCAAGGGCGTGGATGCCGAAGTTATCCACAGCCCCTGGTACGCGCGCTCGAGACGCGCGTAGCATTCGGCCACGGCCGTTCGCCACGGTTCGTCCTGGGGCAACGGACGCCATCCTTTCCGTGCACGGAGGAGGCCGATGATGTCCGCACGAGCGAACAGAGCACGCGCCTGGGCAATCGTCGGCGGCAGTGTGCTCCTCATCGGAATAGTCGCGGTCGTCGTCTCTGCGATCACGGGGCGCACCGGGACACCTGATCCCACGCCTTCATCGACAGCTGGCCGTGGTCCGACCACCACCGCGCCCGCCACCGGCGGCGTCGGTGAGTTCGTCGACGCCAACGTGGTGAAGAAGGGTTGGGTGCCAGAACCCATCACGACGGATGCCGACACGTACATTCGAGCGGCTCTCGCCGCGGCATCCACTTTCGACTCGACGTTGTCGACTCGCGATGAATGGCTCTCCAACCTCGACACGTGGCTCACTCCTGACACGCGCTACGACGAGTCCGAGCGCGCCGCAGACCTGCAGTCTGTGAAAGTCGAGCTTCGGCAAGCAGTGGTCATTCCGCAAGACCAATGGGACTCGCTCGCGCAGGAGAACGGTCGAGTCGCCGCCAAAGCGAGCGGCGATATCGCTCGCCAGTCAGTTCCGGCAGACCAGACCGGAGACATGACCATCGGGACTGCCGATGTGGTGCTCACGACCACGTCGAGCGACGGGAGTTCTGGGGAACTCTCCTACGACGAGACGATTCGGGTGAGCGTGCAGGTGCTGTGCGGCGCGGGGTCGATCCCGACGCCGAACAGTGCGCAGCAGACTGGGGACTGCAAGATTGTGCGCTACTTCACGGAGCCGCTGGAGCCCTGACATGCCCGCGCCGGTTGCACGAACTGCAGTCGTCCTCGGCCGGTCGGGGACCGGCCGGAAGATCATCGCGGTTGTGCTGATCATCTCCTTCATCCTCGGGGGGCTCCTCTTCGCGCCGGCGTGGATCGTCCCCCTCGCCATCGCCGGTTCCGTGGCTGGTCCGGCCGCGCCCGGCCCCGTGCACGGGGCGGTCACCAGCGGCAACTGGGGTTACCCGCTGGAAGGTGAGTGGACGGTTGGCCGGGGGTCCGGTTGGCAGCCCGTCGACGGGTGCGCCTACTGCCCCTCCGACCACAAGGGTTTCGACATGACGTCGGTCGCAATGCCCTGCGGCGCCATCATCCACGCGGCGAGCGCAGGGCACGTCATCAACGCCGGGCCGACGCCGGGGTGGGGCAACACGGTGCGCATCGATCACGGCGGCGGGATCGTCACGCTCTACGGGCATATGCAGTGGGACTCGTTGCTGGTCGCAGTAGGCCAAGACGTCGACATCGGCACGCCGTTGGGAGCCGAGGGCAGTACGGGCAAGAGCACGGGCTGCCACCTCCACTACGAGATTCAGCGCGACGGAGTCGCGATCGACCCGGAACCGTTCATGGCGGCACTGGGACTCCCCTTGCAGTAGATCACCACGAGAGGAACGTTCATGTATCCCACCATCAAGCCGCTCGACGTGGATGTCCCAGACATCCAGCCGGATTTCTCGGCACCCTTCTTTCAAGGCTTTCAGACCGTCGCGTCGTACATCCTCGCCGGAGCACTACTGGTCGTCCTCATCATGCTGATCCTTGCCGGAGCAGCACTCGCTTTCCGAGGACTCGCGTCAGACAGAGTGCGCACGTGGGCGGGCGAGAACATCCTCTGGATCTTCATCGCTGCCGCGGTGCTCGGCTCGGCGAGCGGGCTCTTCCAATGGTTCGTCGGGTTCGACTTCGGGTTCTGATGAACGCGCGCTGGATGGTCGCGCTCGGGATTCTCATCGGCGTCCTGATGAGCTCCGTCGCGCCCGCAGCGCGGGCCGCGCCCTCCGTTGACGTCGCTGACGTAGCTGACGTCGCTGCAGCGAGTACGCCGTCGGGGCGCGAACTGTTCGCTGAACCGTGGACTGCGCCGTATTTTCCGGTGCACTGTCTGGAGTCGGCCGCACAGGTCTCGTGCACGCCGGAGTCGCCCGCAGACTCGGTCGCACAAAAGTGCTTCCTTCGTGTCATCCTCACCAACGGTGAGCGCGCCACCGTCTGCACGACCTACGAAGCCCACACCCACGCCATTCAGGCCGCCGGCGGCAAGGAAGGAATCATCCAGTTCGGCTGCAGTCTGGGCGATGGCGTCTGCGGCATTTTCGAGAACGCCGGGCGCGGCATGGCTGCCGGGACGACGGCGGCGATGTTCGCCGTCGCAGAAACGATGCGTTTCGACACGTCCACGGCGTTGTGGAGTGCCGCGGTCGGTGAGTGGTCCTTCTGGCGATGGGCAATGCTCGCGGTCATGTTCGCCGCGATGGCCTGGGCGATCGCGGCAGCCATCGTTTCGGGCGAGCGAGACCAGCTCGTGAGCGCCATCATCCGCTCGTTTCTCGCTTTCCCGGCGACGGCCGCGACGCTGTGGTTGACCGGCCACGTATTGAACGCGATCGATGACCTCACCTGGTACGTCATGAACCGCGACGGGCCCGCGGTTCTGTTCCGCACTCTGCAACAGGTGATGTGGGCGGGCGGAAAAGCCAACTACTTCTTCGGGTTCGTCATCATCGGACTCCTGCTCACCGCGATGGTGCTTCTGATGCTCGTTTTCGCCTTTCGCAATATCGCCCTCGCAGCGCTCATCATGGTTGGCCCCCTCGCCTGGATGCTCTTCCCCGTGCGCTCGATCGGGCCGCAGTGGATCGTGCGGTACCTGTCAGCGGTCGTCGTCCTTCTGCTCACCGGACCGCTGACCATCGGTTTCGTCACGTTGATCATCAACGGACTGGCTTCTCTCGACACGATCTGGAACCCCCAGGCATGGCCGTTGCTCGCCGGCCTGATATTCGTCGCGTTCGCGCCCTTTGCCGTGTTCGGCCTCTTCAGCTTTATCGGGGCAGTGGCGGCGGATGCCGGCGGTTCAAGTGTCGGCTCGCGTGCCGGCCACGCCGCCTCCACAGTGGCACGCAAGGCGATGAGCGTGCCGGCCCGCATCAACGCTCACCCCGCAGGGCGCGCGCCGTCGAACCCGAGAGGACCTCGATCGTCCACACGTTCGTCGGTGTCCGGAGTGAAGAGACCCTCTGGCACAACCGAAACGTCATCCGCCACCTCGAGCCGTTCGAGCACGTCCTCGGGTTCGACCACGGCCACGTCCCCGGGTTCGACAACGACAGGACCCAAGACGGCGAACGCCAGCGCACCGACCAACGCCAGACCCGGACAGAATCCCCGCCCGTCGGGAGGGCCTCAATCCGCACCGGCGCCGAGCCGCCCTGATCGGAGAACCTCATGACCCTCGACGACTACGCCCGCCCCGTGCGACTCCCGCGCCGATCACGGCAGGGGATCGTCATGGGGATGGATGGCTGGCAGCTTGCCTTCGTCACCGTTGCAGCCGCCTGCGTGTTGCTGTTCGTGAACCGATTCGGGCCATTGGGCCTCCTCTACGGCGCACCGATCTATCTGGCGTTCGGTGCGGTCGCCGTCACCACCATCCACGGCGTTTCCGCGCCTCGAATGATCGGACTGTGGACCATGAAGCAACTACGCCACGCAACGAGGGCGACGGAGCAGACCTACCGCCCCGAGAAGCCTCACCTCGCGGGAACCCTCAACCTGCCCGGCGTCCGTGCGTCGGTGCAGCTCTGGGAGATCGACGGCCTCGCCGCCGCCTACAACCCGCGCGACCGCTCTGTCTCGGTCACGGCCGAGCTCGAGGTGCAGGGCTTTCTCATGAATGACCTGCCCGAACGGTTCGAGCTCGCGCAGCAATGGGAACGCGTGCTGGCATCTTTCACCCAGCGCCCCGGGATCAAGCGGGTCAGTTTGCAGGAACGCACGCTGCCCACGACGATCCGCGCGGCACGAGACCACTACGAGAGCGTGCAGCAGCATCGCAATCTCGACAGCCAATCCCCCGTTGCAAAGAACTACGCAGAAGTGATGGATGCCTCCGAGCGCTTCGCCGTCGCGCACCGCAACTACCTCACCTTCACGATCGACCTGATCGGTCAGAGCGCCCAGCTGCGCGCGCTCGGCGGCGGAAAGGATGCGATCCTCTCCCTTGCCGCGATCGAGGCGGCGAACCTCGCCGACGCGCTGCGGGCAGCCAAGATCCGTGTGCGCCGTTGGCTCTCTCCCCGAGACATCGCCGCACTCGCCCGCATCGCGTTCGATCCCGACTTCGCGGCGACCGTGCAGAATCGGGCCGGCGACCTCGAAGGTGTGGATCCATCAGCCATCGGCCCCATGCACCTCGAAGAGCCGTCACGCCGCAACGCGGTCGTGCTGACCGACTCCGGCATCCACACGACGATGTGGATCCACGAGTGGCCACGGTCCGACGCACCGATCGGGTTCCTCTCTCCCCTCGTGTACGCCAGGCACCCGGTCAGCGGAGAAGCGGTGAGCCACATCTTCACGCTCGTCCTCACGCCGGTCCCCGTTTCCAAGGCGCTCAAGCGCATTCGCGACGAGAAGAAGATCTGGCGCGGAAACGAGCAGCTGCGCGCGAAGCGCGGTACCGACGGCTCGGCTGCGGATGCCGCGGACTGGGAAGCACTCGAACGCCAAGAAGAAGAGATCGTCGCGGGTCACGGCGAGTACCGCTACGGCGCATACCTGACCATCAGCGCGTCGGACGACGAGGAACTCGATCAAGCGATCGCCGGCATGCGGAACGCCCTTTCGCGTGCAGGCATGGAGGCGCAGACCTTGTACTGCCAGCAGGCGGAGGCACTCATGGTCAACGCCTTGCCGTTGGGACTGGGGATGAAGTGATGGCACGCAAGACCGTCATCTTCGAGCCCGGCGATGCCGACCGCCGCGAGCGCCGTCGGCTGCGCAAGTCTGCGCGCGCGGTCGAACGGGCGCCGGCGACGGAGTCCTCGAGCCGCCGGGATCGCCGACTACCGGATGCTGCGGTGCCCGGCCCGTTCGGACCGGGCCTGTTGGAGGGCGGGTACTGGAACCTCGCGGTGTCAGCGATCCCACCGCACCAGGCGACGTCGCAGCACATCGCCGGCATCTACCCGTTCGTCGCCGATGGCGGGCTCGGACACCGCGGGCCGATCGTCGGCGTCGATCTGAACGCCGACGCGCTGTGGCACTTCTCGCCGTGGGATGCCTACGTCGACACGAGCGACCGTGGGGCGTTCTCGACCAACATCCTGGTTCTCGGCGCGTACCGCTCAGGCAAATCGGCGACGGTCAAGACCCTCGCCACGCGTTCGATCGCGTTCGGTCACCAGGTGGTCGTTCCCTCAGACCCGAAAGGCGAGTGGGTCACCGTCGCCGAGGCGATTCCCGGCGGGAGCGTCATCCGCCTCGGCGGCGGCACCGGTGCCCGGCTGAATCCGCTTGCACGCGGCCCCCGGCGCACCGGAACCAGCGACGAGCAGCACGAGCAGATGGTGAAGCAACGCCGCATCGCGACTCTCATCGCCCTGGTCGAGATGGCGCTCGGGACTGTTCGGCTGACCGCTGTCGAGCACGCGGCGATCCACGACGCTTTGGAACGGTGCATCGACCGGACCGGTGATCACCCGACGCTGCGCGGCGTCTACGACGAGCTGGGCGAAATGGCATCCGAGGCCAACACAGACCCTCACTCCCAGCAGGGCGCACTGCAGCCTCGATTCGTGCTTCGGCGGTTCGTGACCGGAGACCTTTCGGGTCTCTTCGAAGACGAGTCCACCGTCGAGTTCGACCAGGATGCCCCGATCGTCGTCACCGACACCAGCGAGCTCTTCGCTCGCGGTGAGCTCGCCGCGCAACTGACACAGGTATGCACGACGGCGTGGATCCAGGCCGTGATCAGCGATAGGGGCGCGCACCGCACTCGTTACGTCGTGCGCGAAGAAGGCTGGCGCGACATGACCTCGCTCGCCGCCCTGCAGATGTTCCAGCAGTGGCTGAAGCTGTCGCGGCACTACGGCATCAGCAACATCGTCATCCTTCACAAGATCGGCGACCTCGACGCCGTCGGCGAGGCCGACTCCGTCGAGCGAGCGCTCGCGTACTCGATCATCGGCGACATCGAGAACAAGTTCATCTTCCGCGTAAATCAGCAAGAGTATCGGGGCCTCCGCGACCGGTTACAGCTGCCTCCGGCGCATGCCGACCTCGCCCGGCAGCTGCGCAAGGGTGAGTTTCTCGCCTATGTGGGGCAGTACTCGTACCTTGTCGACTGCTTCGCGACCAGCACCGACTGGGAGCGAAACCTCTTTCAGACCGACGACGCCATCGATTCAGGCGACCACGACGACGACGCAGAGAACCTCGCGGTCGACCTCGACGCACTCTGGCCTATCGACGAAGAGATCGACACCGACATCGGCGGGTGGCTTGCCACCCCCTCCCCGGAGGAGCAGAAATGAGCACCACACTCAACCGAGCCTTCGCGACCGTCGAAGGCTCGACGGCACGGTTCACGACACTCGACGGGCGCAGCGAAGATCTCGCCGCGCAAGACGGATCCGATATCCGGCAGGCGATCATCCAGCGCGCGATTCTCGAGGCTCGCCGCACCGGTTCCACAGTCGAGCTGGTGACGTCGGGCGACCGCGGCAGCCACCGCATTCGCGTCGCTCCTGACGGCACGTCCTCGCCTGTCGATGACGGCGCGTCGACGCTGCGGCGCACGCGCCCCGACCCCGACCCCGACCCCGACCCCGACGTGCACTCAAGCCTGGATGCTCACATTCCATCGGCGTCCGTCGACGAAGTCCCGACGGCCGAACCGCTCCACCCTGTCGAGCCGGCACCGAGCGGGAAGCGCGCCTCCTTCATCCCCGCAAGCACTGGGCCGAGCGAGCGAGCGAACGGGTGGCGGGCGCTGCTTGCTCGATGGGGGCTGGTGGTGAAGCCGTCACCCACGCAGGTTGAGCACGACGAACGCATTCGTCTCGCGTCCCGGCACTGGGCGGGCTGCCGCACGATCGCCGTCGTCAATGGAAAGGGGCTCTTCGGAATCAAGGGTGTAGCGAGGGTCTGAAACCTCCGGCCTCGAGCAGGCTCCTGGCTGTGTAGTTCGCGAGGTTGCGGAAGCCGAGCGCGGAGCCGCGGAGATGCTCGAGTCGGCCGTTGATCGCCTCTGTCGGACCGTTGCTCGTGCCGGGCAGGTCGAAGAACGCGAGGACGTCCGCGGCGCGCTGCTTCAACGTCCGACCGAGCCGGCGAATCTCGGCCAGCATCGCGGGGACGCCACTGCTGACGGAATCGATCACCGACCGCATCATCTCCTTCGCCTTCTTCTTGTCGGGTTCGCGGTAGGCGGCGACGATGCGCTGGTAGATGCCCCAGGTCGCTTCGACCTCGACGTGCTCCTCGACCGCGAACACCGCGTCCAGCCGTGCAGTCTGCTTCTCGGTGAGGAAGCTCACGCCGGTGTGGAGGGTGCGGCGGACCCCGTAGAGCGGGTCCCCGGCGTGACCGCGGTGCCCGAGAGTGTCCTGCTGAACCCTCTGCCGGGTCCGGTCCAGGGCGTCACCGGCGAGCCGGACGACATGGAACGGATCCATCACCGGGACCGCGTCGGGGAGTTCCTCGGACGCGGCGGTCTTGAACCCACTGAACCCATCCATCGCGACCACTTCGATCTGCTTCGACCACTCCTTGGGCCGGGCGGCGAGCCACTGCTTGAACACCGCCTTCGACCGACCCTCGACCATCTCCAGCAGCCGTGCGGGACCTGTCTTGTTGCGGGCGGGCGTGAGGTCGATGATCACGGTCACGTACTTGTCACCGAACCGTGCGTGACGCCAGACGTGCTCGTCGACGCCGATCGTGGTGACGCCGTCGAACCTGGCCGGATCGTCGATCAGCCGCCGCTTGCCCTCGGCGAGGATCGCGGTGTTCGCGGTGTGCCACGACACCCCCAGGCCTGCCGCGGCGCGGGAGACGGTGAGGTGGTCGACCACGATCGCCTTCAGCGCCCACCCGACCCCGCCGCGGGAGATCTTCGCCCGCGGCGCCGCCGCGTTCGTCGTGTCCTGCCGCCAGGTGCGGCGGCAGTGGCCGCACCGGTAGCGGCGTACCCGCACCAGCAGCGTCGTGGGCCGGTGACCGAACGGCTCGTGCGCGAGCGGACGCGTCACGGTGTCGCGCGGCACGCCCTCGGCGCCACACTTCCGACACCACGGGTCATCGTCAACGACGCGGCACTCGAGTACCGCCCGGTCGGGCTCGATCAACTGGCCGATGGCTTCGAGGCCGAGCTCATCGAGACGGCAGAACGTGGTGAGGTCAGGGGTCGCGAACGTAGGGTGGCGCAAGTCGAGGTCTTCCGGCAGATGGGCAGTGTGAGAACTTCCATCCTGGAAGACCTCGACGTCTATCCGCGAACCAGCCGCCGACCCTCGACTACACCCTCAACTGCGAAGAGCCTGGAAAGGGAGGTGTCGGCAAGACGCTGACCACCGCGATGCTGTCGGCGGTGTTCGGTCGCTATGGAGGCGGCAACGTGTTGGCGTGGGACAACAACGACACTCGCGGCACTCTTGGCTGGCGCACCGAGACGGGACTCTACGACACCACCATCCGCGACCTGCTGCCCGCAGCATCGAACCTGCTCTCCCCCGATGCCGGCGTCTCTGACATCACCCGCTTCGTTCACCACCAATCGGCCGATCGATACGATGTGCTGCGTTCGAACCCCGAGTTGCTCGCGGCCGATCAGCGCCTCACATCGACCGAGTTCGAACAGCTCATGCGGGTCGCCGCGAGGTACTATCGGCTCGTCGTTTTCGATTCCGGCAACGACGAGTCGGCTGACCGCTGGCTCAGCATGGTCGACCACAGCACGCAGCTCGTTGTGCCGACGTTGACCGCGCCTGAGTCAGCCGAGTCGGCCGCGCTCCTCCTCGAAGCGCTCGGAGCCCGCGACGAACGGTCACACGATCTCGCTCGCAATGCCGTGGTGGTGGTTACGCAGGCCGAGCCGGCCCGTCCGGCCGAGCTGCGCGACATCGTGCTCGGCTTCGAGGGCCGCGTGCGTGACATCGTGGTCGTCCCGTTCGACCCGGTCCTCAAGCGCGGTCCGCTCCGGTTCGATGACCTGCGCACTCCGACGCGCGAGGCCTGGATCCGCGCGGCAGCCGCAACCGCTGCGGGGTTGTGAGGGATGCCATGAACGAGAGCGTGCTCGGCAAAGTCGTCGCGGTCGGCATCGCGATCGCGTTCCTGCTGAGCGTAGCCTTCGCGTTCATCGGCGAGACGGTCACGACGTGGATTTGCGGCACCGCACCGCAAGCTGACCATCTGTTCTCGGGGTTCTGGCTCGCGCTCACCGGACAGGCGGACGTATACAAGGCATCCGGTACGTGCGCGTTGCCGGTATGGCAGATCCGCGTCGCCGATCTGCTCGCTGTCCTTCTCGTTGTCGGCGGAGGCATCGCGCTCATCGTTTGGTACCGCCGCTACCGGCACTCAGACCGCGCGTTCATCGCCGATCTTCGAATGCGCCCGGGGTTCGCGACAGCAGCCGACATCCGCTCGCACCTCTCAGCGAAGGCTGCCATTCGCCGTGCGAAGCAGCTGCGGCCCGATCTCACACACCCGACGGCCACCGATGTCGCCTGGCGGGTCGGAGCGTCACGCGGCATGGACGTGTTCGTATCCATCGAAGACTCCGTGACGCTCGAAGGACCTCCTCGGTCCGGCAAGGGATACCGCGTTCTGATCTCCGCGATCCTTGACTGGGCGGGGCCGCTCATCACAACTTCGACCACCAACGACAATCTGACTGCGACGATGCAGATGCGGGCACGCCGAGGAACGGTGCACGTTTTCGATCCGCAGGGGCTCTCCGGCATCCGCGACACGCTCCGCATAGATCCGATAGCGGGGTGTGCAGACC
>NZ_VFPS01000009.1 GCF_006716815.1 Microbacterium lacticum
GGCCTCGAGCGCGGCCGGCTCTGGGGCGGCGACCCCGACACGCACGAAGAGATGTGACGCGGGCCGCCGGGCGGGCGGGTCGTGTGGCGCCGCCGCCGGCGGTATGCGCGGCCGCGCAGGCGGGCCATCCGACTCGGGCTACTACGGCTGCCCGGGCGGGTCAATCCCCCTGACGGCGGCCGGTGCGGAGCTTACGGTGGCCGCAGACGCGGCCGCGCGGCCGCGAGAAGCGGAGGGCGCGATGAGCGACCAGACTTTCGAGCAGCCGGCGGATGCCCCGGACTCGGACGACACCGAGGTGACCACGGAGCCCGGCGGGCTCGGCGACGACGGCACGATCCCGCCCGACCCCGACGGCGTGGCCGCCGGGCACACCGGCGAGGCCTCTACGTTCGAGCCGGAAGAGGACGAGGCCGCGCCCGCGTGAGCAGGCGGTCGAGGCCGTAATAGACGTAGCCGACACCGATGAGGGCCACGGTGAGGCCGGCGATCCACGCGATGACGCCGCCGACGCCGTTCACCGAGGCATCCATGAACGGGTACGGCACGGTCGTTCCGCCGCCGAAGCGGCCGCCCGCCGAACTGTAGGTGAAGGCGAACGCGAGATACGCGTAGGGGATCAGCGCCCAGAGGAGGGGGTCGTACGGCTTGATGGCGCCCTTCGGGATGAACAGCAGCCAGTCGACGATGACGAGTGCGGGCGTGATGATGTGCACGAGGTTGTCGGTGAGCGTGAACGGTTGATACGCGCCGGGCTGGGTGAACAGTGACGGCGCCAGCACGAAGAGGTAGATGAGCATCGTGACGGTGATCGCAGGCCCGACACCCGCGCGATCCCGAGCAGGATGACGAAGGAGGCGACGGCCCGGTAGGGGAACGCGCGGTCGAGGTCGAGGCCCCAGCGGTCGCGCAGCAGCGCGCGCCCGACCTTGACGATCGACTGCTCCGCGGCGATGAACGCGAAGCCGTCGCCGGTGGGGCGGTCGGCGGTGGTGAGGGCGGCGAGGCGGTCGGCGAGCACCGTGCCGGCCGTGGCATCCATCAGGTGCGTGAACCGGCGCATGGCGGGAACGGCGGTCTCGTCGCCGGCGAGCAACCACGCGTCGGGGCGCCCCGTGAGCACGAGCGAACCGCGGGGCCCGCCCACTCCGGCGGGCGCGCCGATCTCGGCGCACGCCGCCCACGGCGCAGCGATCCCTTCCGTGGCGGCCTGGTCGTGTCCGCCGTGATCGCGAACTCGAGGTCGAGCCAGCCCCCGTCGGCGTCCCAGGCGAGCGGGGTGTATTCGCGGCTCGGGGCGGCGCGCAGCTCGTCGACGCTCGCCGGCTCGCCTCCCGGGAAGAACACGCGGATGTGGTCGTCGGAGCCGGGGGAGTCGAAGCCGCGCAGATCGGCTCCCTCGGGGCGGATCCGTACGTACTCGGGCGTCAGCCACTGCCGTGCGGCGAGGCGCGCGAAGCGGAAGCGCAGCTCGTTGCCCACCCGGGTAAGCCCGAAAGAGGGGGCGCGACGGGCGGGGCCGGGTTCGACGAAGTCATGTGGTTAGGATAGCCTTGCCTGGCTCGGCGCGCGCCGCCGGGCATCCCCATCACCGCACCGAAAGATACGTCACGCATGCCTTCGACACGTGCTCGCTCATTCCTGCTCTCCTCCGCCGCGCTCCTGTCCGCGGTGACTCTGGCCGGCTGCGCCGGTTCCGCGACCCCGGCGGCGTCGTCCCCCGAGACCGCCCCGACCTCGGTCACGGTGACCGACAACCACGGCGAGCAGACCGTCGCGGTGCCGCCGCAGCGCGTCGTGGCGACCGACAACCGCACCATCACGGTGCTCGATGACTGGGGCGTCGAGGTCGTCGCCGCGCCGCTCGACATCTTCCCCGCCGACCTCTCGTACAAGGAGGAGGGCTCGAAGACGGTCAACATCGGCAACCACGGCGAGCCGAACCTCGAAGCCGTCGTCGCCGCCGACCCCGACCTGATCGTCAACGGCCAGCGCTTCGCCTCGTACTACGGCGACTTCCAGACCCTCGCGCCCAACGCGACGATCGTCGAGCTCGACCCGCGCGAGGGCGAGGCGTTCGACGCCGAGCTGAAGCGCCAGGTCACCGTGCTCGGCGAGATCTTCGGCAAGCAGAAGGAGGCGGCGAAGCTCGTGGCCGACTTCGAGAAGTCGATCGAGCGCGTCACCGCGGCCTACGACAAGAACGACACCGTCATGGCCGTGATCACCTCGGGCGGCGAGATCAACTACGCGGCTCCGTCGACCGGCCGCACGCTCGGCCCGGTGTTCGATGTGCTCGGCCTCACGCCCGCGCTCACCACCGACGGCTCGACCGACCACCAGGGCGACGACATCTCGGTCGAAGCGATCGCCGCCTCGAACCCCGACTGGATCCTCGTGATGGACCGGGATGCCGGGGTCAGCGCGAACACGGACGAGTCCTATACTCCGGCCAACGACCTCATCGGGTCGTCGGAGGCGCTGAAGAACGTCCCCGCCGTCACGAACAAGCACATCGTCTACATGCCGGCGGGCACCTACTTGAACGAGGGCATCGTCACGTACACGACCTTCTTCAACTCGTTCGCCGACGCGCTCGAAAGCTGAGGCGCCGCGTGCAGCGCGCTCGGCAGCGGCTCCTCACGTGGCCGCTGCTGGGCGGGCTCGCCGTCGTCATCGTCCTCGTCGCGGCCTCGCTCATGGTCGGCGTGTACGACGTGTGGGGGGCACCGGGCGGTGGAGAGATGTTCCTCATCACCCGCGTGCCCCGCACCGTCGCGCTCGTGCTGGCGGGCGCGGGGATGGCGATGTGCGGGCTCGTCATGCAGATGCTCACTCAGAACCGGTTCGTCGAGCCGACGACCACCGGAACGACCGAGTGGGCGGGGCTCGGCCTGCTGGTCGTCATGCTCCTCTTCCCCGACGCACCGCTCATGGCGCGGATGGTCGGGGCGGTGGCGGCGGCCTTCGTCGGCACCATGATCTTCTTCCTGTTCCTCCGCCGCGTCGTGCTGACGTCGTCGGTGATCGTGCCGATCGTCGGAATGATGCTCGGCGCCATCGTGGGGGCCGTCTCCACCTTCATCGCCCTGTCGACCCACACGCTGCAGAGCATGGCGATCTGGTTCACGGGATCGTTCACCTCGGTGCTGCGCGGCCAGTACGAGCCGCTCTGGATCGTGCTGTTCGTCGTGATCGCGATCTTCATCGCCGCCGACCGCTTCACGATCGCGGGGCTCGGTAAGGAGGTCGCGACCGGCGTGGGCGTCGACTACGACCGGGTCGTGCTCATCGGCACCGGCCTCATCGCGCTCGCGGCGGGCGTCGTCACCGTCGTCGTCGGAAACCTGCCCTTCCTCGGGCTGATCGTCCCCAACGTCGTCTCGCTCATCCGCGGCGACGACCTGCGCTCGAACCTCCCGTGGGTCGCGCTCGGGGGCATCGCGCTCGTCACGGCGTGCGACATCGTCGCGCGCGTCATCAACATGCCCTTCGAGGTGCCGGTCTCCCTCATTCTCGCGATGATCGGGTCGGTCGTGTTCATCCTCCTCCTGCTGAGGCAGCGTCGCCGTGCCTGAGATCCCCGCCGCCCCGTCCATCGCCGCGTCGATGCGCCCCGCCACCTCGCCGCGAAGCGCGCCGCCGCGCCGGACCCTGCCGTTCGCGACCGCCGCGCGCGGGCGCCGGTACGCGATCGTCATGACCGTGCTGGTCGCCCTCGCCGTCGCGGTGGCCGCCGGCATCTTCGCGTGGGAGAACCCGATGCCGCTCGGCAGCGACGGCTTCTGGCGCATCGCCCAGCTGCGCGTGACGAGCCTCATCGTCATCGTCGTGGTCGCGTTCTGCCAGGGCATCGCGACGATCGCCTTCCAGACGGTCACCGCCAACCGCATCGTGACGCCCTCGCTCCTCGGCTTCGAGTCGCTCTACACCGCGATCTCGACCGCCGCGATCTTCTTCTTCGGCGTCTCGGGCGCCCTCGCCGTGCAGGGCGTCGGAGCCTATCTCGCGCAGGTCGCGGTGATGCTGCTGTTCTCCGGCATCCTCTACGGCTTGCTCCTGTCGGGGCGGCGCGCGAACGTGCAGATCATGCTGCTCGTCGGGATCATCCTCGGTGGAGCGCTCGCGGCGTTCTCGACCTTCCTGCAGCGCCTGCTGACACCGACCGAGTTCGACCTGCTGACCGCACGTCTCATCGGCTCGGTCGCGAATGCGGATGCCACGTACCTCCCGATCGCGATCCCGCTCGCCGCGATCGCCGTGGTCGCCCTGATGTGGGGCGCCCGGCGGCTCGACGTGCTCGCCCTCGGCCGACCCGTCGCGCTCGGGCTCGGCTCACCGCACCGCCGCGACGCGATCCTCACTCTCCTCGCCGTCTCGGTGCTCATGGCGGTGTCGACCTCGCTCATCGGCCCGATGACGTTCTTCGGCTTCCTCGTCGCGATGCTCACCTATCAGCTCGCCGACACGTACTCCCATCGGCGCATGTTCGCGATGGCGTGGCTCGTCGGATTCGTCGTGCTCGGCGGCGCCTACGTCGTCCTCAAGCACGTGTTCTACGCGGCGGGGTCGGTCGGCATCATCGTCGAGATCGTCGGCGGTACGTTCTTCCTCGTCTTCCTCCTCCGAAAGGGGCGCCTGTGATCTCGCTGACCGGCATCGAGAAGCGCTACAGCACGCACGTCGCGATCGGCCCGATCGACGTCGACCTGCCCGCGGGCGGCATCACCGCCCTCATCGGCCCGAACGGCGCCGGCAAGTCGACGCTGCTCACGATGATCGGCCGACTGCTCGAGGCCGACGCCGGCACGATCTCGATCGCCGGCCACGACGTGGCATCCACCAAGTCTCGGGAGCTCGCGAAGGTCGTCGCGATCCTGCGGCAGGAGAACCACTTCGTCACCCGGCTCACCGTGCGCCAGCTCGTCGGGTTCGGGCGCTACCCGTACTCGCGAGGGCGGTTGACGGTCGACGACGAGGCGATCATCGACCGGTCGATCGACTTCCTGGGCCTCGCCGAGCTCGAAGGCCGCTACCTCGACGAGCTCTCCGGCGGGCAGCGTCAGCGCGCCTACGTCGCGATGGTGCTCGCGCAGGACACCGACTACGTGCTGCTCGACGAGCCGCTGAACAACCTCGACATCCAGCACGCGGTGCAGATGATGCGGCACCTGCACCGGGCGGCCACCGAGCTCGGCCGGACGATCGTCGTGGTGCTGCACGACATCAACTTCGCCGGGCACTACGCCGACCGCGTGTGCGCGATGAAGGACGGCGCCGTCGTCGCGTTCGGCACGCCCGACGAGATCGTGCAGCCGGACGTGCTCACCGAGATCTTCGACACCCCGGTGGAAGTGATCGAGGGGCCGCGCGGCCCGCTCGCCGTCTATTACTGAGCGGGCGCGTCAGAGCTGCGCGCCGTCGTCCCACGGGTCGTGCGGACCGGGGTTCCGGCCCCGCCACGACTCGTAGGCGATGAGCCACCCGATCGACAGCAGCACGGCGAGCGGGAGGCCGAGCCAGATACTGCCAAACACCTGCCCGAACACGACGCCGAGCACGAGCAGGGCGATACTGCCGAACAGCCACCCCCAGCGTCCGCGGGGCCAGCCGGTCTTCTCGGAGTCGGAGAGGCTGATGCGCTCAGCGTAGACGCCCGCGGGGCACCGTCACCTGCCGCGGTGGTCTTCGGGGGCGAGCCGGGGGCCGCGGCGCGGCTCGAAGGCGCCGCTCAGCATGATGAGTCGGATGACCCGCTGCCGGTGGCCGCGCCACGGCTCGAGCAGCTCGACCATCCCGTCGTCATCGACGCGGTGGCCGGTGAGGGCGTAGCCCACCTGGTGGGCGAGGTGGTAGTCGCCCACGCTCACGGCATCCGCGTCGCCGTAGGCGCGGATGCGCGTCTCGGCGCTCGTCCAGAGGCCGACGCCCGGCAGGCTCGTGAGCACGCGGTCGCGGTCGGCGCCCGATGCCGCCGCGTCGGCCGCGCGTTCGATCGACGGGCGCCGACGGGCGGCGGCGACGACGGTGCGCGACTGCGGCGGCTCGAGCCCGGCACGGTGCCACGTCCAGCTGGGGATCAGGTGCCAGTCGGCCGGCGGCGCGAACATGGGTCGCGGGGTGGGGCCGGGGGCGCGCTCGCCGCACCAGGTGAGGATCATCCGCCACGCGCCGAATGCCTGCAGTCCGGTCACCTTCTGCTCGAAGATCGCGCTGACGAGGGCGTCGAAGAGGAGGTCGGTGCGGCCGATGCGCAGCTGCGGATGCCGGTGGTGCACGCTCGCGACGAGCGGATGGCCGCCCGTGTCGAAGTCGCTCGGGTCGTCGCCGTCGCCGCACAGGCGCGGCACCTGGTCGAGCGCCCAGGCGGCACCGGGTCCCCACGCCGCGGCGCGCACGCGCGTGCGCTCGACGCGCAGGGCGAGCGTCGCGACGCCCTCCGGCGTGCGGCTCACCCGCCAGATCACCCCCTGATGCTCGGTGTGGGCCGGGTCGTGCGCTCCGCGCTGGTGCGCCGCCAGCGCCCGGCGCACGTCGATCGGCACGCGCGGGCGGAACTCGGTCTCGCGGGGCGGGCCGGCGGGCGGGCGGGGGTCGCGGGCCGCCGCGGGGCGAGGGCGGCGCGCAGAAGCGTGCGCCTGAGGCAGCCACTCCCGCGTCGTCATGCCGTCACCCTACGTCACGACCTCCGACACCCGGGCACGGGCTGTGGCTCGCGCCCGCCGGGGCCCCTGCGGCGGCCGGTGGTCACCATTCGTCGGATCGGTGGTGCTGGTGGAGCCTGCCGGGTCGCGTTGGTCTACTCCTGCCCCACCGGTCCGGCGGGTGAGGAGGTGCCGCCGGCCGCGCGGTCAGAAACGGTCGGTCGCGGCGGCTGCCTCGTCGCCGGCGGGGAGCGGGGGCCCCTCGGCGGCCGGTGGTCACCATTCGTCGGATCGGTGGTGCTGGTGGCGGCTGCCGGGGCGCGTTGGTCTACTCCTGCCCCACCGATCCGGCGGGTGAGGAGGTGCCGCCCGCTGCGCGGTCAGAAACGGTCGGGCGAGGGCGTGCCGTGGCCGAAGCGGATGACGACGTCGGCGTGCCGGTCGAACCGGTAGCCGATGCCGCGCACCGTGCGCACGATGTCCTCGTAGCGGCCGAGCTTGGCGCGCAGGCGCCGCACGTGCACGTCGATCGTGCGCTCGCCGGGCACCTCGTCGCCGTCGGCGTGGCTCCACAGCGACGACACCAGCTCGGTGCGCTCGATCGTGCGGCCCTCGCGCAGCACGAGGTACTGCAGCAGCTCGAACTCCTTGAAGGTGAGCGACGACGGCTCGCTGTCGATGTGCACGCGCCGACGCGAGATGTCGATCGTGACGCCGCCGGGCACGTGGTCGTCGTCGGGGGTGTCGGCCTTGGTGCGGGCGACGGCGCTCGGCTCGTGCAGCGCGAGGCGGACGACGTCGACGTCGCGCCCGCCGGCGTGGGCGGGGGCGAGCGCGACGGTGGCGTAGCTCTCGGCCCGCGGGGCGAGCTCGGCGAGCGTCTGGCGGAGCGCCGTGACGATCGTCGCGAGCGAGACGCCGTCGGTGGCAGCCTTCAGCTCGTCGAGGCCGACGTAGAGGGCGAAGCCACGCGGGGCGGTGCCGGCGGGCACGCCGGTGGCCGCCGTCGTGGTGGCCTCGGGCGCCGGAGCGGGCGGCGCGACGCGGGCCGGCGCGGGGGCGTCGACGAGAGCGTGCAGGTGGCGGGACGGGGCTGTCGGAGCGGGGGCGAGCAGAGCGGTGTTCGACACGAGATGGTCCTTTGGGGCGGAACCCGGGCGGTGCGCCAAGAGAACGGGTTCGGGCGTGTGCTGCAGAGTCGGCGCTGCTCCCGAGGGGAGGGCCGGTGTGCGAGGCATCCGTCATCCGCATTGTGTGCGGAACGCGTCGGTGACTCGGGGGTCGGCGCTCCTGATCTTCTGGATGAGACGTCAGAAGCGGAGGGCGGACCCGGCGGGGATGACCGTCAGATACACATTCGGCAACACATGGCAACGCGCGGCATCATGATGCCGGCAGTTCCGTTCGCCTCCCGGGCGGACAGAGTGCGTGCGTTGTCAGTCATGGGGCGATTATGACGAACCGAGTCACGATGTGTCAAACCGCACGGATGCCGCGCCGTGAAGATGACGCAATGTGACAGATTGCTCAGCCGCCCGCCCCGCGGTGCGTGGCGGGCCGGATTGTCAGGGACCGGGCGTAGCGTGGAGGGATGACCGCGTTCCGTTTCGCGAATGAGAAGGATGCCTCGCGCTACACCCTGCACAAGGGCTCCGACCTCGTCAGTGTGCTCGACTACCGCGACGACGGGCGCACGATCGCCCTCACCCGCGCCTACACGATCCCGACCTTCCGGGGCCACGGGTACGCGGGCCAGGTCGTCGCCCGCGCCGTCGCCGAGATCGAGGAGCGCGGCGACCGCGTCGTGAGCCCCGTGTGCTGGTACGTCGCGGACTGGTTCGAGGCGAACCCCGGCCACGACGAGCTGCTGGCGCCGCGCCGAGCGAGCTGAGAGCTACCCTCGCCCCGACCGCCCGTCAAGCCCCTGCCCGACGGCCGTATCCGCCCGCACACTGAAGGCGCGGCGGGCGACCACGTCGTCGCGGAAGGGGCACGACATGGCGCACGACGAGCACACCGATGGGGACCGGACGGGAGACCCCGGACGAGGCCGGAACGACGATCTACCGGAGGGCGTGATCGACGCCGCACCGGCGACCGGCTGGGAGAGCGCCGAGGACGCCGCAGCGGAGGAGCGCGCATGAGCGAGGAGACCCAGGACGAGCCGGCCCTCGATCAGCACGAGACCACCGAACAGGAGCGCCTGGACGGCGTGATCGCGCAACTGCGCGCCGACGTCGCCGGTGAGGATGCGGCGGTCGTGGAGACCGCCGTGCGGCGGCGGCTCGACGACACGGGCATCGCGGCGGAGGAAGAGCTCATCGCGCGACTGGTCGCGGAGCTCGCGGGCTGAGCCGCGCTCACCCCTCGAGCCGCGCCCGTCGGCGGGGCCGAACGCGGGCGTCGCGCCGGGCGGCGCCCGCATGATCAGGTCTCGGCGAGCCAGCGGCGGATCTCCGCCGCGGCGGGCCCGGCCGTGCGGATCAGCGTCTCGTGGTGGTGCCCCTCGATCACGAACGGCGTGGCGTCGGGAATCCCAGCGACGACCTCGTCGAACCATGCCTGTGGGACGACGACGTCGAGCTCGCCGCGGACGACGAGCGTCGGCGCCGTGATCTTCGGGTGGGCGTCCTCGGGGCGGTGCACGAGCATCGCCTGCATCTTGCGTCCGAGGTTGGGCCCCGCGTGGAGGTACTCGCGGGCGCCGAGCAGGAGCACCTTGCCGCTCTCGCCGAGGAGGTCGCGGCCGAGTCGCCAGAGCTGCACCAGCGCGCGGCGGTGCCGGCGGTCGACGGTGGGCGCGACGAGAACCAGCCGGTCGACGAGGTCGGGATGGCGCACCGCGACCTCGGTGACGACCTGCGTGCCCATCGAGTGTCCGAGGAGCAACGCCGGGCCGCGACCCAGGTGCCGGAGGTAGGCGGCGACGAGATCGGCGAGGCGCTCGATCGTGGGAGTGCGCGGCGGCTCGGGCGCATCGCCGTAGCCGGGCAGGTCGACGGCGACGACGACGGCGCCCTCCTCGACGCGCTGCACGAGGTCGGCGAACACCTTCCGACCCATACCGATCCCGTGGACGAGCAGAACGGTGCGGGGCGCGGGCGCCTCGCCCCGGCGCTCGGCGATCAGCGTCGAGCCGTCGTACGTGAACTCCTCGATCTCGCCGTCGTCGGGCCGCACGCCGGTCGCCTCGTCGATCGCGCGGTCGACCTTCTCGGCGACGTCCGCCGAGGCATCCTTCACCGCCTCGGTCACCGTCTCGGCCGCGGATTCTGCGGTCGTCTGCGGGGAGTTGTCGTCGGATGCCACGCACCGAGGCTACCCGGCCGCGGAAGCGGCCCCGACCCGAGCCCGGTGCGACAGGCATAGCCTGATCCTGATGACCTCTCCCGCCACCTCCAGCATCCCGCTCGATCACGGCCAGCGCTGGCGCGCGTTCTGGGTGTGCGTCTCGGTCGCCGCCCTCACGATCCTCGACCTCAGCAAGGTCAACGTGGCGCTCCCGTCGATCGAGGCGGCGTTCGGCGCGGCATCCACCCAGCTGCAGATCGTGGTGTCGGGGTACGTGCTGATGTTCGGGCTCGCGCTCGTGCCGTTCGGGCGGCTCGGCGACCAGCGTTCGCGGCGGCAGCTGTTCATCATCGGCCTGAGCCTGTTCACGATCACCTCGATCGTGTGTGCGCTCGCGCCGACGATCGAGATCCTGATCGCCGGCCGGCTGCTGCAGGGTCTCGCCGCCGGCATCCAGATGCCGCAGGTCATCGGCACGATCCAGCAGATCTTCACGGGCAAGGAGCGCGGCCGCGCGTTCGGCCTGTTCGGGGCGACGATCGGCATCGCGACGGCGTTCGGCCCGACGCTCGGCGGGCTCATGATCGCCCTCGGCGGCGCGCAGGACGGCTGGCGCTGGATCTTCTGGATGAACGTGCCGCTGTGTCTCGCGGTGCTCGCCGGCGTCGTCTTCCTGCTGCCCCGCACCCGCACGCCCACGCCCGGGAGGCTGCAGCTCGATCCGATCGGCCTCGTGCTGTTCGGCGTCATGATCGTGACCCTCATGTGGCCGTTCCTGTTCACGACGGGCTCGCCCGACGACGACCCGCGGCGGTGGTGGTCGCTGGTCGTCTTCGTCGTGTTCGCCGCGGCGTTCGTCTGGTGGGAACGGCGGTACGCCGCATCCGGCAAGGCGCCGCTCATCCCGGTCGCGCTCTTCACGATCGCGTCGTACCGCAACGGCACGCTGATCGCGACGACGTATTTCACCGCGATGCCGGCACTCTTGCTGCTGACCACGCTGTTCCTGCAGCTGGGGGTGGGCCTCGAGCCCGTGTTCGCGGGCATGGTGTCGATCGGCTTCGCGCTCGCGAGCGCCGTCAGCGCCTGGTACGGCGGCAACCTCGTCGGCCGTCTCGGACGGCCGCTGGTGGTCTGGGGCCTCGGCATCGTGCTGGTCTCGGTGGTCGTGCTGACGGTGGTCGCGTACACGGTGCCGGCCGGCGTGGTCGCCTATGCGATGGCCGGCGTGATGTTCGTCGCGGGCATCGGGGCGGGCCTCGTCGTCGCGCCGAACCAGACGCTGACCCTCGCCGAGATCCCCACCCGCTCGGGCGGCCTCGCGGGCTCCGTCGGCCAGCTCGGCCAGCGGATCGGGACGGCGGTCGGGACGGCCGTCGCCCTGTCGCTGTTCTACGCCGCGATCTACCGCGACAAGGATGCCGGGCGCGCGGGCCTCGACGTCTACCACGACGCCTACGCCTTCGGCATGATCTCGGTCGCGCTGTTCGTCGCGCTGGCGTTCCTCCTCGGCGTGATCGACCTCGCCTCGCGACGGCGCGCCCGCGGGCGCTGAAGGCCGGGTTCGCGCGGCGGGGTTCGTGCGGCGGGGTTCGCGCGGCGGGGGTTTTACGCGGCGGGGCGGCCGGGCGATGTCGGGGGCCCGACCTACCGTGGAAGCATGCGCATCCTGCACACCTCCGACTGGCACATCGGGCGGACCTTCCACGGTCACTCCACGCTCGAGGCGCTGCGCGGCGTGCTCGAGGCGCTGACCGCGCAGGTGCGCGAGCACGGCGTCGACGTCGTGATCGTCGCGGGCGACGTGTTCGACTCGGGCACGCCCGCGGCGGCCTGCTATTCGCTGCTGTCCGACACCCTCCGCGCGCTCGCCGGCACCGGCGCCGAGGTCATCGTCACGAGCGGCAACCACGACTCCGCGGCCCGGCTGGGGTTTCAGTCGGGACTCTTGCGCGACGGCATCCACGTGCTCACCGATCCCGCCGCCGTCGGCACGCCGATCACCGTGACCGATGCGCACGGACCGGTGCACATCTACGGCATCCCGTTCCTCGAGCCCGCGCTGCTGCGCCACGTCTGGCCCGGCGTGACGTCGCAGGCGGGGGTGCTCGGTCACGCGATGGATCTCGTGCGCGCCGACCTGGCGGAGCGTGCGGGCCTCACCGACCCGGCCGGGCCGATGCGGTCGGTCGCGATCGCGCACTGCTTCGCGGCGGGGGTCGCGCCGACGCCGCATCTGGAGCGCGACATCCAGCAGGGCGGCCTCGACGTCGTTCCGCTCGAGACCTTCGCCGGAGTCGACTACATGGCCCTCGGGCACATCCACGGGCGCCAGCAGCTCTCGCCGCACATCCGGTACGCGGGCGCGCCGCTGCACTACGCGTTCGGCGAGGGTGACAAGCCGCGCGGGTCCTGGCTCGTCGAGCTGGATGCCGCGGGCTTCGCCGGTGCGCAGTGGCTCGACCTGCCCGTGCCGCGCCGTGTGGTGACGCTCCGCGCGCCGTTCGACGACCTGCTGACGGGTGCCGCGCACGCGGGCGCCGAGGATGCCTGGGTGTGCGCCGAGTACACCGACGCCCTGCCGCAGGCCGACGCGATGCGCCGCCTTCAGGAGCGCTTCCCGTTCTGCGCGAAGGTCGTGCACGCCCCGGGCGTCGTCCGCGAGGGCGACGGGCGCACCTACGCGCAGCGCGTGCGCGCCGCGCGCACCGATGCGGAGCTCGTCGAGGCGTTCCTCGGCCACGTGCGACCAGGAGAGGGCGTGAGCGAGCACGAGGCCGACATCCTGCGCGACGTGCTCGACGAGCGGGTGCGCGCGGAGGCGGTCGCGTGAGACTGCACACGCTCGAGCTGACCGGGTTCGGCCCGTTCCGCGAGACCCAGCGCGTCGATTTCGACGCCTTCGGCGACGACGGGGTGTTCCTCATCTCGGGGCGCACCGGCGCCGGCAAGTCGAGCATCCTCGACGGGGTCAGCTTCGCGCTGTACGGCACGGTGCCGCGCTACGACGGCGGTGAGAAGCGGCTGCGCAGCGACCACAGCGCGCTCACCGACCCGACCGAGGTGAGGCTCGAGTTCACGATCGGCGACACGCGGTGGCGCGTGACCCGGTCGCCCGAGTACGACCGGCCGGCCAAGCGCGGTGGCGGGCTCACCACCGAGATCGCGCGCGCCGTGCTCGAAGAGCAGGTCGACGGGGTGTGGGTCGGGCGCGCCGCGAAGCCGCGCGATGTCGGCGTCGCCCTCGGCGAGATGCTCGGGCTCGGGGCGCAGCAGTTCCAGCAGGTGATCCTGCTCGCGCAGAACAAGTTCTCGCGGTTCCTCCTGGCGCCCGGCGACGAGCGGCAGACGCTGCTGCGCGCCCTCTTCGGCACCCGCCGGTTCGAGCAGTACCGCGACGACCTCGAGCAGCGCCGCCGCGAGGCGCAGAAGACCCTCGCCGGTGCCACGACGCAGACCGAGACGCTCCTCGACCTCGCCGAGCGGATGGTCGAGGAGCAGACGCGGAGTGCGGCCGGCGGGGGCGAGGCGTCGGGTGCGGGGGCTGGGCGTGCGTTGGGCGGCGCCGAGGTGGGTGCTGGTGGTGGTGGTGGTGGAAGCGGGGCGGACTCTGGTGCCGAGGCTGACGTGGACTCTGGCTCCGACGTTGGAAGCGGTGCGGACTCTGGTGCCGAGGCTGACGTGGACTCTGGCTCCGACGTTGGAAGCGGGGCGGACTCTGGTGCCTATGGCGGCAGCGTGGACCCGGGTGCGGGCGATCTGTCGGCGCGCCGCGCGGCGCTGATCGTCGCGGTCAGCCGCGCCGACTACCGCATCGAGCAGGCCGCCGCCGTGCTCGCGAACGCCGAGGGGGCGCACCGCGACGCTCTCGCCGAGCACGGCGCGCTCGTCGAGCGCGACAAGCAGGGGCGTGAGCGCGCGGCCGTGCGCACGCGGCTCGCCGAGCTCGAGGCACGAGCGCCCGAGCGCGCCGTCGAGCGTGAGCGCCTCGAGCGCGCCCGCGCCGCCGAGGCGCTGCGTGCGCCCATCGACGCCGTCGAGCGCGCCGACACGCAGCGTCGTGCGGCCGAGGACGCGGCAGCTGGCGCGCTGGCGGAGTGGACGGCGTCGGGCGGCGAGGCATCCATCGACATCGCCGCTCGGATCGACGAACTCACCGCCGAGCTCGCGCGGTGGGAGGATGCGGGGGCGCTCGAGCGCGCGCAGGTGCCGCTGCTCGCCCGGCGCGACGCCGCCGCGGCCGCCGTGGCCGATGCCGACGTGGCGCTTGCGCAGCTCGACGCGCAGCTCGCGCTCATTCCCGCCCAGGCCCGTGACCTCGACGATGCGATCGCTGAGGCGCGCGCCGGCGCCGCCCGACAGGGCGACCTGCGCGTCCGCCGCGACGAGCTCGCCGTGCAGCACGCTGCGGCGGGCGAGGCTGCCGCGCTCGCCGAGCGCAGCGCCGCCGCCGAACAGGAACACCACGCCGCGAGCATCGCCGCCGCCGCCGCGGCCGGCGCCGTCACCGAGCTGCTGCAGCGCCGCCTTGCGGGGCACGCGGGGGAGCTCGCCGCTGCGCTCGTCGACGGCGAGCCCTGTGCCGTCTGCGGCGCGACCGCGCACCCCGCGCCCGCCACCGGGTCCGCCGAACCGGTCACCGACGAGGATCTCAGCGCGGCCGAACAGGAGCGGGAGCGCGCGGGAGCCAGCGCCGTCGCCGCCGCCGACGCAGCGCGCGCCCTGCGGGATCAGCTCGCCGCCGCCCGTGCCCGGGCGGGCGGAAACGACCTTTCCTCGCTCGTCGACGCCCTGGCATCCGCGGAGTCCGACCTCAACGCCGCCGACGCCGCGGTGCGCGACCTCGAGCAGTTGATCGCGAAGCGCGCCGAGCTCGACGAGCTCACCGCCGCGGCGCAGCGCGAGCGGGCAGCGCGCGCCGACCAGCGCGGAGCCGACCGTGAGGAGCACGCCGCGGCGGCCGCCGAGGCGACACGCGCGGAGACAGTGATCGTCGCCGCACGCGGCGATCACGCCAGCGTCGCCGCTCGGATCGAGGCCGGCGCCGCCGAGCGGATGCGCGCGGAGCGCCTCGCCGACTCCCGCGCCGCACTCGCGGAGCGCCGGCGCGCCGAAGAGACGACGCGAGCCGACTGCGACGCACGACTCGCGGGCAGCGGGTTCCCGACGATAGACGCGGCGCGGGCCGCGCTGCTGCCCGCCGCGGACGTCACCGATCTCGAGGAGCGGCTGGCCCGCGATGCCGCCGATCTCACCGCCACCCGCGCACGGCTGCTCGACCTCGAGGTCTCCGCGACCGGTGATGACGTCACCGCCGAGGCGCTCGCCGACTCGGCGGCGCGGCTCGCGAGTGCCGACACCGCGCGGAGCGCTGCGATCGCGGCCCTGCGCGGGGCGGAACTGGCCGCAGACGCGCTCCGCGACCTGTCGGAGCAGGTGGACGAGGCCGCCGCGCAGGTCGAGGAGATCGCCGATCGGGCGAGCGCCGTCACGCGCCTGGCCGACACCGTCGCCGGGCGCGCGCCGAACACGCTGAAGATGAACCTCGAGACCTTCGTGCTCGCGGCGGAACTGGAAGAGATCGTGGCGGCGGCCAACGTGCGGCTGACGGAGATGTCGTCGGGCCGCTACACGCTGCACCACTCCGACGCGCGGGCCGCGCGCGGGCGCGCGTCGGGGCTCGGCATCGAGGTGCTCGACGCGCACACCGGACGGCTCCGCAGCCCGCAATCGCTGTCCGGCGGCGAGACATTTCTCGCCTCGCTCGCTCTCGCCCTGGGGCTCGGCGAGGTCGTGACCTCACGCGCCGGTGGCATCCGGCTCGACAC
The DNA here is from genome assembly GCF_006716815.1 of Microbacterium lacticum. Taxonomy (GTDB): domain Bacteria; phylum Actinomycetota; class Actinomycetes; order Actinomycetales; family Microbacteriaceae; genus Microbacterium; species Microbacterium lacticum. The sequence goes on from NZ_VFPS01000009.1 coordinate 15,764, forward strand.
GCTCTTCGTCGACGAGGGGTTCGGGTCGCTCGACCCGGAGACCCTCGAGCTCGCGATGCGCACCCTCGACGAGCTGCGGGCGGGCGGGCGCACGGTCGGCGTCATCAGCCACGTCGAGGCGATGAAGGAGCAGCTGCCCGCGCAACTCGTCGTCGAGGCGACCCCGCAGGGCCCGAGCATCATCCGCCAGGCCGTCGCCGCCGACGCCTGAGCCCGGCACCCGCGCTCCGCCGCCGCGCCAGCTCGTGGCATCCGACTTGTGGTCAGTTGTTGCGGGGTCGCGGCGGGGGACGCCGCCACGAGTGACCAGAAGTTCGAGCCGAGGGCCGGGGTCAGGCCTCGGGGTGCGCGGCCAGGCCGTCGTGGATGCGTCGCAGGTCGACGAGGAGCGATCCGATCAGCATCCAGTGCGTCGGCGGCGCCGTGATCACCTCGAGCGGCCGGGTCAGCGCCGGCTCCTCGGCGGAGAGGTCGAGGTCGCCCGTCGACACCGCGAGGCGCAGATCGTGCGCGGCGCGGTGCAGCTGCTCGGCGATCGCCGTCGCGTAGCGGTCGCCCGCGATCGTGTCGTCGTAGTCGTCGACGAACGCGCGGGTCATCCCGGTCAGCTGCGTCGTGATCGCGAACAGGCGCCGCACATCGGTGCTGAGGGCCTCGACCTCCTCCGAGCTGCGACGGCGCCGCGGGTTCAACGCCAGCGACTCGTCTGCCTGCGTGATCGCCACCTCGGCCGCCGTCACCGAGCCGCGCAGCGCCCGCGCCTGCGCGAGCAGG